>CAWITT010000014.1:0-295931 GCA_963839025.1 uncultured Acidobacteriaceae bacterium
CTAGAAGTGATTTGGTCTCAGCAGGCGTGAGGACGTTCGGAGCCTTCCGCCTCTTCGCGCTTTGTCGAACCAACGAAATAGGATTGCGGTCGAAAAAGTCATGCCGGCAGGCGTGATTGAAAACAACAGACATCAGGTTTCGAATCTTCGCGCAAGTGCTTCTGGCAAGCGGCAGGCTGCGGAGCCACGCCTCCACTTCCACCGTTCGCACATTGGCGAGTTCATGATTCTTCCAGCGCGGAATGATCCACTTGTTCAAATAGAAGATGTAGTTTCTTCTCGTCGAATGACTGCGAAACGTGTCACTCTGAGTTAGCTCGTGATGCTCGAAATGCTTGCAGAGCGCTGTGATCGTCATGGGCGGAGCTGGCCGAGAAACGAGGGGTTTTTGTCTTCCTATGATTCTAGCCGCTAGCTGCTGAGCCGCAGCAGCGTCGGAATATTGCTCGATCGTTCCGATCACCCGTTTCCGTTAGACACGCCTTCCATCTCCATCTTTCTCAGGCCACCTGAACTGCCAAACATCTGGACCATTCCTTCGCTCTGCCTTGACCGAGCTTCCTCGTTGCATGGATAAACCTCTCCGCCGCAGTTGCGGTCGCAGAAAATTCTCCATGGATGAGGTATCTCTTCGTCAATGAGGGAAAGACAGGGAATTGAGTCTCTTGCTCACCCCCTGTCGGGATTATCGCTTTGCGCAGGCGATTACTCCAAGAGAAGGCTCGCATCACCTAAGTGATGGAAGACCGACCTGCGCGCAAGCGTGCCCTGGAGTCAGTGAGGTCGGCAGCATGGCCTACCGCGGAGCGCGACGGATCGAAACTGGCATCTGACGAACAATGCACCTCATTTCTCTGGGTCGCCTTACCGATATCTTCATTCATTATGGCTACCTGGCGGTGTTTGTCGGGCTCCTAGCCGAAGGTGCCGGCGTCCCTTTGCCCGGAGAGACCGTGCTTCTCATCGCCAGCGCGCTCGCCGCGCGTTCAACCGGACTAAACATTGGATGGGTCGCACTCGTGGCCTTCTGTACTACGTCTGTCGGCGATAACATCGGTTTTTATGTGGGGCGCCGGGGTGGCCAGCCTGTGCTCGATCGCTATGGTGCAAAGTTTCACATCGGGCCCGGAATCATTCAGCGAGGCCGGGACTTGATCAGCAGACACGGGGATGTGGGAGTGTTCTGCGCACGCTTCGTTGCGGGGCTGCGGGTGCTGAACGGTCTGGTAGCAGGTTCACTGCGCATGAGCTGGCCTCGCTTCCTGCTTTTCGACACACTGGGAGCTGCCTGTTGGGTCGCCCTGATCTGCACGGTCGGCTACTTTTTCGGAAACCGGCTATCGTGGCTTGTTCATTTCATGGGTCGGACCGGCCTGATATTACTCGCAATGGCGGCGATCTTGATCGCCTTGTGGGCTTTGGTCCAACGACACCGGCACCGAAAGGGGTAGACGGTGATACCAGATGGTGCGATGGTTTGCGAGTTCGCCGGCCGCCGTCGCTCAAGTATGCGCGGCATGCACGCTGGTTCTGATCACCGGGATCATGATCTTCGTCCCTTACCTGGGCACACTGCCGTGCTTATGTGCGTTTGCCAAGCTCCGCAAATGAGGTGGCGGAAGCGCGTGTGAGTCGAACACACCGTTGCCCGTGAAGGACGACCACCGGTTTTGAAGACCGGGAGGATCACCGGATTCCTGAGCGCTTCCATCTATCCAGGAGATTGCATCTGTGCCTGTGATGCAAAGCAACTGAAGGAGCGCATGGGAATAAAAAGTTGGAGTTTACGCAAGCCCGGTCGCCGCCGTGCGTCTGACTGAGCAGGTGAAGGCCGGCGGCTGCGCGAGCAAGCTGCCGCCTGGTCTGCTTCACGCCGTGCTGACTCGTCTACCTGTCCAGACCGACCCGAATATGCTGGTAGGCTTCGACAAGGCCGACGACGCGGGAGTGTACCGGATTGCCGCGGATCTGGCCATGGTGCTGACCGTGGAATTTTTTACCCCTATGGTCGACGATCCCTACACCTACGGACAGATCGCAGCCACGAATGCCCTGAGCGACGTGTATGCCATGGGCGGCAAACCGGTTACCGCGCTTTCGATGTTGTGCTTCCCGCAAGACGGGGATCTCGATGTGCTGGAACGGATCATGCTGGGCGGCTTGTCGAAGATGCAGGAAGCCGGATGTACTGTGGTGGGCGGCCACAGTGTGCGTGATGTCGAGATGAAGTTCGGCTATGCGGTAACGGGTTTTATTCATCCCGACCAGGTGTTGACGAACTCGGGCGCTCGGGCGGGCGATGTTCTGCGGCTGACCAAGGCCGTCGGGACGGGCGTGATCACGACCGCGCTCAAGCAGCGCAAAGCCAACCCGGATTGGGTGGCGGGCGCCGTGCGCTCGATGACGACCCTCAATAAGACCGCAATCGATCTGGCCCGCGGCTATAAGGTGCATGGAGCGACCGACGCTACCGGGTTTGGACTGATGGGCCACTGCCGGTAGATGGCCCTGGGAAGCGGCGCGCGGCTTGCGATCGACGTGGCCGCGATCCCGCTGCTTGCGGGAGCTCTTGAAGCGGTCCGGCTCGGCGCTATACCCGCGGGTTTGCTGGCGAATCGCGACTTTGCCGAGTGCGTCGTAGCAGACGCGGAGGGTTACGCTTATTGCCGACGAAGTGCGAGCGCTGCTCTATGATCCGCAGACGGTGGGAGGGCTGCTGCTGGCCGAGTTGCTGGCCGCTGGTCTTTCGGCCGCACGCATTGGCTGCGTGCTCGCAAAAGATTCTTCTGCAAAACGAACACCGTTAATCAAGTTGACCTGCCATCGCCAACCTGACCTCCGAAGTGAAGCATGATCCATGAACAAACTGCGCCCGAGCAGCTCTATCGTCTTCTGCCGTCTCTGGATGAGATATTGCGGCGGCCTGAGTTTCTCGCTCTCATGGAATTGCACCCTCGGGTCGCACTGTCGCAGGCCGCCCGAGCAGAACTGGCGCACGCACGAACGGAGATCGCCCAGGGCATCCATACTGCTGAGACGCAACACTCCATCGTCGTGGGTACCGCGGGTCATATCGACCACGGCAAGACTTTGCTGGTTGGCGCGCTGACCGGCATCGACACCGACCGGCTGCCGGAGGAGAAACGCCGCGGCATCACGGTCGATCTGGGCTTCGCCCGGTGTGATATCGAGCCCTCTTCGGGGGTGCCGCTTGCCCTCGACACTCGCGGAGGCCATGCGCGCGTTGCGCTTGAGTGAGAAGGATGCGCGAGCGTACATCACTCTGTTGCTGCGCGATAAGACTTTGATCAAGCTAGCGACCGATGACGTCTTCATCCACTATCTCGCGATCAAAGGTCTGGAGAAGACCATTCGCAGTTTGAAAGGCCAGACGCTGGACGTCGGCCGGCTCAAGCAGATCACCGGGCTCTCGAGAAAATTAGCCATTCCCCTGCTCGAGCACCTTGACCGGCAGAGAATCACACGCAGAGAGGGCGCGACCCGGATCCTACTTTAGCAAAACTGCGTGACTCCAGCGTTGGGCTGCACAACCCTTCTTAGTCAGCGGGCGTCCCAAAGAGCACAGTGCCCGGCCCGAGCCTCATCGGGTCGTAGCCGCGTCCGGGGTAGATCATGATCAAACACCTTCTGTCGAAATGGCCCGTTTATCAGCAGATTAAAAATCGCTCCAACGGCAACGGGTCCGAATCCTGGAGCGAGCGCACCAAAACGCTGCAGCCGAAAACGGCGGGCGCCGAGGTTGCGCGTTCCATATGCCCTTACTGCGCGGTGGGTTGCGGGCAGATGATCTATCACAAAGAGGGCAAGCTGATCTCGATTGAGGGAGACCCGCACTCGCCGATCTCTCGTGGGCATCTTTGCCCCAAGGGCGCCAACACCTTCCAGCTGCATACTGCTCCCAGCCGAATTGAGAAGGTGAAATACCGGCGGCCCTACGGCTCAGAGTGGGAAGAGTTGCCGCTCGAGCAGGCGATGGACATGATCGCCGACCGGCTGTGGGAGTCACGAGATAACAGTTTCGTCGAGTCGAAAGAAGGCGAAGCCGTGATGAACACCACGAAGGTGGCTCATCTGGGCGGAGCGACGCTCGATAACGAAGAGAACTACCTGATCAAGAAATTATTCAGCGGAGGTTTAGGCTTGGTCTGTGTCAGTAACCAGGCCCGAATATGACACAGCTCTACGGTGCCCGGTCTGGGCACCACGGTAGGGCGGGGCGGCGCGACGACGGCACTTACCTCGCTGGCAGATTCAGACGCCATCATGATCATGGGTTCCTCGATGGCGGAGCAGCATCCGGTCGGTTTCCAGTGGGTGATGGAAGCGCGCGAGCGCGGCGGCAAGGTCATCCATGTCGACCCACGGTTTACGCGGACGTCCGCTAGCGCTGATATCTGGGCGCCGGTGCGGGCGGGTACAGACATTCTCTTACTCGGCGGACTCATCCACTACGTCATCGAGCA
The DNA here is from genome assembly GCA_963839025.1 of uncultured Acidobacteriaceae bacterium. Taxonomy (GTDB): domain Bacteria; phylum Acidobacteriota; class Terriglobia; order Terriglobales; family Acidobacteriaceae; genus PALSA-350. Next base: position 4,485 of record CAWITT010000014.1, read on the forward strand.
CGACAAGTGGTTCAAGGACTACGTTCTTCATTACACCAACGCCTCAACGATTCTGCGTGAGGATTATCGCGATACGGAGGATCTTGACGGACTCTTCTCCGGCTGGGACGCGGAAAAGAAGCAGTACAGTCCGGAGACCTGGCTCTACGAAGGTTCGGAGCCCAAGCGTGATCCCTCGAAATATGCGCCCGGGCATCACCCAGCGGACGGTGGTCACGCCAAGGACCGCGGCGGCGAAGCCGGTAACACGCATCAGTACACGACTGACCCGACCCTGCAGAATCCACGCTGCATCTTCCAGGTCCTGAAGCGGCATTTCTCTCGCTACACTCCGGAGATGGTGGAGCAAGGCTGCGGCATGCCGCAGGAGGTATTCCTCGAAGTGGCCGAGGCTTTTACGAATGCTTCCGGCCCCGACAAGACCGCTGCCATCTGCTACGCCGTCGGATGGACTCATCACTCAACCGGAGTCCAGATCATCCGTTCCGCTGCGATCCTTCAGCTTCTCCTGGGAAACATGGGCCGGCCCGGCGGCGGCATCCTCGCCCTGCGCGGGCATGCGTCGATTCAGGGTTCTACTGATATCCCCACACTTTATGACATTTTGCCCGGCTACCTTGCTATGCCGTTCTTTGAAGCGGACTCGGCCACTCTCAGCGAGTACATCGAGAAACACACCGATCGGGTCGGTGTCTGGGCGAACCTCGACGCGTACATCATCTCTCTGTTGAAGGCCTGGTACGGCGATGCGGCCACTGCAGAAAACGAGTGGGGCTTTCAGTGGATGCCGCGGGTGACGGCCGACCACTCTGAGCTCGGTTACTGGCTCGACATGGCGGACGGAAAGATGGATGGGCTCTTCGTCATGGGCCAGAACCCCGCGGTCGGCGCACCCAACGGCCGGCTGCAGCGATCGGCCATGGCAAATCTGAAATGGCTGGTCGTGCGCGACATGATCGAGACCGAGACTGCGAGCTTCTGGCTCGATTCGCCGGAAGTTGAACGCGGTGAGTTGGTGCCTGAAAACATCGCCACCGAAGTCTTTCTCATGCCCGCCGCCGGTCAGGCCGAGAAGAGCGGTAGTTTCACCAATACGCAGCGTCTCGTGCAGTGGCATAACAAAGCTGTCGATCCACCCGGCGACTCGCGCAGCGAGAGCTGGTTCATGTATCACCTTGGCTTGCGCATGAAGGAAAAAGCTGCCCGTGCCCCGGGACCGAAGAACATCGCGATCAACAGCCTGACGTGGAGCTATCCCACCGAGGGCGCTGTGGCCGAGCCCGTCGCCGAAGCCATTCTGGCGGAGATCAACGGTTACCACTGGGACTCAAAGACTCACGTCAAGACCTATGACGAGTTGAAGCCGGATGGTTCGACCGCCTGCGGCTGCTGGATCTACTCAGGGCTCATGCCATCACCCGACAAGAACCTCCCCAATACCCGCGAATCCCACGATTCCCTGGGCCATGGATGGGGCTTCGCGTGGCCGAAAGATACCCGCATTCTCTATAACCGGGCCTCTGCGAAGCCCGACGGCACTCCATGGAGCGATCGCAAGAAGCTGGTCTGGTGGGATTCCAGCCAGGGCGAAAAAGGGAAATGGGTGGGGGACGATGTCAGCGACTTCAAGCCAGACATGCCGCCCGATCACAAGGGCGATGCGAGTAAGCGCGGTCTGGAGGCGCTGGATGGCGACAAGCCGTTTACCCTGCACGGTGATGGCCGCGGCTGGCTCTTCGTCACCAGCGGTTTAAAGGACGGTCCACTACCGACCCACTTCGAACCGCTGGAGTCGCTCGTCCACAACCCCGTCTACCCAGAGGAGCAGACCAATCCTCCAGCGCATAGGAAAGAACGCCCAGACAATCCGTACGCCCATTCACCGGACGACCCGCGCTTTCCATTCGTCCTCACCACGTATCGCCTCACCGAACATCACACCGCCGGAGGCATGTCGCGCGGCCTGAGCCACCTGGCCGAACTGCAGCCGGAACTCTTCACCGAGATTTCGCCGGAACTCGCTGCCTTGTGCGGGGTCAAGCATGGCGAATGCGTGACCATCTATTCGCCGCGCGGACTGCTCTCCGCGAAGGCCCTGGTGACTGAACGAATGGCGCCACTCACGGTGAATGGAAGAATCGTCCACCAGGTTGGTCTGCCGTATCACTTTGGTTGGAAGGGAATTGTCACCGGAGATGTTGTCAACGACCTGCTGGCGATCTCTGAAAGTCCGAACGTGCGCATCATGGAATCGAAGGCGCTGGTTTGCAATCTGCTTCCGGGCCGTCGCAAGCAGGGCCCCGCGGCGCTCAAAGAACTGAAACGCTTTCTGAAGGAGCGCGCATGAGCGACAAGATGGGAAACTTCGAAGTGCGGCCGGGAGAGACTACGGCCTTCTTCACCGACTCCACGATTTGCATCGGCTGCAAGGCGTGCGAGGTGGCTTGTAAGGAATGGAATGAGCTCGAAGCCGATGGCTACAAACTTTCCGGCTTTTCTTATGACAACACGGTGGCGCTGGGCGCCTCGACGTGGCGGCACGTGAAGTTTGTGGAAGATTCGCCAATTCCGGGGCTTGGCGGCAACTCTCCCCATCACAACAGCTGGGACTTTTCGTCCGATGTCTGCAAGCATTGCGAGGTCGCCGGGTGCCTTGAGGCGTGTCCAACGGGTGCGCTGGTGCGTACGGAGTTCGGTGGGGTATTTCTGCAACCGGACATCTGCAACGGCTGCGCCTACTGCGTCGTCTCCTGCCCGTTCGGGGTGGTGCAGAAGAACGAGGAAGACGGCCGCGCTTTCAAATGTACCTTCTGCACCGATCGCCAGAAGGTAGGGCTCGAACCTGCCTGCGCGAAAGCATGTCCCACGCAGTCCATCCAGTTCGGAGCTTTGGAGACGCTTGAGGCGAAGGCAGCCGAGCGGCTCGCTGTGCTTCACGACCGCGGCATGACGGATGCGACTATCTACAACCCGACACACACCAGCGTCAAAGGCATTCACGCTTTGTTCCTGATCCGCGGAGAACCCGAGACTTATAATCTGCCTCCCAATCCCGAGGTGCCCACCATCTATTTGCGCGATGGCTGGAAATCGGCCGCGCGCGATGGATTGCTTCTGCTCGCCGGAGTCGCAGCTGCGTTCCTTGCCGCACGTAGCGGACGGAAGGAGGAGATGCATGTCTGAGATTCGCCTTCTGGCCGGTCAATTAGTGGACCGACGCGAGGAAAACCTGCTCGCCATTCGTCGCGAAGCGGAGTTCAAAGGCCGGGTAAACGACCCGGGTGTGCGCCCTGAGGGTTCTCCCTTTCCGATCGCCTCGCGCGAGCATGGCTACTATCAGCAGCCACTCCTGAAGGAGCCGCAGTGGACCCCGCTGATTCCGTTTTATTTCTTCGTGGGTGGCGCCGCCGGATCATTGGGAGTCGTTGGATCCCTTGCAGATGTGATCAGCGGCGAGGAAAAGCTCGCCAGGGACGCGCGTTGGCTGGCGCTCGCAGGCACTATTCTCTCAGGCGCGCTGCTGGTCACTGACCTGGGCAGGCCCGGCCGCTTCCTCCATATGCTGCGCGTTTTCAAACCGCAGAGCACGATGTCGATGGGTTCCTGGATACTGTCTGGCTTCTCGGTTTTCGCGTTCTCCTCTTCCGCCGCCGACGCTATGGAACACCTCTGGGGAGCGAACCTCCTCATTCATCTGCTTCGCGGCGTGGGGCGCGTTGGCTCTGTGATCTTCGGCATGCCCTTCCATAACTACACCGGGGTTCTGTTGGCCACAACAGCGATCCCTGTGTGGAACGCTCGCGCCGCCTCGCTCCCGGGGCATTTCGGAATGTCGGGCCTGCAATCCGGCGCCAGCATTCTTGAGTTGATGGGCCATGAGGAAAGTCGCGCGCTCAATCTGTTGGGCTTGCTCAGCGCGTCGATGGAGAGTTGGGAGACGCTCGATATCTCGGTGTCGCAGTCGCGCGCGCTTAACCCGTTGAAGCATGGGAGCAGCGGAGTTCTGATCAGCGCGGGTGCGTGGCTTTCTGGTCCGGTTCCGCTCCTGCTGCGCCTTGGTTCGTTGCTGCCTGGCCGCCGCCCCACGCTGCGTCGTCTTGCCGCCTGCGCGGGGATCGCCGGTTCTCTCTTCACTCGCTACGGCTGGGTCGAGGCGGGCAAGAGTTCTGCGCGCGACTGGCGGCTTGCCCTCGAGATAGAAGAGCCTAAGCCGGCCAAAGCAAAGCGGCAAACCGGCCGCACGATCGCTAAAGTGGCCGGAGCCGTGTTTGTCCTTGCAGCGGCGGTCCTTGTACTCAAACGAAAGGCGTAAAGTCTCCTGCTTGTTCATCTCGGATACGTATTGCGCCACATCTCGCTTGCATTACGCGAGATGTGGCGGTGACTCGGTAGTCGCCCTTTTCTCCCTGAAGAGAATGCCAGTAGGAGAAAAAAGCAGGTTTTTCATCATTGAAGCTGACGCAGATACGCGACGACCGAGCGAAGCTGCGCTCCGTTGTATCGGGTGATTTCCGGCATCTTGCATCCTGGCTTGAGCGCTTGGGCGTTCGTGATCCAGCCCTCGAGATAAGCATTGTTGTTGGGAAAAGTATCGGAGCCGATCTCCTTGCGGCTGCCGATGTGGGTCAGATCCGGCCCGAACCGGCCCGTCGCCGGAGTCCCGCGCACCGTATGACATTGGGAGCAAGGACCTGCCAGAAATGCATCGTGACCCATTACCGTGTCGGGATTCGTGGGTTCCACCGCGGGCTTGCCTTGATTGGCAAGCCACTCCGCAAAGGCCGGGGCTTCTTGCGCGATGACTAGAATGCGCATATTCGCGTGTTGTTTGCCGCAATACTCAGCACACTGACCGACGTAGCTGCCGGGCTCGCTGGCTTCGATCCGAATGAAGTTGACATTTCCAGGTAAGAGGTCGACCTTGCCGTGGAGACTCGGAACCCAGAACGAATGGATGACGTCGGCGGTGCGAAGTTCGATATTGACGGGGCGATGCGCGGGAATGTGAATCTCGTTGGCGGTGATGACCTGCTGACCCCCATCTCCAGGATAGTGAACCTCCCACCACCACTGGTGCCCGATGATCAAGATATCCGGTTTCGACCTGGCCGTCATCGCCCCCATGTTCATGGCGCCATGATCGCCATGAATGGGGAAATCCGTGAGCAGGTCGAGGCCCAGGAAGAAGAAGACGGAGAGCACGAGCAGAGGAACGGCTATGCCGCCGATGGCTACCCAGGCCTGACCGCCGCCGACGTCGATGGGCATATGTTCCTGCAGGCTGCCATGATTCTTTTTGAGAGCGATGGCCAGTAGTGCCCACATCACCACAATCGTAACCACGAAGGTGATCGACATTGCATGCGAGAGATGGGCGATATTCTTCGCGGCGGGACCATGGGTGTTGGAAGTGGATTGCAACGAGGCGCAACCCGCCAGAAACATGGCTAAGAGCGGCGAAACAAATTTACCAAGGCGACCCATGAATTCCTTTGTCCAAGCTAAAGCACTCGATCCTGCGCTACCGCAAGGTGTAGAGGTACGCAGCCATGTCATGAGCTTGGCTGTCGGTCACCCCGAGGTCGGGCATTGCGGTTCCCGGCTCAATCGCTACCGGGTTCCTGATCCAGGCCACCAGGTTTGCCGGCGAATTCGGAAGTTCGCCGGCGATGATGGTCCTGCGGCTGTAGTAGAGAAGAGGCGGCCCGACCATGCCCCGGGCGGTGCGAATGCCGGGGATCACGTGGCAGGAGCCGCATCCGTAGCTTTGAATCAGAGCCTTGCCCGCAGCCGGGTTGCCGCTCATCGCGGGCTGATAACCGCCCATCGGTTCGTTGCCGATGCATCCCGTCAGCAAGCCACAGCCCGCTGCTAAGGAAGCAGCCAGCGCAACGATGACCGATTGTTGAAGTGGGTGACTCATCGCGTCCTCGCACACATTTGCAGCATGAAGAGGGGAATGCACATCCATACGAAGCCGAAGCCAAGCGTCACACTGATGAAGAGCCCGCAGAGCGACATAAATTCCTTCCGCTCCCGGCCTTCCGCGCTCAGCAGCCCGGCTGCTCCCGATAGCCTCCGCCAACTGCGGTAAGACATGCTGCCGGAAAGCGTCGCGAGGGCGAATAAGACGATCCACAGCGCGAAGTAGAGAATGCGCGCAACTGGATGGTAACTTGGGCCGCCAAACTGTTCCTGATGAACGCAGGCGCGCCATGCGATCACCATGTCGAGGCAACCGAGGGAAAGCCAGGCAGTGGCTGAGGCGGCGAACTCGAACCATAGACGGCCGTTGGGGACTGTCTCCGCGCTGCTCATGGGGTTTGTCATGTTAAAAGCCATAGACTTGGAAGTGTGGGATCACATACAACAGCAAAACGACGAAGAGCCAGATGATATCCACGAAGTGCCAGTACAAGGCCACCACGCGGTAGGGACGGTGAGGAGGCAGCAGCGTCGGTCCGTAGTTTGGCAGCAGTGCGAGATACCCGAGCATGAGAAGGCCCATGATGACGTGCGCTGCATGGAATGTAGTGATGGTGTAGAAAATGGAGCCGTAGGAGTCGGTCTGCGGAGTAAGCGTCTTCCAGTGGTCGATGTACTCCGACACCTGCACCGCAAGAAAGACGATGCCCATGACGATCGTCGTCACCACCACACCGCGAGCGAGCCGATAACGCCCCTGCTTGACAAGCCTCTCCCCCCACATGATCACCAGGCTGCTGCTGACCAGAATGGCCAGCATGAGGAACGCCTTGAGCAATTTGGGCGGCGTGTCGGTGTCCCAGCGGTTCTTGTCAGCGCCAAGGAAGTAGTAGCTGGCGAAGAGGCAGATGAAGAGCGTTCCCTCGGTCAGGATGACCATGTAGATCGCCTTGACGCCGCGATTCCTCTCAATCGGCCAGATGCCGGTGTGAGGCGCTTCGGGCGCCGCGGGTGGTGTCGCGAGCGAGATCATAAGTGCCCCTTGATCGGCCTTGGCCAAAGCCACATGCAACCGAGTAGAAACGTAACCATCAGACCCGCAAGGCAAATCCACATCAGTTGAAAAACCATGGCCAAAAAGAAGACGAAGAGGGCCAGCGCGAGAAACATGGGAACCAACGAAAGGTTGGGCATGGTTGCTGCCGCCTGCGGGACTGCATCCAGCAGCGTCGACGTGATACTCAGCCTCGCCTGCGAGAGCACGCGCAGATCGCCCGGGTCCTCATCCTCCTCAAAATCATCCCAAAGCGGGTGCCTGGTGGAGACCGCGGGGATGTGCAGAACCTCGTAGTCCGGGGGCGGCGAGGACATAGCCCACTCCAGCCCGTCGGCATTCCATGGATTATTGCCGGCGATCTTGCCGCGGCGCAGGCTGTAAAACAGGTTGAGGATGCTGATTAAAATTCCCACCCCTAACAGGAAGGCGCCGAAGGTCATCAACTCATTCATCGGCTGCAGGCCTAGGTCAGAGGAATAGGTATAGATGCGTCGCGGCATGCCCATGAGCCCAACAATGTGCATGGGAAAGAACCCGAGGTTGAAGCCGATGAACATGACCCAGAAGCTCCATTTGCCGAGCCGTTCGTTCATCATGCGGCCGGTCATTTTGGGCAGCCAGTAGTAAAGCCCGGAGAAGACTGGAAAGACGTTCGCGCCGATGAGCACGTAGTGAATGTGGGCGACGACATAGTAGGTGTTATGCAGTTGCCAGTCGACGGGGATGATGCCCGTCACCACGCCACTCAGTCCGCCAATCACCAGCAGGGCCACGGACCCGAGAGCATACAACATGGACGCCGTGACCACCGGACGACCCTTCCATACGGTCGCCAGCCAGGCGAAGATCGTGATGGTGGTGAAGAGCGAGATCATCATGCTGCCGGCGCTGAAGAAGCTCATCGTTAACTCCGACATGCCCACCGTGAACATGTGGTGTAGCCATACGCTGAAGCCGACCACGCCGGTCAAAACCGTGGACATGGCGACATAGGGATAGCCAACGATCGGACGCCGGGAGAAGACTGGAATAATGATGGACACCATGCCGGTTGCAGGCAGGAAGATGACGTATACCCAGGGGTGCCCGAAGAACCAGAACAACTGCTGCCAAAGCAGCGGAGTGCCGCCGCTGGCCACATCGAAGAAGTGCATGCCCCAGCGCCGTTCCAGTTCGAGGAAGATGCAGGCCACAGTCAGCGCCGGCATCGCGAAGAGAATGGTGCAAGAGATAGTAAGGGTACTGTAAAGAAAAAGTGGCATCTTGCTGATCGCCATGCCCGGGGCGCGGAACCACAGGATGGTGGCGATAAAGTTAATTGCTGCTCCCGTGGTCGAGATGCCCAGCATGATGATGGAGAGGGCGTAAAAGTCCATACCATGCGTGGGCGAGTAGAGGATGTTGGTGTACGGCATGTAAGAGAACCAGCCGGCATGCGGGGCCTGTCCTATCAGAGGGCCTATGTACAGCAGGATTCCTGAAAACAAGAACGACCAGTAAGTGAAGGAGTTCAACCTGGGATACGCGACGTCGCGAGCCCCTGTCATGAGAGGAACGAGATAGACCGAAAAGCCGGAGAGGATCGGCGATGCATACCAGAAGATCATGGTGATGCCATGCATCGTGAAGAGCTGGTTGTAGACCTCTGGACTCAGCAGCGCCTCGTTGGCCCGCGTGAGCTGAAGGCGCATGACCAACGCCTCCAGGCCGCCAATGATGAGAAAGACGAAAGCGGTCACGAGATAGCGGATGCCGAGATCTTTGTGATCCACGCTTGCGAACCAACCGTAGACGGTCTTCGGAGTCTCCCACAGCTCGGTTAATTGCTGCTCCGCCACCAGCGTACTCATTCACCCCTCCGCGCTGCATTCACGTCAATGGATCAAAGGTGCTTACCGGGTCAACGAGCGGACCGGCCGGAGTCGTAGGTCGATCGCAGACGGACAAGATCGGATGCGAATGGCAGACTGCAACTTTTGATAGAGCCAGGCAACGGTCGGCCAGCACCGTAGTGGACAAACGCGACACTCCACAAGATGCAGAGCCAGTTCCATCGAGTTGCCAGCAATTCAATCTCCCGCGCGTAAAGCTGGAGTCTCGCTGGCCGGCAGAGTCAACGGATCTTCCGCGCCGGCCTGCCCCGTCGTTGCGAGAGCAGCCTTCCGGTTCCTCAGTCGCACGCAGATGACATAGGTCAGCACCGCGGCGCAGGGCGGGGCGGCCAGGACGAGAATGCGAAGAATGGTGCGAACCTCGATCACCGATCCGCCTATCGCAAGAGCCACAAAATCGTCTCCCCCGGCAACCAACAGCACCAGTAAGAACGTAAATAGTCCAGCTCCTCCGGCGGTCAGGATCGGTTGCTCATACGGGAGCCGCAGAACATTCTGGTCTCCCTCATCGCTTGAAAACAGCTTCTCGACGAAGGGCCACGAGTACAACCCGAGGAACAGCAAGGACGGCATCAGCACAGCAGGAAAAAAAAGTTCCGGGATCAGCCAATGCCCCAGGCGCAGATTGATACCGGGAAAGAGACGTATTGCCCCCTCCACCCAGCCGAGGTACCAATCCGGCTGCGCGCCCGCCATGATGCTTGCAGGGTCGTAGGGCCCGTATATCCAGACGGGGTCGATCTGGACCAGGCCACCGAGCGCGGCGATCGCGCCAAACACAAGCAGTAGCAGGCCGATCGACTTTGCCGTGTAAGACGGCCACAGCCGTGACCCCACAATGGTACGGTTGGTGCGTTTCGGGCCGGGAAGATTGGTGTGCAACTGACGCCAGATCATGAACAGGTGAAGCGCCAGCAGAGCAGAGATCATCGCGGGAACCAGAAAGATGTGTAAAGCAAACATCCGCGGAAGAGTCGCCGGGTTGGGGATGGTTCCCCCCATGAAGAGAAAGGTCAGCCAGGGGCCGGCCACCGGTACCGAGAGGAGAATCGCGTAGCCGATGCGCAGGCCCGTGCCCGAGAGCAGATCGTCGAGCATCGAATAGCCGAAGAATCCGTTCACCAGCGCAAGGACTAACAAAGTAAGCCCGATCAGCCAGTTCATCTCTCGCGGCTTGCGGTAGGCGGCGGTCAGGAAGATACGTGCCAGGTGCGCCAGGATCGCCCAAAGAAAGATCAGCGCCGCCCAGTGGTGCATCTGGCGAACCAGCAGGCCGGCTGGAATATCGAAACTGATGTGCAGCACGGAGCGGTAGGCGACGGAAATCTTTTGGCCGTCGAGGGCGTGGTAGGAACCGTGGTAAATGACCTTCTCGGAACTTGCATGGAAGAACAGGGCAAGATACGTGCCGGTCAACAGCAGAACCATGAACGAGTAAAGCGCAATCTCGCCCAGCATGAACGACCAATGATCGGGAAAGACGTGGTTCAGCGCGGTGCGCACAAACTTTGCCGCTCGTAGCCGCGAGTCGATTGCCCGGCTGACCTTGCGCGCAATCGTCTCAGTGATCATGACATTTCCCAGAAGCCTGGGCCGGGCGGCGCGGTGAACCCGCCACCGGCACGAAGAGTTCCGTCAGCGTCCGCATAGAGCGGCAACTGAGGAAGCGCCCGTGCGGCGGGGCCGCCCGTCGGAGCCGCGGCGCGCAGCACGTCGAAGGTCGACTGGTGGCAAGGGCACAGCAGAACCGATTGCTCCGCTTCATACTCACCCACCGGACAGCCGGCATGGGTGCAGACGCGCGAGTACGCAACATACCCGCCTGGCGCCCAGGTTGCGCGATCGTCCGGCAATTGCAAGAGGTGCTCCTGCACCCGGATGAGCACGGTCTGCGCGCGTTCGGCGCCAATCTGGTTCTCAGGGAATACGGTAACGGTGCTTCCCGGCTGTAGAGTGGCGAGCGATACCGGCTTGCCATCGATCGTCACCAGGCGTTGCCCTCCCTGCCAGATTCTGCCGTACAGCGACTTGTCGGGAGACATGCCGAGCGACCTCAGCAGCGAGACCACCATGGTTCCAAACAGACCGGCGCCGCTCAGGCCCATCCACGCTAGCAGCCGCCGTCTGCGAATATCATGCAAACCGTCGCAAAAGGCTTTGGCTGCTGCTTTTTCTGCGCTGGGGGGCGACGCGACCGCATGCCGTGCTTCCACCGCTTCTTTATGACTCATGAGCCAGCGCGCCCAGAGCACCAGGGTGATGCCCATTGCGCCAAGGAAAACCGCGAGGCTTGTACCCAGCAACTGGGTATTGTTGCTGCCCGACCAATACGCGATCAGGAAGGCAATGCCGCCCAGCATGGCGATCACAAAGAAGCACACCACCATAACGGTCCCCAGACGTTCGCGCCGCCGCATCTGGGATTCGCTTTCGAGCTCGCGATCCTGGGCTCGTCCACTCCTGGGAAGGCGGTCTGCCGGCAGCCGGGGCGGAAGCCATCGATCGGCAACGTTCGCCAAGAACTCGAGCGACCTGCGGCCGAGTTCGAGGAACCCCAGACCGAGCTCAAGGAATGCAAAAAAGCCACTCTTCCGGCGTTCCTTGTCCTCACTCATCCCTTACCTCCTCGTTCGATCCACCCTGCAATCCCGATCACCAACAGCACGGCCAGTGCGGCAAGGCCCCCTTCGGCAACCGGCCCAACCTCCTTGAGGGGGGCGCCCCCGGGATTGGGCGGGTGCTGCACGAAGCGAACATACTCGACGGTCGAAGCCAGCTGCTCGTCGCTGAGCACAGAGGGCGGAAACGCCGGCATCGTTCCCGGTCCCCAACGGATCGCGCCCGCGATCAGCGCCTCGGATTTGTCTGTGAGCTGAGGTGCATTTCGTCCCGCGAAGGCGAGCACGCCGCCGTGCACCGCCGTCCGGTGGCAGGCTGCGCAGTTCGTCCGGAAAAGCTGGCCGCCCTGACCGATATCCCCTTGCGTGAGCGGAATTACCGCAAGATTGGCTGTTACGTATTGCGACACGGCCTGTATCTGTTGTGCAGTGAGAACCCTGGAGAAAGCCGGCATATGACTCGGGCCCGATTCGACGGCAACCATGACGTTTCCCAGATTGTGTTCAGCCTGCAGCGAGGGACCCGCTATGGTCACAGCTGCGGCGATTCCTTGGCCTCTGTCTCCGTGGCACTCCGCGCACCTCTGAGAAAAAATCGCCGCGCCGTCGGGAGCCGTGCCGGCTGTGAGCTCTTGTCCCACAGCGATCCCGCAGCACAGCAACATTGCAAAGCACAGCTTCAACAGACCAAGGATAACCCCGGGCGTGCGCATGATCGGCACTCTGCCTTCTCTCCCACGCCTGCTTGGATGCGCAATGCTACGCGCAGCAAACTCGCTTGGAAAAACTTTTTTGTTGTTTCCATGCTTTTCGGGGGATGTCCCTGGCGATTGAATCTTGCATCTATTCGGGCAATGCGGTTGAGTACGGCCAGCACTGCGGAAGGGATATGTAGCATGCGCGCTTGGTTCCGGATGCTGAGGATTGCGCTCTGCGTGGGTGCCGGGATTATCTCCGGCTGCAAGCAAAACACCACGGTGACCGCCGCCAACATCGCTTCCGCGGATCGCGGCAGGGCTGTGATAGCGACCTATGGATGCGGTAAGTGTCACACCATTCCCGGCATACGCGACGCTAACGGTGTGGTGGGGCCGCCGCTCAAATCCGTCGCGCGACGCACCTATATCGGCGGCAACTTTCCTAACACCCCGGATACGCTCACGCATTGGATCATGGCTCCGCAGGCGATGAAGCGCAAAACCGCCATGCCGTCGCTCGGTCTTTCAGAGCCGCAAGCACGCGACGTCGTGGCTTATCTCGAAAGGTTGCAGTAGACGAGCGTTCGCAGGCCAGGGAACGTAGCTTTCTGCGCAAGAAGTTTGATCGGCATGGAGCGCCGAGCATGGCAAAACTCAACCGTAATCCCCGCCCGGAGGTCGCCGACTGGGAAGTGCCGTGGTTGCCGGGATACGAAAACTCGGCGCCAGTACGCATTGGGAACGCGGCTCAACAACAAAGTCAACAGGACATCTTCGGGGAGATTGCGGCCGCGCTTGGTCACGCTCGAGATGCCGGCGTGCCGTGCGAACAACAGGAGCTGGAACTGCAGAAAGATCTCACCGGCTATCTGGTGAAGACGTGGCGGAAACCGGGCTCGGGTATGTGGGAGTCGCGAGACAAACCGCAGCGATATACGTATTCGATGGCGATGGCCTGGGTCGCCCTTGACCGCGCAGTTCGGAGCATCGAGCGCAAGGAGATGGACGGTCCGCTGGCGGAGTGGAAGGAGCTGCGCAGCAAGATTCATGCCGGCGTGTGCAAGCAGGGCTTTGACCAGCAACTGGCAAGCTTTGTGCAACACTACGGAGCGAAGGATCTGGATGCCTCGGTACTCCTGTTATTGATCCACGACTTCTTGCCGGCGAGCGACGAGCGCATGCTGGGCACGGTAAAAGCGGTGGAGAAAAAGCTACTGAAGGATGGATTCCTGCTGCGCAATCGGCCCAAGACAAAGAAAGCAAAGCAGGGTGCGTTCCTGGCTTGCAACTTTTGGCTGGTAGAAAACTATGCGCTCACGACCGGATGGAAGAGGCAACTGATCTGTTTGAAAGGACGCTTGCGGTTGCCAATGATGTTGGGCTACTGGCAGAAGAATACGATCCTGTGGCGAAACGGCTGACGGGCAATTTCCCTCAGGCTTTTTCACATATCGCCCTGATACGGGCGGCGATGCGTCTGGCTAAATAACTGCGATGGAAGTCGGTTTACCGCATCTTATTGGAATGGAGACGTGAATTATGGAGCTCAATTTAAATCGCTGCAAACACTTTATCGCCCTGATTTTGATTGGCGATGGAGTGATGGCGTTGCTCCGCCCCGGGCACGACGCCCGCGCCTGGGCCGCCGGACCTGGCAGTTGGCGAAAGTTCATGGCTGCGCTTAGCCAGCGCCCAGCATTGACGCGGTTGATTGGCGGAATCGAGGCGGCTGGCGCCGTGTATTGGGCCCTGTCGCATAAGGATCCTTTGTAGCCAGTGGCAGGGCAAAGGTTTCCCAAAGCTAGTTCTCACACACCCTCGTTGAGCGGCTTACTTTAAACGCGGAATTCCCTTGCCCCACGTTTCTGGCGGAGCAAGTTCGGGACGGATGGGCGGGGAGGTCATATCGCGCTGGTTGCTCTAGAATGTTTGATCGCCCTGGGAGATCAAATAGTCCGCAGTCCGCGCTGCCAGCGCCTGGATCGTGAGCCCTGGATTGGCTGACCCCTGAGTGGGGAAAACGCTGCCGTCACAGATGAAGAGATTGGCAATGTGGTGCGTGCGCCCGAATTTATCTACCACTGACCTGCGCGGCTCTACGCCCATGCGGCAAGCTCCCACTAGGCGGGCATAGCGCGCCTCCTGAACTACCTCGGTCGCGCCGGCAGCCTGCATCACCGCCTCGGTCTTCGCCTTGGCGGCAGGGAATACATTCCGCTCATACAAGCCGGCTTTGAACGCATCGCGCGCCGAGAGGTCCAGTGCAGCCAGACGCTCCTTATCGCGTTTCCTGGCGAATTCAAGCCCTCACGAAGATAAACACGGCGTTGGTTGCCAACTCGATGCGCGTTCAGGTGCCCAGCGCGCGCAAAACAGGCGCCATCAGCCGAACAATGTAGCGGACACTTGCGGAGCATTTAGTCTGTTCGTTAAGGTTGCTGGGATTCTTTCCGATGAATTCTGATTCTCAGCACTGCCTCAATCTTGCGCTTTCACGGCGATAACACGGGTTCGAATCCCGTCGCAGGCGCCAACAAAATAGACTTAACGGATACCAATAGACTTAACGAATACCACCTTAAAATTTCTTGCGTCAGCGTCTGTTAAGACGTTCCATTCCTCTGACTTCCCGCCAAATGACCATGCGAACAATCCGGCTATGCGCGTGGCGCTTGAGTTCTGTCACTCCTTGCGCATAAACGTTCATGTTAACCGAGACGTTCGCATGCCGTAGTAGCTCCGGCACCGTCTTTGTATCTTCGCCATTCGCCTTGAGCAACGTGGCAAAGATGTGCCGGAGAGTATGCCAACCGAATTTTGCCCGAAATGCCGACGGCTCTCGCAGCGGGCTTAAGATGCACCCGATACAGCGTTCCTTGCCGATACGGTTGTTGCCCGTCCTTGGCCGGACTGGCGAAGATCCAGTTCGTAGATCAACCGGTGGTGAAACACCCGCCGATACGTGGGCTCTCGGGCACGCTTCTGCCGGCACCTTCGAGGAATGTGTATCGGTGCGTCAGTGGAACTCCGCATCACTCAGCGAAGGCGGACGCTGGTCCCGGCGCGTTCCCCATGGAGGGGATGGTTGAGAAGATATGTGGATTTCCAGCGTCCCGCCGGCGGTCAGTTGGTGAAAATCGATCCAGTTGCGGGGATGCGCCGCGCCGTTCCACCGCACACGATCGATATTGCCCCCATTCGGCACGCCGGTGCGCCGGATCTGCAGGGTCGCACCGGTGTAGGGCTTCCGTAGATGAATCGTGATAGCAGGAAATGCCGGCGCAAGAATCTCCCAGGCTTGTGATGGCGGATCCACGCTGTACAGGCCCAGCATCGTCCACACGGCCCACGACGACATCCCGCCCAGGTCGTCATTGCCTGGAATCCCGTCTGGATCATCACGGTAATTCTCACGGAGCACGCGCCGCACCACCCGCTGCGTCTGCCAGGGCTGCCCGGAGAAGTAAAACGCGAACGGCGCCTGGAGATCGGTCTCGTTGTAGGGATTGAATCGCTTCGCATACCAGCCGGGCGAGGGGTAGTCAAAGAAAGCCGAAAGCTGGGTGTTGAAACGCTGTGCTCCCATCGCATCGACCAGCCAGCCCATGTCCGCCGGAGCAAACGTCGCATAGTGCCAGCCCGTGCCTTCTACAAAGCCGTGGCCATCCAGCGCAGGATTGAAGTCCGGTACCCACGTGCCGTCGGCGTTACGCGGGCGAAAGAACCCCATCTCCGGGTCAAACAGGTTGCGATAGTACAGTGCACGGCGGCGCATCACGGCGGCCTGATCCGGCTTGTGTAGTGCGGCGGCGAGACGGCTGACCGCAGCGTCCGCCAGCGAGTACTCCAACGTCTTCGCCACGGACCCATAACTCACTTTGTCCGCGGGCAGGAAGTGAGTCGAGTTCAGCCACTCGACGTCTTCTCGCCCGAGGTACGGCTTGCCGGGCGGCACGGCCTCGGTCGCATCGGCCCATATGCCGGGCCACGCCGCATCCATGTCGAAGCCGTGCAATCCATCGAGCCACGCCGTCGCCAGAGCAATGCTGAGCGGGCTGCCGATCATGTCGTTGGTGTATGCATTGATGTGCGGCCAGCGCGGCATCCAGCCGCCCTGGCGGTACATGTTCACCACCGATTGCGCCATATCCTCCATGCGTTCCGGCTCCAGTAGACAGAGCAGCGGGATCTGACTTCGATAGATATCCCAGCCGGAGAAGTTGGTATACGCATGATGCCCCGGCGCAACCCGATGCACCTCGCCGTCGAAGCCCGCGTAACGTCCATCCACATCGTCAAAGAGCGAAGGGGCAAGCAGGCTGTGATAAAGCGCCGTGTAGAAGACGGCGCGCTGCTGCTTCGTGCCGCCGCGAACCTGCGCCTGGCGAAGTTCCTGAGACCACGATGCGCGCGCTTCTCGGCGCAGACGATCAAAGTTCTTATCGCCGCTCTCCGCCTTCAGATTTGCAGAGGCTCCCTGCTGGTCGACGTAGGAGATGCCGATTCGCACGACCACCGTCTGCGCCTTCAGTTGCGCCTGCCAGCTCGCGTATGCGCCCGTTGTGGCCTTGTGACTCTGCTGCTCGGCGCTGCGGCTGCCCTCTGCAAGCCTGCCCGGCCCGTTGTCTTCTGCCCCACTCCAGGTGCCGAAGCTCGCAAAGGGGCGATCGAACTCCATCGCAAAGTAGACGCGGTAGGTGTAGGGCCTCGGGTAGAGCACGTAGTTCTCAACAAAGCCCTCGATCCTGTTGTTGCCTATAACGTGAACCGCTGCAGCTTCGGAGACATTGAGCGTGTGGCTGATCGGTACCAGGATGTTCGCCTTACTGCCTGCCGGAAAGCGGAAGCGAGCCACGCCAGTGCGTTCGGTGGCTGTCAATTCAGCATCAATACCCCACTCCAAAAGGCGCACGCGGTAAGCTCCTGCTGCGGACGACTCCTGTTGATGCGCATAAGGCGACTGGTAGTCATTCGGCTGCGTGCTGATGGGGCCGGTTGTGGCGGTAAAGAAAACGTCTCCCTGGCTCGGCCCCCCGGCACCACTGATATGGGTCATGCTGAAGCCGCGGATGCGTCCGTGAATCCAGTGATATCCGTAACCGTGGTCTTCCGTGTCCGGGCTCAGTTGAACCATACCGAACGGCCGGGTGGCGCCGGGGAACGTCTCGCTGCCGTCGCTGGGGTCACCGCCAGTGCCGATGAACGGATGGACGAAGGTAACCGGGTCCGCCTGCATGGAATTCTGCGCGGCTGTTGAAGAACTTCCCGCAAACGCCCCAAGCAGGACACCCACCAGGCAGAGCTGCACCGCTCTTCGCGTTGGATGAAGACATGCTGTTTCTTTTGCCGGCAGGTCTGCCATCATCTAAACTTCTCAAGCGCCACCCGACACAATATCACCCCCAGTTGATAACTGGGGACGATACGCAGGCCACCCTCATCACCCCTATTGAAGAAGGTGGTGTTGATTGCAACGTGAGCGAATCGTTCCATGAAGAATCTCCGGAGAATATGGGCTTAGTGAAGCTCCCAGCGCAGCGGTTGGCCCTCCCGGCCGTTGCCTGAGAAGGTGATGATGTTGCGCTTCGGTGCTGAATGTTCCGAGAGCCTGACTCGGAAAGTCTTCAAGATTGAGCGTGACGATCACGCTTGCGCCGCAACGAATCGCGGCGGCGAGGACGTGTCGATCGCTACGGTCCGGCAGCTCAATGATGTCGATCAGAGGATCGTATCCAATCACCAGCGCGTTCGGGAGTGCTTTGTCCATCAGGCGCCGGGTACGTTCCCGTTTCTCTGTGAGGTCAGGGCGATTCTTGAGAAGATTACGCATCCATTCCTCGTCAACATCGGCAAACCAATATGCATGGAAACTGCCTGTCAATGAAAGGTGCATGAAGAAGTTGCGCAGTCCGGAAGGGTAGAGAACATTTGCGTCGATGAAGGCCCCGAATGTCGCCACGGATCAGATCCCGATCTCGTGGTCGTAGGCAGCCAGTTCAGCGAGTGCTGCGAGACGTTCGGCATGGACCCGCCGCTTGTAGGCGATCACGGACTCGAAGCGGACCCGGCGATGCGTTCCAATCTTCCTGAATTCCATCTTGCCTTCGTTGAGCAACTGAATGAGAGATGGCCGCGAAATGTCCAGCATGTCGGCTGCTTCCTGTGTCGTCAATTCCGGGTGAACGGGAATCACGGTGACGGTGTTTCCACGGCCCATTTCGTCGAGGATTCCGACCAGCATCTTCACGGCAGAAGCGGGGATGACGAGCGTCTCCTCTTCCGGTCCGCCTACAACCCGGAGCCGTAGGGGGGTCTTCGAGCCCAGCCGGGAGGACAGGACGCGACTCGTTTCCTCGGCCTGTTTGGCCTCGGTCTGCGTGGGTAAAGTGTGGGTTAGCAGGTTGTTAGGCAGAATTTTTATCTCACCTGAGTGTCTCGCTTATTCGAAGTAAACGCAACCAATCGAAGCATTCGAGCCTCAGAGAGGCGAAGGTCTCCTGAATAGGGCGGATTACTTCCACCATGATTTGATCAGACCATCTCGGCAAAATGAGACGTCGGCAAGCCTAATGAGCGCGTCAGCTAGGGCAATTGAGAGTAGGACGCACTCTTCACGCGTCCGTGCCGCCTTCGGGGAATACAGTCCGCTCGTACAAGCCGGCTTTGAACGCATCGCGTGCCAGGAGGTCCAGCGCAGCCAGACGCTCCTTGTCGCGTTTCCTGGCGAACTCCTAGACATCACGAAGATAAACACGGCGCTGGTTGCCAACTCGATGATGGGCCATCAAACCGCTTTCAAGCTGCTTGATGAAGAATGGACGTGACATTCCGAGAATGTCGGCAGCCCGTTGGGTCGTAATCGCCTGATTCTCCGGAATTAAGGTGACGGTCTGGCCGTCGGACATGAACTCCACTGCCGTTCTGAGGACTTCGACCACAGCACCCGGAAGTTCGATCCGTTCACCGGAAGGGCTGATCAGGGCAGGAACGCCTCGGCGCAACAGCTTCTCCAAGTCCTGCACTTGCTGCTGCTCTGACTTGGAAATCAGCAAGTAGGAACGTAGGCGTACAGCCCGCAGGAAGGGGCGTCCAATCCCACCTAGATGTGTTTGCGTCAGCGTAAGGCCGCTTGCAACGCGATTGCGTTTGCCGTCCCGTGACCCAAGGCGGTGTTGTCAAAGATGACCCACGTCTCACCATTCATTGACATTTTTTCTGCCAGCCGGAGCTGCTTGGCGAACGCCTCGAGCCAATTCGGTTCGTATTCCGAATAGTAGGTCCGAGGGCTGCCGTGAAGGCGCCAGTAAACCGGAGCCGGCCAGCCTCCGGGACTTGTGGCCAGCTTGGAACCTTTGGGAGGATCAGCGGCAACGCGAGCTATCTCAAAACTGCGCAGAAGGCGATCGGTGGTTGCGGTGAACCAACTGGGATGACGAGGCTCCAGAACCACCGCGCCCGAATGAAGTTCTCGCACGGTGGTGAAGAATTCGTGAGCCACCCCCTCTTCGAAGGCAAGCTTGGGGGGAAGTTGAACCAGCACAGGTCCCAACTTTTTCCCAAGCCCTTGTATCGCATGGAAGAAATCCAGCAAATCCCTGCCGGTGTTTACAAGCTTCGCGGTATGCGTAATTGCCTTTGGCGCTTTCACGGCAAAGCGAAAATCGTCTGGTGTGGTTGCCGCCCACCGTTCCCACGTGGCGCGCCGATGCGGCCGGTGAAAGCTCGAATTTATTTCCGTGCAGGAGAGACGGCTCGCATAGCGATCAAGATGAGAGAGCTTCAGAACTTGCCCGGCATCGGTAAAAAGCGCCAAGTGCTGTTTCGGCACCGTCCAACCTGCCGTACCCACAAACAGTTTCATTCAGCCAGCATAGAAGCTCGTGAAGACTCCGCTGATCGAGCCATGTGATTTATGCCATGAAATAGTTTGGCACAGGGTGCGCAGCCTAATCACAGAGACCGGCATCCTTCTCAGCATGGCAACAAAGAAGAACTCGCTCGTAAACAACATCAACCGGCGGAAGAAGAGCGGCACCAGCCGCAGCAAAAAGCAATCAACGGTGAGCAAAAGTTCCTATCAGGAAATGCAATCAGGATGGTCGAAGAAGAAGAAATCAGGCTAAACTTCCACAACGCGCCGTGGTGGGGCGCAAGCGCGGGGCGCCCATCATTCCCGCCTACCTGGCGATATGTCCACTTTCACCAACCGGAATCTTGCCGTTCGTCAGCGATGCGGCTGCGTACTTAAGAAGAACAACGAGCTTACTGTCGGACGCCTCCCAATAATCAGCTTCCGTCACTTCGACTCCGATCACGACGATCTGGGGATCGTTTTCGCCTCCCGGAAACCAGGCCTTATACATCGGGTTCCAGAGTTCTCTGATTTTGCCTCGATCCTGGCTCACGCTTGCCTTTCCCTTGATTGCGATGTACTTCGAGCTTTTCGGTTCGGCAAACGTAAGAGTGACGTGTTCGTCCTGCGCAACGTCTTCGACCTTCCCGGAGTTGGAGCGCGCCAGGAACCATAACATTCCATCGAAGGGAGCGTTCTGCACCGCCATTGGACGGGAATTCATGGTCCCGTCGTTCGCGACCGTCGTCATCATCGCGATGTGTATATCTTTGACCAGTTCCGCAATCTTTCCCTGGCCCGCCGTCCCACTCAGCGTCTGATAGTGGGTATCGTGGTCTTGTTGCTCGCTCATGGCATACCTCTCCCGGATAGGATGCGAGAAACTGGACGCGGGAAGATTCCGCGATGGCCCAAAGATTTTGCCAAGGCCGCCAAGGCCGGCAAGCAGCAACGCGGTCCCATTTCCAACTTCCGAAGCTCTCATCAGCGGAGCACGATTGTGTCTTTCGGAAAATCGTTTGGACAGTGGGAGCGCAAACAAAGCAGAAGCAGGAGCAGGCTTTCTTCAGGGATGAAAGACAACGACAGTGACAAAGCCCGCAGCAGCGTCACTGCGGGCTTGCTGGCTATCACTTTGGGGACGCTGGACCAAACGTGAACAGGCTTGCGATTTTGCCGGTAGGCGAGAAGCGAATGCAATCGTGGCCTTTCACCGTGACCTTCCCATCTGGCAGAACGAGTACCCATTTGAACAGGGCGACCTCGTGATGCGTGGATACATTTTCGACTTCGAAGTGGGCGCCAGGATACTGCTTCTGGAAGCGGTCCATATCTTCGATGGTTGCGCTGGCGTCCCCCACGTATTCCGGTACGAGATATTCCACATTCTCGGCGAAGACTTCCGCGAGGATCCTCTTCCGCTGTGCGTCGGGAATCGGCTTCCATGCTTCGACATAGCTTTGATAGACCTGCAAGGCTTGTAGGTTGGTCATGTTGGTTCTCCTTCTATTTCGAATGTAGGCCCAGCCTTCTGTACGGTCGATAGCTGAAGCCCCACTTTTGTTTATCGAGAATCCAAAATAGCCGCGATTGCGGCATCCTAAAGACATGGATCCGTTTCTCGATGTGGTGCAACTGCTTCGGCCTCAGGCGACCGTGTGGTCGAAAATTGAGGGTTTTGGCCGGTGGGGGTTAGCGTTTCGAAAGCGCGATGATTTGCTGTTCTGCCGCGTTGAGCGCGGCGAGTGTCACCTGTTGCGGCCTGAACTTGTGCCGGTGTTACTACGGCCGGACGACTTCGTTTTGATTCGTACCTCGACGCCGTTTGTGCTCACTTCAGACCCGGCGATGGAGCCGGAAGACAGCGAAGAGTTGGTGGCGGCGGCGAAGAGTGTCTCGCTGCAGCTTGGAGAAGGCACGGAATCGCCGGTGACGCTGCGCGGCGGAAAGTTTGTTTTCGACACCGCGAATGAGAGCTTGCTTTGGGAGCTATTACCATCGTTGCTGCACGTTAAGGCGGACGATATGTCGTCATGGCGCGTCCGGTCGTTGCTGAAGTTGAATGAGATGGAGACACTGCAGCCCGGGCCGGGCAGCGAGTTTTTCATTGCGCGGTTGATGGAACTCATCCTGGTGGAGATGTTACGACGGGAAACGCCGAAGGTGGATGATCGATCGACGGGGTTGATTGCCGGCTTGCTGGATCCTGCCATTGCAAGCGCGCTGTTGGCCATGCATGGCGAGATTGCGCGCGCGTGGAACGTGGCGGAGTTGGCGCGTTTGTGCGGAGTGTCGCGGTCGGGTTTCGCGTCCCGCTTCAAGGACGTGCTCGGCGTTGGACCGATTGCCTACCTGATGCGTTGGCGAATGGCCGTGGCCAAGGATGAACTCAGACGCGGGACAAGAAGCATCAGCGAGATTGCGCTGGCCGTAGGATTTCAGTCGGCGAGCGCATTCAGCACATCGTTCACCAGAGCGGTGGGTTGTTCCCCAAAACGGTTTGCTGCAAAGCTGCCGAACGCAGCCGCCTAAGTTTGGCGAAGCTGGCCTTCCCCAGCATTCATCATTTCGTCCGCGTTCGGCAACACCCGGGGAGCGACTCCGGCAGTCCTGCTCCAGAAATTAAACGTACCAGCCGATGCAGAGAAAGAAGGTTATGGAGACACGGTGGCTGGGGCGGTCGACACGGCGGGATATCAGGATAGCTTACTCATCCCCGCCCCGCGCGTTGTTGCTGGCAATCATGTAGGCTCCCCCTATTCACCCCCGGTTCGGGAGCGAGCCGGTTCCGTTTTTCTGACTTCAATCTTAAAAAATAATTCACTTAATACCAGTAGCGCTGTTAATATTCATCACGTTCGTCGCTTCCAATGTGACGAATCCGGCCCCGTTTTTCAGGAAAACCCCCGTATACCTGCCTTGGAGTTCCGATGGTTCGTCCGCTGTTACTCACCCTTGTCACGGCCATGGTGGCATTTTCACTTTCTGCATCGGCGCAAAGTAGCCCGCCCCTCGAATACACTCCACTCTCAGCGCCATGCCGCGCGGTTGATACCAGAACAACCTCGTCACCGATCCAAGGTGGAACCACGCGAACATTCAGTCCATTTGCCGGAGCCTGCAACATTTCGGTCCCGGCCGACGACGTCATCGTCTATGTGGTGAACGTCACGGCAGTGCCGCACGAGGGCCTGGGCTATCTGACCGTTTGGCCGTCTGGCGAGGCGATGCCGACGGTAAGCCTCCTCAACTCCTACGATGGCCGAACGAAAGCGAACTCGGCACTGGTAAAAGGCGGCGTGAATGGCGCCATCAGCGCGTTTGCCTCGAACACCACGGACTTCATCCTTGACGTGACCGGCTATTTCTCGGAGGCTCCGGGCATGGTTTATGTCCCGGTCACCCCCTGCAGGATCATCGACACAAGGACGGGCCTAGGCGGGGCTGGAACCTCGACCAATACGCCCCCGGCGGCGGATCCGCTGGTGGCGAACCAGACGCGCACCTGGGAGATTGCCTACCCGGTGACCGTCGATGATCCGGTTCAAGGCGCGAACCCATGTAACTTGCCATACGACGTGAGCGCGGCCTATTCGCTGAACGTCACGATCGTGCCGCAGAATAACGCTCCGGTCTGGTTCGCTTCCGTGTGGGGAGCCAGTGCGCCGCCGTTGTCGGGAAACCCTCCGGAACCCGCATTTTCGACCTTGAACGTATATACCGGCACAGACACCGCCAACGCCGCCATCGTCAACGGCGCGTCGATGTTTACCGCTTTCGCTGACGTGGGAACCGACTTGGTCGTGGACGTGACCGGTTGGTTCGCCCCGGCCAGTCTTGCGCCCGAAGGCTTGGCGTACTACGCGCTGCCTCAGCCCTGCCGTGCGCTCGATACCAGACAGACGAGCGTCGATGGCCAGCTTCCAGGAGCGATCCAGATTCCGCTGGCTGGTGCGTCGAACCTGGCATGTCCGCTGCCGTCGGGGTCGCCGGCTCCGCAGTCGTTTGTCCTCAACGCCACGGTAGTTCCGGCCGGACCGCTCGGGTTCCTAACGCTGTGGCCGGATGGTCAAGCGGAACCGGTTGTCTCCACGCTCAATGCCAACGACGGATATGTAACTTCCAACATGGCAATTGTGGGAACTGGGCCGTTCTCGTCCAATCCCAGCGTCCAGGCGATTCAGGCGGGAACGGTGACAAAAACCGATCTGATTCTTGACGAGAACGGGTTCTTTGCTGCCAATCCAGCAGCCAAACTCCCAAAGGTTGTCTTCATCGGCGACGACACGACTGCCAATTGGCCCATGGGCGACCATCCCAACTGGATCAACCGCGGCGTGGCCGGTGACACTACCGATCAGATGTTGGCGCGGTTCCAGACCGACGTGATCGACCTGCACCCCGACGTAGTCCATATCTTGGCGGGCACGGAGGACGCGATCAAAGAGGACTGGCAGTACAGCAATCAATGCGGCGTAGACACGTGTGGAAACATTGGCCTGATGGCGCAGATGGCTTACGACGCGGGCATTAGAGTAGTCATCGGCACGCCCCTGGAAGGCGGCGACATCAACGAGGAAATCGACATTTCCGGGCTGGACCGGCAGTTGAGGCTGAATCATGGAATCGGCAACATACCGTACTTGCTCGATTACGCGAGAGGCGTCAGCAGTTACGCCGCGATGACCTCGCTGGCGGAGGCTGAAGTCGGCCTGGCGGCCGGCGAACCGCTCGTCGAGGCGCACGAAATTCGCGCGATCGGCGGCCCGGCTCGGTAAAGCCTGGTAGTTAAATGCGGGGTTGGGTGCGGGGACGGCGTAGACAGTCCGTTCGAATCTCAAGTCGCCGTAATTATGTAAGCTTTACCCGCATTTAACCCATCTTCTTGACACCAATCTTCTGCATGTCCCCCTATCCTCCCCCAACTCCTCTGAAAAAGCGCATCTGAGAAGCAGGGAGTCCACTTTGACAGAAGACGAGCCTGAAGGGGAACGGCGAGGATCCATCCGTTCGGATGGTGGCGAAAACGCAGGGAACCAAAAGGGCCTTGAGCGCCCGAGCGCGCAGGAAATTTACCAGCAGGTAGCAGACAATGCCCGCGAGGAGCTGAAGCGGTCCACCGTTTCCCTGGCTATTTCCGGTTTTGCTGGCGGCGTGTTCATGGGCCTTTCGGCGCTCGGCAACGCTATCAGTTTGGGCATGTTCGGCAATTCCCCTGCAAGCCAATTTGTTGGCAAGATGTTTTACCCTCTTGGCTTCATCGTCGTCATTCTTGGCAGGGCGCAGCTCTTCACAGAAAATACGCTCTACCCCGTGGCCCTGGTTTTGGCGGAGAAGCGCGAGTTTTGGAACACGCTCAGGCTTTGGTTTACGGTGCTGCCCGCGAATGTTCTCGGCGCCCTGGCCTTTGCAGCGCTTGCCTCTCGTACCAGCGCGCTTGAGCCGTCAGCCCTCGCTGCGCTCACGCAACTTGGGCTGCGGGCGGTCCACGCTTCGCCGTCAACTGTGTTTTGGAGCGCCGTAACCGCGGGGTGGATCATTGCGACCGCGGCCTGGCTCGTGTCAGGCTCACATTCCATCAGCGGCTCTATTCTGATTTTGTGGTTATTGACGTTTGTGGTCGGCTTGGGCGGTTTCGCGCACTGCATCGCGACCTCAGGCGAGATTCTCGCAGCTGTGCTGACAGGGGGAGTGGGTGTCGGGCCTTATTTCCGCTGGCTCGGGCTGGCGGTAGCAGGAAATATCTGCGGAGGAGTCGGCATGGTCACGCTGCTCGAATACGGTCAGGTGATTTACGGAGGCGATGCGGATAGGAAAGATTGACCGCGCCGGCTTCGCGGGTCAGTTGTCGCGTACGGACTCGCTGTAGA
Organism: uncultured Acidobacteriaceae bacterium; assembly: GCA_963839025.1. Lineage (GTDB taxonomy): Bacteria > Acidobacteriota > Terriglobia > Terriglobales > Acidobacteriaceae > PALSA-350. Next base: position 30,397 of record CAWITT010000014.1, read on the forward strand.
GACGACATTGCACGCAGACCGACAGGTATCGATTGAGCCGCAATTCGTAGCGGTTGGCGGTATGAGACATCGCCCGGCGGGAACGCCAATCCAGCGGCAAACCTCTCCAGCTTGATGATTGCGCCGCTGGAACTCTAGACTTTTATTGTTCGATGGAAAACACAGGGACCGCGAGTCCGCTCATTGGTTGACCCACAGCCGCACCTCCTCGATAAAATCTATTGGTGACATCCACAATTGGTTTGATTGGAGGCGTCATGCTCACTAGGCAAACCTCGACATTGCGGGTTGACGAAAATTCGCTGAAACCCTACAGCACACGGATCTTCGCAGACGGGGAGATGGCTGAACGGATACGCCGGTACCCATGGGAAACGACGGCAATCGGCGCGATGTCCGGATGGTCCGAAACCCTTCTCTGCGCTGTCAATATGATGCTCGAGGGCCAGTTTCCCATGCTTCTGATCTGGGGCCCCGAGATGGTCGTAATTTACAACGATGCGTGCATACCGCTGCAGGGGGAAAGGCATCCTGACGCCTTAGGGCGAACCGGGCAAGACTGTTGGCCAGAGGCCTGGCATATTCTGGCGCCGAAACTAAGGTCAGTTCTGGAGCAGGGAGCGAAACTTTACTTCGAGAACGAGCTCATTCCGATTCTGCGACAGGGATCCCTGACCGATTTCTACTGGACATACAGCTATAGTCCCGTTCGCGACGCGGCGGGCGCGGTTTGTGGCATCCTTGTCGTCTCCCACGATGTTACGGCCAAGCTGCAAGCTGAACGCGAGCGCGACACCATCGCTGCAAACCTGAAGAACGTGTTGGAGAGCACGACCGATGGGCTGGTGGTTTTGGACAGGCAGGGCCGGTACACCTATGTGAACGACCAGGCGGCGCGGATCCTTGCTTTGCGGCCTGAGGAGATGATGGGCAGGACGCAGTGGGAGCTCTTTCCGCATGCCGCGGAGTCGGAGTTTGGCAGGCAATACCGCGACGCTTTAGAAACCGGGATACCTCGCCACTTCGACAACTTCTATCCGGAACCGCTGAACACCTGGTTCGAATGTCACTGCTATCCATCTGCGCATGGCGTTTCCATCTACTTCCGGGATGTGACTGAAAAGAAAGAAACAGAGCGAGCTCTCCGGGTCAGTGAGTCGCGCTTCCGCAAACTCTTCGAGTCGGACATGATGGGAGTTGCCATCCCGGACCGGTTTGGCGCTTTCCGCGAGAGCAATGACGAACTCCTTAGAATGACCGGTTATAGCCGCGAGGACCAGGAAGCGGGCCTGGTGCGCTGGGATACGATGACGCCTCCTGAGTATGCCCAATTGGACAGTGCGCATATCCGAGAGGCCGCTAGGCGCGGAAGTTGCGCGCCTTACGAGAAGGAGTACATCCGCAAGGATGGCAGTCGGGTACCGATTTTGTGCGGCTATGCCCTTTTGGAGGAGTCCGAGGATGAGTACGTTGGTTTCGTCCTGGATCTTAGCGAACAAAAGCAGGCTGCGCGCGAACTGCGAGAACGGGAGGAGCGCTTTCATGCCTTGGCGGAGAGCCTGCCTCAACTTATCTGGATGGCGAACTCCAGGGGCGAAACAACATATTGCAATCAACGCGTCTTTGATTACTTCGGGCTCGCAAAGAGCGAGACTGATATCCCCTTGTGGCGGGAACGCTTCCATCCGGAGGACGTGGAAAACATCTTTGGCGTATGGCTCGAATCTATAGAACAATCCAAGCCATACCAGGTCGAGTACCGTCTCCGCCGGAATGACGGCGTATATCGGCACTTTCTGGCACGCGCAGTTCCCGTGCGTAACGATGCCGGAGATGTAGAGCGCTGGATCGGCAGTTGTACAGATATTCACGACCAAAAGCTTGCGGAGCGCGGGCTGCGCGAGCGCGAGGAACGCTTTCGTATCCTTGCTGATAGCCTGCCCCAGCTTATCTGGATGACCAATGATTTGGGCGAGAACACCTACTGCAATCAACGCTACCTCGATTACCTGGGCGTGACCGAAGCCGAGAGGACCAACATTCGGTGGCTGGAGCTGGTGTACCCGGAGGATCTCGCCCGGACCCTGAAACTCTGGAACCACTCTGTCGAAACCGGAGAGCCTTATTTAAACGAATTCCGTTTGCGGCGAAAGGATGGGATGTTCCGGTACTTCCTCGCCAGGGCGGTTCCATTCAGGAACGATAGGGGCCAAATCGAGCGGTGGATCGGAAGCTTGACGGATACACACGAGCAGAAGTTGGCCGAGGATGCGTTGCGCAAGTCGGAAAAACTGGCGACGGCCGGCCGGCTCGCTGCCAGCATCGCACACGAGATCAACAATCCTCTGGCAGGCATCACCAACTGCCTTTATCTCGCACTCCAGGACAGCTCACTCAAGACGGATACAAAGAGCTATCTCCAGGCCGCGGAAGAGGAGTTGCGGCGAGTCGCGCACATCACCACCCAGACTCTCCGGTTCCATAAACAGTCGAACTCACCGGCGCCGACCGACATCTGCGACATCGTTGACTCGGTCCTTGTCCTCTTCGGTCAGCGATTGGCGAGTAAGAACATCCGCGTGAATGCCGAGTGTGAACGGGGCGCGGTGGCAACCTGTCTCGGCGACGAGATGCGCCAGGTCATCGCCAACCTCGTCAGCAATGCGATGGACGCGATGCCGCACGGCGGATCTCTTCGTGTGAGGGTGACGAGAACCAGAAGCTGGGTGAAGGAGCGTCCCGCCAGCGTAAAGATCGTTGTCGCCGACTCCGGACATGGAATCCCTCCGACAGTTATGGAGCGCATCTTCGAGCCTTTCGTCTCTACAAAAGAAGCTACTGGGATCGGACTCGGCCTTTGGGTATCCAATGGAATCGTGCGTAAGCACGGGGGCACCATACGAGTTCGGAGCAGGGCCAAGGCTCAGCCCTCGGGTACAGTGTTCACGGTCTTCATCCCGTTGGCGTCAATGGTTCGATGAAGCCTTCGGATGAACCGCACGCAGTCAGTCGCCGCTTCATCACATTGGTGCGTTCCCGGTCCCTAATCAGCGGCTTGCGCGGAGCGGCTCGGCGTAAACAATGTCAACCTGGCCGTTCCGTCGTTGCCATTATCCGCAAGCCGCTGCGCATGGCAGATGGGAGAACCCGGACAATGGCTCTGCGGTGCAACCAAGGTTTCAAGCTATCGCCTGTGACTATTCCGGCCCCAGGCAAGGTCAACCGTGCGCAGCCAATACCTCGCCGTCAGACTATGCCCCGCATACGTTGGGTGAATTCCATCCCAACTCCAGTGCTCGGCGGGAGCCTCTTTGCAGGCTGCGTCGAAAATGCTCTGGTAGTGGATCACTGGCAGTTTGTACTTGGCTCCCAGTCTTGCTATCGCTTGCGGCCGCATTTTCACCTGCGCTAGCTCCGCGGGATAATTCGACCTATCCTTACCCGTGGGCAACACACACGGCTCGCCCAATACGATCGTGCACTCGGGGAGAGCGGCTAGCACTCCTCCGCTACTGGTCAGGACGATGGTGCCACGCGCTCCAAATGTATACAGGCGGGGTGGCGAACCTCCGGAACAAAGGATCGAAAAATGCTAGGGCTTTTTGCGCCCAGCCTTCGTAGAACAGACCTCAACCGCCTGCCGCCGGGAATGTCAACTGGGCCCCGAGTTTCGATAAATCCACAAAAACGATCGGTTCCTCAATTGTGAGTCGTTATTGCTGCTCTGTAGGTTCAGTGCCGACTGTAAATCAACTTGCGCCTGGAGCGGAAGCGTGTGCGGCGTCCGTCAAATGCGCTCCTCGTAAACTTGCGAGGCACCCGGTTTCGGAGGGCAAAGCTAATGAAAACAATGGCGCTTACCATGCTCATGATGTGCGGACTTGGCACATGCTGGAGCCAGACGAGCACTGGTGGGATCTCAGGTCAGATCGTGGATGCCCAGCACGCTGCTATACCAGAGGCAAAAGTTGTCATCCGCAATGTCGAAACAAATGCCAGTATTTCTCTGGCGAGCAATGCCGTAGGTCTATACAGTGTTACGTCGCTGCCCGCGGGACGGTACAGCATCACGGTCACCAAACAGGGCTTCGACCAGGTAGATGTGAGCGCCGTCAGCGTGAACATTGCGTCCACCTCAAAGGTGGATGTGGTTATGCCCCCGGGGAGGGTAGAGGCGACGGTTCGGGTAGATGCGGCAGGTCAACTGCTTACCCCTGACAACCCCACCATCACCACGGTGATTCCTAACAAGATCGCCGCGGGGCTGCCGTATCCGCAGCAAAGCGCTATGGAAGTGGTGACCCTTGTTCCCGGGGTCCAGGGGGATCCACAGTATGACATGGGCGTGCAGAGCGAAGATCCACCGATCTATACACAACCAACCTCAACCGCAGCGTCGCTGTCGGTAGGAGGCGGAAGGCCAGGTTCGACGGAGCAGTTGGTCGACGGCTTTGACGTCACGATGATCGGGTATCCGCGAGCGGGAATCACATTTTCTGGCTACAGCATCAATCAGTTAACGGTCCAGGACAACGGCATCTCCGCGCAATATGGCCGGACCGGCGGCGGCATCATCAACCAGTCGACGGCAAGCGGCACCGATCAGTATCACGGCCTCGTGGCATGGCGGCATTACGATCCATTTTTTGAAGCCAACACCTACGGACAAAGCGGCACTCGGCAACACGTACAACAAAATATCTTTGCCGGAACCCTCGGCGGCCCGGTGCCACTTCCGCGCTTAAAGAAAGACACATTCTTTTTTGTGTCGTACGAGCCGCTACGCGGAAGCAGCAGGGTGTATTCACGTATCAGGGTGCCAACGCCGGATGAGCTGGCTGGAAACTTTCAGAACAGCTACACCATCCTCAATACGAGCATTCTTAAGAGTTCCGGCTACGCGGCGGCCGTTGCCGCCCCCCGTGTGGGAGGACTCTACTACCATTTCCCCCTCAACACCGCCGGCTTCCCGGTTGGTGTTCCTTATAACAGTTCGTCGCAATATGTGCCCATTCCGGGCAACAACGTCTCCGCGCAGCTGGCCCAGAACTCGTTAGCCCAATACATTTTTTCGTTCTTTCCTACCCCTCAGAAGCCTACTCCGTACATACACTATTTCTATCCGGATGCTTCCTACGCGAACGACGGAAACAATGCACTGGGCGATCGCGGCGTTGTGAACTCGGACAACCGCTACAACATCCGCGTCGATCACACCTTCAAGAATTCGGACCGCATGTTTGCACGCTACACCGATGTACCCGTCAGGGGCACCCGATATGCCTTTCTGGGCCCCGAATCGCCTTTGAACGACTATCCCAACTCCATCATCACTTCGGAAAACGGCGTACTTGACTACGCGCACGTTTTTGGCAACAACCGGGTCAACGATGCGCGCGCTTCCTACTTGCGCATGGACTACGAAATTCAGCCCTCGGCTGCTGGGCTCACACAGGACTACGCGAAGAAGCTTGGGCTTACGCCAGCGGCTGAAGGGTCTGGGTTCCCCGATTTCGGCATCGATACCGGAACCTATGGAAGTAGCACTGGGGGCAACGACGGCGGAAAATCGATCAACGAGGCCTTCGCATTTGGCGATGACTTCTCTCTCCTCATCGGCAAGCATACAGTGACGGTGGGCGGCGAATTTCGGGCCCTGCAACTGAATCGCCTGAACAATTCCAACCTTTACGGCGGAAACTACAGCTTCAGCCAAAGTACGACCAACAATGGAAGTAGCGGCGGCAACGCAAGCGCCACCTTCATTCTGGGCGAAATCTCCAGCCTGGGCTTGGCCGTGCCCCAGACGTTTTACTATCGTTGGAAATATGGCGCTGCTTACATCCAGGATGACTGGAAGATCACTCCGACGCTCACGCTGAATCTGGGTCTTCGCTACAACCTGGAAACACCGCGTACCGAAAAATACGGGCTACAGGGTACGTTTGAACCGAACGTCACGGGCTCGCTCAACAATGTGCCGGCGACCGGCGGGTTTGTTTTTTCCGGCCATAATGGTCTCAGTAACACTCTTTGGCCAACCAACTACAAAGGCTTTGAGCCCCGTGTCGGCTTTGCATTGGAACCTCGTCCGTCCATGACGGTGAGGGGGTCGTTCGGTCTGACACATACTCCATTAACGGGCGTAACGAACAGCGTCATTCCTCCGCTCACCTCGCAGGCTTTGAACCTTGGCGCCCAATTTGGCGGTCAGAATCCACAAGCGTGGCTTAGCTACGTTACCAACCCGGTCAGCCTGCCTAATGGAATCCCCGGAATTCTAAAACCACCGAGTCCACTATTTAGTTATGGTACCGGCTATCTGCCCTATGTTTCGCAGACGAATGCCGTTCCTTATGTCGAGAACTGGTCGCTCTCTGTCCAGTACCAGCTAAGCAGAAGCGCGATCGTTGAGGCAGCGTATTCCGGACAGGTGGCTCGGCACCTGTTTGCCGAGCCCATCGATACCAATCTTGTGCCCCTGGGCACTCTCGAATCGGAGATCAGTCAGCACGCGAACTTTAATGCCAACACGACGGCGAATGAATACGGGCTCGGCTTAGGCAATCTTAACCAGAACCTGGTGCCTTATCCGCAGTTCCTGAATTCCATTCAGACTGCGTTCGCTCGCACCGCAACGGCGAACTACAACGCGTTCTATCTGACCGGGACCGAACATCTCGCCGCCGGGCTCACCCTGTTGAGCAGTTTCAGCTGGTCGAAATCGATGGATAACGATTCTTCCGGCGAATTGGATGGCATCGTCACGGACACATTCGGATTTGCTGCACCGCAAAACCCGTTTGCTCCGAATGCCGGAGAGTACTCCTACTCGACCTTCGATATCCCCGTCCATTGGACGGGTGCATACGTATGGGATCTTCCTGTCGGGCGTGGCCAGCTCTTCAATGTGCAAAGCCGATTGCTGGATGCGGTTGTAGGAGGATGGGAAACCGCGGGAATCTTCTCCGCCGAGTCAGGCTATCCCATATGGACAACGCTCGGAACAGCGGGTTACTTCATCTCCACCGCCCCGGGAGGACCGGTCGGAGGCAACGGCACCGCCATCCCTACTGGCGTTGGCGCATTCAACATTCGGCCCAACATCGTTCCCGGTCAACCTCTGCTGCGTGCGAATTGGAAGTCGGATCCGTATGGCCTGGCGGGCGGCGGATATCTGAACCCGGCAGCTTTTGCGGTGCCAGGATCGGTGAACAATCCACAATTTGGGGACGCTCCGCGAACCCTGGGTGGGGCACGCAATCCGCGCACGATTTATTTTGACGCTTCCGTAAAGAAAGCCTTTTCGATCGCGAGCCATGAGCGGGTTAAGTTGGTGGTGAAAATGGATGCGATCAACGCCTTCAACCACACCAACTTCTTCTTCAATCCGAACAGCGGTCATAATCTTAGCGGCTCTATCAACAACACCACTGGGGTTTACACGCAAAACAGTGGCTTCGGCGATCTCTCCTCAGGCTCGCAGTCCCCGGGTAGAACCTTTGCCGTAGGAGCTAATCTCACTTTTTGATCACGGGCGGAATGTTCTCCCAAGTGTGAGCGGGTTGGCGGAGAGACTTCCGCCCCCTCTCTTATCTGACGCAGAAGAATGGAGCGTCACCAGCCGCTCGCCCAGCGCTCGCGGGGTACCGTCGCACTGTCCTGCGGTCTGTGACAGCGACTTCCGATAGACTCACCTAGCTTCAAAAAATTCCTTGGTCGCTAAGGCGCGACATCGGCAAAAGTTCCCCATCGATCGCTTCTTCCACGTTTCGACTTGGTCAACGCAAATGGACAATATGCTCGATCTCATGTACTTTTCGGAGTCATGAACAAGGCTGTCTTCCGTTCGTCGTCCCGCGGGGATACGACACGAGATCCCGGATCCTTTCCTGCTTTCACCCCGATTTCAAATATCCAGGAGGATCGGCTGGAACAATATATCGCCGCCATCCACATTGAAGCCATCTCTGCCATTGAATGGCGCTGGAAAGAGGGCTGGAGCGTCGGACCCCGCATTATCAACGATTCCATGTGGTTCTGGTTTCAACGCGGAAGAGGTAAAGCGTGGGTAGGGGACCCCAAGCAGACATTTCACTATCGTGACGGCGACATGATTCTTATCCCGCAAGGCCAGGAACACTACGTCGCTCAGGAAGGTGACGCGCATGCGCAGCCGATCGCAGTCCACTTCCATGGACACATATTGGGCGCCATCAATGTCCTTTCGATGTTTTCCCTGCCACCGCTCATCGAGGCTAAGTGCCCCGTCGACTTTGGCGGTGCATCGAAACGATTAGCTCGCGAGTTTGCTTTGAAACAGCCGGGATGGCGCATTATTATGAACGCGGACATTGCTGCGGTGCTGCTTAGCCTTTTGCGAATCGAAAGAACAAACCCTGCGAACAGCCATTACAGTGCATCCCATTCTGAGCTGGTCCGTTTTCTTCCCGTGTTTGAGCAATTGGATAGGCATCTGGGTGATCCTGGCTACACTGTGGCGGAAATGTCGAAAGTCGTTTTTCTGAGCGAGGTTCAATTTCGCAAGCTGTTCCTTCGTATTACCGGGACCAACCCTATCCGCTTTTTGCAACGCAGGAGAATTGAGCGCGCCAGCGTTCTCTTGCGTACTACGGATGAAAGCATCCACGCGATTGCAGAAGCCTGCGGCTTCATGGATTTGTCCTTCTTCCATCGCATCTTCAAAAAGTGGGCCAAAATGACCCCGGGGCAATATCGTCAGGGCAAACGCTTGTAGACCGGAATGTAGGAGTGATCGAATGCATGGATCGCGATGGATGGCACCACTGATTCACTTGCTTGTCGCTACGGTCGCCGCAATAGCTCAGACGAGTACAACGCACAAGGGTGCACTGGAGAGAGTTGAGTGGACTTGGGCAGAGCGGCCTGCCACCCTCAATCCCGCTCTTCCCAACGTTCTGTTGGTCGGCGATTCGATCACTCGCGCCTATTTTCCGGACGTTGTCACGCTTCTGGCGGGCAAAGCGAATGTATACCTATTCGCGACATCGGCCTGCTCCGGGGACCCGCGGCTGCCAACTCAGCTGAACGAGTTTTTCACGATGGAACACCTAACCTTTTCGGTGATCCACTTCAACAACGGAATGCATGGTTGGGAATACAGCGAAGCCGAGTACAGCGCCGGCCTCCCCGCCCTGGTACGCGCGTTGCAGCAGGGGGCGTCGGGAAGCACGCTGATTTGGGCTTCGACTACGCCTGTCCACACCGCCGCAGACTTTGGCGCCAGCAACGAACGTATCAATGCACGCAACGCCGCAGCGCTTAGCCAAATGAAAAGTGCTGGTATTCCCGTGGACGATCAAAACTTATTGATGTCCTTGCACGACGATTTGCACAGAGACAACGTGCACTATAAATCGGAAGGAAGTCAAATACAGGCGAAACAGGTGGCGCAGGTTATAGGTGTTTCGCTACTCCACGGTCAGCGCTAAAACGTTGTTTCCCCGGGTCTACTGATGTCCATGGTCGTTTCTCGATGGCAACATGTAACGTTTATTGAATCTCAAGACTGAAGCGTGAAACGTCGTTTCTTATGCCTGCTTTGAACACCATTGGATTGCTCTTTGCTTCGGGCACTTCGATAGCTAATGTTGTCATGGACGTGGCGCGCAAAAAGGCGCTTCGCGGTAATCCGGTTTTTGAGACTGCATTCCTGGTTCGGGTCTGCATCGCGATGATACTTACGGCAGTCATCGCCATCCGCTTTTGGTTAGGCTATGGTCTCACCATTCATAACGACGCGAGCGAGTCTGCCTTTGTGATCAGTCGGCACCTTGCACCTTCTGTGGTTTTCTTTCTGTACCTCCTTATGGATACAGGGTTAGTCGCGGTGAGCGTCCTATTATATTTCCGCGCCTTACAAGTTTCGCCGATGTCCGTCTGCGTGCCGTTTATGGCCTTCACTCCGGTTTTTCTTCTTATAACCGGATATCTTCTCCTGGGCGAGAGGGTTACCAACCAGCAGATGGGTGGTGTCGTGTTCATCGTGTGTGGATCACTCATCATGCACCGCGACCTCTTCCGCAAGGGCTTATTGGAGCCCTTGCGAGCGCTGTTCAGAGAACCGGGTTCGCGCTACATACTCCTGGTGAGCTTCATCCTCTCGCTGAGTAATCCAATCGATAAGCGGCTGGTCAACATGTCCAACCCCTTCTTTCAATCTTGGTCGTACTCGGTCATGATCGTGCTACTACTTGGCCTGGTTTCCCTGGGCTACCGCAAGCGCCGTGTTGCCATCGCTGGCGGATCATGGAGCTGGATCTTGCTTGCTGGCTTTTTTGATGCCACCACACTGTTGCTGCAATTTATTTCGCATCAATACATCCAGGTAGTGGTGACCATTAGCATCAAGCGAGCCGGCATTGTCCTGGCTGTGTTCTGCGGATGGCTGATCTTTCATGAGCGTGGCATAGGCGATCGGCTGATCGCCGCGTCCGTGATGCTAGCCGGAGCCTTGATGCTTTATATTCCCATGAGCAACCGCCAGGCCAGCATTTTCTCGGGAACGGTGCTGCTGGGTGGCATCGTCGCGCTCACCGCGACGCAGTTAAGGGCGAACCAGATCTCGGAAGCTTCTTGATCTCGACCTGGCCGTTGCGTCGTTGTCATTATCCGCAAGCCTCTGCGCACGGCAGATGGGAGGGCCCGGACAATGACTCTGCGGTTCAACCAAGGTTTAAGCTATCGTCTGTGACTATTCCGGCCCCAGGCAAGGTCAACCGTGCGCAGCCAATACCTCGTCATCAGACTATGCCCCGCATAGGTTGGGTGAATTCCATCCCAACTCCAGTGTTCGGCGGAAGCCCTTTTGCAGGCTGCGTCGAAAATGCTCTGGTAGTGGATCACTGGCAGGTTGTACTTGGCTCCCAGTCTTGCTATCGCTTGCTGCCGCATTTTCACCTGCGCTAGCTCCGCGGCATAATTCAGCCTATGCTTACCCGTGGGCAGCACAAACGGCTCGCCCAATACGATCTTGCAATCGGGGAGAGCGGCTAGGGTCTTGGCCAACAGCGCGTCGTATTCAGCTTCAAACTCCTGAGGTGTCTGCCGCTTTCTTTTGGTTGAAACCGAATCGTTGATCCCGATCAAGATGCTCAGCAATGCGGGCCGGAGCGCGAGTGTGTCCCTGTCCCAGCGCGCAGCCATATCCGGAAGCCAGTCTCCGCCAACGCCTCTATTTACGAAATTGAAATCGCGGTTTGGAACCGTAGAGCCAATTTCCGCAGCCAGGATGAAGGCGTAATCCTGTCCCATGATGTGATTAAAATCACCCCCGTTCTTTTGCCTTCCGCCGTCGGTGATCGAATCTCCCTGAAATAGCACCATGTCGCCCTGATGTAGAAATGGCAAGGGCTTTTCAGCGGCGAAGGAAAGCCGACCTGCAACAAGAACGACAGCGAGCAGCTGGACCGCTCTAGCGTTCCGATTCGTCATCTGATGCCCCCCTTTTGCCTCCAATGGCCCGTCGTAGTTTCTTTAACCGAGCGCCGAATTCCATCCGGCGCTCTTCCCGCCGCACGAACAGCAGCGTCCCCTGTTTTTGTGTGGCAAACCGGACGAGTGAACGATCCAATGCGACCGCGGCGGAACCCTGGCCGCGGAGGTGGGCTACCGCATAGTCATCTAGAAAGTGAAGCGAGCGCCGACCCGGATGAAGCGTTGATCCACTCCCTCCTGGTCGCGTGCGTTATTTGCTGACAGCGCACCAAAGCCGCCAAGACTTGTGACTGCGTGGGCTGCATTGAAGGTGACCAGGGAAATGTTGGTGCTGCCCGGATTAGCAAAATGCGGCGTGTTGGTCACGTTAAAGACTTCAGCCCGAATGTCGAGGTGGGCCCACTCTCTGATCTGGAACCCGCGGGAAAGCGACGCATTCAGATCTTTCACGCCCGGTCCGCGGACGCTGTTTTGTCCCGAGTTTCCAAATCGAGCGGTGCTGACTGCGGCAAAGCAGGTCGCATCAATATACGAGGCTGAGGGACCATGGTATCCCTTGTTGATGCATGGCCCGTTTCTGACGCGGTCGGCAAGTTGCGTGCTGCTGGGTGCGTTGAGAGAACTGCTGGATGCCGTGATCGAAAAGGGTGTTCCTGAGTAGAGGGCTAGTAGACCAGTTAATTGCCAGCCTCCTGCGATGGCGGCAGGTATCCCGGTGGTGAGGAAATGCTGACCCTTGCCGAAGGGGAGATAGGCCGTGCTGAATGCGGTGAATACGTAGGGTTGATCAAACACGGCCAAGCCGCGATTCAGCCTCAGGTAGCCGGGAGCATTGATGGGGACGGTCTCTCCCGCCACCGCATCGCAACAGTAGGCAAATGCCTTCGACCAGGTGAACTTCGCATTCAATGTGAGGTTCTTTCCGATGCGTTCGACCGCCCTGGTTTGTAGGCCGTCATACTGATTCCGTCCCACGGGAACCATCACATAGGTGATGGCAGTGCGGCCGTATAGCGGGAACAGAGGTTGACTCGCCGTGCCGCCGCCGGGCAGGCCGGCATTCGAGTCCAGTTTGCTGACCACCTGCACTTGACGAGAGCCGACATAGCGCATTTCCGTGGTGAGGCCATGGAGCCATTGCTTTTCTAGTGAGAGGTTCCAGGTCTCCACATAATCACGCTTGTTGTCATTAACAGCGGAGATCACCGTGTACCTTGTGGGCACGGCCACAGTGCCGGAGCTTATGTCGACCGTGGGAACAGCCGGCAATCCAGTTTCAAGGGTACCCACGTAGGTTGTTCCATTGGGAGCGGTGGGCGTTACCGTGAGATCGTTGGGGTAGTTGGTCAAAAGATCGCGACTGTCCGTCAGGGGATAGGGATCGCGATTCAGTCCTCCGCCCGCGCGGACGACGAAAGTGGGAGATAGCTTGTAAGCGATACCGAGCGACGGCGAGAAGTCAAGCTTGCTCACCTGGTAGCCACAGTTATGAGGGTTTCCCGCGACGCCGCAGATCTCCATCGTGTTGTTTGTAGGGTTGTAGCGCTCAAAACCGCGGTGATCGCGTCCGCCGATGGGAAAGTAATCCCAGCGCAATCCGTAAGAAACGTTGAAACGCGGCGACACTACCCACTGATCCTGGACGAACAAGCTATATTGGAGCCATTTGGCCACGAGATCCTGGTAGATACGCTCGGCTGTGCCGCTGGAGAAGACGCCAAGCATAAAATCAGCATAGGCATTGTAGGCATTGGCTCCCGGTCCACCCAAAACCGTGGTGCCTGAGCCCGTAAAGTTGAAGTCGCCGGCAGAACTGGCGCCGGTCTGGAATTGGTCGAGTATTTGCCGCTCGATATTGGCGCCAAACACGATCGTGTGTTGCTTGTGCGTCCAGGTAAACGCGTGGTTCAGTTGATTGTCGCGATCGTTGTAGCGAAGCGGGGCGCTCGAGTTTCCGATGAGTGAAAAGTTCGATACCGAGAACTCGGGCCATCCACTATAGATCGGAGTTGGGCCATTGGTGCCTGGGATACCAAGAGTGAGACCTATGTTGGGTCCCAGAACGACGGGGTTACCGTTAGGCTCCAGCACGGTTGCCGTAAAGTATCCGTTGTACACCAGGTTCTGATTGAACACATAGATGACACTTGCGGTGGAATTGTAAATGTTTCCGAAGTTGCGTCCCTGGCGTCCGCCGGAAGAATTTACGTAGGTGCCGTTAGTCCCGTACACGGCGGCGTCGAAGTCATCGAAGTGCAATTCGCCGTAGCGTCCTGCCACGTTCAGTTTTGAGGTCGCTCTCCAGGTTACGTCGCCATCGTATTTGCTGTTCTTGAGCGTATAAGCGCCGGTCGTAAAGTAGTTGTTGGCAATGCCGGGAAGGTTGGGCAGTGGTACGGACTGTTGAATTGCCTTAGCTATGCTGTCGAGCCTCGCGGGTGGAATCTGATTGCCGGCAAAGGCCGTTTTTCCCGCACCTGTGGAGGTCCCGGTCAAGGGGTCGTAGATTGGATTGGGACTTCCACTGAAGTTACCGTTGCGCATGTCGCCCGTGGGCACGGTGACCGTCGTGCTCGAGTCCTGCGAAACAAATCTGCCGTCGTAGCTGAAGAAGAAGAAGACGCGATCTTTGAGGATCGGTCCGCCGATTGTGCCCCCGACCGCATTATCAACGTCTTTGGGATTACTGCTGAAATGTGCCGGCAGAAAAAACGGCTCAGCCGTCAGAACATTATCCGTATGATATTCAAAAAGAGAACCGTGGAATTTGTTACTGCCCGTCTTGATATGGACGTTGACTGCGGCTCCGCCGGCAAGTCCATCCTGGGCGTTGTAACTGTTAGTGACCACGCTCACCGAGTCAATGGATTCAAGACCGGGATTGTAGCCCGCGACATGGGGTAGCCAGGGGTTCACAGCCGCAGCTCCGTCAATGCGGATATCGTTCGCGGTCCCGAATGCGCCGTTGGTCTGGAAAATTAGTCCCCGCGACGGATTGGCGCCGAGGGAGTTCGAGTTCAGCGGTGGAGTAATACCGGGAACGAGGAGCAACGCACTTTCATAATTGCGGCTCGCCGGAATTGGGTAGTTCGACAATTGCGTGTTGTCAATCTCGCCGCGCACCTGAGCCGAATCCGTTTGCAGTGTTTCAATGGCAGCATTCACGGTCACTGTCTGACCCTCGCTGCCAACCTTGAGTGCGGCATCGACGCGGGTTTCGCTGCCTGGCGTGACCACCACGTTATCGGCGGCGAACGTTTGGAAGCCCTTGGCCTGAACCCGGACCTGGTACTGGCCCGGCGGAAGGGCCGAAACCGAATAGCCCCCCGCACTATCCGTAGAAAATGTTCTGGTTATGCTTGTGGCTACGTCCTTGGTTGAGACCATAGCTCCGGCAACCGCCGCGCCAGTATTGTCAGTGACGATGCCGCCGATGGAGCCGACGATGCTTTGCGCCATGAGACTTGAGGAGGCGATGGCGAGCAGCAAGACCAGGGCCGCCGTCCAGATGTTTGGCTGGGGAAGGGTCCTTCCCCTTCTGTCGGCAAGGCAGCCATGCACTACCCTCTCAGGAACCGAATCGCGACCGGACGTGGGAGGGTTCCATCTGCTGAAACTACATGTCAAATAGCTAACTTGAATCATCCGAATGATGCCTCCAAATACAAACTTGCTGAGCGCCAGTTCGATCGCGCCCTGTTCTGTATTCCTCTTGCAAAAGCAGACCCTTCTCTTGCGTGGCCGGCCAGGCCACTCGGAGTTGTTGTTCCGCCCTCTCCAGTGAAAAACCCCGCTGGAAACGGCGCCTTAGCAAGAACTTTGCGATGCTCGGCGACGCCAGTGATTCATGGCAAGTGCCTATCCGATAGACCGCTGGTTAAAGCAGGTATGTCCTTTAAAGTAATGTAGATAGCGGCAGCGCCACAGCTTGTTTAAAACGTGCTTGCCGGTCTTGGATGGGCAAGGCTATGATCCCCAGGGAAAGGCGGTGCAATGAAGTCAGATCAGATCGCACCGCGGGCTCGGATCCTGCACGATCGCGATGCCATTTTGCGTGAGCTTGAGGAGATCGTGAGCAGCGCGCACTTCTGCAATAGCAAACGCTATCCAGCAATGTTGGAGTACCTGGTCAAGAGCACCCTGGCTGGGAAGGAGAATTTGCTCAAAGAGCGGACGATTGGCATCGAGGTCTTCGAGCGGCCTTCCTCCTACGACACCAGCACCGACACGGTTGTGCGGTTCACTGCGAGCGAAGTACGCAAACGACTTTCGAGCTACTATCACGATCGGGGCCTTAAATCTGGCATTCGCATTTCGCTTCCCAGCGGATCTTATGTTCCGGAATTCTTCTTCCAACCCGACCAGCAGCAGGATGTCCCGGTAGCCGCCGCTTTTCCCGGTCTTAGTTCGGAATCAGGCGCCCTGTCGGGTGCCGGTCGTGGCCTGCCTGAAGTGCTGCATTCCCCCCTACCGCTCGTTCCGCTGAATGCGCACTCGTCGGAGGAAGTCGCCGTCCTGGCCAGCCCTCAGCCCGCAAGTAGGCGTATAGGGTGGCTGGCGATAGCGGCGGTGATAGCCTTGGCGGCTGTGGCTGGGGTGGCTTGGGAGCGCAGACCTGCTTCGCCTTTGTCCGCCACCGATGCATTCTGGCGGTCGTTCCTGCGCGGGCAAAAGCAGGTTTTGGTTTGCACTGGAACGACAACCGTTTCCAGCGATGATCCGGATCATCTGCTGAATGTCGGGGCGTCCAATGAGATTTCGCAATATCCGTTGGTTTCGCTGCAGACCGCGTCAGCGATTTCGCTGGTCGACTACCTGATTGAGGGGCGAGGAGTCCTGGCGCCGCTCGTGCCTGCGGCAACGACTCCGCTTTCCGAACTCCGCGAAAACGCAGTCGTTCTTCTCACCGCTTACACCAACCCTTGGACGATGCGATTCGTCGAACCCCTCCGTTTTCATTTCGCGTCAGCGCCTGATTTTGCCATCGTGGATCGCGATCAGCCGCAGGTTCGCTGGGCGCACAATCCCGGCCTACCTTACGCGAATACCGACGACTATGCCCTGATTGCTCGGTTTTGGAACAGGGACACAGACAATTGGATGGTGGTCTTGGCCGGAGTTGGGCGTAACGGAACAGAGGCGGCCGCTCAATTTGTGGTCAGTCCAAAACAGATGAGGCGGTTGCGCGATTACATCGGGCAAGATTTTTCAAGGGGCAATGTCGAGGTGGTCTTGAAGGTCAACGTTGTCGACGGAATAACGGGAGCTCCGACGATCATCGCTGCGAACCTCTGGTGAAGGCTCTCCAATCATTAGAAACCTAAGCGGTTCTTACGAAGAGGCGATAGCGAAGCTGAGATCATGGGTTCGATGAGCCTGCAGTTCGGCGAGAACCGTTCCATCGGACTGCCGCTTCAATGGAATCTGCTTTCGACTAAGCCGGATGGCAGCAATGGTCTGATGGTTCGGCGCGCGCAGCGCATACTGGGCGGTACGATCAGGGCGAAGGGTGCAACTTTCAGCTCGGCCTTGCGCCCATCGCAGCCCTACCGTGACCCCTCCGCGAGCACGAAGCCCGCTGGCTCTGCCGGAAGGCCATGCTGCAGGGAGAGCGGGCAATAGATCAATGCTGCCGTTGTGACTCTGAAGCAGCAGTTCGGTTATGGCGGCCGTGGCTCCAAAATTTCCGTCGATTTGGAAGATATCTGTCTTATCCCCAGGGTGCGTATCAAGCAGCGCGCTATTGGTACTGTGCTGCATGAGCATAGAAATGGATTCCCATGCTTTGTCTCCGTCTAGCAGGCGAGCCCAGAGCGCAATCGCCCAGGCACGGCTCCAGCCTGTGTATGCGCCTCCGTTGGCTAAGCGCCGCTCGAGAGATATTCGGGCTGCTTTGGCCAGTTCCGGCCGGCTTCGGGGAGTAAGCTCGTGTCCCGGATAAAGCGGATAGAGGTGCGACATATGACGCTGGCCCGGCGTGGCTTCTTCGAAGTCGATGGACCACTCCTGTAACTGCCCATATCTGCCAATCTGATAAGGAACCAGACGGGGGACCGCTTGCTGCAATCGCGACGTAAACGACCGATCAAGCCCCAGCTCTTCTGAAACAGCAATGCAATTGGTGAAAAGTTCACGGGTGAGGGCCATGTCCATGGTGCAGCCGGCACTCGTCGTTGCGACTTTTCCATCCGGCGCAATGAAATTATTTTCTGTCGATTCCGATTGGCAGGTAGTGAGATGGCGGTTTGGATCCTCGATCAGCCAGGCTAGGCAGAATACGGCACAATCTTTCATAAGCGGCCACGCCTTGGTTCGCAGGAACTCGCGGTCACCGGTGAACAAATAGTGATCGTAGAGATGCGCACATAGCCAGGGACCGGCCATTCCCCAGTTCGCATACGTGGGGGAGCCAACCCCCTGACCCACCGGGTTCGAAGTCCTCCAGATATCGCTGTTGTGATGAGCTACCCAGCCGGGCAAACCATAGGTTTCGCGCGCTGTAACCGCCCCGGTCTTGCTGAGTTCGTCAATGAAATTCACGAGAGGCTCGGCGCACTCGCTCAAATTGCAGGTACCCGCCATCCAGTAGTTCATTTGAACGTTGATGTTGGTGGTCAGGTTACTGCCCCAGGGAGGAATGAGTTTTTCATTCCAAATGCCTTGCAGGTTTGCCGGTTGCGTGCCTGGCCGGGAGCTGGAAATCAACAGATACCTTCCGTACTGCCAGTAGAGCGCGATCAATGAGAGATCTGGTTTGCGGGAGAAGTTTGCCAGCCGCTGGCCTGTGGGGATTGAAGGATCGCCAGGCCCGAGATCGAGCAACCCGCGTCGGAAGAGGCGTTGATGATCGGCCCTCTGCCGGCCCTGCAAGGCAACGAATGACTGATTCCGTACAGAAGCTAATTTTTGCTGCGCCTCGACGGCCACATGTTCCAACGGTGTGTCTGGGGCTTCGTCAAAGCGGCGGTAGCCGGTGGAGGAGGTAAGAAGAATAGTAAAGGCGGTAGCGCCGGTCACGGAGAGCCCTTCTACCGAAGCAGCAACTTTTCCTCTTTCCGCCGAAACATGGAGAGCCACGGCAAAATACATTCCTTCTCCCGGCGTCTCTGATCGGTGGACCGGGTGATCGCTGCCGGGGTGGCCGGCATAAACAATGTGGGATGCGGCTTTTCCGGTGAGAAGCCATTCGTTGTTACTGATTTGCTTGCTGGCTATCTGCAGCTCCCCATCCATAGTAATAACGCAATTGAGTTGGCTCTGGCGATTTGCGGTGGCGCGGAAGACAAGGACTTGGTCCGGATAAGAAACGAACACTTCACGGGAGAAGGTCGTGGCGCCCACAGCATAGGTAGTGCGCACACGGGCGCTGTCGAGATCTAGCTCGCGGCGGTATTGGTCGATCTTGCCGGTATGCGTAAACGCCAGGCGCAAGTTGCCCAGGGGTTGATAAGACTCTGCCTGGGGCCCTTGCATCGTGTGGCAGATTGCATCGGCAAGATGATAGTCATTGTGCATCAGGACGGCATTTCGAACCTCCGCGAGATGCTTGATAGCATCGGGATTGCCATCGCGGGGAAGACCCGACCAGAGCGTATCATCGTTTAACTTCAGCAGTTCTTTCTCTGGCGATGCGTCCTCGCCCCCGCCATAAACCATAGCCCCAAGACTGCCATTTCCGACAGGCAACGCCTCAGCCCATTGCTTTGCCGGTTCAGCGTACCAGAGGACGAGGGGCTCGGCGCCGCCGGATTGCAGATCTGATACGGCTTGGGCAAAGCCGAACCGGCGCAGCAGCCGAAGGCTCGCCATGGTGGCGCATACGAATGAAAGGAAGCTGCGGCGACTATGCACGGTCATCGATCGCTACCTCGGCGTTTGGCTCGTTTATATATATATCAATAAGGCGGCCATCACTCTGTCGCCGAACAAGGAAAAGCCAAAGGCCGCCGCCGTCGTGCCTGCTCCTCTCGCCGTCATCGAAGCCCGTGGTCGATGACGAGCATCCCTTCACTTCTTGATCTTGACTACAAAGTACGTAAACGAGTGTGCCGGCGGGATAATAAGTTGATGGGCTATTTGAGGGTCGATGTGAACCACGGCTCCGGGCGTCAGCGACTGCGTAACCCCATCCAACACCCCAGTTCCGCGCAGTTCTCCTGGAGCAATCTCGTGTGGTTCCTTTAATCGCCCTCCGCTTACCAAAGATGCTTCTCCGGAAACCGCCACAAAGATGTCGCACCAATTCCGATGTTCTTCCGCGTCACCCGTTCTGACCCGCGTCGTCAGTGCGGTCGTATGATTCCCGTATTCTCCGATTCTCTGGCTGAACACGGCAGCATCGCTCCGCCCGGCATTGTTTGTCGTCGTTCCGACCCACTTCGCCATGGTGGATGCGGGGACAACTTCGGCGGACGCGAACTCAGCGCGAGCGAGTTTCACCACTCCAAGCTTACGAAATGAAGAGATTCGATGAAAGGTAAGGTAGTTAGCATCGTGAAAGCTGTGTGCGCTTCCGTCCTCATCATCAAAGGCTGTGCGACTTGCCGCAATGATATCGGTGCCATCGAACTGCCAGTCTACATACTGGAAAGCATGCAACAACGAATCGGGATGGTGCAGCACAATGGCACGCGCAGTCCAGTGCGTGAGGTCTGGTGAGCTCATCAGGACAAGTGTATTCCGCACACTTCCGGGAGAACTTACTGTCTGGGTTTCTCCAGAGAGCGCGGGGTTGCAGAGAGTCCAGTAGACCTTTGAGACTGGATCGAATCGAATCGTGAACTTCGTAGCTCCACCAGGAAAATCTGCGAATCGATCCAATCGAAGGCTGGAACCCGTGAGCTTCAATATAGCGATATGCTGCAAATTGTCGACGCGCAGAATGTCGACGACCGATCCCTCGGGATTGATGACCACATTCCCCTCAAGCCACGCATCGCCCTGGTCTCCGACCGGAAACGATAGCCGATTGGAAAAGCTCCAACTCTCAGCCTTCGTTAAATCGCTTTTCACAGGAGCCGACATAACGAACGCTTGAAAAAAGCCCCACGGACCCGGCGGGTGGTATTCGAAAGCGCGATACAAACGACCGTCATGGACCACCACAGGCACAGGAGCCGTGTGATATCCGGTCTCGCTCGTTAGCAGATGCGGTCCACTCCAGCTAAGCCCATCGTCGTCAGAGGTCCGAATGACGATATGGCCATACTCGGCCGTTGTTCCCATGAGATACAAACGACTTCCGAGCACGAACAAGTTGGACCAGAACTGATCGTGAAAATCCGCCGCCAGCTTCCACGATTTACCGCGGTCTCCCGATGTAAAAATCTTGGTCTCAGCGGAGACCGTGCTGGTCGAACCTGGCCCGAATAGATCATGGCTTGCGACATAATCTCCATTGGGGGCAATCGCGATAGACGGGGAGCCGATGTACTGCCGGGTTGCTGGGCTCTGGTGGTCGATGACCACCCCCGGAACATTCGGCATTGGAGAGGAAGAAACCATCAAAAGGCTCAAAGTGAAGCCGGCAAGTCGTATGTGCATGGGAAATTGCTCCAAGGCAGCTCGATAGTTCCGCACGAGGAGGCGGAACTATCGCAGGCGACACCATCAAAACCAGAACTTCCCGCTCACTTGAATGATGCGGGCTGCTTGCGCAGAAGTAATCTGGCCAAATGTGCTGCTGCCAAAAATGCCAATTGGTGGTAGGAAATCGGGATGGTTCGCGCAGTTGAAACATTCACCGCGAAGTTCAACGTGAGTCGTGTCCGAGATGGGAACCGGGATGTCTCGATGGAGATTGAAGTCGAGATCATACCATGCTGGACCTTGAATGTTAGGTGTCTTCCGGCTGTTGCCGAACTGCAGCAACGGAGGCGCGGAGAATGCCGAGGTATTGAACCAATGCGTAAGAGTGCGGCCATTCGATAAGGAGGGGTTCCCCGTAAGGTTTGGACGCATCATCTGGCTGAAGGTTCCAGAGGTATTATTGGCCGAATATATCCAGGTTTGCTGGCCAGACTGAACGGAGAGGATTCCACCTGCCTCCCACCCGCCGATGATATTTCCCAGAACACCGCTCTTAAGGAATGCATGTCCTTTGCCAAACGGAAGATCATACAGGCCAGATATAACCGTGCGGGTGGGGATATTCGCCAGGCTCAATCCCCGTTCTGCCCTTAAGTTGTATTGGTCTTGTGGATACAGGCTGCTGAAGTTATCGTCGTTGACATCGATGAACTTCGACCAGGTGAATGAAACCTGTAACATGAAGCCGTCATGAAATTGCCGTTGTACCTGAGCAACCAGCGCGTTATACCCCGTGCTCTGACCTTCCTGGAAGTAGCCAACGTTAGCAAAATTAGGATAAGGGCGCATACTTTGCGTGCCCCCGCCGGCTGCCTGAACGACCCCGATCGGGATCTGGTTGTATTGAACATTCTCCCATATATGCCGCCCGACGCTGTTCGTATATCCCACCTGGCCCAACACTCTGCCGGGTAGTTGATGCTGGATATCAAAGGAGACCTGCTGATAATAGGGAACGTGAGCGTTGGGATCGTCGTGAAAATGACTGAGATTATAACCGGTCTGGCTTGGAGTAATAGCCGGCGTCGTCGAAAGCACTACGGCCGGAGTATAGTTTGACGACTGCAGAGTGAAAAGCTGGTCTTTGGGAAAACGATCATAGGCCGATGTCGCACGTCCGGTAAGGGGCGAATAGAAAATGCCGTATGAGCCACGGACGGTGGTGCCCGTGCCGAACGGGCTCCAGTCGAAGCCTACACGGGGTCCAAAGTTGGCCCATTGGGTGTGCTGAACACGGTTGGTGCCGAGTTGCCTCATTGTAATGACCTGTCCAGAGACAAGATCGAAGTTGGACCCATTGTAATCAAGCTCGTTGGGATTCTGCTCGACGTCGTAACGCAACCCGTAGTTCAACGTAAGCCGATGAGTAACCTTGTAAGAATCCTGACCGTACACGCCAAAATAATTGGATCGCTCGTAGAAACGCCCGGTGTTCGTGTCCGCTGTATATTGGCTCGAAAGACCCAGCAGAACGCTGGCAAATGAATTGCCTGTATTGCTATTGCTCCCATTCGAAGTCTGTAAAGTAGAAAAGTTATAGGATGTTGCGGTCAATTGCAGGTCATTGATGGAGAATCGCCGGAAGTCTACGCCGAAACCAAGGACATGCTTTCCTTTCACGACGCTCACATTGTCCGTAATCTGGTATTCCTGCTGGGTGGGATCAAATGCCGGCGAGTCGCCGATCGATGTATAGCCCGCAGGTGCAATGGTAGGTAACGCTTCTTGCACCAGATTCGGGATCAGCAGACTGTTGACATTGGTGGAGGGCGTGAGCCGGTCCAGTTGCCCGCGCAGGAATCCGACTCTTACATCGTTCAGGAGGGTGGGGGAGAAGGTATGTGTCCAGGCCATTGCTGAATCATAGAAAGTGTCGATTTCGCCTGTGTTGCCTCCCGCAGTCGGGAACGGACGAGTCGCGATGGTAAAGGTGCGGTCATATGAGAATCGTACGAACGCGAGATCGGCCGGATCGATCTGCATATCCACGCGGCCATCGGCCTGGTCGTGATTTAGGCCGCCGGGCTGCAGGCTGTGGAAGTTTTGCGAGAGCCCGGTGTTGGTCGGTGGGGCATAGAGTGCCGCCACCTTCGCACCGGCGGGATCCCAGCGATTCTGAGGAATCATGTTGCCTGGAAAGGAATCCCGAACAACGCTGCCATTGACGGTTCGCGTTGTCGCGGGATCGAAGATCTCGTTTTTATAAATGGTCCGTCCGAGCGCATCGACTCCAATAGCGGCTCCAAGAACATCGGAGAAATTACCTTGCAACTCCTGGGCAGTGGGCAGCGTATTGTTGTAGATCGTCTGCGAGCGGCTTCGGGTCCCTTGGTAGTCCGCGAAAAAGAACAGTTTATCCTTACGGATTGGACCGCCGATGATGCCGCCGAATTGGTTAAAGACCAGCTTTGGCACAGTCGCCGCGAAATAGTTGCGGGCCGCGCCCAGTCCTGAACCTTGATAAAACTCGAATAGATCTCCGTGGAAAACATTGGTTCCGGATTTCAGCGTCGCAGTAATGACACCGCCCGCCAGGCGTCCGTACTGTGCCGGAATGCCGT
This sequence comes from uncultured Acidobacteriaceae bacterium, assembly GCA_963839025.1. Lineage (GTDB taxonomy): Bacteria > Acidobacteriota > Terriglobia > Terriglobales > Acidobacteriaceae > PALSA-350. The sequence continues at coordinate 54,024 of CAWITT010000014.1, forward strand.
TGGTAATTACGGCGAACTCCTGAATTGCATCCAGGTTGGGCGAGAGCACGGTTGACCCGCGACGTGGGTCGGTGATCGATGTTCCGTCTAGCGTAAATTCGTTTGTACGAGAACGACCGCCGCTTAAACGCGGCTCACTGTCGGAACTCGTCCCGTTACTCACCGCCGACTGCTGAACACCTGGAGTGAGTAGGGCGAGACTGAATACTAAGCGGTTGTTCAACGGGAGCTGTTTGATCTCTTCTTCATCTATTACCGAGCCTACAACCGTATCTTCGCTACGAATCAGCGGAACGCCCGCGGTGACCTCGACCGCGGACGTGACACTGCCGACCGACAGAGACATGTCCAGCGGGATGACATCACCGACCCGGACCGTGACCCCAGTGTGCTTCAGTTCGGTGAATCCATTTTGGCGCGCGGTTATGTCATATGTGCCTGGTCGCATGTCGGAAATAACGTAGAGCCCGCTGCTGTTCGTGACAACCTTCTGGACAATGCCGGTCTTCACTTCGCGGGCAATCACTTCAGTGCCGGGGATAGCCGCCCCGCTGTTGTCGGTAACGGTGCCCTGGACAGAACCATACACGCTTTGCGCTTGCGTCGGGTATGAGGCACCGGCCCACATGAGTAGAAGCGCAAGAGCAACTTTGATTAACCTTTTCATGGACACATGCCCTCCGCGAGCATTGTTTTCAAGTCGGGCGAAAGATTAGCACGGCTGTATGCGTATTGTCCACAGACTGGACAGAAAAGAGTTACTTCTGTCGACAGACAAACGACACCTGCAAGAATCGTGCGCAGACAGCATTCTGCGCAGACACTGTTATCATGAGTCGCGATGGCACAGAAGCGGAAAGGTCGGGAAACTTCCCCGATATCGTCGGTGCGACAGCGTGCGTATGTGTGCATCTACCGGAAGATTGCCGAGGGAGAGCTGGGAGGCGGCAGCGCGATCTCTGAGCTCGAACTGGCCAGGGAGCTTGGAAGCAGCCGCACACCGATCCGTGAAGCGATCAGCCAACTTGTAGCGGAAGGTCTACTGGAGCAGGGTCGTGGCGGAGTTTTTGTCGTACAGTTCACGCGGGAAGATGTATTGGATCTTTGCGAGCTGCGCGAAGCGCTTGAGACCTATGCGCTCTGCAAAGTGGCACGGCTCGGCTTGATCCGTTCCAAGGACCGAGAGCTCCTTCAGAAATTTGTCGATGCGATTGATGTGCTCAAGGAAGAACTCAAAAGCTCCCGCGAATCCGTTCTGAACATCGAACAGATGCATCGGTTCATCGCGGCAGATTTTAGCTTCCATGCGCTGCTCATCGCGCTATCTCATAACGCACGCATCCACAAGGTAGTAAGCGAGACGCGCCTGCTCATGCGTCTGTTCCTCATTCGTCGACGGGGACACAACGTAGCGGATCTGGAGCGCATTTATCAGCAGCACACCGAACTGATCGAGTTTATTGAACGCCAGGATGTCGCGTCTACGGTCAAAGTTCTCTCACTTCACTTACAGGAAAGCCAGCGGGAACGCCTGGAGGAGTTCGATCAGCACAAACGTGAGGCCTCGATGAAAAGCAATATTCCCGCGTTTTTGGAAATCTACGATCACTACAATCCCTAAGCGTGACTTGTGCAGGCGTCGGGGTCTACTGAACGCGCGAACTGGGACAAAGACCAGCGTTTCCTCCGGCTCGCTGAGATCCACAATAAGATCTCCGCCGGTGTGAAAATTGGGAGAATGCAGGCAATTCTGGTGAACTTTCGAGTCCCGTCGAAAAGTACCGATGACGCTTCGATCTCTTGCATCGACGAGTGGCGCTGAGCGCTGCTCGTATTGACTCCTCCGTCTTACGAACTACGCCAGTCACGCAGAATCTGCTTGCTGACGGCCCAACTACCGCCTGTACCCGCACTTAAACGGACTTGAATCGCGACTCAGCCTACACCTGCACTTGGTACACCGACGGTGTGTCGACAGGTATACGACAGATGTGTAAAATCCGTCTGTGCGGGTCATCTTGCGTATCGAGCGGCTCCCGATTCGTGCCGCCGCCCGGCGAATGGTGCGATAGATGGAGCAACGAAAATTGATTTCGGGAGTATGCGCTGCTGTTCTCTCTCCACGCAATGGAGACGATACGATAGATGTAGCAGCTCTGCGAATTCTTCTTGGCTTCCTCATTTCCAAAGGAATTCGAGCGTTTGCGGTGAACGGTGCTACAGGTGAATATTGTCTCAATAACCCAACAACTCTGCGCACCCTCATAAAAGAGGTCCGCTTGGTCGCCGGGAATGACGCCCAGATTCTCTGTGGGATCGGCGCTGCGAGCGAACACGCTGCTGTTTCTCTGGCAACGGTCGCCGAAGAGGAGGAAGTAACCGGACTACTCTTACCGCCCCCTTTCTTCTTTCCGTACTCCCAGGATGATGTCGCCTTGTTTTGCTCCAGTGTAGCCCGGTCGACATCTATGCCAATAATTCTTTATAACCTTCCGCAATTCACCACCAGAATTACCAGCGAGACTGCCCTGTCTCTGCTAAGTATTCATCCGAACGTAGTCGGCATGAAAGATTCCAGCGGTTCTCTGGAAAATCTTCGAAGCCTCACGTCGTCTTTTCCTTCTGCGGCTAGGATTGTCGGAAACGATGGAGCACTTGCTTTGGCAATGTCCGAGGGGGTCTGCGATGCCGTCATTTCCGGAGTAGCTTGCGCCTATCCGGAGCTCATTCTCAGTATCTTCCACGCCGGCAAAGAAGGCCGGGGTCATGATCTCCAGCGCCTGGATGATCAGCTTCGGCAGTTGATCACCCATTTGGATGTCTTTCCAACACCTTGGGGGCTGAAGTGGCTGCTGCAAGCGCGCAACGTTATTCCCGCAACGTTCTCGCAACCGCTTACCGAAAAACGGCTGGCTGAGGCCGCCGAATTGATGTCGTGGTTCAGTCAGCACATTCACCTCAGCACAGAATGCACTAGCTCAAGGGAGGAGTCTCACCCTATCGATTTGAGCATCCGGTCATGAATGTCTTCAGGAATATTCCTAAAGGCGCGAAACTTCTTTTCGCAACCGCAGCCCGGCAGTAAATGAGACGTTGTTTCAGTTTTTGGATGCGAGCTTTGAAGACAACGGGGGAAGACAACGGGGGACAAACTCATGAAGGTTAAATTTTTCGGCTATGAAATGGAGGTGGGCGGACCATATCTGAAAGCCGATCTCCGCGACTCGAACGAAATACTCCACGATGCCGCGAAGTTGCGCGAACGACTAAAGGACGATGGCTACCTTCTGATCCGGGAACTGCGTGCCCCGGATATCGTTCTGCGGGCGCGGAGGCAGGTGCTGGAGACGATGCAGTCCCAAGGACTGCTCATGCCCGGCACCGACATCATGAACGGCATCATCGATCCAGACGCGAAGCGAAGCAGCACAACCGGGGTTCGTGCGAATGAGGTGTATCGCCTGCTGCCCGAGGTGCAAGCTGTCTTTCACGATCCTTCTGTACCAGCATTCTTCGACCGCCTTCTGGATGGCGAGAGTGGATCCTTCGATTTTCAGTGGATGCGCGTCGCGGCCAGGGGAGCCGAGTCAACGATCCACTCCGATATCGTCTTTATGGGGCGCGGCACGAAGGAACTCTATACGTGCTGGACGCCCATGGGCGACGTAACGCTGGATATGGGACCGATCGTGTTATGTCTGGGAACAGACAAAATCGAAGCATTCAAATCCACCTATTGGGCGGCGGATGTTGATCGGGACCTGATCGAAGGTTATTTCAGCAAAGATCCGATGGAGATGGTCACCCGCTTCGGCGGTCGCTGGGCAACGGCGGAGTTTCATCCCGGCGATGTGCTCATCTTCGGCATGCATATCCTGCACGCCTCTCTGGCAAACCTATCGGATCGCTACCGCATCAGCGCGGACATGCGATATCAACGCGCATCTGAGCCGTTCGATGAACGCTGGAAGGGGAACCCCCTTAAGAAGCATTACGCCTACTGGGACCCTGCAAGCAAGCTCGAGCCGGTGGCGGAGAGCCGTCGCCGCTGGGGACTATAACGAAGGGGACCTCTCGGCAATGACGGGCTCCGGTTTCCACTGGTCGATTGACTGGGCGCGCATACCAGCAAAACACGATGGATGTTTCGGTTCGCGGACCCATGGTGTGGCTGTGCTGCGCGACGGGTCCGTGGCTGTGCTCGCACAGGCGAGGCCGGCGCTTCACCTTTTCGACGCGGACGGCAAACTCCTCGACGCTTGGGGGGACGACTTAGGTGGCGCCCATGGTCTCACCCTCACCGAGCATGATGGAGCCGAAGCGTTCTGGATCACAGACCAGACCAGCGGCGAAGTCTCGAAGCGCGACCTGCGCGGCAAAGTGCTTTGCCGGATTGAGCCTCCCAGCGAGGCCTTGCGGCCCTACTCCCCTACCTGGGTGGCGGTCTCTCCGGCAGATGGAGACGTGTGGGTAGCGGACGGGTACGGTAGCAATGTCATCTATCGGTTTTCGGCCCAGAACTGCTTTCTTGGCACTTTGACCGGAGAGGAAGGGCCGGGACGGTTCGCGCGTCCGCACGGCATCGCATTCGATGCAAAGGAGCACGCCTACATAGCTGATCGTCGAAACCGCAGGATCCTCCGCTACGACGCCAAGGGAAACTACGTCAATCATGTCGATAACACGACGCATAGTCCATGCGGCTTTGCGTTCAGATCCGGACAAATCTATGTGCCGGAATTGTTTGGCGAGCTGAGTGTGCTCGATGATTCACTGCGCAAGATCGGCTCTTACGGGCGAAACTCCGAGGTTCGTCCCCATGGCGGCTGGCCGCGTCAGACGGGATGGGGATGGCCTGAGCTTATCGGCTGGCCTGATGACTTGCCGGCGGAAAATCGCTTTATCGCTCCGCATGCTTGCGCCGTTACTCCGGGCGGGACGATCTACGTAGTGGAGTGGGTTCGCGGTGGGAGAATCACTCGCCTGACTCCGTGGGGAGACGCAGGCAATGACACGCACTTGTCTGCATTGTTCAAACCAGAGTGACGCAGACCGGGATTTCGCTGGTTGGAGTCATTGGGCGGTCAGCTTCTCCCAGCGATCGCAATGGGTCGATTATTCGGAGTGAGGCTTAACATGGCGGCCAACAAAAACGCCGCGCCTGCGATGTAGCCGATGGCAGACATCGAAATGGCGTTGCCGAGTCCAAAGTGCACGCTTAGCAGTCCGATCGCAACCGGAGCCGAACCTCCGCCCAGGAGCCACCCCACGCAGTTCATCAGTCCAACCACGGTACCGCGTCCGCCTGGCTCAACGAAGTCGAAGACGGCCGCGAAAATGTTCGCGTCATAGGCGCCTTTAAAAAGCCCCCAGGAAAAAAGCGCAATGGCGATGATCGTGACGGAGCTGCTCTGTCCGCAGAGAACCACAAAGGGAAGCCCGGCCACAAGTGCCAGGAACTGTGTAAGAATGCGGCCTCGGACTGTGCGCGAGTACATGCGGTCCGCCACATATCCGCCGGCGAAGGCCCCAAGAATACTGCCAATTTGCGGGTAGACGGTCGCTATGGCAGCCGCCTCCACCAAGGAAAGGTGCAGCCGTTCGAAACAAAACACCGTCATCCATGTAAGCAACACGAGGGCAACAAAGTTGGCGCAGACAAATGCCGCCATCAGCAGCGCGACCGTCGGCTTGCTGAAGATCGTCTTCGACATTGTGATGAAATCACGCCTGCGAACCTCAGAGGTTCCGTCTGCCGACCCCCTTGGAATCTCGCGCAGCGTAAAAATCAGGATTGCCCCTAAGGCGCTGCCACAGACACCAAGGATGATGAAGGACATCCTCCAACCATGATGGGCGGCGATGGTGCCGGCCCAAACTCCGCCCCCGACCGTGCCCGCGTAAACGCTCGTCACCAGGATTCCCAACGCCTTCGAGCGGGTCTTCGGACCGTGATAGTCGCTGATGAGCGATGTGGACGCGGGATAGTAGATGGATTCGCCAAGACCCTCAAACGCTCGAAATAAGCAGAGCGGCAAGAAACTGCTCGCTGCTGCCGAAAGTGCACAGACGATGCTCCAGAATTGAAGACCGGCGAGAATCGACGTCTTCCGTCGGATCCGGTCCACGAAAAACCCAGCAACAGGAGCACTGAGGCCATATACCCAAGCGAAGCACGAACCCAGGATTCCCAACTGGAGATTGCTAAGCCCTAAATCACGCTCCAGGAGCGGCGCAACTGAAAAGAGCGCCTGCCGATCCGCGTAATTGAAAAAGCAGATCAGCCATAGCATCGCAACTACGAGCCATGCGTAGCTTCTTGAACGGTCGAATTCCGTCGGCGTCCTCTTCTTTGAGGCCTCGTCATGGAGCGGATTGCTAATCGTCACCGGGTCAGGGTGTGAAGGATCGATGGGAATCAATATGCGATCTGCTGTTGTTTCTGCTGCTAACGCTTTCTTTTCTTAAATCGATGCCGTTGCCGGCACGTTAGCGCTCGGTTTATCTTGAGAATTATAGACATAGTGTCGCCAATACTTCGGCAAAACGCTTACAAACTCGCGGTTTCGGCGCGGTTCTGTGCGTTGTACCTACAACTCAAGGCGATTCCTGATCAGCTTATCGAATCCCGCTGCGAACGACGAGAACCGTGGCGAAGTTATGGAGGGTTGGCTCAAGCCCTGGAACGTGAGATCGGTTGAATAAGGGGACATCATACGTAAGTACCATCTGCAAAGTTTACGCGCCAGTTTATGCGCTTGATCGGCGAGTCCATGGCTAAAGCACCGTAGCTCACTCACAGGCTTACCTTGCTCAGCAGCTCGAAAGGATAGGTCAGGGACGTTCAAATATCCACCTCAATTTTCGAGCACCTCGCAAGTTATCCGACGGCCGGAATGCGTGACAAAAAAGCTTAACTGCTTTATCCTTAAAACGATAGCCCGGTAAGATAAAGACCATGGCACTGATTCTTGAACTGCCCGATAACAAGGAAGCCGCCCTGAAGGCCAGGGCGCTTTCGCAGGGCGTCTCGGTGGAGCAGTTGTTACAGTCGATCGTTGATCGAATATTGGATCAACCGGAAACCGTTGTGGCCACTCAGCCCAGGCGGCGGATTTCTGAACGCATTGCCGAGATTATGGCGGATGTACCGCCGGAAGAATTTGCGAAGCTTCCCAGGGATGGCGCGCGCCAGGTTGACCATTACATTTATGGCTTGCCCAAGAGAGATTAGTGCAGCCGGTTTTCGTCGATACCTTTTACTGGATTGCTCTTCTCAATCCTGACGATCCAGACCATGATCGCGTTACCGCCTTCGATCTCGCCCCGGAACGTCCGCCTCTCGTTACGACCGAAGAGGTGCTGACCGAGTTTCTGACCTATTTCAGCGACAGGGGAACGCTTTTTCGCAGGAAGGCAGCCGCAGTCGCATACGCTTTACAGGATGACCTGGACGTCCGTCTTTTACACCAGACATCCAGGAGTTTTGCTGCCGGGTTACAGTTGTATGCCGAGCGTCTGGATAAGGAATACAGCCTGACCGATTGCATCTCGCTGGCAACGATGAAGGCCGAGGGAATGACGGAAAGCGCCACGGGCGACCGGCATTTCGAGCAGGAAGGCTTCCGGGCGCTGTTCCGGTCCTAAGGCGCAGCTCCGTGGCATCACGTCAATCCTGACCTTCGATCCTACAGATTTCAGACGCTATGCTGGTATTGAGGTCTCGACCCGAGTGCTATCAACCTTGGATGCTACTCAGCAACTCCCAGACACGATGTTCGCGTTGAACGGACTCTTCTGATGCATTTCGTCGCCTATGGTCAGGCCGAGCTCGTGCTTCAGCCACTCGTCTTCGGCCAAATTCAAAAGGACGCGTACCGCCGCGATGCGAACGTTTTCATCGGTGTCGTGTACCAGCGGTTTCATTCGCTCCGCACCGCGCGAAGCTTAGGCGGGACATACGGGACGTACCTTTTCAGAATCTCAAGATCTCGAGAGTTAAGTGAACGTTTCGTCTGTCCCGCCCGCTTCAAGTGAACTAAGTGAAACTGCCGATAAAATACTGCCGCTGAATCACCTACGCAGGGTACCGCCTCAACGTAGCCTCCAAAAGCTTTGAAGGAAGTCATCGCGGACATCCGCTCGAAGGCACGAAGGTCGACCTCCGCGAACACCTTAGCGCTTGTTCTGTGTGTAGTAGAAGGTGACCGCAGAAGCAACGAACCCCGAGAATATTGGTATCCAGATAGAGAACACATGGTTGACCGCTTCGAGGGAATCCTTTACTGGCTGGCCCCATGTGAGCCACACGACCGCGCCGATGTTCATTAGGAACATAACGGCGAGAGCAGCAGCGAAGATGTAAGCTAGGTTCTTCGCGGCTTTGGCATGTTCCAAGTCGACTCCTGAGTCCACAGGACCCGGAGCTTTCTTGAAGTCACTAACATCTTCCGGCTCCTCGTTAACTACGGGACCGATGTTTGATTCCTTGCCCAATCCAGTTCCGCCTACCGGGTCGTCTTCTTCAGGAAGTCCAGTAGGCGGAGGGTTGTCGCCGGGAATGGTCATAGATCCTATCTGCCGACCAGTTCCGGTTGCGGCTTAGGCTTCTTGGTTATGAATGGAAAGAAAACTTCGCGCGGCTTCCCATTCGCTTCGACCAGTATTTTGGCTCCGTTGTCTTGGGTCTCTTCAATAACCCATTGCAGGAGACGGAGAGCTTGCCGGATCACTTCGGCCCTATTGGGAAGACCAGACTCGGCCTTGAGCTGATCGAGATCATTGAGTGATTCCGGAGTGAAGTCGAGCTGTAGGCGATGCTTGACGATTGGTTCAACAGTGGTAGTGGGCATTCTAAACTCCAGGCCGAGTAGGGATCCCCCTAGCTTCCTTTCGAAGGAGGTGGTAGGGGTCCGAACGGCTCAATTAGTAAAATTTCTTCCAGAAAAAGCGTCACAGCCACAGGATCAGACTCTGGATCGTCTGCCGGACCGGTAATGGTTCGCGAAACTTCTTGGGTTAAATTCGACCGGTTGTTCCGGGACCTGATCCTGAATCTGTGTGACCGCCATGAATGCTCCTTCGGGTTAGGGCCACAATTTCACCCTTCCCCGCTAAATACCGTGAATCCACTATTCTTCCCCAATTTTTCATGTCGCTTCTCCTGTGGCGTTTGGTAGACGCCTTCGGCTTACTCCACCTGTAGTGGAGAGGGTCTTTCAAGCCTCAGTACTGAGTATCACATGAGTGTTCAATGTTGTCAAGATGTTTACGGAATGAGTGTCAATTCCGGCCACCGTACGGGAAATTCCCTATCTATCGGGGCGACTCTTTTATAGGGCGCCTGACCCGCGATCTGGCCTTCAAAGGTCAGGGAATTGGCGAACTGCTGTTGGTGGATGCGCTGAATAGGTCACTGACCATGAGCCTGAATATCGCTTCTATGGCCGTAATCGTGACTATGGCGGTAAGGGAAATTATGGGGTTCTAATGACAGCGAGTGCGCGCAGGAAGAAACGAGGACCCTGTTTGTGCACGGGGAGGGGTGCTTGATGGAGCGAGAAGCGGGGGTGGCCGCGGAATCGACGGGGATTGCTATCGCCGAGCGGGATCAACGGGATATTCAGGATCTTTACTCGAAGCTACGCGCGGTAGAACCAAAGTTGGTCGGGCCAGACGGTAAAACGCAGGTTCTGCCAGGTAGCCTTTACTCTTTTTTGTGCCGGCTCCTGGCCGATCTGAAAGACGGGAAGTCGGTAACAATTCTGCAGAGCGAAGCGACACTGACAACCATGGAGGCAGCAAAGATATTGGGGGTTTCCAGACAGTTTCTCGTACAGGAGATTGAAAAAGAGAAAATTCCTTACCACATGGTGGGAACGCACCGAAGGCTTTACGCTCGCGACGTGCTAGCGTTTAAGGGCAATAGGGATGCGAGTCGAAGGAAGCAACTGGATGACTTGGCCTTGCAGGAGCATCAGGATGGTCTCTACGCAAGAGGGTTAGATGATCCTCACTCCCGACAATGAATTTTGTGTCTTGCCGGACGCCTGCGTTCTTTTGCCGATGCCACTATGTGACACGCTGCTTCGCTCCGCGGAGGAGCCTTCATTTTTCCGCATCGTGTGGAGCGAAGAGATCCTAAACGAAGTCCGGAAGGGCCTGCTCAGCGAGAAATTCGTTGGGAAATGGGGGGACACCAGATACCTTTACCCCGCCGGCAGCATCATCCGCGACAAGCTTCGAACGGTCTGCGTCGCGTGACAGAGGCTGTCCCTATCAAGCTCCTACTAAGGTTGACCCATTGGTGACCACTTCGGTTGCCACATTGCTTTTCTTTCAAGGAAATGGAGCGGTTTGCACTTGCCCTCAGTTTCCTCTTGCTGCTGCTGGGCTCGCTCGTCGATATTGCACTGCCCCCGCCGCCTGAGTTATCCCGCCTCACATCCCGTCACCATATTTCCCAATGCGCCGCAAGGAAATGGACTAAAATTTCGACCATGAGCAGGCAGCTCGAAGCCGTCTATGAAAATGGCGTATTGCGCCCTCTGCAGCCGCTTGGCCTGCGAGACCGGCAGCACGTCATGGTGACGGTGAGCGAAATCCCCAACCATCAGGCATGGACCAAGGCCCAGCTTCGTGAGATAGGCCCTGCGCCCGGTTTAGAGGCGATACAACGGCAACTCGCCAGTATCCCCGGCTCCATGTCGGACTTTATTACCGACGAACGGGGAGCGGTGTTTGACAAGAATCATGGCGACAAGAATCACTCTGACAGAAGGAACCTACCCCAACACTTCAGGTAACGAAAGCTGTGAAGCCCGGCCCCAGCATCCACCGAGCCACGACATTACTACTCGCGTTCCTGGTTACGACTTCTCAGCCGGCTCATCCAAATATTTGATGAGGATAACTTCGTTCCCCGTCTCGTTATAGATAAGCTCGTCAACCGTGCCAGCGGCGAGGAGCATGCCGTAGCCTCCAGCGCGCATGCCTTGCTCGTGGCGACGTAGAATGTGGGCTGTCACGTCCCCGGGCGGGTTCGCATAGGCTGCGTGGGTGATGGCATCCTTACGAAATCCCGCCCCCGGATCGCGCACCCGGAAAGTCATGGCGCGCGCAGTCCGAATGGCGTTCACCTCGACCACCTGATCGGGATTGAACTGAGCGCCGTGCTCCATCGCGTTCATCAGGATCTCACGCAGCGCCAGCATGATCTCCTGACGCGCGGTTTCGGGCAGCTGCGCGGCAAACTCTCTGGCAAAGGACATGAGCCGCTCCGCGGTCGCCAGACGGCAGTTGACGCGAACGGCGACCCACCCCGGACGCGCGGAGAGCACTTCAATGTCTTCGTTTGACTCGTTGCCGGTAGCCGCGTTGAGCGCGACGCAGAAGATCGGGTGAGCTTCGAACGGAGGCGTAAAACATCCGAAGACGCGCGCCCGAAGCGCCGCAATGACTTCGCCCGGGGTGCTATAGGGCGCCAGCACGATGCACTTCAAATGAGGACGAATGAGCCTCATCTCCTGGATCAGGGCGAGGGCCTCTTCGATGACCCCTTCCGCGCTGGTGATGATCACGCTGAACATCCGGCACCGCAGGCGGTGGAGTGCATCGATGTGGCCGGCAGCATACTCGATCGGTATACCAGCGCCGGTGAGCAGTTCACCGATTTCGTGGCTGACCGGGGTTTGACTGTCGATAATGAGGACTCGACTCATAGCTATCTTTCAGCACGCCCGGGTCGATTTTAGAACACCGGGCGGAGGAAGGCCGACCGAGTACTTTTCAGGAAATTTGGGGACCTCCATGGTCCTGGCAGATCTGGTGCCGATGCACCCCTGACGTCTGATGTTAGCCGGTGGCGCCTCGGAGCTTTCGGACCCACTCGCCCCATTTCTAGTGCTTGATGACTTTCGCCTTTTATTCTCCTATAGTGTCTGCATGTTCCCTATCGGTGAACCCCGCCTGCATCCGTTCGTCATCTGCTGTAAGGCCTGCCTTCAGAACATCCCGGCCCCTGTAGAGACGGTACCCGCCTCGTGGATCGCTGCTCGATGCCCCCTCTGTGGCGACTACCGGCGCTACCTCCCGAACCAGGTCTTCCCGGGGCGCCTCTCTCGGCGGCTACGGAAGAAACCCGTGAGAACGGCAGATGGAAGGAGCTTTTAGTGGAGCACTCTCCGGTATCGCACAAAAAGGATGGCCGTGTTTTGATCATTGCCGCTGCGATTATCGCGGGACTACGCCTGGCGCGAGATCCGAGAGCAGGGCACAGAAGTGAGCGCGTCATCTACGCCGTGGAAGACGCCGTCTTCTTGGCGAATGAACTTTACGACTTAGCGCTGCTGAGGTTCGGGGGAGGAAATATGCAGTACGAGTGGGACTGAATATGTTGTGGCTGTATATCCCAAGCCGCCCGGCTCGCGTTCCCTCGCCACTTAGGCGCAGCCGCCTTCGAGTCGTGCATCATCGTGGATAAAGTTCTCCTTCGGAATAGATTAAGTAACGTTAATGTTTAACTCTGAAAAGTAATCTTCTTGGTGACAGAAACCGTATGAAACGGTGATAGTGTCTATATCTTGTAGAACGTCCCTTGACGGGACCTACATCTGGATATACGCTGCACTTATAAATTTGAGATCTGGAGTCAGCAATCCACGAACAAAAGCCCGGCGTGCCTAACCATGTGAGGAACGGAACTGGAATTTCTCCCCCTACTTTCTCCCTCTGCTGCAGAACGCACAGCCGCAGATAAAAATCCCATCCCGTTCTCGATCCGCCGATTTTCTACTGAAGGTGTTACACAGACACACAGACACACAGATATTCAGGAAACTCACGATACTCATCGACACACAGGGAAATACATGTCATCCACAGCCACAACCAAGAACCAGACCCACGTATTGACTTATGAACAAGTCAATACGTGGAAAGACGAACTCTTCGACGGACGCTCGTTGACAATCCCGGTGGACGAACTGAACAAATGGGCGTTACGGGACTACCTGTGGGCCGCTGTTCTGCAGGCCGCGCACCTGGACGCACGCAGAGAACAAAATGAACGCGCCTGGCAAACCCCGGCGTGGGACTTCGGACGATTTGCCAAGGCACACCCGTTGCTGATCGATCTCGATGAAAACGACGCTTTGGCGGAGATTAAGAAAACCATTGGCAGCCAATTTTGGGAGCATTCGCTGCATATGGACAGGGCCGATGCGGAAATGGCATTTGACCACGTCTGGGCAGACTGCCGCGCGGTACCCGGCTGGGATCGGCTCACGACGGCAGTCATGGCGGCGAAAGAGTTACCCTGCGAATCTGGCCAGGATGCTCCCGCAGGCTACACCACCTTCTTAGCGGTGGCACGGCATTTGTACTATCAATCACCTGATTCTGCCTTCATGCTCCCATGTCACAAGCTAAGCCGTATGCTCGCTTGCCTGCCTATGACGATAAGCCGCTATCGCAAGAAGGCAATTCGGGACGGGTGGCTCAAAGTTGTCAAGAATCACATGTATCGCTCGGCGGGAGGAGGCGAAGCGACGGAGTTTATGTTTGTTTTTAATCGCGTGGCCGACCAGTGAAGTCCTCGCCGGGGAGTTTCAGCATCACTGCTTGCCGGTGGCGGGCGTCGTCAGCTGCTGCATGAGGCTCTGGCTATCCGGAAACCCCCACGGCTCAACAATCTTTCCAGCGCCCACCCCGTCTCAATGCTTTAGATTCCTTAACTTCAGTAATGCACAACAAGGGGAATGGCACCGAAAATCGCAGGATGGGATAGTCCCTTAGTGGGTTCCCGTCGCTGTCGGATTCCGAGAGGCGCTTCCAGATCTGCGCGGGACCACAAGGAACGCGAACCCGGGCGTGCGTCGTACAGGAACGCCGGCTTGGCGGACCATGGCTTTTCTTCGGCAGCGCACTCGTCTCTGAGAGCATCCCGCGGGCCGTCTACCTGGACATCTCATGGATCCCTGGCTCGCGTGGTTCCTAAAAAACTAAACCTCCCTGCAACCAGTGAAAGCGAACACCTTTCCGGCGCAAGCATTCGACCGGAATACTCACAGCAACTCGTAACTGCAAGATGGAGACAAAGCGTGTCAGGGGATCGTTGAAAGGTGTCGAGTGTCCTGTCCCTGAAGTTCCTTGAAAAAGTTTCTTCGGGATCGTATCAGGGCACGACGTTAGAAGCAGCGGAAAAAACTCACGTTTTGTATCAGGACACCACGATGGCATACATAAAAAAGCGGGGTAAAAAACAACCCGCCGGCTCTCCCACCGAAATCGTGGTGAGCCACCTGGAAAGCATCAGTGGGATCCTCGTGACCACAGAGGGCGCTGGCGCCACCGCGCTTAAGCACGAGCAGGATCTAGTGGAAATGGACGCCAAATATCACGGCTTACTGGAGGCGACCCCGGACCCCATGGTAGTGGTAGACGAGGCCGGAAAAATCGTCTTCCTGAACGCGAAGGCGGAGAAAAAGTTCGGATACGGCCCGGATGAGCTGATCGGGCGCAAAGTGAAAAAACTCATCCCGAACGGCTTCGAGGAGCGGCTGATCGCCGACGGAACACGAACCACCGCCGAGGCTCAGGATCAGCAAATCGACACAGGCACGGAACTCACCGGGCTGAAAAAAGATGGCAGCGAGTTTCCCATAGAGATCATGCTGAGCCCGCAGGAAAGCCCTGAAGGCACTCTGGTGACGACTGCGATCCGCGACATCACCGCCCGCAAGCTTTCGGAAGACAATCTGGCGCACTCAGATGCCAAATACCGGGGCTTGCTGGAAGCGGCCCCGGACGCGATGGTAGTTGTCAATCAGGACGGCGAGATAGTCCTGCTCAACGCGCAAGCGGAGATACAATTCGGCTACCGCCGCGACGAGATTGTCGGACAAAAAGTCATCACCATCATCCCGCAAGGTTTTGCGGAACGGCTGATCACCGATGGAGCCCGAACGCCGGCGGAGGCGCTGGCTCAGCAAATTGGCACAGGCATCGAATTGTGGGGCAAGCGAAAGGATGGCACCAGCTTCCCAATCGAAATCATGTTGAGCCCTCTCGAGGAGGGCGCCGACGTCCTGGTGACCGCAGCCATCCGCAACATCACCAAGCGCAAGGACGCGGAAAAACATCTGGCTCGCCTCGAGGCTGAGCAACGTCTGGAAAGGGAATATGCCCGGGTGGCGCGCGAGGAGCAGGTCCGCCTCCACCTGATTGCCGTCGAAAAGTCCCGCGACGAAAAAACCCGCCTTCAAGAGAAATTTCTCTCTCACGTTTCGCATGAGCTCCGCACGCCCCTCACCGCGACCTATTTCTTCACCACCAACCTGTTGGACGGGCTCCTTGGAGATCTGACCGCAGAACAACACGAGCACCTCGCCCATGCGCTAACGAATCTTTCCCAGCTCAAGAACATGGTAAGTGACCTCCTGGACATTACCCGCCTGGACGCTCACAAGGTCACTCTGGAGCAGCAATGCAGTAACCCATCCCAACTAATCGCGGACGCTATCTCTACCTGCCAACCAAACGCGGCAGAGAAGGACGTTGTCCTTCACTCGCTTGCGTCCGGAGAATATCCTCCTCTTTGGGTTGACGCCACTCGCGTGCGCCAGGTCCTGACCAACCTGATCGGCAATGCGATCAAATTTACCCCTAAGGGAGGAACCGTCACGGTCGGAATTGGCCCGTCCGAGAAAGATGACTCTTTTGTATGTCTATCCGTCTCGGACACGGGATGCGGAATCAGCCCTGAAAATCTGGCTATCGTGTTCGACCGCTTGGCGCAGATACCGGGGGAAGAAGACAAAAGCCGCGCCGGCCTGGGCTTAGGGCTGTTCATCGCGAAAGAGCTGGTTAGCTTGCACGGAGGGAGCATCTGGGTAGAAAGTCAACTGGGCCGGGGCAGTACTTTCTTCTTGACCTTGCCACTATGCTCATTGCCCCAGCAGCAATCCTAACTCCCGCCGCTCCCAAACTTCACGTCAAACCGGCAACGCGGTCACCCACTCCTTGACCCGATCCTGGCTGCGCACATACGATTTCAAGCCGCTCCACAGAATCAGAGTGGAAAGAATGCGCGGAGGTCGTCCCAACCACGAGAAGGGATTGTCCCACCAGGTTGTCATTACGAGACACTTGATCGGTGATCAAGGCCACCGCGGTCGGGCCGGCGCCGAGCCCGATCAGATTGACCGTAAAAGATAAACCGCACTCACCTGGCCGCGCATCTGCCTTGGCGTCACTTGCATAAGGGCTGCCGGAGCAAGGCCAAGCGGAATCGCATGAAAATAGAGCAGAGGCGCCAAAAAGAGTTGCGCCGCAAGCTTACTTTCGGACATGGAGGTCAAAGCACGCCTCCCTGGAAGATTCAATTGGCGCTAAGAGTATCACAGTATTGCGCGATGCCCGCTGATCTTCGCATCAGCTGGACGACGTGTAGCTGCGCTTAACGCAAAAGATCCCTGAAGCTCTGCATCACGTCACAATAAGTGTTCCGATATTCACTTGACCGTATTGCTCAGGAATTGATAGAAGGGGGTGCAAATCAGGCTTTGAGTTATAGGAGACCCAAATGATCGTCTATCATGGCAAACGAATCAATCGAGTCGCGGGTATTGCAGTTGCGTTCGGTATGTTGGTAGCAACCGCGTCGGCTCAGCAATCGTTCCAACTACACAGCACCACATTTTCCAACGACAGCGTTCTGCCGATCTCCACGATTTTGAATAACCAAGTCAGCGGAGTGAACACCTGCACTGCCAGCGGCGCCGCGGGATACGATGAATCCCCCGAGCTCTATTGGACTGGTGTCCCGAAGGGAACCAGATCCTTTGTGGTGGTTCTGTACGATGTCACCGCCTCCTTTACCCATTGGGGTATGTACAACATAGGAGGAAATGTAACGCAACTCCCCGCAAATGCCGGCAAACCCGGCAGTCCCTACGGTCCTCAAGTGGAGAATGACTTTGAGCTGGGCCAGGAGTACGACGGGCCCTGCCCACCGGCCAACGTGAAGCCTGACACCCACAAGTACGTGTTCACGGTCTACGCCTTGAGCGGGCAACTAACTCTACCTGGCTCGGCAAATTTCCCACCGAACGCCGAAACCCTGTACCAGGCCTTGATTCGCGCCGGAAAGCAAAACGACATTCTCGGAGAAGCCAGCCTCACCGGCCTCTACTCATCAACCCCACCATCAAACTGATGGGTGTCCTGCCTCTGTTGCGCACCGAGCATTCCTTCCTGGGATCCAGCGAACCGCAGCTCCCTCAAGCCCACTCACCGATGCTCGATGGAAACACCGCCCTCCCCTTGTCATCCCGACCGAAGGGGAGGGACCTGCATTTCAGCGGTAACCCGTCGTGCAAAACGTGGTTTACGCCAAAGAAGATTTGGCGCTCCGATCGAGCATTGGTTCACGGGATCAAGCGGCCTGCAACTCCCTCAATCCCACTCACCGATGCTTGATGGAAACCACCGCTCTCCACTGCTCTAGGTACTGCTTGTCCCCTTGCTTCATCACTTAGTGCCACGGTAATCACTACATGAACAGGTAAACTGATACCTGATAAGTGTTTACGCAGATCTACTCTGGTTTAGTCCGTATTTTGTGATAACTATCTCGTTAACGGAACCCGTCCCGTTCCTTAGCGGCAATGCAACTGCCTGCCCCGGCAATGAATTCAAGCTATACTCGGCTCTGTATTGGGAATCTAGGCTTATGGCAATCCCAACACCCCATCCGCACGAACCCGGAGACTCCATCACCGCTTTGCTGGCCAAGGTTAGCGCAGGCAAACGGGAGGCAGAAGCGCAACTAATTGCCCGGGTGTACCAGGAGCTTCGTCGGCTTGCTCGCCACTATATGAGGTTGGAGCGTGGAAACCATACCTTGCAGCCGACAGCGCTTGTCCATGAGGCCTATGTACGATTGGTCCATCAACCACAGATACCCTGGCAAAGCAGAACCCGCTTCTTTGCTACGGCTGCTCAACTCATGCGCCATATTCTCGTGGATCACGCGCGGGCACACCGGGCACGGAAACGTGGCGGGATCCAGAAGCAAGTCACTCTGGATGAAGCGTTACTGCCTTCTTTTAATCAATCAATCGATGTGCTGGCCTTGCACGAGGCGATAGAGCGCCTGGCAGCCTGCGATGCGCGACAAGCCAGAGTAGTAGAACTACGTTCATTTGGGGGACTCAGCTTCCAGGAGATTGCTCTTGTTCTGAAGATTGGTGAAAGAACGGTGAAGCTTGATTGGAGCATGGCACGGGCGTGGTTGAAGGGAGAACTTTCCAAAAAAACATGACCCCCGAACTCTGGCAACGACTGAAACCGCTCTACCAAGCCGCCGTTGAAGCCCCGGCGGATCAGCGTGTTCGCCTCGTAGCTGAAGTTTGCGGGGATGACATCGAACTGAAAGATGCGCTGGGAGCCTTGTTGGCCGCAAATGATGGTGACACGGGATCTCTTGGCAGTCCAATCCTCAAACTTAAGGATCTATTCTCTGACACTGAACCGATCTTTGCAGACGGAGCGTTAATCCAAGGTCGCTTCAGAATCATTCGTCATCTGGGTAGCGGTGGAATGGGAGAAGTCTACGAAGCGAAGGACCTCCAGTTAGGGCGTATCGCTCTGAAAACGATTCGATCGGGTACTACCGCGAGCCAGGAACAACTTTCCCGGTTCCGAAAGGAGGTTCAACTCGCGAGGAAGGTCAGCAGTCCTCATGTCTGTAGAATTCACGATCTGCATTTGGCGGAGGAAGATCCTTCAGAACCACAGCGGGCTTTTCTTACGATGGAGTTTTTGGACGGAACTACGTTGGCTGACAGGATCGTCTCCGGGCCTCTTCCGTGGCGTGACGGGCAAAAGGTGGTCCTGGAAGTATGCAACGGCCTACAGAGCATCCATGAAGCTGGGATAATACATCGAGATCTTAAGAGCCGCAATATTATGCTCGCCTCTCGAAATGGCAAAAGCTGCGCGGTCTTGATGGATTTTGGCATTGCCCACGAGATGCGGCGTCACACGAGTAACGTGTCGACAACGCTTACCGGCGATCGCGCGATCCTGGGAACACCTGATTACATGGCGCCCGAGCAGTCCGAAGGTAAACAGGCGACTCCGGCGACGGATGTCTATGCGCTTGGTATCGTTCTTTACGAAACGCTCACTGGGAAGCTTCCTTTTCGACGCGAAATTTCAGAGAAATATGCGGAGCCTGGGAGACGCAGAACACCACCCCGCGCATCGTTGCTTCAGCCCGGTGTGCCGCGTCGACTGGACCGGGTTATATGCAAGTGCGTGGAATACGATCCCAGCCGGCGCTACCAGTCGGCGAAGGATGTAGAGCGTGCCTTACGGCATGGCCCTATTCTGCTTAAAATCCAACAAAAGCCACTTACAATGGTGCTTGGGCTGCTCAGCCTGACTTTTATCTTATATGCTCTCCTTCTGATTCCGGCGATTGGAGAGCGATTGAGAGGAATGCTGTTCTCCAGCAGAGACAAGCACATCGCCGTACTTCCGCTTGACATGGTTGGCGCTGACCCCCAAATACAGGCTCTCGGCGACGGCCTCATGGATTCTCTGGCAGGCAAACTCTCCAATCTAGATCCCGCAAACAAGTCTTTGTGGGTGATCCCAGCAAGTGAAGTTCGTGCCCGGAAGGTCCGCGATCCATCGTCAGCCCTGCGAGAATTCGGCGCCACCATCGTGGTAAAGGGTAGCTTTGAACGCGACGGCGACGCTGCAAGGTTGAGACTGACGCTGATTGATCCTAAGAAGACCCGTGAGATTGGCTTCGCGGACGTTGAATCGCAATCCGCTAACCTGGCAGGAATGCAAGATGAAGCGGTAACCCGCCTGGCGAGACTAATGAACATCTCTAGTGGAGAGGATCCTTCGGCGGTTGTCCGCGAAGCCGCCACTCCCGCCGCCTATGAAGACTATTTAGCGGGGCTCGGCTACTTCCAAAGGCATGATCAACCAGGCAACATGGAGTTGGCGAACGCAGCCTTTCAGAGCGCAGTGAAGACCGACCCAACTTTCGCCCTTGCCTTTGCACGACTCGCGGTGGTCAACATCATGAAGTACCGTTTGCAATCCGACCCGCGATGGCTTAAACAGGCTGAGGCTTATGCCAGAAGGGCGGCGGAGCTCGATGACCACGTTCCGTTTACCTACGCGGTCCTCGGTCAAATTCACGAGTTGACGGGCAACCACGATCTGGCCATCCAGGAATTCCAGCGTGCTCTAGATCTCGATCCCCGAGATGCTGATGCCATTGCTGGACTGGCAAGCTCCTACAGGAATTCCGGGCGGAATGCCGCCGCTGAGGCAGCGTATATTAAGGCCGCGGCCCTGCGCCCGACCGATTGGAAGGGATATAACGATCTTGGCATCTTCTATGAGAGAACCGGTCTCCCGCATAAGGCAATCGCTCAGTTCAATCGCGCATTAGAGCTAACACCAGATAATTCCTGGGTTTATGCGAACTTGGGGATGGCCTACATGGACCTCGATGATCCAACGATGCTGGAAGAAGCTGAAAAATCGCTAAAGAAGTCGATTGCGATCAGCCCCAGCTTCGGCGCCTATGCAAATCTAGGTGTGCTGTACGGGGAACAACACCGATTTCGCCAGTCCGTCGTCGCCAGTCGGGAAGCTCTGAGGCTCAACGATCAAAGCCCCGATGTATGGGGTAACTTGACGGAAGGCTACGAGTGGTTAAGAGATGATCAAGAGGCAAACATCGCCAGAACACGCACGATCGAACTCCTTGAGCAAGCTGTCAAAGTGAATTCCGAGAATGCTGAAGCTCGGGCCACGTTGGCCGCCTTGTACGCTAAGAACGGACTCAAGGAAAGGGCGATGGGCGATATTGAAGTTTCACTTGCCATGTCACCAACGAACGAGTATGTTTTGTCCCAAGTGGCCGAGGCCTATGAGCTGCTCGGATACCGTGGGCGAGCTATAAAGTATCTGAAGCAAGCCTTAGGACACGGACTTACCAGGCTGCAGCTCAATGAAGATTTGGCAATGCAAGGCGTAATATCGGATCCTGCCTTTCAAATGCCAGAAAAGTAACCACAAGACCCCGCGGGTTCTTATTCAATTACGCAGACAGGAGAGCAATCATGCACACCGTTACAATGCCTCCGGACAATGTACTCGAACACAAAAAGGAATGTATGCTTTTCACTGAATCCCTTTATATTCTCTTCAAGGATAACGGGAATTTCAGTTCTTCAAACGACACATTGTTCCAACCACCACTGACGCCAGGGGACTACGGCGCGGGCACTGAGCTCGGGCCATTTAAAGCGCTGGAGGACAACACGAGCGTCGACCTTATTTTTCTTGACGCAGATGAGAAGAAGAAACGGTTCGACGTTGACCTTTACATCAAGGATGATTGTTCGAAAGAGAACGAATAACAGGCCTAAAGACCTGACGAAGGTAAAGGGTTAGGTCTAGGTCATTCAGTTTTGCGGTAGCGATGAGGGTATAAAGTGCGGCGGCCCTGTGGCCGTCGGAATCGGCTCCCATGAATAAGTAGTTCTTTCTCCCCATGACCACCGCGCGCAGGGCCCTTTCCGCGGCATTGTTGTCTATTTCGAGCAGGCCGTCATCCAAATGTTGTCGTCTATCATGGCAAACGAATCAATCGAGTCGCGGGTATTGCAGCTGCGTTCGGTATGTTGGTAGCAACTGCGTCGGCTCAGCAATCGTTCCAGCTACACAGCACCACATTTTCCAACGACAGCGTTTTGCCGATCTCCACGATTTTGAATAACCAAGTCAACGGAGTGAACACCTGCACTGCCAGCGGCGCCGCAGGATACGATGAATCCCCCGAGCTCTCTTGGACAGGCGTCCCGAAGGGAACCAGATCCTTCGTAGTGGTTCTTTACGATGTCACCGCCTCTTTTACCTTTTACCCATTGGGGTATGTACAACATAGGAGGAAATGTAACGCAACTCCCCTTCCTCAATCCCACTCACTAATGCTCGATGGAAACGCTGCCCTCCCCTTGTCATCCCGACCGAAGCGGAGGGACCTGCATTTCAGCGGACCTTTCGGGGAAATGTGGCTTAGGTCCTCACGAAAAATCCGCTTTTTTTTGCAAATTGACTCCAGGCTAAACCCCGGCGAACCGCGTCTATACGAGTACAGTGAGTGTCGAGCGAAACATTTAGCACGTCGCCACGTCAGCCCCAGGGCTAGTGCAACGGATCTTTGACAATTGATTTGTAAACGGGACGCTCTCCGGCACGTCTCCCACCCCGGCGCCGCCCCTGCCCAGCCCCGTACCGGGGTTTGGGCAGGACCACGTCGCCAGAAAGCCAGGGAGGCTTATAGCGCTTATAGCGCTTTTAGCGCATCTTTTCCGCCGGAAGCAATCGTAGTAATCTCTTCACCAGATTCGATCATGTGGGGTTCTGTCCGTTCGGAGATTCCGCAAAGAAGATCCTCGATCAAAGAGGTGTAGTTTTCCCCTGTCGTCAAGAAGGATTCCAATGGAGCACTATGCCGATTGAAACCGTGGACCGGAAGGACCTACGTTACACCACCCTCCTTGCTGCGCAGCGTCAAACGACGTTACGATCCAAATAGCATCTTCCATCACGCGATGTCGATGTCTGCGTGAGGAACGTCCGAAAGAAGATCCGATGAGGGATCCCGGAATGTGGAACCGAAGAGATTTCGTAAAACTGGCCGGCTGCTCGGCACTCGGCGCGATGGCCCAGCGGGCGCCGTGGCTCAGGGCAGACGTTACCCCGCGGTTCGCCTTTGTAGGTACTTCGCGACACGGTATAGAAGCGTTCGCCGTCGGTAGAGAACGCTGGAAGCCGGTCGGAGCGATAGCCAGTCCTCATCCCTCATTCTTGACCCTACATCCCAGCGCGCGCTTTCTCTACGCAATCCAAGGGGTGGACCGCTATGAAAACCTGCGGAGGGGATTCGTAGAGGCCTACGCAATCGGAGAGAAGGATGGAAACCTCACCCTGCTCAACCGGCAGCCGCTCTCGTTATCGGCGACCGCTCCCCGGCACGGCGCCGTGTCGCCCGATGGACGCGCCCTCGTAGTCGCTGTACACGGCGGCGGCGCCTACAACGTGCTCGACATAGGCGAAGACGGAAGCCTGGGAAGAGTATCCGGAATTTCAAAGGAAACCGGTTCAGGCCTGCACGAAGAACACCAGCAAAGCGCGCATCCGCAGATGGTGCTATTCGACCGAACCGGGCATCGCTTTTTGGGAGCCGACCTGGGGAGCGATCGGCTGAGCGTCTTCACCCTGCGTGACGGAGGGCTCCACGTTGAGCAACGGATCGACGCACCACCGGGCGCCGGTCCAAGGCACATGGAGCTTCACCCGGATGGCCGTCTGCTTTTTGTAGCGAACCAACTGAACGCATCCGTGTCTTCTTACGCTTATGACGCGAGCGAGGGAAGAATTCTTGAGCAGCAGCACCGTGTCTCAGCAGGCCGCCCAGGGAGCCCGATATGGATGACCATGCACCCCTCCGGCCAATTCCTCTACACCGCGGGAAACGGCGTAACAACGTGGAGGATCGATCGAGAGACCGGCGCTTTGGAACCCATGCAACTCGAGAGCGAAGCACCACCCTCGTTGGGAGCCATGGGGATGGCTACAGACGGAGGCAGTCTATGGGCGTTGAGCCAGGACGACGGCGTAATCCGCTGGCGCATAGACGGAATAAGCGGCTGGCTCAGCCAGCCGGCGAACGTGGCGAAAGTGCAGGCGCCGCTCAGCTTGGCGCTCAAGTACTAGGAAAGATCGCTGCAGCTCTTTGCGCTGTCGGTTGTAACGACATGTGGGAAAGAAGCCGAAGTTGAAACAGCATCCGAGGGTGGAACGCGCGAAGCTCGCCTGCCCGTGGCCTACATCGAAGTAAATTCCGCGTGCCCGGCCTTCGCGCATACCACGCCCGGGACCGCCGGACGTCGCGTCTTGCTCCCCCCGCCCGCCGGAGAAGGCGTGGGTGTAGATGCGCCGGGACGCAGCTTCACTTCCAGTAGCTGATAGAGCGGCCTCTCCACAGGCGGCAGTTCATGGTTTCTCTTCCTCGCTGGGCTTTGTCTGGTTATCTTCCGGGAAGCACTCGTGCAACGTAAGTATATGCGGCCTCTGGCGTATCTTGAGAGCAAGGATTTAGCATGCGGTCATACTCAGCTTTGCGTTCGCGCTTGATAGGGGCCCCCCGATGGTCACGCTCATACAGGACGTTCGCTTCGCCTTACGCCAGCTCCGTAGCCACGCGGGCTTTACCTTTACAGCGATTCTCTCGCTCGCTCTTGGAATCGGCGCAACCGTCTCTGTCTTCTCGATTGCCTATGCTGTGCTTTTGAATCCGTGGCCATACGACGGAGCCGATCGCATCGGACTGGTGTCCCTTTTCGACAAAGCCGGCGAAGAAGCCAATTGGAACGGTCTGACGGGTCCGCAGATACGGGAATTGCGCCGCGCCCACTCCATCGAAAATGTCGTGGCCATGAATGAATGGAATCTGACGGTCACAGGGGGCGATGTTCCCGAAGATGTGCAGGCGAATTACCTCACGCCCAATGGATTCCAGTTCCTCGGTTTACCTGCCATGCTGGGCCGTACCTTTCTGCCCTCGGATGCCCCCGATGGCCAGGAACCCCAGCAGGTCGTAGTGCTGGGCTATAAGTTCTGGCAGCGTCACTTTAACGGCGATCCGGCCGTGGTGGGCAAACCCATTCGCCTGGTTCAGAAAACCTATACGATCCTGGGAGTCATGCCGCCGCGCTTCGCGTGGATGGGCGGCGACGTCTACCTCCCGCTCAACCTCTCGACGTCCTCGACCATTACCTATGGCTTCGATATCAAGTTGAAACCGGGCGTAACGCGAAAAGCGGCGGCCGCTGAATTGGAACCGCTCTTCCAGCAGTTCGCGAAGGAAACTCCCAATCACTTCCCCAAGCAGTACCGGCTTACGGTGCAGGACCTCAACTACTACTTCAGCAAGCTCGGCAAGACGCTCAATCTTTTATTTGGAGCAGTAGGCCTCCTGCTCCTGATCGGCTGCGCCAATGTGTCGATTCTCCTGATGGCACGGGGAACAGCCCGCCAGCATGAGTTCGGAGTTCGCGCTGCCGTGGGAGCAAGCGGCTTCCGCATCATTCGCCAATTGCTCACCGAATCGTTGCTCCTGGCAGTCACCGGTGCTACCCTCGGCGTGCTTCTGGCTTATGGGAGCCTGAATGCCATCGTGAGCCGTTTGCCGGAATATTCATTTCCAGGCGAGGCGGATTTCCATATCAATCTTCCAGTGCTCGCGTTCAGCGTTGGGCTTGCCATCCTCACCGCGGTTTTATTTGGGTTGTTTCCAGCGCTGCAATTGGCACGACCGCAGATCAGCCGGACACTGCAGGCAAACACGCGTAAGGTCGCCGGTACGGTGCGAGGCAAGCATTTCCATAACACTCTGATCGCGGGGCAGATCGCGCTGACCCTTCTCCTGATGACGTCCGCGGCCGCGGCCATCCAGGGCTTTCTGCGCATGATGCGGGTTCCCCTTGGCTACGACCCGCACTTCGTGATGTCGGTGGGCATTCCGATCCATGACAACACCTATAAAACTGTCGCGGAACGAATCAACTTCTACGACCAGATGCGAGCCAAAATCAGCGAGTTACCCGACGTGCTATCGACGGGAATCTCCACCAACGCAACCCCACCCTCCAACGGATGGGACCAGGCGTTCGAAGTCTCCGGGAAATCTGAGGGTGAAGAGCAGAAAGCGAGGCTCAACTTTATCGACCCCGGCTATTTTAAAACGCTACAAATACCGTTGCTGCACGGAAGGGTTTGGGACGAAACAGAAATCGCGCACAGTGCACCCTTGGTTTTGGTGAACGAGTCCTTTGCCAAACGCTACTTTCCCACGGGTGAAACCCTGGGACGTTCGATCAAAATTCCGCTGCTGAAAAACGAACCACCCTACATCATCGCTTCTCCGGGGAGCGACGGTTGGTTGCAGGTAGTGGGGGTGGTGGCTGATGCTCTGGACGATGGCCTCGACAAACCAGTGAAGCCGGCAATTTTCCTGCCCTACTCGATGTACATGTGGATGCACACCCAGATCCTGATACGAAGCCGCATCGACCCGCAGTCGATTCTGCACAGCGTGCGTCTGCAGATCGCAGCCGTCAACAAAGATCAGCAGGTGATGGGTCGAATGGACGATCTGGAAGTGTGGATCAAGCGCGAGCCGGAGTGGTCCCGGGGCAGGTTGATTTCCATCCTCTTTGGATCATTCGCCGCTTTGGCGCTGATATTGTCGGCCGTCGGCCTCTACAGTGTAGTTTCCTACTCGGTGGCGCAACGGACGAACGAGTTTGGGATTCGCATGGCATTGGGTGCGCAGAAGGGCGATGTCCTGCGCAATGTTTTCAGCTCCGCTGGAGTCAGCGTGGGCTTCGGACTACTGGCTGGAATTATTCTGAGCGTTGGATTGAACCGCCTGATCTCGGGCTGGGTTGAAAATAGCGCTCACAGCCCGCTGATGTTAATTGGAACCTGCTTAGTGCTGTTATCCGCTTCCGCGTTTGCCTGTCTCATCCCATCCTGGAGAGCATCCTCTGTCGATCCCATGACCGCACTGCGCTGTGAGTAGGGAAACCTGGTAAACGTGCTAGAAGGTAAGTCTTCCTGCGAACTGGATCAGACGTGGATTGCCGACGGTAGTGCTCACGATGCCGAATGTTTGACCGCCCAATTGCGTATTCGGATCGCCAAACTGCACGCGGTTAAAAAGGTTGAAGACCTCGGTTTTGAATTCGAAGTTGAGCCGTTCTGTAATGGGCGTGTTCTTACTCAAGGTGAAATCCCAATTGGCGATGCCGGAGTCGCGAATCGCGCTGTCAACCCGGTTCTCGTTTCCGAAAGTAAACGCCGCCGGCAGGGAGAAGGCGGACGTATTGAACCACTTGTTGACGCGGTTTGCTTCGTTGCCTTGAATGGTGCGTTGCGCTCCCGGCACCAGGTTCGGGCGGGAGCCGCCGCCCTGCGACCCGGTGTTGTTGGCGGAGGTCGTGACAGGCATGGGGAAGCCAGATTGCAGAATCGTGATGCCGTTGACTCCCCATCCTCCAATCACCCGATTCAACATCGGGCCGGCGGTGCCGAAAAATCGCTGGTTGGTACCGATGGGAAGCTGCATCACGTAGCTGACCAAGGCGCGGTTACGCACGTCGAAGCTGGCCAGACTTTTCTCCAGATCCAGCCTGTTCCAGTCCTGCACGCCTGCGGTGCTGTGGCTCTCCAGCCAGCTGGTAAGGGTGTCGGTGTTGCTGATCAGCTTCGCCCAGGTGTAAGAGCCCTGCAGCACCCCGCCATTCTTGAACCGCTTCGTCAACCTCGACTCAAGCGCAGCCCAATGGGAATCACCACGTTGGCCGGCCGTGTCCTGGAAAGATTGAAACTGTGGGTACGGACGCAGCAACTGCGCTTGCGAAACAGTTGCGCCCGAAAGCAGGCCGCTCGCGATATGCCCGGCGTATGGGTTCGGCACCAATGCGTTCAGTGCGGTCCCTTGTGCGAGATCGGCATCCGGCAATTGGTTCAACTGCACCGTGGAGTAAGACAAGTGCGTAGCCTTCGATCCGGCATAGTCGAGAGTAAACGCCAGGTCGTTTGCCAATTGCTGCTGCACCTCGAGGTTCCACTGTTGCGCGTATCCGTACGGCTCATTGGGAATCGGCGACGTGACGCTCTGCCCTTCAAAGATCGACAGCTGCGACGGGTTGTGACCGATGGTCGGCACCAGCCCCTGGGGGAATGGGTTGCTGAGAGTCGCTTGCGGAATCAGGCTGGTCGTGCCGCCGACCGAAGACACCATGGTCGTGGTTGCGGCGTTTACCGGCGACTGGAACGGCGAGATGCTGTAGTTGATCATGTCGGGTGGGATCCACGACAGGCCGTAGCCCGCGCGTATGGACATTTTTTCGTTCGCCGCATAAGCGGCGTTCACGCGCGGCGCAAACAGCAGGTTGTGATTGGAGATCTGGTTGCGCGAGGGATAGGCCGTGCTGTTCACGAGCGCAATCTGCCCCTTAAGGGACTGCCCTACCATGGGTCCCAGCGGGTCGGTCGCATTGGGCAGCAGCACCGTCAGCCGATCGTGCTTTTCCGTGAACCCGCGAGGAATATCCCAGCGCACTCCGGGCGTGATCGTCAGCTTGCGGTTGACGGCAAACGTATCCTGCAGGTAGAGGCCGCTGTACCACTGCTGCGCGGCCGTGTTGGCCACGCCGGTAAGCGTGCCGCTGGCCGGGTAGCCGAGAAAGAAGGAGGCCAGGGAATAGCCCCCAGTGGGCTTCAGCGGATTGGAAGAAGTGAAGTTCTGGTCGAAGCTGAAGCTGCCTGCGGAAGTCGTGCCTTGCGCAAATTCCCAGCCGTTGCGCCGCACTTCGCCGCCCATCTTGAGTGTGTGGCGGCCGAGGATCTTGGTCACGCTGGCGGAAATCGAGTAGTCATTGATAAACGAGCGGTTGTACGTGCCGCCAAAGCTGGTGAAGCCGGAGATCGTGGCCAGCGGCGTTACCGGAATCGTAACTTGAGAGCCTAGCGCAGCCCAGGCCGATCCGAAAGCGGAAAGGTTTGTGCCGTATTGCTCAGGAATAAAACCATCGGTCGCGCGCACGTAGGAGAGGCGCACGTCTCCGATGGTCGTGGGAGAGAAGTCGTAGGTGTCGCCCACAACGAAATCCTGTGTGCCGGTGTAACTGGTCAAGCCGCCATAGTGCGTCCCGAATGTGTCGGCCGGGATACTGTTGCCGCTCCAGTACGAGTAACGGGCAAAGGCGCGCTGTTTCTGGCTGATGGACCAGTCCATGCGGGCGTTGTACTGGTTTGTGTTGCCGCCGATCTTGACGTTGGTGCCATAGTTGTTGACGATTCCCGGCAGATTCGGCGATCCGTAGTAAGTGAGAATTTGTCTTGCTGTAGGGTCCAGACGAGACTGAGGGATGACATTTCCAGGGAACGCCTGGCGGACATTTGTCTGTCCCGGAGGGCACGCAGGCGCGCCGGAAATGCCGCATGTCGTCAGCGGATCGTAGAGGACGGTGCTGGGCAGCAGGGCGCTGAAGTCCCCGGTACGCATGGCCGCGGTGGGCACAGTGGCGGTGGTCGGATTTCCTCTGCGGAAGGAATAGCCCTCCCACGAGAAGAAGAAAAAGAGCTTCTCCCGCTTCACTGGACCACCGACCGTGGCTCCGTATTGATTCTGCGTGAAGGCAGGATTCGGAACACCGTTGCGGTTGTTAAAGAACTGGTTGGCGTTGAGCACCTTGTTGCGGATGTACTCATAGGCGCTGCCGTGGTAGGCGTCCGTTCCGGACTTCGTCGCCATGTTCACCACGCCCCCGGCAAACCGGCCGAACTCTGCGCTCACCGCATTGCTGTCGACGCGAAATTCCTGGACGGCATCCTGAGTGGGAATCAACGCAGGGCTGTTGATGTAACTGGTATTGAGCGGGACTCCGTCGAGGTAAAACGCGCTCTGGTTGGCCATGCCGCCGCCGATCTGGTAGTTGCCGAATCCGGTGTTATTCGTCAACGATCCGTTCGACTGGTTACCTAACGGGTTGCCACTCACCGACCCCTGCGGTACGACACCCGGCGCGAGCTCGAGAAGGTTCAGGACGTTGCGCCCGTTGAGCGGCATTTGCTGTACCACTTTGCCCTCGACCGTCTGGCCAAGAGAACCGGGCTGCGTCTCCACGATCGGAACGGTGGTATTCACGGTTACGGTCTGTGCAACATCGCCGACCTGCAGGGTCGCGTCGATCTTCAGGGAGCCTTGCACACCCAGAGCGGCAGGCCCGCGCTTCTGGTGAGAGAAACCGGTCTTCTCAATGTCCACGACATAGTTTCCGGGCGGTATGTTGACGAATTGGTAGGCGCCATTGCCGTCCGAGGTGGCAGGGTTCTTGACCTGGGTATCGACATTCGTCAAGGTCACATTCGCGCCGGGAACCGCGGCTCCGGAGCTGTCGGTGACGATTCCCAGAATCGTGCCCGACGTTGTTTGGGCGGAAGAGGGTACCGTGGAAAGGATTCCAAAACAGGCCATCAAAAAAAACAATACCGGCATCAAGGCCCGGTTCCGGTTCGATTTCGTGAATTTGTGCGTCTCGACTGTTTCGGTCAATGTCCTCAGAATTGGATGCATAGCGCCCTCCGCGGCGTGGTTCTTTTACCCAATGCACTGGCGGGGTGAAGTCTTGTCCCGGCGGATGCTTTGTCGCTCGGCACGGCTAAACACGTGCCTTCTGGAGCCACAGAACTGTAGCGAACCGGCCTAGAAATGCGCAAGTATAATTTGCACAAAAAGAATCATGTTGTGTGTATTGTGCAATGTGATGGCACGCCGAGACCGTGCAGAGTGCTTTACAAGAAGGCGATTGGGCCTTCCGGACGAAGTTCGTGTGCCGCAAAGGAGTTTTGTTTTGCGGATTATGAAACTGGTTCCAATAATTAGCACCTCGGGACCGATTGACCGGGAAACGCGTATATTTGGGGTTCAGCGTCCGTGAAGATCTGGCCGCGAATTTGCAAAAGTGTGGTCTCCACTAAAAATTCGGTTTAGCCTCGGCCTGGTGCTGGGCCTCCTCGCCGTTTCTCTTCATTCCCAAAAGTCAACGCCCCGGCAACAGGACGGATACGTCGAACCGGGTGCTTGTGAGGAGTGCCATCGGACAATCGCCGAATCCTACCGTCACACGGGCATGGGCCGCTCCATTTCGAAGCCTGACAGTGGCAATATGGTGGAGGATTTCGACAACCGTAACACGGTGTTCCACCAGGCCTCCGGCGACTACTACACAATGATCCGCCGCGGTCGCGAATACTTTCAACGCCGGCATCAGGTTGGGTTCGACGGCAAGGAGTCCAATGTTGTCGAGGAGCGAATCGACTACATCATTGGCTCCGGCGATCAGGCTCGCAGCTACCTTCACCGCAACCACGAAGGTAAGTTGATGGAGCTTCCTGTCAGTTGGTACTCGGAAAAGCCAGGGTACTGGGCCATGACTCCCGGATACGACGCGGCCGACCAGAAGGACTTTCATGGCGTGGTCTCGCGGCCTTGTATCTTTTGCCATGATGCCTACCCACCCGCCCTGCCCAGAGAGATCGAGGCGAGCGGAGAACCGGTCTTTCCCAACGATCTGCCCACGGGAATAGATTGCCAGCGTTGCCATGGTCCGGGCGCGGCGCACGTGAGCGCGGCGAAAGCAAAAACTCGCAATGAGGATGCCGTTCGCCGGTCGATCGTGAATCCAGCCCGTCTGGATCGGCAGCGCCAGATGGAGGTCTGCATGGAATGCCATCTCTCCACCAGCGGAAGTCAGGACGAGAACATCAGCGTGCGCTTTAACCGGGACATCTTTTCCTACCGGCCGGGAACTCCTTTGGCAGATTACAAGCTCTACTTCGACTATGCGGGCGGCCCAGACAAAAAAGCGATTTGAAATCGCGGATGCGGCTTATCGATTACGCATGTCGAAGTGTTTCGCGCAAAGCCAGATGACCTGCCTTACGTGTCACGATCCGCACGTTGAGTCGCACGAAGAAAAAGCGGAGCGCAGATATGTTCAGGTTTGCCAAAACTGTCATCAGGGAGTGAAACATGCCGCGGCGCTTCCAGAGGCGGAGACCTGTGTCTCCTGCCACATGCCGAAGCGGCGTGGAGAATACGCGATTCACACGATCCTGACCGACCATTACATCCAGCGAGACAAGCCGGCGGGCGATCTGTTGGCTCCTTTGACCGAGGCTAAAGAATCGGATCACCACAACCAGGAGCTGGTCCCGTACTATCCCGAGAAATTGCGCGACACCGGAGAGGATCGACTCTATCTCGCGATCGCAGAATCAGCGCCAGATCGATTGAAGACGGCGCTGATCCAAGAGGCTCCCGCGGAAGCCAAGTTTTATGCGGCGTTGGGGTCGGTCTATGCGAAGAACGGCAAGTATGCCGAAGCTGCAACGTGGTTTGATCAGTCTCTCAAGAGAAATCCGGAGGACCGATTGGTTGTCGAGCAAGCCGTCGAAGAACTGCTCGCTTCGGGGCAACGGACGAAGGCGCAAAATCTTTTGGAGTCCGTCGTCAATAAACCTCCGCTGGATGCGCGGCTGCCGGCCAATCTCGGGAATATCTACGCGCGTCAGGGAAGAATGGAAAAAGCCGAGGAAGTGCTTAACAAGGCTCTCGTCGTGGATCCCGAACTGGCGCAGGCTTATAACTTGTTTGGCCTGGTGGAGGAACGAAAGGGCAATGCGGCCGAGGCGGAGAAGTTCTATCGCGAGGCAGTCCGCTATCGGCCGGATCTTGCGGATGCGAGAAACAATCTCGCCAATCTTCTGGTGGGGGGAGAACGTTACGACGAGGCTGGCTTCGAATTCCGGCAGGCTATCGCCGCGGCGCCCGATTTCGCCGAGGCCCGGCATAGCCACGGATTGTTCTTAGTGATTATCAAATCGTATTCCGCGGCCGAGGCCGAATTGCGCAAGGCAGTTGAGCTGGATCCGAGCGCCGCCATCTTTCACGGCGACCTCGCCGATGTTCTGGCGCAGAAAGGCGACGAGGTGGAGGCAAAGGTGCAGTATCTGGCTGCGCTCAAAGCGAAACCTGATCTCGATACTGCGAATTTGGGCCTGGGAATTCTACTGGCCCACGCCGGCGATCGCTCTTCCAGCAAGTTCTACTGCGAAGCAGCCCTAAAGAGCGGCGACAAGGATATTCGCGAGCAAGCGAGGCAGTGCCTGCAGTAATAAATTATTTTGGCGCCCAGAACGGCTCACCGGTTCTGACTAGCTGCACGGGAACCTCAGGCACAAATCCCTTGATCCACTGCGCCATTTCGAGCATGCCCTGCTCTTCCGAAATGTTATGGCCTAGCATGATCCAGCCTTTCGGAATTCCTAGTGTCATCGCGTCGAGGACGTAGGCCGGGCTGTCGAGAAAGCCGTCGCTTTCCTGCTGTTCGCCGCTCGCGACCACATCCACATCGGGATTGTTGATGCTTGGAGTCGCATACCCCACGCCGAGTTGTAGACGGCGTACTTTCGCCCTGGGGTCTCCGACGACGCGCATTGCCTTATCGCCGAGGCGCTTCTGGAAGGTTGCGGCCAACTCTCCAAGGGTGGTCTCCGGGAGCGTGAAGTGGTGGGACTGCGGAGTTGTTTCATATTGAGTAATTTCGAGCGCTCGCGCTAATCCAACCCAGATAAAGTCCGGCTTCTGCGCATGCATGTGATCGTGCATGCGGAAGATGACGATATCGTGTTCGCGCATGAAATCGACCTTGAGCTTATAACTTGGGTCGCCGCTCACGGTCGGTATGTCATCGTGATCGTTCCAGTAGGTGTCTTCATGCGGGATGATCATGTTGCAGCCTGCCGCTACGGCGCGGCGGATGGTGTCGTAGGAGCAGAACATGGTGGTTGCGATTCCCTTGACGACAGTGTCAGGACCGCCGAACTTGAAGGTGTCGCGGTAGGTGGTTTCTCTCCAGGGGAAACCCAGGTGGGATTTGATACGAGCCACCACTTCTCCTGCGGTTAAGGGTGCGCTCATAGCGTTGGCCTCCAGTAGGGATCGCCTGCGGAGATCCAGGTAGAGGGGACCTCGGGAACGAGCGTCTTCAACCATTGTGCGCAGAGCTGCATTCCGGGATCTTCCGAGACGATCCGGCCGGTGAGGATCAGCGCCTTCTTACCGCCGAGATCGTCCGTATCGCGGACGTACTCGACAGATTCCCACTCGCGCACTTCGCCCGCAATGATGGCGTCCACGCCGGGAAGGGCTGCGAGCGAGGCCTCGATGGGCGTCGATCCCGGCAGCAGTGCCACTTTCCGCACGCGCAGCTTCGGGTCGCCCACCACGCGGATGCCGCCGCGGGATTGCAGCGCATTCTTCGTGTGCGCGACCAGGTCATCGAGCGAGGTCTCCTGGATCGAAATCTGCTTCGGATCGCCGGCGAGCTTCCCCCAGCCGAGCGTGTCGGCCAACCCCTGCGCAAATGGGTCAGGGTTACGTAACCGCCAGTGATCGCTCAAGCGGAAGACGACGAGGTTGTGTTTCTTGAGGAAGTCGTCCTTAGCCGAGAAAACCGGATCGGGCGGAGGCGGCGTCGCGGGAGTGGAAGGCGGCGGGGCAGATTGGCCGAAGGGGCG
This sequence comes from uncultured Acidobacteriaceae bacterium, assembly GCA_963839025.1. GTDB lineage: Bacteria > Acidobacteriota > Terriglobia > Terriglobales > Acidobacteriaceae > PALSA-350. Next base: position 88,278 of record CAWITT010000014.1, read on the forward strand.
TCGGACAGGAGGCGTTGGCGTGTCCGCCTTTGCGTAGAAAGTCGGTTCGGAGGTGATGATGAGATTTGCGCCTGACTTCACCGCACGATTCAGCACGTCCAGGGAGGCAAGCGACGTGGTGACGATGCGGGTCACGTGAGTGGTTGGGTCACCGGCCTTGAATGTGTCGACCGTATCTGGTTTCCAGTCGACGCCAACGTTCTTCTTGATGCGATCGACAATTTCCTGTGCGGTCACCGCACCGGCCATCGAGCGCGCCATCAGCGGGGAGGCCGCGATTCCGCTCGCAGTCAGCGCAACAAACTTACGTCGTGAGAGATACATGGGTTCCGCTTCGTCCTCACTGCTTGATTACCGTGCCGTCGCGTTTCCGGATCTCGCCCCAGCCGCCATTCAGATTATTCCTCCCCGGCGTGAAAGGAGCCTTGGCGGCTGCCTGTTCATCGATCTCGATGCCCCAGCCGGGCTTTTCGTTCACCCAGAGGTATCCATCCTTCATTTCCGGACAGCCGTGGAAAATCTCCTGCGTCCGCGCGTTGAACGGGCTGTATTCCTGGATGCCGAAGTTATAGCTGACAATATCCAGCGTCACATTCGCCATGTGCCCAACCGGCGAAACATCCCCCGGACCATGCCACGCAGTCTTGACCCCATACTGCTCGCCCAGGATCGCGATCTTGCGAGCCGGGGTGAAACCGCCTGCCTGGGATACGTGCACCCGGATGTAATCGATCAGCCGCCCCTCGATCAAAGGCTGCCATTCGTGCGGACTATTGAAGAGCTCGCCCATCGCGATCGGCGTCGCACAATTCTGCCGGATCTGCTGGAAGTACCCCAAGTCTTCAGGCGATAGCGGATCCTCCAGAAAAAACGGATGGAACTTCTCCGCTTCCTTGCAGAACTGCACCGCCAGGTTCGGCGTCAAACGCTCGTGCATGTCGTGCAGCAGCTCTATCTCCTCACCCAGCTCCTGGCGGCAGACCTCGAAAAGCTTCAAGCCTCGCCGGAAATCGTAGGCGGGCTCGTACAAGGGTTTGTCGTGGAGCGCCTTGAGCCTGGTGTCCCCGGAACGGCTCGAACCATAGGCAGCCATTCCCGGAATGCCAACCTGCACCCTTACATTTCGAAAGCCCTGGGCGATCAAGGCCTTTGCGCTCTCGACCGTCGCCGCGTAGTCAGCACCTTCGGCGTGCGCGTAGGCATCCACCGCCTCGCGGCATTTGCCGCCGGCGAGTTGATACACCGGCATCCCGGCCTGGCGGCCCTTGATGTCCCACAATGCCTGGTCAACGCCGCTAATCGCGTTGTTCAACACCGGCCCGTTTTTCCAATAAGAGCTGTCATAACAGGATTGCCAGATGTCTTCGATCCGGTCCGTGGTCTTGCCCATCAGAAACGGCTTCAGATACTTCTCCACCGCCGGCTTCACCAGGTCGGCGCGCTGCGTAAACGTGGCGCAGCCATAGCCGTAGAGACCATCCTGGTCGGTTGTGATTTTCACCACCGTCAACCGCGTCCCCGCAGGCTCGCACTCGATCACGCTAATGTCCTTGATGCGCGGCGTGGCCATACCACGAGTCGCGCGGGCAACTTGCTCCTGCGCGCGGACGAGAGGCGAAGCGAGACCGAGCAGGCTTGCACCTCCGATAGACTTCAACAGCTCACGTCGCTTCATGCTTTCATCCCCACCATTGTTCGCCCGCAGCCAGATGAGCCTTGACCACGTCAGGGTTCAAATCCGCGCCAAGTCCCGGCTTTTCGGTGACTGCGATGAATCCATTCTTAATATACGGGCCATCCAGCAAAAGCACCTTGTCCATCCATCCGCCCATACCGGTGACGGTTTCGCAGGCAATATAGTCTCGGATCGATGCCGCCCATTGGCAATTAGCCCAGGTGTGTAGTTGGCTGCCGGTATTGTGCGTCGCCATGGGCAAGGCAAAGGTATCCGCCATATCGGCGATGCGCTTGGTCTCCAGGAATCCGCCACTGTTACGTAAGTCCGGGTTCAGAATGTCGCAGCCCTGGTTGATGATGAAGTCCTTGAAGCCCCCGCGCCGCTCCAGGTTTTCCCCCGTGCAGATCGGCACCTGCGAACTCGCGCACAGCCTGCGCCACGATTCGGAGTAATCCACAGGAAGGGGGTCCTCCAGCCACAATGGCTTGATCGGCGCGACTGCCTCGGCCAGCTGAATAGAGGTGCGCAGGTCGTACTCCCAGTGGCAGTGGACCATCAAGTCATGGTCCCAGCCGATGGCTTCCCGGCAGTTCTCATAACCTTTCGCAATCTCCACCAGTTCCTTGGTCGACAGCATTCGATTCCCGAGGTCGCGGCCGCTGTCCGCGGCTGGATCTGTATGCTGGAAACCCATCTTGTGCGCGGTAAAGCCGCTCGGGTCTTCCTTGATCTTGGCGGCCCACTCACGGACCGAAGCCTTGTCGAGCATGTTCTTCGGCGTGGCGTGGTCATATACTCGGACTCGATCGCGAAACCTGCCCCCCAGGAGCGTAGTGGTGGGAACGTCGTAGGTCTTTCCCGCCAGGTCCCACAGAGCCATCTCGAGGCCACTCGCCGCGCGCATCAGCGAGTGCGCCGAGCCATCGGTGCGCGTACCGGAAAGCGCAGGGCCGTTGATCCCCAGGTAGGTGTAGATGGAATCAATTTCCAGCGGATTCTTGCCTACCAGCAGCGGCTTGAGCGCGTGGACCTGCTCCTTCGTTCCGATGCTTGGCGTACCGTAAGCCTCGGCAATGCCGAAATGTCCATTGTCCGCGGTCACCTTGACGTAGACGTACGTCCGCGGGCCGGTCAACGTCATGGTTTGGACATCGGTGATTTTGACACGCGCCGCGTGGGCGCTGAGATGGAAAACGGCGGCGCCACCCGCAACCCCGAGAAATTTACGCCGCGACCAAGCCATTCAATCCCCGGCAACCAACTCCTGCTGCTGTGTCAGGAGCTCCTGCGCAACCCGGTCGATTTGATTCTTTTGCTCCGCTGAGAGCTCGGATACGAAAGGGGGAATGGGTCCGGTATCCGCAATACCGGCCAATTCCAAGGCATGATGCAGAACACGGGCCGGGCCCCACGCATCGCGCAAGTCTTCAAAGGCAAGAAAACGGGAACGGATCCGCTCAGCTTCCGCGAATTTGCCGTCATGGCAGGCGGAGAAGACCGCCGCGGACATAGCCGGCGCCAGGCAGCCCGAACCGGTGGTGAATCCAGGCAGTCCCCATTGCCGAAGGTGCGTAATCGCCGGCCGCTCGCCAATGCCGCTGATCACTTTGCGCCGGTCGACCCGCAGCAATAACTGGTCAAGATAAGCATCCTTCTCCGGCTGCTCACGGACGACCGCATACTTGATTGCGATGCAGATGCCTTCGTCGACCAGCCTGGCGACGGCATCGAGACCCGCGGCCAGGTTCGCACCCATGTTGGTTTCTTCTTTGAGGTAGAGCATGAGGTGAGCGTCAGCCGCATCGGCAAACTCACGCAGCCCTCGTTCCAGGCCGGCCGCATCCCGTGGATCTCCGCAGGGAAGCGTCATCACACAGGGGAAGGCGAAGCGGCGCAAGAGCGGCGCCTGGTCCATCAATCGGCCGTAAGAGGGGCCGGCACTGGGGATGAACCACAGCCCATCCTGCTGGATGGCCGATAGCCACTCCAGCAGTTGTTCATATTCAGCCAGCGTTACATGGTAGAGGAAGGCATTACCGCCGTAGATGAAGCGGGAGATTCCCCCTTCCGCAAGGTAGCGGACGATGCGGGAATTCTGCTCAAAATCGATGGCGCGCTCCTTCCCCGGCACTCGCGCGAGCGGGGGAACGGAGAAGACACCTTCCAACGAATGAATGGTCATGGCATCACCATTCTCCAACAGATCCGTCCTGATGGAAAACACGAGCCATGGGCTTCGATCCGCCGAAGGGATATTTGCTCAAGGCAGCCTCGGTCAACTCGAATCCTAATCCGGGCTTCGTGGGCAAGGGGAACCGGCCGTTCACCATGCGCATGGCGGGAAAGCCGAACCACTCCGCCCAGATTTTCTCTTTGTCGCCGGGCTCTACGAAGCTGCATATCTCCTGGATTAGAAAATTCGGCATGGCGGAGTCCACGTGCAGCGTAGCTGTCCCGCCGATGGGGCCTTCGCAAGCATGGGGAGCCATGGAGACATTCGAGATATTGGCCATTGCGGCTACCTTCCACAACCCGGTCAGTCCGCCCACATGATTAATGTCGGTTTGCAAAATGTCAACGACGCCCATTTCGATGAGTTCGCGGCACCCGTAGGCTGCGACTAGACGCTCGCCGGTGGCAATGGGTGTAGTCGAACGCTTGGCCACCCGGCCCATCGCCTGCACGTTTTCCGGCGGGCAAGGCTCCTCGATAAAGAGCAAATGCAACGGCTCCACTTCCTTCACGATAACGGAAGCCACGCTGGGGCTGGTCTTAGCGTGGAAATCGACCGCGATGTCGATTTTGTCACCCAGCTTCTCACGCATGCGCTGCATGTGTTTTATCGCGCGATCGATCTTGGCGTGGGTTTCGATCCATTCGTAGTCCTGATCGGGCAGGCCGATTTTGAAGCAGGAGACACCCTGCTGCAGCGCGGTTTCCTTCAGCCTCGCGAGATCTTCATCGGTGCGCGCATTCTCGGCGTGATAGTAACCGCGCACACCCTGCGCGTCGTAGGGACCGCCCAACAATTGATAGACCGGAACGTTGAGCGCCTTACCACGCAGATCCCAAAGCGCCTGGTCGATGCCCGAGATGGCCGACCCCATCACTGGGCCGGCTCGATAGAAGCTATGCACATACATGGACTGCCAGTGATGCTCCACCTGCAGGGGATCTTTTCCGATGACAAAGTCGCGAAAGTCCAGGATGCACGACATGGCGGCCTGGGCTTTCCCTTCGAGCGTCCCTTCTCCCCAGCCCACCAGGCCCTGGTTGGTCTCGAGTTTCACGAAAACATAGGGGCGGTCGGACTGCGGGGTCAACGAAACCCCGAAGACTTTGAGGTCGGTGACTTTCAATCCTGAATTGAAATCGCGAAACGAGTCGGGCTGCTCGTTGCCGGCTTGCAGAAAGAACGGGTCACACGCACAGTTGTCGAGAGTGCGCGACTTTGCGGCCGCAATGTGAGGTGCGGCGGCGAGCGCGGCCGCTCCACTGATAAAGTTTCTACGATTCATGAGATCCGCTTTCCCTGGAGTGTGTTTCGTCAACTTCTACGCCTAGCAGGTTGCGGAAAAAACTCAAGTTTGTTGCGCAGCCGGCCGTGGCAGGGGCTAAAGCCCATCGTATTTTCGAGCACTTACGGCACGACTAAAGTCGTGCCCTGATACAAAACCGAGTTTTTCCGCAGTCTCTAAAGTCGTGCCCTGATACAAAACATGGTTTTTGCGCAGCCCGCGCAAGGCCAAGACCTCGTCCGGGATAGCCGCTCCCCCAGGGCGGTTCTCTTTCCGTCTAAATCATCATGCGCGGTTTTCATATTCAGTCAAAAAGTCAGTCTAAGCGCGGCCTGGATTTGCCGCGCCGTGTTGGCAGTGGCTGTAATGGTCCCGGCGCCACCGGAGTTGATGACCGCCGCCGGGACCTGGAATTGCGGGTGATTGAACATGTTGAAGAATTCTACTCGGAATAGAACCGCGACTCCCTCGGTGACCGGGAAGTGCTTCTCCAGCGAAGAATCGACGTCGACCTCTCTCGGTCCGCGGAGCGTGTTCCTCCCCAAGCTCCCCCAGTTATACGCTGTGGGGGAAGTGAACGCCGCGGGATTGAACCATTGGGTCACGGTCTTATTCGCTGGATACTGCGCCACGCCCGGAATCGCGTTCGCCCGGCTGGCGGATGCGCCGGTATTGGTCGCAGTGCCGCTGATGGTCACGGTAAACGGCAGGCCCGATTGTCCCACGAAAATGCCATTCGCCTGCCATCCTCCCACCACGAAGCGATCGAGTATGGAATTGCTGTTGAGAAATGGCCTTCCGGGCCCGAAGGGCAACTCGTAGGTTCCATACACATTCACGCGGTTATGGATATCGTTGTCCGAGGAGGCGTAGTCGGCATTGCGATTGTAAGGATTTTGCGGGATTGGCCCATCCACGCCGCCATCGTACGGCGCGTTGTCCAACGCATGCGCCCAGACATAGTTTGCCGTCAGGAAGAGTCCCCGCGACAGTTGTTGCTGGAAGCTCATCTGCAGCGAATTATAGGAGCCCACTCCCACGGATTCGTAGTAGGCGATGGCAGTCACATTCGGGTACTGTGCGTTGAATTCCCGTCTCGTCTGGATAGTTCCCGGCCCGGGAGGCGGTTGATCGATGGGGTTATTCCACGAGAGGTGGTGGGTGATCGAGCCCACATACCCCAGAGTAAAAGAGGAGTGCCCCGTCAGCTGCCTTTGCAGGCTAAGGTTCATCTGCTGACCGGAGGCGTTTTTGAAATGATGGTCTATCCCTTTGAGCGAGCCGAACGGGGTGGCAAACGTTGCCGGCGGGATCTGCCCTACCGTCAGGAAACCTTGGGACACAGTGTTTGACGGAAACAAAGTTCCCGGTGAAATGGTGTAGATCAGATCGAACGGCCATTGACGTTCCTGGCGAATGGTGGTTCCCTGGTTCGCCTGCGGGTCGTAAAACGCGCCATATCCGCCGCGCAGCACAGTCCTGTCATTGACCGAGTAGGCGAACCCCAGGCGAGGCCCGACCGAGCCGTAATCGGTTTGCCAGTTGGCTGATTTGGAAACTCCGTTCTGTCCGGCAATTTCTACCGCCGCGTTTGCGGGATTGAAGTTTACCCAATAATCGTGAGCGTCCGCGTAGGGGGTGTTGACTTCGTAGTGAAGCCCGAGGTTCAGCGTCAATTTCGGCGTGATGCGCCAGTTATCGCCGCCGTAGAAGTTGTATTCGTTGCCGAAGACGTGGGCCGTTCCCGGCAGGAATAAGTCGCGCACCGTAGACGCTGGGTACCCTAGCAGGAACGACGCCATCGCGTTGCCGGTGCCCGTGGTGGAGGCAGGATTATTGGAGAAGTTGCTATCGAAATTGAACCGCCCGAAAGGGCTCTGCCCGGGAGGCGAATCGGTCTCGCTGATCAAATGGTGCAGCGTGTCGATGCCGAATTTGAAGTTGTGTTTTCCGTGCTGCCACGATACGTTGCCGATGTTCTCCCACAGGTGCTCGCGGCGGATCTCCGGCTCGGAACGCGAGTTGCCCAAACCGCCGAAGCCGGAGGGGCTGATGATGGGTGCCACCGGGCCTGGTCCGGCGCCCTTGGGCTGAAACCCAGGCTGCGGCTGTTTGCCCGGAATCTCCGCCCAGATCGGCGAAGTGAGTAATGAAGGCAGAAGAAAGCTGGTAAACCGGTTGAAGCCGAACCGGTATTCTCCAACCAGGTGGGCGGTGATGAGTTTGTTATAGGCCAAGACACCTTGCTGGCCACGGTCTGCCTCCGGCCCCGAGAACGCTCCTTCACTTCCACCAATGACGTTGTTGAAGGTATTCGGCATTTGTATTTGCGTGTCGTCGACCGAATAGCGGGCAAAGAAGGTTTGTGCCGGTGTGATCTGGTAGTCGACCCGCGCGTCTCCCCGGTTGTCATTGCTCTTCTTGAGCGGGTACGTAACGATGTTATTCACCAGGGCGCTGGTCTGCGGCAGGGGATAGGCGTTGATGAGTTGATAGGCGATGGGATCAAACCGCGTTGCCGGAATGACATTATTCGGAAATTGAGTTCGCGTGTACGTGGAGCCGGAGGCGGCCGTCGTGAGGGGGTCGTAGATGTTGGCCACTCCCCCAAAATTTCCCTGCCGCTCCGCCATGGTGGGCACGGTGTTCACCTGGGTTCCGGCCGTCTGCTCGTAGTAGCCTTCGTAGTTGGCAAAGAAGAAGGCTTTGTCGCGTTTGATCGGGCCGCCGACTCGACCGCCAAAGTCGTTGAGGCGGTAAAGCGGAATGGGCGTGTTCGGGCGAACGAAAAAGTTCTTTGAATCCACTGCCGAGTTACGAATGTATTCGTAAGCGGAACCATGGAACGCATTGGTGCCGGAGCGCGTGCTGGTCACCAGGATGGCGCCTGCTCCGCGATTGTATTCGGGGCCGGCGTTGCTGGTGATGACATTGAACTCCAGCAGCGATTCCACGCTGGGCCGGACGATTTGGGTTTGCGCGATCATCTCTGTGTTGTCGATGCCGTCGAGCAGCAATTTGTTGGCACTGTCGCGCGCGCCGTTGGCTTCGATCGTTGTGCCGCCGGGCCGTAGCTCATCGGGCCGCACGCCGGAGCCGATGGTGCCGGTTGGGGCATAGGTTAAGCCGGTAACTCCGGGCGCGATAATTGCCAACTGCGTCAGGTTTCTTCCGTTCAGAGGTAGTTGCTGAATGGCCGTGGGTGTAATTACCTGGCCTACCGATGCATTCTCCGCCTGTAGCACCGGGATGGCTCCAGTAACTTCCACTGACTGGGTTACGGAGCCGATCGTCAACACCACGTCGAGGCGTGCCGTCTGGCCGACTTGCACCACGAACCCTTTATTGATGTGCTTGGAGAATCCTGCCTTCTCGATCTCGATGGAATAGCTGCCAGGATTCAGGTTGCCGGCCGTGTATTCCCCGGCAGTGTCGGTCTGTAGGTTGGCGGTATCATTCGTGCCTTCGTTGGTGATGCGAACGATGGCTTCAGGTACGGTCGCTCCGTTGCTGTCTGTCACCGCTCCGACGATGGTCGCGCGTTCCACCTGCGCAGGACTCGCGAGGCTCAGGCTTAGAGCTGACAGGAGTACGCCGAAAGACCGCAACAGGTTAGTTGCGACTTTGGATGGCCGGGTCCCGATGTTGTGCATCATGACCTTCCCGGGCACAGCAATGCCGCTGTGCTCATCCTTTTTCAGCGCACAACCCTACCACATGGGCGAAGTAGCTTGTCAAGGGTCAGAGCAGCAGGTCCACTACACTTCCCTCAGTTCCTAACGAACAATCTTGGGCTTCGATTGGGCCTGTGCTGTTCATTTCGCTCCTTATCTGCCGCAAACAGAGCTACTGCGCGAATCGAGAACCGGAACGCACATTTCATACTGTGAGACCTGCGCCGGCCAAGATTTCCTTTGCCAGTCGCCGGTTTGTAGGAATAAGATCCGCCTGCCGTGAAGCTCAGTCACTGATCGACGCTAAATCCGGAGGGGCGTTCTTGAAAAGGATAGGAAAGCAAGCCAGTATTGTATCCGCATTCACTGTACTCGCGGTCACGGTAACCATCGTCGCCCAGACCGCGAAGCCGAAACGCATCAATCAGGCCATTGAGCTGCTGGCTGCCGGCCAACCTATCTACTACACCGGCTCGCACTCCGGCACGACAGGCACCTTCGAGCAGGGAAAGAAGGATGCACAGACTTATGCGGATTACATCAGCTACGACATGGAGCATGCGCCCTACGATGTAAAGGGATTGCAGGAATACATGCGCGGCCTGGTGGCCGGCGGCCCCGATCGGAGCGGACATCGTACGCCTGCCGTCATCGTCAACGTGCCGGTCAACGGCATGGATGCCGCAGCCGTCCACGCCAATGCATGGATGTTCAACCAGGTGCTGGCTACCGGCGTGCACGGCGTCATGCTCACCCACGCTGACGACCCGGGCGCAATTCGCGCCTTTGTCGAAGCGGTGCGCTTTCCCATCCACCATGAAGGAGTCGGCGTGGACGGGCTCCCCGAGGGACGCCGCGGGGTTCACGGAGTTGCGACTGCGGCCGAAATCTGGGGAGTTTCCCAGGAAGAGTACGAAGACAAGGCGGACACCTGGCCACTGAATCCCGACGGTGAACTGTTGCTTGGGGTGAAAGAAGAAGACAAATATGCGCTGGCCAATGTTGAGGAGAATCTCAAGGTTCCCGGCATCGGCATGGCGGAGTGGGGGCCTGGCGATATGGCCATGTCTCTCGGGGTCCGGGCGCAGGGTGAGGCGGCGGTGCAGGATCCGAAAATGGTTGCTGCCCGCGCCAAGGTTCTCGCTGCGTGCAAGGCGAATCACATTGCCTTCCTTAATTCGCTGAGGGCCACAGACGTGGTTGCCATGATCAAGGAAGGGGTCATGGTAGGGCCCGCCAGCGCTGAGACAGCTGCTATCGGGCGTAAGTTCACCAATCGGCCCCCGCCTTTCTAGGAGGCGAAACATGAGGACTGCCAGGCCGCTGCTGATCGTGTGGCTGGTTGCGCTAACAACTGGAGCAATCTATGCGCAACAGACGGGCGAGGTAACCGGAGCATAGTGAATCAGGCGGTGCCCAAGAGCGGTCCGACAGACAATAGCAGCACCACCTCGCGCCGGCCCTTTCCCACGTTCGGGCCGATTCAGCAAGCGGCGAGCTTCGACAACGCGAACTACATTGCGGGCACTATTAAGGTTTCCCAGCGGCTCTCGCGCGGACTGCTTTTCGTTGTGGCTTACACGTGGTCGAAGTCGATCGACGGCGGGAGCGCACTGCGCAACAACACAGGCGATACGCTTTGGCCCTCGAACTCCTACAATTTGCGCGCCGAGCGCGGGCTTTCGCAGTTCGACCTTCCGCGCCGGTTTGTCGCTTCTTACCTTTACAATTTGCCCTTCGGAAAGGGTCAGCCTTTTGTTACCGGAGGGTTTCTCAGCCAGATTATCGGCGGTTGGCAGTTCGGAGGTATCCTTACCCTGGCCGACGGTACACCCTACAACGTGGCTCAACTTGGCGATACGGCCGGACTGGGCACCTTGGGCAATCAGCCGGACTATGGCGGGGTGAATCCCGTACCGGCCAATCGGTCCGTGAATCATTTCTGGAACCCGGCTGCGTTCAACTACACCAACTCCGACCTAAGCTGGAGGCCGGGCAATGAGAGCAGAAACACGCTGTTCACCCCGGGTAGCCAGGATTTTGACGCATCGCTCACCAAAGACATCCACATCTGGGAGTCGCACACGTTGAACTTCCGCTTCGAGACGTTCAATACCCTTAATCATGCAAACTGGAATACACCCGCCAACGATCCCCGCAACCTCGCCACCTTTGGTGTCATTACCGGCGCCGGGCCCATGCGCCAGCTACAATTTGCATTGAAGTATTCATTTTGATTACCGTTCCAGGCAGGAGAACTCAATGAAAAAGGGAATTCTAGCTGCAGTCGTCTTCTGCATAGCGCTCGGAAGTACGGCCGGCTTCGCCCAGGTGAAGATGACCAGGGACCAAATGATGTTCTACACCTCGGACTGGAAAGGCGATCGCTTTCCTGATGGCCGCCCCAAGGTGCCGGACGATCTGATCAAGCGAGCGGTGGACTGCACCATCGAGGACATTTGGGGCTTTCTACGGCAGAAGGGCTATGCCAATCAGTTTGAGGGTGATTGGATGGCGCTCCATATTGAAAAGCCGTTCGCCGGCCGGGCGCTTACCGCGCAATACATGCCCACGCGCGCCGACATGGCGAAGGCGATTGCGGCCGAAGGAAAGTCCGAAGGCCGGGTTAGCGGGAACAATAGCTGGCCCATTAATGAACTGCAGCTTAACGACGTGTATGTTGCCGATGGATTTGGAAAAGTTATTGAGGGCACGCTGATCGGTTCCAACCTGGGCAACGGGATTGCCGCGCACACCCACACGGGCTTCATCTTTTATGCCGGCATACGAGACCAGGAGGAGAACCGGGAAATCCCCAACTTCAATGGCTTTTACAAGGGGTATGATCCATCGGCTTGGGCGCAGATGGAGCTGACCGCGATTAACTCGCCTATTCGGATTGGTCGGGCGGTGGTGCTGCCGGGGGATCTGGTGTTGGCGAAGACCGACGGAGTGATCTTTATCCCAGCGATCCTGGCCGAAGATGCGGTCAGCCACGCCGAGTTCACGAGCTTGGAGGATGATTACAACTTCGAACTCAACAAGGAGGGCAAGAACGGCGCCGAGTTTGAGGGCGGTTGGAATGCAGCCAAGTATCAGGGACTCTCGAAGTGGATCGATGCGCATCCTGAGAAGTTAAAGATGCCTCGCTCAGAATTTGAAGCCCTGATGGCGGAAAGGCTCAAACGTCAATCGGCGCCATAGCCGGTTGTTTATCAGGGCATGAACTGCTCTCGAAGACTAAAAAAACCTGACGGGTGCCCCATGTTCGCGCCAGCTAACGTGGGCCGAAAAAGATGGGCGAAGCCCTTCAAACGCTTCTAGGCCTTTAGTGAAAGCATTCGAAGAATTCATATTCGGCCCACGTTAGCTGGCGCGAACATGGGGCACCCGTCAGGTTTTTTTAGTCTTCGAGAGCAGGGGCGGCTGAAGCTTCATTGAAGGAGAACTATGAGAATCATTGCGAGTTGCTGCCTGGTTCTTGGAATGGTTACCGCGGCGGGCGCCGCTCAAGCTGCGGACAACTCGCTCTCATCCAACGAGGCCGCTCACGGTTGGAAGCTACTGTTCGATGGGAAAGATTTGGACGGATGGCAGCCACTGAGCACGTCCGCGCCGCCGGCGACCGGGGATTTGAGCGTGGCGGATGGCGCCATCCTTTGCCCTGGTACCAGTGCCGGGTGGCTGGCGAGCACCGGCACCTATGGCAACTTCGAGCTCAAACTGCAGTTTCGGGGCACGGAGAAGGTGAACAGCGGCGTATTTCTCCGCTCCACGAAAGAGGGGCAACCGCACAAGACCGGTTACGAATTGCAGATCTGGGACTACCAACCGGCCGGTTACAATACCGGCAGCCTGGTCGGCTCACTCAAAGCGAAGCCCACGAAAATCCTCGACGGCCAGTGGAACGATTATGACATCAAGGCGCAGGGCGATCACTATGTGATTATTCTGAATGGCCAGACGATCCTCGACGATCACGACTCGCTGCACAGCAGCGGCCTCATCGGCTTTCAGTGCCAGCCAGGAAACAAGATCGAGTTCAAAAACATCAAGCTGCTGCCTCTCCAAAAGTGATGATAGGGTGTCCCAGTTTATGAAAAAAGCAATCACGATCGCGATATTCGTCTGTGCGGCGTTTCCTGCCTTCTGCCAGGTGAAGCAAACCAAGGACCAGATGATGTTCTACACCTCGGACTGGAAGGGGGACCGCTTTCCGGATGGCCGCCCCAAGGTCCCCGACGATCTGCTCAAGCGTGCCGTGGATTGTTCCGTCGAAGACATTTGGGATTTTCTGCGTGAGAAAGGCTACCGCAACCAGTTCGAGGGCGATTGGCAGGCCCTGCATATCGAGAAGCCCTTTGCCGGTCGGGCGCTGACCGCGCAGTACATGCCTTTGCGGGCAGACATGGCGAAAGCGATCACCGCCGAAGGTAAGGCGGAAGGGCGTGTCAGCTTCAACAACAGTTGGCCGATCAACGAACTGCAGATAGGCGATGTCTATGTCGCTGACGCTTACGGCAAACTTATCGACGGAACCTTGATCGGCTCCAATCTTGGTAACGGAATCGCCGCACACACCCACACCGGCTTTGTCTTTTACGGCGGAATCAGAGACCAGGAAGAGAATCGGGAAATCCCCAACTTCAATGGTTTCTATAAAGGTTACGATCCCTCCTTCATCATGCAGATGACGCTGACCGCGATCAACGCTCCTGTCCGCATCGGCCGCGCGGTGGTGCTGCCCGGTGACCTGGTCCTGGCCAAAACAGATGGAGTCGTTTTCATCCCGGCAATCCTGGCTGAAGCCGCGATAAGCCACGCTGAATTTACAAGCTTGATGGACGATTACAATTTCGAACTAAACCGGCAAGGCAAGAATGGCGCTGAATTTGAGGGCGGCTGGACGGCAACTAAATTTCAAGGCCTGGGCAAATACATCGATGCCCATCCTGAGAAGCTCAAGATGTCGCGTGCGGAATTCGATCAGATGCTGGCGGATGCTACGAAACGGTCCCAGCAGCACTGATTCCTCGCGGCTCTGAGGGTTCCTTTGAATTTCTCCTGCTCTTGCACTGCGACTTTCACACTCCGGGCAATCAGGCGTTCCCTAATATGAGTGGCCCGGTTCAAAGGCTACACGGCATTCAGAACACACCGTGGTTCAACACCAGCCTGTTCTCTGCGCCTCCGGCTGGAATACAGGGAAATGTGGGTAACTACATTGCGTCGGGACCCAGATACTTCAATCTCGACGCTTCGATCTTCAGGACAGTGCAGCTATCCGAGCGATTCCATCTTGGGCTTCGGAGTGAATGGCTGCACGCCACGAACACCCCGCAGTTCTCGAATCCGGGTACTCAGTATGGCAGCGCATCCTTTGGCCTGGTGTCGGCGACCAATGGTGGGAACCGAATGGTCAATGTTGCCGGGAAGATTGTCTTCTGAGCCCCGAATCTATAGGACCAAACAAAACCCGACGGGTGCCCCATGTTCGCATCAGCGTACGTGGGCCGAAAAAGACGGGCTTCGCCCAGGGCGAAGCCCATCAAATGCTTCTAGGCATTTAGTAAAAGCATTCGAAGAATTCATAATCGGACCACGTACGCTGGTGCGAACATGGGGCACCCATCAAGTTCTGTTTGGTCTCAGGATCTAATTTTCACGCGGGCGGTTCAGCCCATACCCTTCAACAGCGGTTACAGTCCCTAGAACTCCTTCCACTCGTTGCCGCGTTCCAGCATGAGGGAGGCTTGGAACATCGCCCGCGCATAAGCGATGTCAAACACCATTCCGGTGTATCCGCCGCCGCCCGGATATTGGTTGCGGATGCCGACCTTCCTGTCGTAATCCAAAGCACGCTCGTGCTCGGGATAGATCAGGCGCGTGTACTTCACCTTGATCAGCTCCCGCATCACGGCGAGCATGTTGTTCTCACCCATGTCGATAAACGTCTCGGTGTAGTCGTTGTGCGGAGTCCGCACCACCGGGTTGCGGTAATGTACGTGGTTGATGCGCTCGCGTGTCCCGAAGTATTTGCACACCTCGACCGGGTCCACCTCCATCTCGCGCGATACTCCGCATTCATACGTGATCCCGTTCGACGGGCTGTTCACGACCGTAATCAGCTTCTTCCAGCCTTCGAGCGAAGCCATAATCTGTCCCGATCCGCGGGTGATCGCAATGGGAGGATCGTTGGGGTGCAGCGCCAAACGTACGTTCGACTGTTCGCACGTGGGAATGACCGCCTGCAAAAAGTAGGTAATGTTCTTCCACAGCTCCTCGTTCGAGTGGACCCCTTCGTCAGGCACCGTCGGCAGGTTCTCCACGCGGTTGAGGTTGAAGGCCGTGTATCCCGATCCGCCGCGGCCTTCCTCCAGGTAGTAGCCCTCGATGGCCCGATGGGCGTACCAGTTGTACTCAACCACCGGCAGACCGACTTTGCCCGCGGCGCGTATGGAGCTCTTGAAGTCCTCGATCTCCTTATCGCGTTCGGCCCCGGCTCGCCCGTAAATGCAGTTGTTGAATCCGGCGATCATCATGTTGCCCACCACCAGGCCACCGGTTTTGAGTTTGTCGACAACGGCCTGCAGATCCGCCTCCTGCCATGGCATCTTGGGGCCGCCCATGAGCACGTTGTTGACCCCGATCTGCTTTACCTGCCGCATGGATTCGTCGGTGATGTCACGAAAATTCAGGGGCGCGCAGAGCTTTGGCGTGTCGGGTCCCTCCTGCGGCATGCCGGGGCCGTGGGGACCTTTGTACGTGGTAGGCGTGTCCGCGGCAGCAGCACTGGGACCCACGGCGGGCAGCGCAGCGGAAAGGGCAGCAGCGGAACAGATCCCCTTCATTAAGGTTCTTCTGGAAATATCAGTGCTCATATTCCACCTCTTGAACGACCAAATTACTTTACATCTTCGTGCGGCCGACCGAGCGAATAACTGGCGTTCGCCTTCCTGTAAAATCAGGCGGTCGAGGTTAAAGCAAATGAAGAAGTACAGAACCGCGGCTTTCAGTTTGGGCCTTTGCCTTACCGGGTCAATGCTGGCCTTCGGGCAGCAGGATTGGCCGGCTTACGGAGGAACCGACGGAACCCACTACTCCAGCCTGTCGCAGATTAATCGCGACAACGTGAAGAACCTGAAAGTGGCGTGGAAGTTTGACACCGGAGAAACCGGGGGCATCGAGGCCAATCCCATTATCGTGGGCAAGGTTCTCTATACCACCACACCGGCCAAGGGCGTGATCGCGTTGGATGCGGCATCGGGCAAGCTGCTCTGGAAATTTCAATCCGATCTTGCCGGGCGAGTGCTGACGCGTGGTGTCTCCTATTGGACCGATGGCCACCAAAGCCGCATCTTCGCCGGGGCCCGCTACTATGTGTATGCTCTCGATGCAGAGACCGGAAAGCCGATACCCAGCTTCGGCGAGAACGGGAGAATTGATTTACGCAAGGGGCTACGCGAGCCTTACGAGGAGCAGTCCGTTGCCCTCACCACCCCGGGCAGCATTTATAAAGACCTCATCATAGTCGGCGGATCCAACCCTGAAACTCATCCCGCGCCGCCGGGTGATATTCGCGCCTTTGATGTGCGCACCGGAGCCTTGCGTTGGACCTTCCACACCATTCCCCGGCCGGGAGAGTTTGGCTACGACACCTGGCCCAAGGACGCGTGGAAAAAAGCGGGCGCGGCCAACAACTGGGCCGGAATGACCGTCGATAACAAGCGCGGTATCGTATTCGTGCCCACCGGCTCACCGGCCTTTGACTTTTATGGTGGGGACCGTGTGGGCAAC
Organism: uncultured Acidobacteriaceae bacterium; assembly: GCA_963839025.1. Classification (GTDB taxonomy): domain Bacteria; phylum Acidobacteriota; class Terriglobia; order Terriglobales; family Acidobacteriaceae; genus PALSA-350. The sequence goes on from CAWITT010000014.1 coordinate 104,945, forward strand.
GATTTGTTTGCCGACTGCCTGATTGCGCTGGATGCCGCGACCGGCAAGCGCATCTGGCATTTCCAAGGGGTACACCACGATCTTTGGGACCGCGATTTTCCGGCGCCCCCGGCCATGGGGACGGTCACCCGTAACGGCAAGCAAGTGGATGTGGTCGCGCAGACGACAAAATCGGGGCTGCTGTATGTGTTCAATCGCGCCACCGGGGAATCGCTCTTTCCCATCCCGGAGATTCCCGTAGCCGCGAGCACCGTGCCTGGAGAAGTCGCCTCCAAGACCCAGCCCTACCCGACCGTGCCCGCGCCGTATACGCAGCAAAGCACCTCGGAAGATACGCTGACCAACCGCACGCCGGAAGCGCATGCGTGGGCGGTGAAGCAGTTTAAGACGATGATCGGCGGCGGCCAGTTTATTCCTCCCAGCGTGGATAAGCTCACGATTGATTTGCCCGGGTTTGCCGGGGGAGGAGAGTGGGGCGGCGTCGCTGTCGATCAAACCACGGGCGTACTTTATGTCAACGCCAACGATACGGCGTGGCTGGTCGGACTGACGGTGCCACCGCCTCCTGGAAGCTTGGGGGAGAAGGTCTACCAGAACCAATGCAGTGGTTGCCACGGTATCAACCGGGCTGGTTCACCGCCCGCCATTCCTTCGTTGCGAGGCATCGAGGGGATCCTTACCGACGATGAGATCACCACCACGATTCGCGGGGGTAAGGGGCGCATGCCCCCCTTCAGCAATCTGAGCAATGACGATGTTGCCGCCCTGGTGCGGTACTTGACGAAGGCGCCTCAGCAGCAACAGCAGCGAGCGGCGAGAAAGCCGGCTAGTTCGGCAGATCCGGTGGCTGCGGAGGGAGCAAGCGAAGCCACCAACGACATGCCGTACAAGACGATTGCCTTCCGCCGATTTACGGATCCGGAAGGGTATCCAGCCACCGCGCCGCCTTGGGGCACTTTGAGCGCGATTGATTTGGCCACCGGAAAGTACCTTTGGAAGATTCCATTCGGGACCTATCCGGAGCTGGTAGCCAAGGGAATGTCCGATACCGGATCGGATAATTACGGCGGCCCGGCGGTCACCGCTGGAGGTTTGGTGTTCATCGGCGCTTCGGTGTTCGACCAGAAATTCCATGCGTACGACAAAACCACCGGAAAGCTGCTCTGGGAGACGGAATTGCCGTTCTCGGGTCTAGCCACTCCATCGACGTACATGGTGGATGGAAAGCAATACGTCGTTATCGCCGCTGGAGGAGGGCAGTCGAGCCAAAAGCCCACGGGTGGTATGTACGTCGCGTTCGCCTTACCGTAGGCTAATCCGAAACATTTTGGGGCATGCAAAAGCAGAGGCTGTTGCCGTCCGGATCCGTAACCGCAAATTCGCGCAGTCCCCAGGTCTGATCCACGGGCGCGGTATGAACTGGGGACTCGGGACGTTTGGTCGTGTCCAAACCCCGTGCGCGAAAGGTCATATAGCGTTCATCGACGTCGTCCACAAATACACGGTTAACGGAGCCGAACACGCCATCTCCCGCATGGCGCGAAAGCTGCAGTTCGGCTCCGTCACGGACCAGATCAATGACTCCGTTTACCATCTCGCGGTCTTCATATCCCGGCCACTTGCGCTCGAAGTCGAGAACTTCGGTGTAGAAATGCAATGATCTTTCCAAATCGCCGGACTTGATCACAGGCACAATCTTCATGAAGGTCCTTCCAAATGCCTCCTACCACGGCACCTCGCCACCTGTTTCGAGGAATTTGCCGGTCACCGGTGGATCGAGAAGCGCTACACGGACAATCTCTGCGGCTCCTTCTTCTATCGTTTGCGGACCGCTGTTCGCGTTCAGGTCAGTGGCGGTGTAGCCAGGATTGACCGAATTGACCGCAATGCTTCCGTCACGAAATTCGTAGGCCATCTGAACGGTAAACATGTTGAGCGCAGCCTTTGAGGCGCAGTAGGCGAGGAACTTCACAGGTGCGTACTTCCAGTTCGTGTCTGTCTGTAGACTGATGCAACCGAGTTCGCTTGAAACATTCAACACCTGGGCTTTGCCCGCACGCTGCAGCAACGGCAACATCGCCTGGGTGACCACGACCGCTCCGACATAATTCGTGCGCATGACTGTTTCCAGCGCCTCGAATTTGACCTTGCTCGGCGGCCCGTCACCCTTAACGTTGATGGCGGCGTTGTTGATGAGCAGGTCGAGCTTACCGACCTCCGCTTGGATGGTTTCCGCGGCCGTCTCCGCGGTCTCTGGCTTATTCAGGTCAAGGTGAATAAAATGCACATCCAGGCCTTCCGCCTTAAGCTTCGCGGTAGCCTCTTTCCCCAGCTCCTCATTGCGTGCCGCGGCAAGTACGGTCCAGCCCGCCTTGGCGATCTGGCGGGCAACTTCGAAGCCGATGCCCTTGTTCGCTCCCGTAATCAGGGCTACCTTCTTTGTCGTTTGCATGTTTTTCTCCATGAGTTGATTATATGAAGGAAGGTTCAGGTTTTTATTCGCATATGCCCAAAGCGGCCCTGATCGATTTGGAACCAAGAAAGACGCCACGGCAAGACCGGTCCGTGGCGACGGTGGAGGCCATTTACGATGCAACCATTCAGGTTTTGCTCAAGAATGGGCCGGACCGGCTGACGACCGTGCGTGTCGCCCAGCGCGCCGGAGTATCTGTCGGAACGCTCTACCAGTACTTCCCGAATAAGCGGGCGCTCCTCTTGGCCGTGCTGGAGCGCCACTTGGAGCGGGTGGCGAAAATCTTCGAAGATACCTGCGCAGAGAACCATTTCCAGCCGCTCGATGTGATGGTGGATGAGCTGGTGAATCGCTTCATCGATGCCAAGCTGGCGGAACGGGAAACCGCCACCGCGCTCTACCGCATTGCTGCAGAGCAGGGTGGGGACGCCATTGTGGATCGCATTCGAAAACGCTGCGAGGGCGCACTGCTGGCCCTGTTCCAGACCGCCCGGCTGCCGGCAAACGCGGATTTAAAGTACATGACCCACATGATTTATCTCACCATGTCGGGTACGCTTCGCGGACACTTGGAGGGCAATGCAACCCCGAAAATGACGAAGTTGCTGCGAGAGCATCTCCCCAAGCTGGTCTTATCCTATTGCCAGACCGTAGGACGATAGGGGCTGAATTCCGTATCAGAGGATGGAATCGCGATGTCGAGAATACATGTCAGAACGCGTATGGCTGTTCTATCTCTGGTCGCCCTCGCTGGGATGTTTCCGGTTTGGGCCGCCGCTCAAAAGGATGTACACGCGGCGCTGGTTGCCAAAGACAACCGCAAAACCGCTCCGAATTTTCATCTTGATTCTGCCGGCGGGGGAATTCTCCAGATATCCGATTTCAAGGGCAAAGTCGTGCTGCTCAACTTCTGGGCAACCTCCTGTGGAGGTTGCGTTCTTGAAATCCCTTCGTTTATCGACCTTCAGCGAAAATACAAAGGCGGCGATTTTACAGCGGTCGGTATCTCTGCAGACATCCCTTACGAAGGACTAAAGAGCCCCGAAGAAGCATGGCAAAAGGTTCGCCCCTTTATGGCCGAACACCAAGTCAATTATCCGATCGTCATGGGAAATGATGCCGTCATCGACGCGTACGGTTTCCAGTCGTATCCGGCAACGTACTTGATCGACAGATCAGGACACATCGCGGCCACATACGCCGGAGTGGTGAGCCGGGATGACGTAGACGCAAACATCCAGCGGCTTCTCGCTGAGCGCTAGCGAACTGTAACAACCGATTCGGTTCTACCGTTGCGCAGCCTTCGCAGTCAGGTTAGCGACCGCTCCCTGGACCAGCGGAATCATGACCGCATACCCCGCGGCATTCGGGTCTATTCCGTTATCCCGCGCTATATTCGCTGTCGCGTAGTCGATCAAAGGCAGACCCTGTCCCGGGGGCGCTCCGGGACCTGCCACTCCAGAGCCGAACTCATCCCGGATATCGTTGTTCACCGCATCTTCGTTGCCGTCGATGAGGTTTTCGTCCAGTGTCCCGGCGAGCATAGTCGCCAATGGCCCCCGACCGAACACCGGCAGAGTTCCTATGATGACCGGGATGTTCGCTGCCTGCGCCTGCTGCACCATCGACTCTATGCTCGTGCAGATGACGCCCTGCACACCACAAACTTGTTCGTAACCAGGAGCCGGCAGATCATACATGCCGACCAGGATGTGGATCACGCCGGGGTGGCTGGCGATCACGGCTGGAAAGTTCGCCAGGGCCATGGCCGACGTAGCCCCTGTCTCGCAATCGCCGCATCGCCACTGTGGGTTTCCGGAAGCAGCTACAAGACCGGCCGAGATCTCGTCTCCCACGAACTCGACCACGGGGCTGGTGGTCGCCGCCGGGTAGGGCCTGAACACCCCGGACAAATCGAGAATCAGTTGCGTTGTGCCATCCGCGTAGGCGTTGAAAGAGCCGTCCCCACCCGCGCCCACAATGGCCATGTTGGACGTGACAGCTGCATCCCAGGAGTTCAGCGTGGAAACCTGCGGCAGGCTGATTCCCTCCGGAAACATGGTGAGATACCAAAGAGGACCAGATGGAACTACCGTAGCGTTGAAGACATAAATCGGCTCTGTGGGCAGAAATAGATTGTCCTGCGCACTGAATGGCGCACCGTTATTGTTTCGAGTATCGAGCCAACGCTTCGGCACCGGTTCCGGATAATAGGCCATCCCGGTGGTTCCCTCACTGAAGTAGCCGGTAACATCCACCACCAGGTCGGTATCGCTGTTGGCGAACGCGCTGATCGAAGTGCCGGCCGATGGGTTGATCGTGAGGAAGGCGGCGTTCGCGACCACTGTTCCAGTGGGCGCATTCAGAGTGGAAGTAACCGGGACGTTATTCTCAGTCTCCGATGTACCCCACACTGTCAGATAACCCAAGCCGCCTTTGGGAACCGCAGTGACGTTCACCGATAAGACACCGCCACTGGACAGATCAGGCAAACCACATTGACCTGCGAGAGAAAATGTACGCGGCTGGCCGGCAGTCAGAGATGGACCGCCGAGAGGGCCTGCACTATTTCTGGTGTCAAGGAGACGACATGGCGTCACGGGCGTATAAAGCATCGCCGGTCCAGTGATTGGCGCTCGAATAAAGTAACCGCTGACGTCCAGAATTAAATCCGTCGTGTTGCTGGCAAAGACGCTCACGTCCCCGGTATTCGCGCCGCCGAGCACGATGGCGTAGTCCGACTTTACGCGGCCGTCATAGGAGTTCAGGGTGGAGGCGAGTGGCTGGGGTGAGCCTGTCCCCCATACTGTCAGGTAGTCCAACGCTCCGTGCGGCACAACTGTAACATTCATTGCGAATGCTATCGGTTGAGATCCCTGGCTGGGTATCCCACAAGCCGGACCGGGATCGAATACCTGGGTCGTGCCGCCTGCGATTGCGCCGCCGCTTTGTCGGGTATCCATGGCACGGCACGGCGTTTGCAGAGGCACGTACTGCAGTTGAGCGAGAGCCGACGTGCAGGCGGTGGCAACGAGCAGCAGTACAGAGAGGCGTAGCACACTCATAAAATCTCCTGAAGACTCCGCAGTTCCGGCATCCTCCGGCTCGCTATCAGCAGGAGGAACGTTATCTTTGATGCTGCGTCTGTGACTTTCTCTTTCGTCGGGGGGACGAAAGCCGTTACTACCGGGGCCCAATTCAGGTTCGTACAGCGCAAAGCAAGCGCAGGTCAGATGCTTCCTGAGAAGGGTAACAGAACTTGTGGCAGTCGTCTCAGGCTCAAGGAGCGAATTCGTCACCGACGCGGAGTTGTTAGGTTACTCGAGTGCGGCATGGTGAATTCTACTGGCACACCATCCCTACACCCCGTCTCATCTAAAGGAGACGTGTGCACAGCAACCGGAAATAAAATGGGCTGGTCTTTTGCCGCGGCGACGAAAATCAACCCACCCTCCATGCACTCATTCTTGAAGAAGTTGATGAGCTGAACTGGATACAGCGCCGTGTCCGCCGACTGCCAGAATGCGTGGGCCATGAGGGTGGCCGGTATGAGGAACAGCAGCAAGGCGGTGGCAGCTACGCGCGGGTAGATCCCCAATACCAGGGCGGCACCCGCGATGAGCTGCAGCGCACGCGCTCCCATTATCAGTGCCGGAATAAGGCTGACGTGCACACACCGTGCGCGGCCATCTCATGTGCTGCCAGGGTCTGGCCGATGATGTTCAATCCATTCAATAAGAAAATAATCGCAATGAGGGTGCGAGCTAGGATCAGGGCATAGCGTTACATGGTCTTGAATCTCCTTGACTGAGATCGATGACCCAGTAACTAGGTCATCTTCGTGTTTGTAGGCTATCGCTGTCGCCGTGGAGGGAGAAGCCACTTTGATCGCACAGCAGCTTTGCGCTGTTGGCAAGGCCGGAAGCTACTTCGAAGCGTGATCGGTGGCAGCAACGGCTTGGGGCAGTCTGGCTACGATGAACTTGAGGAACGCACGAATGCGGGGTGAAGATGACGACGATTCGCGCAGAGGGCAAACAGGTTTATCTCGTCGCACACCCGTCGTACGTGGGCTACCCGTTAGACCTTCTTTTCCCTCAACAGACCCTTCCACTCTGCCCCGCCCAGCAGAGGCAGCACGAACAGGTTGGCAAGAATATCAACCACCGTCCCAGCCACCACCACCAAGCCGAAGCGTTGCGTCGGAGGAAAGTTAGACAACGCAAAAATCCCGAACCCGGCAGCAATAATCACGTCGGAATACACAATCCCGCGCCATTGCTCCTGGCGTCCCGCGACCCAGGCGCTCCATCCTTTTTGCCCCTCACGCCGCGCGCGGCGAACCGCAAACATCAGGTGCACCATGGAATCGATCGCCATACCAATGCAGACGTTGGTCGCAGGAGCAGAGATGATGTCGACCGGTACGTGGAGCAAACCGATGCCGCCAAGGATACAAATGGGCACCAGGCTCAAACTGAAGATCATCGCCGCCGCCCCTCGTAAACTCCGGGCGACAATCCACGCCACCACCGTAAAAAAGAGCAGCAACCAAAGCAGTCCGCTTACCAGGCTGCGCGCCACCATCTCGGCCAATACTCCTTGCAAATCGTAGACCCCACCCACCAGCGCAACGCGAAACCCATGGGCCGCGACTACCTTTTTCAGGTCGGCCAACACCTCTAATCGCGGCTTCGTTCTCTTCTGCTCCTCCATGCGTAAATAAAAGGCCGCGAACTTGCGATCTTTGGTGACGAAGCTGCTCGCGACCCGTTCGTGCTTCGGTTCGTTCAGTATGTTCAGCAAATGGTTCCAACTGAGCAGAAAGGCAAGCGAGTGCCGATCCGCCTCTCCCATGAGGAGCGGCAGCGAGATGACCTCACCGACCCCTTTGTGCGCCTGCAGGGCATCCTGCAAGTCCCACATCTTTTCGTATTCGTCCTTGGTATCGAGCTTGCTGCCGTCGGCAGCGGCCACCACCAGCGTGAGTGGATTCGAACCACCATTGCGGTCAATATAGGCAAGCCCTTCCCGCGGTTCGATGCCCTTCTTGAAGTAGTCCAGCAGACTCGGATCGGTGTTCAATCGCGGCAAGCCAACGCTCAGGCCGGCGGCCAACACGACGGCCGCGACCGATACCCACACGAACTTTCGTTGCCAGAAAGATGAGCCGCCTTTCTCGGCCGCTTTCTGTTTGGACCGCGGTATCCCTGCCCACCGCAAGAAGGATGGATACATCAGGTAAGCACACCCAAAACCGACGACCGTTCCCAGAACCCCGCCCCAGCCCAACTCGCGCAGTGGCTTGGCCGGCACGAACAGCAAGCTGCCGAATCCAAGAGAAGCGCAGACCATCGACCATGACGACGCCGGCAGCGTAATGCGCCAAGCCTTTGCGGCCAGCGCGCCGGGCTCTTCTTTCCCTTCCGCAGCCAGGGTTTGCCAATTGAACGTCATATAGACGAGGTGCGACAACGCCACCACGAACACAATCGTTCCCAGGTTCGCCGTCAAAATACCGATCTTCTCGCCAAACCACGACTGCACCAGCAAGGTCGCCAGCACCGCGCTGGTGCAAGTGCAGAGTATGCCCAACGTCAATTTGGCCGAGCGGAAGAGAATCCAGGCTGCGACCCCAAACAGCAAAACCGAGGTGACGCTGAACGCAAGAAAATCATGCTGCAGGCTTCGCCGGATCATTTCGGCAACGTACGGAGCGCCGGCCACTTGAATGTGAAAGTCCTTCGCTTCGAACTTGCGGATGATGGTTTCAATCCGGCCGATAAGCTGCTGGCTCTCCTGGCTGGAAACGAAAACCACCACGTTGCTCGAGCGGCCATTCTCAGCAATCAGCAGCCGCTTCCAAAGCGGGCTCTTTTCGGCGTCCTCAAAATTCTTGGGTCCCTCGGTCAGGCTGTCCACGCTCGTGACCGAAGGAACGTTCTCGAGCTCCTGAGTCAAGGATCCGATCCGCTGCAAATAGTGCTCAGAGGAAATGTGAGGCGAGGCCACGCTTACGATCAGCTGGCTTCCCGATGGAAACATCCGGTCAATCTTCGCGGATTCCTTAAAGGCAGCATCATTGGAGGAAAAGAAAAAATTTCCCTCAACCTGCGGCTTCAGATCAACGAATAGTCCCACCGCGAGAAACAGGACTACGGTGAATGCCAGCATCCACCAGTGACTTTGCGGGAACTTCCCTCGGAACAACTTCATCTACAACCCCATGGCGAGACTTCATGGAATCCAGAATTGGATGCCTAAAGACCTGAGCAAGAAAGGGGTTCGCCGCAGAACGTTCAAGGAGGGTCAAAAAAGGCGGCGCCGGTGTCTGAATCCGGACATGAGCCATAAGATGTTCGTCCATTTCCTCTTATTTCCGGGTGGTCCGTTTTGCCTTATGGCTGGTAGCAGCCCGAACGTCTTCGCTTGACCCGGCGAGGGCTCGCCGATATGATCCAGCTACTGCAACAACGCAACCAAGCTGGACCGGGCCACACTGTAAAAGTCTGAATTGAATGGTGTGTAATTAAATCCGCTTTCCGAAGTATTTCGGTCAGTCGATCGTCCAGGGCCTCGTTAAATCAGACTGCACGAGTCAATGTGCGGTTGGCAAAGTGCACTTTACCCCGTCTGCACGTCAAGCCGTTTTGACCGCTCACGGCGGAGGTGTCGAGAGCCATCACTTTTTGGGGTAGTCATCTTAGGAGGCGTCAAATGAAGCACCGGTTTATGGACATACAAAGAGAAAGCCACGTTGCCGAGGAGAGTTCCACCCCAAAACCCGGTTGTCGTGCCAAACCCATGCTCCGGCGCGGGGCTCTGGTGGCACTGTTTGCCATTGTCAGCATCGTTTCCATGCCGGCGCAGAATACCACCGCCGATGTCGTGGGCACCGCGACGGATTCCTCCGGTGCGGTCGTTTCCAACGCGACCGTTCTGCTGACGGACGTGAACACGCAAGACCAGCACACAGCTACGGCCGGCGGCGCCGGCGAGTACACCTTCACCCTGCTGAAGCCAGGCACATACTCGCTCACGGTGACGGCGCCGGGCTTCAAGACATTTAAGATCGACTCGTTCAACGTGGCTGCGGGGGACCGTGCCCGTGAAGACGCGCACTTAACGGTTGGCGGGACGGGCGAAACCGTCACGGTTGAGGCAGCCCCGGCCCAGTTGCACACCGATACCTCGGCCATCATTACGACTGTGACCGAGCAGGCAACGCAGGAACTCCCTACGAATGGCCGTAACTACATCAATCTGGTCCAGGTGACACCGGGCGCCACGGAGGGCCTAAATAACGGTCTTGGCAGTGGCAATCGTCCGGATGACCGCCGGCAGACCTCCTCGGTGTCGGTGAATGGGCAGTCTGACGTCATCAACAACCAACTGATGGACGGTATGGACAACAACGAGCGCGTCATCGGCACCATCGGCGTGCACCCTTCGGTCGACGCGATCCAGGAAGTCAGCATTCAGACAAACGTGTACACCGCTGAGGTTGGCCGCACCGCCGGCGCTGCCATCAATGTCATTACCAAGTCGGGCACGAATACACTGCACGGCACAGCCTACGAATTTTTCCGTAACAACGTTCTGAACGCATACCCCTTCCAGTTCGGCGCGGGCTTGCCGAAGCCCCAGTACCGGCAAAACCAGTTTGGCGGCAGCCTCGGCGGTCCTATCTGGAAGGACCACACCTTCTTCTTCGCCGACTATGAAGGCCTCAATATCGTCCGCAACCTCAACCCGACCACGACCACGGTGCCCACGCTCTTCGAGCGCCAGAACCCCGGCAATTTCTCAGACAATTCGGTCGAAACGTTCAAGACGGTTACGAAGATCGACCCGGTAGCCCAGCAGTACTTCAATTTGTTCCCGCTTCCTACCAACAACAACGTTGTCTCCGGCAACTACATTGGCACGCCCCGGAACACGCAATTCAACAAGACGGCGGACGGCCGCATCGACCATCGCTTAAAGAACGGCGATCTGGCCTTCCTGCGCTATACCTACAACGCCACGACCACGAGTATTGGCGGACTTTTTCCGTTGGTGAACACCACAGCGGCGGGCGCCGTGAGCCCGGGCGGAAACCTCAGCAGTTATGCTGGTCCGGCCCAGGCAAACGCGCACCAGGCCCAGCTTAACTACATCCACTCTTTCACCCCGGCGATGCTGCTGGAACTGAAGGCCGGTTACACCTATCTGAACAACGCGCAGAATCCGCTGAACTTCGGCAAGAAGATCAACGCTTCCTTCGGCCAGCCGAACATCAATGTGGACGCGCGTACCTCTGAGTTGTCGCCGGTCACGGTCAGCCAGGGAACCGCCTCCACGCTCGGCGCGCATCCGCCCATCGTCTACCACGAAAACACGTACGAGTATGAAGGCGTTCTGAGTTGGATTGTCGGCAGGCAGTCATTCAAGTTCGGCGCCGGCGTCATTCGCCGCCAGGACGGCGTGACGCAGACCGACTCGGCCTCCGGTACCTGGACGTTCACCGACTATTCCACACTGATGTCGGGCATCTGGAACGCCGCCGGCCGTAATGAAATTCTGTACACGCCGCACAACTTCACCTGGGAACCGCACTTCTTTGTGCAGGATGACCTTCATCTGACGCCCAAGCTGACCATCAACGCGGGGATCCGTTACGACCTGTTCACGCCCTATACGGAAAAGAACAACATCCTGTCGAACTTTGACGCGGTGCGCGGCATCATCGTGGTGGCCGGAGTGAATGCCAATAGCCACGGCGGTGTTCAGGTCGATTACCACGACGTCGCGCCCCGCTTAGGCTTTGCTTATACGCCCGTCGAGAAAACAGTCATTCGGGGCGGCTTCGGCATGACGTTTGCGCCGGAAAATATGACCTCCGGCGCGGCTGTTGTCAACCAGCCCTTCACGGCGACGGAAGGCACTTATACGCAGAGCGTGAACGCCACGACGGGCGCAGTTACGGGTTCCGCGCCAGCTGGTTATGGTCTCTTCGGGCAAGGTTTGCCCATTCCGCCGCCGAACAGCTACACCAACCCGAGCGGGGCCGTCACTGCCGCCGAAGACCCGCGCTTCCGCGCCAGCTACCTTGAGCAGTTCAACCTTACGGTGGAGCGTGAAGTTGGAGGCTTCGTTGCCAGCCTTGGCTACGTCGGCGAGCTTGGCCGGAGGCTTGCCTACTATCTCAGCGACTACAACTCACTGGCGCCTGAGTCGTTTGTGTACGCAAACCAGAACGACACAACGACCAACAATCCTGCCCTGAGCTCGGCGGTCGATCCCAACTTCGGCGTACCCTATTCGTCGAGCTATAACTTCTACCGCCGCTTCCACTCCACCGCTCCCAATGTCACCAACATTCCTTACTGGACCGCCAACGGTATCAGCAACTATCACGCGATGCAGGCACAGTTGCGGCGGCGCTTCAGCAAGGGCCTCGATCTGCAGGTGGCTTATACGTTTTCGCGCTTGCTGGATGACTCCGAGGCCATCAGCAACGACGGCGGCAGTGGTTTCGGTTCCTACCAGGAGCTGATTAAAACCATCGAATATGGCAATGGCAATCTCGACGTGCGCCACCGGGCCACGGGCACATTTAACTATCTCCTGCCGTTCGGCCAGAATCTGCATGGCATCGCCGGAGTTCTGGGCAAGGGCTGGCAGGGCAATGGCGTCGTGGTCTGGGCAACAGGTATGCCGTTCTCGGTTATCAATCAGTACGACCGCGGGGGCACACGGCCTGGATCGACGAGTGCGGATCGTCCGAACATGATCGCCTCGCCGACGGCGAACACCCGCTCCATCCACCAGTGGTTCAACACGAATGCCTTTGAGTTCCAGAAGGTAGGTACGGTCGGTACGGAGCGTCGTGGGCAGCTTTTTGGTCCCGGCCTGCAGCGCGTCGATCTTTCGCTCTTTAAGACGTTTGATCTCTACGAGAACTTCAAGCTTGAGTTCCGCACCGAAGCCTTCAACGTGCTCAACACGGCCCAGTTCGTTGCTCCGAACGCCACCCTGTCACTCACAGCGTGCCCGGTGGGCGCCACGTGTTCGTACCCCGTCGCCGGCTTCCAGCCTGTCTCCACCTTCGGTACCATCACCTCCACGGCGAATGCCTATAACCCGCGTATCATTCAGTTCGCGGCGCGGTTGAAGTTCTAAGGTCCGCGCGAGAGCGGATCTCAGGGACTTAACAAAACTGGACGGGTGGTCCGTGTTTCGCACCCATCCAGTTTTGTTTGGGCGTGGACTTCTTCTTCCAGGGGTAACTTTCGTGCGACGTCGAACGTTCTTGCATCACGCGGCCATGGCCGGATTAGCTACCGCCGCCACCCGCAGTGGGTTAGCAGCGACAAATGCGGTTCCCCGCATCGCCTATGGCGGCATCTCGATCGAGAGCAGCACCTATGGGCACATCCGTGCGCACGTGGAGGACTTCAGGATCCTGCGCGGCAAAGACCTCGACGACAACGCGCGTTTTGCGTTTCTCAAGAAGCGTTACGACATTCCTTTCATGCCGACGATGGTGGCCTCTGCCGTACCGGGCGGGCCCATCGCGCGCCCCGACTATGAACAGATGAAGGGCGAGTTTCTGGACCGCGTGAAGGCTCTGCTGCCGCTCGACGGACTCTATCTCGTCATGCATGGAGCCATGTTCGTGGATGGCATGCAGGATGCTGAGGGCGACTGGTACGAGGCTGCGCGCAAGGTCGTCGGCCCCAACTGCCTCCTGTCCGCACATTACGACTTGCACGGCAACATCAGCAAAAAGATCATCGACAATATCGACATGCTTTCGGCGTTTCGTACCGCGCCGCACATCGATCGTGAAGAAACACAGATTCGCGCCTGCGACATGCTGGTGAAATGCCTGCGCGAAAAAATTCGTCCGACGCTCATGTGGGCGACGATTCCGGTTGTGATGCCGGGTGAGCGCAGCAGCACGGAGTGGGATCCCGGCAAGCGTCTCTGGGCGCAATTACCGGAGCTGAACAAGACGCCCGGCATCCTCGATGTCTCGATGCTTGTCGGCTACGTGTGGGCAGATGAACCCCGCTCAGCTGCGTCCGTGGTGGTCACCGGGACTGACCCCGCGGCAGAGGAACGCATCGCCAAGAACCTCGCGCAGCAGTACTGGGATGCACGCCGCGAATTCCAATTCGGCTCAACCGTCTGCTCGCTCGATGAATGCCTGCAGAAGGCGATGGCTTCTACCACCCATCCCGTGGTGCTCGCCGATTCGGGCGATAACCCGACGGGCGGCGGCAACGGTGACCAAGCCACCGTGCTCGAAGCTCTGCTCAAGGCAAATGCGCAGGGTGTTGTCTTTGGCGGCATCGCGGATCGTCCCGCTACGGACGCGTGCTACAAGGCGGGCGTGGGCGCTACGATCCCACTGAGCATTGGCGCGACGCTCGATCCTTATGCCAGCAAGCCCGTCAAGGTGCAGGCAACGGTGAAGGCGCTGCTCGAAAACGTGGATCCGGCCAAGCGCGAAGCTGCCGTTCAGATACAGGGAGTAACCCTCATTCTCAGTGCCTACCGCCGGCCCTATCACGAGATCGTTGATTTTACGAAACTGGGCGTCGATCCCAAAGGGGCCAAGATCTTGGTGGTCAAGTCCGGCTATCTCGAGCCGCAAATCAAGGCGATTGCGAATCCTAACCTCATGGCGCTGACCGATGGCTCCATTAACCAGGACATCGTGCATCTTCCCGCAAATAAGTATCGGCCGCCGAGTTTCCCGTTGGTGGATGACCTTACCTACACGCCGAAGGTGTACATTTCGGCGCGCAGTCCCAAGCATGCATAGAGAGGAAAAGACGATGACGTTAGACCGGCGAGGCTTTCTCCGTAGTGCAGGCGGCGCATTGGCCGCTGGTGTGATTGCCACGCAAGCCGCCCATGCACAGACAGAAACCAAGGTGACACCGGAGCCCATCTCCAACGCCGGTGCGGCACGGCCTCTGACGGATAGTGAGAAAGTTGAGCGCATCGCCTCCAACAGCTATCCCATCCGTTGGATATTCAAAAATCGCGGCAATGTAGGCGATAAGGAAACGGTTGCGAAGATGCAGGCGAAGTACGGCACCATTACGATGCTCGACTTTCCTGCCTTTACGAAGAAAACCTTTCCGGGGGTCACCAAGATGGACATGTGGTCCAGCCTGTTTGGCGATGTGGATGACCCGAGCCAACTGGAGCCCATAACGGTGCTTGGTAGAGATGGCCAACCGCGCCAGATCATGGAATTCAATCCCGCAAGTCCGAGCGGGCGCAAGTGGCTCGATAAGATGGCTGCGAAGCAGAAAGAAGAAGGCGTCTATTGCCACCACATCTCCAATAACGCACCGCGCGATATCTGCGAGCTTGACGATACCAAGCGGCGGGCTGGTGTCGACGTAGCCAAGCGGTGGCTCGATGGCGCGGCCGTTCTCGGCGCGAAGAGCATGCGCGTAAATAGCGGCGGACCGCGCATCGCACCATCGCCCCAACCAAATGAGAGCAGCTATCCTAAGAATCCCGAACTCGAGAAGTACATGGATCAGTGCATCCTGTCATTCAAAGAAATGGCGGAGCACGGATCGAAGGTCGGGGTAAAGGTTACGCTTGAGAATCATTGGGGATTGACGGCGAATCCGATCAACATCCGCACGATCGTGGAAGAGGTGAACAGCCGTTGGTGCGAGGCATCGCCCGACTTTTGCAACTGGGAGCACAAATATCTGCTGTACCACGCCCTGAATGACCTGGCGCCCTACGCGCACACGACCGTGCACGCGAAGTTCTGGGACCGCTGGGGGCATCCCGACGTGCAGCGCAATGTGCGCATCATGCTGAACAACAACTACATTGGCGTGTTCGCACTCGAGTATGAAGATGGCCCATGGGATGGTATCGAAGGCGCGAAATATCTCTACGGTGAAGTGATGGCCGCGCTTTAAGTCAATCGTAACGTTCGAAGATGATTTGTTTTCTCTCCCAGCCCAACTGCTTGAGAGAGTCCCGGTTCGCCGAGACCATTTCGTTCAATCCGCAGATGTACGCGTGGATGTTATAGATCGCCCCATCGACTGGCCTAGGATCCACGGCCCTTTGCCGGGCATGCTCGGCGGCGATTTGCTCGACGTGCTCCTGCACATAGCCGCGCAGCCCCGGCCAGCCGTTCTCGGCCCGGCTTAGCGTCTTGTGATAGAAAAAATTGGGACGGCTGGCGGCGACTTTCTCAAAATAATCCTCGTAATAAAGTTCTGACGGATAGCGTGTGCCGTACACCAGCCAGAAATTTCGCCCCTGGCTGCGATCCTCTCCGTTCTCCGGGAAGAGATATTCGACAAAGCCGCGCATGGGAGCAATGCCTGTACCGGTGGCGATGAAGATGCTGTCCGTCAGCGGTGCGCGCAGCAGGAACAACCCGTGCGGGCCGTGAAACTGAACGCTATCGCCCACCTCGAGATCGCACAGCAAATTCGAGAAGAACCCACCCTCCACGCGATTGACGCATATGTCGAACTGGTTCGCACGCGGTGCTGAGGCGATGGAGTAAGCCCGCGTCTGCTGCTTTCCCGCAGGGTCCAAGGCCACGAACGAAGCGAATTGTCCGGGCTGGAAATCGAAATTTTCCAGGTCCTCGACAGTAAATTCAAGATGGAAACAAGCTGCCGGTTCAGAAAGCAGAAGTCTGCGCGAAAGCCGCGCAGTGTAAAGTTGCCGTTGCAATATCCCTCACCCCTTATTCGACAGTCACTGACTTGGCTAAATTGCGCGGCTGATCCACGTCGCAGCCGCGCCGTACCGCAATGTGATACGCCAACAATTGCAGCGGAACCACTTCGATCAGCGGCGCCAGAAGCTCGGGGGCATCGGGCACGTAGATCACGTGTTCCACCAGCTCGCGAATCTGCTTGTTCCCTTCGGTCGCGATGGCAATCACGCGGCCGGAACGCGCCGTCACTTCCTGAATATTCGAAAGCGTCTTCTCGTATCGCAGCACCGATTCCGGACTCGACGCATCGCTGGTAGCCAGCACCACCACCGGCAGCGACTCGTCGATCAGCGCGTTCGGACCGTGCTTCATCTCCCCGGCCGGATACCCTTCCGCGTGAATGTAGGAAATTTCCTTGAGCTTCAACGCCCCTTCCAGGGCAATGGGAAAATGAATGCCGCGGCCGAGAAAGAGAAAGTCCGAAGCGGAGGCGAAGCTTTTAGCCAGTTGCCGGCACTGCCCATCGCGCTGGCGCAGCACCTCTTCGATCTTCCCCGGAATACGGCTGAGCTGGTCGACCAGTGCGATGCTTCCCGCGCCGTCGATCGCACCCCGCTTTTGCGCCAGGTACAGGGCAAAGAGAAACAGCGCCGTCAACTGGGCGGTGAAGGCCTTGGTGGAAGCGACGCCGATCTCCGGTCCGGCGTGGGTATAGATGGTCCCGTGCGCTTCCCGCGCCACCATGGAGCCCACTACGTTGCAGATGGCGATGGTCATCGATCCCTTGGCCACCATCTCCCGCTGTGCGGCCAATGTGTCCGCGGTTTCCCCGGACTGGGTAATCAGCATCCCGAGCGCATGGGGATCGGCGATGGGATCGCGATAGCGGTATTCGCTGGCGTAATCGACTTCCGTGGGAACCCGGGCCAGCCGCTCGATCATGTACTTGCCGGCCAAGGCGGAGTGCCAGCTGGTCCCGCAGGCCGCGATATTGATCTGCGTCGCCGCGCGGAAATGCTCGTCGGTGACATGCATTTCGTCCAGGAACACTCCACCCGTATCGAGTGAAACGCGCCCCAGCGTGGTATCGCGGACGGCCCGGGGCTGCTCGAAGATCTCCTTCAGCATGAAGTGCTTGTAGCCGCCCTTTTCCGCCTGGATGGGGTCCCACAGAATCTTCTCTACCTTGCGCTCGACCGGCTCACCGGCAAGGTTGGTGAACTTGACCCCATGCCGCGTCACCACGGCCACATCGCCGTCGGCCAGGAAATACATCATGCGGGTGTGGTGCAGGATCCCAGGCACATCGGAGGCGACAAACCCTTCCCCCTCGCCCACGCCCACTACGGCAGGCGGGCCATTGCGGGCGGTAACGATGGTGTCGGGCGCATCGGCGGAGATGACGCTGATGGCGTAAGCGCCGGTCAAGCGGCGCGCCGCCCGGCGTACCGCATCCTCCAGCAACATGGTCTTGCCCGAGTTCTCGGCCGAGCGGAGTTCCTGCTCCACCAGGTGGGCGATCACCTCGGTGTCCGTCTCGGTCACAAAAGTGTGGCCTTCCCGGGCCAGCTCCCGCTTCAGTTCCAGGTAATTTTCGACGATCCCGTTATGCACCACCACGATGCGGCCGGTGCAATCCCGGTGGGGATGGGCGTTTTCTTCGGTGGGTCTGCCATGCGTGGCCCAGCGGGTATGGCCGATCCCATAAGCCCCGTGCAGCGGATGCTGCTTAATCACCTCTTCCAGGTTGCGCAGCTTGCCTGGTGCCCGGCGGAGTTCCAGACCGTGTCCGGCAGACCCGACGGCGATACCGGCTGAGTCATAGCCCCGGTATTCCAGCCGCCGCAACCCGTCCAGGATGACCGAGACTACGTCCTTGGGTCCGACATAACCAACGATTCCGCACATAGAACATCATTGTACGGGGACGCTTCACTCTTCGAGACGATAGGTAAACTCTTCAATTACCGGGTTGGTCAGCACCTCGCGGGCGATCCGCTCCACTTCCGCCTGCGCCTCGGGGGCTGCCATGGCGCGCAGAGTGAGCTGGAAGTACTTCCCCTGGCGCACTTCTTCAACTCCGGTGTATTGCATGCGTTTGAGCGCTCCGTGGATTGTCTGGCCCTGGGGGTCGAGGACGGTGCGCTTCAGCGTGACGTAAACATGCGCCTTCATGGGGCTTGATTATACCGGTGCCGTCAGAGACGATGCCTGGCATACCGCTTCTCTGCATCGAGAAACACGAGCATGACGGAGAGGACGTCTCTTGTGCCGGGGGGTAGATCGGGCGCGCACTGCAGACGCCGGAAGGCGGAGCGCACGGAATTCAATGCGACCTCCTCCAAGCGCCCGACGGGCTCGGCGAAGTCGATGCGGTGCATCTTTTGCCTGGCATGGTCCCAAACATCAAAGACGGTTGCCGGCATATCGGGTCTCAATTGCACTTCGCGTGCTATCTGGACCGCTTCCTTGGGGTTCTCAGCCTCAATCTCAATTTCCCAAATCACGCGAAATTCCAATTTTTTCACCGGCATTGCTCTTGGCAGGATCAACGCAACGCCACGCGCCACGCAACCGGTCTATCGGCTGGTTCGACACCCACGTAACAACTGTTGCGGGAGGTACTGACAAGTGTTGGCCTGAGGCGCAGGTTGATTACCGGCCGAAGGTATTTCTCAAAGCGGAACGCGCGGCGTGGTACCCGCACATGCCGTGGACCCCTCCGCCCGGCGGGGTGGAAGAGGAACAAAGGTACAGGCCTTTGGCCGGTGTCCGGTAGGGATCGAAGGAAAGCGTAGGGCGAAAGAGGAGCTGCAGAAGATTGTTCGCTCCGCCGCCGATATCCCCGCCGATCAAATTGGCATTCCATTCTTCCATCTGGGCGGTGTTTCGGGTGGAGCGGGCCAGGATCAGATCGCGAAAGCCGGGAGCGAACCTTTCCACTTGCGATTCGATGGCTTCGGTGACGTCGCGGGTCGATCCGTTGGGAACATGGCAATAGGCCCAGCCTGTGTGGCGGCCGGCCGGGGCTCGGGATGGATCGAAAAGGCTCTGCTGGGCCAGCAGCAGGAAGGGCTTCCCGTCGAACTTGCCGTTCCAGGCGGCGCTCTCGCTGGCGCTGATCTCGGCAGCGGAACCACCGATGTGCAGGGTGGCGGTGCGCGCACACTCCGGGTCTCGCCAAGGGATCGGGCCGGCCAGCGCCCAATCGACCTTAAAGATGCCTGGTCCGTAGGAGAACCGGAGAAGGCTTTTGAGGTAGCCCTGGGGTAGACGGTTGCCCGCGATGCCGGCCACCTGCCGTGGGCTCAGATCAAAGAGCACGGCCCGGGAAGGCGGCAGGCTGTCCACCGAATCCACCGGCGCATTGGTCTCGATGGTTCCTCCCAGCGAGCGCAGGTACGCGGCCAGCGCCTCGCTGATCCGTTGGGCTCCCCCCCGCGGGATGGGCCAGCCACTGGCGTGGCCGGAAGCCGCCATCACCAAACCGATGGCCGCAGACGCGATCTTCTCTAGAGGCACGATGGAATGGCCGGCGAGGCCCGCAAACAGCGCTTTCGCGCGGTCTCCGCGAAAGACCAGCTTGTTAAGCCCAGTCGCCGGCCACAGAGCCCGTATTCCGAACCGGGCCAGGGCAAAAGGATGCGCCGGGAAGTGAATGGGGGGAGACAGGATCTCCGGGATCAGTGCGTCCCAGTCACGAACCAGGGGCTGCAGCAAGCGCCGGTATGCCCCTCCGTCGGGGCTGATGCTGGCTTCGGTTTCCTCAATGCTGCGGCCGAGCACGGCTGGGGGAGCCCCATCTATCGGGTGAACCAGGGGAAGCGGAGGCTGGATCCACTGGAGTCCATGATCGCCGAGTGGGAGCGAGCGAAAGAAGGGCGATGCCACCGCCATGGGATGAACGGCAGAGCCAATGTCGTGGACAAATCCCGGCAGGGTCAGAGGGAGCGAGCGAGCAGCACCACCGATCGTAGCGTTTGCCTCCCGCACCAGCACGGAAAGCCCGGCGCGCGCCAAAACGATGGCCGCTGACAAACCGTTGGGGCCGGAGCCGACCACGATGGCATCGTAGCTCGTCATAGGGGGCAGAGAAGTTACTGGAACGAGCGGCTGCGGGATGGTGCCCTCAGGACGCTAAAGAGTGTGCGTGAGAACCACAAACCAGCCGGAATCTATACGCGAGGACCCAACCTGGATCTGCAACTGATCTTGACGGGTGCCCCATGTTCGCACCAGCGTACGTGGGCCGATTATGGATTCTTCGAATGCTTTCACTCGAGGCCTTGAAGCGTTTGATGGGCTTCGCCCGTCTTTTTCGGCCCACGTACGCTGGTGCGAACATGGGGCACCCGTCAAGATCAGTTGCAGATCCAGGTTAGGTTCTCGCGTGTAGATTACGGCTGGGTTGTCTCGGCGGGCCTGATCACATCGGTAAGGAAGGCCTAATGCCATGGGAATCATGGAAATGGCGGAGAGAGGGGGATTCGAACCCCCGGTAGAGGTGTTAGCCCCTACAACGGTTTAGCAAACCGCCGCCTTCAGCCACTCGGCCATCTCTCCGGGATTTACTGGTCGGATTATATCTGAAGCCGCAAACGCTAGCGGTTTCCAGCCACTTCTTCGGTGGCCTTCTTGTTCTCTTTGAAGCGATTCACGGCTTCGAGGACCTTATTCCGGGCAAATGCCGCGTCGTGCCAGCCCTTCACCTCGACCCGCTTGCCTTCCAGATCCTTGTAGATGGCGAAGAAATGCGTCATTTCCTTGAGCATGTGGGGGTAGATTTCCGAATAGTTCCACACATCCATATAGCGGGGATTATTCTTGCCCACCGCCAAGACCTTCTCATCCGGCACGCCCTGGTCGAGCATCTCCAGCAGTCCAATGGGCCTCACCTGCATCACGCAGCCGGGAAAGCTCGGCGCATCCACCAGCACCAGCACATCCAAAGGATCGCCGTCCTCACTCAGAGTGGAAGGGATAAAGCCGTAGTCGCCGGGATAGTGCACCGGGGAATAGAGGTTACGGTCAAGACGGAAAACGTGCAGCGTCTTGTCGTACTCGTATTTGTTGATGCCCTCAGCCGGGATCTCGATCACCGCGTTGATGACCTCGGGGCAGCTGTCCCCTACCGGCAGTTCCAGATAATTGACCATGATGGCTCCGCAGCCGCTTAATGATAACAGTGGGGCACCGCAGGTTAGAGCGAAAGCTTGGCGATGTGCAAGCTGAGCTGGACCGGCTTGGTCCACAACAGCGACACAAGCTGGTCCTGGCAGCCGGCGAGCAGGGGCCTGCTCCGGCCGTTCGAATTCGAGTTGGAATTAGAGGATCTCAAGCAGCTTCTCGATGAGCTGGCGGTATCCCGTGGATGCGATGACCGCATCGACGCCGTTGCGAAATTGCACCAGGCCGAGACCTCGCCGTTGGTCAAACGACAGGCTTACGATGCGCTCCAGCGCCGTCGCCCGGGCGTCGTCGAGCGTGACCTCGACATTGTTTGAAAGGTGTTCGCGGTGGTTAGTGGCCGTCAGCTTCAATTGAATCCCTCCCCCGAAGAATCAACAAGCAGTCGTCCAGAACCACCGCTTGACCCGTAGAATAGCGTCTGCCGCGCCGTTGGCTACAACTATTGGGTAACAAACGGCCGGATAAAAGTACTCCCGTTTGGTAATGGCTAAACCCTTCTGCTGCTTGCATTTGTCGAATCAACCGTTTAGCGGGACGCAGTCTTACGCGGCGCGCGGCCGGGAAAATGCTTTAGTATCCATTACGGTTCGAAAGACGCCGCCGGGCGTCGAAGGAGCGCGTAGATGCAAGTCAAGGTTTTCAGCTTGCTTTGTTTATTTCTGACCCTGGTGCCGTTGGCATCGCATGTGGAGGCGAAGGTGACCAAGTCCGTATTCGGCGAGATGCCCGATGGCAGCAAAGTGGATATCTACACCCTGGAAGAGGGCGCGCTCAAGGCCCGCGTTATGACCTATGGCGCCCGGCTGGTATCCCTCGAAGTGCCGGATCGCACCGGCAAGACCGCCGATATCGTCCTTGGATATGAATCGCTGGCGCCGTATACCAAAGACCCCAAGAGCTATTTCGGAGCCATCGTAGGCCGCTACGGCAACCGGATCGCCCACGCCACGTTCAGCCTTGACGGCAAGACCTACCATCTCCCGGTCAATGACGGCGCCAACACCCTGCACGGCGGAATCGTAGGATTCGACAAGCTTCTGTGGCAAGGGAAGGAGATTCCCAACGGCGTGGAGCTTACCCTGGTCAGCAAGGATGGCGATCAGGGCTTTCCGGGAACTCTAACGGCGCGGGTCCGCTATACGCTCGAAGCCCATGCGCTCAAGATTGAGTACTTCGCGACCACCGACAAGGACACGGTCCTAAACCTGACCAACCACAGCTACTTCAACCTCAAGGGCGAGGGCCAGGGAGATATTCTCGGCCACCTGATGATGATTCCGGCGGAGCGGTATACGCCCGTCGACTCCGGCCTCATTCCGACGGGTGAGCTAGCTCCCGTGGCGGGAACGCCGCTCGATTTCCGCAAGCCGACGGCCATCGGCGCGCGCATCGATGACAAGTTCGAACAAATGCAGTTGGGCCGGGGATACGACCACAACTACGTCCTCAACGGCAAGATTGGCACCTTGCAGGAGGCTGCCCGGGTGGTTGAACCCACCACCGGGCGGGTAATGACTGTAGAAACAACCCAGCCTGGAGTGCAGTTCTATTCTGGAAACTTTCTGGACGGTACGCTGCATGGCAAGCATGGCCATGTCTACAAACTGCGCAACGCCTTTTGCCTGGAGACGCAGCACTTTCCTGACTCTCCTAATCACCCCAAATTCCCAACCAGCGAGCTGAAGCCGGGGGAGACTTACCATTACGTGACCGTGTTTCGGTTTTCGACGGCGCCGTAGAGTGCTGTTGAGATGAACCAGTTCGTCTTAGGACCAAGCGGATCAGTACGGGTGCCCCATGTTCGCACCAGCGTACGTGGGCCGAAAAAGACAGGCGAAGCCGTTCCAAAGGTTTTAGTCCTGGAGTGAAAGCATTCGAAGAATTCATATTCGGCCCACGTACGCTGGTGCGAACATGGGGCACCCGTACTGATCCGCTTGGTCCTGTGAAGTTCTTTCCGCGCTTAACTTGCCGTCACGGAAGCGGAGTCATATCTCCTGGTCCGGGGGAATGCTACCCTGAACTTTGGGAGACCCATGCCGGAAGAAGTCCTAGTGCAGCAGCGTACCTCTGATTCCAGCCTTTCCAGCGGATGCCGTTTCGTGCGCGCCTGCCTCCGCCAGCCGGTGGACCGGACGCCAGTGTGGTTTCTCCGCCAGGCCGGGCGCTACATGGCGGAGTACCAGGCGGTGCGCCGCCACCACTCCTTGCTGGAGATCTGCAAGAACCCCGAACTCGCTGCCGAGGTCACGATCACCGCGGCCGAGAAGCTGGATGTCGACGCGGCCATCATCTTTGCCGATCTTCTTCTGCCGCTGGAAGGCATGGGGCTTGATTTCGAGTTCCTGGCAGGGGAAGGTCCGGTGATCCATAACCCGGTGCGCACGGCGGCTGATGTGGAGAAGCTGCAGATTGATCGCGCATCCGAGCTGGGCTACGTCGCTGAGGCCATCCGCAAAGTAGTGGCCCATTTCAACGACCGCATCGGCATCGTCGGTTTCTGCGGTGCGCCCTTCACCCTGGCCAGCTACATGATCGAAGGCGGCGGTTCCCGCAACTATATCCACACCAAATCCCTCATGTATCGCGACCCTGCCGTGTGGCGGCTGCTCCTGGAAAAGCTGGCCATAGTGCTGGAAGAATATGCAGCCCAGCAGGTCGAGGCAGGGGCGGACGTGATCCAGATTTTCGATAGCTGGGCCGGCGCCCTGAGCCCCTCGGATTACCGCGATTTCGTCCTCCCCATCACTACGACTCTGGTTCGTAAGGTGCAGGCACTCGGTGTGCCGGTCATCTACTTCGGGGTGGATACCGCGACCTTGCTGCCGGCCATGCGCGAGACCGGCGCCGACGTGATTGGCCTTGATTGGCGGACGCCGTTAGATCAAGGCTGGTCAGCGCTCGGCCACGCGGTGGCGGTGCAAGGCAACCTTGACCCTATTCTGCTGTTTGCCGAGCCGGAGTTGCTTCGGCGGCGAGTGCGCCAGATTCTGGAGCAGGCCGGCGGCCGGCCCGGGCACATTTTCAACGTTGGCCACGGCATTGTTCCCGGCACCCCGGTTGAAAATGTGCAGCGCGTCGTGGAGTTCGTGCGTGAATTCAGCGCTGGAGACGACTCCCGTGCCTGACCCTACACCCCAGCGCCAGGCGGTTCTGTTGCTGGCCCACGGCACGCCCGAGTCGCTCGACCAGATTCCCGAATACCTAAGCAACGTCACCGAGCGGCCGGCCCATGCCCGAGCCGGTGGTGACCGAGATCCGTCACCGTTACGGTCTGATCGGGCAAAGCCCGCTTACTAAGATCACCCAGGAACAGGGCCGCCTGCTTTCCCAAGCGCTGGGCATCCCGGTCTATGTCGGCATGCGTAATTGGAAGCCGTACATTGCCGACGTCGTGGGCCAAATGCGGGAAGACGGCATAACCTCGGCCGTGGTCATTTGTCTTGCGCCACAAAATTCGCGTACCAGCGTGGGACTGTATCGCCGTGCCGCCTTTGCTGCGGCCGCGGGGGCGATTGAGATGGACTTTACTGAAGGCTGGGCTGACCATCCAAAGCTTGCCCAGGCCTTCGCCGAACGGCTACAGCCGGTGTGGCAATCGCCGGCGCCGGTGCTGTTTACCGCCCATAGCGTGCCATGCAGGACCGTCCAGGGAGATGACCCTGATCCCTATCCCGTGGAGGCCAAGCGCACGGCGGCAAGCGTGGCCGCGCTGGTTGGCGTTAAGGACTGGTATTTTGCTTTTCAAAGCCAAGGCATGTCTGGCGCTACCTGGATTGGCCCCACGGTGGAGGACACCCTCAGCGCGCTGCGTCAGGAGGGCCACTCCAAAGTCGTGATCGACCCTATCGGCTTCCTTTGCGACCACGTCGAGATTCTTTACGACATCGATATTGGCTTCCGTGAGTTTGCCTCTCGCATCGGCCTCGAAATCGTACGCCCCGAGTCGCTCAACGATTCTTCTCTGCTGACTGCGGCGCTGGTGGACCTGGCGCAACAAGGTGTGGCTCGATTGGCTGCCAAGGCGGCGCCTGTCACGGTCCCATGATCGCGATTGTTGGCGGGGGCCTCGGCGGTCTGGCAACCGCTTATCAGCTGGCCTGCGACCGGGTGCCGTTTGTCTTGTTTGAAGCTTCCGCCAGGCTCGGCGGCATCGTGGAGACCCTTCACCGGCAGGGCTTTGTCATCGAGTGTGGCCCCGACTCCTGGGTGACAGAAAAGCCGGGAGCACGCGAACTGGCGATGGAACTGGGTCTCGAAGACCAGATCATTCCCTCCAACGACCAATGGCGGCGCACCTATGTGCAGCAGGGAAGGCAGCTGGTGCCGATCCCCGACGGCATGCGCATGATGGTCCCGGCCAAGTGGGGCCCGCTGCTGGAATCGCCGCTTTTTAGTTGGCAGGCCAGACTTGCCTATCTGCGCGAGCCGAAGCGAGCTGCGGAGCTGAAGGCCTCCGCGCCCGCTCAGGACGAATCGGTGGCTGACTTCGTACGCCGCCACTTCGGCGAGGAGGTTGCCGGCACTCTCGCCGGACCCCTGCTCTCCGCAGTCTTCGGCGGAGACATTGACACGGCTCAGCGTACGCGCCGTCATGCCGGCATTCGTGCGCATGGAGGCCGAAGAAGGCAGCCTGATTTCCGCCCTGCAGAGACGCGCGCAACAGGCCCCGCAAGCCCTCTTTACCAGCCTCAGCGGCGGCCTCCAGACATTGATCGATGCCTTGATCGCCAGGTTGCCGGCCGAATCCGTACGCCTGCGCGAGCCGGTGTTGCGGGTGGAAGGCTATTCCGAGGGCTGGAGGGTTACCACCGCGAGCGGAGTCGCCCGGTTTGACGCGCTGGTGCTGGCCACGCCGCCCCACGTCACCCGCGCCTGGCTACCGCAGCCGATGGCCGATTTGCTACCCCAGGAGGCCACTTCCTCCGTCGCGGTGGCGTTGGCCTTCGCGCCCGAGCAGGCCAAGCGGTTGCGTATCCCGCGAGGTTTTGGCTTCGTGGTCCCCGCAGGGGAGAAGGATGAGCGTTCTCTGCAGGCCTGCACCTTCGTGGATCAGAAATTTCCCGGCCGCGTTCCTGCAGGAGGAATCCTGCTGAGAGCCTTCTTCGGCGGCCGCTCCGGCGAGGCCTTGCAGGGGGAGGCGGACGACACAATGATCGAACGAACCCGCCACCAGTTGGGCCGCGTTTTGGGCCCCCTGCCGCCCTCCATGGAGACCGTCGTTCGCCGCTGGCCGCAGTCCCTGCCCCAATACACCGTCGGCCACCTGGAACGCATGGCGGAGCTGGATGCGAGGCGGCGCGCTCTGCCCGGTCTTCATCTCGTGGGCAACGCCTATTACGGCGTCGGATTGCCGGACCTCATCCGTCAAGGCAGAACGACGGCGCAGGCTGCCCAACATGTCGCAATTTAAAACATCTTTGGCAGGAGCAACAAGAACGGCGGCATTTGCTGACAAACTGGAATCGGTTGCGCGCGCAGAGTAGCGTGATACCAGGTGTTGTGAAAAATTCAGGTATTCACTGCATCTCACTATTGAAAACTGAATGACCAAGCCATCCCAGAAAGTCGTAATTGTCGGGGCCGGCCCCGGCGGTCTTGCCGCGGCCATTTTGCTGCAACGTTCGGGTATCGACGTAACCGTGGTGGAGCGGCGTGAGGTTGTCGGCGGCCGCACGTCCACCCTGGAACGAAACGGCTTCAAGTTCGATACCGGGCCAACCTTCTTCCTCTACCCCCGTGTGCTGCGCGAGATTTTGTCTGCCGCCGGCCGCGATCTCGACGAAGAGATCCCGATGTACCGGCTCGATCCTCAGTACCGGCTGGTTTTCGGCTCGGGCGGGGAACTGCTGGCGA
The DNA here is from genome assembly GCA_963839025.1 of uncultured Acidobacteriaceae bacterium. Taxonomy (GTDB): domain Bacteria; phylum Acidobacteriota; class Terriglobia; order Terriglobales; family Acidobacteriaceae; genus PALSA-350. The sequence continues at coordinate 132,172 of CAWITT010000014.1, forward strand.
CACCCGACCTGCAGAGAATGGAGAAAGCGATTGCCCAGCTTAGCCCGGACGATGCCCGCGGCTTCCATCGCTTCTTCTGCGATAACCGCAACAAGCTGGAGAAATTCACTCCTTTTCTGGAGTCGCCCTTCGAGAGCTGGAGAGATCTGGCCAAGCTCGACATGCTCAAGCTGCTGCCGCTGCTGCGCCCCTGGTCCTCGCTCGATTCCGACCTGCGCCGCTACTTCAAAGACGAGCGCATTCGCCTCGGCTTCAGCTTCCAGTCCAAGTACCTGGGCATGTCGCCGTTTAGCTGCCCTAGTTTATTCAGCATCCTCTCGTTTCTGGAATATGAGCACGGCGTCTTTCACCCCGTAGGCGGTTGCGGCGCGGTTACCCAGGCGATGGCCCGCATCGCGGAAGATCTGGGCGCGAAGGTGCTGCTGAACGAAACCGTGGAAGAGATGATTTTCTCCGGGCGCAAATGTACGGCGGTGCGCACCGCAAGCCGTACTCTGCCGGCCGACGCGGTGGTGGTCAACGCCGATTTCGCCCAGGCCATGCAGCGCATGGTGCCGAACAGCATACGACGCCGCTGGACCGACACCAGGATCGAAAAGAAGCGCTTCTCCTGTTCCACGTTCATGCTCTATCTGGGGATTGAAGGGCGCTATGACGACGTCTCGCACCACACCATTTACCTGGCCGAGGACTACCGGCAAAACCTGCGTGATATCGAAACCACGCATCGGCTCTCGGACGATCCGTCCTTCTACGTGCAAAACGCCTGCGTGACCGACCCTTCCCTGGCGCCGAAGAAGATGAGTACGCTCTACGTCCTGCTACCGGTCACGCACGAGCACGGCAACGTCGACTGGGCCGTGGAAAAGGCTCGGTTTCGGGCGCTGGCGTTGCGGCAGGTGGAAAAGATTGGAATTAAAGACGTGGAACGCCGTATCCGGTTCGAGAAGGTGGTGACGCCGGCCGACTGGCGCAAGGACTACGCCCTCCATAAGGGCTCCACCTTCAGCATGGCTCATAATCTCGGGCAGATGCTCCATCTCCGGCCGCACAACCGGTTTGAAGACCTGGACAGTGTTTACCTGGTGGGCGGCGGCACCCATCCCGGCAGCGGCTTACCGGTGATCTTCGAATCGGCTCGCATCACGTCGCGGCTGTTGCTCGAAGATTTGAAAATGCAGCCGCTATGGGACGCCACCCCGGCGCTGGCCTATGAAGCAGCGTCATAATAGAGTCCGGTGCACTGTCTACACTATGCCGTTTCAGACCGAGCGCAAGCCGTCGCACCACGAGCCCGTCGTGATGGGGCAGGCACGAACGGCACAACATATTTGGGCGCGGACCCCCTTGAACAAACGTCTGGCCGTGCTGCGGCGCGCCCGCCACAGAATTGCCTCCAAAAGTATTGAATTGGCCCGGAGCGTACCCTGTGAGCGGTCGGGGGCTCTCCATCGAACCGTCGCCGACACGCTCGTGTCCGAGGTGCTTCCCCTGGTCGAGGCTTGCCGGTTTCTGGAACGGGAAGCCGGCTGGATTCTTGCTCCGCAACGGTTGAGCGAGCACACGCGGCCTTTCTGGCTTCGCCGGGTGACCGCGGAGACCAGGCGAGAGCCGTTCGGTGTGGTGCTCATCATCGGGCCTGCCAACTATCCGTTGTTTCTGCCTGGAGTGCAGGTGCTGCAGGCGCTCGCCGCCGGCAATGGTGTGCTTTGGAAGCCTGCCCCCGGCGGAATGGCAGCGGCCGAGGCGCTGCGCGCGATCCTGGTGGGATGTGGCCTGGATCCGGCCTTGCTGCAACTGCTTGAGGAATCGCCTGAGGCCGCCGAGGACGCGATTGCCGCCGGCGTGGACAAAGTGTTCCTCACGGGCTCAGCGGCTACTGGGACAGCGGTTCTGCATCAACTGGCGCCGCGGTTAACACCCGCTGTCATGGAGCTTTCCGGCTGCGATGCGGTCTTTGTGCTGCCCGGAGCCGACCTTGACAGAACCGTCGACGCGCTGACCTTTGGCCTGCGGCTCAACGGTTCGGCCACCTGCATGGCGCCCCGGCGGCTCTTCCTGGTGGGTGGTCATCCGGGGCTCTTGCCTGCGTTGCTCGATCGGTTAAAAGATCTGCCGCCGATTCCATTGCCTGGCCGCGTCCGGGCGCATCTTGCGGATCTGCTCGACGATGCCCGCCGCCTGGGCGGGACGGTGTTGGAAGAGGGATCGGCCGTCCTGATCGGCCAGGCGACTCCAGAGATGCAAATCGCGCGCAGCGACATCTTCGCGCCGGTATTGTGCATTTTTGACGTGCATGACACGGAGGCCGCGGTCGCCGCTCACGCGCCTTGTCCTTATGCTCTGACCGCGGCCATCTTTGGGCCCGAGAGCGAAGCCCAAGCGTTGGCGTCACGACTCCCGGTCGGCACCGTGTTGATTAACGACCTGATCGTTGCCGCCGCCGATCCGCGAGTAAGTTTCGGCGGTCGCAAGTCGAGCGGGTTTGGTGTGAGTCGTGGCCGCGAAGGCTTGCTGGAGATGACTACGCTTAAGACCATCGTCACTCAGCGCGGCCGCGACCGTCGCGCCTATCAGCCCACAACGGCCGATCACCAGGCGTTCTTTGCCGCTTATCTCGAAGTTGCTCACAGCGGTGGCTGGCTCACTCGCTGGCGTGGCCTGCGCAAATTTGTGCGGGCCGCCGCCCGGCTCGGCTGAAGGAGAAAAAGACACTATGCGGGTTGCAGTTATCGGCTCAGGATTAGGCGGACTTAGCGCGGCGTGCACTCTGGCTGCGCGCGGCTACGAGGTGGAGGTATTCGAGAAGAATCCCTGGCTAGGCGGTAAGGCCGCGGTCTTGGAGGAGGGCGGCTTCCGCTTCGATATGGGGCCCACGATTCTGATCCAGCCTTCGGTGTTGCGCCGTATCTTCTGCGAGGCCGGCCGCACCATGAGCGACTATCTCGATATGGTGCGGCTCGATCCGCAGTGGCGCTGCTTCTTCGATGACGGCACGGTGCTGGACCTGAAAGATGACGTCCGCGAAATGGCGGCATCGCTCGAGGGCACGGAACCGGGACTGGGCGCCCGCTTTACCGCGTTCATGGAACTCTCCCAAAGATTGCACACAATTTCCGACAAGTTTTTCTTTTGGAAGTCAGTGGGTTCGATGCGCGACACCTTCGACATAGGTGGAAGCTTCCAGGTTTCAGTGCTCAAGGATGTGCTGAGCATGCGGCTGGGGCAAAGTGTCTCCGGAACCATTCGCAGTTTCATCAAGGACCCGCGCGTGGCGCAGATGCTCGATCACTACGTGCAGTACGTAGGGTCATCTCCTGATAACTCTCCGGCGATTCTCTGTTCCATTGGCCACATGCAGGCGGAGCAGGGTATCTGGTATCCGAAAGGGGGCACGCGCGCCGTTCCCCAGGCGCTGGTTCGTTTGGGCAGCGAGTTGGGCGTGCGCTATCACACCTCCGTCGAAGTTACGCGCCTGATCACCGCAGGCGGGGCCGTTGCCGGCCTCGAGACAGCCGGGGGCGAGAAGCATCCCTTCGACGCTGTCGTTTCCAACGAGGATTCCGTGCGCACCTATCGAGAATTGCTCGGCGGAGCGGCCGCTGAAAGCTTTGACAAGCGGAGAGACTACGAACCTGCGTGTTCCGGCGTGGTGCTTTACCTGGGCCTCAAGCAGCGCTACGAGCATCTGGCGCACCATGACTTTGTTTTTTCTCGCGATCCGCAGGAAGAGTTTCATCACATTTACGATCTTGCGACTCCGGCGCCCGACCCCACCTGCTATTTAGCTTCTACCTCGGTTACAGATCCAACGACGGCGCCCGCAGGGGGCGACGCGCTGTACGTGCTGGTGCACACTCCGTTTCTACGGCGCAAGCATGATTGGTCGAAGATGTTCCCGGAGTACCGCCAGGTGATTCTCAACAAACTCAAGCGCACCGCCGGCCTCACGGACATCGAGGAGCGGATCGTGTTTGAGCGCTCACTCACGCCGGTCGATATACACGAGAGATACCGCGTGCTGAATGGAGCGATTTACGGCATATCGAGCCACGGACGGTGGACTGGCGCGTTTAAGCCGGCCAACGCCAGCCCGGATCTGGAGGGTTTGTATCTGGCGGGAGGAGCGGCGCATCCGGGACCTGGGATGCCGATGGTGATGATGAGTGGCTGGATCGCCGCCGACGCTCTCGATCAGCGCTATCGCGGCGAAGAAGCCGCCGTTTCTTCGCGCAAGCTGGCGGAGCAGCTCCTCGCGCATGCTTGACTATAATGTTCTGGAGAGGGCGCCGATGCACGAGGAGAGCTCGGAATTGGTCCCTCCCTCGCGCCGCCTGCTCTCTCTCTTTTCTATTTATTTGCATTGGTATTTAGGCCGGCACTTCCGCGCAGTTCGGCTCGCGAACTCCAGTCGCTTTCCCCGCAAGGCCGGACCGCTGATCGTCTTTGCCAATCATGCTTCCTGGTGGGATCCGCTCGCGTGCATCGTGACTTCGCGGTATTTTCTCCCCAACGCTTCCCACTACGGGGCGATGGACGCAGCGGCCCTGAAGCACTACGGATTCCTCCGCAAGCTGGGTCTGTTTCCGCTGCAAACTGGAACACGGCGAGGTGCGGCTCAATTCTTGAAAGACGCGAAAGAAATAGTCTCCACGCCTGACTCGGTTTTGTGGATCACGCCCGAGGGGCGCTTTACCGATGTGCGTACCCGTCCGATTATTTTTCGTCCCGGCCTGGCAGCCGTAGTGGCGCGGCTCGGCGCGTGCACACTGGTGCCTCTGGCTTTCGAATACACATTCTGGGATGAGCGCTTGCCCGAGATCCTTGTCTCTTGCGGCCAGCCGATCGAAGTTGCGGAAGGACGAAGTACCGAGGAGTGGAGCGAGCACCTGGCGACCGCGTTAGCCGACACCTCGGATGAACTCGCTGCCTTGTCTATGCTTCGCGACCCGGAGCGATTCGAAACGATTCTGAGTGGCCGCATCGGTATCAGCGGCATCTACGAGGGCTGGAAGCGCTTCACCGCTTTCATGACCGGTCGTGACTATCAAGGCAGTCACGGGGGTATCCATCGCCTATGATCGCCTTAATAGCGCTGGCCTTCTGCTGCTCCACCATCCCGGCGGTGTTGTGGGTCTGGAACATGCTGCTATACCGCGAGCCTGAGGCCGGTGGTTGCGGGGAGACTGGCGTTTGTGTTTTGCCGGGTTCTGTGTCGGTTCTCATTCCTGCCCGCAATGAAGAGGCTGCCATTGGCCAGTCGATCGCCAGCCTGCTTGCCTCCCGTGGAGTCGCGATCGAGATCACGGTGCTTGACGACGGATCGACGGATCGAACCGCGGAAATAGTCCGCGGCTTTGCGGCCCAGGATGCGCGCGTGCATCTCAGGTCTTCGCGTCCGCTGCCGCGCGGCTGGAACGGTAAGCAGCACGCCTGCTATGAACTCGCAGCGCTGGCCGGCGGGGAGGTCCTCTGTTTTCTTGATGCCGATGTGCGTCTGGAGCCTGATGCGCTTGCCCGTATGGCCGCGTTTTTGGTCCGTTCCGGCTCTGATCTGGTGAGCGGATTTCCCCGCCAGGAAACGGAGACCACACTGGAGTGGCTGCTATTGCCGATGATTCACTTTGTGCTGCTGTCGTATCTGCCGCTAGCCGGGATGCGCGCGTTGTCTACGCCGGGGCTCGCGGCGGGCTGTGGCCAGTTCCTCATGGTGCGCCGCGATGCTTACCGCAAGTGCGGCGGGCACGGGCAGATCCGCACCACCATGCACGATGGGCTGTTGCTGCCGCAACTCTTCCGCCGCCACGGTCTGCGCACGGATATTGCCGACCTGACTCATCTGGCCACGTGCCGCATGTATCACAACGCGGCGGAGGTTTGGCGCGGCTTGGCGAAGAATGCCACGGAGGGTATGGCTGCGCCGGCCCGGATCCTGCCTTTTACGCTGCTGCTGTTTTGTGGCCAGGTGCTTCCGTTGCTGCTGTTGGTGGCGCCTGTGGCGTACAGCACGCGGGAACGGTCATTTATCCTGGCCGCGGTCGCGGCGTCTTTTTTGCCTCGACTTTTTTCGGTCTGGAAATATCGCCAGCCTCTCATGAGCGCTCTGCTGCATCCGTTGGGCGTCACTCTCTTGCTCATGCTTCAGTGGTATGCCTTGGTGGGCAAAATTGCGGGCCAGCGCGTCACCTGGAAAGAACGTGCCTATCGCATGGGTTGATGCAACCGTTGCTTTCGGGGGAGCATTTCAATTTCTATGGGCCAGTTTTGTCTTTTCATCTTGCTTGCCGTCCCAATGATTTCTGCCGCAGAATCCGGTAGCTTCGCGCAACGCCTCGCTGAGGCGCGCAAGGATTATTTTTCCGATTTGCAGGGAGATCGAGCCGCCGGGGTCAAGGCTCGCGCAAGCTTTGCGGCACTGTCGAGCGATTACCCGGGGAACCCGGTGGTCGATGCCTACAGCGGCAGCCTGCAGCTTCTCGATGCTGCCCGCAGCTGGGCGGTGTGGGAAAAGGGCAGGCTCGCCAATGAAGGTCTGAGCAAGATGGATGAGGCGGTCAATCGTGCCCCGGACGATTTGGAAGCGCGTTTCATTCGCGCTGCGTCCACTTGGCATTTGCCGTTTTTCTACAAGCGCCGGGACCAGTCCGCGAGCGACTTTGCCTTGATCGCGCCGCGGGCGGAGGAAGCAGTGGCGAAGGGGACCCTCCCGCCGGAGCTGGCTGCGGCCGCCCTTGATTATTACGGCCAGGTACTGATCGGTCAAAGTGACAGTCACGGTGCCAAACAAGCCTTCGAGGCCGCCGTGCGCATTGACGAGACGAGTCCGGGCGGCCGTGATGCATTGAAGCGCCTGCGCACCGAGTAGCAGACCGTCTGACCAACCGCGATCTCGACGGGTGCCCTATGTTCGCACCAGCGTACGTGGGCCGATTATGAATTCTTCGAATGCTTTTACTCAACGTGCAGAAGCGTTCGATGGGCTTCGCCCGTCTTTTTCAGCCCACGTACGCTGGTGCGAACATAGGGCACCCGTCAAGATCGCGGTTGGTCAGCGGCCGTTCCCGCCATTTTGATTTGCTCAGTTCTTACTCCAGCGGCTTGCGGGCGAAGTAGTACAGTGACCCGGCCAGCAGCACAAACATCAGCACCGAAACCCCGTCATGGTGCAGGGGATTACTCGCCGGCAACAACAACACATCCTCTTTACCGGTCGCGGTTTCATAAAGTTTCAGCGCGACACCCATCAGCCCTACAATGCCGCCGGCCGCGATGAGCCCGCTGGCATAGAGCGACCCCGGACTCACTTCGCTGTCCGCTTTCTCGACGGCACGATCGATCATCCACCGCACGATGCCCCCGGCGAAGATCGCCAGTGTGGTGGCGATCGAGAGGTAGGCGCCGACCGCAAACGACAGCGAGCGAACACCCAGGATCTCCACCGCAATCACTAGAAACACGCCCAGCAGCACTAATCCCCAGGGCAGCTTGCGGCCCAGGATCCCATTCACCACCGTAGCCATCAGGCGCGCCTGCGGGGCCGCCGCCTTTTCACTGCCAATACCCTGGATCCACTGCACCTCAATTTGCTGTGTTTGCGGGTTGTAGAGATATTTGCCATCCGCCAATTCCGCCGAATTCAGCGCGTTGAGCAAAACCAGACCACCACCCGCGCGAGTCTCGACGGTCTTGTCCGCGTGGATGACGCGAATCTGCGGCTGGTGAAAATGCTGCTCCTCGACCTGCACCCCGCTGTGAGCGGCAGTCATATCCCATGGCCGCGCGGTCTGGCGGAACTCCGCCAAACCCTGGTTCATCAACTGCAGCGTGGCCCCAATGGCCAAAGTCGAGACACAGGCGCCGATGACCAGCGCGATCTGCTGCTTGCGCGGAGTGGCGCCGATCAAATAGCCGGTCTTGAGATCTTGCGAGGTATCGCCGGCATTGGCCGACGCGATGCATACCACGCCGCCGATGGTGATGGCCAAAGCGCCAAACGCAGGCGCGGTCCATCCTTCGACCAGGAAAATCGCCGACGTTGCCATGAGCGTGGCGATCGTCATACCGGAGACGGGATTCGAGGAACTGCCGATCAATCCCACGATGCGCGAGGACACGGTGACAAAAAGAAATCCGAAGAGAGCTACCAGCAGCGAAGCCGCCAGGTTTGCCAGCCCGCTCACCTGCGCCCCGGGTACGGGTTTAAAGGTCAGGAAAACCCACATCAAAAACACCAGGACCACCGATCCGCCGACCACGACGCCGAACGGAAGATCGTCCTCCGTGCGCAGGGGAGCGCTCTTGACGCCGCCGGCTAGGCGCAAATTCCCCATCGCAGCGCGCAATGCACTGAAGATCGTGGGCAGAGTCTTGATCAACGTGATCAGTCCGGATGCCGCCACCGCGCCCGCTCCCATAGGGCGAATGTAGGAAGCCCACAGATCGCTGGGAGACATCTGGGCAATCGGCTTGGTCCCGGGATAAATTGCCTCGGGGAAGTGAGAACCGAAAAAATAAATGGCCGGCATGAGGACCAGCCAGGAGAAGATACCGCCGGCAAAGAGCAACCCGGCAATCTTGGGCCCGATGATGTAGCCCACACCCAAATATTCAGGAGTAACATCCGCCCGAATTGCGGAACCCTTCAGCCATTGCGGCTGATAATCCGGTGTCCCCGGCCATGCGCCCAACAGGTTTTCATTCTGGAACAGGGTGTAGATGCCGCCTAAGCCGAGACCCAGAAAAACGCGGCCAGCGAAAGAACCGCCCCGCTCCCCCGCCAGCAGGACATCGGCGCAGGCGGTCCCCTCCGGGTAAGTGAGCCGGCCGTGCTCCTTGACGATCAGCTGTTGCCGCAGCGGAATCATGAACAGCACGCCCAGCAACCCACCCAGGAGCGCCAACACAAAAATGCGCGAGTACTCGAGATCGAAGCCGAGAAAGATCAAAGCCGGCAAGGTGAAGATCACTCCGGAGGCAATGGACTGCCCCGAATTACCCGTCGTCTGAACAATGTTGTTTTCCAGAATGGAGGCCCGTCCAAATGCGCGCAGTACGCTGATGGAAAGCACGGCGATGGGTATGGAAGCCCCTACCGTCAGCCCCGCGCGCAAGCCGACATAGACCGTCACGGCCCCGAAGAGCAGCCCGAAGATACAGCCGAGCACCAGGGCGCGGGTTGTCAGTTCAGGGCGATTCTCGGTGGCCGAGACGAATGGCTGAAAAGTCGGGGGCGTGTTTTGCATGCGACAAATGTATCTTGAAACATGCGCAAGCTTCTTGCTTATGCCGCAATCTACCTGTTCTGGGGCGCATCGTTCCTGGCCATACGGGAGGTGGTTGCGGTCGCTCCTCCCTTTTTCGCCGCTGGGTTCCGCTTCCTGTCCGCGGGGGCCATTCTCTATGGTTACAGCTGCTGGAAGGGCATACCTCAGCCCGGCAAGCGGCAGTTACTAAGTACCGCGGTGATGGGTCTGGTGATGTTCGCCGTAGACTACGGCTGCCTCTTCTGGGCGGAGAAGGAAATCCCCTCAGGGCTGGCGGCGGTCATCGCAGCCACCATTCCGGTTTGGGTGTTGCTGGCGGAGTTGTGCGTTGCCGGCTCGAAGCGGCCAACCGCGAAGTCCCTCGCCGGCATCGTGCTCGGTGTCGCAGGGGTAGTTTTGCTGATGCTTCCCGCTGGACTGCATAGCAGCAAATTCAGTACTTCCGCGTTGGTGCTTCTGTTGGGCTGTTTGTTCTGGGCAGTAGGAACGGTCGCCAGCCGCCACCTTTCTTTGCCGCGGCAACTGAGCATGAGTTCCGGCCTGCAGATGACCTGGGGTGGCGGATTCCTCTTCCTGCTCTCTGCGACTACCGGCGAACTGGGCAGGTTGCCGGCCTTATCCCACAGGTGGGACTGGCATTTTGGCTTAGCGATGGCTTATCTCATCCTCTTTGCGTCGATCATCGCGTTTAGCGCCTATGTGTGGCTGATTGCCCGGGAGCCAACCACTCGGGTGGCTAGCTATGCCTACGTCAACCCGCTGATCGCCTTATTCCTTGGGGCGCTGTTGGTCCATGAGCGTCCCACTTCGGTGCAATATGGGGGAGCCGCCCTGGTGCTGGCGGGGGTGGCGTCCACCATCGCCGGCAAGCGTGCCTAAAGGTTTACTGGCTTTCCGCATCGACTTACCCTTATACTCACCACATCGGCGGCAGGGTAGCTGCACAGGCTTGCCCCGGCTGTGAGGTGCGTCTTTCCCGGTCAGACGGTTCCCCTGACTCCCGACGTCCCGCTTTCGCAAACTTCGGTTTGGCGTGCTGTTGTGCGTGTCCTGCGAAGTCCCGCGGATGGCCTCTGTTGTGCCTTGTTTCCCTGTGCCTGCGCCGTTTGCGGCGGTTCTGTCCTGCGTTTTACCCGCGTTCCCATCTGCGATTTCTGCTGCGCGCAACTCCCTCCTCAATCAGGTATTCTCTGCGCTTGTTGCGGGGAAGATCTCGGCGTCGCCACTCTCTCCGTCAGCCGGTCGCCGGAGCCGGACATTGAGCTATGCCAGCCCTGCCGATTAGCCCCGCCTGCGTTTGTCAAAGCGGTGGCTTATGGCGTTTACCAGGGGCAACTTCGCTCCCTGGTGCATTTGCTCAAATACGAAGGCATGCAGCCGATTGCCGGGAGGCTGGGTCCACTCCTGGCGGACAGTGTGGAATCCTTTGCCGGCTGCTCGCCGATGTTGGTGATCCCGGTGCCCATGCACCCGCACAAGCAGCGTCAGCGAGGCTTTAACCATGCCGAACTGCTGGCCCGGACCGCCATGGCGGAGATGCACCGCCGACATCCCCAATGGCGTTTGCAGTTGGATACGCGCCTGCTCAAACGCGTGCGCGTTACGGTGAGTCAGGCAGGCCTGACCACCCACCAGCGCCGGCAGAATCTGCGCGGCGCTTTTTTTGTGCCTGAACCCGCTCGCGTGGCGGGACGGGACGTTTTGTTGATGGACGACATTTACACCACGGGGGCCACGGCACGGGCTTGCAGCCGGGTGCTGCGGAATGCCGGCGCCGCGTCAGTTCGGGTGGCGACCGTTGCTCGTGCGCAGCGCGAGGGAACGGCTTCGTGGGATAGCGGGTTTTTGAAAACAGTGAACTGAGACCGGAGGATCAACATGTCTTTGGGGAAAGCCATGATCCACGCACGCAAACCGAAATCCACGGCACACGGCCGCGCGGTGGCGCAGGAATCTCCTGAGCCCCATGAAGGGTGGCCGGGCCAGCGGGTTTCCTCTGCCTACACCATGCAAAAGCCGGTGCTGGTACTGAACGCTTCGTACGAGCCGATCAACATTTGCGGTGCTCGCCGGGCGCTGATCCTGGTTCTCAAGGGTGTAGCCAAGACGGAAGAGGAGCAAGGCGCGATTTTGCATGCGGCGTTGCTGCGCATCCCCATGCCTTCAGTCATCCGCCTGCTTGAATACCGCCGCATCCCCCACCAGACGCGCGCCCTCTCGCGCAAAAATATCCTGCTGCGCGACCGCAACAGCTGCCAGTATTGCGGCGTAGTTCTTCCTGCAGGGGAGCTTACGCTTGACCATGTGGTGCCCCGTTCGCGCGGTGGCCTCTCCACCTGGGAGAACCTGGTAGCCTGCTGCCACTCCTGCAACCGCAGAAAGGGGAATCAGCTGCTCAGCGAGCTGAGTGACATCAAGTTATTGCGCGAACCGCGTCCCTTCTCTCTGCACACCAGCCGGCACATCATGCGCATGATCGGCCACTCCGACCACAAGTGGCGGAAGTATTTGTACTACTGAGGATCGGGTGGTAAAGCAAGAAAACCGCAGATCTCTCCACTCCGCTTCGACTCCGAGTCGAGAGTCTGCGGTTTCTTGCTTTACCACCACACTAACCTGGTGAGCAGAGGATAGTAGAGGGCGAGGCGTAGAGGCGTGTCCTCGCCGTGAATCTTGCGCATCACCGCGGCATACGCTTCCAGTTGCCCTAGATACTTTTGCTTCTCCGTTTCAAGAAAAGCGTCGAGACCCGACTCACCGTGGCGCGCAGTCTTATAGTCGACAATCCACAGATGAGTCTCTACCGTGGAGCACGGTACCGCTCCGGCGCGAAAGATGCGATCGCCGCGCAGCGTGCGAACGACATCCTCGGCCGCCCAGGTCGACCAGGAAGCCTCGGTCTGCGCACTTGCGCGCGCACCCAAAATCCAACGGCCATTTGCGTCGTTGAGTACGGCGAGCAGAGCCCGCACCACTTCGGCCGATTGCCCCTCCGCCTCCGTTCGCGGCAGACCCGCGGCACGAAGCAAAGCGGTGGCGCGTGGCCGCCACCCCTTCACCTCGCTAGCCGCATCCAATCCGTCGCGGCCAGCCAAGTCCTCCAGCAGCGCGTGAACCACTGTACCGAACGCGCGCGCGCCCAAGCCGGCACGCGGCCGTTCTATCCGCTCGACGGTCGGTTCTATAACTCCAGTGGCAAGGGCAACTTCACGCGGCTTCCAGTCCGCGGGCAGACGACGCAAGCGGATCGACGGCGCCGACCGTTCAAAATCAAACGCGGTCTGCTGCGGTATCGTCTCCGTTGCAAAATCAAACTCGGTCTGTTGCTTCGCCGGCTCTAATTCACTGTACGCACGGTCGAAATCATTCTTGAGCGCCGGCCAGGCGATGCCCAGCAGGCTTCGGCTAGAGCCGGACCCTAGCTCCCCGTTGTTTTTCACCGTTGCCGTGCCCAGCAAATGTAGGTCGGTACGGGCGCGGGTTGCCGCCACATACAGCAGGCGCTTGGCCTCATCGTCTTCCCTGCGGCCTTGCAGCTTGCCGATCCACTCGTAGATGCCACCCTGTTTTCCGCTGCGGCCGATGGGCGCGACCACGAACTCGTGTTGTTCCTCCTCCTCCGGTCCGACTAACTTGGTCTGCCCCAGCCAGCGAAGCAGCGGTTGTGATTCGGTCCGGGTGCTACGTTCGAGGCCAGGCACAATCACGATGTCGAAGCCCAATCCCTTAGCCTTGTGGATGGTCATCAACTGCACCCCGCAGCGTTCGTTGGCCGCCGGGTCGGGCTGGGCGCACAACTCGCCAAGCTGATCCTCCAGGCCCGTCGCTTCAGGACCCAATTGCTCGAGCATGGCGAAGAACGTAAGGACATTCGCATAACCCGCGGCGTCGATGCATGCCCGGCCCCCCAGAGTCGTCCAGGTCCGTTCTACCCACTGCGCCAGAGAAACCTGGCGATGCCTTCCGCGCAGCGCCTCTTCCAGGACCGCAAGGGCACGCGTCGCGCGCTGCTTTCCGTCGCCACTGAGCAAAGGTATCCGTTCCCGAAGCAGGGTCAATATCGCTGGTTGGGAATAGTTCTTCATGTCGCTCCCGGCAAGCGTATGGAGATCCCTTAACGTAAGGCCGCACCATGGCGCGCGCAGCACACTGAGCCACGCGATTCGGTCCATAGGATGCATGAGGGCACGAGTCAGTGCGGTGAGGTCTTTGACCTCCTGGCGCTCACCCAGTTGCTCGATCTCAACCGCGCGGAAGGGAATACCTGCGTGGCGCAGCGTTTGGGCGATTAGTTCCAAATGGGCACGGGCGCGAACCAGGACCGCGATCTTGAACTCGCCACCTTCGCGTTGCGCCGCCTTCACCGCAGGCCAGTGTCCTGTGATGATGCTGACAACCCGCTTGGCTTCGGCCTCTTCCGCTACCCGCTTTGCCTCCGGATCCGTCCCGGAGGGGCGAAAAAACGGCCAAACCGTTACCCCTGTTTTGCCCACCGGCGCCGGCGTTTGCGCCGTAGACGGGGCGAACGTCACCTGGTAGTCCTCTCCAGTCGCAGGTCCGAAGACCTGGGCGAAGACCTCGTTCAAGCGATCCACCAGTCCCGCATGGGAGCGGAAATTGGTCTGCAACTGTAATGGCGACATGTGGACTGCGGCGGTTCCTTCGCCGAGCCCGTGGCGGCGGGTGCGTTCGAAAAGCTCGACCTCGGCTTGACGAAACATATAGATCGACTGCATGGGATCGCCTACCAGGAAGCAACTCCCTCGCCCCTCGGACACCCAACCGCCGGCGAGCAAAGCAAACAACTCATACTGGCTGCGCGAAGTGTCTTGAAATTCGTCCACGAGCAGATGAGGCCATCGTGCGGCAAGATCGGCTGCCAGTTCCGTTGGGTTGCCTTCATCGTCGCGCAGCACCTGCCTGGCGGCCAGACCTAGTTCGACAAAGTCCACTATCTGACGCTCGGCAAACACCAGGCGCAGCTCCGCAATCGCGTAGCGCAGGATCACCACCGCGTGCTGCAACATTTGCCAGTCTTCTTCGTTGTACTCCTGGGGTGGAAGGTCATTCAGCCCACCGAGCACGTCGAGGAACGCAGGGTTTGCGTTGAGTCTATCAATGAGCGACTTATAGCGCAGCTTTGCGGGTTGGCCTATCTTGCCGGCTTCGAAGCCGATATCCGCATTGGCTTGCTTGCGCCACGTGCCGCCCTTGGTCAACAAAAAGTGACACAAGGCGCTCCAATGTGTCTGGTCGGCCAAGTGGTGAATGGCGCTGACATGTTGCAGCGCGTTCAATCGAGAGTCCGGATCTACGTTGCTGCACGCGTGGCTCAGGAGCGCCATCAGCTCCTGGGTCAGATCGGGTTCAGTCGAAAACAGTGATTGTGCTTTTTGGATGGCCTCCCGGTGGGTGTTACGCAACGGAGCTTCCAGTGCGGTGCGTATGGCCGGCCAATCGAGCGGAAGGAGGTCGCCCCACTGGTCTCGTTTGTCCAGCATTTCGGCGATCAGATTCTGGCAATCGCGTAAGTTGGTGCCGCGCAATTGCAATAGAGCTCGCAGGGCGGTGTTAAGCGGCTCTTTGGCGCCCAGGCAAGCCAGGGTGCGCCGGGCCGCGAGCGTATAGAGCGGCTGAGGCTTGTCAGTGGGCGAGAGAGAGCCACCCAGACGGGACAGTAGGGGAGTTTGGTGGGCAATCGTCAGGCAAACGGAATCGATGGTTTGTATGTTAAGTCGCTCTGGCTGTTGCAGAAGGTTCCATTGCTGCTTGCTGTCGTGGGCCAGGGCCCTGCGCGCGAGTTTGATTTTGAGCGATTCGTCGGCTGTTTCTGCCGTGCTCTGCGCCTCGTGGAGTGCACCGATCACGCGCTCCCGCATCTCGGCCGTGGCCGCGAGCGTGAAGGTGATGGCCAGGATCTGTTCCGGTTCGTCCACTTCGGCCAGCAGCTTGAGCAGCCGGCTGGTCAGCAGTTCCGTCTTGCCTGACCCGGCCGGCGCTTGCACCAGAAACGATCGGCCGGTTTCGAGGGTCTGCTGACGCTGGCTTTCATCGATCGGCAGCACGAGCAGATCACGCATCTGTTTCGTCCGCCTCGTCGCCGCTGCTGACGGGATCGTTCTCGGCGATCCGGCAGAGCGGGGAGAGATCGCAAAACTCGCAGGTTTTGGGATACTGTTTGGGATTCACCTGCGCTTCTCCGCGCAGGAACTGCTGCCCAAGATCGAGCAAGGCATTCCGCCAGGATTCCAACATGGCGGCGTCGTAGGGCGGTTTGATGAGCTTCGAATCCCCCGGCATCACGGCTTGAGCATCATCCACGCGGCCGAGGAACTTCATCATGTCGTCGCGCACCCGCGCCAGCAGCACGCCCTTGAGGTTATCGATCTGGCCGAAGCCGGCATAGAGCGGTAGCTGCGGCTCATCCGGTCGTGGCCCATCCCAGGAAATATTAGCCAACATGCCGGTCTTGTAATCGATGATCACCCGCCCGCCCGCGACGGCGTCGATGCGATCGACGCGCACCTGGAGCTTCAGTTCTCCAACCGCCGCCGGCAGTTTCTTTTCGCCCGCTTCCACGGTGAAGGGCGTCCGGCCGGCTTCAAACTCCAGCCAATCCTCCATGAGGAAAATGATTCGTTCTTGTTCGGCGTCGAGATACGCCTGGCTCCAGCTATGGTCCAGCGTGCCGTCCCTATATTTCTTCAGTCCCATCGCGACGTGTTCTTGCACCAGAGCGTGCAGGCTTTGGTCCGCGCGCGCCGCCAGCAGAGCGTCGCGAGTCTTCAACGCATCCCACAGGTTGGCCAGGATAACGTGCACCACGGAACCGCGGTCGCGGGGTTCCAGGCCCCAGTCCATCGCATCCATGGGACGGGCGCCGAGCCGGCGCGTGGCGAACGACTGAAACGCGCAGGCTGCTTGTCGCTTGAGGATTTCCGCGCCGCCGGCGTCGAGTTCCACCGGCCAAGGGAGAATCGTCGCTGGCTCGTCGTCGTTCCGCAAAACAGACGATTCTTCGCCTGCAGCCGGATTTTCTTCAGCGCCAATCGATGTGCGCAGTTCTTTTGCCTTTATCCTTCGCGCTTCTAAGGTCACCAAGGTGGATGGACGGCACACCCCTTCCGCATTCTGCGCGGAAAAGCTGAAGACGCATTTGGCCGCGCTCCTCTCCAGACGCGAGGTCACCTGCTGGGCAAGCTTCCAATCCGTTGTGCTGTCGGCGTGGGGCATATCGTGAGCGCGCTGCAGCCGCTGCGGCAGAAAAGGGTGAGGCCGCGCCACGGGTGGCCAGCTGGCGTCATCCGCGCCTAAGAGCCACAACGCATCGAAGGTGAGACCAGCCGCTTCGAACGGTCCCAGGATCTGGACCGGCGCATCCCGCGATTCAGCCGCGAAGATGGTCTGCCCCGCTTGGTGCTCGAGTACCTCAACGAACTCCTTGTAGCTGACCATGCGTCCGTCGAACGCCAATGCGGCCACGCTGTCCAGCAATTGTGTCCATCGGGCCTGCACCTGAAAGTCGTCGCTCTCGAGCACGTGCGCGCCGGGCCAGTGGACGGCCTCCAGAATTTGCTCCGCTACCTGAACCCATTGGGCAAAATTCAAAGAGTCCTTCTGAGGAAGGAGGCGGCGCCCGTGCCGCAGCCTGCGGCTAAGCTTGTCCGGCGACGCAGATTGGAGAAAGGTCTCCAGATCCTGTTCCGGTTGGCGCATGGATCGGCCGCGCATCTTGACGTCGAATTCCGCCATGGGCAGCAGCTCATCCTGGTCTTCGCAAAGAAAGCCTGACAGCACGAGCCAGCTGACCTGGTCAGGCGAGAGCGGCTTTATCATCCAACGCAACAGCAGCAGAGCGCTTCTCGCCATGGGCACTGCGGCCAGGGGAACTCCGAGGGAGAATTCGTAGGGAAGTAGCCGCGAGCCAGCGCCAATGGCCACCGCCCCGGGTGCGAGTACCTGGCGAAAGACTCTTTCGATCTCGGCACGCACACTGGCGACGGCAGGCACCACGACCGCGATGCGCGCCGTCTGACCCAGAGCCGTCAGCTCACGCCGAACCCAAAGCGCACACGTGAGGATCTCGTCCCGCTTGTCGATCGCTTCGACCAGCAGCTTCTCCTCCGCGGAAGTGACTTCGGCGGTCTGATCCATTTCCAGCTCATGGCCGTGCTCGCGAAACGCTTCGATCAGGGATTGCTGTGCGGGTGTGACGCGATCAAAGCCAATGAGCAGCAGTTTCGGTGGCGCTTCCAGCTGGCCGGCCGGCACGGCTTCGCTCAATGCGAGCGCCAGCCCGCTGCGGCTCAGCCAGCCTTCATTACGGCAGGCACCCTCAAAGCCGCGAGCCCAAGCCCGGTAGCTTTCGACGTCGGGACCATCCGCTTGGCCGGGGCGGAGGAACTCGAAGGCGCGATAGGCGTACAGAAGAGCGTAGGCCTCCTGGGCAAGGTCCGCGACGCCGGCCGGGGAAATGAGCCGGAGTCCCTCGATCGCGGGCTTGACCAGGCGGACCCAGACCTGCTGTTCTTGCAGCGGCGTGAGCAGGAGGCGGCCCTCGGAGCCCGACCGCAGCTTCTTCTGCCACAAACGGCTCAGCCAGCTATCCCAGTCCAGAATGTCAGCGGAGCGCCAGGCTTCCAACCCCTGCTTGCGCTGTCCTTCGGCATGCATCCGCCGCAGGGCGCGTGCGGCGCGAGCACTCGATGCAACCACCGTGCCGCCGGCCTCGATTGCCGCCGCGATGGAAGGGGGTAACTGCATCCTTAAGTTTTATACCTCACCCAGACTAGGATAAGGAGAGGGAGGAACATGCAGCGATTCTGCTATATCGCCATTCTGCTGGTTTGCGCTCTCGGCGGCTGCCGAAGTGGGAAGCCGGCCCCTGAGCCTGTTGCTGAGCAGACCTATCAACTAAAAGGAATTGTGGTTGCATCCGATGCAGCGACGGGGAAAGTGTCCATCGACGGAGAAGAGATCCCCGGCTTTATGGGCGCCATGATCATGCCCTACAAGCTCGCCCAGCCCGCCATTGCCGGCGAGCTTCATCCCGGTGACCACATCGTTGCCCGGCTGCGGGTTTCAGACTCTGCCAGCGTGATAGACCAGGTCGACGTGACCGCGCAGTCCAAACCGGACTACAAGCCCACCAAAACCTACAACGTTCCCGCGAAGGGGCAGAGCGTACCCAATTTCAAGTTTCTCAATCAAAACGGGAAGAGCATCGCGATCGACCAGTTTCGCGGCAAGGTCCTGCTGGTCACCTTCATCTACACCCGCTGCCCGCTGCCGGACTACTGCATCCGCATGAGCCGGAACTTTGCCACCATCCAACAGCAGTTGGCCGCCGACCCCCAGGTCTTCAACCAGATCCACCTGCTCAGCATCAGCTTCGATCCTGCGTATGACACGCCCAAAGTCCTACGCAGCTACGGCAGTATGTACACCGGGAGCAACTCCTTTTCTCATTGGGACTTCGCCGTGCCGGCAGCTGCGGAACTGGACGCCGTAGACCAGTTTTTTGACGTGGGGGTGAGCCCAGGCGGCAACAACACGTTGACCCACAGCCTCTCCACCGCCATCATCTCCCCTGACGGAAAAATCTTTCGCTGGTACCCCAACAATGACTGGACCCCCGCTTCGGTCGTTGACGACGTTAAGCAGGCCATGGCTCAATAGCCATTGCGCCACCACATGCGCTGGGTTAAAAGAAAGCTATGATTCTAGTGCTCATGGGCGTGACCGGGTCCGGCAAGACCACAATCGGCAAACTCCTGGCTGCGGAGACCGGCTGGCGGTTCGCCGACGCCGACGACTACCACTCTGAAGCCAACAAGGCTAAGATGCATGCCAGCATCCCGCTGACCGATGAGGATCGCAGGCCCTGGCTGGCCACCCTGCATCAGCTGCTGCTGGGTTGGTATGAATCGGGAATCAGCGGCATACTGGGCTGCTCCGCATTGAAGCAAACCTACCGGGATGCGCTCACACCGCAAATTCCGTCGGTCAACCTCCGGTTTATCCTGCTCGAGGTTTCGCGCCCGGTGCTCGAAGAGCGGCTCAGGAAGCGCAAGAACCACTACATGAGCCCGGAGCTACTGCAGAGTCAACTCGATACGTTGGAAGTGACCCCCGATCTCTCGCGGGTCCGCGCCGAAGGCCCGCCCGCCCAGATTGTGCAGGAGATCCTGGACCAGCTACTGGTGGTCGAGGGCAAGATCGAGGTCTAGGCTGGTAAAATCTGAGGAAGTGAGTACTCTTCTTCCCATCGACGTTACGACGCCGCGCACCGCGGTCCTCGATCCGCCGTTGACGGATGGTGAGTTGGAAGCGCTTGCGATGGCCAGCGAGTTGTTCCGTCTCGAGCGCAATCGGGAAGGGGAAATTCTGATGCACCCACCCACAGGAGTTTCTTACGAGCGACGGAAACTCAGCAATCAGTTACTCAGCTCGCTCTTGGTGGAGAATCCATAGACGCGGAAGGGTAGTGGATCCCCATGCGACGTTTTTCCTCCCCGACGGTTCGATGCTGAGTCCGGACGCCTCTTACGTGCTGCCAGCCAAACTGAAGGGGTTAACCAAGGATAAGCTCACCGGATTCCCATACCTCTGTCCCGACTTTGTGATCGAGTTGCTTTCGAAATCGGACAGCGTGCCCAAGGCAAAGCAAAAGATGGAGCGTTGGATCGAGAACGGCGCCGCGTTGGGGTGGCTTGATCGATCCGTATAAACAGAAGGTTTACGTTTATGAGCCCGAAGCAGAAGCTACCGTCGTATCGGGAAATACTGTCCATGGGAAAGGACCTGTCGAAGGATTCATCCTCGACCTTGACGAGCTTTGGCGCCGCTATGAGATTTGAGGGTCGCGGAGGCATCCACGCCTAATGGCGAAAATTACGGTTCTGGTCGGTATTCTTCTCATTCTTCTCGGCGGGGTTAGCTACGTCCTCACCGGTCACAAATTCCCAACCTCGCTCATCCCTGTTGCATTTGGGATCCTCCTGGTTACCTTCGGCCGCATGGCCGAGACTCCGGTGCCGCGGCGGCGCATGCTCTTCATGCACATAGCGGTAACTGTCGGCCTGCTGGGCTTCCTCGCCACCGCTCCCGCTTTGTTTCAGGTGGTGGAGCTTTTCAAGGGAAAATTGTTTCCCTATCCCGCAGCGGTGGAAGAAAAAGCAGCGATGTCGGCCCTCCTGCTCATCTATGTAGTACTCTGCGTGCGCTCGTTTATTGCCGCGCGCCGCGCCAGAGTCTAGGGGTCCTTTTCGCTTGAGTTTGAGATCCAGCGCCGGAGGAGGAATGTCTATCCGCGCCGAGCGTGCCAACCGTTCGCGCGGAGGCGCGCTTGGGGCGGCGGACGAGGTCAAGAAAAAAAGGCCGCCCCTGCGCAAGGTGGTGCCTGAGATATGGACCCTGATCAAGCCGCGCCGCTGGCTGCTCGCCTCCGGCTTCGTGCTCATGGTCATTAACCGGGTCTCGGGCCTGGTTCTTCCCGCATCGACCAAGTTCCTGGTCGACAGCGTGCTGGTGAAAAAGCAAGCCGACAAGCTTCCGCTGATTGTGGGCGCGGTTCTGTTGGCCACGACGATCCAGGCAATCACTTCGTTTTCCCTCACTCAGCTGCTCTCGAAGGCCGCGCAGCGGCTCATCGCGGATCTGCGCATGCAGGTGCAGCAGCATATCGGGCGTCTTTCCGTCAGCTTCTACGACGCCACGCGCACGGGTGTCCTGGTGTCGCGCATCATGACCGACGTGGAAGGTGTGCGCAACCTGATCGGCACCGGCCTGGTCGACTTTGTCGGCGGCCTGCTGACCGCGGTGCTGGCGTTCTTTATCCTGATGCGTATCAGCCCCAGCATCACGCTCATCTCCTTCACCTTCGTGCTGACCTTTGTTTTCATCCTGCGTAAAGCGTTTGCCGTAATCCGCCCGATTTTTCGCGAACGCGGCCGCATCAATGCCGAGGTCACCGGGCGGCTCACCGAGTCGCTTGGCGGCGTGCGCGTGGTCAAGGGCTATCACGCCGAGGAGCGGGAAGCCGGCGTGTTTGCCACCGGGGTAGAACGCCTTTTTCAAAACGTAGTTCACTCACTGACCGCAACCTCCCTGCTCTCGCTGGCGGCGACTGCGATTCTGGGCGTCGTCGGGGCCACCGTCATGTGGCTGGGCGCCCGGCAGGAGATGGCTCACAAAATCACCCTCGGTGACTACTTCACCTACACCATGTTTTTGGCCTTCATGGTCGCGCCGGTGTTTCAGGTGGTGAATGTCGGCACACAGCTCACGGAGGCCATCGCGGGCCTGGACCGGACCAGCGAGATCCTGGCGGAAAAAGAAGAGGATGATGAGCCCGACCGCACCGTCAGCCTGGGAACGATTCACGGCGACGTGCAATTCGAAAACGTTAATTTTGCCTACGAGGTGGACAAGCCCGTTTTGCACGGCATTTCATTCCACGCCCGGCCGGGGACGGTCACTGCTCTCGTAGGCTCTTCGGGATCGGGCAAATCTACCATCATCAGCCTGGTCTGCGCTTTCCATAAGCCGACCTCGGGTCAGGTTCTGGTGGATGGTACCGATCTCTCCACTGTGCGCCTCAACAGCTATCGCAGCCAGTTGGGGGTGGTGTTGCAGGAGTCGTTCCTGTTCGACGGCACCATTCGTGAGAATGTTGTTTTCTCTCGCCCAGAGTCTACCGAGGAGCAGTTTCTCCACGCCTGCACGATTGCCCGTGTCGATGAATTCGCGCAGCGCTTTCCTGAGGGTTACGACACGATTGTCGGGGAGCGGGGAGTCAAGCTATCCGGCGGCCAGCGCCAGCGTCTCTCGATTGCGCGGGCGATTCTGGCCGATCCGCGCATTCTCATTCTCGACGAGGCGACTTCTTCGCTCGACTCCGAATCGGAAGCCATGATTCAAAACGGCCTGAGTTATCTGATGCAGGGGCGTACCACGTTTGTGATTGCCCACAGGCTCTCGACCATCCGCAGGGCCGATCAGATATTGGTGGTGGAGGGCGGCCTCATTCTCGAGCGCGGGACGCATGAGATCCTATATGCCCTCGAGGGCCGCTACTACGATTTGTACACGCGCCAGCATGGAGTTGAGTCCAACCGCTTCCTCGCCCCCGGCGAAGGTGAGAAGCTGTTCGAGGAATTAAAGTAGGTTTAAAGGGCCAAACCACCCTCGACGGGTGCCCCATGTTCCGTTGGTCGTGCAAGTCCGGTCCCGCGCGGACTTCCAACCCCAGCATCAGCACTATCGTGGTAAGGATAGAAAGAGAGAGAAGGGAATCCTATGGGAAAAGCACTGGGCATCACTTTAGAAGAAGCGCGGCAAATCATTGCCGCGGCCATCAAGAAGGCCAACGAGATCAACGTCATGATGAACATCGCCGTAGTCGACGAGGGCGCCAACCTGGTGGCTTTCGAGCGCATGGATGGAGCCTGGATCGGCAGTATCGACATCGCCCAGAAGAAGGCATTCACCTCGAAGGCTTTTGATCTAGACACCAAGACGCTTGGCGAGAACTCGCAGTCCGGCCAGCAATTCTTTGGGATTCACGCCTCCAACAACGGCAAAATCATGATCTTTGCCGGGGGCATTCCGATCAAGCGGGGCGGGGAAGTTGTCGGCGCCATCGGTGTCAGCGGGGGTTCCGGTAAAGACGATCACACCGTGGCCGAGGCGGGCGTAGCGGCAGCCAATATAAAATAGAATCCAATCTTGGATTTCCGAAACTTGGCTGCTTATTTCGGTCGCGTGCTGATGCTTGCGGTGCTGCTCCTGTCTTTGCCCACTCGGGCACAGCAGGCCACCGTGACCGGCACCATTGTCGACGCGCACAACCTGCCGGTAGCGGGGGCGCAGATCATCGGGAGCGGCGGCCAACTTCTCGGCACGACGGCTGCGGACGGTAGCTTCACCGTGCCGGCAGGCTCAGGCCGGGTGCAAATTACCGCCGCCCACTTTGAGCCCACATCCGTAAACATGGACGGCCCCTCACCGGTGCACGTGCTCTTGGACCACCCGATGGAGCGCGTGGTGGTCACCGCCTACCGGTCGCCCCTGGCATCGGCAGACAGTCCAGCCAGCACCCGCATCCTGAACACCGAGCATTTGCGCCAGGCGGCAGGAATCTCGCTCGATGACAAGCTGCGCCAGGTGCCGGGCTTTGAGCTCTTCCGCCGTACCAGTTCCTTGGTGGCGAACCCCACCACCGAAGGCGTCTCTCTGCGTGGTCTTGGATCGACCGCTGCCAGCCGTTCGCTGGTGGTGTTCGACGACATACCCATCGCCGATCCCTTCGGAGGCTGGATCCACTGGGAGGAACTCCCCGCCCCAGCCATCCACTCGATCGAACTGGTGCGCGGCGGTGCTTCGGACCTTTATGGTTCGAGCGCCATCGGCGGGGTCATCAGCATTGTCCCGGTTAAGCCCGATACCAACCGCTTTCAGCTGACGACCAGCGGCGGTTCGGAATCCACTCTCGACAACTCGCTGCTGGGAGTCATGAAGCGGGGCAAGTGGTCAGGCCTGGGAAGCGCACAGATGATCGCCACGGACGGATATATATTGATTGCCCCGAACGTGCGCGGCCCGATCGATCAGCCCTACAACGTGCACGCGCAAAATGGGCTCACGGAATTCGATCGCGCCCTGAGCCACGACGGCCGGATTTTCATGCGCGGCAGCGTGTTGAATGAACAGCGGCACAACGGCACCCCGATCCAGATCAACAGCACCCGCCTGTGGCGCTACGCCGCGGGCGCGGACTGGAGCAACCTGACCGTGCGTTTGTTCGGCGACAATGAGCACTACTCGCAGACGTTCTCCACCATCGCTGCCTCGCGCCTCTCAGAGACCTTAACCCGCATCGGCAAAGATCCGGCCGATGAGTTGGGGGCCGCCGGACACTGGCATCAGCCCGTGGGCACGCATCTGCTTCTACTGGCCGGGGCTGATATTCATGACGTACGCGCCGCCGACTATGAGTTCATGTTTCCCACCTCGAAGGGCTATCTGAACACCACGGCCCGGCAGCGCCAGAGCGGCGTGTACGGCGAGGTTCTTTTCACCCCGCCCGCCTGGACCCTCAGCGCTTCGGGCAGGGTGGACCACTTTACCAACTTCAATGCCGCCCAGTACAAGACCGGCGCGGCCCCGACCCAGTTGCCGCAGCTGAACGAGACGGTGTTCGATCCCCGCGTCGGAGTGACGCGACGGCTGACCAACTCGCTTGCGCTTAGCGCCTCGGCTTTTCGCGCCTACCGCGCGCCCACGGAAAATGAGCTCTACCGCACCGGCCAGGTGGGTTCGCAAACCACCATGCCGAATCCCGATCTTGACTCCGAGCGGGCCACCGGATGGGAAGCGGGAGCCCATGCCGATCTGCCGTCCATCGGCTCCACGGTTCGGGTCAGCTACTTCTGGACGCAGATCAACCGGCCGATTACCGCGCAAACGCTGACGACAACGGCCACCAGCACCACACTGATGCGCGAGAACCTGGGTCAGATCGAGAGCCGCGGAATTTCGGTGGACTTCGCTTCCCGGCCGATGAGTTGGGTGGGTATCGAAGGCGGCTACCAATATGCGGATGCCACGGTGACCAAAAACCCGCGGCTGCCGAACTTGGTGGGCAATTGGATTCCCCAGGTAGCCCGCAACATGGCCACCACCCAGGTGAACCTCTCGCATCGGAGAATAGGCCTGCTCAGCGTGCAAGGGCGCGTCAGCGGACGCCAGTACGATGACGACGCCAATCAATTTTTGCTGCATAGCTATTTCCGCCTGGGCGCCTACGCCTCTCACGACTTCGGCCATCACCTGACCGCGTTTGCGGCCGGCGACAACTTGTTCGATCGCGCGATCGAAGCCGGTAAGACCCCTTCCCTTACCTTGGCCTCCCCGCGCGTAGCGCGCTTCGGACTGCGCATCAACTTCGGAGAGTAGTACCGGGGATCACCTGCTGAACCACTTGAGCAAGGGAAAGACACTGCTGTAGTTGTCAGTCCAAAGTTTTACGTCCGCGCGCAGGGGAGTGGCAAAGCCGTTGTTGACAATCTCCGGCTGGCGCAGCAGATTCTGGTTTGCGGTCACGAGAATCCAATCCGCATAGTAAAAGCCATTCTGCTCGTCAGCATGGGTGTGAATAGACCGGGCGGAAAGTCCGGCATTGGCGGCGATCGAGGCCACCACCGGCTCCAGGTCGATGTACTGGTTGGACACATGGAAGGCCACGACTCCGTCGGGTTTCATGTGCCGGCGATAGAGCGCGAGCGCCTCCCGGGTCAACAGATGAACCGGAATCGCATCGCCCGAAAAAGCATCCACCACGATTACATTAAATCCCTGCGGGACCTCCGAGGCCAGGGACAAGCGCGCGTCCCCCAGCACCACGCGAATCTGGGCCGGGCTGTCGTGAAGGAAGGTGAACCAACGCCTGGCGAGCGGTTCCACCAGGGGATTGATTTCATAAAATTGGACAGAGTCTCCGGTATTGCCGTAAGCCGCGACCGTTCCCGTACCCAGGCCAATGACGCCCACCCGCTTGACACCCTGCCCACAACATAGGCGCATGGCCAAGCCCAGCCCGGAGTCGGGAGAATAGTAGGTCAACGGCTGCCCCAGAAACTGGGGAGCGAACCACTCTGCACCATGCTCGATGGTCCCGTTCAAGAGCTCGCGGTCGGTGTCAGATTGCGGCGGCACATGAGTCTCTCTCACCCGCAGGGTGCCGTAGAAATTGCGCTCCAGGGCCACGGCATCGTCGTCATATTGCCGCACCTGGACGTTCAGCACCACCACAGCGGCGATAGTTCCAGCTATCCAGAGCATGCGTAATCCCCACCCGTCCTGCCAGGTCGCCGCTAAAGCAATCAACGCCACCACCAGCAGGGTGCAGGCCAGATCGTAATTAGCCCGGAAGATCAGCGGAGCGGCCACGCCCACCATCAGGGTTCCCGCCGCGCTGCCGGCGGACGCCACCAGGTAAAACCGGGTCAGATCCGCCGCCTGCGGACGCCGGGCATAAAGCTCGCCGTGAAGAAAGAAACAGATGACAAACAACCCAATTAGGAACAAGGGCAGGCTCACCGCGATCGGGAGCTGGGTGCGAATGTCACGCAACTCGTACGCCATGGAGGCTACCGCCACGAGAACCAGGCGGAGCAGGGATTGACGTAACGGCGCCCATGCCCCTTGAAACGCCAGGATGAACGTCAGCAGATACAAGGCCAACGGGGGCAGCCACAACAGGGGAATGGCGGCGATGTTCGCGCTCATGTGGCTGGTGACCGCGGTCAACATCATGCCGCCACCCATGGCTAACAAGAACCAGAAGGCGGCCGGCGCAGGGTTCTCGGCCACGACGGTCTGTTTGGGGGAAGGCGCTCGCCGTCTCCCCTGCCAGGCAATGGCCCCGCAGAGCACCGCAAAGAGCAGGAAGCCCCCACTCCACCATTGCGTCTGCCGGCTCATGGTGAGGCGAGGCTCAATCCACAGAGGATAAGCCCCCAACGCCAGCAGGGAAGCCAAATTGGACAGGGCAAAGAGACGATAGGGCGACCGATGCTCGAAGCTGTTGGCATACCAGGCCGTCAACAGCGGCGTCGTGGCCGAAAGCGCGAGGTAGGGCAAGCCGATAATCGTGGCCAAAATTCCGAAGACGATCAGGGCCGGATGGTAACTCACCGCGGCCGGATTGGGCCGCACCGGAGCCCCCAGCGACAGCAGAGCCGCCGTCAAGAGCACAATGTGGATCACCGCCTGTCGTTTGGGGTGGAACCTCGACGATAGCCAGTGCGCATAGAGGTAGCCGAGCAGGAGCTCCAAAGAGAAGAACACCAGGCAGGTGGTCCACACCGCAGACGACCCGCCCAGAATGGGCAGCAGCTGCTTCGCCGCCATCGGTTCCACGACAAAGAGCAGAAAGGCGCTTAGGAAGATCGTGACTGCATAGAGCCAGCGGAGGAGCGTCATTAGGTACCACAAGGGTTTATCACACAATGGCCGCTGCTGGCAGAGAGGTAACCAGGCTTGCGATCACCTTCGGGGATCACGGCCGTGACGTAGCCAACGCTGGGGCCGGCCGGTATTGTCATCTTCGAGGATCAGTTCTGGGGGAGGGCTGCTCTTCAGCGCGCCCGTGGGCCAAAGCTCACGGGCGCTTGCTCTTTGCGCGCCTTTCTGGGACCGGCCCTGGCTCCCGGCCTCCCGATCGCGCTTCCGGCCAAGCCCTTTGCCGCGAATGTTGTATAGCCACCTACACACTTCGTCGATACCCTGAGCAGGGTCGATTCTCGCGTTACTGCCGGGTTACCTCCCAGCAACATAAAACCGGCGTCTGCGTTAATACATTCGAGCCGGACATCCACCGGCAGGAGCAAACCAATGCGTTCGATCCGAGCCCTGCGAATTCTTTTTCTCGCATTTCTGGTCTCTCTCGTGCCGGCCTCATCTTTCGCCGGTGTCTTCCTTTCCATAACTATCGCCCCTCCCGTGCTGCCGGTATACGCACAACCGGTTTGTCCCGGTGACGGGTACTTGTGGACGCCCGGCTACTGGGCCTATGGAGAGTCCGGTTACTTCTGGGTACCGGGAACCTGGGTGCTGGCTCCGCGGCCGGGCTTTCTCTGGACGCCTGGATACTGGGGCTGGGGCGGCGGCTTCTACGCTTGGCACGCCGGGTATTGGGGCCCTCACGTCGGCTTTTACGGCGGGGTGAACTACGGCTACGGCTACGGCGGTTCGGGCTTCTACGGCGGGCGTTGGGAAGGCGGTCATTTTGCCTACAACACCGCGGTGCTGCATGTGAACAACACTGTCGTGCACAACACGTACGTCGACAATACCGTGATTCGGAACACGACTGTGGTCAACCGCACCAGCTTCAACGGCCCAGGCGGGCTCCAAGCCCGGCCCGGTCCCCAGGAAGCCGCGGCCATGCGCGAACAGCATGTGCAGGCTACGTCGGAACAAATGTCCCACGAACACTTTGCCAGCACCAACCGGGCCAACTTCGCCACGGTCAACGGAGGCCGGCCGGCCAACGCCGCTGTGAGCCGTCCGATGACTTCCAGCAACGTTGCCGCGCATACTGCGTATAACAACAACAGCCGGCCGGCCTACAACAACAACAGCCGCCCGGAATATAACAACGCCAATCGGGCCCCTGCCGCCAACCAAGCGCATTATTCGGCGCCGCCGGCTCACAACAACCCGCCTCCCGCTCCTCATGTGAGTGGCGGACAACCGCACGAATCCCATCCCAACAATGGCGGCGGTGGGGAACACGAACACGAACACCGCTAAAGTACTCACCGGCAGGCGGCTTTGAGTTGAACCAGGCCGCCTGCCGTACGATTGATATGGAACCTCTTCCTGTCTTGCACGACCGGCCCATCGCGACGACAAAGATCGCCACCGTCGCTCTCCTCGGAGCATTCGGACCTCCCATTCTGACCGCGGCAAGATCGTTCCGTGATGCGGGTATCAGGGTGGTCGTCCTGTCGACCGCGTACGGTACGCCGTCCGCATGGTCGAATGCCATCAGCGTCGCGGAGTGCATCCGGCCCGAGGACTTAGGGACACCCGCGGGTCTCGCGGTGATCATCGACTTTGTTCGCCGGACCGGCGCCCAGGCTTTGCTGCCGTTCTGGGATACGCAGATGGTATGGCTGGCGGCACACGAAACCTCATTGCCCCAGGGCTGTAAACTCCTCTCCTCGAGCCAGCAGGCGCTCGAAGTGTTGCTCTCGAAGGATGATCAACTGCGCGTTGCCGAGCGTTGCGGCTTCAACCTTCTGCCCACCTGGAAATTGTCGCAGCAACAGGATGTGGGCATGCTCGATCCCGCTGCCTATCCCGTGTGCTTGCGCCCGTCGATCCCGCTCGAGGTGAACCCGACGTTCAAAGTGGAAGTGATGCGTTCGCCCGCCGAGTTGCATGCTTTCCTTGCAACGCGGACGTGGGGACCGGGTCCTCTGCTCGTGCAGCCTTTTTTGCCTCTTCCCACCGTGGTGATCCACGGGGTCAGGAGCGAATCGGGCGAGATGATTGCGCTCGAGGCCTTCATTGCCTCTACGAAATTTGAAGGGGTGACGCTGGAGTTGCGGCCATTTCCCATGGACGCCAACCTCGCGCTTTGCTGCCGCAAATTTGCCGAAGAGACGGGGATTACCGGTCCATTCCATTTCGAATTGCTTTATTCCGCGGACACCGGAATCTTCTACTACCTTGAGATCAACGTGCGTCTCGGAGGCACGACGGACAAGGTTTTCCGCTTGGGTTTTGACGAGCCGCTGCTGGCGCTGGCGGCCTATGGATTCGACGTTCCGGTAAGGCCTTACCGCGCGCAGGCCGGCCGCGCAGCGGTGAATCGGAGGGCGCTGCTGAAGCATGTATTCTCCGTGGCCAAGGGAAGGCTTTCACCGCTGGACTATCCGGTCGCCGGCAAGCTGCAACATCTTGGGTTGTCGCTACGGACTTTTCTGTTGGCCGCCGATTCCATCGCCTCGAGCCGCGATTTGCTCGGAACGTGGTTCTTCTACGTGGCCCAGCGCCCGCCCGGAGAAGCCTCGCCCCAGACCGAGCCGAACTGGGTGATGCGTCTCCTGCACCATCCCTAGCAGCAGTTTTGCGATCTATCCCGGAAAACCACACCCGACCAGTAGCAACCTCGACGGGTGCCCCATGTTCGCACCAGCGTACGTGGGCCGAAAAAGACGGGCGAAGCCCATCAAACGCTGTTAATCATTTCAGTGAAAGCATTTGAAGAATTCATAATCGGCCCACGTACGCTGGTGCGAACATGGGGCACCCATCGAGATTTGCTACGAGGTCGGGGGCGGTTCTCCGGGATAGATGCTGGGTTATTTGGCAGGAACCGACAACTCCTGCAGCAGGAAGGCGTAGTCGAGGGCAATTTCCTTTAGATAATCGTAGCGGCCGGAGGCGCCCCCATGCCCCGCGCTCATGTTGGTCTCGAGCAGCAACAGGTTGTCGCCGGTTTTAAGCGTTCGCAGCTTGGCTACATACTTGGCCGGCTCCCAGTACATCACCTGGCTGTCATTGAGCGAGGTCTTCACCAACATGGCTGGATAGGCCTTTGCCTCCAGGTTGTCATAGGGCGAGTACTGCAGCATGTAAGCGAATGCCTCTGCCTGGTTGGGATCACCCCACTCCTCGTACTCGGCGATGGTGAGGGGAAGGGTAGCGTCGAGCATGGTGTTCATCACATCGACGAAGGGCACATGCGATACGACAGCCCGGTACAGATCGGGCCGCAGGTTGGCCACCGCACCCATCAAAAGTCCGCCGGCGCTCCCGCCTTCCATGGCTACGCGGTGTGGGTCTCCGTAGCCCTGGCCCGTGAGGTATTCGGTCACAGCAATAAAATCCGTGAAGGTATTCATCTTGTTCATCAGCCGTCCCGCATCGTGCCACGGCTTGCCCATATCGCCTCCCCCGCGAATATGGGCGTAGGCGAGGACAAATCCACGATCGAGCAGGCTCAGCCGATTGGAATTGAAGCCCACCGGAAGGGAATACCCATAGGACCCATACCCATACACAAAGAGCGGGTTTGTGCCCGATCCCTTCAGGTCCTTGCGATAGACCAGCGAAACCGGGACCGCGGTCCCGTCGGGGGCGGTGGCAAACAAACGCTCCGAGCCATAGAGGGAGCGATCGAACCCGCCCGGCACCTCCAGCTCTTTCAACAGCATCGATTGTTCCGTCGCCACGTCGTATTCGTAGACCGAGGTAGGCGAAACCAGCGATTGGTAGCCATAGCGAAACACCTCGGTTACGAATTGACGGTTGACGTGAGGATGGGCACTATACGTGGGCTCAGGAAATGCAATCTGCCGCGATGTCTCCTGAAAGCCGCCCTCAGCGTCGAAGAACATCACCCGCAGGTGGGGCAGACCGTTGGACCGCTCCACTAACACTGCGAAGGACTGAAAGAGATCCAGCTCCTCCAGCATCACACCCTCGCGATGGGGGATCACCTCGCGCCAAAAAGCGCGGCCCGGAGTCGCCACGGGGGCAGTCACCACGCGGAAGGTTCTTGCGGTGTCGTTCACCCTCAAGTACCACAGCCCCTCCCGGTGGTCGGCATAGTACTCGATGTTCTCGCGCCGCGGTTCGATTAACGTCCAGCTCCCCTGGGGGTCGTCCGCGGGTAGAAACTGCTCTTCGCTGGTGGTGTGGCTGGCGCTTTCGAGCACGATGTATTGGTCGTCGCGGGTGCGGCCGGCGCCAATATTGAAGCGCTCATCTGCCTCCTCATAAACCAGGACGTCCTCCGCCTGCGAAGCCCCCAGGAAGTGGCGAAAGAACTGAAACTGGCGCTTGGTGGCCTCATCTTCCACGGTGTAGAAAATCGTCCGGTTATCGGCCGCCCAAACCACGGAGCCAACCCTCTGGGCCTCGTCCGCCAGCACTTCGCCCGTACGGAGGTCTTTGATGTGCAAGGTATATTGGCGGAACCCTGTGGTGTCAGTGGAATAGGCCAGCAAGTTGCCATCATCCGAGACGGTGAGCGCGCCCAACGCCAGGAATTCATGCCCCGCCGCCATTTGATTCATGTCGAGCATGATCTCTTCGCCGGCATCGAGAGAGCCGCGTTTGCGACAGTAGATGGGATACTGCGCCCCCTGCTCGGTGCGCGAGTAGTAGAAATAGTCCCCGTCGCGAAAGGGCACCGAGATGTCGGTCTCTTTGATGTGGCTGATCATTTCGGCGTAGAGCTTGGCTTGAAGCTCTTCCGTAGGCTTCATGACAGCCCGCGTGTAGGCATTCTCCTGTTCCAGGAACGCAATTACCTCCGGGCTATCCTTTTCCCGCAGCCACGCGTAGTCGTCGATCAAGCGCTGACCGTGGATGGTGTTGACAGTTTCGTGACGGCGGGCAATCGGAGGTTGTACAACCACGGGCGAAGTCATATATGAATCAAGGATATAGGAAGTGGTTGCGCGAGCTCAAAAGCCGGTGCTGCCGGGAGGACGTTCCCTGGCATCCTACTATTCGAGGAGCAAATACATGAATCATCTCCAAAACTATGGCAAGAAAACGTTGGCCGTGGCCGGAACCATGCTGCTGTGTGGAAGCATGGGTTTGGCGCAGATGAGTCAGCAGCCCTCGAGCCCCGGGGCACAGAGTACTCCAGGTCAAAATCCCAGTATGGATTCGCAGATGAACGGCATGCAGCAGCAAGCCGGACAGCCTTCGCCGCTGGACAGGATGTTCGTCAAAAACGCGATGCAGGGCGGAATCGCGGAGGTGCAGCTAGCCCAGCTGACGCTGCAGAAGAGCAGTAACGAGCAAGTGAAGCAGTTCGCCCAACGGATGGTCACCGACCATACCAAGTTGAACGAGCAGATGAAACCGGTCGCCCAGCAGTTGGGATTGGCTGTTCCGACCGAAGTCTCGAAGAAAGACAAGAAGACCTTGGCCGAGCTGCAGGGGCTCTCCGGACCTGCCTACGACCAAGCTTATATCAAGGACATGGTGAAGGACCACAAGAAGGACCTGAGCGACTTCCAGATGGAAGCCTCTTCGGGTCAGGACCCAACGGTGAAGGACGCGGCTAATCAAGGCAGCCAGGTCATCGCGCAGCATCTGCAGATGATCCAGCAGCTTGCCAAGGACCAGAACATCGTCGTAGCGAGTAAATAAATCGCCGTCTATGCTCAATGCCCGCCAGCCGGCCTCCCGGCGGCGGGCATAACTTTGTCTCGGTACAATGAGGCAATGCGCAAAAGCCTGCTTGCACTGCTGGTGCTTTTTCTTGCCTGGCCCGGACTACTGTTGGCCGAGCGAGTGCAGGACCTTCCCGCACCCACAAATTATGTAAACGATTTTGCCGGGGTGCTGTCTCCGCAGACGTTGGCTTCGCTGAACGGTTTGTGCTTGCAAGTCGACCGCCAGGCCCACGCGCAGATCGCCGTTGTCACCATCAAGTCCCTGGATGGGGAACCGATCGAGAACTTTGCTACCGCCCTCGAAGACAAATGGAAGGTTGGGAAGAAGGGGACAGATCGCGGCCTGCTTCTGATATTCGCTACCCAGGACCGGAAATACCGCATCGAGGTGGGGTATGGCCTGGAAGGCATTCTGCCTGATGGGCGTGTGGGTGATATTGGCCGGGCGATGGTGCCCTATCTTCGGCAAAATGACTTTGATGGTGCGGTCACCCTCGCGGTGCGTCAGATCGCTGGAGTGATCGCGGCTGACGCCGGGGTCACCCTGAATCTTGGATCGCGGCCTACCCGTGCGCCGCCCCCTCCGGCCAAGCCTATGACGCTGGGCCAGTTGTTGGTACTGGGCGTTGTGCTGCTGGTGGTGATCTTTTTGCTGGCGCGCCTGGGTGGATCCGGACTGCTGGGCTTCCTGATCGGAATGTTTCTTGGAGGCGGTGGTGGCGGAGGCTGGGGCGGACGCGGAGGCGGCGGTGGCGGAGACGGCGGGGGATTTGGCGGTTTCGGTGGTGGAAGCTCCGGTGGCGGTGGAGCCTCAGGGGATTGGTAGTCTGTTAGAAGCAAGAGAAGGAGAAATTTGAAATGAGACGCGGGCTTTGGATAGCGGTCGCGGCATTAGTGGTGGTCTTTTTGGCGGTGCTGCTGGTTTTTGGCAGCTATGTAAGCGCAAGGAATCAGATGGTGACCAAGCGAGAGGCGATCCAGGCCTCCTGGAGTGAGGTCAGCAATCAAATGCAGCGGCGTGCCGACCTGATCCCCAACCTGGTGGAGACCGTGAAGGGGTATGCCAAGCAGGAAACTACGGTGTTCGGTGATATCGCTAATGCGCGGGCTGGCCTGTTGAATGCACATGGTGATCCGAAGGCCTCGATCCAGGCCAACGGGCAGCTGGATGGCGCATTGGGACGGCTGCTGGCGTTATCGGAGAATTATCCCGACCTGAAGTCGAATGGAAATTTCCAGCGGCTTTCCGACGAGTTGGCCGGCACGGAGAACCGGATCGCTGTGGCCAGGATGCGCTACAACCAGCACATCTTTGACTACAACGCATTCATCCAGCAATTTCCCAACAGCGTGTGGGCCGGCATAGGCGGCTTCCAACGCAACAACGACTACTTCCAAGCCAGCGCCGACGCGCAGAAGGTGCCTAAGGTCCAGTTCTAGGTTGTTGATGGAGGATCCACATCCCGCGAAATCGGGATGTGGGCTCCCGACGCTTTAGTCAAGACAATCCCCTCAATAAACAAGGGTTCCCCTCATCGCTGGAAGGCGAGTGTGGGGAACCGCTGAAGTAGAAAAGGAAAGTCGGGCCTAGGCGCGCGCAAAGGAAGCTACTGCACTCGCCTCGTCGTCCTTGACGTCGAAAACGGTGTAGAGCTTGGTGATCTGCAGCAGGTCGTGAACCTTTTTGGTGAGGTTCAGGAGCTTAAGGTCTCCGCCCTGGTTGCGGACCGTCGTGAAGGCGCTCACTAATTCGCCAATCCCCGAGCTGTCGATGTAAGTCACATCACCCAGATTGAGCAGAATCTGCTTGGAGCCTTTGCTGAGCAGATCCCGCACCGCGTCGCGCAGCTGCACGCTGCCTTCGCCCAACGTTATGCGACCGCTGCAATCCATTATGGTGATCCCGTCCACCTGACGGGTCTTGATTTTCATGCTCACGAATACTCCTCCTTAGATAGCGGAACGGGCCGTTCCTAGATGTTTGATGAGGGTCAGTTCAGTGCCGGGCTGCAATTGTCGAAAGTGTACCTCATCCATGAACGAGCGGATAAGAAAGATGCCCCTCCCGGAGCCGCGTAACAGATTCTCCGGCGCTAACGGGTCAGGTAGCGAATCCGGATTCAAGCCTTTTCCCTGGTCTGCAATGCGAATCACCAGCGATTCGTTCGTTTGTTCAAAGGACGCCGTCATCCGCTTTTCGGGGTCGTAGGCGTTCCCATGCAACACGGCATTGACTGCGGCCTCACGGACCGCCATGGCGACCCGGTAAACCTCTTCATCTTCGAGCCCGGCCTTCCTGGCCATCTCTTCTGCGGTTTGCTCCACGCGATTGACACTGTCAAGCGAGGACTCAAGTGTGTACGTCACCGTGCTCGGCTGTGATCCGCCCAATTGCCTGACCTCGTATGAAGCACTGGGCTTATCGACGGAAGGCCCATGTGCGCAAGTTTGCTTGGCCCCGCGACCTCATGTCAAGGCACATTGAGAGCTTAGCAGCCTTCGCCCAATTGTCCAGAGCGGCCGTGTCAATCATTTGGACCTGCCTTGCTCAAGACGAGACATCTGGGAAGCGACATCGCCCTCCGCTTTCTGATGCAGGGCGCGTACCTTGGCGAATTCCTTCTGCGCGGCCTCCGGATTTTTTTCGCCCTGGTAAACGCGACCCAACCAGTAGTGCGCATCGGGTTGGGTGGGGTCCAGTTCGACGGCACGCTGCAGCGCCGCGGTGGCTTCGGGATAGCGGCGTCGCTCCGCCAGAATGGCGCCGATGTCCAGGTAGGCGATGCGCAGGCTCTTGCTCGACTGCACCGCCCGCTGCAGCAGAGATAAGGCCTGTTCCTTGTCGCCTCGCTTGAATGCGATGTCTCCGAGGTAGGCCAAGGCTTGAGGATGGTCGGGATCGATCGCCAGCTCCTGCTCGAACTCTTCTTTTGCGCTATCGAGTTGCAGCAGCTTCCAGTGCAGGTAACCCAGCCCAAAATGCACTTCCGGTTGTTGGGGTGAAACCTTGGCGGCAGCCTCGAACTCCGCGATAGCCTCGGGGGTTCGATCCAGGCCGTCCAGTGCCTCCCCGGAGAGAATGTGCGCGGCTGCGGAATCGGGCTCCTTCTGCAAAATGAGACGGAACTCCTCCAACGCGCAGTCGTACTTCTTGGCCGAAAGGCAGCTTTGGGCCAGGACATGATGCAACTCCAGGTTTTCCGGGTCTGCCTTCACTGCCGCGGAGAGGTAGCGTGCTGCCGGATTGAATTGCCCCGCGCCGTAGTAGCTCATGCCCAGGATGGTCTCCACCTGTGTGCTGGTGGGGTCTGCGTGGAGCGCCATCGTGAGCGGGTTGATCGCCGCGCTGAAATGCCCTTGCTTGAATTCAGCCAAACCCAGGTTCAACGGCACCCCGCGCAAGTTAGGATCGAGGGCCAGCGCCTTTCGGTACGCAGGCACAGCTTGGTCGTATTGGGTCTGCTCGGAAAGAACGAAGCCCAGACTGGCAAAAGCCGCGGCGTCCCTGGGATTTGCCGCAACAATCGCCCGCCACGCGGCCGCTGCTTCGACAAGTTTGCCTTGCTGCTCCAGTGCCGCCGCATCCGAAGGACGCGGTGTCTGGGCTCTTCCCACGTGGGTTGCAAGCAGCGCGAGAAGAGCCAGACCTAGCTTCCAATTCATCCTGACTTGGATCTTAATTTGTTACCAGATGATCTTGGCTCCAAATTGGAAGACCCGCGGGTCGTAGGCGGAACTGAATTTGCCGAAGTCAGTTCCGTTTAATGAGTTGCCAATACCATTGCTGGCCCCGCCGCCAACGGTATTCGCGCTGAATTGGGTGTGGTTCCAGACGTTGTAACTTTCTGCCCGGAGCTCAATGCGGCTTTGCTCGTAGAGAGCGAAGTTTTTGAAGAGCGCCAGGTTCCAGTTGTCGCGCCCCGGGCCGCGGAGAGCGTCGTGGCCGAGGTTGCCAAAGGTCGCAACCGAGGAGCCGGCGCTTACCGGAGCAACAGAAAATACGCTCGGGTTGAACCACAGTTTGCTGTTGTTACCGCTCGACAGCGTGGTTCTCGACTTGGGATAGGAGATATTCCCGGTCAAGTTCGGCCGCACCGCGCAATTGGGAACAAAGCTGCAGACCGTCGATCCGGAAACCCCTAGGTTGACAGGGGCTCCCGATTCCGCAGTGACGATGCCGGAAGCTTGCCACCCGCCCAGGGTTGACTTCATGAAACGGTTCTGGCTGTTGCGGAACAGAGGCACGTCGTAGATGAAGTTCACAAAGGCAACGTGGGTGCGGTCAAACACCGACGGCCCCCGGTCGTAGGTCCATCCAACGTAGGGATTGGAGACACTGTCGAGATCGAATCCATCTCCACCAGTCCCGGTGGAGGTGTCAATCGCCCGCGAGAAGGTATAAGCAGCCTGCAGTTGGAGACCATTCCGCAGGTTGGAGTGAAGCTCGATCTGCAGCGAGTTATAGCTGCCGTTGGCCTCGTCCTGATCGGTGAGAATGGCATGGTAACCAGGATAGGGAAGCAGCGTGTTGTAGGGGCCGCCGTTGACCGAGAGGGACGCCAATTGGCTATACGGTGGAAGGTTGGTATTCACCGCATCGCTCTGGAAGTGCTGCACGTTGCCTACATAAGCGAGAGAGAGGACAGACCGGCTTGCCAATGCCCGTTGGAAGCCCAGGCTGTATTGGTAGCTCACCGGCAGTTGATACCTGTTGGAGTTGAGTTGCGTGATGGTGGGCACCACGATCGGCAAAGGTGGCGCAGTGATGAGGGTGCCGTTTTGCACGTTTAGTTTGGGATTCGACAAAGAAACATTGTTGAGCGTGGCCGAGGAACTGAAGGGGACGTTGGCGCCGGCCTGGTACATGTCATTACCCTGGATGCGCTCATACATAATCCCAAATCCGCCCCGAACGATATTTTTCCCGCCACCGGTCAGATCGTAAGCAAAGCCAACCCGCGGCCCGAACGCAAGCCAGTGGTTCGCGACTAGCCCCTTGCCGACCCCGGGAGTTATGCCCGGTATCCCGATGCCATTAAGGTAAAACTGATAACCGGCGAGGATGGGGTTAGGACTGGTGCCCAGCCCGGCGCTGGTCGGCGCGATTTGGCCGTTGCCCGCGGCGAAGGTGGGCGTCGCACCCGGGTTGTAAAGGTTGGGATAGAAGTTGGACATTTGACCATTGGCTTCATAGGTATGTGGAACTCCATCCCATCGCAGGCCCAGATTCAATGTGAGCCGCGGCGTAGCCCGCCAGTCATCCTGCACAAACAGCGCGTAGGACTTGCTATTCCAGTGGCGCGTATCCTTCAACGCTGCCTCGGAGTAGGTTTGGGCATAACCGAGTAGAAAATCGGCAAAGTCATAACCGGTGAAGCTGCCATTGAACCCGAAATTTCCCTGGGTGCTCACCTGCAACGGTTGCGCCTTCAGGAAGTAGAGCCAACTTCCGCCGACCTTGATCTGGTGCGAACCCTTGGTCCAGGCAATGCTGTCGGTGATCCCGTAAGAATCCGCTTTGTTGATCCAGGGATTCCAGTTGTTGCTGAAGGTCGCGCCGGTCAACTGGGTAAGACCGATGATCGGGATAATGTTCGTCTGGCCGTTGAATATCCGGTTGGAGTTGAATCCTGAAGGAAGCGTGCTCAGGCCGATGGGAACCATGTTGATGCGGTTGCCGCCATAAGTGAAGCGGGTCTCGTTGAGTAGGTTCCGGCTGATGGCATAAGTGGCCCCGATGACCGCGCTATAAGACGGGTTGCCGAAGGTGTCACCGACCGTGGGCACGTTCGAGCTGCTCCACCGGGTTGGCAGGTCAGTTTGAGAAACCTGCTCCGAGATCCAGTGGCCAAAGATGGAGAACTTGTCACTGAAGGTGTGGTCGATGCGGACCAGTTCTTCGCGGACATTTGTGGGAGCGTTGGCCGGGCCGACGAAACGCGCTCCGCTGTTAGGGGCGGGGAAAATGCCTGCCTTCAACAGATTCTGCGCGTTGGGATCGAGCAGGGTGGCAGGGATGGTGTTGTTGTTGAACGCGACCGCCTTGGTGGAATCCGGAGCCCCATTGGTGCAGCCGCTCAATGCCTGCCCGGCGCCGGCGAATTGGGCTACCACGGTAGCCGAGACCTGGCACGCATAGGGAGCATGCACTCCCCCGGCGGGCACGAAGCCCGAGCTCAGGGCTTGCGCCAGATTGCCGCCATAGGTGCTGGCGAATGGAACTCCCACGTTGAAGTTGTTGCCCTGGATCAGGCTGCGCCACTCCATGTTGTAAAAGAAGAAAGTCTTGGGATTGTCCACGTGCTTGAAGATGATCGGACCGCCTGCGTTGAATCCCCAGGTATTGAAGCGCAGCTTCGCAACTTTGTTGGTCGTGCCATTGGCGTTGTACTGGGGATTAAAGTAGTTGCGCGCGTCGAATGCATCGTTGCGTCCGAACCACCATCCTGACGCATGGAAATTGCGCGTGCCGGACTTGATCACCGAGCTGATCGTTGCCGCCGAAGAGAGTCCATATTCAGCGGTGTAGTTGGAAGTAAGTTGGCGAAACTCCGCGATCGCGTCCTCTGAAGGCATCACCACAGCGGTACCGCCGCCGCCGCGGTCATCG
Source organism: uncultured Acidobacteriaceae bacterium (assembly GCA_963839025.1). Taxonomy (GTDB): domain Bacteria; phylum Acidobacteriota; class Terriglobia; order Terriglobales; family Acidobacteriaceae; genus PALSA-350. The sequence continues at coordinate 171,756 of CAWITT010000014.1, forward strand.
ATTTCTCCACCATCCAGCAACCACAGATTGTGGGCCGTGCGCATGCCGTTAAAGCTGATGTTCGCGTCGCCGCCCATCGGCGTGGGCACTTGAAAATCCGTCTGCAGGCTAGCCGCGCCTGGGGTAAGGTTCGCCAGCGAGTAGAGACTGCGGCCATTCGACTCCAACTGGGTGATCTGCTTGCCGGTGATCACATCGCTCACTTCACCCGACTCGGTTTGCAGCTTTACGTCGGGAATCGCCACGGTCACGGTTTCTTGCGCCTGCCCGACCTTGAGTGTGAAATCGATCCGCAGACGATCACCCACATTGAGCACCAGGCCATCCTTGTCCTCAACGCTGAACCCGCTGGACTGGGCTTTCAGGTTAAAGACACCGATGGGAAGGTCAGCCAACACATATTGGCCGGCATCATTGGTGGTGGCTGAGCGTGCTAAGCCGGTGGAGACAGCGATTGCGGTCACAGTTGCATTAGGAACTACCGCTCCGACCGGATCGGTAACGGTCCCGACAACTGTCGCCTGCTGCGCCGAAGCTGCAAAGGGGAAGGCGATCAACCCCAGGGTGAGAGTGATGAGGCGTGTTCTCAGCGTGTTTCCTGGGAAAAACGCACTTCTGGCCACCGAATTCTCCATAAGAATAGCTACCTCGCTGTATCGACCGTGAATTCGATTTTCCGGTTCGTGCAGAAAATCGTTAACGTTAACGGTGCAAAAAGGGTTTTTACTTAGGGCACAGCACGATTGTCAAGAGGAAATTTGTTTTGCTGATAAATGCGGGCTTGTCAGGGAAGGGCAAGAGTCTTCAGAGCGGAGTCGTGCAATTTTGCATCAGCCAACCTGATTTCGCGGAAGAGACTGAGATTGGACGACATGACGACTCCCGGACTGAGCCGGACCGTAGGCGGCATGGGCGTCCCGCTGATGAGGTGATCGGATAGCTGGCGCACCGCGATCTGGCCTTGGCGATGCGGCTGTTGATAGATAGAGGCGGTAATGGTGCCCTTTTGAAAGTAAGGCGCCATTTCGGGGAAGAGATCCGTGGTGATCAGCTTGACCTTACCGGCCAGGCCATGCGCTCCGAGTGCGCGGCACACGGGAAGGCAGTTCACGGTGTTCACATAGAGGCCGGCGAGCGTCGGCACGCGGCGAAGCAGCTCATAGGTTTTCTGAAAACTTTCGTCTTCGTCCTCATGGCCCTCGAGAACCTGCACGATTTTTCCTCCGGCGCAATGCTGGGGAAAGGCGGTAGAGAAACCATCGGTCTTGCGGAAATGATCTTCTGTTTCGAGCATGCCCGCGACCACGGCGACCTTGGCCCCCGGGGCGACAAACTTGCCCATCAACTCACCCGCCAGGCAGCCGTTCAACCTGGGCTCAACATAGACGACGCTCGAGCGCCGGCTTTCCGGAGCATCGGTAGAGACGCAGACCACGCGGACACCGCGCTCTTCCGCTTCGTCCACGAGAGGTTGCAGCCCCTTCGGATTGCCGGCGGTTAAGACAATACCCTTGACTCCGTTTTGGATGAGTTCCTGAAAGGCGTCGGTATCGTGCTCGCCCAGCACCCGAACAGGACGGCTGACGATGCGTACGCCCAGGTGGGCGGCCCGCTTGGCTTCGTCCAGTACCCCGCTCCACAGCTGGTCATAGAAGAAGTGGATTTCCCGGGGAATGCACACCCCGATGGAAACGTCTTCGCGGGTTCCCGATAACGCTCGTGCTGCCAGGTTCGGTGTGTAGCCGATTTGCCGGGCCACCTGCAGGATGCGGTGGCGGGTTTGATCGTTGATGCCGCCGCGCCCGTGGAGCGCCCGATCCACCGTGCCGATGGAGACGCCGGCCAACTCCGCGATCAAGCGAATTCCACCCCGTTCCTTCTTCAAACGCGGGTCCTCAACGGTGGCAACGATCTTCGCTATTATTTCACAATATGGAAAAGCAAAGTCTTTTCCGTGTACGGTAACGTTACCCCCGAAACGCGATGTTCAAAAACAGCCTGGTGGTAATGCCCCTGAAATATCAGGGCACGACTTTAGTCGGGCCGCAAATGTCTGAAAACATGATGGGCTTTACAGGGTGCGGAAAGACTCTTACTGGAAGGGACAGGGTTAGAGTCTGCTGAAAAACTCCGTGGGAGTCCCGAAGGGACGGTTGAACTTAGCCCAGGACGCAGTCCTGGGTAAATTCGAAAACATGATCCAGTCCCGCAGGGACTGGCTGAAAGGCGCCCAGGACGCTGTCTTAGGCAATTTTCAGCCATCCCTGCGGGACTCATTTCCGCATCCTGTTTAGCCCCCGAGGCCGTTCTTCCACGTGTGGAATTTTCAATGAACTTCAGGGACGGCACACTAGATCAGTTCGTAGCCGGCAAAAAAGTAACCGATCTCAAAAGCTGCCGTATCCTCCGCATCCGAGCCATGCATCGCGTTCTCTTCGATCGAGGAGGCGAACTGCTTGCGAATGGTCCCCTCGTCCGCGTTGGCCGGATTCGTCGCGCCCATCAGCTTACGCAGATCGGCAATGGCATTTTCTTTTTCCAGCACCATGGCAATGATGGACCCGGATGACATGAAAGTGGTCAGCGAGTCGAAAAAGGGTCGCGCCGCATGGACCGCGTAGAAGCCCTGGGCCTGCGACTTGGACAGGAACATTTTCTTGACGGCCACGATCTTGAAGCCTGCTTTATCCAACTCCGCAAGTATGGCGGCGGAGTAGCCCTTGCGATACGCGTCGGGCTTGATGATGCTGAACGTACGTTGCATTGCTGGCTCCTATTTCCCGATAACCTTGGCCAATGTTTCGCCGATCGCCGCGGGCGACTGCACCACGTGGATGCCGGCCTCGGTGAGGGCTTTCATCTTGTCCGCCGCCGTGCCCTGGCCGCCGGAAATGATCGCTCCGGCGTGCCCCATGCGCCGCCCGGGAGGGGCGGTCTGCCCGGCGATGAATCCGACGACAGGTTTCTTGACGTGTACTTTCACATAGGCTGCGGCAGTCTCTTCGGCCGTGCCTCCGATTTCGCCGATCAGAATGATGGATTCGGTTCCAGGATCCTCGTTCAGCAACTTGAGCGCGTCGACGTGGGTGGTGCCGATGATGGGATCGCCACCGATGCCGATTGCCGTGGACTGCCCGATGCCGCGCTGCGTGAGCTGATAAACGGCCTCGTACGTGAGAGTTCCGGAGCGGGAAACGATACCCACCGTGCCCTGTTTATGGATGCGGCCCGGCATGATGCCGATCTTGGCCTTGCCAGGCGAGATAACTCCTGGGCAATTAGGCCCGATCAACCTTGACTTGGACTGGCTGAGCACGCTCCACACCTTGACCATGTCGTTGGTGGGGATGCCCTCGGTGATGCAGATGATCAGCGGAAGGCCCGCATCTTCGGCTTCCAGGATGGCATCGGCGGCAAACGGCGGTGGCACAAAAATGACCGTTGCGTTGGCGCCGGTTTTCTCGACCGCGTGGGCCACGGTGTCGAACACCGGCCAACCTTCGTGGGTCGTACCCCCCTTGCCCGGCGTCACTCCGCCGACCACCTTGGTCCCATACTCAGCACAGCCCTTGGCGTGGAAGGTGCCTTCCTTGCCGGTAATGCCTTGCACGATGAGCCGTGTATTTTCGTCCACTAACACCGACATTGATTGCTCCGATTCAGTTGGCTGAGGCGTATTCTTTAGCGGCGCTGACTGCCTTGGCAGCCGCGTCCTGCATGGTTTCCCCGACGATGAAGTTGAGGCCGGAGTTCTTCAGGATCTCTCGTCCCTGCTCCACGTTGGTTCCCTCCAGGCGCAGGATAACGGGAACTTTTACGTTGGTCTTCCTCGCCGCTTCCACCACGCCGTGAGCCAGGGTGTCTACGCGCAGGATGCCGCCGAAGATGTTGATAAACACACCCTGCACGTTGGGGTCGGAGAGCAGGATTTCGAACGCGTGTTCAATTTGCTGCTGGTTGGCCCCGCCGCCCACGTCGAGGAAGTTTGCCGGCGAGCCACCCGCGTACTGGATGATGTCCATGGTGGCCATCGCCAGGCCGGCGCCGTTGACCATGCAGGCGATGTTGCCGTCGAGCTTGATGTAGTTCAGCGCGTACTTCGAGGCTTCCACTTCCAAAGGATCTTCTTCCGCGGTGTCGCGCAGCTCCTTAAGTTCCTTATGGCGGAAGATGGCGTTGTCGTCGAAATTGATCTTGCAGTCGAGCGCCACCAGGCGGCCATCGGTCGTGGTGATGAAGGGGTTGATCTCCAGCAGGGAAGCGTCGGTTTCCAGAAAGACCTTGTAGAGCCCGGTCATAAATTTGACCGCCTCGTTGATCTGGGTTGGTTGCAAGCCCAGCGCGAAGGCGAGTTTACGGGCCTGGTAAGGCTGGAAGCCGACTGCGGGGTCGATGTGGGCCTTGAAAATCGCGTCCGGGTCTTTGGCCGCCACCTCTTCGATTTCCATGCCGCCGGCCTGGGAGGCCATGAAGACCAGCTTGGCGGTGGCGCGATCGAGCACGATGCCCAGGTAGAGCTCGCGGGCGATGGAAGACATTTCTTCAATCAGCAGGCGCTGGACCTTTTGGCCTTCGGGTCCGGTCTGGTGGGTGATCAGTTGCATGCCGAGGATTTTTTTGATGTGCTCCTCGGCGTCCGCCAGGGTTTTGGCGACTTTGACGCCTCCCCCTTTGCCACGGCCGCCGGCATGGATCTGCGCCTTGACCACGACGCCCTTGGCGCCTCCGCTAAAGAGTCGTTTGGCCACGTCCACTGCTTCTTCGAACGTGCTGGCCACTTCACCCTTGGGAACGGCGACGCCGTGCCGCTCGAGGATGTCTTTTGCCTGGTACTCATGAATTTTCATTCGTTTGGTCTTCGGACAGAACTTCCATACTAAAGGGGATTGGCGCGGAGGGCAAAAAACCGGCGCCAAAGTGTCCGTGCGAGAACCCGAATCGAAGGACCAAACCAACCTCGATGGGTGCCCCATGTTCGCACCAGCGTACGTGGGCCGAATATGAATTCTTCGAATGCTTTTACTCAAGGAATAGACGTATTGGAAGGGCTTCACCCGTCTTTTTCGGCCCACGTACGCTGGTGCGAACATGGGGCACCCGTCGAGGTTTGTTTGGCCTTCAGATGCGGTTCTCGCGCGGACTCTTTCGCCTCGCCAGACGATTTAGGATGAAAGAATGTCCCAGCTGACAGCGCTGCTCAAGCATGTGGCCGAAGATCATGGCACCCTTACGCAGCAACAGGGATGCTCCGCACTGCGGGAGATGCTGGAAGGCAACGCCACCGATATCGAAATTGCGGCGCTTCTGACTGCGATTGCGACCCGCGGACCCACAGTCGAAGAGCTATCGGGATTTGTCCAAGCCATGCGAGCCATGAGCCGGCCGGTGCCCATGACCGACGCCGAGCGGGAACAGTTGGTGGACACCTGCGGCACCGGCGGCGACAGCCGGGGAACCTTCAACATCTCGACCGCAGCGGCCCTGGTGGCGGCAGCCGCGGGGGTCAAAGTAGCCAAGCATGGCAACCGCGGCGTCACCTCCAAGTGCGGCTCCGCCGATGTGCTGGAGGCGCTCGGCGTTCCAGTGGAACTGGAGCCGGAGAAGGCGGTTGAATCCCTGCGCCAGACAGGCTTCATGTTTCTCTACGCTCCGGCCATGCACCCGGCCATGAAGCGGGTGCAGCCGGTGCGCCGGGCGCTCGGTTTTCGCACAATTTTCAATCACGCCGGCCCACTGGCCAATCCTGCGGGAGCAAGGGCCCAAGTCGTGGGAGTGTTTGCCCGGCCGGATCTCGTGGCGCAGAGCTTGGCACGGCTAGGGGTCAGGCATGCATTCGTAGTCCACGGACGAGATGGCCTGGACGAACTGACTCTGAACGGAATGAGCGACGTGGCCGAGGTGCGGGAACACACCGTGCATAACTTCACCGTGGAAGCCGGAGATGTTGGTCTGGCGGCAGCTCCCTTGAGCGCACTCGCCGGCGGGGACGCGCGGGACAACGCAGCGCTGATCGTGAAGATTCTCGAGCGGGAGCCAGGACCCAGGCGCGATGTGGTTTTGCTGAATGCGGCCGCGGCCATTGTGATCGCCGGCCTCGCGTACGACCTCGCCGGCGGTGTGCGCCGTGCCGCCGATGCGATAGACTCAGGCGCCGGCCTGCATGTTTTGGAGCAGCTGCGTCAATTCCGATAGCCGTAAGGGAGCCTCCATTATGCCAACCCGAATGCAACTCACCGCTACTCTGTTTCTCACTGCCGTCACCCTATCCAGCCAAGCCCAGCAGATCGTGGTCAGCAAAGACAACCGGACAATCGCAGTCACCACCAGCGCCGAGGCCAATGCCCCAGCGGACACGGCAACCGTCCAGATCGGCTTCATCGCCTACGGTGTCGACCAGGATTCGGCTTACGCCCTGGGTTCTAAAACCTCGAACGCCATCGCGGCTGCGTTGAAGGAAGCCGGGATTCCAGCGGGCTGCCATCGAGAGCGAATCGCAGAACATCGGCCCGGTCCAGCAATATGGCAACCAGGAGTGGACTCCAGAAGAAAGAGTCGCGCGCAAATTCCAGGTGACGCAAAGCTGGAGCGTGAAAACCGCGGCCGGGAACGGGGCCAAGGTCCTCGATATTGCGATCAAAGCAGGGGCAAACCAAAGCGGCCAGATGTCATGGAGCGTCGCGGACATGGACGGCCTGCAGGCCAAAGCCGCGAAGCTGGCCCTCGACCGCGCCCGGCAGATTGCACAGCAGATGGCTGGAGGCTTGAACGCTACCTTAGGAGCCCTGGTCTATGCCAGCAATGAGGCGCCGCCAAGGGGTCCGCAGCCGCTGATGGAGATGCGCGCCATGGCCGCGACACCGATGGCGCACAAGGTCGAGCCGCTCAGCGTCAGCGCCCCCAAGGTTACGGCCTCCGCAACGGTCTATGCTGTGTTCAGTATTCAATAGAAGGATTGCCCACTTATGGCGAGATATCAATACCGCGATTTGAAACCGACCCCTGAAGCCGAAGAACTCTTCCGGCGATGGGTGTGCCACTTGGACGAAGAATTCACCCGCCATAAGGAATCGCGGCTGCGCGGAGAAATTGTCCGCGATGCCCTCTACCAGATCTACCTGGGCCGGCCACACGGCGGCAAACTGAACACGTCGCTCATCTCGGAATTGCCCGGCAACGTTTTGCAGCTCAGCCTCGACCCCGCCAACGTAACCCTCGAACCCGAGTACTACGGCGACATCGATGTCGAGAAATATTGCGAGCGTAAGCCGCTGATCTACTTCTGGCAGATGTTCGACAAATCCGCCCTGGGCCTGAACCACTGGCTCGGCTTTCGTTTCCGCAAGATGCTGGCCAAACACATCTTCAAACACGTGGGCAAGAACGTGAAGATCTTCCACGGAGTCGAGTTCAGTTTCGGTTACAACCTCACCGTTGAAGACGACTGCACCATCCACAAATTCGTGATGCTCGACGACCGCGGAGAACTCATCATCCGCAAAGGCACCTCCATTTCCGACTACGCATCGATCTACTCTCACTGGCACAAGGCCACGGATCCTTACGACATTGAGAACCGCACCACGGAAATCGGCCCGGGCACGCGCCTGACCTATCACTCGTCTGTCATGGCAGGAGTGAAGATCGGCGAAGACGCGATGTTGGGCGCCATGGGCGTGGCCACCCATAACGTGCCGCCGCACTCCATCTGGGGAGGCGTGCCGGCACGCGAGATCAAAGCAAGCAAATCAGGCGACTAGAGCATTTTCACTTCTGGTGCATACAGGGCAACCCGCTCCAAACGCGGCTTTTCCTCAAGAAAAGCCGCACGTAACCGCCCTTACCTGTGCAGAGTAGGAGTGAAAATGCTCTAACTGAGTCACGGCAAAGATACTTAGCGGTCGGCGGCGTGCTACCATCAGGGTTCGAATGGGAACACCTGATATCGTCCTGGGGATCTTTGAATTTGTGGTTTTGCTGTTCGCGCTCAGCCTTCACGAGTCAGCGCACGGATGGATGGCTTCGCGGCTGGGCGACCAGACGGCGCGCATGCTGGGCCGCATTACCCTGAACCCCCTCAAGCATATTGACCCGGTAGGCACCATCATGCTGCCCCTGGTGGCCCTGGTCACCCACATTCCGGTGATCGGCTGGGCCAAGCCGACCCCGGTGAACTCCCGCAACTTCAAAAACTACGTGCGCGACGACATTCTCACCACGCTGGCCGGTCCAGTTAGCAATGTAATTGCCTCCGTGGTATCGCTGCTGGTGTTGATCGTTCTCTCCAAGCTCTCACCGGTCGGCCAGGCTTCGGTGCGATCGGTGGCCATGCGCGGCATGGCCGGGCCCGATCCTCTGCTCATGGCGGTGAGCCCGGTGGCTTATCCCCTGGCGCTGATTTTCTACTTCGGCATGCTGCTGAATTTGTTCCTGGCGGCCTTCAACTTGCTGCCTCTGCCGCCACTCGATGGAAGCCACATTTTCCGCCATCTGCTGCCCTATCGCTGGCTGCCCGTGTACGACCGCCTGGGGATTCTAAGCCTCTTCCTGATGCTGTTTTTTGGCGGCGGAGTCACCATGGCCATGATCAATCCGGTGCTCCGGTTTTTCCGGATTTTACTGCTAAACATCTGACAGGTATGCATTCACACCAGAATCAACTCAAGCGCGTGCTCAGCGGCATGCGGCCCACCGGCAAGCTGCACCTCGGCAACTACATGGGCGCGCTCTACAACTGGGTCCGCCTGCAGCACGAGTACAACTGCTACTTTTTCGTCGCCGACTGGCACGCCCTCACCACCGATTACGCCGATCCCTCGAACATACGGCAGAACACAACCGATGTTGCGCTCGACTGGCTGGCGGCCGGGCTGGATCCCGAGCGTTGCGTGCTTTTTGTCCAGTCCCTGGTGCCCCAGCATGCGGAGCTGCACCTGCTGCTCTCCATGATCATGCCCCTCGGTTGGCTGGAGCGGGTACCAACTTACAAAGAGCAACAGTTACAAATGGGGGATAAGGATCTCGCCACCTACGGCTTTCTGGGATATCCCTTGCTCATGGCTACGGATATCCTGATCTATCAGGCCGACTTTGTACCCGTAGGCCAGGACCAGGTGGCGCACGTGGAAGTGACCCGCGAAGTAGCCAGGCGATTCAACCACTTCTATCCGGGAGAGGCGGCGCCGATCCTGCCTGAGCCGCAGGTGTTGCTGACTCCTTCTCCCAAGCTGCCTGGCACCGATGGGCGCAAAATGTCGAAGAGCTACGGCAACACCATCATGCTCACGGATCCGGAACCGGTGGTGCGGAAGAAGATGAAGACCATGGTGACCGATCCGGCGCGGGTCCGCCGCACCGACCCTGGCGATCCCGACGTTTGCCCGGTGGGTGACCTGCACAAGGTCTTTTCCTCCCCGGCAACACTGGAAAAGGTCTATGCCGGGTGCCGGTCGGCCGGCATTGGGTGCATCGAGTGCAAGGGATGGGCGGCGGACGCGATTGTGGCGGAGCTGGCGCCGATGCAGGAGCGGCGCAGGCACTACGAGGAGCGGCCCGGGCTCGTGCATGACATCCTGCACACCGGTTCCACGCTGGCCAGGGCACGGGCGGAAGAAACCATGGGGCAGGTGAGGGAAGCCATGCACCTGGTGCACCCGGAGCCGGGAGAACGCGCGGTATGAGTGAGCAAACGCCTGCGGAAAAACCGGCCAACAAGCGCGAAGCCGCGGAAAGCGCCTCGCCCTACAGCATCAGCGTGGGGGCGGTATACGACGGCCCACTGGACCTGCTGCTGGACCTTATCCGCAAGCAGGATATAGACATTTACGACATTCCCATCGGCAGGATCACGGCCCAGTTCCTGTCCTACGTGGAGGGTTTGAAGCAAACCGAGGTGGATGCCGCCGCGGATTTCATTTACGTAGCCTCGCTGCTGATCCACATCAAGAGCCGCATGCTGCTGCCCCGCACCCCGGCGGATGGCGTCCAGGGGGACCAGGAAGATCCCCGGCGGGAACTGGTGGAGCGGCTGCTGGAGCACGAGCGATTCAAGAATGCGGCCCAGATGCTGCTGCAGAAGCAGCAGATAGAAGCTGCCACCTGGACCAATCCCGCGATACGGCAATTCCGCCTCGAAGGCGGAGACGAGCCAGAGATCGCAGCCGACACCGTTGACTTGGTAAGGGTCTTCCGGGAGATTCTGGAGCGGGCGCGTCAGAGGCCGGTCCTGGACGTGGACGAGGACGCCGTAACCGTCTCCCAGATGCTTGATTTCGTACGTCGGCGGCTGACCATGGAAGATCGGCCGGTGTCTCTGAGCAGCCTGCTGAGGAATACCCGCTCGGAGCGCGCGCTCATCTGCATGTTTCTGGCTCTGCTGGAGTTAGTGCGCCTGCAGGCAGTACTGCTGCGTCAAGAGGCCAATTTCGGCGAGGTCTACATCAAGAAGCACGCCTCGTTCGAGTCCGTCGTCAACCAGGGCCTGATCCAAGCAACAGACGACTGGCGTTAACTTCTTCGGTCGAAGTACATGGGCGCCCGCTGTTGCGCTGCTACGAGAGTCCCGAAGGGACGGTTGAACTTAGCCCAGGACGCAGTCCTGGGTAAATTCGAAAACATGATCCAGTCCCGTAGGGTGGGATCACCCAGGACTGGCGTCCTGGGCTATTTTCAGGCCGTCCCTGCGGGACTCGACGGAAACAGAGAAGGCCGATTCAGCAGCGCTCGGGGAGCGATCCAACTTTCTACGCCCATTTGAACAAAGACCCCGGCCGCCGCATGAGTCTCATCGAACCGGCCAAAATTCGCAGAATTTTAATATTCTGGGGTGCCGCAATTCATACTAACTGCCGATGTCCTTTGGTACCGTTCGGACACCTGCAATGTGGAGTGTGCGCACGTGAATGAAGGTAGCTCAGCGGTTCTGACCGCCCCTGGAAAAACTTCCGTCCTCGAACAGAAAATGAACAAAAAGCAGGGCAAGATCCCGATGATCATCTTCGGGCTTGTTCTGGTCGGCGGCATCGGCTGGGCTGCTTCTCAGCTTCTGGGCGACCTGTACGCGAACGGACGCACAGCGTCGGCAACCGCGTATTTCCTGCTGGCAGTGGCTCTGTTGATTGCCCTGGGGTTCGAGTTCGTGAATGGTTTCCACGATACGGCGAATGCGGTGGCCACCGTCATCTACACGCACTCGCTCGAACCGCACATTGCCGTGATGTGGTCCGGCACTTGGAATCTGATTGGGGTGCTGCTGTCCTCGGGCACGGTGGCCTTTGCCGTCGTCTCGTTGCTGCCGGTAGAGTTAATCCTCAAAGTCGGCTCAGGCGCCGGTTTTGCCATGGTCTTCGCGCTGCTGGTCTCGGCCATCCTGTGGAACCTGAGCACCTGGTGGTACGGACTGCCGGCCTCCAGCTCGCATACCCTCATCGGTTCCATCATCGGCGTCGGCTTGGCCAACCAGTTGATGGCCGGCGCAAGCGGAACCACCGGCGTGGATTGGTCGCAAGTAGGGAATGTTTTCCGCTCGCTGCTGATTTCACCCGTCGTCGGATTCGCCTTCTCCGCATTGTTGCTGCTGCTGTTCAAGGTTGTAATCAAAGACCCGCGCCTTTTCGAAGCGCCGAAAGGTGACGCCCCGCCACCGTTCTGGATTCGCGGTCTCCTGGTACTGACCTGCACCGGCGTAAGCTTTGCCCACGGCTCCAATGACGGGCAGAAGGGCATGGGACTCATCATGCTGATCCTGATCGGCACCGTGCCCACGGCCTACGCTCTCAATCACGCAGTCGGCTACAGCCAGGTCCAGGACTTCGTTGCGGTATCCGAACAGGCAGCCAAAGTGATGAGCGCCCACGTGGATTCAAACGCGGTTATCGACGACCCGCGCAAGGATCTCACGGAATACCTGCAGACCAAGACGGAAACTCCGACCACGATTTTGGCGGAGCGGCAGATGATCCTCGAGATCGAGCACGAGGTCGCCTTCTACAAAACCCTGAAAGGCGTGCCCGCCAAGCAGCAATCGAACGTGCGCAATGACATGTACATCTCGAGCGAAGCATTGCGCCTTTTCGCCAAGTCAAAGAAGCCGGCCTTTACCGCGGACGAGGCTGCGGTGATGGTGAATTACAAGAAGAAGCTCGATCTTGCCACCAAGTTCATCCCTACCTGGGTCAAGGTCGCAGTCGCGATTGCCCTGGGATTGGGTACGATGATCGGCTGGAAGCGGATTGTGGTGACGGTCGGGGAGAAGATCGGGAAAACCCACCTGACTTACGCCCAGGGCGCCTCCGCTGAACTGGTGGCAATGTGCACCATTCTTGCTGCGGATAACTACGGATTACCGGTCAGTACTACCCACGTGCTCTCCTCCGGCGTGGCGGGAACCATGATGGCCAACAAGAGCGGACTGCAGTGGTCCACCATCCGCAACATCGCGGCGGCATGGGTTTTCACCCTTCCCGTGGCTGCCTTGATGTCTGCCGGACTGTTCTGGATCTTTGTACAGTTTGCTCCGAAAGGCTGATCAGGCCGCGCAAAGACGAGCGAAAAGATAGGCGCTTCGATAGTATGAATCGAGGCGCCTTTTCCTTTTGGCGCATGATTTTCCATGAGCCTGAAGCCCAAGCTGGAAGCCGTGATCTACGCAGCAGAGGAGCCCGTAACCCTGGCCCAGCTGGCTGTTATTTTTGCCGACGAAGTCCTGCCGCCATCCAAACAGGTGTCTGAGCCGGAACAGATCGCCTTGGCCGGCCTGTCCCCCGAAACGGAAGCCCCCTCGGAAACTGCCCAGGAAGTCGCGCCTGCGCCGGCCGAGGACGCCGGTTCGGTTCCCCCCCAGGAAACCAGCCCCACGCTAGAGGAAGCCCCACCCGTAGCCGAGGCTCCCGCCACCGCGGAAGCGGCCGACGAAAAGAAAGCAGCCCGCCAGCGCGACCGCCAAGTCCGCCAGGTGCTGCAGGGAGTGCTGGATGAGCTGATGGGGGATTATGCCAACAGCGAGCGGGGTATGGAGATCCGGGAGATTGCCGGCGGCTACCGGATGGCGACCAAGCCCGAATATCACGACGCGGTCCGTGGTTTTGTCAAAAGCTTAAAGCCGCCGATGAAGCTCTCGCTGCAAGCCCTGGAGACGCTGGCAGTGATTGCGTACAAGCAGCCGGTGACCGCGCCCGAGGTCAGCGAGATCCGCGGGGTCGACTCAGGTGGGGTCCTAGGCAGCCTGGTGAGCCGCAAACTGATCACCACCGCGGGAAGAAAGCCGGTCATTGGCAGGCCCATTCTTTATAAGACCACCAAGGAGTTTCTGCTCCGCTTCGGGCTGAAAGACGTGAACGACCTGCCCAGCATGGAAGAGTTCGAAAAGATGGCAGGAGAACTGGCTGAGACCGAGGCCGAAGCTGAAGGGCAACCTCAAGAAGAAGTAGTTGTGAGCTCCGCCGATCCCGAACCCGAGGCAGAATCCCAGACCGGGGTCCAGGCAGAATCCCAAGCCGAGCCGGAACCCGAGCCGCAGCCATGACCGAGGCGCCGAACCAGCAGCGCTTGCAAAAGATCGTGGCGGCTGCCGGCATCGCATCGCGCCGCAAGGCGGAGGAGTTGATCACCTCCGGCCGGGTGCAGGTCAATGGTCAGAAAGTAACCGAACTTGGCTCGAAGGCAGATCCCGAGCGCGACCATATCCGCGTCGACGGCAAGCTGCTCAAAAAACCGCAAGCCTTCCGCTACTTCATGCTGAACAAGCCGAAGGGAGTCGTCACCACCGTCTCCGATCCGGAAGGCAGGCCGACGGTGATGAAGTTTTTCTCCCGCGCCGGCGCCCGAGTCTTCCCGGTTGGCCGCCTGGACTACCAGAGCGAAGGCTTGCTGCTGATGACCAACGACGGTGAACTGGCCAACGTGCTGACCAGCGCGGCCTCCCACGTAGAAAAGACCTACCTGGTGAAGGTGAGTGGCGTTCCTACGGAGCAGGCCTTGGAGCAGCTGCGCCACGGGGTGATGATCGAGCGCGGCCGCCGGGGAGAGCGCGAGGGCCGGGTGATGACCCAACCGGCAAAAATCAGCCTCGTGCGCGACACCGACAATCCCTGGTACGAAGTGGTGCTCACCGAAGGGAAAAACCGGGAAATTCGCAAGATGTTCGAAGAGGTAGGACATTTTGTGGAGAAGGTCAGGCGAGTCGGCTTTGGTCCCTTGATCCTTGATGTCCGCCCCGGGGAAATGCGCGAGCTGAATGAAGAAGAAGTAAGTCAACTGAAGCGAGCGTCGCGCAAGAAGGCCGCTCCGCGCCCGAAATCCGGGCCGGCGGCGCTGCCTAAGCGGGTCCGCAAACGCGCCAAAAAGTAGGAGGCGACCCTCCTGCCTACTCTGACCACCGATGTGGTAATTATCGGCGCCGGTGCGGCTGGCCTGTTTTGCGCCATGCACGCGGCTGCCGGAGGCCGGCGCGTGCTGCTGCTCGATCATGCGAACCGCGTAGGGAGAAAGATCCTTATCTCCGGTGGGGGGCGCTGTAACTTCACCAATCGGCACACTACGCCGGCGAATTTCCTTTCCGCGAATCCTCATTTTGCAAAGTCCGCGCTGGCCCGCTACACTCCGGCCGATTTCCTGGATCTGGTCGAGCGCCACCAAATCCCATGGCATGAGAAAACGCTGGGCCAGCTCTTTTGCGACCGTGCCGCCAGTGACATTGTTGCCATGCTGGAGCGCGAGTGCGTAACTGCCGGAGTGACAATTTTGCTGAGCGCCCGGGTGGCGAACGTCACTTACGGTAAGGGATTTGAGCTGGAGACGGATCGCGGCAGAATCGAGGCGCAATCCCTGGTGATCGCCAGCGGTGGACTGTCTATTCCAAAGCTGGGAGCCACCCCGTTTGGCTACCAGGTCGCGCAGCAGTTTGGCCTGAAGATTCTCGCTTGCCGGCCCGCGCTGGTCCCGCTCACGTTCGCTCCTCAGGACCTTGCTCGCTACGACGGTTTGGCGGGAGTGTCGACCGAGGTAATGGCCTCCGCCGGCCTCGGAAGCTTTCGGGAAAAAATGCTTTTTACTCACCGCGGCCTCAGCGGACCGGCGGTCCTGCAAATTTCTTCCTACTGGCAGCCGGGTCAGGCGGTAGGGATCGATCTGGCTCCAGGTCAGGAATGGACCGCTGCGCTTCGCTCGCCGAAAGCCCGGCGGGACTTGGCGACCGCACGAATCGCGCTCCGCACCGTCCTGCCGCACCGGCTCGCCGACCGCTGGCTGTCGCTACAGCCGCCTTCCGCATGGACGAACCGCGGCCTCGAAGAGGCGGAGACCGCGCTGCACTCGTGGGCCGTTTGTCCCTCCGGTACCGAAGGCTACGAAAAAGCGGAGGTCACGGCAGGAGGCGTGGATACGTCCGAGCTAAGCGCCCGGACGATGGAGAGCGGCAAAGTGCCCGGACTCTTCTTTATCGGCGAAGTGGTCGACGTGACCGGGCATCTGGGAGGCTTTAACTTCCAGTGGGCTTGGGCCTCCGGAGCGGCTGCGGGACGGGCGCTAGCAGGTAATTGACGGCTACTGGATCCTGGCGATGGCCGCCTTCTCTTTCATGGAAATATCCGCTGGAAGAGGAAGGTACCCCAAAGCGGCGGCTTGTCGCTGGCCCGGTCCCAGCATCCAGCCTAAAAAGCCGGTGATGGCATTGCGTTTGGCGTCATCGGAACTGCGCGCCGGAACCACAATCCACGTAAACGAACAGATGGGATAAACCCCTTCACCGGGTGTATCCACCATAGAGACTTTGAGGTCGTGCCCGCCCTTGGTGGCGTGGCTCACGGCAGCATCGATACTTTCCAGGCTGGCAGAGACGAACTTCCCATCGCGGTTTCGAACTCTTCCGTAGCTCAGGTGGTTCTGCAGGGCATAGATGAACTCCACATAGCCAATGGAGCCGGCGTGCTCCGCGACCATTTTGGAGACCCCATCATTTCCGGCGGCCTCCAAACCTACCGGCCATTTGGGAAGCAGGCTTGTACCCACCTGGGCCTTCCACTCCGGGCTGGTCTTTGCCAGATAGTCCGTCCAAACATAACTGCTTCCGCTGCCATCCGCACGATGAACGACGGTAATGTCGAGATCCGGAAGGTGCAAGCTGCGATTCACACGAGTGAGGTTCGGATCGTTCCATTTCTTGATTTTGCCCAGGTAAATACCTGCCAGGGCTTCGGGCGTGAACGCAATGTCGCCGGGTAATCCGGGCAGGTTAACTACCGGAACGATTGCGCCGGCCACCGATGGAATGAACAGGTACTTCTCTTCGTCCGTTGGGGCGAGGTCGTGAATGACCTGCGGGCTATCCGAGGCCGCGAAGTCGACGCTGCCGGCAAGCAGCCTGCGGACGCCCGCTTCGGACCCGATTGGTTCATACGTGATCTGCAACGACGGAACGGCACGCCGATAGTTGGTGAACCATTTTGCATAGACTGGAGCAGGAAAGGTGGCTCCTGCTCCTTCCAGGATGATCGTCGGCCGGGAAGGAGGCGGGGCGCTCGATGGCGCCTCTGCTCCTTTCAGCGCTCCGGCAAGTTTATCCACGATCATCGTGGCCAGATCGTTCGTCACATCCTTGGACCCCGCCGGCGGGGTAGCCAGGTAGGACCATAGCGATTGGCCGTCCTTATCTCGTAGCTCGATCGAAAGGAAGCCGGTGTAGATGGGAGAGCCATCAGCCGGGCCGCCGCCGAGTTGAGGGTTGTGGCTGCGATATCCCTTTATCCAAACCTCGCCACCGCCACCCAGAATGGCATCCGCGCTGGCCGCATCGTCTGCTAACGAGACAATGTGCGACGCGCGCAGTTCGCTGATGAGTTTGTCGCGAAACTTCTCCGCCCCCTCCCGGGTAGCGAACGGCTCGACATAGATCCGCCGGATCGTATTGGGGGCCGTCGCCTGCCAGCCAAATGCGGAGCCGAGCATCACCCATACGAGCGCCAAAGATACGGTCAACCAAAGCGGCGAGACCCTCATGGCAGGAATTATCCTCCGAACTTCGTGGCGAACCCGTACCCCTTACTTGTGCCCGAACAGCTCCACACCAAACACAACACGCCATTGCGCTGCGCCGAAGCTTTGATCGAGAGCGTGGCCGACTCCCAGTTTTATCCGCATTTTCCGTCCGGCGCCAGTTTGCTCCAAGCGGCCGGTTAAAAGCGCCTCCGTTCCCGTCTCGCCGCTGAAGAACGAATGAAAAGCCGTCTGACCGAAAATCTCGGGCCCGGCCACCACCACCCAACCCGCAGGCCCGTCAAAGCTGCGCCCGCCGCTGATCCCATAGAGAAACTCGCTGCCGTTCGGGCTGCCTGGGACGGGAGCATCATTGAGCGGCCGGACATGAACACCCAGTTGGCCGGAATACCGGAAACGCCCGGAGTTCCCGGCAGCGAGGACGCGAAACATGGCGCGGTAGCGGGCATCGGATAGGTAATCAGCGCGGTCGCCTGAGGGAAAGATGAGCTGGGCCCCCGCGCCGAGACGAAGCCGGCTGCCCGGCATCCCCGACAAACGAACATCTACGCCGATGCGTGGATCGGAAATGCTGTCAGGGGTTGTTCCCAGGCTGACGGACGGAGCGGTGAACTGATACGGACCCAGCGTCCCGCTCGTTCCGCTGAGCAGGAGGGGTGTGGGAAGGTTGATATAACCGCGAAAGCGGTTGTAGGTAACGGCGCCGCCGATATCGAAGAATGCCTCTTCTCTCACCACTGCGAGTTTCTGCTTGCCATCCGGGCCCGTAATCACCAGCGGATTGCGCGCATAGCCCGAGGTAAGTGCGACGGCGCCCCCCAGCCCGCCACTTATGTTGAGATCATCCATGACGAACCATCCGCTGCCCGGGGCCGACTGATACAAGCGCTCCACCGCGAAGCCCGCCGGCTGTTGCTGTGCGGTCGCGACCGGGCGCAACAAACTCAGCAGAACCAGTCCCGCAATCAGCGTCCCGGCGCGGCCCCGCAATGATTCAAAACTCGCCATGAATTCTCACAGTGAAGACATTGACCGGCCCACGGGCAGCATTGAAGCCAGGATTCAAGATGTGCTGGTAGTCTCCTGAAAGCCAATACACCTTACCGAAAGCGGCGCTGTAGAACAGGTCCAGAGACTTTTCCGCCCGCGCCGTGATGGCCCCATCCCCGACGAATCCGTCCACGCCTCCCATGCCAAGATATTTCGCGTGTACGTTCGAGATCCAACCCAAGTTGCCTCCAAAGCCCACCAGGTCTTTGGGGCGCGACCACGCGGTACCCTTCGCCAAAACCCCGCCGTTGCCGAGCGATCCGTCGAGGTGTAGGCATACACCTCGGTCTTGCCATCGGAATACATGCCGCGGCCAAACAAGCCGATGTCATGCCCAATGTATTGCTCTGCGAAGGTGCCGATGCCCTTTTTTACATTCGGTTTTCGGGCCCAACAAAGATCCGGGGCAGTGGAATTCTGCGACCCGTAGTTGAACCCCGTACACGTGGTGGCGTTCTCTTCCGGGTTGGCCTCGAAGGCCGAGATGGCATCGCTGAAGCGTCCCATGTTTTCGTGGTTCCGATAACCGAGTACCCGGACCATGCCTTCCTGTCCACGGATCGTCTGTTTATGCTCGACTTCGAATTGGTCCCCATAGTATTTGAAGATCCTGAAGTCTATGGGGAGTTGGTTGGGTTGCTTAGGCGGGGTGATGCGCCCGAAGCGCACCGCCCACTCGTCCCAATAAAATTCCCCGATGCCTCCGTACGAGTAGCCGCGCGCGTCGGAGGCAAAGTCGTAAGCGGCGTAGGTCAGAAATCCCAGGCTGAGAAAGCCCTGGCGCGGGTCGACGTCGAAGGCGTTGGTGTCGAAGAAATCCAGGACGCTAAAGTTCCCGGCGGCAAAGACCAATCTTCTGCTGTCGTAGTGCGTTCCCAATTGCAGGGGGCCAGACTCCTCGACCAGGCTCTTGCCGCCGAGTCCAACTGTCTGCTTGACGAAGAGCCGGGAGCGATAAATCCCAGGTGTGGGGGAGCCCCCTTTTTGCAGCTCGAAATTTTGGATAGCTCCGCCCAGCCCCCTGAGCTGCGAGAGGGGACGTTCCGAGATCAGCTCAGGCACCACGTAGGCTTCTCCGCCTTTCCACAGCCGCACCCCGAGGTAGAGAGTCGCCGTCCCCGTGAAGCTTCTTTCCGCAGTGGGAAGCAGTGAATTGATGCTGCCGTTCAAATTGGTATAGGGGGCGGAGAAGGAAGGCTTCCAGCTGGAGATATACGTGAACTGTCCATACGCGTTCCAGCTTTCATTTTCGATATCGTGCAAGCCTTTGTCGGCCAGCATCTGCATGAAGCTGAAATCATCGTCCGGTCTGGGCGCTGGAGCGCCGTTCTGCGCGCTGGCGAGCGAGGACGCCAACATAAAACCCAACAGCAACCGGACGACAACTCTTACGTGAGCGAACACCTTTGCGAAGGTTAAATTGATAGGACCGTAACAAATGTCACAGGCTCTTGAATTCTTCAATTTCCGGATCGAGATATGCCGTAAGCGGAAACATCCCCCGTCAGGTTCTGTTTGGTGCTGGAGATCCGGTTCGCACGTTTAGTCCCATCAGGACGACAAGCGGTCCCGAATCCCCGACAACGTTTTATGAATCGCGTCGAAGTAGGCTTTCACTGTCGTTGGGTCTTCTACCTCGTCGGAATACCAGTTGATGAGAAAGGCGAAAAACACCCACTGGCCCGCAAAGTAGATGCCACCGGCAATCGAACGGACATGAAAGCCGGGACTATCCGCATTGCCGCTCTTGGCATACGAACTCACTCCGAGCGGCAGAGGCACAAGATAGATGAAGTCGCACAGCGATAGAATCCGCCGGTACTCCTGCAGCGTCTCGGGATGCTGGAAAAACTTGCCTACCAACGCGCGTGAATAGTAGGAGACGAAATCGTGCGCCGACGACGCCAGTGTCTCCACATCGTTGAGGAAAGGATGCACCGGCGGTCCCTGGGTAACCTGCAAAAGCTCTTCCCAAGTAATCGTCAAGTAGTTCGGTGCGCCAAACAAGTAGCCCGTGAGCGCACGGGTACTGTCCGGCACCAGGGTATTCTTCAGGCCTGCATCCGCAATAAACTTCCGCACATTGTCCGCGCCCGCCAGCTTGAACATCATGTCTGTTGCGGTGTTATCGCTGTGGTTGATCATCGCGTCGAGAGTGGTGCGCTCCGAGACCTCGCCGATCAAATCGGGCGGGTTAAACGTCGGGCTGCCGAACGACCACACCGTGTCGTTGAGCGCCAGAAAATGATTTTCGACCTTGTGCACCACGTCCGCTGAATCCAATTGGCGCAGCCTCTCGCACAGCACAAACGTCTTGATCGCGCTCGCCGCAAACAATTGCTTATTTGCATTGAGCTCAATCGCCAGGTCGCGTCTGCCTTTGCGCCCCGGAGCAAAGATCTTGATCGACTTATCCCCCGGAAGACTGTCGAACAAACAAACCACCTCGTCCGCGTATCCCGGTTCGACCTCCGCTTCGGTCGTTAATGGAACCGCGGCCAAGCTCGCACTTGCCGCAGCGGCAAGGAACTTCCGTCTTGAATGGAGCATCGTACCCTCTTTAAATTTTTCCGAAACGCTTGAGCGTCTCGTACAGCGTAGAGACCAGGACAGCAGCGAGGGTGTTCTCCTTGGCGGGGGCCTGGCTGTTGGTGAAGACGGTGATGATCACACCGGAATCGGGGAAGTACGAGTAGGCGGCACGGTAACCGAGCGTCGATCCCACGTAACCCCAGAAGAGACCAAGGGGTGGGTCGGTGATCTGAAACACGCCAAGCCCAAAGGCCTGGGGGTGCTTGGTCGAGGTTTCCTCGATGGACTCGCCCCCCGGAATGGCAACCAGGCTTTGAAGTTCCGCCTTTTGCTTTGCCGGCAAAACATCGCTTTCAAATAGGGCGCGCACCCAGGTGGTCAGATCCTCCGGCGTAGAGATGATGCCTCCTGCACCCTGCGTCCATCCAAGGCTGAAATTCTTGGTGTCCTCACCCAATATTTTTGCCAACCCCGGGTCGTCGGTGTTGACGTAGTAGCCGGACACCTCCCGCCGCGTGACGGCAGCCGGATAGAAATTCGCCTCGTAGAAAGTGCTGTGAAGACAGTTTTCGGCAATCAGACGGTCGAGTTCCGATTTATAGCTATGCCACCAGCTCGCCTTATCGATAATCATCTGCGCAAGAATGTAACCGGTGTTGGAGTACTCCCAGTGGCCTGGCTTTTTGTGCGCCGGGTAAACGTAGGCCACCAATTCCTCGGGCGTGGATTTAGCGTAAGGATCGTTGACCACCTGATCTTCCCACGCGGATGTCCCATCGTACGTCGGGATGCCGCTGGTCATGTCAAGTAACTGGCGAATAGTAACTTCCTTCCACTCGGGGTACTGCGGTAACCATTTGCCCAGCGTGTCGTCGATCGAGAGCACACCTGCGGCTTCCAGCTTCAGGATGATCACAGAGGTAAACGCCTTGGTATTGCTGCCGATCTGAAAAACATTGGACGGAGTAACCTTGTCTCCACCACCGTACTGCGTAGTTCCCACCGCGATTTTGATGTCTTCAGGATCGCCCCGGAAGCTGACAGCCATCGATAGCGTCGATATGTGCTCGATCGAAGACCGCGTCTTCAGGTAGTCCTTCAAATCGCTGCGAAGAGCGGCATCGAGAGCCTTATCTTGTGAGGGTGTCGCCGCCCATGAACTAGCGTAGGCTGCGCAGCCTAGCGTGAGGGCGAAAAGGTTTGTGGCATGACGAAAACGCAGGGAGAACATGAACCTTCCTCTTTCTTGGTGCTTGCCTGATGACCTGACGCGCGCGTCCGTTTTGCCTCGGGGGAGGATGGGTCAGAGAGTTCTACAGTTCTTTACAGAGTGAAGGAAAACTTTAACACAAGGCGGGGAACTCTTTACAAAAAGATAGAAAGCAGGCCGCCGGCTTCGGCTGGAGCATGCGTTGTCGTTTTTCCATTCCGCTTGCGGCGGCGTCATCCCAGGAAAGTCCCAATGCTCCACGATCTTCTCGTTTTTTCCGCGGTACAGGTCGACGTAGACGCAGGGCTTGCTTTCATGCGTGACGAGTCCGTCCTCATCCGCCAGCGTCCGGCTTTGGACACAACGGCTGTTATGAACGCGGGTCCGCTAACTTGAAATCGATAACTTATTGATAATTTCAATCGGCCAGTGCGGAATTCTGGTGGTATGTGACATCCTTTCTGTGTGCCTGAGGGGACGTGTACGGGGGTTAGGTAATGAGAGTTCTGCTGCAGGATCTGGAGTACGCATTCCGTCAATTGCGCAAGACGCCGGGGTTCACCGTGACCGTGTTGCTCACACTCACGCTCGGCATCGGAGCGAACTCGGCCATCTTCACGCTGGTCAACGCCATCATGCTCCATAATCTGCCGGTAGTCGATCCCAAGACCCTCGTCCGCATCGGCGACAAAGACGACTGCTGCGTCAATGGCGGCTGGCATGACGATGGGGACTACTCGCTCTTTGCCACAGACACTTATTATGCGTTTAAGAAGAATCTGCCGGAGTTCGAAGAGTTAGCTGCGATGGAATCCGGCTACGCCTGGCGTCCCATTACCGTTCGCCGCGCTGGACCCCAGACCGTAGCGCGGTCCGTAGTCGGAACCTTCGTCTCTGGAAACTACTTCCGCGTCTTCGGCCTTTCGCCTGCGGCGGGCCGCCTCTTGATGGATGCCGACGACCAGAAGGGCGCACCGATTACCGCCGTGATGAGCTATGACGCGTGGCAGCAGGACTACGCCGGCGATCCGGCTATTGTGGGAAGCCAGTTTTACATCAATACCAGGCCGGCCACGGTTATCGGCATTGCGCCAAAGGGATTCTACGGGGACCGCATCGACACCAATCCTCCCAAGTACTTCCTTCCCATGAACTCGATGGATCAAGTCATGGGCGCACCGTACTTCACCAGTCCCGATGCCCAGTGGGCCTACATCATCGGCCGGGTGAAGCCGGGAACGTCGCTGCCGGCCCTCCAGGCTAAGGCCAGCGCGCTACTCAAGCAACAGTTCGCGCCGCTTAAGACATTCACCGATCAGCGCGCCAAGCACGCTCTTCCCCGCACCCACGTGGTGCTCACCCCCGGCGGCGGCGGTATCCAGAACATGCAGGACGGATACAAGGATCACCTGAAGCTCCTGCAATGGATTGCCGCGCTCGTCCTTCTCATCGCCTGCGCCAACATCGCGAACCTGCTGCTCGTGCGGGGCATGGGACGGCGTGCTGAGCTTTCCGTCCGCTTGGCCCTGGGCGCGCAACGTAGCCGCATCGTGCGCCAACTGCTTACGGAGAGCGTTCTTCTCTCGGGTATCGGAGGCCTGCTCGGTCTCGCCGTCTCCTATCTTGGGGCGCACGCGCTGCTGGCTCTCGCCTTTCCTGATTCGCACAACATGCCGGTCACCGCTTCGCCTTCGCCGATGGTCATCGGCTTTGCCATTGCGCTTTCGCTCGCCACCGGCGTCCTCTTCGGCCTTGCGCCGGCGCTGCTGGCCGCACGCACGCAGCCCTCCGAAGCGCTGCGCTCCAATGCGCGTACCACCGCGCAGGGTGCCTCTTTGCTGCAGCGCGGACTCGTTGTCATGCAGGCCGCGCTCTCTCTCGTGCTGCTGGTCGCCGCAGGCCTCTTCGCGCAAAGCCTCAACAAGGCACAGAGCGTAGACATGAAACTGGATACGAAGAACCGTTACATCGCCCACATCAATCCGCAGGCGGCGGGCTACAAGAACACAGAAGTCGAACCTCTCTACCAGGTGATCGTCGATCGCTTCCACGAAATTCCCGGTGTTCTCAAAGTCGGACTCGCCACCTACACTCCCATGGAGTCGAACAATTGGGGAACCGGTGTCAAGGTGCAGGGCGATCCTGACATCAATAAAGGCGCCTCTTGGGTGAAAGGCACATCGGAATACTTCGACGCCGTTGGCACCCATGTCGTCATGGGCCGCGGCTTCACCGTGCAGGACACATCGACTGCGCCGCCAGTGGCCGTCGTCAATCAAGAGTTCGTCAAGCTGTTCTTCGGCAATCGCAATCCCATCGGCCATCACTTTGGCGGTTCCGGACCCGGCCAGGCCGGTAAGGATGCAGCCCATGAGATCGTCGGCGTGGTGGAAGACACCACCTACACCAGCGTCTACTGGAAGAACCACACCATGTATTTTCTGCCGCTCACGCAGCGCGCGGGCATGGCGAACGACCCTGACGACCCACTCGAAAAAGACCAATCCCTCTACGCCGGCGCCTTGGTGATCCAGACCGCACAACCCGTCGCCGGGTTTGAGAAGATCGTCGCCGACACTCTGGCCAGCATCAATCCCAACCTCACTGTCGTAAAGTTCCAGACCTTCCAGCAGCAGATTGACGACCGCTTCATCTCCGAGCGTCTCATCGCGCGTCTCACGTCCCTCTTTGGCCTACTTGCGTTATTGCTCGCTGCTATAGGCCTCTACGGGGTCACAGCGTACACGGTGGTTCGGCGCACGCCCGAGATCGGCATCCGTATGGCGCTAGGAGCGGCGCGCAGCCGCGTCATCGCATCGGTCCTGCGCGGCGCCATGACTCAGGCCGTCCTCGGCCTCGCCATCGGCGTTCCTGTGGCCATCTTCTGCGTACGCTACGTCAAGTCGCAGCTCTTTGAGATCACCAGTGTGAATGTGCCGGTCATGGCCATTGCGATTGGAGTGCTGGTGCTCACGGCTGCGATCGCCGGCATCATTCCGGCGCGGCGTGCCGCTTCCATCGACCCCGTTAAGGCCTTGCGCATCGAATAAGCTTGCTTTCTAAAGACCAACACCCGATCCCGCTACTAAAAATTAGTCTTGATCAAACGCCCTTTGTCATCGAGCAGCAAGCGACTTACCGTTAAGTTAAGGGCGGAATGAACCTTGAGGACCAAACAAAACCTGACGGGTGTCCCATGTTCGCACCAGCGTACGTGGGCCGATCATGAGTCCTTCGAATGCTTTCACTCAAGGATTGAAATCGTTTGATGGGCTTCGCCCGTCTTTTTCGGCCCACGTACGCTGGTGCGAACATGGGGCACCCATCAAAATCGTGGTTTGGCTGAAGAGATGATTATCGATTAGGAGCGATGTCGCGGGACTGCAATGCTCTCAATCAAAATCATTGCTATGAAACAACTGAAACTCTTTCGGCCTCGCATGATTTCGACAAGCGCAATTCTTTCCCTTGTCGCCGAGGGACAAGATCCACTAATTTCCGGCGACCTCCTTCAATACAAAGCCTATTCCGTGCGAAGCATTACCGATGGGTTAATGCGGGCCGCGCGGAGCACCGCCGGAACCGCGGCGAGCAGAGCAGCGGCTAGAAGGACGAGTGCCGGTGCGATGAGCATGGAAGGAGCCGTCCCTCTGACTCCGAAGAGAAGCGTTTGCACATAGCGAACGGAAACCATACCAAGGACGATGCCGGTAGCAGCGCCAATAAATACCGTAACGAAAATTTGGGTGGTGACAAGTCGAGCAATACTGCCGATGCGCGCGCCGACAGCAATACGGATGCCGATTTCGCGTTCGCGCTGCAGAACGGAGTAATTCAGCACACCATAAAGGCCGATGGCGGCGAGCAGGAGGGCAACGGTGGCGAAGAACAACGCGAGCAGTGCAATAAGCCGTTCGCGGATCGACTGGCTGTCAACAAGTTCCTGCTGGGTTTGCACGTTGCTCACGCGGTAGGCGGGGTTGGTTTGCGCCACCAAGCGGCGCAGCGTAGGCGCGAGAGAGAGCGGGTGGATGCCGGTGGTGCGAAGAAGGAAGGTGCCACCCTCCGCTGGATTGATATTGCCATTGGCACTGAATTGGCGGAACGGCACGTAGGCGACCGGAAGGATGGGATCGTGGAGGCTGCTGTAGGCCGCATCGGCTACGACACCGATAACCCGGCAAAGTTGGCGAGAGCCGGAAGGATTTACTTTCTCGAACGTGCGGCCAATCGGGTCCGCATCGTTGAAGAAAATTTTGACGAAGGTCTGATTGACGATGGCTTCGCCCGGGAAGGAATCTGTGGAGTTGAAGTCGCGGCCTTCGAGCAGCTGCACCTTCATGGTGCCGAGCCATCCCGGCGAGATGCTGGAAAACCAGCCCCAGGTATCTTTGGGTGGCCCGGCGTTGATCGAGATGGAGCCATTCCAAGTGTGCCCCGGAGAAAGCAAAGGCCAGCTGGCGATCGCCACTTCGTTGACTCCAGGAACGCCGCGGAGGGTGTCTGCCATTTGCGACCACGACTCCGGCGACTGGCCGTGCGGGGTGTAGGTTTCCAGCAGCAGGAGATCTTTGGCGACAAAGCCGAGGGGCTGACTGGAAAGATGGTGAAAGGTGGCAACAAAAAGTCCGGCGAGGAAGAGGACGACGAAGCAGAAGGCGGCCTGTCCAGCGATCAGCGCATACATGGAGCGTTGCTTGGAGTGCGGCTCCTCGCCGCCTTTGAGAGCGGTGACCGGTTCAACCGTGGAGGCGCGCAAGGCGGGGGCGAGCCCAAAGAGAAGTGTAACCGCGAGCGTGAGGAGCGAGCCGAAGGCCAAGACCCGCCAGTCTGCGGGGAGGATGAGGTGCGCAGGATTGTCCGGCGGGTTGATGCGGCTGACAACAAAAGGCGCGGCCCACCAGGCGAAGGCCGCCCCGAGCGCCGCGGAAAAAAGCCCGAGAATGGCATTCTCCACCAGAACCAGCTGCACCAGGCGGGAGCGGCCCGCTCCTATAGACACACGGAGGGCCATTTCGCGGACACGCGATGCAGCCTGGGCCGTCATGAGGTTGGCGACGTTGGCGCAGGCGATCAAGAGTACGAGCGCAACCAGTACGCCGAGCCAAACGAGAGCGCGGCGGTAATCGTCCTGCAGGCGCGAGACGCCGGAAGCAGCGGGTTCGACGAGCAACTTCATCTGGAGGAACATGTCAATGTTGCGTTGCGACATGCCGGTGAAGCCCTTTGCGCGTTCGGTCTCAAAGTGGAGGCTGACCGCGTCGAGCTTTGCGCGGAGCGGCTCGATGGGGACGCTGGGATGAAGGAAGACGAGGATGCGGAGCCATCGCGAATCGTCACGCGTGACGCTCGGATTCATCATCATGGGGAGAAAAATGTCCGTGATGGTGCCGGGCTCGGTGCCTGTAAAGGACTTCGGGCCGACTCCAATGATCTGAAAAATTTTGTTGCCGATGTGGACCGAACGGCCGAGAACGCTGCGATCGTTGGCGAACCGGCGGGTCCAATAGTTGTAGGAAATGACCGCGTACGGACTGGCGCCGGGAGTGCGCTCGTCGTCGGCGCTGAAGAGGCGGCCAAGTGTGGGCTGCAGTTCGAAGGTGGGGAACATCCAACCGGAAACGTACTGCGTGTAGCCTTTCTCCATTTCATTGTCAGTGGCGTACGTGAGGTCGGTGCGGCTGGTAAAGGAGGCGGCGATGAGTTCGGCTTGCCCCTGAGCGGCGGTGCGCATGCGGGCGAATTCGGGATAGGAGAATTCGTCAAGGGTGCGGTGTATGCCATAGCCATCGGGGACCTGAATGGCAAGAACGTTGAGCCGATCAGCGTGCGCGACGGGGAGCGGGCGCAAGAAGAGCGCGTCGATGAGGCGGAAGGCGGAGGTGCATGCGCCAATGGCGAGCGCGAGCGAGAGTACGGCGGCAGCGGTGGTGACTTTGCGCTTCATGAGCTGGCGCCAGCCGAAGATGACGTCGGCACGGAGGCAGTCGAGCCACGCAAAGGTGCGGGCCTCCCGGCTTTGTTCGCGGAGGCGGAGCTGGGAGCCGAAGGTGCGGCGCACTTCCGCGGGGTCATTGCCGGCGGCGATGGCTTCTTCCATGTGGGCGGCGAATTCCTCGTCAATTTCCCGATTGAGCCGATCCCCGCGGAAAGCGTACGTGATGCGCGACCAGAGCGACATGTCTAAGCCTCATTGAGAACACGGTTGATGGCGGAGCTGACAGAGTGCCAGCGGGTAACCTCGGCGGCGAGCTGCTTTTTCCCGGCGGCGGTCAGTTGATAGAGACGCGTGCGGCGGCCGGTGCCTTCGGGGGCCCATTCGGCGCGGATCCAGCCCGTTTCTTCCATACGGTGAAGGGCAGGGTAGAGCGAGCCGACCTCGGCGTTGAGCACGTCGCGGGAGATGTGCTTGATCGCCGTCATGATGGCGTAGCCATGCAGCTTTGGTTGCCGGGAGAGGACCTTAAGCACGAGAAGGTCGAGCGACCCCTGCATCGTATCTGTTCTTTTCATACTAAGACATCTTAATACACAGACGGCTTAGTTCTCAGCCATAGAGACTGTGCCCCTCGGCTGGAGCCCTCCCCGGCGTGGCCAGTGCATCGTAAGACGAACGTTCATTGACAACCTCCCCCATACTTGTTTACTCTATGCCTGTACCAAACAAGCCTATGAAAGAAGCCGCTTCACGCGATTTATTTCCCGGCGCCCTCGAGATGATGATTCTCGAGTCGCTTCGCCGTCAGCCGGCCCACGGATACGCGTTAGTCCAACACATCCAGCAGCGATCGAATAACTTACTGCAAGTGGAAGAGGGTTCGCTCTACCCCGCGCTGCAGCGGCTCCTCAAGGCAAAGCTGGTGAAGGCCGAGTGGGGTATTTCTTCCTCCAATCGCCGGGTCAGAACCTACCAGATTACCGCTGCCGGTCTGCGCCATTTGGAACAGCAGGTCTCCACCTTCGAGCGTATGTTTGAAGGCATTACGCTCGTCCTCGATCTGGGCAAATCCCCAACCCGTTAGAGGTCTTCCCATGAACTGGATACCGCGCATCTTCCGTCGCAAGCTCTACAACGATCTCTCCGAAGAAATTCGCCTGCACATCGAAGAACGCACGGAGCACTTCATCTCTGAAGGCATGAGCCCGCAAGAGGCCCAACAAAAAGCCCGTCGAGCGTTCGGCAATCTCACCTCGATTGAGGAGCGAAGCCGGGAAGTCTGGCAATGGCCAACCCTGGAGTCGCTTTGGGACGACACGCGATTTTCGCTCCGCCAGTTGCGCAAGTCTACCGCCTTCACCATCGCGGCCGTTCTTACACTCGCCTTGGCCATTGGCGCAAACGCCGTCGTCTTCGGTTTGATGGATGGCCTGATTTTGCGCCCGATGGACGTTCCAAACCCCGAAACGCTCTACGGAACCAATTACCGGGATACTCCAGTATGGCAATCGTACCCGAACTATCTTGACCTTCGCGATCGCAACCGAAGCTTCGAAGATCTGGCCGCCTTCAACATGGTGTTAGGCGTGGGGATGGATCTAGGGAATGACCCGGCGATCGCCAACGGGTTCGCAATTACAGGAAATTACTTCGACGTGATGGGGGTCCATCCCTGGCTTGGCCGCTTTTTCCATGCGTCCGATGAGCGTGGTACGAACAGCGCGCCTTATATCGTGCTCACCTACGCCTATTGGCAAACTCGTTTCCAGGGCAATCGAAACGTCGTCGGACGAACCATCCGGTTGAACCAGCATCCCTTCACTATTCTGGGCGTGGCGCCACCGGGCTTCCAGGGCACCTTGTTGTTTCTTGGTCCGGATTTCTTTGTGCCCATAGTGAACCAGGAGCAGTTGGGCGGGGAGAGTCTCGGCACACGCGCGACCGACCACGGAGTATTCGCAGTGCTGGGACATCTGAAGCCTGGAGTGACTCCCGCGCAGGCTGTTGCCGATGCGGACACTGTGAGCGTCCAGATTGAAAAGGCCTATCCCGGAGTGTTTGCCCACAAGAACACGGTGTTTGCGCGAGGAGGTCTCACCTCATTTGGTCCCGCGGTGCGGGCCTTCGTTGCGGGGCTGATGTTGCTTTCCGGTCTGATTCTTCTGGCGGCGTGCGCCAACCTCGGCAGTCTGTTTGCCGCGCGCGCCTCGGATCGTTCCCGGGAGGTGGCTTTGCGGCTCGCGCTTGGCTCCAACCGCAGACGCATCCTCCGCCAACTACTCACAGAAGCCGGGCTCTTATCCCTCGCCGGCGGTGCTCTGGGTTGTTTCGGTAGCTTCCTGCTGTTGCGTAAGCTCAGCACATGGGAGCCGATATCGGGAGTTCCCATCCACATGCCCGTAACTCCAGACGTCAAGCTCTATTGGTTCGCCTTGGCCCTGGCGTTGATAAGCGGGTTACTGTTCGGGATAGTACCCGTGCGACAGATCCTTAGGGCCAATCCGTATGAGATCGTCAAAGCCGGCTCCGGCGGCAGAACAGGACGCCGGATCACGAGCCGCGATGTGCTGCTGGGTGTTCAGATCGCGATCTGTGCTGTCCTGGTCACGTCGTCCGTTGTGGCTGTGCGCGGTTTGTTGCGCTCGCTCCACACCAGGTTCGGTTTCGAGCCCCGGGATACGATGACAGCGGCGGTAAACCTGTCTACGGTTGGATACAGCGTCGATCGAATACCGGCGATGCAACGGCGCATGATCCGTGCCGTGGAATCCATTTCAGGCGTGCAAGCCGCGGGACTAGTGAACAACTATCCTCCCCTCGTATACACCGCAGGCGATCACGCCAATGTCTTCAAGGAAGAAACCAGTGATTTGAAGCCAACGAGTGCCGTGATCTCACCATTATCGTATGGCGTCTCTTCTGGATACTTTGCCGCAGCCGGCACGACCCTGTTAGCGGGCAGAAATCTTTCCGATCAGGACGAACAAAGTGCCGCCGCAGTTGCAGTTGTCAATCGCGAGTTCGCGAGTAAGCTGTTTGGTTCGATTCCCGGCGCGATCGGTAGACACTACAAGCTGCAGGATGGCACGCGGGTCGAGGTTATCGGCGTCGTGGAAGATGGGAAGTACGTAAGTTTGACCGAAGACCAGCAGCCGGCGATGTTCCTATCTTCCGAACGATCGCCGGCCCACTCGGCCTATCTCATAGTCCGCTCGACCCGCGATCCAAAAGAACTTGCTGCTGCCATGAGGAAAAAACTGCGCGAACTCGAGGCCGGGCTGCCAGTGGAGACGAACACCTGGAGCAAGCTCCTGGACGTCGTTCTATTCCCGTCACGTATCGCCACCATGGCGCTGGGTGTGATGGGCGGAATGGGCGCTCTGTTGTCGATCACCGGCATCTTTGGCATGACTGCCTATACAGTGAGCAAGCGGCTGCGCGAGTTGGGAATCCGCGTCGCCCTGGGCGCGCAGCGCAAGGAAGTGTTAAAGGCAGCGCTGGGGAGGGCCTTTCAGCTGCTGGCTATCGGATCCGGCGCAGGCTTGGTCCTTGGAATTTTCGCCAGCCGTGTACTCTCCTTCATCGTGTATCAGGCCACTCCCCGCGATCCACTCGTTTTGGCAGCTGTCGTTTTGACTATGTCGCTGTTGGGGCTTCTGGCGACGTGGATCCCGGCCCAACGCGCGTTGTCGGTGGATCCTGCGTCCCTGCTCCACGAGAACTGATCCAGCCGGGGCCTGCGCTCTCTCACGTTCACTTCTCACACATCTCATACGAAGGTATCGGTCGATACCTTCGTCTAATATTTCTGCTCCTTCGCCTCCGGCTTAAATCGAAATGATGGCGCACTCGCGCTGGACCGGGTTTAGAAGCTTTCTTTGCGAAGGAGAACACACATGACTGAACCTACGAAGCAGTCACCGGGTCTGCCTTGGATTAAGGCGCCCCGCGGAGCGGACCGCAGCGGTGCGCTCAAACACAAGCTGATGCTTGGCGTATTCCCTGCGATGCTGGCTGCGTTTCTTTCAGGTTGTGCCGCCGACAAACATCCCTCCCAGGGCGAAACCAGCCTGGCCAATGCCGCCAAGGACGTTACGATTCCGTTGGAAGCCGGAAAAATGAAAAATCCGCTGCCTCAGACCGATGAGGTCGTGAGCCAGGGCCAGGAAGTGTTTCTGGGTTCTTGCGCCCAATGCCACGGGCCGGATGGACGCGGAGATTCTAATCTCGGGCGCAGCATGAACCCGGTTGCCATGGACCTGAGCTCTTCCCACGTGCAGCACTGGAGCGACGCGGAACTCTTCTGGATCATACAAAACGGAGTTCGCCTCACAGGCATGCCTTCCTGGCGCTCGAGTATTTCCGATCACGACACCTGGGCGCTGGCACGTTTCGTCCACGCCCTTCCGCGGCTTGACGCTGCCTCCGCCTCCACGGCGGGCCCGTCCCAGGCACAGGCTGCCGTTTCCACCCAGGACAAGTACACCCTCAAAGTGCCCAACGGCCTCGCCTTCTCTGAGTTCAAGGGATACGAAAGCTGGCCGGTGATCGCCATCAGTCATAACGGAAATACGCTCGCCGCCATCCTCGGCAATCCAGTGATGATCGACGCTTATAAGGCGGGCATTCCCGGTAACGGCAAGCCCTTTCCGGATGGTGCGAAGATGGCGAAGGTCCATTGGAACGCGAAAGTGAATGACCATGAGCCCGGTGCACCGACGGTGCCAGGCACCCAGCACGATGTTGACTTCATGCTGAAGGACAGCAAGAGGTTCGCGGACAGCGGAGGATGGGGTTACGGCGCGTTCGAGTATGAAGCGGAGTCCAATACGTTCCGGCTCGCAAACTTGAAAGACAAGCCACCCCAGGGAAACGATGCCAAGTGCGGGTTCGCGTGCCACACCATCGTGAAGACAACAGACTACGTGTTCACGGATTACGGGCACAGGTGACGGTATGAGCAGAGCAGGCGTGAGAAATGGCCGACCCTGCAACAAATTTGTCATCTCGCGGAGAAGACTAGCCTGCGGCCACTTAAGGGTGGAATCAACGGTCCGAGCCACCGCGCACTGGACGGGTGCCCCATGTTCGCACCAGCGTACGTGGGCCGAAAAAGACGGGCGAAGCCCTCCAACGCTTTTGATCGGTCGAGGGCGCGGTTGTTCATTAGGACCGGAGCGTAACCTGATTTCCTACCTCACAGCGGCTGGCAACGACGACGCAGCAACCTCGTCAACGCCACTGCACTCAACAGGAAATCCGGGGAGCGTAGTGGAAAGATCTGCGGTTTTGTAGTTCTCACACATCCTCGAAACACGCTCGAAATCAGCGTACATGAGCGCATAATCCAAGTTGTCAACGGATGGACTTCCTGATGAGTCGCCAATGCGTCTTCCTCCTTGGGAACCGGCAAGTGTATCCTGTTTCGTGTGTATAAAAATCCCGAAGATGCTTGCCCTGAATCTCCCGAAACCACCACGCTCTCGCGTATCGACCGCCGTGAGTTTATCAAAACAAGTTCCCTGGCCGCAGGCGCCCTCGCGTTTGGCGTGCCGGCGCTTCTGCGCGGACAGAATCTCAACAGCAAACTGAACATCGCCTGCGTCGGAATCGGCGGTAAAGGCCGCAGCGACACCGATTCCTGCGCTGGCGAGAACATCGTCGCGTTGTGCGACGTGGATTCCGGTTCACCGGCTTACGAGACGCAAACCAAAAAATATCCCGACGCAAAGTTTTACAAAGATTTTCGCCAGATGCTCGACCAGATGGCCAATCAGATCGATGCGGTCACGGTTTCGACTCCAGATCACATGCATGCGATCGTGGCGTCGGCGGCGATGCAGAGGCACAAGGCAGTATTTGTTCAGAAGCCGCTTACGCAGACTATCTATGAAGCGCGTTATCTGCGGAAACTGGCCAAGGATAAAAAGCTCGTGACTCAGATGGGCAATCAGGGCAGTTCCGCGGATGGTTTTCGCCGCGCGGTCGAGACGATTCAAGACGGCCTCATCGGACAAGTGCATGAGGTTCACGTCTGGACGAACCGCCCGGTCTGGCCCCAGGCAATGAACCGTCCAGCCGGAGAAGACCCTATTCCTGCAACCTTGGATTGGGATATCTGGATTGGACCGGCCCCAATGCGGCCGTACGTGGGCAGCCATAATCCAAACGATCGCAATGGAGTTTATGAGCCGTTCAACTGGCGCGGCTGGCAGGATTTCGGCACCGGCGCACTCGGCGACATGGCTTGCCACACGGTGAACATGCCATTCCGCGCCTTGGATCTCGAGTACCCGACGACAGTGGAAGCGATGCCTCTCGGCACTATGAACAAGGAGTCGTATCCCGTCGGTTCCAAGATTCGCTTCGACTTTCCTAAGCGCAAAGCGCACATCCCCCTCGATCATCCGCATCTTTTCCATCACTCCAGAACGATCGAGCACGATGCGGTCACGCTGTGGTGGTATGACGGCGGCCAGCCTGACCCCACAGCCCGCGGCGGTCATGATCTCAGCAACAGACCTCCAGCCCAAGTGACTGCCGACATCGTCGCGCTGCGCGGCAGTCTTCCCGATAGCGGTTGTCTCCTGGTTGGTGACGGAGGCCAGGTCTTCTCACCGGACGATTACGCATCGGATTTCTTCGTGAAGCTGAAGGGCGATCCAAAATTCCTCAACTACACCGAGCACCCGGCAATGGCGCAATATCCGGAGCGCCTCCCGCGCAACCGTTACGGCAAACCAGGCGCGAATAGTGTTTTCGCCCATGCTGCAGAATGGCTCGTTGCCGTCAAGGAAAACAAGCCGGAAATCTGCTACTCACGTTTTGACATCACCGCGCACCTCACGGAAATCATGCTGCTCGGCTGCGTGTCCTTACGCGCAGGTCAAAAAATTGAGTGGGACGGACCAAAGATGGTTGCGAAGAATTGTCCCCAGGCTGCGCAGTTTATACGACGGCAAAACCGTTCCCCCTGGGCTCTTTCCTGATCCAGATATCGCGTCACTTCGTAGCGACTGGCTATAGCTGCCTCTTCCTCACAGACTTTGTTCCGTCTGCCCTACTCCGGTTTGTAACGACAGGGCCCACATCTCGCAAAGAACGCGAGATGTGGCCACCCGCTGTCATGACAACCCGGAGCAAAGTTCTGGCGAACGCCATCCTCATAACCGGTTTGTGTTTTTTCTCCTGCCACGCGCGCTGTCTTAGCGGCACGAGATTGCGCTCCCGAGCGCTTTCTGCGCGCTTTTGGTTGCCGGCGGAACGTCAAATGACGCCACGCCGGAGAGCCATACGGCGCAAACAGCTAAAACCTCATCCCATCGCGAGAGGCAATCCATGCGTAAAGCTCCAATATCCGGCTTCGGTATCAGCAGTGGCCTTTCTTCCGCCGGTTCGTGGTTAGACATTGAGCAGGCCGCGACTGCCGAGCTGTCGTCCGAAGATCCGCAGCATCCGTTTGAGCGAGCACTTCGACCTGAGACTACGGATGGGTGGAAAGCTTCCTCTCCAGGACCGCAGCTGATACGGCTTCGCTTTGACAGCCCGCAGTCGATCAGGCGCATTCATCTCCAATTTCGAGAGGGAGAGGTCAGCCGCTCGCAGGAAATTGCCCTGTTCGCCACCTCGAAGACCTCCCCGCGCAAGGAACTGGTACGCCAGCAGTGGGTATTCAGCCCCCAAGGCGCTACCACCGAGGTTGAGGACTACTACTTTCATCTGAACGACGTGACCGCCCTGGAGCTCGAGATTGATCCGGGCAGGCACGACAAGCAGGTCTTCGCTTCACTCCAGTCCATCCAGATTGGATAAGCAGGTACCAAACATTCGCCAGGGAGCAATCACTGCTTCGGTTTGCCTGTCGACGACTGTACGAGAGATGAGGCGCCGGAACGATGGCTGTACACCTGATTAACCCTAGCGACAATTCCTTTGGCACTGCTGTCATTACACCCCGCTGGCTGTTCGTTCTGGCCGCTGCGACACCGGCTTCTTTGGGCGATCCTACCCTCGTGGATGAATCGCTGGAGCAACTCGATCCCGGCACGATTCATGCTGGCGATGTGGTTGGAATCAGTGTCCATACGGGCAACGCCTTGCGAGGTTATGAAGTGGGGCGGCTCGCCCATGAGCGTGGAGCTACAGTCGTCTATGGCGGGATCCATGCGACATTGTTCCCGGAAGAGCCATTCGAGCGGGGATGGGCAGACGTGGTGGTGACCGGAGACGGAGACGTCGCCTGGGGCAAGGTCCTGCTCGACGTGCAGGCAGGTTGTGCCCGCCGGATTTACGAAGGTGGAAAACTCGAAGGAGACCAGTTTCTCGCTGCTCGCTGGGATCTGGTGAAGGTCGACAAGTACATGTGGGCTTCCGTGCAAACCATTCGCGGATGTCCGAAGCATTGCTCGTTCTGCTCCGTATGGCGTACTGACGGACAGAAGCCCAGGCAGAGAACCTTCGAGAGTGTCATCGATGAGATCGTGGATCTCAGGCGCAGAGGGTTCCGCTTCATCGCGCTCGCAGACGACAACTTTTATCCAGTGACATTGACGGACATACGGCTGGCTCGGGAGCAGAACAACTTCGAACGGGTTGAGTCGCTGCTGCAAACTCGTAATGAGCGTTTCGCTCTCATGGCAGAACTCGCAAAGCTGCCGAAAAATATGGTGTTCTTTACGCAGATCACCATGGAGTCAGCCGAAGACCCCGAGTACCTGGACGCCATGCGAAAGGCCAACATCAAGGGTGCTCTCGTGGGCGTAGAAGCCGTGACGCCGGAAGGACTGAAGGCCGTATTCAAGGATTTCAACTACTCCGGTGATCGCCTGGTGCAGCAGCTGCAGACGTTCCGCAAGCACGGTCTTCATGTTCTGGGCTCGTTTATCTTCGGTTTGCCAACGGACAAGCCCAGCACCTTTGCCGCCACCGTGGAGTTGGCGTTGAAGGCGGGCGTAACCTTCGCCCAGTTCGTGATGATGACACCCTTTCCCGGCACCGTCGACTTTGGCCGCTGGGAGAAGGAACAATCTCTCAATCCGCAGACGGTGGAGGGCACTCCGATTACGCGGTACTGGCTCATCCCAACAGCGATCCGCCCCAAGATGTTTACGCCCCATCCGAGCATGACCTCCAATGAGATCTCGGATCGCACGCAGGGTGTGTGGGATCGCTTCTACGAGTTCAGCGCCATATGGAAGAGATCTGCGTGTACGCCCACCCTTCGCGCCCGCCTTGCCTTCGTGCTGTTATCGAAGCTCTACCGGCAGATGTACGCAGGAACGGGGATCTCGACTGACAGTGCCCGCCGAAAGAAAGCGAAGACCTCGGCGCGTTGGATCGCGCGCCAGACACGTAAGATCTTCCAGGCCAGGCCAATGCCTGAACTGGCATCTCCTGTTTGGGAGCCGCGTCCGAAAGCACGGCCGGTTCTGACTCAACTCGCGACTCCAATTCCCGCACCTTCGAGCAGCAGTGGAATTTGAGGCGCCTATTTGTCGCTTGGCTTGAACTGGACGATTACTTCATTACCACAAGAGAGTACGACGTACTGCGCCCACCTGCGTCGTCCTTTATCAACACTCTTTTCTTGATGAGAGCCTCAATATCGCGCAGGGCCGTATCGTGCGAACATTTCGCAAGTTTGGCCCATTTCGCCGTCGTCAGCTTGCCCTCGAAACCGTCGAGCAGCCGGTTGATCATGCCCCTCTGCCGCTCATTGAATTCTTCCGTTGCAAAGCGTTCCCAAAAGCGAGCCTTTTTGAGGACAGCCGCAAGGATTGACTCTGCTTGGACGAAAGCGCGGCCAAGGCAATCGAGGAACCAGTCGAGCCAGTTCGTGATATCCAGATCGCCCTTTTGCGTCGCCTCGAGGATTTCGTAATAGGCTTTGCGCTCCTCCCGTATCTGCGCCGACATACTGTAAAACCGTTGCGGGCTGCGCTCCGAGCGAGCCAGTTCCATGTCCGCAATCGCGCGTGCGATGCGACCATTGCCGTCATCGAACGGATGGATCGTAACGAACCAAAGATGGGCGACACCAGCCTTTAGGACGAGGTCCACGGAATTCTTTTTCTCGAACCAGTCGAGAAACTTCGCCATCTCTTCGCGCAGCCGGCCGGCGACGGGCGCTTCGTAATGCACCTTCTCGTTGCCGATGGCGCCGGAAACGACCTGCATCGGTCCCTTCTTGTCGTCGCGCCACGCGCCGACCTTGATCCTCGACATGCCGCTGTGGCCTGTCGGAAACAGCGCCGCATGCCAGTCGAACAGGCGGCGGCCCGTCAGAGGCTTTTCATAGTTCTGCGTCGCGTCGAGCATCATCTCGACAACCCCCTCGACGTCCCGATCCGGAGGCTTCAATCCGCCAATGTCGATTCCAAGACGACGCGCGATCGAGGAACGCACCTGGTCGCGGTCGAGCGTCTCGCCCTCGATCTCGCTCGATTTAAGCACGTCTTCAGTCAGTGTATTCAGAACCGCTTCTGTCCGTAGTGAGAAGCCAAGCCCTTCCATGCGTCCGATGAGGCGGCCCTGCCGGTGTCGTACATCGACGAGACGCGCGGCAATCCGTTCATGGTCCCAGCCGAATTGCGGCCAGTCCGCCCGCCTGTGGATATACATTCGCGACTGTTTTCTACGCATCATGCGCGTCGAATATAGCACTTATTCGACGCAAAAAGCGAGGATATTCTACGCATTCAGTGCGGTGATTAGGTCCTCTATTCGACGCATTCCCCCAATCTCCCGAAGAGAGAACAGACTTACTTGCTGGACTTGAACTTGTTCCAGAAGATGAACGTACCAAAGCGAGTCGCGGTGACAATGTCGGGCTTTCCATCGTGGTTCAAGTCGACTGCCAGGATGTCTGAGCCTGCACCGGAGTGATTGTCGATCAGATGCGGAACGAACCTTGCACCGCCGGGTGCATTCGGGTCTCGCACCGTTTCGTACCAAAACAGAACCGGCGCTCCGTACGGATCGGGATCGGCATAATCATCAAGGTGTGTGAAATAGCGCTTGCCCACCACGAAATCCGGTATGCCATCCCCGTTAATATCGGCGGTCACATCCCCGTGGGCCTCGGAAAACGCCACACCTCCCGCATTCTTCGACCAGCGCGAATCCATGATCATGTGCTGCACAAAGGTGATGTTATGGTTGCTATCCCGCTTTTGTTCGAACCAGGCTATCCCCCAACCATGTGCATCGAGCACAGTTACGACATCGTTTAGGCCGTCACCGTTTACGTCGTACACGGCCATTCCGGCGCCGCCGACGCCGGTGCCAAACCGGCCGAACACGACCGGATGGTACTTCCATGGCACCTCACCGGTGCCCGCCGCCGGATGCTCCCACCATCCGTAGGCATTCAGGATGTCTGGCCGTCCGTCGCCGTTGATGTCACCCGCGCCGATTCCATGAGCCGTGGCCATGCCGCGCTGCGAGACGTTATGCACAATCCAGTCCCCAGTCGGGTTCGCCGGATCGGGCTCGGCGTAACGGACGTAGCCATCGGCCGCATAGACGAGAGCCGGCTTCCCGTTGCCGTCTATGTCCTGCAATACCGCGACCTCGGAATCAAATTTGTCGAGGACGCGATGCACCTCCCAGCGCCGGGTTGCCCCTTGCGGGTTCACATAGAGGTAGCAGCCCATATCTGCGTCGATGAACTTGCACGCCAGTACATCGGGCCATCCATCGCCGGTAAAATCGCTCGCGAACTCCATCCACGCTTTCGTCGCCCACCCGGTCGAGGGATTCACAGTCTCCCCGAGATAGATCTCCTCCGATTTGGTGTAAGTCGGGCCGAAATAAATATAGGGACCAGCAGCAATATCCGGCACCCCGTCGTGATTGAAGTCAGCCGAAGCGGCGCCCCACGAATAGTAGAAGTCGCTGATCGCCTGCCTGGTGAAATCGGGCGAGGTGTAGGCTGCCTCGCGGTCGTGGAAATGGATGTCCTTGTAGGCAATGTCCTTGAACTCCACCTTGCCGGCGCCGCCCACATGGAGGGCGATGGGTCCGTATCCCTCGGAAGACGCCGCAACGCCGCCCGTTTCGCGTCCATTGTTCTGGTCAGCGCGAAGAATATTCGCGTCGAAAATCAGCTCCACGTCGTTCCACTCGTCCGGATAGAGACTCGAGTCCGGCTTGTTGTAGGGATAATCAACCCCAGGCGCCTGCATGTAAGGACTAAAGCGGCCGGGGTTGTAAGCGGGCGCCTTCGATGGCTTGGGTTTGGGATTCGGCGGCGGAGCTACGCGCATCTTGCCGCCTCCATTTGCTAACGGAATGCGGTTGGTGATCTTTCCTTGCGCGTCGACAGTGACGTCGAAGTAGGTCACCATCTTTTCTCCGCTCAGTGATGCGTAGATGCCCTTCATGCCACCGTCCGGGGTTTTCTCCATGCGGAAGAGAATGCCCGTATCGCACCCTCCGGAGCATTTGAACCTGGTGAACAGCTCAACATCCTGAAAGGAACGATTCAGCACTAACCAGCCGTCTGCTCCGGAAGCACCGGGTATGCCGGTAAGTTTGCCATCGGAAATTTCCCATTTGGCTTGGCCCAGAGTCTGCCACCCAGACAAACTCGAACCGGTCACCCGGGCATCCGGCGCGAAGGATGGGCCCGGCAAAAACGTTTGCCGTGCGGCGAAAATCGGGAGCACGCTCCATAACGCGATAGCCGTTCCCAACAGGATATGCCGGTTAGACATAATGCCTCTCTTTTCCATTTACTGCGGCAGTGCGTACGCGATGTAGCCGCGGTACTTGCTGGGAATTCTCTCCGCTCCGTGCGGTCCCATGCCAAAAATGAGGGGAGTGGAGGCAGCAACCACCAGGTACTCCCGCCCATCGACCTCATACACGGCCGGAATCCCCTCGGTGCCGGTAGGCAGGGTAGCCGTCCAGAGAACTTTGCCCGTGTCCGCGTCAAACGCGCGCACCTTGCCGTCCTTGGCATTGACAAACAGTAAGCCTGTCGAAGTCACGACAATGCCATGCCGCTCGCCGCCCTCTGCCAAGCCTGTGTGCGAAGCGCCCTCCTTGGCGGCGACGGGATCCTCCCCTAACGGTACCTTCCACTGGAGCGTCCCTGTGTTCAGGTCATACGCCGCGATGGAAGACCACGGTGGACTCACCACATAGGGAAAATCGACGCCATAGTCCGTGTACATGCGAGGAGGAGCGTTGACTCCCGCAGGGTAGGGAGGGCCGCCGAAATTGCCGTACTTCTGAGACTCCGCCGACGGATTGCTGTCAACCTCCAACCCGCCCGGAGCTCCTCCCGATGCCACGATGGGGCCGGTCGT
Source organism: uncultured Acidobacteriaceae bacterium (assembly GCA_963839025.1). GTDB lineage: Bacteria > Acidobacteriota > Terriglobia > Terriglobales > Acidobacteriaceae > PALSA-350. The sequence continues at coordinate 212,785 of CAWITT010000014.1, forward strand.
TGGCGGGGCCGCGGCAGGCTCGCCGTAATGCGGCTGGGGGCGGTTGTCGGGATTTACCAGGTAGGCGTACAAAGCATCGAGATTCGCCGAGGTCAGCCCGGCAAATGCCGGCATCTCCCCTTTGCCTGATTTCACCGTCTGCTTGAAATCGTCGAGGTTGAGGCGGGAGAACAAATCCGTCAACGCCGGCGCAACCCCTGAGCCTTGCCGATTGGCGCCGTGACAGGTCTGGCAGTTTTCCGCGAAGATCTGTTTGCCTGCCGTGCTCGCACCGTACTGTCCTCCGTCGCGCGGCAGCGAGCGCTCCGCTACTTTGGGGATAAATGACGGCCAATCCTGCGTGGTCAGGTAAACCAAGCCCTTGCTGGGATTCGACGCTGTGCCACCCCAATTCGATCCGCCGCGCGCGCCCGGAAGGGACACAGTTTCCTTGGTGGACGAGGGCGGCGTGAACAGGCCTTGATTGTTGTCGTCAGCGAGTCTTTTCTTCCAAATGGCCCGGAGCTCGGGCGTCATCAGATACGGGTCGAGATCGTCCGCGGTGAACTTCTGGCGGGCAAAGGGCGGGGGCGCGGTGGGGAAGGGCTGCGTCGGCCACGATTGCTCCCCGGGCACATCGCTCTTCGGAACCGGGCGCTCTTCGATCGGCCACACAGGCTTGCCGTTCGCACGATCAAACACATACAGGAAGCCGCTTTTTCCAGCTTGCGCGACTGCCTCGATCAGCTTTCCGTCGTGATGAATGGTGATCAGCTGCGGGGCGGAGGTTAGATCGTAGTCCCATAGGTCGTGGTGAACATCCTGGAAATACCAGATCAGCTTCCCGGTACGAGCGTCGATCGCCAGCAGGCAATCCGCGTAGAGATCTTTGCCGATGCGGTCGCCTCCGTACAAGTCATAAGTGGGGGAGCCGGTTGGGAAATACAGGATGCCGGTTTTTTCGTCCAGAGTGACCTCACCCCAGGTGTTGGTTCCTCCTATGTACTTCCAGGCGTCTTTCGGCCACGTCTCGTAGCCGGGCTCACCGGGGTGCGGGACGGTGTGGAAGATCCACGCCATCTTGCCTGTCTTTACGTTGTAGGCGCGCAGGTCTCCCGGGGGAGACATGTAGCTCTCACCCGTGGCAGAACCCGCGATGATCAGGTCTTCAAATACTCGCCCCGGCGTGTTGCTTCGGATGTGGGCTACTGTCTCGATGGGGCGCCCAAGACCGGACCGCAGATCGACCAGTCCATGGTTGCCGAAGGTAAGAATCGACTTACCGGTCCGGGCGTCGATCTCCTCGATATAGTGATTGATTTGGAAGACTAACCTCTGGTCCTGGTGGTCTTTGCTTTCCCAGAAGTTAATCCCGCGCGTGCTGATCCCGGGCAGATGGGCGTGGATCCAAATCTCCTTTCCCGTCGTTGCATCGAGCGCCACCAGCGAGTTGCTGCGCGCCAGGACGTACATGACCTTGCCTATGACGATGGGGTTGAACAGATAGGAGTTGGCGTCCTGGGTGGAATACTCCCACGCCACCTTCAGTTGGTTTACATTCGCTTTCGTGATCTGAGTTAGATCGACGAATTTTGAGTTGTCCGGTCCACTCCCGTAGTCTCGCCAGGTCTTGTGATCGTTCTGACCTGCCGCCATCAACGTTACGAAGATTGCAAACAAGGCTGATTTTGCACTCTGCATCAATCCGGCACCTCAAGAATCAAGGCCTAAAAGTATAAGCAAAACTCCCGCATCGAGTTTGAAGGTGCCCATTCAAGCCCGTTGTCAGGACAGATCCCAAAACTACTTAGAAATACAGCTTCAGCGCCAACTGCAAGATCCGGTTCGCGTTCCTAAGCGACGTGATCGAAGCAAAAGCACTGGGGTTGGTGTAGGCCAGGTTCCCGCTCGCGGGGTTGCTGAATTCCGGGTGATTCAACAGGTTGTACGCCTCCGCGCGGAACTGGAGATACGTCGACTCGCCCTTGAGGGGCAGGTTTTTAAAGATCGATGAGTCAATATTGAAGAACCCGGGGCCGCGGCTCTGGTTCTGCTTCCATCCGAGCGGAGCGAAGCCCTGGTCGTCATTCGCGCTACCGTCGTAAGCCGGTGGATTGGCGAACGCCGAGGCATTCAACCAGTGGCTCACGGTCTTTGCTCCGGCATATTGATTGCCCACAATGTCGGCATCGGCGGTGAAACCACCTGTCGTTGAGACAGCACTGGGCACGGTAAACGGCTGGCCGCTTTGGTAACTGAAGATGTAGTTCAGGCTCCACCCGCCAACAACTTTCTTCACCGTAGGATTCGCATTCGAGAGAAATTCCTTGCCCTGTCCGAACGGCAGATCATATCCTCCCGATGCATGGAACACGTGGGTTGCGTCGTCGACGCAGGTCGTATAGTCGCCCGCAATTCCAAATCCAGCCAGGAATTGCGCTCTGTACGGAAGCCTCTCTGAAATATCGGCTTCATCGCTCAAGCAATGGCTGTAGGTATAGTTCGCGGTGACCGTGAGACCAGCGCTGATCTGGTGGTTGTATACCGCCTGCATTGAGTTATAGGAGGAGGTAGCCGTGGTGACCAGCCAGGCGCCTTGGAGCCCGAGGTCGGGGAACGGAGAGTAGAGATAATTGTTGGCTCCGGGAGCAATGAAGGTGCTGGGCTGATTGTAGGTGCCGCGGCTGTCCAGGTGCCTGCCCACATCGCCCACGTACGCCAACTGCACCGAGTCGTGGGTTCCCACCTGCTTCTGCACGGTGAGATTCCAGCTCTCGATGTACGGGGTCAGGTATTTGTCGTTGATGCCCATGCCCGCAACCTGGAGCCCTTCGATCGTCGCATTCGCGGGGGAAGAGATGTTGATCTCCTGGAACGCGTTTTCCAGGCTGGGTAATCCCTTGTCCGCATACGTAATCGGCACGGTGCTGCTGCCGGCGAGCGATTGAACGCTAAACACAAACGGATAGTTATTCCCCAGCACATACGGAGCGGCGCCGATGTTGCCGAGTGAGCCGAAGGTGATTCCATATCCACCGCGAACGACCATGCTTGGCGTGATCTGATAAGCAAAGCCGAGACGGGGAGCAAAGTTCAGGTTCTGAACCCCAAGCACGCCACGATTCGAAGTGCAGTTGACGGAGATGGAGTCCTTGGTCAGCAGCGTAACAAAGTTAGTTGGCAAACTGCCGCAAGTGGACTTGGGCACGTAGAGAATGCCGCCAGGACCGTTGCCTGCGCCGCTGCCCACCAGGTTTGTCTGACGATCGTTGATCTCCTGCGTCGCTCCGTAGTGGTCCCAGCGTAGACCAAGGTTCAAGGTCAGCTTCGGTGTGGCCTTCCAGTCGTCCTGAAAGAAGGCCGCGTTGTACCAGCGCTGATTGTCGATAAAGTTCGCCGTAGACAGAACCACCTGCTTCGGTCCGCCTTCATAGTAGCCAAGGTTCGCGGAATACGATCCAGAGGGCGCCAGCAGCAGGTCTGCCATCGCGGTATAGCCCGAGTTGTTGGTGGTGATATCAGAGAACTGACCGGAATAAGTGAGCTGTCCCGAGCCGGCCGTAGGTTGCCGCAGATGCGCCAGGATGTCGGTAAGCTGATACCCCATATTGAACGTATGGTTTCCGTGGATCTTCGTAAAAACTTCATCGATCTCCCAGTTAGGGGTGGAGTGGCTGACCGGGTTGTAGCCACTCACGCCCAGGGAAGCAAGGTTCGTGATGGCGATGTTCGGCAGGCCGCCAAGCCCGGTACCGCCGGGAACTCCCTGAATTCCGTACTGCGCCGGGATACCCGACTGGTTGCCGTAGGTAGGAGTGTTGAAGTCCTGAGCATTCTGCCCGCCCACGCGAAACACGTTCGTCATGCTCGGGCTGAAGATGTGCGTGTAGCTGCCGGCCAGGGCCCAGTGCGGGCTCCAATCCGTGCCCGCTCCATAATTGGCGCCTTGCGCGATTCCCGGCAGAATTCCAGGCTGAATCTCCAGCGCGTCATAAACGTCATACACACCCCAAACAATATTGTTCTGGTTAAGGGTGGAATCGACACGAAGATCGTACTGATTGATCGTAAGGTTGTAAGTGCGCGGTGATACCCAGTTGTTGATGAAGCCGGCCCGCGTGGGCGACGGGTACAACTGCAACAGCTTCACTGCGTTGGGGTCGATGCGGCCGGCGGGAAGGTGATCCAGGTTGGCCACCGGCACCGCTGTGTAATCCGTCACACCTCCAATGCTCCCGGTATAGAAGGGATCACGTACAGTGCCTACGGCTGTACCTGGGGCCGTGCCCGCAGCGCAAGCAGGCCCGTTCAGGCCGGTGACGGCATCGGTCTGCCCGCAACGAAGATTACGCGTCGTCGCCGGGTCCATAATCGTGCCGGTGGGGAACTTGCGCCCCAGGGAATCCGTGTTCGAGCCACTGGTCAGCCGGATCAGGTCCGACATATCCTGGAACCCGCTGGCGGCCATGCCGGCGGTCGGTACTGTCTCTGTGTAGGTGGTCGGGGCGGAGATGATGGTGCGCTCGACGTCGAAAAACCAGAATGTGTTTCGTAGGCCGCGGTTGGTAAACGGCAGCCGAACCGGACCTCCTACCGAACCGCCAAATTGATTCTCATGATAGGGAGAGCGGGGAATGTCGCTGCGATTCTGAAACCAGTTATTGGCATTGAACACCGTGTTCCGGACATACTCCCACAGGTTGCCCTTGTAGGTATTCGAGCCCGACTTGATCACGGCATCCATGACCGATCCGGTCGAGTGGCCAAACTGTGCGTTGTAGTTTCCTTCCTCCAGCTTGAATTCCTGCAGCGCATCCGGCGCGGGAATGATCGATGTCGCACCCTCGGTGGTGATCGTGCCAAAGCCGCCGTAGAACTCCATGTTGTCGTCGATGCCGTTCAGACGAATATCGTTCTGTACAGAGTTGACGCCGTTCGAGGAGAACGCCTCGGAAGTCGTTCCTGCCTGCCCGTTCACGGCCGTGGTGCCGGGAGCGATATGGGCAAGCGTGGTCCAGTCGCGCCCTACCAGGGGGAGATCATTGACAAGCTGCTCGTTCACTTCCTGGCCGACGGACGCGTCTTGCGCTTGCAGCAACGGGGTCGCTTCGGAAACCGTGACCTGGGTGGTGACATTGCCAATCGTCAGCTGATAGTTCTGCGTTATTGTTTGCTGTACGTGGACAGTGATCCCGTTGGTGATAGCGGTCGTGAAGCCCTTGGCTTCTACGCGCAGCGAGTACGATCCTGGGTCGACCTGTTCGAACGTATAGCTTCCGGTCGAGGTGGAAACTGTATGCTGCGCAATGTTCGTCCCGTTATTCGTCAAGGTGACGTCGGCCCCTGGCACCACCGAACCGGACGAATCTGTAACCGAACCGGTGACGTGTCCAACGGTCAGTTGGGCTTGCAGGGTCAGAGGCAGCAGGGCGCTGACCATAAATCCCAGTGCCAGGTACCGTAGCGCTCTGCGCAGCAGCATCGACTTCGACGTTCTTTTCGGGCTCCCCATTTCGTACCTCCTCAAAGATGTTGAAATGCGGTCGAATCGTGGTGGGCATTCCGCATTGATTGGGTCATGGTTTGTAGACTCTGCAGCGATCCCGCTTCTCGTTTCCGCGAAGGGCGTCGAATGGGGGGTACGTTCGAAATAGCTGACAATCAGCGATAAGCGCGTCAACGTATGGAACCGATCCGGCAAGAAAAATGATGTGCACTGTAAAACAGACACTGCACATTGCGCATTTATGAATGCGGTACGCAATGTAACAGACCGAATCAAGAGGAGTCAATTTGTTTTTACAGCTTTGCCCCTCAGGAGCCCCGAGGTCAAGCTGTGGAGAGATCTACGGTTTTCTTCGGTCGGGTTATCACACACCCTCTAAAGCCCAACTTGTTAAGTCCAAAAACGTACGGCTGAACAGGTTGCGGAAAAACTCCACGAGAGTCCCGAAGGGACGGTTGAGTGTGCGGCCGGGTAGATAGTTGACACTTTGTACCGGGAGCATGGTTGACACTTTTGTCGTGGGTTTAAGGTTAACAATTTATTTTTTCTTGTTAGGTTTACCCCCGTCGTCGGGCAACGGGAATGTGGGAATCTCGCGTTCTGGGCGAGATTTCCAAGTGAGTGTGGGAAGGCGAGGGAAAGCCGGTTTTGCTTTTCCTGCCTTTCCATACTCACGTCATTTCCGTTGCTTGAGGGTGGCCTGCGGTTTTGTTTTCCCGGGGCAAGGGTTGGGTACGAAGGCAGCGGCTATCGAATAAGGCGATGGGAAAGGCGGCAAAGTGAATCCGCCACAGATCCTCGTCGATGCGTTCCAGGCCAATCGGTTCATTGGGCAAGGTTTCGCTGAGGAAAATCTTCTCTCCCTTCCAGCCGAACGTTCCGCAGGGTCCCACTTTGCGCACCATCATGTCCGCGGGATATTCCGGTTGTGGTATTCGATCCGGATAGCTCTGTGTTGAGGGACGATAGCATGCCGCCGGTGTCTTCATCTCCAAAGCCTCATGGGGACGCTCCTGGTTGTATGTGGTGCGAAAGCGATCAAAGACCTTTTGCTGCGCCCGCGGATTGGCTGCCGGCGGCTTGGCCGTTTCCGCCTTCAACGTGCGATGCATCCGTTCATGGCGTCCGTTCTGCTCCGGGTGACCGGCGGCAATCCTCTCCGGGATGATGCCCAGTTTCATCCAGTACACCGCCAGGGGAGAAAGACCTGCAATGGCGCGGGTGGCAAATGGCGCCCCGTTGCCTCGGTTATCACCTTAAAACCGGCCATACGTTATCAGTTCAAAACCGGCCAACGGGATTGGCCGAAGACGTGATTGTTTTACCCTGCCGCAGCGTGCGTTTGCAAGGCTTAGGATTGAGCCCTCGAAGTGGTGTTTGATATGGTGGTTTCGCTCTGCTGGGGTCGCGCCTTGCGGAGTGATCCATGGCCGATGACACGGGGTTGGCTCCGAAGGAATCGGTAATCGAGACCCTCTGCGGTTGGCCCGATGGGCTGGCTGCCGGAGGGTTTCGTGTTTCTATCAGTATTTCTAGGGTGAGGCTCCGGCGTGGGAGGCCCTTGGATCCCGAGTCGCGACGACGCCGGGCGTTCTTTGCCCGGCATCCTTATCGCCTTTGCTGTTGCTGTTGTTGGTTTTGTCATTGGCTCTCTCCCGGACTGCCGGTCTTGGTTCGCCAGCTGCGCGGGCCGCATTTGAGAACGTGGCCGTGGTGCAGAAGACGATCCAGCATGGCGGAGACGGCGGCGCTATCGCCGAGCAGTTTCCCCCAGTCTTCAACGGGTCTATTCGATGTAATCAGCGTGCTGGCTCGCTCGTAGCGTCGCATGATGATTTCCAGCAGTTCCTCAGCGGCGGTCAGCGGCAGCTTGCGCATTCCCAGGTCATCGATGATGAGAAGCGGCACGGTGGTGAGCAGTTCCACGTGTTGCTTGCGGTTGCCGTCCAGTGTGGCATCTGCTAACTCTTCCAGCAGGATGTGCGCTTCGCGATACAACACGCGATAGCCTTGTTGGATGACGGCGTGCCCGATGGCCTGGGCGCAGTGACTTTTGCCGCTTCCAGCTGGGCCAAGAAAAAGTGCGTCTTCCCGCCGTCCGATCCATGCGGCAGTGGCCAGGTCGAAGACCAGACTGCGGTTCATCTTTGGATTGAACTGGAAGTCGAAGTTATCGAAGAGCTTGTTTGAGTCACGGAACTGCGCTTGCTTATGGCGCCGCTCCAACAACCGCTTGCTGCGACAGGCAAGTTCGTCGGAGACCAGGACGGAGATCAGATCGATGGGAGCCATGGCCTCAGACTGAGCCTGCAGTAGACGCGTCTCCAGCACGGCGGCCATGCCGCTCAGGCGCAGTTGCACCAGGGAGCGATTGAGTTCGATTGGGTTCATGGTTGGGGTTCCTCGAAGTTGATGCGTTGTTGGATCAGGTCGCGATACTGCGTCAGTTCGCGGATCAGTGGATCGACTTGCTTCAGACTGAGAGGAGCCTGCGGATTGCGCTCCAGATAGCGGCGCACGAAGCGATACTCGGGGACGCGCAACTCCAGCGCCGCCGCACAGGCATCGTCCGAAGCTGCGCTGCCGTATTGCTTGACCAGTTGGAGAACGCCTTGGATGCGGCGCATTCCGAGTTCGCCCTGGCGAGCATGAATGGCGTCGCAAACAGCGCCGATGTTGGCTCCTGCCTTGTGCCCACGGGCCAGCAGTTGAAGCAACCCGGGCGGCGTACGACGCGGACGATCCGCATCACGGATACGATGCCCGCCACGCTTACCGCTCAGATGCTCGCGTAGCAAGACACCGGTGCGGGGATCAAGCAGACGCACGAACATCGCGTCCCACTGCACGTTGACCCTCCGCCCGATCCAGCCCGGCGGCGCTCCGTAATAGGCCGCTTCCACTTCGACGCAACCGTCCAGATGCACCGTGCGCTCGCCATACTGGTAGTAGCGGAACGGCTCCAGCGGCAGCGGTTGCAGGTGGGGCTTCTCTTCGGCGAACATCGCCGCCACCTGCCGCTTGGTGCGGCCGTGGATACGTTTATCAGCCCAGTTCTCTTCCCAGTGATCGAGGTATGCTTGCGCCTCTTCCAGGCTCTCGAACTTCTTGCCTTTCAGCGGCGTCTTTTGCGCATGGGCTACGCCTGATTCCACTTTTCCTTTTCGATCCGGATCGCGCACCTTGCACGGCAGCGCCGTCACGCCGTAATGGGCCAGAACGTCACGATACAAGGGGTTCACGTCCGGGTCGTAGAAGTCTGGAGACAACACGCCCTCGCGAAGGTTGTCCAGGACCACGACTCGCGGCGAACCGCCAAGCCGGCGAAATGCCTTTTCATGCAGCTCGGCCCACACACGCGCACTAGACCGGAAGGCTAGTAGGCGAACACACTTGCGACTACAACCCAGTGTCATGACAAACAACCGCGTGCGCCGATACTTGTCACTATCCGGATCGCGCACCATCGGCCCGGTCCCGTAATCAACCTGGGCCTCTTCGCCTGGCCGTGTCTCGATGATCACTCGCGCTTCAGCCGATACTGCTCCGCGCAGCTTGAGTACGAATCGCTGAACACTCTGATAGCTGCTGGCATACCCGTGCTGATCGACCAGATCCTGCCAGATACCCATCGCGTTGCGACCCCGCGACAGCTCCAGCTCGATCAGCTCCCGATACGCTTCACTGGCTCCGCATGGGCGCTTGTCACCCTGCTCCGGCAATCTCACTTCCGGCAAGAAGCCGGTAATCACTTCGTTGGCCGGTTTTGAATCTTCGGCAGCTCTGGAAGGGGAAAAGCCGGTGATCACCTCATTGGCCGGATTTGAACTGGCAGAGCCGGTGGTCACCGATGTGGCCGCTTTTGCTGGAACCTTGCGACCCCAACCACCCGGCGTGCGTAAAGCTATCCCTGCCGACCTCAAATAACCGCCAGCCGTCTCGCGACGGACTCCCGTCGCCGCCTCGATCCTGCGTAGGGACCAACCGAGACGCCCCAGCGCAATCACCTGTTCCTGTTTCACTTTTTCCAAGACATTACCCATGCCAACTGAGGCTAATTTCCCTCGTCGGAGCTAATGTCTTAGGCCGTTGCTCTATGGCCGGTTTTGAAGTGATAACTTATGGCCGCTTTTGGGTGATTGCCGAGGCCGTTGTCGGTACGCACCGCCACTGGCAAGCCGAACTCCCGAAACGTAGTCTCAAAGACCGCCAGCACGTGAGGGGTATCTGTTTTGCTCACCACCTGACAGCGCAACAGATAGCGGCTGGCTGCATCGCTGATGGTCAATGGATCCACGCGCTGCTGATCTGAGGTGCGAAACCAACCCTTGAAATCAGCGCACCATACCTGGTTGGCTTGCGTAGCCGACTGGAAGGGCTGCGTATAGGGTGGAGTCCGGCGCCGCTTTCGCTGTGCCCTGGTTAGCCCGGAGCGCTTCAGAATCTCTCCGAAGGTGCTCAGCGCAGGCCAACGCGTCTGCGTGTCCTTATCCGCTAAATACTTGCGCAGCTTACGCGCGCCCCAGCTGGGATGGAGGTAACGACAGTTCAAAATCTTCTCTTCGATCGCCGCCGCTATCTGAAGCGGATGATGATGCGCAGTTCGGCTGCGATCCTCAAGGCCTGCCTCACCCTCCTGCTGGCTGCGCTTCCACCACTTGTACCCGCTTTGCCGGGAAATGTCGTAGATCCGGCATAACTCCGCCATCGTCCACTCCCCACACTGATACTGTTCGACAAACTTCTTCCGCTGATCTGCCACTCCGCTCGCTCTCCAGGCCATGCCTCGCTTCTACAGGCACTCGGTTCGAGACAAAAGTGTCAACCATGCTCCCGGTACAATGTGTCAACCATCCTCCCGGTCCGTACCTGAAATTAGCCCAGGACGTTAGTCCTGGGTGGGTTTGAAAACCTGATCTAGTCCCGCAGGGACGGCTGAAAATCATGCCAGGTTGCTCAAGGCACAGTATCTGAGCATTTCAACCGTCCCTTCGGGACTCTCGTGGAGTTTTTCCTTCAGCCCGTACACTTCACCGCCATAATTGTGCTGCAACGCGCGATTTCATATTTTGTGAGAGCCCGACTTCACACGTTGCGGCCAAACTCATGCTTTGTATCAGGGCACGACTTCAGTCGTGCCGTAATGCTTGAAAATATGATGGGCTTTAGCCCCTGCCACAGACAGAGCTACAACAAACGTGAGTTCTGTTCACCCACCTGCTTAATCCCAAGGGCCTGGGGTGCTACCTCAGATCAGGCTGCGCAACGTGCCTCCGATATCGAGGCTGGCTCCAGTGATGAATTTGGCCAACGGCGACGCCAGAAACACCACGGCGTTGGCCACGTCCTGAGGCGTGCCAATGCCTAGCGGCATGTATCGCTCTTGCAGGAATCGCTTCAGCGCCTCCTCTTTGTCGACCTTGTACTGAGCGATCAGTTGATCCACAATCCCGCCCGGGCGTGTCCACATCAGCGACCAGATAGGCCCCGGCAGAACCACGTTTACGCGGACATGCGGAGCATACTGCGTGGCCAAAGCCTTGGTCAGGTAGAGCAGGCCCGCCTTGCAGACGCCATAATCCATCATCGTGGGCTCCGGTTGTTTCGCCAGGTCGGAACCCATGTTGACCACCGAGCCGGATCCGCGTTTCGCCATTCCAGGCAGCAGCGCACGGCACACTCGGACTGTGCCCATCAAGTTCACCGCAAGACTGTCCGACCAGCGTTCGTCGGAAATCTCTTCAAACTTGGCCGCATCGCCGACGCCGAGGTTATTGATCAAAATATCCGGAGCACCCCCGAAGGCCTTCTGCATCTCGGAAACCGCGTGACCCACACCCCCTGAAGTCGCAAGGTCTGCTTCGACCACGCCGGCCCATCGCGAAGCCTTCTCCCGCAGCGCATCGCCATCTCGATCCGCCACCACCACCTCTGCCCCTTCCAGGGTCAACAGGTCGGCGATCGCTTCCCCAATCCCATGCGCTCCGGCAGTGACGAATGCGGATTTTCCTTTGATCTGAACGTCCATTCGAGGCTCCTCGCACTTGCTTTAGAGGGTGATTAAGGGACTTGGGGAACAACCGTGTCATACCAGGAGGTATGCGGCGGAAGCATGTCGCTGTAGCTCTTGGTTGGGTGAACAAACGGATCCTCATTCATCCCCCGCCACTCCTCCGCGAGTTTCTGAATGCTGTCGGTCTGTGGACCCCCGTCATGCACCAGCACCCGATAGCGCACGGTGAGTGGTGTACTCGGAGTGATTTCCATCGGGCCAAACGCAGTGAGGCACGGAGCCAGCATCCAGAGATAGCGCGCGTTGTGCCACATCGAGGGCGGGTTCAAAGGATGATCGACGACCGCGGCTCCAACTGTCTTGCCGCCTGCCGCGAGCTTGATGGTGAAGTCGTACCACGGCTCCGGCGGCCAATCCGTGAGCGGATACGAATAGTTCGGATCGGGAAGGGTCACCTTTCCGGCCGCCGTGGAGAAGTAGGAGTCTCCATATTTCTGCGCCTGCAGCGAAAATCCTCCGAACCCGCTTGGCAGAATCTCATAATCGTAGAGCGGCGCAAGCCGGTAATAGAGATCCAGAACATACATACCATCGCGCTTGCTCACGATCGCTTCGTCGGTCTCATCGAGCATTTTTTTGTTGTCGATTAACCAGTCGTTGTGAATCTCTATCTGCGCACGATCCCCATCGGCGCCGATCAACGTCACGCTGCGATTCTGAATCACTCGTCCTTCACGCGGCGCATACTCGCCCCAGGCCCAGAAGTCGCCGCGTTTCACGGTGAAGCTTTTGACCGGGCGCGTAGCCGCCCCTGTGCTGTTGTCGTTGGGAACATGGAACTCGGAATTCATAAACCCGAAGAAGATCCCGCGGTGATGCGGATGGTCGTTCGGCGCAACGTTGGTGATCCGCACGCCGGACGGCGAATTGACGGGATCGAAGTAGGCGGCACTCGGCGCCGTGAGCCCGATATTGTCCGGACGCACCGTTACGTACTTGAGCACCACCATGCCGTCAGGAGCATGAAGCTCCATCCCGTCGGCCACGGAAACCAGGCTGTAAACTTTTCCGGGAGCGCCTTGTCCGAGCGCCGATGGTCCACCCGCCAACGCCAGGAAAGCGCCGGCTCCGAGAATGGCCGAGACTTGCAGTGCCCGAAAAGACATCCATCATTCTCCTGATAGCGATGTGCAATGCGCAACATTTGTTGCGCATTGCACGAATCTGGCAAACATTATCAGGCACCCAGGAGGAAAGTCAAGAAGCGCTCGGACTCAACGGTCTTGTACAAACTTGATGGAATCAGAGTTGATTCGAAAGGATGCTTACCGCCGAGGCAGTTTTATTCGGAGTGGCGCAGTGAGTCGCCGATCTTGTCGGCAATCGCGCAAACTTCTTTCCCATACTCCGCATAGAGACTTTCAGGCAGGCGAGGGGCAGGAGCCGATATGCCGATCGAACCGACAATCTGCTTGTTGAAGCGGATGGGAGCAGCGATGCAGCGCAACTCATCGGCATGCTCCGAGTCATCCAGCGCGTAACCCGCCTCGTTAATGTTTGTGCAGGCTTCCGCCAGTGCCTGGATCGTCGTGATCGTGTTTTTCGTAAACTTCCGGAGTGGGCCCGCACCGAGCAGCGCGCGCAATTCGCTTTCATCCGCGTCCGCCAACATCGCCTTACCATGCGCTGTGCAGTGCAGGGGATGGAGTTCGCCCGTTCTGCCGACCGCGGCCACCACACGACTGGCCTGCGCGCAGTCGATAAACAGCACATCCTTCGCCTCCCGGACCGCCAGGTGTGCCGTCTCATTGATGCGGGTCGCCAGGAGGCTCAGCTCGGGATGAGCAATATCGACCAGCAGCTTGCTCCAGTCGTATTCCCGTGCCAGGGCCCACATCGACGACCCCAGCAAAAAGTCTTTCCTCCCCGGCGGACTGGACAAAAACCCGCGGCGGCGGAGTGTGATGGCAAATCGGAACGCGCTGCTACGATCGATTCCGAGCAGCTCCGCCAGTTCTGGGACGGATACAGTTCGTTTCGACCGGCCGACGAGCTGGAGAATTTCCAGACCACGATCGAGGCTCTGAATATAGGGAGACCGGGGATTCTCTTTTGTCGGCATAAGTCGCGATTAGGATCCATCGCCCAGGCAGCATCGACCCGTTCAATGAAAGACTCCACCCCTATCCTCTAGCGTGCAGACATCATACCACCGTCGCAAAACCGCCCTGACAGATAAGGCGATGCAGCGCCGCCACATCGCCTCGTCTTTTAATCAGCCTGCATCACAGCCAGCTCATTTCCGGCCGGGTCGATGAAATGGAAACGTTTACCACCCGGAAATTGGAAGGTCGCCAATGTGATCTTTCCGCCCGCCTGCTGTACGCGCTCTTCCATAGCCTGAATGTCATCCGTTTCAATTACCAACAAAGGTGCTTGGGTGCGGTGTTCATTCCCCGCATGGAAGCCCCCCTCCAATCCAGATTCTGAAAAGGCCGTGTAGTCCGCGCCCCAATCCTGAAACGACCACCCGAACAGACCGCCATAAAAGGCTTTCATCTCCACGGTGCTTGTTGCCGGCAGTTCAACGTAAGCCAACTCGTTCTTGGACATAGCTCTCCTGAGTAGCGTGCCATGCACGCCGCTCTCGCAGGTGAGCCTCCATCCGATCTGCGGCGAGAAGAGCGCACACCGAGTAGAAGCTGCAGGATTGCAGCCTCGCGAGGAACAGGCTCAGTATATCGGGCCCTTGAAAAGCTTACTGATGGCTACGGAATGCCTTGTTTGCGCGACCGAAGCGGAGCGTAGTGGACCGACCTGCAGTTCTGTCGATCCCACAAACGGATGTTGAATGGAAGCACCACCCTCCCCTTGTCATCCCGAGGAGCCGACTTGCCTGCGTCAAGTTAAGGGAGCAATGAACAGTACGGGCTACCGCGCACTCTATGGGTGCCCCATGTTCGCACCAGCGTACGTGGGCCGAAAAAGACGGGCGAAGCCCCTCCAACGCTCTTGGTCGGTCAAGGTGCGGTTGTTCATTAGGAGAGGTTGTGACTTTAATTCGGTTTGCAGCTAGCTACCCTCTCAATCCCACTAACAGCACTCAATCGAAGCGCCACCCTCAACTTGTCATCCCGAGAGCAGCCGAGGGACCTGCAGTTCTACGGACCTTTCGTCGAAATGTTTTTCTGCTTTTACAGAGCGAAGCGAAGCGCAGTGGAGAGATCTGCGGTTTGCTTTTCGGTGCGGATCGCTACAGTATCCCTTGATGCGCAGCCTGATACAGACTCGGAACCGTAACCTGGAAGCCGAGACTGCGAAGCCTTGACCCATCCATGCGGCCCATCCACGGATTGGTCAAGGGCTCCGCAGACGGGTCTATGGGAGACCCGGCAACTTTGGCCATCTCGAAGAGGCTAGTCGGTGCGTCGTCGCAGACGTTGACGATGTGCCCGTCCATGGCCCCGGTCAGAGCAAGTTCGACCGCGCCGGCAACATCTCGCTGGTGAACCAGGCTGAATGTCTTCGCGGGGTGCCACTTGAACCTCGCGGCGAGCGGCGGTACTGAGGCCAGATGCCCGTCCCCATCGCCGTAGACAAACCCGAGACGGAGGATGCTCCAGTTGAGCCCGCTCTTGCGGAGCTCGTTCTCCGCGGCGATCTTGCTTGCGGGATACGCCAACTTGGGATGAGTCGTGTCCTCTTCACGGCCGGGATGAGATGCATCCGCATCGTAGACCAGCCCGGTGCTTGCCATCACGAAGCGGGCTTGCGGGGCGTAAGCCTTCGCGGCGGCGATCAGGTTTTTCGTGCCCTCGAGATTGGCTCGCCAGATGTCATCTTCCTTCTGAGTCCGGAAAACCGCGGCAAGATGAACGATCGCCGAAACCCCCTCCACGGCTTGCCGCAGCGAATCCGCATCGAGAAGATCGCCTTCCACCGTCGTCGCTCCAGCAGGAACTTCTTTGCCGGGCCGTACGAGCGCCAGGCTAATCCACGCCGGCATCGACGAAACGCCGCAACAGCCGCGAACCCACTAGCCCCGTTCCACCAGTAACCAAGATTGTCATGCCTGATTTCCTCCTGAGACGTAATCGTTGAGTCGTTGCGTAGCGGCCTGCAGCACACGGCGCGCGATCGCCAACTCCGCTGAGTCGGCGCCATCGAATGCGACTGTCAAAATGAGGCCGATCGGATCGGGCAACTCATTCCAAAGCTTCCTGCCTGACCGAGTGATGCGAAGCATCCGTTGCCGCTGATCGTCTGGGTCGGCCGTTTGATCGACCAGACCCTTGCGCACCAAGGTCGCCACGACCCCGCTCAGTGTGGCTCTCTCGATCTGGAGCATGCGCACCAGATCGCGCTGCATCGTGGGTCCCTCGTTGGCTAGCTGATGCAGGACATACCACTGCGTCGACCCAAGGTCGTAGGGACGCAAAATGGAGTCCATGACCGACCGCGCCGCGAAGTACAATCGCTTCGCCCACGCGCCCACCGAATCATGCTTCAGGTTCGCCAGTTCGTCTGCCATCCATTCCCAAATTCGTTAGGTACCTTGCAAAGTATTGCAAGGTACCTAACGAATTGTCAACACGAGCCCATCTAAAGCCGGACAAAAGGCCGTCTTCTGCATCCGCCAGTTCGCGCGCTTAACTACTACCTTTGAACCGGCGGACGACGAGGCGCAAACTTATTACCTCTTCTATCGTGGGTGCCCTTTGTGCGCGACCTGTTTGTAACACTGACAGTCGCAAGGCCAGCCGCAGGTTGTCAAAAGCCTCAGGAGGAACCGGAACCGTGTACGTTCCGGCGGCTTGACCGGATCGCAACGCAAATGGGGAGATCGTACCGACAGGCCGGCCATCCTGCGTCGTGAGCTGAATCTGGTTGTGGTCAATGTCGCCAACCTTCACCAGCAGCCACGCCGTCTCCCCCTTTTGCAGCGCGTGCGGCAGCGTGAGTGTCATCGGTCGAGCATCTTCTGTTGGCTGAAACATTGCAGGTGCCGAGGGCTCCAAAGCGAATGGCGTGCCCTGCGCTGCGACCAGCGCCGCGAGAACGATAGCGGGACCGATCATGACCATGGCCTAGTCTACAACGCGCGCACAGTAACAGCCTTGAGCACCGAGGCGCCGCCTCCCGCAGGCACGACCTTGATGGTGACCGCCGAACTCCCGGCTGCTGCGCCCGCGGCCCGGGCGGCAAAAGCCTCCCTTCGCTTGGGCAGCGGAACAATGAACGTCGCATCGGCCGACATGCCTGGCATATGCATCGTGCCGCCAAAAAATGCCACCGTGCCGGCAAAGTAAGGGCTGCCGGGAGAGACGTGATTCACATCCGCAGGCGCACCCACCAGAACATCGAACTCGCGACTGGGGGAGGCAGTGGTTGGACGAGGCACCGTCACCAGCGCGAAAAGCGATTCTGAAGAATCCTCCGCAAAATGCGTGGCGACCTCATTCTCGGGAAGGATCACGGTGGCGGTATTCCCCTTCAACTTGCCTGTTGCGGGCGCTATTGCGTGCTTCGCCTTGAAGCCGGCTTTGGGCGGCTTCACGAGCTCTTCTCCGAAGCCTGGCTCGTAGTCGTATTGGAAGCGGGTAGTAGAGATGTAGTCCCCAGCTTTGCTGGTGCCGACCGGCGTCCCGTCGGGCCTCACATAGAAGAGGAAGGGCTCGTCCGCGTAGGTCGGGAAGTTCTCTTTGTCTGGCAGGAAGGGCAGCTTGAGCGCCTGCTGCTTGCGGGTCCACACATCCCAAAGCCTGTCCATGTTGCTGTGGTGCAAAAAGAATATGGGGTCCACGGGAGAAAGATTGTTGGTCATATTTCCCCACGGTCCCTTGGGGATAGGCGGATAGCCGCCGATGCAGTTGTGTACGCTGTTGTGCGGAAATCCTTCGAGCGTAGAGAACACAGCGCTGCCGGAAGGCGGAGTATTGTGGGAGGGTGTTTTGGAACTGTTGAAGCTGATTTGATTGATCGGGTCGTAGAAGTCGGTGGGCAGCAGCCCCGACCTCACCATAAACGGCGATACGTTGTAGGTGACGGTGTCGGTCAGATTCGGATTCGTGCGGGTCAGGTACCGTGCATAAGGGGTCTGCGCGAAAGCCTGGTTCGTAGGATCGAGGTGTGGCGGCGGTAGGGTCGCATTGAATCCCGTCACATCGTTCCACATCTTATCGAAGCTGGTGTAGCCACGATTATTCAGCTGGACCAGCTGGTCATGATTGAGACCGGCCCAGTACTTCTTGAGTGCCGGCTGGATGAAGGACGTGAAAGTTGCGATGTCCTTGGTATAGGGCGCGAATTCGGCGGCAATCGGGGTCAAAACGTCATTGAACATGGAGTCTGGAATCCGGGCCAACTGCCCCGGCGGTGCCGACTGTGTCCAATCCCAATAAGGTATGGTGAAGCTGGGGTCGCCACTCAGGTTGCGGATGGTCTGCTCAAAGTATCCGATGTATCCACGGTGCCACACATAAAACCACCAATTGCCATGGGGACAGTCCATCAGGTGAACGAACGCGTTGCGAAACCAGTTGTGCGGATGGTCCGGCGGCCGCGATAACATCACCCGGATGGCTTTTGCATAACTGACCAGTGCTCTCTGCCCGGCGGTGCTGGTGACATTGTAGCGGCGGAATTTCGCGGGTTGCTGCGCGATCGCGGGATAGGGTCTGAGGGTGGCGGCGCCTGCTGCAGCCAGGGAGGTCTTCAGAAATTGGCGGCGAGTCGATCCGAGCGGTACGCTCATCGTGCTTTCTCCTAAGACGGACTCGCATCCGATGGTGCGCGAGCGAACAGTTGCGCAAAGCACTTGGTCCAGATTACAGACAAGGCGCCGTGCTCCCTCAGCAGGGAGGCTCGAACGATCCCGGTTTGCCTGAGGCCCCGTTTCTTACATTACGGCGCGAGAAGCGCGCGAATTGCAGAGCCGGAAACTCGGGTAGTGATGTCCGCTGAAATGAGGATAATTATGGGAGCGCACTCTATTTATGTCAACCAAGGTGTCTTGTAGCGCTTACCAGATGACCGAAAGCGCTTTTGCTTTCCGAATCATCTTGTCTTTGGTCACCAGAGGAACGCCACGAGCCAGCGCAGTCGCTCCGATAATTCTGTCCATAGGATCGAGAGGGTAAGGCGAAGAAAACTCCACGGCGATGCGCGTGACGGTTGCTGTGATCGGCAGTATAACGAAGCGAGCCTCCACCTCAACCAGAAATGCCTCAAGAGAAGTCTTTAGCACGATTCGCTGATTCCTGGCCAGCCACCCCAACTCAAACAGGGAGATGCAGGAAATACCCACCCCGCCGTTCGCCCGAGCCGTTCGAATCGCATCGGTCGCCGCCGCTGAGAGCAAACTGGGATCCGAAGCGAGCCAAATCACTACACACGTATCGACGACGATCACTTGAGGCGTTTCCAATGCTCATGCGGTACCGAAGGAGCCTCGATATCGCCGGAGATAGCCAACTTTCCCGCATAAAACCCGAACAGGCTATCCTCAACCTCTTCGACCGGGATCATTTGGGCAACAGGCTTTCCGTTTTTCGTGATAACGAATTTTGTCTTTCTGGCCTGCACTTCATCCATGATGGCCAGACACTTAGCTTTGAACTCTCCCGCTGCGATTGTTTTCAAGAATAGAACCTCGACCATGGTCATGATACCATGGTCACATCTTCTCACCGGGCCGAGAGCACAAGACGCCCACCTGGAGCAAGGGTGAGCCGGGGAGGCGACGATGTTGCACCCAGATGCAGCGCCTTTCGATACGCTACTTCGCGGCCATCACGAACGATCACAATTTCGTAATCGCCGGAGGGAAATTCAGGGAACGCGAAGCTGCCGTCCGCAGCAGTGTGGGCCACCAGTTCGCCATGTCCGCCTATCACGTGTATGTCTGCCGCGCGTACCGGATGGCCAGACGCATCGGTCAGATCGCCCTTCCAGGCGACTGTTTCACCGGCTGCTAATCGCGGCGGAAGGTACAGGGTATCCTCGCTTGGACTCTGCTTCGCAATGGGAACAGCACGATTCATTCCTTCGGCAACATCGCCGCTCCCGCGTAAATTGGCCGTCGCGTGTGACCTGGAAGGGCTCGCGGCCGCGGGCAGAGGGGTTTGAGGCTGTCGTTCGCTCGTCGCCACTGAGGTGGACTCACTCAAGGGTGTCTCGGTAGGCGTTGCCTGATTGAGTCTCTCCACCACCGCTTCAATCGGGGACATGTGTCCATTCCAACCCGGGGCGGGCAAGTGAGCGATAGACAGGCTCAGTAACCATCCGAAAGCGACGATTGTCGACAGCGACATTGCACCACCGAGGAGAATCGATCCACGACCTATGGGACCCTTATCTAGGACCCTGAACGAAGGAATGCCTTCAGCATCGAAGGAAAGCGACGTTGTTTCTGTCGACGCATACGAGTTCCGGTAAGCCTGCGGCAATCCGAAGAGCCCATCCGCCACCAGGTCCCACACCAAGCGGATTCTCTTGAAGGACCCTGATTCGTCGCGGAAACGGTCCTTGATCAATTGGAGTGCCTCCCGCCCGTATTTGTTACGGAACCTTGAAGGATACAGACGAAGCAGGAGAGCAAAGATCTTCTCAGACATAGTCCCCCCTCAGAATTTTTCGGGCCCGCGCCACACGCAGAGTGTCCGCCATTTTTTCCGCTTCCGATCGCGCCACTTTGCGCCCGGCCACGGTCAACCGGTAATAGCGGCGGCGCTGCGAGCGTCCATCGATGCTCTCGGCCCGCTCAACCTCCTCGATCAGTTTTCCTTCAAGGAGCGCTTGGATGGAACCATACAAAGTCCCTGGCCCCAGGCGCAGACGTGCGCCCGTCTGCTCTTCAACTTGCCGCATGATTGCGTACCCATGCAGGTCGCCTTCGGCGAGAGCAAGCATAATCTGGAATGCAACGGCAGGCAGAGGATCGAGTTTTCGTTTGGGCATGTATAATCGATATTCGATATATCGATGAACGACTGTAAATGCACTGCATCCACCTTGTCAACCAGCGCTTGGGACCCTCTTGTATCAGCGCGCGCCTAAGCCGCCTGAGGACCAAACAAACCTTGACGGGTGCCCCATGTTCGCACCAGCTAACGTGGGCCGAAAAAGACGGGCGAAGCCCTTCAAATGCTTCCACTCCTTGACTGCATTTCTGTTGTTCTCACACGAGTTTTTCCGCAGCCTCCAAAGTTGGGCCACTCGGGATGGGATGATTGTCCCGGCAAGAGTTTCTATAGCGCGCCGTCCGAGACAGTGATCACAAGGAAGCGTTCAAGGGACTCAGATCTGCGCGGACGGTGCAGGTTACGAACCGTGCAACGAGCTTCGCTGCAGCTGAAGGCCAGACTCCAGCCTGCTGTTTGAGCCCGGATAGAAAAATGTATGGCGATAATGGAGGGTAAGTCTGCGCGCGTCTCGTAACGCATGCCGGCACGTCCGTCGTGGCATCGGCCGCAGGCGCCCCGTGTGCCCGCAAGCATCGCGCTTAGCCATAACAAGCTCAGTACACCAATCGTCGTTGTCTTGGTCATAGTCGGTCCGAGGTGCACCTGCCGATCACGCCAGCGTGGAGGACCTACTCTTCCAGCTTGAATATTTTGATCTTGATCAGCTTGGCGAGAGTGAGGTCGTTGAGGCCGCGAGAACGCATGCGATCGACGAATGGCTTGTCGATCTTGAAGATGGACATCTGGGTCAGTTCCTGCTCGGTGGGCTGGAAGCCCATGGCTCTGGCCTCGCGCGCTTTCTCGGGAGTGACGCCCACGGCTTTCATCTCGGTCAGCTTGCCGGCTCGCAGTTCGGGGTACCCTGCCGCGGCCATCGCGTGGATGTAGTCAGCGTCGACATGAAGCGCTCGGAGACTAATCAGCTTGTTCGTCGACAGCTCCGTTACCCCTAACGACTGCATTTGTTTCACCCAGGCAAGGTTCACATCCAGCATCAGGAAGCTGAGTTGCTTGTGGGGTGTGATGCCATCGAAGCCGATCGCCGCCATCGATGCAGCAAAGGAAGGGCTGGCGTTAAAGCGGAATCGTCCTGCGAGCGTAGCATCGTGTACTACTCCTTCGCAGACAAGGTCACCGGCGTCGCCTGTCCTATGAGCTGAAACCTGCGAACCTTCTTCCTGCAACGACTGAGGGGAGATGCCGCTCCAGCCTTTCCAGTCGAAGTTTGAGTGCGACATTTCGGTGCAGTTTTCGTTGCTCTTTTCGCAGTTGCTCTCCGAGAGCATCATCTGCATCGCGGGTTGCTTGTCCGCGGATTGCGAGGCAGCGATCATGCACAAGCCAGACATGGTTTGCGCCGCACACGTCACCGAAGAAAGAAGCGCCAAAGATCCGATCAGAAGCTGTTTCATAGGTGTTTCCTCGTGAAGCTGGAAATGGTCATTAAGCGCACTTCTCCTTCTGCGGGCAAAAGCACACAGGGCAGCGATGCAGGGGATGTGCGCGGGAAAAGCCTAGTCCAGCAGGCCCGACATCTTAAGCTTGTTCAGCTTCTCGAGGCTGGCGCCGTTGAAGCCGTTGGCCTTCGCCTTCGCCATGAACTCAGGATCGATGTGGAAGACGGTCGCCTGCCGCAAAGTGTGGTTGTCCGCATCCGGAAACGTGGCCTTCAGCCACTTCGCATACTCCGGGGTCACCCCCTGTGCCCGCATGGAGATCAACTCGTGAATGTTTGTGGCCGGAAATCCTGCCGAAGCCATGGCACTGGCGTATTCGGGAGTGACTCCAACGGACTTCATGCTGACCGCCTCATGCACGTCGGCAGGAGCGAAGCCGCTCACCTTCAGGGCAGCTATGTACTCCGGCGTAACGCCGACGGATTTGATGGCGACTACGTCATGAGCCGTCACCTTTCCGAGACCGAGCGACTCGACCGACTTCGCAAACTCGAGCGTGATGCCCATGGACTTTTCGGTGATGACATCGTGAAAGCTGGAAGGGGCGATCACGGTGCCTTTAAGGCCGGCAACGTAGTCCGGCGTGACGCCAACCGCCTTGAGTGTGACCAAGTCATGCAGTGTTGGTGTGCCGAGTCCTACCTGTGCCATGCTCTTGGCGTAGTCCGCCGTGACGCCAACCGAACGCAGCCGGACAATCTCGTCCAAATCCTTGTTCAGGTCCAAAGGATAACCGGCGTCGCGCATCTTCTGCAGATATCCTGCGCCACTTTGTTGTGAGGATGCCTGTGAGTCCATCGCTACTGAAGTGGAAGTGGGAGCTGTCACCTCGACAGGGTTGGCTGCTGGCGCCGGAGTTGGTTCCGGCGCAGCAATTGGTTCTGGCGCAGCAGTTGGCTCTGGTGCTGCGGTTGCAACCGGGTGTGCGTCAGGCGTTGGATTGGCGACTACGTCCAGCCTCGCCGTGTCGTCCTTCCCGGTAACCACAGCGACTGCCGCAACGTCTGCCTGCTTAGGTTCGGCTTTCATGCCATGAGCTATGTGGGGAGCCACATACAACCCTGCCAGAACCATGCTCACGACCGCAATCCGGATGCCACCCATCGATCTCTGCTCCATCGCTTCCTCTCCTAACACTCGTCGTATTCGGTTCAATAGTTGTCCGCCATTGCCCTGCAGAGCTACAGCCAATCGCCGGCGCTGCACGCGCTGTTCTTCCATGCGCAGCAGAGCCTCTGCGTAGACGAGAGGGTCAGCACAGGCCGTAGCAGCGACCTGGTCACAGCAGGCTTCGCGAAACTCTCGCACTCTCTTGCTCATCCACCACACCGCGGGCTGAAAGAAGAAGAGGCATTCGATGGATGTTTGCAGCAGGTTGCACAGGTAGTCCCACCGGCGAACGTGCGCCAGTTCGTGCGCGAGGACCGCCTGCAGTTGCTCCGGCGCCAGAGACATGGCGGCGCTCAACGGCATGAGTACCACTGCGCGCCAGACGCCGAACACCATCGGGGAGATCAACTCGTCCGAGATGCGGAGAACAACGCGATGTCCCAGCCGATACCGCTGCGTGAGGCTGTCGAAGGCGGAGCGTAATCCTGGCGGGGCAGCGGCCTGAGCCCTGCGCCGCAACGTCAACAACTGCCACCAGCCACCGGCTGCGCGAAGCGCGGACCACAAAACGCCCACAAGCCAGATGCCATCCATGCATGGCAGCAAAAGGTCTGCATGCTGCGCGATCCATAGCTCGCTATTCCCGATAGCCGGTAAAACTGCGGGCACCTTCTGGACGAGAGCGGCATGCATCGTTCCCAGTTGTGACACCGCCACCTGTTGCTGGTCGATCGCCACGTGTGAGACGAGGCGTACTTGCTCCACAAAGGTTGCTGCCGCTACCAGCGGCAGCAACGCCAGCGCCACAAGAGCGATGCCGTAGCGAACGGATGCGGGAGCTCGCAGGGTGCAACGGTCCAAAGCCGCATACACCAGAGCGATGGCGGTGCTCTGCCAGCAGAAATGCAGCAGCGTCCAACCCAGTGCAACCACTTCGCTACTTTGAAATCCGTCGAGAACGCTCATGCCGATCCTCCGTCTCAGGAATGCTTTTTCGCAATCAGTTTTCGAATCTCGCTCAGCTCTTCTTCGCTGGCCTGTTCCATCTCCAAGGCACGCAGAGCGAGTTGCACTGAGCTGCCGGCGAAGAAGCGATCGCTGAGGTCACGCATGAATCTCCGCTGTGTCTCTTCCTTCGCAACGGCCGGCCGATACACGTGGGAACGCTCGCTGTCATCCCGCACGACGTGGCCTTTTTCCAGCATGATCTGCATCAGCTTTTGTACACCGGTATAGACCACGGGCCTACGCTCATTGACGGTCACAAAAACCTCGCGCACGGTGGCCTCGCCTCGATCCCACAAAATGGAGAGAAGTTCCAGCTCCCCCTCCGTCGGCTTCGGAAGTTCCTTCTGCTTCTTCATGAGCCAAACAATATCCGAAGGTCTTCGTACATGTCAACGAAAACTTTCGTACGATGTTTCTCGTTTCGACCCGTTTGTCGGAATTGCGCGCTTCGATCGGATGTCGAGGCAGGGCGAATAACTAATCGGAGGGAAGTGTAGTGGTTGGATCGACGCGCATGGCGCGTCACGCCGGGATATAGCGGGCAGCGACCGCGACCGTGCTAAGCACAAGGGTCACGCGGGCGAAGGTGGGCGGATCGTTAGCCGAAGAGGAGTCCGGCCATGAGGTAAGAGACGATGAGCGCACCCGCCACACCCAGCCCTGCGCCGGCGGCCGCCGAGCCGACTCCCCGGCGCAGGACTATCTTGAGGATCCTAGCCCGTGCCATACATCATCAAGGCAACAAGCCAAAAACTGCCACGCCGCTTGGAGTTCCCACGAACACTTTTCCATTTGCGATCGTCGGCGGCACATACTTGCTATAGGAAAAGTGGTCGCGGTTTCCAGACGCCTGGTTGCTGTTGTATAGCTCCGAGCCAAGGTTGGTGGCGTCATAGGCGTGCAGTACCCCGGCCGAGCTCTGATTCTCAATCGCCCACACAATGCCGTTCTGGGTCCCGTTCGAGCTGATGCTGGGGCTAGCTCCCGGAAAGGCAAAGGTATTCCCGGATTGCGTAGCCGCCGTTGT
The DNA here is from genome assembly GCA_963839025.1 of uncultured Acidobacteriaceae bacterium. Lineage (GTDB taxonomy): Bacteria > Acidobacteriota > Terriglobia > Terriglobales > Acidobacteriaceae > PALSA-350. Next base: position 237,848 of record CAWITT010000014.1, read on the forward strand.
TGCCAGCAACGCTTGGGTAACAGGGAACGCTTTCAAATAATCGTTGAACGCAGCGAGGTACACCGTGTTGTTGAAAAATGCCGGTGCGGAAAATACTCCCCCGGCCAAGGCCCCGGACACTTCCTGGTACATCGTGTTGGTACGGCCGTTGTACTTCCCCAAATTGGTGCGGTCCACTACGTAGATGTTTCTATCCTTACCCGCACCCACAGCGAGGCTCCTCGTAACGCCTCCGCCATCCACCAGGTCCGGCAGCAGCAGGACGCCCCCGGCTCCCAGGTCTTGATCCGCGGCGCTCTGGATGAGCGTGTTGTGAGTGGCAAAATAATCGGCGACCGCGAGTTTGTTTCCGCTCGTCGACATCTTCATAAACGAATTGCCGAAGTCGCCTTGCGCCGGAAAATGGTTGCCGTCAAGCGTTGCGTCGAAAGTTCCGTTCGCGTCCAGAAAGAAAACATTTCCTTGCGCATCCCCACCGAGACCCGCTCCGCTCATCCATATGGCGCCCTCGCCGTTAGCGTAGTGCGGCGTCGACGGACCATTCGGTGTCAGGTTGAACACGCTGGTCTGCTGCAGCGTGCTTTCGCTGTAAGCCATCAGCCAACCCGTAAAGGGATCCTGATCGCAATGGGAAGCCCACCCCATGTAGATCTGGCTATTCATTAACAACAGGCCGACTCGCTCCATATATTGCCCCGGAGCGAATACCTGCATCCCGCCGCTCGATCCATAGCCGGTGCCAGGATACGTGGCTTGTATTTCAGACGGGCCACCCGACAACTCCGCGCCAGTGGTCAGATCCAGCGCATGCAGCCGCTGGTGGTAGGCTCCCTGGATATCTTTCGACATCGCCACCAGGAACACGGCGCCATTGGTTCCATAGCCACGGTCAATAACGGGAGTATCGGTGATGCCGATTTCCGGCGAGATCAGGGAGCAGCCGTGATCGTCGCTGGGTGTCTCGTTGGTTGCGAGCGTAGTGACGTGCCACAACTCAGCACCTTGATCGGCGTCAAAGGCATAGGCGGTCCCGTGTTCGGTCACCGTGATCAATACATTACGGGTTTGTCCGGCGATCAATAGACTGCTGACGTAGAGTGGCTGCCCATCCACTTTCCCGTCCGTGGTAAGGATGCGCAATTGGCCGAAAGCGGTGGCGTTGACGTTTTGCGGGGTGAGCACCGTTTCTAAAGAGTTCCACCCGTCGCGTGCATTGTCATTGTGATAAGTCGTGACGCTGGTTCCGGCGGCTGCTACGGTCAGGGCCAAAGTCGCAGTGTGGGTGAGCGATCCCGAATCCCCGGTAAAGACCACATTGCCGGTCGCGGCTGCGGCCGTGTTACCGACGTTCAGCGTAATGGCCTGCGTTGCACCCGGAGGCAGCGTGAGTGAGGTGGGGTTACTCGTTACTCCGGCCGGAAGGCCGCTCAGCGCCACCGTCGTCGTGCCGGTGAAACCATTGAGTGCCGTCGCAGTGACCTGAACTGGCAGCCCACCGCCCGGTGACACGGCGAGTGTCATCGGAGTCAGCGTTATCTTGAAGTCACCCGGAGCCGCCGCCTGACCGGTCCCATGGATGAGCGTTGTCGCCAATACGTTACCACCGCCATCCACGATCTCGATTGAGCCGGAGCGCAGCCCGGTGACCCTTGGTGTGAAGGTCACAGCAACGCTGCATCGGGACCCTGTGGTCAGGGTTCCCACACAGGTGCTTCGGAAAAACGCGAAATCGAGGTAGGGCACACCCATGGTCAGGATCTGAGGTTTCCCCAGCGTTCCGCCTGCGGTGACCTTGTAATAGAACGTCAACGTGTTGTTACATGGCCCAGGGGTCGTCTGACCGGCCGCGCATACGTTCACGTCGCCGAAATCTACCGGGTCGCCTAAAAAGCTCACTGCCTGGCCATACAGAGGCCTAAGGGCGAAGGGAAGAACAGCAAACGATAGCACTAATAGCACGCGAAACGGCAACAGCCTTTTCATTCAAAACTCCCTTTCCCTGGGGGGGAAACATCAGCCTCATCGGCGAGGGCCGCCGGGCACTTTACTGCTGGACAGCAGATGCCCAAATCAGAATGAACAGATCAGAACCAAGTGGGACAGCGGACCTTTTCCGGGCCTGGCGGAGCTCTCGGCTAATATCCAGTTACCTTCGAAGTGGGTCTCGTTTTTCAGGAGGGAGATCGAGTGACTGTCGAGTTCGCAAATAAATTCGCTGAGGATTGGATCCGGGCGTGGAATGCGCATGATGTGGACGAGATTTTGCAGCATTACGCGGAGAAAGTGGAATTCTATTCACCGTTCATCCAGAAGGTGCTAGGGGATCCAACCGGAAAGGTAGACGGAAGGTCGGCCCTTCGCAATTATTTCACTAAGGGTTTGTCTGCCTACCCGGAACTGCGCTTCGAACTGTACGCCACGCTGGTGGGTGTTCGCAGTATCACTCTGTACTACAGAAGCGTGAACAATCTGACTGCCGCGGAGGTAATGATCTTCGATGACGATTCGCTCGTCAGGACTGTCTACGCACACTATGACAAAATCTGAGTTCGTCGCACGGGACAGCGTTCCTTATCGCCGACTTTCTCTAAGCCGCGCTATTCTTCATCACTCAGCAGATTGCTTACCCTTACAAGGGTCTCAATCTGCTCCGCAGAAAGCCGAGAAAGCAGGTTCCGCCTCACTGACTCCCCGCGAACGGGAAGGGCAAACCCCAGCTTCTCCCGGCCAGTTCTGGTCAGGACAATAAGAGTTGCCCGGTCCTCTCCGGCGCGACGCTCCACCAGCTTCCGCTTCTGCATCCGGCTCAGTTGGTGAGACAGCCGGCTCTTTTCCCATCCCATCACGGTCGCCAGTTCCTGTTGGCGCAGCCCCTCTTTGCCAAAGGCGGCCAGGCGTGAGAGCACGCCAAATTCAGGACCGGAGAGTCCCGTCGCCCGGCTGATGTCGCGTCCCACCCGTTCCAGAACATCCTCGCCCATAGCCAGGAAGGCATGCCAAATGCGAAGTTCACCCGGGGATAATGCTTTTGCCGTCATGGCCGTATCGAGCCTACCAAGAAACGGGTTGACATGACAACCGTTCGACGCTTACCGTGGTTGACGTGTCAACTGTAGCCCATTCGCAAGCCGGGATCGATCGTTTCCACGAACTGAGGCAGTTCCTGCACGCCGTAGGCGATGCACAGCAACTGCTCCAGCCAGAGCAGTTGACGCTCCGCCTGAGCGTTCTCTATGAGCTTGAGACAATCGTCGGCGACCTCGACTGGCAGGGCCTGAAGACCTTCTCCGATCCTGAACTCATCCTGCGTGCCAGGTCGCTCAGGTCCCGGTTCGAAGCTGTGAACCAAACCATGTATGAAGCCGCACACGCTGACATCGCCCTTCACGGAAATTCACCCGCGTTGGACCGTTGGCTCGCAGGATTGGTCAATGATCGAAAAACTGAAAGACCCCATCCGGGTCTCAGCTTCGATCTGTTCGACGAAATTGTCTGCGAGGTCCTCCAGCTTCGTGGCCCCGGCGAAGCCGGCGTTTTGCCGTCTCCGGAGATGACGGCCTACCAACCAACCCCCGCGCGTCACATCCTCGACCTGATCGCAAACTGCACCCTCTCGAGCAACGACGTTCTCGTCGACCTGGGATCGGGGCTGGGCCACGTCCCTTTGCTGGTAGGCATTCTGGCAAAAGTCCGTACCCTCGGGGTTGAGGTGCAGCCGGAATATGCCGCAAGCGCACAGGAAACCGCACAGCGCCTGAATCTGAGCGGTGTGCAATTCGTAGCGGAAGACGCCCGGACGGCAGAACTCTCAAGCGGGACCGTGTTCTACTTGTTTACGCCTTTCACCGGCTCCATCCTCACAGATGTTTTGCATCGGCTCCGCCGGCAAAGCAAGACAAGGCAAATCAGAATCTGCACTCTGGGACCTTGCACCCCGGTCCTACAGAGCCAAACGTGGCTCTCCGAAAGCCAACCATCGGACACAGAACGAATCGCCGTCTTCACATCTCTATGACCAGCTGGCTGAGGTGGCTACGCGCCAAACTCAGCAGCGGATACCAAACCGCTGAATTCATCGCGGAAGGCGTTGGTGAAAACCCTTCTCACGGAATCCTGAGCACATTTCCCTCTTTAACGGTGGAGGTGCGCTCCCGTCCCTGGAAGCGATAGATAACGGTGAGCACTTTGTCGGCGCCCCTGGCGGGATCTCCGCCCATGTTGTTGTTGTTAACCTGCACGGCGAGGGTTCCGTTCCGCACCATGCCACGAAGCGTTTGGGTTACATCCATGGTCCGATTATTTAGGCCATAGAACGCGCGCGTGATCTGCAGGGAGCCGTTATAGCCGCCACCGGGATAGCCTGGATTTGGGGGCGGATATCCACCGCCTCCCGGATAGCCTCCCCCGGGATATCCAGGGCCCCCCGGCCCGCCATTATTGGCGAACTGGCGGGCATCGATCATGGAATCTTCCGGGTAGGTGAATTGCTGCGTCTGGCCGCGAGCATTCGTGGCCTGAATGCGTAGAACTTTCAATACGCCATAAGCCGGATCGCCGCCCATGGTGTCGTTGTTCACTGGGACGCGACCGTTACCGTTCAGGAGCCTGCGGACCTGTTTCGTGACGTCCATCCATCGCCTGCCCGCGCCCCAATCCGCCTTCACCACCTGCCAACCGCCCCCGTTCTGCGCCTGCGCGGGTGCAGAGAACAAACAGGAGGCAGCAAGCAGGCAAAACAAAAGGTACGTCACGCGATTCTTCATCGGATCTCCGTATCTATCGAGGTTGAACAACCCTGGGCAAGCCCCATACAGCGACAAGAATACCTATCCCTGGTGAGATTTGGAACAATCGAGCGTCAGGAGAGCGTCAGGCTTTTTCGCATCTGCTTTGGGCTTTAAGACGCAGTCCTGAAAGAAGCGGCATAGAGAGTACCCCCCGCACCGGCATCTTCCCCGTCATGGACTGCCTTCAGCGAGCTCGACCTATCCCAGGACCCTTCGATATTTACAACGGTTGCACCCGTCGTGTACGATTTGCAGCTCTAAGGCCGAGCCACACAGAATCTGCTCTCTATGCTCATCCCTCTGGGTTGGCGAATTTGCTTGTTGGTCATTGTGGCCGGCGCCTGTGCATGGGCGCTGCTGAGGATTACGCTTCCTGGAAGCCCACTTCACGCGGCCAGTCAATCCGCATATACAACGACAGGTGTGTTTACTCCGGCGCACCCTGACGCCTATGCTGCGGTGAAAGACTTTCTGGATATCCATCCGGAACATCCCGTTCAGCCCATCGCCTACACCCACACCGTCCATCTCGCCAAGGGATTACCTTGCACCTTTTGCCACGTGGGCGTGGATCAAGGCCCCGAAGCGCGCATTCCCGGGGTGAACGTGTGCATGAGCTGCCATCAGGTCATCGCGACCGACCGCCCCGAGATCAAGAAGATTGCGGCCTACAAGGCTCGCGGAGAAGAGATTCCCTGGGTCCGCGTCTACAACTACAGCGAGTCTGCCCATGTCCGCTTCAACCATGCGCCGCACATTCGCGCCAAAGTAGACTGCGCCACCTGCCACAGCGATTTAACCAAGCAAACCACGGCGGAACGCAAAATAAATATGAACATGGGCTTCTGCCTCGATTGCCACACCCAGAAAAAAGTCTCGGTTGACTGCGAGACCTGTCACTACTGAGGACCATGGAACGCCGCGACTTCATCAAGATATCGGCACTCTCGGGCGTCATGGCGACGCTCGAAGGTTGTCGCAGCGCGGAGAAGCAGCTCATCCGGTTTGTTCCGGAAGAAGAGCTGATTCCCGGCATCGCGACCTGGAAGCCGGGTGTCTGCACACTCTGCTCCGGGGGCTGCGGTCTGCAGGTACGGGTGATGCAAGGCGAAGCCGAAGTGACCCGCCAAGGCAAGCCGGGCCTGATCAAGATGGGCCTGGCCAAAAAGCTTGAAGGCAATCCGCAGCATCCCGTCAACCAGGGCAAGCTTTGCGCGCGGGGACAAGCTGGGCTGCAAGTGCTTTACCATCCCGACCGCATCACCCACCCCATCAAGCGCAGCGGCCCGCGGGGCTCCGGCGAATTCCAGCCGATTAGCTGGGACGATGCGTTGAAGGAGTTGGGCGCACACCTGGCTCCTTGGCAAGCCGCGAAACCGGCGGGAGCGGAGACCCTTCGCGCCACGGCCCCAGTGGCTTTTCTGTCCCGGCCGTTGAGCGGCCAGCGCCGGCAATTGGTGGACCTCTTCCTGGCCGCCTCCGGTGCGCAACCGGCCATCTGGTACGAGCCATTCGACGAAGCCACACTGCGCGAGGCCAATCTGCGTAGCTTTGGACACAACCAGTTGCCGACGTTCGATCTGGGCCGCGCCGACTATGTCATTTCCTTTGGCGCCGATTTTTTGGGAACCTGGAATTCCCCGGTGGCGCAATCCATCGGGTATGGAGAGATGCGCCAGGGCCGCCCGGGACGGCGGGCAAAGTTTGTCCAAGTGGAATCGCGGATGTCCCAGACTGGCGCGAACGCGGACGAGTGGATTCCATGCCGGCCGGGAACCGAGGGCACCCTTGCCCTGGGGATTGCTCACGTCATCCTGGCGGAAAAGCTGACGCCGCATGCTGCGGCATCGCGTGCCGGCTCAATCATCGCGGGCTGGTCAGCGGGGTTGCCGGATCACACCCCGGAGGCGGTCGAGAAACAAACCGGCGTCTCCGCCGCCGTCATTAAGCGTCTCGCACACGAAATGACACGGACCGGCTCGGCCACCGCGATCATCGGCGGCGCGCCGTTGGCCGCGGCCAATGGCTTGCCAACCGCGTTAGCTGTGAATGCGCTGGAATCGTTGGTGGATCAGGGGCAGCCCATTCTGACCTTCACTCCCGAGCTGTCACCCAATCCCTCGAACCCGCCGATGCGAGGAAAGCTGGCGGCCCTGCAAGCACTGGAAGGCGCCCAGGTGTTGCTGCTCTACGACGCGAACCCAGTGTTCTCAGCACCGCCCGGCTTACACGTCCGGGAGACTCTGGCAAAGATTCCGTACATCGTCAGCTTCGGCAGCTTTATTGACGAAACGAGCGCGATGGCTGATCTGATCTTGCCCGACCACGCCCCGCTCGAGAGCTGGCTCGACAGCGTTCCCGAGTCGGGCTCCTCGCGCGTTGTCGTGACCCTGGCCCCTCCCGCAGTTTTACCGCTCCATGACACCCGGCCAATGCCCAATATCTTGCTCGGGCTCGCGCATCAGCTTGGCGGTGAAGTCGCCAAGGCCTTGCCCTGGACGACCTTCGACGCCATGCTACGCGCTGCCTACGTTCCGCTTCGAACCCGTGCCGGCTCCATTGACGCCAAGACCGACGAAGATTTTTGGGACGCGATGCAAACTCAGGGTGGCTGGTGGAGCGCACCCACTGCGGACAAACCCGCAGCGGCGGAGAAGCGAGAACCCGTAACCATGAATGCGTCGAACCCTTCCCCGGCTACCGGCAATTACCCTTTCTATTTCTTGCCCTATGTCTCGCAGTCGTTTGGGGACGGCTCTCTGGCGCATTTGCCCTGGTTGCAAGAACTGCCCGACGTGCTTACGTCCGCAATGTGGTCGAGTTGGGTGGAGATCCATCCTAAAACGGGAGAGCGCCTGGGGATCAATCCGGGTGATTTAGTAGAGATAGCGTCCTCGCAGGGTATCGTGCATGCCGCGGCGGTCTTATCCCCGGGCATCGCACCCGACATGGTAGCGATGCCGGTTGGTCAAGGTCATCAGAACTTTGGACGATACGCGACTGATCGCGGCGCCAACCCACTCTCAATTCTGGAACCGTCGGGTGTGGCCGGCACAGGTGCCCTCGCCTGGGCCGCCACGCCGGTGAAACTGACCCGGGCGGGTGGTCCCGAACACGCAAAGCTGCTGTTGTATGCAGGAGGAATGAGCCAATTCCCGCACCACGAGGAACCGCGTTAATGGAGAGTACAGAAGGCTTGAAAAAGGGAGGGGCTTTACAGGCTGTGGAAAACTCACGTTTTGTATCAGGGCACGACTTTAGTCGTGCCGTAAACGCTTGGAAATAAGATGGGCTTTACAGGTTGCGGAAAAACTCATGCTTTGTATCAGGGCACGACTTTAGTCGTGCCGTAAACGCTTGGAAATGAGATGGGCTTTAGCCCCTGCCACGGCCAGAGCTAAAACAAACATGACTTTTCCGCATCCAGATTGGTCGTGCCTTAAGAGGAAAAATGATGGGCTCGAGAGTTGCGTGAGACTAAGTCCGGAAGGGACGGCTGAACCTAGCCCAGGACGATAGTCCTGGGTAGTCAAGGGAAATTTGACTAGTCCCGTAAGGGACGGCTGAACTGAGTTTCTAAAGGAGAACGAATAACCTATGGCGCATAAGTGGGGATTGGTAGTCGACCTGGACCGCTGCACGGGATGCGAGGCCTGTGTGGTCGCCTGCCATGCCGAAAACAACATCCCCACCGCCGGCGAAGATCAGGCGGCCCGCGGCCGGGTCAAGCATTGGATTCGCGTAGAGCGCTACTGGGAAGGAGATTTCCCCAATCCCCGCATCCGCTTTCAGCCGGTGCTGTGCCAGCAATGCGACGAAGCTCCCTGCGAACCCGTGTGTCCGACCTACGCCAGCTATCACACCCCTGAGGGCCTGAATTCCCAGGTGTATAACCGCTGCATCGGCACCCGCTTCTGTGCCAATGCCTGCCCCTATAACGTGCGCTTCTTCAATTACTACAATCCGCAGTGGGATATGCCCCTGCAGCTCCAACTCAACCCCGACGTTTCTGTGCGCAGCGTCGGCATCATGGAGAAATGCACTTTCTGCGTCCAGCGTATTAAAGCCGCTGAGATTCAGGCAGAAGCGGAAAAGCGCGAGCTCAAGGACGGCGAATTCACGACCGCCTGCGCGCAATCCTGCGCCTCCAAGGCCCTGGTATTCGGTGACCTGAACGATCCGGCAAGCCAGGTCGCCCAGCTGTCGAGCTCTCATCGCGGCACGAAACTGTTGGGCGAACTGGGAACCAAGCCCAACGTGACTTATCTGGAACGAGGCACCTGGGAAGATGCAGCCCACAGCTGAACAAATCGAGCGGGATCTGCTACGGCCGCTCTTCCACAGCAGCGGCAAGTATTGGTTCGCAGTAGCGGTCTCTGCCAGCCTGTTACTGGCGGGTGTGGCTGCGTTCGGTTATCAGCTCTACACCGGGATCGGTGTGTGGGGGCTCAACTCCCCGGTATTCTGGGCCTTCGACATCACCAACTTTGTTTTCTGGATCGGCATCAGCCACGCAGGCACGCTCATCTCCGCGATCCTCCGGCTCACGAACGCTACCTGGCGCCGGCCGGTCACCCGCTGTGCCGAGGCCATCACCGTATTTTCGGTGTTAATCGGGGCGATCGTCCCGCTGTGCCATATTGGACGGCCATGGCTGGCCTTCTGGATGATCCCTTACCCCAGTGAACGCCATATCTGGCCCAACTTCCGCTCCCCGCTGGCTTGGGACTTCTTCGCTATCTCAACCTATCTCACCGGCAGTACTACCTTTTTGTATCTGCCAACGATCCCGGACTTCGCCGCGGTGCGCGACGCCTCCACCGGCCTTCGCCGCAAGATTTACCGGATACTCGCGCTCGGCTGGCAGGGCACGCCGCGGCAATGGCAGCGCCTCGAAATCGCCATGCACATCATGGCCGTGGTCATCGTTCCGGTTGCCGTCTCGGTGCATACCATCGTCTCCTGGGACTTCGCCATGACGCCGGTGCCCATGTGGCACTCCAGCATTTTCGGCCCTTACTTCGTAGCCGGTGCTATCTTCAGCGGCATCGCAGCACTTATCCTGGCCATGGCGCTGCTCCGAAAATTCCTCCATCTGGAGGAATATCTCCGGCCCATCCATTTCCAAAATCTAGGCAAGCTGTTGCTGACGATGAGTCTGCTTTGGTTCTACTTCACCTTCGCCGAGCGGCTGACCACCTGGTACGGCAACTCCCCTTCGGAGATGGCTGTCTTCTGGGAGAGCATTCGCAAGGGCTATGCGCCCCTGTTCTGGACCATGGTGGTGTGCAACTTCATCATCCCCGTTCCGATCCTGGCCATCAAGCCTTTACGCACCATTACTGGCACCGCCATCGCCTCCTGCACGGTGGTGGTGGGCATGTGGCTGGAGCGCTTCCTGATCGTCGTGCCGTCGCTGGAGCATAAGTTTCTTCCCTACTCCTGGGGAACCTACCGGCCCACTTGGGTAGAAGACACGTTGATGGCTTCCAGTTTCGGCATGATGGCGCTTCTGTACTTGCTGTTCGCTAAATTCGTGCCCATGATTTCTATCTGGGAGCTGAAGGTAGGGCTCCAACCGCACGGTGGCGTTCCCGTGGTCGCTGCGGAAGGCAAGCCGCATGAAGGTAGGGCGCAGGGTCTGATAGCGGAAGGGCGGGCCGAATGAAGGCGCTCTACGGTCTCTACGCCGATGCGGCAGGCGCACAGCGCGCTGCCGACTCCTTGCGTGCCGCCACCTCCGAGCTCAAGTTCGATGCCCAGCAGATCATCATCGTTTCCGGCGAGCCGCACGAGGGCTACGAATTCACTGACTCGCACGTCACGTCGACTCCGTATCGCTGGGCCGTGCTCGGGGCCGTCGTCGGCGGCGCCACGGGCTATCTACTGACGACGCTGTCGCAGAAGTCCTACCCCATTCACACCGGGGGCATGTCGATCACCCCGGGCTGGACCAACGGCATTATTGTCTACGAGATGATTATGCTGGGCGCGATCCTGACCACGCTGGTGGTGCTGCTCGTCGGCGCCGGGCTGCCCAACTTCAAAGCAGTGCTCAGCGATCCCGAGGTGGGGAAGGGAAAGATACTGGTAGGGGTCGTGGATCCGCCGGAGAACTCACGGCAGGAACTGGAAAGGCGCCTCCAGCAAGCTGGCGCCTGGCAGGTTAAGCAATCGGCGGGGACTTAGTTACGATCCGGCCTTGATGCTGGATACTTTGATGGTCTTGGTAGTCGCGTCCAGCGTTCCGGTGACCGATACCTTTGCGCCTGCGAACGCGGCAGCTTTCTTGGGATCGTCGAGTTGGTAGGCGGTCTTGGTGGACGGGTCGAAGAGCGTGTACCGGCCGCCCATGGCGACGCACCGGTTGGTGCAATCCTTGGAACTTTCCCCTTGCTTTTCCATGATCTGGTGGCCGCCCAACGCGGCGCACTGGCTATCCAGAACCTCGCCTTTAAACGTCTGCGGCCCCTGGGCAAAGACGCTCAGAAAAGCCAACAGACAACCTGCGCAGACCGCGATTTTCTTCATGGAAGAAATCTCCTCAAGCCCCTTAATTTGGGCGCGCTAAAATGTCCACCTTACTAACGTCCGGGATAGTTACATACCGTTTCCGGCATTGTCAATCCTCAGCTTTCAGTGGACCAAGGGATACCACGGATAACATGGCCGAACCAGTCCGGCTTTGTGAACGCACAGATATAGCCCATCAAGTCGCATGTAAAATTGGCCAAGTTCCCGAGGTACGGTGATGAAAGCAGTAGTGCTGCACGAGTACGGCGGCCCCGATAAGCTGAATTATGAAGAGTGGGAGGATCCCCAGGCGGGCGATGGGCAGATTCTTATTCGCGTGACCGCGGCCGGAATCAATCCCATCGATTGGAAGATTCGCAGCGGCGCCATGAAGGCTTTCATGCCCCTCAAACTGCCTACCATCCTTGGCTACGATTACTCGGGTGTCGTTCGCTCCGTTGGCAGGGGCGTCGAGGGCTATTCCGAGGGTGACAAGGTCTTTGGCCGGGCCGGCAAGACCTACGCCGAGTTCCTTCTAGGGGATCTCGCAGGCTTGTCGAAGCTCCCAGAGGGCCTCAATCTCATCGCAGCCGCGGCCCTCCCGGTGGTGCTCAACACCGGCGAACAACTCATCGTTCAGGCCGGCAAGGTTCAATCTGGCCAGACTGTGATCATCACCGGCGCATTGGGCAGCGTGGGCCGTACCGCCGTCTGGGTGGCGAAGAAGCTGGGCGCGCACGTCATCGCCGGTGTGCGCGGCTCACAAAAGAAGGCGGCAGAGGAGCTCGGGGCCGATGCGCTGCTCGCTCTCGATAGCCGGCAGGAAATGGACGCGCTCGGCCTGGTCGAAGTCGTCGCGGATACAATTGGCGGCAACCTCAGCGACGCGCTCATGGCTAAAGTCAAGCCGGGCGGAACCTACGCTTCCGTCGTAGGTCCTCCCCCGAACGCCAAGCTTCACCCTACCGTAAACGTGGAGGCCTTCGGCTCCCATCCTGACGCAGCGGGCATGCGTTCCCTCGCGGAAGACATGGCAAAGGGAAAATTCAAAATCCCCATCGATCGCACCGTTCCGCTTGCCGACGCGGCCAAAGCACATGCGGAAGCGGAGAAGGGCGGCATCGGCAAAGTTCTTCTTTTAGCCTGACCGCCACGGGGAACCCAAGTGGCGCAGAGTGTTCCCCCGACCGCTATCTTGCTCCGGGGCTTCATCTCTCAACCCAACCGCGGGGCGCGTCAATCGTTTCGCGCCCGCACAAGCTTGGACATCCGTGTATTTCCCGCATTCCCGGTAAGGAAAAGGTCGCGAGGTCTGGGGCATCCGGCATTCGGGAAGCATTTTCAGAACGTTATTGACAGTACACGGAATGTCAGTGTACTGTCGATTTCATTCTGCTAGGTAACATCATCCCTGCCGCTCCCGTCAGTCGAAACCACACTTCTACGTGCGCATCAAACAGCAAAACCTCGCCCCGCTTTGGAAATCCCTGGCGAACCTCGGCACGCCGGAGCCTGCAAGCCTCTGCCAGCCGGTCATGACGTCGTCTTTTCCTGGAAGAAGCGGAATATTTTTGTCGTTCCAAGCTGGAAGCGTGCGCCTTCTTTGCGAAGGGTGGGCTACCGCAAACCGGTGCAAAGGGGAATCGGCATGATGGAAGACATGCAAGCAGCAGCGGTAAGCATGCGCGCCGTCGCCGATGAGCCATGTCGAGGCGCTCAGAAGGGAAACTATCTACGGTGAAAAACAAATCTGTTACGGCGGTTGAGTCACAACCCGAAATCATCAGCGACTTTCACAGTCTGCCGGGTTATCTTGTTCGCCGCACGCAGCAGATTTCGACCGCTCTCTTCGCGGCGGAATGCGGGCAGCATGATCTCACCGCAGTGCAGTATGCATCGTTGGTGGCCATCTTTCTTCACCCCCTGATCGACGCGACGCGCATATCGCAGTTTATTTCGTTGGATCGTTCTACTCTCGGGAACGTGCTAGAGAGGATCGAAGCGAAAGGTTGGGTTAATCGGACCGCCAGCCCGTCTGACAAACGCATCAAACTCCTCAGCCTCACAGAGAGCGGAACCCAGATCCTATTTGACGTGCAAGCTGCGGTGCAGCGCGTACAGGAACGTCTGCTGGAGCCGCTCACCCCAACCGATCGTTCTGCACTCCTGCGTCTGCTCACGCGCATCACGCAAGAGCATACGGACGTGCCCATAGTGTCCTGATGGAGAGAGTGCAGTTCGCTCGCGCCGTGAATCCATGCCCCGGTAAAATCCAGATCTCACCGGAGCGGTCCTGTCCCTGAAGTCATTGAAAAGTTTCTTTGGCTTTGTATCAGGGCATGGAAATATCATGGGCTTTAGCCTCTGAGGCCGTTTTCCACGCGTCGAACTTTTCAGAAAAAGATTGTTCGCTGAACGTCGCGTGATCGGCTCGACAGACAGCAGATCCCTCCATCCGTGAAACCGCTGTCCCATGGAAGCACCACCCTCTATCTTGTCATCCCGAGCGTTTTGACTTGCCCCTGCGGGGCAAGATGAGGGAGCAGGGCCACCGCGCACTGGACGGGTGCCCCATGTTCGCACCAGCGTACGTGGGCCGAAAAAGACGGGCGAAGCCCATCAAACGCTTTTGGTCGGCCCAGGGTACGGTTGTTCATTAAAAGAGGGTGTGACTTAATTCGGATTGCAGCCGGCTGCCCTCTCGATCCCACTAACAGCACTCAATGGATAGGTCGCCCTCCCCTTGTCATCCCGAGCGTAGCCGAGGGACCCGCAGTTCAGCGGGTCTCTCTTAGAAACGTGGACGCCTATTGTGGGGTCGCCCCTAGTGTCCTATCCCTGAAGTTCCTTGAAAAATTTCTTTGATTTTGTATCAGCCACTGATGCCATTCTTAGACGTGTCGACTTTTTCAAAGAACTTCAGGGACAGGACGTTAGAACCGAACCTCCACGGCAGATTCGTTACCTCTTTCCGGACTACACGGGAAAGACTCTGCTGCCGAGTTACTGTTACATCCCTTAAATGATCCCAGCAGCAAAGTATACTGACCTTCAAGCCGGAGTTTTTTCCAATCAGAGACCACCGGAAAAGACTAACTACAGGGAGTGGCGGTGCAACGGGGGAAAAGAGTGGAAAGCTATGGGAGGAGCAATGCTATCTTTTGTCTGCTGTTCTTACTATTCCTGTCCTACAACGCAGGAGGAACAACAATCGCACCGGGACAGGAGCCTGCTGGATCGACTACTCCCGGTGGAAACGCCAGCCTTCTCCCGCCTGGACCTGGACGTGATCTGACAATCAAAGTCTGCTCCGGTTGCCACTTGCCGGTGATAGCAGCCAAGCAGGGTCTAAGCAAGCAGGGATGGTCTGATCTGGTGGATGTTATGTCTGCACGGGGGGCCGTTGCCACGGATAAAGAACTCGATCAGATAACCGACTACCTAGCTAGGTCCTTCCCCCCGGCCGCACCGGGGAGGGGACCGAAACTTCTTCCACCGCCCCAAACCAGCGAAAACGCCAACCTTCTCCCGCCCGGCCCTGGACGTGATCTGACGGTAAGAGTCTGTTCCAGTTGCCACTCCGCATCAATATCAGCCAAGCAGCGATTGAGCGAGCCGGAGTGGTCGGATCTGGTGCAACTTATGTCCTCGCGAGGAGCCGTTGCCACGGACAAGGAACTCGACCAGATAACCGCCTACTTAGCCAAGTCTTTTCCCGCGGATACAAATCAAAAAACATCTAACCACGAACCGCACTAAGTCCGAGAGGCCGGAGCAGCTTCAAAAATCTGACATCAGAGCGAATAGAATCGAACTTCGGATCAACGCCACTCGAAACAAGCTCGTACGACCTTGATTTATAGGCCTCCTCGAGCCATTCGATGCAGGGATCGGAATTACCCAACCCTAAATGCACCAGCGCGAAGTCGAACGGAGAAACATAAGTGGCCGCGGATAACTGCTTGAGACGAGCAAGCACTTCCTGCGCCTCGGAATGCTTTCCCCACGCAGCGTAAGCATGACCGAGGCTGCCTAACAGTCGCGGGGTATCCGGCGCCAACGACAAGCCCTTCTGAAAAGCGGCGACAGATTCCGCATAAAGCGACAGCCCCTCGTAGGCGAGCCCAAGCGCCCAATAGCCGCCCGGAAAATTGCGATTGAGGTCGATCGCGCCCTGACAATGTTCAGCGGCCTCCTCGTAACGGCGGCTATAGTAATAAATCACGGCGAGATCTCGTTTGATGCTCACGGAAAACGGGTCTAGTTCTTCCGCCTCTTCCATTTCCAGGCGCGCAGCCTCCAGCATGCCCAGCGGAGCCAGATAGGTGATGGCATTCCAGTGGTGGGCCGTGGCATAAGCCGGATTCAGGGAAATGGCGGTTTGATATTCCTCACGGGCCGTTGGCCAGTCCCAACAATACGTGGCCTTTACGTGGCCCAACGCAGTATGGGCCTCGGCCAGCATGGGATCGATTTCGACTGCCTTCAGCGCAGCTGTCATCGCCCGCGCCTTAACCTTCTTCGCCGGCAGAACCCCATAGTTCCCCAACAACGAAAAAGAATCCGCAAGACCGGAGTAAGCCGGCGCGTATTGCGGATCGAGGGCGACTGCTTGTTCAAAGAAATCGATGCCACTCTTAAGGCTGCGTTCGGAACGCTGGTTCCAGTGATACCGGCCCTTGAGGTAGAAATTGTAGGCCTCGAAATTGTCTGTGTACCGCCGTACCAGGTTTTTGCTTTGCCCGGCGACAATCTGCACTTTCAACTTTTTGACAATAGCCTGCGAGATCTCTTCCTGAACCAGGAAAACATCCTTCAACTCGCGATCGTAGGTTTCCGACCAAAGGTAGCAGCCATCGGCTGTGCTGATCAGTTGCACCGTGATCCGCAACTGGGAGCCCGCCTTTCGAACGCTGCCGGCCACCACCACTCCCACCTTGAGCTGCTGCGAAATTTTCAGAATATCGTGCGTCTTGACGCGCAAACGCAGAGTCGATGTCCATGCGGACACGTGCAGGCCGCGCAGCTTGGTCAGGGCGTTGATCAGTTCTTCCGTCATGCCATCGCAGAAGTACTCCTGATCACGATCAGGGCTATGGTCCGCGAAAGGCAACACCGCGATCGAATCTAAACTGTACGCGGCGGCCGGTGCGCTGTTCTGGCTCTTCTGGCTGAAACGCGGAACGTACCCGCCCTTCGGGAGCTCAATGATGAGCCAATCCTGCAGACCCTCGGTGTGGTAATAGTGCTTCAGGCGTGTACGGAGGCGGCCGGCTTCGACGCGCACAATCGCGTCGTAGCGAGGGTCGAACGAGTCTGGCTTATCGAAAACCGCAAGCGCAACCGCGTACTCTTTCAACTGGGCCGACTCCCGCTGAGCGGCGGCCTGCACCACAAAACGCAGGAACCGGCTCAGCCGCCCCGAATTCATGAAAGTGGAGCTGGAGAGGATCTTCTCCAGTTGGGCCATGACTTTGGCTTCCGTGATCCCTTCAAGGACACCCAAGGTCGCAGATTCATGAACAGCAAGCATAGGTGGCCGATCGCGGTCTGGAGTTGCCGGATTTTGTGCAGTCTTAATCGCCGTCCATCGTATCACCACGAAGCCCGGTAGTCATCCAGGGTCCATATACTCCGGATGTTACCGTTACGTAACGTGGAAACCGGCTTGCCCGGTGATAGCCTCCGACTCGATATAGATCTTCGCATCGGAAACGCAAACCATGTCGTTTAAGACGTTTATAAAGATCCCGATCCTCCTGCTTCTGGCCGCCTCCCTGCAAGCGCAGTTATCGACATCGTCGCAACTCAACGGAACCGTCACCGATGCCTCAGACGCCTTGGTCGACGATGCGACCGTCGTGGCGCTGAACACGGCAACGCAGACCAATACCACCGCCCGGACCAATGGAGACGGTACCTTCGTGATCAGCGGACTGCCTCCGGGTGATTACATCGTCACCATTACCAAACCGGGGTTTGAGACGTACAAGGTATCGAACATCACCCTCCATCCGGCGACGCCGGTGACCATCAACGGCAAGATGCAAGTCGGCACGACCACCACCCAGGTGTCCGTTGTGGCTTCCAACACCGAGGTGCAGACAACATCCAGTGAAGTATCCAGCCAGGTTTCTGGAGAGCAGACCAACACGCTGCCCTTGAACGGGCGGAACTATCAAGCGCTCTCGGCATTGATGCCGGGCGTGGTAAATCAGAGCGCAGGCAAAGCGCTCGGTACCGGCGGCTACGGAACTTCCAACGTCATGGTGGTGGGTGGCTTGCCCACTTCCACGACGTTCTACGCTTTGGATGGCGTGTGGAACGAGAATACCGGCAGCATGGGATCGACGGCGATCACCCCGAATCCCGACACGATCGCCGAAGTGCGCGTCATGCAAAACAACTACGACGTCAAGTACAGCCTGCTGGGATCCTCCGTCGTCCTGATCCAGACCAAGAGCGGCACCACGACCTATCACGGCTTGCTGTTTGAGTACTTGCGCAATAACGATCTCAACGCCCGGAACTATTTCAGCCCCACCGTGCCGATATTACGGCAGAACATCTACGGCTATGCCCTCGGCGGACCGGTGCCAATCCCGTTTTATCACGGCCCTAAAAAGACATTCTTTTTCGCCAGCGGTCAATGGGTGAATCAGACGGCCGGGTCAGTCATCCAGGGCGCGACGCCGACAGCTGCTCAGCGCGCCGGGACATTTGCCACCAGCATCAAGGACCCACTCACCGGCCAGCCGTTCCCGCAGACCTCCCCTGGCGTGTACCAGATTCCGGCGGCGAGGCTCAATCCGAACACCCTTGCTTTTATCGCGGCCCTCTATCCACTGCCCAATAATGCGGCCAACGGTTTCAACAACTATCTCAACCAGACGCCGAATATTTTGACCCAGCGGGACGACGAATTTAAGGTCGAGCACAACTTCAACGAGAAATTCAGGCTCACCGGTGAGTTCTTCGACGAAGTGCAGCAATCGCTGCAAAGTTCCGAGCCCGATAGCAACTCACCGTTTCCCACCAATCGGCGCAATGATGTCACCGACGATCAGGTGGCACAGGCGCAGTTCAACGCGGTGCTCTCTCCCACCATGGTCAACACCGCGACCATCGCCATGAACCGCTTTACCGTAGATCACACACTGATCGGTATTTGGCAGGTGGACCAGGTTCCGGGATATTCAGCAACCTTGCCATTTAACGGAGTGCTGTCGAATCGACTTCCTCTGGTGACTCTCTCCCAAGGCTATTCGCCGCAAGGGATCGCCGCCGCGGTTCCGCGCAGCGCCAGCGACTTGGACGACACCGTTACCGACGACTGGAGCTGGTTGCGAGGCAAGCACTACATCTCCGCAGGCTTCACCAAGGTCTTCAACACCAAGCGGCAAATTCCTACCACTGCTTCCAACGGTCAGTGGACCTTTACCGGCACCGCGACCGGAAATGCTCTGGCCGATTTTCTGTTGGGGGACGCGGCCACATTTACGCAAATCAGCACCACGCCTCGCGCCAACATCCATGCGCAAAGCATTTCGCCCTACGTCGAAGATCACTACCAGATCAGGCCTCACCTTTCGTTCACTCTCGGGCTGCGCGCTACCTTCATGCCGCTGCCGCATACGCCGGCCGGATTCGAGGCAAACTTCGACCCTACCAAGTACCAGCGTTCCCAAGCCCCCATCGTCAACAACAACGGAACCATCACCTTGACGCCGAACTATAACCCCAGCAATGGCCTGGTCATCAACGGGGTCAACGGTGTTCCCATCAACTTCTCCACCAACCACCAGTGGTATTTCGCCCCCCAGTTCGGATTTGCGTGGGACGTTTTCGGCGATGGCAAGACCTCGTTCCGGGGTGGCTATGGCATCACCTACACGCGGATCTTCACCGGGCAGGACTGCTCCTACAACTGCGCAGTCAATCCTCCACTCATCAATTCGGTAAACCTGGTCAATCCATCGTTTCCCAGCCCGGGAACCAGTGGTTCCTCCAAGCTCAGCGCGCAGACCATCTCCGCCGCCGATTTCAATATCCAGGCAACGCAGGCGCAGACCTATAGCCTCAGCCTCGAGCATCAATTCCCCGGCAACTGGATCACCACGGCCGTGGGCGCGGGCAATCTGGCTCGCCATCTTCCAGCGACCTTCAATATCAACCAGCCTGTGCCGGATGCGCCCTATGACTTCAATCCAATCATCAATACCGGAAGCGTCCTGGCGTCGATCTACGGCGCCTACTACGGATACGGTCCGATCAGTCAGTTGAACACGATTGTCAACTCGAATTGGACAGCTCTGGAGTTGAGCGCCAGGCATCCCGTCGGACACAACCTTTTCCTCTCGCTTGCCTATACCTGGTCGCATGGCCTCTCGAACCAGACCACGACCAACTACTACAACCCGAACCAGTTCTACGGCAATACACCGCTCAACGTGCCTCAGGTCTTCACAGCCAGCCTGATCTATAGCTTGCCGTGGTTGCAGACGGCCTCCGGATGGAAAGGAACGGTTCTGGGTGGATGGCAACTTTCCGATATCACGACGATTGATGACGGCTATTCGCTCACTCCAGGACTGAGCATTCCTAACCAGGGAAATGGGGCGCGGCCAAACAGTCACGGGTGCGGCCCTGGGAGGCCCCAAGACAGTGGCGCAGTGGTTCAACAAGAGCGCTTTCACGGCGCCGGCGGCCGGTTATTTCGGCAACGCGGGCACCGGAATCATTCGCGGGCCAGCATTGGTCAACTTTGATATAACTCTTCAGAAAACATTCAAGATTTACGAAAGCCTGGGCCTCCAATTTCGGGCGGAGGTCTTTAACGTCTTCAACCACACCAACTTCACCACCGTCTCGACAAACTATGGGTCGGGCACATTCGGGCAATTGACGGCGGCTGCCGATCCGAGAATTATGGAGTTCGCGTTACGGCTGCACTTTTGAGGAGTGGATGATTTCAGTCAAAGTAAAAGAGGTCGCGATCTCATTTCAAGACTTTATGTATCGCGCGCCCATGAAGTTCCGGGCTTCGATCGTCGACCGGACGACACTGTTGAACGTAAACGTTCGCGTCGAAGCCACCGACGGCCGAACCGCCGCCGGCTTTGGTTCGATGACGCTGGGCAACGTCTGGTCATTTCCCTCGGCTACGCTTACGTACGACCAGACGCTGGACGCGATGAAGCGGTTAGCAAAGCAAATCGCCGTCATCACCGAATCGTATGGCGTCGCCGGTCATCCGATCGATCTCAACCATCATTTGGAGCCGCAGTATCTTGCGGCCGCCCAATCGATGCCCGTGGGCGGCACGCCGATTCCTCCCCTTTGCACGCTGGTTGTAGCCAGTGCCTTCGATGCCGCAATCCACGATGCTTTCGGAAAATTGCTGGGAACGAATTGCTACCGGAGTTACGGGCCAGACCACCTCAGCCATGATTTGAGCCACTACCTGGATGCGCGATTTCAAGGAGAGTACTTGAATCAATATCTCACCGAGGAACCACGGCCCTGTCTCTACCTCTACCATCTGGCGGGAGCGCTTGACCCGCTGACCGCTGCTGATCTCACCAGAAGGATCGGCGATGGCATTCCGGAGACCCTGCAGGAATGGGTCAGAGTGGACGGCGTGGACCACATCAAGATCAAGCTCGACGGCAACGACCTCAAGTGGGACGTCGACCGGATTCTTTCCGTCAACGCCGTCCTCAGCGAACTCGGTGAGCAGAAGGATTGGCGTTACTCGCTCGATTTTAACGAACGCTGCCAGGACGCTGAATACGTGATCGACTGCCTGACGTACGTTCGCGAAGGAGCGCCAGAAGCTTTTGCTCGAATCGAATATGTGGAGCAGCCCACCCATCGAAACCTCGACGCGCCGGGAACGCCCGATATGCATGAAGCGGCAAAAATCAAACCGGTGGTGATCGACGAGTCTCTGGTGGACTACGCAAGTCTGCTGCGAGCCCTTGACTTAGGTTATTCCGGTGTGGCCTTGAAGGCGTGCAAAGGTCAGACGAATGCGTTGTTGATGGGTGCGGCGGCGCAGAAATTCGGAATGTTTACCTGCGTCCAGGATCTCACCTGTCCGGGGGCCGCGCTGCTTCAGTCCATCGGACTCGCTGCCCACATCCCCACCATTACCGCCGTCGAAAGCAACGCCCGGCAATACGTGCCCTCGGCGAATGCCGCGTGGGCAGCTAAATTTCCGGGTATTTTTCGTCCGGAGAACGGAATGTTTCGAACCGCCGGCATGACCGGACCAGGACTAGGAATTGTAGAATGACGAATCTCTCGGCAAGACCTCCTCGATCTCGAAACCGCCTCGGGCTGTCCGTCGCAGCGCGTAATTTCGGTGATATTCCCATCCGGACCAGCCTCGAAAAAATCGCCAACATCGGTTTTGACACCGTCGACAATTTCGATTGGAGGGACGCAGCCTTATTCGCAGAGTACAAAGTTCTCCTCAAGAAATTCGACTTGGCCGCGGGTGTGCTGGTGATTAACAAAAAACCCGATGTAAATGCGCTCGGTTGCAGCCTGGTTTCACCTGGCGACCGCGACGGATTTCTGCACGAGCTGCGGCTCTGCATCGAGGCGGCCAAATCTGTTGATTGCAATCGCCTCGAGGTGTTGACGGGGAATTGCCTGCCGGGCGTTTCCCGGGAAACCCAAATGGACAACTGCGTGGCTTCCCTCAAAGCGGCGCTTCCGCTGCTCGAAGCCAACGGAATGACCGCAATCGTCGAACTGTTGAATTCGAACGTCGACCATCCTGGCTATTTCTTGAACACTGTCGAAGACGGAGTCGAGATGGTGCAGCGCACCGGTAGCCCGCACGTGAAGCTGCTATTCGACATCTATCATGTTCAGGTCATGCAGGGAAATCTGATCCAGCGGATTCGCGATAGCTTTCACGAGGTCGGTCAATACCATTTCGCGGATGTCCCGGGCCGCCATGAGCCCGGTACAGGAGAAGTCAATTACCGGAACGTATTCCGGGCCATCTACGATTTGAAGTACACCGGCTACATCACCGCTGAATATCATCCCACTGATTTCACCTTCCGCGATCTCGAGTTGGTTCGGGACCTAGCGACATTTTCGGATGAGGACCCCGTATGCGAATAGCTTCTCTTGTTCTTCTTCTACTGATGTTGGCGCCCGCGGCTTCGCCTCAAGCCATCAATACCCTCACTCCCCAGGAAAAAAAGGAAGGCTTTACCCTCCTTTTCAACGGCCGGAATCTGGATGGATGGGAGGGTGATCCCGTGCGGTGGTCGGTGCAAAACGGAGTCATCGTCGGCAGCAGCGACGGCCACCCCTTCAAGGTGAACACCTTTCTGATTCATAAGGGAACCTACAAAAATTTTATTTTGAAAGCCGATATCAAGCTTCGCAACCACAACAGCGGAATTCAGTTTCGCAGTGAGCAACTTCCCGGAGACGGCTGGATGGTGAGAGGTTACCAGGCCGATGCCTCCGAAGTCGGCGATGAGAAATCAGCGTGGGGCAATCTTTACGAGGAGCGCCTGCGTGGCCGCAATATAATGAAGACTCCCGATCAAGGATGGGTCATCGCTAAGCCTCTCACGCATCACAACGATTGGAATACCTACGAAATTCTGGCGGATGGCGATCACATTCGCCTGACATTCAACGGTGTCGTGACGATTGACACGCACGATAGCGCGTCCTCGAGCGGCATTATCGCGTTACAACTCCACGCCGGTCCCGAAATGCGTACGGAATTCCGAAACCTCAAGATAAAGGTACTTCCATGATGGTCCGCCCTCGTGCTCTTCTGTCCCTGCTCTTTTTTCCCATCTTCCTTCTCCCCGCCAAGGCCGGTGAGTGGACCACGTTCGGAGGTAATCCTCAACGAGATGGTTGGGCTCGCGATGAAACTACCCTGACGCCGCAAAACGTGAAGGACCTAAAGCAGCTCTGGAAGATCCAGATCAACAGCCCTTTGCGCGAGATGAATTCTCTGCGGCCTCCCATCGTTGCGGAAGGGATCCTGACGGCCCAGGGGCACAAGGACATAGTCGTGGTGGCCGGCGGCGCCGACACCATGGACGCCGTGGATACCGATACCGGCAAGTTGCTTTGGCATAAACAATTTACCCAAGCAGCGCAACCCAGCCGGCCGGCCCGATGGCTTTGCCCCAATGCTCTCAACCCCACGCCGGTAATCCAGTTCGGAGGCATCTCTCCCCGCGATCGCACGGTGCTTTCGATTTCGGCCGACGGCAGGCTTCATGCGCTCAACATCGTCAACGGCGAAGACCGAACACCCCCGGTCGATTTTGTCCCACCATTCTCCAAGAATTGGAGCTTGAACCTGGTGGACAGCGTGCTCTACACCAGCACCTCGCAAGGTTGTAACGGAACCAAATCTGGCGTCTGGTCCATGGATTTGAAAGATCCCAAAAAAACAGTTTCGTTCTTCCAATCCGACGCTGTCGGCGGGGGCATCTGGGGGCGGGGTGGAGTATCCATCGGAACCGCCGACAAGACCGTCTTCGCTGCGACGGGCGATGGACCGTTTGACGCGCAAGCTGGTAAGTACGGCAATACCTTCCTGGCTCTGTCACCGAAAGACTTGAAGTTGAAGGATTACTACACGCCCAGCAACTGGGTCGCGCTCAACAGAAAAGATCTTGACCTGTGCCTCACGCCGGTGGCCTTTCATTATAAGAACTGGGACCTGCTGGTAGGCGGGGGTAAAGAAGGACGCCTCGTTCTCTTAGATACCAAACAGCTCGGCGGAGCGACGCACCAGGATCCACTCTTCCGCAGCCCGGTCTACTTGAATGAAGATCTCTACTCTGCCGGACGCGGATTTTGGGGGTCGCTCACGACGTGGGAGGACAAGGCAGGCACCCGCTGGATCTACGCGCCGGCGTGGGGACCCTTGGCGTCGAATGCTCCTCCTTTCGCCATGAAGAATGGAGACGTGCCCGACGGTGCGGAGATGGCTTTCAAGGTGGAGGAGAAGGACGGTAAACCAACTCTGACCCCAGCGTGGACTTCGAGAAATATGAACGTGCCCGAATCGGCGATCGTGGCCAACGGCGTCGTCTATGTAGTTTCGAGTGGCGAAAATACCATGCAAGCGGACGCCGACGGGCATCTCATGGACTCCGAGCAGCGTATGAAGACCGCGACGGGTCACGCGATCCTGTACGCGCTCGACGCCCAGACGGGCAAGGAGCTATACAACAGCGGCGAACAAATGCCTGCCATCGCGCACTTCAGTGGCATCGCCCTTTCCAACGGACGTATTTTCGTGACCACCATGGATGCCAAGCTCTACGCCTTTGGATTGGAAGAAAAGTGAAGACAGCACCATCGCTCCAGTAGGGAATGAGGGTGCCCCATATCTCGCGTTTTTTGCGAGATGTGGGTGGGATGTCTCGGCACACTCCGTCGCAGGAAAGCGAGCGCAAGTCCACCGCGGCAAGATAGTCACACAAGGAGCAAAGGTGGTAACGACGCTATCGCGCGGTTCGCTTGGTCTTGGACGACGCTTTTACGGTTGGTGGATCGTCGCCACCGCCGTTTTCACCTTCGGCATCTCAGTCGGAATTCCCTATTACAATCTGCCTTTCTTCTACGATTACTTCCAGAAAACACATGGTTGGAATCTAGGCAATATCACGCTCGGATTGCCGCTGGTAGCACTCCTGACGCTCTGGGTCGGACCTCTCCTGATCCCGCGCTTCAGCCCACGCATCCTCATCCTCTGCGGCACCGGACTCACCGCGCTATCGCTGTTCGGCTTTAGCGCGATGGGAAACTCGGTGAACATCTACTACCTGCTTTGTTTCGTTTACATGATGGGCTATATCTTCTCTGGACCGATCCCCCATCAGATCCTCATCTCCTACTGGTTTCAAAAGAAGCGCGGGCGCGCGATGGGAATCGTGTACGCAGGCGCCGGCCTGTTCGGCGGCCTTGGTTCCTTCCTGGTGCGGGCGCTCACTGAAAAATACGACTTCCAAATTGCGCTCGTAGCGGTAGGCGCGCTCATGTTCCTGACGTGGCCGTTATGTATTTTCCTCTTGAAAGACAAGCCGGGCATGGTGGGGCAATATCCCGATGCCGCCGACCATCCCACGGCCGACGCTGCGCTTGCACCTCGCAGCTTTTCGCTCTTGCTGCGCAGCGGGTCGTTCTGGCTGCTTCTGTTGGGGAGCATTTGTTCCATTGCCGCGATTGGTTCGGTCAATGTGCACATGAAGTTTGTATTCCGCGATGCAGGGTTCACCGATCAAGCAGCTCTCAATGCTGCCTGGACCCACGGATCCGTCCTGATTCTTTGGTCAAGCATTGTTGGACGACTGAGCATTGGATACTTCGCAGATCTCTATTCCAAGAAAAGCGTGATGACTGCGACCTATTTCATCGTTGCGGTCACCATTCTTCTTCTTCTCCGCGTTTCACCGAAGTCCCCTCTGTCGCTGGACATCTTCGCCGTGGGATTTGGCTTTTCCATGGGCGCGGACTACATGCTGATTCCTTTGATGGCCGCGGAGCGCTTCGGCATAAACACGCTGGCCCGCGCGATGTCGATTATCTTGCCGGTGAACACAATCGGGCAGACGTGGTGTCCCTATCTCGTGTCGGCGTTGCGGGAGCATTACGGCAACTATCGCGATGCGTTGGCCGTAGTCGTTGGGATAGCTATCGTCGGAGCGATCGCAATCGCCGCTCTTCCGCGCCAATCGACGTTGCTCGAACCGGCCACGCCCCTGTTGTAAGGCGCCAGTTAGGATCGATGTGCGAATGCGGCAGACGGACCAGCGACTGTTTCGGCCTCATCCCCAAGGTCCATTGCCGCGATAAGACCGCCATTCATGGTGAAGACGTGCAGAACCTCGCTGTCCGCAAGAACATCCCCTTGAAGACTCTTGACCAGTTGGTGCACCCTGACGCGGGTCTTGCCGCCGCCTTCCTCGGTCATGGCAAGCGGTTCGACGTGGGGATCGAATTCACTCCATTGTCGAGTCCAATAGGCGCGGATCGCATCTTTTCCGACAACCTTGCCGCCTTCCGAAGCCTTGGGCCAACTCACGTCTTGCGTCATAAGCGCCAAGGTCCCGTCGATGTCCCGCTTGTTGAATGCGGAATACGCCTGCTCAATAATGGCTCTTAGTGTCTGTCATTCACCCTCCTGCAACGCACCCGATTCTTGTCCGGATCTATCGTGGACCGCCGGCCGGAGGGGCGCTAGCGCCTCCACCCAAAGCTCCGGGTGGGAGCGTTCCTCCTTCGGACAAGGTCTTCATGTTATCGAGCATCTTGGTGAAGCGTGTGCGCCGGTTGTCGAGATCCTTGCTACGCGCGGCATCGTCGGCGAGGTTGCTATTGTCGAAGACCAAGGTGTAGTTCAAGCGAGTGGTTTTGTCTGTGAGACGAACCGCCTCGAGTGAGCCATGGTACAGGTTGTAGGTTACCCCTTCGCGGACCGGTTGGGTGTAGGTATAGCTGTACTTGGTTTTTCCTACGAGCACCTCATGCCCGATGGAGCGGACGGTGCCCAGGCTGTTCCCATCGCCGGAGAGGATCGTGCAGTTAGGAATGCCCCATTCACCGATGTCACAGTATTTGCCCACGCGAGCCCAGACTGCGTCGACGGGTGCGTTGACGGTGATGGTCATG
Source organism: uncultured Acidobacteriaceae bacterium (assembly GCA_963839025.1). GTDB lineage: Bacteria > Acidobacteriota > Terriglobia > Terriglobales > Acidobacteriaceae > PALSA-350. Next base: position 264,826 of record CAWITT010000014.1, read on the forward strand.
GGTATGGCGACGTAGTGGGGATGGGGAGTCTGCAGCTGCTCCGGAGTGGGAACCGGGGGTTGGGCGGATTCCTTCGCCGAGGCCGGCACTTTGCCGCCTTCGCCCAGTGTCTTCATGTTCTCGAGAAATGCCGTAAATCGCTTCTTGCGCGTAGCCATCTCGGCGTCGCGCGCGGCATCGTCCGCGAGCATGCTGTTGTCGTAGAAGAAACTGTAGACCAGGCGCGACGTCTTCGCGGTCACGGGCACCGCCTCCAGCGTACCGTGATAAAGGTTGTACTTGGCGTCGGTTCGCACGGGCTGCGTGTAGGTGTAGCTGTGGGCGGTTTTACCGACCAATACCTCGTTCACGATGCTCCGTTCGGACGCATAGCCGCCATCGCCGGCAAGTAGTTTGCAGTCTGGAAATGCCCATTTGCTGATGTCGCAGTATGCGCCCACGCGCGCCCAGACCGTGTCGGCGGGTGCCTTGACGTCCTGGGTCAGCAACAAAGTCACGTAATGCGGATTTGGTACTTGCAACGGAGCAGGAGCGGGACGGGAGGGGGCGCCAGGGGCCACCTGCTGGGCAACTGAGGTGGCAACAAATGTTGCCAAAAACAAGACGGTTATCCGGTGCATGTTCATCGATCTCCTAAGAGGACTGCTCACTTTCCATTGGCGGTCTGAGCCAGCAGTGGCCAGGCGCTTTTCGCCCCAGTTCATCTTCCACCGAAATCGGCCTTTCAGCAACTTGCCTACGCCGGTATCCAGCAAGTGTGGACAGATGCTGAGTCGGCAGGGTGGCGATTCGGAGGGCTGCCGGCTCCATCTCAGACACACATCAGTTAAAGACCCGCCGCGAATGGCCGTATACACAAGTAGCAGGAAAAGGCGGTCAGATCCTGAATCGTGATCTTCGTAACCCAAGCATGGTTGACCGCAGGCGAACGGCTTTGGTGAGGATTTCTTATATTGGCCGCGTTGGAGACATTGTGAAGCCCGTTACAGTTTGTATTCTGCTTATTCTTCTCGGCCAAGCGATTTCCGTTCCGGTCGTCGCCCTCTCCGGCCCGAGTTCTGCGCGGCGCTCGCCGCATGTAGGCTACATGAAAAACCAGATGAAGCAGCAGAAGAAGGAACAAAAGAAGGCGCGGAAACTGCAAAGGAAGGCGGAGACAAAATGGAAGAAAGAACACCATGTGGAGCATTGATTGGCTAGGGCGCTATGACGCCGTTCAAGTCAACTGTGGATTTACCATCCGGCGGCACTCGGATCTGCAAAGGTAAGCATCACTGTTCTACAAACTAGTCCCGTATCTCACCCTCCTGAGCCCCGCTTGGAGTGGGTCTCCTCACAAAACCTCGATGCGAGTGCCTTACTGCTCGTTCGGTACGGCTACCGAATTGTGAAGCTACGAACTCCCGCTGAAAATTATTTTTGTTTTCGCTTGCAATGTACTAGTTAACTAGTACATTATGTGGAGCATGATGATACGTAAACAGATCATCGACGCGGTCCCATTCTCTTTCCGGCTGGACGATCACAGCGGCGTGCCGGTTTACCGGCAGCTCATCGACCAGGTCCAATCTGCCATTGCCACCGGCGCATTGCGTGCTGGGGACCAATTGCCCACCATCCGCCTGGTCGCTGTGGAACTGGCGATCAATCCAAATACGGTCACGCGGGCTTACCGCGAAATGGAGATCCGCGGACTGGTCGACTCGCAGCAAGGGACGGGCACTTTCATTGCCGACCGGCAAGTCGCATCGTCGAAGAAGGAACAAAACCGGCAACTGCTTCAACTCACTGCGGAGTTCGTCTCCCGAGCCGGCGCGGCCGGTCTTACCGTGAACGACTTGATCGACGCATTGCACCAGATCAACGCTGATAGCCAACACAGGAGGTAATCGTGTTTCAAGCAAAGCGGTTCAGTGGTGTCGGAATCCTGGTACTTCTCGTCTGCGCAGGCGCCGGCGTGGCGGCCTCGCGCTTTCTCCACTCCTTCATTCCTTTCCTAGCCGGAATCCTGATCGGCATGTACTTTCTGCTCGCGATCAGGGTGGTGGATCAATGGGAGAAAGTAGCCGTCCTCCGATTCGGCCGTTTTCGGCAGCTCCGCGGTCCGGGTATCCTCCTCATCATTCCCATCCTCGACACGCTGAGCCGATACGTCGATCAACGTGTGCGGGTTACTACCGTCAGCGCCGAGTCGACCCTCACGCGCGACACCGTCCCAGTCAACGTAGACGCCATCGTCTTCTGGCTGGTGTGGAACGCCGAAAAAGCAATCTTTGAGGTGGAAGACTTTGTTGAGGCCATATCGCTCAGTGCGCAGACCGCCCTGCGCGAGTCGATTGGCCGTCATCATTTAGCCCAGATGATCACCGAACGGGAGACGTTGGGGCAAGAGTTACAGAAAATCCTGGACGAGAAGACGACACCCTGGGGTATCACCGTGCAGTCGGTAGAAATCCGCGACGTGCGCATTCCCGAAGCGCTCGAGAACGCCATGTCGCAACAAGCCCAGGCCGAACGCGAACGCCAGGCCAGGGTCATCCTCGGTGACGCCGAGGTTCAGGTCTCCGAGCAGTTTGCCAAGGCGTCCGAGGTCTATACCAACAATCCCGTGGCCTTGCACCTTCGCGGGATGAACATGCTCTTCGAAGCCATGCGAGACAAAGGTTCGATGGTCATTGTTCCCTCATCGGCCATCGAAACCATGAGCCTTGGCGGAATACTCGGCGCCACAGCACTTACCAACAACAAACCCGCAGCATAAGGGAGACAAACATGAGGCAATGGAAACTGATCCCAAACGGCCTGGCACTGCTAATCGCGTGCGCAAGTTACGCTCAATCGACCAACCACACGTCCTGGCTCGGGGTTTGGCAGGGCCAGCTGGATGGGCAACCGGGGGTCACTCTCACCTTGGCCGAAGCAAACGGTGAGCTTGGAGGAACCGTCGTGTTGAACGCGGTAAGCCGCGAGAGTGGAACCCCGCAAGTGATCAGCAGCATGGTGCAAATGGTGATGCATCCCAGTGTCGAAGGGAACACACTGTCGTTTGACATAAATCGCCCCAGCGACGCAAAGCTGCTCAAGATGGCGGTGACCCTGGAGGGTAACGACAAGATGAAGATGGTGTGCGTCACTTGTGGGGACGCCCGTGCCACTGCGGAACTAGTGAAGAGCCGGCCTTAGGACGTCGCCTAGATGCTTTCCCTCCCATAGTCATCCCGGCAGAATTGTAAACAAGTCTCTTTTGTGGTCGGATAAGACTTGAAAATGAAGACGCTGCCCACAGCCCTCTGCCTCATCCTGCTTGCGATACCCAGCCTTGCCCCGCAACCATCATCCGCGCAGAAGATCTTAGCGGCAACCCCGCCCATGGGTTGGAACAGCTGGAACAAGTTCCACATGAAGATCGACGATGCGACCATCCGTGCGCAAGCCGACGCGATGGTATCCACCGGAATGAAAGCAGCCGGCTACGAGTACGTCAACATCGACGAAGGCTGGGAAGGCGCGCGCGATGCCCAGGGGAATCTTTCACCCAACCAGGGCTTCCCGGATATGAAGTCGCTCGCCGCCTATGTGCATGGAAAAGGTTTGAAGCTGGGGATTTACACTTCGCCTGGTCCGAAAGCCTGCGGTGGCTCTGAGGGCAGCTACGGTCATGAGGAGCAGGATGCGAGGCTTTTCGCCTCCTGGAACATCGACTATGTAAAGTACGACTGGTGCACCGCGGGAACGGTTTACTCCGAAGACCAATATCCCCTCGCGCTTGAAAAGATGGCGAAGGCCATCGCGGTGGCGGGCCGGCCTATGGTGTACAGCATCCACGGGCGGGGAGCCGTGTGGAAGTACTCCGCCGCGGCTGGGGCGCAGCTTTGGCGCACAACCGGAGATATCCGCGACGACTACAACCGCATGATCGCCATCGGCTTCGCCCAAAAGGGGCTGGAACGCTATGCCGGGCCGGGGCACTGGAACGATCCCGACATGATGGAGGTAGGCAACGGGGGCATGAAGGACAATGAGTACCGCATGCACATGAGCCTTTGGTGCCTGCTTGCCGCCCCGCTGATCGCCGGCAACGACCTTACCGCGATGACCCCGGAAACGCTTGCGATTCTGACCAATGCCGAAGTGATCGCCCTCGACCAGGACCCGCGCGGAGCCCAGGGCCGCACCATCTATGAGGAAGGGCCAATCGCCGTCATCGAGAAACCATTGGCCGATGGCAGCCACGCCGTTGGTCTCTTCAATCGAGAGCAGGGAACCGTCAAGGTGTCAGTTACCTTTTCCGCTCTCGGCCTGGGCCAGGACGCAACCGTCCGCGACCTGTGGCAGCACAAAGACCTCGGATCCTTTCACGGAGCCTTCTCGGCCGACGTACCGCAGCACAGCGTTGTGCTAGTTCGCATTCACTAACAGCTCGTTATCCGAGGCTTTGGCGCTCTCACCCATGCCCGATGGTGTCGCTACCAGTGTGACCGCAGAATTGTCATCCCGAGGAGCCTGTGACTCTTTGGGATCCAGGACGAAAGCGAAAATACCTGCCGTTTTCCCTTCCTGAAAAGATGCGCTAAAAGCGCTATAAGCGCTAAAAGCCTATCCGGCGTTCTGGTGTGGCGCCGGGCATTCCGATGCTCAGCCGGGCAGAACCGACGGCGGGGGAGGAGGAAGCGCCCACCGGAGAGCGCCCCATCTAGAAATCAATTGTCAAAGATCCGTTACGCCAGCCCTAGGGCTTTGGAGGGGCGATGGAATGCTGCGCAGGACTTGGTAGTACTGTCTAGCTCGACACCCTCACAGTTAAATAGACGCTATCAGTCGAGGTTTAGCGTGGTCTCAATTTGCACTTTTTTAAACGGGCTCTGCATAGGGACCTAAATTTAACTGCTGTTTTGTGCCGATGGCGTGGGATATAGGGCGCGTGGCTTTCGATCTTAATTAAGGTGAACGTTAAGGCTTGTTCTCAAGCAAAAGTGGCATCCCGAACCGAAGCGACCCGTCGAAGAGGGAACTGCCGTCCCGTAGATCCCACTCGTCGATTGTCAATCGAAATGGCGCCAGCGAGTGACAGCGGGATACGTATCGTGTTGCCGTATCCGCCCCACCAGAGATTTTGGCAGTCAAGCTCGTGCAGCGTGCGGGATAAGGGGACGGGGATAAGGTGGACCCCCATCTCCTGACCCCATCTCGATATGTGTCCCTACCGCGATCCCTATCTCTCCCTGCACTTTAGCTTCCGTGGGCACCGACCACGGGATCTTTCGGTCGAGACAACGGTTGTGCCCATCACGTCGTGATCTAATCGTTCATGCAAACCTCATTCTTCCCAGACTTCCCTGAGGCAAATCGGTGCAAACCACTGGTGTTGTTGCTCGGTAACATTGATCACGAGGGGGTAAGTAGCACCCTCAATCGAGAGGAGAGCAGTATAAAAAGAAGCTGCTAGACTCCAAGCCTGATAATCGGCACACAATCATCCAATACTTTGATGCATTTACGATTCGAGCGGTCGTTATCAAACTTAACGCGCGGGTCTATGACCTTCTCGCACGTCCGAATACGAAGAAGTCGCCGCTGAGCTTCTCTGCCGAATTTCAAAGGCAAAGCACGCCGCGTTTGTTTTCGAAGATCTGCTTTCCGGGCAGACAGGAAACGACAGAACGCAACAGCAGTATGCAAACTCCGATCCTGAGGATGAAATAGACCTTCAGTACTACGCGCGAAGCCTTGGACTCTATCAGCCAGCGGGGCAGGTCGTAGACGCCGTAAACAAAGTCCTCCGCAACCACTGTCTCAACCTAATCCCCTATCGTACCAATGCAGATGTGACTGTAATTGCAACCCAGTTCCTGCACGATGCTCTTGAGGGCCTGCTATTCCGCATCTACGTGCCTTCAACGCGACTGTGGGCCATTTCACGGATATTTCGAGTGTCAGGCCCCGTTTGGAGATGGGGGTCCCTCCTGTCCTCCTGGGTCTTAATATCTCCCGCAAAGAGGCTCGTGTCACGAAAAAGTGTAGACAGGTGCGATCAATTGGATAGTGTCTGTTGTTTTCTGTACAAGGATGAGGAGATAGGCGTCTATTTAGGTTGAGGAGAATCGATCGATGCGCTCAAGGATGTCGCGTTTTGTGCTGGCTAGTGTTGTTGTGTTTGCTGCTTCCGGAAGCTGGGGTCAGGTCGCAGGGCACCCTGTGTTGCTGGCGCTCTCGAAGACCGATCACACGCTCTCCATCGTGGACCCAGTGACGCTGAAGGTCATTGCGAAGATGCCGGTCGGGCCGGATCCGCACGAAGTGATCGCGTCAGCGGACGGAACCCGCGCTTGGGTTTCCAATATGCTGAACAGCCAGGGACACGAGTTGGATGTGCTGGACCTGGTGAACCACAAGGCGCTGCCGAGCATTGATACCGCGCCGATGGTCGGTTTGCATGGTCTGGACTTCCAGGGCGGTAAGGTCTGGTTTACGGCGCAGGGCGCGAAGGCGATCGGCCGGCTGGATCCAGCGACGGGCAAGACGGAGTGGATCATGGGGACCGGGCAGGACTTTACACATCTGATCCGCGTGATGCCGGACGGTCAAAGAGTCTTCGTCTCGAACGCGCATTCAGCGAGCGTCAGCATCATCGAGAATCGTGAGATGCCGCCTGACCCGACGCATCCTGCTCCGCCCGGACCGGCGCAGCGTGACTGGTTCGTTACGACAATTCCGACCTCGTTGGGCACGGAGGGCTTCGACGTTTCGCCCGACTGGAAAGAGCTTTGGACCGCTGCGGCGAGCGATGGCAAGCTCTGGATTATCGATACTGCGCAGCGAAAGGTGACTGCGTCGATTGATGCAAAGCTGAACGGCGCCAATCGCCTGAAATTCACGCCCGATGGCAAACGCGTCTTGATCTCTATTCTTTCGACGGGCGATCTGTTTGTTTACGACGTGGCTTCGCGCAAAGAGGTCAAACGGGTGAGCCTGGGCAAAGGGTGCGCCGGCATACTGATGGATCCGGACGGCTCGCGCGCCTTCGTGGGCTGCACCGCAGCGAACTACGTTGCAGTGGTGGATCTGAAGACACTGACGGTGACGAGCCACCTGGATGTGGGCGGCGGACCGGACGGTCTTACCTGGGCGAAGCGACCCTAATGAGCCGCTGACGGCGACGTTCGCCTCAGGATTGAAGTGACGGATTTAAGTGACGACCATGTCCCCTATTCCATGATCGGACTTCAGATCCGGCGCTCCATTCGCGGAATCCATGGTATTGGCGCTGGCCCACGCATATGACCGCGAAACAGCATGCACACGCGGCATCGTGCGGCATAGCAGGCAACTATGCCACTAGCGGCGGCCCAACATATTGCATCTCGTACCGCGCAATACTTCTCTGACTGCCGTAATTATCCCGTCCTGCAGCCACGACAGGAGATTGGGTGGATTGGGATCATACGAAACTTCCCATCTCGCGCAGTGGAGATAATGAATTATTGCGTCTGACGCGGATCTACCAGGCGCCTCCCGCAACCTTGCTCTCTCGAAGTGTCGCGCTGAGGGGAGCGGTGGCTATTTCTGCCTATGCTTCCAATCCACGCGCGAGCCCGTCAGGCTCTCATAGACCATAGTGGTGAAATCGTCTCCATCCACCCGATCGGTTGCGTTCTGTGCGTCGAACTCCCGCGTCGGCCTGCTGGCTAAAATCTCATGCAGACTGTCGCCCTTAGTGAGACTCGCCTTTACCCGGTCGCGCACCGTCTGGATCATGTCGCGATAAGCTTTCAGCTCCCGCTTGGTGGCCACCGGCCCGTGCCCCGGGATCACGCGCGTGTTGTCGTTGATGCGCGCCAGCACCTCATCGATCACCACCAGATATCCGTCCACCGTGCCGTTGGCGTCCAGGTCGATGTAAGGATACAAATCGTTCACAAATACGTCGCCTAAATGCACAACATTGGCGTGGCGAAAATACACAATCGTATCGCCGTCCGTGTGCGCCGGCCCTGGATGCACCGCTTCCATCTCTTCCCCATCAAGATGCACCGTCAGCTCTTTGTTGTATGTAATCGTTGGCAGGCTCGCCGCCGGCGCGGGCGGTGAGGTCGTGCCGGTCAGCGCGCTGTAGCGCGATTGGGTCATGCGCAGCCGGCAGTTTTCCTGCCCGATAATCGTTGTGCCATCCTCATGGAACGCGGCATTCGCTCCGGTGTGGTCGCCGTGGTAGTGGGTGCTGATGACATAGCGCACTTTGCCCGCGTCCAACTTATCGAGCGCTTCTTTCAGCCTGGGCGCCGCCTGAGCAAACTCCGTATCCACCAGCAGTTTGCCGTCGGGTCCGATGAGAGCAAGGGTGTTTCCTCCCGAGCCATGCAGCAGATAAACATTCGCTGCCAGTTGCCTGGTTTCGATCGTCAAATGTTCCCAGTCGGTCGAAAAGCCGCCCGCCACGCGCGGCGTCTGCGCATGCAGTGCAAACGCCAGCGCAGATCGTGATCGCTGATCCTAAATAGTTGCGCATTTCGTACCAACGCATCCTAAATGACCGCCTCTCAAAAATGTTCACAGCCTCATGCGCATCCACGGCGCGGAATTATGAAAATTGGCGACAGCACTCCCGGGGGGCACCAGTTCGTCACACGCGGCGCGTAAGCGATCGTCCAGCTTCATCTCGAGGACTGGCAGGAAATGTTCCAGTTGCTCGAGCGTGCGTGGCCCAATCAAAGGTGCGGTCACTCCACGTTGGTCCTTAACCCATAACACGGCCAGCTGTGCAGGAGACAATCCAGCTTCACGAGCCATTTCCGCAAACTTCTTTCCTACTTCGATCCCCCGTGCCGTGATGCGCTCGGCATAAATACCTCCTCTGAGTGCCGCTCGCGACTCGGCCGGAAACGACTGGACGCTGCCGTACCGTTCCGCCAGTAATCCGTGCGCCAGCGGGGACCAAGGGAGAAGACTCAGACTATAACTTTCACAGAGAGGAACAAGCTCGTTCTCGATGCGCCGATCCAGCAGATTGTAAGGCGGCTGCTCGGAGACGAATCGCGCATAGCCTTTGGCCTCGCTCACCATCAGGCCTTCCATGACCTTCCACGCCGGAGCGGTAGAGCTTCCGATGTAGAGCACCTTTCCCTGTCGCACCAAATCGTTCAGCGCGCCCAGAGTTTCCTCGACAGGGATATCGAAGGATGGGCGATGCAACTGGTAGAGATCGATATGGTCGGTTCTCAAGCGGCGCAGCGAATCCTCACATGCTTTCAGCAAGTGCAAGCGGGAATTGCCTCGGTCGTTGGGCCCGGGACCGGTAGGGTAGTGGGCCTTGGTTGCCAGGAGTACCTCATCACGGCGGCCACTCTCCGCCAACGTGGCCCCGAGAATGCGTTCGCTCTCTCCCCGGGCATAGCTGTTGCTCGTATCCAGCAGGTTGATGCCGGCATCGAGGGCGCGCAGGATGATTCGAGCGGCCTCGGCCTGGGGGATGGGGTTGGCGAAGTTGTCTGTGCCTAAACCGAGTGGAGCGACTTTGACCCCGGTTCGACCGAGTATGCGGTAGTCCATGGTTGTCTACCGTGCAGTATAGCCGCCATCCACGTTGACCAGAGTGCCCGTCATATAGCTCGCTGCCTCAGAGGCCAGGAACAGGACCACGCGCGCGACTTCCACCGGCTCGGCGAGCCGCCCCAGCGGAACACTCTGGGCCACTCGGTCCAGCAGTTCGGGCGTCACCGGCTCCTTGCGATCCGCCGCCAGCATCGGTGTGTTCACTTCTCCTGGGCACACGGCGTTGATGCGAATCCCATCGCGCACATGGTCGAGTGCCATGGCCCGCGTGATCTGGTGAACCGCGCCCTTCGAAGCACAGTATGCGACCACGCCGGTCGATCCGAGATCGCCCCAGATCGAGCCGAAGTTGACAATCGCTCCACTCCGTTGCTGTTTCATCGGCGCGATCGCGGCACGGCTCATAAAGAAAACCCCGTTGACGTTGACATTCATCACCTGCTGCCATTGTTCATTGGAGGTTCCGCCCGCGTCGGCGCGCACGATGATTCCCGCGGCATTCACCAGCACGTCGAGCCGGCGGTGCCGCGATAAAGTCATGGCGACGGTTTCGCCACAGAAGTCAGGATTGCTGACGTCGCCCACCAGGGGAGCATCGACCTTGAGCTCGCCGGCAAGCTGGTGCACTTTCTGCTGGTTGCGATCCACCATGACTACCGTGGCGCCTGCGGCCTGGAACTCGCGCGCTGTCGCCGCGCCCATCCCCGATGCCGCACCGGTAATCAGTACTACCCGTCCGTTAAAATCCATCGATAGAACTTCCCCCCAGCCGCTGCCCGCAATTCCCCTCAGCCCGCGAACCGGCGCTCGCAGACTTCGAACTCCGGTTGGGATGATTTTAGCTGGGGTTGAACCACCTTCTCGTGGAATAGCGCACTACCCGTCAGGTCTTCCAATACCACCCTCTGGGTTAGGTATTAGGTATCCCGCATTTCCCACATCTTGCTGAAAAAAAACGTGTTATTAAAATAACGGCTTGAAAAGGTATCCAAACCGCCCTACACTATGCCTTATCCGCTAGCAGGGCGGCGCATTCATCCAAGGGCCTTATGACCGACCTGAAAGCGAGCCACGAGAAACTTGTGCATGACGCTTTACGCTCCGGGCGATACCGGGACGCTGATGAATTCCTCGACGAAGCGCTTTCTGCGTGGAAGAAAAGCGAATCGCAGGGCCGTGATCTGAAGAAGTCGCAAGCCGCAGCGCAGAGCATCCGCGAGCTGCGGAAAGGCGTCACGCTGGGCAACCTGAAAATTAAGGACCTGGTTGCCGAAGGCCGCCGGTGAGCCGGCATGTTCTCGATAACGCTATAGCGATGGCGTGGTGCTTCTCCGATGAAGCGACCCCTTTCACCGAAAATCTTCTCGACCGTTTAGCCAATCAGATTGACAGTGCGGTTGTACCGGCTCTGTGGCTCTATGAAGTCACCAACGTGTCCATGCTGGCTGTTCGCAAGGGACGTATCAGCAGGCCGAAAGCAGCGAAATTCCTGGATGACCTTGCCGATCTTCCTATCGAGGTCGAACCTTCTCCCGCCGGCCTCGCAACTGTCTTTGCGACGATTCCGGCTTTGATGGAACAGCACGGGCTTACCGCTTACGATGCTGCCTATCTCGAGCTTGTCATCCGCAGGCAGCTTCCGCTGGCTACGTTTGATGATGCTTTAATCAAGGCTTGCAAGGCGTTGGGGGAAAAACCCGTTTAACCCGCGGGTGCGGATCGGAAGAATGGGGTTTCTCCGCCAGACGAGCATGGCACTTTGCTAAAGTTCGACTTCCGTCTGGCGCAAATCTTCGACGTTTGTTTACTTTTCGTCACATAGGCGTGAGGTACCTTCACCCGGGGGGAATTAGGGGGACATCATACATACTTTGCGCAATAGGATTCCCCGGTGGCGCTGCTCGTGTAAGCCGCTTATGCATCCCGGTCCGAATAGGTAGCGCATATGCCGGCGTTGCTTTTCGGACTGCTTGTCGCTGCCGGCGGGCCCGTCTGCTATCTGCTCTCGCAGAGGTGGTGGGGCAGAACGCTCCCCACGCCACAAGCCACAGAGATAGCTGCGGACTGAAGGAGGGGAGTGTGGACGAGCCTTGCCTTGTTGACGCGTTAGGAGTGGAGTAAATTGCGGATCAGGCTGTCCCGATTTCCCCTCCCGATTTCCCCTCGGTCGCCGCATTAAGGCCAGGAGCGGCGCTGTACCAATTCATTTAGGCTTATTTCGTGTGTCGCGGATCCGCCGCAAAGATATCAACGCGGACCGCACCTTCAGGGAATACCGCCTGAATTTCGAGGCTCCCTCCCATTGCCTCGACGTAGCTCCGCAGCGTACTCAGATACATGTCGGTGCGCTTTTCGATCTTCGAAATGGCGCTCTGGTTCACGCCTAGTATCTGCGCCATGTTCGTCTGAGTGAGGCTGCGTGCAGAACGGAGCTGCTCGAGCGGCAACTCCGCAAGCAGTTTCTTGCTTCGGGTTTTGATTTCTGCCCGGTCCTTCCCACTCATTTTCCTGGTCAGGTCACTGAATTTACGAGTCATCCTCGGTTTCTCCTCTATCCCGCTGGCCGCTCTCTTTAAGGTAAGCCGTGAAAAGCTTCTCCGCCTTGGGGACATGCGTGTCATACCAGCGGTTACTCCCCGTTTTATTACCACCCAGCAGCAGGACAGCATTGCGTTTGGGGTCAAAGGCATAGAGTACCCGGTACGGTTTGCCTCATTCCGGGGCGGGTTCCTCGGGGGTGGCTGCCTCCCACATGGTGGTGGCGCGGCCGCGGCCATGTTGGGTGCAATGGGTGGCGGCGCCCAGCGAGGCGAGGTGGTGCAACGCGGCATCAATGCGCTCACTGCTGATATGACCGTGGAAGAGCTTTCTGATTTGGTCCCTGCTTAGGCCGTCGGGGTTGGCGTCGAGGGCGCGGCGGATGGCGGCGGCGATCTCGTCTTCGGCTGCCGGGTCAAAGAAGAGGCCGGCGGCGGCGGAGCAATAATCCCACACTGCCAAGGCAGCTTCGAGGTGGAGTTGCTCGATGACGGAGCTGCTGTCGAGAGCGGCGTAGAGAGCGCTGAGGCGTAGAACCTGGGCTTCGGCCCGGCTGGTGACAGCGCCATGGAGGCCCGGCCTGCTCTCGCTTAGGGTTGGGTAGCGGTCGTTCCAAAGTTCTTGCGCGCGGTGGCTGCACTCGAAGGGATGCTCCGCGGCGCCCGCTGCCCACTCGAGGGAACGGCGCAGCTCCTGGGCGATAGGTGAGAGATCGGCGGATGTGAGGCTGCCTCCCTGGGGCAGACACTGGCTGCGGCGCACGCAGGCCCAGAGACAGCGTTTGGCGAAGCCGTTGTGGGATTCGTTGCGACGGATGAGCGGCGCGAGCTCGTGCTGGGTTATGTGGCCGATGAGGGTAATGTGGGTTCCGTTGGCCTGCAGAGGATGATGCCGATCGAGGGTACGGAGATGGCCGCTATCCCAGGCGCAACGCAAGAGCGGGGAGAGGTGGCCGTTGTAGCGGCCGAGCATCTGGAGGAGAGAGGCGAACTCTTCGGCAAGCACGAGGAGGCGGCGGTCGGAAACCCCGTCGCGTAAGGCGTGGATCAGACCATCTGCGTTGAGGAGGGCGTTGGTGACACGCTGCGTTAGCCAGGATTGGTCGACTTCGGAGAGGAGGCGGCAGATGTGACTCCAGCTTGTACCCTTGCGGGCTTTGCTGGATTCACCGACGAGGACGACGAAGAGATTGAGGTGGTGACGGGTGGACTCCACTATGCAGTGGGGTCCGGGACCGAGGAGGTTGCCGAAGGCAGCGAGGAACTGGAGGAGGATGGCGGCGGGGTCGGCCTCGGTGTGGGGTGCGATGGTGCGCACGGCCTGGCCGGCAAGGCCGTAAAGTGCGGCGGGGGCGGGTGTGGGCCAGAAGTGGGGTGGTGGTGAGGTTTGGGTTTGTGGCGGGTGGGGCGGATCGAAAGGGGGCGGGCTGGGCTGGTGGTGGTGATGGCGGTCGCGCGGGTCCAGTCGCAGGCTGAGGGTTCTTCGCAGGCGGTCGATGGCTTCTTGCGTGGCAGGGGCCGGGGGGCCGGTGAGTGGGTTGTTATTTGGTCCCATGCGGCGAAGGTATCGTTGGTTCGGGAGGTGCTTCAAGGGGGGTAGGGGTTTTCTTTTACTGATGGGTGCGGGGCTAACGTAACTGAGGCTTTTTGACGAGTGGTGGGGTTAGGTTAAAGGTGGGGAGAGGTTGTGGTCTGGATTTCGCGGGCCTGCTCCGTCGTTTCCGTTTTCATCGGGTGGGTTGAAAAGATAAAGCAGGGTTCTGAGACATGCTTCTAACCTCTTCTCCCGTGCGACCCGCTTATAAATGCTTCAGCGCAGCGATAATCTGCAGGTCTTTATGCCGGCGCATGTTGACCTCGCCCAAACACCAAAATCATATCTGGTTTTGTGCGGATTCAGCGGAGCAGGCCAGAGCCTCGAGGCGTGATGGTCCGCTTTATCTTGTAAAAAGCCAACGGCTTAAACGGCGAAATTGCCCGGCACCGCGGCAAGATTCGATCCTCGATGCTTGCATTGGAGATCATCACCAAACGAGCAGGATGACTTATCCGGAAGCCAGCCCTTCGGCTAACTGCGTGGCGCTACGGTGCGACCATGCCGTAACAACCGGGTGTTCACGATAATATTGAACGGAGCATTGACGGGCGGCTTTTGCTCGACAATTGCCGCATCTCGGGAGCGCACCATTGGATCGGCCAACGGCAATGAGGATCTTCCGCCGCTCAGCCCTTAGCTGTTTGCTTTCATTTGTGAGTGCTGTCGGGTTCTGCATTGGCTGCAGTGAACACGAAACACACAGGTGGGGACAAGCGCAGGATGCGGTTACACATGTTCTCGCCCTTGGAACCTATATTTCTCTCCTTGGCGTAGTCATGGCGCTAGCAGTCTGTGTCACCTGTCTCATCCTGAGCGGGTGAGCTGCTTCTTCCATATATTTGATTTTCATGGAGATAGTGAAGCTTAAATTTGTCGTTGGTTTGCGTGGTGCTTGATTTAGGATACCAGGCTGTCGGCGTCTGATGTGTTGAAGCACCGAAGGAGTAGTGTTTTCCCTTGGCCCACTATCCCCCTCCCATAGATAATTTGCAATTCGCAACTGCTAGCGGCAAGAATATCTGTCAAACTGCTCACTGGCCCTCGATCAAGTGGGCGCAGGGAAACCTCAGTTCCATACAGATTTTGCTTTCTGCCGGAGTGCTCCTTGGATTCTGCCAGCCAGACGACTGCAACCTCCACAGCAACACATGACGAACAGGTCGTTCAGCTGTTCGAAGATGCTCGTAAGCGCCTCGTGGAAACAGGAACACGGAATCGGTTGATTCACGTCAACCGCGCCCTCACGCGAGGCCCAGTCCTAAATGTAATCAACGAACGCTCAGACTTTGTTTTCCATAAGCTTTCCGCGCAAAAAAGCATGCATTTCCTCCCGTGCGGCCTTGATAAGACGGAGGGGTCACAGGAAACTTCTTTAGCACTACCTGACCCGGCCATGGCTCTGGATGACCAGCGGCTCAGCGATGAGTTTCTCGAGACGCCGCTGGGGCCCGATGGTTTGCAGAAAAAGCTCTTGTGCATTGCACGGGAAGCGCGCACAGCTGAGGAAGAGCAGGGTGTGAATATTCTGTATCTCGCCTTAGGATTCCTGACCTGGTACGAGGACGAAATCTCGAAGGTGCCACGTGTGGCGCCCTTGATATTGCTGCCCGTTGAACTGCAGAGGAACGAGCGGACGTCGTCCTACGACATCCGCATGCGGGAGGAAGATTTGATCGCAAATCTACCCCTCTCCATTCGGTTACACGATGACTTCTGCATCGATTTACCCGAAGTGGAAGTCGACGACGGCTGGAGTCCGACCAGTTATTTTGACCTTGTGGCCTGCGCAATTGCTCCTTGGCCCACTTGGTCCATCGACCGCAATGCAATTCAGCTCGGTTTTTTCTCCTTCTCGAAGCTCTTGATGTATCAGGATCTTTCTCCGAAGGCGTGGCCAGGTGGAGCATTGAAGTTGCATGCATTGGCCCGCGGATTACTGTTTGAAGGTTTTGCTGACCAGGCTATGCCGGGCGAGTTGGATGGTCCGCTTGACGCGATCCTTCCTCCCGCCAAATTGTTTCATGTGGTTGACGCCGATGCTTCGCAAGCGGTGGCGATCGAAGAAGCACGCTGCGGCCGCAATTTAGTTATCCAGGGGCCTCCGGGAACGGGCAAGTCACAGACGATCTGCAACATCATTGCCACGGCCGCACGTGAAGGGAAGACCGTTCTTTTTGTTGCAGAAAAAATGGCTGCGCTCTCGGTCGTGCACGACCGTCTGATGAAGGTTGGTCTACGGGATATCTGCCTGGAGCTCCATTCCAAGGCAGCCAACAAAAAGGCTGTAATTGCCGAGCTCAGCCGCACGCTGGATGCAGCCCAGGCTATCCCGAAGGTACCGGGCGAGCCGAGCAAACTTACCGCTATCCGAGATAGGCTAAATACCATTGCCGAACTGCTATATCAACCGATCGGGGTTACAGACGAGACGCCTATTACGGTGCTGGCTCGCCAAGCCCAGTACCTGGGGGCGGGCCATGCTGCGCCATCCTTTACCTCTGCAGCACTACCCACCATGGGCCGGGCGGAAGAAGACGAGTGGTGTTTGCTGATCCTGCAGTATGCAGACCTTGTTGCCCACATGGGGTCGCCAAGCGTCCACCCATTACATGCCCTCGGGCAACTTGACATGCAGCCCACCGACTTGGCACGTGGCGCAGACCTCTTACGATGTGCGATTGGCGCCTGCGAAGCTCTAAGCGAAGCTTGCGAGGCCGCCGGAGAGGCTCTCAAGCAGACCCGCGCGTGGAAAAGGTACGATGCTGAACTATTGCTGGCGCTGTTGCGCAACCTGGCCCAGCTGCCGCGAGGGAGCGGTGCCGCAGTAAAGGCTTGTTCTGCAGCCAGCGACCGCAGGCGGCTCCTTGACACGCTTGACGTGGGCCAGCAGTGGAAGACTGCGGTCGATATGGCTCGGCAGCACTTTATCGAGTCGGCTCTTGACGCTCCCATCCTGTCGTTGCGCGCCCCTCTGGCGGCTGGAAGGAGCTCGTTTCTCAGACGCATGGGCCACCCTTATAAGCAGGCCTCGATGCAGCTCGGCGGATATCTTTCCGGCACCCTTCCGAAATCAGCCAGTGAGCGCCTTGTTCTGGTCGAGGAACTTCTCATGGTGCAGACCCTGCGCAAGCGTCTTGGCAATGACGAGGCATACTGTGCGCGGTGGCTCGGTCCGGAATGGCGGGGGGTACAAACAGAGTTCTCGCGCCTTCGCCCGGCGGCACTTTGGCTTTCACGGGTGGAACAAACGTCCCTGCCAGTTGTGGTTGAGGAAGCGATCCTGGTTGCGGAGGATGAGCCACGCCTTGCCCGGCTGATAGCAAATCTGGAACAGGGAATGTCTCCGCAGGCAAAGTCGCTAAGCGAAGCACTAGCTGCTCTGCACCTCAACGCTGCGGACTTTGAAAGCTCTGCTCTGCGTGAGGTCGCCGGAGCGCTTCGCCAGATCCAGGCGAACTTGAAAGATTATGTCTCCTGGGCGGGTGCGACGCGGCTCCGCAAAAAGATGATTGTAGCGGGGTTCGACTCCATTGTCGCCCGCATTGAAGAGCAGAACCTCTCACCGGATGCGGCCGTCGGCGAGCTGCGCTTTGCGCGGGCCGAGATGCTTTGGATGGAAGCGAAAAAGCAGTCTCCGCTCTTGCAGGAGCTGGATGGCATCGATCGTCATGATCTGGTGAAAGCCTTTGCGCAGCTGGAGCGCGAGCATCTGCACAACAATGTCACCCACATTCGCGCCCGCCATCTTGCCCAAATACCTACCGGAGCCATGGGCGAAATGAAAGTAGTGCGCGGTGAAATCGGCAAAAAACGCCGTCACCTTCCATTGCGCAAGCTAATCAATGCAGCACCAAACGCTATCCAGCGCATCAAACCGGTGTTTTTGATGAGCCCACTTTCTGTTGCACAGTATTTAGAGCCGGGAGCGCTTCAGTTCGACCTACTGGTAATTGACGAAGCCAGTCAGGTACGGCCGGAAGATGCCCTGGGGGCAGTGGCACGCGCGAAGCAAGTTGTGGTTGTAGGCGACCCTCGACAGCTCCCTCCTACATCCTTTTTCGATCGATTGCTGCTCGACGACCAGGAACAAACGGACCCTGACACCGACGATGCCAGAGAGGCGCTGCTAGGTGGTGCCGCCAGGGCCGAGGAATTGGAGAGCATTCTTACACTATGCGAGGCGCGCGGACTCAAGCGGAAAATGCTCAAGTGGCACTACCGGTCCAAGGATCCGTCTCTGATCGAAGTGTCAAATGCCGAGTTCTACGACAATGAACTGTTGCTGTTTCCTTCCCCGTTGAAAGGAAGCCTTGATTTCGGTCTTCGCTTCACGCGTGTGCTCGGCATATACGACCGCGGCGGCAAGCGAGATAACCGGATCGAAGCCCAAGCCGTCGTCAACCGGGCGGTGGAACACGCGCGGGAGCGGCCGGAACGATCCCTCGGCATTGCCACCTTCTCCGCGGCGCAGCGGAACCTGATCGACGAGCTTCTGGAACTAGCCCGGCGCACCGACCGTGATTTGGATGAATTCCTGCGGGAAAGTGCTCGAGAAAAGGTCTTTGTCAAGAACATCGAGAATGTACAGGGCGATGAGCGCGACGTCATTTTGATCAGCGTTGGTTATGGTCCGGTGGAAGCTGGCGGCCGGCTCAGCAGTTTATCTTTCGGCCCCGTAAATAGCGAAGGTGGTGAACGTCGTTTGAACGTTCTATTTACCCGGGCACGTCTCCGCTGTGAAGTGTTCGCATCGTTCGATCCGGACGACATCGACCTGTCGCGCGCCCGAGGCGCGGGCATACGCATCCTGAAACGCTATCTTGACTTCGCGAAGAGTGGGAGGCTCGTCCAAGATAGTCCCACCGGGGAAGGAGCGGAGACCCCATTAGAGCAAGACATCGCCGAGACCATACGCGGGCTGGGCTACCTGGCTGACCCGCAGGTGGGATCGAGCGGTTTCCGCATCGACATCGGGGTACGGCATCCATCTTCTCCCGGCAGATATCTGCTTGCCGTGGAATGCGATGGAGCCACCTATCATCATGCGCTCTGGGCCCGAGAGCGCGATCGGATGCGCCAGGAGGTGCTGGAACATCTCGGATGGCGCTTCCATAGGATTTGGAGTACTGATTGGTTCTATCGCCGTGCTCAAGAAATTGACCGGCTGCAGGCGGCATTGGGCGAAGCCCTTGAGGAAAAGGCTGCGTCCGCAGCCGATGTGAGCGATCACGACGCACACCCTCCGAGTGAGTCAACCCACAGCGCTGCCGACACGGTTCCGGAAATGGAAAGCACTCCGGGCGTCGACCAGACGCGCAAGTTCCCCTTATACCGCAGGGCAAACTTCACTGTAACGACTGCGGTCGAACCCCACGAAGCCGATCCAGCCCTCTTGGAGTCCGCCGTGACACGCATCGTGGCGATCGAGGGACCGATACACGAAGAGGAAATTGCGCGCCGCACGGCAGCCTGCTTTGGTAAAGAACGAGCCGGAGGCCGGATCGTTTCTACCGTATTTGCAGCACTCATGAGAGCGAGCCGGAAGGATCCTAAGCTTTTGACCGAGGGCCGGTTCTGGTTTACGCACGAACAGCGGCAAGTGCCGGTTGTGCGAGACCGGTCGCAGGAAGAAGGCCCCATCCTGAAAGCAGAGCACATCAGTTTGTTCGAGGTGCAGGCAGCGCTCGAACGCGCTCGCAATGAAAATGGCGGTGGCACGGATGCTGAGTTAATCCGAGCGGCGGCGCGATATCTAGGCTTTCGACGGGTCGGTACTGACCTACAACAAAGGGCACAACAGGCGCTGCGTGCTTTGGACGCCAAAGATCCTAGATAAAGAAAGACCAGGAGGACTAAGAGCCGTAAATACGCATGTCTAGGAAGAAGCGCGGGACGAAGAAACACGGAGAGACGGGATGTAGTCTTGGCAATAAAAGTCGTAACGACTAAGTAAACGTTCCGTCTGTTTGCACTTGTTGTCCCGCTTTTGCTTGTCTTTATGGTCGAAGTTGGTTCAATCCCCGTTACACGAGAGGATATGTAACCATCTTATCTCTCTGTGACTCTCTGTCGTTAAGGCTCCCGCGCATTTACTCTGAGTCGAGGTGGGGAATTAGGGGGACAGGGAATTAGGGGGACATGATAGGCATCTTCCGAACCGGAGTTGGGAAAATATCTATCATGTTCCGATTTCCCCTCGGTTGCCGCATTAAGGCCAGGAGCGGCGCTGTACCAATTCATTTAGGGCTTATTTCGTGTGTCGCGGATCCGCCGCAAAGATATCAACGCGGACCGCACCTTCAGGGAATACCGCCTGAATTTCGAGGCTCCCTCCCATTGCCTCGACGTAGCTCCGCAGCGTACTCAGATACATGTCGGTGCGCTTTTCGATCTTCGAAATGGCGCTCTGGTTCACGCCTAGTATCTGCGCCATGTTCGTCTGAGTGAGGCTGCGTGCAGAACGGAGCTGCTCGAGCGGCAGCTCCGCAAGCAGTTTCTTGCTTCGGGTTTTGATTTCTGCCCGGTCCTTCGCACTCATTTTCCTGGGGAAATAGTGGAAATAGTGGAAATAGTGGAAATGGTGTGGAAATAGTGGGAAATAGTGGACAGCCTGATCCGGGGCAAATTTTCCTCTCAAAACATTCGTATAAATCCTGGCGTATAAATCCAAAGTACTAGTCCCGTCTGGCGTATAAATCCTGGCGTATAAATCTTTCGTCTGGCGTATAAATCTTTGTGCGTCCCACGGCACAACTGGCGGCGATAAAGGTATCGTTCCCCTTATCCTCCAAGGGAGTAACATGGCTCCATGCCTCTTGATTGGCTCGAAATGGCGCAAAAACTAGCAGCGGGAGCGAGAGGAAAGGCTGCCGAAGATCGTCGTCGCCTTGAAGAGCTACAGGTACAAAAAGCAGAAGCACATCCTCCCGTTGAGGCCCCCGCTTCCGGCCGGTGAGCCGTGCGACTCTCACCATCGTTGCCGGCGCGAACGGGGCAGGTAAGAGCACGCTGACCAGTGGAAATCTTGATTTTTTCAGCGGTGTCCCTCTCTTAGACCCCGATGCATTCGCGACCATGCTTCGTGCGACTAAGCGGGCCATCACCTCCATTGGCGCCGGCAAAGAGGTCCTTCACTTGGCAAAAGAGGATCTGGAGGGGAGGGAGAGCTTTGCCGTGGAAACGACGCTTTCCGGACGAATTACCTACAAATGATGCAATATGCCCGAGGGGTTGAGGGAGCGTTTGAAGTGATCCTCATCTACATCGGGACTGAGAGTGTTGAGATCCATTTAGCTCGTATCGCAAAGCGCGTTCTGGCGGGCGGTCACAATGTTCCAGAGGTGGACGTCCGTCGCCGTTATGCCCCGTAGTCTTCAGAATCTGCCGACCGCGATCGAAAATGCCGATCAAGTTTTGCTTTTCGACAACTCCAAAGATCTGGGTTGCCAGACTATTGGATTGCTTGGCCACTCTGGGCATCATGGTTTCGCCCGCTACCGCTTTGGGCTGCGGAACTAGAGAAGAAATTCCGCTAACCGACAAAGCGGATTCAACGCCTACTACCTCTAAACGCTTACTACCCTCTGATAGTCCGGACAGACCGATGGCGGCCTGCGAAAGCAGTGGGCGGAGGCCATGTTTAGTCTTGGGGATAGCTATGGCGTCCCGGTATCTCCCCCTGGTCTGCGATTCCCCTGGTCGGGCCTCGGTAAGATGTCGCATTTTGGGCAGTCGTGACAGACACACCAATATCTTTTAGGCTAAAAGAGGGTAGGGGGAAGACGACATGACGGTGATTGAGCTTGATGACGATCTGGCCGCTGCCCTCAGAGCCAAAGCGGACGCCCAACATCTCAAGCTGGAAGACTGGTTCAGAACACTGGCCGGCCTGCCCGCCGGTAACGGCGATTCGCAGCGTCGCCGGGCTGCAGCCGCGCAAATCCGTGAGATCGGCAAACGTGCAAAGCCTGATCCC
Organism: uncultured Acidobacteriaceae bacterium; assembly: GCA_963839025.1. Classification (GTDB taxonomy): domain Bacteria; phylum Acidobacteriota; class Terriglobia; order Terriglobales; family Acidobacteriaceae; genus PALSA-350. The sequence continues at coordinate 286,484 of CAWITT010000014.1, forward strand.
GAAGGATGGACAATTCGAGACTACATAGACCGTGATCGTCCCTGATGACTCGTTTTGTCATCGACGCATCGATAACGACGAGCTGGTGCTTCAGAGACGAAGCTACGAGCCATACGGAAGCAATCCTTGATGCCGTCGCCAGCTTAACGGAAGCAGTTGCACCTCGGCTTTGGGCTTATGAGGTTCGGAACAGCGTCCTGACAGGCATGCGTCGGGGTCGGATTACCCAGATCGATGCCGAGGACTTTCTAAGATCGCTCGCCGAGCTTAACATCACGCTTTCCGACCCGGTCTCCTACGATCATGTTTTTTCCCTCGCCAGCCGGTACAAGCTGACCGTGTACGACGCCGCTTATCTCGATCTCGCGATGAAGGATGCCTTGCCGATTTGCAGTTTGGATAAGGAACTGGTGCGGGCGGCCGAGCAAGCTGGCCTTTCTCTCTTTAAGCCTTAGCGGTGCCCCGGTGGTGCTCCTTACCTGGTGGTTTGCTGTTCGGAAGACTCGTCCGGGACCAAATAGGGTGGCGTCATCCGTATTTTCTGATCACTCGCTCAGGCGTGGAACCGGGAAATAAGTATCCTGTCAGTGCGCCAAGCAAGCTGGCGTGTTCCAGCCGGTGCAAGTCCGGCCCAGGTAAGGCGTAGCAACCGCCTGGTAGTGGGAAAGTGTCGGCGTGGTGGCGGCTTACCCTTAAATTAACTTTGCTTAATCTTCTTGCATCTGGTGGACTCGGGCGACCGGCACTCGACCTGTCGGGCTCGACCCGGGGATTAATCGCCTGGGATTAATCGCCTGACGGGAATGGTACTTCCCTAAAGTTCCGCTCCCGTCTGGCGTATAAACCTTGGCGTATAAACCTTGGCGTATAAACCTGCGGATCTTCCCCGCCGCTATCCATCCCGAAACTTCCCCCGTAGGGGGAGGTTTCGCATCTCCGGGAAAGACGGTCGGTGTATTCTAGTAGCACCTTATAAGGTGCTTTGATGCGAGGTGCGAATGTTTGACATTACCCGTGACATCCAGTCGCTGACTACGTTTCGCCGGTCTTCCGGTGAATTCATGAAACAGCTCAAAAAGACGAAACGTCCGGTTGTGCTGACAGTGAACGGAAAAGCCGCTGCGGTCGTGCAGGATGCCGAAGCCTACCAGCGTCTCCTCGATATTGCCGCTCGCGCCGATGCTGCGGAAGGGATCCGTCAGGGATTGGACGACGTCGCAAACGGTCGGACGCGCCCAGCAAGGGAGGTATTTGACGAGATTCGCCGCAGACATGCCATACCGCGTTGAGTTCGCTGCTCGCGCGGCCCGGGATCTCGAAATTCTCTATGTGGAGAAGAACGTTGCAGAATCGCCAGCTGCAGCCCGCTGGTACAACGAGCTCGAGGAGGCGGTGTATGCGCTGGGAACACGTCCCAATCGCTGTCCTGTTGCCCCGGAAGCCCGAAAACTTAGGCGAAAACTGCGCCATCTGCTTTACGGTAAGAAGCCTCATGTTTACCGGGTTATCTATGAAGTAGAAGAACAGCGGCAAACGGTCTGGGTGCTTACCATTCGCCATGGCGCAAGGCGGAAGATCCGAAGGTCCGATCTCGCATAACTGTTGGGCGCAAAATGGGAGGTTTCGAGGATGCGGATCGTCCTTATGTCCATTCCAGTCTGGTCGCGCCTTTCCCCGGAATAGAAACAGGGCTTGTGCGGTGAGGGGCAAACGAGCGGGAATAGGTATGGTGTGAACCCCTATACCCCCGTTCCACAGAGCCGAGACGCGTAACTCACTCCCAATCAGAACAAGCGAGGGGCCTTAAACCAGCAGAATGGTTCGTAGCTTCTCAGCGGCAGCCACATCGGAAAGTGCCTGGTCCGCGAGCACAAACCCGTCGAAGGCGAAATATTCATTCCGTTCGAGAGCCACGGCCAATGGAAGCGCATCGAGTGTGCGCAGGCGAAATTGAAAGGCATATTGGCCGACGAGGTGTTCCGCAATCTCATGGTGGGTTTCTGTGATCGATAGAACTTCAAAGACTCCAGTGGCAAGATCGGAAAGAAGCTGCACCCATAATGCCGAACCAGTCGCCGCGGAGATCGAGCCGGTCCGCACCTTTACCGCGAATGCGGACCTTGTTTCGACCAAGGTAAGGCGAGATATTTGGATGCGATTTTGGGGCTGATCGAAGAGCGCCAGGACGCGGTCGGTGCCAAGCTCTAGATGGTAGCGCTTCACGAATGCGCTGGTGTCGAAGAAATAATTCGCTAACTCACTGCTCTCCCCGTTCGTCGGTGACAAAGTCCGACATGGAGCCGGGGATACCGGCAAGTTGCCGTTGTATCGCCCCCAGCCCGGGCGCAGAGCCTAGCTCACGAAGTTGGGAGTTGGCCCATGACTGATAGTCGGGGATTTCGCTCACCGTCACCATGACGTGCTGCTGGTCCCGCAAGCCAAGCGGCTGCAGAGGGCGCAATACCCCTTTTTCATAGACAGCCTCGAGCTGCTTGCCCATGATCGAAATTGTAGCCCTTTTCCTTGCAGCGCATTGGGAAGGAAGCGGAACGAAGGATGCACTCCGGACGAAGTGATCGACATTCGAGTTGTTTGCGGCCCTTCGCCGTGCAGGAAGCACAGGGCGGCTGGTGGGTACGTCGGAGTCTTGAGCGCGTGCTCGGACGGCGGGTCGCACGCCCGTGCTCCAGTACTCGCACCGGCAGCCATGGACGACGCAAGCTTGATGAGGTTATTGGACTAGGCATTGAGTCTGTACCGTGGAAGACAAACGAGCGGGGATAGGTATGGTGTCCCCTATCTCCCTGTTCCGAAAGGTCCCGGGTTTGTTTCGTCTGTCCCGCATCGTCCCGTCTGGCGCATAAACCGTCTGGCGCATAAACCGTCTGGCGCATAAACCTCACGGTTCTCACCATCAATAGCGTTTCCGCAGTGTTGCCGCTGGCTTCGCAGATTGTGCCGATTGCACTGGAGCCCGGAGGTAGCTGTTCGTTTACTTATACTGTGGCGCCTACGTGGACCTGGGTCGCGTCGTAGAAGAAGGAGCGCTTGATTTAATTGGTGAACTCTCCTTTGTGCTGCCACGCGGGATACTTAAAAATCGGCTTTAGCGGATCATTGATGATGGAGGGGTGGCTAGGATCAATCGTTACCCTTTGAAAGCCGCCGGGAAGATACATCAAGAGTTCTTTCATTCCCGAAGGAACTATGCCATTTACTTGCACGCGCCGCGGGTCGGGAAAAATTATCTGGAACATGGGAAACTTATTTGAATCGACAACTTCCATGGCCTTGTCCGAGTAGTTTGTATCCCATCCAGGTGCGTTTATTCGTGCCCGGTTACAGACCACTTCGATCAGCGGAATGTGCGGCGCACTAAAGATGGTGGCATCCACGCAGAGCACACCATCTCTCAGGTAGACTGAGACTGGGCTTCCGTAATCGCCTAGCTTTGTAGTCGATGCGTTTGCCCTTCCCTCCACTCTCCTGCCGTAGAAACCCGTAGTTGATGTTCCTATGTCCAACATGTACATACCGTTATGGACACCAAATCCCGACTCAGACCCACCGGTCCCACATTTAGGCTGTCCTTCTGGTATGGCGTTGCCGGCTTCTTCAAGGGTAGAAGCAAAAAACTCCATCGGTGCGAGACTTATGCCCCCATCAATTGTCGCCATTTCTGATTGCAGTTTCGAAGTGTCCACATTGCAGCTTGCGAGTTCTGCCGCTATGGCACCGACTCGTCGGTCGAAGGCTTTGTGATATTCAGCCTTCGATTCCTGAAATACTTTCTTATCTTCAGGCGATCGGGGGATCATCACTTTCTGATGTGTTCTAAATGCCCTGATATCGTCTGAGAGTTTAAAAGTCCGGTCTGCGAGAGTAGCCTTTTTGGGGGCCGGTGGAGCAGACGTATGGGGTTGAGAGTTTGCGGGAGCAGGGCCACCTGAATCAGCGTTCTTTACCTGGTCCGGAAGCGGTTGCGGCTTTGTATCTATGAATGCTTCTTTTAGCGCGAGGTAGGATTCGCTGTTCTGGTCGATCGGTTTGACGATCGTGATGTGGCTTTGATTGATCGCCCGAACCGAACCGCAAAGGCGGGTCGCGCTCGCCTCGGAGACGATTATCACATGAGCGAAGACGGGCCTCTTTTCATAAGCGCAGTAAGAGGGGAAGGTGAATTTTGCAGCCTGCCAATCATCACGTTGGTTTTCCAGAAATCGGGGATCTCCAGGTTTCACTGCTACGATTTGACCGAACTGGGAATTCTGGCTAAGTGAAACAATGTTTGCATATTCGCTTCCGTCAGTAGGCGTCCCAAAAAAATAGAGGAATCGGATCTTCGCAGCGACTTCGCTTCGATACCTGAGGATGAAGCCGCGAGTTACGATGCCGCCCATGCTGTGGGCTACGAAGGCGAGCTTATTTTCGGAAAGAACTCCATCCGCGACGAGCGAGGTGCGCAGGTTACTCGCCAGCTCGTCAATTGTAAGTGCTCCATCATTAGCCGGCGATTCGTAGCGGTAAATGTAGATATTTTGACCGTCAAAGGTAGGGTCATGTGTCAGCATGTCTGGCCAATAGGCGTGCGATGCCGGTGATGTCCAAGTGCCTTTTCCATCCCCTATACGCCGTGAACAAAAATTATTACGCTACGATTGCGGAGATCATGTCTGATCCATTCCCCTGATGCTGAAGCGCGTTTGCTGGCGATGAGCCCGACTAAAATGGTCCCAAGCACCCTTAAGAGCAAGGTCGTTCTCATAGACTTGATTGTAGAACCCACCCGATTAACCAACTTACCTCAGCTTCCTATACTGCTCTGGCGTTAAGTACAGATAAACGCCACTCGCGGCCGTTCTGATTCCACCCCATTTTCCACCACGACGGGAACCGTACAAATCGCGGAAAATAGTAAGCGAGGGACGCTTCCCTCTGGAGGTGTACTGTGGGAAAACTCATCGCCCACCTCGTGAGAGCGTCTCGTAGTTAGGTGCGCAGGACAGCGGACGGGACAACCAACCGCCAACGAGCTACGGCACGCGCTGCCTTGCCTTCGGTCATGAACGAAGCATCCGTTTGTACTTTTGCAAAGCTCCTAAGTGTGGGTGCAGGCCACAAAAAAAGGGTGGGAATGGAGCAAGAGAGGACCACCTGACAAACTCGTTCGTGGGTGACTCGACCCGGCATCCGGATGCTGGGTTTTGTGGCCCGTAGTGAAGGGCTGATCTACCTTCCTGAAACGGCGCTCTACAGCGAAACGTCAGCAGCATGGATTCAGCCCCAAATCCCTCACCCCTCCAGGTACCGCGCCCTTCTGAGGAATCCGCCTCCACCTCAAGTTCTGAAATCACCATCGCGTAGCCCTCCAACCTCACCCGCTGCAACGCCTCCATGTGCTTCACCACGCGGTTCAGGAGGCGCTGAAGCGTCTCGACCGGGGTGGGTTTTCGGCGCGGTGGGACAATGCGACGTTCGGGAAGATGCGGGCCAGACGAAATAATCCCTGATCTTCCCCGGCGTGAAATAGGAAGTTGTTTCGTCTGACCTCCATTTCCTATGACCGTTCGGGCGTGGCATTTGCCTTCGTGGCCGTGCGCCGCATGCTCCAGGTGCTCGTGTGCTTGTTCGAATCCTTCGCTCATCGAAATGTCATCAGCCGGCCTGCAATCTGACTCAGCGCAAGAATCGTAGTATAAGGTTTGCGGCTGCATGCCAGGCATGCGTATTTCCCAGCGGGGATTCCAGCCTGTGCAGCAGAAAGGCAAACGGCGCGGCAAACATTGTCACCCAATGAACCCGGCGAAGGCTAATCAGGTCATACGCCACCGGCAAAAGCAAAAGGGCAGTATAGATCCAGGTGGCCCAGCTCTGATTCATCCCCATTGCCACCAGCGGCCACCGGTCGACGCCCGCATCCATCATAGACAGCGTCGCATACAAGACCAGGCGTTTATGCGCATCCGGCTGGCGTCGCACCACATAGGACCACGTGATCAGCGTGCCGAACATCACCATGCCCATGACCGACACCAGGGAGAAGGTGCGTGGATCAATACCACCGTTAGGATAGGGTGGGCCTCCCGCGAGGTCGCGCCGCAGTTCGTCCGCTGCCGCCATCACGCCCATCGGAATCATTAACCCGGCCAGCCCGTAGACCGCCAGCCCCAGGCTCATGTGCCACCGCACCCGCCGGGCGGCAATCAGCGCAGTCTGCAGCAGCAAGAGCAGCAGATACAGCGAGAACAAGACACCGTGAACCTGGATCACCCAGTTCGAAAGCGCCGGTGGTTTTGCACCCAGCGGAAAATAGGTCTTTCTGAACCCCAGCAATATCGTCGCAATCATCAGCAGCGTCATGCAGCAAAAGAAGACGCGTTCGCGCTTGCGGTTTACCGGGCGCACCGGCAGCCGCCCCAGTACTTCTGTCGCCATAGGGATCGTCTCCGCGAATGTTGTTCGAGGGCCCAATGCTTGAGGGATGTGGAAAGAAGCATATCACTCGATCCTGGTATTAAACGCCGGCGACCCAGTATCCCCTCGTCGCCGTCGATGTATTCTTGGCCGGAACACGGTAGCGAGCTCGTATGGCTGTTGCTCGAAGCGCGGGGGAAAACCAGGAAAACCAGGACAGACTGAACTGCGGCTTTTGCGGGGCCGTGTGAATTTCAAAAGTGTCAGTCCCGTCTGGCGCACAAACCTGGGAAAAAGGACAACATAATCGGCGCCGGAAGGCGCGTCACGCTGTTTTCCAACCAGTGACTGCCGAGTAGGCGGTCATCCACTCGGAACAATCTCACGCCTCGGGGAAACTTTGCCCACCCGATTTTGTCGGGACAAACGTTTCTTGCCACGGCGGATTTTACTATCGGATTGACCACTCGGGAGCCGTCCGCTCAGTCAACACAGAACACAAGTCCTAATGCTATATACTGGCGCGGAGCCGGGGCCGGTCCACGGAGGAAAAGCATGTCAGAAATTAAGACAATCAGCCAAGACGCAGTGAAGAATGCGGGTCCTTACCTAGTCTCCTTGAAGGTATCGTTCGGGCCAGCATTCAGTAAAGAGAAGATGACCCACCGCGAATTTGTCACAAAGCTTCGTGCGGAAGCGAAAAAACATCCAAAAAGTTTCCTAAGCCCAATGTTGGATCATTTTGCGGACCACATTGAGGCCGCTGCCGCTGCAGGGCGCCTTTCTCTTGAGCATGAAGCCGATACAAATCCGAACACAACCTACTTCGGACACGGAAGTTGCACGGGATGCCCGGTTGGCCCTGCTGTCTGTGCGAGTACAACGGACAACATGTGGGGTGCGAATCTTGTTGAACATCCAATAGAGGAAGCCGAAATGAGAGCTGGACACTATATTTTCTATATTTGGGTCAGCATTGCGGTACTACCTCATTCGTATTCGCAAATGCCAGTTCTGGAGGGTTTTCAGCAATTTACCATAGACGGTATGGTATCTCCATTGAATCTCGGCTGGAGCCCAGGTCACGATCTTTCGCAGCCAAATAATCCATGTGCTAACCACCACCCATCTGGGGAGACGCAAATAAATGCAGCAGGAACGGGACATCGCAAATTCTTAGACTGCACTACCGGCCAAGTAAGTTTGGAGGTTCATTGGGTCAACGGCAAGCTAGATGGCCCGTTCTTAGTGCAAGGTGGTGCCATCAAAGGTCAATGGTCAAGTGGAACACCCTTCGGAACCTGGGACTATACAGGTACCCGCTTTGGGCATCAGGCCACAGAGCATGTAGAACTCTCTACAGACGGAACAGGTTCATGGGCAATACCTGCTTGGGGAAGTTGTGATTCAAACGGCGAACTCGCAGAAGAAGGCGAGTTGGTCGGTGGTGCTAAGGAAGGCGATTGGCTTATGAACAACTGCTACGGGCCAAACATCGGTCCAGTTCAGAAAGGTTCGTTTGTCGACTCAAAGCGCCAAGGGATCTGGCAGGTCTTCGGTAGTAATGGACTCCTGAAAATGGAAGTAACTTTTGACAATGACTTAGCAAGCGGGCCTTTTTTTTATTCCCAAGCTGTGGACAGAGGATTAGGTCAACCGCTGCTTATCTACGCCGTTACAGGTGAGATCAGGGAAGGAAAGGGCATCGGAAACGGCTTTGTGAATGTGCCCTTTGATCCCTCCGTCGGAAAAATGTGGGGTACATGGAGGTTTTTTATCAACGGAGCCATGGTTGCGGAAAGTATATTGGTAAATGGTTCTGGCCACTTTCACATGCTCGATACAATGGGCTTCATAGTCGATGGCCAATTAGTTGATGGTCACGCCGAAGGCGTATGGACAACTCACGGTCCTATTTCAAGTTGGCGAGAGACAACATATGCGAATGGTTTAGTAGTTTCCACGGTGAATCACGAAATCATAAAGAAACATCCATCGCAGAGCTTGGGGCCCGTTGTAACGCAGCCGACAACTCCAGGCAACACCGTTCCTCCTCCTCAACAACCTCACCCTCCGGCTCTAAGCTGCACGATTCAAGCCCACGTAGCAGCGTGTGGACCCGCCGGAGTTGCACCTTTTAACAATCCTGGATGCCATGCCGCGTGCAATGCGCCACAACAACCGCAGTGTATACCTGACAGTTGCGTTGGAACGACGTACAACGTTCAGCGTTGCTTCTGTCAATGAAAGTGGTTGCGAATGCAAGTTCCATGTCTCCGGGAGCGGAAGGTACACGCGGATGACTTTACAAGTATGACGTTGGCTTGTTGCCTCAGGTCAATGCAGGGTGATATTAATTTTGGCTTGGACGCGGTCTATATCGAAAGAAGTAGACACTCTGCTAGGCGATGCCGAATGTCGAGCAATGCAGAAGTCGGTCACCAAATTCGGAATTTGTACCTCTAGGACCACGCAGTCGTCGGCAACTGACTCTTCATCAACTCCGCCTTGTCAGAGGAGCCCTTCAGCCGTTTGGCAAATTAGTGCTTGCAACTCTGGTTCCGAGTGGATTGTCGCCGATCCGGAAATTACTACAGCAAGCAGAGTTTCCCGTGGGGACCTCGATTGAATCCGGTTGCCGATTACCAGTGTGCCGAAGCGGCTATTAGGACCGCATGCCACTTCACAGGGTTGCGAAATGTCGGTTGTCCAGCGATTTGGGGTAAACCCGGCACGTCGATTACATATAAACGACGTGCCAGGCCGCATAAAAGCACAGAAAACTCTTGCCAACTATAGATAATTCGACCAGCTGCCACTCCAACGCCTGGGCATCATCGATCTCAACGATGCGGGCAGGAATGGAGAAAAGTTCCGCAAGAAGCGCCGCGCGATAGCGTCGTGCTCCTGCAATCAATTCGAAGCCTTCCGAATTTGGGCGCACGGTGATGGGCTGAATGAGTCCGTGATGCTTGATGCTTTCGGCCTTTTGTGGCGCTGATCATTTTGTTGCTGATGAAGGGGTAGCCGCATG
>CAWITT010000015.1:0-1142864 GCA_963839025.1 uncultured Acidobacteriaceae bacterium
TCCGGTTCTCACTTTTTGCCGGCTTCGTAGCGAACACTCTGCAGTTACGTAAAAACCTCACGATCACGTTTGGCCTCCGCTACGAGATCAACACTATCCCCGCGGAGAAGAACGGGATTCAAGCGAACCTCTATCAGCTCAGCACCGCGGGCAAGATTATGCCCGCCTCGCCGGTCACCAACATCACAAATGTGCAGTTAGCCCAATCCATCAACGGCCTGCCTTACGCCCAGCTAAATAAGAATGAATGGCAGCCTCGTGTCGGGTCGCTTGGCAGCCCGGCGCGGGCATCGTCTCGTGGCGTGCCGCTTACTGGCGTCTATGATGAGCGCCCCGATCTCTATAACTTTAATCCAGGCACTGGTAACCCGCCATTTACGATCCCGACCAGCCTTGTAAACCAGGCGTTCGGGTCGGTGGCCAATCCCGCCAACTTCATTACCAAGCAGCAGAATGTCACGGTCTATGATCCCGCCAATAAGCCGATCAACGTGCAAAACTACAATGCCAACGCCCAGATACAGGTTGAAAAGAATGGATATCTGCAGATTGCCTATGCCGGGGGAGCACACCACCCATTACAACGTAGTCACCCAGCCTAATCTCGGCGGATCATACCAGCACACTCGTCCCAATCCACAATTTCAGACCATAAGCCAGACCAAGGGCATCGGCAGCCAGCATTACAACGCATTGCAGGTAGAATTCAACCATCGCCAGGGTCGCGGGCTTACACTCCAGGGATCCTACACCTTCGCCAAGAGCCTCGGTCTGGTCGCAGCCGGCCGGAACACCCTCCGACCTTTTCGATTTTCAACTGGACCGGGGCCGCATGGACTCTGATGTGCGCCAATTATTTGTAGCCAACATGGACTATCAATTACCTGTAGGCAAGGGACATTCGATTGCCTCCTCGGGCATCAGCGAAAAGATTGCGGGTGGATGGTCGCTGTCCACGATTGTTAGCTCGCACGCCGGGCTGCCGTTTTCAATTCTAGCCGGCTCTGATGTGCATGGGGTGATGGGAACACGACCGATCGTGCCACGCTGACCAATGGCAACCTTAACGGTGTTTACAACCGAAACGGCCGTAGAACCCAGTTCCTCCTGCCGCAGGCATCCGCCGCGGGCTTCATTGCCCCCTCCGGGGGCACGTTATTGGCACGAAACGCAGTCTCTTTCAATGGACCGTCGTACGCGAACGTGGATATCGGGCTTCACCGCTTGTTTGACATTACCGAGCGGTTTAAGGCGGAGTTCCGGGGCGAGTTCTTCAACGTTCTCAATCATCCGAACATGGGCCAGCCGATCAACTCGATCACTTCCACCGCGTTCGGGTCGATTCAGGCCACGTCGGGCAACTCGAGGCAGCTGCAGTTTGCATTGAAGATTTTCTTTTAGATGTGAGACGTTCTCTGTTCTAGCTCCAAGGGGGGATTTGAATGCCAATTTATCGTGCGGCACGATTTGTAACCGCTGGGCTCGTACTGTCCGTCGGCACCATGCTCGTACATGCGGCGGAAAAGCAGCGTTGACCTAGAGTCGATCACAAGGTAAGCCGCCTGTCGGATGTTGCCGCTTCCCTGACGGTAAGCAGATCGCGTTTGTCTCGAACCACTCCGGGGGAGTAAAGATTTGGCTTGTCCCGGTCGAAGGTGGAGAGCCGCAGCGGCTCACCTCGGACCAGGAGGGCGCGGAGAATTCCCTCAGTGGTCTCCCCGACGGCAAACAGATTGCTTATCTGGGGGCCAAGAGCGGGCAGTCAGATATTTACCTGGTAAGTGTAGCCAGCCACGCCGCAACGCAGGATAAATGAGAAAAGCGGCAAGCACGGAATCCGCTGGTCGCCCGACGGCAAACGAATCGCCTACATCGGGGACCGCGATAAATTTCAGGACCTCTATGTCGTCGACGCTGGAAAAGCCCAGACGCCTCGCAAGCTGACGCAAGAAACAAATGAGTGGGACGAAGCCCGCTGGGCTCCCACTCGGTCTCCGGATTCAAACAAATTGCCTTTGTCTCGAGCAAAAGCGACTATTTCGCCGATGATCTTTGGTTAATCAACATCAATCGGGGCGCCCCGCAAAAGCTACCGCGCCATCACGGTCATGACCGATCCCCAGTGGTCCCCGGACGGCAAATACATCGCCATGAATGCCGTGGAGCGCCAGGAGTTCTGGTTTGACGACGCCTCCGACATTTACCTGCTGCAGATGAGCGGTCGGAACCTGCATAAGTTGAAGATGGACCAATACGTGACGGATCTGAACGGCGCTATTCACATGGATTGGGGACCTGACAGTCGAACGCTCTATTTTCGCTTTAACGTCCATGGAGACATGAACATTTGGGCGGTCAACGTGGAAGGGAATGGCGTGGCGACCCAGGTGACGAACGGCGAAGGTGTCGTGCATGCTCTGAGCGTGGCTCCATCGGGTAATTACATCGCCTTAGTAGGTCCACACAAACAGATCCTGGAGACTTGGCGATCATCTCCACCTTGGGCGGCGAGGAAAGGCGGATCACCCACTGGGCCACGCAGTATGACGACGTCGATAACCCGGTAAAGATCGGATACCGGAGCAAGGCCGGCCTGTTCATTCCGGGGTATCTCTACAAACCAAAAATTAGCCAGGAAAAATACCCGGCGTTCGTCTCCGTCCATGGAGGCGGCAACAATGCTTTTAGCAATGGATTTCACGGGCTGGAGAGTACCTCGCCAAAAAGGGGTACATTGTGCTGGCGATTGAATATCGAGGTAGCTCTGGTTATGGACGGCAGTTTCAACTCGAATCCTGGGGCAAGTGGGCTTCGGAACAGGGGTGGGATGCGGTAGCTGGATCGGACTATCTTCGATCGCTCGATTACTGTTCGGGAAAGGTGGGCATCTACGGCGGAAGTTATGGCGGAAGTATGACGATGGCCGCCCTGACGCGCGATTCCTCAAAATTCCAGGCAGCTGCTCCCTTTTATGGAATCTACGATTGGACGAACGCCTTCAGAGACGGCGACCGCCTGATGCGGTTCTGGGTGGTGATGGGCATGAAAGGTTTCAAGCCTGACGAGGACCCTGAAATCTATCGCACGAATTCGACCATCAATTTCGTCGATCGCATCAATACACCCATCCTTCTCGAACATGGGATGCTCGACCGTCGAGCGCCCTTTGCGCAGTCAAAAGAATTAGTCGCGGCGCTCGAAAAGTACCACAAAACCTACGAATATTTTACCTTTCCAGACGAGCAGCACGGTATTCGCAAGCCAAATAATTACGTAGTCGCGTACACGCGGATGGAACAATGGTTCGACAAATATCTCAAGAGCCCGCAGACGGCGGCCGCCAACACGGGCGGTGGTCAATGAGACATCTTCTTCTACTGGCCCTTGCGATGGCGTCTGTATTGGGCGTAGCAAAACACGCCGCAGGCGAGCCGCTGACACTCGAGGCTATCACCAAGGTTAGCCGGATGACGGATGTGGCGGTAGCCCCCGATGGTTCGCAGATTGCCGTGGTCTCGAATCACTCTGGCGGAATGAAAATCTGGCTCGTGCCCGCGCGGGAGGAGAGCCAAAGCCGCTCACCGGGAACAATGGAGGGGAAAGTTCGCCGCAATGGTCGCCGGATGGCTCGAAGATCGCCTACCTGGAAACCAAAAACGGCCAAACGGATGTTTATTTGACAACTGTAGCCGGGGGCGACCCAGAACAGGTAACCAACGAAAAGACTGCTAAGCATGGTCTTCGTTGGGCGCCGGACGGCAAACAGTTGGCCTTCATTTCGAACCGGGACAAAGCTCAGGACATTTATGTAGTGGCTGCTTCTGCAGGACAAGTCGCTCGCAAGTTGACGGAGCAAACGAATGAATGGGATGAGTTGCGTTGGGCTCCAGCCTGGTCTCCCGATTCAAAAAAAATAGCATTCATCTCCGGCCGCAGCAATTATTACAATGACGAACTGTGGCTGATCGATTCGGATGGCGGCCACTTGCGAAAAGTCACGACGGACATTCGCATGATGGGTGACCCCATCTGGTCGCCGGACGGCAAGAGCATTGCTTTTAACGCGGTGCGCGACGACGAATACTGGTTTGAAGATATGTCGAGACCTCTTCGTGCTTAACGTAGCCGACCTTAGCCTTCGCGAGATCCCTACCGAAGCCTATGTGAGTGACTTTGAAATGGCAGCCCACGTTTTCTGGTCACCTGACAGCGCAGCCATTTACTACCGGAACATAAGTCGCGGAAACACAAACATGTGGGCCGTACCGGCGAACGGCTCGCACGTGGCGACCCCGGTCACCTATGGTGTGGGTGCGATGCCCTCCCTGGACATCGCCAAGAACGGCTCGGTTGCCGCCTTTGTGAGAGTCACCTCAGTTTCACCCGGCGACCTGTTTGTGCTCCCAGCGGTTGGCGGCGAGCCCCGCCAATTGACTCACTGGGCTACTCAGTTCGAAGGTATCGAAGCTCCTACGGAGGTCTCGTACCTCGGACGCGATGGGCTTTATATTCACGGCTATCTCTTCACCCCACCTGGCGAATCGCAGGGGAAAAAATACCCTGGACTGGTTTCAGTCCACGGAGGTGGAACCAACGCATATGGCAACGGTTTCCACGGCCTGGAGTTATATATGGCGGCCAGGGGCTATAACGTCTTAGCCATCGAGTACCGCGGCAGCTCGGGTTATGGGAGGGCGTTCCAACTGCTATCGGTAGGGGAGTGGACCCAAGGGCAAGGGTGGGATGCGGTCGCCGCGTCAGACTACTTGAGGTCACTCGCCGATTCGAATGGCAAAGTGGGTATCTATGGGGGAAGCTACGGCGGAATAATGACCATGGCGGCGCTGGCGCGCGATTCCTCTAAGTTCCAGGCAGCAGCGCCCTTCTATGGCATTTACGACTGGGTTGCTGCCTATGGAGATGCCGATCGCCTGGGAAAAATCTTCCTCGTTACCGGGTTTGATAATTACACACCGATCGAGAATCCTGAATTGTATGCTCGCAACTCGACAGTTAATTATCTTGATTCCATCAACACGCCTCTTTTAATCGAACACGGCGAGTTGGATCGCCGGGCGCCTTACAGCCAGGCGCTCCGCATTACGGATGCGCTGAAAAAATCAAACAAAACGTTTGAGTTCTTTCATTATCCGAATGAAATGCATGGCATTCACGATCCTAAGAACTACGTGGACGCCTACACACGCATGGAAAAATGGTTCGATCTCTATCTGCATTAACCTTGTGAGCCGGCTAATAACACACGGACACTCTGATACAGGCAGCGCTCGAGCAATCTCGGGCAATATCCTCAATGTGCTCAAGCATGTATGGAATAGATAAAGAGCCATTTTGCATTGCGCATAGTGCGCTCGTGACCGTAGAATCGGAGTTCTGCCGGTGACGAGAGCCGAGACCGCTTAATGCAAATTGTTATCGATAAAGAATCTTCCATTCCCCAACAGGTTCAGATTACAGAGCGCATCAAGATCGGGCTTCTTTTTGGTGAGCTCGCAGCGGGTGATCCGCTGCCGTCGATCCGCCAACTGGAAGAGGAGACCGGTGTAGGCCGGGCAATTATTCACAAAGCGTATCTGGATCTCCAGGAATGCGGGATCATCGAGATGCGTCATGGGAAACGGGCTACGGTCAGCGAATACCTGCACGGTCAACCGTCCTCCGAGACCATTCAACAGGTCAACCGACTCATTCGCAATACTCTTGACCAAGTCAGACAGCTAAATATGAGTAGTGCTTCCTTTGCAAAGCTGCTCATGCAACAGGCACGAGAAGAAGATAGAAAGCGCATCTGCTATCTCTATTCAGATATAAGCCAGACGCTGACGGTACAGGTAGCAGGGGAGATCTCCCGGATGTGGGGGATCCATGTGCAGCCTGTCCTGCTGGATGGACTCAGAAAGTTTGTGGATTCGAGCCAGTACCAGGAATGTGTCGTGATGGCTAATTATTACCGCCTCGATTCCTTGCGTGATTTGGAGAAGGGCATTCGTTCGAGAGTTCGTATGACGGTGGTGCCGATTGGTCTCCGCTTCTCTGAGGCCATGTTAAAGCAATTTCAGGCATTATCAAAACGATCTAAGGTGCTGCTCGTTTCTGAAGATCAGGAGTATGAACGCCACGGGCAGACATCGTTGGCAGCGGCGTACGAGGAGGTATTTCGAAAGGGTCAGCTTGAATTTGTCGTCAAGCCGATCGGCAGCGTGCCAAGCCTTATCGGGGTGGCAAAATCAGGCAAGTACGACTTGGTAGTCGTAAACACGCGAATCTGGGAGCAGTTGCCGGCAAGCCATCAAAAAATCCGCAGACTAACGCATCCACGCTTTACCGTAGATCGTCGCTTCCTCGAAGCAGCTCGCATTGCCGCCGGAGTCATCGCTTAATACAGCTGGTTTCGTTCGGCAAGGCGCGGCGCTAAGAATTGGATGGGAGGGATGTCTGGTTGCGGAGAGATCTGCGGCTCTATCGAATCCGCTCTTGCCGCTGCGTTTGTTAGTTGTTAAGAAAAGCGGATCGCCCTACCGAACTATCTCACGGATATAGTTTCGCTTCTACGATCTCAGGCTCTGCCTCACCGGCGTCGGAGAGCAACTTCTTTAACTGACCACGAAGCTCGTCTGCTTTGGCGCGGTATTCCTGGCGTCCCGCGAGATTGACCAACTCATGCGGATCGGCCCGCTGATCGTATAACTGATATTCATGGTAGGTTGCCGAAGCGGGCTGTTTGGTATCGCCGGAGATATCGGCTACGCAATACGTCCAGTCCTTGGTGCGAATGGCGCGGCCCGTCATGGATTCGCTGATCTGAATGAGGTGTTGATTCGGCCAGTTCTGCCGAGCCGCCGGATCATGAAGCAGTGGAAGCAAGCTGTGTCCTTTCCACGTAGACGGGATCGATACCCCCACAGCGTCCAATAAAGTGGGCGCCACATCCACCATCCCCACCAGTTCGGAAATCTGTTGCGGTCCCCGGAAGCTGGGGCCATCGATGATAAGTGGAATACGAATCGAGCTATTGTGAGTGCTTCGCTTGTACTCCTTATTACGCGTCATAAAATGGCAGCCGTGATCGCTGATAAAGACAAAGATCGTATTGTCGGCGAGCTTCTCCTCTTCGAGAATCCGCCGGATTCGCCCAACGGAGGCATCGATGGACTCAATGCATCCGTAGTAGTCCGGAAGCTGCGCCTGCCAGGTGCCGGGCTGGGCGCGCAAATCCTCGGGAACAGTTGAGTTGATGAAGCGCTGGGCCGCGCCTTTGGGTGCAATGGGCTGCCCCATGTCGTTTTGCTGATGCGGCTCGAGCTGGGAAATAAAGAGGAAGAACGGCTTGTCCTGCTTCTGTCGCAAAAAGCGCTCGGCGCGATCGGTAAGAAAATCCACCCGGTACTGATCTTTGAAGGTGATGGGCTGGTTGTCGCGATCCCAGATCGTTCCATCGTAAGGATGCGTGGTCGCTTCAATCGCGTTTGACCCTTCCCAGAGATCGACAAAGCCGCCGCGGTGCTCTGCTTTCACCGCGCCCCGCCCTCCACCCTGCTCCGGATCGCCCGGCGCAAGATGCCATTTGCCGATCAGGTTTGCGCTATAGCCGGCCTTGCTCAACTGGGCCGCCAGAGTGGGCAAAGTCTGATCGAGCCCGAGGCCGTTGTGCCATACACCGGTTTCTGTGGCATAGCGGCTGGTGAACAGTACAGAGCGCGCGGGAGCGCAAACCGGTTGATTCGTGATGGCCGTCGTGAAGTTCGTACCTCGTTGCGCCAGCGCATCAATGTTTGGCGTATGGACGGATCCATTGTGACCGTTAGCACCTACAAAATCCCAACGGAACTGATCGGAGAGGTAGAGAATAATGTTCGGTTTCCTGGCTGGTGTTTGATGGCCGTTCTGATCCTGTGTGCTTCCCGCCGCGGAAGGAACGGCTGCTGCCAGGGCAGCAGCGAATGAGGACTTGAGGAAGTTTCTGCGTCCTTCCGAGTTAGCTGTCATTCTGAACTCCTGACGATTACAGAGCACGCCGAGCTGCCGTCACAAATACCGCGTACGAGGTGTATTTTGCCACGAAGCAACACCCACAGGGCTTCCGGCGTAAGTGCACTTTTTCCAGCTCCGTTTGCACCAGCACCGATGGTCAGAGTCGGGCAACCCACCGGCCCGAAGCGGGCGCTTCGGCGCCATCGCGCGTACACCCCAACAACGATCCATGGTACATCCGGCCAGGAGGAAGGCTACCACCGCGGGCAGGAACAAGAGCGATTGTATCGATTCGAGTACCATTTGCCCGCGTGCTGCGGTGCAATCGATTGCCTACCTGCTAGGTACCACCGCCGCATTTGCGCGATCTGCGACACCAAACAAATCGCTTGACACCAGTTCAGGCTGACTTTAACGTAACAGTGTTCCTGCAAGCCCATCGCAAAATTCCACGTTCCTCTCTTGGAATCTTTCGGTCGATGCCCGGCAGGTTCAGTACCGGCCCCTCGATTTCCCAAAGTCCCCGTCGACTTCCAAAGCACCCTTGGCCCCTTGAAGTAGCTCTTCTCCCGTGGCAGTGCGCCTTTCCGCATTGCCACAGGAACGGTAACTATTTATCTTGCGGTCCCATTTGTCGCGGTATCAGACCTGATTCTGGCGATTCTCCAGCCGTGGATCGCCGAGTGCCCATTGTTCTGTAAGCTTCCAAGTCCAAGCTGCCGGGAGATCACCGCAATGATCTGTTTGTATCGGAAAGTCACGGGCTGTCCCCTTCACTCCCTCGTGCGCCGTCCACCGCAAACTCTCACCTGCGCATTTCGCTGCGTCAATCTGTGGCTTGCCGCCCTTATCTTCGCTGTGGGATTAGCTTCTGTGGGCGTACAGGCGCAGACCGCAAGCACCACCGAAGGCGTTATTCTCGGCACCGTCACTGACGCAAGCGGAGGGGCTGTGCCGGGAGCGAAGGTTTCGCTCTCTGGCGAGGCGCTGATGGAATCGAAGACCGCCACGACTAGCAGCGACGGCCAGTACCGGTTCCCCGCGTTATCCGCCGGCGACTACACGCTCACCGTCGAATCGACAGGCATGAACACGCAAACGCAGAAGGGCATCCACGTTTCCCTGGGATTCACGGCGACCGTCAATGTGCAAATGGCAATAGGCTCGACCATGCAGACGGTCTTGGTCAGCGCAGCGGCCTCTTCCATCGACCTCAACGCGAACAACATCACCACCAACATGGAGACCACCGCGCTTAAGTCTCTACCCGGTTCGCGCGACCTTTGGGCGGTTCTGTCGCAGGCGCCGGGGATCGCCGAGACGAAGATGGATGTCGGCGGCAGCGATGCTTTGACGCAGCAGGGTTACACCGTCTACGGGCTGGGAACCTCAGGCGTAGGTGGCGGCGGAATCAACCGCGGAGAAGTCGAAGGCATGATGGTGAACGAGGGCTCCGGCGGCGGCGGTAGCGAAATGTTTTACGCGGACTACAACGCGATGCAGACGATCTCCGTCAATGCTGCCAACAATACCGCCGAGATGCC
Organism: uncultured Acidobacteriaceae bacterium; assembly: GCA_963839025.1. Classification (GTDB taxonomy): domain Bacteria; phylum Acidobacteriota; class Terriglobia; order Terriglobales; family Acidobacteriaceae; genus PALSA-350. Next base: position 9,537 of record CAWITT010000015.1, read on the forward strand.
GAGTCCAGGCGTATTGAGCCAGATGGTCTTCAAGAGCGGCGGAAATACCTATCACGGAGATCTCTATTTCGACTTCGAAAATGCGGCCATGGAAGGCCACAACATCAACGCCAGCCAGATCGCGCTGCTTACGTCCGGCGGGGTAAAGGGATCGGCCGCAGTCCCGCTCACGGAAACCAACCGCCTCAACCTCTTTCGCGATATTGCAGGCGACATCGGCGGATATGTAATCAAGGATAAGCTGTGGTGGTTCAGCTCTTATCGTTACACGACCACTCAGCAGAACTACCCGACGCTGAACGTGACGCAGACGAGCTGGTCGCCCAACTACACCGGGAAGGTGAGCTACGACGTCAACTCCAAGCAAAAGCTGACCGGCTTCTATACCCACTCGAACAAGCTACAACCGGATTATCTCAATGCCATTGTCATCAGCGGAGGCCGCCAGGCGGGAGCTCTTGAAACCTCGGACACGGCCTGGAGTTCGAGCTATCCGGTCTACGTCTATGGCTTGAATTACACCAACACCATCAATGCGAATCTGCTGCTCGAGGTACAGGCCGGTAACTACTTCTCAGGCTGGACGCGCCGGGGAAAAAGCAACCTATCGCGCATTGAAGACGTGACCACAAACTACGTCTCGGGCGGCCAGCAAAACACAGAGAATGACCGTCATCGGCCGCAAGTGCGCGGATCGGTCAGCTACGTGCGCGCGGGCTGGTTGGGCACGCATGTTTTCAAATTCGGCGCCGAGTACATGCAGGACACCAACAAGGTGCCCTATAACGGCCTGGGAATTATTGGCAGCTCGATGCCGACCGTCCCATGCCCTGCCCAAACGAATGGGGTCCTGGGAACCACCTGCCAGGTAGTTTCGACCTTGTCGAACGGCGCTCCGTTAAACGCGTATTTCTACCCTGCCGCCAGTTATGTCTACGTCAACTCTGATGGGACAACAGGGTTCTATGCAAACGACACTTGGCAACTGAACCGCCGTCTGGTGCTGAATCTCGGCCTGCGCTTCGATCGCCAGGCTTTGTTCTCGAAAAACGGTACGACGCCGCTGCAGGCCGCGCAAAAAGGCGTGAACTATGTAGACTTCAACAACGTTGGACCGCGGGTCGGTATTTACTACGACCTGAGCGGACGGGGCACACGCGTCATCAAGGCCAGCTTCGGGCACTATTACAACTACCCCGCAGCCGACTACGTTTCGGCCCTGAACCCGAACGCCGGGTGGAGCTACGTGTTCAAGTGGGGGACCACCGGCGTTCCCCTGAGCGGCGGACGGACGGGAGACAATCCGAACACCTACTATCAACCGGGTGACCCGTTGCCGACCCTGCAATCGTTCACCGGCGGCACCGCGACCACAACCTTCAGCCCTAACTTGAAACTGGCCAATACCTACCAGGCATCGGCTTATCTGGAGCAGCAGATCGGCTCCCTCGGGATACGTTCCGGCTTTGTCTGGAACCAGCTCCGCGATATTGCGGGATCGATTAATTCTGCCCGGCCCTTGACCGCCTACACCGTTGCCGCATCCCCGTTCTACGTTCCCAATGCGAGCAACGTTGCTTCGGCAAGTTCGCAGAAGATTACGCTTTGGAACCTCCCCAGCCCCGTGCCGAGCGGCCCGAACATTTACGAGAACCTGCCACAAAATAGTCACTATTACAATTGGGAGACTACGGTGGTCCGGCAGAGAGGGGTCTGGACCTTCATGGGCAGCTTTAATTACACCTGGAACTATGTGCGGAACTACACCAGCGGTTTTGGCACAGGCACGTCGTTTACGCCGAACCAGTTAATCAACACCCCCGGCTGTGACGACACTGCCCCCTGCATCGACAATGGACAGGCGCAGTACTACAACTGGCAGGGTAAGTTCGCCAATACGCTCCGCGTGCCTTACGGAGTCAAGCTTTCTCCCATTGTGCGTCTGCAGTCTGGTATTCCATTTGGCCGTTATTTCAATACCTCGGGCATCACCACGCAGGGTGTTACCGAGCCTTCGATTGCCGTCAGCGGCAACGTGCTTGCGGAACCATTCGGCACGGAAAGAACGGGAACGATGTACCTGTTTGACGTTCGGGCGGAGAAAGCATTTCATCTCAAAGAGCGCTATACGTTGAGCGGGTTCGCCGATCTCTACAACATCTTTAATCTCAATGCGAACCAGGCTGTGACCGCAGCTTCAGGACCCAGCTTTCTGACGCCGTCGAATATTACGCCGCCGCGTATCGCCCGGGTGGGAGCCAAGTTCGAGTTCTGAGGAGGTTTGGATCGTGACGGCAGAAAACGAGGAATATCGCAGGCTCGGCATGGATCGCGCGATCACGCGCCGCGACTTTATCAACGGTGTGGCTGCAGTCGTTGGTGCGGGCTCCGCAGCTCTCAACACGGCGAAAAGTTTCGCCGCGCAGGCCCCCGCCTCCGGTTCGGACCTAAATGCTGTGGACGCGGCATCCTATCCACCCTTGCGCCAGGGCCTCCGCGGCAACATCCCATCCGCCGTCGACATATTCAAACCGATCGAAGCGGGAAAGTACGTCAAGTTTCCCGTTGCTGACCAGGAGATTGAGGAGGAGTACGATCTGGTGATCGTCGGTGCGGGCATCTCGGGACTGTCGGCCGCACATTTCTACCGTTTGGGGCTGGGCCCCAAGCATTCCATCCTCATTCTCGAAAGCCACGACGACTTCGGTGGCCACGCCAAGCGCAATGAGTTTCATTACCAGGGCAAGACGTTCATAGGCTTCGGTGGGACCATGGGCATTGCCACTCCCTATCCGTACAGCCACGGAGCGAAAGCGTTTGTCCGCGAGCTTGGCATCGATGTCCCGCGCGCTCGCGAATTCCAAAATCGCACCATCGAGCAAAAGTATCAGCTCGGCGGTGGAATCTTCTTCGACAAAGAGCACTTCGGAGAAGACCGTTTTGTCCCCGGTAACGGCAGGGTGCCCTGGCCGGACTTTCTCGCGCAAGCTCCGCTTTCGGACGCCGCCTGCAAGGACCTGATCCGCCTGCACGGGAAAAATCCCGATTACTTGGCGGGAATGACGGAGGAGCAGAAGAAAGCCAAGTTGGCCAAGATTAGCTACCAGGACTTTCTGCTCAATATCGCCAAGATGAGCCCGGATGCGCTGCCATTTTTCCTGGGGCAGAACGCCCGCAACAATAAGCGCGTCGACACCACCCCTGCGCTCGAGGCGGCTGAGCATGGGCAGGTGGGCTTCAACGGACTTGGGCTGCACTTCGAAGAGCGCTTCAGCGAAGCCTCCTACACGCTCCATTTCCCGACGGGAACGCGTCGGTCGCTCGCCTGATTCTCAACCGCCTGATTCCTTCAGCCGTTCCCGGCCAACAGGACATGAACACCATTGTGCAGGCAAAGGTCGACTACGCGCAGCTGGATGTCGCCGGCACCCCCATGCGCATCCGTCTCAGCAGCCCGGTTGTTCGCGTGCAGCACGACGGAGATCCGGAGACCGCCAAGACCGTGCGCATTGCCTACGTGAATGGAGATCGCGTTCGCGCCGTCCGCGCCCGCAACTGTATCCTGGCGTGCTACAACCGGCTGATTCCCGCGCTCATGCCGGAGATTCCGCAGCAGCAGAAGACTGCGTTGGAATATCCGGTCAAAGTTCCTCTCATTTACACCAACGTCCTGATCCGGAAGTGGACGGCCTTCCAAAAGCTTGGCGCCGCAAGAATCAGCGCGCCGGGCATGTATCACACCGGCGTTACCCTCGATCCCGGCACCACCTTTGGCGGATATCAGGGTGTCAGCACATCCGAGGAGCCCATCCTGGTGCACATGACACGGAACCCCAACAAACCAGGTCACGGCTTGAATCGCAAGCAGCAAAACGCGGCGGGGCAAAAAGAACTGCTCGACATGACATTCGAGCAATTCGAGTGGAAGATTCGTGATCAATTGGCACGCATGCTTGGCCCGGCCGGATTCAATCCTGCGGAGGATATCGCCGCCATCACGGTCAACCGCTGGCCCTACGGTTACGCCTACACCTACGACACGCTCAACGACCCGGACATGCCGCTGGAGCAGCGGCCCCACATCCTGGGCCGGAAACGATTCGGACTGGTGAGCGTCGCGGGCGAGGATGCCGGGGCAGCGTCCTTCACCAATCAAGCAATGGATGAGGCAAACCGCGCCGTCGAGGAGCTGTTCGTACGTCAAGGTCTCTGCTAGGGATATGGGTGTTTTCGATGCCGAAGGACACGGCAAGTTTTTCTTCTACTGGTTATGGGCAATCTTTACGGTCGTGGCGGGGCTTGCTGTGACCGTGCACCTATTCGCGCAACAGGATGCTCCGCCGCAGGAACACGGAGCTGCTCCATCCCAGCCAATTCCGTTTAGCCACAAGACCCATGTGACCGCTGGACTGCAATGCGCTTTCTGCCACCAGACTATCGATCCCGGGATCAACATCAGCATCCCTCCAAGTTCAAAGTGCATGCAGTGCCACGCGTCCGTCGCCAAAGATCGTCCCGCGATTCAAGCACTCGCCCAATACAACCAATCGGGCAAGCCGGTGCCGTGGAACCGCGTCTATACCGTCCCGGCATTTGTGTTTTGGAATCACCGCACGCATTTGCAAATAGGTCTCAAATGCGAGGAGTGCCATGGCGACGTCTCGCATATGGATGTGATGAGGGTGGTCACGGAGGTCACGATGATGAAGGGCTGTGTCGACTGTCACGAGCAACGCAGCGCTCCGACCGGATGCTCCACCTGTCACGAGGACATGGGAAACCAGTAAAGCGAGGAAGGGAAGAATCGTGAAAAAAACCGACGAACAATTAGGCATGAACTCTGCCATTACGCGCCGCGATTTCGTGAACGGAATCGCAGTGACGGCGGCCGGCGCAATGTTGCTCCCTGCATGGACCATGGCGCAGGAGAAGGCAGCTCCCGCGGAGACGGGCAAGACCGGAGTTCAGCCAGGAGGGCAGCCAGGGCTCGAGTCGGGTCTTGCCGACGAGTCCTATCCGCCCCGGCGGACCGGCATGCGCGGCAGCCATCCAGGATCGTTTGAAGCGGCTCACCAGCTGCGTGACAATCCGAAAGAGACTCTGGCGAGCGCCACGCTAACCGGAGAAGAATTCGATCTCATCGTGGTCGGCGCAGGCATGAGCGGCCTGAGCTCGGCTTATTTCTTTGTCAAGAATGTCGGCCGCGATGCCCGCGTCCTGGTTCTTGACAACCACGATGACTTCGGAGGCCACGCCAAGCGAAATGAGGTGGTCTATAACGGCAAAACCATGGTCATCAATGGCGGCACACTGAACATCGAAGCGCCGGCCTTCTACTCCGAATATGCCAAGGGTTTGCTCAAGGATATCGGCATCGATCTGGCCAAATACGAAAAAGAAAATGAGGGCAACCGGAAGCTCTACCGCAGCCTCGGCCTCAAGAGCGCATACTTTTTCGATAAGGAGACTTGGGGCAAAGATGTCCTGGTTGTCAATGAGGGCTCCGGGGGCGGTGGATACGGCGGTGGGCGCGCCTTCACCAGGGAGTTTCTAGACAAGACACCCTTGTCTGAAAAAGCCAAGCAAGATATGTTGCGCCTTCAGGACGCTAAGTCTGCGCCAGACTACTTCCCGGAACTCTCCGAAGCTGATAAGCGGGTCAAGCTCGCCAAGATGAGTTATGAGGACTATCTGCTCAACGTCGTCAAAGTCGACAAGCAGGTCGTCTGGTTCTTCCAGCATTTCGGTGAAGGCAACTTCTGCGTCGGGGCGGATCAGACGCCCGCTCTCTTCGCGTGGAATACGGGCCAGCCGGGTTTCGCCGGACTAAAGCTCGCGCCTCCCCCTGATAGCGTGTTGGACGAGTTGCCCGGCACGCAACACGGAAGGCAGAAATCCGCGCGCGGCGGAGCGGTCCATTACCCCGACGGAAATGCATCCATCGCTCGACTGCTGGTTCGCTGGCTGATTCCGGAAGCTGTACCGGGAACAACGCAAGAAGACCTCGGCATGGCGCATGTGCAGTACGATCTCCTCGACCGGCCGGATCAAACCGCTCGCATCCGTCTTAGCAGCACGGTCCTTCACGCGCGCAACGAGGGCACCAAAGGCCGCGAAACGGGCGTCGTCGTCACCTATAGCAAAGGAGGCAAGCTCTACGCGGTCAAAGGCAAAGCCTGCATTATGGCGAGCTGGAACATGATGATTCCCTATATGGTTCCGGACCTGCCGCCGGAGCAGAAGAAGGCCCTGGCCTACGCCGTGAAAGGACCGCTGGTCTATACCAGCGTCGCCATCAAGAACTGGCAAGCATGGAAGGCTGCCGGTGTCAGCAACTTTAGTGCGCCAACGATGTATCACACGTCGGTTGCGCTCACCGAAGCCGTCAGCTTGGGCGACCTGCAATTTCCGCAGTCGCCGGACGAGCCCATTTTCCTGCACCTCACGAAAATTATGGTGAGTCCCGGCAAACCGCGCCAGGAACAGCACCGGCTCGGCCGTGCCGAACTGCTCGCCACCAGCTTCGAGACTTTTGAACGGAATATCCGCGACCAGCTGGACCGCATGCTAGGCCCCTGCGGTTTCGATGCGAAACGCGATATTGTCACCATCATTGTCAATCGCTGGCCCCACGGCTACGCCTACACTTACAACGGGCTCAATGAACCGCTGGAATGGGTATACACGGCATCTCCGGAACGTCCGTGCGTGATTGCGCGGCAGATGCATGGCTTGATCGCGATTGCCAACTCGGATGCGGGGGCCAGTCCGCACACAGACACCGCCATGTGGGAAGGCCATCGGGCCGTGGATGAAGTTTTGAACCGGCGCGCGATGCCGTACCTGGTGTAGGAGATCAACCTTGGAGAACATCAATCGCCGAACTGTATTGGCCTGGCTGGGAACGGCTGCCGGAGCGGCAGCGTCCACCCTGAAGCTGCGCGCCAAAGCCGAAGTCGTCACCGGAGCCCCGGCAATCAACCACAACTTGCCGGACATCACGGTCGTGGGTGCGGGCGCCTTCGGTGCGTGGACCGCGCTGTGTCTTCGTGAGCGTGGCGTCAAAGTTACCCTGCTCGACAGTTATGGAGCAGGGAACGCCCGTCAGGCCTCGGGTGACGAGACGCGCCAGATTCGCTCCGCATACGGCGATCGCGAAATCTACAGCCGCTGGGCAGACCGCGCCTTTACACTCTGGCACCAGCGGCAGGATGAATTCAAGCGCCGCCTTATTTTTGACAATGGCGTGCTTTCACCCAATGAGCCGCTCGAGCAGTTCGAAGCGGAAAAGCGCATCTTCACCAAGCTCAAAATCCCGTTCGAGGTACTGACACCAGACGAATGCAAGAAGCGGTGGCCGCAGGGCGGATTCGAAGGCGATGAGCGCGCTCTGTTCGAGCCTCGGGCCGGCATCGTCAAAGCGCGTGGCGCGCTCATCGCGGTAACAGAAGTATTTACCCAGAAGGGTGGGACGTATCAGATCGCGATGGCCACGCCGGGCGCATCGGAGGGAGGCAAGTTAACCAGCCTCAAGCTTGCCGACGGAAGCACGATGTCCACGGGAATGGCGATCTTTGCCTGTGGGCCTTGGCTGCCCACGGTGCTCCCGAGTGTGCTTGAAAACTACATTCGGCGCACCCGATCCGAGGTCTTCTACGTGGGCTCGCCGCCTGGGGATCTCAGCTATCACTGGGAACGTTTCCCCAACATCTGGCACGGTGGCGGTGGCTATTCGCTGAGCGACGTCGACTATGGCTACAAGGTAGCGCCGAGCGGGCCTGGAGTTCTCACCATTGACCCGGATCATGACGAACGCATTGTCTCGCCCATCATGTGGGAGATGGCGCGCCGTTTTGTCGCGCATCGCACGCCGGGGTTGGTGAATCAACCCATAGTGGCGAGCCGCGTCTGCAATCTTGAAAACTCAGACAACGAGCACTTCATCATCGACACCCATCCGGAATTCGCCAATGTCTGGATCGCGGGAGGCGGCTCGGGACACGGGTTCAAGATGGGCCCGAAGACCGGTGAATACCTGGCCGATCGTGTGTTGGGCATCGCCGATCCGGCTGAAGAGAAGGCGCTCTTCGCGCTGAGCGCTCACAAACCTATTCCCAACCAAACGAGAAGAGCGATGTAGATCGCAGATCTGTGATGTGCACTATCCATGCTGCCCTCGCAGACTAATGTCCAGTCCCTGAAGTTCATTGAAAAAGTTTCTTTGGCTTTCTATCAGGCCACGACTAAACGGACTGAGGAAAAACTCGGTTTTGTATCAGGGCATGACTTTAGTTGTGCCGTAAACACGAAAATAGGATGGGCTTTAGAGGCTGCGGAAAAACTCGGTTTTGTATCAGGGCACGACTTTAGTCGTGCCGTAAACACTTGAAAATAGGATGGGCTTTAGCCCCTGCCACAGCTAGAACCACAGCAAAACCGAGTTTTTCCGCAGCCTGTTTTAGCCCCTGCCACAGCTGGAACTCCAGCAAAACGGAGCTGTTCCCCAGCCTCTTTCGTCGGGCCGTAGTAATACTTGGAAATATGATGAGCTTTAGAGCCGTCTTGACCTAAAATCCATTCTGGGCTCTCGCAGCCCGTTCCAGCGCTGTCTCAACATCCGCTAACACCCCATCCGCCCCGGTTTCGGGCGCTCCCGCCAGATGGTAGTCCCTCACTCGCACGAGAGCTGCGAACAAGATCTCGTTGCTCACGATCAGCCGTGGCAGCCAGGCATCGAGAAGACCATCGATAGCGGCATGGATATCCGGAAACTCAGCCACACTATGAGGAGGCTTCTTTGTCTGGAGCAGTGCCCGATGTTGAAGGTCGCAGACAGCGATAACATCCTTATCCATTCTGGATCCCGACGAACGACGCTCAAACTTGAGTGGGGAAGCGTCTCGGTTTCGCCCTTCATGGAATGACTCTACCTGGGCCGTCCCCCCGAACAGCCCAAGCAGACTCGTATAAACGCTAACCATCATGGTCGCGCTTTTCTCAATGGTGACATGCCTCACAACATCGTTACAACTGTAACCAGTACCAGGACCAGTAAGTCTTGCGGATGCACATACTGCCGAAAGATATGTTGTACTGTTTCGGGAATACATGGTAGAGCCCACGAGCCCCTCGTTTGAGGATTCCCTCATTGGGCCAAGAGGCCAACCAGGTTGCCTAAAAATAACCTTGCCTGTACAGAAGATCATGCTAACTTAATCCAGGCGGCGTTCATGCTCGACCTCTCTGAAGACCGTCCGCCAGTCGTAACCTCTAACAAAGCCACAACTTAAATGGAATCGCCGCCCCTGATTTCGATCATCATCCCCTGTTACAACGGGGAAGCATATTTGCACCAGGCGATTGAAAGTGCCTTGGCGCAAAGTTACGAACCAATAGAAGTGATCGTTGTGGATGACGGTTCCAGCGATCGCAGCGTAGACATCGCGCATCGCTATCCCGTGCGTTACATACACCAGGAAAATCGGGGCGTATCCTCCGCTCGCAATCTCGGTATCCAGGCGAGCCAAGGCGCCTGCATTGCGTTTCTGGATGCCGACGACCGGCTACGGTGCGACGCGGTCGAAGCTGGGGTGAAGGCACTCACCGAACACCCCGACTGTGCCATGGCAGTAGGGGATCACGTGTTTATCACACCCGGCGGTTCCTACCTGGCCAGTTCCCGCAAGAATCCGCCTTCTGCCTTCCACTACGAAGCGCTCCTGGTCAGCAACTTCATCGAAGTGACCTCATCCGTCCTCTTTCGTCGGAGCGTTCTTGATGAAGTTGGTTTATTCAAAACGGAGCTGCGGGCAGCCGAAGATTACGACCTATACCTGAGGATTGCCGCCGCCCATCCCATCTGCTGTCACTCTGCCATCGTGGCTGAATACCGGATCCACGAATCAAGCGCATCTCACAATCCAGAATTAATGTTGACCGCAACCCTGCGAGTGTTGCAAGGCCAGGCGCAGTCCGTTCAAGGCGACGCACGACGCCTGACTGCTTTCCACTATGGACTTCGATCCTGGCGACGGCAATATGGGCGGCAGTTGGCTAAGAATTTAGCCGCCTCGTTTTCCGGTCTCACCCTCAAGGATCGCCTCCGCAAGATCCAGCTTCTCATCCGCGAATATCCAGTCGGCTTACTCGCGATCTTGCCGCTGCGGATCGCTGCTGCTCTTAACAAAAGCCAGGAAAGTCTAAGCACCGGCAACAGCGAGGCGCCGGCAGCGGGTACTCCGGCCGGTCCCTACGGCCTCACCTAGCTTCAAGTCCTAACCATCGCTGTGCCATCGCGCCAAAGGCGATATTCTGACCTTCAGCAATGCCATTCAACCTCTCCGCGCTACTCTCCCAGTCGCTCGTGGCGTTCACCATGGAGCTCGACAATGAATACGAGCATCGGACAATTCACCGCACCACGCGGCACCGTCTTGCCCGGGGCCCATGGCTCACCTCCTTCGCCATGTATGCCAACTGCCTGCAGTTTTTGGGCGAAGCTCCCATTTCGGTACGAGACCTCGAAAGCTTAGCCCGCACCCCCACCAATCTCGATGGAATGCGCCGTTGGGGCTATATCCAAGTGACCCCTTCACCTGCGAAGCCAAACAGCAAGCGGCCAGATCAAAACTGGCTCATTACGTCCACGCCTCTTGGTAAGGTCGCTCAGGAAAGTTGGCGTCCGCTTCCGCAACTCATCGAACAGCGCTGGCGTGACCGGTTCGGCGCCGCGCAAGTGGCTGAACTTCGCGATGTTCTTTTGGAAATCAACGCCGGTTTGGAGGTGGCCTACCCGGATTTCCTGCCCATTCTTCACTATGCGCTCTTCACGCGCAGACGAGGAAAGGGCCCCGAGCTGCCGCTGCCGCCACGCGCTGAGGCTCCGTTGACAACCGAAGCACCGCTCACCGCTCTATTCTCTCGGCTGCTGTGTGGCTTTGCTTACGATTTCGAACGGGTATCGCCGATTTCGTTGGCGATCAGCAACAATCTCTTGCGCGTGCTTGACGCCACCGGCATTCGCAGTCGGGACCTTCCGCAACGTACGGGCGTATCCAAAGAATCAATTGCCATGGCGATGGGGATTCTCACCAAGGCGAATCTGGTCGAGATCGGCAGCCAAGCCGGCAAGCTCGTCCGGTTGAACGCTCCCGGGCTCGCGGCGCAAGAATATGCTCAAAATCTGCTTGCCGATGTGGAGAGCCAATGGCGGAAGCATTTCGGTGCATCAGCGGTGGCTCGGCTTCGCCAGGTTCTCGAGACTTTTATCGGCGAAACCCATGCCTCGTGCCTCCTGTTCGAGGGACTGAAGCCCTATCCCGGCAACTGGCGCGCATCCCGTCCGCCACTGCTGACTTTGCCCCATTTCCCCATGGTGCTCCATCGCGGCGGCTATCCTGATGGAAGCTGATCACCCAAACGCTCCACCCGGCGGAAAAAGAAGTACGACAACCCCCACAGAATCGCAGTCCCCGCCGCCCAGCTCCAACCCGCGAATCCGTCGCCGGAGGCGAGGTGGGCCATCACCGCCGAAACCAGTGTGATGGCGAACCCGGCGTAGGCCCACTCTTTCACCCGCGCCGGGACCATGGGAATCAGCAGTGCGGCCAACCCCACAAATTTGGCCCATGAAAGCTCGATCCGGAAATAGGCCGGGAAGCCTAGGTGAGCGAACGCTGCGGCTACCTGGGGCAGCCGCAACTGCGCGTAGGCGGTGAAGCCCATTTGCAGCGCGAAGAGCGCTGTCGAGATCCAGAAGCCGGTGATCGCCCACCTCGAGCCCCGCACCTTACTCCACCCCGTTGAGCAGCTTCTCGAACTCGTCGAAGAAGTGCTTCCAGCCGTAGGTTGCGCCCTGGTAAGCTGCCTGCTGATCGGGAGTGAAGCCAGACTGCTCCATGCGAACGTGGGTTCCGCCCTCCTCTGGAGTCAACGTCCACTCCACAACGAAGTCGGCGCCCATGGAGCTCCAGGTATACGAAAGCCGTTTTAAGGGATCGACGATCAGCATTTCGCACTGAATGATCCCATCCCACTTAGGCACGGGATTGGATCGGAATTGAAATTTCCGTCCGACCACGGGTTCGAGGTCATTGTTCATCATCCATTGCGCGACAAGCGACTTGTCGGTGAGCGCCCGCCACAGCTTTTCTGGCGGGTGCGGAAAAAGCCTCTCGACAACGAGGCTACGCGTGGTCTCTGCTACGTTGGTCATTTCTCCATCCTTTCCAAAACTTCTTCGAGGCGGTTAAACCGGTCGCGCCAGAACGCACCGTACTGATGCAGCCAGTCCACCATCGGCGCCAGCGCATTGGGCTCTGCGCGATACTGAGTTTCGCGTCCCTCGCGGCGATGACGTACCAGCTTTGCCCTCTTCAGCACCGTCAGGTGTTTGGAGACAGCAGGCTGGGACACGCCAGCATGGCGAGTCAATGCGTGGACGCTCTGTTCGCCTTGCCGGGTCAATTGCTCAAAAATCGCCCTGCGGGTGGGGTCGGCAAGAGCACGGAACACGTGATTGGCATAGGCTGGCTTCACACCAAAACCATAACCATTCGGTTATGGATTGTCAAGATCTATGAGACCTATCAAAATCCGCCCTACCGCAAATCCCGGAGATTTGCCCAATTGGCGTAGGGCAAGTCGAAAGTCGGCGTTCATCCTTCCCCGTGGTGATGCGAACGAGCGAGCTAGCCCGCAGATACGCATCCGTCAAAGGAATAGTTGAAAGCCTCTACTATGTTCGATCAACAGAACAGGGGGGGTGCCCCATATCTCGCGTTTTGCGCGATATATGGGGCGGATGTCCATGGCGCGGAAACGTCTTAGGCCGAGGAGCGGCCGATCGCCTGTATCTTAGGCAAACGCTAAGTTGATATTCTCAATCGCTTCGTCGATCTCTGCCGTGTTCTTGTAACCAACGGTCACCGCATCGACGCCCGCGTTCCTGAAGGCGAACTTCATCGCGGCCTGGCGGTCTGCGCGCTGAGTGAACGCGCCTTCGCCCACCAGCTTCATGCTGATCACTCCCGTGCCGCCCTTGTGGACCTGTTTCACATGAGTAACTACTTCGCTTACATTTCCGAGGCCATTCGTGTTGTAGTCTTCCGCGTCCATCCGCACGCCTTTATGGTTCACGCGGATCATCGCCACTTCCAGCCACTTCATCTGCGGCACCTGCCGCAACGCAGGCAACCCATGCACCGACGCCCCGTGCGACAGCACTACCTGCTTCGACTGCGCGTCAGAAATTCCGTCCTGCCACCGAAGGCTGTCTGTCGGCCACGTCGGAGTATGCTGCCAATGCAACAGCGCGATGTCGAAGTACTCCGTCTTCGCCATTCTGCGCAGTTGGTCGATCTTTTCCTGCGGATTCGTCCCGTCGGTGGTGAGCTTGGTCATCAGCTTGTAGCTATCCCGCGGAACACCCTGCAGGGCAATCCCCAGCATCTCGTGCATCCCATGGTAGGACTCGGCCGTCTCGAAGAAGCGGATTCCACGCTCATGGGCGTGACGCACCAGCTTCGTAAATCCTTCCTGCCCCAAGTCACGCTGCACCTGCCCGGAGAAGCTGCCTGTGCCGAACGCCAGCCGCGTCACCTTTACCCCGGAGTTCCCCAGCGTTACCCAATCCGTAGCTGTCTGGGGTTCCGCCTTCAGCGACAAGCTTCCGGCGCTTGCGAGCGCTCCTGCGGCTAGGCCGGTCTTGATAAATGCGCGTCTGGAGTAGTGGGCCATGGTATTCCCCCGATGCGCCCAGCTTACCATACGGGGGACCCCCGCTGTACATTGGCTGCACCATGAAAAAGTTCATCAACCGCCCTGAAAACGTGGTGGAGGAAATGCTCCAAGGCTTGGTAGCGCTGCACCCCGGATCGGTCCGTTTGCCCGGCCACAAAGCTCTCATCCGCGCCGATGCCGCAGCCGCCCGCGAGCGGCAGGCGGCCGTGATATCGGGTGGAGGCAGCGGCCACGAGCCGGCCCATGCCGGCTACATTGGCGCGGGCATGCTGAGTGCCGCCGTGGCCGGCGAGGTATTCACTTCGCCCAGCAGCGACACAGTATTCGCCGCGATCCAGGCGGTTGCCGGCAAGCACGGTGCGCTCCTGGTGGTTAAAAACTACACCGGCGACCGCCTCAATTTCGGACTCGCCGCCGAGATGGCCCGTTCCGAAGGCATCCCGGTCGAAATCGTCGTCGTCGATGATGACGTAGCCCTCAAGGGAAGGGATCAAGCCGCCGGTGCGCGCGGTCTCGCCGGTACGGTATTCATCCATAAGTTGATCGGGGCAGCCGCTGCTGAGGGCGAAACCCTGGCAGACTTGGCGGCGCTTGGCAAGGCCGCCGTCGATTCTCTGGCCACCATGGGTGTCTCGTTTTCAGCCGGGACGTCGCCTGCCGTCGGAAAACCAAGTTTCGAGCTGAGTGACCGCGAGATGGAGCTGGGTCTCGGCATCCACGGCGAACCCGGTGTCAAACGGATGCCGCTGCAGTCCGCGGACGAACTCACGGAGACCTTGCTGACCGCGATTCTGCAGCAAGGCAAGTTCAGCGCCCAGAATCAAGTTGCGGTCATGATCAACAACCTGGGAGCAACCACCGAGATGGAGCTTGCGATTGTCGCTCGCCATGCTCTCGCCTTTCTGGCAAGCAAGGGTTTGACCGTCGAGCGAGTCTACGCCGGAACCTTCCTCTCCTCGCTTGATATGGCGGGAATCTCTATTTCCGTCCTGGGCCTGAACCGCGACCGGCTGCGTTGGCTCGACGCCGCGACGACGGCTCCGGCATGGCCCAATCTCCTCAAGCAGCCGCCGGGCAAACCGGCGACGCCAATCGCGGCCGATGTCAAAGCAACCAAGCCGGCTGTGCAAGGAGCTCACACCGAAGCAGGCAAAACTACCGGCCGCGCCATCGAAGCCGCCTGCAACGCTTTGATCGCTGCCGAAGGCGAACTTACGGAACTCGACCGCATCACCGGCGACGGCGACCTGGGCGCAAGCATGACTCGTGCGGCCAAGGCAGTCGAGGCCGAAGTGGCCGGATATCCTCTGGACGATATTTCTGCCACGCTCAAGGCCCTCGGTCACACCTTGCGGCGCGAACTTGGCGGATCGTCGGGGCCGCTCTACGGAGTGCTGTTTCTGCGCTGCGCTACCGTACTTGCCGGCGCTACCACGCAAGCGCACTGGGCCGATGCGTTAGAAGAAGGTTGCCAGGCCATCAGCCAACTGGGGGGCGCCAAGCCCGGGGACCGCACCATGCTCGACGCGCTCGATCCCTTTGCCAGAACATTGCGCCACGGCACCATCCAAGCTGCGCTCGAAGCCGCGGATCGCGGTGTGGAAGCGACCGCGCACATGAAGCCCAAGCGGGGCCGCTCGAGCTATCTTGGCGACAGAGTGCTCGGCCACCCCGATCCAGGAGCCAAGGCGGTCTCCATCTGGCTGCGTGCCGCGTGCCGCGAAGCGGGGATCGTCTGATCGTAGCCGCGATTGTCCCACCAGAGAATCTGGTTCAGCACCGCCGTGGGCACGTCGTCCACATGGTTCCAGTTCATCGCGGCCGATTGCCGCGCCGCGTCCAACCGCTTTCCGGTCAGGCTGTGCAACGCCGGGTTCATGGTATCCAAAGCAATCTTCGGCGTGAGCGCGGTATAGGGGCTTAAATCCTTTTCCGCGGTAAACACGCTGTTCATGGCCCGCGAAGCCTTCAGAAAGTGGGTCTGTGGCTCAACGTGCAAAATGTCCTGCATCGTCCGCGCCATCGATAACTGGGTGTAAAGGTTGGAATCGACCACTCCACGCTTGACGGAAGGGCCGATGGCCAGCGCCACCGTTCTGTGCCCATCCACGTGATCGACTCCATTCTGTGCGTCATCTTCCACGATCAGGATCAAGGTGCTGGCCCAGAAGCTGCTCCTGGAGATGGCCGCCACCATTCGGCCCACGGCCAAGTCATTATC
The DNA here is from genome assembly GCA_963839025.1 of uncultured Acidobacteriaceae bacterium. Lineage (GTDB taxonomy): Bacteria > Acidobacteriota > Terriglobia > Terriglobales > Acidobacteriaceae > PALSA-350. Next base: position 25,498 of record CAWITT010000015.1, read on the forward strand.
CGCGACCATCGCCGACGGCGTAGGCGCCCCAGGGGCGGTTCCCATGGTATGGTCGCTGGTCATCCCCAGCACCATCAGATCGGGCAAGTGCCCGCTCTTCTCCGCTTCCTTGAGTTCCTGCTCCAGCACAGAAGCACGAATCTGATCGGTAACTTTCATGGCATTCACCGGATAGCGCGGATCGATGACGCTCGCCAGCGCGGGCACGGCCGCGCGGCTTCCCACCACGCCCGCCCACTTGCCCTGCTGATAGAGATGCCAGTAGTACTCCCAGGGGCGTAGATCGTCCTCCGTGATGTCTCGTGCCCTTTGGGTTGCGGGGTCCAACTCGGTAGGCAAGGAGAGCACGCCACCCACGCGTACATCGAGCGGCCGGGCCGCATGCTGCCAGATAAATCCAGCGGGCGATACATCGAGGGCATCGGAAAGATTCCAGGCGTACCCGCGGGGATGCGAAGTAAGCGCCCGCTCCACGTTGTCGCTGACGAATCCCTGCTCCAACCATTGGTGCCCGTCGAAACTAATGGCTCCCGTAGCGTAGAAGTTGTCCAGCAATACATATTTCTCTGCCAGCGCGTGCTGGTTGGGAGTGATATCGCGTCCGTACATCAGGAATTGCGGATCGCTATTGCCCTGCGGCATATCCCCGAACACCTGGTCGTAGGTGCGGTTTTCCTTCACCAGCAGAAAGACGTGCCGTATCCCCAGCGATGACAAATTCTGCACCCCGCCCGCCGGCGCGAAGTGAGGATTATTGTCCGCATGGACGGTGCGCGTCGCCACCTCGAGCTGCGCCGCCGTGAGCTGGGGCAGCCGGATCATCGATCCTTCATAGGAATGTGTATTGTGGCCGCCCTTACCGTCCTCCGTGTTTCCATCGCCCTTCACGTTGAGCACCACCAGGTCCTGGTTACGATCGAGGGCCAGCGCCCCGGGAAACCAACCTGCGGGGATAGCGCCCGCCTGCGCGTAGCTGCTCCCGCGCTTCTCCAGCACCACGACCGCATTATTCAGCGCAGCCGCCACATACAACCGCGTGCCATCGGCAGAGAACACAACCGACACGGGTGCCGTTCCCAGCAGCCCATCCGGGACCGTCGGAATAGCCACCGTGGTTGTGCGCAGTGACGCGGTATCGATCAGACTGACCGAGTCAGAATGCGAATTTGCCACTGCCACCGTCGTTCCGTCCGGGCTGATGGCGAGCGACGTGGGAGCGCGCCCGACGGAAACCTCCCGGCTGCTGGAGTCGCTCAGGCGAATCACCGTCACCGTGCCGTTCAGAACCGCCCCGGTGGTGGCGTCGGTGGCCATGGCCGTGCCGCTGCTGAAGCCTTCATGTGCGCCGGTCCTGGGCACGTCCCCGCCGCGGTTGGAGACATAGAGCCTCTTGCCATCCGGCGAAACCTTCACAAACAGCGGAGCGAGCCCGACAGGTATTTCCCGAACGATCTTCTTGGCGGAGGCATCCACCACGGCCACAGAATTGCGGTTGTTTAATGCGACGAAGGCCGTCGATCCGTCGGGAGAAAAGGCGATTCCCGTCGGGAACGCTTCTCCTGGAAACGAAATGCGCTGTTCGCTCCCCGCCGTCATATCGCGGACGTAGATACTACCCTTGCCATCGGCGTCCGCCTCGCTGGCCCACAATTCCTTGTCGCCGGGTCGAAAAGCGATTCCGCAATAAGAGGTGGTATGCGTCTTGATTTGCTGTTCTGCGCCGCTCTCCTCGTCCATCACTTCGATTCCGGCCAGGTTAAGAATGGCCAGCTTCGACTTGGTGGAATCGAATGCCAGGTCGACCGGTCTGCCTTTGATGAACCGCTGTGGGCGCCAAGGCCGAAGCGCCTGCTGGGTGACCACCAGCCACGAACCATCCGGCTGCTTACCGATCAGGGCCTTCGAGTCGATGCCGGGCAACACCGTAGCCACCCCCGCCGCAACCACGAAAGCACACACCAACAAGAGAATCAAAGGTCGTCGCACAAGGGGCTCCGGTTAAAACTATTTCTACGTGAGAAAAACGACCAACCGCAATCTCTCTGCGAGAATCCAACCTCGATCTGCAAACACTCTGGACGGGTGCCCCATGTTCGCACCAGCGTACGTGGGCCGAATACGAAGTCTTCGAATGCTTTCACTCAATGAGTAAAAGAGTTTGAAGGGCTTCGCCCGGGGCTTCGCCCATCATTTTCGGCCCACGTACGCTGATGCGAACATGGGGCACCCGTCTAGAGCCGTTGGTCGTACAGACCCAGTTATCACGCGGACGCTTTAGGCCGTCCGTAAACGATTGCAATCGGCGCGGCTAGCAGCTGAGGGAATTATATTGACCCCTCAAAAGTTCAACCTCCCCGAAACCCGCAGAATCCGTTGATCTGCCGCGCTCCCAAAGGTAGATGTAATCTCTCCAAAGTTGCTGTTAGAGGCATTCGCCGCCGGAACCGCAAAATTCGGAGTGTTCGTTACATTGAATCCCTCCCCACGCAATTCCACGTGAACTCTTTCCGTGATGGGGAACGTCCGCGCAATCCCAAGATCAAAATCGCCATCGCCCGGTCCGCGCAGCGAGTTGCGGCTGGCCGTCCCGAAGCTGGCCGTAGTCACAGGAGCGAAAGCCGAAGTATCAAACCAGGTCTGGAACTTGCCAATCCCGCCCAGGGTCGCGACCTGCGGCTTGATCTTATTGGCCACCTGGGTATTGAAGGCCGCGTTCAGCGATGTAGCCGAAGCCGTCGGAGTGAAGGGAAGTCCCGTGTACTTGGAAAACACCCCGTTCACCCGCCATCCACCCAGGATCGCGCTCGCAATCCCCGATTGGTTAAAGAACGTCTGTCCTTTACCGAAAGGCAGTTCCGCGGTAAACCCGGCATCGAACACATGCGTGCGATCGAAGTCGCTCACCGCGCGATCACGGTAAATGTATGCGAGCGCATTGAACAACGGAGTGCTGTCGTCGTCCGTCGCCTGGTCGATGGACCTGCTGTACGTGTAAGCCGCGGTCAGCAGCACTCCATGAGAAAATGCGTGCTTCAGATTCAACTGCAGCGCGTTATAGACCGGCGTGCTGAAAGGCAGAATTTCCTGCGTCTCCGCGTTACGGCCAAAAGCGGAATAAAGCGGTTGGCCGGCGGCTCCGAGTCCCGGAGTCTGCCCGGCATTCTCCTCAAAATAAATAATCTGCCGGATCGCCTGGCTGCCCACGTAACTGGCCGTGAAATCAAACCCCGCCGGTAGCGTCCGCTCCACCGTGGCGTTCCACGACTCGATATAACCCCGGCGAAAAGTCCCCGGCGGCAGCGTCTTGGTATAGGCGCTAAGCGGCAGTTGCGCCAGCCCGTTGTTGATCACCGGCGCCACCGTCGAGAAACCAGGAATCCCCGCGACAAACGTTCCCGCCGCCACATAGGCATTATTGGCGTTGACCGTTTGCGCAATGGTGACAGGGTAAGGATCGCGCATCGCCCGGCTGAATGGATAAGGGTCGTTGCTGATCCCGTATCCCGCGCGCAACACCGTTTTCTTATCCAACCGATAGGCAAGCCCAGCCCGAGGCGCGAACTGTGTCTTGCTCGCGCTCGATCCGGCGCTGGAGGGCTGGCCATCGATGCCCCCCAGAATCGTGTTATTCGAGGTGAAGTCGTACCGTTCAATCCCTCGGCCCGCCCGGGTCATAATCGGAAAGTATTCCCACCGAAGCCCATACGTCAGCGTGAATTTGGGTGACACTTCCCATTGGTCCTGCGCATAGACACCGTACTGCCACTCGTGGACCGTCATAGGATTGAGATATTGATAGCTTTTGCCCAAGGAATCCGGCAGGCCAAGCAAAAACTGCGCAAACGAATTGGCCGAAGTGGACGACGCTCCTCCTTTCAACGCGGTCACACCACCGGTAAAGGTAAACCCGCCCCGAGGGCCAAAGCCTCTCTGCGGCTGGTACTCATTGAGCCGATTATTCAACATCTGCACCCCGAAGCGAAGCGCATGTTTACCTAAAATCCAGGAAAGATTGCCCACATAGGTATAGACGTAGTCGTTCTTCAGCTCCGGAGTGTAACTGTCAGTGTTCCCGAAAGTCTCAAAACCAGTGACGGCAAACGACGGCAATCCTGCCTGGTGCGGATCCGGCCCATAGCTCCCATCCCCGCCGCTGTTGGTTCCTGGAATGCCAAGGCCCGGCCCAAGATTCGAGCTGTAATCGTTCTCATACCAGGTCAGATCGTTCAGGCCTACGCCGAAGTTGGCATCGACCAGCACCTTGGGTGAAAGCGAACGCGTGTAGCCCACGCCGCCGACGGTCACCCGCGTCTGGCTGTGACCCGAACCAGAGTTGCTGCCGCCTGGGCTCAACCCCGTGCCGCCGCCCACGCCCAGCGTGCTCGGCGACTTCACGTCCGCCGACAGGTAGCTGTACTTGGCGAACAGCGAAGACTTGGGGTCAATCTGCCACGTCACTTTCTCATCGAATGAATATCGATCCAGGCTGTAGGTCCCGGCAACGGAATAGTTGTTCGACGTACCCGCAAGATTGGCGTGCGGGATCAACGCCAGCATCGTGAGCGCCGGGGCGCTGAGGCCGCTCTCGATCGCGTTGCGGTGATCGGCATTCTCACTCGCGAACGTCCGCCGTCCGGTCCCGTCCGCATTTCCCGAAGACGGATCATACAACGTGGCTAATCCGGTAAAATCGCCCGCCCGCTCCGCGTCCGTCGGCAGGGAGATAATTTCCGGATAAAGCTGCCGCTGCGATAAGCCCTCAAAGCCGCTGAAGAAAAACAATTTGTCCCGCACGATCGGGCCGCCGAGGTTGGCCCCGAATTGATTCAGGATGTTCTTGGGCACCGAATTGCCCGCCGCGGCAAAATACGTCTTGTTGTAGAAGTAGTTCCTGGCCGCCATGGCCGAGTTGGTATGCAGTTCCCAGAAGGTTCCATGGAAATTATTCGTTCCGGATTTCGTGAGCACGGTGACCACCGCCCCGCCCGCCAATCCCTGCTCCGCGGTAAAGCTGTTGGTAACGATATCCACCGACTGGATGTCTTCGGTCGGCGGGTTATAAAGCGTGTGATGCGGGAGATAAACCTGCTGAATCGCCGCCCCGTCCACCGACGTTACGTTATTGTTCCGTGAACTCCCGTTGATGTTCGTCGTCAGCGAGCGTGACGGTGTATCCATCACCGAGTTCTGGTAGCGCGAAGGAGTCGCGCCCGGCAGCAGGCTGATCAGACTTTGATAGTTGTTGAACCCGCCGATGGGAATGTTGCTCAGCTCCTTGGATGTTAATTCTCCATGAATGGACCCGCTGTCCGTCTGCAGCTGAGCCGCAGAGGCGTTGACCTCAACCGTCTGCGCCACGCCGCTGACTCCGAGTCGCTGGTCCGACCGAACACTCAGGTTCGCGTTTACCACGAGTCCGTTGGTCTGGCTGCGAGCAAACCCGTTCGCCGCGACCTCGACGGTGTAATTCCCGGGCAGCAGAGCATGGAATCCATACTCTCCCCCGGCGTTGGTCTCCTGCTGGTAATGGATACCGGTTTGGGTCTCGGTAGCGGTCACCTGCGCACCCGCGACAGCATTGCCGGAAGGGTCGGTCACGATCCCGACGATCGTGCCGTAGAGAACCTGGGCAAACGTGGCTGGGCTTGTGATGAAGGAAATGGCGAGCAAAAAAGCAATCGATGCAATCCGTTTCATGGGGGCGCTCCTATCAGCACTCACTTTGGGCACCGCTTGTTCGCGGTACAAGTGGGTGAGGGGTGAGAACGCGCCGCGTAAGCCCCGGTGCAAGGGGTGATGGGTTCTCCTCACCCCAGAGCAAGCTGCTGATGGCACGTAACATAGCAGCGGCGCCTCAGGTGTCGAATAGATTTGTGAAAATTTGATGATTACGCCCGTCGCGGGTTACAAAGCCGTTCACATAACGGTGTTAGCATCTTGGTCGGGAAGCTCAAAACGCATGCTGACCACCTCTCGAAACGTCGAGCCTTATTTAGAAAGGGTACTTTCGAGCGCCGAATTCTCGCGTGCCAAACGGATGGTGCGCTTCCTTCGGTTCGTGGTGGATGAGTCGCTGGCCGGCCGCATCGACGAACTCAAGGAACGGCAAATTGGCATCGAGGTTTTCGACCGCCCGGCGGAATGGGACCCGAAAGTCGACAACATTGTGCGCAGCGAAGCGCGCCGCTTGCGCACCAAGCTCGACGCCTACTACGACACCGCAGGCAAGCACGACCGGGTCAGAATTTCCATACCCAAGGGCGGCTACGCCGTCGAATTCCTGGAGATAAGCCGTCCGGAAGAGGAAGCGGCCGCCATTCCACCAAACCACGGCCGGCCGTGGAGCCGGCCGTTTAGATGGATTGCGGCCTTCGTGTCGATCGCGCTTTTCATTCCCTTGCTCGCCTACTTCATTCCTTGGCGCCACCGGTCGACCAAGGCCAGGGAAGAAAGCTATGAAGTCGTGCCTTTCGCCAATGAGATCGGGCCGGAATTCGGCCCCGCGATCTCCCCTGATAACAAACGCATCGCTTACACCTGGGACGGCAACAAAGGTAACTACGACATATACATAAAAGATGTAAACAAGGGCGTGGTCTCGCGTTTGACGGAAGGTTCGTCCCCGGAGTTGAATCCAGCCTGGTCGCCCGATGGAACTCAGGTTGTTTTTCTCCGCATAGCCGGCGATCAGGCGCAGGTCGTGATCAAGAACACGAATTCCGGTAAGGAACAGCTTCTTACCACCACCCAAAGCCCGATCAGCACCTGGCTGGCCGACTCCAATCCGTTCTTTGGCTGTTACGGGCCCGCGTGGTCGCCTGACGGTCAGCGCATTGTCGTTGCCGATGAGCTCTCCCCGGGTGGCGGCTATGGGCTCTTCAGCGTCGCGGTCAAAACAGGAGAGCGCAACCAGCTGACCACGCCTCCGGGAGTGCAGCGCGATACCTGCCCCCACTTTTCTCCCGACGGGCGCAGCATCGCCTTTGTCCGTTATGTCAGCCATGGCATCAGCGAGGTCCACATCATGGCCGCCGATGGCAGCGATCAAAAGCAATTGACTGCCGACCGGCGCACCATCCGCGGAATCGACTGGGCCAACCACGGGCAGCAAATCATTTTTTCATCTCTGCGTCAGGGCGGCTTCCAATTGCGCGTCATCGATCGTAAAGGCGGTGAGTCGGATCAGGTCCCCGTCAGCACCACCTCCGCAGTGGATCCCTCGATCTCCTCCCAAGGCAGATGGCTGGCCTTCACCGAACTGGAGGAGAACTGGAACATCTGGCGAGTGAGCGTGTCACCCGCGGGCATGGGCAAGCCGGAGTTGCTGCTTTCCTCCACCGGCAAAAATCATTCTCCAAGCTATTCCCCAGACGGCAAGCACATCGCTTTTGTCTCCGACCGCTCCGGTAGCCCCGAGATCTGGGTGGCCGATCAGGACGGGGGCAATCAAAAGAAAATCACTGACTTCAAGGGACCCTGGCTGGGTAGCATTCGCTGGTCTCCGGATGGCAAGACCCTGGCCTTCGACGCCCGGCCCTCGGGACATTCAGGCATCTTCACCATGCCGTCCACGGGGGGCACGCCGTCGCCTCTGCAGCAGGACGCCTTTGAAGAGAGGCGTCCCACGTGGTCGAGCGATGGCAAGGCAATCTACTTCAACTCCAACCGCGGTGGCAGCTTGCAGATTTGGAAGCGCTCTCTCGCAACCGGCGAAATCAAACCCATCGGTCCGCCCGACACGAACGAGTCAACAGAATCCGACGACGGCCGTTTTCTGGTCTTCGGCACCGGCGCCGACGAAATATGGCGCTGCCGGGCCGATGGAACGGGGGTCGAGAGGCTGCTCACGGGGCTTCGTCCTGAGCCCGGGCTGGACTGGTCTTTGGCCCGCGATGGGGTTTATTTTGCCAGTCATCAAGGGGAGCAGGCGGCGATCTTTTTCTACCGCTTTTCCGACCGTACGATCAAAAAAATCGGTTCACCGGAGAAGCCGTTCGCGCCCGGCACGCCGAGCTTGTGTGTTTCGCCCGACGGCAAATGGCTCCTGTTTTCCCAGTTGGATCACGTTTCGAGTGACATCAAGATTCGTAGCGCCAGTTGAGTAGTTGGTTCGGGAACGGGAACAAACCTCATCTGCAACTTCAGCCGCATCGATACACGCCTACCCCTCCCTTTATAATGGAGCCATATGGGTTCCTCTACTTTCTCCAGGCAACATCCCGTCTTGTGCAGGGTCCTGGACTGGCTTCCGGCGGCGCTCAGTGTTTTGATGATCACGCTTGAGTCGACCGCGGGCATGTCAGCGGCTAACACCAGCCGGATACTTTATCCCTTATGGGTTAAGTTTTTTGGTCCCACGAGCTCCGCGCAGTGGGCTGAGGTCCATCATATTATCCGCAAGACCGGACACTTCGTTGGATACGGTACGGTCAGTGTCGCGTTTTTCTACAGTTGGCGGCAGACCCTTCACCGCATGGCGGTGCAGCACTGGACGCTTTGGCGCCGGGCGTCTGTTCTGGCGGTCTTGTGCACTTTACTGATTGCCATAATGGATGAGTTCCATCAGAGCTTTCTACCCAGCCGGACCAGTTCGCCCATCGACGTCTGCATCGATCTATCCGGAGCCATCGCCGCGCAGCTGGTCTTGCTTCTGGTGATTCAGTTATTCCTACCCAAGTACCGCGTAGCCTAACGCTTTGCTCTGACGGTGCCCCTTCAGGCCCGGTTTTGGCTTGAGTGAGGTAGTTCCTAGGGCCAGAGGCTGCGGAAAGACCAATGCCAGCAACAGCGCACGACTTCAGAGGCTGCGGAAAAACTCGGTTTTGTATCAGGGCGCGACTTTAGTCGTGCCGTAAACACTTGAAAATAGGATGGGCTTTACAGGTTGCGGAAAAACTTTCAGGGCCTCTTTTGTGATCTGAGGGCAACTGGACGACTTTAGTCGTGCCGTAAATACTTGAAAATAGGATGGGCTTTAGCCCCCGCCACGGCTAGAACCACAGCAAAACCGAGTTTTTCCGCAGCCTCTTTAGCCCCTGCTTCAGCCGGAGCCGGAACAAGACTGAATTTTTCCGCAGCCTGTTTAGCCCCTGCCACAGTCATCTCTCTACAAAATCTTGCGCGGAACCTGAATCTTGAACATTCCTTAACTTTCGCTCGTCCAGTAATCAGTAACCCAACAACGGGAATAGAGGAAATTCGATGTCAGGGAACTCCAAGCAGATCTTTCACGGAATCACCCGTGCCCTTTTTGCCCGCCTGAGAAGGAAAGCTTCGCAACTCGGCGTCCGCGTCGCCACTCCCAAAGGCGAAGCCATGAAAGACGGAGTCATCATCCAGTGGAATTACGATGCCACCGCGCAACGGCTCGAGGTAGGATGCCGGGCGCCCTTCTGGATCAATGCAGCCCAAGCCGATCGCAACCTTCGTCATGAAATTGAAGTAGCGCTCCGCTCCTCCCGAGCTGCCTGACTAAAAGTGCGGCTAAACCATAGCGGGGATCGACCGCCATGACTCTGGCCTCAGATCTCCGCCTACAAAAAGCTCCAGGCTCCCGCGCCTCATTGACAACACTGTTCGAAACCGGACATGGAAACATACATCCGGACATCCATACTCCAGCGCATCCTTGTTTCTCACACACCTATCGTGGCCATTCAAATGCAAACCACGCTATAACGGGAAGGGGAAGCCGAATGCACATCGTTCTCCAGGAGCTACGTTACGCGCTGAGACAGCTGTTCAAGAACCCAGGCTATTCCGTGGTTGTCATCCTGACCCTGGCCTTGAGCATCGGTGCGAACACCGCGATTTTCAGCGTCCTTGACGCCATCCTCTTTCGACCGCTTCCGTATCCTGAGCCGCAGCGCCTGGGGTCCTTGATGCAGAGAATGTCCGGCGCGGCCAATGCCGCATACTCTGCGAACATCGATCGCGATACCTGGCAGCAACTCCGCGACAATGTACCCGCCGTAACAGCTGCCGTGGGCAGCAACAGCGGCGGAGTCAATCTGGAAGCAGCCGGGCGGGCCCAATATGTCCATGGCCAGCGAATCTCCGCGACGTACTTCGATGTCCTCGGTCTCCGGCCCATGCTTGGCCGCGGCTTCACCGCCGCGGAAGATACGGCGGGGGGGCCCAGAGCGGCCGTTCTAAGCTACGGTCTTTGGAAAGCCACTTTCGGCGGCGATGTCAACATCATCGGTCAACCAGTTCGGCTCAAGGGCGTCCCCTACACAGTCATCGGCGTAATGCCGGCAGCAGCCAAGACACCATCGCCAGTAGATTTGTGGACCTCTCTCCGGCCCGATACCTCCGAAGAAGGGGGAGGGAACAACTTCGAACCCATCCTCCGCCTCAAAACCGGCGCGACCTGGCAGCAGGCGGACGCACAACTGAGCCGGGTACAATCGCAAACCTCGCGTGCGATGCAGAAAAAATATCCCGGCACCCAATTTGCGTACTACGCGGTTCCTTTGCAGCAAAATCTCGCTCAGCAGACCCGTACGCCGGCAATGATTTTGATGTCGGCTGTGGGCTTCGTGCTGTTAGTCGCGTGCGCCAACCTAGCCGGGCTCGCCCTGGTGCGGGTCGGTCGCAGAGAACAGGAAATTGCCACTCGCCTCGCGTTGGGAGCCACAAAGTGGACCATCCTTCGTCAATGCTGGATCGAGAGCCTCGTGCTTGTAGCCGCCGGCGGCCTCTCAGCTCTTCTGCTAGCCAGACTTCTGCTCCAACTCATGAACACTCGAATTCCAGAGAACTTCCTGCCGTTGGGCGGGGTCTCGATAGATTTTCGCGTTCTGTTGTTCACCGCTGCCGCCGGCATCGGAGCCAGCTTCTTCTTCGGTTTACTACCCGCGCTGAACGCCCGCCGGATTAACGTGCAGTCCGCCTTGGCCAAAGGGGGCGCCCGCTCCGTCGCCCAGTCAGGCAGCGCTCGCGTGCGCTACGCGCTAATCATTGGAGAAGTGGCGCTCACCGTAGTTCTGCTCACAGTCGCGGGCTTGCTCATAAGGACTCTCATCTATCTCCAAACCTTACCGCCCGGGTTCAACCCGGACAATGTAGTCATCGCGAAAGCCTCTTTGGACGACGCCCGGTACAACGATCGGGCGTCATTTTTGAAGCTGTTGAATGAGAGCACCGCAGCCTTGCAAAGCATTCCGGGAGTGCAGTCCGCCGCCGCCGGGCTTTCCGCTCCCTACGAGCGCGCCCTCAACTACACCATCCAAATTGCCGACGGTCCACAAACCGGTCACCAGGAAATGACCGACCTGGTATACGTGACCCCAGCCTATTTTGAGGCACTGCAGATCCCTCTTCGTGCCGGACGCCCTCTCGCCCAGAGCGATGGCTCCACCAGCCAGTATGTCGCGGTGGTGAATGCGGCCTTCGCCAGGAGCTACCTCGGCCGGGAAAACAGCGTCGGGCGCCACTTGCTGACCGATGGCAATACCCTCGAGATCGTCGGCATCGCAGCCAACGTGGTCACGCCGCCCGGTTTTACCAGCGGTGGACCCATCCTCGCCGAGCCTACCGTCTATGTGCCGGCCGCCCAAATGCCAACCCAGCTTGTCAATCTTGCGCACGTTTGGTATCAACCCAGCTGGATTGTCCGCACCCAGGGCAAGCTTACGGGCATAGCCCCGCAGATGCAGCAAGCCTTAACCCAGGTAGATCCGGATCTCCCCGTCTCCGGAGTCTATGGGATGAACGACGTTCTGGCGGAAGCATTGCTCTTGCAGCACATGGAAGTCGCTCTGCTGGCGACGTTGGCCGCTCTGGCGCTCCTGCTTTCTTCTGTGGGCATCTACGGATTAGTTTCGAACCTGGTAACGCAGCGCACTCGCGAGCTTGGCATCCGCATGGCTCTTGGCTGCACCATGGAGGGCGCGATGTTAGAAGTTTCCCGTGCCGGCATGGTCGCCACCGGCGTCGGCCTGGCAGGCGGACTGCTCCTATCAGCACTGGCGGTCAACCTGCTGCGGAGCCAACTCTTCGGTATCGCCTTATACGATCCGCTCACCTTGGCTGTGGTCTCCGCGTTGCTCGCGCTGGTTGCTCTGCTGGCGGCGGTTCTACCCACCTTCAGAATCGCGAGGATCAATCCTGCGGAAACCCTGCGCGCGCAATGAAGCCCGAAATCACTCCGTCCGCAAAGCTTCCACCGGATTGATCGAAGCAGCGCGCTGGGCAGGAATCACACTCGCGATCAACGCACAGAAGCCCAGCGCCGCAATCGACCCGGCTAGTACCAGCGGGTCCCAGCTCTTCACCTGGTAAAGCTGCGCCGCGAGCAGATGTCCACACCCAATAGAGATCGGAATCCCGATCAAAAGACCGATCATCACCTGCCGGAAGGCCCCGCGCAGCACCAGCCGAACCACGTTACTGCGGTTCGCGCCCAGGGCCATGCGCACGCCGATTTCACTCGTGCGCCGCTCCACCGTGTAGGCCGTAACTCCATACAGACCCACTGCCGCCAGCAACAATGCCAATCCTCCAAACAGCCCGGTCATCTGGGCCACCGCGCGCTTCTGATCGAAATTGGAATCCACCTGCTCTTGCATCGGTTGAACGTTAATGATGGTGAGATTCGGGTCGATCTCGTTGAACGCCCTGCGGATGAGTGCTTCCATCCCCATCGAGCTTCCCCGCAGCTGCAGCACTGCTCCGCTGATGTAATGCGAACGATGGTCAACCAACGCCATGACTCCCTGTTCATAGGTGACATGCTGTGAGACCGGCGCGTAGAACATCGGCCGTGGCTTCCCACCCGGATCCCGATATTTAGCGTCGCGCACCACACCTACGATTTCAAACGCGGTGTTGTACTGGGGCAGGTCCAAGCCAAAGTGTTTTCCGATCGGGTTCTGGTTAGGAAAGAACCGTTTGGCAAAAGTTTCGCTCACCACGGCTACGCTTCGCGTCGTGCCCGTATCCTGCTCCGTGATGCTGCGGCCGCGCACAATCGTCTGGCCCATGGTTTCCAGGTAGCCGGCGCTCACCCGGTCCCACGAAGATCCGGCATCATCATTCAGTAGTTGGGGCACACCTTGCCCCTCGGGAATAATCAGTTCGCCCCAGTTATCAATGTAAGGCGTATAGAGTGCGAGGGCGGCGCGTTCCACTCCTGGGATGGCAGCCAGCCGCGCTTGCAACGCACGGTAGAGCGGGTCGAGTTGGGCCTCGGAATAGCTCGCCGGCGGCCCGTTCATCACAATGCTGAGGCGATGATCGGTTTCAAATCCAAAGCTCTGATGCTCTAAATTGCGCAAGCTGCGCGTTAGCAAACCTGCGCCCGCAAGCAACACGATCGACAGCACAGCCTGCACCACCACCAGAATTTTCTGCGGCAGCGTGGCGCTGTCGCGGGTGCTGCGATTGGCCCCGCGCAGAGCCTCGACCGGGTTGCCGTGCGAGGTGAACCATGCGGGAGCCGTGCCGAACAGGACCCCCGTGAAAAGCGACAGAGCAAATGCGAACGCCAACACAGGTAACGAAGGAGTGGCGTCGATCGGCACGGAATGCGCATGATGAAACGCCAGCCGCACGATCAGCTTCACCCCGAGGTAAGCCACGGCGACCCCCGCCACCCCGCCCAGCACCGAGAGCACGACACTCTCCGTGAACGATTGCTGGATGAGCCGCGGGCGCGAAGCGCCCAGTGCCAGCCGCACCGAGGTTTGCGAACGCCGCGCCGCCCCCCGCGCCAGCAGCAGGTTGGCAATGTTGGCGCAGGCAATCAGCAACACCAGGCAGCAGACGGTGAGCAGGATGCGCAGGCTATCGCCGTAGTCCGCTTTCATCGCTCCCACCCCCGCGCCTCCGGAAACAATTCGGATCTGCTGTTTGGGAAGGGATTTGATGATCAGCGGCATGAACTCCGCCGGCCATCCGCTGTCATGCTGCATCCATTGCCGCATAATCCCGGTCAGCCGCGGCGCAACGCCTTCTAGCTTCGCGCCCGGTCGTACTCTGCCGATCACCCGAAGCCATGCTGAGACCGGCTGCTTGAGCAAAGAGTTCTCTGACCGCACCAAGGGTTCCTGTTGTAAGGGCAGCCACAACTCCGGGGGATTGCTGCGCAGTGTCTCCCCGAAAAACCCAGGGGGTGCGATGCCCACAATGGTGAAGGGGTGTCCATCCACCACAAACGTCGACCCGACAATCGCTGGATCGGAGCTGTACTGCTGCTGCCACGCGCGGTAACTTAACATGGCGGCCGGCGGAGCGGAAGCCTGATCGTCGCTCGGCGTGATCGTACGCCCGGTGAACGCGCGGATACCAAAGGTAGAAAAGTAGTTGCCGGTGACAAATTCGCCGCGCAGCGGCTTAGCCATGTTATCGCGCTCGCCGCGCCGCACGCTGAACTGCTGTCCTCCCGCCTGGAAAGCGGCCATCTCCTCGAACTCCGGAGCCGCCGCCCGCAGACGAAGATACAAAGGATAGGAGTACATGCCCCATTCGTCTTGCGGACCGCCTTGAACGCAGCAATCATTGCCGGCGCCGATGCGGTACAGCGTAGATGGATCCACTACCGGCAGCGACTTCAGCATGACCGAGTAGATCAGCGAGAAGATGGCAGTCGTCGCTCCGATGCCTAGGGCCAGCGTAAGCATAGCCGTCACCGTGAACACCGGCGAAAGCCGCATCTGCCGAATCGCGTAGAAGATATCCTGCCGCAGCGTTTGCATGCTAGCCACATACGAGTCTTTCTCTCTCAAGGTTCCAACCGCTCTATCGAAGGGGCGAAACGAGCCGGGGGGAAGTCCGAGGAACCAACCACGAATAACCTTTTGTCCAAATCCGGACACCTCAGATCACAATTGAACAAATTACCCGCCCCGTGCGTAGGTACGCATCATGACAAAGCCCCTAAATTCGTGGAGAAACGCTGCTGAGGGTGTTTGGTCCCTGGCATGCACTAGCAGATGACAATGGATATCTCACGCCCAGACCTCAAGGCTAAGAAGCGGAAGCGGCAAGTGCTGACGATTGCCATCGGCGTCGTCGTTCTCGCAGCCGTTACGTTTCTCGTAATGCGGCTGAAGCCCGCCGCACCCAATGTTGACCGTTCCGCCGTATGGACCGACACGGTGAAGCGCGGGCCCTTAGTCCGCCAGGTGCGTGGACTCGGCACCCTGGTTCCCCGGGAAGACGCGATCCGCCAGATTCCGGCCCAAACCGAGGCCACGGTGGTGCGCATCCGCACCCTGCCCGGTTCCAACGTCAAGCCAGACACTGTCCTGGTGGAGCTGAACGACCCCCAGCTTAGCCAGGAGGCGCTCGACGCCGAGCTTTCGCTCAAATCGGCCCGCGCCGACCTAGGCAACGTACAAGTGAAGGTGCAGAGCGACCTGATGGCGCAAAAATCCGAGGCAGCCACCGTAAATGCAGACTACAAGCAGGCCCAGCGTCAGGCCCAGACCGACAAAGCTCTCTACAGCCTGGGAGTAGTCTCCGGCTTGACGGCCAGCGCCTCGCAGGGCACGGCTGATCAATTGGACACACGGAACAAACTCCAGGAAGAAACCGTAAAGATCAATGAGAAAGCCATCGCGTCTCAGCTTGCCGTACAGCAAGCCAAGGTGGACCAGGCTCAGGCGATTTACGACTTGAAGAAACATCAGCTGGATGCTCTGAACGTGCGCGCAGGGATAGCCGGAGTATTGACGGATCTCCCTCTTGCCGTGGGCCAACACGTCGCCGTGGGAACCATGCTCGCCCAGGTGGTGCAACCCAACCAGTTGAAAGCGCAGCTGAAGATTGCGGAGACCCAGGCGCGCGACATCCGCTTGGGGCAACCGGCCTCGATCGATACTCACAACGGCCTTGCCGATGGCACGGTCTCCAGGGTCGATCCCGCGGTGCAGAATGGAACCGTAACTGTAGATGTGGAGTTGGTTGGCACTCTGCCTGAAGGTGCGCGGCCGGACTTGAGCGTCGACGGCACCATCGATCTCGAAAGAATGAAGGATGTTTTGTACGTAGGCCGGCCTGCCTTTGGCAACGAGAACAGCACCATTAGCCTTTTCCGTGAGGATCCGGAAGGCAAAGGAGCCGTCCGCGTTCCCGTCAAGGTAGGGCGCGCCTCGGTGAACGCCATCCAGGTGCTGGAAGGGCTTCATCAAGGGGATACGGTAATTTTGAGTGACATGTCGCGGTGGGACACTACGGACCGGATTCGTCTGGACTAACTGAAGCAAATACAACAGGAGCGAAAGCATGCAGCCATTGATACAGATCGAAGCGATGACCAAAGTTTTCTACACCGAGGAGATCGAGACTCATGCGCTCTCTGGTGTGCACCTCTCCATTGCCCGGGGGGAATACGTAGCCATGTCGGGCCCTTCCGGTTGCGGAAAATCGACGCTGCTCTCGATCATCGGCTTGCTCGACACGCCGACGGCCGGCAAGTACGAGCTGAACGGCCGCCCGGTCGAGAACCTGAAGTTCGCCGAGCGCTCCCGCATCCGTAACCAGGAAATCGGCTTCATCTTTCAGAGCTTCAATCTGATTGGCGACCTTACCGTGGCCGAAAACGTGGAACTCCCCTTGACCTACCGTTCCGGCATGGCCTCGAGCGATCGAAAAGCCCGCGTGCAGGAATCGCTCGAGCGCGTAGGCATGGCGCACCGCATGCGTCATTATCCCTCGCAGCTCTCCGGCGGTCAGCAGCAGCGTGTGGCCGTCGCCCGAGCCCTGGCCGGGTCCCCCTCTATCCTGCTGGCGGACGAACCCACCGGCAACCTGGATTCAAAAAACGGCGAAGCCGTGATGGAACTCCTCAAGAACCTGCATCGCGAAGGAGCCACCATCTGCATGGTGACCCACGACCCCCGCTTCGCGCGTCACGCCGACCGCAACATTCATCTCTTCGACGGAAAAATCGTCGCCGAAGGCGAAGCTCTCGACCAGGTACTCGAGTTCCAGTAGAAATTCACCGGCCACGCTTTGTATCAGGGCACGACTTTAGTCGTGCCGTAAAGGCTTGAAAATAGGATGGGCTTTAGCCCCCAGTAGAAATTCAGCAGCCATGCTCTGTATCAGGGCACGACTTTAGTCGTGCCGTAAAGGCTTGAGAAAATGACGGGCTTTAGCCCCTGCCGCCCTGAAGGCCGAAGGGACGTTTGAACCCTGCCCAATAGATCCTAGGTAAACGAAGGCTGCAATGATCTCGCTAGAAAACATCGAACGTAGTTACAAAACCGGAGCCGGCCAGACCTGGGTCTTGAGGCGCATCAACCTCAAGATCGACGCCGGCGAATTCATCACCATCATGGGACCGTCCGGGGCAGGGAAGTCCTCCCTACTAAACATACTGGCGCTCCTCGACGACCAATGGGCGGGCGCCTACTGGTTCCACGGCGAAGCCGTCCATTCCATGAATCGCAAGCAAAGGGCGGAGCTCTCCAGGCGCAACATCGGCATGGTTTTCCAAAGCTACCACCTGCTCGATGACCTCAACGTAGCGGAAAACATCGATCTCCCGCTCTCGTACAAAAACATCTCCCGCGCTGAGCGCCAATCGCTGGTGGCGGACACGCTCGACCGCTTCAACATCGTGGGCAAGAAAGACCTTTTCCCCAACCAGCTATCCGGTGGTCAGCAGCAACTGGTAGGTGTGGCGCGCGCAGTCATCCATCGTCCCTCCCTGCTGCTCGCCGATGAGCCCACCGGCAATCTTCACTCCTCCCAGGCAAAGGAGATCATGGAACTCTTCCAGCAGCTCAACCGCGAGGGAACCACCATCATCCAGGTCACCCACTCCGAAGTAAACGCCGGTTACGGCAGCCGCGTACTCGAAGTTCGCGACGGCTGGTTGGTAAAAGATACGTCCAACCCTAACCTGGGCGAAGTTGCCGAGGTGAAGGCATGAGGCATGGCTCCGGTGCGGGCAGTATGCTGCAGAAAACTTTGTCTGGTTTGTGTGCAGCGGGCCTTCTGGTCTCAACTACCTTTGCCCAAACAAACCCCGCGGCGCCCTTGCCTGCCGCGCCTTCCAGTCCGCAGCAATCTCCGCCCCAGACCATCGCACAGCAGGCGCAAGCGGCGGCGCAGCCACAGCCGCAGCCGGCTGCCTACCAGGGGCCTTTCCACATCGAACTGCCGCATTCACACAATCCGCTGGCGCCATATATGCCCAGCACTGTGCCGGCACTCAACCTGCAAAACTCGCAGCACCTCTACGACCTCATACACGACGGCAAGCTCCAGATCTCTCTGCAAGACGCGATCGCGTTGGCCCTCGAAAATAACCTCACGCTCGCCTCCTTCCGCTACAACTTCCCCATCGCGCAAGCCGATCTCCAGCGCACCAAGGCGGGGGGCAACGCCAACGGCGTCAACGTCGGCGTCGTCCAGACCACGCAGAGCGGCTTTGGCGCCTCTGCGGGCGGCGGCGGCTCCGCGAACTCCTCGAGTGCGGCCGCCGGCGCCGGCGGCATCGTCACCTCCACTCTAGGCGCGGGCGCGGCCGTTCCCTCGTTCGACCCCTTCGTCAACTTCAACGGCTTTGTGAACCACGCCGTCACCCAGGAGGCGAACGTTTTCCTGGTCGGCACCCCAATCCTTAAGACAAATAATATCGAGGTCCAATCGCAGTACTCACAGTACTTTCCGCTCGGCACCTACCTGCAGGTCAGCTACACCGGCCAGCGCCTTGCCAGCAACGGCCCTTATAACGCAGTCAATCCCGAATTGTATTCCAACTTCCAGGTCTACCTGAACCAGCCGCTTCTGTATGGATTCGGCTTTGCCAGCAACGAGCGCTACATCCACATTGCCAAGAGAAACCTGCAGACCACCGATCTCGCCTTTAAACAGCAGGTCATCGCCACCGTCACCGACATTGAAAACCTCTATTGGGATCTGGTCAACGCTTACCAGGACGTGCAGGTGAAGACCCGTTCATTGGCCTACGCCAATCAGACCTTGACCGACGACCAGAAACAGTTGGAGCTGCTGAACATTCCTGCGTTGCAGGTCATGAAGGACCAGTCTGCGGTGGCCACCAGCGAGGGCGACCTTACCATCGCCAAGGCCACGCTGAGGCACAACGAGCTGCTTATCAAAAACGATCTCACCCGAACCGACGACCCGTCCATCGACGAAATCCCGGTCATTCCGCTCGACCTCCAGGGCGGTCCCGATCCCCACGAATCAGAATCCATCACCGAGCTGATCAACGAGGCCATTAAGAACCGTCCTGAAGTCGCGATCTTCCGTAATCAGGCCGAGGTTCTGCGTCAGAGCCTCAAGGACATCAATAGCGAGCTGCTGCCTCAACTTAATTTGTTCGGCTACTACGACGGTGCGGGCACCGCCGGCCCCAAAAATCCGTATTGCAGTCTCGGCCCGGCGCAATGCACCACCATCCTGCCCACCGACTTCCCCAGCATGCTCCAGAACACTTTCAACTACTCGTCGCCCACCTACGAGGTCGGAGTCAATCTCCAGATCAACCTCCGCAACCGTGTCGTCAAAGCCGACCAGTTCCGCGCCGTGCTCGCGTACCGCCAGAGCCAGATCTCCCAGGAGCAGCAGCAGAAGAGCCTGCGCTTTGACATCCGCGACTCGCAGTTCGCGCTCCAGCAGGCGCAAGCCCGCGTGGCGGCCACGCAAAAAGCCCGCGATCTCGCGCAGAAGACCTTTGATATCGCCAAGAAGGAGCAAGACATTGGAGCGATGTCCAGGTATGACACACTCATCGCAGAACAGGGACTCGCTGTCGCTGAATCCGCATTTTTTACCGCGCAGACTGCCTATGAAAAGGCCAAGGCAGACATTGACCGCGCAACCGGGACGACATTAGACCGCACGGCTGTCTCGATAGACGACGCAAAAAGTGGCGTCGTCACCCGCGCCAGACCTTAGGAGTGTTCGAAAACTCGTGTTTCTGAAGGGTACGGGCTTTAGAGGTTGCGGAAAACTCACGCTTTGTATCAGGGCACGACTTTAGTCGTGCCGTTAGGGCTTGAAAATGATGGGCTTTAGCCCCTGCCCCGTCATTTGCCAAGCAAATCTGCCGCGGCAGGGGCTAAAGCCCTCATTTTTTCAGCTTAATGCCACGACTAAAAGTCGTGCCCTGATACAAAGCACGAGTTTTTCCGGAACCGGTAAAGCCCGTACCCTTCACGCACGAAGGACGGCGAGATGGATCCGGCGACCAACTATACTTAGGAGGCAAGCATGGTGACCTTCCCACAAACGGCGAAACACGCGGCGCGCACACAATCAGACGCGCCCAGAATCCTCGCTGCGGACGATCAACCCCATATCCTCGATGCAATCGAGTTACTGCTGGAACCGGAAGGTTACCGTGTGACCCGCGCGCAATCGCCCCGCGAAGTACGAGACAGGATAGCCAGCGAAGCCTTCGACGCCCTTCTTATCGACCTTAACTACACCCGCGACACCACCTCGGGCGCGGAAGGTCTGGAATTACTCACCCAGCTAAGTGCGCACGACAGCCGTCTGCGCATCATCGTCATGACCGCCTGGGCCAACCTCGACTTGGCGGTGGAATCCATGCGTCGCGGAGCCTGCGACTTCATCCAAAAGCCGTGGGAAAACGCCCGCCTCATTTCCATCATCCGCACCCAGATCCAGCTACGGCGGGCAGTCCAGCAAGCGGAAATTCTGGAAGCCGAAAACCGACTGCTCCGCGCCGAAGGCCGCCCCGATCTCATCGCGAAAGCGGCATCCATGCAACCGGTGCTGGAGCTGCTAGCCCGCATCGGACCCTCCGATGCCAACGTGCTCATTACCGGCGAGCACGGAACCGGCAAGGAAATCGTAGCCCAAACCCTGCACGCGCTTTCCTCACGCGCCTCGCGCACCCTGGTCGCGGTCAATACCGGAGCCCTCGCTGAGGGAACCTTTGAGAGCGAGTTATTCGGCCACGTCAAAGGAGCCTTTACCGACGCCCGCACCGACCGTATCGGACGTTTCGAGCTGGCCGATCGCGGCACCCTCTTCCTGGACGAAATTGCCAACGTGCCCCTCCGCCAACAAGCCAAGCTTCTGCGCGTACTTGAAACCGGAGACCTCGAACGAGTTGGCTCCTCCCAGACCAAGCGCGTGAACGTACGCCTGCTATCTGCCACCAATGCTGACCTGCCTGAGGAATGCGCCCAGGGTCGCTTCCGCGAAGATCTGCTCTTCCGTCTCAACACCGTAGAAATTCATCTTCCCCCGCTGCGCGATCGCCGGGAAGATATCCCCCTGCTCGCCGGCCACTTTCTCGCCCGTTACACCGCCCGCTATCGCAAATCTGTCTGCGGTTTTGAGCCCAGCGCGCTCGAGGCCATGTTCCAGCACTCCTGGCCCGGCAACGTCCGTGAGCTCGATCACTCCATCGAACGCGCTGTTCTCATGGCGCGAGGTCCGCGTATCCTGAACGCCGACCTCGGCTTGAGCCATGTCCGCTCGTCCGGTCAGAATCTTGATGAACTAAGCCTCGAAGCCGTGGAGAGTATCCTGATCCGAAAGGCGCTCGCGCGCGCGGCCGGCAACGTAAGCCATGCGGCGGAGGCGCTGGGACTAAGCCGCGGCGCGCTCTACCGCCGCATGGAAAAGTATGGAATCTGATCCGGCTCCCGGCTTCGAACACACGACTCCATTTGAACGTCGCGTCCGCATCCTTTGTCTCCTCATTGCAGCTCCAGCCCTGATACTCGCCGCGGTCCTGTTGTGGCGCGCCAAATTCTCCGGCAATATGATGGCGCTTCTACTCGGCGGCGCCGCCCTCCTGTCTCTCATAGCGGCAGGCGTGCTTATGGAGCAGATCGTCCGCCCCCTGCAAACCCTGGCGAACGTCGTCTCCGCCTTACGCGAGTCCGACTATTCCTTCCGCGCCCGTGGCGGCCGGCAGCTCGACGCTCTGGGAGAGTTGGCGCTCGAAATTAATGAGTTTGCGGATATGCTGCAAGCCCAACGCCTGGGCGAGCTCGAGGCCACCGCTCTGTTACGCTGCGTCATTTCCTCCATGGACGCGCCGGTGCTGGCCTTTGACCCCGAGCATCGCCTCCGCCTTATCAATCCCGCCGCGGAAAGCATCTTCCATCACCTTGCCGAGCGGGCCTTGGGCAGAAGCGCCGACGATCTAAGGCTCGCCGCCCTGCTCGATCAGCCCGACCGCGGAATCATGATGCTTGCCGGCAAAGGCTATCCCGTCCATTGGATGGTCAGAAGATCCACTTTCCGCCAAGGCGGAATACCCCACACGCTCCTGGTGCTGTCCGATGTAAGCATCGCCTTGCGTGAGCAGGAGCGCGATGCCTGGCAGCGTCTCATCCGCGTGATTGGTCACGAAATCAACAACTCGCTCACGCCCATCAAGTCCATTGCCGGCAGCCTTCGTTCCTGGCAAGACTCCAAGTCGGACGACGGCGGCTTCACTCTGGATCGCGGTCTTAAAATCATCGAAAATCGCGCTGAATCGCTCAACCGTTTCATCCAGGCCTACCGTCAGCTCGCCCAACTACCCCCGCCCGCAATGAAGCCGGTCCCTTTGCACTCCTTGATCGAGCGTGCGGCCGCCCTCGAAAACAGGGTAACGGTCCAGTTCCAGCCCGGACCTGACGTCGTGCTGCAACTGGATCCGGACCAGATGGAGCAGCTCGTCATCAATCTCGTGCGCAACGCGGCAGAAGCCTCGTTGGCCCGTTTTCCTGAGGCCCCTACTCAGGCCGAAGTGACCGTCAGCTGGAGATCGGCTCCGCAGGCAATCGTTGTCCTGATTCAGGACAACGGCATCGGGCTCACCAATCCATCGAATCTATTTGTGCCTTTCTACACCACCAAACCCGGAGGAAGCGGCATAGGTCTCGCCCTGGCCCGGCAGATCTGCGAAGCCCACGGCGGCGTTCTCCAGGTCGCCAACCGGCCCGACGGCCAAGGCTGCGAAGCAGAAATCCGCCTACCCATGACCGCAGAAACCGAGGCGCCCCTCGAGCCCGAACCAGAGAGAAAAACTGTCCCCGTAAGCTAAACTGGAACCGGCAAAACCGCAGATCTCTCCACTAGCTAGCTGGTTGCTCAACAAATTTTTCATCTCGACCCCAGAGGTCATTTGCCTGCGGCCCACCCAAGGCGATGAAAAACGCCTTCCGTCCGACGACCACTCTCCATGGAAGCGTCACGCTCCCCTTGGTCATCTCTCCATCCCAATAACTGATCCCCAATGGAAACGCCGCCCTCCCCTTGTCATCCCGAGGAGCCGACTTGCCTGCGGCAAGTTAAAGGAGCAATGAACAGTACCGGCCGCCGCGCACTCGATGGGTGCCCCATGTTCGCACCAGCGTACGTGGGCCGAAAAAGCTGGGCGAAGCCCCTCCAACGCTTTTGGTCGGTCAAGGTGCGGTTGTTCATTAGGAGCGCGGCCGAGGGACCTGCAGTTCTACGGACCTTTCGGGGAAATGCTTTTTTGTTTTTCGACCGGAGCGTAGCGTAGTGGAGAGATCTGCGGTTTTGCCAACCAAGAGGTGCCTCCGATGCCCCAAGTCATTCGCCGCCTGATCAAGTCTCCAGGCTTTGCCCTGACCGTCCTGCTCACCTTGGCGATCGGCATCGGCGCCAACCTGGCCGTCTTCCGCGTCCTGCATGGCGTTCTCTTCGCCCGCCTGCCCATTACGCAACCGTCGCAGATCTATTCGCTCCACGCCGTCAAATCGCCCTTTGATGCGCAATGGTTCTTTTCCTACCCTGCCTATCAACGTTTGAAGCAACAGCCCGGGCCACCCGTAATCGCGCGCTCGGGCCTTGGCAGCGGAGTCCTTCAACTCCGCAACGGCTTTTCCCAGGAGACCAGCCTCCAACTCGTCTCCGATAACTTCTTCGCGGTGCTCGGACTATCGCCCTCCGCCGGCAGGTTTTTCCAACCCGCTGACGACACACCAGGCCAGTCCGAGTTACCGGTTGTTTTACGCTACGGCTTTGCCAAGGAGCACTTCGCCGGCGCCTCATCCATAGTTGGCCTGAAGGCGGTGCTCAATCGTATCCCCATCGTCGTGGTCGGCATTGCCCCTGAGCGCTTCTCCGGGGTTGTCCAGGGAGCCGCTCCCGACCTATGGCTGCCGCTCGCGGCCCAATCCACCGGCCGCTTCGACGCCTGGTTTGACTCACTCGGACCGGGCTACCAGCACGATCTCAAAGCACCCTGGCGTAATCAGGACGGCATCTTCTGGCTCTGGGTCTTGGCGCGCGCACCGGCCTCGGAAATAACCTCCGCGGAAAATCGCTGGACGCAAGCGCTTCAGCCCGATCTACAACTGATCGCCAACGCAACCAGGGATCCCAAGGATCGGGATCAAATTCGCAAGGCTCACGTTCAGCTCATTTCCGCGGCCACCGGAGAAGGTTCCTTCAGCGCAAACTATCAGCAACCGCTGTTCTTGCTCTTCGCAATGGCAGCGCTGGTCTTTCTGATAGGGTGCATCAACCTGGCCAACTTACAGCTTGCCCGCCTCGCCGGCCGTCGGCGCGAGTTCGCTGTGCGCATAGCGCTTGGCGCTAGCCGAACCCGCGTGTTGATGCAATTGCTATTGGAGGACTCCCTGCTCGTCCTCCTTGGCGGAGCGCTGGCATTGGCAACGTGCGGTCTGATGAGTGCGCTCCTGGTGCATTGGGCCTCCGGAAGACAGCATGCCCTGCCGGTCGATCTTGGTTTTGGCATCGAAACCCTCCTCGCAGGTGCGGTGCTTTTGCTGATCGCGCTCATCGGGTTCAGTCTGTTACCCGCCTGGCAAGTAACTCGTGGGGACCTTCCACTGAGCAACCGGGCTGCCGTGGGCAGGGGCGAGGGCCGATGGTCGAGCCTGCTTTTATCCGGCCAGGTCAGTCTATCCCTGGTTTTATTGAGCATGGCAGCCTTGTTTGCCCGAACCCTGCTCAACCTAAGCCAACTCGACGCCGGGCTGGATCGCGAGCATGTCCTCTCGGTGCACTTGGACCTCAGCAGCGGCAGCAAGCCGGCCGCGGAATGGAATCAACAAATTCTGGATGCCTTGAAATCGCTGCCATTTGTCCGTGACGCGTCGCTCTCGATGTGTCGCATTCCTGGCTGCATTTGGAACACCGCGATCCATGTATCGGGGCGCCCGGACCTTTCCGAAGCCCAGATGCACGGGGAGGAGAACCATGTCAGCGTAGGATTCTTCCACACTCTCGGCATACCGCTCTTGCGGGGCAGGGAGTTCATGGAGAGAGATCCGCAGCCGGCAGTTATCCTCAATCGCGCCTTTGCCGCCAGGCTTTTTGGCAGCGAAAATCCTATTGGTAACTACGTCGGTTACAGTAAAGCCCCCGATGATCATCGCTATCAGGTTGTCGGCATTGTTGGCGACGCGCGGGTAGATGGTTTGCGTGTGGTTCCTCCTCCGGTCGCCTATTTCTCTTTAGAACAAGGCGGTGAGGTAGCGGGCACGATCGAGGTACGCGCATTTGGTTCTCCCACAAACATTGCCGCGGACATCCGCCGCGCCCTGCAATCCGCAAATCCTGATCTTCCGATCGCGGAAATCGTTCCTCTCAACACTGAATTTGAGGACGGCCTGGCGACGGAAAAGCTACTAGCGCGGCTAACCACCATCTTTGCCGCTCTCACTCTCGCCATCGCATCGGTGGGCTTCTACGGCTTACTCTCTTTCCTCGTGGCCCGTCGCACTGCGGAAATCGGAGTGCGCATGGCCCTAGGCGCAACCCGCTCTCAAGTGCACATTCTCTTCCTTCGCCAAACCCTGCAGATTCTCCTCGCCGGCCTTATTCCCGGAATCCTACTCACGGAGTTCGCAGCTCGTGCCGCAAGAACCTTGTTCTACGGAGTCAACGAAACTGATCCCTGGACCCTGCTTCTGGCCATCTGCGTCCTCTTTGCGAGCGGAATACTGGCAACACTCCTCCCCGCGCGCCGAGCAGCCTCCTTGGATCCTGTAAAAGCCCTGCGCGCTGAATAGACAGAAATCACCATGCGGGTGATAATCTGCAGGGTCAGCGAGCAAACCGAATCAACAGGACCAAACAGAACTGACGGGTACCCCATGTTCGCGCCAGCTAACGTGGGCCGAAAACGACGGGCGAAGCCCTTCCATTGTTTTTAAAAGTGCAGGACCAAGCAGAACTCGAGCACATGACCCAAAAAACGAATCGCAGACCTCTCCCCTTCGCTACGCTGCAATTTGCGAAATAACCAGCTACACCCCACTGGGGAAATCACCAATTCGTTGCAACAAATTTGTCATCTCGACCGGAGCGTAGCGCAGTGGAGAGATCTGCGGTCTTTCGCTGCGGGCTTCCACAAACGCCGCTACAAAGCGGAAAACAATCAGCGCCGGTCCTCCGGCTCCCAAGACCAAGCCGGATTCGGCCCCACCGGCCTCGGCGAAGCACCCGGAGGGGTACTGACATCACCCTGCCGCCCCCGCAGCGAATGATAAGCCCCAACCACATCCGGCGGGAACGACGCCATCAATGCCTCCATATCCTTCCCCAGCTCGGCCACGATCTCCGGATGTACTTTAGCTACGTCATAACTCTCAGCCGGATCATCCAAGAGGTTATAGAGCTCGGCGTGCCGCAGCCAAGCGCTGCTTCGTGCCGACGTGGTGCGGTCGTTGATATAGATCTCGCCCTGAACTCCCTGGGCCACGCGCAGCTTCCACTCTTCCTTGCGAACGCAGTGTAAGTCCAAGCCTCCGTTGCCCATCGAACAGAAGTAAAGCCGCGCTTCCGGCTTCGGCTTACTCTTCTTCCCGCCCAAAACCCCCGACATATCGATACCATCGAGCGGCTTCTCAGGAACCGTCAACCCGCACAGCGTGCACAGGGCAGGCAATACATCGAGGTTCGAATGCCACCCACCTTCCACCGTGCCGCCCGTGATTCTCCCCGGCCATTTCGCAAGAAACGGAACCCGCATGCCGCCCTCAAAACAAGATCCCTTCCGGCCGCGCAACAGGCCTGCACTCCCCTGATACCACGGACCATGATCGCTGGTGAAGCAGATCAACGTGTCGGACGTCAAACCCCGCCGCTTGACCGCACTCACAATCTCACCCACGCTCCAATCGATCTCAGCAATAGAATCGCCCACATCGCCAAATCGCGTCTTGCCCCGAAACCGGGCGGATGCCCTAGCCGGATCATGAGGATAAGAAAACGCAAGATACAGGAAGAAAGGCTTATCCCGGGGAGTCTCGATAAACTTCACCGCCTCCTCGGTATAGCGGGGCGTCAGCAGATCGCGATCCGTATCCTTCTCGAGCGTAGTGAGATCGCGAATCAGCGGCAGGGGATAGTAATCGTCACTGTACGGAACCCCATAGAATGCATCGAAGCCACGATTGGTCGGCAGGTATTCCTTCTTATCTCCCAGGTGCCATTTGCCGATAGCCATGGTGTTGTAGCCGGCTTTACGAAACAGATTGGAAAGCAACGTTTCATCGAGCGAAGTTCCGGTCGGCGAGTTGGGACCGAACGCGCCGGTTGTATTCATGCGATGTCCATAGCGGCCGGTCAGCAGCGCCGCCCGAGAAGCCGAACATATGGGATGCGCCGCATTAAACCGCGTCATCCGCACTCCCTCGGCCGCCATCGCATCGAGATGAGGTGTCGGCAACTTGGAGCCATAGGAGCCCAGATCTCCGTAACCCAGATCGTCGCAGATCATAAGGATCACGTTAGGAGACTTTCGCGCGTGCGGTTCCGCGTTATCCGCTAAGGCTGGTAATCCCGAGCTCATACCCGCAAACGAGGCGGTCAACGATTTGACAAAATCTCTTCTATCGATAGGCATAAGGACCCGTTCTAGTTCTCCGAAGGCTTCTCAATGCGGTCGATGACCATCACCTCCACCGGAGCCTTGGTGGCTTCCAGCTTCAGACCGAGTTGCTCCTGGACCGCAGTGTACAAGGACGGCGCAGTGCTGGGGTTTTCCGCAGAAGGGTTCATCCTCCCCGCAACCCCGCCAAACTGGCTGTCATCGGGCGACCAGTCGAGAGTGAAATCGTATCTGCCAAGGATACCGGTCTCATCCACGATGGGGCGATCCAGTTTGACATTCCGCGTCATAAAGTTAAGAAAATCACCGATCGTCGCATTCGAAGCCGAGATGTCACCACCGGTTCTCCCGCGGAAACCCAGCGCGGGAAGTCCCATCGAATTGCCCAAGCTCGGCGTAAGCTTTGAACCAGTCTTGCTAACGGAAAGAACGTACACCGCTTGTTCAGTCCGTTCGTGGTGAAAGGACAGCTTACAGCGATCCTCCAATAGTTTCCGGACCATGGATTTCCATTGGTCAAGGCTGGGTAAGCCCTCGCCTTCGGGCTCCGCCTTGATATCGAATTTCTCTGTCGCGGCCCAGGCTGGAGCTCCGATCACCTGTTTAGGGTGTAATCCATACGCAAAGATAATAAGGTCGTTCAGATTGGTGTCGAAGGCCGCGAATTCATGGCGCGACAAACGGAGGCCCTTCGAATTAGCATCCGGAGGGCTTGGTTTGAACGTTGCGACCTCGAAAGCCGGCGACGCATTGGCATCCATAGACGGCTGGTTAACCGGAGACGCGGGGAGGGCCCATTCCGTCTCGGGCGGGGTGCGGACAAGGGTCAGAGGAAAAGTGTTAGGCCCCTGCTTCCACGTACCGCTGATGGTCTTGCCATCGACACTCAATTTGCCATCGTAGATGACTGGCTGGGTCTCAAGCGTCATCTTCACGGTTGTGCCATCGAATGTGATTTTGGTCACCGGCAAGCTGACACCCTGATCGATGCTGTAGGTGATGGCCTTATAGCCTTTCTCCGCCTTCGAGATCTTCACCAATATGCGGAAGTCCTGTCCAGGGTGGAGCGTGAGCGTGCCCTGCCATGAATCAGCGAGGGAAGATTGGGCACCGCACGGCAGGGCTGCTCCCAGGACGAACAGGCTAACGCCGCCAATCGTCGCCACAAAACGGTTAAGCATGGTTCTGGCCCCCCGGGTCAACGTCTCCCTCCATCTTATTAGGAACCGGAAATCCTACCCACCTCATCGCCAGTTACCGCCGCTTCAGCGTCTCCAATTCATCCAAGGTACGCGGCCAATCCGATCGTAAGAGCCGCGATAGACTGCGATCTGCCAGAAGCTTCCCACCGGTCTGACATCGAACACAGTAGTCTGTTTCATTGTCCGCGTAGCGAATCCGCTGGATCGGTTCGCCGCACCTTGGGCAAGGTTGTCCATACCGTCCATGCACCGCCATGTCTTTACGAAAGGCGGTCACCTTTTCCGGAAATCCAGTCTTCGCCTCCGCGCCCAACCGGGCGATCCACATTTCCAGCGTGCTCTTCGTCGTCTCATAAAGCCTTTCCCACTCCTGCGGCTTCAGCTTGTGGGTCAGCGCCACCGGCGACAACTGCGCCGCGTGCAGAATCTCATCCGAATACGCGTTCCCGATCCCGCTCAGAATCCGCGGATCGGTGAGTGCCCTCTTAAGGGTTCGGTTCTCGACCATCAAAGCATTGCGAAAAGAATTGAGATCGCTCGAGAGGACATCGATTCCGCCCGGGTCAATGGAACGCAATCCCTCCTCGCCCGCGAAAACATGCAGAGACGCGCGCCGCTTGGTGCCCGCTTCCGTAAGCACCAGCGATCCATCAGAAAAATCGAAAGCAGCCAGATTGTTGCGTCCAGCCAGCTTTGCTCCCCGCGGCCGCCAGTGCAGGCGCCCCGCAATCATCAAATGGAGCACCAGCCACAAATCACCCTCCACGCCGATCGCGATACGCTTGCCGATGCGCCGCAACTCGCGCACGACGCGGCCTTCCACGCTGGCCAGCGGAGGCTGGGCCGTACGCAGCAGAAACGCGCTCGCCACCCGCACGTGCTCCAGCGGTTGGCCCACAATCCGCGGCTCCAGCGCGCTGATATACGCGGTGATATCCGGCAATTCCGGCATGTTTACCAGCTTGCCAATTGTGCCGCCTTTAAGCAACGCCCAATCGTCGTGTGGTACACTCCGCCGATGAATCGCCGCCAGTTTTTGGGGCAGGCCGCCATGGCCTACGGCGGGTTCCTGCTGCACGCGCGAGCCCAGGGTACGTCCCATGCCCCCAACCTCACCATCCGCGAGATTCGCGCGGTGCGCTTGCGCGACTTCAATAGCCGCTTCATCCGGGTTTACACCGATCAGGGTTTGACCGGCACCGGCGAAATGCTCGATACGGTCGGGGCGGAGTATATCGTCAACAACAACATCGGGCCCGCGCTCGTTGGCCGCGACCCGCTCCAAATCGAAGGGATTCTGTTCGATCTTTGGGGTTCGAAGCACGTGGCCGCCGGTGGGGCACCCTCGCCCATCTTCATGCGCGGCATGGGCGGACCCTACCTTACCGCCATCAGCGGAGTGGAAATGGCTCTCTGGGACCTGGCAGGGAAGGCTCTGAATGTGCCGATTTCGCAGTTGATGGGCGGCCGCGTCCGCAGCAAATTGCCCGTCTATCTGCACGCTGCTACCCCCGCGGAGGCCACCAACCTCATCGCCAAAACCAAAGTCAAAGCCCTCAAAATCGGCATCGACTACAGCCCCGATGATTGGACCCTCAAGAAAGGCTGGGACCCGGACAAGCGTTGGGGCATTCATCTCAACACCGCCCAGTTGGATGACGAGGTCAATTTCGTCGCATCCATGCGCCAGGCGGTCGGTCCGCAATTCGATCTAGCCCTGGAATGCCATGCCCGTTACGACGTGGAGACAGCCATCCAACTTTGCCGGTTGGTGGAACCCTTCCGCCTCATCTGGGTGGAGGAACCAATTCCCAGCGACGACGTCGACGCCATGGTCCGGGTGCGTAATAACAGCCGCGTTCCGATTGCGGCCGGAGAGAACATCTACACCCGCTACGGCTATCGCCCCTTCCTGGAGAAAGAAGCCCTCAGTGTAATACAGCCGGATGTGTCGAAGACCGGAGGGCTGCTCGAAACCCGTAAGATCGCCGCCATGGCGGAAGTCTATTCCATCCCCATCGCGCCGCACGGTGTGGCGTCTCCCCTCGGTACCATGGCAGCGGCGCAAGTCGCCGCCGCTACTCCGAATCTGATGCTGCTGGAATTCACTCATTATCCCGACGCGTCGTATACTTCGCTCACCGAACCCGTGGTCCTCGATGAAAACGGTTTCCTACCGGTGCGAAACAGTCCCGGGATCGGCGTAGCCCTCAATGACGAGGTGGTGAAGGAGCGCACGGATAAGGAATTCCACCCTCTCTAAACGAAAAGAGCCAAATGATGGTTACAAATGGGCCTGACCGGAAAATAGTCGGCATAGGCGAGCTGCTATGGGATCTCCTGCCCGCCGGCGCCCGGCTAGGCGGAACGGTAACCAACTTCGCCGTACTCTGTGCCCGGCTGGGCAACAAGGTTGTCCTCGCGTCCAGCGTCGGTGACGATGATTACGGCCGAACCGCTCGCGGCATCCTTTTCCAACCCAACCTGGACTTGCAACAGCTTCAGACCGACCGCGCCCATCCCACCGGAACCGTCAACGTCACCCTCGTCGATAGCCAGCCCACCTATGTCATCCATCGCGGCGTGGCTTGGGATTTCATTCGTCCCACTCAGGACCTTCTCGCAGTAGCTCGCGCAACGGACGCAGTTTGTTTCGGAACTCTAGCCCAGCGCCATGAAGTGTCGCGGGCCACCATCCGCAATTTTATCGACGCCACGCCTGCCCGCTGCGTGCGCGTCTTCGACATTAATATTCGCATGCCCGACTGCACAGCGGAGGTGATCCGCTGGTCGATGGCCCATGCCACCATCCTCAAGGTGAGTGACGAGGAATTGCCTCTGGTCTCCTCTTTGCTGGGCGAGCAGGTATCGACCCGCTGGCTGTTTGAGAATTTTCCGAAGTGCGCGCTGGTGGCCACCACCCTCGGCGCCCATGGAAGCCTGCTCACCACACGTGAAGGAGAGTGCAAGCATCCCGGCTTCCCGATTAAGTTGGTGGACACCGTAGGCGCCGGAGACGCCTTCACCGCCGGGCTCATTCATGCCTATCTGCGCGGCGCTTCCCTGGAGCAGATGGCCGAGATCGGCAACCTCTGCGGCAGCTACGTGGCTGGGCAGGCCGGAGCGACTCCACCCCTCTCCGCTGAACTGATCGGTCGCATCCAAACCGTGCTAGGTGCTCAACAATAACGGGCTTGACAGGCAAGACAGCCTACGCGAGAACCGGATCTTAGGACCAAAAGAACCTGACGGGTGCCCTATGTTCGCGCCAGCGTACGTGGGCCGAAAAAGACGTGCGAAGCCCTTCCATTGTTTTTGCTTATTGAGTGAAAGCATTCGAAAGATTCATAATCGGCCCACGTACGCTGGGGCGAACGTGGGGCACCCGTCGAGTTCAGTCTGGTCCTAAGATCCAGTTCTCACGCGGGCTCTGAAGCCCATACCCTGCGGAACATGAGTTTCTCCGCCTCACCGTTTCAATCCGTCAAGCTTACCCTGCGCGTTCTTGTTGCCAGGATCCTCCTCAAGCGCCTTTTCATAGTAGAAAGTGGCCAAGGCGTTATCAGCCTTCTTCATCCATGAGTCGGCGATAAGCTCATAGGCATACGACCGGTCGCCCGGCGGCAAAGGAAACGTCAGGCTCATCTCAAACATCGCGGTTGCGTCATCGAACTTATCTCGCCGCATTAAATATTTGCCGGTGCTGATAAGATCCAGCGGCTCACTGGGAAAATCGTAAACATCCTTTCCCGTGCTTCTAAGTTTGAGATATGCATCCATCCCCTGGTTGAAGTTGCTCGCCAGCCCCTCGCGGATATCCAGATAAATCGATTTCTTAGGCACCGTATAGGGCTGCCCGTGCAGGATGGCGAGGATCGAGTCCTTCAGTTGGAACAGTTTGAAATTCTGATTATTGGTGAGCAGCACAATGACTGCCGCACCATCGCTAAACGTCAGGGCCTCGTAGTTATACCCTGATCCTTGGTGCTGATGCTGACTGAGCTTCCCGTTCTCGACCACAGCGGCCCCCAGGCTACTCTCGCCGCCCGCGAAGTTCTTTGCCATCACATCGAGCGACGGCGCATTAAGAATTTTGTTCGCCGAAAGGCAATTCATCCACAAAGACAAATCTTTGGCCGTGAACATCAAGCCCGGGCTGATGCTGCTGTTGAGGCTGACCGGCTTGTAGCTGTTGGTGAAGGGACGAGCCACTCGGGACGCAGTCATTGGCACATCCGCGCGGACATCCGAAATACCGCAAGGTTGCAATAGTCGCGACTGCACAAACCCGTAATACGTCTGACCTGAGATCTTCTCAATGATCTTCTGCTGCAGATACACATTGGCGTAGGAATAGATGTACGTCGTCCCGGGCTTCTCTGCCGGCGCCGCCAGCTTCATCAGCCAATCGTGAAGCCCGCTGTCTGGCATATCGGGTGACACAGGCAATCCGGACGTGTAGTCAATGAGTTGACCCACCTCCACTGCGCCGGCCCACGGGTAATCCGGCAGATACTTCAAAACCTTATCTTGCAGGCTTAGCTTTCCCTCCTGCTGCAGAAGCAATATCCCAGCGCCATTAAATTCCTTCTCAATGGAACCAACATAAAAGAGGCTGTCGGCAGCTAATTGCCGGGTTTTCGTAGAGTCAGCATAACCCAGCGCACCTTCATAAACCACCTTGCCTTTGTTAGCTACAAGAACGGTCCCGTTGAACACTCCGACCCTGTTTGCCGCCCTCATAAGAGCGTCAATTTCGTCCGAATGTGCCTGTGGTTGGCAGCACGCGGCACCAATCACGCACACGAAAATTAATAACCGTTTCACGCGGTCTCCCTGGGGTCGGCATTCTGGAATCGCTAGAATAATGTATAGCTGACCGTAGCTCAATGGAGTTGCTGCCACAGAACGGTTGGCAGCCCGCTGCTCTCTCGATCCCTCTAACAGCGCTCAAATGGAAGCGCCATCCTCCCCTTGTCATCCCGAGCGACGCCGAGGGACCTGCAGTTCTGCCGATCCCTCACCAATGCCTATTGAAAAATACCACCACCCTTGTCATCTCGACCTGAGCGCACCCGGGGGAGCGTAGTGGAAAGATCTGCGATTTTAACGAATCGGCTGTTACAGTCAGCGAGTCCACGTCGTGCTATCGTTTCACTCATGTTTCGCCCGTTCTGCGTCCTTCTTACTTTGCTTGTTCTGCCCTACTCCGCGATAGCAGAGAGCTTTCCTTGCACCGTTGGCACACACGAACCATTTCTCGACCAAGCCAATCGCTTCATCCTCGCCGGACTTCGCTACCAACCGGTCGAAGCAACACAAGCCGGCTATCACGGCGACGCCAACGCCCCGTTGGACACGGAACTCGACGACTCAAGTCCGGCCACGATCGCCGCGGAGCGAGCGTTGTTCATTTCCGGACGCCTCTGTTTCGCCGCCGCCCAACCAACCACACCGGAAGAGCAAGCCGACCTCGCGCTGCTCCGCGACAACATCGAGGCCAACCTCTTCGAGCTCAATGTTCGCCAGAGCTATCGCTACCGCCCCCAGGATTACGTCGAGATGATCGGCTCCGGCTTGTTCTTCCCGCTCACCGCGACCGGAGGCGACCAACAAGCCCGCCTCACCTCGGTGTTAGCGCGCATGGAGAAAATTCCGCGAGTCCTTGACGAAGCGCGCGAGAACGTCAAGCAGGCCGACCCGGTCTTCATCGACACGGCCATCGATGAGAACGCCGGCAACACCGCAGTGATCGAGCAGATCGGAGGCATGATCCCTGCTAACTCGGCGCTCCACGGACGCTATGATGCGGCCGCGAAGGCTGCGCGCGCCTCACTCGACAGCTATGGCGCGTGGCTCAAGGACGATCTGGCCCACCGTCCGCACACCGTCTCCTGGCGTAGCGGCCCGGCAATATACTCCAAAATCTTCGCCTTCGCCCTAGGCCCCGGCACCCATGAAACTCCTGGCTCTGTGCTCGCTGCGGCCGAGGGGGATTTATCCCGCGTTCGCATGGAGATGTATGCCGTCGCGCTGCCCTTACACCAGAAATGGTTTCCCGATCATAAGGATCACAGCGATCTCTCCGGAGATGCGCTGCAGAATAAAATCATCGCCGAAGTGATTGGCCGCATCAACGACGATCACGTACAGCCCGGTCAATTGCTGGACAAGGTAAAGGCAGAAGCCGGCGGCATCCGCGCTTTCATTCGCCAGAAGGACCTGCTCACCCTAAGCGATCGTGACAACATGCGCATCGTGGCCACGCCTGAATTCCTGCGCGGAGTCTTCTCCGTCGCCGGCTTTCATCCCGCGCCCCCGCTCGAGCCTACGGCAGAAGCGGAGTACTGGGTCACGCCGATCGACCCCAAGATATCCCATGAGCAGGCTGA
Source organism: uncultured Acidobacteriaceae bacterium (assembly GCA_963839025.1). GTDB lineage: Bacteria > Acidobacteriota > Terriglobia > Terriglobales > Acidobacteriaceae > PALSA-350. The sequence continues at coordinate 60,876 of CAWITT010000015.1, forward strand.
ATCGAAGCTGCGCGAGTATAACAACTGGATGTTGTTGTACCTCACCATGCACGAGGCGCTCCCCGGCCACTACACGCAGTTCGAGCATGCCAACAACGTGGTGCCCCCTTCACGCCGGATTCTACGGGTGCTGCTCGGCAACGGCCCTTATGTAGAGGGTTGGGGCGAGTACGCGGTCAAGGAAATGGAAGATGCCGGCTACTCCAACCATGACCCACGCTTTGTCCTTATGATTGAAAAGATCCGCCTCCGCGTGATCGCGAACGCCATCCTCGACATCCGCATGCAGAGCCGCAACATGACTGACCAGGAGGCCATAGACTTGATGGAGAAGAAGGCCTTCCAGACCGAAGCGGAAGCCCAAGGCAAGTTGCGCCGCGCGAAGCTGACCGCCGGCCAGCTCATCACCTATTACGTTGGCTACCATCAGTGGATCAATCTTCGCGAACAGCTTCAGAAGGAGCAGGGAAGCGCCTTCTCCCTGAAGCGTTTTAACGACGCCGCTCTGGACGAAGGCCCACTCCCCATTCCCATTCTGCAACCACTACTGGAACAAAAGCTGTCAGCTCATTGAGTTATAAACCGCAGATCTCTCCACTACGCCGCGCTCCGCCTCGACAAGTGTGTATGGGAGCATGAACATAGCCGCCCCATGGACGGGTGCCCATGTTCCACCAGCGTACTGGAAGACGCGCCCTCCTCTTGTCATCCGAGCGAAGCCGAGGGACCTGCAGTTCTACGGACCTTTCGGGAAATGTTTTTCTGCTCTTCGAACGTAGTGGAGATCTGCGGTTCAGTCCTCCTAAGCCCGCAGCCGCTTCATGTATTTCGCATCGACCGCCAACGCCTCCATGATGGGTCCTTGAAACTCCTCCTGCTCCACAAAGCAGTGCTTAACATGCCCGCCCGCCGCTGCGGCCGCGAAAATAGGAGCGTAGTCAATCGAACCAGTGCCCAACGGGACTGACGGCCGCTTGTTATCTTTGAAATCCTTTACATGCAGCATGACGATCCGTTTCGGATACTGTTTCAAATACTTCACCGGATCATTCCCACCGATAATCACCCACCCGCAATCCATTTCAAAGCTGACCTTAGCCGGATCGGTATTCTTAAGCAGTACATCGTAAGGCAGCACGCCGCCAATGGCGCCGAACTCCGCGTAATGGTTGTGGTAGGCGAAGCGCATTCCCGCGTCCTCTACTTTGCCGGCTATCTGGTTAAACTGGTCGGCGCTCCATTTCCAATCGTCGAGGCTGAGCGGGCCCTTGGCATCAGCCTGCTGGTGCATCGGCGAGGAACACACCACATAGCCAACACCCAGTGTTTTGCAGAAGGGAAGAATCTCGTCCAGATGCTGCTTCAGCAACACCAGCGGGTAATGCGCGCTCACGCACCGCAGGTTGGCGGCCTTCATGGCGGCCTTTACCTGTTCGACCGGCAGGTTAAAGAATCCGGCAGCCTCCACTTCCTGATATCCCAGGGCGCCAAGCTGTTTCAGCGTGCCGGCATAATCCGTCGGCAGCAGGGTGCGCACGGAGTACAGTTGCAACCCGATCGGGAGCCCCAGCGAGGCGGCGCCCCAACTCACACGGGAGGCCAGCGCAGCGGCGGAAGCGGAATATAAAAACGTGCGTCTATTCATTTCAATTTCTCCTGTTTATTGCATGAACCAGCCGTGGGTCAGCATGATTGACTGCCCAGTAAGCGCCAGGGTTTTCTGCTCCGCCAAAAAGACAGCGGCCGCCTCAATTTCCCCCAACGACGTGAACTCTCCATCGACAGTATCTTTGAGCATTACCTTCTCCACCACGTCCTGCTCGCTGATACCGAGTATCCTCGCCTGCTCCGGAATCTGCTTTTCCACGAGCGGAGTTCGCACGAATCCAGGACAAATCACATTTGCTCGAACACCGTGTGCGGCGCCTTCTTTGGCCACCACGCGGCAGAGCCCCTCGAGCCCATGCTTCGCCGTTACGTAGGGCGCCTTGAGCACGGATGCAAGTTTTGCATGGACCGACCCCATGTACAAAATGCATCCGCCCCGCCCGGAGCCATACATGTGCCGCAGGCAAGCCCGAGTGGTCAAAAACGCTCCGTCCAGATGGGTCGCCATCACCTTCTTCCACTCGCTGAAGCTCAGCTCGTGAACGGCGCCGATGATCTGGTTGCCGGCGTTGCTGCAAAGAATATCCACTCCGCCGAACTCGCCAATCGTACGCGCGACCGCCGACTCCACAGCATCTTCATCGGTCACGTCCATCGCCACCCCGAACACCTTGCCGCGCATGGACGCCGCCGCTGATTCGGGCCGCGCCCACGCCAAATCGGCTACCACCACACTCGCGCCTTCGGCAGCAAATCGTTGAGCGATCGCCTGCCCAATTCCCGAAGCCGCGCCGGTAACAATGGCAACTTTTCCTTCCAGGCGCATCACTACCGGGCGCACACGAAATTGGAAGCATCGTTGGTGTCGCCGGTCCCCTTGTACCGCGCAGTCTGAGGATAGGGGCACAGGGGACGCGTGAAGCCTTCCCCACTGGCGATGATCTTTACCGGAGCCGCTCCCTGCTCCACCCAATCGACCACGGCGCTCAACGGATCGAAATGCGTCGCCCCGGGACCGCCGCTGCAGTGCCCCATCCCCGGCAGCATGAACAACCGCACCGATTGGTCCGCGGTCTTGTCCCGGTCCAGCACCGCATCGTAGTAATGGATCGATTCTCCCGGAGCCACCAGCCAGTCGCTCCATCCGTGATACATGAGCAGCTTATGGCCGTGCGCGCGGAAAGCGTCGATATCCGGGCTGGTTGCGTTCACCATGGGTGCCAGCTTTTGCTTGAAGACACTGTCCTGCCCGGCGAAATCGAACTGCCGCCAATCCCAGTTCAAACCAAAAACCCACTCAAAAATCGGAGCGTACGGAGGTTTCCCGCCCGGACCCGGATCCAGACCTTTCCACCCAAATTCGCTCCCCCGGGGCAGCCCCGGATAAATGCCCACCGGCCCGGCATAAATCTGCTTCACCGTTTCCACTTGAGCAGCCGTAAGACATCCCTCCTGGCTAGCCCCCTTGCAAGCGAGAGACGCCGGGTCGAAGTGGCACTGGGTGGGATCGGTAATCACGCCATCCTTCACCCCGTCCAGCTTGTCGCACGCCTCCATCACCGCGTGCGTCAGGAGAGACCGTGCGGCTTCGGGTAGGTAGGATGCCGGCGTCCTCTCGTTCACCGCAAAGTTCCACAGGATGCTCTCATGAACGCCGGTTCGGTTGTGTGCCGCCGCTCCGCCGACGATCCCATCGTAATCATCTGGATACCGTTGCGACTCCATCAGCGCCTGCTCCCCGCCGGTGGAGCAGCCCACGAAGTAGGCATGCTTGGCCTCTCGGGTGTAATAGGCGCGGACCACCTGTTTGGCCACCAGGGTCATCTCGTGCGTGGCCCGGTATCCCCAGTCGATCCAGCGTTCCGGGCGATTGACGAAGATGCTCGCGTCCTCACCCGGCGGAGTCGCCATGCCCATTTCGGTATTGGCCACGGCGTAGTCTCGCCGCAGCCCTTCCGCCAGCGCGCCATAGCTGATTTTGCCGGCAAAGCCGCCGTTCCCGGTTCCTTCCAGGCGCTCGTTCCAATGCGACTGGGGCATCCATATCTCCACTAAAATGTCGGAGTCGGTGCTCGGCCGCGCCGTGGCCGTCACCCGGCAGAACGCCGGCAAATCCGCCAGCGCTTTCCCGGTGGCGGGCGAAAACGTTCCTCCGGTCACCATCTCCGCTTTAGTGATCGTAGTGTGCGGTAGCTGAAGCTTTGCGAGGCTGTCGCAGTCGCTCGCAAACCCGGGCAAGGCGAAAAGAAACAGGAGTAGGATGCGAAGTAGCAAGCGGCAAGTGTACTAAGAAGGAGTAGTCCCCGCAATGACCACGGCCAATCATTTTCCTAAGATGCTGGAGATGGGGCAGACCTATCCCCCCTCGCAAAAGCTCGATTTTTATAGCCTGATCGACCATCAATTCACGCAGAAGGGAGTACGCGCCAAGATCAAGCCGGGCATGAAAATCGCTCTTGGCGTGGGCAGTCGCGGCATCACCAACCTCAAGGAAATCGCCCAGGCAGCCGTGCGCGTTCTGATGGAGGCGGGTGCGAAGCCGTTCATCGTGCCCGCCATGGGCAGCCATGGCGGAGCCACTCCCCAGGGCCAGCTGGACGTGCTGGCCGGCTATGGCATCACCGCCGAAAGCATGGGCGTGCCCATCGAAGCCAGCATGGAAGTCAGAAAGATCGGCGCCGCCTTCGACGGGCTGGATGTCGTCTTCAGTGTTCCCGGTTTCGCCGCCGATGGCATCGTGGTGCTCAACCGGGTCAAGCCCCACACCGATTTCCGCGGCACCATGGGCAGCGGCATTCAAAAAATGTTGGTGATTGGTTTTGGCAAGCAGGTGGGCGCCAGCAATGCGCATCGGGCCGCCGCCCATCTGGGCTACGAGGTAGTCTTTCGCGAGTTTGCGAAAACCATCCTCGGCGTGGCGCCTGTTCTCTGCGGCATCGCCCTGCTGGAAGACCAGCACCATCAGACGGCGGAGATAGCGGTACTGCCCCCTGCGGACATCGTGCGGGAAGAAGATCAGCTCTTCAAGAAAGCGCAGTCGCTCCTGGCGCGCTTGCCCATCGATGACATCGATCTGCTGATCATCGATCGCATCGGCAAAAACATCAGTGGCGCAGGCATGGACACCAATGTGATTGGTCGCGACATCGGTGGCTACATCTCCTCTCTGCACCCCAATGGCGACATCGTGCCGCGAGTCGCCCGCATCTTCGTACGCGATCTGACTCCGGAGAGCAACGGCAACGGTGTCGGCATCGGTATGGCCGACTTTACGACCAAGCGGCTAGTTGACTCCCTGAATCTGAAGTACACCTACATGAACGGGCTGACCTCGCTAGGTCTGCAGCCGGCAAAGATTCCCATCTACTTCGACAACGACCGCGAGGCGATCGAGGCAGCCTTGGCTTCCCTGGCAGTCCCGGATACGGAAAAGGTAAAGGTAGTGCGCATAGTAGACACCCTCAACCTGGCGCGCTTCCAGATGTCGGAGTCGTGCAAATCCGCCATCAACGGCCACCCGGGAGTGACCACAACAGGAACACCCCGCGATATGCAATTCGACGCCGCAGCCAACCTAATGCCGCTGTGAGGTAGGAAATCCGGGTACGCTCCGGTCGAGACCGGAGCCGACTTGCCTGCGGCAAGTTTAGGGAGAAATGAACAGTGCGGGCGACCGCGCACTGGACGGGTGGCCCATGTTCGCACCAGCGTACGTGGGCCGAAAAGCCGGGCGAAGCCCCTCCAACGCTTTTGCTCGGTCCAGGGCACCGTTGTTCATTAGGACCGGAGCGTAGCAGGGCTGTGTGTCGACTGGAAAAACCGCAATTTACCCTCAACAAATTTGTCCATCTCCATCCCAATAACCGATCCCCAATGGAAGCGCCGCCCTCCCCTTGTCATCCCGAGGAGCCGACTTGCCTGCGTCAAGTTAAGGGAGCAATGAACAGTACCGGCCGCCGCGCACTCGATGGGTGCCCCATGTTCGCACCAGCGTACGTGGGCCGAAAAAGACGGGCGAAGCCCCTCGAACGCTTTTGGTCGGTCCAAGGCGCGGTTGTTCATTAGGAGGAGCCGACTTGCCTGCGGCAAGTTAAGGGAGCAATGAACAGTACCGGCCGCCGCGCACTGGACGGGTGCCCCATGTTCGCACCCGCGTACGTGGGCCGAAAAAGCCGGGCGGAGCCCCTCGAACGCTTTTGGTCGGTCCAAGGCGCGGTTGTTCATTAGGAGGAGCCGACTTGCCTGCGGCAAGTTAAGGGAGCAATGAACAGTACCGGCCGCCGCGCACTGGACGGGTGCCCCATGTTCGCACCAGCGTACGTGGGCCGAAAAAGCCGGGCGGAGCCCCTCGAACGCTTTTGGTCGGTCCAAGGCGCGGTTGTTCATTAGGAGAGGTGTGACTTAATTCGGTTTGCAGCCGGCTGCCCTCTCAATCCCACTAACAGCACTCAATCGAAGCGCCACCCTCGACTTGTCATCCCGAGGAGCCGACTTGCCTGCGGCAAGTTTAGGGAGCAATGAACAGTACCGGCCGCCGCCACTGGACGTGTGCCCCATGTTCACACCAGCTAACGTGGGCCGAAAAAGCCGGGCGAAGCCCCTCAAACGCTTTTGGTCGGTCCAGGGTGCGGTTGTTCATCCCGAGGAGCCGACTTGCCTGCGGCAAGTTAAGGGAGCAATGAACAGTGCGGGCCACCGCGCACTGGACGGGTGCCCCATGTTCGCGCCAGCGTACGTGGGCCGAAAAAGCCGGGCGAAGCCCCTCGAACGCTTTTACTCGGTCCAGGGTACGGTTGTTCATCCCGAGCGCAGCCGAGGGACCTGCAGTTCGACGGACCTTTCGGGGAAATGTTTCCGTTTTTTGCCAGAGCGGAGCAGGGCTGTCTGTCGACTGGAAAAACCGCAATTTACCCCAACAAATTTGTCATCTCGACCGGAGCGTATCCGGATTTCCTGCCTCACAGCGGTGAGCAACGACCACGCATGCGGCTCTCCGAAAAGAGAGACGCAGGAACTTCATCAACGCGACAAAGCTCGACAGGAAATCCGGGGTAGCGGAGTGGAGAGATCTGCGGTTCCCTTTTCCCGTTTGGCACCTTCTCGCCGGTTTTGATTCAGTGAAGCCCGGGAAGCCATTTCTTTGGCGCATCCCACGCGCTCGTCCTATCCTTTTCTATTGAGCCAGATAAACCAACCGCTCCTCTCCTTCGACCACGCCGGTAAGGACTACACCAACGCAGGCGAACGAGTGCGGGCCCTCGACGACATTTCCCTCGACATCGGCCCCGGCCGCTTTGTAGCTGTGATGGGGCGGAGCGGATGCGGCAAATCGACCCTGCTTCACCTTGCGGGAGCCCTGGATTTTCCCACCACCGGACATGTACGGCTGGACGGCGTTGCCACGGACGAGTTGAACGAAGCTGGGCTGACCCAACTGCGCCGACAGAAAATCGGTTTCGTTTTCCAGTCATTCCAGCTCCTGCAGACTCTAAGCGTTATCGAGAACGTGGAAGTCCCCCTACTCCTGGCAGGAGAAACCAAGCCTCGCCCCAAAGCCATGAACCGCCTTGCCGATGTTGGCCTGGCAGATCTGGCCCACCGCATGGTGCACCAGCTCTCCGGCGGACAAATGCAGCGCGTGGCCATCGCGCGCGCGCTGGTGCACGCACCACGCCTCATTCTTGCCGATGAGCCGACCGGCAATCTCGATACCACCACCGGCAACGCAATTCTCGAGCTATTGCAGCGCGTCTGCGCAGAACAGCAAGTAACGATCCTGATGGCGACCCACAGCGAAGAAGCATCCGCGCTGGCCGACACCATCGTACGCATGCGTGACGGACGGATTGCCGACATTGGGTAGACTCCTCTATCGCCTGATCCTGCGGCCTCTATTCCGCCAGCCCGGACGTGCCCTGGTGATCCTCTTTGCCGTGGCAATTGGCGATGCCGCCGTGGTGGCCATCGACCTGGCAGGCGATGCCGCCGCAGGCTCCTTCCATTCCTCCATGGAAACGCTGGCCGGCAAGGATGATTTCGAAGTCACCGCAGCCGGCGGCCTTCCCGAAACCCTCATATCCCGGCTAACCAAACTACCCTACGCCCTGCGCGTGAGCCCCCGCATTGAAGATCACGCCACCGTTCTCGCCGCCCGCGAGACCGTTCCTTTAATCGGAGTCGACGTAGTGGCCGAGGCCAACAACTCCGGCACGGTCATCGCAGACGCGACGCAGAACCAGGGCATCGAGCACATCAACGATCCGGACGCGGTATGGGTGACAAGCGGCCTAAAGAAAGCTGTGGGAGACCGCATTCGACTGTTAATCAACGATCACGCTGCGGACTACGTAGTGCGTGGCTTGATTCCGAACTCGGCGCAGTTGGGCACCGATGCCGTCCTGATGGATATCGGAGCCGCGCAACTGGCAACCGGCAAGTCCGGGCGGGTGGACCGCATCCTGATCAAAACTCCAGACAACAATTTCGACTTCTGGCAGGACAAGCTGCATCGAGCACTGCCTGAGGGAGTACTCCTCAACGCTCAGGGTACAGAGACGGCTACGAATCGCCGCATGCTGGCGGCTTTCCGCTGGAATCTGCGCATGCTCAGCGGCATTGCGCTGCTGGTAGGCGCATTTCTCATCTACAACGCCGTCTCCGTCTCCGTGGTGCGCAGGCGCGCGGACATCGGCATTATGCGCGCCCTGGGCGCGAGCCGCGCTGCGGTGATGAGTGCCTTTCTTATAGAAGCAGCCCTATTGGGCGCCGCGGGTTCGCTGGCTGCCTTGCCCCTGGGCCGTGTGCTCGCCGCAGGGGCCGTAGGCATGCTCTCGACCACGGTCAATGCGCTTTACGTCTCCAGCCGCCCCGGCGCCATGAGCATTTCCGCGGACTCCGTGATCCTGGCCTTGGTGGCGGGCATTGGAGTGGCACTGGTTTCTGCTTTCGCTCCCGCGCGAGACGCAAGTAGAGTGGCGCCCACGGAAGCCATGGCCCGCGGCCGGCGCGAATTCGAAGTGCGCGTCGAGCGCAAGCGCGATGCAGTCATCGCCATCGCCTTGGCAGCATTGGCCGTACTCGCCGCCCAAGCTCCGCCGATCGACGGCAAGCCGTTGCTCGGGTATTTGTCGGCGCTGTTCTTTGTCGCCTCCGCCGCCATGCTTACGCCGCTCTTGGTGTACCACATCACCTTAACCGGATCTACCTTCCTCCGCCGCACTTTAGGAGTAGAAGCATTGCTCGCCTCCCGCAGCCTGGGCGCATCCTTGCGCCGAACCTCCGTGCTCGTAGGCGCGCTGGCCACCGCCATCGCCATGATGACGTCGGTGGGCATCATGGTGGGCAGCTTCCGGCAGACGGTCTTGACGTGGTTGGATACGGAGTTGCCCGCGGACCTCTACCTGGCCCCCGCCGGAGCCATGGGGGGCGACCTGCACCCCACCATTGCTCCCGGGGTGGCCGATCGTATCGCGGCCGCCCCGGGCGTAGAGAGCGTGAGCCGTCTGCGCGCCTACGAGATTCAGTACCAGGGCATGCCCGCCTCGCTGGCCGGCGCAAGTCAGGGCAGAGAGGCGCCGCGCCAGAAAATGACGTTTGTCTCCGGAAAGCCAGGTGAAGAAATACTGCGGGAACTAGCCGCCGGCAACAATGCCGTCGTCAGCGAGCCTTTTGCCAACAAGCATCATGTCAAGGCCGGTGACACCATCACCCTCCCGTTGGGCGAACAACGAGTCACCTTCCGGGTGATCGATATCTTTTACGACTACGGCCACGAAGCGGGCTACATCGTGTTGGATTGGGACATTCTGCAGCGATTTATCCCCAACGCCGCGCCCACCAACCTGGCTGTTTATCTCGCGCCCGGAGCCGATCTGGAGCAGACCCGCGCCGCAATCCGAAAGGTCACAGCGAACCAGAGCCTGATGATGCTATCGAACCGAGAGATCCGGCTGCAGGCGATACGCGTCTTCGACCAGACCTTTGCCATTACCTACGCGGTGGAGGCAATTTCCATCCTGGTGGCGATCGGCGGCGTTTCGGGCGCGCTGTATTCCATCGTGATGGACCGGAGGCGTGAGTTTGGCGTGCTCCGCTATCTGGGGGCCACGAACGCGCAGATTCGCAAGCTCATCCTGGTAGAGGCCGGACTGATGGGTCTTCTGGCCAATGTTTTAGGTCTGGCGCTTGGATACGTGTTGTCGCTGGTGCTGGTCTACGTCATCAACAAGCAATCGTTCGGATGGACCATTCAATTTCATTGGCCGGTTGCGGTCGTGCTGGGTTCGTTGAGCGTGGTGTATCTCGCTACGGTTCTGGCGGGTCTGATCCCGGCGCGGCTGGCGGTGCGATTGAATCCCATGGAGGTGGTGCATGAGGAATAGGTGGCTGGCCCTGTTCCTGCTCATCGCGACGTGCGCCACCGCGCAGGACTACCAAATCGCGCAGCCCGGTTACACCTTCGCCTTTCCCCGCGACTACTTCAACCATGAGGATTATCAAACCGAGTGGTGGTACTACACGGGGAATGTGAAGTCGGCGGATGGCCACCGTTTTGGCTTTGAGCTGACCTTCTTCCGCCAAGGCGTTTCGCGCACTCCCGGCAGCAGCCCCTGGTCCGTGCGCGACCTATGGATGGCGCACCTGGCGCTGAGCGACATCACCGGCCATCACTTTTACAACGAGGAGCGGCTCAACCGCGCCGGCCCCGGAGTCGCCGGTGTGGACGCCCAAACCGGCCTCGTTTGGAACGGCAACTGGCAAGCACACATCGCCGATAGCGAAGAGGATCTCAATGGCGTAGCCGACAAATTTGCCCTCGCACTCAAGCTAAAGCCCGTGAAGCAGCCCGTCATTCAGGGCCAGAACGGAGCCAGCCAGAAGGCCGAGGGCTCCGGGCATGCTTCGCACTATTTTTCCGTGACCCGTCTGTTGACAAAGGGATCCATCGATCTCGATGGAAAAACCTACCAGGTAGATGGAACCTCCTGGATCGACCACGAATTCTTTACCGGGTCGATGGCCGCGAATGAATCAGGCTGGGACTGGCTAAGCATTCAACTCGGAGATGGGGCCGAACTCATGCTCTACAGGCTGCGGCACAAGGATGGAAGCATCGATCCCTATTCTTCGGGCAGCTATGTAGATGCCGGCGGAAAGGTTCAATTTCTGTCGAGCAAAGATTTCGCCATGACCCCGGCGGCCGATAGCTGGACCAGTCCGGCCACCAAGGCGACGTACCCGCTGCGGTGGCATGTGTCTATTCCGCGGTTGAAGATGGAACTGGATATCACCACGCCGCTCAGGAGCCAGGAACTGGCCAGCAAATACGGAACGAGCTACTGGGAGGGCGCAATCGATGTCGCTGGCGCCCGCGATCGTTCGCCGCTAGCCGGAGTCGGCTACCTGGAGCTGACCGGATACGCGGAAACGAACATTCCTGTCATTCCAAGGTAATTCCCAACAGCTGGGAAAGCCGTGATAGTTCTCGCGGAAGAGGAGGAAAATGGAAGCATGGCCACCGAATACATCGCACTTCCGGGCGAGCTGGTTGAGAAAGTCAAGGAAGCCGCCGCGAGGGAAGAGATTACTCCGGAAGAGCTGGTGCGCGAAGCAGTGGAGAACCGCTTGAGCCGGGCGGAGTGGCGCAAGACCGTCGAATTCGGGCACCGCAACGCACGCGAGCGCGGTCTTAAGCCTGAGGATGTTGACGCCGAAATTTCAGCCGCACGTGCCGAACTCTCACGCTGAGTGCTGCGCATCACATCGGATACAAATGTGATTGTGTCTGCCCTGAACTTTCCGGGTAATCCTTGGCGCATCCTCTGATTTGGCCGAAAGAGGCGAGATTCGCCTTGCGCTTTCAGACGACGAGGTGAATCGCGTTCTGCTCCGGCCGAAGTTCGGCTGGTCTCAGGATCGTGTGGATGCCGCCCTTCGCCAGATCGCGGGATTTGCCGAACACGTCGAGCCGAAGCGACGCATCGAGATGATTGTGGATGACCCCACGGATAATCGAATCCTTGAATGCGCAGCCACCAGCAGTTCGAATTACCTCGTCAGCGGGGATCACCACCTGCTTAAGGTCGGGCAGTATGAGGGTTGCAAGGTCGTGACGCCGGCAGAGTTCCTCGATATTCAGTCGCAACCGGGACGCGAACGCTAGCCGCGGTTCGGAAGCCGGCTTATACACTTCCCCATCAGACAAGCTTCCGAAGATATTGGGCGCTGACAGAGAGCGCCTCCTTACGATGCGCAAGGTCCCCTTCGAATTCCCGGTCTTCGACCTCAACACACACAGCTCCGTCGTACCCCGAAGTCTTGAGCGCCTGGAAAAACCTGGACCAATCGATATCCCCGCGTCCAGGCAGCTTCGGCGTATGAAACTGAAGTGGATACGCCAAAATGCCAACTTGGTCCAGCCGCGGTCGATCCACGGCAACGTCCTTCGCGTGCACATGAAAGATGCGCGACGAAAATTCCTCGATGGGTGCTACATAGTCCATCTGTTGCCACAGCAAGTGCGACGGATCGTAATTGAGACCGAAGTGAGCACTCGGAATATCCTCGAACATTCTTCGCCAAATAGCCGGACTCGCCGCCAGATTCTTCCCCCCAGGCCATTCGTCGGCGGTGAACAGCATCGGACAGTTCTCTATGCCAATCAGAACCCCCTGCTCCTCTGCAAAAGAAACGAGATCCCGCCACACGGATAGAAACCTCGGCCAGTTGTCCTCCACGGAGCGGGTCCAGTCTCGTCCAACAAATGTATTTACGACGGAAACGCCCAGGCTCCGGGCAGCGCGGATGACATTTCGCAGGTGGTCAGCGGTGACGCGTGCTTCCCCTGCAGCCGGGGAGAGCAAATTTGGGTAGTACCCCAGGCCGCTGATCTTCATCCTGTGCGCAGCGGCCAAATCTGAAATTCGAGACGTCTCGCCCGCATCAAGCTTACTCACGTCGATATGCGTAACGCCGGCATAACGCCGCTCGGCCTTCCCTGGAGGCCAGCACATCACTTCGACACAGTCATAACCCATGGACTGGCCGGTGGACAAAACTTCTTCAAGCGTTAGGTCGGGCAGAATGGCGCTGACAAAACCGAGTTCCATGCGCCGATTCTACTGCGGACACCCGGACGCCCCATCGCCTCCAGTGTCGAGGATCACACCGAATACTCGGGATCGATATTCTCGAACTCTTTGTGGATGATTCGATTGATACGCGCCGTCTCGTTGTGGAGGTGTTTGAGACCTCCAGCAAGCTTCACCCAGGGCTTCTCTTCGCCTTTCGAGCTGGCCTCGAGCTTCTCCGTGACGGCTTCCGTCACAAAAGCGCGTAGTGGGATGCCGCGTTGCGCAGCTACCGACTTGGCACGGCGGAATATGGGGTCGGGAATCTCGAGGGTCGTTTTCACCTTATAAGGGTCCCATATTCGTGGGAGAAGGTCCATCCACGCCCGCACAGCCACCCAAATGGGGGGTGCTACCGGTTCGCCCCGCGGTTAGACTCGCAAGGGAGAGGTATCGTGCCCGACGGAGGATCTTCTACGATGGACAACCGCCCGAGCCCTGCCCCGCAAAACAACGAGGCTCTCTTTCCGACCCTCACCGCGGCCCAACTGAAGCGTGTCGCCGCATGCGGTACCATGCGCGACGTCGACGCCGGGACCATCGTGGTCGAGCAGGGAGATGCGACCCTTCCGTTTATCGTTGTTGTTTCCGGCGAGTTGGAAGTCTTTCGGCCTGTGACCGGCGGCGAGGAATCCATCGTCGTGCACAAAGCCGGAAATTTCTTCGGCGACATCATCATGCTCTCCGGGCGCCGGAGCATGGTGGTCGCACGCATGCGTGTCGCCGGCCAGCTGATTGTGGTGGAGCGCGAAGCCCTGCAGCAACTGGTGCAGAACGACAGCGAGCTGGGCGAGATTCTCACCCGCACGTTCATCCTGCGCCGCGTGGAGCTGATCGCCCGCGGCTGGGGCGACGTCGTCTTGCTGGGCTCAGATAACTCCGCAGCCACTCTGCGCCTCAAAGGCTTTCTCACCCGCAACGGCTACCCATTCACCTACGCCGACTTCGAAACAGACGAAACAGCCCAGGAGCTGATCCACCAGTTTCAACTCAGCGCCGAAGAGATCCCGATCATGATCTGCCGGGGTAAGTGGGTGCTGAAGAATCCCAGCAACCGGGAGGTATGTGACTGTATCGGGCTCAATGAGGGTATCGACACCACCACGGTACGCGATGTGATCGTGATCGGCGCCGGGCCGGCGGGTCTATCGTCCGCTGTCTACGCAGCTTCTGAAGGACTGAATGTGCTTGTCGTGGAGACGAATTTTCCCGGCGGCCAGGCTGGCTCCAGCTCAAAAATCGAAAACTATCTGGGCTTTCCCACGGGCATTTCCGGCCAGGAGCTGGCGGGCAGAGCCTACACACAGGCACAGAAATTTGGCGCGCAATTGATGGTGACCCGCGCGGCCGTGCAGCTGGTGTGTGCGCAGCGGCCGTATTCCCTGGAGATCGACGGCGGCGGCAAATTGCTGGCACGCTCCGTAGTCATCGCCACCGGGGCGCAATACCGTAAGCTGCCGCTCGAGAATCTCGAGCAGTTTGAAGGGACCGGCATCTATTACGGGGCAACCTTCGTCGAGGCGCAGCTTTGCCAGGGGGACGAAGTCATAGTGGTGGGCGGCGGCAACTCAGCCGGCCAGGCGGCCATTTTTCTTTCGCAAATTGCCAGCCACGTTCACATCCTGATTCGAGGTGCGCGGCTCGAAGATACCATGTCCAATTACCTCATCCGGCGCATCGAGCAAAGCCCCGCGATCACGCTTCATAGCCACACCGAAATCGTTCAGCTCGAAGGCAATGGACATCTCTCCGGAATACGCTGGCGCAATAATCAAAGCGGCGAAGAAGAGCAACACGCCATTCGCCACGCATTCCTGATGACCGGCGCCAGCCCGAACACCGCATGGCTGAACGGATGTCTTTCGCTCGATGAGAAGGGCTTCATACGGACGGGCATCGATCTGTCACCGCAGGAGTGGCAAGCCGCCGATTGGCCACTAAGCAGGCCCCCGCTATTGTTTGAGACGACGTTGCCGGGAGTCTTCGCCGTCGGCGACGTCCGTTCGAACAACGTGAAGCGTGTGGCCTCCGCGGTGGGCGAAGGCGCCATCGCCATCAGTCTGGTCCACAGGGTTTTGCAGGAACAGGCAACAGCGCATCAGGCCTAAGGAGTCCGCGCGAGAACCGACTCTACAGCGCCAAACCAAACCAGACGGGTGCCCCATGTTCGCGCCAGCTAACGTGGGCCGAAAAAGACGGGCGAAGCCCATCAACGTTTCAGCTCGTCTAGTAAGAGCATTCGAAACGTTCTGACTGTGTCTCCGCCCGAGCAGGGGCGTACGATCTCCTCAGTCACTTATTAAGAATTTCCATCATGTAGTCCGTGGCCTCTTTGCTGTGCATCACGCTCAGCTGCTGCACCAGAGACTGCTTGACCGCCCGATCCTTCTCGGCCCGGGCAAGTTCAACCAGATCGTGGCTGTCCCCTGCGACAAACAGCGCCTGGGCGACGGCTTTTTTCGTCTCCGGATCAGGATTCTTTCTGTAAGTCGCCACCAGCGCAGGCGCCGCGGACATGCCGCCGGCAGCCCCAAGGTTGCGAATCGCCCGACGCCGAAGCTCGGGATCCTGCTCCGAGGCGGCAATGCCGCCCAATGCCTCCGCGCCCTTTGGACCTGCCGGGATGAGCCCATTGATCACCTCCGCCTTGACCTCGGGATTACTGCTGTCGTGATAGAGAGTCAGCAACTGCGACGTCGCTCCCATAGCCCCCAGCGTATGCACCGCCGTGCGCACGAGCTTGGGGTCGGTTTCATGACGTGCCGCTTCTACCAGCGGATCGGGAGTGCCGATGATGAGATACGTGTGCAGAATGGTGTTCTTTACATCCTCGTTCGTGCTTTGGCGGTAGATAGTCGCGAGGGTCTCGGAAGCCTGCTTGCCGCGAGTGACAGCCAACATCTCAATGGCCTTCCGCTGCAAGGCCGGGTTCCGCTCGCCGCTGGCCACTTGGCCGAGCAGCGCCTGCGCCTGCGGAGATGGATCCTGGCCCAGAACGAACAACGCTCGGCCTTTGAGCTTTTCCGATTTGTCGCTGTTCAGAATCTGTTGAATGATCGGCAGTGCACGCGCTTCATCCTGCTGCATCAGCGAGTTCAGCGCGAGCAGCTTGAGCTCTTCATCCTGCTCGGCCTGGGGCGGCACAGGATCAGCGCTCTTGCCATGAATCTCTATTTCGAGCGCACTGCATTCCTTCGCCCAGCTTCCTTGCGGATAGGTATGCCGCAGTTCCGCACAAATCTCAAGCGCGCGGGAAGCATTGCCTTGTTTGTTCTCGGCGTATGCTTCCCAATACAGAGCTGCTTCCGCGCGCGCTCCATGCTGCGATGCCAGATTCTGGAAGATGGATTCCGCCTGCGCCCAACGGGCATCGTTGATAGCGCGCGTGCCCTCCGAATAAAGCGAATCTTCCTTGGCTTGGGCGGCTGCGTTGTCCTCACAGAGTGCCGGCCGCGCCGCAAAGGCAACGAGCAGTGTCGCGAACAGTAATGATTTCGTATTCATCTAAATGGAAACCCCTTTCGTTGCTTTCGGAGCGCTTGGTTGCCCGGCGCCCGGTGAGGGAACCCGGGAGCGCAAGACGCGAATATCAAATAGAAGACCATCGGTATTCATCTCTTGCCTTATGCGGTTGAGATCCGCCTCGGTGAGCCTGTCCGGCTCGTTGGACAGCTCCATCAGCAGCCGTTCCAGGCGGTCGAGCGAGGCTTCCACATTCAGGTCGCCGGCCCGCATCAGCGCTCTGCCTCACCAGGCGGTTGCTGGCGAGCAATTCTCTGGCTTCGCTGCGCAACGGCAAAGCCGAAACGTCGTTGCCATCCGCATGGTTAAGCTGGACCAGCAGCCGCTCCGAACGATCTAGGTGGTCGCCAAGAACAACGATCACCACCCGCTGGCGGGCTTGCGGATCCATCGCCACGGCTACTTGGGAGGTCTGCTTGCGCTCCCACCGGCGTCCGGCAACGAAGGCCACGGCCACCAGCAGGACACAGGCGGCTGCCCAACCGAGCGGCCGGTAATATCGAATCCAACTGCGCTTCGGCTTTTCGTATGCCGGCAGAAACGCGCCAATGGCTTGCCAAACTCGTTCGACATATTCCTGCCCGCGCGGATGCGGCGTCGGTGTGGCGACTGCCTCGAGGACCCGGCACAACTCCGCATATCGCGTGGCGCACGCCGGGCAAGCCTTCAGGTGGCGCTCGCTTTCGCCCATGTTCGCGGATTCCTGGTAGTAATACTCGACCAGTTCTTCTTCTTCAAAATGCTTCATGTGTTTACCCAGAGGGGCGCGAGTTGGCGCCTCAGTTTCTGCACCGCGCGAAACACCGCCTGCTTGGCGGCATTGGGAGCGATGTTGAGCACGGCTGCGATTTCGTCTGTCGTTCGATCTTCCATATGGCGCAGCACAAAGGCGGTGCGCTCGGTGGGTGTAAGTTCGCTCATCGCCTCCCGCTGTTTGGCCTCGATTTCGCGGCTCAACAGCAGCCGGTCGGGGCCTGCTTTAAAGTCCGCCAACTGCACCTCGCCCCGTTCCGGATCGTTCTCCTCCGCGACACGGCTCTGGGCTTCCGGCCTTCTTTTGTTCACCACCTCAAGGGCGCAGTTGGCGGCGATGCGATAGAACCACGTCCCCATACTGGACCGCCCTTGAAAGCTCGCGAGGGCCTGGTATCCACGCAGAAAAACCTCCTGCACGGCCTCTTCGGCATCGGACTCGTTGCCCGTAATGCGATACGCCACGCGAAAGACAACCTGGGTATAGCGCCCCATGAGCACCTTGTAAGCATCCTTATCGCCGGAAAGGATCGCCCGGCGTATGGAGTCGTCACTCTCTTCCATCCAGCGCATTAGATAGCAAAACCGGGTTCCGGTTAGGTTGTGGTCTCGTTTTTTGGCCACCCCTCGCACGAGCGTACGAGTACCAATGGTTACCAACCCGCTTTCGTCACGGAACTTTGAGTTTCACAATCCCAGCAAAAGCAAGCCAATCCGGGCTGGGAATAGGTATCATGGGATGCGACTGAATTTAGCGGTCTATCTCGAGGCCAGAGGCGCTTTGGCATGAAGTTTCGGACCCTTCTCCTCTCCCTCCCCTTAGCCACGGCCCCTTTGGCCGGTGCAGCCACGCCTGCCCCAAGCCCCGCAATCGACCAGCAATTCGAACAAACCGTCAAACCCTTCGTCGGCAAATACTGCGTGGCCTGCCATAGCGGCAAGATGGCCCCGGCGCAATTCGACCTCAAATCCTATACCAGCGTCGACATGGTGGCCGACGACTTTGGCCGCTGGGCTCTCCTCGCCGATCGGCTAAAAGCCAAGGAAATGCCGCCCAAGCCGATGCCGGCGCCTCCGGCGGCCGAAGCGCAGCAGGTCATCGACTGGGTGGCCGCCGTCCGCGCCGAAGAAATCAGGAAAGCCGCCGGCGATCCGGGAGTCGTCCTGGCCCGCCGCCTGAGTAACGCCGAGTACGACTACACCATCCGCGACCTTACCGGCCAGGACATGCACGTCGCCAAGCAATTCCCCGTAGATCCGGCCAATCAGGCAGGCTTCGACAACTCGGGCGAATCCTTGACCATGTCGCCGGCGCTGCTCAATAAATACCTGAAGGCAGCGCGCGAAGTAGCCGATCACGTGGTCCTCAAGCCGGACGGAATCGACTTTGCGCCCTACCCCATGTTGGTGGAGACCGATCGGGAAAAGTACGCGATCCAACGCATCATCGCCTTCTACACCGCCCAGCCCACCGACTATGCGGATTACTTCGAGGCCGCCTGGCGCTACCAATATCGAGTGGCTCTCAAGCAGCGCCACGCCACCCTGGCCACCACGGCAGCAGAGGCAAAGGTCAGCCCCAAATATCTCCCCATGGTGTGGCAAATCCTGCACGACCAGAATGCGGTTGGCCCGGTGCTCAAGCTGCAGAAAATGTGGCAAGCCCTGCCTCCACCCAAGGCGGCTAAACCCGAGCTGCTCCGCGCAAAATGCACGGAAATGCGTGATTTCGTGCAAAGAATCCGCACCCACACCGCCATGCAATTTGCCGCGCCCGTGGTCGCGGGGTTACCCGCGCAATCCGAGCCTCTGCTGAACTGGAAGCTGAAGGAATTTGCCGAGCACCGGCGCGACAGCGATCCCAAAGATCTGCGGAACGACACCGATCCGCCGCCCGTGGTTCCGGAGATTCCCAAATACCCCCGTCTCCACGCGGAAGCCGCGCCCCGCTGGGCCGCTCTCTCGGCCAAGGCCCGCGCCAACGACGCCGATCTGATCGTTCCCGCCGCCCAGCGCGCCCGTTATGAGGCCGCCTTCGCCCGTTTCGCCTTCGTGTTCCCGGATGCGTTTTACATCACCGAACGCGGCCGCTATTTCCCCGACGACTCCGAGGACAAGGGCCGCCTGCTCAGCGCCGGCTACCACAACATCGTCGGCTACTACCGCGACGATCTTCCCCTGGTGCAGCTCATCCTCGACGACAAGGGAAAGAAGGAGCTGGATCGTCTCTGGAACGAGTTCGACTACATTGCCAATGTTTCGGACCGAACCTGGACCCAGTACTACTTCAACCAGAGCGGAGAAGTGTTTGGCAAAGGCGAAGAATCCGGCTCAGACCGCCCGACCGATCACGCTGTAACCGACTCTGAAGTCATCCTCAAAATGCGGGACACCTACCTGGCTAAGGCTGCGGCCGATCCAACCAACGATCCCGTGGCTGCCGAGGCGATCCGCGCCCATTTCGACGGGGTGAACGCCACTCTTCGCAGCCTCGAAAAGGAGCGGGCAGACGCGGAAACAAAGCAATTAGACGCGCTGCTCCAATTTGCCGCCCGTGCCTACCGCCGGCCCCTCACCCCTACGGAACGAACGGATCTGCTGAGCTATTACCATCAGGATCGGACCCAAAACCAGCTATCCCACGAAGACGCCCTGCGCGGTGCGATCGCCGGCGTGCTCATGGAGCCGGATTACCTCTACCGCCTCGACATGACCGACCAGCAAACGCAGCCGGCTGTCTTGAAAGCCTCCATGTCCGTAGCTGCGGAGCCCCTATCGAGCTACGCCTTGGCGAGCCGCCTGAGCTACTTCCTCTGGGCCAGCATGCCCGACGACGAGCTGCTGCGCCATGCGGCCACCAACGACCTGCAAAAACCGGCTGTCCTGCTGGCCCAAACCCGCCGCATGATGAAAGACGCCCGCGTGCGTGGCCTGGCCACGGAGTTCACCGGAAACTGGCTCGCCTTCCGTCTCTTTGAGACCAACAACTCGGTCGATCGCCAGCGCTTTCCCCAGTTCAACAACGATCTGCGGGAAGCCATGTTCGACGAACCCATCCGCTACGTCGAAGACACGATCCAGAACAATCGTTCCGTCCTCGACCTTCTCTATGGCGACTACACCTTTGTGAATCCCGTGCTGGCCAAACACTACGGCATTCCGGGAATCGAGGGCGGTAACGACCACTGGGTGCGCGTGGACAACGCCGGCCAGTATGGGAGAGGCGGATTGCTGCCCATGTCGGTCTTCGCGACCCAAAACTCCCCTGGCCTGCGGACCAGCCCGGTGAAGCGTGGAAACTGGGTAGTGCAGAAGGTGCTGGGCATCCGCGTGCCGCCCCCACCGCCGGTGGTGCCCGAACTGCCGAGCGACGAGTCGAAGTCCGATCTTCCCATCCGCCAAATGCTGGCTCAACATCATGCGAATCCCTTCTGCGCCTCCTGCCATGAGCGTTTTGATTCCTATGGCTTGGCCTACGAAGGCTACGGGCCCATAGGAGATGTGCGCACCAAGGACCTGGCCGGAAGGCCTGTCGACACCGCGGTCACCTATCCTGGAGGCGTCAACGGAGTGGGTTTTGAAGGCCTGCGCACCTTTATCCGCGATCATCGCCAGGACCAATTCCTCAACAACCTGAGCCGCAAGCTGCTGACCTACGGTCTCAACCGGACGCTGCAACTCTCCGACGAAGAGTTGCTGGACACCATGCAGACCAATCTAGCCAAGCAAGGCTACGGTTTCGATTCGCTGGTAGAAACCATCGTCCTAAGCCCCCAATTCCGGAACAGACGGATGCCCCGACCCGCGAAACCTGAGACGCAGCTAGCCTCCAGAAGGGGAAAATAGCGAGATGCCCGAACAGAATAGAGTGTGTACAGGAAGAAATAGGGGGTGCGACTTTCGCACAACAATCATGGCCCAGGGATGGGACCCCAGGTTTTAGCATCAGGATCTTAAGGTTTGAAAAAAATGAAGGGCTTTACAGGCTGCGGAAAGAGTCATGTTTTGTATCAGGGCACCACTTTAGTCGTGCCATTCGTGCTTGAAAATTAAGATGGGCTTTAGAGGCTGCGGAAAAACTCGGTTTTGTATCAGGGCACGACTTTAGTCGTGCCGTAAACACTTGAAAATAGGATGGGCTTTAGCCCCTGCCACAGCTAGAACCACAGCAAAACCGAGTTTTTCCGCAGCCTGTTTAGCCCCTGCCACTGCCAATTCGGGAGCTAAACCAACGTGAAGGGTACGGCCTTCAGGCCGTACATCGAGATCTGAAGAAGGAGCGGCTTTGGCCGCTGAGGGAACAACCAAATGTCGCGCCTAACCAAGAAACTAGCGCTGCCCCTATCCCGTCGAGCCGTTCTCCGCGGAGCCGGTTGCACCGTCGCTCTCCCCTGGCTCGAATCGCTGCACGCCTTAGCGGATGTCCCTCCCGCCTCCGCCTTCCCCAAGCGTTTCGGCATTGTCTTTCTGGGCAACGGTATCAACGAAGACCACTGGAGCGCCGAAGGCCAAGGCGCCGACATGAAGCTCTCGAAGACCCTCTCCCCCTTGGAACCCATCAAATCCAAGGTTAACGTCATCGACGGTCTCTACGTCCACGCCCTTACGGGGCAGGGAATTCATCCCGCCCAGACCGGCAGCCTCTTATCCGGGGCCCACATTTCGAAAGGCGCCATCATCCACTCGGGCATCAGTGTCGACCAGATGATTGCCAACCACGTGGGGGAAGACACGCCGCAATCCAGCATCGTGCTGGCCTGCGAGCAGCCCATGACTGGTTACCACGAGTCAAATTTTTCCTTGGCTTACAGTTCCCATCTCTCCTGGCAGAGTCCCGATTCGCCGGTCCCGGTAGAAGTCTACCCATCGCTAGCCTGGGACAACCTCTTTGACAACCGCGGCAGCCTGCAGAACCTAAGCATTCTGGACCGCGTAAAGGGCCGCGCCCAGGATCTCTCCAAGTGCGTCAGCACCAGCGACAAGGGCAAGTTAGACGAATACCTGACCAGCGTGCGCGAAGTAGAAAAGCGCGTAGAGGGCATGCGCAAAGGCAAGGCCGAAGCTGACGACGCCGCGAAAGCCAAGAATACGGTTGCTGCCACCATGGACCGGCCGGCCAACGGACTGCCGGAAGACCTGCGCGATCACGCCCGCCTGATGTGCGACATCATTGCCATTGCCTTCCAAACCAACAAGACGCGGGTTGCGTCGTTGATCATCTCGCGAGATCTATCCGCCATGTATTACCCCTTCCTCGACGTGAAGGAGGGTCACCACTCCGCCTCGCACAACAACAACTCCGACGGCTACGAGCGCATCGCCCGTTTCCATGTCGAGCAGTACGCCTACCTGGCGTCGAAGCTGGACAGCATGAAGGAAGGGAACGGCACGGTGCTGGACAACTCCTGCCTGATGTTCCTATCGAACCTGTGGATCGGCCGCAAGCACGACAACTTCCGCCTGCCGCTGGTGCTAGCGGGAGGTCTTGGCGGCACGCTGGAGACCGGGCGGTCGCTGAACTACCTGAAGGACAGCGAAGACAACCGCAAGATGTGCAGTTTGTACCTGTCGCTGATGGATCGCTTCGGTGTGAAACTGGAGCAGTTCGGGGATTCGCAGACGCGGTTAGAGCGGCTGTAGGCAAAGCGTGAGCACAAGGATTCCAGATCGGATGACCTGTGTCTTATACCGTCCCGAGCAGATGAAACGAACCCGGCCGCGTTCTTGACGGGTGCCCCATGTTCGCGCCAGCTAACGTGGGCCGAAAATGATGGGCGAAGCCCTTCCGCATTTTGTTTCTCAATTGCTTGGAATATGACGGGTTTTAGTACCAGCCAGAGCGAGAGCTTTGAGAAAGCGAGTGCTTCCTCAGACTGCCTGGAGCGATTAAGGAGAGGTCTGTGTTCACCGTCGACGGTATCTGCAAATTTCATGGTTGGACACACGCCAGCCTGGACGCGGTTCTCAATCATCTCTCCACTCTGCCTGTAGACGACTATCTGCGAGAAGTACCCGGCTTTGGCTTTCCGACTCTACGGGACCAAGCGATTCATATCTTCAACTGCGAAGGCGTCTGGGTGCATGCGCTCCAGGGTGTACCGTACACGAATCGAACTCCTGAAGACTACCCAACCATAGCCGATGCAAGACGGCTACAGAATGAGGCCAGTCAGGCGACCAGGGAGTATCTGTCAACCCTGACCGATCAGCAACTCAACGCCGATGCGGAGCTTCATTTTTCTGATGGAGACACCGCTGTACGCCCGCCGGTGCTTGTCCTTCACCATGTTCTGACGCATGCGTTTCATCACAAGGGTCAGATGGTTGCCATGTGCCGTGCGCTGGGGCACCCTGCTCCCGACACCGATCTAAGCTTCGTTGTATGAGGAATGATGCCGAAAAAACAGTTAATCTATGCGCTCACCAGTGCCGCGATACCGCGCCTCACGGACGGCAACAGAGACATCACCGAGGCTGAAGTCGTGTACAGATGTCTCGAACCCTACGGATCCAAGCATTCTTTGGAGCAACTAATCCAAGCCGCGGAGTACCGGAAAATAGATGCTCTCTTCAAGGGCAAGGACAACACAGTGCGTGCTTGTCTGCTTTATCACTTGAACCGCTTCAAGAAGGCGGGAATTGTACAAGTGGTTGAATAGTCTCGCCCTGGCAATTACCTACCACTCCCCTATATGCAAATGAAACTGAACAGCACTCGGCAGTATCCGTACGTATAAACAAC
Organism: uncultured Acidobacteriaceae bacterium; assembly: GCA_963839025.1. Classification (GTDB taxonomy): domain Bacteria; phylum Acidobacteriota; class Terriglobia; order Terriglobales; family Acidobacteriaceae; genus PALSA-350. The sequence goes on from CAWITT010000015.1 coordinate 84,630, forward strand.
CGCTGTGACTGAACCAATCGGCCTCCATTTCCGTCGAGTCCCGCAGGGACGGTCTAAAATAGCCCAGGACGACAGTCCTGGGAACTCTCAAGAAACGAGATCAGTCTCGCAGGGACGGCTGAAAAGCAGGATGGGTCGGAGAAAACATTCTCTGGCGTCCAAACCATACAGAAGCACTGAGCGTCGGAGCAAGTAAAATAAACTGCTCTCAGTCCTACCTTTGCCACAGAAACGGGGGCGCCGTTCGAAACATGAACAGACGCAAGTTCCTGATGAGTTCGATGGCGGCGACTGCCGCTGTTCCTCTCTCCGCGCTGTCGAGCCCGCTCCTTTCGGGTCGCTTTTCACCCGGCGACAAGCCGAGGGTTGCCGTCCTGCTTGTGGATATGGACAGAGTTACGGCTCCCATCAGCCCACTCATCTACGGCCAGTTTCTCGAGCACATCGATCATTCGGTAGAGGATGGCCTCTTTGCCGAGCAGATTCGCGGCGCTGGCTTTGAGGGCGAAGACTTCAAGACTTACTGGCAATCTTTCGCCGATCGTGGTCAAGTCACGCTGGCGACGGTAGATTTTCAGAATGGCTCGAAGAGCGTACGTCTCGAGGTGGAGGGAGGTCAAGCAGGAGTCCAGCAAGGGCGCATCTTCCTCGATGCGGGAATCAAATATGACGGCTCTCTCTGGGTCCGGCGCGAGAAGGGCTCGCCGCGACTGGCGCTGCGTATCAAGACTGAGCAAGGAACTCAACTCGCATCGATGCCGCTCGCGCTCACTGGCTCGGCATGGCAAGAGGTTTTTTATTCCTTCACCAGTCCCTCGCGAGACACGCAGGCCATCGTCGAGGTCGCAGCGACGGGGCATGGCGCGCTACTGCTCGATTTCATTTCGATGATGCGCGCCGATGTCCGTCGTGACGGTATGTTACGGCCCGACCTGCTGGAGGCGCTCCGCGCTCTGGGTCCATCGTTCATCCGTTGGCCCGGCGGCTCCTTCGCGTCCACGTACAAGTGGAAGGAGGGAGTCGGCCGATACGAGTCGCGCGGATACCACCCCAATGTTTATTGGGGCGGATACTCCGGCTATGACGGCTTCGGGACGGACGAGTTTCTTGGACTTTGCCGCAAGCTCAACGCGGAACCCCTGATCGTGCTGCCTGCACCCGGCATGCACGCTGAGCAAGTGGCGTACGCCATGAATTGGGTCCACTACCTGAACGACCCGGCCACCACCGAGTGGGGACAGTTGCGAGCCAGCAACGGTCATCCCGAGCCCTACGGAGTCAAGCTCTTCCAGATCGACAATGAGCCCATGAACAACGGGTTCACCCCGGAACAGTATGCCGAAATCGTGAACGTCTACGGCGGCCGGTTGCGCGCGATTGCTCCCAACGCGCGCATTGTGGCATGCGGGCAGAAGCGATCGAACGACATGGATTGGAGCCAAAAGGTCATCGACTTAGCCGGAGCGAACTTCGATGTCCTTGGCTGTCACAACTACGAATACGAGCCCGCCAACTTTGAGAGCGGTCTGGAGCGCATCCGCGATTACCTTACGAAGCTGCGGGACTACATACGCATTTCGAAATACCCGCACCTCGAGATAGGTGTTCTGGAGTGGAGCCTTCAGCACACCTATGATTGGCGCGCTGGGCTTCATGCAGCCGGGAGCCTGATGCTATATGAGGAGCTCAGTCCCGGTCTCACGATGACCTGTCCCGCCCTTCTGATGCGCAACACAACCGACGATCCCAAGTGGACTGCCGCTATCTATCACGACCACGTCTCATGGTTTCCGGGAGGGAGCTATATGGTCGAGAAGCTCTTTCGCGCGCATTACGCGGAGCGGCGCCTTGCCTCTACCAGCGGCTCTTTTGAGGACGTTCCCGATCGCAAGCTCCTGTTTGACAAGATCTCCACCGGCATACCGGCACAGTGGCAGCCTGGTGCGGTTCACGCACTCGCCACGGCGAGTGCGGACGGCAGCCGCATCGTGATCAAAGCCGTGAACTATCAGGCGGAGCGAAACATCCTGCTTCTACGGCTGCAGGGCGCCCATGTACCCGGCAAGGCAAGCGTGACTTTGCATACCATCACCGCAGCACCCATGGATTCTGCGTCCCTTGAGCAACCGCAGGCGATCGCTCCGGTGAGCCGCAACTTACCCTACGCCAAAGATTTCTCCGTCGATCTAGAGCCGTACTCGGTTGCAGTGCTTGAAATTCTGGCCGGGTGACTGCGATTCTTGGATACGTCAAAGGGATAGCTCTGCTCATTGGCGGCCCATTTACAACGGGCCGAGAGCGACAGACCGAGAGCTTCAATGAACTTCCGGAACACCACACTAGCTCGGTGGAGGCGCCGGCGAGGAAGGCGTGGGTTTTCCGTCGATGGTAGCCGGCTCCATCAACTCGGTTCGAGTGCCATCGGGATCAAACAGATTCGCCTGGCGCTTACGATTGACCCCCAGGTGGATCTCAATCGGCTTTCCGTACTCTTTGTAATAGGGATTGTCCTTGAGCTTGGCCACGGCTGCGTCCACATTCGGAACCTGCAAACACAGATGATGAGCACCCCCACGCTCCGTGGGCGCGGGAGCATCTTTGTACAGCATGAATTCTATGTAGTCATCTCCGTCGGGAACTCTCAGATTGACCCAGGAAAGAACCTGGCCGTCTTTACTGCCTCTCCAAGTCTCCTTGAACCCCAGTACATCGGTGTAAAACTTCGCCTCGGAATCCAAATGAGTGACCACGATGCCCACATGCGTCATGCGGTTGGAAATCGCCTTGTCACTCATGTATTGCCCCTTCGCCTGCATGGTCTTACCCTCAGGCGTGTATTGCACCATCTCGACCGTGTGGCCTTCCGGATCAGTGATGTTGAAACTGACATTTCCAATGCGCGCGCGATGAGCTTCACTCGGAACCTTAACCCCTTTCGCCGCCAGATACGCTCTCAATGCTTCAATGTTGTCCGTCTCTAAGGAGATGTGGTTGAGCCGGTCAGTCCCCGCCTCGCGTTCGGGAAACAGCTCGATGACCTGGCGATCATTGATCTTGAAGAAAGTCATCGACGCCGATCCGTCGGGGTTCTTCAGCGAATACGGTTCCTGAAAGCCGAGAAACTGGCCATAAAATGCGCGCGACTTCTCGTAGTCATGGGCGTAGATCGCGATGTGCCCAACGCCCGTGATGTGCGGCCGCGGTGGTGTCTGCGCAAAGAGTGCCTGGACAAGGAGTAGCGGAAGCAACCCGAAAGCTTTAAGCATAGACATCTCGAGGATACGCTCCCCATCAGAGACGGGCGAAACCCAGCTTGGTCCCGGCACGAACTTGCTCCTTTGGACCAGACGATTCCTGAGGTTCACGGTAGCGGATGAGCGCATCGCCCAAACTGTCCCTGAGCGGACCGAGCCACGGCTCGTAGTTCCGCCACTGTGAGAGTCCGTCACGGAAAAGTGGCTGGCGCACCTGCTCTGAGCTTGCCGTGCGGACACTTCGTTCTGTCTTGTAAAACTCGACGCAGGCTGGCTCGAAGTCTAGGCCGCAAAAGTCAAGTATTCTCCTCACGTTCGTCTCAAGATCCTCGACCACGTCCTCGTACCAGACTCGCAGTATTCGCCCGGAAAGCACCACATCCCAGTGGCGCATCAATTCGAGATAGGTCCGGTAGTAGCGAGCTAGATCTTCCATGCTGTAGGTGAAATCCTGCCCGCTGGCAAACAATTGCTTCAGATTGCTAAAGCAGCAGGCCATGGGTTCGCGCCGCACGTCGATGATCTTGGCGTTCGGCATCATGAGATGGATGAGTCCGATGTGGCGAAAGTTATTTGGCATCTTATCGATGAAGAATGGCTTGTGCTCACGGTAAGCGCGCGTGTCCGTGATGTATCGCTCGCCAAGCCTGCGGAAATCTTCGGGTGCAAGTTCGGTGAGTACGGCGGGATAGGATTTCATCTCAAGGACGATGCGCTGGATGTCGGAAAGTTCCTGCGTAGCCTCGACTCGCGAGTGAGAGGCCAGGATCTGCTCGATGAGCGTGGATCCGGAGCGTGGCAGCCCAACGATAAAGATCGGATCGGGATCCGGAACACCGAAACCCTCGCGCGCCGCAAAAAATGGCGGCGTGCATACCTCCACCTGTTGGCGCGTATTGGCTTCCATGACGTCTGGATCGTAACGGCTCGTGTTGCGCTTGAGCGAGTTGCCGCGTGCGTAATATTTCCATGATTCCAGAAAATCGTTCTGGTCTTCCAGCGCTTTACCGAGCGCGAAGCACAGATGATAACGATCCACCGGGCTGGTAGCGGCTGCGGCTTCCTGGGTGCGCATATCCGCGATTTGGCCCTCGGTAAAACGATAAGTCTTGAGATTGGCAAGGCTCCACCATGCATCTCCCAAGCTTGCCCTTGCGGTGGTAGCCGTTTGGTAGCACTCGGCTGCCTCCCTGCCTCGCCCCGCGGCTTGGAGTGCGTGGCCGAGCGACACGCGCAGATCGGCAGATTCCGGCGAAGCATCCAGCAGCCGGCGATACGTCGCAATCGCCGGCTCAAATTGCGCCAAGCCAACGCACGCAGCCGCGTAGAGGGAAAGATAATAGCTGTTGCCGGGTTCGAGCGTAAGCAGGGAGTCGAACTCTTCTCGCGCCTGCACATATTTCTGCCGGTCCATGAGAACGCGGGCATAGTCCAAACGTGCCGCCACATAATTCGGTGCCCGCTTCAGAGCGGCTTCCAGTAGCAGTTCTGCGTCGTGGAGCGAGTCGCGTTGATGTTCTATTCTGGCCAGGAGCCGGAGCGCCTCGAAATCGTCGCCGCACTTGAGCACATAGGGCCGCAGGATGTTCTCTGCCGCAGACAGGTCGCCGTCAGAGAAAAGGCTCCCGGCCCGCAGCACCTCGGGTGCGAGTTGGCTCAGGTGAGCGACGCGTTCGGAGGCACTGGCTGCTCTGGTTACCTGCCCTGCGATGCGATGCAGGCGTTCGAGTATGGTCCAACTGGCCGTGAGTGCCGGGTTGAGGTTCACGGCTTGCTGAAAAGCGGCGGTGGCTCGCGGCAAATCGCGCAAGGATGCGTAACAATGGCCGCGCTCCTGATAGAGAAGACTGAACCGCGGGTGGTGTTCCTCCAGGCGCTGAAGAGTCGCCAAGGCCTCGGGTATGCGGTTGAGGCAGCGCTGGTTGGCGGCGATCAGATACAAAATGTCACGGTTGCAGATCGCTTCGGCCGACAGCGTTTCGGCCGCGGCGAGCGCGTCGTAGTGGCGCCCGCACCTGCTGAGTTCACGAATGCGGTTCACCTCGAGCTCGATCGTCGAGGGGCCGGACGCACTTTGCATCACGGGCCATAATAACGCTCGCCTATAGCAAAGTCATACACTTCGCAACAGGATTCATCGGCAATTTATCGTGGCGTCACCAGCGCGCGCGTTTATCTGCATATTCTCAACACTGTCTGAGCGTGCATCGGCCATCGGTGGCTCGCGACCGACTTCTCTCAACCGTACAAGCTTCCCCAAAGGAGACATTCATGAGCAACCACAACCGGCGTGAATTTGTGCAATTGATGGGCATTACCGCCCTCATGGGCACGCTGAAAACGAACATCGCCCAGGCGCTCAATATCCCCGCAAACAACAGCACAGGAACGATTCGCGACGTCGAGCACATCGTCATCCTGATGCAGGAAAACCGGCCCTTCGACCATCAGTTCGGCACCATTTACGGTGTCCGCGGCTACAACGATCCGCGCGCGGTCAAAATCAATCTCCCGCTCCAGAGCGGCACTGGCACTACTCCGGTCTCGGTGTTTTTGCAGCCGGCCGGGGCGGTGAACACAGCCGCCGGGTTTGGAGTAGCGCCCGGCACCGTGGGTGGCCCGGCGGATGGAGCCGAAGTGGTCCCGCCGTTTCGCGTGAACCCCGAAGCCGTGAGCCCGGGTTTGAACACCTTGGGTGGCACCTATCTGCCCGGAACCGATCATAGTTGGTCAGGCACCCATCAAGCGTGGAACGAGGGTCAATATGACATGTGGCCGATCGCACACACTCCTATCGCCATGTCGTATGTGACCCGCGAAGACATCCCCTACCACTACGCGCTGGCGGATGCCTTCACCATTGGGGACGCATACTACTGTTCGATCATGGGACCGACCAACCCCAATCGCATGTACCTGTGGACGGGCTGCGTCGGGAACGTGAGCTACCTGGGCGCGGGCGGTACCGACGGGCAGGGCGCCGGGGTGGTCACCGGGAACGGCCTTAGCTCCAACAATGCGAACTTCATCTGGGAAACGTTCCCCGAAGTGCTGCAGGCTGCCGGCGTGAGCTGGAAGGTTTACCAGGACATCGAGGGGTCACCCTTCTCACCCGATTTCGGAGACGGGACGAGCAACTCCTTCGCCGGTAATTACACCGACAATCCGCTGCTCTACTTCAACCAGTACGCGACGGCCGCTCCTGGCTCGCCGCTATTCGACGGTGGGGCCACAGGCACATCGATCATGAACAACATCCCGGCCACATCGGCGCCCGACTTAGCCTGGCGGACCTGGGCGGAAGGATTGTTCGCTGAGTTCCGGAGCGATGTGAAGGCCGGCAAACTGCCGCAGGTTTCCTGGTTCGTGTCTCCGGCCGGGTATACCGAGCATCCGGATTACCCGATCCATTACGGATCCTGGTACATGTCCCAGATCCTGGACATCCTGGTAGCTCACCCCGAAGTGTTCAGCAAGACGGTCTTCATCCTCAACTACGACGAGGCCGACGGGAGCTTTGACCACATGGTGCCCCCGGCGCCCCCGCAGTCAGCCGACTATGGAGCGTCGACGGTCAGCATTGAAAACGAGATCGTCACCACGGTGACCCCGAACGGACCGATCGGCCTGGGCACGCGTGTTTCCATGGTTGCCATCTCGCCCTGGAGCAAGGGAGGCTACGTCACGTCCGAGGTCTTCGATCACACCTCAGTGATCAAGTTCATCGAGAAGCGCTTCGGAGTTTTCGAGAAAAACATTTCCCCGTGGCGCCGGGCGGTCACGGGCGACCTCACTTCGGCCTTTAACTTTGTCAACCCGAATGACGCTCACGTCAAACTGCCGCCTACCAAGGACGATCTACCGCCGGTGGCCGAACTCGGGGGCGGAAGCACCACTACTTTCGTGCCCACTCTGAGCAGCGTGATCGTCGGCGTGCCGGCGCAGGAAAAAGGTATCCGCCCTGCCCGCGCGTTGCCCTATGAAATGAACGTAACCGCCTCAGTTGACACTTCGAACAGCGCTGTAACCCTGAACTTCTTCAACACCGGTCGTAAGACGGTGGTGTTTCACGTACGTTCCAGCAACGCTGCGGATAAAGTGCGCTATTACACGGTGGAACCCGCTAAGAGCCTGTCTGGCACGTGGACTGGTGGGTCGTCTTATGGCCTGTCCGTTTACGGGCCGAACGGCTTCGTGCGTTATTTCAATGGCAGCATCGGCTCTTCGGCGGCAGTTCTCGATGTCCGCTCCAGCTATGGAAAAGACGGGGATTTCGGCTCATTCAAATGGAATATCCGCAACATCGCCGCCAGCCAGGCACACGTCAGCGTACTCAATGCCTATAGTGGGGAATTGATTTCGCAACTTCTTCAACCCAAAGAATCGTTCACAGACACTTCTTCATTGCATAAGTACTATGGCTGGTACGATCTCATCGTCACGGTTGACGGTGACTCGACTTTTAAATACCGGCTTGCGGGTCACGTGGAAACCGGCAAGGAGAGCTTCTCGGATCCGGCTATGGGGGGTCTGGTGACTCTTCAGGGTTAGTCTGAGCGATGCGGCGGCTGTTGCAAGGCAGCCGCCGCGCGCTTCGACAATTCGGTTCGGTCTTGGGGTGTTCCGCTCTTTTATTTTGAGACCAATGGATATCGACAAAAACGCACGCGCCCGGCAAAAGCTGCAGAGGCCTCTTTGCGTTTGGATGACCGGGCTTTCCGCGTCGGGGAAATCCACCATTGCGAATCTTCTCGAGAACAGGATGTTCGCCATGGGATGGCATACCTATACGCTGGATGGCGATTGCGTTCGCCACGCTCTGAACCGGGACCTCGGATTTTCCGAGGCTGATCGCATCGAAAACATTCGCCGTGTCACCGAGGTAGCCCGGATGTTTGTGGATGCCGGGATAGTGGTGATTGTTTCGTTCATTAGCCCTTATCGCGCCCAGCGGCAAAGCGCCCGGTCGCGCTTTGCCCCAGGAGAGTTTCTGGAGGTTTTTGTGGACGCCCCGCTGGACGAATGCGAACGGCGGGATCCGAAAGGGCTGTACGCCAAAGCGCGTCGCGGAGAAGTGGTGAATTTCACTGGTATCGACAGTGATTACGAACCTCCTGAAACACCGGATATCCGCCTGGACACTGTCAACTGTAGTGCGGAGGAATGCGTCGATCGCGTTTTATCAGCCTTGGACTCGCGTTCTACGATCTTCGCGGCGAACGGCTCCTGGACTATTTCCCCTATATCCGGCTGAGAAAGAGTTGGGGGAAGCGATCACGATCCGCAGCCAGGCAAACGCGCGCGTTCGGCTTGAGCGTTCAGATGTGTATACGAAGGCTTCCGTTTTCGCCTTAACACCGGCGAAGAGTCCGAACGCCGTTCTGGCGGTGGGGGCGTAGCGGAGCACCAACCCCGGTCCAAAGCCGGGCACGACCGGCACCGGGGGTGAAGGAAGTGCCCGCTAGAGAGCGTCTCGTTTGTAAATCAATTGTCAAAGATCCGTTTGCGCTAGCCCTGGCGCTGAACCGGCGACGAAATGCTGCGTGTCCATTAGCAAAGGTGCCTTGTCTTCCATGGCTTTACCCACGGCAGGCAGGATGATCACAATGACACGCGAGCGCGGTAACGTTCTTTGAATCCTCACAGATTTGGCTGCAGTATTTTTGCTTTTCCGGGGCCATACAGCTGCAAGCGGGGTGAGCGCACTTCTTTGTTCCGGCCATATAGTACCTCCTTAGCGTCGATCTAACTTTTGCAAAGCAAGATGCCGCTGATGTAGTGACGGCGAAAGCGGAGAAGGGGTTTTCTGGGCCAAAGATTATAAAATGCTAATCTTGTCCTTCAGCCTTTCCTTGTATCAAAAATAGGCAGAGCAGGATGACGCGCGAATCATGCGGATGCAGGCAGAACCACTAGGCAAAGGCGAAGCAACCACAGAGGCAGCTTCATCTCTCAGCAACCGCTTTATTCGAAAAACGGAGTGGCATGGCGCCGTGCGCAACATCTATCATTGTTTGCTCGTCATTGCCTCTGCGCTGATATGCTGCGCGGGCTTGCAGGCCCAGCGTCACGGCGACCCGCCGCTGCAGTGGCACGAAAAGTATCCGTCACAGATGGCGCGTCTGGAGGCGATGACCAACTTCCCGGTGAATGACTGGCGTTTCCACGATGCCGATTTACCCCATGGCGAAGATCCATCTTTAGATGACACGAGTTGGAAGACGACGACCCTTGTCTACACCGAGCGGCGCGGAGGGGCATCAAGCGCCCCTGAACGAGGATGGTATCGCGCTACGGTGGAAGTGCCGCCGGCCATCGGGGGTAAAGACGCACGTGGGGCCCGGCTCAAGCTGGTAGTGAGGTTCTCGAAAGATGGACGCGTCTTCCTGAATGGAGGCTTGGTGGCGCAAGGAGACGGCCGCGCGCTGGACCCCATCCTGATTACAGATAAAGCAGAGCCGGGGCAGAAGGTACAAATCGCGATCAGGGTCCCCTTCCATGAAGAACAGAGCCAGTTTCTGGGCGCGAGGATCATTGCCGATTATCCTGGCCAGCCCGACCCTGGCTTCTTGCGCACGGAAATTCAAACCTCTGAGGCCGTCATCAGCGGCTTTCCCGAGGGCCGGGAAGAGCGCGAGCAGCAGCTGGACAAAGCCGTGAATGCTATTGACTTCGCAGCCTTGGACAAGGGCGATCAAGCGGCCTTCTCCCGCTCGCTGGAAACCGCCACCAATAATTTGCAGCCGCTCAACGCATGGATGAAGCAATTTACCGTCCGGCTGGTGGGCAACGCGCATATCGATATGGCGTGGCTCTGGCCGTGGACGGAAACCGTCGAGGTGGTGCGCGATACCTTCCGCACCGCTTTGCAATTAATGGATGAGTACCCCAACTTCCTCTACACCCAATCGAGCGTTCAGGATTTCTCGTGGCTCGAAGATAAGTATCCGGCTGAGTTCCAGGAAATACAAAAGCGCGTGAAAGAAGGACGCTGGGAGTTGGTGGGTGGAATGTGGGTTGAGCCCGACCTGAATATGCCGGATGGCGAGTCGTTGGTCCGGCAAATCCTGGTAGGGAAGCGGTATTTCCAGCAGAAGTTCGGGGTTGACGTGAATATTGGTTGGAACCCCGATTCGTTTGGTTATAGCTGGCAGCTGCCGCAGATTTACAAGCGATCGGGATTCAATTCCTTCGTCACGCAAAAGATGTCATGGAACGAAACGACAGTTTTCCCATACAAGCTTTTCTGGTGGCAGTCTCCCGATGGGAGCAAGGTGCTGACCTATTTCCCGCACAGCTATAACGGCACTACGGAACCAGTGGGATTAGCCAACGACATAGCGACCTATGTGCCCTCGACGCACTTCCCCGAAATCATGCAGCTTTACGGGGTGGGAGACCACGGCGGCGGCCCCACCCGGCAGGAGGTCGACGAGGCGGTAAAGCTGGAGCAGGCGTCCACCGTCTTCCCCAAGGCGGAGTTCAGCACAGCCCGCAGCTTTTTCGACGATGTTCAGACGTCTCTCAAAAATGGCCTGACCTTGCCGACCTGGAATAACGAACTCTACCTGGAATTTCACCGCGGCTGTTATACAACCCAGTCTGAAACCAAAAAGCAGATCCGGCACAATGAAGAACAGGTGCAGAACGCGGAGAGGTTCGCCGCGCTGTCTTTTTTAACGACGAAGCAGCCCTATTCCAACCATGAATTTGAGGGGATATGGCGGAAGGTACTGTTCAACGATTTCCATGACATCCTGCCGGGCTCAGGTGTTCAGAATAACTATGCCGAAGCACTGGCCACGCTCAACGATGCCTCGTTAGCCAGCGGACAAATTCTCGACCACGCCCTGGACAGCCTCACCGCGCGCGTCGACACGCAGGGCCAGGGAGTGGGCTTTGTCGTTTTCAATCCCCTATCGTGGGAACGCACCGAGCCGGTAACGGTGGAAGTTCACACCCCGGCGCAGGGACAGGAACTGGAAGCAATGGATGCGGATGGAAAGCCTCTCCTTTCGCAAGTCCTGTCTACCGATAGCGCGACCCAGCGGACTAACCTGCAGGTGATGGTCAAGGGCGTTCCGTCGTTAGGCTATAGGGTCATCCATGTTGTCCCCGTATCGCATCCCAAGCCGCTTCCTTCCGCCTTGAAGGTGGAAGGAACAACCATCGAGAACCAATACTTTCGTTTGAAGGTGGATGCAGTCACCGGGTGCGTCACCAGCCTGGTGGACAAGTCGGGCAATAAGGAATCAGTCGCTCCGGGCGGATGCGGCAATCTCCTGCAAACCTTTGTCGACCTGCCTCCGCTCCAGGACGCATGGGAAATCAAGTTCGATGAAAAGAGCTGGGACCTCAAGAACCCCGAGGAAGTAAAGGTGGTCGAGAACGGTCCGGAGCGGGTCGTGGTGCGCATCAAGAATAAGTTTCAGAGCTCAGATTTCGTCCGCGACCTAGTGGTTTATGCCAACGTGCCGCGCATCGATGTCCGCACCCAGGTGAACTGGCACGAATCGCATATTTTGCTGAAGGTAGGCTTCCCGGTGAATGTACAGGCAACGAAAGCCACCTTCGAGATTCCCTATGGCACGATTGAAAGACCGACGACGCGCAACACTCCCGCGGAAAAAGCGCAGTTCGAGGTTCCTGCACAACGCTGGGGAGACATTTCCAACGCTGATCAGGGATTCAGCCTGCTCAATGCCAGCAAATACGGCTACGACGCAAAGGACAATATGATCCGCCTATCGCTGCTTCGCTCGCCGACCATGCCGGCGCCCGACGGACGCATAGCCGACCAGGGTTTTCACGAGTTCACATATTCTCTCTATCCGCACAGCGGCGACTGGAAGACTGGAGGCACGATGCGCCAAGGCTACGAGTTGAACTATCCGCTGGTGGCGGTGGAAGTTGCCGCACACGCCGGGTCCTGGCCCGCCACGCACTCCTTCGCATCCGTAGAGCCCCGCAATGTGATCGTGACCGCCTTGAAGAAAGCGGAAGACAGCGATGATCTGATCTTTCGGTTCTATGAATTCGAAGGGAAATCGACCGATGTGCGTTTGCAGTTGCCCGAGGCCGCCGATCGAGCAACGGAGACCGACCTGATGGAAAAGCCGGAGCGTCCCATTCCACTCCAGAATGGGCAAGCATTCACTGTTCCAACCGGACCCTACGAGATAAAAACAGTGGCGGTATCTTTTCCATCAGCGAATCACTAACTGGACTAAAGGACCACGCCAAACTCGATGGGTGCCCCATGTTCGCACCAGCGTACGTGGGCCGAAAACGACGGCGAAGCCCTTCAAACGCTTCTACTCATTTCGTAAAAGGATTCATAATCGGCCCAAGTACGCCCGCGTCGAGTTGCGCGAAAGCACCGTTTAGCAACCATCAATCAACCGATCCACGAAGATCTTGGCGAACGTATAGATGCTCTGCATAGGATTGGCGCCGACAGATGTAGGGAAGATGCTGCTATCCATAACGAAAACGTTGGGGATCTCCTTTCCGGCAGAGTTCCACAAGCGCTGAGTTGTCGAGACGACCGCGCTTTCAGGGGATGGCCCAATTTTGTTCGAGGCCTGCAGGTGCGCGGCCGTGAGGAATGTTCGGTTGGGCGTGAATTTCAAATTCGTCTCGATCAAGTCTGCCTGCTCAATCTTGTGTAGATAAGTCCCGATCATGGGATCGAAGTCCGGCAAGTTGAGAAAGTTCTCATTTGAGGGAACGATGACCTGCTTGGCGCCCGCCAGGAACATCATGCGCACCGCGACCGCCGTTCCGGCCCGGAACCGCGGTATATCCGCTGCACTCACGTTGTAGTTGATGAGGACAGATCCATCCTGCGCTAGAGAGATAGTGTTGTCCGGGTTCGGCGTGTCGATCAGCGCCACCCCATAGCCGGCATAGTAATTGAATTGGGAAATATTGTTATAGACCTGCTCGCCGGTTCCGAAGATGAGCAGAGCGCCATAAGATGGCAGCCCCGTCAGCGATTCGAGTATGTAACCGGACTCGACCGCATACGTATCGACGTAGACTCCACCATCCAGACCGTCCAGTAGATTGATAGGAGTTTCAAATCTCCCGATGATCGGCAGGGAGGGATGCATGACAAGTCCCTTGCCGATCTGCTGATTGTTGGCTAGAGGGTTGGTCAGCGCGGTTTGCGCGAGCAGGCGAGTGGAACCAATGGTGCCTGCGCACACGATGACATTTTCCGCGGCTATGGTCACCTCCACGTTGTCGCCGATCTGCAGCTGGCAAGGATCGATCAGGGTGTTGCCGTAAGTGGACCACGGAGTCTGTGTAAGCAGCTTTACGCCTGTGGCCCGGATGTTGTCGCCGTCATGTGTGGGCGTGAAAAGAATTTCTTCCACCGCTGCATTGGGGATGAGGCTAAGAGGATTGACCGGGTGCTCGATGGCCGGGTAGAGCAGCTGGCGGGCAGCATCGTGCTTATCATCCACAGGTGAGGGAGATTGTCCTGGCTTGAACCGATTCAGGTAGTAGCGGGAAGGCTGCGCACCGTAGGCAAGCGCGCCATTCCAGAGCACCAGGTTGTCCGGGTTCAGCTCGGATTGCGGCACGTGGTAGTCCGGGACATGCGATCGGACCCACGCATAAGCCGCGGTGAGTTTATCTTGGGTGTAAAAGCGTCCGTCGATCAGCCCATCTTCGATCCACTGCGCGATATGGCTCTGGACGTTCGGGGTGGTGAGCGGCGAGAAGGCAAGGTCAATGTTCACGGTAGTGCCGCCGCCGACTGTCTCTCCGCCGCGGACGACGCAGCTGTTATTCACCGTGGTGGCCAGATCCTGTTGATACATGAGGGATGGATAGCTGCGGGTATCCATCGAACCCCACACGACAAAGGACCCCTTCTCTACCAGAACGACTCGCTTGCCGGCCCGTTGTAACTCGTGGGCGACGAGTGCGCCGGCGGGTCCGCTGCCTACCACCAGATATTCGATGGGGCCGTCGATATGGCGAACCGTTTTGGTATCGGAATCGTAGCGTAAGCGGCTGGGGGGAATTTTGGGAGCATGCTCTTTGGCCCAGGCCGCGGGGTCCGCCACGAAAACAGTGGGCGCAGCGATATCGCAGAGAGGAATAGCGAGCGGCAAATCCCAGATACCGGAGAGATAAGCCTCACGAAGAACCATGGCGTATTGAGTGGCCACCTCACCGGCCGTGCCGCTGAACAGGAACGAGAAGAGCGGCCGCCGATAGAAGTCAGGCATGGTTCCAAAACCACCGGGCGAGTGGAGGAAGGCGCGAACAGCGGGATCGCTGGCAGCGGCCAGGCCACTGTAAAAGGGAAGCAAAGCAGGCTGCGTCAGCCCCTCGAGAAGCGGCAGCAGTGACGAGGCCTGAAAGTCGGTAAACATGACCGCCTCTACCTGCTGGGCGATGGCCGTCACTTCGGCCTTGAGCGCAGGCGCAATGTTGAGCTTCTTCAGCGGGAACCAGAACTGAAAGAGCGCCTGGTGGGTGGCCTGAAGGCTGTCTTGGCTTCCTGTCCACGCGATGAGATCTGCACCCGCGCGCAATCCGGGGGACAAAGCAAGGGCAGTGGCAGCGGAGCTGAAGAAGAATTTTCGGCGGTTCACGTCTCACCTCAAAAGGGATGGGGCTTCTTTGATGGGTTCTAACCTTTAAAAACGGGGCCCGCTCTTCGAGTTTCCCACAGGGCGGGATCACACGAGGGAGAAGAAGCCGCCGCGATTACTGGCTTCGTCGGCGGACCCATACTAAGGCGGGCCTTTTGCTGAGTCAACGCCGATGTCTTGCGTCTGTCAACGTCTTTCCGTAGCATTTGGCTTATGAAACCCTCGGAAGCTCTTACGGTCCACCGCAACGAGTTGCGGCAACTTGTCAGCCACTACGGTCTGTCGAGCCCGCGTATCTTCGGGTCGGTTGTACGCGGAACGGACACGGAGGAGAGCGACCTTGACCTGTTAGTGGATCCGGGACAATCCACCAGCCTGCTTACGCTTGCTGGTTTGAAAACCGATGCTGAAGAGTTGTTGGGAGTGCCTGTATCCGTTTTGACACCGAACGGCTTGCCTCCGAAGTTCCGCAATGAGGTTTTGCAGCAAGCCCAACCTCTGTGAAGCACCCGGAGCGCGTCGAGGACTATCTCGGCCACATTGCAGAAGCGATTGCCCGTGCGACCACTTACCTTCGAACCGTGTCAGACGTCGAGGCTTTTGAAAAAAATATACAGGTCCAGGATGCGGTTGTCCGTAACATCGAAGTTATTGGCGAAGCTGACCAAAATTCAGGGTGTTGCGCCGGATTTCGTCAAACAGCATCCGGAACTTCCGTGGGCACAAATGCGCGGCATGCGCAACATCGTGATTCATGAATATTTCTTTGTCGACCTAAAATAGTCTGGACCACAGTGAAGGAAGACCTGCCCAAATTGAAGCAACAGATTAACGCCTTGCTACACCGCTAGCAGCGGGCAAAGGCTTTCAACTTGGTATGCGGTTTGATTCGCTACTTATCTCCGCTGGCGGCAGCCACCTTCTTGAAATCCCCGGCCTCGATGATCGAGATATTGACGGGATCGATGTTCCTTTTCATGGCTTCATCCACTTGCTGTGGAGTCAGCGCTTTTACCTTGTCTTCCAGGGTTTGATCCCAGGCCAGGGTTCGTCCATCGTAATCGAGGTTGTTGAGCATCCGGCATAGCGATGCGTCTTCGGCGCGGTTCACCTGGCGGGATTGCAGCCAACCGTCCCGATCCGCGTCCATCTCCTTCTGCGTAAATCCGTCCCGCAGAGCCGTGGTCATCTCATCTTTAAAGGCTGACTCAACCTTGGAGATATTTTGCGGAGCAGCAATAGCGACCGCCTGGAAGCGTCCGTCCTCCTCGTCCGCCTTGGCCGACAGGCTGGACCCGATTCCATAACTAAGACCCTCTTTTACCCGGATTCGCTGGGCGAGGCGGGAATTGAGAAAGCCGCCGCCAAGCATGTAGTTCCCAAACAACATGGCCGGATAGTCGGCAGAGGCATCACTAAGACGCAGGCGTTCCGCGGCCAGAAAAACAGCGTTCGCCTTATCAGGAGTCTCCAGGGACTGATGGACGGGCGCGACTTTCTGGAAGCCTGTCTTGATGCGTTGATAGTGGGCGGGGCTCTTCCATTGGCCGAACAGATCGGTCACCAACGCCTTAATCTGCACAGGATCGAAGTCGCCGACGATGGCGAGCTCTCCATTCGAAGCACCGTAGAAATCCTTGTAGAACGCCTTTACTTCTGCAGGCGTGGCCGCCTTCAACGCTTCGATTTGCTCATCCGGAGACAGGGTGGCACGGACATCCCCCTTGGGGAAGGGATAGAGCGTGCGCTGCATGGTGACAAATGCCTGGACCTGGGGTTCCGATTTTCCGTACTCCTGGTAAGTGATCTGTTGCTTGCGCACTTGCTCCAGTTCAGCGTCGGGGAGCGAGGCTTGCTCGAGAATTTGGGCCGCAAGCTGGAGGATACCGGTCAGATTGTCCTTCACCGTTTCGATCGAGACGCTCGCTTCGGTCGCACCGCCGTTGACATTCAGCCGGGACTTCAACTGGTCGATCTCGTCCTGAATCTGCTGACGATTCATCTTGGCCGTGCCCTTGATCAGGGTCGCAGCGGCGAGCGAACCAAACACGTCTTTGTTCTTAAGGTTTTCGACGTCTCCGAAATGGAGGGTGACCGCGGCATGCACCGATCCGCCGCGCGTCTTCTTGCTGAGCAGGGCAACTTTCATGCCGTCGGGCAGAGTGAAGCGGACAGTACGGTGATCGATGTTTGCCGGCGAAGGATCGAAGGCCTCGCCGGCCTCGACCACGGTGGTGCTCTTGTAATCTTTCACAGCCGCCGCGATGTCAGTCTTCGGGGGAATTTCTGCCCGAACCGGGGCGGTGACCGGAATGAACTCACCGACAGTGAGATTGGATTGCCTGAGATATTGCCCAGCCACTTGGGCCACGTCTCCCGGAGAGACCTTTTCGACTCTGTCCCGATCGAGAAACAGAATCCGCCAATCGCCGATGGCGATGTATTGGCTCATGAACAGACCGATGCGTTCAGAGTCGCGCAGGTTCAGGTCGATGTTCTTAAGGATCCGCGTTCGCGCTCGGTCGACCTCTTCTTTCGTCGGCGGTTGTTGGATGACGCCGTCCATGGTGTCAAGCATGATCTTGCGAGCATCGTCGAGCGAATCGGTTTTCCTGAGCAAGGCGCCAGAATAAAAAATTCCAGGCTCATTCAACTGAATCGCGCTCGAGAATACCTCGCTGGCTTTCTTGGTGTCGACCAATGACTTATAGAGCCTCCCCGAACCCTCCTCCCCCAACACGCTGGCGAGGATCTGCAGCGGGGCATAGTCGGTGTTGGCCCCGTCGGGAATGTGATACATGGTCACGATGGCCTGGATGTCGCCTGTGCGACGGACCGTGGTGGAGCGCTCGCCGTCCTGTGGAGGCTCCACCGTGTAGGTCGGAGTCAGCACGCGGGATGGTTTGGGAATGTTGCCGAAGTACTGGTTCACCAGCTCCACGACGTGGGCCTCGTCCACCTTTCCGGCAACTGTGAGAACGGCATTATCCGGCTGGTAATACTTGTGATAGAAAGCCTGCAAATTTTCGATGGGCACGCGCTCAATGTCCGATTTGTTGCCGATCACCGATCTTCCATAGCTATGCCACAGATAAGCGGTCGACATGGTGTGCTCGAAAAGAACACTGAACGGATTGTTTTCCCCGGACTCAAACTCATTGCGCACGACCGAGAATTCTTTATCCAGATCCACTTTTCGGACAAAGGAATTCACCATGCGGTCCGATTCGAGGTCGAGTGCCCAGCGAAGGTTCTCGTCGCTGGCCTTGAAGGTTTCGAAGTAATTGGTGCGATCCCAGGAAGTGGTTCCATTGGGCCGGGCTCCGTGTTCGGTGAGCTCCTGCGGAATGTTGGTGTGTTTCGGACTGCCCTTGAACAGCATGTGTTCGAGCAGGTGGGCCATGCCTGCTTCGCCAGGGCCTTCGTATCGGGAACCGACGCGGTAGGTGATATTGACCGTAATATTCGGTTTCGAAGGGTCGGGAAAGACGAGCAGCTCCAGCCCGTTTGCGAATTTATATTCGGTGATTCCCTCGACGGAAGTCACCTTCGTTACTCCGTTGGGGAGGGTGCTTTGAGCACTGGAAACCATGCCCACGAAGAGGACGACGGAGAGCACCGGGCAAAGACATTTCATAGAGAAACATCCTGTTAGGGAATTAGCAATGAGCGTATCACGGCGAAACCGCGTCCGCTTCCTGAGCAGATCGTGAGGAAGCCGGAAGCGTTCGTAATGGTTTACGGGCGGCTGAACCGGTTGCGGACAGAAAACGATGGGCTAAAGAGTGTGTGTGAGAACTGGATCTCAAGGACCAAACAAAACCGGACGGGTGCCCCATGTTCGCACCAGCGTACGTGGGCCGAATATGAATTCTTCGAATGCTTTCACTCAATGAGCAGAAACGTCAAAACCACCGAAACGACATCGTCGAATGCGCTCTGCAAGGGGGTCGCAACCTGTGGACCGGCAGGGGGGACGAGCTGCGAATCTCAGTGTAGGTTGGGATAAGTTCGATAAGCGACGATGGTCGCATTTAACGGTGTCCCGCTTATCCAGGAGACCTTGAGTAGCACCTCAAAATAAGGAAGTGTACTTACATGCAGCATGTTTCGGAAGTTGGACAGCCGCTCATTCGATAAAAGAAAAAACCTGGCAGCCTCATAGGCTGGTGGGTTAGTTCCTTGAATGACAAGGATCTTACCCTTGGCTTCTGAATTGGGTAAATAGGCGATTGTGCAGTAATCTTCAGACGCCCTATGAATGTAGGTTGCCTGTTCCCCGGGTCTTGGCGCGCGATCGTATATTGAAAAAGTTTTGTCAAAATACATTGACTGAGTGAAGTTTAGCCGATCCTCGTACAACCCCATCCACGGATTAGCCAACGGAACGCCAATCAAAATTAAATTGTCCTCTTCCAGCAGCGCCGGACGATATTCTTCGCTCAGGTAAAGATGTATTTTCTTGCTGTCGACGTCCAATGCCTGGATGCTGTCAGACAGCCTGATGGCACTCGGAGATACCCAACTGTTAGCCGCGAATAGGTTTAGGACCGCTTGCTTAGCCGGATCTTGATGCTCAATCTGAAATCGTCTGATGTAGTCGCGGCTGAGATAGTCTCGAAGGGAGATTGGGCTATCGTTCAGAAGTTGAATTTGACCAAACGAGACATCAGGCAGGACGATATCGGTGTCCAAAGGCGAGTCCAGGAATGAGCCCCAGAATGCCTTGAGTTCCGGTTCATATTTCCATGGCGAAAGCGCCCGCTGCAAATTTCGATTCTGGCGCCACAAAGCCATACAGCTACAGGCGAGGGCCACAATCATCACCGCGGAAACGATCGATCCACCAGGAATCGAATGTCGCGATCTGGCGGAAGGCTGAAATGACGGAACCGGGGCCGGAGGTTCGACAGGTAATGAACTGGCCTTCGGTTTCAGTTCTGTACTGATCCGAGGTTCGACTGTGCGATACCGGAAGGCAGGCACGTAGTTGCCGCGCGGAATTTCCATCAACAAGGGTTCGCGTGCGCCTTCCGAGTCGAAGTAGGCTTCGATCCGCTTGCGCAATTCGCTGACATTCACGCGAACTATATTGTCAACGTTGGTATCGTAGCCCCTGGGCCGCCCAAAAACCTCAGTACCGATCTCCTGCTCACGAACCTGGTCGCAGCCTTCCTTCAAGGAGCGCCTCGATACGAATAACAAAAGATCTCGCAACCGTGGCGCCCGCACCAATTTTGGACTGTCGGCAACACGTTCAACCACAGCCCAGCAAGTGATGGAGTCGGGAACTGCCTCCTGCAGCAAATTTGGGTTTTGGCCCTGCATTTTCCTCGGGTTTTGCAAACTCTTTACAGTTAGGAGTTTCCAATCACCACAAACGCTCCATGATCGGTGAACGGATCATTATAAATACGAAGCACGCAAATCGCTCTAGTGACTCAGGCGGCACGCAGGGCTGACCGATCCCCCGGGCGTCCTCAACGCCGATTGCCCTCCGGCACGAGTGATCGTGAAATTTTATGGGACCTAAATCATTTAAAATCTTGTATATGGGCCAATAGCCGGCGGTCGTATAGGGGTCCGAATGATAGCTGTTTATTCGGCGATGAAACCTGAACCAGTCGGAAGGTCGTAAAGCGCAACGGACGCACCCGTTTGCCCGGTGGATCCTGCCCGTCCGGGCCGTACGGTTGCCACGGAGGTCCTAACGTAGGGTTTCGTGCCGTTAAGAGTGCCACGTTGCTGTAAATTTTCTTGCCAGTTCGATATCCCATTTGTGAGCATCCGCGTTGCCTAATTATTCGAAGAGCAAGAGACTTCAAAAAATGAAATGGGCCAGGACGGCGGATGCAGCGTGAGGAAATCTACCGGAGTGCATCGCCGATGGGATGGCTTGCGATTCTGCACTCACCCTTTTATCCCTGCACAACCCAACCTGGACATCCCTAAGTGCGTTTGGAGGCTATGTGAAGATGAAATCGGGTATCAAAGGAACGGGCTCCGGGCCTTCCTTGACGTTGGGAGTGCGCCGGCGCCGGTATGTTTGGACCGTGCTTGCGGTTCCGCTCCTGTTCATCGCCGTACTCCCGCTCGTTGCCCAAGTCACAACTGGTTCTATTGTCGGTGTCGTTTATGACTCAGGCGGCGCGGTCATCGCCAATTGCAAAATAACGGCGGTGGATCTGGAAACCGGTGCGGAACGCGAAGCGCAAACCAACGATTCGGGCTACTACACGATTCCGTCACTCCCGCCGGACGCCTACAAACTGACGGCAAGCATTCAGGGCTTTGCGGCGACCACTACCCAGCTCTCCGTCCTGCTGGGCAGTACAGTGAATTTCGATTTTCATCTGACGCCAGGTTCAGTCTCACAAAGCGTCGACGTGAGCGCCGCATCCAGCGTCGCGGAATTGGACACCTCCAGCCACCAGGTTGCTTCGCTGCTCCCGAGCCAGAGCATCGAGAACCTCCCGGCGAACGGCAGGGATGTCTTCCAGACTCTGCAATCTTTACCCAATGTCTCGCCTTTCCAAAATGCGGCCGGCCCCGTGTCCAACTTCAAAACGACAACCAATAGCGTAACCATTGGCGGGTCTGCGTCCGGAATGACCAGTTACCTCCAGGATGGCGTGACCAACGTCGCCATGCTGACGAAAACCGCCAATTTTCAACCTCCAATTGAGGCAACGCAGGAGGTATCCGTCGTCCAGAGCGGGGCATCGGCGCGATTCGACGAGCCTGCCGTCGTGAATGTGATCACGAAAGGCGGGACGAACACCTTCCATGGGAGAGCCTACGATTACCTCCAAAACGACGCGGTGAATAGCATCGGATATTTTAAGGCCCCGAAACCACCACTGCGGTATAACCAGTTCGGCGTGAACATCGGGGGCCCGATCTGGAAGAACAAGCTGTTCTTTTTCTTTGATTATTCAGGGTTAAGAGCCTCTACCGGAACCACGCTCTATGCCTATGTTCCGACGGCGGCTGAGCGCGCTGGAAACTTTTCTGCGGACTCATTCACCATCTACGATCCTGCTACCTATAACGCAGCGACAGGGGCAATCTCGGCGTTTCCGAATAATACAATCCCGTCGACAAGAATCAGTAACTTCGCCGCCCTGTACACGGCATACTTTCCCTCTCCCACTGGAAGCTCGGTCCCGGGAGACAATTTCCAGAAAAATGTCGGCAACACGACTACCTACGATTCCTATTTAGGGCGGATGGACTATACGATCGGCGCGCACGATTCACTGTATGGAGCTTATGAAAGCACAAATCCAGGTATCGTCAACCCAAGCTTTAGCGCAAACCCGATATTCACCTATCTCAATACTCAGTCGGCGAAGAACGCCTATACGCAAGAGACGCATACCTTCGATGCCACAACGATCAACATCGCCCGTTTCGCATATAACGAGAGCAATATCAACTTTAAGTTCACCGGGCAGAGCAATTACGTCCAGTTATTCGGATTGCAGAATCTGGACCCCCAACCTACCCAATATCAGCCTCCTCAGGTTTCCATGACGAGCCACACGGGTTTGGGCAATGCTGCGAGTCCGCAGGGTGCACTACAGAGGCTCTTTGAGTTTGCGGATGAAATAGACCTGGTTCGTGGGAAGCACGAAATCTATATCGGTGGAGAGTTGGACAGGCTAAGCCTAAATGGATACTGGGGCATTTGGAACAATGGCCAATACACATTCAACGGACAATACACTTCGAATCACGGAAAGACGCTGTCCGGCGGTAGCGATATTGCGGACCTGCTCCTTGGCTTTCCCTCCGTTGCCGAGGGCGGGCAGGGGGTAACGATAGCCAATTTCGAGCAATGGAATGTACTCCCCTACATTCAGGATGACTGGAGAATCAGCAGCCGGCTTACGCTCAACCTGGGCCTACGCTACGATTACAATGGAGCCCCGTCGGATGCGAATGGCCATTCGAATATCTACGATCTCCCAACGAATACAAATCATCCGGGCACGTTTCACCAGCAGTACCTTACTTTTGCACCACGTGTTGGTTTTGCTTTTGCCATGAATAAGACGGTCGTTCACGGAGGATATGGGCTCTACTATTCTCCGTTTCAATACAATCAGCTCCAGTTCATGTTGATTAACGCGCCGAACTTCAGCCTGCAGCTCAATACCTACTCGATTACGAGCCCAACGCCAGTCACGAACACGTTCGTCGCAAATCCGGCTCTTAGCGCTGAGGCGCCCTTCACGATTCAGCTCCACATGAAGACGCCCTACGTCCAGCAGTTAAACTTCGCAGTCCAGAGAAGTCTCGGGGCACAGTGGCTCGCGACCATATCGTATTTGGGAAACCTATCGGACCACCTTCAGATCAGACAGAACCCCAATCAAGCCTCACTTCCCGGTAATCTCAGTAACCCGGGCACGATCGCCAGCCGGCGCCCCTACTCTTACGTTGGAGACGTTTTCCAGGTTGCGAGCATCGCCTACGGAAACTACAACGGTCTGATTGGCGACTTGAAGCGCAACTTTTCGCATGGAATGTCTCTGTCCACAAGTTTCGTCTGGTCCAAATCGCTGGACGCGTTGAATAACGGCGCAGCGACTCCGCAATATGGTCCGGACGTGCAGGCAGAATATGGACAGTCTGATTTCAATGCCGGCAAAGTGTTTAAGGCCAGCGGGACCTACGAGCTTCCCTTTGGGACGGGGCGGCATTTTCTGAGCGCCGGGAACTGGTTTGACAATCAAGTCATAGGAGGCTGGCAAGCCAGCGGAATACTCACCGTTCAAAGCGGCCTGCCGTTCAGCATTACCGCAACTGACCTCTCCCAGACCGGTGGCGACCATTCCATGCGCGCGAACCAGACCTGTGACGGTAATCGTCCTCAGGGGCAATCCTTTACCCATTGGTTTAACACCAGTTGCTATGTTCAGCCGGGGCAATATCAATTTGGAAATGAACAGAGAGACAATCTGATCGGCCCCCGAACTACGAACCTGGATATGTCTTTCTTCAAGGCCTTCGCCTTGTCAGAAGACAAGTTTGTCCAGTTTAGAACCGACCTCTTCGATTCCCTCAATCACCCATTGCCCACGGTCACAAGTACAGCCTCGACCGTCACCAGCCCTTCTTATGGAAAGCTCACATCGATACCCGGCAACAGAATTGTTCAGTTTTCGCTCAAGATAATTTTTTAATCAAGGGTTTCGCTCATGTTGACACGAAGACAAGTTCTGGGGACGGGGGCCGGCATGGTGGCCGCTTCGCTCGTTCGCTCGCGCGTGGCCTACGCCCGGGACAGGAAGCCGAATCTTCTTTACATCCTTGCCGATGATCATGCCGGCTATGTGATGGGGGCCGATGGAAACCAGCGGGCCTCAACGCCGAACCTGGACCGGCTGGCGTCGCAAAGTACCCGGTTTGCGAAGAACTATTGCAACTCGCCAGTATGCACGCCGTCTCGCCAGTGCCTGCTCACCGGCCAACTGCCGCATTCGGCCGGGGTGACGTTGTTGGATACGCCCCTTGCCGAGGACAAACCAACGCTTGCCAGGCAACTGGCAGGAAGCGGGTATAAGCCGGCGGTTTTCGGAAAGATGCACTTCAACGTGCCAGGCAGGCCAGGGCTCCACGGCTTTGACATTGCGTGCACAGAGGAGGTAACCCACCGCGAGTGGTCCGCTGAGGCCGGGCCATGGCCTGAGCATCCCGACATCCCGACCAAGCCTAAACAATGGCGGCCATTCCGCGATCGCGCACGCATATGGCTGGATGCCGACAAACTCCCTTTTGATCGGGATTACGAGCAAATGGAAGGGACCTGGATCGCCAGGCAGGGTGCGAAATATATCCGGGAGCACAAGGACGATCCCTTCGCATTGTGGGTCAGCTTCAAGTCTCCGCACTCACCGTTTGATTTCCCTATCGGCGATCGAGACAAGTTCGACCCGAAGACTTTCCCGGTGCCGGAGATTGGCCCGAACGACTTCTCGCAGATTCCACTCATCTTCCGGGATCTTACGCCGGAAGATAAGCAGGGAATCATCGCATCCTATTACACGGCGGTGTCTTTCCTCGACCGCAATGTTGGCGAGGTACTTCAGGCTCTCAAGGATGCCAACCTGGACAACGACACCTTGGTGGTCTACATGGCCGATCATGGCTATAGTCTGGGACAGCACGGGCGTTTTGAGAAGCATGTCTGCTATGAGCCTGCGTTGCGCGTGCCCTTGATGTTCCGTTGGCCGGGCCATGTTGCCTCGGGTGCGGTCGTACGAGAGTTTACGGAGTCGGTTGACGTGCCGCCGACACTGCTCGAAATGCTCAACGTAGAGCCGTTCAAGGTGGCACATGGCCGGAGCCTCTCCACGTATCTCAAAACGGGAGCAGATCCAAACCCCCGCCAAGCCATCTTTTCGGAGTATCTGGAGAACGAAGAAGCGTGCGTCAAGACGGCCCGCTGGAAGCTGATTCACTGCAGCGGGAAGCGAGTACGGATGGATGGCTATATCACTCTCGACCCGATACCAGGGCGTTATGTGAGGCTCTTCGATCAGCAGGCCGATCCCGATGAGTTTCTGAATGTCGCCGCTAAAAATCCCGATGTGGTTCAGCAGCTTTCTTCGGAAATGCTGCGCGTGTTCCGCACGACCCATCCCGATGCGGGCGCCGAGCCCGGTGGATTGAGTAGCGACGATGCCATCGATTGGTACCTGCGCCCAAGAGATCAGAAGGCCCCACGTCCCCAGGCGGGCATTTAGACACCACGGAGGAGAGGAAATGGATACGACGAATTCAACAGGTCGCCAGCGGGCAACCGTCCCGACCCCGAGGCGTGTGATTGCTTCGGCAACCGCGATGAGTCTCCTTGGCTGTGGGCTGCTCTTCCTCATCGCGGTGCCCGTTATCGCGCAGTTGAGCAGCACGGGAACGATCCGCGGGCGGGTGCAGGACTCTACCGGAGCACAGATTGCTGGGGCCTCTGTCTCCGTTATCAATCAGGGAACTCATGTGCCAGTCCGCACTGCAAGTTCTTCCGACGGAGCCTTCGTGGCCGCCGGATTGCAACCTGGCACGTACATAGTCACGGTCGAAATGCAGGGCTTTGAGAAGTACTCGGTTACCGATGTAGAGGTGCACCCGGCCTTGGTCACAGATGTTCCGACGGTGTTGACGGTTGGCGCCGTCGCGGCACAGGTCACCGTAACCGCGAGCGCAGCCCAG
Source organism: uncultured Acidobacteriaceae bacterium (assembly GCA_963839025.1). Classification (GTDB taxonomy): domain Bacteria; phylum Acidobacteriota; class Terriglobia; order Terriglobales; family Acidobacteriaceae; genus PALSA-350. Next base: position 110,716 of record CAWITT010000015.1, read on the forward strand.
GTACAGATCTCGACTCCCGAAGTCTCGAGTCAGCTATCCCGCGAACAAGTCTCAACCCTGCCAATGAATGGGCGGAACTACCAGACATTGGCCGCACTTATGCCGGGCGCAGTAAATACGGCGCCTGATACACAGATGGGGCAGGGAGGATTCTCCACCAACAACGTTCTCTCTGCCAATGGCATGGGGTTGAGCGGAACCTTTTATACCGTGGATGGAATCTGGAACGAAAATACCGGCAACATGACGCAGGTCTCGGTGACACCTCCCCCGGATGCGATTCAGGAAGTGCGCCTTCTGCAGAACAACTACAGTGCCCAATACAACCTCATGGGCGCGAATGTCATTGTTCTGCAGACTCGGAGTGGGACCAGTCAATTCCATGGTGGCGCATACGAGTTTTTTCGCAACGACGATCTCAACGCCCGGAACTATTTCAGCACCACAAAACCAGAGCTAAGACAGAACATCTACGGGTTTTTCCTGGGAGGTCCGGTCTTTATCCCACGTCTCTACAACACCAACCGGGACAAAGCATTCTTCTTTTGGAGCGAGCAATGGAGTCCCGTTCATATTGGTTCGGTCATTCGAGGAGCGACAGCGACGGCCGCCGAACGCGGCGGCGACTTTAGCGCAGTAGCGGCCATCACGGACCCGCTCACCAAAAAAGCTTTTCCTGGGAATATCATACCGTCCACCCGGCTGATCCCCCAGGCAGTCACACTCATGAACGCGACCGCTCCCCTTCCGAACAACACCGCTGGAGGCTTTAACAACTACATCAACGAAGATCCACAGATCAATTCGCAGCGCAACGACATCATCAAGGTCGACTATAACTTCACTCCCAAATATCGGCTCACGGGAGAATATATCGCGGAACACGCGACCACCTTGTATGCCAACGACGCTTCTTATCTGGGCCCGTTCAACACAGTGAAGAACAAGGTAGTCTGGCCCGATTATCTGACGCAGATCCAGTTCACTGGTTCCTTCACTGCGACCATGGTCAACGTCGCCAGCATTGCCATGAACCATCGTGTCGTCAGCCTGACCCAGCAGGGCACCTCGCAGCTGAGCCAGGTGTCCAACTATTCGCAATCTGTCCCCTACACAGGGGGTACCGGGACCGACCGGCTCCCGCAAATCACATTTTCCGGAGGATACGGAACCTTCGGCAGCGCTCAGGGCCTGCCCCTCATTCACAATGCAAATCTAGACTTGACGATCTCGGATGATTGGAGCTGGGTCCGAGGCAAGCACTACATCCAGGCAGGCTTTAACGATTACTATGGCCACAAGCGGCAAACTACAGCCTCTGCCAGCAATGGGGTATGGAACTTTAGCGGTTACGCTACCGGCAATCCGCTCGCCGATTACCTGCTGGGATATGCGGCAACCCTGCAACAGGCTAATACTGAGATACGTCCTTACGTCTTCTACCCGGTGTTTTCACCGTATGTGCAAGATACGTGGAAGATGACACCCCGGGTCACAATTTCGGCAGGGATTCGATATCTGAACCAGCCCGTCCCGCATACGACCCGGGGGACGATGACAATCTTCAACCCGAACAATTTCAATCCGGCTGCTGTTCCCATTGTGAATGCCAATGGCACAATTACCGCAACGCCAAATTACAACCCGCTCAATGGCCTGGTTTTCAATGGCCTTAACGGCGTTCCTTTGAATTTCGCCAATACGCATACGAACTACTGGGCGCCAACGCTGGGCTTCGCCTGGGATGTTCGAGGAGATGGCAGGACCTCGCTGCGCGGCGGCTACGGGATCGCTTATACGAGGATCGCGACCAATTATTCCTGCGTCCAAACCTGTTCGACCAATCCGCCATTCTTGCAGAGCATTACGCTGGTTACGCCATCGTTCCCCTTCGCGGTACAACAGACAGTCAAACCGGCGGGAGCGCCAACGATAGCGAGTGAGGTGCCCAATCTGAGGTCCGCACAGGTGCAGAGTTTCAGCTTAAGCGTCGAGCATCAGTTCCGCGGTAACTGGCTGGTCACCATTGCCGGGGCGGGAAATGTCGCACGGCATCTCGGCGTCAACCTGAATTACAATCAGCCCCTTCCTTTCGGTGCGTATGACTACAACCCCGCGGTCAACAGCCCCAGTAACTTTACCTACTCCTATGGACCTTACCAGGGGTACGCCGCAATCACGACAAGCGCCTCGGAAGGCGTGGCTTACTGGGATGCTCTTGAGGTGAGCGCCGGTCATACGATGAGCAAAAGCTTCTACGTGAGCGCGTCCTATACCTGGCAGCACGATCTGGGCAATGTTACCGGCACGAACCTCTTTGGCGGAGCAACCGCACAGAACTCCTACAATCTGAGCAAAAATTACGGCAATACCCAGATCAACATCCCACAGGTTTTCGCCGGGAGCTTCATCTGGAGCTTGCCGTGGTTCAAGCAATCCGCCCGCGCCGAGCGACTCCTGCTTGGAGGATGGCAGTATTCCGATATCACCACGCTGCAAAGCGGGTTTTCACAGGATCCTGGCATCAGCACCTCCACGCAGGGCCTGGCGACACGTCCCAACTCCACCGGCGCGGTTGCCAAGGGCCCGAAAACAGTCGCGCAGTGGTTCAACAAAGCGGCCTTCATCGCTCCGTCCGCCGGCTACTTCGGCACTGCTTCCCCTGGCTCGATCACCGGCCCCGGAACCATCAATTTCGATATGGCAATGTACAAAACCTTTGCCATTACCGAACGCCACAACATCGAGTTCCGGGCCGAACTGTTTAACACCTTCAACCACACAAATTTCGCCAGCCTTCCCACTGCGGCGCTCCAGGTCGGCTCAGGAAGCTATGGTCAAGTCACGACGGCACGCGACCCGCGGATTGCGGAGTTTGCATTGAAGTATCAGTTCTGATTTCGAATCAGCGAGGAAGAATGGAAAGGCGAACTTTTCTACAAAGGGCTACTACAGCCGCTGCCGGTCTGGCTCTCGAGCGGATGGGTCTTGCCCGACCGGTTCCGCATCCGGAATCGCGCCCCAATGTGCTCTTCATTCTTCCTGACGAGTGGCGTGCCCAGGCGCTAGGGTGCATGGGCAACCCCGATGTTCGCACGCCACACCTCGACGCCCTTGCCTCCCAGGGCACTCTCTTTCGAACCACGTTTGCGAATACGCCGGTCTGCTGCCCGGCGAGAGCGGACATCCTCACGGGAACCTACGCCAACAGAAACGGTATGATCGCCAACGATCTGAGGCTGCGAGAAGAAATCCTAACAGTTGCCGATCATTTTGCTGGAGCCGGCTACCACACCGGCTACATCGGGAAGTGGCATCTGGATGGTGGACCGCGTCTGCCCGGTTTTGTTCCGCCCGGGCGGAGGCGGCATGGGTTTCAATATTGGGCCGCCCATGAAGTGAACCACAACTACTTTTACAACTGGTATTTTCGCGACGAGAACGTGCCTATCGTATCGGAGAAATACGAACCCGAGTTCTGGACCGACCGGGCCGTTGAATTCCTGCACGGCAATCACGACAAGCCTTTCTTCCTAATGCTTGCTCCAGGGGCGCCTCACGACCCCTATGTGGCCCCGGAGGAATACCTGGCCCTTTATGATCCGCAGAAGCTCACGATGGAGCCAAACTGGATTCAGGGAACAAAAGGCGCCAGCCGTAAAGACATCGCCGCGTATTACGCGTCCATCACTGCCATTGATGACCAGATGGGAAGGCTGTTCAAGACGCTTCGCGACTTGGGCCTTGAGAACAACACGATCGTCCTGTTCTCTTCAGATCATGGGAACATGCTGGGCTCTCAGGGGAAAATCCTGAAGCGAAAGCCTTGGGAGGAGTCGATCCGGGTTCCGGGAATTATGCGGTATCCGAATCATATTCCCGCCGGCCGCACGAGTGACGCCATATTCTCCCACGTCGATTTCGCTCCTACTCTCCTCACGCTCTGCGGGATCAAAGTTCCGGAGAATACCCAGGGGACGGACTTTTCGCAAATCGCCCTGGGGAAGACCGAGCAGAGCCCGGATTTCAGCTACTTCCAGCTGTTCGGTCCCTACCACCAGACGGGCGTGGAGCACGCCTGGCGCGGCTTGAGAACCGAACGTTATATGTACGCTCGCTATGAGACCGGGCCGTGGGTACTTTACGATCTTAAAGAGGATCCGTACGAGATGAACAATCTGGTTGGCCAGGATTCGTCGAGCACGATCATGGCAGAACTCGATGCCAAGCTCCTCAGCCAGATGAAGCAGGTCGGTGATTCGTGGAGCCTGGACTGGTCGCAGCCGATCGAAGATGATCCGAGCCACTACGAATACCGCACCTTTTATACCGTACAGGACTATCTTGCCTGGGCGAGACAGCACCCTCAACTCGCGCCCATGATCCATTGAGCAGATCGGCTATGGAGATGAAGGAGCCAAGCGTGAATTCGTTGACCCGAAGGCGTTTCACCCAGGGAATGCTCGCAGCCTCGGCGTTGCAGACCCTGGGCCAGTCAAAGCGGCCACGAGGAGCCAGAAAGCCGAACGTTCTGTTTGTGATCGCAGATGAGTGGCGAGCACAGTCGTTCGGCTACACGGGCGACACCAATGCCACCACCTCGACTTTTGATCAGTTTGCCAAGGAGAGCGTCAGCTTCGATCAGATGGTCTCCGGGCTCCCGGTATGCTGCCCCACGCGCGCAAGCCTGTTGACTGGCCAGTATCCCCTCTCGCACGGCGTCTACATCAACGACGTGGAGTTGAAGCCGAAGCTGAAGACACTCGGCGAATGCTTTCGGGATGCGGGATATAAGACCGGCTATATCGGCAAGTGGCACGTCTACGGAAGCCCCGACGGATACTATGGGCGGCGGGAGGCTTTTATTCCCGTTGATCATCACTTTGGCTTTGAATACTGGAAGGTGGCCGAGTGCTGCCACGATTACAATCGATCTTTTTACTACGAGGGAAGCGATCCGGCAAAGAAATTCTGGGAGGGATATGACGCGCAGGCACAGACAGAAGATGCTTGCAGATTCATTAAGGCCAATGCGAACGCGGGCGAACCCTATTTCCTGACACTTTCCTGGGGCCCTCCACATTTTCCGCTCGGGACCGCTCCAGAAAGATACCGGCAGATGTTTGCCAATAAAGAGATCGTTCTTCGGCCCAACGTCGCTCCTGATCGTAAAGAACAAGCGATCGCAGGCCTGCGTGGTTATTACGCGCATATGGCTGCGTTGAACGACTGCTTCCAACAGCTACTGGCTACTGTCGACTCCACCCAAGGCCGCGACGATACGATCATCCTTTTCACATCTGACCACGGAGACATGATGGAGTCTCAGGGCCTTCAGACAAAGCTCTACCCGTGGGAGGAGTCGATTCGCGTTCCACTACTGGTGCGGTACCCAAGAAAGTACGGGAAGTCAGGGCATACGACGCAGGCTCTTATAACAACTCCGGACGTTATGCCTACTTTACTTAGCCTGTGCGACATCCCCATTCCCCGCGGCGTACAGGGAACCGACTTTTCGAGCCTGACGAACACGAAGCGTACAGTTGGACCCGCGAGCACTGCTTTTCTGAACATGCCTGTACCGATCTCGACGGCGCGACAATTCGGCATTGCCGAATATAGGGGTGTGCGCGATCTGAGATACACCTATGTGCGTTCCATCAAGGGACCCTGGCTGCTTTACGATAACCAGCGCGATCCTTATCAGAGGCACAACCTCATCGACAACCCTGAGGCTCGAACTATCCAGGCCAGGTTGGAAAAGGAGCTGGATCTATGGCTGAAGGCTCTGAAGGATGAGTTCCTGCCGTCCGAGAGCTATCTTGCACGGGACGGTTTTACAAACTACATGGAGCCTTACGCAGCCGTAACCTACACGCGTAGTCCCTGGAATGACTGGGAATCTACACTACCGGCACGTGAGTTCTCGATCGATTCCCCGATTACAGTGCTTCTGCAAAACCCCCAGGCAAAAGTAATCCTGGAGCACGAAATCCCGCAGGCGCTGAGCGTGGTTCAGCAGCGACAAGGGTCGACGATGTGTATCCGGCAGATGCAGCACAGAGGGCTGGCGATCTCTGACGCAAGGATAGACGAGGTGGACCGCGAGTTGGCGAAGATACCGTCGGCTCCGCGTAAGCCCCTGCTCGGTCGGTCGACGCAAGCCGCCCTGGAGTGAAGGGATCTGTCTGCTACTAACCGACCGACTCCGGCCTAGATGTCAAATTTGTTGGTTGATGTAAAGCTGCTTATCAACTGGAAAGACTGCAATTTACCCCAAGCGAATTTGTCATCTCGACCGGAACGAAGCACAGTGGAGAGATCTGCGGTTCTACCGATTCAGATGTTACAGTCCACTAGAACGAGTCCATTACACAGTTAAATCGTAACCGTCAAAGGATCGTTAAGCTCCTGTTGCAGCTGTTTGAGCTTCTTCACCAGGCCAGCTTTCACGCCGGCAGACGCGGGATCATTCGAAAGATCCTTCATCTCCCAGGGGTCGTGCTCGATGTCGAACAGCTGTACCCGATGAGCCTCCGGATACACGATCAGCTTATGAGTGCGCGTCCGCACCATACGCTGGAACCCGCGGTAGTAGCAGAAAACTGCGTCGTGCAAAGTCTCATCGCCGCCCCGCAGCAGCGGCGCCACGCTGGGGAATTGCACACTCGAAGGAACCGGTATGCCGGCCAGTTCGCAGGTCGTGGCATACATGCTGTGCTGGTAGACCATCTGGTCGACACGCTTGCCTGGCTGGATCCCTGGGCCGGCGATCAGCAGCGGCATGCGTATGCTGCAGTCGTACATGTTCTGTTTGCCCATCAGACCGTGCTCGCCCACCGCCAGTCCATGATCTGCCGTCAGGATCACATAAGTATTACGAGCCTTGCCTGATTGCTCCAAAGCATCCAGTATGCGTCCCACCTGCTGATCCATGTAAGTGATCAGCGAGTAGTATTCACGCCGATGCATTTGCACCGCCTCCCGGGTTCTGGGAAACGGCGCCAGGAGCTCATCGCGAATCTTGAAATCTCCCTGGTCAAACGGATGCTCGGGCAGCATATTCGGCGGCACCTCGATCCTCTCTTGCGGATAGCGGTCCAGGTAAGCCTTCGGAGACTGCCGCGGATCATGCGGGGCATTGAAGCCAAGATACATAAAAAAAGGATCCTGCCGTTTGGCCGCCTTGTTCAGCAGATGGTCGATGAACTGATCGCTGTAGAGCACAACCTCATGCTGGGTTTTCGCCGGGGTTTCGTTCAACCATAAGCCAGTGTTCAGCCACTGTCCTTTCAGCGACTCATCCCAGGGCTGCCAATCGTCTCCGGCGCGTGGCCGGTCATAAGCCGCGCCACCTTCCGGCGTCGACGCGAGCATCCCTGGAGCGACCGTTCCCAACTCCTGAAAGCTGCGCTGCAGTACCGTCGGATCCAGATGCCACTTGCCACAAAGATAAGTGGCGTATCCGTTCCGGCCCAGCGTCTGCCCCCACGTGGGGACCTCGTCGATCCCGGCCTCCGCATGAAATGCGCTCAGACCGCTGTTGAGCATGGTGCGGCTCGGTACGCAAACCGCCGGGCTCCATGAACCCTGGTGAAAGCAGTGAGTGAAGATGCAGCCCGACGCTGCCAGCCGATCCATATTCGGTGTGTGCACTTCGGGATTGTTCAGGCTGCCAATCGTGCGGAATGCCAGATCGTCGCAGATGATGAACAGAAAATTTGGGCGCCCCGAGGCCGGCGCCTCCTGCTCCACCGGCGAAGCCAGCCCGATGCCCTTGGCCGCGACACTGGTGCTCATCAGCTCCAGAAATTTCCGGCGATCCATCATGCTCCCTTCCTTGCTTCACCCGTCTAGAAGTAGATCTTCAAAGCGAACTGCAACTCCCGTTGGGTGCTCGCGGTCGAAGAAACCTGGCCGAACGTGGTGCTGTTGAACGTGGCATTGGGCGCAGACCAGACCGCGGTATTGGTGAAGTTGAAAGCTTCGGCGCGGAACTCGAGCTGCACGCGATCCAACGAGAACCGCCGGAACACAGACAGGTCCACATCGCGATACCAATCTGACCGCTGCGTATTGCGGCCCACGCCGCCGTAGGTATATTGCGCCGGCGCTTGGTAAGCCGCGGTGTTGAACCACTTCGAAATTGTGGGATTCGTCAGCTTCGGATTGCCGATCTGGTTGACACCCTGGTACGTGTTGCCGGTGTTCGCCACATCGCCAGAATAAGAAACAGTGTACGGCGTTCCCGAAGTCAGCGTCGCAATGGAGTTGATTTGCCATCCGCCCACCACCGCGTCGGTGACGCGGTGGCCGGTCTGGAACCTCTGCCCCCGGCCGAACGGAAGCATATAGGTCACGCTGCCGGTGAATATTTGCGGCAGGTCAAAACCGGCGACGCTGCGGTCCGCTTGTATGTTATAGGGATTGCGCACAAAGCATCCCTCTGCGCCGAAATAGCCGTCACAGGCTACATCGATGGTCTTCGACCAGGTGTAGTTAAGGGTATAAGCGATCCCGGAAGACATCCTCTTGTCCACCTGCGCTTGCAACGCGTTGTAATTACTCGATCCGTTGCTTTGCTCATACTGGGTAGGGGTAATGTAAGGGAACGGAGCCCGGCTCGCCGGGGTTCCGGGTCCGGGGCTCAGCGCCACGTTGTAGTATCCGCAGCACGGCAGACGATTGTTGTGAGAACCCACATAATTCAGAGTGAACAGAGTTGTCTGTCCCATCTGCTGCTGCAGGCCCACCGTCCACTGGTCGGAATAAGGATTCTTCATATACGGCGCGATAAAGTTAGCCGATTGCACAAACGGTGTCGCCAGCGGCAGCGTGTGGGTCTGACCCGCCGGTAGATTCAAAGGATTGCTCGCCGGCGTGGTGACCGTGGTCGAATTCAAATTGCTGGTAATATCCAGCCCGAACGACGGCCATAGCGCACCTTCATTCTGCGTCATCTGCATCACCCCGGACCACACGTCGTACACCCGTGAGTAGGAGAGGTGCAGAACCCGCTGCCGGTCGATCTGGTAAGCCAGGCCCACTCGGGGCTGAATGTTATCCAGCTGATTGTTAATGAGGCGATTGCTGCTTGACTGAATCACGTTGGCTGGCAGCTGGCCACCCGGGATACAGGGCGCGGCCAGCAACGTGGCGCACGAACCCAGCCCCGCCGTTGCCTTGGTAAGAATGTAAGTGCCATTGCGCAGGTTGAGCGCCCCGGTAAGGTTCGACTGGGTCACGTTGGGAGCCAGCGTTGGCATGATCACCCAGTCGTAGCGCGCCCCGAAGTTCAGGGTCATCTTGGGCGTGATCTTCCACTGGTCTCCGGCGAAGACAGCATTGATCCAGCCATTATGCGGGAGCTTCAGGTTGTTCCGCCGTTCCCCGGTGCTGGGCACCCCGATGAGAAACGAAGCCAGCGCGTTGCCGGTGTTTGCCTGGGACTCGAGATTCGAGGTCTGAAAAGCAGAAAATCCAAGGTTGCCGTTCGCGTTCAATACGCTCTCGTCATTGTGGCTAACACTGGCGCCCGCATTCCAGGTGTGGCGGCCGCTCAGCCGGGTGAAATTGCCTTTCACCTCGTAGATATCTCCATCGTCGTCATCCAGGTAGCTGTTGCCGCCCCCAGCGAAGCCAGTCACCGCAAGTATGGGAACCTGGCAGTCAATCGGGCCGAGATACCCGCAGACATAGAATGAGTTGAAGGCGCTGGTAGAGACCGGCTTAGTGAATTTACTGGTGGTCGAAAAGTTCTGCCACACGTGCCCCCCGGTAACTTGCAGCGTCCCGGTAGCGCCAAAGGTTTTCAGATAGCCCACGCCCCAGTTCTGCCCGTTGCTGATGTTATCGGAGATCAAACCCTGAAAGCCGCCCGAGGCGGTTTGGGTTGCATGAAATTGACTGAGCCGTGCCCACATAGAACTTGTCTGGGTAATCACCTGGTCTAACCGCAAACTATAGTTATTCTGCCGGGTCAGGGTGGGCGTCGTGTCTTGCCCGTTGTACAAGCCCGACGAAGTGGTGGTGGGCGCGGGGTAAACCGCCTCCACTAGGGCCACCATCGCTGGATTTAAAGCCGCCGTAATATTGTTGTTGGCGAAGGGCGTGCGTAGGTAATTGCCGGGCTTATTCGGATCGGGCGTGGTGGTGTACGGGTTATACAACTGCTGCGTGACCGCGCTGAAGTTTCCGGCAAGCTCTGCCGTCGTGGGCACGTTGTACAGCAGTTGATTCGCAGAGTTGATGTTCGTGCCTTCATACGCTCCGAAAAAGAAGGTGCGGTTGCGCCCGTTATAGTAGTGCGGAAACATCACGGGACCGCCGATAGTGACGCCATACACGTTCTGCTTCAAGGGAGTCTTGTGGGTTAGCAGCGGATTCCGCGCATCGAAAGTATCGTTGCGCAAAAAATCCCAAGCGTCGCCGTGGAACTGGTTGGTGCCCGATTTGGAGACCACGTTGACGATGCCGCCCATAACCCCACCGAACTGGCTCTGGTCGTTGTGCGACTGCACCTTGAACTCCTCCACGGCGTCCACGATCGGCTGCACAGCGTACTCACTGAACCAGAACTGCTCGTCGGTGACGCCATCGAGCAGAAAAAGATTGCTGCGGTTCATCTGTCCGTTGACCGACGGGAATGCGAACGAGCCGGTAAGAATGGCATTGCCACCCTGGGAACCTTGCCCGGTGTCGGCCCGGCTTGCGCCCGGGGTCAGGGTAAGCAACTGGGTGAAGTTTCTGCCGTTCAAGGGGAGGGAATTCACCGCGACGCTACTGATTACGGTGCCCAGGTTGGCCGTGGAAGCCTCCAGTTGCGTCGCTGCCGCAGCCACCGTAACCTGCTGCACCGCGGAACCGACCGACAGCACAAAGTCGAGCGTCGCTGTCTGGTTTACCGAGAGAGTGATGCCGTTCTTCTGGGATGTGGAGAAACTGGCCTTCACTGCCTCCAACGTGTAGGTCCCCGGCGTGACGTCGATGAATGTGTAGCTGCCCACGGAATTCGATTGCGTGGTGCGCGCCACCCCGGTGGCGTTTTCCCGCAAGTTCACCTCGGCCCCCACAATCGCAGCCCCGCTCGTGTCCCGCACCGTTCCATTCACCGTGGCGGCCGCCAATTGAGCATGGGCCATCGCAGAGTGGCTCAACCCGCCAACGAATAACAAGACCAAAACCAACCACCGGCCTAAGGTGGAAACGCTGAAATTTGCAGTCCCCTGTAGATTCGTCATCCTTGCCCCCTGAAAAAAGTGCGATCTCACTACTGTTTTTTTAATAGGAATTGCCTTCACGGACATGCGGTGGATGATCCAGGTCGAGTGGGTCATTCAATTCCGCTTGAAGCTGCTTAAGACGGACTACCATCGCTGCCCGTACCGTCTGGTAAGCGGCATCATCAATTAAATCGTGCATCTCCCAGGGATCCTTCTCCAGGTCGAATAACTGGTAGCGGTTGAGCTGGGTATAAAAAATCAGCTTGTGCTGTTTGGTGCGCACGCTGCGTTGCAATACATTCAGCCAGCCGAACATCGCGTCATAGAGAGGCTTTGCCGATTCCTCGCGCAGCATCGGCGCCAGGCTGGGAAAGGCGACGTGGGGCGGTATCGGGATTCCGGCGAGCTCACAGGTCGTAGCATACATGCAATGTTGATAGACCATCTCGTCGATCACCTTGCCCGCCTTGATTCCCGGGCCGCGCACAATGAGCGGCATGCGCATACTGCATTCGTATTGATTTTGTTTTCCCAATAGCCCGTGTTCGCCCACAGCAAGACCGTGGTCCGCGGTCAGGATCACGTAGGTCCGTGATGCTTGGCCTGAGGCATCCAAAGCGTCCAGAATGCGGCCGATCTGCGCATCCATGTGCGAAATGATGGCGTAGTATTCCCGCCGGTGCGTCTTCACATCAAACTCCGTCCGGGGGAACGGAGCCAGCAGTTCATCCCGCGTCTTGAAATCGCCCTGATCGAAGGGATGCTGGGGTAGAAAGTTGGGCGGCACCTGTATGGACTCAACCGGGTACAACTTCAGAAACTCTTCCGGTGATTGCCGCGGATCGTGCGGCGCGTTAAAGCCCACATACATAAAAAATGGGGCCTTTGCGCCGCCCTGTTCGCCCTGCAAATAGCTCACTGCGGCATCAGCGTACAGGCTGCTCGAGTGTTCGATACGGTCCGAATCGTCCTCGCACCACAGTTCCCGGTGCAGCCAATGGCCCTTCAGTTCCTGATTACTGGGGGACCAGGTATTTCCCGGCGCCGGCCGGTCGTACATATCCCGCGTCGAGTCAAGGAAGCCGGGGCCAACCGGCCCCATTTTGGCAAAGGAGCGCTGCAAGGAAACCGCGTCCAGATGCCACTTGCCGGTAATGAAGGTGTCATAGCCATGCGCGCGCAAGGTTTGCCCCCATACCGGCACGCTCGCCGACTGGTTGGCCGGCAGGGCATGCTCAGCATGGAAGGAGGTCAAGCCCGTGTTCAGCATGGTTCGGCTCGCCACGCACACCGCACCCGTCCACGACCCCTGGTGAAAGCAATGAGTAAAGTGGCAGCCGGAGCGGGCGAGACGATCCAGGTTAGGCGTATGGACCTCGGGGTTGTTAATGGCTCCGATAGTGCGGAACATCAGATCGTCCGCAATCATGAACAGAAAGTTTGGGCGGTCACCCGCGGCCGGCTTTGCCGTGACCTGCGCCATACCGGCATTCGCGGTAGAGACGGCGGGCAGGGCAGCCGAAAGAAGCTCGAGAAATGTGCGCCGGTCCATCTAGATTGTGTGATGCCTTTCCACTTCTGTGTCCAGCCGGCACGCGTATTGCCGGGCAGGGGAAGCATAGGCCTGCACGCTGCCTTTGTAACGCGCCGGCAGGTGTTTCACGGTGCCTTTCACCCGTGAAATGTGCCAAAGGAGTACGATAAATTAGCGCTTAGGCGCCAACGACGGCTCCGATCTATCGTGGAACAGACCGCCATTCCAGGCCATTTACTTGCGGGCGCTTCAGAAGCACAGCGCACGCGCTGCGAGGAAGAAGTTCAACGCGTCCTCGACAGCCGCACCTTCGCCAGAACCTCTCGGCTGGCGGTTTTATTCGAGTACATCTGCAGAAAGTCTCTCGATGGAGCCCTGGACGAGCTGACTGAGCAGCAGATAGGCATTTACGTATTCGGGCGGCCGCCCGGGTACAACTCCGCCGAGGATACGATCGTCCGCGGAACCGCCAGGCTGCTGCGCCAGCGAATCGAAACCTACTACGACAAGGAAGGCGCGGACAACGGCTTCCGCATCACCATTCCCAAAGGCGGGTACGTCGCCGTGTTCACGCCGGCACCGTTCCTCCCCGCCGCCACCGGCGAAGGTCGAGCGGTTCTGGATCCTCCCCTGTCCGTGATCGCCGTCGAGCCGGATGTGGACCAGGCTGAAACCTCCGCAAGCCTCTCCCGTTGGCCCCGGTCTGCCAAACTTACCTGCTGGTTGGCGGTCGCCTCGGCTATCGTGGCGGTAGCGCTGCTCGCGATCGAGCATGACTCGCATACCGCCCAGATGGCCAATAGCGGCCCGGAGATTCTGTGGCGAGCCCTCTTCCAACCTGGGCACAGAACTCTGATCGTCCCCGGCGATGCCGCGCTTGATGCCTACGTTTCATTTGAGAAACGGCCCGTTACTCTCGAAGAGTACACAGAACAGAGTTACCAGCAGCAAGCCACCGCCGCCAGCAGACCGCGTGACGATGATGCGTCCGTGGGTACCCGCTCCGTCACGCCCATGGCGACCTTGAGGCTGGTCGCGAACCTTGTCCGGGTACCCGAGTGGATCGGTATGCCGGAGGCCGAGAACTGGCTCGAAATTCGCTATGCCCGCGACATGGCCGCCGCGGACGTTAACAACGACAACCTCATCCTGATTGGCTCCGATACCTTCAATCCCTGGGTCTCGCTTTACCAGCCCCAACTGGACTTTCGTACGCTATGGGACTTTAAGAACAACAGTTACACCGTGACCAACCGTGCGCCTCATGCTGGTGAGCAGGCCGCCTATACGTTTAGTCCCGGGAAAGGACCCCTGGGCGCGCTCACCTTGGTCGCACTGACTGACAACACACAAGGCGGTGGTAGAGTACTGCTGATCGAAGGAACCACCATGGGCACCACCTATGGCGGAATGCGTTTTCTATTCGACAAACCTATGTGGAAACCTGTGATGGCTGCGGCTACCGACGGCACTGGCCGCTTGCATAACTTCGAGGTCTTGCTGCGCAGCGATTTTCTGCGCGGCGGGGTGAGCAACACCCGGCCGATTGCTGTCCACGTGCATTGAAGGGGGCCGATGGAGGGTAACAAAACCTGCTGTACCCCGGCCCGTGGTGAGCGTGCCGGCTCGATTTCCATCGCGCCTCCGCAGGGGAACAGCCCGCGATCTGAGGACGGCATGGTCTCTCTGCTCGGCGGACGGTTTCTTATGGGCACGGATTACGAGGGAGGATTCCCTCTGGATGGAGAGGGCCCGGTGCGGCCGGTGACTGTGTCGCCCTTCAGCATGGACGAGGTGCCCGTGACCAACCGCCAGTTTGCGACCTTTGTGCGCGAAACCGCTTATGTGACCGAAGCCGAACGCTTCGGCTGGTCGTTCGTGTTCTGGGCGCATGTACCCGTTGAACACTTTGAGGAGTATGTAGTGGACACCATTGCAGCCGCGCCCTGGTGGTGCAAGGTGCCGGGAGCCCACTGGAAATCGCCGGAGGGCCCGGTCAGCAATCTCACTACCCGCGGAGATCACCCGGTTGTGCACGTGAGCCACAACGACGCGCTCGCCTACGCCGCCTGGGCAGGAAAGCAACTCCCGACCGAAGCGGAATGGGAGTTCGCTGCGCGCGGCGGCCTGGAGCAGAAACTGTACGCCTGGGGAGACGAACTGACCCCCGCCGGCAAGCATCTGTGCAACATCTGGCAAGGCAAATTTCCCCTCGAAGATACGGCCGAAGACGGCTTTGCCGGCACCTGTCCCGTCACCGCCTTTCCGCCGAACGGTTACGGCCTATTTTCTGTGGCCGGCAATGTCTGGGAATGGACTAGCGATTGGTTCGGCGTGCGCCACTCGCCACATGAGTCCACCGATCCAAAGGGCCCGGCCCGCGGGGAAGGCAAGGTAATCAAGGGTGGCAGTTTTCTCTGTCATGCCTCGTACTGCAATCGCTATCGTGTTGCCGCGCGAACCCAGAACACGCCGGACAGCTCGACCAGTAATCTCGGCTTTCGCTGCATTCGCCGCTCCGCGTAGCCCATGTCAAAATGGGGCGGTATATAATCCGCTCGCGCACCGGGAAAGGGTTTATGACGACTCGCATTTTGCTCTCACTCATCTTCGTTACCGGGTCTTTGCTTGCTCAGGTGACGGCCGACCGTCTTCTGCACGCCGAACGCGAGCCACAGAATTGGCTGACGTATTCGGGCGGCTATGCGAGCCAACGCTACAGCACGTTGACGCAGATCAACCGCGACAACGTCAAAAATCTGCAGATGAAGTGGGTGTACCGCCCGACTTACCAGAAAACGGAGAAGAACCAGTCGAAGATGGAGAACACTCCACTGGTCGTGGACGGCGTCGTCTACACCGGCACTGCGCTGGAAGTGGTCGCCCTCGATGCCGTGACCGGCCGCCAGTTCTGGAAGGTTTCCCGCCCGCTTGATTCCAAGGCTTACTACAATGCCTACGAAGTCAACAAGGGCATGGCGATTGCCAACGGCAGTCTTTTCTGGGCCACCGTCGATTGCCACCTGATCGCCCTCGACATAAAAAGTGGCCGCATCCTCTGGGATGTCGTCATGACCAACTGGAAGGACGGCTATCAGTACAATGTCGCACCCCTCATAGTTCGCAACATGATCATCCTCGGCCCCGCCACCAACGAGGCCGGCGCCAACTGCTGGGTCAACGCCTACGATACCAAGACGGGCAAGGAACTATGGCGCTTCTATACAGCACCCATGTCCGCGGGCGACCCAGCGGCCAAAACCTGGTCCGGCGATTCCTGGAAGCATGGCGGCAGCCCCGTATGGAACAGCGGAAGTTACGATCCGGAAACCAATCTGACCTTCTGGGGAACGGGCAATCCAAATCCTGGCTGGAGCGGCGATGTGCGCGCCCCCGGCGACAATCTCTATTCCGATTCGGTGGTGGCGCTGGATGCCGACACAGGTAAGCTGAAGTGGCATTTCCAGTTCACGCCCGGCGACGAGTATGACTGGGACGCCATCCAGATCCCCGTTCTAGTCGATATGGATTGGCAAGGCAAGCCTCGCAAATTAATGCTGTGGGCCAACCGCAACGGCTTCTTCTATGTGCTGGACCGAACCACAGGAGAATTCTTGCTGGGCAAGCCGTTCGTCAAGGAGACCTGGGCGAACGGGCTGGACAAGAGCGGCAGGCCGATCAAAGCGCCCGAGTTCTGGCCGAAGCCCGCTGGGGGAATTCCCGTGATGCCGGGCTCGCAGGGAGGGACAAACTGGTATCCACCGTCCTTCAGTCCGCAAACCGGACTCTTTTATTTGGCCGTCTGGGACAACTACAAGGCTCTTTCCGGTAAGGGAGATCCGGGCCCCTGGGCGCGAGGCCAGCGCTACACCGGCACCGGAACGCCGGTACCGTGTGTGCAGGATGGCCACGTTGTTCCGGGGAGTTGCGGCGGAGCTGGCGCGACCAGCCGTCCGGCCGGTGGGATGCGTGCGTCGTCTCCCAATTACAAGATGGAATCCGAGGGCTACGGTGCGATTCGCGCCCTCGATCCCGAGACCGGGGAGAAAAAGTGGGATTTCAAAATGGTTAACAACACCGAGTCGGGTGTGCTCTCTACCGCAGGCGGCCTGGTCTTCGGGGGTGGAATGGACGGCGACTTCATCGCGCTCGACGCAAAGACGGGCCAGCCGCTATGGCACGTGAATCTGGGCGGCCCCAATGCAAGCGGCCCCATCAGCTACGCTGTCGATGGAAAACAATACATCATAGGAACGGGCGAAGGCACGATGTACTCCTTCGCGCTGCCTGACTAACAAGGTGGATTGTATCGGTTGAAATCAATGGGCTGCACCCATGAGTGTTCTTGATGGAGGAATCAATTACTGGAAGGCCACTTCTCGAAGTGTTGAACAGATAAGACTGGCGTTTGCAGTTGACTGCACTCTCGATCCCACTAACCATTGTCCCGTGGAAGCGCCACACTCTCCTTGTCATCCCGAGCGAAGCCGAGGGATCTGCAGTTCAGCCGATCCCTCACCAATGCTAGTGAAAACACCATCACCACCCTAGTCATCCCGAGGAGCCGACTTGCCTGCGGCAAGTTAAGGGAGCAATGAACAGTACCGGCCGCCGCGCACTGGACGGGTGCCCCATGTTCGCACCAGCGTACGTGGGCCGAAAAAGACGGGCGAAGCCCATCCAACGCTCTTGGCCGGTCCAGGGTACGGTTGTTCATTAGGAGCGAAGCCCAGGGACCTGCAGTTCTACGGATCTTTCGGGGAAACGCTGCCCTCCCCTTTGTCATCTCTCCATCCCAATAACCGATCCCAAATGGAAACGCCGCTCTCCCCTTGTCATCCCGAGCGCTTTGACTTGCCCCCGCGGGGCAAGATAAGGGAGCAATGAACAGTACGGGCCACCGCGCACTGGACGGGTGCCCCATGTTCGCACCAGCTAAGGTGGGCCGAAAAAGACGGGCGAAGCCCATCAAACGCTCTTGCTCGGCCCAGGTTACGGTTGTTCATTAGGAGCGAAGCCGAGGGATCTGCAGTTCAGCCGATCCCTCACCAATGCTACTGAAAACACCATCACCACCCTAGTCATCCCGAGGAGCCGACTAGCCTGCGGCCAGTTAAGGGAGCAATGAACAGTGCGGGCCGCCGCGCACTCGACGGGTGCCCCATGTTCGCACCAGCTAACGTGGGCCGAAAAAGACGGGCGAAGCCCATCAAACGCTTTTGGTCGGTCCAAGGTGAGGTTGTTCATGAGGAGAGCCTGTGACTTAATCGTCTTCCCGCTTTTCGTCTAGTCCCGCAGGGACGGGCTGAACTTAGCCCAGCACGCAGTGCTGGGTACCGATGGCTAACAGACCAAGTCCCGCCAGGGACGGCTGAATTATTCCGCGATCCCATCGACAGTAAGCATTCGTTCACCCGTCCCTTCGGGACTGAATGGACCCGGGAATACGCGCGACCGAAGGGAAGTGGAGGAACCTCTTGTCCCGTCGATCCCACTCATCGATGCCCGATGGAATCGCTACCCTCCCGTGTCATCCCGAGGAGACGACTTGCCTGCGGCAAGTTAAGGGAGCAATGAACAGTGCGGGCCACCGCGCACTGGACGGGTGCCCCATGTTCGCGCCAGCGTACGTGGGCCGAAAAAGCCGGGCGAAGCCCCTCGAACTCGGTTCAGGGTACGGTTGTTCATTAGGAGCGAAGCCGAGGGATCTGCAGGCAGTATCAGGATGCTATCCCCATATCGCCCCAAGGAGCCGTTTCGCAATCGACTCCATTCGCTGCACAAAACGAGGGCAAGGCGGCAAATGCAGTTCCAAGATGTCAGGACGCGGCATGCTCGAAAGCGAATCTGGCGAACACATTGGCAAGCTTCAAGAAGATCGCGATCACCCCGATGCTTTCAAACCTTTACCCCGGCACAGGGCGGCGTGAGATTCAACTGTGTTCAGACAGCACGATTGCGCCTTGGCTGGACCGAAGCAAATTCGAGGGTCAGATTGAGGATATTCTGCAGGAGTGGTTCAGCTCATCGATGGCTCACAGTTAGTATACGGAAGTCCTTCTTCAGCGCCTGGCCTCCGGTGTAGCTGCCCGGTCCATCCCTGGCGAGGGATCGAGGCAATCAGGAACGACCTGCGGGCAGACCCTGCAGGCGGAGCCGCCTTCCTGAAGAAACCACCGGCAATCTGGGCGAATTCGGCAGCGTGGCAGGGACTCCACTACCTGAGAGTTTGTGACTTAATTTGGTTTGCAGTCGACTGCACTCTCGATCCCACTAACCATTGCCTCGTGGAAGCGCCAAACTCTCCTTGTCATCCCGAGGAGAAGATCAGCCCGCGGCCAGTTAAGGGTGAAATCAACAGTACGGGCTACCGCGCACTCGACGGGTGCCCCATGTTCGCACCAGCGTACGTGGGCCGAAAAAGACGGGCGAAGCCCAGGGCGAAGCCCATCCAATGCTTTTGGTCGGTCAAGGGTACGGTTGTTCATTAGGAGCGAAGCCGAGGGACCTGCTGTTTCACCCGCCCCAACTGCGGGGCGGGTGATCCGATCGCCATCCATTCCGCGGACTACTTAGCAGCAGCGCGGATCTTTACGACACCGCAATTGTCGTCGGCGATCTGAAGCCACATATAGTTGCCAAACTCAGATCGCGAGGGTCGCATTTTCAGGCTAGCTGAGCCGGCCGATTTGACGTGACGCGGTTAACCCTCTATCATCCGTTGCTCAACAGCAATTTCAGGCGAGGCACCCTAAGATGAGGAAGAGTTGTTATGGTGTTGCGTCAGCCGGCTTAGCCGAATTGAGCTTTTCCGCAAACTGCTTAGCGCAGTATCAATCCCACCCTGCGGCTGGCTGCGCTGCATGTAGCGGCTGCGGCGGTCTTCTCCTCATTATTTTCCTGGTTATCGTCGGCTTGCAGATTGCGCTGCTTGTTTGGGTTGCTCGTGACGCCAAGGCCCGTGGCATGGATGGCGCAATACTGTGGATGCTTTTCGTAGCACTTGTCCCGTTGTTCGGGATCGTGGTTTACATCTTTGCGCGCCCGCAAGGCAATATGGTTCAATGCTCTAACTGTGGGAACAGGCGCCTCCAAGCTAGTGTGAGATGTCCACATTGCGGCACCGGCTCCTAAGGCCGGAGCCATGGCTGGCTATGTTACTTGCGCTTGCCTTGCTCTTTGGGCTGGATGCGTCCCGTCCGCCACAGAGTCAAGTCAGTGTGCAGCTCTTTGCTTTATCCGTTGGAGGATACCACCACTTTCTCCATCCCCTCACCGGGCGCTTCTTCCGCTGCCGTTACAGGCCCACATGTTCTCAATACGCAACTCAGGCCACGCGCAAGTTCGGAATCATCAAAGGGGCATGGATGAGTTTTCGCCGGATCGCGTCCTGCCGTTCCAGTGTGCCCATGGGAACGGAAGACCCGGTGCCCTGAAGCAACTAATCCTGTGCCTTCACACTCGTGGGAGGAGCCTATGGCAATGGAACCTTGCGGAACTCGGCAGTGTAATGCACAAAGTTGCCAAGATCAATCCAGATCACCAGCTTAGCCAGCGAGTCAACGCCAGCCTCCACTCCTGGAAATGTGAGACTGCCCGGTATCTTTACGCCTGTAACGGCATCCGTCCCGGTACCGCCCTGGCCACTGCCGAAAGTTACCGAGTCGGCGACCCTCTGCATCCCGTGGTTATCGACGTAGTAGGACGCCTTCCCATATGCCGTCGATACGACAGCGACTCCGCGATCAGGTTTTAGATTAGTAACTCCGAACGTGCAGGTCACGCTCTTGGATTCCTGCTTCGTGCACTTCTCAAGATCAACCGTGAAGTCCCCCACCGTTTGCGAAAAGTCTGCAGGTTGCGCCGGTGGTTCGACTTTTTCCTCGCTCGGTTGAGAAACTCGAACGGCCTGGGGGGCGTTCAATTGCTGCCTGGCGGCATTGAGGTCAGAAGTGGCGGTTCGCAACCGCGACTGTGTTTGGGTTAAGTCTTGTTTCTGCTCTTCGTTCTTTTGCCGAAGATCAAAATAACCATGAGCAATGAGGGCACTGGTGATAGTCCCCACCAACGTCAACACGGCCAATAAAATCGTTACCCAAACGGGCGTTCCCTTTGACTCCGGTTCCAGCATGTTATTTTGGATCCTCCGCTTGCAGAAGGAAAAGGCTATTACTGCTCGTGACTGAACACTCTATCACAGGGCCTCTGCACCGAAATCTGAGCCGGAAGGAAAAGGAAAGATAGGGGGCAGATGACGGGACAGGATGTAGTGGGTAAGCGGCCTCCTCACAGCACCACGCAAACCACGAGCAGATGTAACGCTTTTCAAGTACGAATCACTAAGAAACATCCCAATCCAAACACCACCACCACGGAGGCGAGATGGACAAGCCGGTAGTAATTGCTTTTCGAGCCCTGGACCAATCCGCCTGTCAGGAACCGGGTGCGTCGTTCGCCCGGCGGGGTCCCCGATCGTGGCGCGAAAGGTTCGTCCCAAATTGGCTGCTTATCCTGGTTACGATTTTTGCCGTTGCCACCATGCCGGCAAGCGCGACAGACCCTCTCGGCGCGACTCTCCACACCGATGGAACAACAACGTTCCGCGTTTGGGCGCCCTTTGTCGACAATGTCGCCGTCAAGATCGATGGACGCACCGTGCCGCTCACCCAGGAGCCGGGTCACATCGATCCTGCGGACACCACTTGGGTAGGAACTGTGCCCAGCACCAAAGCCGGGGATCTCTATCGCTATGTCATCGGGGTGGGGGGTGTCACCGGGGAATATAACGACCCACGGGCGCAGCAGCTAACCGGGTTCGATCTGCCTAACGGCTTCGGCTTACCCGCTAATGACAACCTGCCGCAATCCGTCCTCGTCGATCCTACCTTCAATATGCCGGCCTTTCCCGAACCGGCCCCCGGTGCCATGGTGATTTACGAGTTGCACATAGGTACGTTTAACAACACCTTCCAAGGGGCAGTGCAAAAGTTGGACTACCTCAAGAACCTCGGCATCAATGCGATTGAAGTGCTCCCCATTACCCAGAACCCACTGTTCGCCGACCACATTCCGGCCGACCACGACTGGGGTTATGATCCAGTTCAATTCTTCGCCGTAAAGTCAAAATACGGCACACCGCAAGACTTCAAAGAGTTCGTGAAGCAATGCCATCAGCGGAAGATCGCTGTGATCGTCGACGTTGTCTACAACCATCTCATCGGTAACAATCTGCTGCAGGCCTTCGGTGGGTTTACCCTCGCCCAGATTCCCGGTGGAGTCTATTTATACGGTGGTGATCGCGCAAACACGGGATTCGGCCCGAGGCCAGATTACGGCCGCCCGCAGGTCAGGCAATACATTGATGATGACGCGCTTTTGCTGTTCCGCGACTACGGCGTCGATGGGCTGCGCCTGACGACACTATCGACATTCGCACCTTCGGACCGGCGCGCACGACAAACAATGAAGGAGTAGAACTGCTGCAGCAGATCAATTCCTCCTATCGCGACACTGATCCGAAGCAACCAACAAAGATTACCATCGCCGAAGATTTACAAAGCTCGGGAGATGTAAGCAGCGCAGTCGGGAGCATCCGGCCTCGAGTTCACCAGCCAATGGGACGATACGATGGTGAATGTCTTGCGGGACGTTGTCACCAAGGTCAACGACTCTGATCGTGATATGGGCGCCGTGCAGGGCGTGGTCCAAGAGGAGATCGGGTCTAATGTCTTTGGCCGGGTTATTTACTCCGAAAACCACGACCAGGTAGGTCATCCTCCCGGGCAGGCTGGCCTGCCGGCGCTGATCGATACCAACAACAACGAGAGTATTTTTGCCAAGAAGCGCTCCACCCTGGCAGCGGCGATCGTGCTGACGTCACCGGGAATTCCTATGATTTTCCAGGGCCAGGAGATGTTGGAAACCTGAGCCTTTGGATTCTATACACCGACCAACATGAATTTCAGCCGTGCGGACGATCCAAACTTCAAGGGAATTGTTCAGATGTGCCATGACCTGATTGCGTTGCGGTCAACGTGAAGGGAACGACCGCGGGTCTGACTGGAAATAATCTGCATGTATTCTATCGTGGACACGCAATAAGACGCTAGCATACCAGCGTTGGCAAAACGGAGGCCCGGGAGACGATGTAGTAGTGGTTGCAAACTTTTGGGACTCGCCCCAGAGCAATCTAAAAATAGGTTTCCCGCGCGGTGGTCTTTGGCATGTCGTGTTCAACAGTGGTGCGACCGTTTATGATCCCGGATTCACCAACGGCGATAGCTTTGACACGACGGCCAATGCCGGAGCGAAGGAAGGGCTGAACTTCAATGCCAACGTCGCTGTCGGAGCTTACAGCGTCGTTATTTTCTCGCAGTAGTTCGATGCCCTGGATAGCTTTGAGTCTTTCAAATGCGTGGATAGCGCCCTCTTTGGATCTCCTTGTATTGCTCGAAAGCCCCATTGCAAGATGCGCGTCATACGCAGGAGGGGAAGCGGATGGGTCTGCGAAAGGGTGTCCATTGAGTGCTTGATACGGGCCAGACTGTCAAACATCTCCGGATCGGCGGTGTCTTGTTCTTTGATTTGTCGCGTCACCTCATCAAGATCGAGTTCGCCGAGCCTTGGAGTGGACCAACCGGCAAGTTTGGATAGAGCCCGGGCCACGATCGCGGGATCTTGGACAACAAGAAGTGCAGCGCGATCGCAAGAGAGTTCCGCCATACGGGACCAGTGCAGGAGGGGAAGGGAGAGCGCTGCGGCGGCAACCTCGCCCGCTCCGGGGATCATCGACGCAAGGGTTCCGGCACCGAAACTTCCTAGATAATAGGCGAGAGTCTTGTTGGCCATATGCGAGCACTTAACATGACCAAGCTCGTGACCGATGATGGCCATTAGCTCCGCCTCATCAAGCATAGAGACGAGCGGAGCGTATAGGGTGATCATGTAGCGCTTCACGCCGAAAGCAGTGGCGTTGACCATGAAATCCCCGCTGAGAAATATTTCGGGCAAAGTAGCAAGATCGAGGATCTCCGCCGCACGACTGAAGAGCCGGTAGATAGAGCTTCCCTGGTTTGGCCCTAGACGGAAGGAGCGACTCATTTGATCGAGGCGCGCGACCTTCTCCTCGAACCCGCTGTAGATGGCACGGACAAGTTGGGGAAAGAGTGGGAACTTCTCCAGCGCCTCGCTGGCGGCACAGTCGGCCTGGAGTTGAAACGCCCGGGGAGACAGCCCTGGGAAAGTCTTAAGTTTGTCGAGATCAAAGTCTGTCCCTGGGTTCTCAAACGAGAGTGGCAGACTCATGAGCGCTTCACCACCATCGTGGCTGCGAGCATGTCGCCAATCCGCTCGCCGGTAACGAGCAGACAAAAAAGTTCTATGAGAGAGACGCCACCCGAGCCAATCAACCCGACGAGCGGTCCGATGATCGGGATTGGCAGAAATCCGGCGATTTCGCCAATGACAAGAGTGACATTGCGGAGGATGAGTTGAGGTTTCTTAGGCGGGCGTCCACGTTTGTCGACGACCCTGCATCCAAGGGCTATCTTACCGATGCTTGCACCGTTGATATCCCGGAATAGCAAATAAACAAACCCGATAAGCGGTCCAATTACGGGAATTCCGGTCGCTGCCAAGGCAAACCCAACGATGAACAGGATCAGCGCGTCTATGGCAAAGGCACCCACGCGAACGAGTTTCGTCGCGCGGACTGCACCGCCCAGAACCGGACCCAGTCCGGACTCTCCCGCCTCGCGGGCCGGCGGAAGACGCTCCCCGCAATCGTCGCAGTATTCGTGGATCCCATAATTGGTTCTACCGCAAGAAGAATTTGTGCACACGGACTGCAACATCGTAGTGACAATCCTTAGGAGCGTCTATAAGACAAGAAAGTCTTGCGCAGAAAGTTTGAATGTTGTCTACCGGAAATGCAAGATAATTTCGTAGGTTTTACTTCGCGTTGAGAATGGTAGCGCGGATTCGGTTATAGAGTCGAAGCCTAAGTTCTTCAGGCGTGCTCCAGGCAATGTAGTTTTGGTGGCTTGTGTCGAAGTGAAGGTCCCCGATTTGCCCGGCGTGGCAGGTCCAGATGACGCGGCGTCCAAGCCCCCGCGCGAACCCGGCCTCGTAGTAGACATTGGGGCGTTGGCCCGTAAAATCGGCGACGACGAACTCGGAGTTGCGTATCTCAGCAATGATTTCGTCCGCGATGTCGTTGTTGTACTCCTTGCGGTCGAGCCGAACCGGTCGGAATCCGGCCTCCTCGATGGCGGGCGTGATTCCTACCTCGTACGCGAGCTGGACACTGGGGCCAAACCACATGGCGACGAAACACTGGCCCTGACGTTCCTTCCTGCGGGACGAGCGGCTGGATGCGGTTCCATCCGGCGAGCGTGAGCGTCAACTGAATCTTGCCCGTGGGCGCGGGAGTGCTGGCGATTAGACCGTCGCTGGTAAGCCAGTGGATGTACCACCGAAACTCTTCCACCGAATAGCAGTCAATGAGTGTGAAGTCGTCCTCGGGGAAGAAGAGTGCGGCCCCGTTGGGCCGTGCGGCACGCTCGGCGGTGATACGGAGCAGCCGTTCGAGATTGTCCGATACACGCGATCGATTGTGCGCGTTTGCGAACGATTCAATATCAGTGGAAGTGAGTCGCAGTGGATATCCGGATTCGGAAGCCTGACGCGTGGCACACGCGAGAGGGAGCCGAAGCTCCCTCGGAAATGTTTGGAGGTTCCTGAGGAGATCAATCAGACTGATGACGAATGTTCCGCAGATCTGACAATTCACTTGTACCGCAGGCGGCTCACTCTCAAGATTTTGAAACGATACCCCCTTCTGGGCCGGACGGGCGCAGATCGGGCAAGATTGCGGGTTGTTGAGCACTTTAGCAGAGTAACCGATCGGACGCCCGCAAAAATGGGTTTCGAACATATGGCGAGTCCATACCCCTATGGATATGGCGCGCTATTTTCCTCTTGCTCAGAAAATTCGTGAAAATTCGTGGCCAAAAATTCGTGTCCAGAAGAAAATTCTTGGCCAGACAGGGCTGAGACTTTGTGAAAAGTTTAAGGCGGACACGGATTGTTGTGTCGGTAGTGGACCCACGGTTTCCGTGTGCCACAAACTGGCGAGTAGGCTGATCGAACATTAACGCTCCTTCATCTTTCTAGAAGACGAGAAGGAATCAGAATCCTATTCGAACTTGGGAAAGCAGCTTTGAAAAGCGGTTTTCGCGATGCGGAAGACAACCTCGGGAATTCTGTCAGCGATCTTTCATCGCTTCCGGTCTCACCTTCTTAGGCGTCACCTTCTGGAAGCGCTATCTTTGGCTGATGCTCGGGCGAAACGGGGTCCACCGCTTTAGCCGCACGTTTATCCAGACCCGCAAATAAGGGAGCCATAAAGTTCAACGGGGTCATGATCTGAGTCCCTTGAAGATTTTTCATCAACTCGTTAAGTGCGACGTTGTCCTTACCCAACACCTGCGCCATCTTATCCAACTTGATTTTTACAGCCTCGGCCTCTCGTTCGCTTCGAATAGGGGATAGAAATGCTTTGCGTGTTTCATTTATCGCCTCTTGCATCTCGGGTGGCAGGTGGACGTGTGGTACCTCGAGACGTTCCACCGCGATTCCATAGCCTTGCGCTTTATCCTTGATGATCCTCAGTGCTCCTTCCATAGCCGGTTCGAAAAGCTTTTCCAGCGCCTCCGACCGCTGGGCCCGATCGTTCTGGCCTACATCTTGGAGAAATTGAGTGGCCTGCGCAGAAACTACATCGGCGACACTGAGCTGGTTGACCTGAGAGCGCACCGCCGATTCAGTTAATACATAGATCCAATGTTCCACCATCTTGTGAACCGCGGCGTCATCTAGCAAGAGAGCGCGGCTGGCCACGCCCTTCGTAAATTCAGGCCTGTCGGTCGAGATTCGAAAGGCGTATGTCCTTGCGTCGCTAATCCTCCACCACACCGCGACTTTGATGCCCAAGGGCTGCGCCTCGCGGGTTAATACCTCCGTATCTTCCCAATTCAACAGATTAGTCCGGAGAGAAATAGGACCTACGCATTCTTCCCCACGAATCGGAAAAATGGTACGCATGCCTCCCTCGGGGTCGCCCACGTCCTTGAGCTTCTTATTCTCTTGGAAGACAAACGTCTCTCCTGGGTTCCAGAGCAAGAGCCTACCGATGCCGAACCATACGGGTACCATCCGCTCGCCTGTCTTGAAGGCCCGCGATCTCGGACTCCAATATCCGAGCCACGTTACAATGAATGCGACCAAAAAAAACAAAATGAGAAGTGCCAAAAGCGATTCCAAATGAAAGCCCTCCGTTGGTGTCGCCCATTGTGCCGCAGACCCATATATCCACTCGGAGAGGAACCGATCTCCGGATTACAATGGAACAGGTCGAGGATAGATGGACCAGGTCGGGGAAAGGTATAGCAAACTTCGCCCTATGATACAACCTGTAATCATCGTTCGACTTTCGTATGGAAGCTGAATGTGATGCTTACCGGGACCCGCATTGGACCTTGCGGCTAGACTCACCGGGGGGAACGCAGGGGCGTCATACCTATTAGCCCACAAAGCCTTGTTCCTGGCAGTTTTAGGAATGCTATTCAATACTGTTCCCCTTTTCACCCCCGTTGGCCGGTCTGACGAGTTGGGCCGTGTGCTTTTTGAATGAACTCGTCCCTATATCTCTCCGGGACGTCCATCGGCGGATCGCGGAGAGGTTCCACTGCGCAATCGGTTCCATTCACTGCACAAAATCAGGGCAAGGCTGCAATTGCAGCTCCAAAAAGACAGGACGCGCCATACTCGAAAGCAATGGTGGCCGTCGCGACTTCGATAATCGCGCCGGCCAAATCTCCCGCGGAGCCTCGGAGAATCGGGGATCTTGGATGTGCACGCCATCCCAACAACTCCTAACCTGATCGGCCCTGAAACCTCGAAGATGAAGAAAAGCCTACGCTTCCTGTTGTGCCTGACATTCCCTCTCTCGGCGGTCCACCTTACCCTGGCGCAGGATGTGCTGACCTGGCACAACGATAACGCCCGAACCGGCCAAACCCTCCAAGAGCAGCAACTCACGCCCGAGAACGTCCATGCCAAGACGTTTGGCAAGCTGTTTGCAATCCGGGTGGACGGCAAGGTGGATGCCGAGCCGCTCTACGTTGCCCATCAGCTCACCTCCCCCGACGGCCTGCGCAACGTGCTGTATGTGGCAACCGAGCACGACAGCTTATATGCCTTCGACGCAGACAGCGCTCAGCCACTCTGGCACGTGACCTTGCTCCAACCCGGCGAGACACCTTCAGACAATCGCCACTGTGGACAGATAACCCCAGAGATCGGTATAACCGCGACCCCTGTGATCGACCGGAGCCGGGGTGCCCACGGCACCATCTATGTCGTCACCATGAGTAAGAAGGCAACGGGAGAGTATGCCCAGAAGCTGCATGCCCTCGACTTGATGGACGGGAAAGAGCAACCAGGCAGTCCGGAGGAAGTCCGCGCCAGCTACGTCATCGACCAGGGCGCAGGTGCAGGCCGTGTAGCCACCTTCGATCCGAAGCAATACGCGGAGAGAGCAGCCTTGCTGCTCGACCATGGAGTGGTCTATACCACGTGGACATCGCACTGCGACCATGATCCTTACAATGGCTGGATCCTGGGATACGACGCGAGAACTCTAAAACAGGTGACGGCTCTCGACATCACTCCAGGGGGCACAGAAGGGGCCATCTGGCAAAGCGGCGCCGGGCCCGCGGCCGATTCCGCGGGGAATGTCTATTTGCTGTCCGCGAATGGGACCTTTGACACGAACCTGAATGCACGCGGCTTTCCCTCCAAGGACGATTTCGGCAACTCCTTCCTGAAGCTGTCGGCGCACAATGGAAAGCTTAGGGTGGAAGACTACTTCACCCCATTCGACGTGGAAAAAGAGAACGCACTGGATATGGACCTGGGCTCGGGGGGAGCTCTTGTCCTGCCCGACATGCGAGACGCGGCTGGCCACATCCACTACCTGGTGGTCGGTGCCGCGAAAGATCGAAATATCTACCTCCTTCAGCGGGACGCGATGGGACGATTCGATCCGAAGGGAAATCAAAACGCGTACCAGGAGATTTTCAAGGCGTTGAAGGGTTCCGTATACCGGGGGCAGCCAGTATATTTTGATGGCCGCCTCTACCTATCCTCGGCCGACGATTTCTTGTACGCCTTCCGCTTTATAAACGCCCGCCTTGACGGAGAGCCCGTATCTCATACCCTCATCAAGTTTGCCTATCCGGGGGCGGGGCTCAGCATTTCGGCGAATGGGAAGCACAATGCAATTGTCTGGGCTGTAGAAAGCAGCAAAGGATATCAGGATGGGCCGGCCGTGCTGCATGCCTACGATGCGGCGGATCTGACGAGGGAGCTTTACAACAGCGATCAGGCTTCCGGTTCGAGAGACCGCTTTGGAGCCAGCAACAAGTTCATCACCCCGATGGTTGCAAACGGAAAGGTCTATGTTGGAACCACCGAGGGAGTCGGCGTCTTCGGGTTGCTCCCCAAGTCCGAAAGCCGCTCGCGCCAAGCTGCCGCTCCTCCCGAGTAAACCAGGTCTACGCCACCCCCGGAGATGACAGCTTGCAATTGCCCCATAAGCTATGCACGGGGGGATCATCGCGCCCCTTTAACCTCCACTTAACTGATAACCGGCAGGGCTTTCTCCCGCTGGGGCTGGGTTGAAAGCAACCATGCCGTTTTTTTGCCGAGGTCTTGACATCCGTCCAACCGAAGCGGACGATGGGGCAACCTATCAGATCACTGTGCAAGCTAGTCCAGTTATCCTCGCTCTTTCGCTCGTTGTGGTGACCGGCTGCGGCGTGGTCCGCACCGACGTGCGCCCCCCTCTCGTGCGCGCGCGTCACACCGAGTCGGCCCCCACCCTCCAGGAACAGAAATTTGCCACGAAAAACTGTGGAGATTACGGATTACCCAAGCTCGATCCAACCCAGAACTTCGGCCCGACCACGGTGATTTATCGCGAGGGATACGTGCTCGACCACAGCGCCACCGACAAAATCGCCATCTGGGTGTGCGAAGGGTTTACCAGCAAGCAATGGGACCCGCCCAACACCAACCGCAAAGACGTCTTCCAGCCCGACCCGCTGCTGCCCAAGAATCAACGTGCGGAACTGGCCGACTATAAAGGCAGCAAGTTAGACCGGGGCCACCAGGCGCCCGCAGGAGATTTCAACGACCAGACCCTGAAGAACGAAAGCTTTTTTCTGTCGAACATGGCGCCGCAAAGTCCGCCACTCAATCAGCAGTTCTGGCGCCTCCTTGAAGATAAAGTCAGGAAATGGGCAACCGCCACCTCCGGCATTTACGTCTTCACCGGTGGCTTTTTCTACGATCCCAAGGAAGAGGATCCAGCGACGGCGACAGGCCAGATCCATTACAACCGGATCGGAAAGGATGAAGTTGCCGTACCCACTCACTTTTACAAGGTAGTCTTCAGCAAAGATCAGAAGGAAAAGTGGCGAGCGGTCGGATTTGTAGTTGAGAATCGTAAGTACGATACGAAAACAACAAAATTTGAAGATACGATCCAAAGCATCGACTGGATCGAGGCCCATACTGGCGTCACCTTTATGCCTGAGATGGACGATGCGCTCGCAGCCAAACTGAAACAGAAACCAGGACAAATGTGGTAGCGGCGTGGCCATCAACAATCTGTCAAAGGTCTATGGTAAACTTCGCGGCGGCCTGCAAATTATGAATGAGACCATCGGCGAGCCCGGTACTTTGGGGATGATTGTCTTGTCTGGCGGTGTGCCTTACCTGATCAGCGCCAAGCACGTTTTAGCCAAGGACCGGCCGGCCGTCGGAGACAAGGTCGTGCAACCCGCGGGGCAAAATACGTTGGCCACCGTGGAGCGCGTCGGCAAGACGCTCGATTGCGCTGCCGCTCGACTCGTCGACGGCGCAAAGTTCGCCCTGGAAATTCTGCACATCGGCCCCTTGGGCGCGGCCCGCTCCCCCGAGGTGGGGATGCGCGTGCTTAAGGCAGGCGCATCCACCGGTGTTACCGAAGGAAAGATCACACGCATCAACGGCGAGGAGATCACCTTAAAGCCGTTGGACGATTTCCCGTTGGACTATCAACTCAGCGATACCGGTGACTCGGGCGCAATTTGGGTAGAGCGCGAATCCCGTTCGCCGGTCGGACTGCACTATTCCGCTCAAAGCGGCGGCGCGGCCGTGGCATTTGCGATTCCCATGCTCACGGTATTGCGGGAGCTCAATCTTGAATAACCTATCGAGCAAGACACGATGGGCCGTCTTGCTTCTTATGCCCCTGTTCGCGCCTAGGCTCGTGCCTTTGACTTGGGCATGGGGGCCCACCGGGCATCGGGTGGTCGCCCAGATTGCCCAGCAACACCTGACACCCTCTGCCCAGGAACATATCGCCGCGCTGCTTGGCGGCTATTCACTGGCGGACGTGGCCAACTGGGCCGATGAACTCCGCTCCGATCCCCGCTTCGATAAATACAAGCGGCTGCACTTTGCCACCGTCCCCGATGGCCTGAAAAGCTATCGCGAGGCGACACCCGACCCGTGTGGCGATTTGGTCACCGCGATCGGGGCTCTTTCCGCCTATCTAAAATCCGGCTCGCGCGACGATCTCTTCGCCGTCAAAGCGCTCACCGACACCAGCGACGGCAACGGCAAACGCGCCTGCAATCCTAAGGAGACGGCGCCGATTACACCGGACACCGCCCTCCGCCTGTTGGTGCATTTCATGGGCGACCTGCATCAGCCGCTGCACGTCGGCGGAACCGACCTCGGTGGGAATTTGGTGAAAGTCAATTGGATGAATCGTTGGCAGACCAACCTTCACTCCACCTGGGATGACGAGATGGTGGACTTCGAACGGCTGAGTTATCGGGAATATGCCAGCTTCCTCGACCACACGGACGCAGCGGAGTCGGCCCGCTTGGAGACGGGTGACACGATCGCCTGGGCTGATGAAGACGTCGCCATGCGCCACGCGCTCTACGTTTTCCCCGACGACAAGCCGCCCGTGAACGGGACTCATCTGGTTTCTTACGGATACACGAGCGCGCAGCGTGAGAGGATGCGCGAGCAGCTGCTTAAGGGCGGTCTTCGCCTGGCTGCTGTGCTCAATGGGATTTTTAACTAAGGTTGTTTGTCGCACTGTCTGATTTTGTTCTTCCGGAGGCAAAGAAATGCTCGGCGGAGAATACTGCAATACCGTGGTCCCGGCGGAGCTTCTCCCCGGCGATCTGCAACAACTTACAGCGTATGAAGTGAATATGCTCTGGCGGATCTTTCAGGCAATCGGCCGGACATGGGATGACAGCAAGACCCGTTCCATGAATATCGCCAGCGACTGGCGTGAGTTCATTCACGCGAAAACCACAGTTGCTCCCAGCTACACCGGCGAATACTCGAACGCCGTTTCCTGCGTGTCCGAATTGATCCTGATGTACGGAGAAGACGAGGCCTACCGCAAACTCTTCCTCGACCACGGGATGCCCTATCCTCCCGGACCACCCCTGACTCGCCTGGCGCATTGCAAGGTGTACGTGGTGAACGAATTCATCCGCGTGCAGGTTGCCAAAGAAGGCTTCAAGTCGTGGAAAGGCAGCAATTACAAGGGGTATATCGGCGGCTCCCGCTTCAATCGTAAGCCAAGAGCTCGCGTTGCTGAGGGGCAGGGAGCATGAAGAAGCGCGAATTCGAGTATGTTTTTGTCGGTTCCGGTGTTGCCGCTTCCACGGTCGCGAAAGGCATTCTCGAGCAGAACCGGCTTGCGTCCATTCTGATCCTGGAGGCAGGCCCCAAGGTACCGGCCCAGGATCGCAGAGCCTGGTGGGACTACGTCGTGCTCGATCGTCGTCCCTACGACTATTGCTATGACAAGCCGGGCGAAAACCAATCCGTCGGCAAAACCAAATGGTCTTTCGACGACGGACGGGTGATGATGTACGGCGGCTCCACCGTGCACTGGGGCGGCTGGTGCCTCCGCTTTAAACCGGAAGATTTCGAGGTCTACTCACGTACTGGAGAAGGCGCCGACTGGCCCATCTCCTATGACACTCTCGAACCATATTATTGCCGCGCCGAAGAGTATCTCTCGGTCTGTGGCGATGACTCCGAAGGTTGGACCCCGCGTTCACAGCCCTATCCGCTGCCGCCTTTTCCCTGGACTGCCGCGGACGGAGAGATGATCGGCGCATTCAAGGAATTAGGCATCAAGCCTGGCAAGCTCCCGATCGCCCGCTTTCGCAAATGCATGACCACCGGTACATGCAAATACTGTCCGTTGGGCGCGCGTTTTTCCGGCCAGATCGCGCTGGAAGCGCTACTCACCGATGGACGTCACACCAATCTCGAGGTGCTGCACGATGCGCCCGTCGCCAAGATCAACGCCTCTTCCAAACGGCGGATCGAGAGTGTCGAATATTTGGACTCCCGTACGGGCGAGCGTTACGAAGCCTGCGCCAGGACCATCGTTCTTTGCGCCGGGTCCTTCGAGACTCCAAAACTCCTACAGGTGTCGACCAGCAGTTTCTGGGAAAACGGAATTGGCAACGATCACGATATCGTGGGCCGCTATATCAGCTCTCATCCGTTCCTGATCGTGAGGGGCTATGTCGACCATAACGAGGAGGAATGGTTTCAGGAATTCGATTTCCCCACTCTGATGTCTCGGACCTATGACACGCCTGAGCTGCAGGAGGACGGGGGCAAGATTTTTCTGTTCAAGGACCGCACCCTGCCGAACGTTGACATTGCCGCACTGATGATTCAGGGTAAGTCCCGGGCGCAGGTCAACGAAATCGTCGCCGGCAGGCGCACCCAGGAAATTCAGGCTTTTATGGACGACCGCGGCCACATCGAAAACCGCGTGACCGCGGCCCGCGGACAGAATCGCTTCGGCCTGCCGCAGACCAAGGTCGACTTTTCCCGGCCGAAAGAGTTCTACGAAATCATCGACAGGCGCCTGGACCTTATGGAGAAGGTGATTCTCGCGATGGGCTACACGGTCGACAAGGACAATAAGAAGATCCGCACCCAATCGGGCCATCACATGACTTCTACCTGCCGGATGGGCAAAACCCCGAAAGACGGAGTGGTGGACGAGAACCTGCTGGTGCACGGCACCGACAACCTCTATGTTTGCTCGAACGCTGTGTTCCCCACCGGATCGGCCGTAAATCCCACGCTCACGCTCACCGCGATGTCGATGCGGCTGAGCGATCACCTGAACGCGGTAGGAGCTTAGACCATGAATACGACCACCGCCGAACGGCCAATCAACGAGCAGATTGGTTGCCGCCCTGAAGAACGCCACACACTTACCTGGCTGCGGAATGCCCTGCAATCGGCAGTAACGTTG
Source organism: uncultured Acidobacteriaceae bacterium (assembly GCA_963839025.1). Taxonomy (GTDB): domain Bacteria; phylum Acidobacteriota; class Terriglobia; order Terriglobales; family Acidobacteriaceae; genus PALSA-350. The sequence goes on from CAWITT010000015.1 coordinate 144,899, forward strand.
GAGTTCGCCACCCTGCCTCCCTATCTGACGGCTTTGTGGTCGATCAAGCAGGAAATGTGTCCCGCGGCCGTATCGATACGCGAGGCCGTGCAGGAAGAGATGCAGCACATGGGCTATGCCTGCAATATGCTCAAGGCGATCGGCGGCACGCCGCAGATTGCCGGCCGCGTGCCCGTATATCCGGCGGTCGGACTGCCTGGCGACGTGATGCCTGACCTGGTGGTGGACATTGTCGGCCTCTCGCACGAATCGCTGCGTACGTTCATGACGATCGAACAACCCGAAGAGGATGTCATCACCGGCGCGCGCCCGGCCGTCGCCGCTGAAGGCAAGTACTCGACGATAGGCGAATTCTATGACGCAATCGCGGATGCTTTCGCCACCATCAAGCCTGCCCTGGATACCACCGGCCAGGTCATCGGCCCCCGGACCGGTTGGGCGATCGACAGTCCGCACGCCGTGAAGCGTGCCATCAATACCATCAAGGAACAAGGCGAAGGCTCCTCCGGCAAAGCGACAGACTACGATCCCTCGGATTTTTCCCATTACTACCGGTTCGCGGAAATCGCCGAGGGACGGAAGATCGTACTTGTGCCGGGCAAAACAGATAAATGGATGTACGGTGCCGAGGAACTCCCATTTCCCGATGTGTGGCCGGCAGCGAAACTGCCCAAGGGCGGATACGACCGCGACCACGTAACCGGCGCCATCGAACATTTACTGAACCAATTCGATCGCAGGTTCACCGCAATGGTCGACGAGCTCCAGGCCACGTGGGACACCGGCGATCAGGCAGCCCTGTGGCGCGCTGTCGAGGCGATGTTTGAAATGCAGGAATCGGCGCTCGCTCTCATGCGCACCCCGAGATATGACGGGAAGGGAAACTATGTTCCGCGTTGGCGGTATCTATCCAAGGGGGAACTGTGACCGAACCATACAAAGACTGGCGCGTAGCGCAAACCGTCGAACTTGGCGCCACGGCCAAACAGGTCTGGGATCTGATCGGCGGCTTCTATACGATTCATAAGTGGCACCCCGACATTCACCTCAGCGAGGTGCCCCCGAACCAGACCGAAAGCAATGCGCTCCGGCGCATCCTTACGTTTCCCGGCCAGCCCCATACCATCGAGGAACTCATCATGATGGACAACGAAGGATTTCACTATACCTATCGATGGCACGCCGGCGCATGGGGAGAGCAAGTGCAGAAATACGTGGCCTCGCTTCGGGTTTTTGAGATCGACGACGGTAAGCGATGCATAGTCCAGTGGTCGTCGACGTTCTATTATTTCGAAGACGCGCTGCATGAGTTCTACTGGAACGGATTTCGCGAGCTCCAGAAACGGTTCCCGCTCCCGGTCACCACTTAGAGAGGAAATGAAATGGGAAGCTACCTGGAAATCAACGACACTCTGCAACTCACCACCGAGCAGGGCTTTCCCGCCCAAGTGCTGGATCTCGCGGCCCATCGCCGCAAACCGGTGACTCTCGACGCCGTTAAAGACAAGATATTCGAGTTCAAGAACAAGCCGGCGGCTCGCATCTTTCAGCTCGATCCGGTGAGGGTCTACTACGTTCACAATATCGCGGGCAAGTGGCTCTTTTGGGGGCGGGTGTTCATTCAGACTTTGCACATCGAAAAGATGCTGCAGGGAAATGGCTCCTGGAAAGAAGGCGACTGGATGACCTCCGGAACCTACAAAATCGTCGACATTTACGACCCCGTGTACCAGGAGACATTCACCCGCCACGAAGCCCCGCCTGACCGCAATTACTTCCTGAACGCTTAAGCGAACCGATCCCGCCGCCTCGCGCGGAAACCCTATCTGCATCAGTTATCATCACTGTGTATCCCACGGCCATCATCCGCTTTGTGCCCTCGGGAGAAAGCCATAACGAATGGAGATTGCTGCAGGGACGCACCTAGGGCCGTATGAAATTCTTTCCGTCCTGGGCTCAGGCGGCATGGGCAAGGTGTACCGGGCACGCGACAACCGTCTCGGCCGTGAAGTCGCCGTCAAGGTATCCAATCAGGAATTCAGCGATCGCTTCGAGGACGAAGCGCGCATCATCGCCAGTCTCAATCATCCCCATATCTGCCGCATCTATGACGTAGGTCCAAACTACCTCGTCATGGAATTGCTCGAGGGCAGCCGCCTTAAGGTGCCTCTCCCGCTGGACAAGGCCCTTGTCTACGCCGGGCAGATTCTCGACTCCCTGGATGCCGCCCATCGTAAAGGCATTGTTCATCGCGACCTGAAACCCGGCAACATTCTCGTCACCCGGGAAGGCATCAAGCTGCTTGATTTCGGTATAGCCGCCCTCAAATCCCCTGCGCCTGGGGCCGCAGAGGAGCCGCCGACGCTTACCCTTACAGAAGCAGCCAGCGTCACCGGCACCATCCAGTACATGTCTCCCGAGCAATTGAACGGCAGACCGGTGGATACGCGGAGCGATCTCTTCAGCTTCGGCTGCGTGCTGTACGAGATGCTGAACGGGGAACGCCCCTTCGCCGCCCAAAGCTCGGCGGAAGCCATCGCTGCCATCCTCACCCGAGAGCCCACGCCCCTCAAGATGTCGGCGGCGATCAATCGCGTGGTGCAACGGGCGTTGGCCAAAGATCCAGAGGAGCGCTATCAAACCGCTCGGGATCTGAAAGCAGCTTTGCAATGGGCGGCTGAACCTGTCCGGGCGCCGGACTCCTCACGCCCGGCAAAGCGGCTATGGCAGATTGCGGCTGGCACCGCACTTCTAGCTGCGATCGCCTTTGCCACCTTGTGGTTTCTCCGGCCCCACCCGGCCGGGACACCTGTGAACTTCACCATTGATACGCCACCCGGGGTCGTCTTCAACTACCTGGTCACCGGCGGAGCTATCTCTCCGGACGGGCGATTTGTGGTCTTCCGCGCCGCACAATCAGGGGGTGCGCCATCGCTTTGGCTGCGCGCGATCGATTCCCTCACAGCCCGGCGCCTCGCAGGCACAGATGGCGTCGACTATCCCTTTTGGTCGCCCGACAGTAATTCCATCGCCTTCTTTGCCGGGGGGAAGCTGGAAAGGATCGATAACCTCGAAGGTGTCCCGGTCATTCTTTGCAATGCGGATGCTGCCAATGCAGTGGCGGGCGGAACATGGAACCGCTCCGGCATGATCCTGTTCGCCGACCGTCGAGGGTTGCTCACCGTGGCCAGCAACGGGGGTACGCCATCGCTGGTGATGAAAAGCGATTCGGCTAAAGATGAGGGTCCCTATGGCTATCCTCAATTTCTGCCCGATGGTGTGCACTACCTCTACTTCCGCCAAAGCAGCGACACCACGAGGCAAGGAATCTATGTTGGATCCTTGTCCGCCCCCCAGCAAAGCAAACAGCTCCTCTCCACCTTGGCCAAGGCCCTCTATGCGCCGCCCGTTGCCGGCCATCCCGGTCAGTTGCTGTATCTGAAGGGCCATTCTCTCGTCGCCCAGCCTTTTAACGCGTCTAAGCTACGGCTCGAAGCAGAACCCGTGGTCATCGCCGACAACATCACGGTATTCCCGACGCTGGGCGCCGCGGCCTTCTGGACCTCGGAAACGGGCACGCTGTTGTACCGATCGGGTCTGGCGCTCGGAACGGAAAAGCTTACGTGGATTAGCCGCGACGGGCACTCCAGGAGTGAGGCTGCAGTTCCGGCCAGCTACGGCTTGTTTCGGCTCTCTCCCGACGGAAAGCGTGCGGTAGTGGGACGCCAGGAGGTAACGGATTTCACCCAACAGAGTGACCTCTATATCCTCGACTTTGAGCGTGCGGCCACGACTCGCTTTACCTTTGGACCGGAATTTAGGGTCTGCCCGGCATGGTCTCCCGACGCCAGCCAGATAGCATTTCTCTCGCAGGGCAACGGGACGATTCAGCTTTATCGGAAAGATACGCAGCGAGGGGGCGCGGAAGTGTTGCTTCCGACACCAAGCCCGGAAATGAAATGTCCCATGGATTGGAGCCGCGACGGGAAATTCCTGTTATACGCCCAGGTAAACGGCGGGATCTTCGACCTTTGGGCCCTCCCCCTGAGTGATTCACGCAAGGCCTTCCCGGTGGTGGGGCCGCCTTTCGACAAGCCGGATGCGCAGTTCTCACCCGATGTCCGCTGGGTTGCCTATACCTCCAATGAATCCGGCCGATACGAGGTCTACCTAAAACCGTTTCACGCGTCTGGAGGGGAGGAAGCAGCCAAGTGGCAGGTTTCCGAGGACGGCGGCCGCGCGCCTCGTTGGCGTGCGGATGGCAAGGAGCTTTACTATCTCAGTGCCGACAATCATCTAAAGGCAGTGAAGGTGCAGCTACCCCTTGGCGGCGCGCCCAGCACGTCCACTCCCCAGGAATTATTTACTGCTGACATTCCGGGAAACTTTGGAGAGAACATCATCCCCTACGATGTAACCCCCGACGGGCAGCGTTTCCTGGTAGAAGAATATGCAGCCGTTCAGGCTGCGTCGCCCCTCATCGTGCACGTGAACTGGCAGGCGGCAATCGGTAGATAGTATTCAGATTCCTAACCCCACCACGTCTCACCCTTTTCCATGTGCGACTTGAGCCAGTCCTCATTGATGTCAAGCCCCAGTCCAGGCCCTTCCGGGACGAGGAACTTCCCATTGTGCAGCGCAGGCTTAACTCCCAACGCCATATCCTCCTTATGGCCGCGGAAGGCTCCTAGAACGTTCTCAACTTTGAACAGGTTCGAAGTAGCTGAAGCGACATGCATGGCCGCGTAGAACTGAACCAGCGAGCTAGGGCCGCTATGGAAGCCAACCGGAGTGCGAGTCAGGCTCGCGTATTTGGCGATGTCCCGGCACGCCGTGATGCCGCCCGCGTAAGCCATATCCGGATGAATCATATCGACCACCTGGTTGTCCAAAAACGGTTTGAACGCGCCTACCAACTCAAGCCGCTCCCCCGTAAGCACGGGCACCCTCGTCGAGCGCTTCAACTCCAGCCACGCCTCCGAGTACAACGTCGGTAGCGGATCTTCAATCCACAAAAGATCGGCAGGCTCCACGGCCTTGCAAAGCCCAATCGCACTACGAGGGTCAAACTGGGCAAGACAATGCATCGCGATGTCGATATCGTCGCCCACGGCCTCACGCACGTTCATATACCCTTTGCCCGCTCTACGAAAATCCGCACCGTCGAGAGTCGTGCTGTACGGAAACCCGCCTTTGCCCCCTGTTCGAAATGCATTGACGAGCGCAGCGCCGACAGCCGGACCGCCGGCAACTCCGGCGTTGGGCGCAGTCGAACCGGCGCGCACGAGGGCGTTGAATTTGAATGCGGTCAAACCGTCGGGTTCGCTCCTAACGCGGTCCGCCCACGCACGGCATTCGCCCTTATCCAGCATGTTCGCAATCATGCCGTGCCCATACACGGGAATCTCTTTCTGTATCGGGCCGCCGAGTAGCCGGTACACCGGGAGTCCCAGGATCTTTCCGGCCAGGTCCCACAATGCGATATCGACGCCTCCGATGGTGGGAATGTGTGCCTTGAAAGGATGCTGCACCCCGGTCATGGCATAAAAATGCTTTTCGATCGCCAGCGGATCCTGCCCGATCAGCACCGGTTTCATCGTCTCGATAATGGCGCGGCAAGCTTGCGCAGAAAAACCCGCTTCGCCATAGCCGGTCAGGCCCGCGTCCGTGTCGATTCTCACCAGACAGCCATCGCCTGTATTGTCGAGACCCAGGGTTTTGATATCTGTGATCTTGACCATCTTCGTAAAAGGGGCGGCCAGGCTTTGGAAATGCAAGAGCCAGGGGGCGGCCGACAGGGATAGGGCCATTTTGACGAGATGGCGGCGGGTAATTTCCATGGCGCTGACAGTAGCACAAGCCATCAAGCCTGTACCACAGGAACTTTACGGCGGGACGCCCGGACCGAAGTTTCTTACTAAACCGCTGAGACGACGCATGGGCCGTAAGGGAAAATGTGGCTTAACGTTATGTGAAGTGACGCAAAATCCCGCTGCAGCGCTATGGCTTTGATAAATGGGGGTGTCCGATGTGCAGTCAATTCCGTGTACACAAGGGCCTAACGATTGACACACATATACTTGTGGAGCCACGCCGGCGGCGGCTTGTTATGCTTGTAGAAAACGGCAACGACTCACTGCTATTCTCTCTCAAGCGCGATCCTCCAACACGCGTCATCGAGTCGATCCGGGGGGAACGATTGGATGACGCCGGCGGAGGATCGCGGCTCAACTCGGGCCCTTCTATTAGGAACTCCTTATCACAATTAATAAGGGCGACGCTATAGAACATAACCCATGCCTATCTAACAATTACTTCGGGCTGATCAGAATTATGACCAGAACCATAATGACCACCACGATGATCAGGATTAGAAGCGACGTCTGTCTGTTCATGTGGCTACAGTTCCAGCAAGTTATGTTTCTCCACCGTCTCGATGCCACCGCGCAAGGTGCTCCTTATGTGTCCGCAGGTACGCGCCGGGGGCGAACTTCCTGTCATAGAAGTCCAGGTCCAAATGATGGGCCTGCAGATACATCAGGATGTACACCGATGGGACCGTGGCAGGAAATTTGCCGAACGTTTCGTACATATATTGCGCTTGCAACGCGACACACTCACGAAACCGGGCATCGTGAAACTGGGCGCTACTACGCACACGTGGGCTGTCGCTCCAGGGGCCGGGTGTTTCTGCATGAAACGGACCACCTACGCCGAATTTGCGTTCGATCAGTGCGTCGGTGGCAGCGTACATGTCCGCATAGTGGGGCGGGCAGAACGCGGTGAACACGCCATCTCGCCCGGTCGGGTTAGGCAAAGGCCAGCGTGAATCCTTGTCAAAGTGGAAGCCAAGTCCAGGAACGTCTGGATCCCCAGTCGCGCCGAGTATGGCGATGCGATCGATCCCATCGAAGCTCCACCCGCCCAAGCCGAGTGCCTGCAGCAGTAGCTGACCATTGAAAGACGAGATGGCTAGTTCGGCGGATAACTCCGCAAGAGAATATTGATCCAGAAAAGTAAGTGGATAGGGATTCTGTAAATCAACCATGTCTCCAAACTTCTCGATTCCGGGAATCTGACGGCCGTTCACATCGTCATAAATGCAGAAGCCGTTCTGGACATAGAACATCAGGTTCAGCAGAGTATGTTGCGCGAGATCGCCGACGGGGAACGCAAGCAGGGATCCAGGAGCGTTCGCAACCCAGGTGTTATGCCCTTCCATGTAAGGTTCGTGGCGCGGAAGATGGATTCGCTTCTCCGAGATTCTGCGAATCCGGGATTGGTGCGCGTCGAGCAGATCCCGCAGGTCCGACTGGCCATCGGCATCCCGCTGCACCGGAGGCGGGAAGTCGCGAGTCTCGAAGAGGTAAGTGCCCGTATCATCAGTGAAGAAAATCTCGGTCGTATGGAACCCTGCGGCAGACGCATGGGTTCGCCCGCTGGCAGACCCCGAGTAGTTGGAAAGATGCGGTGCATAACGGTCATGCCGCGTGATGAGGTTGGACCAACCGGTCACCCCGCCCATGGCGAGCAGCACTAACAAGCGCTCAAGCTCCGAGAGCGGGACACTTGGGTGAGCAGAGCGATACTGCAGTGGACCATCGGGAATTTCCGCTCCGCGAAAGAAGCGCCGCGACCGCCGGCCGAAGAGCGCATCCGCTAAAGGAAATTGCAGCATCTCCTGAAATGCCGCAAGCTCGTGTTCCTGCAAGGAAAGTGGTTTCGCCATGTGTTTGCGGTTCCTTCTCCTGGAGTGATTCCCGTCTCATAACGGTATACCGCGAGTTGACACTGATTTGCGCATGTTCTATATTCCAAAGATGCTGTTCACCTCAGGTTGTTGTTGCTCGTAGCGTAACTGGCGCGGATAGGCCTACCTGCTTTTCCCGCAAGTTGTGATCTCGCAACAAAATCTTCCTTTCTTATTTGTCAGCCGTGGAAAAAACAGACGTCGTGCCAGGGCTTGGAGGCGCTAGTGGTGAACCCGAAAAAGTCGATTATTTCGTTGGCCCTATTATTTTGTGTCTCGCCCCTGTTCGCGCAGTCGCTCGACGGACGTTGGAGTGCAACCGTGAACGTAGACGGAGCCGTGGTTCCCTTCCGCATCGACTTTGCAGGCGCCGGATCGCACGTGAGCGGTTCCTTCTTCAACGGAAAAGAGAAGATTACCTCAGACAGTGGTCAGTTTCAGAATGGGTCTTTAGTGCTTAACTTCGATGCCTATGCGTCCACACTCAAGGCTACGTGGAAGGACGGTTCCCTCGTGGGCGAGTACGCGCGCGCAGCCCACGCCACGGTGCCCTTCGAAGCGAAGCGCTATACCGCGGAGAAATTCCCGTCCCATGTCCCCCAAATCGCAGGTAAGTGGGAGCTGCAGACGAACACCCACTTTGGTGAGTCTGCGGTTTTATTGATAGTCCGTCAGTCGGGCGCTCAAGTGAATGCTGCGATTTCCCGAGTGGATGGGGATACCGGGACGATCGACGGCGTCTACAAAGACGGCAAGTTTGTGCTCGGTCACTTTGACGGCGCGCGGCCCCTGGTTTTGGAAGTTGTCCCGGCAGCCGACGGATCTTTGAAAATCACACAAGACGGCAAGAAACAACTGGTGGCACTGCGCCCGTCAGTGGCGCGAGCAAAAGGTCTCAATCCGCCCGTCGACCCGCTGCAGCACACCCACGTTAAGAATCCGGCAGAGCCCCTCCATTTCAGCTTTCCAGATCTGAACGGGAAGATCGTGACCAACAAGGATCCCCGATTTCGCGGCAAGGTTGTGCTCGTGACCTTGACCGGCAGTTGGTGCCCGAACTGCCATGATGAGGCGCCGTTTCTCGAGTCCTTATATCGCAAATACCATGATCGGGGACTGGAAATTGTTGCGCTGGCTTTCGAGGAGGGCGACCAACTCAAGAATCCAGTCCGGTTGCGGGCCTTTATCAAGCAATATGGGCTTACTTACCCCGTATTGCTGGCCGGTGAACCGGATCAGCTCGCGGAGAAGGTTCCTCAAGCCGTCAATCTGGACGCCACTCCGACAACTTTCTTCCTCGACCGAAGTGGATGCGTGCAAAGCGTTCACGCAGGTTTCGCGGGCGTAGCCACCGGCGACCTCTATAAACAGCTCGTCGATGAAACGACGGAAAAGGTCGAGCGTCTCCTGGCGGAGAAAGCCGGCGAATAACGGGGACATGGGCGGACCACCGCCGTTCACCACGGCTGTGAAAGAATCACAGCCATGACCGCCCAAGTCACACGCGAACTGTTGCAAACGTCGCCCGTCGAAGGCATGCCCGGCTGGGAAATGCGCCTTTTCCTCATCACCTATCCTCCCGGTGCGGATGCAAGCAACCATTCGCACCCGGTGGTTGGCGTGGGTTTGCTCCTCGAAGGCACGATGATCTCGGCCTTCGACAATGATCCCGAAGAAGTCTTTGTCGCCGGCCAAAGCTTTCGGGATCCGGCCAGCTTCCATCGGGTGAGCCGCAATGGCAGCCTGACCCAACCGATGAAATTCGTGATTGCCTATACCGTCAGAGAGGGTCAGCCCAACACCGTTTGGCCTCAGTAGACCCGCCTTTTCTTGTGGTGCCTGTGACTGCCGCAGTATCCTTGTTGGGAGGGAAGGCGGAGGCTCGGATGCGCTCTCGATTCGCCCCAAAAGGGTTATCCACGTTAGTCGTCCTCATCGGATTCGCCACAGCGCCCGCCTTGTTGGCGCAGAATACGAGCGGCATGTTTCTAACCCCGGTGGCCGGGGCGCCCTTCACCGGAGTCATCCTGGTGAACCGTACCATCCCTCCTGCTGCGGGCCGCCCTGCCGTGGAATTAAGAAACGTCCGCGATGTGGCCCGCGACGCCCAAGGGCGCGTTTACAACGTGTTCCGGCAACCTGTGCCGGCCTCCTTCTCCGGCGAGCCCCCGACGATCCGGATTCACTTATACGATCCGGCGACCCGGAGTTACGCGTTTCTCTATCCGCAACACAAAACTTACCAGACAGGCACCGTCAATCATCCGCCCGCTGCAGAGCCCGCAGACCTGATGGCTTCACCCACAGGCGCCGGCATGCCTCTAAGTCAGTTCGCCAAACTGCAAGACCTCGGTACCCAAAGCGTAAATGGGATCGCCGCCCACGGCGTCCGCGAGACACAAACCGTATCGGCAGCGTGGGGCGCGTCAGGTGGTGAAGTCGTGTTGATCGATGAATACTGGTACTCAGACGACCTGCATATGAACGTGAAGATCGTGCACAACGATCCCCGCACGGGAACCGTAATGATGACTATGACAAACGTGTCGCGCGGCGACCCCGATCCTTCGCTGTTTCAAATTCCAGACGGCTATCAGGCCATGCAGAGAGGCATTCCAAATGGTGCGCCTCCAGCACGGTAGCTGCTGGTTTGCCACCGGCTTTGCCAGGAAAGCCGCGCGGTGAGCCAGTCGATCGTCCTGAGCACAATCTATCTGATCCGGCACGCCGAGAAGCCCAACGGCGCGGCCACCGGAGTGGACCAGAACGGAGCAGAGGACTCCAGGTCACTGGTACCGCGGGGCTGGCAGCGCGCCGGAGCGTTGGCGACATTCTTCGCGCCGAAGAACGGCTTGCGGACTCCCGACCGCATCTTCGCCGCAGCCACAGGCAGGGAAAAGATCGCGCCTCACCTAAAGGTGGGGAGTAAGAGTGCTCGACCTTTGGAGACCGTCATGCCACTCGCGGCGAAGCTGGGGCTGACCCCGATGGTGTCGTTTGCCAAGGGAGATGAGCAAGCGCTGGTAATCGGGATCGTCGCGCTGGTCGGGACGACAGTAATTTCCTGGCAACATGACGGGATGCCCGAGATCGCACAACTGATCCTCGGAGCGAAAGGCAAGGCGCCCCAGTCCTGGCCGGTGGATCGGTTTGACGTCGTCTGGTGCTTTGAAAATGACGGAAGTGGGAATGGGTGGGCGTTCTCGCAGGTCTGCCAGCAGTTGCTCGTCGGGGATGGAGCCCAGCCGATTCAAGGGTGAGCAATATTTAATCTGAAAACCAAATAGGTTTTTACGCATAGTTTCGCACCAAGCCCTCCCTGACCCCGTCCACTTCCCGCAGTTACGTGCGTATCCGCAACAAAAATCTGAACTAATTAAAACCGTGCAGTCACAGTTCGTGAGAGGCGGCGCGAGCCTGCCGCTAACTGCCCGCGCGCTTAAAAACACTCACCTATATAGGTACGATTCACACAGTCGCAGCGAAGCTAAACAGACGCGAAGTTACCCGCTACTCCCGTGTTGTTGCGTATCCGCAACACGTTCTGTTTCCTTTTTCCACAAACTTTCGACCGTATCCACGGTGTACTTACCAGATAACAGTTGCGCTTCCAGCTTTTTATTCGGCACATCTTGCAGGATCGTGCGAGACTGGGTTGCGAGAAAGCGAGCACCTATCTCCTGAGCATTGCTTGCTATGCCCTGGTTGCAGCTTCTAAGACACTGACCTTATTGAGTGCCTTACTCCCTCAACGCCGAGAAGGGACAGCAGGTGATGATTCCCCCAGCGATGAGCTTTACGTTGCGCGATCTGGCGGCTCCCTTATTCCGTCGCCGCCGAGCGCTGATCCTGAGTTTCGTTCTTGTCTTTGTGGCCGTCGCCCTGCTTGGCCTGTCGCTCTGGCATAGATACGAGGTGCGCATGGCCATCCTGGTGGGTCGTGCCCGCGTCGATCCCGCGCCTGCCGGGGAAAACCCGGTAAGCCATGAGGAAGTCGATGCGGAGACCGATCTGCTGCGCAGCCGCGATGTCTTACAGCAGGTCGTTCTCGCCAACGGCATGCAGAGCCGCCATCACTTCTGGCTGGATTTGCTGCATCCCGGGCAAACCCAAGCCGAGCGGCTGGCGGCGACGGTGCAGGAACTCGCCGGTGAGATTGAACTCGAGACCCCATCCGGCACCGGTCTCATCGAAGTGGCCTATAGCTCATTCGACCCTGCTTTGGCTTACGGAGTACTGAACAGCCTCAGCAAAAGTTTCTTGGAGAAGCATGTACAGACGCAGGGCGATAAAGCTGCGATGGAAGACGCCGAAGCAGGTTTGCGCGCGCTGTCGCAGGAGCCGATCCCAGCCGCGTCCGCGCAGCAGAAGCGTGAAACCCCGCGCGTTTCGACAACCCGGCATGAACCCCAGCCTGCCCAGCAGTTGCTCAAGAAGCTCACTCTGAATTTGTTAGCTGCCGAGGACCGGCGCATGCAGTTGCTGCAGAAGTATGAGCTTGACAATCCCCTGGTGAAACAAGCCAATCAGCAGATTACCGCAATCAAAGAGGCGATCGCACAAGCCGATCGGACGAAAGACAAGGCGGACGTGGGAGGCCAAACCGCAGGTTTTATATCTGACCGGCACAGCCTGGAGAATCTGAACGCACCCGCTGTAAAGCCGGATGGCCACGCTTTGGATGAGGTCGCGCTGCAGCGCGAAGCCCAGGCCGACGAGAAAAATTACCTGCAGTACCTTGCCCAGCGCGAGCAGGCCCGCGTAGCCCACGCACCCGGCACAGCGAGGATCGGCCAGGTTTCCATCGCGATTCCGCCGGCAAGACCGGTGCTCCCCGCACATGGCCCGGTATTCATCCTTCTTATCGCCCTGTCTTCCGCCGTATTGGTCAGCTTTCCCATGGTCTATCTCCTCGATTACTTCGACCCCTCATTCCACACACCGGCCCAGGTGACCGAGATCCTCCGGGTCCCGGTCGTCGTGGCGGTGCCCAAAAGAACGGCATAGGCAAATTATGGTCTTGGATTATTACAAGCTGCGTGAACAACCCTTCGGGGTTACTCCCGACTCCCGCTACCTTTTCCTTGGCCCGACCCATCGGGAGGCATTGGCCTCTTTGCTCTATGGCATAAACGCCGGATGCGGTTTCCTCGCTCTGATCGCCCTTCCAGGCCTCGGAAAAACCACTCTGCTGTTTCACGCCATGAATCAGCTCCGGGAGAAGGCGCGGACGATCTTTCTCTTTCAGACGGTATCCACACCGCTGGATCTTCTGCGCATTCTCCTCAGCGGCCTCGGCGTCCTGGAAGCGGAGGGAACCCTCATCGAGATGCAGTCGAAATTGAAGGGAGTGTTGGAAGAGCAGTTTCAGTTGGGGAAGCGCGTGGTCGTGGTGATGGATGAGGCGCAGAATCTAGACGATTCGGTGCTCGAGGTCGTGCGTATGCTGTCGAACTATGAGACCTCCCGGGAGAAGCTCATCCAAATCATTCTTGCCGGCCAGCCGCGGCTGGCCGAGAAGATAGGCTCTCCGGAGTTGGAACAGTTGCGCCAGCGTGTTTCCATCTTTGCCGGCCTGGAGCCGTTCTCGCGGGAAGATACAGAGTTCTACATAGACCACAGGCTGCGGATCGCTGGTTACACCTCCACGACGCCGCTGTTCACCCGCGATGCACTCACCCTCATTGCCAAACACAGCAACGGCATTCCGCGTAACATCAATAATCTTTGTTTCAGTTCGATGTCGTTAGGTTCCGCGCTTCGGCTCAAGTCGATCGATAGCGAAACCGTGCGCGAGGTGATTTCCGATCTTGACGTCGAACGCTTTTGCCCCCAGAACTTTCCTCCGCCGCGCACGGCTCAGAAACGGCCGGCACAGAAATGGCAGCATGAGGCCCCGGCAATTCCTGTCCCATCCCGCGCACCCTCTCTCTTGGCAGTGTGGATGCCGAAAGCGATCCCGGGAATGTTGGTCGTTCTGCTGCTGCTTGCGGTGGTCTTTGCCGCCCGTTGGTGGCCGCAGGTGGCAGCCGAGCGCGCGCAAACCGTGCTGTCGACGCCTGTCGTTGCGGCCGCCCCAGTCCCCATCAAGCTGGAGCCGGACCCGCGCGCGGTCCCGCGGCCTGCCGCTCCGGCGACCGTTGCCGTGCGCACGCGGACTACGGTTGCTACACCGGCCGTTGTGCGGCATACCCCAGTGAACCCGCCGCCGCCCGCTGGTCCGGAGAGGGTTGTAAGCGTCGGTCCAGGCAAGACTCTGGTCGGCATATGTACGGAAACCTTTGGCAGCTGCGACGCGGAAGTTTTGCAACGGATTCGGGATCTCAATCCCGAGTTGAGCAATCTTGATCACATCGAGGCCGGTCAAAAAATTCGGATACCGGCCTCCGCCGGTGAGAATGTGACACCGTGAGCAAATATTACGAGCTAATACAAGGCACGACTATGAGGGATCAGGCGTTTCTCGCTCATAGCCTGACTCGATCGGCATTCTCCACCCCAGGGGAAGTGCGAGTGGTTTCTGAACAAGCGGCCCGCGAAGTAACGCTCGGCCTCGTGCAGCGAATCTTTTTGCAACCATCGCAACAGCCACCGCACATGGTGGTCTTCGCCGCCATCGACCACGGCGATGGTTGCAGCCAGATTGCGGCCCTGGCCGCTGAATCTTTGGCGGCGAGCCTTCCTAAAGCTTCTGTGTGCCTGGTCGATGCGAACTTTCGCTCGCCGGCGTTGCCCAGGATATTAGGAACGACCAATTACTACGGCCTGACTGACGCTTTGTCGGAGCAGTGCGGCATACGATATTTTGTTAAGCCGGTCTGCAACGAAACCGTATGGCTGTTGTCTTCCGGCCCGGTCGCGGCCTTCTCCCCAAATCTGTTGAGCACGGAGCGTATGCGGGAGCGATGTGCGGAGCTGCGCCGCGAATTTGACTATGTCATTATCGATGCCCCGCCCGTGGCACGGTATCCGGACGCAATTCCACTCGCGAAGTTAGCCGATGGCGTGGTGTTGGTCCTTGCGGCGCAGTCCACTCGGCGTGAAGCCGCGCGAACGGCAGTCGTGAATTTACGCTCGGAACGAATCCAGGTACTCGGCGCTGTGCTGAACAAACGAACCTTCCCCATCCCCGGCGCTATTTACAACAGGATATAGATACTTTAGGAGTCTGGCAGTAACCTGCCATAGACCTGCCTTGACGAATCCGCTACGCTAGCGTTCATAGTAAGTCACTAACCAAAGATGGTTAGAACAAGTTAATAACAAGGTTATTGTTGATTGAAGGACGCACGACGGGCAACCTAAGGTTAGCCTCGTTCCTTCCTTTCTGCTTTGCGCTGGATTTCTAAATCGAAGAGCTCAGCCTTAAGCCCTGGACAATGGGACCGAAAGGGCGGAGCTACATAACCGATCACCTGCGCGGGGTTCGTATGGAAACGGTCGCTTCTCTTGAAGGAGCATGGTATGCGGTACTGACTCGGTCGCGTCAGGAAAAGGTTGCGGCTTCGATGTTGAGTTATCTTGCCGTCGCGCACTTTCTACCGCTCATCATGCAAGAGAGGCGATGGAGCGATCGCAAGCAGGTGGTCAGCATGCCTTTGTTTCCGGGCTATTTGTTTGTGCGGATTGTGCGTTCCAGTGACATGCTGCTTCGCGTACTCAAGGTTCCCGGTGTTGTTGACTTCGTGAGAAATAGGAATGGTCCGATGGCAATTCCAGAGAAGGAAATAGAAAACGTGCAGGCGGTGCTCTCCCGTGGGGCTGGCTGTTCGCCGCATCCGTTTCTCAAGGCGGGCGACCGGGTACGCGTCGTGCGAGGAGCTCTCGCCGGCATTGAAGGCACGCTTGTCCGCAGTGGCGCGCAATCGAAGCTGGTGATTTCGGTGGAGATGATCCAGCGGTCGGTCGCGGTCAACGTGGACTCCTCCGATGTCGAGCATGTTTCTTATGTCCCTGTGCGGGAGCTGCGAGCTATCGCCCCGTTGCTCGCTGCGGAAGGCCAAGCCTAAGCAAGCAGGACGAGCTATCTATATGGCAAGTGTACATAAGTCGGTACTTACTCTGTTGCTCTTGATAATCGCCACGGGCTCGATGGCCGGGCAGGTAGCCGGTGTAAGCCAGGCTTCGAGTTCGCAGCCGCAGCTCCAGCAACGCTATCCTCGTTACACCATTCAGCGTCAGGACGCGTTACTGCTCACTTTCCCTCTCACCCCTGAATTCAACCAAACGGTCACGGTGCAGCCTGATGGTTATGTGAACCTGCAGGATGCGGGCAGTCTTCACGTGCAGGGCTTAACGGTGCCGGAGATGGTGGCCCTGCTCCAGAACGCCTACAGTCACGTGCTGCATAACCCCGCCATCAACGTGGACCTGGTGGATTTTCAAAAACCCTACTTCACGGTTTCGGGTCAGGTGGGGAAACCAGGGCAATACGAGCTCCGGGCCGACATCACGGTGGCGGAAGCGTTGGCCATAGCAGGCGGGATGACCCCGACTGCCAAGACCCAGGTGTTCCTCTTTCACCGGTCGTCGACCGAATGGTTTGCTGTGAGAGAGCTCAAGATGAAAGACATCCTTCGCGGCAAAGACACAAACGAAGACGCAACTTTGCAGCCTGGAGACATGATCTATGTGCCGGAAAAATTCATAGCAAACTTCCGCAAGTACGTGCCGTACACGTTGAACGCCGGCAGCTACATAAACCAATATTAGTGTTCTGTTCCTGAAGTTAAGTGGAAAAAGTCTCTTAGGCTTTGTATCAGGGCGCAACTGTGATCGTGCCGTAAATGCCTGGAAATAGGATGGGCTTTAAAGGATGTGTGAGAACTATAGAAACGAAGCCTGCGCGCGAACTGAACAAAAGGACCAAACGGAACCTGATGGGTGCCCCATGTTCGCACCAGCGTACGTGGGCCGAAAAAAGACGGGCGAAGCCCATCAAACGATTTCAGATCCTTGACTAAAAGCATTCGAAGCATTCACGCTTGCTGCGGAAGGCCCAGGCTTTGTATCAGGGCACAACTTTAGTCGGGCCGTAAAAGCTTGGAAAATGATGGGCTTTAGAGGCTGCGTGAGAACTATAGATATAAGTTTGCGCGTGAACTGAACAAAAGGACCAAACTAAACTTGATGGGTGCCCCATGTTCGCACCAGCTAACGTGGGCCGAAAAGGACGGGCGAAGCCCATCAAACGCTTCTACTCCTTGACTAAAAGCATTCGAAGCATTCACACTCGCTGCGGAAGGCCCCATGCTTTGTATCAGGGCACAACTTTAGTCGGGCCGTAAAAGCTTGGAAAATGATGGGCTTTAGAGGGTGCGTGAGAACTATAGATATAAGTTTGCGCGTGAACTGAACAAAAGGACCAAACTAAACTTGATGGGTGCCCCATGTTCGCACCAGCTGACGTGGGCCGAAAAAGACGGGCGAAGCCCATCAAACGCTTCTACTCCTTGACTAAAAGCATTCGAAGGATCCACACTCGCTGCGGAAGGCCCCATGCTTTGTATCAGGGCTCGACTTTAGTCAGGCCGTAACGGCCTAAATAGAGATGGGCTTTAGCCACTGAAGCCATTCTTCGGCGTGTCGAAGTGTTCACTGAACGTCAGGGACAGAACACCAGCGCCTGAGCCTCATACCGAGTCGCTGCTAAAGCCTGCGGATGCTCTTTGTAGATAGGTGCACTCAACCATGGACAAAAACACCGTAACTCCCACCGATGAATCGGCGGACATCTCTCTACGCGATCTGGTCACCCCCCTTTTCCGTCGGAAGCGGATCCTGGTGGCAACCTTTCTCTCCGTTCTTGGAGCAACGATTCTCCTGGCGGCGTTGGTCGGGCCGATCTTCACCTCGCGCATGACGATCCTGGTGAACCGTGAGCGCCTTGACCCGTTGATGACCCCGGAAGCGACCACCCAGCTCATCACCACCAGCACCCCGATCACAGAAGAGGAGATTAATTCCGAAGTCGAACTGCTGACGAGCCGGGATGTGTTGGAGAAAGTCGTTCTCGCCAACGGGCTCGACCGTCCGGACAAGAGATGGTCTTTAGGCAGTCTGCTCCACCCCAACGAGACGAAGGAAGACCGCGTCGCCAGGGTAGTAAAAAATCTGGCGAAACAGATCAAGGTAGAGGCGGTTACCAAGACCAACCTCATCCAGGTAAAGTACAGCTCCTTCGACCCACAGCTAGCCTATGGGGTGCTCAAGTCACTGGGAGAGTTCTACACGCAGAAGCATGTCGCGGTGCACCGCCCCGCCGGCTCCTATGAATTCTTTGCGCGGGAAACGAAGCGGTATCACGATGCGCTGGTGCAGGCGGAAGCCAATCTGCGAGACCTGGATAGCCAAAATGAAATCGCGGCTCCGGATGCGCAACAAACAAATGTGGCCTTGCAGGTGGGCACTTCGATAGGGCTCATGCACTTGGCGGAGCAGTCCTTGGCGGCGGACGATGAGCGCATCCGGAGTGATCAGCAGCAGATGCGTAAGACGCCGCAGCGGTCACCGACCCTTCGGACTTCCGCCGCGGCCGACAAGCTGCTTGACCAGCTGGGCGCCAGCTTGCTGAGTGCTCAGACCAGACGGACTGAGCTATTACTGAAGTACGTCCCCAGCTACCCGCTGGTGCAGGAAAATGAGCAGGAGATTGCCCAGACCAAAGCAGCCATCGCTGTTGCGGAAAAAACGAGATACGTGACAGAGAGCACTGACCTCGACCCTACGTTCGAGGCCTTGCGGGAAGATGACGCTAAAACCCAGGCGGACCGCGCTGCGCAGGCCGCCGCCCTGTCTGCGACCAAGCGAAGTATCAGGAGCATGGAAGCGCAGCTGGTTGATTTGGATCAGCAATCCATCACCCGCCAGGATTTACAGCGCGAAGTAAAAGCTGACGAGCAAAACTATTTGACCTACCTTGCCAAGCGGGAACAGGAGCGTATGTCGGATGCCCTGGACACGACCAGGATTGCCAATGTTGCGATTGCCGTGCCCCCGGCCATTCCGGTGCTGCCCATTTTCGGTTGGCCGCTGATTCTGTTGGCAGCGATTTGCCTGGCCACGATTATGAGCGTTGGCAGCGCGTACGCAGCGGATTATCTTGATTCCTCGTTCCACACCCCCGCCCAATTAACAGATGTTCTGGGGATCCCGGTAGTTGTCGCTTTCCCCAAGCGAACCGCATAGCCGAACGCATCGCTTTACGCACTAGGAGGAAGCCCAATGAATCGTCGCACCGATGTCCTGCAGGAAATCGAGGAGAGTCTGCCGTTCGGGGTCACGCAGAGGGCGGATCCTGATCTGTTGTCGCGGGAGGCGGACCAACACCGTCTCGCCGACGATGAAGCGTTGAAGCTGGTGCACCAGGTCTTTCTTCCGCAGACGGAGCAGTCTCCTCGCGTGGTCGTTTTCGCCGGGATGGATCATGGCAACGGCTGCAGCCGAATCTGCACCTCCGTTGCGGAGATACTGGCGAGGGACACGTTGCGATCGGTCTGCCTGGTTGGGGCAAACTTCCGTTCCCCGAACTTATCGGGTTCCTTTGGCGAAGTGAGTCATTCCGGTCTGGCGGACGCGCTTACGCGTAAGGGACCGATCCGTACCTTTGTAAGGCCGACGCGCGTCCCTAGAAATCTATGGTTGCTACCCTGCGGAACACTCGCAGCGGATTCTTCGAGCTTGCTGGCCTTCGGGTCTTTGCGGGAGAGGATGGAGGAGCTGCGCGCGGAGTTCGATTTCGTGATCATCGATACTCCTCCTCTCCTGCGCTACGCAGACGCGATTGCACTGGGCCAACTCGCTGACGGCCTGGTCCTGATTGTTGAGGCCGGGGTCACGCGCCGCGACGAGACGGCGCAAACGGTCGCCAAGTTAAGGACCTCCAAAATCGAGATCCTCGCCGGTGTGCTGAACAAGGAGATTTCCCCAATACCGGAGAAACTCTACAGCCGTCTGTAACCGGCTCTTATTCCTAAACTCTGCAGATGAAGAAACAAGGGGTGCGCCATATCTCACGACGCTTTTTGTCGGGAGATGTGGGTGTGACCTTGGGGTAGTTAGATTTGGCGAAATGACTATACCAAGACAGATCGTAGACAGCATGCTTAACGCCTACACCGTATTCGTCTTCGTTCTGTCGACGAATGCTTTTCTTACTCTATTCGTAGGGGGGAACGATCCAGGCGATGTTACTCAAGGGGCGCCGGTGATGCGAGCAGCGTGGGGCGTTATTTACTTACTCACGTTGGTCAGCACAATCGTTCGGTGGCGTCAGGTCGCTGCGATACTCCACGCAAACACATGGTTAGTATGTCTGATCGTGCTGACGTTCTTATCGGCTGTCTGGTCGATCGATCCTGGCAGGACTCTTCACGGCGCATTTCTACTTCTATTCACCGCGATGTATGCTATCGACCTCAATATTCGCTTTACGATGGTGAAACAACTCCAATTGCTGTGTGTCGCGTGCACACTGCTGGTAAGCGTGAGCATACTTTGTGAGCTGGTCATCCCTGGATTTATTCCGAGCGCGGGTTTCCAAGGCTCGGCATGGCACGGTGTGTTCAAATCAAAAAATACCTTGGGGGAGTTAGTCACGCTCGGCGTCGCTGCGTGTTTGACGTTACCCTTTCAGTCGAAACTGTTCCGGGGCCTGGCGATCGTCTGCGGAGCTGTGCTACAGGTGTTGGCTCATTCAGTGGGAGCGATGATTTCGCTTGCAGCTATCGTGGGCCTCTTCGTTTGGTTGCCAATACTCAAGTGGCGACCTAAGCCACGGAAAATCGCGATCACTATAAGCGCGGCCGTGGTGTTGTTCACGGTTTGCATTGCGTGTCTGAACTTTGCCCAAGTAACAGAGTTGACAGGTCACGATTCCAACATGAACCGTCGAGCCGGACTGTGGCGATTGTCACTTGCTTACATCCGCGAACGACCGCTTTTAGGATATGGATTTGCCGCGTTCTGGAGCACAACGTCGCAACCTGCAAGACTCATCCGGGAAGAGGTTCAATGGGAGGATGCGCCTCACTCCCACAACGGCTATATAGAAGTCGCTCTTGGATTGGGCCTGGTAGGTTTCGGAGTGTACAGCGTGATCATTCTCAGAACTGTGCAGCGAGCGTACTTGCTTTTCATGAGTGGTCAAGAAAACCAGAGAAGGTGGCCGCTGATCTACCTGGCAATTGTCTCTCTGCATCAGTTGTCGGAGAGCAGCATTCTTAGTGGTGGCGCACTGGTCTGGGTATTGTTCTGTTCCGTCGTGTTTTCCCTGCCGCAGCCAGAAAAGAAGTGGGTAGGCTCAGAGGTCGTGCCGCTCGGAGTATTCGCAAGGTAGCGGCACAAATTACACGCTCGCTATCCTCGGAGAGACGCCCAGATCCTCGGATTGCATTTGGCAGGACCGATCGAGATCTGCGCCTCGCGGAGTTGCAGCGGTGGAGAAGCGTCGTCCCGAGCTAGTGTCCTGTCCCTGAAGCTCATTGAAAACGTTTCTTCGGCGTTGTATCAGGGCACGACTTTAGTCGGGCCGTAAGTGCTTTGGTAATATGATGGGCTTTACATGCTGCGGAAAAATTCATGTTTTGTATCAGGACACGACTTCAGTCGTGTCTCCATGAGCCTGCTGCTCACCCAAGGTGATGAAAATCGGGTTAGCACCTTAGCTCTACTTGCTGCATGGGAGGTGCCGCTCCCAACGAAGGGCACGGGTTTACCCGTGCCACACAAGCTTACTAAATTGACCGGCTTTAGCCGCTGAGGTACGGTCTTTCCATCTAGGGTTGCGGCTGGTTTTCGACTGTGTCCCCATGAGCCTGCGGCTCACCTAAGGTGATGAAAACGGCGCGAGTTTTTCATGATGATTCTAATCGGCTTAAATGCGCTTTCGACTGTGCCGTAAACGCTTGGAAATATGACGGGCTTTACAGGTTGCGGAAAAACACTGCGGAAGTCCCGAAGGGACGGCTGAGAGTAGCCCAGGATGAAATCCTGGGTAGGTTTGAAAACATGATCCAGTCCCGAAGGGACGACTAAAACCCATAACGATGCGGCCTAAGGTAAGTTTCAACCCTCCCTTCGGGACTCACGCGTCGTTTTTCCGCAGCCCCTGAGGCCGTTTTCGACGTACCGAATGTTTCCATAATTTCAGGGACAGGACAATCGTCCTCAATGAATTGCCATGCTGGAAGATCAACATTATCGCGTTACTGCGCCCTATCTTTGGCGACCCTCGTTTTGCTGGGGGCGACGCATGCGCACTCGCAGCGACTGGTGCCGGCACAGGTACCGATCCCGTCGAATTTCTTCGGCATGCACATTCATCACATGTTCGGCGGGAACGAGCCCAATCCTCCGACCCCTTGGCCGCGAGTTACGGTTGGGGCCTGGCGGCTATGGGATATTCGTGTCACGTGGTCTGACCTTGAGCCCGCGAAAGGGCGGTGGAATTTCGACGTCCTTGACAAAGCTGTGGCGCTGGCACAGCAGCACGATACCGAGGTTCAGCTCACGTTCGGCTTCACGCCTGCCTGGGCATCTTCAAGTCCCACGGAAATCTCTCTGTATCGTCCGGGAGGGGCCGCGGCACCACGGTCTTTGGACGACTGGGCGGACTTCGTTCGAACCGTGGCTAACCGCTACCTGGGACGCATTCATATCTACGAAGTTTGGAATGAACCGAACGTGAAGAGATACTGGAGTGCGTCGCCCGAGCAAATGGTGGAAATGACCCGTCTCGTTCACGACATTGTTAAGGGGATTGACCCTTTGGCTATCATAGTCGGGCCCTCGCCAGTCGGAGAAAACGGGCTTGTGTGGCTTTCAAGCTTCCTCCGTGCGGGCGGCGGACGCTACGTAGACGTGATCGGATTCCATTTCTATGTATTTCCCGCTCCACCCGAGGCGCAAGTACCGCTGATCAACAGCGTGAAAGCAATCATGCGAGGCAGCGATGCAGGCGACAAACCTCTTTGGGATACAGAAGCAGGCTGGGCCAAGCCCGCTCCCTTCCCATCGGAGGAACTGGCTGCAGCTTACCTGGCAAGGGCCTTCGTCCTGAACTGGGCTGCCGGTGTCCAGCGGTTTTATTGGTACGCCTGGGACAACCACGGATGGGTCTCCCTACAAACGACGGAGGAAGACAACAAAACCCTGAAGCCTGCGGGCGCCGCATACGAGGTCGTCCAGAAATGGCTAACCGGAGCTGTGGTGAGTTGGTGCGACGAGGACTTAAGCCATACCTGGACATGTCAGTTGAAAGATCACGGAGCGGACAAGTGGATAATCTGGAACCCCGACCAGGATATTTGTGGCGTGGCTCCGCATGGTTGGGTCGGGAAACGCATTGTTTCGCTACTGCCGGACAAGCATTTAACCGGCGGCAATTGTCTACAGGTAGGGCCCACACCCCAGCTTCTGACGCAGTGACAACGATTCCCGTGCAGGAGAGTTCAGGTGTCGCAACAGGGGACCCACTCAGGGGGCAAGAGCGCAACTGACGGTCTCTCACCGATCTGGGCCCTTCTCCTGAGGCAAGACGCGAAGTTTACAAAAATTGATCTCACAAACCTTCAGCGGCGCAACCGGCAGGAAACCGCGCCGGTCATCGCCTCAGAAGGTCCCATTGTGTCCCTAACGACGCACGGAAACAGGATCAACTCCGTGTATCTGACATTGGAATCCATGGGTCGGGGATCCATGCTTCCTTCCAGAATATTTCTGTGGTTGGACGATGAGGACGCATTCATCCGTCGACCGTTGTCTTTGCGCCGGCTTGAAGACAGGGGAGTAGAGGTACGACTCGCGCCGCGCTACGGACCACATACGAAGTACTATCCGTATTTGGAATCGCGCGACGTGTTCGAGAGGCCTTTGGTGATTGCCGATGACGATATCTGTTACCCGAGGGCGTGGCTGAGGGGATTGGCTGTCAGCTATAACCAGGACCCGGCGGTCGTTAGCTGCTATCGGGCACACGTGGTAAGCCTCGATGGTGGCCGACTGTCGCCGTATCTAGAGTGGAAGCCGTGTAGGTCTTCGAATCCCAGCGCGCGGCATTTCGCGACTGGAGTCTCCGGCTGTATCTATCCACCCGCGCTTCTCAGAGAGATAAAAGCTGCGGGTACAGAATTTCTCGAGTTGTGCCCCCAGGCGGACGACATTTGGCTGCATGTGAGAGCATTACGAGCGGGATTTGCGGTCAGACAGATCGGTACACGACCGCTTGTTTTTCCTTTCGTACCCGGCACGCAGGCTGCCGGTCTGTCGGCGTCTAATGTCCAGCGATGGCAGAATGACGTGCAGATAGAAAAAGCCTATAACTCAGACGATATCCAAAAGCTGGGAACGACCAGGAGGCCCCATTAACTCGAATCTTCTTCTTTCATTTGCTCGACGATATTCATGCGCGCGTCTCACGATAGGAGTCAGGTAAATAATGATGTACGACAGCGGAGTCGTTACGATTAGGAGAGCCTGTCAGAGAATGTTACCCGCGCGTGAGAGGCGCGTCGTCTCTACTTTATTGCAAAAGATCCTTGGATCACACTGGAAGGCGCTCTACTTCGGGGATATTGAGAAGACATCTCTTAAAGACACGACCAGGGGACGACATTTCGATGCAGGGTTGAAGCTTGCTCCGTTTTTCATATCGAAGCCCGGCACGGTGTTCGACATCGGGGCAAATGCCGGCAGGTACACATATGTTCTGTCGAAGGCCGTCGGCCCGCGGAACACCTATGCCGTTGAACCGGTTCGGCAGCTGGCGCAGCGGCTCACCCGCCTGTTTCCGGATGTCAATGTTCTGAATATGGCGTTATCGGAAGCTACCGGCGAGCTCGACCTTAGGATTCCCGTAGTTGACCACGAACCGTTTTGGGGAAGGGGCACGCTGGAAGAATTCCATTTTGTCGAACCCGGGCAAACAGGCGAGATCCTCGAACGTGTGGATGTGCGAACGTTGGACGAGCTCTGCGAAAAACTGAATATACAAGATGTCCGGTTTGTAAAGATCGACGTTGAGGGCCATGAGTGGAGCGTGCTTCGGGGTGCGGCCGAAACCCTGGCAAGGTGGCATCCTGTCCTTCTGGTAGAGGTAGAACAGCGGCACCATGCCGGGCCAATCGATGGAGTCATGGAGTGGATCAAGGGCCACGGGTACGCCGGGTTCTTCTACGATGCGCGGCAAATGGAGTTGCGGCCACTCGACTGCTTATCTCTTGCCGGCAACCAGTTGCTGGATAACCGCACGGATGCAGAATATGTGAACAATTTCTACTTCGTCGAAAGTAGAACAGCACGCGAGGTTATCGATTCGGTTTGTCGAGTGATTCGGCAAGGGGCATGCTGAAGCAAGGAAGAGAAGTCCAGGCAAATGAAGGCGGGGGAGATGGATGGAGCAGAAAAAGGGGATTTTATGACGCTATATACATAGGACTTTCGTATGGGGACCTGGCACAGTTTAAGTCGCGCGTGTTGAACGCATTTGTAGCCGAACAGAACGTGAAGTCGGTTATCGAGTTTGGATGCGGGGATGGCAACCAGCTTGCGCTCGCTCGTTATCCCGAATACATCGGATACGACGTGTCCGCCAATGCGATCAAGCGCTGCCGGGATGCGTTTGACGGCGATCGGACGAAGAAATTCGGCGTACTTGATGAAAACTACAGATGGAGTGAGCAGGCTGAATTGGCTCTGTCCCTGGATGTTATCTATCACCTGGTAGAAGATGATGTATTTGAGAAACATATGAAGGTCCTGTTTCAGGCGGCCAGTCGCTTTGTGATCATCTATTCAGATGACCAGGACTTGCCCCGGCGATACGCCCACGTGCGACATCGCAGGTTTAGTTCCTGGGTCCAACAACACGTGCCGGATTGGCGGCTCGTACAACATATTCCTAACGAATTCCCACACGGCCCAAACAGCGGCCTTGGTTCGTGGGCGGATTTCTGGATCTACACCAAAACGCTGGCGGAAAGCTGTAATCTGCGTTGATGGAAGGGGCGTAATGAAGCCAACAGTCTCGCAAGAGGGAAGTCAGAACAGCGCGTTGATGGATGTCTCGTTCGAAGCGGGCCTTGACACCCGGCTCCTCCTCTATCTCGATCTTCTGAAAGCATCGCTCACGAACACGCTGTTCGTGGACGAGCCCAATGCGGATGAAGAGAGTGTCAACTACGTTAACGATTTCATCAGCCATTACATAAAAGGCGTTGCCGTTTCGATGCTTCCGTTAGCGAGGTTCGACAACCTTCGGTTGTGCATCATGGACGTGTTGGAGCGCGGCGTCCCGGGCGACTTAATAGAAACAGGCGTCTGGCGAGGCGGAGCTACCATCTTCATGCGGGGCCTGCTGAAGGCCTGTGACGTACGGGACCGAGCTGTGTGGGTAGCCGATTCCTTTGAAGGCCTCCCGGAGCCGAATGCGGATAGATTTCCCCTGGAGGCGCAGGCTCACGGCGGTAAGGTAATGAATCGCGTTTACAACAAGTTTGCAGTCGGCTTAGAAGAAGTGCAGCAGAATTTCCGCGCCTACGGTCTGCTTGACGAGCAGGTGCGGTTTCTCAAAGGGTGGTTCAAAGACACATTGCCGAACGCGCCGATACGGGCGGTTTCGATCATGCGCCTCGACGGCGATTATTACGAATCTACCTGGGATTCGCTGATCAACCTGTATGACAAGCTCTCTGTCGGCGGATACGCCATCATCGATGACTATGGTGAGGATACCTGGACGTATTGCCGCCGGGCGGTTGATGAGTTTCGTAGCCTGCGCGGTATTCACGACCCAATGATCCGAGTGGATTCGAAGTGTTACTACTGGCAGCGCACGCGGTGATCGATCCCCGGGAACGAAACCCACAGCTCAGTGGGTTGCCGGTCCAGGAAGCTGCAATGTAGTTCAATCCCTCTCGAAGCGGAGACCCATGAGATTAGAAACATTCGAAGTGTGCGAGTTGCTACAGAAGCGAAAGCAGATCAAGCGGAGCCTGTCGGAACAAACGGATCTTGTGGAGATACGACTGGCAATCTTGACGGGGTCCACCGCTAACGAGCTTGTCGAGTTGCTTGAGCTGCATCTGTTGGCGTCGGGGTTCAGGGCGGCCTGTTATATCAGCGAATATGACAAGTATTACGAGGAGGCGGTCCTAGCCCCGGCTGGTTTAATCGCCTTTCGACCGGACTTCGTGTACATCCACACTTCTTACGTCAACCTAAAGCATCTTTCCACGGTGCCATGCAGCGAAGAGCAACTGGCAGAAAATGTAATGGCGGAACTATCTCCCTTCCGCCAGATGTGGAAGTCCTTGCGGGAAAATATCGGCTGCCAGGTAATCCAAAACACCTTCGAACTGCCTCCATACGCAATATTGGGCAACCTGGACTCGGTGTTGCCTGGAGGACACTCGCGG
This sequence comes from uncultured Acidobacteriaceae bacterium, assembly GCA_963839025.1. Lineage (GTDB taxonomy): Bacteria > Acidobacteriota > Terriglobia > Terriglobales > Acidobacteriaceae > PALSA-350. Next base: position 172,061 of record CAWITT010000015.1, read on the forward strand.
TTCGTCCAGGAGCTCAACCTGGCGCTTGCTCTTGAAGCCGCGCGCAATCCCACTCTCTTGCTGCAGGATCTGATGAGGCTATCCAGCGAAATTGGCCTGGCGCACTGGTTCGACCGGGAACGCTGGTTCAGCTATAAGCTCATCAGTTCCCCGGAAGGCAGCCTGGCACTCGCGCGGTCGCTGTGCGCCCAGATCAATGCGGGACGAGGACGCTCGCGAAAGGTGTTAGTTCTCGACCTGGACAACACGTTGTGGGGCGGTGTCATCGGTGACGATGGCCCCGACAGGATCATCATTGGGCGCGAGACGCCACTGGGCGAAGCCTATACAGCGTTTCAAGAGTATTGCCTCGCGCTCAAGAACCGCGGCGTGATTCTCGCGGTTTGTTCGAAAAACGACGAGGAGATAGCCGAACAGGGGCTCAGCCATCCCGATTCGGTTCTGAAGCTTACCGATTTCAGTAGCTTCCGGGTGAACTGGGATCCGAAACACGAGAATCTGCAACAGATAGCTCATGAGCTTAATGTCGGCATAGACAGCCTTGTATTTGTCGACGACAATCCAGCCGAGCGGGCCATCGTTGCCGCACAGCTGCCGGCCGTGGCGGTGCCTGACGTGGGCAGCGAACCCGCGCAGTATGCATCGATTCTCCAGCGCGGTCGCTACTTCGAAGCGGCGTCATTAACCGTGGAGGATTTCGAGCGAACAAACTTGTACGCGGGGAACGCCCGACGCGCGGCCGAGAAGGAGAAGTTTGGCGACTACGGAGAGTACCTCGATTCTCTGGAAATGACAGCAGAGATCGATGTATTCAAGCCGGTGTACCTCGACAGGATTGCGCAACTAACGAACAAGACGAACCAATTCAATTTGACCACCACGCGGTATACGGTTGCAGAGATCGAGGCGATCGCCGCAAATCCGCAGTTTATCGGAATTTATGGAAAGTTGACGGATCGATTTGGCGACAACGGTCTGGTATCGGTCTTGATCGGTCGCAAGGATGGTATGGATCTTCACATAGAACTGTGGCTGATGAGCTGCCGCGTCTTGAAGCGCGATATGGAGAGTGCGATGCTCGATGTGATCGTCGAACGCGCCCGCGACCGCGGCGCCAGACGAGTGATCGGCCGCTTTATTCCAACCTCGAAGAATGGGATGGTAGCGGATCACTACCCGAAGCTGGATTTCCGGCGCCTTTGTGAAGGGGAAGGACAGGAGAGCCTATGGGCTCTCGACCTTTCCGATTATCGTCCACGAAATAAACACATCCACACCTTGGAGGTGATTCATGGATAGTTTGCTCGGAGAGCTTCAGGAAATATTCCGCGACGTACTGGACCGGAGGGACCTGGTGATCACACCCAAATCGAGCACCTTGAATATCGAGGAGTGGGATTCACTCAATCATGTCGTCTTGATCTCGACCATCGAGAAGAGATATCACGTGAAGTTTGGTCTCGGAGCGCTGCAAGACCTAAAAACTGTGGGGGACCTGTTGACACTCCTGGAAAGCAAACTGGCAGCCAAGGTCTAGTGTCCTGTCCCTGAAGTTCATTGAAAAACTTACTTTGGCTTTGTTGTGCCGTAAACACTGAAAACACTGGGCTAAAGAGGGTGTGTGAGAACTATAGAAACGCCGTCTGCGCGCGAACCGGAACTCAAGGGCCAAACAAAACTCGATGGGTGCCCCATGTTCGCACCAGCGTACGTGGGCCGAAAAAGACGGGCGAAGCCCCTCAAACGATTTCAATCATTGAGTGAAAGAATTCGAAAAATTCACACTTGGGCCACGTACGCTGGTGCGAACATGGGGCACCCATCAAGTTTTGTTTGGCCCTTCAGTTCCGGTTCGTGTTCTCACACACCCTCTTTAGCCCCTGCCACCCCCCAAACTACAATAATCCGACTTTCTTCCGCAGCCTGCTAGGCGGAACCATTTGCGCCTCATCTCTCTTTTGGAGCTGTGCTCTTGCTCTTCAATTCATTCGCATACATTTTGTTTTTTCTGCCAATTGCGGTGATCGGCATCGCGGCTTTGAAGACGAGATTCGGATCTCGGCCCGCCCAGGCAGGTATCCTGCTGGCCTCGGTCGTATTCTACTGCTGGTTTAAGCCGGTGAATGTCATCTATCCTGTTGCTTCCATTCTGGCTAACTGGTGGCTGGCACAGAACATCGGGCGTGCCCCTGCGCCCAGAAACAAACGATGGCTGCAATTGGGCTTGCTCCTGAATATTTGCTACTTGTCGGCATTCAAGTACTCGAATTTTCTGATTGGGACCCTGCCGTTCATGAGGGGGCACGAACATCTGCTGCCGGACTTGGACTTTCCTTTGGGAATAAGCTTCTTTACGCTAACCCAGGTTATGTACCTGGTGGACTGCTATGAAGGGATTATGCAACCGGCGACCCTATTCGACCATGCGACCTTCGTCTCCTTCTTTCCCTATGTCATCTCGGGTCCGATAGCCAGGGCCAGCCGCACGGTGCCTCAATTTGCCAATTCCGGCGGGGAAGACAGCGTCAGAACGGAGCAGGTGGCGCGGGGTTTGTATTTATTCTCAATAGGGTTGTTGAAGAAGGTCGTGCTTGCCGAGGGGTTTTCGCACGTGGCCAACTACGGCTTCGAAACCGCCAGGAACCGTTCGACCTTGGAAGTGCTGGTATTTACTTGCGCATATGCCATGCAAATCTATTTTGACTTCAGCGGATACTCGGATATGGCCATCGGCTCTGCCGGCATGCTCGGTATCGAGATACCGCGCAATTTTGACATGCCATTCCGAGCGAAGTCGATCATCGAGTTCTGGCAACGTTGGCACATCTCGCTGACGGCCTTCATCACAACATATCTCTACACGCCCATTCTTCGCTCGTTCAAACGCCCGACCATAGTGGCTGCCTCCTTCTCGACAATAGCCGCAATGACCGTCGCCGGTTTATGGCATGGACCGTCCTGGACCTTCGTCTTATTTGGGCTCGTGCACGGAACCGCGCTGGCCATCAACCAGATTTGGCGGAAGAAGAAGCTGCCCAAGCTGCCAGCCTGGCTGTCCTGGATATCAACCTTCGGCGTCGTAAACGTGGGCTTCATCTTTTTTCGTTCGGCGACCATTGGCAATGCGGCGCAGTTGCTCGGTGAGCTGTTCGATATCCGGCATGCCTTTGGAATTGCGAATCTCTCGGTGATGCACGTCACCGTGAATTACCCCATTTTCGGTCTGCCGGTGGCTCTCGGCCTCCTGGCAGCTTTTGTGGGGAAAACCTCGGAGCAAGCAGCTCGTGAATTCAACCCAACTGCTTGGAGCAGTCCGCTCACCGCATGCGCACTGCTCATCTCCTTCCTCTACATGAACTCACAAGTCGCAGCCGACTTTATCTATTTCAAATTCTAGGATGCGTATGAGGGCTGATCGTTGGATCGTCACTACCTTGTTTCTTCTGTCGCTAGGAGTAATTACGGTTATCATGACCAGCTACAGGATGGATGTATTCGGTCTGTTCCATGACCCAACGGGCCGGCAACTAACTGTGAACGACAACGTGAGAACGTCCAAGTTTCTGCTAAACGAACGCTACGTCCCGGCGAACTTCGACGCGATTTTAATTGGCAGTTCGGCCACTATGAATTGGGATTTGACAAAACTGGATTTTGCCAAGGTCTACAACGAGTCGATCGCGGGAGCTAACATTGGCGAGGAGAAGCGGCTGGTGGATCAGGCGCTGCCAAAGGCACACTTCAAGTATGCCATTTGCTTAGTGAGCCCGTTCCTAGTTCAATCCCATACTTTCAACGAAGGCAACGGTAAGCCCACTCGCCGTGAGGCCCTGGGCTCGATCAACGTGCTGCGGGAAGAGTTGGTGTATATCCTACGCAAGCTTCAAAATAAACCGTCAACGCACTATTCGGATGGCAGCGAGGAACTCGTCGCTCCCGTGCGTCTGGATCCTCCGTTCTCCCCGGAGAGATTTGATGCGGATTCTATTGCTGTCGAAACCTATCGGGAATTGCTCACCGAACTACGGCAGCGGGGTGTCAAAATAATTTTCATTCGAGCCCCGTACTATGGTCCGGTTTACGACAGAGATCGCAAGATGTTCGAATCCTTCTATGCAGGTTTGCCCCTTCAGTTGCCCGGCGAGCCAGTCATACGGTTCGATACTGCCAAATACGCTGGGTTCCGCGCGAACCCGGCAAATTGGAACTCGGTAGGACATCTGTCGGACCGTGGAGCGATTCAAGCCGGCGCCGCTCTCAATGCGGAAGCCCACAGCGAAGTGCCCGGACTTCCGGGTGCACAGATCGCAAGTGCTTTACCTGGTCTGGAGGATCATAATTCGCCGGGAAGGCCGCGCTCGAGCAGTTCAATCGGTGTCCGCCCCCGGTCGAGTACCCAGGCGATTTTGCGGCCCTTGAAGGCGGAACCAAACACCGGGGCGCAAAGCGCTATGAGACCTTTCTCCTGCAACTGAGCAAAGCTGTGTTCTATGTCATCCGTGAGAAAACAAAGATGGTTGAGACCGCCGCCTTTCGCAATAGCTCCGGCAAGTGTACTGCCAGGACCATCGGGCGCGACAAGCTCGATAAATGTCTTATCGCCAGGCAGGCGAAGAAACTGTGCCATCGCGGTCTGCGTCACATCGTGTACCACAGGGGAGCAGATGTCATAACCGTAAACGTTCACGTAGTACGCGCAGGCCTCTTCCACATCTTTTACCGCGAATCCAACGTGATGGAGGTTAGGACCGGTCATTTATCAGGACTCCTGCGCTCTCATTATAGATATTTAGCGTGCTCGGCCCAGCGTCTTTCACTGGGCACTTTCCGGATTTCCTATCCAGTCTTCTCATTCCATCGAACGATGCTGCATCAGATGACGGGAATCGGTCCAACGTGATTGTGAACTCGCGAATTTCCGCGTGCCGGCGCTCGGGATCACAGGCTTTGGTCGAACTTCACTTAGGCGCGCTTGGGTCGAGTGGGCTTGGGAGGCGGTAAGTGAAGAGTGGGCCGTTCGCGAGGACCATGTTTCAAGTCAAGTGCGAGAGTGTAGTGGTTCGAAATACAGCATGGATGCTCCTTGGTCAAGGCCTGAGGCTTATCATCCAGGCGCTGTACTTCGTGGAGATCGCCCGGTCGCTCGGGGCAAGCAACTACGGAGCCTTTGTCGGCGTCGTCGCGCTTGTGGGAATCGCGGTCCCGTTCAGCGACTTAGGCAGCGGCAACCTGCTTGTAAAGAATGTTTCAAGGGATCGGAGGCTTTTCGATCTCTACTGGGGAAGAGCGTTGGTGGCAATCGCGTTTTCTGGGTCGGCGCTTTTGGTGGCTGTGCTTCTTGCCTCCCGGCTTGTCCTCTCCTCTGCAATTCCTCTGCGGCTTGTGGTGCTAGTGTCAGCGTCCGATCTTCTAGGTCTTAGCATCATTACCATGTGCGGACTCGCCTTCCTGGCATTCGATCGCCTGGAATGGACCGCAGCCATAAACGTGTTGATTAGCGCGAGTCGCTTGCTCGGTGTTGTCCTACTGATCAATTTCCGCCCGCATCCCTCGCCCTTGCAGTGGGGCTATGTATATCTGTGCAGTACTACAGCGGTCGCGATAGTGGCGGTACTGCTGGTTTGTTCGAAGCTTGGGCGGCCGATCATATGGTGGCACCGCTCGATGGATGAAATTCGCGAAGGTCTCTATTACTCGGTGGGACTCAGCGCTCAGACTATATATAATGATATCGACAAAACGATGTTGACCCGCTTAGGTTCGTTAGAGGCTACGGGAATTTATGGGGCGGCTTACCGGCTGATTGATGTCTGCTTCGTCCCGATCGGCTCGGTCCTGTCAGCTTCCTACGCAAACTTCTTTCGAGCGGGCGCCAACGGGGTTGCCGCGTGCCTCGCCTACGCACGACCGATCCTGGTGCGCTCCCTGGTCTATCCAATTGCTGTGTGCCTGGCTTTGCAGGTATCCGCGGGCCTGGTTCCTCACATTCTCGGTGGGGAGTATGAGAAGACCGCAGAGGCGTTGCGTTGGCTTTCGCCGCTGCCCCTTTTAAAGCTCTTTAGTTATTTCTTCTCGAATATTCTTACGGGGGCTGGTTACCAAAAAGTGCGGTCGTACGTTCAAGTGGGGGTAGCCCTGTTCAACGTGCTCGTAAATCTCTGGGTCATTCCGCTGTATTCTTGGCGTGGTGCTGCATGGTCGAGTATCGTATCGGACGCTCTACTCGCGTGTGGCACAGGAACGGCCGTCGTCATGTTCGCTCGTCGTGAAAAGCTGGTCGTCGTGACGCTGGATGTGCTCGCATAGCGGACTGTGCCCGATAAAGAATGCTGAAAATAGACAGCCTGACGAGTGAATATGGTTTCGTCGGATGCGGTATTGTGGGCGCCAATGCGTAGTTTGTCAGGAAGGCCGTACGGGGCAGTGCAACGGTAGGGATGTGGCTGAGTGCGCTCGTCTGGCCGAAATGTGCTAGGGGGTAAACGGCCCGGAGGTCACATACTCGTTGAGTAGGGCGGAATCGCGCCGTAGGCCTTAGCGTAGTTCCAGACGCCTATCTTTACATTCCCGGTGACATCGTTGACACCGATGTTTGCGCCGGTGACGTTAAATCCAAAGACATCAATCTGGTACCCGTGATTTTCGAAGATCGCCTTCGTATTGGGCTGTGCGAGCTCGGTTTTGGCGACACCTCCGTGAAAGTGGATCGGTCCGACGTAGGGGTCGATGATTACCATGGAGGTGGATGAGTCAATCGCGCCGTTGCCTTCCATATACGCATTAAAGAAGTCGACTCCCCAGACTTGGGTCACATAGCCGTCACCCAGAATGTGGATGTTTGGCAAGCCCTCACCCGGCTCATTGAATGTTGAATTATAAAATGCCACTCCATCCACTTTCCCCGGCCCGACGGTAAGTGGAACGCCCCCCTGTGCGCCATTGTTGATTGCGCCGTTGCTAATGCCCTGAATATTTTCGAACTTGGTTCCGCAGCACGCGCCCGAAACGTGCCACGAGTCGCCGTAATAATTTCCGGCAAAGATGCGAGTGAAGCTGCTTTCATCCACAACGTTTTGAATGTGCACGACACCGTTGGCGAAGGTGTTGCCGGCAGCGTGGTTGAAGACGGAGAACCCCTCGGCGCGGATATAACTGACGGCGCTGTCTGTGCAGTAAAGCGAGTCCATGGAGGATCCGCTGATCGCCGTGAGAATCATATTGTTGCCCTGGCCCCCCGGCTGGTGTCCGACGAGGGAGGTGCCGCTGTACTGGTGGATTCCACAACCGGTAGGGTTTGACATTTGCCACTGCCACACTGCCGAGTCGGGTAACAGCAACGTAACCCCAATGCGAGCAGATGCGCTCTGAGTGCTGCCGAGGTCGACCTCTTCGGCGAAATTCTGTGTGCCACCGAGGCCGGTGGCGTCACAGACTCCTCCGCCGGCAGCGATGACGGCTGCCACACAGGCATTGATCTTTGCACCGGCGTCCGTACCAGGATAGGTGGTTGCCTGAAATGTCACGTCCGGTGCACTTATGGTTTGCGCGAATAGGCACGCATCGAAGAGAACAACCGCAACGAGAGCGTTCAGCGAGAGGCAGCTCCTGGCTCTTTGCATATCGTTTTTCCCGGTATTGGTGTGCTTACAATTACTTTGTCGGCGGTGAAGTGCGGGCAGAGATAGCACCTCCGTGGGATTGGGTTCGTTGCGTCGCAGGCGATTCGTGCAGGTATTTGCTGCCCATGGCAGGGCGAACGATCGCAACCACCATCTGTATTCATGGAGCCCGATGTCTGCAGCGAACCTGTTTTCAGAAGCAGGATTTGAAGTGATCGAATCCAAAATATACCTTCATTTCTGGCCTCCCCGGTTTATGCCGCAGCTGCTGCGATCACTCGGGGGCAGGTTCTTGTTTGAAGCCGGGTGCAGAGCATACGGATTTCTGACATACCTGAATCTAACCCCGGCCGTGTCTTCTCAAGTGCGAATCGTGGCCGTGCCAAGAGAACCCATTTCTAGTTCGGTTTAGGCTCCGCGCCTCTGGAGAGATGAACGAATCGGCAGGTGGCAGTGACGCGCACAAACAAGCCTTAACGTTCACCTCGGTAAGATCGAAAGCCGGCTGCCCCAAAATTCCACGGCAAATGCATAAAACAGCAGTTTCCATTAGGCCCTCACGCAGATTCTGCAAAAAAAATGCAAACGTGGTCCACGCTTAATCTCTGCAGGGTTCATCTATACATGTGCAAGGGTATCGAGCGAAACAGCATTACCAGATTTCCCACTCAGCATTTCGATACCTCCTTAGCCCCAGGGCTAGCGCAACAGATGTTTGACAAGTGATTTGCAGATGGGCCGCTCTCCAGTGAACACGGCCTTCTCCCCCGCCGTCGGTCCTTACCCGGCTTAGCCCCGGATTGTCCGCCCCACGCCGCCACCACCAGACCGCCGGAGAGGCTTTTAGCGCTTATAGCGCTTTTAGCGCACTTTTTGCTTGAAAGAGAGAAGCAGTGAAGCAGATGCCGGGACTCTTCTCATTAAGTCGCACCCGGCTTGGTCCGCTGCAGCGTGTAGGAGGAATAAATCGTGTATAGGGTTCTGATCATTCAGGCGGAAATGAAGCAATATCGTGTGCCGCTCTTCAAAGGCCTGCATGCAGCGCTGCTTCGAGACGAAATTGAGCTGACTGTTGTCTACAGTAATTCGAGCCGGGGTCATGCCCTGCGAGGCGATCGAGCGGACCTCCCGCGTTCCGTCGGGAAAAGAGTGAGGGGTCGCTGGTTTTTCGATCGCCTTCTTTATCAAGCTGCCTGGAAAGAGATCGCAAGTTCTGACCTCGTGATCGTCGGGCCGGAGATCAAGTATCTGATCAATCCGATTCTGCTGGTGATGTCGAGGCTGAGGATAAAGACGGTCGCCTTTTGGGGGCTGGGCCCCAACCGTTTCCCCACCCGCTCCCGATTGGCGGAGATGGTGAAGAGGCCCTTGTTTACCAAAGTCAATTGGTGGTTTGCCTATACAGAATCAGTGGCAAAGTATTTGAGAAATGAGGGCATGGCCCCACACAGAATCACCAATGTACAAAATGCAACCGACAGCGCCGAGCTGATCAGGCTCATGCAAGAGATCGGTGAGGTGGAAGCCTGCCCAAGCAAAGTTCGCATTGACCGGTGCTGCTGACGCCCGAATCGGCTTCTATTGCGGAACGATGGGAAAAATCAAGGCGATCCCATTCTTGCTCGACACTGCGCGCCTCGTTAAGCAGCGATCTCCGGAATTCCACCTGGTGCTCATAGGAGACGGTCCCGAGAGACGATCGCTCGAAAAAGCGATTGCCGGCGATCCGTGGATTCACTATCTGGGCTCGAAATATGGCCGCGATAGCGCTCTGTGCTACAAGATGGCCGATGTATTTCTACTGGCAGGCACCGCGGGGTTGGCGATCACGGATAGCCTCGCCGCCGGGCTGCCGGTCCTCGCAACCGACCTGCCCACTCACCCGCCGGAAATCGAGTACATCGTGGACGGTCAAAACGGACGGGTACTGCCTCATCAGGTGGAAGCCTTCGCAGCTTCGATCGCTGAGGTTCTGTCGGATAAGGTCCTGTTCGAGAAGCTTCGCAGGGGAGCTCGGGAGGCGGCTCCCCGGTACACGATGGAATCCATGGTCGAAAACTTTCGCATAGGGATCAAGCGATGTTTGGCGTGCGACAACGCTACCGAAGTCAGGGGCCGGGCCGGCGATCTAACCGCGCCCCGGGCGCACAACTAACAAAGATGTCCGCGTAAGCCTGCCAGGGGGATGAGCTATGAATATCAGTGTCTTCGGATTGGGATACGTAGGCTGCGTTTCGGCAGCCTGCTTGGCGAACGACGGGCATACGGTGGTGGGCGTGGACGTTGATAAGCGGAAGGTGTCGGTGATCGCGGGTGGGCGTGCGCCGTTTTCCGAGCCGGGGCTGGACGCGCTGGTGAGTGAGGCAACGCACGATGGCAGACTGACGACCACCACGAACGAACTGGAAGCGGTGGATGCGACGGATTTGGCGTTGATCTGCGTAGGCACTCCTTCGGAGCGGACAGGAGAGACGAAATTAACCGCCCTGCGTGCTGTGATGGCCTCCATCGGGGCCGCCCTCCGCACCCGGAAGAGCCCCTTTGTCGTAGTGCTGAGGAGCACCGTGTTGCCACACACGGTCGAGGACGAACTAGTCCCTCTCCTGGAACGGGCGGCAGGGAAGTCGCTCGGCGAGGAGCTCGCGTTCTGTTACAACCCCGAGTTTTTACGGGAAGGAACAGCCATCCGCGATTTCTACGAAGCACCCATGGTGGTCGCCGGCCACCATGGCGGCTGGACCTCGGAGGTGTTCGCCCAACTCTATGCCAAGGTTCAGGCGCCCATCGTGCATACCGACGTCGGGACCGCGTGCCTGGTTAAGTACGCTTGCAATGCCTTTCACGCCCTCAAGGTCTCGTTCGCGAATGAGGTCGGTCAATTGAGCGAATCCCTCAACGTCGACGGCCGGCGGGTTATGGAGATCCTATGCATGGATACCAAACTCAATATCTCTTCGATGTACCTGAAGCCAGGCTTCGCGTTCGGCGGATCATGCTTACCGAAGGACCTGCGAGCGGTCGTTGCCGAGTCCCGGCGCCGGGGCCTTGCCACACCGTTGATTCAAGGAATTCTTCCCAGCAATCGAGCTCACTTGGAGCTCTGCATCGCTCACGTGTTGGGCACTGGCGAGAGGAACATCGGGCTCTTTGGCTTGACGTTTAAAGAGGGCACGGATGACCTGCGCGAGAGCCCGGCGGTGGAACTCGCAGAGACACTCATTGGGAAGGGCATCCACTTGGAGATTTATGAGCCGGCCATCTCGAACGAAGCGATCCACGGCGCAAATCGCGATTTCCTGGAGACAAACATTCCTCACATCTGGAGGCTGTTGACACCCAATCTGCGCGACGTGTTGCGGAAGAAGGTCATCGTGCTGCTCAAGAAGCCGGATGATTCTGAGCGGGAAGCTCTCCATGGTCTGAACTCAGAACAGACCTGCATCGACTTCGCGAATGCCATTGGTCAGGGGGAACTCGGCGCAAGGACGTTGATCTTTGGTCTTCCGCATCGTGAGCCGGTGCTCGCATGACGATGCGCACGCGAACGATTAACGCAACCGCACGAATGTAGAGGAGCCTTTCGCTGCAATCGTAGCCGATTCGTTAGGGTGCAGGAGGAGCGCAAATTGAGTGCCACTGCGAATCGTTACCTCATGGGGGCCGAGGTTCCTGATCTCCACTGACCAGTGAGCGGCGGGTGGCCGCAACGATGGAAGCGAAAGGTCTGAGGGTGCGTTTATCAGCTCGATCAATTTTCCACCGTAGTCCTGCGAGATGGTTGCCTTGCCCGGAGGCAGCCTCACCACATCTTTCACCGGATTCAATTGACCAAGTAAGAACAACACGGAGAGCACGGTAGATAGCATAAGTACCTCGCTGGATCAATTTACATAGGAGCGCTAACCCGCGCAACTTTTAGCCACTGTCACGGCAGATAGTCGTAACTCCACAAAAAGAGGGGAAAGAATGAGCATAGCGATAATTACCGGTTCTGCGGGTTTGATCGGCTCGGAAGCGGCCGCATTTTTCGTTGGCCGTGGTCTCGATGTCATCGGCATTGACAACGACATGCGCAGCCACTTCTTCGGTCCGGAGGCATCGACGGCCTGGAACCAGCAGCGCCTGAAATCCGAACTCGGCACAGCGTATTGCCACTACAACTTCGACGTCCGGGATGCCGGCCGCATCAATCGGCTTTTTGCGGAGGTTGGTAAGAACGTCTCACTGGTGATCCACACCGCCGCGCAGCCCTCCCATGACTGGGCGGCGCGCGATCCCGCCTTGGATTTTTCGGTAAACGCGCTCGGTACGCTGAATTTGCTCGAAGCGACACGGCAATACTGTATCGATGCTCCTTTCATCTTTACCTCCACCAATAAAGTCTACGGAGATCGACCAAACCGGCTGCCGATGATGGAACTCGTCACCCGCTGGGAGGTCGACCCCACACACGAGTATTGCGAGGGGATTAATGAGCAAATGTCGGTCGATCAAACGCTCCATAGCGTCTTCGGTGCTTCCAAGTTAGCGGGCGACGTGCTGGTGCAGGAGTACGGGCGATACTTCGGAATGAAGACCGCCTGTTTCCGAGGCGGTTGCCTGACAGGCCCAAATCATAGTGGCACGCAATTGCACGGCTTCCTGGCGTACCTCATGCGCTGCACCGTCACCGGCCGTCCCTATACGATCTTCGGTTACCGGGGTAAACAGGTGCGCGACAACATCCATTGTGCCGACCTGATTCATTGCTTTTACCAGTTCTTTCGCAATCCACGATGCGGTGAGGTCTACAACATAGGCGGCGGCCGGGCAAGCAACGCGTCGATGATGGAAGCGATCCAGATGTGCGAAGCGATTTCAGGCCGGAGGCTTAACTACACCTATAAGGAAGATAGCCGCACGGGGGACCACATCTGGTGGATCAGCGACACCAGCAAGTTTTCCCGGCACTACCCTGGTTGGAGGCAGCGCTACAACGTGGCGGCAATCCTGCAGGAGATCTTCGAAAACAACCTTGATCGCTGGACTGTGGAGGTCGCATGATTGACTTGGGTAAGAGGAATCTCTTGGGCGTGGCCATCAGCGCCGTCGACTATGAATACGCCGTAACCAAAGTGATCGATGCCGCAAGGAACGGCCGCCGCTGCGCGACCACCGCACTCGCGGTCCATGGCGTGATCACCGGGGCCCTCGATCGCGCGCACCGTTATCGCCTGAACACCTTCGACCTGGTGACGCCGGATGGGCAGCCAGTCCGGTGGGGGTTGAATCTGCTCTACGGGACCAAGCTCGACGATCGGGTCTACGGACCGACCATGATGCTAAAGGTCTGCCGAGAAGCTGCTTTGCAGGGCATCCCCGTCTACCTCTACGGCAGCAGCGAGAAGGCTCTGGATCTGCTGTGTACGCGCTTGCCCCAGCTTTGCCCGGGCCTGAAGATCGCCGGGGTTCAACCGTCGGAGTACCGGCAGCTTTCGGCGGACGAGCAAGAAATTACCGCGGACCGGATTCGCAATTCGGGAGCGAAGATTCTGTTCGTCGGCCTCGGCTGCCCGCGGCAGGAGATCTTTACGTACGAGATGAGCGGGCATCTCTCGATGCCCATGTTGGCGGTGGGCGCCGCTTTCGACTACCACGCCGGCCTACTGCAGGAGCCGCCGGCGATGGTGCAACGCTATGGTCTGCAATGGCTCTACCGCCTGATACAGGAGCCCGGCCGGCTGTGGCGGCGATATCTGTTCACCAACAGTCAGTTCGTAGGTTTGTTCCTTGCCCAATGGCTTCATGTGTGGCGTCCCGACCTTACCGACTGCGATCCGCCTTTGGCCGAAGTGCGTTTCGGATGAAAAATAATAAGCATTCCCTCACAAAGATAAAAACCCTTCCACAGGAATAAGAATTCCTTCACATATTGTCAGCTAAGAAGCCAAGGCTCATCCAGAACCTTAACGGACTACTCCGCTCATATTGCAACGTTTACGAGCACACAAGCGCGGCAGGTGAGAGAAGGTTCATCTAATCTGTGAGGGAAGCCAACGAGTCACGATGTCTGCGGTGAAGACTCTTGCAAAGGTTCACAATGTCCCGTTACTCTTACAACGAAAGTCCTATTGCAGGTAACAGTCTCTGGACTGAACTAAATTTCACTGCGGAACGTCTGTACTCGCAAGTGGTAATCTGCCTCCAATCTTTTTTGGACAAGCAAGTTCCGGGCCTGATTCAGCGGAGTCTAAAGAGGACATATGTACAGCGCTCGAAGCAACTCCAACGGTTCCGTGGCTCCTTCGACACGGCGAGCTGGCGTCATTGTTGCCGATCCTTACCCGATCATCGTGCTCGGGATCCGAAAGATCATGGAGGATGATCCGAGGCTTCAGGTGGTCGCAGAAGTCTCGACCATGCAACAATTGCGGGAGAAAATCATGGCTGAAACGCTGGACGTGGCCGTAGTGGATTGGTCGATGGCCTCGCAAGATCTCCCAACGATCACGGAGTTGCTCCAGTTAGATAACGCAACTTCCATGGTTTTCCTTACGGGTTCCGAGGACACCTATCGATGGCGTGAAATTCTCCAGCTGGGGGCGCGCGGCGTGCTGAGCAAATGCGCCTCAGCCTCCGAGTTGCAGGCGGCTGTCTGGCAGGCGTGCAACGGGCGCGTGCAGATCGAAATATCCGCCGCCGAACAGGTGATTGCAGCCGATCCCGAATACCACATCCGGCAGCTTACCCGCAGAGAGCGTCAGCTGATTCCGCTGGTATGCGGCGGCCTGAGAAACAAGGAAATTGCGCAGCAGTTGGGCATTGCCGAGTCCACTGTTTGGCATCACCTTACCTCCGTCTTTACGAAACTTCGCGTCGAGGACCGCCTGGGACTTGCCGCTTTTGCCTATCGGCACGGCCTGGTGCTCCCCGTTGCTCAACCCGGCAGCACCTTATGTCTGGCCGCCGATTGACGTAAGCAGGATGCCTCTCCACCCTGGGGAGGATACGTATTGGTCCGCGTCGCGGACCATCCGTGGCTGCATATGATAGCGGGGTCCTCATCATGACCCCTACCAGCGGCTTACGCAAGGCGCCGTTCTCTGCGGTGTCTTTTTGATTACTACGTCCCTCCTGGCATTTCAGATAATGCAGACCCGCATCCTGTCTGTCATCGCCTGGTACCACATGGCCTTTTTCGCTATCAGCGTGGCCATGCTAAGCATGACGGTCGGCGCCGTGTGGTATATCTGTGGCGCGCACGTTTTGCCTCCGCGCCCCTGCCCGTCACGCTCTCCAGATTCGCCCTCCTCTCCGCCGTGTCCAGGCCGGCGTCCGTGATTTTCCAATTCTGCCTCATCACGTCGATCGTCCCCTCGCTGACTACGTTGGCTTCGTGGAGCCTGCTGTTGACAGTGATGGCCGTGCCCTATGTTTTGTCTGGAGTGTGGTGAGCCTGGCGTTGACTCGCAGGCCCTTCCCCACGGGACAGGTCTACGGTGTGGATTTGCTGGGCGCAGCCTTTGCCTGCGTCGCCGTGATTGCTATCCTTAATGTGCTCGACGGCCCGTCGACCGTGATCCTGGCCGGCGCCGTCTCCGGCCTCTCGGCCCTGGTCTTTGCTGCCCTGGCCTCCGGCTTGGGCAGCCTGGCGTCGGACAGATTTAAACTGAATACGCAGGGAAGATTAGTGGCGTGGGGTGCTGTGGTGGTCGCTACCTGTGATCATGTAGCGGATGCTGCCGGTGATCTTCCAGGCTACGACGGGACGCGAACGCTTGGTGCGCATCGGAGTTTCGCTGGCGGCGATCATGCCGCTGGTTTTCTGCTCGGCTTCGCATTTCCCACCGGCACGCGGCTGGTGGAGGATGTCGACAAAGAGCCGACCTCATGGTTCTGGGGCATCAACGGCGCCGTGGGGGGTTCTGGCGTCGGTGTTGGGAGTGATCCTCAGCATGGCGTTCGGCATCGACGTGACCATGTTGATTTCCGCGGCGTGCTATCTGCTCCTGATCTCCCACCGGCTTTGCCTTAATGCGCTTGCCCCAGCGGATGGAACAGACCGATAAAACTCCGGCCCGGACGCGGTCTGCGCCGCAGCCAGTTTCGTCATGATGCCGTAAAGTCAGACTGATAAAATATGCGTATGTCGATTCGTATCAATGACACCGCACCAGATTTTATGGCTGAGACCACCCAGGGCACGATCCATTTTCATGAATGGATCGGCGATGGCTGGGCCATCCTGTTTTCTCACCCCAAAGACTTCACCCCGGTCTGTACGACAGAGCTGGGGAGCGTCGCGGGGCTACAGGAGGAATTCGCCAAGCGCAACACCAAGGTGATTGGCCTGAGCGTCGACCCGGTGAGTAATCACGGAGAATGGGCCATCGATAACGAAGAGGTCGGCGGCTTCAAAGTGAACTATCCCATGATTGGGGACACGGAACTGAAGGTGGCCAAGCTGTACGATATGCTGCCTGCTGATTCGGGGGAGACATCTGAGGGGCGTACGGCGGCGAACAACGCCACGGTGCGCACTGTCTTCATTGTTGGCCCGGATAAGAAGATCAAGCTGCATTTGAGTTACCCCATGTCGACCGGACGTAACTTTGCGGAGTTGCTACGGGTGATCGATTCCATGCAGCTGACGGCGAAGCATAAGGTCGCGACTCCGGCCGATTGGAAGCAGGGCGGCGATGTCATCATCCTGCCTTCGGTTACGGACGAGGAGGCCAAGCAGAAGTATGCCGACGGCTGGAAGTCACCCAAGCCTTATCTCCGTATCGTTCCTCAACCAAACTGATGCCGCGCGTCGCTTTTCTTCTGCGTTTGCGGCCGGGGACTGAGGAGGCGTACGAGCAGGCTCATACCGCTGTCTGGCCTGAGATGCTGGCGCTGCTCAAGCGTGCCGGCGTCTCCCAGTACTCCATTTTCCGCCGCGATCAGCTGCTTGTTTTATCGATGCAGGTGGAGGATTTCGACGAGACGTGGGCTCGGATCGAGGCCGATCCAGTCAATACAAGATGGCAGGCGGCGATGGCACCGTACTTTGCTCCGCTTGATCCGCTGCAGCCGGGGGAGCGGTTTCCTATGCTGCGCGAAGTCTTCTTCATGCCGTAGCTCAGGGCGCGAACTGATCTACCAGCATATGGAGTGACTGGCGTAGCAGTTTTGGGTTATCCGGGAGTTCTTGCTCCAGGGTGAGCGCGGCATAGCCGTGAACCAGACTCCACGCAGTCGCGACCAGGGTTTTTTGCCGCGCGGGAGTCACTCCTGGCAACAGATCCGTCGCCGCTTTCTCCAATAGCTGATAGGCGTCCTTCGCGGCCTCGCGCACTTCGGGATACTTATCTTTTGAAATTCCGCTTTCCCACATCACCTTGAAGTGCGCGCGGTGTTGCAGGGCGAACCCGACGTAGGCTACGCCCATCTCTACCAGGCATGTGGCCTTGTTTTTCTTGTGGCTCGCTACCGCTCGAGCCAGGGCGTCGCGAAACATCCCAAAGCCTTCGGCGGCAATTTCCGCCAGCAAAGCTTCCTTGTCTTTGAAATGACGATAGGGGGCTGCGACACTCACTCCCACGAGGCGCGCGGCATCGCTCAGAGCCAAGCCCTTCACGCCGTGCTCATCGATCAGGGTCAGGGCAGCGCGCAACAGGGCGGCCCGCAGATCTCCGTGGTGGTAGGCACGCTTCAATCAAAATAAATATACAGGTATGTGAATCGATTTAACATCTATGTTAGTCTCTTTCACATGCACAACCGTTTCTGGAGAAGTCTGTTTACGGCGGCTCCCGCGCTGACCGTGTTTGGGTTTGTGATGGCGGCGGACCTGGTGTTCACTCTGCTGGGCCTGGCGGTGGATCATCGCATCATTACCGGCGCTCCGGCGTGGCTCAAGCCGGCGAAGTTCGCGCTCTCAACCATGATTGCGTGCTGGAGTTTTGCTGTTTGTATGGCTTCCACTAGCGTCTGGCCGCGTCTTGTACGGGCGCTGGACGTGTTATTGACGGTGGGGTTGGCGATCGAGATCGCGCTGATCGATATGCAGGCGGCACGGGGCACGACTAGCCACTTCAATATTGCCACCTCGTTCGATGCCACAGTCTTCGCCGTCATGGGGGTGAGCATCGCCTGCATCTGGCTGGCAATGGTGGTGCTCACGGTGGTGCTGTTTCGTCAGCCGTTTGCGAAGTCGGCGTGGGGATGGTCGCTTCGTTTGGGGATGGTGCTGGCGGTGGCCGGCACCGGTTCAGGGGCGTTGATGGTTAGGCCCCCGGGTGCGCACACGGTGGGTGCTCCCGATGGCGGCCGCGGTCTGCCGGTCACCAATTGGAGCGTCGATCACGGCGATTTGCGGGTGGCTCACTTTTTGGGCATGCATGGTTTGCAGGTTTTGCCATTGCTGGCGTGGTGGATGGGCCGGCGCCGGGTGCCGGAACGGACTCAGCGTCATCTGGTGTTTGCGGTGGCAGGGAGCTACCTGGCCCTCTTTATGTTGCTTCTTTTTCAGGCTCTTCGTGGGCAGTCGATTGCGCGGCCGGATAGTTTGTCGCTCGAGAGCTTTGCACTTTGGCTAGTGCTTACCGCGATTGCCGTGTTCATATGGAAGCCTAGGAAGACAATTCATGACTGCTGATGAGCTTTTCCGACTTTCGAACAGCACGGCGTTAGCCGGCTGGTTGCTGCTGGTGGTTACGGGGTGGTCGCCCCGAGCCTCACGGGTGATTTCTTCGTTGATAACTGGTCTGTTGGTGCCGGCGTTGCTTTGCGCGGTTTACCTGGTGCTGATTGCCAGCCACTGGGGTGGGCATAAGGGTGGGTTCAACTCCCTGAGCGGAGTCATGCTGCTGTTTACGGATCGCTGGCTGGTACTGGCGGGTTGGGTGCACTACCTGGCGTTCGATCTATTCATCGGTAGCTGGCAAGTGCGGGATGCCAGACGCAATCGGGTGCCGTTCCTGGTCGTGCTCCCGTGCCTGGTGCTTACTTTTCTGTTTGGTCCTATTGGGTTGCTGCTCTATTTGTTGTTGGCGGGGTTGATATCCCGTGGAAAAGCATGGCCTGGGCATCCTGCGGTTGTTACGTAGGAGTGCTCAACATTTCCATTGGAGGTCCGCTGAACTGCAGGTCCCTCCCTTCGGTCGGGATGACAAAGGGAGGGGGGGTGCTTCCATTGGGAATTGGTTCATGGGATCGACAGAACTGCAGGTCCCTCCCTTCGACGGGATGACAAGGGGAGGGCGGTGCTTCCATCGGGAATTGGTTCATGGGATCGACAGAACTGCGGGTCCCTCCCTTCGGTCGAGATGACAAAGGGAGGGCGGTGCTTCCATCGGGAATTGGTTCATGGGATCGACAGAACTGCAGGTCCCTCCCTTCGGTCGGGATGACATCCATGATAGGTAATAGTCAAGGGAAAACGGAGATTTCCCTTGACTCGGCGGGATGGGTTCTCCGAGCCAGCTGATAGTGAATGTTGCGAACTGTCCTCGATCCCTTAGCACGACCAACGCCATGGCAGCGTGGCCAGACATCCATTTGCGGGAACAACGCTGGTTAGGCTTTGTCCACGAAGATTGAGTTATGGTAAACCGGCCGACCTTGAAACAAGGGAAAGGGTGTATTGGGAACCAAAATTCCCGTGCACAGTCATCCCATACGCAAGGACCGGCCGGTGGATCGCTGACAGATCGAACAAAAAAACTCTGGTAGGCTGAGTGGATCGAGCAAGCGGAAGCAGGCTCTGCTGGAGAGCAACCTGCCAGGAATACTCGATCCGACTCATCCCACCGATGTGTCCTGAGGGGAATCTGCAAAACTAGATTCCCCTTTGTGTTGCGCCCAATAGAGCGACCATCGGGGGAAAGATCGGCATGCCTCAGAAAACTCGCAAGGGCATGTTCGGTCTTTACCAACCTGACGGTAAGATCGTTAGCCGACGGTGTATTTCCCCTTACGCGGCCGGTGCTAAAGCAACTGCCTTCTTGCTCTTTCTGGCTGGCTTCTTCTTTGCCGAGTTGGCTACCGGCGGAGGCGGGGTGTGCACTTGAAAGGGTTGACCACTCTTGTCCACAGCCAGCAGGTACGCCACAAGCTTTCGCGCCACTTGCAAGGTCGCGCGATTGGCGTGTCCGCGCTCCAATTCGTGAGCATGCAGTGCTGCCAACTGCGGGTTCCAGCGGGGCGCCAGTTTGGCGGCTTCGATCAACACCGGCTGCAGCCAGGCATTGCGCTGCTTGGAAATCGGACCACGTTGCTGTTTGCCGGCAGAAGAGCGGAAGGCCGCGGTTAATCCGCAGTAGCTGACGGCTTCGGCGATGCAGGCAAAGCGGTGCGGATCGGCGATCTCCAGCGCCCAAGTCAGAGCCGTGATCGGGCCAACCGCACGGATGCTCATCAGTCGTTCGACGCGTTGCTCCAAAGTCGGCTCCGACAGCAGCCTGTTGATAATTTGCTTCTGGGCTGACTCGAACATCTCCATCGAGCCGCGACTCATCCTGAGCAGATCCTTGACCGACTCCGGTACCTCTTCCAGACTCTTGATCAGCTGAGAGAAGTATTTCTTCCCACGCAGCTTGTCTTTGTGAAAGGCAGTGCCGGTTTCCATCAGCAGACCGGCCATCTTGTTCTGCATGCGCACGGACTGCTGCACTACCATATTGCGATAGCGCAACAGTCTTCTTAGATCGCGCATCTCCGGCGCCATCACATAGCAGGTAGGCAGCAAGTCGCAACGGAGCAAGTCGGCGATGGTCCTGGCATCGATGGAATCGCTTTTCTTCTTGCCTGCGGTGATGGCCTTCATCCTGGCAGGATGCCCCATCACCAGCCGCTCGGCATAGGGCTTTAGTGTGTCGTAGATCCAGGCGCTGAATAGTGTGGCTTCCATGGCGCCATGCCAGGGAACACGTTGCGCCTTCGCCCATTCGTGCAACGCGGGCCGTGTAGCGGCCAACTTGCCTTCCTGGACAATTCGGCCATCCGCCGCCTTGATGCAATAGCTGATTGTTTTCTTGTGTACGTCCAATCCGATATAGTGAATAACAGTCATTGGGTTCTCCTGATTGAGATTTCTGAGCCAGTTGCTCGAAACAGCTGGTCTCAGCATGGTAATCTCCGGGAGAACCCTTCTTCATTTCCCCAGCCCCCGCCCCACCTATACATTCAAACAAGGGGAGGGCGGTGCTTCCATTGGGAATTGGTTCATGGGATCGACAGAACTGCGGGTCCCTCCCTTCGGTCGAGATGACAATTCTTTGGGGAATCGTGGATGGTGGTTCCCGCCGGTTCTACGAAGGGCGGGTGACCTTTAGGTCGTTGACGGCACGGTAAGCTTGGTCGATGGCGCAGTCGGTATAGGCGTAGGCGTCGGCATCGGCGTTGGCGATCGCAATGCGGCCAAACGGCTTTCTTGCTTCGACGCAGGGCAGGGGGCCGCCCTCTAACCAGAAGGGATCCCAGAGGGAGTTGTATTGGTAGGCGTAGCCGTGAGGCCAACGATTTACCGTGATCGCGGCGATGTCGCGCGCCGGGTCGAAGCCAGCCGCTCCCACACTGCGGACTAACTGCTCCCGGATCTTTCTTTCAAAGGTCTCGAACGACGTGGTATAGACATCGGCTCGTCCGGCCTCGTGCTGGCTGCGCGCCGGCAGTCCAGGTGAACAGGGATAGCGTTCCATTACGAGCACTATGGGTTGGCCCGGCTGCTTGGTGCATTGATACCCGCCTATGCTTACACGATGGTCGAGGCTGGTTTCTGTGAAGTAGCATCCAGGCGCGGAGATGCTTTTCGCTTTCAGACGCACGAAGCTTTCCCAGTTTCGTAGGGCCACGTTGGTGTAGACAAGGGGAACTTTCTCCGCTGACCTTAAGGCGGCCACCTGGGATGCCGGCAGCTCGGTGCTTATGTACGGGATGACGCGATGCCAGCAGGCCAGAATGCAATGGGCTGCTTTTACGCTGTAAAGCTTTCCCTCCTGCACATACGTCACCTCGACTTGTTTTGGGTTGGAGTGCTCTACTTTCACCACGGTGCTGTTCAAACGGATGCGGGTTGGTCTGCCCGGCCGATCCAGTTGGTCATAGCGCACCTTTGCGGTGACGATATCGTCCACCGAGTTGCCGGGTACCGCCTCGGGGATTTGCGAACGCACGAGCAGCCGGGCGATCGATGCGTTGCCGTCGGGGAAATGGAAGAAATATTTCTCCGCCTCATCGCTGCGTATCGCGTCGCGGCCCATGCCTGGTCCTGGCCCCGGCTTAAGCTTGAGGCCGTCGAAACCAGGCATGCCCAAGCCCCATGCATCCTGAGCCGAGATCGCGTCGATGCCCGTGCCGTAAAGAGGCTTCTGTTGCGAGTCGAGCAGGGCGATCACCTGCGGTTCCACTTTGACCAGATTGATGAGGTAGCTGGCATAACTCATGCGCGCGAGCTTCTCCTTCTTCTGATCGGAAGAGAGGCCCGGCATCAGGTCCAACTTGAGCGAATAAAGGCGGGTTACATCTGCCTTTGCTTTGCTCGGTGAGCGGAGCTTGCGCGGCGAACTTATTCCACGTCTGCTCATTATCGTCCGGTTTTGGGCTGATGACGAGCCGATCTTCGCCGAAGGTCTCCCAGTCGAAGAAAATCTGATGCTTCAGACCAAGGGAGGAGTAGAGCATTTCGTCGTCGTGCCTGGCGTAGGAGGAGACATCGATGCCCAGATCGCGAACCACTCCCTTGGCGACCGGACTGTAAACCGCCGGACTCTCAATCGAATAGGCGCCGCCGTAGCCCAACATGAAGGTCTTGTCGACCTGGAACTCGTTGCGTTTGGCATGTCCACCAAAGTCATCATGGTTTTCGAGGATGAGCACCCGCGCTTCTTTGCCTGCGGCCTGGTGAAAGAAGCGGGCGGAGGAGAGGCCGCTGATGCCTCCTCCCACCACGACTAAGTCGTAGGTTTCACCGGTGCTTTTGGGGTGGCCGGCGGCTTTCCAGAAAGTTCCATCGCGCAGGCTGTGCGCGACTTCGAAGGCACCTACATGGCCGCCGCGCATCCCGTGCGCCGCCGGGGGGTTGTAGCCGGGACGGTCTTGTGGTTCCTCCCCGAACAGGCCCTGGGGAGTGATGGCCGCGCCCAAGGCCATGGCGGCTCCGTTCATAAAGTCGCGGCGGGTAATGGGGCGGTCCATGCCCAGCTCTTTGTCTGTCCATCTCATGGATTGGTTACCTCGCGGGTCATCAGCCACTGTGACAAAAAAATGGTGACGACGGAAAACAAAAAGATCAACGTGGCGATGGCATTCATTTCCGGGGTCGCACCACGCCGCAAGCGCGACCAGATTTCGAGCGGGAGGGTATTCTCCCGGCCGATGAGGAAAAAGGTGACGGCAATCTCATCCATGGAGAGGGTGAAGACGAGCAGCGCCGTGCCCAGCAAAGAGGTCCGCAAGCCGGGCAGAACTATCCGCGTGAGGGTTTGGATCTGCGTGGCTCCCAGGTCCGCGGACGCCTCCTCAAGGGAACGATCAAGTTTCGCCAGGCCGGCAAGGATTTCGGTTGTGGCGACCGCCGTCAAGGCGGTCGAGTGGCCAAGGATCACGATGAACAGGCTGAGATGAAGTCCGCTGCTCACGGCCAGCAGCAATAGAGATATACCGGTGATCACGCCGGGTACGATCAGGGGCAGCAGAACCAGCTGCTGCAACGCAGCCTTGCCGGGGAACGAATAGCGGTCCAGCGCATAGGCCGCGGGGAAGCCAATCAACATTGACAGCACCACGGTCGAGAGGGCGACGATGGCGCTGTTGCTGACGGCGCTCCACATCGCGGAGTCGGCGAAGAGGACGCGGTACCAATCCAGCGTCCAGTGCTGGGGAGGAAAACCGCCCACGCCGTCGCGGTTGAAGGAGTAAACCACCAGAACCACGATGGGCAGGTAGAGAAAGGCGTAGACGGCGCTCGCGTAGGCTTTCATGCGGTGGGCCAGCGGCGTTCCAGCCGTTGTGTGAGGGTGAGAATGGCGAGCACGATGGCGAGGATAAGCACGGCCACCGCGGCGCCCAGCGGCCAGTTGTAGTCCGCGCCGAAAAGATTGGCCACGATGTTGGCGATCATTACGCTGCTCGGTCCACCTAGCAGCAGTGGCGATAGAAAATCTCCGAAGCTGAGGAGAAAGGCGAAGGTTGCGCCGGAGAGGACTCCGGGCAAGGACAGGGGAAGAATCACCCGGGTGAAGGTTTGCCAGGGGGTGGCGCCCAGATCGCTCGAGGACTCGAGGAGTTCATGGGGAATTTTTTCGAGCGACGCCACCACCGGCAGCACGACGAAGGGCACATAGATGTGGGTCAGCGTCACGATCACGGCGAAGGGGCTATAGAGCAAGAAGCCGAGGGGGTGCCGGGTGGCGTGCAGCCACAACAGCAGCGTGTTCATGACCCCCTCGTTGCCGAAGATTACTTTCCAGGCGTAGGCGCGCACCAGGTAGCTGACCCACAGGGGAATGATGACGGCCTGGTAGAGAATCCGGCGGTATTTTCCGGCACGAAAGACAAGAAAACAGGCCAGGGGATATCCGATGACGAGCGAGAGCAATACCACGGAAAAGGCAACGCGCAGCGAGCGGAGAATCACGGTGAGGTAGAGCGGCGTGGTGGCCAAGTGCAGGTAATTAGCCAGCGTGGCATGGTGGACGATCTGTTGTCCCGCATCCAGGCTCCAGAAACTGTAACAAAACAGCAGGCAGTAAGGCGCGAAAAGAAACAGGGCGATCCAGGCAAACGGGGGGAGGGCCACCAGCCACCGAGTCATATTATTCTCCCTCCAGCGGCACCAGATCTTGCGGGTTAAATGCAAACGTGACACCGTTGTGGTTGCCGTTGATCCGCGCCGAGAGAGTTAAGCCGGCCGCGCAGTGCAGAGTCAGCAGAGTATCCGCCCCGTGGAATTGTTCTGCAACTATTTCTGCGGCAAATTGCACCCCCTCAGAACCTGAGGAGGGGGCAATGCACTCCGGGCGGAGCGAGAAAGTTACCGGACCATCTGCCAGGTTGACGGGCACGAAAAAAGCTCCGCACTCTGCCACGCCCTGTTTCACTATTCCCGCGACCAGGTTGCTGTTGCCCAGAAATGACGCCGCATACGCAGTGCGTGGCGTGGAGTACATTGCCCGCGGCGTACCGCATTGCTCGATTTTGCCGTGGCGCAGCAGGACTACTCGATCGGAGATGGCCAGCGCTTCGCTCTGGTCGTGGGTAACAAAGATGAAGGTAATGCCGACTTCCCGCTGCAGCGATTTGAGCTCGCGCTGCATTTCCTGGCGAAGATTGGCATCGAGGGCGGAGAGCGGTTCATCCAGCAACAGCACTTGGGGGCGGTTGACGAGCGCCCGGGCGAGCGCCACCCTTTGTTTTTGCCCGCCGCTGATCTGCCGGGGTAAATGCCGCGCGAAGCTTTCCATGTGGACTTTTTCGAGCGCCGCGTTCACACGCGAGGTCATTTCGTCGCGGGCGCATCCTCTCACCCGCAGGCCGTAGGCGACGTTGTCGAACACGCTCATGTGAGGAAACAGGGCGTAGTTCTGGAACACGGTGTGGATCGGCCGCCGATGGGGCGGGATGGCATCGAGTGGCTGGCCCTCAAGTAGAACGTGTCCAGCGGTCGCTTGCTCAAAGCCACCCAGGATGCGCAGCAGAGTCGTCTTGCCCGAGCCGCTCTCGCCCAACAGAGTAAGAAACTCGCCGCGTTCTATGTCGAGCGAAATGGATTCCAGTACCGCGTGCTTGCCGAAGCTTTTGCCTACCGATTCCAGGCGCAGAAATGCGCTGGTCACTGGCTGGCCTTTACTTCGTTCCATATCTCGGTATATTTCGCCCGCCGCGGCACGTCCTGCCAGAAAACAATCTGCCGCTGGTAGGCGTCCAGGTCGTCCAGGTGCAGGCTGTGGCGCTGTTCCGCGGTCATCAAGGCGGCGGCCTGCGGATTAGCCGGGATGTAGCCCGTCACGTCAGTAAGCTTTTTCTGTGCCTGCGCGGACACGAGGTAATTGATCAGCTGGTAGGCGAGGTCCTTGTGTTCGCTCGCGGAGGTGATCATGAGGTGGTCGATCCAGCCGGTCGTGCCCTCGGCGGGAATTTCCTCCTGGATGGGCAGGCCGCTCTTGTGCAGCTGGACCGTCACCAGGGGCCAGCCCATGCCGGCGATGACCTCGTGATTCTGAAACAAGTTCGTTAACTCACCGGCGCTTGCCCAGAGCTTGCGGATGTTTGGCTTGAGGTTGATCAGTTTTTGCTTTACCTGCTCCAGTTGGGCATCGGAAAGGTTGTAGATGGCTGCCGGGTCAGGCTTGCCTAAGCCGAGCACCTGGGCCGCCATGTAGACGGTCGACAGGTCGTCCCACAGCGACAGTTTGTTGGCAAACTTCGGATCCCACAGCTCGGCCCAGGTTGCGGGCGCTTTGGCAAAGGCACGGGTGTCGTAGAGCAGAGGATTGGGACCCCAGGTAAAGGGTACTCCGTAGACCTTGCCGTTTTGTCTTACTAAGTCTCTGGTCGTGAGGGTTGGGGAGAGCTGGGCATAGTTTGGAATTTTGGCCAAATCGAGCGGCGCTACCAGCCCGGAGCGGCTGAGCGTGGTGGCCACGTCGCTCGAAGGTGAGATCACGTCGTAGTTGGAAGCAGCGCCCCCGCGCAGTTTCGCGACCAGCTCATCGCTGGTTCCCATGTAGGCTGCGCTCACTTTGCACTGGCATTGGGCTTCAAATCCATGGATGAACGAGGGGTCGGCATAGCCCTCCCAGACCAGCAGGCTCAACGTAGTTGGAGACTTCTTGCAGCCGGAGAGTACGACCAGCAGACACAAGCAGTACGCCACCCAAAATTTCGCCCACAAGTTGTTCATTCGAGGTATCTCCACAGCGTCCTGGCTCCGGTAGGTTGGCAAAAACCACTATAATGCTTGCAGTCTCATGCGCTCCCCTTCCAATATCGCACCCCGCACCTGGTTCCTGCGCTACGCGCGCGGTGAAGCCCGACTGTGCCGGCGGCCTGTCCCCGTTCTCTTCTAACTTTAGGCCCCCGCAGCATCGACAGCCCTCTGGGCAAAGGATCATTCCCCATGTACCACCTGCTTGAGAAAGAACTTGCCACGTTTGAAGCGCGCACCCCTGGTTCCCGCGCTGCCCATAAGCGAGCCGAACCTCGCATGCCACTGGGCGTAGCCAGCAACTTCCGTAGTTACGAGCCTTACCCTCTCTTCATTAAAGACGCCAAGGGAACCCACATTCATGATCTCGATGGCCATGAATACATCGATTTCAATCTTTGCTTTGGCGCCCTGATGGCCGGGCATTGCCATCCGGCCGTGGTCGCCGCGGTGCAGGAGCGATTGGTGACCGGCACCATGTACGGCATGCCCCACACCCTGGAGTTTGAACTTGCGGACGAAATTTGTCAGCGCTTCCCGGTGGAGCAGGTGCGCTTCGGCAGCAGCGGCACCGAGGTCACGATGCACGCGATCCGGATAGCGCGTGGCTTCACTGGCCGGGACAAGATCATCAAGATGGAAGGCGCGTATCACGGCGTACACGACTCTGTGCTGGTGAGCATGAAGCCCCGGGTGGATCTTCTTGGGGCCCCGGACCGGCCTAACCAGGTACCCGCCTCCGGGGGAGTTCCCGCGGATACGGTAAAGAACACGCTGGTGGCCCAATTCAATGATCTGAAGGCGGTGGAAGGTCTGTTCCAGGAGAATCCGGGCCAGATCGCCGCGGTCATCGTGGAACCCATCATGATGAATATCGGTATCTGCATGCCGGAGCCCGGTTACCTCGAAGGCCTGAGCGAGATCTGCACCCGCGAGGGCGCGCTGCTGATTTTCGACGAGGTGAAGACGGGCGCCAAGTTGGGCCGCGGCGGGGCTTGTGAGTACTTCAACATCAAAGCCGACATCGTGACCCTGGCGAAGTCGATCGGGGGCGGTTTTCCCCTGGCTGCCTTTGCCGCCAGCAAGCGAGTGCTCGATGTGATCGCGCAGCATAAGGTCTTCCATGCCGGCACGTATGCCACCAATCCTTTGACTATGGCTGCGGGGCTGGCCACGCTGCGCGAAGTGCTTACCCCTGCCGGCTACGCCCATATTGGCAAGGTCGCCGCGGCCCTGGTTTCAGGGTACAAGCAGATCGTGCAAAAAACCGGCCTGGAAGCTTACGTGGAGAGCGCTGGAGCGAATGGCGCCATGCTGCTTTATCCGCGCAAGATCCATAATTACCGTGAGTGGCTCACCGTGGATACGGATCTGTGGAGACTCTATTGGTTCGGCATGTTGAATCGCGGCGTGATGGCGCAGCCCTACTGGTGGGATGAGCAGTGGACTATCTCCGTCGCTCACTCCATGGCGGATGTGGATAAGCACCTCTCGGCGTTTGAACAGGTAGCGCCGGGTTTGGCTCAGACGCAGCAGGAAAAGATGGCGCACGCGATTCGTTAGGGAAAGGATTGGCGATGGCGATTTCACAGAGCAGTTGTGAAGCGATGTTGATCAACGGGGAATGGACGGAAGGCACGTCCGGGAAGCGCATTCCTGTTTATGATCCTTCGATGGAAGAAGTCATCGCCGAAATCCCCGATGCGAGCGCAGCCGATGTTGATGCCGCTGTGGCTGCGGCCAGGTACGCCTTCGACGAGGGTGGTTGGCCGCAGACCACCGCCCAGGATCGAGGGCGCATTCTGTTTCGCATCGCCGCCAAGCTGCGCGAGCAAGCCCCATTGCTGGCGGAGATGGAGTCGCGGAATTGCGGCAAGCCGATTGTCGAGTCGGAATTCGATATTGCCGACGCGGCTACTTGCTTTGAGTACTACGGCGGATTGGCGACCAAGGTCTCCGGCTCGGTCAATCCTGTGCCTGACAATGCGTTGAGCTTGACGTTGAAGGAGCCGGTTGGGGTTGCGGGGCAGATTATTCCCTGGAACTACCCGATCGGAATGGCGGCATGGAAGCTGGCTCCCGCACTCGCTGCCGGTTGCACCTGCGTGTTGAAACCGGCGGAGCAAACTCCGTTGACCATGTTAAAGCTGGCCGGTTGGCTGGCGGAGTGCGGTGTTCCTGCCGGTGTGGTGAATGTGGTCACGGGTGTGGGGGCAACGTCTGGCGCGGCGATCGTGGCTCATCCGGCGGTTGACAAGGTGGCTTTCACCGGGTCGGCTTCGGTGGGCAAGCTGATCATGAAGTCCGCGGCGGACACACTCAAGCGCGTCACGCTGGAGTTGGGCGGCAAGTCGCCTAACATTTTCTTTGCCGATGCGGATTTCGAGGCGGCCATCGAGGGCGCGCTCTTTGGAGTTTTTATTAACCAGGGAGAGGTTTGCTCGGCCGGCAGCCGGGTGCTGGTGCAGCGGTCCATTTACGCCAAGTTCGTCGAGGCGATGACGGAGAAGGCGCGCGCGATTAAGCTGGGGCCGCCGCTTGACCGGTCCACGAAGATGGGTCCTTTGGTGAGCCGCGAACAGTATGACCGGGTATTGGCGTATCAGCAGTTGGGCAAATCGGAAGCCAAGTTAGCGCTTGGCGGCGGACGGCCGGCTTCGATCGACCGCGGCTATTACGTGGAGCCGACCATCTTCTACGACGTGGATAACTCGGCGCGCATCGCGAGGGAAGAGATATTCGGTCCGGTGGCTGCGGTCATCCCCTTTGATGACGAGCGGGACGCATTGCGCATCGCCAACGATACGCCGTTTGGATTGGCGGCGGCCGTATGGACACGCGACATCTATCGCGCCCTGCGGATGGTCAAGGCCATTCGCGCCGGCGTCGTGTGGGTCAATCATATGCAGCCCACCTACGTGGAAGCTCCCTGGGGCGGCTTCAAGCAATCCGGGTTTGGCAGGGAATTGGGGATCCATGGCATCGACGAGTATCTTGAGACCAAGCAGGTTCACATCAATCTGAACGAAGCGCCGATTGGATGGTATTGAGAGCGTGTCCAGCATCCGAGTGAAGACTGAGATTCCCGGGCCCAATTCGCGCGCGTTGACTGCCCGCCGGTCGCAGGCGATTCCGCGCGGGGTCTATGCCTCGACACCGCTGTTCATAAGCCACGCCGAGGGCGCAATGCTCGAAGATGTGGATGGCAATCGCTTCATCGACTTGGGCGGCGGCATTGGTTGCGCCAATGTGGGCCACCGCAATCCGCGGGTTCTGGGCGCGGTGCGCGCCCAACTGGACGCGTTTCTCCATCTCTGCTTCCAGGTGACCGGTTACGAGAACTATGTCACGTTGGCAGAGAAGCTCAACCAGGTCACGCCCGGTACATTCGCCAAGAAGACATTTCTGGTGAACAGTGGAGCGGAGGCGGTTGAGAATGCAGTGAAGATCGCACGCGCTTTTACTGGCCGCAGCGCGGTTTTGTCGGTGGAAGATGGCTTTCATGGCCGTACCATGCTGGGCTTGTCGCTTACCAGCAAGACTCATCCCTACAAGGACGGCTTTGGACCTTTCCTGCCCGATGTCTATCGCATCCCTTTTGGCGTGCCGGCGAATGCGCGGCTCTCCAGCCGTGGTCCTGTCACCCGCGATCAGATAGAGGAGTTGCTCGACCAGACCTTTCGCCGAGTGGTGGCTGCGGAGTCGGTGGCCGCGGTTGTCGTGGAGCCGGTGCTTGGGGAAGGTGGTTTTGTGGTGCCGCCGCAGGGGTTTCTACCCGTGTTGGCCGAGATTTGCCGCGAGCGGGGTATCGTTTTCGTTGCCGACGAGATACAGACCGGGTTTGGCCGAACCGGGGAGCTTTTTGCCTGCACCCATTTTGGGGTCGAGCCGGATATCCTCCTTTCCGCAAAGTCCCTTGGCGGGGGCATGCCGGTGGCGGCGGTTACCGGGCGCGCAGAGATCATGGACGCTCCGGGACCTGGCGGCCTCGGCGGGACCTTCAACGGGAACCCGGCGTCGTGTGCGGCGGCGCTTGCCGTGATCGAGGAATTTGCCGACGGCCAGTTACTGATGCGGGCCCGGATGCTGGGGGAGCAGTTCCAGCGGAAAGCTACAGTCTGGCAGCGGCGCCATGGCTTTATCGGCGATGTTCGCGGAGTGGGGGCGATGCAGGCCATCGAGTTTGTCGACTCCCACGGCGCCGCATACGCCCCGGCCGCAAAGAAGCTGGCGCAGCAATGCCTCAAAAATGGCGTTTTGTTGTTGACCGCGGGCACGTACGATAACGTTGTCCGTTTGCTGATGCCGTTGACCATTAGCGATGGGGCATTTTACGAGGCCCTGCAGGTACTTGAAGAAGGTTTGGACGTAGTCGCAGCCGAGTTGGGGGCACTTGCCGCCGCCGCGCATTAAGCTGCTTAGAAAGATAAGGTGAACCCATCATGAGCGAAACCATCACCACTCCCGATATCACCATGACCACGCAGGAAGTCTCCGAGTGGACAAAGAAGCTGAATTACGGCACCTGGCGTTACCAGAAAAGCTGGAACCCGCTGCATGTTGTCGATGCCGAGGGGTGCCACTTCACAGACGGGAATGGAAAGCGCTATCTCGATTTTTCGGCGCAGCTGATGTGTTGCAATCTCGGGCACAAGAATCAAGCCGTGATCAAGGCGATTGAAGAGCAGGCGCGCAAGCTGGCCTACATCATGCCCGGCTACGCTACCGATGCGCGGGTGGAGTTGAGCCGTCTGCTGCTGGAGGTGTTGCCTGAGGGATTGACCAAGTTTTTCTTTGCGACCTCCGGCACCGAAGCCAATGAGGCCGCTTTCAAGATTGCCCGCATGTATACGGGTAAGACCAAGATTATTGCCCGCTACCGGTCGTATCACGGGTCCACCATGGCATCGATCGGGGCTACGGGGGATCCTCGCCGCTGGGCCATGGAGCCGGGGGGCAAGGGCCAGGGTTTCCTGTTTGCTCCTGAGGTGAACTGTTACAAGTGCCCCATCCGGCACACGTATCCGGAGTGCGGCATTGCGTGCGCGGATTACCTCGAGCACATGATCGAGAACGAGTCCGACGTGGCCGCGGTGCTGGTCGAGCCGGTGGTGGGGACGAACGGCGTGCTGGTTCCTCCTAAGGAGTACTTTCCCAAATTGCGGGAGATCTGTGACCGTCGCGGTGTTTTATTGATTGCCGATGAGGTCATGTCGGGTTGGGGCCGCACCGGGGAGTGGTTTGCGTTGGACCATTGGGGGGTCAAGCCGGACATTCTCGTTACCGCCAAGGGCATCACGTCGGCCTATGTGCCGCTTGGCCTGTGCGCCACTACGGGCAAGATCGCTGATTATTTTGAGGACCATTTCTTTGCCCATGGGCACACCTACGAGGCACATCCGATGACGCTGGCGCCTGCCGTGGCGGCGATTCACGAGATGCAGCGGCTCGATTTGGTGAACCGGTCCCGCGAAGTGGGCAAGTATCTGGGCGAAAAGCTGCGCGCGCTTCAGGCAAAGCACCCTTCGATTGGGGAAGTGCGCGGTCTGGGTATGTTTTGGGCGCTGGATATGGTCAAAGACAGGGCCCAGAAAACACCATTCAACACCAAGCAAGATAAGGTGGATGGGAAGGCAACGGTCGTGGATCGAGTGGCCGCGGAGATGATGAAGCGGGGTGTCAGTATTCAGGCTTGGATCAGCCATTTTGTGATTGCACCGCCGCTGATTATTGAAAAGGCTGATATTGACTTCGGGGTGGAGCAGCTGGATGAATCGCTGGCGATTGCCGACGCGGCGATTGGAGGGTAGGGTTTTGCCCATATCTCGCGAAAAGCGCGAGATATGGGCCATCCTTTCTTCTTCGCCTGTAGGGTTTGGTGTTGGCCGCGAAAGCTAGTGTCCTGTCTCTGAAGTTCATTGAAAAATTTGACACGTCGAAGATGGCCTCAGGGACTGAAGAGTTTGTGAGAGCACAACCCTAACTAAAGGACCAAACTAAACTCGACGGGTGCCCCATGTTCGCGCCAGCGTACGTGGGCCGAGTATGAATTCTTCGAATGCGTTTACTCAAGCACTAGAAATAATGGAAGGGCTTCGCCCGTCTTTTTCGGCCCACGTACGCTGGCGCGAACATGGGGCACCCGTCGAGTTTAGTTTGGTCCTTTAGTTAGGGTTCGCGCGCAGACTGCGTTTATAAGCCCATCATATTTCCAGGATTTACGGCCCTGATACAAAGCAAAAGAAACAGTTTTGGGTGGTTGCTACTTGACGCTTACCCGGTTTTTGCCTATGGGAGAGGCTACCAGCCCGAGGAATTCGGCAGATGGAACCGCCGGCCCGCCAGGTGCGTACAACCGATATAGGTCCTGGGAACCGAGGAACATACACGACGAATTCCTGAAGAGGGGACGCATGAACGCCGATATACGACTCGCTTTACGACAGTTGCGAAAAGCTCCTGGATTTGCCTTGACGGCCGTGCTCACCCTGGCACTCGCCATCGGCGCCAATGCCATCGTGTTCAGCGTACTGAATGCGCTGATCTTGCGACCGCTCAACGTGCAGCACCCAGAGACGCTCTTTATGGTGGAACGTGTCTACGGGGCAGATACGTCTCCATCGGAGTCGTATCCGGATTATCGCGACCTGCGTGACAGGAACCGCAGCTTCGAGTCGCTGGTGCTCTACAACATCATGGGCGGGGTTGGGCTCGACGTTGGCCACGGAAACCCCTCCGTAGTATGGCCCTATACCGTAAGCGGCAATTACTTCGATGCCCTCGGCGTTCAGCCCTATCTTGGCCGATTTATCCATGCTTCTGACGAACATGGGGCGAATAGCGTACCCGAGGTCGTGCTGAGCTATGCGCTCTGGCACAGCCAGTTTCACGGGGACCCTGCTGCCGTGGGCCGGGCGGTGCAGATCAACAAGCATCCCTTCACCATCGTCGGCGTAGCCCGGCCGGATTTCCGCGGTACCGAACTTTTCTTTGCGCCCGATCTGTGGGCTCCCATCGTCAATTCGCCGCAAATCAGCGATTGGAATTCGCTCGAGGAGCGTGGCAACCATACCGCCTGGGCGATAGGACACCTCAAGCCCGGCGTGACCCCTGCCGCAGCTACTTCGGACTTGAACACCATTGCCAATTCGCTGGCGAGAACTTATCCCAAATCCGATGATGGCCTGAAATTTTCGTTGTCCCGCCCAGGGCTCGCGGGAAATACGCTTGGCCGGCCCACGCGCGCTTTTATGTTCGGGCTCATGCTTCTGGCAGGGCTTATACTGCTGGCCGCATGCGCCAATCTTGGTAGCCTGTTCGCCGCACGGGCGGCGGATCGCGCGCGCGAAATCGCAGTCCGGATGGCTCTGGGATCGCGGCGGCAGCTCATCCTTCGCCAGCTTCTTACGGAAGCCGTTTTGGTTTCTGTGGCTGGAGGCATTTGTGGCATGGCGGGCGCCGTGGTCATTCTGCGCGGCCTCAGCACGTGGCGGCCAATTCCGAATATCCCGATCAATATACCGGTCAATCCGGATGTGACGACCTATGCCCTGGCGCTGCTGCTAGCTGTGTTCAGCGGGGTCTTCTTCGGCTTGGTGCCCGTCCGCCAGATTCTCCGCTCCGATCCCTGGCAGATCATTCGCTCCGGGACCGCAGGCGCCGGAAGCACGCGCCGCTTTTCACTGCGCGACGTTCTGCTGGGTTTGCAAATTGCCATCTGCTCTGTTTTAGTCACCGCTTCGCTTGTCGCCGTGCGCGGCTTGGCCCGTTCCCTACAAAGCAACTACGGTATTCAGCCTAAGAACGTGATGCTGCTCAAGACCGATCTGAAGATGGCTGGATATGATGGCGATAAACGCGTTGAGATGGAGAAGCGCATGCTCGATGCCGCCGCAGCGATTCCAGGAGTCACCGCCGTGGGATATAGCGATCGTCTTCCGCTCAGTATCGGCGGAGGGGATTCCGACGTATTCACGGACGCCACCACCGATTTCCGTCCTACCAACGCTGCGGCCGATGCCCAGAATTTCCATGTCTCGCCCGACTATTTTCGTGCTGCCGGAACGGCACTTCTCGCTGGCCGCTCCATTACCATGCACGATGAAGACAAGGCTCCTGGTGTGGCCGTCGTGAATCGCGAATTTGCGCGCAAGGTCTTCGGGTCCGCGGATAATGCGGTGGGCAAGCATTTCAAGTACTGGGGCGGCCAGCGGGCGGAAGTTATCGGCGTGGTGGAAGACGGTAAATACCAGACACTTACCGAAGACCCAAAGCCCGCCATGTTCTTTTCGTTCCTTCAGCACCCTTCCAGCGAGACTTGGCTCATCGTTCGATCGGAACGTGACCCGCATGGGATCGCCCCAGCGTTGCAACGCTCGATGCGCACCCTCGATCCAGGGCTGCCGCTCGAGATCAGAACCTGGAACAGTGAGTTGGATTCTGCCCTTTTCGCCGCTCGCGTAGCCACTGTTTCGCTCGGCGTGCTTGGCTTGCTGGGCGCGATGCTGGCCATTACCGGCATCTTCGGCATGGCCGCCCATACCGTCAGCAAACGCCTGCGTGAACTCGGTATTCGCATAGCCATCGGAGCCGGTCAACGCCAGGTGCTCGGGGCTGCGCTCGGACGTACTTTCAGGCTGCTGGCTATTGGGTCGATCGCCGGCATGATCCTCGGTGTACTGGCAACCCGTGTCCTTTCGTCGATTGTGTATCAGGCCACGCCCAAGGATCCGGTCATCCTGGTTGGGGTGATTCTTACTATGCTGGGCGTAGGCGTCGTCGCTGGTTTGGTCCCGGCTCGTCGTGCGCTGGCGGTTGATCCGATGATTCTGCTGCGCGACGAGTGAAGGGCATTGGAAGGGCTTCGCCCGTCTTTTTCGGCCCACGTACGCTGGTGCGAACATGGGGCACCCATCAAGGTTGCGGTTGACTTGGCGTCGGTTGCTTGCTTAAGGACCTTGCGGAGGCGCTTAGTGGAGAGAGCGTTCGAAGGATCGGAAGCGATCTTCGAGTTCCATCTGTAACCGGGCCTTCGTGTTGGCGGCCAGAAATGCGGTGCATGTGGCACTGGTTGGGGAGGCGCATGCGGGCACCACGGTGGTGAAGGTATCCGGAGCTTTCCAGAGGCTGCGGCCTTCGACAAAGGCGTGTTCGAGAGCAGTGCGCGCGCTTCGTTTCAGGTCCACATAGCGGAAACCAAAATCAGTGACTGCTCGCGCGTACTCATTCGTGAGGTCAATGCGGGAGACACCCTCGTCATCGGTTGATAGGGCCACCGGCACATGCGCTGCGAGATAGAGCGGCAACGGGTGATGCGCGCCCGTGACGCCGAGGATGTAGTCGTTGCTGGTGATGTTGATCTCGACCATCACATGCTTATCCGCCATCTCGTGCAGTAGTTGCTGGGGATTGTCTTCGTCCATCACGTCGACTCCGTGGCCGATGCGTTCCGCGTGCGCCATCTCGACGGCCTCGCGAATGTGGAAACGAAGGCCTTCCGGTGGAACCATGCCGTAGGAGAGTTCTCCCGCGTGAAGACTGAGGTGCACCTTAGGATAGATTCCGTGCAGGAAGCCAAACATCTCCATCTGGCGGTGATATTCGCTCATGGAGAGCGAGCCGTCTTCCGGCTGGGCAATGTTGACGCCGACCACGCGCGGATCGCGGCTGGCTAGCTCGAAGTCAAAGAGCATCTGCGCGAAGGCATGGGCGGGCAGGTATTCCCGCGAGACCGTGGCCAGATAGCGGACGGTAACTTTGCAGGCAGGATGCGGCTGTGAAGCGTCGCAGGCTTCGCGTTGCTTGCGCGTGGCCTCCATCCTGTTCAGTTCGGCGGTGGCGGGAGCGATATCCTCGAGCACGGACGGAAGCAGCGCTTGCCGCAGCGCCGCCATCGCTTCGGGCGTGTCGGCTGTCCAGGGATTGCGGGCGGCGGCCTCTTCCGTGTGAGCAAAGGACGTGCCGGCCATGATCTCCATGTAGGACTCGTTCTGCGCGGAAGCGCGCTCGACGACCTCGTCCAGCCATTCGCCGTTGTGGCGGCGATCGATGCCCGTACGCTTGAAGCTGCTAAAGAACTGATCATGCCCGTTGTGACCGTTGTAGGGGACAAAGGCACGCATGGACCAGGTGTCGATCATGTCATCGCGCATGCGATTGTCGAGGTTCACGGTCGCGGCGGCGACGTAGCCGGCGGGACACTGGGGCAGAGGCGGCTCCGAGTTCGTCATACCGATGTTGGGTGCGAGGGTATGCGTGGCCAGGTTGATGCAGAGGTAGTCCTCAGCCGCGTTGCGGAGCAGGGTCTCCGCGTAGACTGCGCCAGTCAAATGGAAATGCAACTCGCCACCCTTCGGCATGTGCCAAAGAAAGGCGCGCAGGAGCTGTGGGTTCTTCTCAGCGCGGGCGAGGGCCGCTTGCGCGCGCACCTCACCCGCAGTTTGCGCGAGGGCCGTGGAAGACAAGCTCAGGATGCAGGCGAGTAGCAGAGCAAAGGGGCGCGGCATAGGTCAGGACTTATCTTTTTCGGTGTAGGGAAAGATGTCGCGGTAGCGTTTTTCTTCCAGTTTGAAACAGTCGCAATGGTGTTGGAAGTTTTTGAGCCGGGCCATGGTTTCGAGCAGGGTTTCACGCATGGACTTCGCGGAACGGTCATTGAGATCCTCATCCGACATTTGCGGATTGTCGAGCGGGCGTTCGCCTTCGGCAAAGTTCATGAGGATCATCATGGTGGCGAAGTGAATGCCGGCCTGCCGGGCATAGACGATGTAGCTGCCATCGAGCGTGCAGGTGACATCCACTCCCATACCGCGCAACATGCGGACCTCGGCCGGGGTTTCCCATCGGTCGGTGTGGGTCTGCGACATGGTTCCACCGTAGTGCACGCGGGAAAAATGATGTTCCAACGCGCGGTCGTAGAGGATCATGCGTAGGTCGGGGCAGAGCACCGGGTTCATGCGCGTACCCCAGTGCTTCCATGCCGTCTCCGGCTTGCCGCGAAAAAAGTAAGGGAGCACCGACTGCGGGTGGTTTGGCTTGAAGTCGATGAAGTCGTCGATGATCGCAGCCTCGGTAAAGGCCCACTCCGGATTCACGCAGCCGATGAGATTGCCGTGCAGGACGTTCCGCACTCCCAGGGTCATCAGCGTTACCCATAGCTGGATCGTGCGTTCTCCGGGGAAGGTCTCATCGTCGGTCGCAGCAATTTCGCCGGTACCGGCGTCGCCATAGCGGGTGACGTAGTAGAAGGGCACGTCCTTGTAGCGGAGCTTGCGGATCGTCGGGCTCGTGCCGACCGGGGTGGGGATGGTGAATGTGCTTTCGAGCTTAGCCATGGACTCGAGATTCATCCACTTGCGGTCGCGCACGATGATGGCGTTCTCGACGTGCTCGCCGTCCGGGGCCTTCCATGGAGATGTGGAGATGCCTGGAGTCTGCTCGAGTGTGGCAGCCTCTAACGTACCTGCCGCAGCAAGCAGGGCAGAGCCGGAAAGGCCGAGTTGGAGAGCCCTGCGTCGTGTGAGTTTGGTTCCGGAGACGGGCTTCATGATCACCGCTAGAAGACCAGCTTCGCTCCTATCTGCAGCTGACGTGGGCCGTAGAGTGTGGAGCTGGTGGAGTTAATCGTACCAAACGGGGTGCTGGTGTTCGCGGATAATCCGGTGGTGTTGGCGTTGAGATACGGAACGATGCAGGTATTGACGTGTGTGGCGGGGCAGGCATTGCCGGCGCCGGTGGTGTTCGCCGCGTACTGCCCAGGATTGATGTAGGAAGAAAATGTAGTGGCGACGGCAAGACCGTTGCGGTGGTTGACGATGTTGAACGCCTCCGCAATCACCTGTAGCTTGATGCCTTCCCAAGGAAGGGTAAAGTCGCGGCCGACACGCATGTCGAGGTTGCGGACGCCTGGACCGGGAAATCCGTTGCGGCGCACGCTGGGCACGCGTCCATACGCAGTGGAGGGCAAGTTGTTGGTGTTGTCGCCACCGCCGGTTGCGGTGCCGTCCTGCGGCCCCGCGGGCGCGCCGGCACAAGTGGGACAAGCGATTGGATTGTTGAAGGACAAGCCGGTGACCGGGAAGCCGGTCTGTTCCGTTGCTGTGCCGGATACGATCCACCCGCTGGCAAGTTGGCGCGCGATGCGGTTCGAAAGATTGAAAGTTGAGTTGTAGACAAGGCTGGCGACGAAGCGCTCGCGCATGTCGATATCGGAACTGGCGGCTTCCCGGCTCATGTTGATGGCAGGGTTGCCGTAGCGCTCCTTGACGTTGTACGGATCGAGGATGACGTCGGTGCCGAAGAACGTGCCTCCGGTCGCGGCCGAGACCTGCCCCTCGTCTTGCGCGTGCGCCCAGGTGTAGTTGAGGAAGCCTTGCACGCCCCACTTTGTCTGTCGCTTCAGGCCCACCGAGAATCCGTTGTACCAGGTGTTGAGTACGCTGCGGATCACCGACAGGTTGGTGACGCTCGCGTCGGGGCGGACGGCCGTGCTTGGGTAATAGGGGACGGTGACGACGCTCTGCGTGACACCCTGCGCATTCACCACGTCATAGCTGCGCGTCGCGCCGGTCCAGGGCGCCAGGTTCAGGTCAGGCGCAAAAGGCAGACGCATGGCGCGGGTTCCGACATAGCCGAGGCTCATAGTGGTCAACTGCCCCAACTGTTGCTCAATCGCGAAATCGATGGAATGCGTGTGCGGGGGCGTGAAACTCGGGTCCATGCCGTGGAGGCTGATGAGCGCGCCGGTGGGCAGCTTACCGGTCGCGCTGGGCACAGACACGGCGTGCGGACATCCACCGCCGGAGCCCACTCCACCGTACTTGGCAAAGGAGGTCGTGTTACAGGAAAAAGGCGCCCCGCCAAAGCCGGTCTGCGGGGCGAAGAAAGTGCTCAGAAAAGTAGGAGCGCCGGTGGTGGTCGGAGTGGCCGAGTAAGTTCCTTGAAAGCTGCCGTCTTCTACCCGCATGTTGTAGTACTCGCTGCCCGGTGCGAGGCCGTAAAACATGCCGTAACCGCCGCGAACCACGGTGCCGGGCTTGGGATTCCAGGCAAAGCCGATGCGCGGCTGAAACATGGTGTAGTTGATGGGGATGGTGGTTGTGTATTTCACGCCCAGCGGGCTGGGCACGTTGGCGAAATTTTGAGTGTAGGGCACACGAGGCTGCGGAATGAGTTGGGTGTCATAGCGCATTCCTATGCTTAACGAGAGTTTGGGGATGATCTTCCACTGGTCTTCCACGAAGCCGGACAGGTTCTTCATCCAGAAATCGTCTTTGCCGTGGCCGACGCCGACAGTGGCTGAAGAGCCGGTGGTTCCGTTGGAGTCAAAGCCCTGGTTGAAGCTGCTGTAATGCTTCCCGTTGCCGCCTTCCTGGTAGACGTCTTGCACCCAGTTAGCAAAGCTGCTGTAGCTGTAGGTGCCGTCGCCCTGGAAGAGCTGAATCATGATTTCGTGGACGAAGTTCAAGTCCACACCGGCCTTCCAGGTGTGCTTGCCGGCGGTCTTGGTGTAAACGTCGAAAAGCTGCAAGCGGTGCTCGTCCGGCTCGGCGATGCGGGGTACACCGGTAGCTTCCCCGTAGGCAGCGAAGCCGGTGATGCCAACGTTTGGACCGGGCTCGTTGGCGTTTGATGTTTCCAGATCGCGTGACCATTGCCATTTGAATGAGTTCGCGCTCGAGGATGAGAGCAGGTGGTCCCAGGAGCCCACGAGAAAACGTTCGTGGACGAAATAGCCGGCATTGGTGCCGATGCCCGAGCTGGTGACGACGACGGCAGCGCCGTTATACACGTTCGGTTGTTTGTAGTCGTCCCAGAGATAGCTCACCGAGAAGTGATCGCTTTGTGTGGGTTGCCAGTCGAGTCGTGGGAAAAAGATGTCCTGCTTCAGGTTGCGGCCGAAGTTGCCATTTTCGTGCGCGACCAGGAAGTCGAGTGCGGAGGCGCATTCGTCGAAGGTCAGCGGCGTGGGACAGTTCGCGGTGGTGGTGGCGTAGGTATCGAATACCGATGGGAGCTGACCGGGAACGTACAGGACGGGCCCGGCGCGACGGAAGCCGTCGTAGGTGAAGAAGTAGAAAAGCTTGTCCTTCATAATTGCGCCGCCGACGCTGCCGCCAAATTGCTGCTGCTGATGGATGGTGGGGGACAGGTAGGCTTGTTTGACGGTGGGGTTGGTCTGCAGCGTGGCGAACCACTTCGCGTAGGGGTCAAGCGCGTTGAGGGTTGGGTAGCGAAGGTAGTAGAAGAGATCACCATGGAGCTGATTGGCGCCGGACTTCGTGACCGCGTTGACCACTCCGCCCGCTGCGCCTCCCAGCTCGGCTGAGTAACCGGAGATGGAGGCGTCGAACTCCTTGATCGAATCGGGTGAGTAAACGTATGGGGAGAGCGTGGAGCGGCCGCGCGCTTCGGCGAAAAGCAACTGCTGGTTGCTGACCCCGTCGACCAGGTTTGTGTTGTAGAGACCATTGACGCCGCGATATGAGACGAAGCCGCTGTTGCCATCGGGAGCGACATTCGGAGATAAGAGCACGAAGCTGTCCCAACGACGCGAGTTCACTGGCAGGTTGGCGACATAAACCTGCGGGACGGTTTGTGAAAGCTCGGTCTTTTCCGTGTCGAGCAGCGGAGCTTCTGTGGTGACAAGCACCTCCGTGCTGACGGAAGCCGCGGGGAGTGAGGAGTCTACGGCAAGGATCTGTCCGACGGTGAGGGTGAGGTTCTTGTGATCGACCTTGGCGAAATT
The DNA here is from genome assembly GCA_963839025.1 of uncultured Acidobacteriaceae bacterium. GTDB lineage: Bacteria > Acidobacteriota > Terriglobia > Terriglobales > Acidobacteriaceae > PALSA-350. The sequence continues at coordinate 213,315 of CAWITT010000015.1, forward strand.
CGGCGCTTCTACCGTTACTTCGTATTGGCCTGGTTGCAGGAACGGTGTGGTGTAGGTGCCATCGGAATTCGTGGTAACCGCGCGCGATACGCTGGTGTCGGTGTCGGTGATGACGACTTTGGCGCCGGGAATGGCGGCCCCGGAGGTATCAGTGACGGTTCCATTGATTGTTCCGGCGGCTGCGGACTGCGCCATGAGCGCGGTGGTCCCGGTCGACAGTATGGCTATAACGAAGATAGAAAGCCTGTAGGCGAATAGAGAGATCTTCAAGCGCACGTCCGGAGGAGGCGGATTTAGATGCTGGAACAACTTTGGGATAATGCGACAACTTGGCCCGAACGCACCAGCGCTCAAGGAAGGATGGTCTGACCGATGAATATTCGACTAAGATACGAGTCGACGTGTGTGAGGTCAAGTTTTATTTTGCAAGGAGGTTGTCTCGCCGAGGATAGTAAAAACGGAGAGAGTGCACAGTTTCCCGCGCGGGCCTGCGGCGCTATGGGCGGTTAAGGTTAAGCTGCGCGGTATCCCACTTCTCGCAAAAAACGAGCGAGATGTGGGGCACCCTCTTGTCTGTGACTGGGAAGGATCCTCACCTCTCCTGATAAACAAGCGTAACTTTGATGGAATAAAAGCGTTTCGATAGGCTTCGCCTGTCTTTTTCGGCCCACGTACGCTGGTGCGAACATGGGGCACCCATCAAGTGTGCGGTGGTGCGTGCTAATGGTTCTGTCCAGAATAGCGTGGCAGGAAATCCGGGTCGCCCTCTTTTTTGGCCCACGTACCCGTCGAGTGTGCGGTGGTGCGTACTGTTCATTCCACCCTTGAGGCGCGCTTTAGGTCTGCTGCGAGAAGACGGTGAAACAGATGCTCGCCGCCCTCTCTCCGTACTGAGAGACGGCCGGCCGCGTAGGCGCGGGAATGCAGGCCGCGCTGGACTGATTCGCAAATGTCTACATCTTCCGTTTGCACGCGGTCACTGACAGAGACACTCTCGGCGTTGTATTCGGGACTCGTATCGCCGAAGAAGAAATCAAAGATGACCTGGCACTTCTCCTGGCCCAGGGGCAGCACCAGGTTGGTGTCCATGACTCCCTCATAGATGTTGATCATGAAGTTGGGGTACAACCACCAGTACCAGGCACGATCTCCTGTCCTCGTGTGCGCAACGGATTTGTCTGCAGACGCCACCATGGGACTCGACTGCAGTACATAGTTGGTTCCGTTTTCTATGGTGTATTCGCTGTAGTCGAACACGCTGTTGAGGGCTTTGTGCAGGTGCGGAACGTGGTAGCCGCCATCGAGGTAATTGTCGACGTAGACTTTCCAGTTGCACGCCAGCGTGTAGGTCCTTCGAGTAAAAAAGCGAAGGTTTGCGACCGAGATACGGTTTGGCAACTCACCTAGAAACGTTTCGAGATTGGATGCCGCCGGGTTCAAGTTGACGAAGATGAAGTTTTCCCACGTTGCCACCTGCACTGGCACCAGCCCGTTTGTGGCGCGGTCGAAGTTGCAAACGCCCGCGAACTCGGGCGCGCCTTTGAGGGAGCCGTCCAAGCCGTAGGTCCAGCCGTGATAAGGGCAGCGCAGATGTTGCGCTACTCCGCAGGGCACGGTGGCGACGGCCGCCGCGTGATGGCGGCAGACGTTGTAGAAGGCGCGCAAGCGGAGATCTTCTCCGCGAACGACGATGAGCGGTTCACCCGCAAGATCGAAAGTAAAAAATTCACCTGGAGCCGCTGCCTGGTCTGCTCGACCTACGGCGATCCAGTTGTGGCCAAAGACCTGGTCGCGTTCCAGGCGTGCGATGCGCTCGTCCATATACCAGGCGGCAGGGATCGTGTAGGCGTGGTCGAGAGGCGCCTGGTCATCATAGAGAGCCAAAACGTCGGCGAGCGAGCGAGGCATCACGCGACTTCTCCATCGAGACTGGCCTGTTCGATGGAACGGCGGCCGCGCCAGTAGACGGCCACTCCCGCGATCAACAGCACCAAGGTCATTCCAATCAACTTGACTAGCGCTACTGCGGGACTTCCTTCGTCTTCCGAGGGAAACAGCGAGAGGATGATGGCGGCGGTGGTCGAAAGAAGGCCCACGCATGCCAGTGGGATGGCGAATCGCTTGCCCCCCGGCAGACGAATCGCGCCGGTAGGAAACGCACGCCACTGGAGGCGGATCATGGCCGCGAACAGGAACAGAAAAGGAATGAAATAGGTGATCACGCTCATGCTTACCAACAAGTCATAAGCGCCTTTCACGCTGGAGCCTGCCTCGCTGAGAACGCCGAAGAGAATGCCGCCAAGACCGGAGCAAATAATCGCTATAAAGGGTGTTTTCCATCGTGGATGGATACGGCCGAAGATCGCAGGCAGGTAGTGATCGATGCCGACCACGAACGGCAGCCGCGCGGTGCTCGAAAGATAAGCTGCGGCCGCACCCACATTGCTGACGCCGAGGAGGATGGCAACGGGAACGATCAGCGCAGCCAGGCCGAGGTGGCGGCAAAGCGAATCGATCACCGTCATAAAGCCTCCCAGACCGCTGATGCTGCTCGCCGGCAAGGCCACGAGCATGGCCACGGTTCCGGCGATGTAACCAACCGTGATGAGTACGCCGGCAGTCAGCAGGGCGCGGGGGACGGTACGGCGCGCGTCCTTGATCTCATCGCCCATAAAGGAAGCGCATTCGCAGCCGGCGAAGGCGAAAAAGATCGAAGACCAGAAGATGAGATCTTTTACGTGCGTGCGGGGGATGGCGCCAGACCAGGCGAAATGAGTGGCGGACCCAAAGCGGGAGAAAGACAGCCATCCGAGCGCGATCAGGATCAATACCGGGATCACCATACCGATGGCGCCGAGATTATTGACCCACTTGCCGATGTTCAGGCCGAGGACGTTCAACAGCGTGATCAGTGCGAGCATGCCGGTGGTAAAGACCAGGTAGTAGGCATTCGAGTCGGCCAAGCGCCCGGCTTGAGGAGCAGCGAACAGCAGGCTTCCGGCGGCGAAATAAAGCACCGCGGCGAAGTAGGGGAGATTGCTCATCCAGTAGGTCCAGGCTGCCAGGAAGCCGGCAAACTCGCCGAAAGCTTCGCGGGTCCAGACATACAGGCCACCCTCCTGGGGAAACCGGGACGAGAGTTCGAGGACACAGCCGGCGAGGGGCAGGAAGAATCCACACCAGGCCAGCACCCATACCGTAATAGCGGATTGTCCGGTGGCGGCGGCGGTTGCGATCCAGCGCAGGCTCAGGCCGCTGACAATGTAGAAAAGCACGACATCGCGAAACCCGAGTTCCCGTCGCAGCTTTTCTGCCATGCGCTACCTCATGTCTTTCAGCACGGCCATGGCGGCGTTGCGGCCGTTCATCGCGATGACGCTTCCTCCGGGATGAGTACAAGCGCCGCAGAGATACACTCCGGGCATGGAGGTCCGGGCGGCGAAGCGGTTGCTTCCCATGTTCGAGGGCAGACACTCGCCCTGAAAAATGTGGCCGCCGGTGAGGCCGACCTTCTGCTCGATGTCGGGCGGTCCCATCACTTGTGCCTCGAGCACGGCGCCGGGCAGGTTGGAGCAGAAGCGCCCGATGGAATCGAAGGCCAGTTTGCGGACCCGGTCGCGGTGGTCATCCCAGGAGCCGGCGGCGAAGGTGTGGGGCACGTACTGGGCAAACACGCTCATGGTGTGCTGGCCGGCAGGGGCAACGGTGGAGTCGTGGACGCTTTGGAAATAAATCTCGCACCATAGGTGCTGAGGTAATTCTCCTTTGCGGCTGGCGGCGAAGGCGGCTTTCCACTCCTCGTGGGAAAGCGGGGCGTTGATCTGGCCGTAGTGGTGAGGCTGGCACTGGCCGGGGCGGGCGACGAAGTCCGGCAGTTCGCGCAGTAATACGTTCAGCTTGACGGTGCAGCCCTCGATCGGGAGATGCTCGACTTTCGATCGAAAATCAGGGCTTGCCGATTTCCCGAGCAGGCGCAGCGTCACTACCGGGTCGGCGTTCGAGATCACAACCGGTGCGGAAATTCGGTCGCCGCCGTCGAGCAGCACGCCTTCGCCGGGCAGGATCTCGGCTACGGCGACCCCGGCAGCAACCACGGCGCCGGCCTCCCGGGCCGCATCGCAGAAGTAGAAAGAGACCATGCCCATGCCGCCCTGGACGTAACCCCACATACCGGGCATGCCTCCCAGACGGCCGGAGGAATGGTGATAGCGGATGGAGGCGGTGCCGGGGTCGAACGGGCTGGCGTTGGTGCCGATGACTCCCTGGCCCAGGTAGGCCGATTGCAGCCGCGGGTCGCTCAAATAGTGCTCGACAAATTCCGCCATCGACCAGTGAAAAAGGACTTGGCGGGCCTCTTCGTCGTTGCCGAGGCGGGCGTCGATTTCTTCCGGGGACGGCGCATCGCCAATCCATACATCGCGATCGCCGGGCGGGCGTAATGCGTCTCTCAGCCTGCGGATTACGTCCGACATCGCCTTCCAGCCGCTGACATCGCCGGGAGAAAAGCGCCGGATCTCCGCCTCGCAGGCATCATCGTCGTCCCATAGCTGCACGCTGGCGCCGTCGAGGAAGGGAACAAACAGGCCGTTGGAGGCGGGCGTCCAATGGAAGCCTCGTGCGGGTAGCCCGAGTTCCTCCACAACCAGGGGATGGAGCAGGCCGGCCAGGTAAGCGCAGGGAGACATGCGGACGCCGGGAAAGGGTTCTTCGATGGTGCAGGCTCCCCCGACCCGGGAACGGCTTTCGAGCACCAGAACTCGTTTGCCGGCGCGCGCCAGGTAGGCGGCACAGGCGAGTCCGTTGTGGCCGGCGCCCACCACTATGGCGTCCCACGAGCGGGAGGCCAGTTGCGCTATGGGCTCAGGGAGGCCGATCTCGCCCAAAACGGCGGCTGTCGACATCTAGGCTCGACCCCGAAACCGGTCGAGTATGCGGCGATTGCGCTTGGAGGGTTTGCCGGCGAAGATTGGTTCGAATCGGGGCATTGCTTTTCGTTCTTCTGCCAGCCGTAAACGCTCGGTGCGGCTCGCTTCGGTTTCCTTGTAGAGCGTTTGCGCCACCGCTGCCGGACCCCGTATGTCACTCAGAATCAGCACTTCCACTTGAAAGTCGCCGCCCTCGTTCTTTACTTGTAACAGATCGCCTAAGCGGACCGGCCGGGCGCTCTTGGCGGGCTGTCCGTTCGAGGTCACCCTGCCCAGTTCACAGGCCTTCGCCGCCAAGGCCCGCGTCTTGAAGAACCGCGCTGCCCAGAGCCACTTGTCCATCCTCACTTCGGTCTGGCTCAATCTGCTATCCTCCTAAGGCTAAGCGGGGGGTTCCCATGAACCAACACGAACAATTCGAACGAGTATCGAAGGCGCTAGACAATTTTCGCATCGAGATCCCGTCCTGGGGTTTTGCCAATACCGGGACGCGGTTCGGCAAGTTTATTCAAGTTGCGGCGGCAACGTCGGTGGAGGAGAAATTTGCCGATGCGGCACAGATCAACTCGCTGACCGGCGTTACTCCGACCATGGCGTTGCATGTGGAATGGGATCTTCCTGAGGGAGTGGCGAGTGTTCCGATGATCCGGGCGCTCGAAAAGAAGTTTCGGATTCGCGCCGGGTCGATCAATCCGAACCTGTTTCAGGCGCAGGAGTACAAGTTTGGATCGATCTGCAATCCCGATGCTGAAGTGCGCAAGAAGGCGCTGACGCATCTGCTCGATTGCGTGGAGATTGCAACGCAATTGGGTTCGCAGGATATCTCTCCGTGGGTTTCGGATGGATCGAACTACCCGGGGACGCAGAGCATCCGGCAGCGGATTGTCTGGATGGAGGAAATTTTCAGCACGGTCCACTCAGCTTTGCGGCCGAACCAACGGTTGCTGATCGAGTACAAGCCGTTTGAGCCGGCGTTTTACCACACCGATATTGCCGATTGGGGCATGGCGCTGGAGTTGGCGCGATTGGCTGGTCCACAGGCCAAAGTGCTGGTCGACACCGGGCATCATTACCAGGCGCAGAATATCGAGCAGATTGTGGCTTGGCTGTTGCACCTGGAAATGCTGGGCGGGTTTCATTTGAATGACCGGCGGTATGCCGACGATGACTTGACGCTGGGGTCGATTGATCCTTACCAGGTGTTTCGGATCTTCCATGAAATTTTGAGTTATGCCGCGGTTCCGAGTTCGAACCAGATCGCCATTATGGTCGACCAAAGCCACAATTTGAAGGGCAAGGTCGAGGCTATGGTGCAGACGGTCGCTACGGCCCAGGAGATCTACGCCAAGGCAGCGCTGGTGGATCTGGAGCAGCTGGAGACGCTGCAGAAACAATGCAAGTTGGTGGAGGCGGAGGAACTGTTTCGTTCCGCGTTTTGGGAGGACGTGCGACCGTTGGTGCGCGAATGGCGGCGCAATCATGGGTTGCCGGAAGAGCCGTTACGCGCTTTGGCCGAGAGCGGGTACGTAGAGCAGATTTCGCGGGAACGGGCGGCGAAAAATGCGGCTACGTCTACCACCTACGCTTAGGAGTTGCTTAGGCAGATCTCTCCACTACGGGTACGTTCTGTCGAAAAGCAGAAAAACATTTCCCCGAAAGGCCTGTAGCACTGCAGGTCCCTCGGCTTCGCTCGGGATGACAAGGGGAGGGCGGCGGCGCTTCCATTGGGGATCGGTTATTGGGATGGAGAGCTGACAAGAGGGAGCGTGACGCTTCCATGAAGAGTGGTCGTCGGACGGAAGGCGATTTTCATCACCTTGGGTGGGCCGCGGGCCCATGATCTCTCCGGTCGAGATGACAAATTTGTGGCAGAGGACATCAGTATCTGCGCAACAAATTTGTCATCTCGACCGGGGCGCAGCGGAGTGGAGAGATCTGCGGTTTGCTCTTTGCCAGGAAGACCCGGAATTCGTTCTAATTGAATTGAGGACTGACATGAGTACAAGTACAGTGAGCGCGCTTCAATATCTTGAGGATCGCTGGGATGAGAAAGTGGCCGGCGGCCTCGATGAGCCGGAGTTGTTGCGTTACCGTTCCAATTTGCTCGGATCCGACCTGCGAATTACTAATTTTGGCGGCGGCAATACCAGCTCCAAGATTGTTCAGAAAGATCCTCTGGACCAGAGTCAACAGCCCGTCCTTTGGGTGAAGGGAAGCGGAGGCGACCTGGGCAGCATCAAGCGCAGCGGCTTCGCCACACTGTACCTCAACAAGCTGCTCGCACTCGAGGCCAGCTATCGGGGTGTGGTCTATGAAGATGAGATGGTGGAGATGTATCCGCTCTGCACCTTCGGCAAGAATAGCGTTGCCGCCTCTATCGATACGCCGCTCCACGGATTTTTGCCCTTTGCCCACGTCGATCATCTTCATCCCGATTGGGCGATTGCACTGGCCGCCGCGGCCAATGGACATGAGAAGCTGGCCGAATTTAATGCCCGCTTCGGCCGTAACTTGATCTGGCTGCCGTGGCAGCGCCCGGGTTTTGAGTTAGGCATGATGCTGCGCAACGCCGTGACGAAAAGTCCCAAGTGCGACGGAGTGATCCTCGGTGGACACGGTTTGTTTACCTGGGGCGACACGCAGCGGGAGTGCTATCTCAACACCATCACCCTCATCGATCAGCTGGGGCAATTTGTTCAGGAGCACGTGAGCCGCAAAGGGGCCCAGATCTTCGGCGGCTCTCGTTACCACGCGCGGCAGGACTCGCAAGAACTCGCGATCGATATCTTTCCTTATCTGCGGGGACGGATCTCAGCTGCCAAACGAATGATCGGGACTTTCACCTCGCTGCCCGAAGTGCTGACTTTCATCAACTCCAAAGATGCGGAACATTTTTCGTTTTTGGGGACCAGTTGTCCCGATCACTTTGTGCGCACCAAGATTCGGCCTATGTATGTTCCGTGGAACCCCGAGGACGATGTGGCGAGCCTTCGCCCGGCGATTGACGGGGCGCTAGCCAAGTATCGCAAGGATTATGCGTCTTACTACCAGCAACATGCCCAGCCGCAGGATCCTGCGATGCGTGATGCCAGCCCCACGGTGGTGCTGGTCCCAGGCGTCGGCATGTTCAGCTTCGGCAAGAACAAAATCGAGTCGCGCATTACGGGCGAATTTTATGTGAACGCCATCCACGTGATGGAGGGCGCTTCGGCCATGGAGTCGAGTGCCGTGCCCGCGATTCTGCCGCAGTCCGGTCCGGCTGCAGAAACATCCTTGTTCCAGGTGCATTGCAACTATGTTGCGCTGCCACCTTCAGAGGCGTTTCGGATTGAATACTGGGCGCTGGAGGAGGCCAAGATTCAGCGCCAGCCGGCGGAAAAGGAACTGAGCCGGCAAATCGCAGTCATCGTAGGAGGAGGCAGCGGCATCGGGCGGGAAGTGATCCGCTTGGCGGCGGGGCGAGGGGCGCACGTGGTGGCCGCCGACCGCGATCTTGCAGGGGCGGAAAAATCTACAGAAGTTGCTCCTAAGGAATATCAGCTTGCAGCTGCGGTCGATATCCGCGACCGGGCGGCGATTCGCGCCCTGCTGCGCAAAGTGGTGGCGGAGTTTGGCGGCGTGGATATCCTGGTCAATACGGCGGCTATTTTTCCTTCCTCTCCGGATGGCCGCATCACCGATGAGCAGTGGGGCTCCACTTTGCAGTTGAACGTAACCGCGAACCATCTTCTCGTGGATGAGGCGGCGAAGATTTTCGCCGAGCAGGGGCTGGATGTGTCGGTGGTGCTGACCAGCTCCGCCAATGCGGTGGTCGCCAAGCGCGGCAGTGAAGTCTACGACATCAGCAAGGCTGCGGTGAGCCACCTGGTGCGCGAACTGGCGGTTGCTCTTTCACCTAAGGTGCGGGTGAATGGGATCAGCCCGGCGACGGTCGTGAAGGGATCGACCATGTTTCCTCGCGACCGGGTGATTGCCTCACTGACCAAATACAATCTGCCCTTTGAGCGATCGATGACGGATGAGGAGCTGCGGACGGAGCTGGCGAAGTTCTACGCCCAGCGCACGCTGACCCACCAGCCCATCGATCCGGAGGATTGCGCCAACGCCATCTTGTTCCTTGCTGGTCCGCAGGCGCGCTGCACCTCGGGCCATCTGATCCCCGTTGACGGCGGACTGGCGGAGGCGTTTTTGCGATGACGCCGGCCAGGGTGGCCGTGGATCTGGGGGCGGAGAGTTGCCGGGTTTCTCTATTGCGTTGGGAGGACGGTGCGCCGCGGATCACGCTGGTGCACCGGATCGCCAATGGTCCGGTAGCCCACGGCGATCAACTGCGATGGAATCTGCAGGCGATCTGGGCCGGGGTGGAAGAAGGACTGCGGCGTTGCGCGCAGATCGCGGTCGAAGGGGTTGCCTCGATTGCGGTGGATGGTTGGGCTACCGATTACGTTCGGCTTAACCAGGACGGGTTGGCGTTAGGCGATCCTTTTTGCTACCGCGACCCGCGGAACATTGCGGCCGAACAGGCTGTGCATGAACGCATCGATGTGCATCGCCTGTATGCGCTCACCGGACTGCAACGGTTACGTTTCAATACGGTTTACCAGCTTTACGCCGATCAGATGGCGGGGATTCCTGCGTCTATGCCGTGGGTCAATATTCCTGAGTATCTGCTGTACCTCTTGGGCGGACGAAGGGTGGCCGAGTATACCAATGCGACCCACACCGGGCTGGTGAGCGTGGCTACCGGAAAGTGGTGTCCCGAGGTGTTTGAGGTAGTGGGACTGGATCTTGCAGCAGCGCCCGATTTGGTGGCACCGGGAACCGATGTAGGGGCGTTGCGAGGACCCTTGGCAGGTCTGCCAGCGTTCAAGGGGACGCGCTTGATTGCTCCGGCGTGCCACGATACGGCATCGGCAATTGCGGGGATCCCCGGGTCGACGGATGACAGCGGCTACATTAGCTCGGGAACGTGGTCGCTGGTGGGGGCGGTTCTTGATCGGCCATGCAATACACCGCAGGCGTTTGAGAAGGACTTCACCAATCAGGGTGGCGTGGCGGGCCAGATCTGCTTTCACAAGAATGTGAACGGGATGTGGTTGCTGCGGCAATGTATCGAGACTTGGAATGCGCAAGGAGGAAGTGCGCAGTGGACTGTGCCCGAGTTGGTTGCTGCAGCCGATGGGGTGCCAGCGGATCAAACGTTTGATGTGGATCAGGAGGACCTGATGTTGCCCGGCGATGTTGCGGGCCGCATTAACCAGCAGCGCCGGCAGGCCCGGCTCGCTCCGCTTAGTGAGGCGCCTCAGGATGCGCCGGCCTTTGCCAGCTTGATCCTGCACAGCCTTGCGGCGCGCTACGCAGAGGTGTTTCGTGATTTGATGAAGGTCACCGGGAAGCAGCTGCGTCAGATCTATATTGTCGGTGGGGGAAGCCGCAATATGTTGCTTAACCGACTCACGCAGGAAGCCACCGGCCTGAAAGTGCATTGTGGTTATGTGGAGAGTGCCACGATTGGGAATTTTGCGCTGCAGCTGGCGGTCGGAAATTCTACCAAAGCCGAGATAGGCAAGTGGGCGGCGGCTTTGGGTACTGCGATGGATACATCTTAGAGTAAAAAGACCGCAGATCTCTCCACTACGCTCCCCCGGATTTTCTGTCGAGTTTTGTGGCGTTGATGAAGTTCCTCCGTCTCTCTTTGCGGAGATCCGCATCCGTGGGAGTCGCCAGCCGCTGCGAGGTAGGAAGTTTGGATAGGCTTCGGTCCTAATGAAAAACCGTACCCTCAACCGGCCAAAGGCGTTGGAAGGGCTTCGCCCCGCTTCTTCGGCCCACGTTAGCTGGTGCGAACATAGGGCACCCGTCGAGAGCGGTTGCGGATCCAGGTTCGGTTCTCGCGTATAGATGCGGCTGGGCATTCCCTTCGCTACTGCTGCTACAAAACGAAGGGCAAGCGTGTTGCTGGATTCCGCACCTTCGATGTAGAAGGGGCCGAGCAGAAAGACAGCGTTGGTTAACGTACCCTCAGCGGGGCAGGAGGATCAGGTGGCTTCGCTCGCGGTGGCCACGACCTCGTAGGGCCGCATCATTTCGTTGTCCTCGTGCTCGAGGATGTGGCAATGCCACACATAGCGGCCAGTGAAGCCTTCGAAGGGAATGATGATGCGCGTGATCACTCCCGGTTCCGCGCGCACGGTGTCTTTCCAGCCGCTTTCCGTCGGCTCGGGGGGAATGGCCGGACGGGTAAAACGCACGGTGCCTTTGTCCTGGAATTGGTAGGTATCGAAAGGCCGGCGGTCGAGTATTTGAAATCGCACCAAGTGCAGATGGATGGGATGCGCGTCATCTGTCAGATTGACCAGCTCCCATATTTCGGTGGTGTTGAGCACCGGCTTCTCCGTCACCGGCATGTGCCAAGGCGTGTTGTTCAATAGCATGCCCATCGATTCCTGGACGAGATTCCTGCTCTCGTCGAGAGTCAGGCGGCGGGTTTTAACAGCACGGCTTTCAGGAATCTTCTCGTAGGTTCTCAGGGAGGGGGGAAGGGAAGAGGTATCGGGCGCTCCCTTGGCGGCCACCCGGAATTGCAGGATGTCGAAAGAGTCGCTGTGCAGCAGGATGTTCTCTCCCGCATGCGAGGTGAAATCGAAAACCAGATCCACTCGCTCCGCCGGGGCCATCACCACACGCTCGGCGGTTACCGGAGTAGGTAGAAATCCCTGCTCCGTACCGATCTGCTGGAAGGGAAGCCGCTTGCCGAACGAAAACCGGTAGAAGCGGCCATTGCAGCCGTTCATCAGCCGAAAACGATACTTGCGCGGCTCAACTTCCAGGTAAGGAGTGAGCTTGCCATTGACCAGCATGGCATCGCCAAAAACCTCCGGAACCCAAGGTTTATCCGGCTTGCCGGATACCGGATATTGCAGCTGGCCGTCGGGAAGAAGAAGCCGATCGTAGACCAGTAGCGGGATCTCGTACTTCCCTCTAGGCAGGTTGAGCGCTTCTTCCGCTTGGTCACGGATCAGATACATGCCCTGCATCCCGGCATAGATATTGAGGCGATTCATGCCCATGGTGTGATCGTGGTAGAAGAGCGTCGCCGCATCCTGCCGGTTCGGATAGTAGAAGGTTGCGGATTTTCCGGGAACATACCAGTGCTCCGGGTAGCCATCACTGTCCGGCGGCGTCTTTCCTCCATGAAGATGGATCACGCTGCGGACCTCGGGAAGCGTGGCTTCCGCGCCGTGCAGGGTGTGGTCGATGGGGAGAAAGTGGTGCCGGGGGAGCTCATTCGCCCACTCCACCATCAACCCCTGGTGGCTTCGGGCCTCGAAGGTCGGGCCAGGGGACGATGAGCCAAAGCCCCACATGCGGGTGGGGGGCAGATCCCGATGCACCTTGGTTTCGATCTGCCGCATGGCGATGCGGTAATAAGGGACCTTCACCGACGGATTTTCCGGGCTGGGGCGCATACCAGTCGGCTGCGCAATCTCAGGGATAGGGAGGGGATCGACCCAGGGAGTTAGTTTGGCAGTATCGACGGTGGTCAAGTTCTGTGGCGATGAAGAAGGTGTTTGGCCGACGGAAATTCCCGCGGCCAAAAGTCCCGTTCCCTCCAGGAACCTACGGCGCGTTATCAAATTAAAAGCCTCACAGAGAACATAAATTAACAGGGCAAAGGGACGAGACCCTTTGCCCTGTTTGAAGAAAACAGCGGTGGAGCTGTGCTTACCTGGTGACCAAACCGGTCGAATCGTCCAGGATGTAAGGCGTGGTGTCAGGATTCCGGAAGTCGAAGAAGGAGTTCAGGCGGCCGGCCAGCGCATCAAAGGAACCGGTGATGCGTTGTCCATCCAGCCAGTTATCCTCAACGAACCGCAGGATCGAGGACTGGTCGGTCACGGTGTGGTCAACATAGTTCTTCTTCGAGTAGGGCGAGACCACCAGAAGAGGAAGGCGAGGACCATATCCGCAGCGTCCCTGGGCATGTGTGGCGGCAGAGAGGACACCCGGGAGGGCGCCTGTTCCGCTACCGCAAAGGCCGGTGCCGGTGAGGGCGTCCATGGTGCTGGCAGAGGTGTTCACGATCGGACCCATCTGGTGGTCATACCAGCCGTCGGAGTCGTCATAAGCAATGACGACAGCGGTGCTGTTCCAGTCAGGCTGCTTCTGCAGGAAGTTGATGACGTCGACGACGAAGGTCTGCTCGTCGAGAGGATCGGAGTAGCCAGCGTGGCCGTCCTGGTAGCCCGGCGCTTTGAGGTAGCTGACAGCGGGGAAGTTGCCGGCGGACACCGCATCGAAAAAGTCGTGCGTGTCGTACTGGTGGTTTGCGGGGTCACCGTTAATACCCACGGTGCTCGGCGAGGTGGGCCGAACGTGCTGCGGGTTCGCGGTGGAGGCATAGTACTGGAAGGGCTGGTGGTGGGGGATGTAGTCTGCCTTCTTGGTCATCGTAACCGGGGAAGTGTGGCTACGGGCGCACTTTGTGCTTCCGTCGGGGTTGGTAATGGATAAATCGAATCCGCCCTCGAAGAAGCCCCAGGAGACGCCGGCCGCGGTGAGCATGTCACCGACGTTCTTGCCGCTCATGGAGAGGACGGCACCGGTGGTGGTGGAGCAAGTGTCGCCGGCTGGATCCGCGTCGCTGACCAGCGTAAGGCCGCCGTGGCCGTCGTCGACAACGTCCCCGCTGGCATTGGTGGCATCGATCACGCCGTTCAGCTGACCGGAAATCAGGTTGAGCGCACCATCGGTGGAAGGACCAAAGTTGGTGCCGAAGGAGTTATCGCTCATGGCAAACCGCTGCGCGTAATTCCACAACGCGGTCACGGTGTTGCCGTCGTAGTAGCCCATCACCAGTCCGTTGGTCAGCTGGCCGTTGGGCGGAGGGCCGGGTGTGCCGGTGTATTTGGGGAACAGATCCATCAAACCGTTGTCGAAGGCTTGTTGTTCCGGCATGTAGTCGTGGTCTTGATCGGCGGTAGCCGCTTGGGAACGATCAAGGCGAAATGGGTTGGCGGCGCCAGTTCCATTGCCGGTGTTCAGGACGTTGGGATTGCTGTACATCAAACCGTCCGTGTAGCCGTTCACAGCAGGTGTTCCCGGCTTGGCGATAAAACGGGGCTCGCCGCGTGGGTTCGTGGCATTGGGGTAGGTTCCGAAGTAGTGATCGAAAGAAATGTTCTCTTGAAAAATGACCACGAGATGCTTGATCGGTGTGGTCGTCCCCGATTGTGCCCCCGCGATGGTTGGATTAACTAATGACCCGGCAAACATAAGCGAGGCTAACGACGTTGCTACCAGCTTTTGCATCAGTACTCCCTCCGAACGTTACAACCGCCATCAAGCATTAATTGCGGATTGTTAACGGTCGGTGATTGCAAAGTGAATAGGACGGTAAAACTCAGCGGGAGGGGAAATGAACTCTCTCAATCCCACTATTTGTTGGGATGATAAATGGGAGGCGCTTTCATGGGGTGCAGGTGTTTGGGCAGTTCTCACGCAGCCGCTAAAGCCCATCATTTATAACGAGCTGTACGGCCCGGCTCAAGCAGTGCTCTGATACAAGGCATTCGAGCGATTCCCTCAGGGCGAAAGAGTCAGAGTGCGAGCGGCCGCGGCTTTGTTGGCGCGACCAAACTTAGCGATACAGAATCAGCGAGCGCGCGGCGTTGTTGTGGAGGCGTCGGGCGCCAAGGCAGCGACCGGCGATTGTGCGGGAGTGGCCAAATCCAGAACGAACATGTGGCCGTCGTCGTAGAGCTTCTTTCGGCTTTTGCCCAGCAGAACACAGTTGTCCTGAAAATCGAAGCCGATCTCTGCGCCCCGGCGAAGCCAGATGTTTACGCGGGGCTTGAGACGGTCGCCGTAGTCGCGGCGGCTGAAAGCGGCGTCATCGCCATAAGAGTACGCAAGGTAACGGATTCCATGCTGCAGCAGGTAGTCGGCTAACGCCTCGGGACCTTTGAAGGCGGGGATACCAGGCGGCAAGCTTGCTCCGCCGGGAAGATCGTTTATGTAAATGGTGTTCCGCCGAAAGTTGAGCAGGAAGTTCTTATCCAGCCGCACCATCATTTTTTGCCCGGGCGGCACACTGAGTTGCATATCCCGATAGGCAGCCACTTCCGCAGGCGTGTCGATACTACGGTCCTTAAACGCATTTATGAGTTGCGGGAGTCCGACCCATTTTTCGTAGAGCACGAACTGATCGAGACCGCCGCCGATCATGAGGCCCAGTAACAGGACGGGCGCGACTCGCTCAGCGAAATTGAGCGAGGGGTTCGGCGAAGAAAGATTCACGTCCACAGCGAGTTCTTTCACCAATAGGAAAAGCGCAACTGCGAACAGAAGGGCGAATTCGTACCGGTAGGTCTGTACACCGCCGATCCCGATGCCAATAAAGACTGCATCGATTGCCAGATTTATGACGATGATGAGTTCCACCAGCCGGTCGCCCTTCTTCAGGCGGTAAGCCAGAAGAATGAGACAGGCTTCGATTGCCAGGACGCTTCCCATGGGATTGACAAAGCCATCCATAAAGCCGAGAAGGTTATTGAATCCCATGTGGGAGGTCGGCAGCATGAAGACGCCGTATCTCGAGCCGTGGAAACCTTTGCCTAGAAGCGGGTAGAAATAGGTGCCGGATGAGCGATGAGCGTCGATCATCCAGGGCACCAACAAAAGAAAGATAAGCAGCGCGGAGAAAACGGCGCTTTTGATCGCTTTCCCCTTGTTGGTCACGCGGCTCAGTTGGAACCAGTAAAAGCTGATGAAGAAGATTCCGGTGACGGGCGCGAACGTGGTCTTGAGGCACATCAGTCCAGCGGAAACGATCGCCAGAAGCGCCGCGTGGTTCAGTCCGGTTTCCGTTCCGACCGTATCCAGAAGTTCAAACAGAACGATCATCAGGACCGTGCCGCTGTAGACGGCAGTGATGTTGGAGACGGCGCCTTGAATTAAAACGGCCCCGACCAGCGCAGCGAGAATCCAGTAGCCCGGGATTTTCCGGCGGACCATGATCTCGGCTAAAAGTACTAGAAGGATGATGAAGGACACGCCCTCATCCAGAAGGCGCAAGCTTTCGTACTTCCCGGTAACCGCGAGCGGGAAGGTGTTGACGAAGTAATTGCCGCCCAGAGTCGAGGTAATGCGGCGTTCGCTGAACGGATCCTGTCCCAAGGTTCCGGTCTGCAGCATGTGCGTGGGGAAAACGAAATATGCGTGATAGTCGTCGTGCGGATGGAACACGCCGGGCGAGACGACTGTGGCGTATTTGATAAACGTGACAGAAGCAAAGAAGAAAGCGACGACCGCCAGCAGCTTCCTTTGCCGAAGGTAGGCACCGGCCGCGCCCACTCCCTCCCAAATCCGGCGGCCTTGCTGAATGCCAAAGAAAAATACGGCAAGCAGCAACCCGATCAAGAGGAAACCGCGAATGACCCCCGGCGAAATGACCTGTGCCAGATTGAGAACGCCGCCTACGCTGGTGCTGAAGGCCAGCCCGACCGCGGCGTCAAAGCCGAATCCACTACTGGACCCAGTTCGCAGGACCCCGACGACAAGCGCGCCCCATCCGGCAAGGGCCACAATGATGCCAAGCCCAGCCATAAACCCCAAGAAAAAAGAATGCATGTAAGGTCAGTGCCTCGCTTCAAAAAGTGAGACTCGCAGAACGCGGAACAAATGTGATCAGTGGCAAAATCGTACGGCTTAGACCAACTCTGCCACCCCGTAAGGCGCAGCGAATTGGTTATGTTCGGCATGTCTCTCCTGCTCCAGATGGAGCATCATCGGACCGACACAGAGGCCGACCGTCATGTAGAACAATATTCCTGATGGCGTTTCCAGAAAATTGCCGAAAAAAGCGCCGGAAAATTGATAGATCCATATCGCCAAACCGTAAATTTGTCCGGTTTCCTTGTAGACGCGATACAGCAGACGAGCAACCGTAAATTCCAACCAAAAGAAAATCGTGACCCCAACGGCTCCGGAATAGGCGAGAGTGAAGTAAAAGATGCTGTGCGGGGATCGAGTCCCCTGGGCCAAAGTACCCTCGCCGGCCAGTTTCGCCAAGGGGTAGCCGTAACCAAAGCCGAAGGTGATCGTCATCGGATCCTTAGAGATCTCCTCGCGAATGGCGGCCCACCAGCGCTTCCGCCAGTAAACAGTTCCATAGTAGAACGAGGCGTCTCCGCGGTTCTCGCTGACCTCCTCCGCCAACTCGGGGCTTATGGAGCCCGCCAAACGGGAGATGGTTCCGCGAGCCGAAAGCTCTCCGCCCCGTCCCGGGATCGGTGGGAGCTTCAGATCGATGAGTGCGGCAATGATCAGTACGACAGAGATGGTACCGAGTATGGCAAATACCCGGCGTATTTGACCCGCGAGCCATCCCCAGACCATGAGGGCCAGGATCAACCCGAGCCAGTCAGCGCGCTCCTGGTTGGCGATGGTCAAACAGCTAAGCACCAGTATCGGGGCCCAATACTTCCCCAGATGCGATTCGTAGGCAATCAAGCCGATCAGGGGCACGGAACCTGTGCCGGGATTGCCAAGGAAGGAGAAGCCGCTATCCGGATCGCCAAGCGTGAAATGAATCTTATTCAGAACAAGAAAATAAAGCGGGGCATACACCACCATCTGCCAAGCCGAAAACTGCACAAATTTGCGCATGAAGCCGGGATGGCGGAAACCTACATAAACGCCAAGAAACACGTAGACCGGGTTGACATTGAACAGCAGGATTTTCAGGGCATAGACCTTGTCGTAGCCCTGGAAGATGATCCCGTTGATCAGTTCGGCGATACCGTAGACCACCGAAATCAGCAGGGGCCAGGCAAACTCGTTCAGGACATTGCGCCGCTGGGTGAGCGCAAGCACCCAAGGGTCCCAGAGAGCGCGAGTGCTGAAGAAAAGAAGGAAACCCAGGAGGAGGGCAAGGCCGACTGCGCCTACGCCCAGGTAGAACCCACCAAAGATCAGGAGCGCCGTCAGTTTGGTGAGGTTGTCGAACTGGAGGAACCTTCTTAACATTGCTTCTTCCCGGATGAGGGCTTCAAAGCAGACGGCCGACGAGAAGCTTTCCGGGTCTGAGCGCTCAGCCAACCACGGAACATTATCGCGAGACCGGTTCTTCGAGCATCAACCGCACCTTACGTTCTGAAGTCTGGCCCGCCAGATCCAGCAGCGACTTGACGGTAGGAAGCGCTTTCGCTCGAACCACTACCTGGTAGCCAAAGAGGCTGGGACTCAGCTTGATCAAAAAAGAATTCAACTTCAGAAGGAAGCGGCTCCAGCCTGTATTCCCCAGGGCCAGCGGAAAGGGGGCCGGCATCGCGTGCTTCTCCATAATAACGAAGCCTGACTGTTCGAGCAGCCTGGATAGAGAAGAGAACGTGAACAGCCGGGTGTGGGTCAAATCCAGAATCCCGCGTCTGCCGTAGTTGAACTGACCGATCATCAACATCAGACGGGTCACCAGGAAGGCGACATTTCCGGTGCTGATAATCACTTCTCCCTGGGTCATCTTGGAGCGCAATTCATCGAGGAAGTCTTCGGGAGAGGCGAAGTGATCGATCACATCGAGGAGCAGGACATAATTGTTCGCTTCGACGGGGATGCCGGAGAGCCCGTCGTTGAGGTCTCGATGGTAGAAGTCGTCGAAATTTTCGTCGTGCAGGCGAAATTTGTTGAGTCCAGCGACATAGCAGTTTTTGTCCGCTTTCAGCGCCAGTGACAGGTTGGTGCCGCAGCCCAAATCCAAAACTCTGGAGTTGGGTGCGATGACTTGATAAGCATACGACTCGGGACTTTCGAAGCCGAGCTTCTGTTGGTAGGGCGAAAGCGGGGGAGGCGCACAGTCATAGCGCCGGTCGTAGAACAGGCTCCACTCTTGCAGGCGCGCCCGGAAGGTAGCCTTCACCACGTTCCACGCATATGCGATGCCGTTGACGCGGCAGATTTCGTCGCCATAAAAAGTAGGAATCGGCAGTTCGACGATGGGGAGCTGGGCAATCACGAGTTGGATAATGATTTCCGTGTCGAAATGGAAGTCATTGGAATTGCGCTCGAAGGGAATGGAGCGCAACGCGTCGACCGCGTAAATGCGGTATCCGGAATGGAACTCGGACAAATTCGTACGCAGCAGGGTGTTCTGCGTCCAGGTGAGGATTTTGTTGCCGACAAATTTGTACAGCGGCATGCCGCCCTTGAGGGCGCCATTGGGGGTGAGCATGCGAGAGCCGAACACGGCGGCGGCGCTGCCCTCTGCCAGGGGCTTCAACAGGGCAGGTAGACATTCGGGAGCGTACTGGCCGTCCCCGTGCAGCAGGGCGACAAAATCGTATCCGTTAGCGATCGCATAGTGGTAGCCAAGCTTCTGGTTACCGCCATACCCCTGGTTCGCAGGGTTGAATAGGACCCGGATGTCGAACGGAATGTCGGTTCGGGTACTGAGTTCGTGGCTGCGTTCAAAGGTCGCATCCTTCGAGGAGTCATCAATGATGAGCAGCTCGAAATCGTACTCTTCCAGCAGACCTACGGGAATCCGGTGCACCACATCGACGATGGTGGTTTCCGCGTGGTAGGCTACCACGAAGATCAGAACACGTTGCTTCCGCATGGCATCCATATCACTCCAACTATTCTAGCCACGATAGACGAGATTTTATTGGGATGCTGTAACCCAAACGTGGAGGGAAGTGCGGAAGTGTCTAGATTCGACACTCAAAACAAACAACCCGCTCTCCGCGATAGGGTAACGGAATCTCAATGATAGCCCGGCTGAAAGTGGGCTGTCTAGCCGCGTTGCCGGTCCAAATCACGCAATCGACCCGCTTTGGTTCAATGTGCCCTAGTTGTCAACCCTGCAAGCCTTTTGGTCCTTCCCCGGTGGTTGTATCCCATGGAGGGAAGACGATATACTCCGCCCATCACACCATTGTGCTGAAGCGTCTTCCATCGTTTCATCTGGCTGATTGGCATTCGGCAATTTTGCGAAAGAATAGGGCCCAGAGTTGACTTCGCCGCCTCCGCTTGCAAGCACTCGCCGGAAGCATCTCGTCCTACTCATTCTGGTTTTTATTTTGACCCGGGGTTTGGCTCTCTACTCCGGCATGCGCTATCACCTGTGGCAGACCCGGCTGTTCTGGCAGTTCCTCGATGTCAACCAGCTGCATGACCACATGCTGCGGGCCCTGCTCCATCTGCATGCCCAACCACCGCTGTTGAATGCGGCGATTGGCTTGGCGGAGAAGGTCGCGGGACCGCACTTCGGCGAGTTGCTGTTGAGCTTCCAGTTCCTGCTCGGGCTGGCAGCTGTGGTCTCTTTCTATCTGCTGCTCACGCTGCTTCGCGTAGCCCCGCTGTTCAGTCTTTGTCTTGGCTTTGTGCTGCTTTTGAATCCGGCGGAAATTTATTTTGAATTTCATTCGCTTTACACCTCATGGGTGCTGGCGTTTCATTGCCTGATTGCACTTGCTACTGTTTGCTATGTGCAGAGCCGGTCCCAACGCGCGCTGGGATGGCTGATCGGCCTGGCGGTGCTTCTTACCCTGCTTCGCTCTTCGTATCAATGGATATGGATCGTGGCGATGGTTGGACTGTTGTGGTGGCAGTTGCCCGGCAACCGGAAGCAGATCAGAAATGTTGGGCTGGTTGGCTTGTTTCTTGCCCTGCTTTGGCCGGCAAAAAACTACGTGCTGTTCCACCATTTCACGCCATCCACTTGGGGGCCTTACAGCATATCCAAACACTGGTATGTGAACCGGGCGCCGGAGGAGGCTTGGGTTCAGGCAGGGCTGCTCCCAACGCTTACCTATACCGGAGACTCTGACCCTGATCTGCAGAAGTGGCTCACTACCTACTGGTCCGTGCCTGCGACGGGGGCGCCGGAGCTGGACGATGTCGCCAAGGTTGGAGGAGGCACGAATTGGAATTCGCTTGCCATGCTGCGGATGAACGATGCCAAGGCGAAGGACGTTTCCTTTCTTCTGCACCATGATCCCAAGGCTTATGTCATCGGTGTGGTGCGCGCGGTGAGCTTTTATTTCGAGCCGCCTTCGGTCTGGCTGATCGGTTTCGCCGATCCTGAGCAGTATTCTCATATCGCGGCGTACGATCGCTTCGTCAGGCGAATTTGCTGCAATGTGTTCGGCATCCCGTCGTTGTCCGGAGGCTCAAGCCAACCGCACGCCAGCGTGAAGACGATTCTCCAGAGCCTGTGTGTTGGCGCGGTGCTCACCAACTTCCTGGTGCTGTTGTTTGTGTTGTCGCTCGGTTGGCGCGGGTTCTGGGATGGAAGCCTGGATCGCAAAGTGTCAGCGATGGCAATGACTGTGACAATTGCCTATGCTTTTGCGGTGGTCAATCTCGTTGACGTGGGGGAGAATATGCGTTTCCGGTTCGAGACCGAGGCGCTTGTACTGGCTGTGGGCGCGATATTTCTGCAGCAGGTTTGGGACCGCCGCGCTAAGACTTAGTCTTCCCCACTTACGAGCCCGAATTAACCGCGATCTACCGCGAGAACCAACCTCGGTCTACAACATGTTTTGTATCAGGGCAGGACTTTCGTCGTGCCCTAGAGGCCTGAAAAATGTTCGCACCAGCGTACGTGGGCCGATTATGTATTCTTCGAATGCTTTCACTCAAGGCCTAGAAGCGTTTGATGGGCTTCGCCCGTCTTTTTCGGCCCACGTACGCTGATGCGAACATGGGCACCCGTCCGGTTTTGTTTGGTCTTTGAGATCCAGTTCTCAACCAGGCTCTAAAGCCCAAGTCTTGTTTAGGCCTGTGCGATACAAAAGATGTTGTAGATCGAAGTTGGTTCTCGCGGTAGTCGCAGACACGATTACGCTTGAGGCTTAGTTAACGCGGAAGCCCTTCAGGCCGGTGAGCTGCAGGAAGATCAACCAGGTGAATTTCGGATTGTTCAGCAGGTAGCGGCGCCATAAACGGCGGGGCTCCTTAATGAGGCGGTATAACCACTGCAAGCCTGCCGCCTTCATCCAATCGGGCGCTTCGCTGAGGTTGCCGCTCAGCAGGTCGAAGGCGGCTCCCACGCCGACCATCAACTTGACCGGCAGGCGGTCAGAGTACGCGGCCATGAACCGCTCCTGCTTGGGGGTGCTCAGACCACACCATAAAACATCGGCCTGCGAGGCCTCTAATTGTGCCCGAAGATCGTCTTCCTCCGCGGAGGTGAGAGGGCGAAAGGGCGGAGTGTAGGTGCCAACAATCTGCAGGCCGGGAAACCTCCGGGTCAGTTCTTCGCGCAACGCCTCGGCGACCCCTGGCTTGCCTCCGTAGAGGAAATGCCGGTAACCCCGGGCCACAGAACGCTCACACAAACCCAACATGTAGTCGGGCCCGTAAACGCGCTTCATGTGCTTGAACCCATGAACGCGGCCCAGCCAGACCGTCGGCATCCCGTCCGGCGTGGTCAGGAACGAGCGGTTGAGAATGTCGCGAAACCTTTCGTCGGTTTGCGCTTCCATGATCCCGTGCACGCCGGTTACGCAAACATAACCGTGTTCGCCGCGATCCAGCAGCAACTCGGTCCGGCGGAGAGCAAGATCCATGTTCAAAGCGCTCACGCCAACGCCGAGGATGTTTACCCGCGCCGCCTCAGAAGACGAGGGGACGACGCCCCCACTCATGTAACCACCGGTGGCTAGACGCAAGAGAGCGGCTCCATATGGCAAAGTATACGTGGCAATAGACGCTTGGCCCGCTGTGGAGAGAAAAGATCCGGCTTCCGTAATGCGGGTAGAGTGTACTTCGGTAATTGCCGCACGCGCAACTCAGCGCCGGTGTGTCAACCTTGCGAACAGTTGAGACACCACCCTCTCTTAGGTAAGCACCGGCACGGTGATCTCTACACCGACCTTGATTTTGCCGGGATCGGCGATATGGCTGGCAGCGGCTATCTGCTTCAACTGCTCGAGGTCTGCCATGGCGACTTCTCCTTTTACTAAGCGGCGTGTTGCTCGGCGATTTTCTTCATTGCGATGGTGAGCGCCGTCGCGCCGAGGGTTTTGATCAGCGCCGGATGTTCGGCATAGATTTCGCTCGCCCGGTCGAGAATGGAGGGGTTCTGCTTTTGGGCGTGTTCGGTAAGAGCCTGGACATCGGCCGGGCTCACGTTCGCCGTTTCTGCCGGAGTGACCGAGCCGGATCGCAGCAGCGCCGCCAGCGGCGAGTTGGGAACGCCGGCGGTAAATTGAGAGAGCACAGACGGCCCTATGGCGGCCATGAGGCTGTTCAGTATACCGGCTTGTTGCTGGCTGTTTCCGTGGGCAAACATCTCGGCCGCCATTTGCGGAAAGGACGGGGTTTCCCGGGAACGAAATGCTTCCGCCAGGCCGCCGGCCAGGGTGGTTGAGGGTAAAGCCTGCGCCACGTGCTCGAAATGTTGTTCCAACACAGGTTGTTCTGGGCCCGGCGCGCGAGTGCCGCCGTCCGAGTATTGCTTCAGCAAGTCGCCGATTCCCGAGAAAAAGCTCATGAGAGTTCCCTTTTGGGTTGACTCTCTCATGGGCTTATTCTCCCCGTCTATGCCGTTGGGAATAAAAGTGTGCGGCCGCCAGCTATCACTTTTGAGGACACACACATATTCCTGTCTCCCGCTCACGGTACTTTTGGCGTACCGCTATCGGACGATATGTTGACACCGCAATAGGCTGGCGCTAAATTACCGGTGTAAGACCAGCAAGACCCGCGATGGATGAGGCCATGCTCGCCCACCACCGCACCACTGCACACCCCCCAGCAGCGGCTTTCTCACCTTTGCAACGCTTTCTTATGCATGGTCCATGTGACTGAGATGGCGAAGCTAGCTCCATTTGGAACTGCGCAACCTTGGGGGGTACTGTGAAGAGAAAACACGTTCCGGTGCTGGACGGCATTCGGGGCCTCGCGATTATTGCCGTTTTGGTACGCCACATCGCTTATGTGTTCAAGCCTCATGGCCCAGTCAGCCGCTGGTTCCTGCCGATTCCTCAATTCGGTTCCTGGGGGGTCGATTTATTCTTTGTTCTGTCGGGCTTCCTCATCACCGGCATCCTGATCGACACGAAACCCGCCATAAACCGGCTACGGTCGTTCTACGGCCGGCGGGTCCTCCGGATTTTTCCCCTCTATTATCTGATCCTCGTCATCTTGTTCGTGGGCGCATACTTTTCCCGGTGGCTTAGCGCCGCAAGCAATATGCAGTGCACTGCCGACTATATTTCCCACCTGTTCTACTTTCAGAACTTTATCCCCTTGTGGCATCGCGGCGCTTATCCCTTGGGTGTCCTTGGGCCTTATTGGAGCTTGGCGGTCGAGGAGCAGTTTTACCTGGTCTGGCCCTTCCTCGTCTGGAGGCTGGCGCCTAAATCCCTCGTGAAGATTTGTGGCGCCGGTCTTTTGATGACGCTTGCACTGCGCTTGATCCTGGTGCCGAAGTTCGGCGCTGGAATCTGGGTCTTCGCGATCACGCCCACCCGCGCGGATGGGCTGTTTGTGGGGGCCGCCCTGGCAGCCATTCTGGCCATCAAGGGCGAGTTTCCGAAACGTCTGCTGGTGGGCATGGCGACAACCGGAGCTCTCCTGCTGGTAGCGGTTCCGATTTTTGTGCCTGCCCGCCAACTCTGGGAAACCGGCTGGTTGATGGCCGAGATCGGAATCACCGGGGTCGCGCTCTGTTCCGGGGCTTTGATCGTTTACTGCTTGACCTACAGCGAGAGTCGCCTGGCACGAGCGTTTCAGACCCCGTGGCTGCGGAATTTTGGCAAGTACAGCTACGGGATCTACCTGATTCATGCAACCGTCTACTACGCCGGTGAGAACTATCTCACGGCGCGAGGAATTAACTGGCCTTATCCAGCTCCCTTTGCTTTCGTGTACGCAATCACCCTGATAGCGATCTCGTATGGATTGGCGTGGCTCAGCTTCAACTTTTTTGAGAGTTGGTTCCTGGGCCTAAAGCGCTACTTCGAGCCCGTTTTCCCGAAACAGAAGACGGAGGAGCATTACGAGGTCGGGGTTGCGGTGCACTCGATCTAGTCCCAAGATCCAGGCATTCGTCGTTGATACGAATGCATGGGCTTTTACACAATGGGTATGTGCCCTTCCCACAATTGTCCGAGTTCGCCGATGCCGTTCTTTTTTGGTTTGGTTGCCTCATCTCACCGTTCAACTTTGGTAACCGGTAATCCTGCACACTAGCGTTACGTACAGCCCCAACTGTTGTTGACACTCAACCCCGGTGCCGCTAGATTACGGGGAGTAGGTAACAGCAAGACCAGCGACGGTCAAGGTTTGAAAGGGTTTTAAGTCCGTCGATCAGCCCCTCACCCCCGAAAGAGGCGGTCTTCTCATATACAATTGGGTGTCTGTAGTCGATTGGTCAAGTGTGACTGACGTGGCGAAGCTTTGAGTACTGTTGAGCGAATAGTGCTGAAGGCAAAGAAGTTAGTTCCAGTTGCGAAACAAACGGCCGAATGTCGCAAGTTGACGTCGCCGTACAGTGCGGATTTGATTGACACCTGCCCAGGTCTATAGCACCATTTGAGCAGGCACATGTTCAGGCGATGGGCAGGTTTTGCCGTGGCTGAATGGAAATGGCCCAAGTTTTCCGGACGAAAGGGTCAAATTCGCGGATGTAAGTGACATGGCGGAAGCCCGTCCGGTTCTGTTAAAAAATGGTTTCGAGATCGAGATTGAAAGTTTCGCATCGTTCCCCCTCGAAGCGAAGTGAGATCCCATCAGGACTTTGCAGTACGCAAGCTCACTCTTGTACCGGAGATACTCATGTATCGCACTCCAGGGTCTAACGAATTAAACGAATGGTTTGCTTTCCGCGTCCGGCCCCGGCACGAAAAACAGGTTTCTCTGGCCCTTCGGGAGAAGGGTTTTACGGAATTCCTTCCGCTCTATAAATCAAAGAGGCAGTGGGCGGATAGAACCAAGATTGTGGAAATGCCGCTTTTCCCTGGTTACATTTTTTGCTCTACGACGCGGTCGTCGATTGTGCCTGTACTGATGACCAGTGGCGTGATCGACGTTGTGCGGGCCGGCACCAACCCGTTGCCTGCCGACAAATCGGAAATTGAGGCCCTGCAGCAAACGGTCAGCGTGGACGTTCCCTTGGAAGCCTGGCCCTACACGGAAGTCGGTGAATCGGGTTCGTTTTCCATCCTGCGTGGGCCCTTAGCCGGGTTGACTGGCATCCTGGTCGAAGTCCGGCGCTCCCAGCGTTTGATTCTCTCCGTGAATCTTCTTCGACGGTCGGTGTTGGTGGAAGTACATCCTGATTGGGTATCGCCGTTTGCACCGGCGGTTAACGAGCGTTTGATGGCTTAATTGTACGATTGCAATAACTTTTTAAATCTCTGCCTACTCCTTATTGCTTCTTGGTTCTCCGTTTTACGTACGCTGGTGTCTCGTACGTCCCCCCCGCCGGCTCATTGGTTGGCACCCAAAGTGTGTTTTTTACGCTTATCTATTTGAGTGCTCTTTTCGGGCACGTTCCCAGCCGGAGGTATTTCCCGGCGAAGATCCTACCTACCCAAGGTGAGTGAAATTTATGCGCATTTCTCGAGTGGAACTGATCCTTTTTGCTGTCTGCGTACCAGGCATGTTGCTAGCCCCATCCCTAGCCCAGACCCCAACCCCCGCTCAGGGCGGCATCCCGGTACAGAGCACAGGTGCGGTCAACGATCGTGTGGGCGCTCCGGTGGACAACCGCACCGGTGCTCCGGTGGATGGTCGTACGGGTAATGCCGTCGCCACTGGTTCGGCCGCTTACACGCAGGCAACGACCACGATGCCGCCGCCGACAGCAGCGTCTCCGGATCCTTCGAACTACGTGCTGGGGCCTGAGGACAATATCACCGTCAGCGTTTTCGGCGCGGACGACATCAATGCCAGGGCAGCCACCGTTGCCAATGACGGGATGGTGACTCTGCCGATGGTCGGCAAGGTGCATGCCGCCGGTCTGACCATCGATCAGTTCCAGACGGTTTTGGTGACGGCTTACAAGAAGTTCTTTAACGAGCCGCAAGTGACCGTGCAGGTGACGGATTCACGCAGCCAGCCGGTGTCTGTGGCAGGCAACGTGAATACTCCCGGTGTGGTGCAATTACGCGGCAACCGCAACCTGCTGGAGGTGATCAGCATGGCGGGCGGTTTGCGTGCCGATGCCGGCGACAGTGTTCTGGTCACTCGTAAGCTGGACCAGGGGCCGATCCCTGTGGCCGGCGCCTTCACTGACCCGAGCGGCCAGTTCTCGGTAGCGCACGTGAATGTGCGCAACATCATGACCGGCAAAGACCCGCAGGGCAACATTCTGATCAAACCGCACGATGTCATCACCGTTCCCCGGGCCCGCATGATCTACGTGCTGGGCAACGTCGGCAGACCCGGTGGCTATGTGCTCACTGAGAACGAAACCATGTCCATCACCCAGGCAATTGCGTTAGCCGGAGGATGGGCGCCTTCCTCGAAACTTGGCAGCACCAAGATTTTGCGGGCTACTGGGGGAGCGGAGCGGGAAGAGATTCCGGCCAACATCGGCAAAATCATGAACAACAAAGCTCCTGATTTAGAGATGAGGCCGGACGACATTCTTTATATCCCCTCCAGTTTCGGCAAGACGCTTGGCAAGACCGGGTTGGAGACGGCCATTGGCGCCGGGGCGGCGTTGGCCATCTGGCACTAATTATGAAGATTGCGAAACGAATTTCCTAAGAATGGCCCCATATGCTGAGACCCCCGGCTCGACGGGGGGCCGTACTTGTCCAAAAGCCGATTGCACCGTGACTTAGGTTCGGTCCCAGAACAGGGAACCGCATCCAATCCGAAAGGACTACAAAAGACATGACTCCGACCCAGCAGATCATTCCTGCCCCTCGTTCGCCCGAAGGCCGGAATTCCGGACGCCACAATGCCCTTGAGGTGGCGCGTCCGGTGGGGCCAAACCGAATCCACGCTGAACCAACGGTGAACTACGCTGCATTGCTTCGTCGTCACCGTTTCGCAGTCGCCGTCATTATTGGCAGCGTGCTGGTGCTCAGCGTTCTGTACACCTTGGTTGCTCCGAAGTCCTACAAGACGGAAGCCATTCTCGAAGTGAACGGCCAAAATGAACAATTCATGAACACCAAAGACGTCGAGCAGAACAGTTCGGCGGTCAGCGGCGATGGGTATATTGAGACCCAAACGAAGCTCATGAAGAGCCCTCCTGTGATTCAACGGACGGCACAGATTCTGGGACCGAAGGTTCCCGCCGCCCTTGCCAACAGACAGGGGCTGGTCGGCAAAATCAAAGGATTGTTCGGGAAGGCTCCCGAAGCCAGCCCGGAACAAGGGGAAGCGATTGTGGCCGGCATCCTGGGCGGCGCGAAGGTAAAGGTCGATGGAGGTTCCGATCTGCTCACGCTGGACATCACCGGGCCCGACCCGCAGCTGATCGCCGATGCCGCCAACGAGTTGACCCAGCAGTTCATCTTGCAGGCGCAGGAACTCCGCGGATTTAATGCGACCAACACCAACAAGTTCCTCACGACCCAGATGGCGGACGCGCGCAAGAAGCTGCAGGATTCGGAGAATGCCCTGCAGGATTATGCCCGCCAATCCAATATAGTGATCCCCAATGAATCGCAGGAGAGTGTCGCGGCTGACAAGCTGCGGCAGATCCAAGCCGACTTGGCCAAAGCAGAATCGGATGTGGCGGAATCGCGGGCCCAGGTGGAGACGTCGCGCGCCAACCCGACCGAGAACCTACCCCAGGTTCAGGACGATCCCACGTTACGCGACCAACAAGCCAGGCTGGCCGATCTTCGCCGCCAGCGCGCCGATTTGAGCGTGACCCTCACGCCGGCGAACTACAAGATCCAACAGCTGGATGCTCAGATCGCGGCCCTGGAACAACAATCCGCACACGAACGTGTCAATGTCGTGAAGAAGCTTGGCGTGCAGAATTCTGAAATTAATCGCCGCAAGCAATTGCTGGCTGCCGCGTATCAAGCCCAGCTGGGCGTGGTCTCCGACCAGTCGGTAAAAGAGGTGCGTTACAACATCCTGAAGAAGGAAGTGGATGCCAACCGCGACATTTATCAATCCATGTTGCAGAGGGTGAAGCAGGCGACCATCGTTTCCGCGCTGAAGTCGAGCGATGTGCGTGTAGTCAGTCCGGCGATGCCTCCAGGGTCGGCGTATCGCCCCAGCATAGTACTGAACCTGGGATTGGGTTTACTGCTCGGGCTGGTCTTCGCCACCTGCTACATTCTGCTCGCCGAGCGGAGTGACGCCAGCCTGCGGACCCCCGGCCAGAGTGTGCGGCACCTCAACGTGCCGGAACTGGCGGTGATTCCCTCTGCGCGCATCGGCAACAGCGAGCGCATTCCTCTCACTCTGCGCAACCTGAATGGGGCCGCGGCTGCCGCAGTCTCACCCGACTCGAAGAATGGATTGCTCTCCATCACTTCGGCCTCGGTGGACAAGGAGATGGTTCAGTGGTGCCAGGACGAGACCATGATGGCGGACGCGTACCGGTCCGCAATTACTTCGATCCTGCTCAGCCGGGTAAACGGAATCAGTCCGCGGGTCATTCTCATCACCAGCCCGCGACCCAAGGCCGGTAAGACCACCACGGTTGCGAATCTTGGCATTAGCCTGGCAGAGATCGGCCGCCGGGTTCTGCTGGTGGACGGCGATCTCAGGCGCCCGCGACTGGGCAAGCTGTTCGGGTTGCAGTTTGCGACGGGCTTGAGCGACGCCCTGCTGGATGAAGGCACAGGAAACATCACACTGGATTCTGTGATTCGCCCCAGCACGGTGCCCGGTCTGTATGTGTTGCCCGGGGGATCGGAGCCGGCCAACATCTCCAAGCTGCTCCATTCGACACATTTGGATAACCTGATGGAGCGGGCGCGTGCGGAATACGATTTCGTATTGATTGACACGCCGCCGATGATGGGCATGGCGGATGCACGCCTCTTGAGCCGCAATGCCGATGGTGTGATTTTGATTTGCCGCTCCGGTGAGACCAGTCCGGAGCAACTGACGGAAGCCAAAGAGCGCTTGGCCGAGGATGGAACGCCGGTGATCGGCACCATTCTCAATGGCTGCGATCTGCGCATCGAGGATCCGTCCTACGTTAACCACTACAACAGCTATGCGGGTGTAACCCGCGATTAATCTTTAAACGCCATTGGATCACTATCATTTTCTTAACCAGCCGACAGCGGAACCCCCGACGCCCTTTCGGCTGCATAGATTAAACAGCGAGACGAAACTGGGAATAAAGACGCCGGCGAAAAGTTCAGTAGAAAGAAAGCAAATCGAACTTTCGTTTAAAAGAGCGTTTTCCGTACTAACGTTCCCGCTCACGTTCCATCTCTCCCTCAGGGAGAAAACGCACTGACTGCTTTTATGATTTGCCGCTTTGCCGGGCGATTGCCCGGAGAAGCTTACGGGGAGAAACGCTGTCATGCACATCCGGAATCTACGTCTGTATCAGACCATGCAATTCGTTCTGGATCTTCTCGCGGTGACCATCGCCTGGAGTTGCACGATCCAGATGCGGGTACTGCTGAATCCGTTAACGAGCCAATTCGTATCCTGGAACTCGGCTG
The DNA here is from genome assembly GCA_963839025.1 of uncultured Acidobacteriaceae bacterium. Taxonomy (GTDB): domain Bacteria; phylum Acidobacteriota; class Terriglobia; order Terriglobales; family Acidobacteriaceae; genus PALSA-350. The sequence continues at coordinate 243,853 of CAWITT010000015.1, forward strand.
AGCTGTGGGCGCCGTCGCTGGTGATGGTGCTGGTGTTATGGGTTGTCATGGCCTGGCGCCTCAAGTTTTATCAAATTGAAGGCCGGGTTCGCTTGTGGAGCAGCATCATCAGCGCAGCCGAGGGCGCGTTGCTGGCCAGCTGCATGATCGTCCTGGTCACTTTCTTTTCACGTCAGTTGGGAGCCGGCGTATCGCGCTCGTTCTTCATGATTTTCGCGCCGCTCAGTTTTGTCACTTTGGGCGCTGCCCGATGCATTAGCGTATTCGCGGCCATGCTGGCTGAACGTCATTGGCCGTCCCCGATCCGGGCGGCTCTTTTGGGAGACGGTTCGCACGCAGGCCGCCTCGTTGCGGCCATGAACTCGGCCAATGTGGCTAACGTGATCAAGGGCCTCATCGTTCCCGAGGGGCACACGACGGAAGGCTTGTCTCTGCCCATGCCGATTCTGGGAACGACGGCACAGCTGGCCGAGGTTATCAATCGCGAGCATCTCAATCGCGTCATTCTTCTGAACGGCTCGATTTCCCGGGGCGAGTTGGACGAATGCAACAAGGTGTTCCGGCGGATGGGAGTGATCGTCAATTGCACGGTCGACTTTGCGCCCGAGCCGGGCCGCGTCAATGTCGTCAATCAGTACGGTTTGCCTCTCGTCGAACTGAGGCCGCTTTCGTTTACCAAGGGCCAGGAATTCATCAAGCGGGCTTTCGACATCACTGCGTCGGTGATTGCGCTCCTGCTGTTATCTCCGACCTTGCTGGTCATCGCGCTGTTGGTGAAGTTCACATCCGACGGGCCGATTCTTTACAAAGCGGCGCGCGTGGGTAGAGGCGGACGCCATTTCATGTTCCTCAAGTTCCGCTCCATGTATACCGCCATGGATCGCAGCCACGTGGCACACGCGAACGAGAAGCATGGTCATATCTTCAAAATAAAACAAGATCCCCGAGTAACCCCGATAGGCCGGTTCATACGTCGATATAGCCTGGATGAGCTGCCGCAGTTGATCAACGTACTTCGGGGTGAGATGAGCCTGGTGGGTCCGAGGCCCTTACCTGCCGGTGATTTAGGACCGGATGGAATGAGCCGCGAATTCGCGGATTGGTCTGAGGGCCGCTCTGCTGTATACCCTGGAATCACCGGGCTATGGCAGGTGAATGGTCGCAGTGAGTTGCCGTTCGAAGAAATGGTGCGGCTTGATCTGCAATACATTCGGGAGTGGTCGCTGTTGTTGGATATTAAAATCATCCTGGCTACGCCGGGACTGGTGGTGAAGGGAGTCGGAGCGTATTGAGCTCTCGGTGTTGACCGGCCAGTCTGTGGGGATGCCAAAGATTATGCGAGCGGTTCGTCCTGAATCAGGTGTCGGTCAAGGGTCCTTTCATCGCGTTGGGTTTCTTATGTCTACTAGGGAGTTCGTTGCCACAACGAAGCTGCAGCCTATCGAGCTGCAGCCGTTGCCCGCGGAGCCGTTAGTCTCTATTCTGGTTTCCAATTACAACTACGCCCGCTACATTGGGGAGTCGCTGCAGAGCGCACTGGACCAGACCTACAGCAACATTGAGCTCATCGTTTGCGACGACGGATCAACCGACGACTCAGTCCAGGTGATCGAGGAGTTTGAACGGAAGGATCCGCGGGTGCACTTCATCCGCAAGGCAAACGGGGGGCAGGCTTCGGGATTTAATGCCGCGTTCGCCGCGAGCCGGGGCGACATTATTACTTTGCTCGACTCCGACGATCTTTTTCTGCCCCACAAGGTAGAGCGGATCGTGGCTGATTTTCAGGCTCATCCCGACTCCGGGTTTAGCGTGCATCGGGTGATCCGCATGAGTGCGGACCGCCGGCGGCAGGGAGTGTGGCCCATGTCTGCGCCGTTGCCCAGCGGGTGGTACGGCGAACGCCTGATGCAGGATGGCGGCATTTTACCCTACATGCCACCTACGTCGGGCTTGAGCCTGCACCGTGATGTAGCGCAGACGGATCTTTCCGTTGCCGCTGAGCGTCCCGTTGGTCCGATGTCCGGACCAGCTGATTACCCGTCTTGCCCCGCTGCTCACCAACGTGACCCGGGAGGACGAGGCCCTATCGGAATACCGTCTGCACGGGGACAACAATTATGGTCCCGACCGGGTTTCAGCGGAATCGTTCAAGCGTGAGCTGGAATACTGCGAGGCCTTATGGAAAGCGCAGAAGAGCTTTCTGTCCACGGTTGCTCCGAAGCTGGCCGAGGAATTTCAGCCACTGAGTGTGGCGCCCTACATTATTTACACCAGTTACCTGCACGCCCGCCTGGCGCGCGACCCTGAAATCCGTCGCCATTATGACCGATATATGGGGTTGCTGAATGGCCCTGGCGCGAGGCATGTGTGGTTTTGGAAGATCTCGATTTACCTGCCGCTGCCGGTTTTTGATTTTGCGGTCAATTTGTTGATTCGGCAGAGCTGGATCAAGCAGGTAATTTCGCGGTTCAAAAAGATGTCCTAGAAGCACGAGCTCGCTTCTCCCCCCGGGCAATTTCAGTACACCCCAGATCGGAGCAAATTCAGAATGAGTACCACCCCTCTCGTAAGTATCGGCCTGTTTTTATATAACGGAGAGCGCTTCCTTGAAGCCGCTATTGATTCTGTTTTAAATCAGACATTTCAGGATTTCGAACTTATCATTTCGGACAATTGCTCTACGGATCGCAGTGATGAGATTTGCCGCCGTTATGCGGCCCAGGACTCCCGTATCCGCTATTACCGGGCCGATCGCAACATGGGCGCCGGCTGGAACCTCAGAAATGTCTATTTCAAGGCGACCGGCAAGTACTTCAAGTGGGCGGCGCACGACGACATGATTCAGCCTGACTTTTTGCGTCTCTGCGTGGACGCTCTCGAGGCCGATGACTCCCTAGTCGTAGCCCATACCCTCACGCGGGTGATCGATGAACAGGGCCAGTTTCTGGAAAACTATGAATGGCCGTTGAGAACTGAGTCTCCTAATCCGGTGGTTCGCTTCAAGGATCTATTGCTGAACGATCACATGTGCTATCAGATTTTTGGTGTTATGCGTATGAGCGCGCTCAAGACCCTTCCGCCGCAGGGCAGCTATGTCAACAGTGACGGAGTCCTGTTGGCGCAGATGGGGCTCGTCGGACGGTTCACCGAGATTCCGGAGTTTCTGTTCATCAGCACCCGTCATAGCAGGCAGTCGTCGCAGGTCAAGCCCGTTCGGTTGAAGGCCCCCCGTTTTCGCTTGACCAACCGCCATGGCACGCTGCCGAGCCCGGAGTGGTGGGATCCGAACAAGACCAGCAGCATCACGTTCCCTGAGTGGCGGATGTTCCGTGAGTACTTTCAAAGCATCGTCCGCGCCCCGCTCACGCCTTGGCAGCGCTTCCGTTGCTTCCTGTTGTTGTCGCCGTGGCTGGCCAGGCACGTGCGGCGCATGGGCAAGGATCTCTTGATTGCTGCCGATCAGGTTCTGTTCCGGTTGCAGACGCCGCGCACCAAAGTATCCATGGAGAGAACAACATCGATGGATGTTGCCTCCTAAACCAATCCCCTGAATAGAAACTTCACGGAGGTGAATGCTATATGAAAGTGGCAATTCTCGCAGGGGGGCTGGGCTCTCGTCTCGCCGAGGAAACGGAGCTGAAGCCGAAGCCGATGGTCGAGGTCGGCGGCAAGCCGATTCTCTGGCACATCATGATGCACTATGCACACTATGGTTTTGACGAGTTCGCCATCGCGTTGGGTTACAAGGGCGAGGTCATCAAGAAGTACATGCTGGATTACTGCTCCTTGAATCGCGATCTGAGCGTTTCCCTGAAGACTGGAAAGGTCACGCTGACTGGTGGAGCGGTTCCCGACTGGACGGTCGACCTGGTCGACACCGGCATGAAGACCCAGACCGGAGGCCGCATCAAGCGCCTCGCGCCCTACTTGAACAACGATACCTTCATGCTCACCTGGGGCGATGGAGTGTCGAACGTCGACCTGAACCACCTGATCGAGTTTCATCGCTCGCACGGCAAACTGGCCACGCTGACGGCCGTGAGACCCACGGCGCGTTTCGGTCACCTGGAAATGGATGGCGATCAGATCACGGAGTTTTCTGAGAAGCCGCAGACCAAGGAAGGTTGGATCAACGGAGCGTTTTTCGTACTGGAACCGGAGATCTTCGACTTTATCGACGGTGATGATACGCACTTTGAAATGGAGCCCCTGGGACGTTTGGCTGCCGAAGGGCAACTGATGGCATACAGGCATACGGGATTCTGGCAGTGCATGGACACCATCCGCGAAAAGAAGATCCTGGAAACGCTCTGGGAAAACGGCAACGCACCATGGGCAACTTGGGAGGATAAGAATGCGAGTACTAGTAACGGGCCACGCGGGGTACATCGGAACGGTCTTAGTGCCAATGCTGTTGCAGTCCGGCCATGAAGTCGTTGGGCTCGACACCGATCTTTTCGAGCGCAGCACTTTCAGCGATGGGATCGCTGAGATCCCTGAAATTCGCAAAGACGTTCGCGATGTAACTCTCCAGGATGTGGAAGGCTTCGAGGCCATTCTTCATCTTGCCGGATTATCCAATGATCCTCTGGGCGACCTCAATCCGGGTCTGACCTTCGAAATCAACCACCAGGCATCGGTAAAGTTGGCCAAGCTGGCCAAAAAGGCCGGGGTAGAGAGGTATATCTTCTCCTCTTCCTGCAGCAACTACGGCGCCGGCGGCGACGACCTGCTCAATGAGCATTCGGCGTTCAACCCCGTGACTCCGTACGGCAGCTCCAAAGTTCTGGTGGAGCAGGATGTGGCCAAGCTGGCAGATAACAGCTTCCATCCCACGTTCCTGCGCAATGCCACTGCTTTTGGAGTATCGCCGCGGTTGCGCTTCGACCTGGTGCTGAACAACCTGGTGGCGTGGGCTTATGCGACCGGACGGGTGTACATCAAGAGCGATGGCACACCGTGGAGACCGATTGTGCACATCGCCGACATCTCCCGGGCGTTTATCGCCGCCATGCATGCGCCTATCGACCTGGTGCACAACGAGGCGTTCAATGTTGGCCGCAACGAGGACAACTACCGCATTCGCGAGCTGGCCGACATTGTCAAAGAGACGGTGCCGAACACAGAGATCGAATATGCCCCGGACGCTGGTCCTGACTTGCGCTGCTATCGCGTGGATTGCACCAAGATCACCAAGGTGCTGCCCGAGTTTCAACCCGTCTGGAATGCCCGCAAGGGCGCGGTGGAGCTGCACGAAACCTACAAGAAGATTGGCTTGGTGCTGGAAGATTTTGAAGGCCCACGTTTCAAGCGAATTGCCCACATCCGCAAGCTGATCGCGGACGGGGTGCTTGACTCTTCTTTACGCTGGACCAACCAGGACGCGACGGCTCCGGTAGTCGCAGGAGCTGCCAGGGCATGAGCGATTCCACCTTTCATTGCCGCGCATGCAATTCCTCGAAGTGCATTCCGATTCTTTCGTTCGGAACCACTCCGCTGGCGGATGCATTGCTCTCAGCCGATCAGCTAGGGTCGCCGGAAGTTACGGCGCCCCTGGACCTGGTCTTCTGCCCGGATTGCTCGTTGGTGCAGATCACGGAAACGGTTCCTCCGGAAATCCTTTTTTGCCGCAATTATCCTTACTTTTCTTCCGTGTCAAAGAGTCTGCTGGAACATTTCGCGAAGAGCGCCGAAGCGGTGATTCAGAGCCGGGGGTTGAATGCCGATAGCCTGGTGATTGAAGCTGCGTCCAATGACGGTTACATGTTGCGCAACTTTGTCAACCACGGAATCCCGGTCTTGGGCATCGATCCCGCGGAGGAGCAGGTGCGCACCGCCAACGAGCGTGGCGTCAACAGCATCAACACTTTCTTTACCAAGGAACTGGCGCAAAAGCTGGCTGCCGAGGGCAAGAAGGCCGATGTTTTTCTGGCCAACAATGTGCTGGCTCACGTGGCTGACCTGAACGGTTTCGTGGACGGTATCGCCGCCCTGCTGAAGCCGACCGGTGTGGCGGTGATCGAAGCGCCTTATATCGTTGACCTGATTCAGAAGTGCGAGTTCGATACCATCTATCACCAGCACCTCTGCTATTTCTCGGTGACGGCGCTCACCCGGCTTTTCCGCGATCATGGTTTATATCTGAACGATGTGGAGCGCACCAAGATTCACGGCGGATCTCTGCGGTTGTTTGTCGAGCCGGTAGAGACTCCCACCGCGCGGTTGAAGGCGCTTCTGGCAGATGAGAAAAATGCAGGCGTATCGTCCATCGAGTACTACCGGGGCTTTGCCGACCGGGTGCACGCGGTGCGCGACGATCTTACCGCCTTGTTGAAGGACCTGAAGGGCAAGGGCAAGTCGATCGCCGGCTATGCGGCGGCGGCCAAGGCTACCACGTTGCTCGCCTTCTGCAACATCGACACGAAACTGCTCGATTACGTCGTCGATCTCAACGAGTTTAAACAGGGCCGGTTCATGCCCGGCAACCACCTGCCGATTCTCTCTCCGAAGAAGCTGTTGGAGAGCAACCCGGATTACGTTTTGGTGCTGGCGTGGAATTTTGCCGGCGAAATTATGGAGCAGCAACGGGACTACAAGGCTCGCGGCGGAAAATTCATTATTCCGATCCCAACGCCGGCAGTGGTCTAAGGAGATTGACGGATATGAATAGCGTTTATATAGATTCGAAATTCAACGACGAGAAGCGCCGCGAGTTTTTGTATAACGGCCAGCTGTTTGTTTACTCGCCGCGCCCCAGCTCGCTCGCCTTTACCAACTTCGCTGCGGAGATGATCAAGGAAGCTTTCGGCAAGGAGGATCCCACCACGGCACAGTTTGATATGCCGGTGGAGGAGTTCGTACGGATCTTCGCGCCTCTTAAGCCCGCGTTCATTCATCACCCCGAGTCCAAACGTCTGATCCAGGCCATGCTGGAGGATTTCGGCTGCGATATGGAGACCACCTATCTCGATGTGCCGCGCCTTCGTGCGGTCACGTCAGATGCCTACCTGACTTCGGGTGTGGGCTATGCACACCATCCTCACCGCGACACATGGTACTCGGCTCCGCTGTGCCAGTTGAACTGGTGGCTGCCGATTTTTGAGATGTCTTCCGAGAGCTCGATGGCTTTCCATCCGAAATATTGGTCGGAGCCGGTGAAGAACGGGTCGAGCAAATTCAACTACTACGCCTGGAACAGCGTGGGCCGCGCCGATGCGGCAAAGCACATCAAGTCCGACACTCGTGAACAGCCTAAGCCTGAAGAGCCCATGGAACTGGATCCGCAGGTGCGGTTGATCACGGAGCCAGGCGGAGCGCAGGTGTTTTCAGCAGCCAACATGCACTCGACCGTGCCGAACACCTCGGGCAAAACACGGTTCAGCATCGACTTCCGCACCGTCAACATTGCCGATATCAAGGCCAAGCGCGGCGCTCACAACATCGATTCGTATCCGACCGGGACCTCTTTGCGCGACTTCATGAAGGGCAAGGACCTGAGCCGGATTTCGGAGGAAATCGTTGAGGCTTATGACACTCCCGGCACTGCGGATGGTGTGAAGCTGTACCGTCCCGAGGCCGTAGCCGCCCGCTAAGGCGGGTTCTTGCCATCAAACGGTTAGCCGCTCAGTCAAGTCGCCCTGAGCGGCTAACCGCTTCACTCGTCTTCCTGGGCCGAAACAAAGTTGAGCAACAACGTGACAGGCCGTAGAGCCTAAGCGAACGAGAGACTGCCGCCGCCCGAGTTCTATCCCGAACTGCGATCATTTCCTGCGCGCGTCACCCACTTTTTGGAGTGAGAGCGTCGGAATTTGCCCATCTAACCAATTCTTTTCGACGGGGACCGAGAAATGCCTGAGATTAAGACCTGCCCGAACTGTCTCAAGGGCACGATGAACGTTTTTTACAAGGTTCCGCGGGTGCCGGTGCACAGTGTGCTGCTGATGCCGACCCGCGAGGTTGCGGTGAACTTTCCCAAGGGTGACATTGCTCTGGGCCATTGTTCCCATTGCGGTTTTATCGCCAACACTGTGTTTGATCCGAAAGTGCACAACTACTCTGCGGAGTACGAGGAGACGCAGGGATTCTCCGGGACATTCCAGGCGTTTCACCGCCGCCTCGCCGCGGAACTGATCGCGAAATTCGACCTGCACGGTAAGAAGATGATCGAGATCGGCTGCGGCAAGGGTGAGTTTCTTTCCCTGCTGTGCGAGATGGGTAACAACAGCGGAGTCGGATTCGACCCCGCCTTTGTCGCTGATCGGAACCCTTCTGCCGGTGACAGCAAGGTCGAATTTGTCGCCGACTTTTACGGCGAAAAGTACGCCCACGTGCAGGGTGACTTTGTCTGCTGCAAGATGACCCTCGAGCACATATCCGACACGGCCAATTTCGTGGGTACGGTGCGGCGCTCGGTGGGTGACCGCTACGACAGCGTGATCTTCTTCCAAGTCCCCGATATGACCCGGGTGCTACGCGATCTGGCTTTCTGGGATATTTATTACGAACACTGTTCCTATTTCAGCGCGGACTCGCTCAAGCTGCTGTTTGAAGAGCAGGGCTTCGACGTGATGGATGTTTGGACTGATTACGACGACCAGTACCTGATGATTACGGCGAAGCCGTCGCGTACGTCCAAGGCTAAAGTCGAAAAGCCGGACCCGACGCAGATGAACAAGGATATCGAGTTCTTCACCGGGAACCAGGCGGCGCGCATGACGTCGTGGCGGAGCAAGCTCGAAGAAACTAAACGCACCGGTAAGAAGGCCGTGGTGTGGGGCTCAGGCTCAAAGGGTGTGGCGTTTCTGACTGCGCTTAACCTGCACACGCCTGATTCCGAGATCGAGTATGTGGTTGACATTAATCCCTTCCGCGAAGGCAAATTCATGGCGGGCACAGGGCAGGAGATCGTCGCGCCGGCATTTCTCAAGCGCTATAAACCGGATCTGGCGATTGCCATGAACCCGATTTACCAACCCGAGATCAAGGCCGATCTCGAGAAAATGGGGCTCTCCACTGAGGTTGTCTCCGTTTGAATTCCAATCCAGATTCTCAAAGGCAATCTATGTATGACTTTGCAATAATTGGTGGGGGAATTGTCGGTCTCGCGACCGGTGCTGCTCTTGGTCGCCGTTATCCTTTTGCACGCATTCTTTTAGTGGAAAAGGAAGTTGGCTTTGCTCAGCATCAGACCGGCCGCAACAGCGGTGTCATCCATTCCGGCATTTACTACAAGCCGGGAAGCCTTAAGGCGGAGCTGGCCCAGGCTGGAAACCAATCCCTGCGCGCGTTTTGCTACGAATATGGGGTGCCGTTTGATGTTTGCGGCAAGCTGATCGTGGCTACCACGCCCGAGGAGCTTCCCCAACTCGAGTCGATCTACGATCGTGCCTTGAAGAACGGTGTGCCGGCGTCGCGTCTCCGCCCTGAAGAAGTGAAAGAGGTGGAACCGCATGTCTCCTGTCTGGCTGCGATTCGCGTGCCTACTACGGGCATCGTGGATTATCGCCAGGTATGCCACGCGCTGGTGCACGAGATTCAGCAGCAGGGCGGGGACCTCAAGGTTGGCACCGAGGTGCTTCATATTGTGCCCACGCCTCTGGGGCATCTCCTCGAGACGTCTTGGGGCTCGCTGGAAACCCGTTTCCTGATTAACTGTGCTGGTTTGCACAGCGATCGCGTGGCGAAGCTAGGCGGGATGGAGCCGAAGGCCATGATCGTTCCTTTCCGCGGTGAGTATTACGAGCTCAAGCCGGAGCGCCGCCACCTGGTGCGTCATCTGATTTATCCGGTTCCGAATCCTGCGTTCCCGTTTCTTGGGGTGCACTTCACGCGCATGATGGACGGCAGTATTCATGCCGGTCCTAACGCTGTGTTGAGCATGAAGCGCGAGGGGTATTCCAAGTCGGACTTCAGCTGGCGGGATTTTTCGGAAGTTCTCACTTATCCGGGTTTTTGGAAACTCTCGTCGAAGTATTACCGCGAGGGGGCTCAGGAGATGTTCCGTTCTATGAGCAAGGCGGCGTTTACCCGGAGTTTGCAGCGGCTGGTGCCTGAGGTTCAGGCGGATGATTTGATTCCCAGCAAGAGCGGTGTACGGGCCCAGGCTCTGCTTCGTGATGGGAGCTTGGTGGACGACTTCCTGATGCTGGAGGGCAAGAATTCGCTTCATGTCTGCAATGCGCCTTCTCCGGCAGCAACGGCTTCGCTCGAGATTGCCAAGAAGATCGTCAGTAAGGTGCCTCGTCCGGGGCGGCTATCGCTGGTCAAGATGGCTTGAATGAAAGGTACGGAGCTTTAAATCAAAGGCTCGTGTTTTGTATCAGGGACGACTTTCGTCGTGCCGGTCAGGGCGCAAAAATGACGGCTAAAGAGTCTTGGTGAGAACCGGATCTATAGGACCAAACAGAACCTGATGGGTGCCCCATGTTCGCGCCAGCGTACGTGGGCCGAGAAAGACGGGCGAAGCCCTTCCATCGTTGTTACTCGTTGAGTGAAAGCATTCGAAGAATTCATAATCGGCCCACGTACGCTGGCGCGAACATGGGCACCCATCAGGTTCTGTTTGGTCCTACAGATCCGGTTCTCACGCGGACTTTTTAGCCCTTACCCTGGCAAATTACCGCTTCGCGTTGTTCTCCCCACCGGCCCACAGGAAGCCCTGATTGCGCATCGCTATTTTCGATCACAGAGTCACCCGTCTGAATCCGATCGGGAGCTGTCACCGGGCGATGCTGAACGCGCTTGCGGCAGAACATGAATTCACGGTCTTCGCGATCGAGTTCGAAAATCCTTGCCCGGACCGAATACGATTCATCCGCGTGCCTTCCCCTATCCGCCCTATGGCTGCCCTCTTCGTCGGCTACCACGTCATGGCGCTCATCCAGTATCTGCTCTACCGGATTCGAGGCGGCCCCAAGTTCGATCACGTGCAGGCCCTCGAAAGCAACCTCGCCTTCGGCGACATCCTCTATTCCCACTTCTGCCATCGCATGTACCTCAAACAGCATTGGAGCAAATCCGGCGCCAAAGGGATACAGGGTTGGTTGCGGTGGCTCGACCATACGCTTCACGCCTGGATGGAAAACTTTACCTACCCTCGCGCCAGGCAGGTCGTGGTTCCATCGCGCGGGCTGGCAAGGGAATTGATCGCCGAGTTCCCCTACATCGCAGACAAAACCACCGTCATCCCCAATCCCATCAACCTGCAGCGGTTACAAATGCCGGCGGATTTCGATCGCCGCGGATTTCGCCAGGGCCTGGGATTCGAAGAGACGGATGTGGTCGCTCTGTTTGTGGCCCTGGGCCAGTTTGAACGCAAGGGATTGCCCCTTCTGCTGCAGGCCCTGGGCACACCGGGGATGGAGCGTATCAAGCTGCTGGTCGTGGGCGGAGAAGCGGATCTGGTGGCGCGCTACGGCGGGGAGACCAAGAATCAGCTTGGCGACCGGGTCAAGTTCGCCGGCAAGCAGGCGGATGTCCGCCCTTACCTTTGGAGCTCTGACGTTTTCGCCTTCCCGTCGCTTTATGAGACGTTCTCCCTGGTAACCTACGAGGCGGCAGCCTCCGGCCTCCCGATTGTGGTTTCTCAGCTCTACGGGGTGGAAGATCTTCTCGTGGACGGGGAAAATGGCTTTTTGATTGCAACCAGCGTGGCTGGAGTCCGGGAAGGATTAAAGCGCTTTCTGGCCCTTAGTGAAATGGAACGGCAGACCATGGGCCGGCAAGCCCGCCTGGCCGCCAGCCGCCGTCTCCGAAGAGCACTTCGTAGATGCCTGGCGGGCGTTCTATGGGCGTCTCACACCCCAGGGGAATTGAGAATAGGGACGCGAGCCTGAGAGGATGAACGAGGGTAATTCCGGAATGACGGTGGAAATGGCAGCAAGCAAGCTTCATCCTGTTGCACTCGAGAGTCTTCCTCAGAAGCCTTCGGTCTCAGTGTTGATCACTTGCTTTAACTACGGGGACTACGTTGGCCAGGCCATCGAGAGCGTGCTGGAGCAGACCTACCCGGCGGGCGAGATCATCGTCAGCGACGATGCTTCCTCCGACAACTCCTGCGAAGTGGTTGAGGCCTATGTCAGCCGCGGCCTGGGCGTCCGGCTGCTGCGCAATCCGCATGGCGGCATGGCGGCCAACCTCAACGCCGCTTACCGCAACTGTTCCGGTGACATAATCTGCCTGCTCGACGCGGATGACACCTTCCTGCCGGGAAAAATCGAAGCCATCGTCGACGCGTTTAAGGCGCATCCTCGGGCAGGCTTCGCCATCCATCGCGCCAGCCTGGTCGATAACGAAAAGCGGGAACGAGGGATATATCCCTTGTTGAGTGCTCTCCCTTCTGGGGACTGCTCGCAGACCACCTACGACAACGCAGGCATTTTGATGGGCCTGCCGCCCACGACGAACCTTGCTCTCCGCCGCGAAATCGCTGATCGCATCTTTCCTATCCCTGTCGAATACGTCGGCTACGCAGAGCAGATCTTTCATCGCCTGGCTCCGCTGATGACCGAATTGTGCGCTGTCGATGCCGCCTTGGCGCGCTGGCGGCTGCATGGCAGCAACGATCAAAATTCCACTCACGTTACGTCCCGCCGCCTGGAGCGCGAGCTCAAAATCATGGACTCGCTATGGCTCAAGCAGAAGCTCTATCTGGAGAGCATCGATCCCGCCTTGGCAGAGTCCTTCCCTCCGGTCAGCCGCAGCGCGCTCTATCTCAAATCGAACTACATGCGTCATCGGCTGAACAACGACCCGGCCATGCATCAGGCGTACGCGGATCTATGCCGTTATGGCCTGCGAACAAACTCCAAAGTGGACCTGTTCTGGCGCTACTCCAATCGTCTGCCTCGTCCGCTCTTCCAGCGGGCCATCGATCTGCTGCTGACGCAGAGTGTTTGGAAGCAGATGATTACGCGTGTCCGCGGGAAAAAGAAAGTAGCATGAAGGTTCTCTCGGTACACAACTCGTATCAGCTGCCGGGCGGCGAGGATCAGGTCTTTGCCCAGGAAGCCGACCTGCTGCGCGCCCGCGGCCACCAGGTGCTTCTTTACCAAGCCAGCAACGACCAGGTGAAGGGCAAGAACCCGCTGGTCCTACTGGGAGATACCATCTGGAACCGCCAAATCTACGTCGAGCTGCGTGCTCTGATGCACCGCGAGAAACCGGACATCATGCACGTCCACAATACATTTCCGGTCATCTCTCCGTCCGCTTACTATGCGGCCAGGGAAGAGGGAATCCCGGTGATACAAACCCTGCACAATTACCGGCTACTCTGTCCCGCTTCCACGCTCTTCCGTGATGGACATGTGTGTGAGGAGTGCGTGGGCAGAAAAATCCCGTGGCCCGGAGTGGAGCACGCCTGCTATCGGAACAGCAGGATGGCAACCGCAGCCGGAGCGGCAATGCTGGCCACCCACAACTTCAAGGGGACCTGGAGCAAGGCCGTCTCCGCCTATATCGCCCTGACTGATTTCGCGCGGGACAAGTTCATCCAGGGGGGATTTCCGGCAGAGAAAATCTTCGTCAAACCTAACTATTTGCAAGTGGACCCCGGCCTCGGTGGAGGCAGGGGAAACTACGCCTTATTCGTGGGGCGGTTAACCCCGGAGAAGGGAATCAGCACGTTGCTGGAAGCATGGCGGCAGATTGGCAACCAACTTCCGCTGCAGATCGCAGGCGACGGTCCGCAGGCCTCGGAAGTGGAGAAAGCCGTCAGCGAAATGGAAGGCGTGAGCTGGCTGAAGTGGCTGCCGCGCGCGGAAATTCTGGAAAGAATGAAGGATGCCTCGGTGCTCATCCTGCCCTCGACGTGGTATGAAGGCTTTCCCATGATCCTCGCGGAAGCGTTCGCCGCCGGGTTGCCGGTGATCGCCAGCAATCTGGGAAGCATGTCGTCCATCGTGGATCATCAGCGGACCGGTCTACACTTCGAAGCTGGCCGCGCCAGCGGGCTGGTGGACGCGGTGCGATGGTGGATTGCCCATCCTGAGGAAACCGCCGCCATGCGTGCGCACGCCCGGTTGGAATACGAAGCCAAGTACACTGCTGCCGTAAACTACGCTGATCTCATGAAGATTTATGGTTCGGTGCTGAACCGGCCGGCCAGCGATTTCAGTGCTCAGCTTGCCGCCGAGAGATCAACCGTGCCGTCGCGGGCCGGCGAACTCATGAATATCACCAGGCCGTGAGAGGTGAATTGCACGTCCATGCGGTGCGTGGTTCGTCCCACTTGGATCGCCTGGTCTTTGAGAGTGAGGGGGTGGCCATGCTCCACGGCGGCCCGATGTTTCCTGCTGATGGTCTTCCTCAAGGCGGGTTGCACAGGAATCTCAGACAAGTCGATAGCCGCTGATGCAACGGCCGCCAGGTTGAGTAGTTCTTGCGCAGCGCTGTTCCAGGCTTCGATTGTGCCATCTTCGTCGGCCATCAATGCAGGGTAGGGCACGTGGTTGAGGGTGTGGGAATAACTGTCTCTCAGCCGGACAATTTCCCGGCTCAGCACTTCCGCCTCCTGGTTCAGGATATCCAACTGCTCGTCCAGCAAGCAGAGGTCCCGCCGGGTCACTCTTAGCGACTCGTTGGCCAACTGGAGTTGCCCGGTTGCCTTTTGTAATCTGCGATTCAATGAGCAAAGATCCTGCATATTTCTGCTCCGGCTTGCTATGGAACCTATCCCTACTTACATAAGGATGCGCGGCAACGCATTTGCGTTTACGTGAATAATCCAAGGTAACGATTACCTCGGCTATCGATTCGTGGACGGGAATGGCAGCATCACGCCGACGGTGCGGGTGGCCGGTGCGACCGTGCGCTGCCGGATTCTCGAACCAGTGCGGTTCTTGTGAGCTTCGAGCGAACGCCTGAGTTGCTCCCGCAAGGTTCGCGTCTGCGACGTCAATTCTGCCGCATGCCAAATCAGGCTGTTGATGTCGCCCTGCATCTGCGCCAGGGGGCCAGTAGCCGGCGCCCTGCGCGCGAGCCAACCGTCAAGCTCGTCGGAAAACGCAATCACTGCGCTTCTATCCTTTTGTGCCGGACGATGCACCGGCATGCCTAGCTGCGCCTCCCACCGTTGAGTGGTTCTGACTCCGCGTCGCAGGTGTTCGGAGATTTCTTTCCAACCGTTAAGGATTCGCCGGTTCATCTCGCCCCCAGACTTGGTGCACACTAAAGCCATGACTTCATGGAAAGTTGGATGCATCTGACATGGGTCCGATCGAATTTACATCTTTGGTACTCCTTACTTCGATGGTCGCCGGCCTGCTTGGGGCGCTCACCGGTCTCGGTGGCGGGGTAGTAATCGTACCGGTACTGGCGCTGATCTTTCGTGTCGATATTCGCTATGCCATTGGAGCCTCGTTGGTTTCGGTCATTGCGACTTCTTCCGGGGCAGCTGTCGCCTATGTCCGGGAGGGTTTTTCCAACGTCCGGATCGGTATGTTCCTGGAGGTAGCCACGACCTTGGGCGCCCTGGTGGGGGCATACCTGACGGCGCGCGTCTCGACCAAGGCGATCGGGATTACTTTCGGATTGACCCTGCTCTACTCCGCCTGGTCGTCGTTTCGTGGCGCGCACGACGGGATGCCGCAGACGCCAAATGCGTTGGCTGAAAAATTGAACTTGCGGGGAGACTACCCGGCAGAGAGCGGCCGTCAGGCTTACGTGGCACAGAATGTTCCGGCAGGTTTTAGCATCATGTTCGTTGCCGGAGTTCTCTCCGGCCTGCTGGGCATCGGTTCCGGGGCGGTCAAGGTGCTCGCCATGGATCGCGCCATGAAGCTTCCGTTTAAAGTGTCCACCACGACCAGCAACTTCATGATTGGGGTGACGGCCGCGGCGAGCGCTGGTGTTTATCTGAGCCGCGGCTATATTGCGCCGGGCCTGGCAGCGCCTGTTATGCTTGGCGTCCTGGCGGGATCCTTGGCTGGGGCGCATTTGTTGGTAAGGATCCGCGTGCCGGTACTGAGGGTTATCTTTGCCGTCGTCATCGTTGCCTTGGGGGTGGAAATGATCTACAGCGGAGCTACCGGAGGGTTGTGATCGATGGCATCAGAAGCTGATCTGAAGATGGAGGTGAACATCAGCCGGATGCTGCGCGCGGGCGTCAGCGCGGCCGCTCTGGTGGTGTTGGTGGGGTGCGTCTTTTATCTGTGGCAGGCGCATGGGATCGAAGCAGACCATAGTCATTTTCATGGAGTTCCAGCTCCTGCTGACCGGGTTGGGCCTATCTTTGAGG
The DNA here is from genome assembly GCA_963839025.1 of uncultured Acidobacteriaceae bacterium. Lineage (GTDB taxonomy): Bacteria > Acidobacteriota > Terriglobia > Terriglobales > Acidobacteriaceae > PALSA-350. The sequence goes on from CAWITT010000015.1 coordinate 260,090, forward strand.
GTATTCGCCACTTTGATGGTCGCAGTATTATCCGGTTGGGAATTCTGCTTCTGATCGCCACCCCGATCCTGCGGGTCGCCTACTGCGTTTTGGGCTTTGCCGCTCAGAGGGACAAGCTCTACGTTGCGGTCAGCACCATCGTACTTCTCGTCCTGCTCTATAGCTTTTTTCGACCTTGAGTACCCCACCCAAATCTTCAAAGCGAAGGCTCATGTTTTGTATCAGGATTAACCCCGACAGCGAGTTTCCCACGCAGACTCTTTAGCTTCTGCCCCGGCAAATTTGCTTGGTAAATAACAGGGGCAGCCTGTGAAGCCCCTCATTTTTCAAGTTTCTATGGCACGACATGAGCCTTCGGTTTCTAGATGTGGGTGGGATGTTTTGTTAGCAGTGTGACAATGCGATCCGCATGGCCAAACTTTTGATATTGAGTCCGTGGGTGTAGGTCTTGACCATGGTCCGGCGCACAAAGGGTAGACGCATGGCGCGAAACCCGCGGCTGGGATTGGCATAGAAGGCCACCGCCGCCCGCGACGAAAAGCGCAGCGTCTGGCGGTAGCCTTGAACATACTCGGCAAAAGCCTCCGCTGCCGTGGCGTCGCCCCTGGCTTCCGCGAGAATCGCGCTGGCTGCCGCCTGGCCGCTGTGCAGCGCCCCGTAGATTCCCTCCCCGGTCAGAGGATCAACGAACCCGCCCGCATCACCCACCAACAGAACACGCTTCCGCAAGTGAGGCTGCACGTACTCGCTCGGGCTCTCGCCTGCCCCAATGCCCAGGTATTGCCCCATAATCTGGTTTCCACCCTCGATTCCCAGCCGGCCCTTTACATACTGCAGAAGGCTGCTGCGGGTCAGGCCAGCGGTCGACGACGGGTGGTAAATCCCCACATTGAGATGGTCCCGCTTGGGAAAGATCCAGGCGTAGCCACCAGGCACGGCAGCAAAGTCGAAAGTGAGATCGACCTCCTGGCGCGGTTTCGGGGTTTGCACCTCGAGCGCAAAACCTTGGGAGAACCAGGAGCCTTGCCCGCAGAGGCGGCGGACCTGGCCGTTGGCTCCATCCGCGCCCACGAGGAAACGGGCTCGAAACGTCGCCCCGGCGGTATGAAGATGGACGCCGACGCCGGAACACTCAATCTGCTGCACTCCGGAAATCCTTCTAAACCGCGCCCCCGCAGCAATTGTCTGGCTCAGGCAGAATTCGTCCAATTCAGACCGCAGCGTCATAACGCAAATGCGTTCGCGACTCTTCAACGTGGAGGAGAGACCGGGGCCTCCCTCGAGTTGAACCCGGGAAACCACTTCTCTCACCACCGGGTCGATGGAATATCTCAGGGTTTTGACGGCCTTGACGGTCAGCCCACCGGCACACGCCTTGGTCCGCGGGAACTCACTCTTGTCGAGCAAAAGTACCGACTGACCCGCCGTCGCAAGATCGTAGGCCGCGGCGCACCCCGCCGGTCCGGCTCCCACCACAAGGGTGTCCCAGGTTAGGTCGGATTCGTCAGCCATTCGTCCGAGTGCTTTTCCAGAGCGATGCGCACCAGTTGGCTGCGGGTGCGTACACCGGTCTTCTCGAAAAGTTGTTGTAAGACCGCCTTCACCGAACTCTCCGAGATACTCAGCCGGCCGCCGATTTCCTTGTTGGTGAGCCCTTCGAAGACGCCCTTGAGCACCGCCTGCTCGCGCTGTGTCAGTCCTTGCGTCCGGCGGGGCGTAGCGGCGTTGCCGGTGGCCGCGGCGATAATGGAACGGGTTACGGCAGGGTCGAGCCAGACCTCTCCGGCAAAGACCTTTCGGATGGCCTCTACCAGCCGGTTCGGGGGACTGTGCTTGAGAAAAACCCCGGAGGAGCCGTTTTCGAGGGCCCGCAGCATGACCGAATCGCTCATCCCAGCAGTCACCATCAGAATTTTGCCGGCAAACCCCTGTCCCCGAGCGCGATCCAAAAACTGCGTCCCCTGTTCGTGGCCAAGATCGTAATCCAATAGAACCACGTCGACCCGCGTCAGCAGCGGCAGCGCCAGCGCCTCGCTTGCGGAAGCACAGTTGGCGACAATCTGCAGGTCAGACTCAGTCTGTAACAGCCGGGAGAGGCTCTCCCGGAACAGACTGTGGTCGTCGATCAGCATTATCTGAATTTCGCGGCTCATAACTGTCATTCTTGCTCTCTCTCAGGACGGGTGACAACTCCACCACGAAAGTGGAGCCTTCGCTCTCCGGCTCGTAGTGCAGATCGCCCTTGAAGCTGCGCATAAGGGCACGCGATAGATAAAGACCCAGCCCGGTGGATTGCGCATCGGACTGGAAGGGGCGGAACAGGCGATCCGGGTAGGCGACGCCGCTCCCGGTATCGTGGAAACGAATCGCGACCCCCAACGCCTCCCGCCGAGCGGTCACGGTCAGCTCCTTCCGCTCTTGTTCCTCCATGGCGCGCTCGCTGTTTTTGGTCAGGTTCAGAAAAACCTGCATCAGGCTCTGGCGATCGGCCCAAACTGGGGGCAGATCCTCCTCGATTTGCCAGCGGCTGCAAATTCCGTCGTCCCGCAGGGAAGCCTCCATCACAATCCGGAGCTCATCGAGCACGGACTGCACCTCCACCCGGGAGGCATGGCTGGAGGTTTGCCGCAAATCCATAGCGGCAATGCGCTCAAGCGCCAACACCAGCGTTCCCAAGGTCTCAAAGTCTTTGTTATCTTTGAGTTTGCCGCTCCGGGAAAGATTTTCATGGACCAACCCAATGGCCCCGCACACATTGCGAACCTCGTGCGATAGCGCAGAAACCATGATGCGGGAGCTGGCGAGGATCTGGTGGAAGCTCGACTCCTCATGCGTCCGTAAATCTTCCGACGTGTCCAACACCATGGCCGCGAGCCTTGGTCCCGCACTCGTCACGTAGGTCGAGAACCAAACATCCGCCTGGAAGACCTCGCCGTCTGCCTTGCGCCCCCGGCACTGCATCGCCGTGCGAAAAGCCTGCCGGTTGCTGTCGAGTCCAGGCACGTTGATCAGCGCCGGCAGGTAATCGCGAATCGGCAGGCCGGGCAGGGTTCCGGGTTCCAGCCCGAACAAGCGGTTGGCCGCGTCATTGGCCAACAACACGCAACCGTCGGAACTAGTGGTAAAAATCGCCGCGGGGCTGCTGTCTACCAGAATCTTCAGCTGCTCTTCCGCATCCCGCCGCGCCGTCATCTCCCCCTCGATTTGACGCATGTGACGGGCGGAAAGCTTACGGCTACGCGTCACCTCGTACATAAAGAGGCCGGTGCACATGAAGGCGGCGAAATAGAGGGAATCGCGGGGCAGGCCAGTATTGGGGCCCCAGGCGAACGCGTCGTACGCTTCGGCCAACCAGGCGCAGATAATCGCCACTACTGCAATTTCCCAGCGCCGAAGCGCAGCGCCGACTACGAGCATCGGCGCCAGGTAAAGAAAGCCGAGGGGGATGTCCGGGACGGCGTGTGCATCGATGACCGCGATCAATCCGATCATCAGTGCGGCAATCAGCAGCGCTGTCCGCCGCGACCCCCACACGAACATGGAAAAAAAAGGCATTTTTCCGCTTTCTCCGGCCGGTCTCGCTATCATCTTCATTTTACCGGTCCACAGCTTTCCCTAGCCTGGGTCAAAACTGTATTAAAAAAGGGTGACTGAGGCAAGTTAGCCGCACTATCCAACGCTCCCGTAACGACCGGCAGGTATAAGGGAGTGTTCATCTTGATCAATTCCTCACGAAAGTTTTATGAGTCGGTTGCCACTTAGCGGGTAGTCTCAAGATCGAAAGATAGCTGCAACTGGCCAATTGCGTCCGCCGCACTCAAGTAACATCGAGTCTGGTGGTTGCGGTTCCGGAACGCGAGTCTTCGTGCGGGAAGCGAAAGGCCTCATATTCTCGGAGAGGGCTTTTCTGGCGATCGGCAAACGCGAAGCGTCGCTGAGTGGCGTGCCCGATCCTGGCCTCTGCTCCCTCCCATTTGTCTTACAAACTGAAACGAACTCACCTAGGCTAGAAATTTGCCCGGGCGACGATTGGAAATCTGTAGTGGGTTGTGAGGTTTATTCATGAAGCAATTGGCGGTCATCACGGCGGCTCTCAGCCTGGGAATGTTCGCTGGTTGCGGGGAGCAGAAGCATGACCCGGCGGCGCAGGCGCCCCCTGCGGTGAAGGTGGAAGAGGGCGGTGGTGTCAGCCTTATCACCGTTGATCACCCTGACCGGTTTCCAATTGTGGCTGCCACTGAGTATCAGTCGACTTCTACTCTAAAAGTCACTGGAACAGTCAATCCCGATATCTCCCGCGAGATCCCGGTTATCAGCCTTGCCTCGGGCCGCGTAGTTGCGGTGCACACCCTGGTGGGCGCCTACGTCCAGAAGGGCCAGTTGTTGATGGAAGTACAAAGCACCGACATCTCCAACGCCTTCAATCAATACCTCAAAGCGGTGAACGACGAACGGTTAGCCCGTACCCAGGATGAGCGCGCCAAAATCCTGTACGAAAAGGGAGCGATTGCCAAAAGCCAGCTGGAAATTGCGGACGACGCCGAGCAGGATGCGAAAGCCGATCTAACGGCGGCGGAACAGCAGTTGACCGTTCTCGGGGTGGATAAGGATCATCCCTCACTGACGGTCAAGGTCTATTCTCCGGCCACCGGCGTCGTCATCGCGCAAAACGTCACCAACGCCGCTGCCGCCGGCGTCACCTATGCGGGCTCCTCGACGGCGTTTACCATCGCCGACCTTTCGCATGTCTGGATCATCTGCGACGTCTATGAAAACGATCTGCCCATGGTCCACCTCGGTCAGATCGCCGATATTCGCCTGAATGCTTATCCGGATCGCCTCGTCCAGGGAACCATCGGCGAGATTGACGCGATTCTTGACCCCTCTATCCGGACTGCCAAGGTGCGCATCCAGGTCCCCAATCCCGACCGCCAGATGCGCCTGGGTATGTTTGCCACTGCCACCTTCCACGGCCGCAGAGAGGAACAGCATGCGGCGGTTCCGGCAACAGCCATCCTGCACCTGCACGACCGCGACTGGGTCTATGTGCCGAATGGGGATGGAAAATTCAAGCGCGTGGGTGTCGTGGCCGGCGACATGATCGGGGACGGAAAGCAGGAGATCGCTTCTGGCCTGGCCGTGGGGCAGCAGGTAGTGGCGAATGCTCTTGAACTGCAGAATTCGGCGGAGCAGTAATGATCCGGAATCTGGTTGATTTTGCACTCAACAATCGATTCATGATTCTGGCCGCGGCCATCCTTCTGTTTGTCTGGGGCGCCATCTCATTTCACAATCTGCCCGTCGAAGCCTACCCCGACGTAGCCAACAATTACGTCCAGGTGATTACCCAGTGGCCGGGGCGCGCAGCCGAAGAGGTAGAGCAGCAGGTCACGATCCCGATCGAAATCCAGATGGCCGGCATCCCGCACATGCAACACTTGCGGTCGTTTTCGCTCGCCGGCCTTTCCGACGTCAAGATGATCTTCGACGACGAGTCGATCAACGACTGGAATCGCGAGAAAGTACTGGAGCGGCTTTCTCAGGTGACTCTCCCTGGCGGCATTACGCCGCAGATGGGCACCGATTGGAGCCCGGTAGGGCAGATCTTCTGGTACACACTGCACAGCACCAATCCGGAATACGACAACATGGAGCTGAAGACCATCGAGGACTGGACGATGGAGAAGCAGTTCAAGTCTGTACCCGGTGTGGTGGATGTCTCCAGCTTTGGCGGCATGACCCGCGAGTACCAGGTTCGGGTTGATCCGAACAGGCTCATTGCCTTCGGTCTAAGCATCGGCCAGGTGGAGCAACAGCTGGCCAATAACAACATCAATGCCGGCGGCAGTTTCATCGAGCAAGGCCAGCAGCAGGTCAACGTTCGCGAGGTGGGTCTCTATCGCAATGTCCACGATATTGAGGAGACCCTGCTCAAGACCTCCAATGGAACCGCCCTGCGGGTCAAGGACATCGCCACCGTCCAGCAGGGGCCGAAAATCCGCTTGGGGCAGATCGGCAAAGCCATTCGCCGGGAGGATGGCAAGATTATTGACGACGATGACGTCGTCGAAGGCATCGTGCTGCTGCAAAAGGGCGACGACTCTGATTCCACCTTGGTCGGTATACACGCCAAGGTCGACGAGCTCAATAACCAAATTCTTCCCAAGGGCGTTAAGGTCGTTCCATTTCTTGACCGTAGCGACCTGTTGCATTACACCACCCACACGGTTCTGCATAACCTGACCGAGGGCATCGTCCTGGTGGTGGTGATTCTCTTTCTCTTCCTGGGGAATGCGCGCGGCGCTCTGATCGTCTCCCTCACCATCCCCTTCTCGCTGCTGTTTGCCTCCATTTGTTTGGACCTGCGTCACATCCCCGCCAACCTGCTGTCGCTGGGTGCACTGGACTTTGGCATGGTGGTCGACGGCACGGTGGTGATGGTGGAGAATATTGTGCGCCACCTGGGCCGCCGCCGCGCGGATAGCACCAGCCCGAGTGAGCAGATCCGGGAGGCCGCGCACGAGGTGCAGCGGCCGGTCTTCTACGCCATCGGCATCATCATTACGGCCTACCTGCCTATCTTCACCTTGCAGGCGGTGGAGGGCCGGCTGTTCAAGCCCATGGCCTGGACGGTGGCGTTTGCGTTGCTCGGGGCGTTGATTTTTTCGATGGTGGTGGCGCCGGTGCTGTCGAGTTTCCTTTTCTGGAAGGGGGCGCGCGAATGGCATAACCCGGTGATGAGCTGGCTCACGGAACGCTACCGCCATTCCGCCACCTGGGCCATCGAGCATCGGTATGTCACCGTCGGGATTGCTGTCTTCATGCTGCTGCTGGCAGGCTTTCTTGGTTTGAGCGGCGTCATCGGTTCGGAATTCCTGCCGCATCTGGACGAAGGCGCCATTTGGGTGAGAGGTACTTTGGCGCCGAGTACCGGCCCCACCGCCGGCGTGGACACCATGAACAAGGGGCGCATCCTGCTTGCCGCCTTTCCAGAAGTGACCAAAGTGGTTTCCCAGGTAGGGCGGCCCGACGACGGCACCGACACCACGGGCTTTTTCAATACTGAATATTTTGTCGATCTGCTGCCCAAGGAAAAGTGGCGTCCGGCCTTCCACCAGAATAAAGATCAGTTGATTGGCGCCATGGATCGCGAACTGGAGAAAATGCCGGGCGTGATCTGGAACTTTTCTCAGCCCATTTCGGACAATGTGGAGGAGGCAGTCAGCGGCGTCAAGGGCGAACTGGCAGTCAAGCTATACGGCGACGATCTGAAGACCCTCGAAGCAAAAGCCGAACAGATAGTCGGCATCATGGGCGGGGTGAAGGGGGTTCAGGACCTGGGCATCTTCCGCGTGATCGGCCAGCCCAACCTCAACTACACAGTTGACCGGACGGCGGCGGCTCGCTTCGGCATCAATGTGGCCGACGTGCAGGATGCCATCCAAACCGCGGTGGGTGGGGGCGCCGTGAGCCAGGTGCTGCAGGGGGAAGCGCGCTATGACCTCGTGGTCCGCTACCAGAAGCCGTACCGCGATACCAAGGAAGCGATCGAGGATATTCGCCTGCTTTCCCCTTCGGGCGAACGGGTTTCGCTTGCCCAGGTGACCCAGGCGAAAACAGAGGACGGCGCAGAGGAAATCTATCGCGAGCAAAACCAGCGCTACGTTGCTATTAAATACAGCGTTCGCGGTCGCGATTTAGGCAGCACGGTGGAGGAATCCATCGCCAAGGTCAACCAGCAGGTAAAGCTTCCACCCGGCTACCACATCGATTGGGCCGGTGAATACCAAAGCCAGAAGCGGGCGAACAAGCGCCTGATGCTCGTGTTGCCGATCACCATTACGCTTATCTACGTCATTCTCTACACCATGTTTCGCTCGGGCAAGTGGGCGATGCTGATCATGTGCAACGTCATTATGGCCCCGGTGGGCGGCCTGCTGGCCCTGCTCTTTACCCACACCAATTTCAGCGTGTCTTCGGGTGTTGGTTTTCTTGCGCTGTTCGGAGTATCGGTGCAGACCGGCGTAATCATGCTGGAGTACATCAATCAGCTGCGGGTGCGGGGGCACTCCATTGAGGAATCCGCTGTGGAAGGGGCTGTGCTGAGGCTTCGTCCCATCATGATGACGATGTTGGTGGCTACGTTGGGCCTTTTGCCCGCCGCCACATCGCATGGGATTGGTTCTGATTCGCAGCGTCCTTTCGCCATAGTGATCGTGGGTGGTTTGATCGCGGCCTTGGTGATGAGTGTCTTTCTGCTACCCACTTTGTATGTGTGGATTGCGGGCGAACACGATGTGTTGCCAACGCCGGAAACGGAGTTCGAGAATTGAGGCGGATCACGCGGTTGCTGTGTGTGGCGCTCGCGGCCGTGCCGGCAGGCTACGCCCAGGCGCCGCCGCCCGCGGTGCCGGTGACCATGCAACAGGCGATTGAGCAGACGCTGGCCCATAACCCCACCCTGTTGGCGACGCAGCAGAATTTGCTCTCGATGAAGGGTCAGGAGGTCGAGGCGGGATTGAGGCAAAATCCGAGCCTGGCTGTGTCCGGCAGCGATATTTCGCTGCCGGCCAATAACCCGGCGTCTCCTTACTATTATTCGGCGCAGGTTTCGCGTCTCTTTGAGCGCGGGGAGAAGCGGCGCTGGCGACTGGATGCCGCACGGGCTACGACGTCTCAGACCGAGGGGCAATATCACGATCAGATCCGGCAAAGCACGCTCAGCGCCAAGCAAGCGTTCACCAACCTGGTGCTGGCCAAAGCGACTTTGAAACTGGCGCAGGATAACCTGAGCGCTTATCGCCATGTGCTGCAGATCAATCACGACCGCTATGACGCCGGCGATATCGGGAAGTTGGACTTCGAGCGGCTCGATCTGCAACTGGCGCAGTTCGAGACGGATGAATCGAATGCGGAGATGAACCTGGTGCAGGCCAGCGACCAGTTGCAGACGTTAATGGGAATCGTGCAGCCGAGCCGCAGCTTCGATGTCGCCGGCGATCTTGTCCCACCGGTGGTGTCGACCAACCTAACGGATCTGGAGCAGAAGGCGTTAGCGGCGAGGCCGGATTACCAGGCGGCCCAGGCAGCGGTGCGGGTTGCCGATGCCAATGTAAAGTTGGCCTATTCAAATGGGACCACCGACCCGACGATCGAGGGGGAGTACGACCGATCGGGAGACTATAACTCGGCTGGCTTTAGCATCTCCATTCCACTGCGGATTTTCGATCGCAACCAGGGCAACAAAGACACCACGAAATATCTGGCGCAGTCCAGCCGCTTCAGCCAGGTAGCGGCACAAAACCAGGTTTATTCCGATGTGGATCAGGCATGGATTCAATACAGCACGTCGAAGGTACTATCCGACCGCTATAACGGCCACTACCTGGCCGAAGCCAAGGATGTGTTGTCGATTGCGCAGTTTGCTTATGAGCGTGGGGGGCTTTCGCTGCTTGATTATCTGAGTGCCCTGCAGGATGACCGGACGACCAGCCTGAACGCGTTGAACTCCTACGCGCAAACGTGGATGGCGATTCATCAATTGAGCTTTGCCAGTGCAACGGACGTGGTGCCTTAAGAGGTTGCGAAAGAACACCACGCGAGTCCCGAAGGGACGGCTGAGCACAGATTCACAGTATTCAGCCGTCCCTGACCTCACGACTCAACGTTTACCCAGGACAGAGCCCAACAACTGCTGCAGCTAGATTAAGTTGGATTCTGATTCTCAAACCGTCCCGAGGGGCTACGGGTCGCGGTCGGGTTCTCGCGCAGACCGCCTTCAGCCGGTGGCTTTGGCTTCCAGTTCCGCCCAGCGGGTGTATAGGTCGTCGAGAGTGCTCTGCGCTTTTTCCAGGGCATTCAATGCGGCTTGCAGGCGCACCGCGTCGGTCGCCACCGCGGGGTCTTCCACCACGGTGCGCTCCCGCGTTACCAACTCTTCCGCAGCAGTCACCTGGTCCTCGATGCCGGCATACTCACGGGCTTCCAGATAGGAAAGCTTTTTCTTGGCAGAGGGGCCTCGCTTTTCCTGCGTGCCAGTTGGTTTTACTTCGACCGGCGGCCGCTGCCAGGCCTCCCATTGCGAGTAATCGGCAAAGCTCTCCGCGCCACCTCGCCCATCGAGACCCAGCACGCTGGTGCAGACACGATCCAGCATGTAGCGGTCGTGCGTCACCAGTACCAGGACTCCGCGAAATTCCATTAGGCTTTCTTCCAGAATCTCGAGGGTCGGTATGTCGAGGTCATTGGTAGGCTCATCCAGCAGCAGCAGGTCGGCCGGTTCCAGCATCAGTTTCGCAATCAAGACCCGCGCCCGCTCACCCCCGGATAGCCGCCCCACCGGTTGATTCAGCTGATCGCCGCTGAACAAAAATCTAGACGCCCACGAGGCCACATGGATCACCCGATCCTGATAAATCACTGAATCGCTGTCGGGAGCCAAGGCTCGGCGCAAGGTGACATCCGGGGCGAGAATACGATTCTGATCGAAATAAACGGTGCGCAGGGAAGTCGCACGCTTAATGACGCCACCCAGCGGCTCGATCTCGCCGCGCAGCAGCCGCAACATCGTGGTCTTACCACTGCCATTGGGCCCGACCAAGCCAATGCGCTGTCCGGCGGTGAGCACAAAGTTCAGGTCAGAAAACAGCTTGCGCTCAGCGAACCCGTACTCCAGATTCTCCAACTCCACCAACCGCTTCGTCTGCCGGTCCGTGGCGGAAAACTCGATCGATGCCGTAGCGGTGCGGTTCCGTCCTGAAACTTCGGCCAGTTCCCCGATCAGCTCGTGCGCCCGGTCGATCCTGGCCTTGGACTTGGTAGTGCGCGCCTTCGGTCCGCGGCGAAGCCAATCGATTTCCGTGCGCACGCGGTTCTCAAGCGCATCCTGCCGTTTCGCCTGGGCCTCGAGGAACGCCTCTTTTTTAACCAGAAACTCACTGTAGTTTCCGTTCACCCGCAGCAGCCCATCCGGATAGGCGCGGTTCAACTCCACGGTTTCGGTGCTCACATTTTCCAGGAAATACCGGTCGTGGCTAATGACCACGCAGGCAAACGGCGAGGTATTCAGCAGGCCTTCCAGCCACTCGATCCCACTCAAATCCAAGTGGTTGGTAGGCTCGTCCAGTAGCAGAACGTCAGGTTCCTGCACCAGCGCCTCGGCAATCGCCAGACGCTTGCGCCACCCGCCCGAGAGCCGCGACGCATCGGCGGCAAAATCTTCAAAACCGGTCCGCCCTAGCGTTTCGCCGATGCGCCCTTCCCACTCTACGGCGGGCGCCGCAATGCGCTCCAGCGCAGCTTCCAGAACCGCCCGGACGGTGATTCCGGGCGCAAATTCCGACTGTTGCGCAACATAGCTCAAACGCGTGCGCTTGCGGGTGGAAAGCTGGCCGCTGTCAGGCTCGATCTCCCCCGCCAGGATCCCCAGCAGGGTCGATTTGCCCGAGCCATTGGGACCAATCAGGCCAATCCGCGCGCGCTCTTCCACGGTGAAGGCGACATTGCGCAAAAGCGGGTCGGCCCCAAACTGCTTGGAAATCCCCTGGGCATTCAGAATAGGAGGCAAGCGCTTGCTTACCGTCTCGCCGAAGCGGTGGCCGTCATGTATTCCTCATAAGGTCCCTTGAAGTCCTCAATCGTCCCTTGATCGAAGTGCCAGATCCTGGTAGCCACCTCGTCAATCAGGTCGTGATCGTGGGTCACCAGCAGCACCGTACCTTCGTACCGCTGGATGGCGACGTTGAGTGCGTTGATGGTCTCCAGGTCCAAGTGGTTCGTCGGCTCGTCGAGAATGAGGATGTTCGGCTTTTGCAGCATGAGCCGGCAAAAGATCAACCGCGCCGCCTCTCCACCGGAGAGGGCCTCGGTCTTCTTTAACCCTTCTTCGCCACTGAACAGCATCTGTCCCAGCAGGCCACGGATCTCTTCCTTGGTCACCTTGGGATCGAACTGATGCAGCCAGTCCGAGACAGTGAGCCCTTTTTCAATGGAACCGGTATGGTCCTGAGGGAAATAGCCGATTTGGGCTTCGTGTCCCCACTTGACGGTTCCCCCATCCAGGGTGAACCCAGGCTCGGCCTGCTCCAGTTTCACCAGTAGCGACCGCAGCAGCGTCGTCTTGCCCAAACCATTCCGGCCCATGAGGCAGATTTTTTCACCGCGCATCACCGCGGCCCCGAAATCATGGATAACCCGCTGGTCCCCATACGATTTTTTGAGGTGCTCGAACTCGAGAATATGTTTGCCGGACGGCCGCAACAGATCGAAGCGGATGAACGGGCGTTGAATGTTCGACCGCGCCAGCTCAGTCGTCTGCAGCCGCTCTACTTCCTTCTTGCGCGAAGTCACCTGGCTGGAACGGGTGCCGGCTGAGAAGCGGGCGATGAACTCGTTGAGCTGCGCAATCTTCTTGTCTCGTTGGGCGTTCTGCGATTCCAGGCGCGAACGGATCTGGGTCTTGGCCAGCACCATGTCGTCATACCCGCCGCTGTAGGTAATGATCGTCTCGTAATCGATATCCGCAATGTGGGTGCACACGCTGTTTAGAAAATGCCGATCGTGGGAGATGGTGATCATCGTGCCTTCGAACTCCAACAAGAAGTTCTGCAGCCAGTGCACGGAGTCAAGATCGAGTGAGTTCGTAGGCTCGTCCAACAGCAGCGCCTGTGGCTTGCCGAAAAGGGCTTGAGCCAACAGCACCCGCACCTTTTGTCCGCCCTGCAATTCGCTCATTTTCCGGTTATGGAATTCGTCGGGGATATCCAGGCCCTGCAAGAGGATGGCGGCGTCGCTTTCGGCGGTATAGCCGTCTTCCTCGCCCACAATGCCTTCGAGTTCGCCCAACCGCATGCCGTCCTCATCGGTCAGCTCGGCCTTCTCGTAGATGGCGTCGCGCTCGGACATCGCCTTCCACAGTCCTTTGTTGCCCATGATGACGGTGTCGATCACGCGAAACGCGTCGAAAGCGTACTGGTCCTGGCTCAGGACGCCTACTTTTTTGGGTCGTACGACGGTCCCTTTCTGTGGATCCAAATCCCCGGAAAGGATCTTCATAAAAGTCGATTTGCCCGCGCCATTGGGACCGGTCAAGCCATAGCGGCGGCCGGAAATGAACTGGGTCGAGACTTCCTCAAACAGGAGCTTGGCTCCATAACGCATAGTGACATCGCTGACAGAAATCATGATTCAGTCTCTTGTTTTCTTAGATTCACTTCTATTTTCGCAGATTTTATTTCGGGGGAGGCCCGCGCGTCTTAGAAGATGCGGGAGAGAATCTGGTTTGCCGCCAAGGCAGCCACGTAGGCCAGCCCCGTCATGTAGCAAAACTGCACTGCCGGCCACTTCCAGCTGTTGGTTTCCCGCCGGACCACGGCCAGGGTCGACGTGCATTGCATGGCGAAGGCAAAGAAGACCACCAGGGCGATGGCGCCTCCGATGGTCATATCGTGCCGTAGCGCAGCCTGCAGGCCCACGGACTGGGTGGCAGGGTCAGCGCCGTACAGTGTTCCCAGGGTGCCGACAATCACTTCCCGCGCGATCACCGAGCTCAGCAGCCCGATGCCGATTTTCCAATTGAACCCCAGGGGTTGCAGCACCGGCTCGATCCAATGTCCCAGCCGTCCAATCACGCTTTGGGTGAGCGAAGCAGCCGTGCCGCCATGAAAAGGCACAACGCTCAGCAGCCAAACCACAAACGTAACGGCCAGGATTACCGTTCCCGTCTGCTGCACAAAGACGGAGCCCCGGTCCAGCAGGCGCAAGCCGATCGAGCGGAGTGTCGGCCACCGGTACTGTGGCAATTCCAGAATAAACGGCGCGCCACTCGCCTTCAGGATCGAGGACTTGAGCAGCCGCGCGGTCGCCAGAGCAGCCAGAAAACCCAGCAGATAGAGGCTGAGCATGACTGCCGCGCGCAAGCCCAGAAAGCCGCCCAGGATGGGGCGATTGGGAATAAATGCGGCAATAATCAGGGTGTAGATCGGCAGCCGGGCCGCGCAGGTCATGAACGGGGCCACGAGGATTGTTGCCAGGCGGTCGCGTTTATTCTCGATGGTCCGCGTGGCCATGATCGCCGGCACCGCGCAGGCGTAGGCCGAGAGCAGTGGAATGAAGGCCTTGCCGTTCAAACCGATGGAGCGCATCACGCGATCGGCGATGAGCGCGGCCCGCGCCAGGTAGCCCGAGTCCTCGAGCACCCCAATCACCAGGAACAGCAGCAAAATCTGGGGCAGGAATACCAGCACCGCCTGCACCCCATTCCATAAGCCATCGCGCAGCAGCACCTGAAGCCAAGGCCAAGGCAGCACGCTGACGACCGTCGTGCCCCACTTGTTGAAGATGATGGTGAGCCAATCGCTGAGCGGCAATCCGGCGGCGAACACTACCTGGAAGACCCCGATCACCATTGCCAGAAAAATAATAGGTCCCCAGAATTTGTGCAGCAGCACCGCATCGAGCCTGCGCGTCCAGCCCGGAGAATTGGGCGCTTTGTATTTGGTGCGCGAACTTACCTGGGTGGCCCACTGATGGCAGGAGGCCGCGTTCTGCAGTACTGGAAGCTGCATCGGCTGGAGCCGCGCTTCCTCCGGTTCGGCTAGCCGGGTCAGGAAGCGATCGATGGCATCGAAGCCGGCGCCCTTGGTGGCGCTGATCAAGGCCACCGGCGCCCCCAACTCGCGCGCGAGCGCCAGGGGATCAATCTCACCCCCGCGCGCCGTCATCAGGTCAGCCATGTTGAGCAATACCAGAGTGGGCAGACCCATGGCGAGCACTGGGCCCGCCAGCATGAGCTGGCGGCTGAGCTGCAACGCATCGAGCACCAGCAGGACTGCCTCCGGAGCCGGCGTGCCGGGCATGTTTCCATGCAGCACGTCAATGGCGACACGGGCATCCTCAGAATAAGAATTCAGGCTGTAGATGCCAGGGAGATCGATCAGGGTCAGCTCGCGGTGGCCGATGCCCTTCATCCGGGCGGAGTGCTGTTCGACGGTCACGCCGGGATAGTTGGCTACTTTCTGGCGCAGGCCAGTCAGCCGATTGAACAGTGTGGATTTTCCCGAATTTGGCGGCCCGATCAGCGCAACCGTGCTGAGTTTGCCCGCAACGCGCGGGCGGGCCGGCTCGACGGCAACGCCGCCTCCCGGACTGCAGTGGCTCATTGCGCGGCCTTTCTCACGGCGACGCAAACGCTATGAACGGTAATGAATTGGGCGGTCTCTCTGCGCAGCGCTACTTCGGCTCCGTCTACGCAATAGACGGTGGGATCTCCAGCAGGCGCGCGGCGCACCACAAGCACCCGCCCTTCCGGAACAAAGCCGAGGTGCATTAGCTGGCCCTGGATTTCCTCAGGCAGGTCCAGGGAGGCCAGCGTCGCGCAGTATCCCACGGCGAGCTCGCTCAGGGCAGCGGATTGGAGCGTGCTTAGCATGGCAGTTAAGAGTCGTCCTCGCCGATCCGAAAAGCTAAAATGCGACCAGAGAGGTCGCATATCCACTATACGGCCCTGACCCCCTCACTGACAATGCCTCCATGCCATTACGGCGGCGTAGAATTCAGGCATGACCATTGAGGAATTGCGGGCTTCTTTGCGCGAGACGGTTCCGCCGGGCGGTTTGCCTCCTTTGCTGCAGGCTCTTTGGTGGGAGGCGAAGGGGAACTGGGACCGTGCTCACGAGATTGCTCAGGACGACGACGGTGGGCAGGAGGCAGCGTGGGTGCACGCCTATCTCCATCGCAGAGAGGGTGATCCGGATAACGCCGGGTACTGGTATAAGCGCGCGCATCAACCCAGCCCAGAAAATTCGCCGGATGAAGAATGGCGGCAAATCACGACTGTACTGTTGCACCGTCATCGCGCCTGATGGCTTTGCCCGGCTGCGGAAACGCGTGATCTGAAGGTACGGGCTATAGCGTCTGCGCGAGAACCGGATCTGAGGACCAAACAGAACCTGATGGGTGCCCCATGTTCGCGCCAGCGTACGTGGGCCGAAAAAGACGGGCGAAGCCCTTCCAATATTCTTACTCCTTAAGTGAAAGCATTCGAAGAATTCATAATCGGCCCACGTACGCTGGCGCGAACATGGGGCACCCGTCAGGTTCTGTTTGCTTCTCAGATCCGGTTCTCGCGCAGACTCTATAAGCGTGGTGTGATTGACGAGGAAAAGAAGGTGAAGCGGTTACGAATATCGGGTATCGCAAGTGAGAGCGAATTACCTTAGGGCATGGCCGACTATGAACATCCTTCCCACATCTCCTCGCAAAAGACGCGGTGAGATATGGGCCACCCTCTAATCTTCCTCCCGAATAGAATTATCGTGCTTAGACAAGAGCGGTTGCCCCAAATAACCTATTTCGTCTCCATCAGTTCCGGTTGAAACAGGGTGAAGCCAAAAATATCTGCGCCCGACGCGATCGCCACATATTGTCTTCCTTGAGCCATATAGGTCATCGGTTGAGCATTGATGGCTTGCCCGCGCTCCCCTTCGCCGCCATCGACACCGTGGCAGGCGGTGCAGGTCCGGTTGTAAATAGTGTGTCCCGCGGCCACGACGTCTGGCCCGGTGCCCAGCGGATTCTTCAGACGAGGAGTCTGTCCGTGGGCAGCCGAGACTGCCCAGAGCAGAAATACGGGAATCGCTGCCGCTCGATTCTTCATGTGAAGGCAATAAGCGACAACTCTAAACGGAAGAATGTACGACTCGCAACTTAAGTCAGGCGGTTCCGCTTAGAAACGCGGGACATCCGCAAGACGATTAACGTTTTGGAAGGGAATCATCCACCCCGGGTACTCGGGAGGAAGGGCGCTGGCCTCGTCCAGTTGCTTGATCTCCTCTTCCGTCAGTTGAATCTCGGCAGCGGCCAGATTCTGCTTCAGTTGGTCGCTGCTCTTGGCGCCAATGATGACAGACGTGACAAACGGCTTGGCCAGGACCCAGGCCAGGGCAATGGCAGCCACGCTTGTGTTGTGCGCCTGGGCGACGGGCCGTAGGACATCCAGGATGCGCCAGGTGCGCTCCTTGTCCACGATGGGAAAGTCAAACGCAGAGCGGCGTGAGTCCTCGGGCTTTTGGTTTTCCCGCGAGAATTTGCCTGAAAGCAGACCTCCCGCCAGCGGGCTCCACACCAATAGACCGGTGCCCTGATCCTTAAGCAAAGGAACGATCTCCCGCTCAAGATCGCGCCCGGCGATCGAATAATAGGCTTGGAGACTATCGAGCTTGGCCAGATTTTTCGCCTCCGAAATACCCAGCGCCTTCATAAGCTGCCAGCCGTACCAGTTGGAACAGCCTATGTACCGTACCTTGCCTTGTGAAATCAAAGTGTCCAGCGCCCGGAGCGTCTCTTCCAGAGGAGTTACGGAGTCGGCGGCATGGATCTGGTAAAGGTCGATGTAGTCGGTCTTGAGGCGCTTGAGGGACGCTTCGATTCCATCCATGATGTGGCCGCGCGAGGCGCCTACATCATTGCGGCCTTTGCCGGTGCGGCCGAATACCTTGGTGGCGATCACCAGGTCTTTGCGCGGGATGCCGACATTGCTGATGGCGTTGGCCAAAGTCTTCTCGGATTCACCGTTGGTATAAACATCCGCCGTATCGACGAAGTTCACGCCTGCATCGAAAGAGGTCCTGAGCATTTGATCAGCGAGCTCTTGCTCCACGCCGGCGATGGGCTTCCACAGGCCTTCGCCCGAAGCAAAAGTCATGGTGCCCAGGCAGATCTCAGAGACAAGCAGGCCGGTCGGGCCGAGGGTGTGATATTTCATAGGAAACCTTTGAGGATGGGATTGGGTATCACATTATGAGATGTGCCTGCGCGGGCAGACGATTCGCCTGCCCGCACAGATGCTAAATGGACAGGTTCAAAATACGGTTCAGCCGCTGGACGAAATGAGCCGGATCTTGCAAGGGCACGCCCTCCATCAGCAGAGCCTGGTCGAACAGCAGCCACGCCGCATCCTCGGCCACAGCATCGTCAGAACGCGCCAGCAGTTTCTTCACGATCTCGTGATCAGGATTGATTTCGAGCGTGGGCTTCAGCGCCGGCAGGTCCTTTTGCCCCATCGCGCGCAGCATCTGCTGCATTTTCATCGAGGGTTCATCTTCATCCGAAACGATGCAGGAAGGGCTGTCCGCCAGCCGGACAGAGGCCCGGACATCCTTCACCCGGTCGCCCAGCGTGGCCTTCAGCTTGTCGATCAAGGGCTTGACCGCGTCCGACTTGTCCGTTTCCGCTTCGTCTTTCAGGTCTTCGCTGGTGGCGGCTTTGTTTACCGCCTTCAGATCGATATCGCCGTACTTGTCGATGCCTGAGAAGACTATCTCGTCGATCTCGTCATCGAGGAGCAGCACCTCGATGTCCTTTTTCTTGTAGATTTCGAGCAACGGGGAAGAGCGCAGCAAGGAATCCGCGCCGCCGGTCAGGTAGTAGATGCTCTTCTGCCCTTCCTTCATGCGTGACTTCACGTCCGCGAGGCTGGTGAGGCCTTCCACTTTGGTCGACTTAAAGCGGACCAGGTCGAGCAGCGCCTCACGGTTTGCGTAGTCGCTGTACAAACCTTCTTTGATCGGGCGGTTGTAGAGGGTGATGAACTTCAGATACAGCTCCGGCTGGCCAGACGCGATGTTCTTCAGCTCGGAGAGAATCTTCTTCACGCTCGCGGTCCGAATCGAGGTGAGGATGCGGTTCTGCTGCAGAATCTCTCGGCTTACGTTCAGCGGCAGGTCTTCGCTATCGATGATGCCGCGAACAAAGCGCAGGTACGGCGGCAGCAGTTCCTTGGCATCGTCCATGATGAATACGCGCTTTACGTAGAGCTTTACGCCCGCCTTGTAATCCGCGTGGTAGAGGTCCATAGGAGCCCTTGCCGGGACATAAAACAGCGTGGTGTACTCGAGACTTCCCTCGGCCCTGGTATGGAACCAGAAAAGCGGATCTTCCCAGTCGCCGCTGATCGATTTGTAAAGCTCTTTGTAGTCCTCGTCTTTCAGCTCGCTTTTGTTGCGCCGCCAGAGGGCGCTGGCGGAGTTGACCTGCTCGGTGGTGCGGGTCTTGACCGACTTCTTTTCCTCCTCGTTCCATTCACTCTTGTCGTAGGTCAGAAAGATGGGGAAGGCAATGTGATTGGAGTACTTCTTAACGACTTCCTGCAGGCGGTAGCTGTTGGCGTATTGCTGGCCTTCTTCGTTGAGGTGCAGCAGTACAGTGGTGCCGGCGGCGGAGCGCTCTGCGGGCTCGATTTCGAAGCCGGTCTTGCCATCGCTGATCCAACGCCAGGCTTTGTCTTCCCCAGCCTTGCGGGATACGACCTCCACCTTGTCGGCAACCATGAAAGCGCTGTAAAAACCCACCCCAAACTGGCCGATGAGGTTGGAGTCCTTTTTGGCATCGCCCGAAAGCTGGGAGAGGAAGTTCTTGGTCCCGGAGCGGGCGATCGTGCCCAGGTTCGACGACAGCTCCTCTTCACTCATGCCGATGCCGGTGTCGGCGACGGTGAGTGTTTTGTTGGTCTCATCGAGCTCTAGATCGATGCGAGGATCGAACGGAAGGCTCTTGTAGGCTTCATCGGTCAGGGTCAGGTGGCGTAGCTTATCCAGCGCGTCGGAGGAATTGGAAATCAGCTCGCGCAGGAAGATTTCCGGATGGGAATAGAGGGAATGTACGATCAGTTGCAGCAGCTGGTTTACTTCGGTCTGGAATTCGCGTTTCGACATAGACCTTTATTATGACTAAAAACGCGAATGAATACCTGGCATCGAACTACATGATATGAAAACTACCGCCGTCGGCACCCATGCCCAACAGCTCACTACCTGGGGGTTCGTCAATTGCTATCTGGTTCGGGAGGCCGATGGGCTGACCCTGGTGGACGCCGGCCTCGGCGGAGCTGCGGACGACATCCTCGGCGCCGCCGCCAAGTTTGGGGGTGCGGTTCGCCGCATCGTTCTCACCCATGCCCATGTGGACCACGTGGGGTCGGTCGACGCGTTGGTCAAGAAGCTCGGCTCGTCCAAGGTTGAGCTGGTGGCGAATGCCCGCAGCCTGCCTCTGCTGCAGAAGCCGCCTAACACCTCCCTGATGCCTGGAGAACCCCAGGGCAAGATTAAGGGTGGTTTACCCGGGATAGAGTCGCACCCCACGCGTTTGCTTGCCGAGGGCGAGTTTGTCGGGTCTCTTCGTGCCATTGAGACTCCTGGACACATTCCAGGGCAGCTTTCGTTCCTTGACCAGCGGGATGGAACCCTGTACGCCGGTGATGCCCTGGTCGGTATGGGCCGTCTGGCTATCAGCGGGTATGCTCCCTGGTTCTTTCCACTACCCAACTTTGCCACCTGGGACAAAGCCACCGCGGTGGCGAGCGCAAAAAAGCTGCTGGCGTACCCGATTGAACGGTTTGCCTGCGGCCACGGATCGGTTCAACCCGGCGGGCGGGCTGCGCTCACCGCCGTGATTGCCAAAGCTGGGGCCTGATTTTTTAAGGGGTAACGTCTGTTGAGACTAAGCGGAACCTCGACGGGTGCCCCATGTTCGCACCAGCGTACGTGGGCCGATTACGAATTCTTCGAATGGTTTCACTCTAAGGTCAGAAGTAATGGAAGGGCTTCGCCCGTCTTTTTCGGCCCACGTACGCTGGCGCGAACATGGGGCACCCGTCAGGTTCTGTTTGGTCCCGTACCGTTCGTTCCGCTCTGACCTACCATGGTCTGCAGTTCAGCGGGACTCTGCCTGCGACTCTTTTTGGTAGGCGGCCGAGAGGGTACCTTTACTGGTCGCGATCGGCAGTAGGGTCGGATAGAACTGCACGAACGTCGTGTCTACAGCGGCATGCGCGGCGTGGCAACTGTAGCAGTCTGCGGATAGCGGCAGCATTTTGGCAGTCTTGCCCTCTCCAAAGCCGAAGAAACGCCACCCACCCGCAAAACGGGCTTCATCTTTTAAATGCACTTCAATTCCGTTGACTCCAGCCTGAAAGTTGCCGTTCTGGTTGATGGAGCCCTTTCCTTTGGCATCCCGTATTTCCAGCACCAGCATGGTTCGATCGGGCCAGGTGCCGGTTTTCAGGAACGCCTGGTAAGCGTCAGGATTCACAAATACGTTGTCAAATACGTGGCCGCCCATTCGCATCGACGGGTTGTAACTCATGTCAAAACCGGAGGTAAGATAAACCCATTCCCGATAATGCTCCGGGAAGCGGAGCTGAGCATCGCCGGTATATTGAGGAACCTGATCGGGGGCCAGCAGCGCAGCCAGCAATACTGCCATCTTCACTCTCGAGAGCATGCCGGCAAGTATCTCTCACCGAACACCTCAAAAGCTAGAAGCTGGAGAATACGGACATGAGCCCACAAGTAGCCCGCACCGGGCTTTCCGGATACGATCTTCTGAACCAACCCCGGCTCAACAAAGGAACCGCATTCACCGATGAGGAGCGAGATGCCTTCGCGCTCCACGGCCTGCTTCCCCCGCATGTCGGCACCCTGGAGGAACAACGGACCCGCCGTAAAAAGGTGCTCGAGAATCTGACCTCCAGCTTTGCCAAATACTCATTCCTGCGTGATCTTCAGGATTCGAACGAGACCCTCTTTTATTCCCTGATCGTAAAACACGTGGAGGAGCTACTCCCTATCGTCTACACGCCGACGGTGGGCGAGGGATGCCAGCGTTTCAGCGAAATTTGGCGCAAACCTCGCGGCCTGTTCATCAGCTATCCCAACATGCACCGCATCGAGCAGATACTCGCTCATCCGCGCTACGACCATATCCGTTGCATCGTGGTCAGCGATGGGGAGCGAATTCTGGGCCTTGGCGATCAAGGGGCCGGCGGCATGGGTATCCCCATTGGAAAAATGGCCCTCTACACCGCGCTGGGCGGCATTCCTCCGGAAGCCTGCTTGCCGGTGCTGCTCGACCTAGGCACCGAGAATGAGGAGCGCCTCAACGACCCTATCTATGTCGGCTGGCGCCACCGGCGCGTCCGGGGGCAGGACTATGACGACTTCGTGGAAGCATTTGTATCTGCGGTGCAGCGGCGTTGGCCCCATATCCTGCTCCATTGGGAGGATTTCGCGGGCATCAATGCCGCCCGCCTGCTGGAGCGGTATCGCGACCGGCTCTGCACCTTCAATGACGACATCCAGGGAACGGCTGCGGTGACGACTGCCACCCTGCTGGCCGCAGTCACCGCCACCGGCGTTCCTCTCGAGCAGCAGACGATCACCTTTCTCGGTTTCGGCACCGCGGGCCTGGGCATCGCGAATCTGATGGTCAAGGCGATGGTCGACAGCGGAATGAAAGAAGATGCGGCCTACGAACGCTTCTACGCGGTGGACCGATTCGGTCTCCTGGTCGAAGGGGTGGAAGGCATTCAGCCGGCGCAACAGCCCTTTGTTCGCAAGCCGGCAGACGTGGCCGGGTGGGCCCTCTCCGGCTCCGCCGGGATCCAGCTTATGGATGTGGCGCGGAACGCCAAGCCCACGGTGTTGGTGGGTATTTCGGGCCAGGGAGGGGTGTTCACCGAGGAGATCATCCGGGAAATGGCGAAGCACACGGAGCGTCCCATCATCTTCCCGCTGTCCAACCCTACCTCCCATGAAGAGGCGGTGCCGTCGGATCTTCTGCAATGGACCGAGGGACGTGCTTTGGTCGCAACCGGCAGTCCTTTCCCGGACGTCAATATCAACGGCAAAACCGTCCACATCACGCAAACTAATAATTCCTACATCTTTCCCGGCTTGGCGCTTGGGATCTTGATTTCCAAGGCACGGCGGGTGACGGATGGAATGATCATGGCATCCATGAAGTGTCTGGCTTCGCTCTCACCCACCGTCCACGACCGTAACGCCAATCTGCTGCCGCCAATCGGAGACTCGCGGAAGGTCGGCTTGCTGGTGGGGCAAGCGGTGGGCAAGCAGGCCATTGCCGACGGGGTAGCCGGGGTTGCCGACGAAAACGCACTCATGGCGGAGCTGCAGGCTTATGTGTGGGATCCTGTCTACGTGCCCTACGAACGGCTGGCGGCCGATCGCCCGTGTTGATCAACTGGAAAGGGATCGAGTGAAGAAGACAGTCGCGGAGAACATTCACGGTTACACTTATGGAACGGCGGCCCGCTCGCCCGTAACGCTCGACGAGCTCGCAGCCCTCAAGGTCAGTGTGGGATTCACCGCCGAGACCGAACGCTGGCTGAAACTGGCCGGCGACGTGCTTGGTCCGCAGACAGAGAAGATCGTGCAGCGTTGGCGCAACGAGATCATCGTCAGCATCCCTAACCTTGCCAGGCACTCGCGCTCCCCGGAAGGGAACCCGCTACCGGACTACTCCGCTCAGAGCGGCCTTCGCTTCCAGCAATGGATCCTCGACACTTGTTTTCGCCCCTACGATCAAGACTGGCTTAACTATCAACAAGAGATAGCGCTACGCCACACGAGTATCAAGAAGAATCAAACCGACGGCGTTCAGTCCACGCCTTATGTTCCTCTGCGTGACATCCTGGCATTTATCGCGGTCATGAACGAGACTCTAAAACCTTATCTGGCGGCAAGCGGGAACTCCGAAGATGAGGTGAACCAGATGCATCGAGCGTGGTGTACGTCAATGCAGCTGCAGCTGGCGCTTTGGGCAAAACCTTATGCGGACAAAAGCTATGCTCTCAATGAATGGTGAGAGGGAGCCTACTTAACCCCCTTGCTTGGATCCCAGACACCCTGCAGCTTGCGCACATAAATTATCTGTCCGATGTGGTAGGCATTGTGAGTGCCGATGTGCGCAATGGTGGAGGCCCACAGGGCGATTTTTTTGTCGTCCGCTGCTTCCACCGCTTGTTCCCAATCGGTCATCACCTGGTCAAGCTGCTTGACCGTTTCATTCCAACTTTTGGCGTCGAAGTTGTTGAACGTCTCGTCATTATTCCCGTCGAATTTTGCCGGTTTTTCGCCCTTGAATTTTGCCAGCGAGTTACGATCCCAGAACACCAGGTGGTTCGCCAATTGGCCCACGGAGTGGTTTCCGCTTTTATCGGTCCAGCTTGCCTGCGCCGGAGTCAGCCCTGCAACCGCCGTGTTTGCGGGCACGAACCACTCGGCCTTGTTATGTGTCGATCGCAGCTGCTCCAGGAGAACAGCTTTCAAGGTCATCGGCTTCTGCTGTTGCGCCACAGCCGTTGTCGATAACGACAGCACCACACCCAGCATCATTCGTCTCATTGAGATCTCCTTACGCCATTGGTTCGCTTGAGAGCCCCACCGCTGCCTGCTTCCCATTGGACTGTGGGCATCATACGATCTGAGTGAGGTCAAGATGTTGCAAATGACCGGCAACACGATTTTAGTCACAAAGGAAATTCAATGACGGAGAGACAGCCGATCGATGGCGCGCTGCGGCGTTTTCTGGACGAGCAGGCGGTCGCGTTTGGTCCCCCGCAGACAATGACGGATGAGGCCCGCGTGCGCATGGTTAGGGAGCGAATGATGCGCGCTCTCGAGAGCCGCACGTCCATCCCCGGGTTGCCTAACCAGGTGCAGACCCGTGACGTGGAGATAAAACCCGGGCTAACTGCACGCCTTTTCCATCCGCACGAGGCCGCTGGGGCTCTGCCGGTGCTGATATACCAGCATGGTGGCGGTTGGGTGGCTGGCTCAGTGGCCACGCACGATCCCTTTTGCCGCCTGCTGTGCGAGGCTGCCGGAGTGATCATTCTCTCGGTTGAATTTCGTCCGGCGCCGGAAAACCCTTACCCGGCGGCGGTGGAAGATACATTGGAGGCGGTGCGCTGGGCGGGGCAACACGCTGCAGACTGGGGCGGGGACCCGGCGCGCCTGGCAGTGGGCGGAGACAGTGCCGGAGCAAACCTGGCCGCGGTGGTAGCCAATAAAATTTCCGCGTCGGGGCAGGGGCCCGCTCTGTGCGCGCTTCTGCTCCTCTACCCGGTCACTGACCACCCTTCGGCAAATCATCCTTCCTTTACCGAGAACGCAACCGGCTACGGTTTGGAGGCGAATGGTATGCGCTGGTTTTGGGGCCAATACGCGCCCGGCGTTCTGCCCGCAGATCCCGACGCGTCACCGCTGCGGTTGCCGAAACTGCCGACGCTGCCGCCTGCCCTGGTGGCCACGGCGGAATACGACGTGCTGCGGGATGAAGGTATTGCGTACGCTCAGAAGCTCGAAGCGGCCGGTGTTGCCGTGACCCATCTGCACGCTCCGGATATGCACCATAACTTTCCTGTGCACCCGGGCACGGTGGGACGGTTTCCCCAATCGGAAGCCGCCCTCATCGCTTTCGCAGCATGGCTTCGAAGCACCTTATCAGGGCATCTGGGGTGAACTTGTGCGCAGCATGCTCGCAGTCCACGCAGCGCCGGGCCGGCCGCTCGACGAAAGGGCCTTCAGTTCCTTCTCGACGTCGTATTCGACTCTGCGGATTTGAGGGTGAGCTCCCTCCAGAAGCAGGTACGAGGCTCGCGGATCACCATCGAAGGGAAGGCCGACACTTCCGGTATTGATCAGCAGCTCCATCTGTCCGGCGGTTCTCCGAATGAAGGGAAGATGGGTGTGCCCAAACACAACTGTCCGCTTGCTCAAAGAGCTATAGGCGCAATTTAATTCTGCGTCGGTCGCGTTTGCTGAGGGCGCCCGCCAGCAGCTCTGCGGTGTGGCGTGCACGATCGAGAATGCGGCGTCAGAATGAATCTGCGGCAGGCCGGCGAGCCAATTCAGCCTCTCGCTTCCCAGAAGATCACGTGTGGTCGAAGCCACTTGCCGAAGTGCTGTCCAAAGAGTTGCGGGAGCCGCTGACTGGCTGGCAAAGGCCTCTAGCGAATCTGGCTGGACGAGCATTTCATCGGTGTTGCCGATTACCCCTAGCCAGCCGAGACCGCGAATCCGGTCCAGGATCTCGACGGGACTCGATCCGCCGTCGCACAGGTCGCCTCCGTGCAGGATCAAGTCAGGGCTGGTCTGCCGGATATCCGCCATCACAGCCTCGAAGGCGGTGAGATTGCCGTGGATATCCGACAGAACAGCGATGCGCGCTCTAGCGGTGACCACCGCCGCCGTGCTCCCCGCCGCCACCGCCGGGATGTCCTCCACCCGAAAAGCCAGCAGAGTGTTCACCGCCACCTTCATGCCCTGGGTTGCCTATGGCACCATGCCCATCGTGGGCCTCATTGGCGTGAAAATGATTAAACGGCTGTTCCCCATGATCTGGAAAAGGACCGTGGTAGCCGTGATGCGGGTCGTACCGGTTGTCAACGTGGCCATACCACCCATGGGGGCCGTGATACCAGGGTCCCGCTCCCAGGAAAACTCCGCCAACGAACCAATCCGGACCATAAAAGCCATACGGTGCGCAATTATAGGGAGCATAGTCAAAATAGCCATAAGGGCACACCGGGGCCACCCCTATGTTGACGGAAACCTGCGCTGGGGCGCGTGAAAAACCGCTCAACGAGGCCCAACCCAAGGCAAGAACCGCAAGACCCTTGATCATTCTCATTATTTCCTCCACGACTAACTGGTTAGAGCGTGTTTTCCGGGGAAGAGTTGCGTTGCGATTACGAAAGTCATCGAATTCGATATGATTCTCTTTTGAGGGAACCATGGCCGCATTGATCGATGCCATCGATGTAAAGCGAAAAATGTTTGTCGAATTAGAAAACGTTCCGTTCTATTGCCTGGAAGCGGAAGTCTCCACCCCAACCGCGAGGGGAGGCCAGACCCTGGTGCGGCTCAAGATGCGGAACATGCTCACCCGGGCGGTGTTCGATAAGACTTTCAAAGCGAGTGACAAGTTCAAGGAGCCCGACCTGCAGACGGTCGAGGCTTCTTATCTGTACAGTGACGCGGATGGCTCCTATTTCCTGGATCAGGAGACCTTCGAGACGCTCTCGCTCGGCGAGCAGATGATCGGTGACGCGCTGGACCTTTTGGTGGAAGGCGTGCTCATTCGCATAGATAAATTCAATGGCAATCCAATCGGGATCCAGTTGCCGGCTCAGGTGGAGTTGGCTGTCGCCTACACCGAGCCCGGCGTTCGGGGCGATACCGCAAGCGGTAGTGTCACCAAGCCCGCCAAACTGGAAACCGGAGCGGAAATTCGCGTCCCCTTCTTTATCAAGGAGGGAGAGAAGATCAAGGTAGACACGGAAACCCGTCAATTCGCCGGGAGGGCTTAAAGAGTCTGCGGAAGACGGTTTTAGAGTCGGGTTCGTGCAGGGACTCCTGGAAAAACTTACCTCAGGGCGTTTAGGAGTCTGTGTGAGAACTGGATCCTCGGACCAAACATAGCTTGACGGGTGCCCCATATTCGCACCAGCGGACGTGGGCAGATTATGAAATCTTCGAATGGTTTCGCTCCAGGAGTAAAAGCATTCGAGGGGCTTCGCCCGGCTTTTTCGGCCCACGTACGCTGGTGCGAACATGGGGCACCCATCAAGTTCCGTTTGGTGCTACAGAACCGGTTCCCGCACGGAGTTTTAAGCTGCTACCCCACGATGGCGATCAGCTTGAGCACTTGTTCGGACAGGGACTCGTCGCCGCGAAGCATGACTTCACGGTAAGCGGTTTCCCGGTCGATCCCCTTAGTGAATATGCGCCAGGCAATAGCTTGCGGGATGACGATCTCCGCGGCGATGCTTGAGGGGAGATCGGTCGCGAACATCCACTCCGTTTTCGATTTCACCAGGCACCATCGCCCGCCGCAGTCGCCGGAGATTTCTATTAGCACCGCAGTCCCCACCGGTGCACTCATGTCCCTGTAGGTATAAGGCAGGCCGCGCATGAAGGTGTCCAGCACCGGGTGAAAGAGGGCGGGAATCATAATGCCGGGGCGATGGGTGGCGAGCCGGATTTGCTCCTGATGATGCCACCGTTCCGTCAGTTCCCGGGCATTATCGAACCAGACGGGTGAACTCATTTCCCCCGCCCAGGAAACACCGATGGCCGCCTGAGCGAAAGGGTCAAGTGATTCAGCATAGTCGGACGTCTGGCCGCAAGCCAATTGCATGAGTTCGATGAGCACCGCAGGACTCAAGCGCCGGTAAACGGTGACACCTTCGCGATTGAGGCGGTTCACCAGCGTAATTACATCCTGATGCGAACGAATCTCGACTCGCTCGGTGCGGCAGCGATCACGACCCCCAGACAACTTCCGCAGCGCGGTATCCAGTAAGTGGGCCGCGACATCGCGAACGCTCCATCCGGGTGCGATCGTCGGCATTTCCCACTCCTCGGGACGAAGAGACGCTAGCAGGTCGATAAGTCGTCGATCGACCTCACGCATGATGGGTGCACAAAGGATAGGTTCTGTACCGTCGAGTCTCTCGCTCACCGTGAGTTATTCACCCAGATTGAAGACTACATTAATTGTCGTTTCTACACCGACTGGAATTCCATTGAGTAGATACGGTTTATAGCGCCAGGAACGAACCGCGTCCACCGCCGCCTGCTGCAGCATAGGAGGACCGCTGATTACCCTGAGGTTTTCGATTTGACCGGTCTGAGAAATCGTGGCTTGCAACACTACGGTTCCCTGGATGCGGGCTGCCTTGGCAATCGCGGGGTATTGCGGCACCGTTTTCTCGATCAGGTTCCCAGACATCACGCCGGAAGAGATGCTCACACTTCTTGGAGGCGCCTGCTTCATCACTTTGGCTGGCTGCGACCCTATGCCGTCAAGTACAGTTCCCAGGCCGGCCCGTGCACCATCCGCCGCGCCTTCTATGCCTCTTGGCCCAGCCATCGCAGGCGCTGCCGCGGCTTCTTCCACCACGCGAATTTCTTTTGGGATCTTACTCGGAGCCTGCAACTGCTCACTCAGCGCCTCCGACTTGATCAGAACCCTGGGTGTCGCTGCTCGGTGAAGGCGGCGGTGGAGGAGGCGGCGGCGCTACCATGAGCGGCGCCATCACCTGCGTGGGCAAAGCCTGAGGATGTAACAAAGGCCAGACGATCAGCGCCAGTAACAATGCGCCATCAAATAGTAGAGCCGCGAAAGACCAGTACTTACTTTTAGCTTGTATCTTATTACCTGACTCCATAAGTGAATCTTCGAACATCGCTCTACCTCGCCGCATGGCAACTTATATCAACTTAGACACCAGTCGAGTTATTTTGATCCCACTTATTCAGGAGCGCTCGTTCATCGTGCCATCCAGCGCACTAACGCCGCGCTCACGGCGTCTGCCACTTCGAGCGGTGTGAAATGGGCCGCCCCGTCGAGGATTAACAATTCCGATTCGGGTATTTCGCGCGCCAGTGCTGCGTGAGCTGCCGGGGTAGTGCGGTGATCCTCTCCACCGCCGATCACAACGGTGGGGCAGTGAATTCTGTCCAAATTTCGAAAGGGACCCTCGATCGCAAGCAGCGCCCGCATTTGTCGCACGCCAACCTCCTGGCCAACCGCGTGCGCCATTTCCATGAAGGTGCTTTTCACTACCGGGTCTTCCGCGCGCGAGGCGGAAAAGTACGTGGGATAGGCAGCCTCCAGGTACGCGTCGAAGCCTCCCTGCTCGATCGTCTCGACCGCGTGCCGAATCGCAGTTTCCACTGGCGGAAGCAATCCGCCGTGGGTCGCGCTCAAAAGCGCCAGCCGTTCCACGCGGTTCCCGCAAGTCCTAATGATTTCAAGAGCCACCTGGCTGCCCAATGAAAAACCCGCCAGCGAAAATCGTTCGGGTGCCTCACTTAGAACACTCGCCGCCATGGCCGCCAAAGTTTCCTGCTTCGTCACGTCGGCAACGACCACCTCTGCCTTGCGTGAAAGGCTCGCCATCTGCCCGAACCACAGCGTTTGATTGCAAAGCAATCCGGGAATGAGAATGAGCGTGTCCATGGTCTAGAATGCCCCTGGCGGAGAAATTACATGTCGCAGTATAGGCAAATTGTCGTTCTGCTCGCTCTATCGGTTGTGCCCCCGGCGCAATCCCAGGCGCCTCCTTCTGCAGCGGACCGTGCCGCGATCGCTGCCGCGTCCGGTGCGGAACGCGACCGCGAACTCAGGCTGCTGGGCATCACGGCCATGCAGCCTGGGGCGACCGCCTACGACATCGGCAAGCCGGGCAACGCCAACTACGATGAGTCCAAAGCGAACCCGTACCCGATCCCAGACCTCTTGACCATGAAGGATGGGACCAGGATCACAACCGCGGCCCAGTGGCAAAAGCGCCGCACCGAACTAAAAGCCTTGTTCGACGAAGACGTCTACGGTAAATTTCCAGCGCATATTCCCAAAGTGACGTGGACCGTAGATGGCACTGAACAGATACCGGTCCAGGGCGTCCCGGCCATCGTCAAACATGTCACCGGCCGAGTCGATAACTCTGCCTGTCCTTCAATTTCCGTGAACATCCACGCCGACGTAGTCACCCCTGCTTCGGCCAAAGGGAAAAAGGTGCCGGTCATTATTGGTGGCGGTACCCTTCACCCGAGAGTATTTCCCCGTCCGGCGGCAGCCCCCGGCCAAGTCGTGCATCTGCTCTCCTCCCCGCCCGATGCGCCGGATTCTGCCAAGTTGCTGCTCGAGCACGGCTGGGGCTTTGTCGGCCGGAACTCGACCGACGTGCAGGCCGACAATGGTGCGGGCCTCGACCAGGGAATTATCGGCCTGGTCAACAAAGGTCAACCGCGCGCGCTGGACGATTGGGGAGTTTTGCGGGCCTGGGGATGGGGCGACAGCAGGATCCTCGACTATCTTGAGACGGATCCCGATGTGGACGCGAAGAAGGTCGGCGTCATGGGCCATTCGCGCGGAGGTAAGGCGGCGCTGGTAGCGATCGTCGACGATCCCCGCTTCGCCATCGGGTACATCTCTTCCTCCGGTGCGGGTGGCGCGGATCTTTACCGCCGCAACTATGGAGAGACGATGGCCAACATCGCGGGTGGGAGCGAGTTTCATTGGTTCGCCGGCAACTTCATGAAATACGCTGCGGTTGGTCATTCCGCGAACGAGATGCCGGTGGACAGTCATGAATTCATCGCTCTGGTTGCGCCGCGTCCGGTTTTCATCGGCGCTGGGGCGCTGATCACCGATCCCCAATACGCTCCCGGCGATGCCTGGCAGGACGCACAGGGCATGTTTATCGCCGCGGTCGCCGCCAGCCCGGTCTGGAATCTGCTCGGCGCCAAGGGCCTTGGGACATCCACCTTCCCGCCCGTGAACACGCTCATCGATTCAGGCGATGTGGCGTTCCGTCAGCATCAGTACGGTCACACCCCGGCCCCGAATTGGCCCTATTTCATTGAGTTCGCCGATAAGGAATTCAAGAAGCACTAACGCTCAGCAGCAACCGCAGCTCTTACCTTTAAGGGCGCGGCTTCCCTCCACTACCAGCACGGGCACCGCGCAAAGCGCCGCCACCGAGTCGATCCAGCGGATGTGGAACAGCATCCCGGTCAGAAGGCTGCTCAGTGTGCAGGCAGCTAAGTAAGCGCAGGTTGCGGACTGAGTCGCGTCTGCGGCCAGCGCGACATTGCCTGTCTCTCTTGCCGTTTTGCGTTTGAGCGCAGCCAGCACCGGCATCAGGAGAAGCGCGCCCGCCGTAACCGCGAGACCAAGGAGGCTCTCTTCCGCGTGCAGTCCGAAGTAAAGGGAACTTGCCGAGATGGCCACGATCACCCCGGCCAGAACGAAGAGCAGCCAGCCGGCAAGGCGGCCGGCCGAGGCTGGCGAGAGACGCCAGCGGGAAACGAACTGCATCACGACCAGGCTTGCCGAGAGTAACTCCACCAGGCTATCGGAGCCGAAAGCCAGCAGCGCCACGCTGTGTGCTTTGGCGGCAGCATACAGCGCCACACTGCACTCGATCGACATCCAGACCAGCGTCGCGGTTTGCACGCGCACGATCGCGTTGCGAATCCTGTCAGAACCAAGGTGAACCGTCGATGGAGATACCGTGCCAATGTTGACCAGCTCGCTCACTAGGGTCTCCTAACGATCATTATGGCCCGTCTCGAGGGCTGACATAATCGTTCTCAATGAAGGATACCGCCCCGGCTTCCACCGGCAAACTAGGCCTTTTCGATGCCGGCATGATCGTTGCCGGGTCCATGGTGGGCTCCGGGATCTTCCTCGTCACCGGCCAGATGGCCCGAGACGTTGGCGGCGCCGGGTGGCTGTTGCTTGCCTGGGGCATCACCACCCTCATCACCGTGGCTGCGGCGCTCAGCTATGCGGAGCTCGCGGCCATGATGCCTACGGCCGGTGGTCAGTACGTCTATTTGCGAGAAGGCCTCTCTCCGTTTTGGGCGTTTCTCTACGGCTGGACGCTCTTCTTCATTCTCCAGACCGGCCTGATCGACGCCATCAGTATCGGCTTTGCGCGCTACCTGGGTGTGTTTTGGCCCGGGATATCGGAGACAATCTACATCCTTCCGCCTGTGCTCGTGGGACCGCACTACGCCCTTTCGCTCTCCACCACGCAACTGGTAGCCATGTTGCTTATCGGGTTGCTCACCTGGGTGAACGCGCAGGGCATCCGTTACGGCAAGTATGTCCAGAATGTGTTTACGGTGGCCAAGATGGCCGCGCTTGCTGTTGTGATTGCCTTTGGGTTGTTGATCGGTCGCAAGGCGGGGGTGATCCATGCGAATTTCTCCCAATCGTGGGTCCTTCCCGAGCACAGCCCGGCTCACGGTCCCGCATGGTATACAGTCGTGGTTGCACTTTGTATCGCCCA
The DNA here is from genome assembly GCA_963839025.1 of uncultured Acidobacteriaceae bacterium. Lineage (GTDB taxonomy): Bacteria > Acidobacteriota > Terriglobia > Terriglobales > Acidobacteriaceae > PALSA-350. Next base: position 292,755 of record CAWITT010000015.1, read on the forward strand.
GGTCGGCTCCATGTTTGCTGCCGATGCCTGGAACAACGTGACGTTCATCGCCGGTGAGGTTCGCCGGCCGGCGCGCAATCTGCCCCTGGCGCTCATCCTGGGCACCTCCGCGGTGATGGCGGTTTATCTTGCGGCGAACCTGGCGTATTGTTTCGTGCTGCCAATGGAGGCGATCCGGCATACACCATCCGACCGCATCGGCGCGGCAATGCTAGAGGCTATCTACCCTCGCGTTGGAAGCCAGGTGATGGCGGCGATCATTGTCGTCGCTGCCGCCGGGTGTGTAAACGGTATTATTCTGGCCGGCGCGCGTACCTTCTGCGCCATGGCTCAGGATGGATTGTTCTTTGCCCCGGCAGCCAGGATCAATCGCGCCCGCGTGCCGGGCGTAGCCTTAGCGATGCAAGCCGCGTGGGCCTGCACCCTGCTGCTGATTCGAACCCATGACCCGCTGACCGGTAGTTTCGGTAACCTCTACAGCAACTTGTTGGACTACGTGATCTCCGCGGCGCTCTTGTTTTATATCCTCACCATCTGCTGTGTCTGGCGCCTGCGCAAGAAGCGGCCGGACGCGGAACGCCCCTATCGGACAGCGGGTTATCCGTGGGTGCCCATGTTCTACGTCCTGGCCGCTTCGATCATCCTGCTGGTTCTTTGCCGTTATAAGGCGGCGACTACGTTGCCGGGCTTCCTGTTAATCGCGCTCAGCGCTCCCGTTTATCTTCTGTTCAGGAAAAAGAGCGCCGGGTCGGGTTAAGAGACTGCGACCGATTTTCGGGACTCAACGGAGCGCAGATTGAATCACTGCCTTTAAGGGGTAGTGACCGGCCTTAAGCGGACTCCGATTGAGTAGTAATAGACGCCGGTGAGAGCCTCGAATCCAGACTCCGTTCCGACGGCGATCCACAGTTCATCGCCCGACGCGGTAATCGGGAATGGATGGTCGTAAGTCTTGTGCAGCATGACCCACTCTGAAATGGGGCATTCCTTGCCATTCCAGATGTTATCGATCACGCCCAGGTTTTCGCCGCCCTGGGACTGGTCACCTTTGTCCACATTGATGGACACATAGTTTCCTTGCAGCAAAGGAACGGGTTCAACGCCGCTTCCCCCGGCCTTCAGCCAGACTGCGTCCTCGCTCCCGCCTACGCCTACGCAATTGTTCGACCTCGAGGCGAACCATATATCAAAGCTCAAGTGATACGAGCGATCGGGCACGATGCCGTCTGCGCCGGTCAAGACCGCCTTTAGAAACATAAACAGATCGTCGGAGTGATTGTCGCCCTGAATGTAAAAAGCGTTCCGGCCGCGATGAGGAGCCTGAACATTCGGGGGAAGTTGGCGAACCTCGGCCAGAAAGTGAAATCCAGTGGTACTAAGCCCGTAATCGGTGAAGCAGGGTAATATTCCTGCGCTGCCATTTTCGAAGCTGAATCGTTTAACCAAGCCTCCGGATTGCGCGAGTGCGGGCCAACTTCCCAAGGCACCGTGAAGCGCGACCATACCGGACGCGGCAAGAAACCGTCTGCGAGTAGTCGTTAACGCGATCATGTATGTCATCCTTTCCCTGTGGAGTGCCGGAACCAATATACGAGCGGGTTTCGCTCCCCGCAAGTCAACAGCAGATGAATGACAAGCAGACAAAAAAAGGGCCGGTAAGAATCTACCGGCCCTTCTGCAGACGATTACCCGGCTAGAAAATAATCTTTCCAGTAAGGGACAGAACCCGGGCGCCGCTCAACGTTCCCGGTATCGTGTACACGCTGGTCACGGTGCCGAAATTGTTGAAGGTGGGTGTAGGAGCGGCGGTGGTCGCAGCCCCAATCTGGGCATTGGGATTGCCCGCGCTCGGATGATTGAATGCGTTGAATGCTTCCGCCCGGAATTGGAACTTTAATCGTTCCCAGATATCAAAGTTCTTAAACACCGAGATGTTCTCGTAAGAGTATCCGGGACCGTGTAGCGTATTCCTCGTAGTATTGCCGAAGGCGTACTGGGCCGGGGTTGCATTGATCGCGGCCGGCAAAGCGTAAGCCGTGGTATCGATGCAGGTAGTGTTGTGGATATAGTTTTGCAGGCTGCAATTGGCGTGCGGGGCATGGACAAAGTTGGGCCGCTGGGTACCTTGGCTAAGTCCTGCGCTGTTGTAGTTCAGAGCGACGTTGAACGGCATGCCGGACTGTACATTGATCAAACCGTTGACCTGCCATCCGCCCAAGGTTTCGCGGACCAAAAGGTTCGACCCGTTCAAGGTAGGCAAAGAATAAGTAATGACTCCAACCACGCGGTTGCGAATATCCCAGTTAGCATTGCCGTAGTCCGCCGCCGGGTTGAATTGCTGTGAAAGCGTTCCGCCTCCGTTGGAGTCAGTCGCGAGATCGAGGTCATGCGCCCAGGTATAACTTACTTGTCCAGCTACCTGGTGAAACATTCGCTGGCGCAGGACCACCGTCAGCGCATCGTAGTGCGACCAGGTGTCGTTCTGGATCTTGCGAATGTCGCCGAAGAGCTGATTGGGCCGCCGCGCATTCAGTGTTCCGGGCGTGCCGGGAGTCAGCGGTTGGTTGTCGTAAAAGCTGCGGTCCAAGTGAATCGAATGCGATCCGAGGTACTGCAGGTCGACTCCGGCGCCATTCCATAGCCCGTAGCCTGCATCCACATTCCATTGATAGCTGCGTTGCGTTTTGTTATTAGGGTTATCGGTGAATGCGCTGACGTAGGTTCCCAGCGTGCCCGCTACCGGGGCCGCAGAACCCGCCCCTGGAGTCGGGTTGGTGAAGCTAAGCAGGTTGGCCGGCGAGGTGGTGTAGTTGACCGTCGCCGCGAAGGGATAGTTGCCGGTTGCCAGCGTGTAGCTGTTCAACTGGTTGGCGTTGTAATACGCGCCAAATCCGCCGCGAAGGACAATCTTCTCCGTAAGCCGATAGGCAAGCCCGAGGCGCGGGCCCCAGTTGTCGTGCTCGGGGTTTTGAAATTTGAAGCCGGGAGTTGGGACGTAAGCCGCGCCTGAGGTCGCGGTGGACGTTGGAATCAGTGCCGTTTCCGCCGGGTTCAGAATACGCGCATAACCATTCAGACTGTAAGGAACGGTGGGCAGATCGTAGCGCAGGCCATAGTTGATTGTGAGTTTTGAGGTCGCCTGCCAGTTATCCAGGACGAAGAAGCCGTCGCGCCATTCGCCAACCGAACCCTTGATGGTGAGGATGGGTGTTTGATCGTTGGCGGCCAAGCCCAGGACAAAGTCCGAGGCCGCGTTGCCGGTGGAGTTGGAGCCCGCCGTGCCCGCGGCAAAATTGAACAGGCCCAGCGGGTTATTCGAGGCCTCACGGCCTAGAGTCAGGCGGCGGAATTCCACACCGCCCATGATGTTGTGCCGGCCCTTGGTCCAGCTCAGCTCATCATAGAGGTCGTAGGTGCGATCGTCCTGAAACCAATTGCTGCCGGCATTGCCCAGGGTGTTGTAGTTTCCGGTGGCTCCGGCGCCAAAGGTAATGACCGGAATTCCCGGGTTGCCGTAGACCGTGTCAAAGTTGAAACCGGGGATGCCCAAGCTGGTCCCGGCGTTCTTAAGATTGTTCTGTGTCCAGTAGTTCAGGTTGTTGGAGAGGAGCTTGTTGACTCCAAAGTGAAAATCATTCACTAAGGTGGGGCTGATGACGTGGGTATATCCGAAGGCGTAGTTGCGGCTATCGGTTGGGCCAAATGAGGAGTTGTCAGGCAGGATGGTTCCGGCAACGACCTGCAGGTTCTGCCAATGCAGACGTCCGAACAGCCGAACGTGCTCGCCGATATTTTCGTCGATCCGATCCAGTGACTGGCTGATCGTCAGGTCTGTCGGGTAGGAGTTAGCCAAATTGTTGAGGGTCCCATTCTGGGTCCCGGCGACGTTTGGGGCAACGGAGTATTGCTCTAGCTTCTGCGCGACCTGGGCGGCGCTGCTGGCAAGTTCGTTCGCCGGGATTTGGTTATTGGGGTAATACGCGCCGCCATTCAACGGGTCCTTAAGGCAAATCGCGACAGTGCCATTGGGCACGCAGGTTTTGCTGGTAACGTTGTATCCACCCAGCGCAGAAAAGTCCCCCTTTTCCATAGCCGGGGTGAGCACGCTGCCGACGCTGGTGCTTTGGCCGATCTGCTTCAGTCTTTCCCAGGATCCGAAGAAGAAGGTCTTATTGCGGCCGTTGTACAGCTTGGGGATATAGACGGGGCCACCGACCGCAAAGCCATATTGGTTGTAGTTCAAAATTGGCTTCTTGCTGGCGGGCGTCAAGAGAAAGGCTTTGGCGTTGAATACTGTGTTCTCCACATAGTCGTACAACGATCCGTGAAGATCGTTGGTGCCGCTCTTGCTGACTAAGTTGATGTGGATGCCGAGATAGGAGCCGTACTGAGCAGGGTAGTTCCCGCTCTGCATCTGCACTTCGGAGATGACGTCGCCACTGGGCCGAGCGGCTGCGACGGTGATCAGGTTGTTCATGATCGAAACGCCGTCGAGGGTGAGGCTGTTTTGGATTTCGCGCTGCCCCGCACCCTGAAAGTCCTCGCCGGGGGGAACTCCCGTGAAGGTCGTCTTCGATCCGACTTGCACGTTGGACGAGAGCGCGGCAACCTCCATGGCGTTATGCCCGTTGAGGGGCAGGTCTTCGACCATCCTCGTGCTGAAGGTTTCGCCCAACGTTGCGTCGTCGGTGGAGAGCGGAGGAGTCGAGGCGGAGACACTCACCGTGTCGGTCGTCGAACCGACGGTAAGGGCAAAGTCCGTACGCACGGCTTGGTCGACCGGCACGGGAATGCCCGTTTTGGTCTCGGTCTTGAAGCCGTTCTGCTGCACGGTAATGTCGTAAGTGCCGGGCTTGATAAAGGTAATCGCGTAGTAGCCGTTGGCGCTAGTAGTGGCGCTGTAGCTGACCTTTGTGGCCTCTTCGACCGCATCTACCTTCGCGCCGACTACAGCGGCGCCGCTTGAATCGAGTGCGGTGCCTACAAGCGAGGTGTTGTTAGCGATTTGAGCCGGCAGGCTTGCACCAAACGCGGCAAGCCCCAAACAGATGCAGAGATTTCTTAGCTTCACGGCACGTCCTCCCAAAAATGTCTTAACGGTCTTTTCGCCTCGACTCGCAACGGCGCGGCGGGCCCAATGGAAAAAAAGATTTATTCCTTGGATTATGAATATCTGAATACCAATGTACTACCTTGTCATCAGGCTGTTGCCGTGGCTGAATCTAGGACATTTGTCCTATAAGAAAACGGCAGATCTCTCCACTACGCTACGCTCCGGTCGAGATGACAAATTTGTTGAGCGATGAACAGCGTGCTATCAGTGGGGAAGGCTACCTCTCCGCAACAAATTTGTCATCTCGACCGGAGCGCAGCGGAGTGGAGAGATCTGCCGTTTCCCTTAATCCCAATGCACCATTCCGCGCTGAATTGCGTAAATCGTGGCTTGGGTGCGATCCCGGGCGCCCATCTTATCCAGCAGGCTGCTGACGTGAATCCGAACTGTCTTTTCGGCTATGTGCAACCGTTCCGCAATGTCCCGGTTATTCTGCCCTTGAGTGATACATGTAAGCACCTCATGCTCGCGGGGAGTCAGTTCCTCCAGCGGCGTACGCTCTGCCAGCCGGTCGCGGGCGATCCGGGGCAGATAGCGAACCCCACGGTAAACAGACAAAATCGCCTCCACCACTTCTTCACCGCTTGCGTCCTTGGTTAAATAGGCCATCGCGCCGGCGCGCATGGCGCGATAGATATCCTCGCTGCCCTCATAATTGCTCAGCACCGCGATCTTGGCCGTTTTGCACTGCTTTCTTATCGCGGCGATGGCCTCGAAGCCGTTCATTCCGGGCAGACGCAAATCCATCACCGTTACATCCGGGGCAGATTGCCGGTAGAGCTCCACTCCGGACGCTCCGTCGCTGGCTTCCCCGACAATCACGATGTCGCTGCGTTCGCTCAGCACCGAGCGCAGCGCCATGCGGGCCAGAAAATGATCTTCAATCAACAACACCCGGATCGACACTGGAGTTAACCTCCATGAGCCTTTAGGTTGAAAGGGAACTTCGACCAGTATTTCGGTCCCACTCCCGGACGAAGTCTCCACCCGCAAGCTTCCCCCAATCTTGCGCGCCCGTTCCTCCATCACCGGAATGCCAAAGTGTCCGTGCAGATGCGGTGTGCTTACCCGACTCCCGAAAGCCGCATCCATCGTCCCGCACGGACAAGCTCAGCGAGTCGGCACGATACCGTAAGTGAACCGAAATGATATTAGGTTCAGCGTGGCGAAGAGCATTGGTCACCGCCTCCCGTCCAATGCACACCAGGTGATGGAGGCATCCCGGGGCGAGCGCCACCTCCTGACCCTCTACCCGGAGCTGCATATCGACCCGCTCCTTGGCGCCCAACGGGGTCAATACATTGGTCAACGCGGTCGAGAGCGGCCCAGTCGCTTCCTCGTTCTCGCGCAGGTCCCACAGGATGCGCCTTGCCTCGGTCTGGCAATGCCGAACCATGTTTCTCGCCAAGCCGAAGGACTTCGCCGCCGGGCTCGACTCCGTGCTTAGCAGGCGGGCGGTGGTCTCCATTTGCCAGGCAATGGCGGCAAAGCCGGCCATCAACGTATCATGCCACTCCCGCGCAATGCGATTGCGTTCCTCTAACACCACACCCAGCTGCCCTTTGGCACGAGCCAGCCTCCAGCGGAACAAGCGAATCGCAATGGCCATCGCCAACGCCAACAGAATCGCGTAGAACCACCAGGCCTGATAGAAATACGGCCGTTGATACACGGCTATGCTGTCGGTGGCGTCATTCCACGGGGAGCCGGCGTTGCGCGCAGTCACCAGAAAGCGATAGTGACCCGGAGGAAGTTTTCGATAGCGCGCGCCTCGCGCCTTGGTTACCGTCCAGTCGTTGTCGTATCCATCGAGCTTGTAGCGGAATTGCATTTGCGCCGGATTCGCCAAATTTTGCGAGTTGAACTCGACGGCCAGATCCTCCAATCCCGGGCGGTAGCTCGACGTTGGCGGTAGGAAGCAGAGAGTGGCTGCCCAGCGTCAGCCCGGTCACCCGGGCTGCGGACGGCGTTCCCGGGAGCTGGACTTCTGACGGATCTGTGCGCACCAGGCCCTTGGCAGTAGCAAACCAGAGCGTGCCGTCCGTCATCCGCGCGGAAGATGGCTGGGCCACCCCCACACATTCGCTGCTGGGCATGCCATCCGCTTTACCCAGCAGAACGCTGTCAAGATTGGTCCGCTTCTGTTGCGCCAGCTCTTCGAGCTGCTGCCGCTGTACACGGAGAATGCCGCGCGACGTGCCCATCCACAGAAATCCACGTTCGTCGTCGAGGACGGAAAAAACCGTGTAGTCCACCATGCCGTTCCCGGTCGGCACTGGAAAGGCGTGGTCCCCTTTGATCCAATCCAGCCCCCCGGCCTTGGTGCCGGCCCACACATTGCCGTCTCCATCGACAGAAAGCGACTGCACGTAACTATGGGACAGTCCTTCGATCTTCTGCACCTCATCGTGCCGCAGCCGGTAAAGCCCCGATGAGCTACCCACCAGGATGGACCCGTCGCTATCTTCCACCAGGCAGACGATGAGTTTGTCTTTCAAAAACAGCACGCTTCGATTCTTCGCCGGAACGCCATCGGGGAACTGCAGCAGCCCGGTATAGGTACCCACCCACAGGCCGCCGTGCCGATCGAACAGCAAAGCGCTGATGGCGTCGGTAACCGACTCCTTCCCGAGCAGGAAGTGTTGATAACCCGCCCCGCGGTGGCGGAATAGACCGTTGAACCAGGTTCCTATCCAGACATTCCCGGCTGCATCTTCCGCCATCGCCCGCGGGGTGGTGGAGTTACCAGGAAGCGATTCGGCAGTAATTTTGTCCCCCCGCAGCCGGTACAGACCCTTGCCCCAGGTCCCTATCCAGAGATGGCCGGCACGGTCAGCGAGCATGTTCGCAGCCAGCACGTTGGCCAGATCTCGCGGTTCTCCGCGCAAAGGGAGCAGAGGCGCCTCGCGCCATCGAGCGAGGCCACCCCGGAACAAGCCGATCCAGAGGTTATGCTCATCGTCTTCATAGAGCGAGCGAACATAGTTATCGGCCAGCCCGTCCTTGCTTGACCAGCAGGAGATCTGAGCCCCGGCCACGCGGCACAGCCCATGATTGCGCGTACCCACCCACACGTTCCCCTCGTGGTCACCAGCCAGGGTAGTGACCACATTCCCGAAACCAGGAACAGGTTCCAGGGTGTACTCGTCGCTATCCTGGCGTGCGGTGGAAGGGACGAGACGTACCAGTCCGTCGCGCAGCCCTACCCACAGGACGCCATCCCGGCCATAGTAGATGGCGACCGCGTCGCCCATGGCCACGTGGTGACGATCGTGTTGCCCCAGACTATGCTTGTGAACGCCCCGCGCCGTGGAATGAAAGAGCCCTTGCGACGTCAGGATGAAAAGCCCACCCCGCCCGTCTTCCGCAAACGGGTTGAAAATGTCTCCCGAGACCGGCCCCAGCTTGCTCAGCAAATGGACCGACTGGGTTTCCCCCTGGACGCTGATGCGCTCGATTCCACTTTGCGTGGCGACCCAGATGTTTCCCTCGGCATCTTCCAGGAAACCGCGGACCCGCTCTTCGTCCAGGCCCGCCTGTTCGCTAACGTTGATGACGCCATGCGCGGTTTGCCGGATGATTCCGCGGCCGTCGGTGCCGATCCAGAGGTCGCCGTTGCGGCTGACCAGCAGGGCGTTGACGGACTCACTCGCGGCGGCGTCTTTGCCGTCCACATGAATGGGCTTGAAGCGCAAGCCGTCAAACGAGGCCACGCCTCCGTAGGTCGCGATCAGCAAATGGCCGCCCGGGACTTGAGTTATGGCACGCAGCTGGCTTTGCGGCAGGCCATCCTCCACCTGCCACTCCTGCTTTTGGTACTCCGAAAGCTTGATGGTTGCACCCACCAGCCCGGGGCAGCGGAACAGCAGGAACAGCAACAGCACCGTCAAGCTTCTGATCACGTTCAAACTACCCCAACACATGGGGGACCGGCAGTGCAACTTATTTCTGCTGTTTTATGATGAGGCCTACCCCCATGCGCATTCTTCTCATTGGCGGGAATGGGTTTATCGGCCGGTCTGTCTTGGGCGTGCTTCGGAAGCAGGGGCATACGCTGGCGCTGTTTCATCGAGGCGCCACCGCTGCGCCTTCCGGCGTGGACCAGATCCTGGGCGACCGTAGACAACTCTCAGCTTGCGCTGCGGATCTGACCGGCTTTTCTCCAGATGTGGTGATCGATCTCGTCATGAGCTCGGGTGCGCAGGCTCAAGAGTTAATGAACCTGTTCCGTGGTGTGACGGGCCGTGTGCTCATGCTGAGCAGCATGGACGTGTATCGCGCCGTCGGCCTTTCGCATGGTACGGAAACCGGGCCGCTGCAGGAAGTACCGCTGACGGAAGAGTCGGAGCTGCGGCGGAGCTTGCATCCCTACTCCCCCGAATCTTTGCAGGTGATGCGCCAGATTTTTCCCTGGGTGACCGATGATTACGACAAGATCCCGGCGGAGCACGTTGTGATGAACGACTCGGAGCTTGCGGGAACGGTACTACGGCTGCCCATGGTGTATGGGCCCGGCGATCCGCTGCGTCGGTTTCATCCTGTGGTCAAGCGTATTGACGACGGGCGTCGCCATATCATCCTTGCCGAAACGCTTGCCGGCTGGCGTTCGGCGCGCGGCTACGTAGACAATGTGGCTGCGGGCATTGCCCTGGCTGCCACGGATGAACGCGCCAAGCAGCGAATCTATAACGTGTGCGAGGAACCGTCCTTTAGCGAACTGGAGTGGGCGCAAAAGATAGCCCATGAAATGAAGTGGGATGGGGATTTTGTACTGCTGCCGCCTGGCCGTACTCCGCCGCACCTGATGAGGCCGGGTAATGCCGAGCAGCATTGGACAGCATCTTCGGCGCGTATTCGCCGCGAGCTGAACTACGAGGAGCCGGTACCGCTGGAGGAAGCGATTCGAAGAACGATTGTTTGGGAGAAGGATAACTCCCCGACTCATGAGTTCCTGGCTCCGTTCGACTACCCCGCCGAAGACGCTGCCGTATCACACCTCGTCTAGGGAGGCGTCTCCTGAGGGGCTTTAGAACCGCAGATCTCTCCACTCCGCTTCTCCGCGGAACCGAATCCCAAGGACCAAACAAAACCTGACGGGTGCCCCATGTTCGCGCCAGCTAACGTGGGCCGACTATGAATTCTTCGAATGCTTTCACTCGAGGCATAGAAGCGTTTGATGGGCTTCGCCCGTCTTTTTCGGCCCACGTACGCTGGTGCGAACATGGGGCACCCGTCAGGGTTTGTTTGGTCCTTGGGTTTCGGTTCCGAAGGGGAGCGGAGTGGATCTGCGCTTTTGGGCACTCAGCGGCGTAACGCTTTTCGCTCCAGGCTTTTGGCGAAGTTGGAGGTCTCTTCGCGGTTGTGGGCGTCCGATGCGATTTGGTGCGCTTCCCGTGCCTTCTCAAGCGAAATGCCGTGCTCTTTGAAGAAGGCAATCGACTCGTCAATCGCGCTGCCATGAATGTGATTGCTGTATTCACAGCTATGCTCGTCGATTTTCCTGACGCTGAGCTCCCACACCACTTGAACCTTTGTCCGTCCGGCGGCAGTAATGGAGTCGGAGATCGACACCATCCGGCAAAGATGCGGCTCGCGTATCTCGCCGATGTAGTGCTGGACCATCAGCGCATCGCCGATCGTCTCCACATGGATCGACATCGGAACCCCATCATCACTCACCGTACTGCCCGCAGCGATATGTGCATGCGAACAACGCTGATACTCCGCATCGGGTAAATGAAATAGCCAATCCGCGATATCAAGCTTCTCAATCGGAGCGTTGACGACCGCAGTCACTGTGGAGACAGAAAGTGTGCGATCTTCGGTGCCAGGCGCTTCTGTCGTGGGCGTGAGCGATCCTCCGCCAGTAAGGTGCGCCGGAGAGAGAAAAGTTCTACCCCGTCAAGCGCACCAACTGCTCGGCTTCGATTCTCGTGCCTAAAATCGAAACCCTGGGAATCTGTCCGCGAGCCATCGCCACTTCATCGCAGCGGTAAAGCCGGGGACAATTCTGGCAATCTTTGTAGATTTTGTCGGGCAGGGCAGCGCGATCCTCGACGACGCGAAAACCGTGCTTGAAGAAAAAATCAGGGATACGCGTGAATAAACACACACAGCCCACGCCATGGTCTTCCGCTTCGCTGAGCAGAGTCTGCAGTAGCATGCCGCCTGTGCCCTTGCTCTTGGCTTCCGGGCGCACCACGATCGAACGCACCTCCGCCAAGTGCGGACCATAGAGGTGCAGCGCGCCGCACCCCTGGAAAATTCCCTGGTCCGATTCGGCGACGGTAAAGTCGCGCACGTTCTCGCAAATTTCGGCAAAGGGGCGCCGAAGCAGGGTCCCATCCGAGGACAGGCTGTTCACCAGCTCGTAGATATTCGACGCATCTTGCAATCTGGCCTTACGAATTTCCATCCATCTGTCCCAAGGCCGCAGAAAGTCTTGCCTCCTGCGCCGCTAACGCTTCATGCACCCGGGCGACCGCGGTGCCGCCAATCACATCGTGGCAGTTTACGGTCGCGTCCAGGGTGATGCTGGAAAAAAAATCAGCCCCGAACTCCGAACCAAACTGCTGCAGTTCCTCGAGCGTCAAGCTGTCGAGTTCGCAACCCTTCTCCAACCCATAGCGCACCGCCAAGCCGATCTTCTCGTGCGCTTTGCGAAAGGGAACTCCCTTGTGCACGAGGTAGGTTGCGGCCGCCATCGCATTCAGATACCCAGTCTCGCAGGCGTTGCGCATCCGTCCGGTATTGAAACGCAGAGCTGCTGTAAAACGGGACAGCAAAGCGGTCATCCGCTCTGCCGCGTCCGCTGCCGCAAAAACCGGCTCCTGGCTCTCCTGCAGGTCTTTGTTATAGGCCAGCGGAAGACCCTTGAGCAGCATGGTCACCGTCTGTGCCGCGCCATTGATGCGCGCCACCTTACCCCGCACCAGCTCGGTCAGGTCTGGATTCTTCTTCTGCGGCATGGCGCTTGATCCGGTCGAAAACGCCTCCGGCAGCTCCACGAATCCGAACTCCGCCGTGGCGTAGAGCGTGATCTCTTCGGCGAACCGGCTGGCGTGCAGAGCCACCAGCGTGAGCGCCTGCAGGAACTCGACCGCGAAGTCGCGATCGCTGGTTGCATCCATGCTGTTGGCGGTGGGTCCGCTGAAGCCCAGTTCCCGTGCAGCGATCATGCGGTCCAGCTTGAGCGTGGCGCCCGCCACCGCTCCGGAACCCAGTGGACAATAATTCAGGCGCCGGCTCAAATCTCCCAGCCGAGTTATGTCGCGTAGCAGCATCTCGCCGTACGCCTGCAGCCAGTGGGCAACCAGCACTGGTTCCGCGCGCTGCAAGTGGGTATAGGCGGGCATGACCGCGTCCCCCGCAGCCGCGGCCTGCGCGGTGAGCGAGCGCACCCAATCTCCCAGACGGCCGGCGATGGCGGAGCATTTTTCCCGCACGAAGAGGCGAAGGTCGGTGGCAATCTGCTCGTTGCGGCTGCGGCCGGTGTGCAGTTTGAAACCCAGATCACCGATGCGCTCCACCAGTTCCAGCTCCACGAAGTGGTGGATGTCTTCCGCTTGCGTGCAGTTATAAATGTCGCTCGGCGGCCGCTGGGCGTACTCATCGCGGATGGCATCCAACGCACCCACGATCTGTTCCAGCTCGGCGGCATTGAGGATGCCCGCAGCGGCGATAGTGCGCGCGTGGGCCTTGCTGGCGGCTATTTCCTGGGGAAGCAGCTGCCAGTCAAATCCCAGTGATCGTTGCCATTGTTCGAAATCCGGGTCCAGGGGCTCGCGAAAGCGGCCCGACCACATCTTCACTGCGCAACTTCTTTCAACACGCCAAACTCCTCACCCTACTGTTTTCTGAACCAAGTCCCGAAGGGACGGTTGAATCTAGCCCAGGACGTCAGTCCTGGGTACATCAAAGCAATTTGACAAAGTCCCGTAGGGACGGCTGAGTACAGATGCGAGGTTTCAGCCGTCCCTGCGGGACTAACTCGGATTGGCTGAGACAACCCAGGACTGACGTCCTGGGCTACTTTCAGCCGTCCCTTCGGGACTCAACCGGGTCCCTATCCTCGTGTGACGCCTTGGGCGCCGCCGAGCAGCAGAACCATCAAAGCCTTCTGCGCGTGCAGGCGATTCTCTGCCTGATCGAACACTGCGGATTGTGGTCCGTCCAGCACCGCATCCGTAACTTCGGCGTTGCGATGCGCAGGCAGACAATGCATAAAGACAGCGTGGGGCGCGGCATGGGCCATCAACGCCTCGTTCACCTGGTAGGGCTTGAAGATCGGCGCCCGCTTGGTCACCTCATGCTCAAACCCCATGCTGGTGCAAACATCGGTGTACACGGCATCCGCGCCGCTGACTGCGCCCACCACATCGTGGGTAAGCGTCAGCGTACCGCCTGACTCCTCCGCCAGCTTCTGCGCTTGGGCCACGATCTCAGGCTTGGGGTAATATCCCTTGGGCGAAGCGACAGTGCAGTGCGCGCCCAATAGGGCCGAGGTGAGCATCAATGAGTGACAGACATTGTTGCCATCACCCACGTAGGTAAACTTGACCCCGCGCGCAGTGCCGAACCGCTCCTCAACAGTCATGAAGTCGGCCAGGGCCTGGCAGGGATGTTCCAGATCGCTGAGCGCATTGATCACCGGGCAGCGGGCATACTCCGCCATCTCGGTAATCGTTTCGTGAGCATAGGTGCGCAGCACGATCAGGCTCACCCAGCGCTCTACGTTGCGCGCGATATCGGCCAGCGACTCGCGCTCGCCCAGCGGCGACTGGGTCTGATCCACGAACATTGCGTTACCGCCCAGCGTGCTCATGCCCGCTTCGAATGTGAGCCGTGTGCGCAGCGAAGCTTTCTCGAAGAACATCACCATCTGGCGCGCATCGAGAGCATAGCGGTAATCTGACGGCGACGCTTTGATAGCGTGCGCAAGCTCCATGATGCCGCCAATCTCCGTGCGGGAGAGATCGGCAATTGAGCAAAAGTCACGGCCTGTCAGGCTTACCGCCGCCTCGGCAAGCGCACTGCTCTCTATTAACGTTTTGCTAGCCATTCCGTTACCCCCTTGTTTTTGGATGCGGCATCCTCGGTCAAAATATCGTTCAGTGCGGACACCGCGATATCCACGTGCTCCGGGCGCGTGATGAACGGCGGCAGAAAACGCAACACTGTGTCGCTGGTGCGGTTGATCAGGATGCGCCGCTCCAGCATCTTGGCCACGATGCTCTTGGCCAAATCAGCGGAGTCCATTTCCATGGCCAGCATCAGCCCAATACCACGCACATCCACCACGCTTTCGTGCGTGCTGGCGAGTTCGTGCAGTTGCTGCTTGAAGTGGGCGCCGGTCTGCTGGATATTGCCCAGCAAACCTTCCTGCTCGATGGCATCGATCACGGCAATGGCGACCGCGCAAGCCAACGGTCCGCCGCCGAACGTCGTTCCATGCAGCCCGGCGTGGATGCCGCGGGAGGCCTCCTCGCTGCACAGCATGGCTCCCAACGGCAGCCCGCCCGCCAGCGGCTTGGCCAGTGTGGTCACATCCGGCTGAATGCCGAATTGCTGGTATGCAAACCACTTGCCGGTGCGTCCGAGGCCAGCCTGAATTTCGTCCGCAATCAGCAGCGCGCCGGTCGAGTGCGTAAGCTCCCGTGCCGCGGCAAAAAATTCCTGCGACACCGGCCGGATGCCGCCCTCGCCCTGGATCGGCTCGATCAAAATGGCGCATACCTCGTTCGAGAAGCTCGCTCGCAGATGATCCACATCGTTGAAGCGCACAAACTCGACGCCTGGTACCAGCGGCTCGAAGGGCTCGCGATACTTGTCCTTGTACGTAGTCGACACCGCGCCCATGGTGCGTCCGTGGAAGCTGTTGTCGAGCGCCAGGAATTTGGTTCCCAGGGTGTGGCCTTCACTCCGCTTCATCGCCGAGTACGCCCGCGCGAGCTTCAGCGCCGCTTCCCATGCCTCGGTGCCGCTGTTGCAGAAAAAGGCGCGGTCCAGGCCCGACCTCTCCGTTAACCGCGCGGCCAACTCCGCCTGCCCGGTGTGGAAGTAGAGGTTCGAGATGTGTACCAGCTTCCGGCTCTGCTCTTCGATCGTCCGGGTAACCGCGGGGTGTCCATAACCCAACGCGTTGACCCCGATCCCGCTCAGCAGGTCGAGATAGCGATCGCCGTTCTCGTCGATCAGGTACATGCCTGCGCCGTCCACAAACAGCAGGGGATTGCGCTCATAAGTAGGGAGCAGCAGTTTTGCCTCTGCCGCTTGAATCGCTTCCAGCTTCATGCCACCATCACCTCAGTCCCTTGAAGTACCCGTGTCGAACACAAATCAGGCAATACCGCCGCCGCATCCGCGGGGAGAATCCGGACCCGCTTCACTCCCGCCAGGAGAGCCTCACGGCAAGCTGCCAGCTTGGGCAGCATGCCTCCGCTGATGACCGCATCCTGCGTCAGCCGGGCAATCTGATCTACCGTCAACCAGCGCATCACATCGCCATCCGGGCCGCGTACCCCAGGTACGTCGGTAAGAAACACCAACGCATCCGCCTTGCAAGCCACCGCGCAGGCTGCCGCCATCTCGTCGGCGTTGATGTTGTAGTACTCGCCGTCAAACCCGAGCGCCAGGCTGGAAATGACCGGCACCGCGCCCATTTTCCAGATGGCATCGAGCCAACGCGTATCGGAGGCGACGATCTCGCCCACAAAACCCAGGTCTGGGGTGGTGCGTTTTTTGCGCGCGCGGAAAATCAATCCGTCCCCGCCCGAAAGCCCAACCCCAGCCTGCCCGTGGCCACCCAGGGCGGCTACCAGCTCTTTGTTCACTCGACCGCTCAGCACCATCAGCGCCGCATCGCGAGTCTCCGCATCGGTGATGCGCAGGCCGGCGACAAACTCGCTCTGTTTGCCCAGTTGCTTCAGGGTGCGGGTCAGCGCAGCCCCTCCGCCGTGCACGACAGCTACCTGGTTGCCGTCCTGGGCCAGGACGGCGATTGCCCGCGCACAGCCGTGCAGCAGCTTTTGATCTTCCAGCGCGGCGCCACCCAGTTTCACCACAAATTTCATTTGAGCCCCTCCGCTTCGTCCCATCCGCACATCAGGTTCATGTTCTCTACCGCCTGGCCAGATGCACCTTTTAGCAGGTTGTCCAGGCAGGAAACGACGATACAGCGCCGGCCATCCTTGGCCAGCTTGAAGCCAATGTCGCAGTAGTTGGTGCGCACCGAGTATTGGATCTGCGGCAGGGTGTCGAAGATCCGCACCATCGGGCTCGATGCATAAAATTCCCGGAAGCACGCGTCCACTTCCGCCGCTTCCTTCTTCTCCCGGAAGGTGACGTACGTGGTGGAGAGAATACCCCGCGGAATCGGCAGCAGGTGCGGAGTAAAGATGATCTGCGGCTCTTCGAGATTCAGCTGCTCCAGAATCTCGCCCATATGCCGGTGGCCAAACACGGCATACGCGGAGAGATTGTCCGCGGCATTCATAAAGTGCGTGGTGGCGGTGGGCGCTTTTCCCGCGCCCGACACGCCGGACTTCGAATCGCACACGATGCCGCGATCCGTATCGACCCACCCGGCAGCGACCAAAGGCTTCAAGGCCAGAATGATGGAAGTGGCATAGCAACCCGGGTTCGCCACCAGCTGCGCATTCCGGATGCAGGCCCGGTTTAACTCCGGCAAACCGTATACGCTTTTTGTTTGCACCCGGGCCATCGCCGCCGCGTCTTCGTCGTGGAAGCCGTACACGGCGCGATGCTCGTCCTCCCGCAACCGCCAGGCTGCGCTCAAATCCACTACCCGTAGGCCGCGCGCCAGCGCTTCCGGGGCCCAGTTCCTGGACTGCTCGTGCGGAGTCGCCATGAAGATAAGCTCCACACCCCGCTCCTTCAGCAATTCCCAGGAGAACGGTTGCACTAGCAATCCCGAACTGCCATTGTTGTCGGCCAGCTGCGGATGCATGTCGGTCAGGCGGGTAGTCTTCTCGTCCCGGCCCACAAACACCGGGGGCCGGCCTTGGAGCGCGGGGTGGCGGAGCAACAAGCGCGCCAGTTCCAAGCCTGCATATCCGCTCACTCCGGCTACTGCGGTTTGTATGGATTTCGTGGGCATCAGCCAATCATCGCTTCCAGGCGATCGCGCAACACGGTCGCCCGCTTTGGGTCGGGACAAATAATCAAGACGGTATCGTCTCCGGCGATGGTGCCGACGACCTCCGGCCAGTCTTCGCCGTCGATCGCCAGCGCTACCGGCTGTGCGCTGCCGCTGGTGGTAATCAGCACGAGCTGATTTAGGGCTTGTTTCACGCGCAGCCCGAAGCTGCGGAGCATTTCGGGGGTCTGCGGCATGTCATCGTCGTCATCCGCAACTCCATTGGGCACTGCATATCCATTCGGTCCCTTATAAAGATGCAGTTCGTGAATATCGCGCGAAAGCGTGGCCTGGGTTACCTCAAAGCCGCGCTTGACCAGCCGGCGGCGCAGCTCGTCCTGGCTGCCTATGGGCGCGCCGGCGACAAGCTCCCGAATTGCCGTATGCCGATCCTGCTTCATCTCGCTTGCTTTCCTTCCAACTCTTGACCCGAGATCAATCGGGGTGTGCAATCTGCTACCAAACAGGTTGCGGAAAAACTCGCTCTCTTGAAGGGTACGGGCTTAAGCCCGTACGTTTGAGGTTCAAGCTAAGTTGGGCTTTAGCCCCTGAGGGCATCATCCCTCAGCGGCTAAAGCCGCTCATTTTTGTCACCGAGACGTACGGGCTAAAAGCCCGTACCCTTCGTTTTGTCACCGAGATGTATGGGCTAAAGCCCGTACCCTTTACTGCTCGATTACCAAACATGAGTTTCTCTGCAACCGGTACCAAAGCCTGAGCGCGGCACTAGGCCGCGCTCAGGTGTGCATAAAAATACATTCACATGTATAAATATACAGAGTCCTTTTGTCAACGAATGGATGCCTTTTTTTAGCCAAATAGTCATATTTGGCTGTTGCCCTCCTTGGTGCGAAGAAATTTTTTAATCGCCTCCTACTTGTCAGGGAAACGGGGATTATAGTTACGTATGGGTTTCATTGCCTCAAAGTCGCCGGAGCATCCTAGCCTCACTCCGAGTCTTGTAGATCCGCGCTTCGATCAGGACTCGTGCGGTGTCGGCTTCGTAGCCACGCTGCGCAACCAGCCCTCTCATGAAATCCTGACCCAGGCGCTCACCGCGCTTTCTCGTCTGGCCCATCGCGGAGCCATTGCAGCCGACGGCAAGAGCAGTGACGGGGTCGGCATCATGACCGCTGTGCCGCGCGATTTTCTGCTTGCCGCCACCGGAATCACCCTGGAACCCAGCCAGCCGCTGGGCGTGGGTGTGGTCTTTTTTCCCGACGAATCGGTTACTGGAAAACAGGCCCTCGAGCAGGCGCTCGCCGCACACAATCTCGACCTCCTGACGTGGCGCCTGGTGCCCACGCGGGAAGAAATTCTGGGCGAAATTGCACTCGCCAGCATCCCGGTGATTCGCCACGTGTTGGTCACGTCCAAGGATCCGGAGCAGTTCGATCGCCGCCTCTATTTGGCGCGCAAGCAGTTCGAGCGTGAAGGCGACCCCTCCGTCTATGTCTGCTCGCTTTCTTCGTACACCATGGTCTACAAGTCCATGTGCGCTGGGCGGCTCTTAGCCGAGTTTTATCCTGATTTGGCGAACCCGGCTTACACCACGCCCTTTGCGATCTTCCACCAGCGCTACGCCACGAATGTGCTCCCGTCCTGGGATCGGGCGCAGCCGCTGCGTATGCTCGCTCATAACGGGGAAATCAATACCGTGTGGGGCAACCGGGGCCGCATGGCCGCGCGGGCCGCAACCATTCCGGCGGAGTGCTACCCGATCCTCTCGAGCAACGGGTCCGACTCCACCAGCCTGGATGAGGTCGTGGAGTTGCTGGCACGCAACGGCCGCAGTGTTGCGGAAGCGATCAGAATGTTACTGCCTCCCGCCGGGCGGCAAAAAGATTCGGCGTTTCTCCGCTACCACGCGGACCTCGTCGAGCCGTGGGATGGCCCCGCCGCGCTGTCCTTTGCCGACGGCAACCTGGTTGGAGTGGCCCTCGACCGCAATGGCCTGCGCCCCTGCCGCTTCTTCCTTACGGAAGACGCGCTGGTGGTCGCGGGATCGGAAGCGGGTCTGGTGGATCTCGACCCCGAGCGGATCATTCATAGCGGCCGTCTCGGCCCGGGCGAAATGTTGGTCGCCGATCTGGGTGCGCACCAGCTTTTTGAAAACGACCAGTTGCTAAAGGAATTCGACCGCTTCACCGCCTACAGC
The DNA here is from genome assembly GCA_963839025.1 of uncultured Acidobacteriaceae bacterium. GTDB lineage: Bacteria > Acidobacteriota > Terriglobia > Terriglobales > Acidobacteriaceae > PALSA-350. The sequence continues at coordinate 312,183 of CAWITT010000015.1, forward strand.
GCTTTGGTGGAAGACACACCTCTCGAGCCCGCCGCGTTCACCCCGACGGTTGAGGACCTGACCCAGTTGCAGCAGGTATTCGGCTACACCCGGGAAGATGTGCGCATGGTTCTGGCCCCTATGGCCAGCGACGGCAAAGACGCGGTGTGGTCCATGGGCGACGACACGCCCCTGGCTCCGCTCGCCCACGCCCCACGTCCGGTGTACGCTTATTTCCGCCAACGCTTTGCCCAAGTCACCAACCCGGCTATCGACCCGGTACGCGAGTCGATTGTCATCGAGTTGCACACGCGTCTCGGTCCGTGGCCGCACATCCTTAACACCAAGAAGCGGATTCCCGGCCTTTCGCTTGATTCACCCTTTCTCTCCCTGGGCCAGATGCACGCCTTGCGCAATCGCGAGCATGCTTTGGCGGACGAGATGCCGCTCGCGGTTCTGGATTGTGTCTTTGCGCCTAATTGCAATCTGCGACGGGCTATCGACGATCTGGGCTCGCGTGCGGTCGAGCTAGTGCGCGGCGGGGCTGCTATCCTGCTGCTCACCGACCGCGCCATTGCCCAGCCTGGCGCTCGCGCCGAGATCCTGCCCATCCCGATGGCGTTAGCCACTGGCGCCGTGCATCATGCTTTGACCAAGGCTGGGGTCCGTACCTCGGCTGGGTTGGCCGTCGAAGCGGGCGATATCCGCGACCTTCATCACGCCGCGGTCATTCTCGGTTATGGAGCCGGCGCTCTCTGCCCTTGGCTCGCGCTCGAAACGGCGCGCAATCTAGACGCCGAAAAAGGCGAAGCCAACATGCTTCATGCCTTCGATCTTGGTTTGGCCAAGATCATGTCGAAGATGGGCATCTCGGTACTCGACAGCTATCGCGGAGCCCACCTTTTCGACGCTCTCGGCCTCGATAAGGAAGTAGTCGACCTTTGTTTTGCTGAAACCCCGTCGCCGATTTCGGGCATCGGCTTCGCCGGCCTCGAAGCTCAATTGCGTGAGGTCTGGTCCGCCGCTCAAGACGACGATGGCCAGCCGGCGGCACTGGTCAACGCCGGTCATCCGCAATCGCCCAGTGCCACCGCGCAGCAGCCGGTCGCGCCGGCGGAAGCGAGAGTTTTGCCGGACTACGGCTGGGTGCGTTTCCGCAAAGACGAGCACGCCGAGCCGCATGGCTGGCAGCCCCAGACCGTCCGCGCTCTGCAAGTTGTCACTGGAACCGCCCGCGGATCCGCTGGAGCGGGCCTCTCCCCGGCTCAGGCTTGGACGGCCTTCGGCACCTTGGCGGTCGAAAACAAACCCACCGTGCTTCGTGACCTTCTTGAAATAAGGCCCGCTGCCGCCCCGCTGCCTTTGGACGAGGTGGAGACCACGCCCTCCATCGTCAAGCGCTATATCGCTTCGGCCATGTCGCTGGGTTCGCTCAGCCCGGAGGCTCATCAGACCATCACCGAGGCGATGAATCAGCTCGGCGGCCGCTCCAACACCGGCGAGGGAGGGGAAGACCCTGCAGCCTATCCCACTTTTCCTGGCGCTCCGGCGATCTTGAATAACAAGGTGAAGCAGGTAGCTTCGGCTCGTTTCGGCGTCACCACCGAGTATTTGACCCACGCCGAAGAGATCGAGATCAAGATCAGTCAGGGTTCGAAGCCCGGTGAAGGCGGCCAATTGCCCGGCCACAAGGTGACGGAGCTGATCGCCCGCTTGCGCCATGCGCAGCCTGGGGTGACGCTCATCAGCCCTCCGCCGCACCATGACATTTACTCCATTGAAGACCTGGCGCAGCTGATCTTCGATCTCAAGCGGGTCAATCCTCGCGCAGCCATCGGGGTCAAGCTGGTTTCCGGGTGCGGTGTGGGCACCGTTGCTGCCGGGGTCGCGAAGGCTTATGCCGACTACATCGTCATCGCCGGCCACGCTGGAGGAACGGGAGCTTCGCCCCTTTCCAGCATCAAGTACGCCGGCAACCCATGGGAGCTTGGTTTAGCCGAGGCCCAGCAGGTGCTGATGCAGAACGGGCTGCGCGGCCGGGTTCGTTTGCGCTGTGACGGTGGATTGCGCACCGGGCGCGATGTGCTGATTGCCGCACTCTTGGGAGCAGACGAGTTTGCCTTTGGCACCGCCGTGCTGGTGGCGCTGGGCTGCGACATGGCGCGTCAATGCCATCTCAACACCTGTCCCACCGGGATCGCCACCCAGCGACCGGATTTGCGCGCAAAGTTCCGCGGCAAGCCGGCCAACGTCATCCGCTTCTTTGAGGAACTTACGCGTGACCTCCAGATGTTGATGGCCTCGCTCGGTCTGCCTTCGCTCGAGGCCGCGACCGGTCGCACCGATCTGCTGGAGCAGGTGAGTGCTGCTGGAGGTCTCGACCTGAGCGCCTTGTTGGCTCCAGCTCGAGAGGGGCATGTGCGCTGGCAGGGCCAACGCAATCGCCGTCCTAGCGATCATGCCAACATTGACAACGCCTGGGTGCAGCCGGCGCTGGCTGCTCGTGCTGCCGGTGAACCCTTTGCCCTCGAAGAGACCATCGCCAACAAGCACCGCACGCTGGGTGCGCGTCTGGCCGGTGAACTGGTGTGGCACGGGCTTCATCACAAGGAAACGCCGCTCAACTTCAAGCTAACCGGCGTGGCTGGCCAGTCGTTTGGAGCGTTCGCTGTGCCTGGTATGCAGTTGGTGCTGGAAGGCATGGCCAACGATTTCGTCGGTAAGGGCCTGTGCGGAGGAGAGCTGATTCTCCGTGGCCAAGGACGTGCGGCGCGGGAGAGCGATCTGCACGTGATTCTCGGCAACGTCGCGCTTTACGGGGCCACCAGCGGCTCATTGTTCGCTGCCGGACGGGCGGGGGAGCGTTTTGCGGTCCGCAATTCCGGAGCTCGAGCGGTGGTTGAGGGCTTGGGAGACCATGGCTGCGAATACATGACGGGAGGGTTGGTGGTGGTGTTGGGATCCACTGGCCAAAACTTTGGAGCGGGCATGACGGGCGGCCTGGCTTGGGTCTTCGATGAAGACGGATCCTTTGTATCCCAGACACGGTATCACTCCACCTTCCTTGCACCGGAACCGTTGTCGACGTTGGACGACGCTGCCGGCGAGGAGCTGCGTCAGCTCATTCAGTTGCACGCCGAAAAAACCAACAGCACGCGGGCTCACAGGATTCTCGCCGACTGGGCGAACCTGTCCGGGCGCTTCGTGCGGTTGACTCCGTTGCCACAGGCGTAGCAGAACGACGATTCTTTGGACTCACGTTCTGTTGTGGCTCTGGCAGGGCAGAGAAGCCCGCGCGAGAATTGGAACTCAGGGACCAAACCGAATTTGATGGGTGCCCCATGTTCGCGCAAGCTAACGTGGGCCGAATATGAATTCTTCGAATGCTTTCACTCAAGGACTAAAAGCATTGGAAGGGCTTCGCCCGTCTTTTTCGGCCCACGTTAGCTTGCGCGAACATGGGGCACCCATCAAATTCAGTTTGGTCCTTGAGTTCCGAGTCTCGCGCGGACGACTTGGAGATTGGCTCCGATTGAAAAATTGCTTTCCCTGCTCAGGGCCGCGAACGCTCTACGGTAAATCCCAGCGAGTTACAATCGACAGGGTTTGTAGAACCCATTCATGTTCACTCTTGAGACCCTAGTAGATGTCATCGCGTTGGTCGCAGCCAGCAACCGCGAGCGCGCAATTCTGTGGCAGGATGCCTCCGGCAACTGGCACCCCCTCTCCAGTCGCGAGCTCTTAGCGCGTGTCTACGCCCTGGCCAACACCTTTGTCTCCTGGGGCGTAGGTAAAGGCGACCGCATTGCCCTGCTCGCCGAGAACCGTTGGGAGTGGCCCGTGGTCGACTTCGCCACCCTGGTCCTGGGCGCCGTCGATGTGCCCATCTACCCTACCCTTACCGCTGAACAAATCGCCGTCCTCCTCGTCGATTCCGGAGCGCGCGTCGCCGTAGTGTCCACCGAGGCTCAGTATCGCAAGCTGGCTTCCATCCGCGGCCAGACTCAACTCGAGCACATCGTCGTGATGGATCAGCTCGACGGCGTAACCACCCTCTCCTCCCTCCTGCAAAACAGTGCCCCGCCCCCCAACGATATGGAACCGTGGCTGCGCAGTTTTGGTGTCAAGCCCGAGGATCTGGCGACCCTCATCTACACATCGGGCACTACCGGGGAATCCAAAGGCGTGATGCTCACGCACGGCAACATCGCTTCCAACCTTAACTACTCCACCCGAACCTTCAAGTGGGACATTAACTCTGCCTGCATTTCCTTCCTTCCCCTCTCCCACATCACCGCCCGGCATCTGGACTATGCGCTGTTCTGTTACGGCGCCACGCTAGCCTACTGCGGGCATTTCGACCGCCTGCCCGGAGCCCTCACTACGGTCCAGCCCACGGTATTCGTGGCCGTTCCCCGCGTCTACGAGAAGATACGCGACGAAGTCCAGCGCCGCGCCGGCGCCAAGGCGATCACTAAGAAAATCCTTACCTGGGCGCTGGCCACCGGCCACAACCATCGCGAAGAGATTCTCCGCGGAGAAACGCCTTCTTCGCTTAGCTGGCGGCTGGCTGATCGCCTGGTCTTCAAAAAAGTCAAACAGGCCTTCGGCGGGAAGGTCCTCGACTATATTGCCGGCGGCGCACCGCTCGGCGTCGACACGGCCGGCTGGTTCGCTGACGTCGGTATCCGGATCTTTGAGGGCTACGGCCTCACCGAAACTTCGCCCGTGGTGAGTCTGAACAACGCTCGCGATCACCGCATCGGGTCAGTAGGCAAGCCGATCGAGTCAGTGGAATACCGCTTTGCCGCCGATGGCGAACTCCTGGTCAAGGGACCATTCGTCTTCACCGGCTACTGGCACAAGCCGGAAGCGACACGGGATGTGATTGAACCCGACGGCTGGTTTCATACCGGCGATATCGGCCGCGCGGACGGCGATGGTTTCCTCTACATCACCGACCGCAAGAAAGAGTTGCTCAAGACCTCGGGCGGCAAAATGGTCGCCCCCCAACCGATCGAAGGCAAACTCAATGCGAACCCGCTGGTAGCCAACGCCGTCCTCGTCGGCGACCGGCACAAGTTTCTCAGCGTGATCATCGCGCCCAATTTCCCCGCGCTCGAAGCTCTGGCGCAACAGCAGGGAATCGCTTTTTCTTCCCGCGCCGACCTCATCAAACATCCCACCGTGCAAGCGGAATACAAAGCCCTGGTCCAGACCGTCAATCAAAGCCTGGCGGATTTTGAGACCATCAAGCGCTTCCAATTGGTTCCCGACGAATGGTCGATGGCTTCCGGCGAGTTGACGCCAACTCTGAAGCTAAGGCGCCGCGTGGTGGTCACGCGATATGCGGAGCTCATTGCGGCCCTCTACCATGACGAGGCCACCGCCCATCGCTGAACTCCAGCATCTATGTATCGAGAGGTGTCACTGTGAAGAAGCGTCCGCTGATAAGCATCCTCGTCGCCGTCGTGGTTCTGTTGTTGCTGGCCGGTTTGCTTGCACCCCTGTTCATCAACGCGAATACTTTTCGTGGCACGCTCGAGACGCAGCTTTCCTCGGCTTTGGGCAGAAAAGTGACGTTGGGCAACTTGAGCTTTTCTGTGTTCTCCGGCAGCCTGGTTGCCGACAACGTGTCCATCGCCGACGATCCTGCATTCAGTCAGAAGCCCTTCCTTCAGGCTCAGTCTCTGCACATCGGGGTGGAGGTCGGACCGCTGCTGCTGCATCGCAAGCTATTGGTGACCAGCTTTGTGGCCGATTCGCCGACCATCAATCTGGTTCACAATGCCCAGGGTGTGTGGAACTTCTCCAACATCGGCGGCACGGCGGCCAGCCGCACCCAAGACGTGCAAAAGGAGACCGCGCTCCCCAACTTCACCGTGGGCCAGATGAAGGTCGAGAACGGCACCGCGACCGTATCCGACTTGCCGCTGACCGGGTCGCCTTTCGTCTACAGCAAACTTAATCTTTCGGTTGAGCAGTTCTCCTTCGCCAAAGCCTTTCCCTTTGAACTCACCGCCAGTCTTCCCGCCGGCGGCGACCTCGAGGTGAAAGGCAATGCGGGTCCAATCAATCAAAAAGACGCGTCCGAGACACCTCTAGGCGCCAACGTAAGCTTGAAGCACTTCGATCCGGTAGCCGCGGGCGTACTTGCGAAGAGCCAGGGCGTGTCCATGCTGGCTGACATCACCGCCCAGGTCACGTCCAACGGTCAGATCCTCAACAGCAACGGGACAGTCCATGCGGCGAACCTGCAACTGGTGCCCAATGGCTCCCCCACACCCTCTCCGGTCGATCTCAAATACACAATTGAGCACAACCTCGAGGCCAGAGCAGGCCAGATCAGCGATTTGAACGTCAATACCGGCGGTGTCGCAGTGCACGTGGCCGGGACCTATCAGATCAAAGGACCGCAAACGGTCCTGGCGCTTCACCTCGCAGCGCCGAACCTCCCCATCAACCAGGTCGAGGCCCTCTTACCGGCGGCCGGTATTCGCCTGCCTAGCGGCTCCAGCCTGCAGGGAGGCACTCTCACTGCCAACCTCAATATCACAGGACCCTCCAGCGGCCCAACTATCAGCGGGCCTGTTCAGGTGGACAACACCCGGCTGGCAGGCTTTGACCTCTCCTCCAAGATCGGCGGGCTCAAGCCGGTTTCCGGCGGTAAGGGGGGCACGGAGATACAGACCCTGCGCGCCAATGTGAACTCATCGTCCGAGGGCACGCGCATCGACAACCTTTACATCTCCGTACCTGTGCTCGGTACGGCCACGGGGGCGGGCACGGTCTCCCCCAGCGGTGGTCTTAATTTTGATGTGACGGCCAAGCTCAATACCAGCTCCGGTGTCGGCGGCCAGGCGCTCGCGGGGCTGAGTGGCGTAGGCGGTGGCGTCTTGGGCCAAGCCCTTACCACTGCGGCCACCAACGGAATCCCGGTTCATATAACCGGCACGACCACCAACCCTGTCATCCAGGCGGATCTCAGCAAGTTGCTGCAAAAGAATGCCGGCAATATCCTCAAACAGCAGATACTAGGCAACGGCGGCAACAAACAGAACCCGGCGGACGTCCTGAATAAGCTCTTCCATCACTAAATCCTGCGCTGTGCGTGTCTTGATGAGCTTCAAAAACCCGATGTATGGTATGGACGTACCACTTTAGGAGAACCAAATGCGAGTTGGAATGCTAACCGGGGGCGGCGATTGCCCCGGACTGAACGCGGTGATTCGCGCCGCCGTTCGTAAAGGTATTTTTCATCACGGCGACGAGTTCGTCGGCTTCATCGAAGGCTGGCGCGGGGTGGTGGAAAACAAAACCATGCCGTTGACCCTCGAAACCGTTTCCGGCATTCTGCAGCTTGGCGGCACCATCCTGCGTACCTCGCGCACGAACCCGCGCAAGATGGAGGGCGGGATCGACAAATGCCTCGCCACCATCAAGGCCAACCATCTCGATGCGCTGATCACCATCGGTGGAGACGATACCCAAGGTGTGGCCAATGCCTTGGTGCAGACCGGCATCAAGATCGTGGGCGTGCCTAAGACCATCGATAACGACCTCAGCGGAACGGATGCGTGTTTCGGTTTCGACACCGCCGTCTCCATCGCCACCGAAGCAGTGGACCGCCTGCATTCCACCGCCGAGGCCCATAACCGGGTGATCGTCTGTGAAGTGATGGGACGCGACGCGGGTTGGATCGCCATCACCTCCGGCATCGCCGGGGGCGCCGACGTGATCTTTGTGCCCGAGAAGCCGATCGACATCGAGGGAGCCGTGAAGATCCTCAAAGACCGCCACGGCCGCGGCAAGCTCTTTTCCATCGTGGTCGTGGCCGAAGGCGCAAAACTTGCCGGCAGCCAGGCGACCCAAGGAGGCAAGTTGGACGCTTTTGGTCACGCTCGCCTCAGCGGCATCGGGCAAGCGGTCGCAGAACTGATCGAGGAAAAAACCGGCTACGAAACTCGCTCTGTAAACCTGGGCCACACGCAACGCGGAGGCACTCCCACCGCCTACGACCGCATGCTTGCCACCCGCTACGGATCGGCCGCGATCGATCTGGTGCACGAGGGCAAGTTCGGCCGGCTGGTGGTGCTGCGCGGGACGGAAATCACCAATATCCCACTTGCGGATGCGATCGCAAAAACCAGGACTATTGGTGACGATTTAATCGCTCTTGCGGCCGGCCTGCAACCAGAATTCTCTTCGGTGAGCTGAAACGCGGCCTCAGTTTAGTCGTTAATAATGAGCACGATAAGCTAAACATGCAAAGTGGAAGTTTAACCATCCTGCGGCGCGCATCAGGTCCGATACGATGTCCTTGGTAACCGCGTGCGCACCGTAGGTAATGCATCGAAATTGGTTTATTTCTGCTACGCTCCTACTCGGAACGCAACAAAACCGCAAAAACCCAGGAGAATACCGCAATACGCGATAATTTCTTGTGTTACAGGGTAAAAACGCGGTATAAGCACAACGGCGGGTTTGTACTCTCGCCCGGCCCGCAGTTCCCAGAGGAGAAAGAGAACTTCCATGAGAACCACACCGGCGAGAGAGCAGGTTCGCGAAGTTATGGATATCCGCATGGCTTCGGATTACCTCGGTATCAGCCCTGACACACTGTACAAATATGCCTCAGATGGTTTCGTCCCCGCATTCAAGCTAGGTAACCGTTGGCGCTTCAAACGGTCTCGCTTGGACGAATGGATGGATCTGCAATCGAGTCAGGGCGCGCAGCCACGCAAGCCCGAACCGCAGCCCGAGGTCACGCAGCCTAAAAAGCCGCAATCGGTAGCGACCCGCCAGAAAAAAGCGGTAGGTGCGTCGCGCTGATCGCGTCTCCTACTGGAGATGGCTTTTGAGGATGACCAGCAAAACTCCGGCGGCGATAAAAAGCAGCAGCGTCAGCGTGCTGTAAGCCACTTTCAGGCGGAGCTTTTCCCGGACTGTAGGGCGCCCGAATGCCAAGCGGATCTTTTCCCTGCGAAACGACATCGCCGTTTGCTGAGTGCCCAGCACGAGCATCACTAACGCCGCCAGAAAGCTGACCGGCAGATGCTCGTGGCTGGAATTGCTGTATGCGCGATAGAAAAACTGCCCCGTCAGGACCGAGAGCCCAAGGATGGTGGAGAGTTCGAAGATGAGAGCGAGCTTCAAAAAGCGCAGCAACTGACGCCTCCGCGGCCGGAAGGGCTTCGCGATCAAAATAATTATTCCGAGATTAAGTTTAGTAAGAATCGTCCGCAGGGGGCAAGGACCGATCCCAAAAAAGAAAACCATTGGGCACCGAAACGCGCCCTGCTGCTCTGAATAAGAGACAATGCAGCATGGCCATTTTGCCGACAACCGAGCAGATGGTGGAAGGGGGCCTGCGCTCTTCCAGGATAGGCATCGTTATCAATCTATCCCTGGCTTTGGTGAAGTGCCTGACCGGCTTGCTCGGGCATTCCTTCGCGTTGTTGGCCGACGGGGTCGAATCCTTCCTCGACGTCATCAGTTCCGCAGTCGTCTATTATGGCTTGCGCCTGGCCATCAAGCCTCCGGACAAGGATCATCCCTACGGGCACGGCAAAGCGGATCCCATTGCTGCCGCCATTGTGGGCGTTGCCATGATTGCCGCCGCGCTGGGCATCGCCGCGGAAAGCATCAACCTGATCCGCACCCCGCACAAGCTGCCCCAAGCCTTCACCCTGTGGGTTCTGGTTTGTGTGGTGCCCATCAAGGCTTTGCTCTCCCGCTACGTGGCGGGGGTTAGCCGAAAAATCGAGAGCACCGCGCTCAGGGGGGACGCTTGGCACCATCTTAGCGATGCGATCATCTCTGCGTTTGCCATCGTCGGCATTTCCGCCGCGCTTTGGACGGGAGATCCCACGGCAGACGATTGGGCCGCTCTGTGCGCCGCCCCGGTAATCCTATTCGGCGGCTGGCGGCAGCTGCGCAGGCCGGTGGACGAGCTGCTGGACACGGCGCCTGCCCCGGAAATCGAAGAGCAGGTGCGCCGCGTGGCGGCGTCGGTGCTGGACGTATTTGGGGTGGAGAAGTGCTTCGTGCGCAAAGTCGGGTTCCGCTATTACGTCGATCTGCATGTGGTGGTGCGGGGCGATCTGACGGTACGGGAAGGGCACCTGATTGCCCATGCGGTCGCCGATAGGGTGCGCGATCAAGTGGATAAGATTGCGGAGGTATTGGTCCATATCGAGCCCGAGGAGGAGTTGCTCGGCGGCAGTCATCCGGGCGAATTGATGGCTGAAGAAGTGAGGGAAGTGCCCCCGTCTATTTAGTGACCACGGGATAGGGCGGAAATTCGCGTTCCAGCTTGCGCATGGCCCGATATTTCAGTGCCACCCACCCCGCATAGGCAAGCTGGCCCCCGATGGTGAAGGCATAAGCCAGGATTAGATGACGATGCGCCATAATTTTGTCTCTCCCCGCCGCGAGGCCGAACCAAGCTACTCTCTGGACTGAATTTTACAGCTCACAGTCAGACCTCAGTAACCCACCCGCCGCGACCATTAAGGGTGGAGATGAACCAGACTGTCTAGTTCGGTTTGGTCTCTTAGTTCTGATTTTCACGCAGACGCTTAGCCCTATCGCCCATTGCTCCCTTAAAGAGTTACTTCAAGGCTTGCTTCCAAAGCATGTAGTGCGGCGTGCTGTTCCGCGACCTGCCGCCGCCGTTCAACGCTGTATCTCCAACCCGCCAGCAGAACTCCCCAGGCCAGCCACGCGGCCATGTTCCAAAGGACCGCAATCCACATCTGAGGGTCGAGATCGCCGTCCCCGCCAATTACGCGCGAGGGGTGCTGGGTCCGCCACCAAGTGGTCGAGTAGTAGACAATAGGGACATCGACATAGCCAAAAATAGCGACCACGGCAGCCAGGGTCTGCATCTGCGGACCATCGGCAAACTTACGCAGCAGCAGATAGCTGGCATAGATCAGCCACAGGACCAGAGTCGACGTCAGGCGTGCATCCCAGGTCCACCAGATACCCCAAACCGGCCGGGCCCAGAGCGGCCCCTGAATCAGCACCAGGGTACAAAAGACCATGCCCATCTCTGCCGAGGCCAGCGCGGCGGCATCGGCGCTCATGGCCCGCTGGGGATCATTGCGGCGCGAGGCAAGATAAACAATCGACGCGACAAAACTCACAAAGAAAAACACAAATGTCAGGATCGCCGACGGAAAATGGTAGTAGAAGATTCGCTGGATGTCGCCCATGGTAGCTTCGGTTGGCGCGACATACATGCCTTGATAAAAAGCGTAGCCAAGCAGACCAAGGGAGAAGGCAAGCCAGATCCAGCGGAAGATCTTCATCACGTACTCCTAAATGCAGTCAAAAACAGTTTAGATCATTCCACGGAGGACGAACCATGACTTGGTTGTTACTAGCTCTAGGTTTTTTCCTGATGCTGTCAGGAATCCTCGGGCAGGCCTACAGTCTCAAGACCAAACGGGGTGTCCTGCCCCCCAGGACCCGCATCTGGCGCGTGCTCGGAAGACTAACCGTCTTTCTTGCCGGTCTGTTGCTGACAGCCATGGCGGTCGGGCGAATCGTTCTCCACCCCGCCCATCACTCAGCGTTGAGAATGGTAGAAAAGAGCAGCAAAGTGACGGTAGTGAAGATCACGTCATAGCCGGCGAGAAGCTTGATCCACAGCGCCGGCTCGAAATCCCCTAACAGGATCGAGGTGGTCGCCTCCACCATGCCTATAAGCGCCGGCACGAAAATGGGAAGCAGCAGCAGTGGCAGCAGCAGTTCCCGGTTCCGGGTCCGCAACGACAGCGCTGCAAAGAACGTTCCGTTCACCACCAGGGCCCAGGTGCCTAGCGGCAAGACCACCAGCAACAGCCACTTTTCGCCCACTGGATGCAGGTTATAGAAAATGGCAAAAAGCGGCGCCAGAATAATCTGCACCACGCTCACAAACAGGAAGTTGGCCAGCGCTTTGGCCAGGAATAGTGAAGAGGCAGGGGCAGGCGCCATGCGTTGGGCGTCTAAAACCTGATGCCGCAGCTCCCTCGCCCAGGCCTGGTTCAACGAGGTTACGGAAGCGAACAGGGTGGCCACGCAAAGGATTCCTCCCGCGATCTGCCGCGAGATCGCCGCCGTAGGGTCGAACGCCAAGCTGAAGACCACCACCACCATCAAGGCAAAAAACAACATGCCGTTGATAGCGTCTTTTGAGCGCCATTCCAGCCGCAGGTCCTTGGCCAGGTGAACCAGCAGATAGCTCACGCGGGGACCTGGTCTTTGGTCAAGCCGGCGACCGAGGCTTTCGCTGCGCGCAGGTAATCCTGCGGCGCGACCACGATCTGCACTCCCCGGTGCCCTGCGGAGACAGAGATCAAATCGAATAATTCGATGGTCTCGTCCGCGAAGACGGGGAACTCCTTTTTCGCGCCGAACACTGTGACCCCACCACGGATGTAACCGGTGAGCGGCTGCACGTCCTTGAGTGACACCATCTCGGCCTTACGTGCCCCAGCCGCGCGAGCCAGCTTCTTGAAGTCCAGCTCTGCGTCTCCGGGAATCACCGCGAAGACGTATTGGTCGGTGCCAGTGGTGGTGAGCAGCGTTTTGAACACCTGTTCTACCGGCATGCCAATCTTCCGGGCGACATTGACTGCGGAGAGGTCTTCCGGGTCGACCTCGTATTCCTGCAGCGTATAACCGATGCCCAAGCCTTCCAGTATCCGGGCGGCGTTGGTCTTCATAGCGCCGGTCCATCGGTGACCGAAATCAACCGTCCGGCCTCCATCATCAGCAGGTAATCGGCCAGCGGTTCCGCCAGTGATCGCTGATGGGTGGTGAGCACGACGGTGCGGTCAGCGTGGCGTAGTCCGCTGAGCAGATGCGACCATCTTGCCCGCGCTGGCGACATCCATGTTGGAGAACGGTTCGTCCAGCAGCAGCAGGGAAGGCTGAGGCAGCAGCACCCGGGCCAGGGAAGTGCGCTGCCGCATCCCCTGGGAGTATTGGCCGACGGGGCGATCCAACTGGGGATCGAGACCCACAGCCTGCAGTGCCGCCTCCGGCGTAAGGCAAGCGCAGGTGCGGTAGAGCGCTGCGAAGTAGCGCAGGTTTTCGATCGCCGTCAACTCGTCATAGAGCATGGGAGCATGGCTCATGTAGCCGATCCGAGCCCGCTGGCCGGCTATCTTCTCCCCTTTGCCGTCGACGAATATCTGCGCGCTGCCGAGGGTAGGTTCAAGCAGCCCGGCAAGCACCCGCAGCAACGTGGATTTCCCCGCGCCATTCTCGCCCAGCAGAACGTAACAGCGTCCGGTCGTGAAGCTGATGGAGACCTTGCGCAAAGCAGGGAAGCGGCCGAAGAGGCGCGATACATTTTCCAGTCGAATTAGGTCTGATCCCATTCCAAGTGGGGCTACTTGGGGATCCCGAGCGGAGCGGTGTTCGGATCTTTGACGGAAGCGGTATTGGGAGCGGGCTTGGCGGCCGCATACTTGGAGGCGCATTTGGCCTGCAGCTCCGTGGCGTGGAACACGCCATCCCGGCCGTAGGTGCCCATGGCTAGTGCCTGGGACCCGTCCTTGAATGTGTCCGGCGGAGGCTCAATCCCCTGGTAGCTGACCGGCAGCGTGTGCCCTTGCTCCTTCAGGACAAAGCGCGCATTGGTGCCATTACGCTCAATCGAATTGGGCGCCACATCGCCGGCTACGCGGAGATGCCGGGTGTATGCCTTGTTGCCCATGGCTTGTAATTCGCCGATGGTCACGTAGTAGCTCTTGTCCGCGTTCGCGCCCGTGATCGCGAGATAGCCGATGGTGCACAAGATGACCACGACTGCGATGCTGATGCGGATTGTCTGCGGACGAAGGCTCATGGCTAGTCTTAGGTTAGGAGCGCGGGTCGCTTCCGTCAAGCACGGCATCTAACCGTATAATCCTTCGTGAGGCGATTCAATAATGACGAGCAATGGAACGCAAGAGATTCTGAAGCCCAGAGCAGAGTGGATTGTAAAGCGGAAGCTCGAAGCTGCGCGGACGGGCGACGACAACATGTCACAGATGCACTTTGCGCGCCAAGGCAAAATCACCGAAGAGATGGCCTTCGTCGCCCAGCGGGAAAAGCTGCCGGTCGGTTTGATTAAGGATGAGATTGCCGCCGGCCGCCTGATCATTCCCGCCAACATCAACCATCCTGAGCTGGAACCAATGGGCATCGGTGTGGCCACCAAGTGCAAGATCAACGCCAACATCGGCAACTCCGCTGTGACTTCCAACATCCGCGAGGAACTCGACAAGCTGCACACCGCGGTCAGTTTCGGCGCCGACACCGTGATGGACCTCTCAACCGGCGGCGCCATCCCGGAGATCCGCGAAGCCATTCTGCGCCACAGCCCGGTGCCTATCGGCACGGTGCCGATCTATGAGGCCTTGAACCGGGTCAAGAAGCTTGAAGATCTGAACATCGATGTCTACCTGGACGTGATCGAAGAGCAGGCGCAGCAGGGTGTGGACTACTTCACCGTGCACGCCGGCGTGCTGATTCAGTACGTGCCCATGGTGGCCAAGCGCATCACCGGAATCGTCAGCCGCGGCGGCGCGATCCTGGCCCAATGGATGACCCATCACCATCGTCAGAATTTTCTCTATGAGCACTTTGACCGCATCGTCAAGGTGATGGCCAAGTACGATGTTAGCTTTTCCCTGGGTGACGGCTTGCGGCCCGGCTGCATTGCCGATGCCAGCGACGAAGCTCAGTTTGCCGAGTTGAAGACGCTAGGCGACCTAACCAGACAAGCTTGGAAGAGCGATGTTCAAGTAATGATTGAAGGTCCGGGCCACGTCCCCTTGGACAAGATCAAGGAGCAGGTGGAAAAGGAAGTGGAGCTGTGCGATGGAGCGCCCTTCTACACGTTGGGTCCGTTGGTGACCGATATTGCCCCTGGCTACGACCACATCACCAGCGCCATTGGAGCGGCCATGATTGGCTGGCATGGAGCGTCCATGCTTTGCTATGTCACTCCCAAGGAGCATTTAGGACTACCCAACGAAAAAGATGTGAAGGACGGCATGATTGCCTACCGCATCGCCGCCCACGCCGCCGACATTGCCAGGCGCCGGCCGGGTGCCCAGGACCGGGACGACGCGATCAGCTACGCCCGTTACACCTTCGATTGGAACAAGCAATTTGCCTTATCCCTGGATCCCGAGACGGCGCGTTCCATGCATGACGAGACGTTGCCCGACGACTACTACAAGGAAGCTGCGTTCTGTTCCATGTGCGGCCCCAAGTTCTGCTCCATGAACTGGTCCAGTAAGGTAGACGCCTTCAACAAGGAAGTTCACGGCCTCGAAAAGAAAGACCTGTCCGGCTTGGTAAGCCTGCAAGCAGAAACGCTGGCTACCCGAAGCTAAGCGACGCCTGGGTCCAACCACTCTCGACGGGTGCCCCATGCTCGCACCAGAATACGTGGGCCGATTATGAATTCTTCCAATGCTTTTACTCAAGGAGTAGAAGCATTGGAAGGGCTTCGCCCGTCTTCTTCGGCCCACGTACGCTGGTGCGAACATGGGGCACCCGTCGAGAGTGGTTGGACCCAGGTCAGTTCTCGCGCAACTCTGAAGCCCGTACCGATTTAGGAGCAGTCTACCCCTTAGGGCACATCCTCTAGCGTAGCTGTGGCCCTCACCAGTGCCGCGGTCACATTTGCTATCTGAGCTTGAGCACGAGCTGCGTCATGAGCGTCGATGGCCTCGTTCACTCCTGGGATCACCACCGCGGCATAGCCTGTATACTCCCCGGGAGCAAATATCGTGTGCCGGAACCATGGCCGGCCCGGAAGCCCCTCAGGCGCCAGCAGATCCCCTTCCACCGCGCGCAAAGCCGCATTCAACACAGCCGGGTTGGTTTTAGGGTCTCTCTGTTTAGCTAGGATTGCCATCGCCTCGGCGCTGAACCGGTTGGCTGCGGCCAGAGCAGCAGAGAAGTCCACGCTCCCCAATCCGGTTTCCCGGGCGCGCGCTTGCGCGGAAAACAGATAAGCCTGAATCTGCCGGGCGTAGGTGACGTAGTCGTAAGGCAGCACATCGGCATCCGCCATGTGCAGCGCCTCTAAACCGAACACCCGGGCCATCTGCTGCTCGTAGACGAACGTCGGGTCGGCATTCATCACAAACCAGGCGTAATTATCAAACGCCGAATGATAGACCCCATACGGCCCGCTGGACCCGACATCGGTCGCCGGCACGCCCAGGTGTTGCAGAAAAGGAGTGTAATCGGAGCCGCTGCCCAAGTCGCCGACCCGGACTTCCCCGCCAACTAGGGCATCATTGTGCCGTCGCGCTCCAGCCTCTGCCTGATCTTTTTTCCACTGGTCGTACACGGAACCGCCCTTCGGGCTCGCCACTTCCATGGTCACTTCGCGCACGAACTGCTTCAGCGACGGCACTGCGGACGCTTCAAACCTCGGGCCCGAAACCGCGGCATCGGTATTGATATACACCACCGCATGGGCCAGCTGTTTGGCGTGGTCCTCCGCCCATTCCGTGGAACCAATCAACCCTTCCTCTTCGGCGTCCCAACTGCAAAAATAAAGGGTCCGGCGGGGCTTCCAGCCTTGCGCCAGTAGCCCACCGATGCCGTGCACCGCTTCCAGCAGGGCAACCGTCCCGCTGCCGGGGTCGACCGCGCCGAATACCCAGGCATCCCGATGATTGCCGGCCACCACCCACTCGTCGGGGAGTTCGCTGCCCGTGATCTTCCCCACCACGTCCCACACCGTGCGTTGGGCAAAGTCCATCTTGAGCCGCATGTGTACCTTGATCAGCCCGGCGCCGCCGACGTGGTAGCTGAAGGGAAGGGCTCCCTGCCACTCCCTCGGCGCCACCGGACCACCCAGATTTTCAAGCATCGGCCCAGCATCGTGATAGGAAAGCGGCATTGATGGAATCGTCGGCAGGCTGGTGATCTGGGAAAGGGGCAGCCGCCGCGAGTCCGGCAGAGACGGAGTCGAGGCCACATCCGGGGTGGTCGCGTCGCCCGGATATTTGAACATGTACTGTACCGAACCGCGCTGCACCCCGGTATCCGGACGCCATGGGCCATGGGGATACTTGTCACCTTGGAAATACCCATCATCCGCTGGGTCGGAATAGATGATCACCCCGGCCGCGCCCCGCTGCTGCGCCAGGTAAACCTTCACCCCGCGAAAGTTCATGGCATAGCGAACCAGGACGATCTTCCCCGCAACGCTGATGTGCAGGTCGTCCAGCCTCTTGAAGTCTTCGGGACGCCCGTAATTGGCATAAACCGCGTCTGCGGTCACGTCACAGGAGGGAGACGACCCGTTGAAGCCGGGGAGCACTCTAGGATCGTCCTGATAAGGATCACCTTCCACGTGCTCGCGGGTGGGTCCGGTCATGAGGACCTTTCCCTCCGCGTTGCTGGGCCTCCAGGAAAACCTCCTGGGGCAGATTCAACCACGCTTTGTAAGGAACAATCTGGGTTTCCAGACCGGCCGCTTTGAACTTGCCCTGCACATAGAGGGCGGTATCGTAGTCCTCCTTGCCGGCAGCGACGTGCGGGGAGGCGGTCAGCGTCTTGAGTTCTTCCTGGGCCAGCTTGGCATCGGGAATTGCCAGAAAATCCCGGTCGATTTTTCCTTGGCGAGCAAAGTCGTGGTAGCCCAGCACCCGATCGGGTGTAGTGGGAACCTGGGCTACTACGGATACATGAGCAAGGATTAGCAGGGGTACGACAAAGGGTTTTGCCAATGAGCTGTCTCTTCACGCCACCAGTTGCGCGCAATGAGAGCAGCGTTTCGCGGCCAGAGGAATATCGCTGAGGCACTCAGGGCAAGGCTTGGTGGTGGGCGGAGGAACCACCGGGTGGCGAAACTTGGCCAGCAAGGTGTTCACCGGCAACACAACCAGGAAGTAGACCACGGCGGCAATGATCAGAAATGAGATCACGCTGTTGAGGAAGTCGCCGTATTTGAGGACGCCGCCGTGGACACTTACCTTCAGATAAGAGAAATCGGGCTTGCTGACGAGAGCTGC
This sequence comes from uncultured Acidobacteriaceae bacterium, assembly GCA_963839025.1. Taxonomy (GTDB): domain Bacteria; phylum Acidobacteriota; class Terriglobia; order Terriglobales; family Acidobacteriaceae; genus PALSA-350. The sequence continues at coordinate 330,188 of CAWITT010000015.1, forward strand.
GATCAGCGGGTTGATGATATCGGAAACAAACGCGTTGACGATGCTGGTGAACGCGGCGCCGATGACCACGGCAATCGCGAGATCGACCACGTTGCCGCGCAGAATAAAATCGCGAAATCCTTTGAGCATGGGGACTCCTGAGCTGGGATTGTGTTTGGCCGGTCTGCTCGACGATTCTAATTGATGGCCCGCAACAGCTTGCCAAAGCAATGTTTTACCCTATGAAAGTGGCTACAGCAGCCACCGCCCGTAGGGGTAAAGCAGCAGGAACAGGATCATGCACAGGGCCATGATGTCCATGTAGATCAGCACCACGACCGCCCCGTGATAAAAGCTCCAGCGACGCCCCAGGCAGCGTATGGTATCCCAGGTTCCCGCAGCGGCAGCAACGGCGGGAAAGAGCAGCTTCAGCGACGGGCGGTCATCCGGGAAGCCGGCCAACGGGAAGGCGACGAACAGGCTGCCGAGAACCAGCGTAATGCCCCGGGGCAGCGAGCGGTAGCGCGGGTTCAGAGCGCGCAAATTCATGAAGAGCGCCTATCCGGCGGAGACAGTGGCGGCTTCCAGTCCCCGGAGTGCTTCTGTGTAGGGCGGCCGCAAAATGCCCCGCTCGGTGATGATGGCGGTGACATACTTGGCCGGGGTCACGTCGAAGGCCGGGTTCTCGATCCCGACGCCATGCGGAGTGAGTTGCTTGCCGCCGTGGTGGGTTACTTCGATGGCCGCCCGCTGTTCAATTGGGATGGAATCGCCGGTCGGGGTAGCCAGGTCGATCGTCGACCACGGGCAAGCGACATAAAACGGGATGCCGTGCTCCTTGGCGAGAATGGCGACCCCGTAGGTGCCGATTTTGTTGGCCACGTCGCCATTGGCGGCCACACGGTCGGAGCCCACGATCACCGCCTGGATCTTGCCTTGGCGCATGAGGCTGGCAGCCATGTTGTCGCACAGCACAGTGGTGGGGATGCCGTCGTGCATCAGTTCCCATGCGGTAAGTCGTGCACCCTGTAAAAAGGGTCGAGTCTCATCGGCATAGACGTGCAGCTGGTGGCCCTGTTCGACTGCCGAGCGAATCACGCCCAGCGCCATACCGTAACCGCAGGAAGCCAGGGCACCCGCATTGCAGTGGGTGAGCACGCCGCCCGCGTCCGGCATCAGCGGAGCACCGTAATCGCCCATGGTGCGGCAGGCCGCGATGTCCTCGTCGTACATGGTCCGCGCCTCGGCGATCAGCCCTTCTTTGATAGCGGCAATGCTGATGCCCGGCTGGGCGGCCAGCTCGTAGAAACGGCCGCGCATGCGCTCGATGGCCCAGAAGAGATTGACTGCGGTGGGACGGGTCGCTGCCAGGGTTCGGGACATGGCTTCCACTTCCGCTGTTAGACCGGAGACTGTGGTGGCGTTGCTGTTTTTGACGCCGAGGGCGATGCCCATGGCGGCGGAAACGCCGATAGCCGGCGCCCCGCGCACCACCATGGTGGTGATTACGTTGGCCACGTCATCGCTGGTAGTCGCCAGCACGTAGATTTCTTCGAGCGGTAGGCGGGTCTGATCGAGGAAGCGGACTCCTTCGGACGTCCATTCAAGCGTAGGTATCATCGCCCTTCCAGTCTAAAGCACTTCGACGTCTCCCCGCCCTGACGGGGCCCAGAGAACCCAACCAACCGCGACATGTATGGGCGTATCAACACGACGGGTAGAAAATCTTTACGGGTGCCTTGCGGTTGTAACGGCAGCGGATGCACGTTACCCCTCCAATTCCTCAGTCATGGCCATCAACTTGTTGACCGTATTCCAATTTCTTCCGGTAGCCGAGGCTCCCAGTATCCTCTCCAATCGAGCCACTGGGATCTTCGGGCGAGCCATCCCGTTCGGGTAGTAGATATATAGTTCGCGGCCCACGATGTGCATTTCCTCTGGGTCGCAATCCAACGCAAGCGCTTGTTCCCGCGCTTTCTCCGTGGGGACCTTATCCATGAAAACTACTAACAGCCGGTTAGGTTCAATCCCGTCGCGCCCGGCGAAGGGATTCGCAGCAATCACCCTACGCATCTCAGGGGCCGTGCGAACGATCACTGCGGGTCGAAATCCGAACTCCGCTTCGATCTTCTCCTCGAGCCGTAGCGCCAGCTTCGCCGGCCCCTCGCGCTGCTCGCGAAACACGATATTCCCGCTCTGGATGTAAGTCCGCACGTCTCGCAGCCCCATCGAGACGCACAAACTTTTAAGCGCTTCCATGCTGATTTTCTGATGTCCGGCAACGTTGACCGCGCGCAGCATTGCTATGGCCATAACCCTCCAGTATGCAACCGATGTATGGTGATGGAATGCAGGGGCCCGCTTGATCTTTCGTTCCGCCACACCCGCCGATGCCTACGCGCTCGCTGAGCTAACCATCCTGGCCGGCGACGGCCTTTATGAATTCCTCCTGGAGGAAATGGCTCCGCGCGAGATGTTAGCCGGGTTGATGGCCCGCGGTATGAAGCAGGATACCGGAGGCTCCAGCTGGCGTCACTCCTTCGTGGCCGACGATCAAGGGGTAGTGGGCATGATCAACGGCTATCCCGCCGCCTGGCTACTCGAGGAAGACCGCGCCATCCTTCCCCAAGACCGGGTGCAGGTTCTGGAGCCAATCGACCAAGCCCAAGACTGGCAAAGCTTCCTGGTCAACGCCGTGGCCGTCCGCGCGTCCCATCGCCGAAAGGGAATCGGGCTGCGCCTTCTGCAATGGGCCATCGAGCAGGCAAAAGCCGGTGACTTCGCCCACCTCACCGCCAATGTCTGGCAAGACAATCTTGCCGCTCGAGGCCTCTTCGAGAAATCAGGCTTCCATCCCCAGGTATCCATCGAGGTCCCGGTGCATCCGGGACTAAATCACGCCGGCGGCAGCCTGCTGATGGTACGTCCGTGACCGGGCTTTCGTGCGTACCGCCACAGAAGGGGCATTGCGAGTTTTTAATCGGCCGCTAATCTGTGCCTATGACGCGCTTTTTCCCGATTGCCCTGCTGCTGGCATCCACCAGCGTCTCTCTTCGCGCAAGTCTCCGCGCTGCCTAGCGGCTTGGCGCCCGCCTGCAGGTTGACGGTAGGAACCGGGGAACTGGCTCTGGACGGTAACGGCAGCCTCTACCGCTCCGACGATCACGGCAAGCACTGGCGTCCAGTCAAGCAGCAATGGGAGGGCAAAGCAGTGGAGCTTCTGGGCATACCTGCCTTAACCTCCGCGCCGGCAGCCGGCCAGGCTCCCCGCTCCGAAGCAGAACCGGAAACCTACGCTGCCGTGCTGCTCAAAAGCTCGACCACCTTGCACTGGGTCAGCGTGGACAGGGGAAAGACCTGGAATCGCTCCACCCTCGACGACGTGAGGCGCAACGACGTCAAGTGGTCCGGCCCGTCAGGGATGCCCGACGCCCCATCCGACCTCGCAGAGGCGACCAGGTAAGCTTGTACCGGTCGCCCTTCCGCACATTTCCCACAATACTCGGACGAAAGCACGCGATGCAGATGCCTCCCTCACGCCGTACGCTGGGGTAGACAATTCCCAGGGACCCAAGCTCCAGCAGTTCCGCCGCCAGTTGCTGCGATCGGACATAACTGGTGGGGCTCAGGGCCTCGTGGTCCTGCATCCCGCGCAGGTCGTGAAAGCCCGCAGTGAAGTCGGCCAGGTAATCGTCATAATCGATCTCCTCGCGCTCTTTCCAATCAATCTCATCGAACTCGATGCTCTTATGAAACAGCACCTCGGCCTTGGCTGTGGCCGACTCGAACGCCGCGTACCATGCCCCGCGATCGGGACTGGAAAAGCGCGCCCCCAGTGGATTCGCATGCGTGAAGGCGGCATTGATCACGTGGGCGTTGGGCACGTGAAACACTAACTCCCGCGAGCTGATGCCGGGCCCGGCGCTGTCTTCGGCCAGCAGGCGGGCGTTGGTCGCATTGTCGAGCTCGAAAATCTGCTGCAGGTGCTCATCGTCATCGGCAATCCGCGTGAGCACGGAATCGTAGTTAGGGGAATATTTAGCCGGCAGCAAACGGTGGGTATCGAAGCGCCGTATTTGGGTAACCGGGAGGTTCACCGGCCGCCGCGGCGCGCATCCAGCAGCTGGCGCACGATACCCATAGCGGGTGAACCTCCGCGCAGCATGTACTCCAGCGGAGTGCGGCCGCCAAAGATGGGGTTCTTATTGGGCAGTCGCACCCATTGATCCGCCAGCCGCTGGCTATAAAGAATGTTCAACGATTTGAAGATCCCGATCAGGTACGAGATACGCAGCAGCCTGTCCTGCTCGAGCGTCTTGCCCCGCGGGTTCTGCTTCAGCTGATAGTAGGTGCCGTTCGAGACGGTCCCAAGCAGCTCGCGTGCATCCTCGTCCCGAACCTCCCAGCGATCGACGATATTGAACAGCGCCTTGAGAGCGCCCGCGGAGAGACGGCGGCGTTCTTCCTCGTTGGACAGGTCGGGCAGCGACGGCGCTGGGTAGTTGCTGTCGGGATACGAGAGGACGGCCGGGCGAGCTTTGGGCACTGGGAACTAAACTCTCCAATAATGGAGAATTATAGCTCTTTGGCCAGCAGATACACCAGTCCGGTAATGGCTGCGGTCACGAATACCCAGGCAAACTGATACCAGTAAAAGAAGGGGAAACCGAACAACGCTGGGGTCTCGCGCGAGTAGAGGGCGGGGAAGAGCAGTCCCAGGGCGGGAAGGATCAGAAGCCAATTCCAGCGGACGCTCATACGAAAATTATAGACTGAAGGCATGAAGCGCCGACTCATCGAGCACTATGAAGTGGTTCGCAAACTGGGTGCGGGTGGCAGCGGCGTTGTCTATCTCGCCAATGACACCCTGTTAATGCGGCCCGTAGTGCTGAAGATATTAAAACGGGGAGCGCTGACGATCGAGCAGATGCGCACCACGGTGTTGCGCGAGGCCCGGTTGGCCTCCGCCATTGAGCACCCCAACGTTTGCGCAATTTACGACGTAGGCGATTCTGAAGACGAGGCCTACATCGTCATGCAGTACGTACCGGGAGATTCGCTAGACAAGATCATCGCCAGCGGGCCTGCCAGCGTGCAGTTAGGCCTCTCGGTCGGCATCCAGATTGCGGACGGCTTGAGCGCAGCGCATGGCCTGGGGATTTTCCATCGCGACCTCAAGCCGGGGAACATCATGCTGACCGATGGCGGGGTGGTCAAGATTCTGGACTTTGGCCTGGCCAGGAGAATCTCCGCTGCCGAGGCGGAATTCGATCCCGCCAACCCGCGCCGCGCCCAGGATGCCACCGCGCTCAAGGCGCGCAACACTTACACCGCTCGCGGCGGGACCATCGCCTACATGGCGCCGGAGCAGTTTGTCACCGGCCAGACCAGCGTGCAGAGCGATATTTTTGCCGTGGGGGTCACCCTCTATGAACTCTTAAGCGGTCGCCATCCTTTCGTCCGGCCGGAGTCGGAGGAGTTTCAGAGTGTGCGCGCCATTCAGTTCGCTGAGCCGCAACCGCTGGCTGAGTGTTGTCCTGAGGTACCCCCGGGGCTGGCTAGTGTCATCGCCACCTGCCTGCAAAAGACTCCCAGCGCCCGCTATTCCTCCGCCGCAGATTTGCGGGAAGCCTTGCGGACCATCATGAAGACGATGCAGCTGGAAACCGGGATCCTGCCGGGCGATCTCGCCGCCAACCTGCATGTGGCCGCTGCGGAGCGGGAGAAGCGGACCACGGGATTTCTTTCCCTGTTGGCGGAGCGTTTTCGTGAGTCCGCTGATGTGCAGCAGAAACAAAATACGATTTTGGTCCTGCCGTTTCAGAACTTCGGACAGACCGGCGAGTCTCCGCTCTATGGATCCGCGCTGGCGGATGCGATCGCCGCGCGCCTGGCCCGGTTATCTTCCTTGGTGGTGCGGCCGTCCAGTTCGTTGATGCAGTTGCCGGTGCCCATGCAGCAGCTGGATCCCCTTTCCGTGGGGAAAAAACTGCTGGTGCAATGGGTGTTGGCGGGCAATTTCATGCGTTCGGAAAAAGGCTTCGATTTGAACTGGCAGCTGTTGGACGTCCCAGGACAAAGCGTGCGCGCCGGCGGCACGATCAGCGTGCCTTCCTTCGACCTGATTGCCGTGCAGACGGAAATTTGTACGGAAGTGTTCGGCACCCTGCAGGGCCTAGGCAAGCTGCAGCAGAACGGCGAGTCGACCCGCAGCGCCCCCATGGCGGAGGCCTTGTCAGAGGAGTACTTGCAGGCCCGAGCTCTGCTCTCCTCCTTCATGTCCCGGTCTGGAGCCCGCAGCGACCTCGATAAGGCGCGGGAGATGTTTGAAAGCGTGGTGGCGCGCGATGCGCAGTTTGCTCCCGGGTGGAGCGGGCTCGGCATTACCCAACTGCAGTATGTGCGCCAAGGGTTGGGCGGCCAGATGTATTTGCTGGCCGCGCGGCGCAGTTTCGATAAGGCGCTCGAGATCGACCCGGGTTCGGTCGAGGCCAACCTCTATCGCGTTTACATGCTGCTTTCCCGGGGCGAAAAGGAAAGTGCCCGTCACGGTATCGAAAATCTCCTACAGACTGCGGACAACAACTGGAACGTGCATCTGGTGGCCGGCCAGACCCTGCGCCTCGATGGGATGTATGAAGAAGCGCTGCGCCAGTTCAACCGGTCGCTGCAGCTCAATCCTTCGAACGCGCCCATCATTTACAACCACCGGGCGCGGGTCTACCAGTATCAGAACCAGCTGGAGTTGGCTGAGGAAGAACTGCAGAAAGGCCTGACTCTTGAGCCGAAGCATCCTTTGCTGCGGACGTCGCTTGCGTACCAGAGGATGCGTCAGGCGGACATGCAACAAGCGATTGCTATTTTGGAAGCCGTGATCCACGATGACGAGAGCATGCGCATCGCCCGTCCGACCCTGGCGTTGTGTTATGTGCAGGTAGGCGAAAGGGAGCGAGCCTCCGCTCTGATCGAGGAAGATTCGCTGTCGGCCGCGGAGGCAGACAGCGAGATGGCCTATCGCCTGGCGACTTATTTTGCGGTGGAAGGCGATGAGAGCGAGGCGCTCCACTGGCTGCGGCGGGCCATCTATCTGGGCAACGAAAACTACCCCTGGTTTTCCAAGAACCCGGCCTGGAACCGTCTCCACGGCCACACCGACTTCGAGCGCATCCTGGAAGATTTGAAGAAGAGCCACCGCCTGAACCAAAAGACCTGGCGCCGCCTGCTGGAACGAGTGCCCACCGAAAAACTAGCTTAGACTTCGAGCGAGATGAACAGCACAGGACTAAACAAAGAAACAAAGCTTGACGGGTGCCCCATGTTCCCCCGAATTTCCTGTGAAGTTTGTTGGCGTTGGCGCACTTCATGCGGCTTTCCACACGGAAAGCCGCACACGTGGTCGTGTCCAAGGCAGCTTACAGGAAATTCGGTTCGCGCCAGCGTACGTGGGCCGACGAAGACGGGCGAAGCCCATCAAACGCTTCGAGGCCTTTAGTGAAAGCATTCGAAGAATTCATATTCGGCCCACGTGCGCTGGTGCCAACATGGGGCACCCGTCCGGCTTTGTTTGTTCCCGCACTGCTCACTCGGCCTCAAATAGAAAGGGTGCGGCTTTAGCCGCACCCCTTTTAACCCACCTTGCCCTAAGACCTAGAACGCCGCACGGATCGTTAAGCTGATCGCTCGCGGACCCGCGTTGTCCTTTGTCTGCAGACTGCTGATCTCACCAAAGTTACTTGTCCCGAGAACCAGAGACGCAGGCACATCCAAATTCCGGTGGTTCAGAATATTCTGCACCTGGGCCCCCGCCTGAACGTTAACCCGCTCGGTAAACTTTACGTTCTTGATCAGAGAAAGTGACACCGACTGCGTGCCCCATCCCTGCAAACTACCCACACTGGCATCCCCCTGCCGTGCCGATATTCTGCCCCGGCTCGGCGAACGCAGCTGCATTTAAATAGTTATAGGCACCCGCGCCGTGAAGATACGGCGATACCGAGTACATCCGGTCCGGCCTGGCGTAACCAACCGTTTGCGTAATTCCTGTGCCGGTCGGATCCACAGAACTATTCGCCAGAGGCGTCAAGAAGGGTCCACTCTGGAAGAGCATATACCCCGCCAGCTGCCAACCGCCGGCGGTGTTGTTGAACAGCCAACTGCCGTTGCCCGGGAATCGTTTGCCTTGCCCGAAAGGCAGCTCATACAAGAAAGATCCTAGTCCGCGGTTACGCCGGGTGTATTCGACATTGCCGTAATCCAGACTGGGGTGAAAACGGTCGCTGGGAGCATTGCCGATCTCAGACACAAACCCGGTCGGATTCCCACCCCCCTCGTCCGATAGGTTGCGCGCGTAGGTATAGCTGCTTTGGAACTGCAGACCACGGGTGAGACGGTGATTGCCTTCGATGGTGAAGGCGTTGTAGTTGCTCACGGCCAGATTCTGGACTGTCAGGATCTGGCTCATAGAAGCAAAGGGCCGCGTGGCGTAAGCGCCATTGTTATATCCAACCGTGTTGTAGGGTAGCTGGTTCAGATCGGACAGAAGGTTCAACCCCTGTCCATGGCTCCCCGAGTATGTGAAACGAAGGCCGGTGCTAAAGCCGAGATCCCGCTCAACCGTGAAGTTCCATTGGTTCACAATCGGATCTTTGTAATGCGGCGTGATCGCGTAGTCGAACTGTAGTGTTCCGCCGGCCGATGTGCCGAGCTGAAAGGGAGAGGGGAACGAAAGCACTGGAGCCCCGGTGCTGCTGTAAGCCTGCGCGGATACATACACCGCGCTCGAAGAAACAGCCCAGCCCCCGACGACATTTCCACCGAGGGCAGTGGCAATAAATCGGCCATAACCGCCGCGGAGGACGGTCCTATCGTTGCCAAATGGACGCCACGCGAAGCCGACCCTGGGAGCGAAATCGCTCTTGGTTACGGTCACCAGCGCGGAAGAAATATTGTCCTGCTGCGCTGTGATGATCGGGATAGGCGCTGTACCGGCGGCAAAACTGGGGAGCGTAAGCTTTTCCAGAGCCTGTTGATTGGGTACCACGGTCGCGCCCCGGACCAACTGTGTACCGGAATAAGAGGTGTAGTCGGGATCGAAGTTTGCGCTGTTGTACTCGTGGTCGCGCATCATGGGATGGTATTCATACCGCAGGCCGACATTCAGCGTGAGTTTCGAGTTGACCTTCCAGTCGTCCTGTATGAAGTAGGCGTACATGCTGCCATAGCCGTTCATGTCCGCATCGAGCACATCCGAGATGGTAGTGGTGTCCGGAACCCCGAGGAGAAATTCCGCAATAGGCTCACCGACTTTTGATCCTACGGCCGAACTCCCGTTGAAACTGTATTTGCCTAAGCGGCTGGAGCCGAATACGTTTCCGGCGAAGGCATTCATGTAGCGATAGTCGATACCGGCCTTCACCGTGTGGTTCTGCTTGGTCCAGGTGAGATCGTCGAGTATCTGGATAATGCGGCTGCTGGTCTTGCTGGCGCCGGTGCCGCCCGTCGCGGTGAAGCCGGTGATAGCAAAGTTGGGTGCTGCGGCGACCGACGGACTCAACAAGTCGGGGATGCCGGTGATTCCAAGTTGGCTAACGATGCCCGAGTTGGAATTGAAGGTGCGCTCGGTGATGAACTTGCTCAACCCGAAGCGCAGCTCATTCAACAGGTTCTGGCGTATGGCATAGGTGTAGGAGGAGGTCACGCTGGTATCTTTTTCCGGCAGGTTGAAGGCCCCGATCAAAGCCGAACCTCCGTTCGACGCGCTCGCAGTCGGCGCCGTCTCCACGGACCTCTGCTTATACCCGTAACGTACGAAGACAGATTGCTTGGAAGTAATGGTTTGGTCGAGGCGCAGGTCCCCCTGGTCTGAAGTGATGGGCGTGCCGAAGTTGTGGGAGTAGTTATTCGAGATAGCATTCGCTGCCCCGAAGTTTGGGGCGGGATACAGCAACTTCAAAGCCGCCAGCGCAGTGGGGGACATGGCGGACATGGGAATCTGGTTGCCGGCAAACGGCACACCCTGCACATTATTAACCTGTTTGCTGTAAGCGGAGAGATCGCCGTTGCGCATGGCCAGCGAAGGGACACTCTGCACCACCGTGGATTGCTGCGGCAGACGCAGCCCCTCATAGTCGATGAAGTAGAAGGTCTTATCCCTGCCGTTATACAGTTTTGGAACAATGACGGGGCCGCTGTAAAAAGCTCCGAAATCGTTCATGACCAGTTTCGGCTTGGTCGTGGCAAACGGGCTCTTGGCATTGAACCCTGCGCTCTCGTAGTTATCGAAAACCCCTCCGTGCGGATTGTTGGTTCCACCTTTAGAAACCGTGGTGATGTCGCTGATCGCGCCGAACTCCGCGGCATTGGCATTCTGGCTTACGCGAATCTCCTCAATCGAGTTGAATGATGGAAAAAGCTCGGCGGCGGGAGCGCTTGTCTCGACGTTCATCGTGCTGATGCCATCGATGGTCACATTGAGCAGGCTGGGTTTGGCGCCGGCGATCGAGATATTGCCCGTCGAATCGGTCTGCACCCCCGCCTGCGAGGTGAGGGTCGCAAAGGGACTCGTGGAACCAGATGCGCGCGAGCTGATGGCGAGGGGAAGTGTATTCAACTCCAGCCCGGTTCTGGTTTCCGCCAGGTTGGAGACGTCGGTATTGATGACCGCTCCAGTAGCTTGCACCAGTACCGTGGAGACTGTACTGCCCACAGTCAGTTTCACGTCGATGCGCTGCGTATCGCGAGCTTGCAAGACCAGTCCGGAATATTCCTTTTCCTGGAAGCCGTCCGCGCTGACCGAGATACTGTAGGTCCCCGGCTCCACATTCAGGAAGCTGTATGTGCCTTCCTTGTCGGTCTTCGCGGTTCTGGAGGCGCCTGTGCCGGTATTTGTCAGCGTGGCAGTAGCTCCCACAAGCATCTGCCCGGACGGGTCAGTGACTGTGCCCAAATAGGTTCCAAAGGTGGACTGGGCATTGGCTCCGCAACTAAAGATGACCGCCAAGCCAATTATTACTAAAAGCTTACGATTCATTGTCACGCGCTCCTCCAAAAATGAATGTCTGCGTCTGACCCATCAAAGCCCGGTTGAGATCCCGTTTTAAGGTCTGGTACTCGGCCGCTTCAAGCTGTGACCACCAACTTGCTGGCGGAAGGCGAAAGGCGCGCCATTTGAAATTGCTGGGATAGATAGGATTTTTGCGAAAGCAGCGAGGAAGGGGATCCGGACTCGATCACCCGGCCGTCTTCCACAACAACCACCAAGTCCGCCATTTCCACCAGAGACATGCGGTGGGTGATCAGGATGCTCGTGCGGCCGCGCAGCACATTCAGCCATTCGGCGGTGACCGCGGCCTCTGAAGTGGGATCAAGCGCAGACGTGGGCTCGTCCAGGATCAACACCGCAGGATCGCGAAGCAACGCACGCGCCATTGCGATTCTCTGCCTCTCGCCCACGGACAGCGTCACTCCTCGCTCCCCGATCATGGTGTCGTATCCACGGGGCAGAGATTGGATAAAGGAATCGATCGCCGCAGCCGCGGCGCAACCGCGGATTTCATCCAGAGCGGCCTGTGGGCGGCCATAAGCAATGTTGTCCCGAATGCTGGCGTGGAAAAAATAAGGAGTTTGTTCCACCATCGCCACTTGCCGCCGTAAGTCTTCGAGGCGTAGCTCCCCAACATTCTGCCCGTCAATCGTGATCGTGCCCGAGTCCGCGTTATAGAAGCGCAGCAGGAGATCCGCGATGGTGGACTTGCCCGCCCCGCTGGCCCCCACGATGACGCACATCTGTCCCGCGGGAACGTTAAAAGAAACGTCACGCAGGACAGGGACATCGGAGCTATAGCAAAATCCCACATTCTCAAACGTAATCGCCTGGGTTACAGAGCGAAGCGGCGCCGGGTTCGGTGCTTCTGTTACCTCGGGCGGCACATCCATCACTTCGAACACCCGGCCCAGGGCGACGCCGCCCGTGAGAAGGTTGGTATAGATACCCAACAGATTCTGAACCGGGGCCAGCAGTTTGAGGTGGTAGGCCATGAACGCCACCAGGCCGCCGATCGTGAGCTGTTGAGCAATCACCAGCCGGCCGCCATAGAGAAAGACGACGGCGGTCGAAAGCGTCAAGACGGTGCTCGGCAGGGCGCTGGCTAGAAAGGACAGCACCTGCATAGAGAGCAGTGACCGGATAAACCGCGAATTGAAATCCCGAAAACGCTCGGCCTCGAGTTGCTCTGTCGCCGAAGCGACGATCAGGCGCATACCCAGCAGGTTCTCGATGAGAAAGCTGCCCAGGTCGGAGCTCCGTTGCCGAAGGTCGGCAGTCTGAAGCCGTAATCTTCCCTGATAGTGCCGCAGGGCCAGAATACCGACCGGCAGCAAAGTGATACTGGCGATCATCAGGCGCCAGTTGAGCCACGCCATCGCAGCAACACTGCCCACCAGAAACAGCAGATTCGAGAGGATGGACAGCAGCGTGTCGGAGCACACACGCTGTACTTCTCCGATGTCGTTGTTGATCCGGGATACGATGTCGCCCAGCTTCTTATGCGCGAAGTAGCGAGGCGACAGGGTTTGCAGGTGACGGTAGACGGCCAGGCGCATGTCGAAGAGGCTAGCTGCTGACAGCCGGACATAGCAGTAACTGGAAGCAATATTGAGCACAAAGCCGATGATGGTTACGGCCACCATGGCGATTGCAATATAGGTGAGGGCGTTCAGGTTGCGCCGGAGCAGCGCATCATCGATCAGCAGCCGCGAAATATAGGGCTGCACCAAACCAACGGCAGTCGAGAAAAGCCCCAACAGCAGTACCACCAGCAAACCGCGCCAATACGGAGCAACATAGACAAGCGCTCGCCGATACTGCCCATACGGAATCGCCTTGTCACCTTTGGATGCCGGCAAATGGACCTTTCACTTTGAGACAAAAATCTCGGGGAAGCCAAACAAGCTAAAGAAAAATATCTCAACATTGGGGATCAACGGGGCCCCGGGAAGAACAAACCTCTTTGAAGGGTACGGGCTGTCTTGGCGGTGGAAACCTCGGTTTGTAGCTCTGACGGCGGCAGGGGCTAAAGCCCATCTATTTCCGAGCCGTTACGGCACGACTAAAGTCGTGCCCTGATACAAAGCATAAGTTTTCTCCGCAGCTTTAATATCCTGCCCCCATACAAAGTCGTGCCCGGATACAAAGTGTAAGTTTTTTCCGCAGCTTTAATATCCTGCCTCCGTACAAAGTCGTGCCCTGATACAAAGCGCAAGTTTTCTCCGCAGCTTTAATATCCTGCCTCCGTACAAAGTCGTGCCCGGATACAAAGCGCAAGTTTTCTCCGCAGCTTTAATATCCTGCCCCCATACAAAGTCGTGCCCTGATACAAAGCATTAGGCTTCTCCGCAGCTTTAATATCCTGCCCCCATACAAAGTCGTGCCCGGATACAAAGCATTAGGCTTCTCCGCAGCTTTAATATCCTGCCCCCATACAAAGCCGCCCGGATACAAAACATGAGTTCTTCTAGCACTTTCTTAGCCCGCGTAAACCAATGCAACCTTCTGCGGCTTGTGCGGCTAAGAAAACGAATCCTAACGGTCAAATTGACTTACCGGTTACGAAGGAGCTAACGCTTTGTATCAGGGCACGACTTTAGTCGTGCCGAGCATGGTTGAAAAATGATGGGCTTTAGCCCCTGCCAACGACCGTACCCAAGCAAAAACCCTTGCCTTAACTGGCTTTCCCGAGAGGCATCACGATCAGATTCGAAGTGGTGTCTCCTTCTAAGTCGATCGTCTTCAGCAGTTCCAGCGTCTTAGCGTCATAAAGCTCGATCTGGAAGCCCGCGTTGTAGATCATCAACTTGGTTCCATCCGCCGTCATGCCAAAATTCAGACGGGTGCGGCCCAGGAACTGCTTGCGGCTGATGATCTTCTTGGTCGCCATATCGAAGACCCAAAACTCAGTGATCCGGTCCCCATGGGTTCCGAACACTGCAACCGTATAACCGAGCTTTTTATCCGGGGTGAGCATCATGGGTTGCATGTTGGCATCCGCAGGTCCAACGGGAGTTAATTCGTAACTCATGTTCGCCAGATCCACGTCTGCAATACCAAAGATCCTGCGATGAACGTAGGGATCCGAGGTTTCGAAGAGGCCTGTCAATTTGCCCGCGGGCTCATTCGGATCATTGGTCGGGCTCAGCGAAAGCTGGTCAGTACTCGGGTCGGTGGTTTTCGCTAACTCGATCGTCTTCACCGGCTTGAAGTCGGTGGTGTTGAATACCTGAATCTTGTCCCCGAACAGATACAGCAACTTGCCATCCGGAGATACCTTCATCGATCTGCGATAGGCATTCGGAGCAGTCTCATCTTTGGGAAACGGCACCATCTGCGTAATTTTGCGCGCAGCCAAATCGATTCTTACGAATTCCGGCGTCTGCACTTCGTAGTGGTCGATCTTCTTCACAATCGGTGTGGCGACCGAATACAGTTCCTTGCCCGTGGGGTCGATCGCCAGGCCGCTCAGCCGGTAGTTCGTGTCCGCGCTGTTGAGAGGGAACGAGTCTGTGGCCTTGCGCGTGGCAAGGTCGATCGAAACGATGTTGTTGTCTCTGACCGTCGACCCGTACAGCATCTTCTTATCCGGGGACAGCACCAGGACGCGCGCAATATCCGTCGGCAAATTGATCTTGTCTATGATCTTGCCTTGTGCGGAATCCATCACCAGGATCGTGTGCGGCCACACACCGAGATACATGAGCGGTGCGCCGGGGCTCGTGCTCGCAGGGGAAGCGGCAAAACTCACGGCAGACGATAGAGAAAGAAATGCAACAGCAAACGCAGCGCGCAAGCGAGTCCTCCGGAATAAGGTGAGTCGAGAGCTTTCTCTGAGACTAGGGGAAAACGATGTCCAGCGTCTGCCAGTCCTTGGTCGCGGAAGCACATTTGCTCGTCCAGTCGGGCGAGTTGTTCAAATGATCCGGAACCTGTGCCGGCCAGAAGCAGGTTACATAGCAATCGTAGATATCCCGCTCCACCGGCTGGCAGAGTCCCGCGGTTCCACCCGAGGAATCCACTTCCCAGCCCGGAGAGAAAATAATGGTGCATCCCATCGGGACATGGACCTTAGGCGCTGCTCCGCCGGGAGCCTGAAGCGCGACGATGTCTTCCTGCAGCGACGCTGCCTGGCTTTCGATGCGACGAGCTTTCTGATTTACTGCCTTGAGATGTTTCATGAGGCCTTCCTATCGGAAAAATGTTCGAGAAACGAGGGATTGCGTGCGGCAATCGCACCGTAAATCTGCAGGCACTTCTCGGTCCAGGCGCGGATCCAATCGCAATAGTGCAGGTTCGCGTGACCGGTGTCGCCATAGCGAACGAACGCCTCGTGGTGGCATCCGCCGGCGCAAAGCGGCCGCGCCCAACACTCATGGCAGTCATACTTGGTGTCGATGTTGCCCCGGTCCAGAAAATCCTTCTGCTTCTCCCGGTCGATGCCCGTGGCCACGTTCCCCAGAACGTGCTCATCTGAATCTACAAACCGGTGGCAGGGTGCGATATCTCCGGAAGGCCCCACCCCCACCATACCCAAGCCTGCCCCGCAGGGGAGGGATTTATTGACTCCCTGATGCAGCTCCGAAAGGGTATCGCTGACATTCGAAAAACCGTGGTGTTCGCCGCGCAGCGCATATTCGAGATACTCGTCGGCCAGCACGCTGAACTGCTCCAAAACGCTATCCATGCCCGGCTCGTTGATGGAATAAAGCCGGTCTGGGGAAGTCGTTACCGGTGCAAACCCGACCTCATAAAACCCCAGCTCTTCTTTCAGATGGCGATAGATCTTGTCCACATTCATGGCGCCTGAAGTCATCGTGACCCGCGCGGCGATAGGACGCGTCTTGTGCTTTGCCAGAAGGCTCTGCACCTTCGGCTTGATGATGTCGTAGCTGCCCTTGCCGTTCGAGAAGACGCGGAACTTGTCCTGCATCTCCTTCGGCCCATCCATGCTGACGGTGACCCCAACCGCATTCTCCGCCAGGTAATCAATGATGGTGGGCGTGAGCAGCGTGCCATTGGTGGTAAGGCTGAAATCGATCTCCATGCGCCGTTCCTGCGCCTGGGCTCGCGCGTACTCCACGACCCGCTTCAGCAACGGGAAATTCATCAAGGTTTCCCCGCCGAAGAAGGTGATGTGGACGCTTTTCCTGCCTTGCGCTTCGGTGAAGAGGTAGTCCACCGAACTCTTGGCAGTATCCCAATCCATAAACTTGGGTTTGCCATCCGGAGTAGCAATCTTATCCTCGCCAAATTCGTAACAATACTGGCAGGAGAGATTGCACTGGTTGGTCACATTCAAGACGATCGTCTGCAGCGGAAATTTTTCGGGCAACGGTTCGGATTTCTGATACTCCTTCGCCCCGTTCCTGATAGCCCTTACTTCCTGCAATTCATTGAGGCATTCTTCCACTTCGCCCGGATCATGGCCCTCGCCGCTAAGGCCGGAGATCAGCTCCTCGCGGGTATAGGGCATGGTGTCCAGCTTGTGCAAAATTTCCGAGGTAATGCCCTCGAGCGCGACAATCCCCCCGCTGGGGACAAGATAGAGAAACTCCTGGCCCGCAGCTTCGAATTTATGGAACTCCCCTAGAGAGTACTTGCTCACTGCCCAACCTCCGGTTGATCCCAGTTCTGATAGGTGGGCACGGTCACGACCAGGTAGCTTCTTCCCACCAGCGGCGTTTTTCCACCAGGCGGCAAATAGGTTCCTGTGACCCAGACATCCCCGTAGTTATTGCGCATGGATTTCCGTTTAGGATCAGGCCCGTCTGAACCCGGTGTGAACAGCCCTGTCTTGGCATCGACGGTACCGACAAAGTGCGTGTCGTCGTCGCCGTAGGAAGCCACAAATTCCTCCACCTTGTAGGTGGCGGCCACCGGCCCGAGCTCGATGTCATCCGGCGTGTTGGGTTTGCCATCCGGACCATTGCTGTACGCGATGGTTTCGAATTGCGCATAACCCTTCGGGTGGGAGGGGCTCCCGAGGTGAGCCAGTGAAGTCACCGGTGTCACCTTCAAGAAATCCATTTGATCGTAGACGGCATACGCGTTGGGAACCGCTGAGCCCTTCACCGAGATCGTGCGGCTTCCAGGGGTGGCCTTCGCATCCACGCTGGCGGTTACCGTAACCATGCCAGGTTCCTGCGCGGTAATTTTGGTTACTTTCACTCCGGAGCCCAGGTCCACGTCGCTGGGCGTGAGGCCAGCGGGCAAACTATCCCCGTAAATGTGTATGGTTGCGTCCGTGGACCCAGCCTTGAGCGCGGTGACGTCCACCCCGGCGACGATCGGTCCTCCGGTCGCGCGGCGCATGGTCACATCCATTCCGAACTCCTGGTATTCGCCCCAGAACCAGCGTCCCTTGAACTCGCTCTGGTCTTTGGAGAGCATCATGACCTGGCGAACGGACTTGGGGAATTCCGGTCCCGTCTCGCTGGAGTCGATGGTGGTTTTTCCGCGCCACGAATAACCGGTATAGACCAGAGCGGCCCCCGAACCCGCCATCGCGGAGCTGCCGTCGTCGCAGGTGACCTTGGTCTTGGTGGTGAAGGAGTCGCCGGTGGCGTTTGGCGTGATGGTCATTTCTCCGAAGAAGCGGCCCTTGCCAGGCTCGCTACCCGAGATGATCCAACGACCGGCGATCGCGGGCGTCTGGATCGATGCTTGCCATGCGGACCATTCCGGCGAGTGCAAAGGAGAACTCTTCACGATATATTCAATCGCTGCTTCCGCCGGAGCGGGTCCCTTGGGCGCTTCTGCACCCTCTGCGCCTCCGCGGCGAGGCGAGGCACTGAAGGCGGTGAATTCCGCAGCCGGGAAAAATGCAATGTGCATGTCTTTCAGGTATTTCCAGTCCTGCGGCGTCCTGTGCCAGGAAAGGGGCTTCGCCAAGGCATGGCAGGAACCGCATCCATGCGCGACTGCAGGATTTTCGATTTTTTCGTCCTGGATCCGATGCTCGGCGAAGTACGCAACCTTGGAGAATTCTTCGGGAGCCAGTCCGTGATCATCGCTCAGATAACGCAGAATATGGCGGGCGTCTTCGGGTGAAAGCTGCAAGCCGTTGAGACGCACCATCCGCTTGATCGCCTCTTCCCAGCCCTCCGGAGTGGTCCGGATATAGGAGATCCGGCTCATGTTTCCCTTTGCGTCTGCCGCATGGCAGCTACCGCATTTGGCTAGGGTGACTGCGTCGGTGACCGGGAAACCGGCTTCCGCTGGGTCTTTGGACGGCGTTGTGACCTTGACTTCGGGGCTGGAGGCGGTCTTCTGGGCAGCTGCAGGAAGAGCGGACCAGGAAAGTGAAGCGATGAAGAAACTTCCAAATGCAATGCTGCGCAAAGAACTACTCTGCATACGGCCAGCCCTCGGGGGGTTCGTGATACGAGCACAGGCACAAAGGCGTCTGCACGCACTTTTAGCGTGGCGCCTCAGATATAAACCATGGGATTTTCTTCTACGGGGAAGAGAATTCGGCCGAGCCTCGACAGGGAGGCACTAAATCAAAGACAAACAACTTGGCCCTGGAAACGATAGTGTGTGATTCTTTTGCCGGGGTGTCAAGTACTTTCTACGCGAGTTGTAAGAGCAATCGTCGCAGAGACAGATTTCTTACGCTCAAACCCTGGCCGGGGAAGCCAGGCTGGTTCCATCGCTAACATTTCGGGGGGCCCAAGCCCCCCAAAAGCCGCAAACATTAAAACGATTGCGGCAGCAACTCTGTCTTCTGATCTTGCGCTGGAGTCAAAAGCATAGGATCAGTCAGACTGAACACCAGTGTGGACTGTGCCGGAAGATTGGCCGACCAGTTGGTCCGAAGCCAGTGCGCCGTAATCACACCCGCGCCTACCGCCGTGCCGACCACCGCGCCCACTCCGCCACCGACGACCGCGCCCACAATCGCTCCGCTACCGGCGCCCATGCCCAATTCGGCGAATGTGCGCTTGCCATGCTCGTTAGCCACGATGTTGCCTTCGCCTTTGGCCTTGGTGTCGGAACCAACCGTCTCGATGACCTCCGCGTGCAAATGGTAGCGGGTGCCGTCGGGCAGGACGAATTCATCGGGCCGGAGGTGCAGCACCGAGCCGCCGTTCATACGGTTGCCCGCGGTGGCAAACACCACCCTGCCGTGCAATTCAGAACCCACTGGGACCACCACACGGCCGTTGCGCATGATGTCCTGCGCAAGTTGCGCCTTGAAGGGCGTGCCCGGCTTGGTGGAAGCAGCGTCGATATCGTCCAGAATGCGAACCTTGAAGACGGTTCCTTCCGGCAGCGCATTGGCTGGCGCGGGAACAGAAGTCACGATGCCGGCATCGGTATTGTCGGTTAAAGCTTCAGGGTTGCGAGGTTGCAGGGTAGCAGCGGGCGGTAAAGGCGTTTCGACAATGCCCGCGTCGGGATTGGTTTTCGCCGCCGGGGCCGGCGGCGGGGCAACTGCCGGCTTAGCCGGGATCGCAGGCGCCTGCTCCGTGGTCGTGATCGTGTCGTTTGCAGGTGGTCTGGAAACACCTTCATACGGACTTGGCTTGGCTTGCGCCAGAAGAAATGGGGAACTCAGAATCAGTGTTGCCGCTGTAGCAAGAGAAACACGGGTCTTTTTCATCGCTGCTTCCTAACTGCACCTACAGATTAGTCCAAGCTTACATCCATAAGGCTTGACAACAGAAGGAAAGAACCACGGCGGTAACACGCCGCCACCGGCTGAGCTCTTCACGGAAAGCCGCAACTGCCTTTGTTAGAATCGGTCTGGCGCAAACATGGGAAGTTTCATCAGCACGATCGGCGGCACGGACGGAAAAAACATCGCCGTCGATCGCCGGATCCCCCTTAAGAATCGTTTACAACACCGCATCATTAGGAGTGATATGACCGAGATTGTTGCCATACACGCACGCGAGATTCTCGATTCCCGAGGGAATCCCACGGTAGAAGCCGATGTGCTTCTCGCGGGCGGGGCCATGGGCCGGGCGGCTGTACCCAGCGGAGCCTCCACCGGCGAGCACGAAGCCGTGGAGCTGCGCGACGGCGATAAAGCGTATTACCTGGGCAAGGGAGTCCTGCAAGCAGTCGAAAACGTCGAGAGCGTCATAGCCCCAGAACTGGCCGGTATGGATGCGGCGAATCAGCGGTTGATCGATGCCACCATGATTGCCCTGGACGGAACCGACAACAAGGGCAAGCTGGGCGCCAATGCGATCCTGGCGGTTTCCATGGCCTGCGCACGGGCCGCCGCCAATGAACTCGAGATCCCGCTCTACCGCTATCTGGGGGGCGTCAATGCCTCCGTCCTGCCCGTGCCCATGATGAATATCCTCAACGGCGGAGCACACGCCGACAGCAACGTCGACTTCCAGGAGTTCATGGTGATGCCGGTGGGTGCGGAGCGCTTTAGCGATGCACTGCGCTGGGGAGTCGAGGTCTTCCACACCTTGAAAGGTGTCTTGAAAAAGCGCGGGTACAACACTGCGGTCGGCGACGAGGGTGGCTTCGCTCCCTCCCTGAAATCGAACGAGGAGGCCGTCGAGCTGATCCTCGAAGCCATTGACCGCGCCGGATACAAGGCAGGCGAGCAGATTGCGATCGCGCTCGATCCCGCGTCCAGCGAGTTTTTCGATAAGGATAAGGGGCTGTACGTTTTCAAGAAGGGCGACAAGAGCGAGAGAACCGGCGAGCAGATGACTGAATTCTATGCAGACTGGGTGCGGCAGTATCCGATCATCTCCCTCGAAGACGGCTTGGCGGAAGACGATTTTGACGGTTGGCAATACCTGACCGAGCAGCTCGGCGACAAGATCCAGTTGGTGGGCGACGATCTCTTCGTGACCGACACAGCACGTTTGCAGATCGGGCATCGAGCAGAAAATGGCCAACTCCATCCTGATCAAGGTGAATCAGATCGGAACCATCAGCGAGACCTTCGAGGCCATCGCGCTCGCCCGCCGCTATGGATACACCGCCGTCATGTCGCACCGCAGCGGCGAGACGGAGGACACCTTTATAGCCGATCTGGCGGTAGCCACCGGGGTAGGACAAATCAAGACCGGCTCCGCCTCGCGCACCGACCGCATCGCCAAGTACAACCAGTTGCTCCGCATCGAGGAGGAACTTGGCCAGGGTGCGGAGTTCCTCGGCCTGTCAGCCGTCAACGCTGGGGAGTAGACGTGTCACTCAAAAAACCCGTGGTACTCACGATCCTGGATGGCTGGGGCTATCGCGTGGACACTTTTGCCAACGCCGTGGCGCTGGCCCGCAAGCCCACGTACGACAAGCTATTGGAGCGGTTTCCCAACAGCTTGTTGTACGCCTCCGATCATTTCGTCGGACTGCCTGACGGGCAGATGGGCAACAGTGAGGTTGGCCATCTGAACATCGGTTCGGGGCGCGTGGTGCACATGGACATCACCCGGATCGACGACCTTGTTCGCTCCGGCGAGTTCTTCCGTCACCCGGTGATTGTTGC
Organism: uncultured Acidobacteriaceae bacterium; assembly: GCA_963839025.1. Taxonomy (GTDB): domain Bacteria; phylum Acidobacteriota; class Terriglobia; order Terriglobales; family Acidobacteriaceae; genus PALSA-350. The sequence continues at coordinate 351,676 of CAWITT010000015.1, forward strand.
GGCGCTGAAGCATGCGCGGGAGAAGGGAAGGGCCCTGCATCTACTGGGTCTGGTCTCCGACGGCGGGGTGCATTCGCAGCAGGAACATCTGCACGCCCTCCTGCTGGCGGCAAAACAGCACGGTGTGGAGCGGGTCTTTGTGCACGCTTTCCTGGACGGGCGCGACACCCTGCCCACCAGCGGTGTGGGCTACCTCGAAAAGCTGCAGCGGAAGATGGACGAGATCGGCGTGGGCAAGATCGCCAGCGTGGGCGGCCGGTACTTTGCCATGGATCGCGACCGCCGTTGGGAGCGCGCCAAAAAAGCTTTCGACGCCATGATCGGAAAAACCGAGAGCGCCTACGGTGATCTCGTGGCGCGCGTCAAGGAGTGCTACCACAACGGGGTAACCGACGAATTCATCGAGCCATTCGTTGTGGTGGATGCTGCCGGCAATCCCGTGGGGCCGATCCACGATGAGGACGCCTGCATCTGCTTCAATTACCGCGCCGACCGGGTGCGCCAGGTCACTCGCGTCTTGGCCCGGAACAGCGGTATACCCGGAACCGAGGATCTGGATCAGGTGATCCCCCCGTCCGAGGTGCCGAAGCAACTGCATTACGTGTGCATGACCCAGTACGACAAGCAATTTCCCCTGCCCATGGTGATCCTGCCGGAGTCGATGGAGAATCTGCTGGCGGACATGTTGGCTCAGGCCAATCTGCGTAATCTGCGCATAGCGGAAACGGAGAAGTACGCCCACGTGACGTACTTCTTCAACGGTGGCATTGAGAAGGCTTTTCCTGGCGAGGACCGGGTGCTGGTGCCCTCGCAGAAGGTGGCGACCTACGATCTTGCGCCCGAGATGAGTGCCAACGGCATTGCCGATGCCGTCATCAAGGCGATCGGTGATCCGGCGTTCGATTTGGTTGTGGTGAATTTTGCCAACGCCGATATGGTGGGCCACTCCGGAAAGATAGAACCGACGATCCGCGGAGTGGAGACGATTGATGCCTGCCTGGGCCGCGTCTATCAAGCGCTGAGGGAGCGCGGCGGCTCGATGCTGATCACCGCGGACCATGGCAATGCCGAGTTGATGGTGGATCCAGTCTCGGGAGGTCCGCACACCTCGCACACTACCAATCCTGTACCGGTGATCCTGGTAAGTGAAGATGCCGCCAACTACCGCCTGCGCGAAGGAGGCTCGCTGCGCGACATCTCGCCCACCCTGCTCAGCATGCTGCAACTGGAACAGCCGGCAAGGATGAGCGGAGCCGACCTGCGCCAAAGGAAAGAGTAAGACAAAAGGGCTCAACCGCACTTGACGGGTGCCCCATGTTCGCACCTGCGTACGTGGGCCGATTATGAATTCTTCAAATGCTTTCACTCGAGACGAGCAATCAATGGAAGGGCTTCGCCGGGCTTCGCCCGTCTTTTTCGGCCCACGTACGCTGGCGCGAACATGGGGACCCGTCAAGTGTGCCGACAGCCTTTGATTGATTTTCCCGGTTAAGATCCCGGTTGGGCTCGGCGGACTAGCTCTTCTTCTTACTCACAAAGTCGTCCGGCTTCTTCTCCAGCGCCTGTCCCAGAGAAGAATCGACCTTATACGTGCCCGCGACCGCACTCGATTTAGCGTAATAAGTTATCCTTGTCTTTCCGCACTTCGAGCGTCTGCACCCCGCTGTTGCCGGTCAACTTCGCCGTGCCCACGCTGGTACCGTGCGCAAACCCAGCCGCCGGATCGCCAGTCAGCACTCAGGTCCATCCGGGCACTGGTCAGATTACGCACCAGGTCATTCACCGCTGAGCTGTCAGCGGCCGCAGCAGAGGGCTTCAGCATCTGCCAACCGTCCTTAGTGCGGTCGAACTCAATATCCTGGCCCTTTTTGATCAGCTCCACCCGGCTCACATTGTCGGGATTCACCGTCAACAAACTCTTATCCCGCAGATCATTCAGGCTCTTATCCAAGCTGGTCTTGTTATAGCTGGAGACGGTAAACACCCTGGGATCCGCACCCAGCGCGGCGTACACATCTCCACCGGCCGGCGTGTCGTCCCCCAGCAGCAACTGATGCGTCCCTTTGCCGGTAATATCAAGCTCGACCGCCGGCGCGTCCAAGCCATACTGCTTCGGATCCGCAGCCTTTTCTTCCACCACGCGATCCGCATTCAGCAACGACAACGTGGAAAGTATCATCGTCACTGCCTCCTGATCGGCAGGCATTGCCTTCGGTCCGGTGATTGCCCATTTACCGTCGGTCTTCGCGACCGTGACCGGATCGGCCCCTTTGCGCTTGATAACCAGCGTGGTGACGTCGGCTGCATTTACCTTGAGGATCACCGGAGCGGCGTTGGTCGGGGCGGCACTCTCTTCCTGCGGCTTACGGTGCTGCGACCAATAAAAAACACCCGTCAAGACAGCAAGAACGACAACCGCAATACTCAGCCCGCGGAAATTCATCGCTTATCGTCTCTTCCACCAAACCATGGTTCCGCACATCACCACCAACAGCGGAAGCACAAATTGACTCGTAGCCCGCACCAGCACCAACTGCGCCCGCGTCATGGTCACGCGACGGTCCTCCTGCGGCTTGGGACGGATCGAGATCAAATCCTCGTCCGACGATAGCCAGTTCACCGCATTCGACGCTAAATCGCTGTTGCCATTGAAACCGAGGAAGCGGTTCGCGGCCCAGGACGAACTGCCGGTCACCACGAAACGCCCCTGCACGTTTTGCTTCCCGGTGTTGTAGGTGCCGGCTGCCGCGATGGTGAGCGGGCCCTTACGGTTATTAGGATCGGCGACGCTCACTTCAGGAGAACTGAGGTTCGACGTGGCCAGACTGCTGCTCGACGAATCAAACAACTTCTCGACGGTCGTCTTCCCGGTGCTCTTGATCTCGAGCGACCGCGAAAGAGGGAAGCCGACCGCGCTGCCGCGCATCTGCGCCACGATGGGCTGGGTCGTATAAGTCGTCACCAGCGCCACCTGCGGACCAAGCCCGGCCAACTGCCCAACCGGGTTCAGATCGAGAATCAAGTTCTTATCCAAGGTCACGCCCCAGCTTTCCAACAGGCTGGTCAGCGCATCGTTCGCCGCAACATCGGAATGTCCAAACTGCACCGGCGGGTCGAGCATGATAAACGCCCGCCCTCCGTTCTCGACGTACGTCTTGATCGCGTCTACTTCAGACTGTTGGTAATTGTGGGTGGGCCCAGCGATCACCAGCGTGGTGCAATCGGCCGGCACTTCCGCCTTCTGCAGCAGGTCAAGCGCTTTAGACTGATACTCGTCCTTAGCTAACAAGTCCTTGAATTGCGAGAACCCGTCGCGCTCGCTGTCGTCGATCGCATGCTCACCGCTGCCGGTGACAAAGCAGACCGTCCGCGTCGTGCCCTTGAGGTCGCGGATGAAGGCCCCGGTAATGCCTTCTTCCGTCAGAGCCTTTGCATTCTCTTTTTTGTCGCCGATCTGGATGACCGCGGTCCCGAAGTCGCGGATCCCGGCCGCCCGCGCTACCTGCGGGTTCTTATCCGGATCTACGTACACGATCTTCAGCTTGGGTGACAGGTTCGCATACTCGTCCAGCAGGTCTTTCCCCTCCTGGAAGCGCGTGCTCTGGTTGAAGTAGGTGATGGTGGCATTCTGCTTCAACCCGGCGATGACTTTTTTCGTCTGGTCCGAGAGGCTGTACCGCTTGTTAGAGGTCGTGTCGTACGACTTGTTGTAGCGGTCCGCCAGCATGTTGGCCACCACCACGATCGTGATCACCACCAGGACATAAAGGGCAGCGTACGCCCCATACTTAGTCTGTCTCGCTCGTACCCACTCACTCGCCATTTAGGACCTCCACCGCAGGGATTCCATCGACCGCGCAGTGAAAAAGAGGCCCAAAAAGATCCCGCTTAGATAAAAGACGACGTCCTTGATTTCAAACACACCCTTGCCGAAGGAATCGAAGTGGGTGATCACCGAGAGATAAGCAAGCACTTTGGCCCAGCCTGCCGTTTCGTAACCGCTGGTCCACTCCAGCACCCAGAGCAGCAGGCAAACGCCGAAAGTGCCGGCTCCCGCAATGATCTGATTCTTCGTCAGGGTGGATATGAATGTACCCAGCGCGAGCAGCGTGCCCGCCTGCAACAACAGGCCCAGATAACCCACCGCCAGCGGCTTCCAATCCGGGTTGCCGAAGCGGAAAAGAAAAGCGAAATTCAATGCGGTGAACAGCAGCAGGCAAGAGTAGAGAATCATCGCCGCCAGCCATTTCCCCACGATGATTTCAATGTCCCGTACCGGGGAAGTCGCCAGCAGCTCGATCGTCCCCGACCGCTTCTCCTCGGCAAACAGCCGCATGGTGATCATTGGGATAAAGAACAGCCCCACCACGCTCGCATTCGAAAGCAGCGGCCGGATGATCTGCTCGTTGATATTCATGGGGAAGGTCTGGCCGCGCAACTGCATCTCCATCCCCTCAATCACGAAATAACCGAGCGCGTTCCAGAAAAAGAACCCGAAGATCAGGGCGAACATAGTCAACAAAAGATAGGCAATGGGAGATACGAAGTAACTCCGCAACTCTTTCTCGCAAATAGTCCAGGTGTTTCTCATGCTTCCACTTTCTCGGGTTCGGCCGCAGCCTCGGTACCGGTAAGCTGCAGGAAAATCTCTTCCAGGCTTTTGGCGGTAGGGCGCAGTTCACTCAGGTCCCAACCAGCGCCCACGATGGCGCGCGCCAGGTCGCCGCGCACGAGTTGTCCCTTCAAGCTCTGCACCTCGAAGATCAGCCCCGTGTCTTTGTTCCCGGTACACTCCACGTGGCTGACACCTGGGATCCCGGCAAGCTTCTGTTGCACCAGCAGAGGATCGGGCTGGCCTTCGCGCGCGGCAACTTCCACCAGCAGCGACTCTGCGTCGCGCGCCCGCGCTTGCAGGTTGCGTACGGAATCGGTCGCCACCAGCTTGCCCTTGTTGATGATGAGCACCTGCTCGCAGGTCTGCTCCACTTCAGGGAGAATATGGGTGCTGAGAATGATGGTGTGGTCGCCGGCCAGGCCCTTGATCAGGTCGCGCGTTTCATTGATCTGTTTGGGGTCGAGTCCAGCGGTGGGTTCGTCAAGAATTAACACGTCCGGGTTGTGGATGATGGCCTGCGCCAGCCCCACACGCTGCTTGTAGCCCTTGGAGAGCTTGCCCAAAAGCTTGTTTCTCACATCCGCTACAAAGCATCGCTCACAGACATAATCAATGCGTTTTTCGAGCTCATTGCCCGAGAGCCCCTTGAGCTTGCCGACGAAGCGCAGATACTCGGCCGTCTCCATCTCCGGATAGAGAGGCGGCGTTTCGGGCAAATACCCGATCCGCTTCTTGACCTCGTAGGGCTGTTCGAGAACGTCGAAGCCGGCGACAGAAGCTGTTCCCGAAGAAGGGGTGAGGAAGCAGGTGAGAATGCGCATGGTTGTCGTCTTCCCGGCCCCATTTGGGCCGAGGAAACCAACAATCTGGCCCTTGGCTACGGAAAAGGAAATTCGATCAACCGCGACGGCGTGGGCGTACCTTTTTGTAACGTCTTTGACTATGATCATCGCTGGCAAGAAATTTGACGGTACCGATCCTTAATGGTGATCAACCCGGCTTGGTGCGGTAACAGGAACATCGTAAAAAGGAGCCTCGTTCGATGTCAACGCGAGCCGAAGCTGCGAAGTACTAAGCCCATCCTAAACCTGAATCGATATCTCTGCTCGGCGCATCGGATAGGCTTGGCATGAGCCCACCCGCGAGCACGTTAACCCAGGAAGACCATGATTGGAAACCGAAGACAAATCCTTGGCTGATTGCGTTTGTGGTTTCGCTGGCCGCGTTTATGGAAGTACTGGACACCAGCATTGCCAATGTGGCCTTACCTCACATCGCTGGTAATCTCGGCGCCAGCCAGGACCAGAGCACATGGGTGCTGACCTCGTACCTGGTTTCGAACGCCATCGTTCTGCCTATAAGCGGCTGGCTGGTGAGCATCTTCGGCCGTAAGCGTTTCTTCATGACGTGCATCGTCATCTTCACCATCAGTTCTCTCCTCTGTGGCATCGCGCCAGGTCTGGGAGTTCTGCTGGTGGCTCGCGTAATTCAGGGAGGAGGCGGCGGCGGCTTGCAGCCGATGGCGCAGGCCATTCTCGCCGATACGTTCCCGCCGCGATTGCGTGGGCTCGCTTTCTCTTTATATGGCGTCACCGCCATCTTTGCGCCGTCGATCGGGCCAACGTTGGGCGGTTGGATCACCGACAACTACACTTGGCGATGGATCTTTCTCATGAACCTGCCGGTCGGGATCCTGGCAGTTTTCCTGGTCTACACGCTGGTGGAGGATCCGCCCTATCTGACCCGGGCGCGCACTCTCGGCAAACGGCCAAAGCTGGACTACATTGGTTTCTCGCTGCTGGCCCTGGGGGTCGGGGCCCTGCAGATCCTGCTCGACAAGGGGCAGGAAGATGATTGGTTCGGCTCGGATTTTATTACGACGTTAGTCGTCGTCGCCGCCGTATGCCTGTTCCTGCTGGTGATTTGGGAGCTGTATCAGAAAAATCCGATTGTCGATGTCCGGCTGTTCGGCAATTTCAATTTCGCCACTTCGAGCATCATGATGTTCGTGGTGGGCGGCATGTCGTTCGCCACCACGGTGTTGGTGCCGCAGTTCCTGCAAGCCAACATGGGCTACACGGCGGAGTCGGCGGGCATGGTTCTCTCGGCAGCGGGCTTTGTGCTGCTCGGGGCGTTGCCGTTCATCGGCATGCTGGCGGGCCGTTTTCAGGGCCGTTATCTCATCGCCACCGGATGGCTTCTGCTCACCTTCAGCATGTTCCTATCGACGCGGCGCATCGATCTGCTGATCAGTTTTAACTCCGCGACGTGGCTGCGGATCGCGCAGTATGCGCCGTTGGGGCTGGTGTTCATCCCTACCACGGCCGCTGCTTACTACGGCATGCCCAAGGATAAGAGCAACGCAGTGGCCGGGCTGGTGAACTTCATGCGCAACATTGGGGCCAGTGTGGGCACTTCCGTTGTCACCACGGTGCTGGCGCGGCGCGACCAGTTTCATCAGGAGAGGTTGGGCAGCAACCTTACTTCCGATAACCTTTTCTTTCGCAGCACTGTGGACGGCATCAGCAACCAGTTGCAGAAGAGCGGCATGAGCCCACACGATGCGCTCCACGGCGCTTACGGGAGGCTCTATCAGAACCTCCAATTGCAGGCTTCCACCCTCTCGTACATCGACACTTTCTGGCTGCTAACGATAGCAGCGGCAACCATGTTCTGCATGACATTTGTCTTAAAGGGCAATGATCCGCGCGGGGGCGAGAAAGTGGTCGCTCACTAGGTTATGGGGCACCCGTCAAGATCTGTTTAGTCCTTTACCGTTCACTTAACCCTATTGGCCGCACTCTGCCAGCGGTGCTAGGTTGCGGCCGTAGTGGCGCAGCGCGGTCTGCAGCGTCGCCGCGGTGTGCGCCCAGGTTTCATCGGCAGCGTCCACATGTCCGTGCAGTCCTGTGAAGAGCAGGGTTTTGCTCGTGCCGCAAATCTCGATCTTCTCCGAGGGACGTGACGGCTCCAGCTTCTCCAGCAAATCGGAATCACCATAAATCGGCTCTCCGTCCACCGTCACCAGTATCACCTGGGCCGCGGTGGCATGCGTGAGCGTCCAGTAAGCGTCGTGTTTCCCGGGTTCCCCTTCCGGGCGAAGCACCAGCACATCAGCATCGCGACCTGGTTCGAGCGCACCCAGACGATCGCCGTCCCCAACCAGGGCAGCCGGAACCGAAGTTGCCATGGCAACCAGATCGCGATCAGTGAACGGACGCGGGGTCTGGATCTCGTTCCAGGCAGCGGCGTAGTTCAACTCAGCCAGCAGCCCGTCGCTGCCGGTCGGGCTCCAGTCTGGCGCCAGCGCGATGTTGACGTGTGCGGCTTTCGCCGCGGCCACGTCGGCTGTGCTGCCGTACAACTCGAGATTGCTGCGCGGTGACCAAACCAGGCTGACCCCGTGAGCGGCCATCTCAACGAAATTTTCCGGCTGCAATGCGCCGCCGTGAATCAGCGTAACGCCGGGAACCAGCAGGCCGCGCCCTTTCAGCATCGCAAATTCCCTCGCTGCCGCCGCGTCCTGGTGACCACCTTCGCTGAGATGAATCAGAAAAGCATGCAGCTGATGGTTCGCCAGCTTCTGACGAATCGGCGCAAGGTCAGCTTCCGCCATCTGCAACGGAAACACGTTGTAGGCCACGTGCCACTGGTCGTCCGTGTCCAGATTCTGCTCCAGGCCGATGCTGCAGGCGTCGGCCAAGCCGCCTACCGACGAGGTCTCGCCTTCAGAAAGTGCCTTCACCTCGGCATATCGCTCCATCTCGCATTCGAGCCCGTCCGCCACCATCGAGGCGTGCGGAGACTCGATCGTCGTCTGGTAAACGGGCTTCTGCTGCCAGTCGTAGCGGTTGCCGAACTCCTGGTTCGGGTGCCAGCGAGGGAACACGTTCCACGTGAGGTGATTGTGCAGGTCGACGAACCCGGGGGCGATGACCGCATGGGTATCGATCACGGTTACATCTTTCGGCAGGTCCGCCTTAGCGCCGGCGGACACAATCTTGCCCTGGCGAATGAGAATAATTCCGTTTTCGACGATGCCGCCGGGAGTGACCAGGCTGCCGCGCAGTGCGTAGGGCGATTGCGCCAGGAGCGGACAGGCGATCAGCCCCAGCCACAACAGCCGCATGACATTTCTCATGCCACCCATGGTAAGGGCTTGAGGCACCGGCTTTACGAGGAAAGATGAAATTGATCTAATGGCCCTGAATGCGTCAGGCCACGGGGCTCGCCAGGTAGTTAAAACGTGACGGCGGCTTTTTCCTTTTCCTTCGTCCTAGGAGCTTCTGCATGAATCGCTGGAGTCAACTGCTTTGCCGCTCGGGTGCGGCTCTTTGCCTTGTGGCCCATCTCACCTGCTTTGCTCAAGCAGCGCCGCCGCTGCTGTTGCGCCGTCCCTCCCTCAGCCAGGACAAGATCGCATTTCTCTATGCCGATGATGTGTGGACCGTGTCGCGAGAAGGCGGAGAGGCGCGGCGATTGACCTCGGTCAATTCCGTGGTGGCTGGGCCATATTTCTCTCCCGACGGCAAGCAGATTGTTTATTCGGCGCAGCAGCAACAACTCACGGACGTGTACGTGGTGAGCTCCGACGGAGGAGTGCCGCGACGGCTTACCTGGGAGCCCACCGGTAGCGGCGCGGTTGGCTGGACCGCGGATGGCAGGGATGTCTTGTTCGCATCCGGTCATGCAAGCTATTCGGATTTTCCCCGCCTATTTCGTACGCATGCCGACGGCACCGGCACGCCGGTCGTGCTGCCGCTGCCAAGCGCGGTGGAAGGCACCTATTCAGCGGACGGAAACACCCTGGCCTACGTGCCCGTGATGCAGTGGGAGCCAGCGTGGAAACACTATCGCGGCGGCCAGACCACTCCCGTCTGGTTGGTCAATATGAAGACGCTGGATCTGGAGAAGGTCCCACGCCAGAAATCGAACGACTCGAGCCCGGTCTGGGAGGGCGCCAAGGTCTACTTCCTTTCCGACCGCAACGGCCCCGTCTCGCTCTTCAGCTATGACACCGGCACCAAGGCTGTAGAACAGGTGGTAGAGAATCATGCCTACGACCTCAAGAGTGTTGCCGCAGGGCCGGGGGCGCTGGTCTATGAGCAATTCGGGTCCTTGCACCTTTTTGACCTGGCCACTCACCAGCAGCACGCAGTGCCGATTACGATTCACGGCGACCTGCCTGCGCTGACCCCGCATTTGGGAAAAGTGGCCGCGAAAGCGATGGAAAACTTTACCCTCTCCCCGACCGGGGTGCGGGTTGCGGTAGAGGCGCACGGCGAAATTTTCACCTTGCCCGGGGAAAAGGGGGACACGCGCAATCTCACCAAGACCGCCGGCTCCGCGGAGCGGGATCCAGGCTGGTCACCGGACGGCAAATCCATCGCCTACTTCAGTGACGCTTCCGGCGAATACCAACTCTACATCCGGGACCAGGACGGGTTGCAGCCGCCCAAGATCATCGATCTCGGCCCCAATCCGTCTTTCTTTTACAGCCCCCGCTGGTCACCGGACTCGAAGCATATTGCCTTCTCCGACAAACATCTGCATCTCTGGTACGTGGACGCAGCCGGTGGCAAGCCGGTGAAAATCGATACCGGCCTGCGCGGTTCTTTTGGTCCTTCGACCGAGGTTTCCTGGTCTCCTGACTCCCAGTGGATCGCCTATACGCGAGACCTGGAGAATCAGCTGCACGCGGTGTTCTTCTACTCGTTGGCCACACACACGTCGACCCAGATCACGGATGGAATGAGCAATGCCGCGCATCCGGTGTTTGACTCCGGCGGCAAATATCTCTACTTCATGGCCTCGACGAACAACGGCCCCTCCGATGCCGGTATCGACCTCTCCTCGCTGGACCGTGCTACCAACAGCAGCGCTTACGTGGTGGTGCTGGCGAAAGATGGAGCGTCTCCTGTACCCCCCGAGAGCGATGACGAAAACAAAAAGAAGGAGGAAGACAAAGACAAGGACGATAAGGACAAAAAGGACGCGGATAAGAAAGACGCTGCCAAGGGAGACGAGGCGAAGAAGAAAGAAGAGGAAAAGCCCAAGCCCACAGTCATCGACCTGGGGGGCATTGGGAACCGCATTCTTTCCCTGCCGATCCCGGCTCGCAACTATGTCGACCTTTCCGTTGGCAAAACAGGGGTGCTGTTTCTGGCTGAGGGAGATCCAGTTGGCCGGGCTTCGGCCGGTGGGGGACCGCCCATCCGCTCCCTGTGGCGATTTACCACTGAAAAGCGCAAGACGGAGGAGATGCTCAGCGGACTCACCGGCTACACCGTTTCTTTCAACGGTGAAAAGTTGTTCTACGCGCGTGGTGACAGCTGGTTTATCGCCCCAATCGCCGAGCTCAAGCCGGGAACACCCGACGCCCCACAAGGGAAGCCGGTGAACAACGGCGACATGATGGCTACGCTCGACCTGCACGCGGAATGGCAGCAAATGTACCGTGAAACCTGGCGCATCGAACGGGACTTCTTTTACGATCCGCATCTGCATGGGCTCGACATCCAGAAGATTCAAGCGAAGTACAAGCCCTATCTGGATGGGTTGGCCTCGCGTGAGGAATTCACCTACCTGTGCAACGAAATGCTGGGTGAGATACAGGTCGGTCACATGTTCGTCCGCGGCCCGCGGGAAGAAAAAGATGCGCCCAAGCCTGGCCTGCTGGGAGCGGACTACGCGGTCGATAACAACCGCTACAAGTTCGCGAAAATCTACAATGGCCAGAACTGGACCCCTTCGCTCACTGCGCCGCTGACTGTGCCGGGCATCAACATCGTAGAAGGCGAGTATTTGTTAGCGGTGAACGGACGCGAGTTGCATGCCACCGACAACCTGGACAGCTTCTTCGATGGAACCGCGGGTAAGCAGACGGTGGTTCGGGTCGGATCCAAGCCGGATGGTAGCGACGGACGCGACGTTACAGTGGTCCCCACCGATTCCGAGCATGGTCTGCGCAACATCGACTGGATCGAGGCAAACCGGCGCAAAGTCGATCAGCTTTCCGGTGGCAAGGTGGCTTACATCTACATGCCGAACACCGGCGGCGCGGGGTACTCAAACTTCAACCGCTATTTTTACGCCCAACTCGATAAGCAGGGCGTGGTCCTCGATGAGCGCTACAACGAGGGTGGCCTCATCGCGGACTATGTGGCGAATGTACTGGGCCAGAAAATCCTGAGCGGGGCGATTGAGCGGGATGGGAAACCCGTTCATGATCCTGTGGGGGCGATCTTCGGCGCCAAGGCGATGATTATCAACCAATCGGCTGGGTCCGGTGGCGACGCGATGCCCTGGTACTTTCGCAAGGCCAACCTCGGAACCCTGGTGGGAACAAACACCTGGGGCGGTCTGGTGGGCATTGGCGGCTATCCAACGCTGATCGACGGAGGCAGCGTCACTGCGCCCCGGTACGCGATCTACGGTCTCAATGGGCAATGGGAGGTGGAGGGTCACGGCATCGCGCCCGATGTCGAAGTGGAAGAAATACCCAAAGATGTGGCTGCCGGTCACGATATGCAACTCGAACGTGCCGTGGCGATCGTGATGCAGCAGCTGAAAGAGCATCCGGTGACGATGCCGCCCATTCCGCCTTACCCGAATTTCCACCAACAGGATGATCTGGGCCGCCGTTGACGAAGCAAAGTGCAGGATTGTTGATGTACCGATCCCGCGAAGGCCGGTTGGAGGTCTTTCTGGTTCATCCCGGAGGCCCATTCTGGGTCAAGAAAGATCTGGGCGCCTGGTCTATTTCCAAAGGCGAGTACGCGGCGGGCGAGCCTGCTTTAGAGGCAGCTAAGCGGGAATTTCAGGAGGAGACGGGCTTTACCGCGGAAGGAGATTTTTTGAGTCTCGGCCAAGTCCAACAGTCGGGCGGCAAGATTGTTTCCGCGTGGGCTTTTGAGGGTGACTGCGACCCGGCTAAGTTGGTCAGCAATCTCTGCCAAATAGAGTGGCCGCCACGCACGGGCCGGAGGATCGAGATCCCTGAAGTGGATCGTGCTGCCTGGTTTTCCATTGACGAAGCCAGGGAACGCATTTTGAAAAGCCAGGCGCCGTTTCTCGACCGGCTTAGGCAAGCGCTCGAATAGTATGCGGTTGTTTGTTGGGATTCCACTGCCGGCGACGTTGATTGAGGAGCTTTCGGCGATCTCCATGCGGCTGCAATCGAAGGCGGACGGGCTGCGTTGGTCGGCACCGGAGTCGTGGCACATCACCTTGCAATTTCTGGGCAACACCACCGAGTACGACTGCATTGTGGCGCGTCTTCGCGAGGTGCGCGCGTCCTCGCTGCCGATTGTGCTCGAGGGCCTGGGCTTTTTCGACCGCGCCGGCATCTTCTTTGCCGGTGTCCGCCTCACTCCCGAATTGCAGGAGCTTCAGCAGAGCATTACCGCTGCGACTGGCCATTGCGGATTCATCCCCGAGACCCGGCCTTACCATCCCCACATCACGCTGGCGCGCACCAAGGGGAGAAAGCCAACGTCGGTGCGGGATCTGAAGGCCAAAATCCACCGCGAACCGCGATTCAGTCCCTTCATAGCCGACGAGTTCGTTCTCTATGAGAGCTTGACAGGACCAGGCGGCTCCGAATATCAAATCCGCGATCGCTTCCTTTTATTGGCACCGCATCCAAGGACCAAATAAAACTCGATGGGTGCCCCATGTTCGCGCCAGCGTACGTGGGCCGAAAAAGACGGGCGAAGCCCTTCCAATGTTTCTGCTCATTGTGTGAAAGCATTCGAAGAATTTCATATTCGGCCCACGTTAGCTGGCGCGAACATGGGGCACCCGTCGAGAGTGGTTGCGGATGCAGGTTGGTTCTCGCGCAGAGATTGCGCATCAATCCGCGGCGAAACCACCCCTCCGGCGAAAGGGATTCCAAATCCGCGAACGCTTGGGATGGTCAGCGCGATAGACAACGGACGCGGGCACCTGGAGATCAATCTCCGTCCCGCCGTTTTTAGATCGCTCCACGCGCAGCTCGCCCCGCATCTTGTTGGCCCGCTCGCGCATGCCTGGCAGACCCCAGTGGCCGCTGCGATAACCCGCCTTCAACACACCCTCATCGATACCCCGTCCGTCGTCGCTGACGCAAAGATGCAGAGCACCGCTACGGTAGGCCACCTGCGCATTGATATTCTCTCCGCCGGAGTGACGAAAGGCGTTCGTCAACGCCTCCCGGCCGATAAGCAGAATCTCATCCTGCACGTTGGGGTCCAGCTTCCGCGGCCGGCCCTCCACCGAGATCTCGAAGTTCGCCGGATGAATGGCACGAAGTTGACGCCCAACCTCCGACAAACAATCCGCCAGACTGGCACTCTCGGTATGCCGGGAGCGCAGATTCAACACCCGCTGACGTCCCTCCTGCATCACCTTGTCCGACTCCTGCAGCGCCTCGTCGAGGGCCACCCGCGCAGGGTCGCCAAAGGGTAGCCGGTCCGCCGCCGTGTGAAAGCGAAGTGTCAGCCCGAACAGACTTTGCAACAGAGTGTCGTGCAGCTCGCGGGCGATGCGCTCCCGCTCGGCCACTCGTTCCGCCAGCCGCTCCTGAAGCTGGTGCGCAATATTGACAATGCGCAGGCGAATCGCCCACCACAGCAGGCCGGCCGCGGCAAGCACCGCAATGACGAGGAACCACCACGTCTGGTAGAACGCGGGTTGCATCGCAATCCCGACCGCCGCCCCGGTCTCGTTCCATACCCCGTCGTTGTTGCACGCGACCACGTGGAAGCGATAGGCGCCGGGAGGCAGGTGGGTGTAGAAGGCCTGCCGCCGGGTTCCGGCCTCCTGCCAATCGGAGTCGACGCCATCCAGCTTGTAACGAAACATGACCCGTTCCGGAATGGCAAGGCTGAGGGCGGTGTAATTAATCTCCAGCCGGTCGGCGTGCGCGGGCAGCGTGACGTCGATTGAACCGGGGTAGGCTTTTCCGTTCGAAAGAACGGACGTGATCAACACCGGCGGGGGCAAACGGTTGAGGTTCTGGTGCAATGCGGCCGGGTCGAGCCAGGCAATTCCGCGGCTCGTGGCAAACCACAACCGGCCATCGGTCGACTGCGCAAGCGATGGCTCGGGAACCCTCTCGGCGGAGAGGCCCGGAAGTCCGTCCAGCGCATTCAAATGTTCAGCGGTAACCGCGTACTCCGGGTCATTCAGCCAGCGCGCCACTTCCGCGGCAGAAACATGAGTAATCCCGGAGGATCCGTTCATCCACAGGTCGCCGGTCCCGGTTTCCAGGACCCCCGAAAGCCGCCCGGGCAGGTTCTGGTCCTTCCAACGCACCAGGTGAAATTGGCCTCCGGTAAACAGGGCGATCCCGCCCGTCCCCCCCAACCACACGTGCTTGCCCCGGATCGCCATGGTCATCTCCGACGCCCCGCGCGCTCCGTTGGGAAAGGAGAATCTCTCATAGCTGCTGCCGTTCCATTCGATCAGGTAGTTGGAGAAGCCGAACCAGACATTTCCCGCCTCATCCCCGGCCATCGCTCCCAGAACCCCGGGCTTTCTGCCTAGCTCCTGATCTTGCCGGCTCCACTTCCCCCCAACGAGACGGTAAGTTCCGCCGGCCGCGGTATTGATCCATAGATCGTGGTTGCGGTCGACGGCTAGCGAAATCACCGGTCCCAGTTCCTTTTCGGGGTAGGGCATGGGCACAAATTCTGACCCCGAAGAACGCCACAACATGCCGTCCTGCCCCCCAGCCGACCAGATCGTCCCATCGGGGAGGCGCCGGAGACAGATCGAGCCCCGAATCTGAGGAAAGCTGGTCACGCGACCGTCGGCGGCGACGTGGGTCAAGGGCAGACTCCGGTTCGCGGTCCAAATCGAGCCTTGATCTCCGGCGGCAATGCTGAAGTCGTGCTCCTCCGCTGCAGGAAGTGACACCGCGGTGAGGGCTGTGCGGCGGAGCCGGTCGAGGCCGGAGTTGGTTCCCACCCATACGTTGCCTTCCCGGTCCGTCAGCACTTTCCAGGCGGCGTCGGAGCTGAGTCCATGTTCAGCGGTGAAGCTCTCACCCGGAGCAGCTTCGGTCGCCTGGGGGGTCGGCCACTGGTCAACGTGATCGAACCGCCGCACCCCTTTGTCACTTACCGCCCACAAAGTCCCATCGGCGGCAAAAGTAAAATCTCCGAATCGAGGGTTGGCTCTGTCATTCCTGGTGAGAGAAATCTGAGGTGTCCGAGTGACTTTCGGGCCGGTGACGCGGCGGAGCCCATAGTCGTCCGAGAGCCAGATGGCGCCATCAGGAGCTTGATGGAGAAAAGCATAGTCCGCGTCGGTGGCGAAAACAAAAGCGGCCGAGATCGGTCCGGCGTCATAATCCAAAATCTGAAACTTCGACTGACCGGGAGACAGGAAGAGCACCGCGCCGCCCAGCGTTCTTACCCAGAGTGTTCCGGCACGGTCGACCAGGATAGCCGCGGGAAAGCCACCCGGGTACCCATGTTCGGGGCCAATTTCTTCGCAGACAGACCCGTGCAAACGAAAGAGGCCACCGGAAGTCTGGAGCCACAGCGAACCATCGTGGTCTTCGGCGGTCCCTTCCAGTTGCGTGACCGGCGTGCAGCGCCGATCTTTATAGGTGGTGAGCCGGCCGTTTTTCCAGAACAGCTGTCCAGCGGCACGCGTCTTTAGCCACAGCCCTCCGGAAGGGGAGAGATAAACGGTGTGAATTTCGCTGTTGGCTACAGCCCCGTTGGTCGCCTCTTCCACCGATTGGAAGCGCACTCCGTCAAAGCGGAAAACCCCGGTCGAGGTCGTGAGCCATAAGTAGCCATCCGCAGCTTGCTGGATGTCGAACACTGCTCCGAGGCCGTTCTCGGAGGTCCACATCGTGTGGTGATAGTCCAAAACTTCGGGAACCGACGCCCACGCGGCTGCGTACGGTAATACGAGGATGGCGGTGAACAACCACGCCGTGAACTGAAGCCGTCTCCTCATAAAAGGAATCCGAACGATCCCTGATTGTAGCTCTTGAGGATTGCGGTTATATCTCATGCTTTGGTATTGCAAGGGCCTATAAGTGTGTGTTTCTTGTGTGGCATGACCACAGGAGTGAAAATGACGGAAGCAAAGCTGGATTTATTGCAAGGCACGCTGGAAATCATGGTCTTGCGGGTGCTGGTCACCATGGGAGACATGCATGGCTACGGGATCGCCCGCCGGATCGAGCAGGTAAGCGGCGACGAAATCCTGCTGAACCAGGGCACCATTTACGCATCGCTCGTGCGATTGCAGCAGCGGGGATGGATCTCTGCAGAGTGGGGCACGTCGGATAACAACCGCAAGGCAAAGTACTACTCCATCACCCGGAGCGGGCGAAAGCAGCTGGCGGAGGACGCCGCACACTGGCAGAGACTGACCCGAGTGATGGGCCGGATGCTGGCCATGCCCGAAGGAGAACTGTGATGAGCGTACTGAGGGAAGGCGTGGAACGACTGCGTTCATTCTTTCGCAAAACGCAGCGAGATGCTGATCTCGATGTGGAGGTTGCGAGCCATCTGGAGTTGGCCGTGGAAGAGAATCTGCGCAACGGCATGTCTCCCGAAGAGGCCCAGCGCCAGGCGTTGATTCGCTTTGGCGGCGTAGCTCAAGCCAAGGAACATCAGCGGGCGGCGCGAGGCTTGCCGTGGCTCGAGGTGCTGCTGCAGGATGTGCGCTTCGCCTTCCGTACCCTGGGCCGTGACCCAGGTTTCACAGTCATCGCGGTGCTCATCCTGGGATTGGGCATCGGCGCGAATATCACCGTCTTCAGCGTCGTGAATACCATCCTGTTGCGGCCGTTGCCCTTTCGCAATCCACAGGAACTGGTGCGGATTCTTACCAAAAACCCTCAGGGTGGGGAATCGGGCATGACTTACTCAGCCGATGCGATGGAGGAGTTGCAACGGCAGAACCGGTCCTTTCAATCAGTATCCGGATACTTCGCCTTTACTGGACC
Organism: uncultured Acidobacteriaceae bacterium; assembly: GCA_963839025.1. Lineage (GTDB taxonomy): Bacteria > Acidobacteriota > Terriglobia > Terriglobales > Acidobacteriaceae > PALSA-350. Next base: position 369,246 of record CAWITT010000015.1, read on the forward strand.
GGAAAATCTAAAACTGGGCGGCGGCGGACAGCCCAAGCCGGTTACCAGCCTCATGGTGGCGGGCAATTTCTTCCCTACGCTGGGAGTAGAGCCATCACTGGGAAGGCTCTTCACAGCGGAAGAAAGTCTGCACAATAGCCGCCCGGCGGCGCTGCTAAGCCATGCTTTTTGGAAGCGGCAGTTCGGCGCTGACCCCAATATCGTGGGCCAAGCCATCGATTTGAGTAACTCGCCGGTGACGGTGGTAGGCGTGCTGCCGGAGAATTTTGACTTTGGATCCGTTTTCTCTCCCGGCTACAAGGTCGATCTCTATACCCCGGTGATCCTCGACGATATCCGCGATGAAGGCAACACCATGGCGCTGATCGGCCGCCTGAAGCCGGAGGTGACGGTGGTCCAGGCGCAGGCGGAAGCCGACCTGCTGTTTCCCACGCTTCATTTCAGTTTGAAACATCCGGAGTATGGAGGCGCTTACACCGGCCGCGTGCTGGGCTTGAAGGACTACGTCAGCGGCAAATTGCGGCAATCCCTCATCGTATTGTGGTGCGCGGTAGGCCTGATTCTTTTGATTGTGTGTGTCAACCTCTCCAACCTGCTGCTCGCCCGCGGGGCGGCGCGCACCAAGGAGTTCGCCATGCGTACGGCTCTCGGCGCCGGGCGCTGGCGTTTGCTGCGACAATTGCTAACCGAGAGTCTTATGCTTTCGTTTGCGGGTGCGCTGTTCGGTTTGGTGATTGCCTTTGCCATCACCCTCTATCTCGCCCATCAGGGTTCCATTGCACTTCCGCTGCTGAGCAGTGTCCGCGTCGACGGAGCGGCGCTCGCTTGGACATGGTTGGTCGCGGTTTCCGCCGCCGTTCTCTTCGGGCTCGCTCCGGGTCTTAGGTTCTCCAGCGGCAACTTGCAGGACGCGCTCAAGGATTCCGGCCGGGGAGCCGCCGGCAGCAAGCAACACGACGGGCTGCGCTCAGTGTTGATCGTCTCGGAGATCGCGCTGGCTTGCGTTTTGCTGGTGGGCGCCGGGCTGTTGTTGCGGAGTTTCTTGCGCATCCTCGATGTCGATCTTGGCTTCACTCCGAGCCGGGCTGCCTCCGTCAGCTTGGACTACGACGATAAAGGCGATCCGGCCCAGAGAGGCGTGATCTGGCAAGAGATCCTGCGCAGGGTGGAGGCGATCCCAGGAGTGGAGACAGCCGGCATCACCGATAACCTGCCGATGAGCCGGAATCGCAGCTGGGGTATTTCGGCGAAGGGTAAGTCCTATCGCAAAGGAGAACTGGAAGGCACCTTTGTGTACATAATTTCCCCCGGTTACCTGAATGCCATCGGTATGCACCTGGTGGAAGGACGTGATATTCGCTGGGACGACAATGACAAGAAGCTAGGCGTAGTGATTATCAATGAAACCGTCGCGCGGCGGCTGTGGCCGGGACAAGACCCCATTGATCGCTTGGCGAGTGCGGGCGGCATGGACGTCCGGGTGATTGGGGTGGTGGCCGATGTTCACGAGAGCAGCGTCGAAGGGAACCCGGGCTGGCAAATGTACCTTCCCGGGAACTCGCCGCAATTCGGCCCGAATATGGGGCAGCTAGTGGTGCGCACGAAAGTGCCTCCGGAAACGCTGGCTTCCAGCGTGATGAGCACTTTGCGGCAAATCAACCCCGGCCAGCCGGCCACGGAGTTCCGCCCTCTCCAGGGCCTGGTAGACCATGTTGTCTCGCCGCGCCGCTTTTTCGTCCTGCTGGTGGCCGTGTTTGCTGCTTTGGGACTCATTCTGGCTTCGCTGGGTATTTACGGTGTGGTCTCCTACTCGGTGACGCAGCGGACGCAGGAAATTGGCATCCGCATGGCTCTTGGGGCGAGCCAGGCGCGGGTGCAAATGGCAGTGCTGGCGAGGACGTTGTTGCTGGCGCTGATTGGAATCGCAACCGGCACGGTTGCGTCCTTACTGGCTGCGAATCTGATTGCATCGTTGCTATTTGGAACCCAGGCAACGGACCACTTCACTTTCTTGAGCATGACGTTGTTGCTTTTGGCAGTGGCGTTGCTGGCGGGCTATATACCAGCATGGCGCGCGTCGCGGATCAACCCGATGGTTGCTCTCCGCAACAACTGAATTAGCAAGCCCGGCCTAAAAGCGGCGATCGATAGGCGGATACCAGGTCAGCTGAAAAGTTGTGCTGGTGTCCGTCTGCTGGCCCGGCTTATAGACCGGAATCAGCCAGCGTTCATACTGCACGTTGGCCTTCAGTTCGACATTAGGAGTAAGACGCTTGACCACGTCGAAGCTGAAGTCAGTCTGCGTACTTCCGCCAGGGATAAAATCCTTGGCAGCCTTATCGCTGCGATAGGACGCCTGCAGCCATTCGCGAGGCGACAGATGATAAGTAAGCCAAGCCTGGCCGCCCTTGTTTTCACGCCCAATCCAGTCGCCCATCAGCAGGCCGTTGCTGGTATAGCCGTTCCTCTGCACCACCTCGATGTAGATATCCTGGCCGCCGGCGCTGAGGCCGGTATCTGGATCGGTCGATGCGGCTTCGGCCCGAAGGTCGAGTTTTGGGACACCGGGAAAATGAGACAGGTACAGGCCGGGACGGATGGCCGCGTGGCGCGGCGCGGTGATAGGGAAGACGTCATCGTGCACTTCAGAGTCGGTGTAAAACGTCAGCCAATTCCGGACAAACGGCAGGCGCCAGGAGAAGTCAACCGAGCTAAAGCGTGCGCCAGGGTCCTTGCGTGAGAACTTCTCCGATCCATTGGTATCGCTGATGCTGTAGAAGCTGCGCCAGAACGTACCCAGAGTGATGGGCTCATGACCCTTGCCGCCCCAGATCACCGTGCGTTGAAAACCAAACTCGAAATTAGGTGTCGGCTTGAAAGAAATTTTCTCCCCATGGACCCAGGGACTAACCGGGGCGTTGTGACCCTTCAGTGGTCCGACAAAGAAGTCGTACCGAATCAGACCCGCGATGCGCGAGAGGTAAGGGATGTAGAGCGGCTCGACGCGGTTGATGCGAAAGCTGTACACGTTCTCCGCATTGTTGCTCCAGGCCATACCACCGCCAACGCCAGGTCCGTACCAGTTGTCCATCTTCCCAAAGGAAATCTCGTGACCGACAACATGGGCGGAAGCATAGCCTTCAAGAATGGTGAAATTATTCACCGCGGAAATTGGGCCCAGCGGGATGGTGGTGTTTCCGGGTAAGGGAACAGAAGTAAAGGTGGCGAAGTCGTCGATCGTGGCCAAAGTTTCCGCCAGGCCGAACGGATACCCTGCCCACGCAGGAGCGTGCTGGAACTCTCCGCGCAGGTAAACCGAAAACATGCCGTAGTGGGCGCGTGCGCTCAAGCCGCTGTAGTTGTTAAATCCGCCGGCATAGGGGCGGCCGAAATCGTTGATGTCGGTCTGGCCGAGATGGAAGCTGTCCCGCAAGGGCGTGCCGGCGATGCCCATCGCCCGCTCATACACCGAGTCGAGTTGAACCCGGCCATACTTCTGGTCGAGAGGAATCCGCATGTCCGGTTGCAGTTCTTTTTCAATAGCGGTGTAAATGTCGATGGCTTCGTCGTTGGTGCCGCCGGTGATCCTGTCTGCACTCGCGTCCAATACGTGGGCCACGCTGAGCCGGGTCCATGGACGGAGACCGAGAAACGTAGTATCGGCGAAGCCCAGCCCGTACAAACGCATCATGGCGGGATAGATCCAGCTATCCAGGGGAATATAGCTGGAGCTCATGCCCTCGATCGATTTGAGGGGTTCATACGGCGCAAAGTGAATCGTTTCGCGCGCGGCCGGAACCTGATCGGATGAGGGCGGGGTAGGTGTTTGGGCTGCTGAAATTCCAGTGGTCCATAAGACCAGCCAACACAAAACACCGGGGAGAAGGGCCGAATCGTTCACCTCTGTTCAAGCTAACCAAACCGTAACGGGGGGTCAATCATTTGCAACATCGGGTGAAGCGCGAAGATAACGGGTAGCCACCTCACAGGCGAAAACCGAACCGAAGGATGCGACAGAACCAGACGGGTGCCCCATGTTCGCACCAGCGTACGTGGGCCGAAATCGGAATTCTTCGAATGCTTTCACTCAAGGCCTAGAAGCGTTTGATGGGCTTCGCCCGTCATTTTCGGCCCACGTACGCTGGTGCGAACATGGGGCACCCGTCTGGTTCTGTCGCATCCTTCGGTGCAGGCTACCCTAACGCCTTGAATGCCGCGTCGAGCTCCCGGGTAACCTTTGCCGCCAACTGTTCCTTCCATCGCTGGGTAAACAGGCCCTTGGCGGCGAGGTACTGCTCCATGTGAGCCAGAGGATCGCGCTCGCTCCGGACCGGGCCGCGACCGTTCTGGTGATAGGTTTTCCCCTCGATCAGCACCGGACCGCCCCCCTGGCGCACCCGTTGTAGGCTTTCATAGGCCACCCGGTAAACCGCAACCACGTCGTTGCCATCCACCGTGATGCTGGTCAGGCCTTTGGTATCCGTCTTGATGTTCTTAATCTTGCCGTCCTTGCCCGCCCACGGATTGTTCTCAACCACGAAAATTATCGGCAGGCTCAGCTCGGCGGCAAGTCTGAGAGCTCCCCGCAGAGCCACCGTCGAGTCCGCGCCGGAAAAAACGACCACTACGTTGGTGTTCTGCTCCTTATTGGCTTCGCCTGCAGCGGTGGCCAACTTGAGTTGCCAACTGGGAGACGGATTCTGGCTCGCTCGCACTCCCAACTGCGCCACGAGTTCCCGCAGCGCAACTCCCTTGACCAGGCTGGCGGGCGACGGCTCTGGGTGGACGATGTCGACGATCGTGTCCCCATCTGTTAAGTCAATGACGCATCCGGTGGTGATGGCCTCCTGGCCTACCGCCGCCCGATAGAAGGCAGTCGCTCGCTGCTTACGCAGACGACGCGCGTGCTCTGTGAGCAGCCGGCTCCGCAGCATGGAGGCATAGAGCTCCTTCAGCTTGGCGTCGGAAATCAGCGAGCCACCGGCTGCCTTAGGAGGCATGTGGAAAGATTCCAAAGTTTTTCACAAAATTGTGAATAAGTCTGTGCATTTCCCGGCTCTGGATGCCGCGCAATCCCTGAAAAGGCGGGAGTTTTAGCAGTCTGCACCGATTTCGATGCTCATTCATTAAGACCATTTTCATGTTGAGTAATCCGAGTTGATCCGAACATATTCCGTGGTAAGATCCGTCGTCCAAAACCGGCAAACGCCGACGCCGAGACCGAGATGGATGTGAATCGTCAGATCCCGTTGCTGCAAATAGGTGTGAGTGGCGTTCTCATCGAAACGCGGCGAGAGCGCACCCCCAAGGCAGATTTCGAGCTCTCCGAAGGAAATATCAATCCGCGCGGGATCGATGGCCACCCCGGCGTACCCGATGGCCGCCAGGATTCGCCCCCAGTTGGGATCGCACCCCGCCCATGCAGTCTTCACCAGGGGCGAGTGCGCGATGGACCGGGCCACGCGTAACGCATCCGCATCCGTGAGCGCGCCGGTAATGTCCAGTTCCACCACGTGCGTGATGCCTTCTCCATCGCTCACGATGTGCTTCGCCAAGGCCAGGCAGACGCTGCCGAGTGCGGCGGAGAACGCCGCCGTGCACTGGTCGGCGACGGTGTGCGCCGTGTCATGGTTGTGGCCCTGGACGGAGATGCCGCTGGCCCCGCTGGCAAGCAACAGCACCGTGTCGTTGGTCGACGTATCACCGTCAATCGAGATGCGATTGAAGCTGCCTTCGACGGCGTGGTGAAGCAAATCCGCGGCGACGGCCGGTTCCAGCTGCGCATCGGTGAAGAGATACACCAGCATCGTGGCATGGAGTTGGGGATAGATCATGCCCGCGCCCTTGGCCACCCCGGCGATGCGCACGGTGACTCCTTCCACCTCAAAACTTGCCGCGGCGATCTTGGAGCGTGTGTCGGTGGTCATGATGGCGCCGGCCATCTGTTCCAGGTGAGCCGCGGAAGAGCCCAGCCCGGCCTTCAGGGCCGGCAGCGCCGCCGTCAGCTTCCCTACCGGAAGAAGCACGCCAATGATACCCGTAGAAGAGGGGAAGACCGCCTGCGGTTGGCAGCCAAAGATTTCGCCGGCGACCGCGCAGGATTGTTCCGCGGCGGCGATGCCGGCCTCACCGGTGGCGCAGTTGGCATTGCCGGCATTGATGAGCGCTACGCGCAGGCGATGTTGACTATGCTCCAGGTGACGCCGCCCGACGATCAGCGGGGCGGCGACGACTTTGTTGCTGGTGAACATGGCGGCTGCGGACGCCGGCTGTTCCGCCACTGCGCAAGCGACATCGGGATTGCCGCTGGCCTTTAAACCGGCCCGGACAGCAGCGAAGGAGAAACCGCGAGGAACTTGATCATCACGTATGAGGGGAGAGGGGGACGTTTCAGCCATGTGGCCTTTACTCTATCAAGAGAAGCGATCATGACGATGCAACCAGAGTTTCTCAAGATGCGCAACGTGGATATTGCGCGCGGCGAAAAGGTAGTCCTACACGATGTGAACCTCACCATTGCCACAGGGGAACACATTGCCATCCTAGGTCCGAACGGCTGTGGCAAGTCGACTCTGATCAAAGCCATGACGTGCGAATGCTATCCCATCGTTCGCCCGGGCATGGAGCTGAAAGTCTACGGGCGGGATCGCTGGGACGTGCAGGAACTGCGCAAGCATCTGGGCGTAGTCGCCACCGACTTGCCCGGCGAGCGGACAGCGGTGACGTGCGGCCTGGATGCGGTGGTCAGCGGCTTCTTTTCGAGTTCCACGCTCTGGCCCAATCTTCACGTGACCGAGGCGATGCGCGCCGGCGCCTTAGAAGCGCTTAACCTGCTCGGAGCGGCGCACCTTCGTGATCGCTGGGTGGGCGAGATGTCAGCCGGCGAAAAGCGCCGGGTGATGATCGCTCGCGCGCTGGTGCATCGCCCGGGAATGTTGCTGCTGGATGAGCCCACCAACGCCCTCGACTTGGCGGCGCAGCGGGAGTTGCGCGAGATCTTGCGCGATGTGGCAAGTAGCACGGGGCTGTTGATGGTGACCCATCACCTGGCGGACATTCTGCCGGAGATCGATCGCGTGGTGATGATGCGCGGCGGCCGCATTATTGCCGATGGACCAAAGAGGGAATTGCTGCAGGCGGCGAGGCTGGAGGAACTATTTGGCATTGAGCTCGAGTTGACGGAGCGCAATGGCTATTGGCATTCCTGGTGAGCTGGCTTGACCAGCACCCCGGGGCCGTTTTATTTTATGGCTACACGGGAAAGGAGGATGATCCAGCGAATGAGAAATTCTGATGGTTGTAGTAGATCGGTACGTGAGGTGACTGAGGCTTAGAGCGTTCGCTCTAGACCTGGCGGTAAAGTAATTCGTCCGCCGAGGCCCACTTCGTTAGAAGAGCGGACGCCTCAGCCAAACTCAACAGCTTCACCGGTGATCAGGCCCGCGGCCCTCAAGCCGCGGGCCTTTCACGTTTTGCGAGATGTGGGATGTCAATTGCCAGCTATGCCCCTCGGTACTGCATCCAACTAGCCGGGCTTACAATAAAACTATGGAACCCTTGGTAATTGCGGGCAAGGCATTTCAGTCGCGACTGATCGTAGGCACAGGCAAATACAAAGACGGGCCGGAAACGCAAGCGGCCATCGAAGCCTCCGGCGCCGAGATGGTGACCGTCGCAGTGCGGCGAATTAATCTGGACCGCAGCCGGGAATCCCTGCTCGACTATATCGATCCCGAACGCTACTTCCTGCTGCCCAACACTGCGGGCTGTTACACCGCGGAAGAAGCGATTCGCGCCGCCAGGCTAGGCCGTGAGGTTGGCCTCTCGGACTGGGTAAAGATTGAAGTCATTGGGGACCAGGCCACCCTCTACCCGGACGTCCAGGCGACCCTGGAAGCAACCCGGGTCCTGGTGAAAGAAGGCTTCACCGTCCTCCCCTATACCTCTGACGACATCGTCTTCGCGCGCCGGTTGATCGACGCGGGAGCCGCCGCAGTGATGCCTCTGGGCGCCCCCATCGGCAGCGGCATGGGCCTGCAAAACCTGGCCACATTGCGCATCCTGAGGGAGATGATCACTGAAGTCCCACTCATCGTCGACGCCGGTGTCGGCATGGCCTCAGACGTCTGCCTGGCGATGGACATGGGAGCCGATGCGGTGCTGATCAACTCCGCCATAGCCCACGCATCGAAGCCAGTACTCATGGCGGAAGCGATGATGCACGCAGTGCTTGCCGGAAGACAATCCTTCCTCGCCGGCCGCATGCCCAGGAAGCTTTACGCCACCGCCAGCTCTCCCCTGGAAGGGCTTTCGAAGTAAGCACCCACCTCACTACTGCAAGCCGCGCCTGCCCTGGGTTAGACTCGGAGCACATGCGCGTACTCGGCATCGATTGCGGAACCAACTGCACCGGCTACGGCATCGTGGACGTGCACTACGGGCCGCGGGAGACACTTCTGGTCGCCGTCGCCTCCGGCGGGGTGAGACTCGCTAAAGAGCAAGCCCTGCCGACGCGGCTGGCGCGCATTTTTGCCGAACTTTCGGCGCTCATGGAACAGCACCGCCCCGACGCAGTGGCGGTGGAAGAAGTCTTCTACTCCGTGAATGCGAAATCCGCGCTGAAACTTGGGCACGTGCGCGGGGTCGCTCTGCTGGCAGCGGCCCTGCAGGGACTTCCCGTGGCCGAATACGCCCCGCTCACCATCAAATCCGCAGTCGTGGGCTATGGATTAGCCCAAAAAGAGCAGGTGCAGTTCATGGTGGCCCGCCTGCTGAATCTCGATCGTGCGCCGGAGCCCGCGGATGCCGCCGACGCTCTGGCCATCGCGATCTGCCATGCGCACACCGCGCAGACACTTTCGTTGCAGGCGGGATCGCGCGCTTGATCTCGTTGCGATGCATGGCGGGGGCGCTGTTGGCCCTGGGTTTGACGGCCAATGGGGCGCAGATCCGTTTTACCTACGAAAATCCCAAACTGCAGCCACCCAAGTACGTTTTGACGGTGCAGGAAGATGGCAGTGGCCACTTTCAGTCGGACGCGGGCGGCCCGACCGGCGAGAACGAAACCATGCCGGCGGAACCTCAGGATCGCCCTATCCACATTTCAAAAGCGCTGCGCGAAAGCATGTTTGCCGCCGCCCGCAAGAGCAAATTATTCGCTATTTCCTGCGAGGACGGGGGCAAGAACATCGCCTTCCAGGGGAAAAAGACCCTGGCCTACGAGGGCCCTGACGGCCAGGGAAGTTGCACCTACAACTGGAGCAAAAGCGCTCTCATTAATAAGCTTACCGAGCAATTCGAGGCGGTCGCCACCACCCTCGATGAGGGAAGCCGGCTGGAGCGGCAATATGAGCATGGGCGCCTCAGCCTGGACACGGAGATGGAAGCCCTGGAGCAGATGGTGCACGAGGGACGGGCGACCGAAGTCCAGAACATCGCTCCCATTTTGCAGAAGCTGGCGAATGATGAGGCCGTGTTGCAGCGGGTCCAGCGGCGCGCCCGGGCTCTGCTGCAGGGCGCGTCAAACGATTAAGAACCGGGCTGCGTCCAAGGGTAATAGCAACTTAATGCTGCAAATCCGGTTCAATTCAGTAGGCAAAAGTACGCCAGAAGATGGAGGTGCTCCATTATGCAGCACCTGAAAATCAGAAACGTCGTTGCAACGGCAGTACTCGGTTTGCTGGGGGTTGTTTTGGCAAGCGGGCGCGGTTGGGCGCAGGCCAGCGCCGCGAATGTAGCGCGGGTAAGTTTCGTCCAGGGCACGGTACAGCTGCAGACTGGCCAGGGCTCCGATTTCCAGCAGGCAGTGATGAATATGCCGGTGACCGATGGCTCCCGCCTGCAAACCGGCAGCGACGGCCAGGTAGAAATCGAGTTCGGGGATGGAAGTGTGGCCCGGTTGACCCCGAACAGCTCCATATTGTTTGAACACCTGGGGCAGGATCAGGTGCAGCTCCAGCAGGTAACCGGTCTGGCCTATTACGAGTTCAATGTGGGCGAAGGGCATCCGCCCTTCGTCGTGCAAAACGCCGGGGTGTCCGTGCAGCCGACGTCAAACGCAATCCTGCGCGTGGGTCTCGATGCCGCGTGGGAAGTTGCCGTGCTCAGCGGCTCCGCCAGGGTGCAAGGAGCCGACGTGGCGGAGAACCAGACCGACAATGCCGGTGCGGTGTCGCAGGGAATCAACCCCGACTCCTGGGACAACTGGAATCAGGACCGCGATCAGGCGATTGCCCAGGAGGCCTCCCAGCAAACGCCGATCCGCGATGAAGCCGCCAACGCGCAGAGCGAAAACTGGAATGATCTGGATGCTGACGGCAACTGGTATCCGGTTGAGGGTCAAGGCAATGTTTGGGTTCCGGCCGGCGTGGGAGCGGGTTGGGACCCTTACGGGGCCGGCTACTGGGCTTACTACCCTACTTTTGGCTATACCTGGGTTTCGGCCTATCCCTGGGGTTGGCTGCCCTACCATTGCGGCGCCTGGGGCTACTATTCCTTCGGCTGGGGATGGGCTCCGGGAGGCTGTGGTGGGGCATGGTCTCCGGTGATCGTGGTACGCCGTCCTCCTCCTGGATGGGCCATGCCGGTTCGGCCCGTGCGGCCTCCTGGGGGCATGTATCCGCTCCCTGGGCAGCGGCTGGTGGCGGTGGACCGGGGGCCGGTCGCGACAGGCCCGTGGGGATTCCACGGAGGTGTTGCGCCCAGGCCTGACCATCTCCAAGCGCTGAACTTGAATGGGCGCATGGTGGCTCCGGTAGGCCGCACGGATGTGCGCATGCAGAGCTTTACGGCTGCCAAGGGAACCGCGCCCGGGACGCGGGCTGTATTGAGTGGTGCTCCGGCCGGATATGCTCCGCGGCCGAACGGGGGCAACTCCTACGTGCAGGGCGGCAACGGGTATCGGCCGGGAGTGGTGGAATCGCACAACCCGAGACCGAATGTCGGTTTCCCACCGGCGCAATCCCCGGGGCAATCGTACGATCGGAGGTCGACGTACGTTGCGCAGCCAACGCCGGCTCCGCACTATTCGGCTCCGCCACCACCTCATTATTCGGCGCCGCCGTCGGCCCCCCACTACCAGGCTCCGGCGCAGGCTGGACCTCACCGTTAAGGCAGGCGGGTTGAGGGCTTTGGGTTTTGTATGGGAGTTGGATTAGCAACACCCAGCCAGAACTCAAGGTCCTAACAAAACCGGAGGTCCAAACGAATCTCGACGGGTGCCCCATGTTCGCACCAGCGTACGTGGGCCGAAAATGACGGGCGAAGCCCTGGGCGAAGCCCTTCCAATGCTTCTAGTCCTGGAGTGAAAGCATTCGAAGAATTCATTTTCGGCCCACGTACGCTGGTGCGAACATGGGGCACCCATCGAGATTTGTTGGGACCTACGTTGTGTTGTGGTTGTCGCGCAGACGGCGAAAGAGCGTTGTACCTGCCCCCCCGCGCCCTATTTCACGGAAGGGCTGTCGTCCGCTTTCAGATCTCCGATTGCGTACTGAATCCCGGCCCGCAGGTGTTCCAGCATCGGCGTCATGGCATAGACTCGATCGCTATGGCCGTGTCCTTCGTAGAACACTCGCCCCTTGCCTTCACGGCGAATATAGCTCAAGGCATAATCGCCATCGCTTCGGGGATTCGCCTCCTTCGCCTTATCGGCAGCGCTCATCTTGTCGTAGTCGATACTCGTCAACACATGCACGTTCTTGCGTGAGAAGGACTCTTGAACGAAGGTGTAGGTCTCATCGCGGATCTCGAATTCCTTGCCATGGAACATGGCTGTCAAAGGACTGTTTGGATCATCGATCTTGACCGTGATCAGCTGTGGATCGGGCCAGTGAAATTTGAAGTAACCCCCGATGAGCTTGTTGAACTCGGGCCATTGCTGCACAGGCTTCGATTCCACGCCTGTCAGACGAGCGTTCGCAGGCGGCAATAGCGAGCGGAAGTTCGCCACGAAATCGGCACGGCTAACCTTCCCGGTGTTGCCCGTATCCAGCTTCTGGAACCAATCGTCGGCGAGGGCCTTCCACTCCTCTCGGGTGACAGTATCGTCACTATCTTTGTCCGCCGCAGTGACGAACCGGGCGGCGAGATTCAACGCCGCCAAATTCATCGCGGGAGCGCCGCTCTTGGCGGCTGCCTCGCTTGCCAGGCAGTCGGTGTGATAGGAGTCTGACGCCGCGTGGATGCCGGCGATCCCTTTCCCGTTCCTGACGAAACTGAGAAGCGCCGCGCGCCGCGCGGCCGTGACGGAAGGATCCGGATCGTCCAGAAAGCACGCCGTAGTGCTGTCGAGGAAAATGGCGTCATATTTCTGCAGGTTGCTGGTGTTGATATCCGCGGCGTCGTAACTGACGGTCGTGGTCCATAACCCGCCCTTGTCTCCCAGTGCCTCGACCGTTTTCGCAGCCAGCGGGATGGAGGCATGCACGAACCCGCCCGCACCCGTATGCGCCATCACCAGCACCTTACGCGGGCGCATTGGCTTTGCCCCGGGGGAAGTGGGTAAGGCTGCCATCATTGCGTCCACAGCCGCTTGCGGCGCGGGAAACGGTGTGGAGTTCCCCACCGGATTGAAAGTGCCGGATTGGCCAGGCTTGACCGTAGGCGGAGGAGGCAGCACTTTGCCGAGTCCGGCTACAATCTGGGGCTGGGTCATGGGCGCGCTCGGCGTAGTGTTCCAAGCGCTATACCAGGAGTTAAAGCCAGATTCCAACTCAGGCCGGGTCAGCGTCCCATCGTGATCGCTATCGAGAGCAGCGAACAGTGCCTGAGCGTTGCGCGCCCCGTCAGGTCCCTGCGCCCGTAAGCCAGCGATGCCAGTCGCGAGCAGCACAGCAGCGCCCGCCCAAATACATGTACTTCCTATGGATCCAATTTGTCTCATATAAATCCGCCGAAATGAGTCTATCGCGTATGTGCTTTTGGGACCGCTTGGATATACTACTAAAAAGTATATCCAGGAGGCCCGTGCAGGTTTCGAAGTGGGGAAACAGTCTTGCCATTCGCTTGCCGGCCGCAGTGGTCGACGTCCTTGACCTGAAGGAAGGGGACCACATCGAAGTGACGATAGCCGGCCCTCGGCACTTCGAGATTCATCCCGACCGCAGCCGGGAAGCCGCTATCGAGCGCTTGCGCAAACTGCGCCGTCCACTTCCTCCCGGTTTCACCTTTAGCCGGGGAGAGGCCAATGAGCGGTAAACCCTTCTTGGACACGACCGTCCTGATCTATTCCATTTCCGCGGGGGATCCGCGCGCGACGATTGCGGAGAGGCTGCTGGCTGCAGGTGGCTATATCAGCGTGCAGGTGTTGAACGAATTCGCCGCCGTTGCTCGTCGCAAACTGAATATGTCCTGGGAGCAAATAACCGACGCGCTTTCTGCCGTTCGCATCCTGTGCGAGGCTCCCATCGCTATCTCCGTAGGCATTCATGACAGCGCAGTTAAGATCGCGGCGCAGCATGGCTATCACGTGTACGACGCTTCCATTCTCGCCGCAGCACTCGATGCGGGCTGTGATGTCGTTTACTCAGAAGATATGCAAAATGATCAACGCCTCGGAACGTTAACCATCCGCAATCCCTTCCTGTAGTTCTCACATACCCTCTTTAGGCCCTGCCACGCCGGAGATGGGAGAAGACATGGCGCGGAAGAGACACGCTGTAGCTTCGAGCGAGATCGCCTCGGCCCGAACCTGGGGATCCACACCGCACTGCGCGAACGCTGCCGTCCCAAGGGCCGGATCAAATCCTGAGGCGCGGAGATTGTTACTCAGAGTCTTCCGCTTCAAGGCAAAAATCTGACGCAAAAACCGCAAAAACCCTGCCGCCTCTACCCCCAACTCCGCGAACCGGGGTTGCATCGCAAGCCGAATCACCGTGGAGTAGACATCGGGAGCGGGAGAAAACGCCTCCGGCGGCAGCGTAAACAGCTGCTCGACAGAGGCATACATCTGCGTGGTAGCCGAAAGCAGGCCATACGCCCGCGATCCCGGAGGCGCGACGATACGTTCCGCAACCTCGCGCTGGGTCATGAGCACCGCCCGGTCAATCACGGCGCTGTGAGCGAACAGGTGCATCATGATCGGGGAAGAGATGTGATAAGGCAAGTTCCCAACCACCTGCAGACGAACCTCGCGTTGCGCAGCCAACTGTGTCAGGTCAACCTGCAGAATGTCCTGGCAAATTACCTCCGCCGCGCCGCCCTGGAGTGAGGCAGCCAGGGCTGAATCTACTTCCACCACGATCACCTGCTTGGCGCGGGCGGTGAGCAGCGTGGTCAACACCCCCCGGCCCGGGCCGATCTCGAGCACCGTAGCCTGACTTAAATCCCCTAAAGCGTCTACAATCGCACGCGGCGCCGTAGGGCTCACCAGAAAGTTTTGACCCAACTTGGGCTTACTTCGCCTCGAATTGCTGGAGCTGTATCGCACAGGTAGCATCATACGAGGCGGTTTGGCCCTCAACGGGAGAGGTATTCGCAATGCATATCGTTTTTGCCGCGTCGGAGTGCGTTCCATACGCCAAGACGGGCGGAGTTGCAGAAGTAGTGGGAGCGTTACCCAAGGAACTGGTAAGACAGGGCCACCGGGTCACAGTGTACGTGCCGCTTTACCGGCAGGTGCAAAAACATCTGAAAGAACGAAAAATCGCCATCCGCAGTCTGACCATTCCTTTTTCCTACTACAACCGTTTCGCCACCATCGTCGATGGAGGCACACCGGACGGGGTGCAGTTTTATTTCGTCGATTGCCCGGAGCTGTTCGACCGGGAGTTCCTCTACGAAACCGCGTCGGGGGAATACGCCGATAACGCGGAACGGTTTGGGCTCTTCTGCCGCGCCGTGCTCGACAGCACCAAGATCCTCGGTGTCCCGGACGTTTTTCATATTCACGGCTGGCCGGCTGGGGTCCTGGCGATCCTGCTACGAACGGTCTACTACTTCGATCCTGTGTTGAAGAACGTGGCCTGCCTATTGACCATCCACAACTCCGACCGGCAGGGTTGGTTCCCCCGCGAAACCGTGGAAAAGCTGCTGCTGCCGTGGGATGTGTATACGGCCGACCGGGCGGAGTTCTACGGGACTTTTGATTTCTTGAAAGGCGGCATCGTCTATTCCGACGCCATCACCACGGTCAGCCGCAAGTATGCGGAAGAGATCCAGACCCCGGAATTCAGTAACGGCCTCGACGGCGTGCTGCGCGCGCGGGCCCGCGATCTTCGGGGCATTTTAAACGGGGTCGATTACTCGGTGTGGAACCCCGCCACCGACAGCAAAATTGCGGCCCATTACACCCCGGAAAGGCTGGAAGGGAAGTTGGCCTGCCGCAAAGACCTCTTGCACGCGTACGGCGTCTCCAACTTGCCCGAGGAAACGCCGGTCCTGGGCATGGTTTCCCGCCTGGCAACACAAAAAGGATTGGACCTGCTGGCGCAGGCCTTCGATCACCTGGTGCAGGAGAACATTTTCCTGGTGGTGTTGGGCACCGGCGAACCGTACTACGAGAACCTGCTGCGCGGCTGGCAGGAAAGGTTTCCGCTAAAGGTCGCCGTGACGATTACCTATGACGAAACCCTGGCCCACAAGGTGGAAGCGGGCTCTGACATGGTCCTGATGCCCTCCCGCTCCGAGCCCTGCGGGCTAAACCAGATCTACGGCATGAAATACGGCACCGTTCCCGTGGTGCGCGCCACCGGCGGCCTCGACGATACCGTGCAGGAATGGTCAGCAGCGGATGGTACGGGAACCGGTTTTCGCTTCCAGGACTATCGCCCGGAAGCCTTGCTGCAAGCAGTTCGCGCAGCGCTGGCTGTGTTTGCCGACAAGCAACAGTGGCGGAGCCTGATGCGGAACGGCATGGCGCGCGACTATTCCTGGACGAACCCGGCCAAGGAGTACATCCAGCTCTATGAGGAAATCGTGCGCCGTAGGTCTTAAATGCTCCAGCGCTTTCGAAATGCAAGGTAGAGGGGTATCCCGGCAAGAATAATCAGCGATCCCAACAGCGAATTGCGCAGGTTGTTCACAAACGAGTAATAGAGCAACACCGCAGCGGCCACAATGAATACCGCCGGTACGACCGGATACCCCCAGCTGCGGAACGGTCGCTCAGCCGCCGGAACGCGGCGCCGGTAAATGAAGATCGTGGTCGTCGTGAGCAGGTAAAAGAGCCACTCCGCAAAGATGGCCAGTTCAAACAGCTGCTGAAAGCGCCCCACCAGCAACAACAGCAATGTGCTTAACAGACCTTGCGCCACCAAGGACACGGAAGGGCTTTGAAAGCGGGGATGAACCCGCGCCATCGCGGCCGGGAAGAGCCCGTCGCGGGCAGCGGCAAAGGGCACTCGTGCGCCGGACATGGTGGTGCCGTTGAGGCCGACCAGGATGCTGAGGGCCATGGCCACCGAGACCAGGGTGGCGCCCCAATGGCCTGAAACAACCGCCATCGCGACGACCGCCGGGCGTGGGGACGATGCGATGGTGGTGGCGGGCAGGATGTACTGAGTCGCCGCGTTGGTAGCCATGTAAAGCAAACCGACCACCCCGACGCCGGCGATCAGTGCAACGGGCAAGCTCCGCTCAGGGCGCTTGACTTCGCCCGCCACCATGGTGAGGTCGTTCCAGCCGTCATAGGCCCACAAAGACGCGATGAGCGCAGTCATGAAGCCTGCCAGTCCACCCTGGGCGCCGGGAAAGCTGGTCTGAAAATTGCCCAAGCCACCGCGGGAACTGGCAAAGCAGGCGCCGCTGATCACCAACACCAGCGCCACCTTGAGCCACGTAAAAAAAAGTTGGAAATCGCCCGCCTTCTTGATCCCCAGGTAGTTGAGCCCGGTGATCAGCCACGCGGCGAAAATGGCGAAGATCTGCGACCAGCTGATTACGAGAGGAGTCCGCAGAACCACCCCGTCGAGCCAGGCGAAGGCGGGGAAGATGCCCATCACGCGCGCCAGGCCGGTCGTGACGCTGGCGATCGATGCAGGCTTGGCGACGGCAAACCATGTCCACATGTAGAGAAAGGCGGGCAGGTCGCCGTACGCGTTGCGGAGGAAGACGTACTCCCCGCCTGCCCGCGGCATCATGGCGCCCAGCTCTGCGTAAGTCATGGCGCCGAAAAGAGTGAGGATGCCCCCCACGATCCAGGCCAGGTAAACCAGCCGCGCGGAGCCGACTGCGCGCATCATCTCCTGGGGCACGAGGAAGATGCCGCTGCCGATAATGGTGCCCACCACAATGGCGGTGGCGTGCCAAACTCCAAGCACACGAGGAAGGTCTGGTGCTGCTGAAGTCGCCGATCGCTCCATTTCCGCAGAGTCTAGCACGCGCGCCAGCGAAACCATCGAAGGCAAATTTGTGGGTGGGCTCGCCCTACAACGCATCCGCCGGATGAAAATACCCGTAAATCGCCGCCGCGAGATGAGGAGCAACCACAGAAGCAAGCGCCTGTTGGCTGGCGCCCTGTATGCCGCGCAGGCTGCCGAAGTGGGCAACCAGCCGATTGCGGGTCTGCGGTCCAACGCCCGGAATCGTCAGCAAATCAGATTCGCGATCCCGAATCTCCCGGCGCTTGCGGTGATAGCTGACGGCAAAGCGGTGCGACTCATCGCGAACTCTCTGTATCAGGTGGAGCACCGGCGACCGGCGGTCCAACACGATAGGTTCATCCTCTTGCCCGTACAGATAGATGATCTCCTCCCGCTTTGCAATGGAAGCCAGCGGCTGGGTGGTGATGCCCAGCAGCTCCAGCGCTTCGGCGGCGGCATGCAACTGTCCGAGCCCGCCATCAATGAGAACCAGGCTTGGCATCGCGCGCTGCTCCTCCTGCACCCGCCGGTAGCGCCGGCCAACCACCTCGCGCATGGACGCGAAATCATCGACTCCCTCCACCGTCTTGATCTGGTACTTCCGGTAATCGGACTTCTTCATGTCCCCGTCTTCCCAAACCACCATGGAAGCGACCGTCTCCGCTCCCTGGATGTGGGAAATATCGAAGCACTCAATCCGCCGGGGTATCTCCGGGAGCGTCAACAGGTCCTGCAGTGATTCCTGAATCATCTTCTGCGAGGGCTGCAGCACGCGGAACCGCTGATCAAAACTCTGCTTGGCATTCTGCCCAGCCAAGTCCACCAGCGAGCGCTTCTCTCCCCGCTGCGGCACGCTCAGCTCGATCTTGTGTTGCGTACGCTCACTCAGAAGCTCGGCGAGGGTTTCGCGATCGGCAAAATCCACCGGGGTATAGATGGTGCGAGGCACATACTGCTGGTCGATGTAGAGCTGCTTCAAAAGGGCCGAGAAAAACACCGAGGGATCGAACTCCCCCTCCGCTTCCGGCAAGTCTTCCCAGAAGAACTCGCGGCGATCGACAATCTTGCCGCCGCGCATGTGGAACAGATTTACGGCCAGCATATCGTTTTCGTAGTGGTAGCCGTAAACATCGGCATCATCGCCGTCCGTGGTGGCCATGCGCTGCCTCTCCTGCACCTGGCTCATGGTGATGAGCAAATCACGGTACCGGGCTGCAAGCTCGAACTGCTCCGCGGTAGCCGCGGCTTCCATCCTCTGTTCGAGCGAGTGGCTCAGCTCCGTCTGCCGGCCCTCAAGAAACATTTGTGCGTCGCGCACAGCTTCCCGATATTCCGGCGGCGTGGTCAGGCCCTCAACACAGGGGCCTAAGCACCGCTTGATGTAGTACTGCAGGCACGGGCGGGGATGGTAACGGGAGAGATCGACCTTGCAGCTGGGCAGCAGAAAGCTGCGATGGATGAGGTCGACCACCCGATGAGCCAGATTGCCGGGGAAGAACGGTCCATAGTACGCGCTGCCGTCTTTGCGCAGCCGCCGGGTCACAAAGACCTTGGGGTAACGGTCGGCCAGGGTCAGCTTGACGTAGGGGTAGGTCTTGTCGTCACGCAGCAGGATGTTGAAGCGAGGTTTCCGCTGCTTGATCAGGTTGTTTTCGAGCGCCAGGGCCTCCTGCTCGTTCTCGACCAGGATGTAGTCAACATCCACCGCCTCGCGCATGAGTGAGCCGGTCTTGGCATTGGCTTGCGCGGCATCGAGAATGTACGAACGTACCCGGGAGCGGAGGTTCTTCGCCTTGCCCACGTAGATTACGTCACCCTGGGCATTGCGGTACAGATACACCCCCGGCCGGGCGGGCAGGGTACGTATCTTTTCATGCAGATCCATGGATATTAATAGTCTAGTGCAGGCGCAGATTGCGCAGCAGTCAGGTAAAAGTTTCCTGCTACCACCCATTAGGGGCGTCGCCAAGTTGTATACTTCTCCGCGTAAGTGATTGCAGTGAAACCCTTAACCCCAATTGCAGAATTTGGCAGCAATCGTGCTACATACGTGAAGATGGTCACAGCAGGGAGCAGAGTCTCAATGAATCGAATCGTTCGAACATCGCAACAGACAGTTATCGTTTTGGGGGCCGTTTCCCTAATTTTTACCGCAGGCTGCTCCACGAAAAATTATGTGCGTTCGCAAACCGCCCCGCTGGTGCAAAAGACCAACGAGCTCGATGACGCGACTGCGGCGAATAACCGGGCGATCCAGAGCACCAACGATCGTGCCCAGGCCGGCATTCAGCAGGCGCAACAGGCGGCCAACACCGCCACCCAGAACGCCACTGCGGCCAGCCAAGCGGCGGCCCAGGCAAACGGCGCTGCCAAAGAGGCGGTGAATCGCGCTGACTCACTGGCGAGCGTGGTCGCCGGTTTGGACAACTACAAGCAGATCGGCGATGTGTCGGTGACGTTCGGTTTCAACAAGAGCGAGCTGACCAAGGACGACCAAGCCCAGTTGGACACTCTGGGTGCGACGCTTAGCTCCTCGCGGGGTTACATCCTCGAAGTGACCGGGGGCACGGATTCCGTCGGCAGCGCGCAATATAACTACCAGCTGAGCCAGCGCCGTGCCGAAACCGTAGTGCAATACCTGGCCTCGAAGTTCAATGTACCTGCCCACAAGTTCTACCTGATCGGGATCGGCAAGGACGTAGAAGTCGCCACCAACCGCACGGCCGCCGGACGCGCGCAAAACCGCCGCGTGGAGGTACAGGTCCTCTCCAACGCAGCACAACCCGGCGCCACCGCAGTATCCGCAGTGCGTTAACGTTCTCCAGCTAACAAAGCTCAGGTGCCCCATCCTTCGCGTTTTAGCGAAGGATGGAATGCCACTTTGGCCCGTTGTGAATTTCCAGGATTTCTCCCCAGCGACAGAAACCCCGAACCACCCTGCTCTTGATGGGTGCCCCATATTCCCGCCAGCGTATGTGGGCCGAATATGAATTCTTCGAATGCTTTTACTTCAGGGATAAAAACAATGGAAGGGCTTCGCCCGTCTTTTTCGGCCCACGTACGCTGGTGCGAACATGGGGCACCTATCAAGAGCCGCTACAGATCGGCGTTGGTTCTCGTGTCGAAATCGCGGTCTTCCTTCACACCTACAGTGCGAGGTGGCTCACATGCTCAGCCCGCACATCGTCTGCGCTGAATAAGCGATAAAACGGAGCGCCCTGCGCTGCCGCTTCCACCGCTGGCCGGCCTTTCGCTTCTTCCCGCTCCACTAAACACACCACCCCCACCACCCGCATCCCCGCTTCGCGCGCGGCCTCGATGGCCGTGATGGTGGAAGCGCCGGTGGTGCAGACATCATCGACAATCACCACCGGGGCGCCGGCCTGTTGAAAGCCCTCAATCCGCCGGCCGGTGCCGTGAGTCTTCTCCACTTTCCGCACCAGAAACCCATCCAGCACCGGTGACCCTGGAACTTCCAGAGCATGCCAGGCGCTGGCTGCAGCCGTATTACAAACCACAGGATCCGCGCCCAAGGTAAGCCCGCCCACCGCGCGCGGATGCAGCTCATGCCGGCGAATCAGATCCAGCGTCGCCAAGCCGGTCAAGCGTCCACCCTCACCCGTCAACGTGGTGGTGCGGCAATCGATGTAGTAATCGCTGGTGCCACCGGAAGAAAGCTGAAACTGGCCCAGCCGGAAAGAAATCCGGGCCAACATCTTGAGTAGTGCATCGCGATGGGCAAGAGACATTAGCTGATTTTATCCAGATGGCGAAACCCGCCGGTGCCGAAAAACAAGATGGTAAAAATAGTGCCGTTATAAATGGCGTGGATCAAGGTGCTGGCGGCCAAGGACTGGGTCCACAACCGCACCAGACAAAGCACCAGGCTGACGCAGAACAGCACCGCCAAAGGCGCCCAGGCATGGGCCAGCTGATCGGCGTGGACCAAAGCAAACGCGATGCTGGTGAGGGTGCAGGAAATCACCAAAGCCGGGATGCTCCAACGCGACGGATCCGGCCGTCTTTGCAACCAGTCCCACGCGGAAGCCAGGGATGGCAACAGAAACCCGCGAAACGCCAGCTCCTCGAAGACCGGGGCAAGAAACGTGCCAAAGATCGCGACCATCCACACATCCAGAGAAGTGCGAAAAAAATCGTCGATGGGCAGCGTCTTGGGGACAGGAAGGAAGTTGGACAAAAACTGGACCACCAGGCTCAACACCACGCCGCCGGTAAGCAGGGCAGCCCAGCGCTTCCGGACCACGGCGAAGTTCCACTGCAAAGCCTGGGGGAACGGCCGCTGCCATACATAAGTGAAAATCGCCCAGACGATGATTCCGGCGAGGAGATACCCGACCGCCATGCTCGGAATCAGCAACCGCGGCTCGCGCAACATTTGCTCCGTCGTCTCCGGGCCGAAAAGCTGCAAGCCCATCGCCAGCGCGAAAACGGAAACACTGGTCAGCAACAAAACGATGATGCTGACTGCAAAAAACAAAACGGTATTACCGAAGTTAGGAACCCGGCGCGGGGCAGGCAACGGCTCGACGGGGAGAGGCGGCCCTGCGAATGGAAAGATCTCTGGACTATCAGACAAGGGCCGATTTCCTATTTGCCGCACGCCCCGGCGGGGTAGTCGACTCACCGGGGGGAAAATAGCGGCGCAGAAATTCCCCGGTGTGCGACCCGAGTGTACCAGCCACCTCAGCGGGAGTACCCTTGGCAATCAACTGCCCGCCCCCTTCTCCACCCTCGGGACCCAAGTCAAGAATCCAGTCCGCGCTCCGGATCACATCCAGATTGTGCTCAATGATGATGACTGTATTACCCAAGTCCGCCAGGCGGTGCAGCACCTCGAGCAGCCGGCGCACATCGTCAAAATGCAGGCCCGTAGTTGGTTCGTCGAGCAGATAAAGCGTTTTTCCGGTTTGCCGCTTGGAAAGCTCGCGCGCCAGCTTCATCCGCTGCGCCTCGCCCCCGGAAAGCGTGGTCGCTGCCTGGCCCAGGTGAATATAACCGAGCCCCACGTCGACCAAGGTCTCGAGCTTTTGCCGCACCTGGGGGATGTCGGTCAGCACCGGGAGCGCGTCCTCGATGGCCAGGTCCAGCAGGTCGGCAATGGAGTAGCCGTTGAACTTGACCGCTAAGGTCTCCTGATTGTAACGGCGTCCGTTGCACACCTCGCACAATACGTAGACGTCGGGCAGGAAGTTCATCTCGATACGCCGCTGGCCCTCACCCTGGCACGCCTCGCAGCGTCCCCCGGCGACGTTGAAGGAAAAACGGCCAGGTTTGTAACCGCGCTCCCGCGACTCCGGCAGCCGCGCAAACAGGTCGCGGATGGCGGTGAAGACTCCGGTGTACGTGGCCGGATTCGAGCGCGGTGTCCGGCCGATAGGGGACTGGTCGATACGAACCGCTTTATCGATATTTTGAAATCCCTGGATTGCTTTATGAGCGCCGGGCATCTCGCGCGAACCATAAAGCTCGCGGGCCAGGGCACGATACAGCGTGTCATTTACGAGCGTGCTCTTGCCTGAACCTGAGACACCGGTTACCACCGTCATTACATTTAAAGGAAACTGGGCAGTGAGGTTTCTGAGGTTATGGCTGCTGGCGCCTTCGATGGTAATCCAGTTGCCTTTCAGAGGGCGTGGTTCCTCACGGCTGATGGTTTGCAAATCACCGGAAAGATAGCGTCCAGTCAGCGAAATATCGGTTTCCATGATTTCCTGCGGGGTTCCCGCAGCCACCACATGGCCGCCAAGTTTGCCCGCGCCAGGACCGAGATCGACCACGTAGTCGGCATGGCGGATGGTGTCCTCATCATGTTCGACTACGAGAACTGTGTTACCGAGGTCACGCAATGACTTGAGCGCTTCAATCAGCCGCTGATTGTCGCGCTGGTGCAAGCCGATAGACGGTTCGTCGAGCACATAGAGTACTCCGCGTAAACGTGAACCAATTTGAGTCGCCAGTCGAATGCGCTGGCCTTCGCCTCCGGAGAGGGAAGCAGCATTCCGATCCAGCGAGAGATAGCTGAGACCGACGGAGTTGAGAAACTCCAGCCGCTCAACAATTTCACGGCGAAGCCGCTCGGCGATCAGGCCCTCGCGGTGGGAGAACGCAATGGTTTGGGCAGATTCCAGAGCTTTACGCAGGGGAAGCGCGGTGAAGTCCGCGATCGATAAGAAACCGACTTTTACCGCCAGAGATTCGGGACGCAGCCGCTTACCCTGGCAAGCAGGACAAACGGTTGCCGACATATAGTTCAGCAGCCAATCGCGATAGCTCTCGGACTTGGATTCTTCGAGCGAGTCGCGTAAGTAAGCCAGAATGCCGTGGAAGCCGGTGCGCGGCGCTTCTTCCCGGCCAGGTCCATAGAGCAACAGCTTTTGTTGCCGCTCAGTGAGGTCTTCGAACGGTTTACTAAGATCGATTTTGTATTTTTGCGCGGCCAGATGCAGCAGGCGGCTAAGATATTGCGATCCTCCGCCGGGGCCAAGCGCGCCATCGGTCAGCGGCTTTGACCAGTCGGTAATTACTTTCGCGGCATCGAAGTCGTAAATGCTGCCCAGACCGTGGCATTCGGGGCATGCGCCGTAAGTGCTATTGAATGAAAAGCTCCTAGGCTCCAACTTAGGTATGTCAAGTCCGCAGTCCGGGCAAGCCATCGAGGAAGAATAGAGCTGCTCTTCCTCACCGGCAACCGCAACCAGGACCAGACCGTTGGCCATCTGCAGAGCTTTAGCAACAGAACCTTCGAGGCGCTTTTCCACCCCGGGTTTGAGTACCACCCGATCGATTACTGCCTCAATGGTGTGTTTTTTATTACGTTCGAGACGTATGGAATCGGCCAGATCCCGCATCTCACCGTCAATGCGAGCGCGAAAGCCTTGCTGGTCCAGTTCGTCGAGCAGGTCTTTGAATTCGCCCTTGCGTCCGCGAACGACTGGGGCATAGATGATGACGCGATCTCCGGGCGCCAGGGAAAGAATGCGCTCCACTATTTGTTCTGGAGTTTGACGCGAAATCGGATTGCCGCACTTCGGGCAGTGGGGGACACCGATCGAGGCGTAGAGCAGGCGCAGGTAATCGTAGATTTCGGTGATCGTGCCGACGGTGGATCGCGGGCTACGGCTGGTGGTTTTTTGCTCGATGGAAATGGCAGGGCTGAGGCCTTCGATGGAATCAACGTCGGGGCGCTCGATCTGGTCGAGGAATTGGCGTGCGTACGCAGAAAGCGTTTCTACATAACGCCGCTGACCTTCGGCATAGATCGTGTCGAAAGCAAGCGAGGATTTGCCGGAGCCTGAAAGGCCGGTTACGACGGTGAGCGTATTACGCGGAATCCGGATGCTGATGTCGCGCAAATTGTGTTGACGCGCTCCGCGTACGGTGATGTGGGTAATAGGCATGAAGGCGAGAGGTACAAGTAACGCTTATATGTATCTTATTCGGCAACAGAAACGAGGGTCAACGAGGCTGCCGTCTGTCACAATGACAAGCGGATGACAATAGCAATAAGAGTGCGCGAAACGATGCACGAAGGCGAAACTACAATTTTGGATCCGAAGGGCCGTTATGGGAAATGAAGTCAATATGCTGATGGTTTTCTGCGCGGCTATCGCCGCCCTCGCGCTTGGAGTCATGCTAGGTTACATGTGCTGCAAGACCCTGTTCGATGTCCTCCGCTTTCATGCCCGGTTGTCTGCCGGCGAACGGACGAAGGCTGAAACCCAAGTGGCCCAAATCTGATCTGACGGCTCTGATCTGACGGCGAGACCGGATCCCCAACGGTCTGACAATTTGTATTTCCGCTTCTTTCTTTCCCTTCCAATCTCACGGTTGCTGTTGTGGCGGCGATTGCTGCTGCTGTTGTTGCTGCTGCGGGTCCTGAGGCGAATTCGTTTGTTGCTGCTGGGCCCGCATGCGCTGCAACTGCTCGAATAGCTGCTGTGGCGTTCTCACCCCAGGAGCTCCGGGAGCCGGTGGGGTTGGGGGCTGCTGCACTTCAGGCTGGGGCGGCTCCACAGCTTCATCATTGGCCGCATCGTCGGCATTGGCCGGCGCTGCGGGTGCGGGCGTGGCCGCCGTTCCTGTCCGGGTAGCCGGGGTGAGGGTCAGCTGGCGCGGCACACCATCGCTGAGGTCTCCGAGCAGAACCAGATTGTAGGCGGTTCCGTTGAGCAGATCGGCGATTACGTCCCGGGGTGCTCCCGGGCCGAAGTTGCCAAAAACCCGCTCGTCTGCGCTCAAGCCGTCGATCTGCATGCCGCTCTTCGCAGCGATCTGGTGCAAAATGGCGGTCAGGCTGGAGTTGTCGGCATGAATGGTAAGCGTATCGCTACCGAGGTCGATCTGCGCATCGTGAGCCGGTTGCTGCAGTAAAGAAGGCGCCGGCTGAGCAGCCGCCGATGGCGCCGGCTGGAATGTTTGAGGCGCAGGCGTCTGCGGATTAGGCCTCTGCGCGAACAGAGTCGATGCGCACAGGGTGGATACAAGAACAAGTACCACTCCGGCGACCGTGATTGCTGGAGCCATCCTCTTCCACCCTCTGTGTACTAGACTAGCAGTGGTCGCCTCCATGTGTCCCTCCAGCCGCAGGCTTGAACTCGT
This sequence comes from uncultured Acidobacteriaceae bacterium, assembly GCA_963839025.1. Lineage (GTDB taxonomy): Bacteria > Acidobacteriota > Terriglobia > Terriglobales > Acidobacteriaceae > PALSA-350. The sequence goes on from CAWITT010000015.1 coordinate 395,165, forward strand.
GGTAATTCTACTCGCGCTGCTGGCGCCCGGCCGGATCTTTGCCGTGTCGTGCACCACACAAGCACAGATGTCCGAGGCCGAACGGACTGCGCTGATGCAAGCGGCGCAAACCGTTGCATCCGCAGTGCAAAGCGGAAAAAACGACGCCGTTCAGGCTCTTACCATCTCCAAAGTGAAAGCCCAGTTTGATCCCATAGCCGCCCTGATCGAGCAGACCGCTCCGCTCCTCAGTGGCGCCACTGTAACGATAGACGCACTCTACAGTCTGAATGCTTCAGACCTGAAAGCAGCAGAGGACACCGTGTTCTTCTGCAACATGGCCGGCTCGCAGGTGCATGTCGACGTCAACATTCCTCAGCTACCCCAGGGACAATACGCTTTGGCGCTGGTACACGCGACCGGCGTGCGGCAACCGCAGCAGATGGCGCTTTTGCTGCAGAAAGATCCGGGATGGCTCCTGGCCGGCCTGTTTGTGAAACCGCTGCTGATCGCCGGACATGACAGCGTGTGGTACTGGACCAAAGCGCGCGCCTTTGCCCAAAAAGGGCAGAAATGGAACGCTTATTTCTACTACAAAACGGCGGCCTACCTGGCGACTCCGGCTGATTTCATGACCAGCGCTAATCTGGACAAGTTGAACCAGGAAGCGGCCGCGTCGATGCCGGATGGTTTACCCGGATCCCAGCCGATGACGCTGAAAGCCTTCTCCATCAGCGACCTGCACACGGATGGTTCTCTGGGCGGCTTGGACCTGGTGATCCGGTATGCGGGCGGAGATGTGAGTGATCCGGTGGCCACGCGAGCGCGCAACCTGGAAGTCATGAAGGCGATGCTCGAAGCACACCCGGAATTGCGGGAAGGATTCCATGGGTTATGGGTGTTTGCAGAATCGGCCAGCCAGCGGCCCTTTGGCAACGAATTGGCGATGAGCGAGATTCACTAATGGCTTACGAAACGGAAAAGCCGCTATCCCGGGCGATTGCCGAGCGACGGGCATCGCCTAGCTTTGACGGAAGTCCGATCCCGGAGGCCGACCTGCTGAAAATTCTGCAGGCTGGATTGCAATCGCCCAGCGGGTACAATCTGCAGCCTTGGCGCTTTGTCGTGGTCCGCAGTCTGGAACAGAAGAAGAAACTGCGCGCTGCCAGCTTCAATCAGGCCAAAGTCGAGGAGGCTTCGGTCATGATCGTGGCTTGCGGTGACGCCGACGGATGGCGCAGCGGAGATCTGGATGAAATGCTCCGCCTGGGCCGGCTCGGCGGTATGCCGGAGAACTACGCCGTACAGGCAAAATCCACCATTCCAAATTATTTGTCCAATCACCCCAACATGCCTCTGTGGCTCAATCGGCAAGTGATGCTGGCGTTCACTCACATGTTGCTGATGGCGGAAGTGCTTGGCTACGACACAGCGCCCATGGAGGGCTTTGAAGAGGATAAGGTCCACGAAGTACTGAAGCTCCCGCTCAGCTACTCGGTGGTGGCCTTGCTCGGCATAGGACACTTGAAAGGCCCGGACAAATTTCACGGTGACCGTTTTGGGATCACGCGCACCGTTTTTGCCGAGGAATACGGCAAGCCGATCAAGTTTTCGGAGTAATATTAATCAAGCTGTAACAAACTACCCTTTCCCAGATCTAAAAACATGCTTTCCCGGGGGAAGTGCCCTCCGCAGGAGCGCTTCTGTGCGTCGAGAGTTTCCCGAGGCGCCGATTGTTGGCGTGGGCGCCGTGGTGATCGACGGTACGAAGGTACTGATAGTGCGTCGTGGCCAGGAGCCGCTCAAGGGCGAGTGGTCTCTACCCGGAGGAGCGCTGGAACTGGGAGAGACGCTGCAGCAGGGCGTGGCGCGCGAGGTACTGGAAGAAACGGGCCTGATCGTGGTCCCGGTAGGGATCGTGGAAGTTCTGGACCGGATTACGCAGGATCCGGAAACGGACCGGATCCGCTACCACTATGTTTTGGTCGATTTCGTATGCTCCGTTACCGGCGGATCGCTGGCATCGGCGAGCGACGCCGACGAAGCCCGGTGGATAGAACGACAGCAATTACACGAGTTCCGGTTGGCGCCCGTGACCGTGGCAGTAATCGAGAAGGCTTTTGAGGTTGGTGAGAAGGCGAATGAGGTTTGATCAGAAGCGTTTCGTGATTTTTTTGCTGTTGTTGGTCTCGGTGGCCGGCATAGCCGTGTGGCGCAATCCCCTGTGGCTGGTCGACCGGCAAATCGACGCAAGCTTGCGGTTCCATGGGGTGCGCAGCCATTTTGTCACCGTTGACGGTTACAAAATGCACTACCTGGTGGGCGGATCGGGCCGGCCGCTGTTGCTGGTGCACGGGCTGGGTAGCCGGGGCGAGGACTGGGCCAACCTGATTCCCCAATTGATCGCCGGGGGCAACCGCGTATACGCCCTCGATCTATTGGGCTACGGGCTCTCCGCGCAACCGAAGGACAAGGAATACTCCATCACCGAGGAGGCAATTTTGGTGGAAGGATTCCTGGATAGCCAGCATCTGCAGCAGGTGGATCTGGCCGGCTGGTCGATGGGCGGATGGATCGGCATGCGTGTGGCGCTGGACCAACCGGAGCGCGTTCGCCGGCTGGTGCTGCTGGATAGCGCGGGGCTGCGCTTCAAGCTGGGCTTTGATCCGGCTCTATTTCAGCCGTCATCGCTGACGGATTTGGCCGAGCTCGAGGACTTGCTGATACCTCATCCGCACCGTCTCCCTCGCTTTGTGGCCATGGCCATGCTGCGCCGGGGAGATCAGATCGGATGGGTCGTGCGTCGCAGTGTGCAATCCATGATGACGGGACAGGATTTATTGGACGGCAAGCTGGCCTCGCTGACCATGCCGGTGCTGATTGGCTGGGGGGACAAAGATAAGTTGATCCCGATCTCGGTGGGTTACGCCCTCCACGCCCAGATTCTGCAGTCGGTGTTGGATGTGTATGAGGGTTGCGGACATCTGGCTCCTGGGCAATGTATCGATCAGGTGGGCCCGAGCGTCGTGGATTTTCTCAATGCGCAGCCGGCAAGGATGGCGATGGTGCGGCATATCCGGGGAACGGGCGAAGAAGAGCCGTCGTCTAAAGGTCAGTAACCGGACCCTTCCACACATAGGCATTGGCTTGAGGCAGACCGATGTGCGCCAGCACCCGGCAAACGAATTGCTCCGCCATCTCAGCCGCATCCATAGGCCGGTTGTAGAACGCCGGAATGACCGGAAAGATGACTGCGCCCGCGTCGGCGGCCAGGGTCATATTGCGCAGGTGGATCTTGTTGAAGGGCGTCTCGCGCACGCAGAGGATGAGAGGGCGGCGCTCCTTGAGGCTCACATCGGCGGCGCGCTCGATCAGGTTGGAAGCAAGTCCATGGGCAATTCCGGCCAGCGTACCCATGCTGCAGGGCAGAATGATCATGCCGTCCGATGGGTAGCTGCCGCTGGCGGGGCCGGCTCCGATATCGCTCTCTGACAGTTGCTGCACCTTGGCCGAAGGCTCACCTAATAGCTTGGTAACCAGTTCGCTTCGCCCGCCAAGGTGCAGCTCCTCGGCGATTACGCGCAGGGAATTTTCTGACGCGATGAAGTTGACGTGCGTCACCCGCGAATCCCGCGTCAACGCTTGCAGCAGGCGCTGGCCGAAGATGGATCCGCTGGCGCCGGTCATGGCTACCGTCAGGTTCACACTGCGACCCGCTCTAGGACCCGCTCAAAGATGGCGTCGACGTTCGCCAGTTGCCGTTCCATCTGAAAGCTCTTGTCCAGATCCGGCAGGCGGCTCGTGATGGCCGGGTCATGCTTCACCAGGTGCCGGAACACCAGGTCGTTCTTCCAGGCGTTCATGGCGTGCGTCTGCACCAGGCGGTAGGCCTCTTCCCGGGACATGCCGGCTTCCGTCAGGTCCAGCAGAAGCTGGCCGGAGAAGATGAGTCCACCGGTGCTCTCCAGGTTCTTGAGCATGCGCTGCGGATAAACCAGCAGCTTGTCTATTAGGGAAGTGGTCTTCGCCAGCAGATAGTCGGTGAGGATGGTCGAGTCGGGAAAGATGACGCGCTCAACCGATGAGTGGGAAATATCCCGTTCGTGCCACAGGGCCACATTCTCGAGCGCCGCCTGGGTATTGCTGCGGATTACTCGCGCCAGCCCGCTGATCTGTTCTGAAGTGATGGGGTTTCGCTTATGCGGCATGGCGGAGGAGCCCTTCTGCTTTTCCGAGAAGAACTCCTCGGCCTCGCGCACCTCGGTGCGCTGCAGATGGCGGATCTCGACTGCAATTTTGTCCAGCGTCGACGCCAGTACGGCCAAGGTAGCCATGTACGCGGCATGCCGGTCGCGTTGAATCACTTGGGTGGCGATGGGATCGGGGCGCAGTCCGAGCCGGCTACAGATAGCGGCTTCATGTTCGGGCTTGAGATGGCCGAAGGTTCCGACGGCGCCGGAAAGCTTACCGACACGCATGTCTTCCGCGCTGGCGTCGAAGCGGGCCAGGTCGCGCTGGATCTCGGCATACCAGTTCAGCAGCTTGAGACCGAAGGTGGTGGGCTCGGCGTGTACGCCGTGGGTGCGGCCGATGGTGGGGGTATCTTTGAACTCCAGGGCGCGCCGGCGGAGGACCCCGGCGAGGGCAAGGATGCTCTCGCGGATGATCCCCGAGGCTTCCTTGATCTGCAATGCTTGTGCGGTGTCGACGACGTCGGTCGAGGTGAGGCCGTAGTGCAGCCAGCGCGATTCCGGGCCGACCTTTTCCGCCACTGCCGTGGTGAAGGCGATGACGTCGTGTTTCACCTCAGCCTCGATTTCCTGAATGCGCGCAACGTCGATTGCTCCCGAGGCGCGGAGAGCCACTGCGGCGGAGCGGGGAACGATGCCGGCGTCCGCCAGAACTTCGGAGGCAGTGACTTCGACCTCGAGCCACGCGCGATATTTGTTTTCCTCACTCCAAATTCGGGCCATGGCCGGACGACTATACCGAGCGATCAACCAAAAACCTCCAAGCTCTAACAAGTTATTCTATCGTCGGCGCCGCGACTCGTTTTGCCCAGGACGGAAACCGCATCTCACGACGCAGGGAGAATAAAGTTATGGAAGAAGAACCCGAACTGATCACCATTGAACGATACAGCGACACATTGGAGGCAGACATGGCCAAGACGCGCCTGGACTCGGCCGGTATCACCAGCTTCCTGGTGGGAGAGAATGCCGCCGTGCTCTACGGTAACGGGCTGGGAGGCCTGCAGCTGCAAGTAAGCCCGAGGGACGAGGAGGATGCCCGCAGCATCCTGAACGACCCCGGAACTGCGGACGGCGAGATAACCCCGCTCTCCTAGCTGACGCCGAACAGTTCAGCCATTTCGTGGTGGAGAAAGCCTTGCCCAGGACGGTAAGGCTGGACCCATTTTCCGTCTAAAACAAACTGAGGGATGGCCCGCTTGCCCACGTGCCGGATAACTTCCTCTGCGGCGCCGGGGTTGCTCTCGATATCGATCTCGGTGTAGGAGATCTGATGTCTGTCCAGGAAGCGCTTGGCTTCGCGGCAATCGCGGCACCACGAAGCGGAATAAACCAATACATTCATCCGATTATCATAATGCCGGCGGGAGGGCCGGGAAAAGCGTGTCGCTGACGCACATCAGTACGAACGGGTGACTCGTAGGTTAAGCTGTTGGAATGAAAAGCCCAATGAGGCTTGTAGTTGGCATCGCCACCACTGAGAGACCGGCAATACTCTCTGAGACAATTGCCTTTTTGACCAAACAGGACAGACAGCCAGATCAAATCGTAGTCGCCTACGCTGAACCCTCAGATCTAGGAGACACGCCCCAACAATTTCCCCAGGCAACCTTCATCCGCACGCCCTTAGGGCTGACTCGGCAGCGTAATGCGATCCTCACCTTGGCTGCGGAGAGTGACCTCCTGCTTTTTATCGATGATGATTTCTTTCCTGACTCGCAATATCTGACCGTCACCGAAGAATTTTTTCTGAACAATCCAGAGGCGGTAGCCACCACCGGTACCGTACTGGCAAACGATATCAAGGGACCCGGCCTAACTGTGGCATATGCAAAATCGGTCGTCGACAACAATTCCGCCTCCCGAAACGAGCAGCAGATCACTCTCCTCTACTACGTTCAGGGATGCAATATGTGTTTGCGCATGGCCCCGATCCGAACCCATCAGCTTCGCTTCGATGAGAGCCTTCCGTTCTATGGCAGCTACGAGGATTGGGACTTCTCCCGCCAATTAGCCAATTTCGGGTCGATCGTCCGCATTTCGAATGCGTATGGCGTCCACCTCAGCGCCAAGGTCGGGCGCATGAGCGGAGTGCGCATGGGCTACTCCCAAGTAGCTAATCCGATTTATCTGGCACGCAAAGGGCACTTTCCGTGGTCCGAGGTTTTCAAGATAATTTCTGGCTGCTTTCTAAAGAACATGGTGCGGAGCGTTGCCCCGGAAGCTTACATAGATCGGTTGGGAAGATTTTGTGGGAACCTGGTCGCGTTTCGCGATCTGCTCACCGGCCGACTAAATCCGCAACAGATCATCGATCTTTGAGCCACTCCGCATACTGACGCAGGATGTAGTTATCCGTCATCGCCGCGATGTAATCGGCAACCGCACGAGCTACGCCCTGACTCGGGATCTGCGATTGGTTGGCGGCGGGTAATCGTGACGGATCGTTGACCCAGCAGGTGAATAAATTGCGCACCACGATTTCCGCCTCCTGCAGGTCTCGCTGCAACTCCTCGCGACTGTAGAGAGTGGCGTACAGGTGTTGCTTGGCTTCGCGGCGGAGCTCTTCGACCTCGGGCGAGAAGGCCACCAGGCGCTGCGGCGAGCGGCGAACATCCTCGAGCGTTGCCACACCGGCGTCATGGACCCGGCGCACCGTTTCGCGGATCAAATCGCCCACCATGGTGTTCAGCATCTTCTTCAACGCTTCGTTGGAGAGCAGGTTCTTGGGAGCGGTTGGGTACTCCCGCTCCACCGAGTTCAAGGATTGGTGAAATATGCGCACATGCTGGCGCAGAACTTCCGGCTGCAGCATCCCCGCCTCCATGCCGTCATCCATATCGGCGGTCAGGTAGGCAATCTCATCGGCAAGATCGATCAGTTGCGCCTCCAGCGGAGGCTGCTGGTCAAGGAAGTAAGCGCCCAGTTCCGGGTGTTGCGCCTGGGAATAGCTCCGGGAGTGCTTGACGATTCCTTCGCGCACGCCAAGCGTAAGATTCAGCCCGCGGAAGGCTGCATACCTCACCTCGAAATATTCGACCATGCGTAGGGCGTGCAGATTGTGGTCGAAGCTCAGACCAAATTCCCGCAGCGCCTGGTCCAGGGCGCGCTCCCCGGCGTGGCCAAAGGGCGGGTGGCCGATGTCGTGCACCAGCGCCAGGGCTTCGGTCATGTCCTCGTTCAACCCGAGCGCAGAAGCGGTGGCGCGGGCAATCTGCGCCACCTCCATGGTGTGCGTAAGGCGGCTGCGAAAGTGATCGGAATAACGATGGGTGAAGACCTGGGTCTTTCCCGCGAGCCGGCGAAAGGCACGCGCATGGATCACCCTGGCCCGGTCACGCTGAAAGGGACTGCGATAGGCATGGGCTGGTTCGGGATGCTCCCGCTGCGCTAGCGGGCTGCCGGCATCACCGGCAACCCTGCAGGAGCCCGTTCCGGCAACTCTGCTGCCGGTATCACCGGCAACTCCGCTGCCGGTCTGCACTTACTGCTTCGGGCTGGAAACAGCCGAAGTTTCCTTCGCCAACTTTACCCGGGCGGTATCCAGCTTCTTCTGCACCTTGGAGACGTCGCCGGGTTCCGCATCGGCGGGCACCGTGCGAGCATACTCCTGCAGGCTTTGCTCCCACTGAGAGGCTGCCATCTTCAGCCGGCCTGTCTTCTCATAAAGCTCACCGAGGTGGTCGTGTACCTGGGGATCTTTGGAGATGCGTTCGGTCGCCTTGCGCAGGTTGGCTTCGGCTAAGGCATACTGACCCATCTTGAAATACACCCAACCGAGCGAATCCAGGTAGGCGCCGTTTTGGGGATCCAACTGAACCGCCTTCTGCACCATGCTCAAGGCATCGTCGAGCTTCACGCCGCGATCCGCCAGCATGTACCCCAGATAATTGAGGGTCATGCCGTTGCTGCTGTCGATGGTGAGTATCTTGCGGAACTGCTCTTCGGCCGAGTCGAAGTGCTTCTGACGCTCATCGAGCGCTCCGCGCAGAAAGTAGATGTAAATTTTGTCGTCAGGCTTAGTGGAGAAAGCATCCGCGGCATCGATCTCGTCGGCCGCTTCTTTCCAACGGCGGAGGCGGGTGTAGATCTGGGCTAACGCCAGGTTTACTTCGCGGTCGCTGGAGTTGCCGCGTAGTTGTGCCTTAGCCATCTTGATGCCCTCTTCGGTCTTGCCCGTGTCGGCGAGCTGCCCGGCAAGCATCAACTGAACAGTTTTGTTCTTCGGCATGGCCGCCGCGGCTTGTTGCGCTACTTGCGTCGCCTTGTCGTACTGCTTAGCGTCCCGATAGGCATCCACCTGCCCCTGGTAGCCACGCTCGGCGTATTCCCCACCCATCGCAATCAATAGTTGGTACGTTTGGATCGCCGGTTCTGTCTTATCCTGCTCGCGATACACATTGGCCAAGCGATCGAGGAAGATGGAGCGGTTGTTCTTCTCCGCCTCGGAATACTGACCGTCAGGATGGGTCGTCTGCTTTACCAAACCCTGCAAAGCCTGCACCGAGTCGTCATAGTGACCCAGGGAATCGTCGACCAACGCCTCGTTGAAGCCGATCTCCAGCGAGTCCGAAGCCAGGGCCTTGGCTTTCTTGAGGGTGGCCAAAGCCTGCTCGTAGTGACCCTGCCGGCGCTCGATCTCCGCGATGTGGGTTAATGTTTGCGCGTCTTGGGGATCGCCGGCTGAGATGGTCTCGAGGTGCTTCAGAGCGGGACCCAACTGGTTGTCGTTCAACAGGGCCTGCGCTAACCCGCGCTCCGCATCCAGGTTGTCAGGTTCCATCTCGAACGCCTTGCTGTAGGCCTCGATGGCTTTCTTGTTGTCCTTCAGCTGGTCGTAGCTCATGCCCAGCGCGTATTCCATTTTGGCGGTGCGGTCATCCTCAGGCACGGCGTTGAGCACGGCGATGGCGTGCGTCGTGTCCCCGGAGTCGCCGTATAGCCGAGCCAGGTTGAGCACCACATCTTCTGAGCCGGGATCGATGCTGGCTGCCGCTTTGAATTGCTCTTCCGCATGCGGGGTGTCGTGGGCCAGGGTATAGAGCTGTCCTAAGAGCAGGCGGCTCTCAATGTCTTTACTCTGCAACTGCACAATTTTCGAGTATTCGTCGATGGCCAGCTGCAGCACCTTCTCGGAAGGGCCGCCATTCTGCACATTGCCCAGGGACTGGAGGTAAACCCGGCCCAGAAGCTTGTGGGCCTCGAGGTTGTTGGGCTCGGTCTTGAGTATCTCCTGAGCTGCCAACACGGCGTCGCGTACGCGGCCAGTGCGCAGGTAAAGCTCAGCCAACCCGCCATTCAGGTACTTGGAGGTAGGATCGGCGTCGAGCGCCAGTTTGTACTCCTCGATGGCGCGGGTCGCGTATTCGGGGCGGCCGTAGTTCGTGGCCATGTCCTCGTACATGTGCGCCAAGCCGAAATGGTAGTAAGCCGCGGCGCGGTCAGGTTTCTGGGCGGGTTGGGCGGGCGGTGCAGCCTGGGGCGCAGGCTTTTGCTGAGCAGCCAGCGGGAGGACGCTTAGGGCACAAGTGAGCGCGACAGAGGAGAAGGCCATGGGGCGAATCCGGAAGGAGAAGAGTGGCTTAACCTTGATGGTCATCTATGGGAGTTCCTATGCCCAGGCATCGGTTCTATGCAAGAACTGACGCAAGGCTGTCCAAACGCGGTGCAGAGGAACCCGCATTTTTGTGATTGTAACGCCGGGCAAAAATCCGCGGCACTGCCCATTTCGTTCGGTCGAACGGGGCCGTTACTTTTGTCGTCGTACTAATGTGCTGCCTTGGCGGGGTGTTCAGCTAGTTCACCATTCCCCAGTTTAGACGATTTTCTTTTCCATCTGTTGCCCAACACGGCAACTTCCTCTAACCAGAACCCATTAGTGCCGGAAGTGTCGCGTCCCGGTAAAGACCATCGCCACATCCAGTCTGTTCGCCGCGTCGATCACTTCCTGATCCCGCACCGAGCCGCCGGGCTGAATGACGGCCTTGGCGCCCGCGGCAGCCACGGCTTCCAACCCGTCGGGAAAGGGAAAGAACGCGTCCGAGGCGGCAACCGAGCCGTCCAGAGGCAGTACCGCTTTCATGGCGCCAAATTTCGCTGCGTCCACGCGGCTCATCTGCCCGGCGCCCACGCCAACGGTCTGTCCGTCGCGGGCGAAGACCACCGCATTCGACTTGACATGTTTGGCGACCCTCCAGGCAAACAGGAGCTCCTCCATTTCTTCCCCGGTCGGCTGGCGCACCGTCACCACCTTGAGCTCCGCGAAGTCTTCGCTATCGGCCTCCTGCAACAGCAGCCCGCCGGAAATCTGCTTGACCACCTTGGCCAGAAGCGCCGGCTTCACCACCAGCAGGCGCAGATTCTTGCGGACACCGAGCCTCACCTTTGCCGCCTCGCTGAAGGAGGGAGCGGCGATGGCCTCGACAAAGAGCTTGGCGACCTCTTCCGCCAACCCCTCGTCGACCTCGCGGTTAACCCCGATGACGCCGCCAAAGGCGGAAATAGGATCCGTGGCCAGCGCTTTTTTATAGGCTTCGAGCGCCGACGGAGCAATCGCCGCGCCGCAGGGATTGGTGTGTTTGACGATGGCGACGGCCGGTTGGGCAAATTCCTGAACCAGCTCCCACGCGGCGTCTAAATCAACCAGGTTGTTGTAGCTAAGCTCTTTGCCCTGCAGTTGTTGGGCTGCGGCTATTCCGGTCCCGGTGCCGTCCGCGTAGAGCGCCGCGTTCTGGTGCGGGTTCTCTCCGTAGCGAAGGTCGGCCGCTTTGGCATAAGCCAACAGCAATGTGGAAGGAAAAGGAGTTGCGGCATCCGCCGCGGGTAGCTCGTTCTGCCGCTCGACCGCGATCTTGTTGAAAGTCGTGGCGATGGCCGAGTCATAACTGGCCGTCAGGGCAAACGCTTCGCGGGCCAGACGCCAACGGGTTTCGAGCGAAAGAGCGCCCTGGTGCGCCTGCATCTCGGCGGCCAGAGGTTCGTAGTCTGCCGTAGCGGTCACCACGGCGACATCTTCAAAGTTCTTGGCGGCGGAACGGACCATGGAAGGGCCGCCGATATCGATGTTCTCCACCAGTTCCCCGAAAGAGGCGCCCGGTTTGCGTGCGGCCTTCTCGAAGGCGTAGAGGTTCACCACGACCATGTCGATAGGTTCGATTCCTTCTGCAGCCACAGTCGCCTGATGTTCGGCGCTTGCCCGCAGGTGAAGGATCGCCGCATGGACCTTGGGGTGCAGAGTTTTTACCCGGCCGTCCAACATTTCGGGGAAGCCGGTGAGGTCGGACACGTCGCGTACCGTAAGCCCGGCATCGCGCAAGGTACGCGCGGTGCCGCCGGTCGAAATCAACTCCACGTGCATGGCCGTTAGCTGCCGGGCAAACTCCACCAAGCCTGTTTTATCGGTCACGCTCAACAGTGCTCGCTTGACTTGCTTAAATTCCACGGCAACACTCCATGAGTTATGAGATGAAACGGGGCCCTAGCACGGATCAGGGATTTGTCAGGGACCCTCGCTCAGGATAGCTTAGCCCTATGTCGTCGAATTGGCCGGAGAGCCGACCGCCGCAAGGCCCAGGGGAAATTCTGCCGCCGGAAGGCAGGGGCTATGACCGGGACCGATCCAGGGGAAACGGGGGCGCCCGATGGGCTTCTGCACCCGCTACCTACACTCTGGTGGGGATCAATTGCGCGGTCTATCTGGCCATGGTGCTGCGCGGTGTTTCCCCGAGTAATCCGACCGTGGTCGACCTGGTTCACTGGGGAGCGAATTTTGGCGGTTACGTGCTGGCGGGGCAATGGTGGCGTCTGCTCACCGCTGCTTTCGTGCATGTGGGCATTCTGCACCTGGCGACGAACATGTGGTGTTTGTGGAATTTAGGCTTGCTGGGCGAGCCATTATTGGGCCCGGCCGGGGTCATAGCCGTCTATGTGCTGACGGGAATAGCAGGGAATCTGCTGAGCGTAGCGGTGCATCCGCAGATTGTCGGTGCCGGCGCATCGGGCGCGGTTTTTGGAATTGCCGGGGTGCTCATCCTGCTGCTGAAGGCAAGGCTGTTGCCGGTGGCTCCGGAGGAAGTGAGCCGGTTACGGAGAAGCGTGATCTACTTCGCGCTCTTGAACTTCGTCATCGGGGCCGGCTCGTTCGTCCTGCGCACCAGCATTCAAATCGACAACATGGCGCATCTGGGAGGCTTTCTGTGCGGGCTCGCCCTGGGAGCACCCCTGGTGCCCAGAATCGGCGTGGCGCGGAGCCAATTCGCCTTTCGCTCCTGGGCAGCTTACGGCGGCATGTCGGTGCTGCTGCTGTTGTTCGCCTTCGGGATCGCCTCCTTCTGGCGCTAGACTGTAAATCCGAGCGCAACGGAGCGTTTTTTGAAGGGTGCGGGCTTCACAGGTTGCGGAAAAATACCGCGGGAGTTCCGACGGGACGGCTGAGAATAGCCCAGGATGAAATCCTGGGTAGGTTTGAAAATATGATTCAGTCCCGAAGGGACGACTAAAACCAATAACGATGCGGCCCTAGGTAAGATTCAGCCGTCCCTTCGGGACTACTCGTAAGACATGCGATTTCCCAGGATTTCATCCTGGGCTACTCTCAGCCGTCCCTTCGGGACTCTCTGGGACTTTTTCAGCAATCTGTTTAGCCGCTGAGGGAGCGACCCTCAGCGGCTAAAGCCGCACTTGATTGCAAGCGTTAAAGTACGGGCTGAAGCCCGTACCCTTCCAAAAACATTACCGAACCGCGGTTGCGGCGAATTTCTTGACCATCGCCAACAGCAATTTACGGTCGCTGTCATTCAGGTTGGTCGCGTAACGCCGTATCTGGGTGAGAAACCGCAGTTCGTCGTCGGTCAGCTTCTGGGTGTTCATCTCCCGCCCGAGCGAGTCTTCCGCAAAGAACTGGGCCAGCGGGATGTCCAAGGCTTGAGCGATCTTGGCCAGCGTGTCCAGCGACGGAACAGTATGCCCGTTCTCTACCCTGGATAAATAACAACGCAACAGGCCGGTTCGCTTCTCGATATCGCCCTGCGACAAACCCTTCTGCAACCGGTAGCCCCGGATGGTGATTCCTATCTTCATAATCCCTGACCTTCGTTCACACTTTCACCTTGATAGAACCAAGAAGCAAATTGACGCCGTAAATGGAGGTGTTGGCAGCATAGTTAACACGTTGACGAGACCAGTAGCAAGAATTTTCTGCTGCTGTACGTTCAAATCTTTTCCGAATCGGGATTTTTTAGTTCATGAAGAGGCCACCGTTCACGTCCAACACGTGTCCGGTAATGTATCCGGCCTGGGGCGAGGCAAGGAATGCCACCGCGTGCGCCACTTCCTGATCGGTCCCCGGCCGTCCCAGCGGAATATGGCCAAGCATCGCCTGACGCTGTTTGTCGTCGAGCACGGCGGTCATCGCGGTTTCAATGTAGCCCGGCGCTACCGCGTTGACGGTGATGGATCGCGAGGCCACTTCACGCGCCATCGAGAGGGTGAACCCGATGAGCCCGGCCTTGCTGGCGGCATAGTTCGCCTGGCCCGCCTGGCCGGTACGTCCCACCACGCTGGTGATGTTGATAATCCGCCCCCAACGCGCCCGCAGCATAGGATTCAACAGGGCTTGGGTGACAAGAAAAACGCCGGTGAGATTGGTGGTCAAAACGGCGTCCCAATCGGCGCGCTTCATGCGCAGCAACAGGGTGTCCCGGGTGATGCCCGCATTGTTTACTAATATGTCTACGCTGCCGAAGTGGGCGATGGCCGCCGTGGCGGCGGTCTTAATCGAAACTTCGTCGGAAACATCCATTAGGAACGGTTTGGCCTGCCCGCCGGCGGCCGCGATTTCCGCCGCTACGGCTTCGAGCCCGGCCTCATTCCGCGCCGCTAAGGCGACCCGTGCGCCCAATTTTGCCAGGGTAAGCGCACAAGCGCGCCCGATCCCCTGAGATGCCCCAGTAACAAATGCTGTTTTACCTTCCAGATTTTCCAAACTAAACAATCTCCGCGGTGCGCACCCCGGCCGCCTCGAGTACGGGCAGCTTGCCGAATACTTTATCCAACGACCATAGGTAGACTACAAGCTCGCGGGAGTAATGCAAAAGGGGCGGCGTCGCAGGAATTTCTATGCCGTACGTCGCGGGAAGATCGTTCCATTCGATCTCCGCTTCGGCTGCTTCGAGGGGCCAAGGCATGTGGTGAATGTCTCCGCGCAGCAACTGTCCGGCGCGGTTGGTGGTGAACAGGCAATAGCGCTCGGTCAGAAAGTGCTCAATCGTGCCCGGCCGGCTCTGGTCAATGGTGCGCAGCGTTCCCAAGCCGCGATAATGAGCCCGGAACCGGACTGGCTTCGCGCTCAGAATGCGTTCGCTCTGATAGGTGAATTCCCGCTCGCCGCGCACCTTAATCGACAGGCGTGCCCAGTGATACGGCAGATGAAAGATGGTTTTGGCCAGGACGACGGCCAGTGGATTGGACGCCTCCAGGCAGAAAAAGAACACCCCGGCACGATTCGTATTTCGTTCCCGGACATAGGTCCGTAGATTCAGCTCGGGGAAGCGGCTGGCCCCAGGAATGCGGGGCACCCCGCGCAATTGAATGCGGTCCATCCAGAAAGGAACGACGCCCACCCAGCCCGACTGGTCGAAGGTATCCACCTGCAGACCGGCGGGGAGGAGGGGTTCCAATTTGGCAGCGGGAATGGGCCAGTGGGCAAACAGCAGATCGTTCCAGCGCTGCATCATGGTCCAGGGACGTTTCGGCAGCGCGTAGGGGCGGTGGTTCACCACCGACAACACTTCATCCGGAGGGGAATTGCGGCTCAATTTGCGGCTCACGGCCATAGGACTCAATCCGCACCGCGGTTGAAGGTCAATCTTACCGTAGATCCCTATAGTGGGACATTGCTCCCGTACTGTTCTTACTTGGTACATGGCTGGACCACTGTTGGACAAGCCTTTACTCCCCTGGTATCCGACCGCGCTATGGGTGGGGAAATGCTCTATGCTGAGCTTAGCCATGGCCCAGAGTGAAGCCGTAACTGCCGCGTTTACCCCCCCGCCCGAGACGCCGCGCAACCAGACGGAAGTGTATGCCGTACACGGGGCAGACCCCGAGGTTCTGGCCTATGCCATGGCCAAGTACTCGCGATCCGCGCTTTCGATGAAGGAATCGCTAGGCGAAATTTCGAGCCAGCGCGCAGAGCATTTCCTCAACACGTTTTACTTTCAGTATGGCCATCGCTCTATCGCGGACTTGGCGCATGTCGCCTTCGCCGTCGAGCGCTTGTCGCTTCTGGCGGCCATCGTCCTGGTGGATGAGCAGCGCTGGGATGGCCAGGAGCGTTCGACCCGGTATCAGAATTTTCAAAAGAGTGGCTGGTATCTACCGGATTTCTCCTCCAGCCCGGCCAGCCGCACCCTCTTTGTGGAAGCGATCGACGCGCTCTTTGTCGAGTATCACTCCACCACGGAGACGATGCTTGCGTACCTCAAGGAGCGCACCGTGCGGCCGGCGGAAATGAAAGAGGAGGCCTTCCACCGCACCCTCCGGGCGCGCGCCCTGGATGTCGCCCGCTACCTGCTGCCGCTCGCCACCAACACCTCCCTCGGCCAGATCGTGAATGCGCGCACGCTGGAAACGCAAATCTCCCGTTTGCTCTCCGATCCGCATGAGGAAGTTCGCCAGCTGGGCGAGAGACTACGGGAAGCCGCCGCGGCTTCTGCTTGGAAAGTTCAGGGGGACGCGCTCGGCGCTTTGCAGCGGGAGATCGCGGCTCTGGATCCCGCATTGGGCGCGAGGGCAGAAGCGCTGCTGACGCGTGATGTCAAGATTGCGCCCACGCTGGTTAAGTACGCGGCGCCCAACGATTATGTGCTTTCCACCCGAATCGAATTAGCCCAGGCGGCGGCCGAACTGATGAAGGAGGCGCCGGTCGAAACTCCAGCTTCGGCGGTGGATTTGCTCGACAACGAGCCGCTCGAAATCGACCTGGCGACAACGCTGCTCTACGGAGCGTGCCATTATCCATACCGCCAGCTTGCGCGCCAGGTAGCTTCGCTTGAAGACGCACAGCGCAACGAGATTATCGCCCTGGGAGCACGCCACCGCGGCCGCCATGACGAGCTGCTGCGCGAGTTCTCCGCCGGCCAGTCGTTGCGCTTCGATATCCTGATGGATATCGGCGGATTCCGCGACATGCACCGCCATCGCCGTTGCGTTCAGATCCTGCAGGCTTTCACAAGCTGCCACGGCTTCGAGGTTCCCCAAGGATTGGCCGAGGCAGGGTTGCTGCGGCAATATGACGGCGCGATGAGCCAAGCCCATGAAGCATTTTTTAAAGTTTCGCGAGCCGGTTTGAAGGAGAATGCGGCCTACGTGTTGCCCCTGGGCACACGCACACGCGCTCTCTTCAAGATGGATTTCGCGGAGGCCCTGTATATCGCGGAACTGCGCTCTGCGCCTGCTGGGCACTTCTCCTATCGCCGTGTCGCGTGGGAGATGTACCAGGCGGTGGCGCGCAAACATCCGGCGCTCGCTGCTTATTTCCGTGTTGCCGACATCAATCAACCGGTGGACCTGCTGCAGCGATAGCGCGCCGCACGGTGGTATGATCCACTACATTCCGACTGGAGATTTCCCATGGCAGACGATCGTTCCCGCGCCATTGACCTGGCATTAGCACAAATTGAAAAGCAGTTCGGCAAAGGCTCCATCATGCGCCTCGGCAATAAAGAGGCAATTGTGCCGATCTCGGTTATTTCCACCGGCTCCATCTCGTTCGACGCTGCGCTCGGCGTAGGCGGTGTGCCTCGCGGCCGCGTGATCGAGATTTTTGGTCCTGAGTCCTCCGGCAAGACCACCATCACGCTGCAGATCATTGCAGAAGCACAGAAGGCAGGCGGTATGGCGGCCTTCGTAGATGCGGAACACGCGCTGGATCCGCAGTACGCCAAGAAGCTGGGCGTGGACGTGGATAACCTCCTGGTGTCGCAGCCCGATTACGGCGAGCAGGCCTTGGAAATCACCGAGGCGTTGGTGCGCTCGGGGGCCATTGACGTTTTGGTCGTGGACTCGGTGGCCGCGCTTGTGCCCAAGGCGGAACTGGATGGCGAAATGGGCGATTCCCATATGGGCTTGCAGGCGCGGCTGATGTCTCAGGCGCTGCGCAAGCTTACCGGCACGGTTTCTAAATCGCGCACCTGCCTCATCTTTATTAATCAAATAAGAGAGAAGATCGGCGTCATGTTCGGCAACCCGGAGACGACGACCGGCGGTCGCGCGCTCAAGTTCTACTCCTCGGTGCGCATTGACATTCGCCGCATCGCGGCGGTCAAGGAAGGCGAAGCGGTGGTTGGCTCACGCACCAAGATCAAGGTAGTGAAGAACAAGGTGGCCGCGCCGTTCCGC
Organism: uncultured Acidobacteriaceae bacterium; assembly: GCA_963839025.1. GTDB lineage: Bacteria > Acidobacteriota > Terriglobia > Terriglobales > Acidobacteriaceae > PALSA-350. The sequence goes on from CAWITT010000015.1 coordinate 412,792, forward strand.
GAGGCGGAGTTCGACATCCTTTACGGGGAAGGCATCTCGCGCGAGGGCGACGTGCTCGACTTGGCGGTGGCGCAAAATATTGTGGAGAAGTCGGGTGCCTGGTACAGTTACTCCGGCGAGCGTATTGGCCAGGGAAGGGAGAACGTACGCACCTTTCTTAGGGATCATCCTGAGATCTTCACCCGCATCGATGGGGCGCTCCGGCAGAAGCTCGGCCTTAGCGGGGTAAAGCCGGCAGAAATTCCCGCGGTTCCGCTCAATGGATCGGCTCAGGCAGCCGAAGCGGTGAAGGCGCCGGTGCGTCTTCGGCAATAAGAATTCTTGAACACCGTCAAGGCTATCTATCCGGGGAGCTTCGACCCATTGACCAACGGTCATCTGGACCTGGTAGCCCGTGGGTCGAAGATCTTCGACCACTTAGTGGTCGCGATTCTCAAGAACTCCGAGAAGGCGCCACTGTTTTCGATTCCTGAGCGGATCGAGATGCTCACCGAGGCGGTTCAGCCATTCTGCAACGTTTCTGTAGCAACGTTCGACGGGCTGCTGGTGGAGTTTGTTCTCCAGCAGCAAGCCCAGGCGATCCTACGCGGGGTGCGCGCCATCAGCGACTATGAGTATGAGTTGCAGATGGCGTTGATGAACCGGCGGCTGGCCCCGCAGGTGGAGACCGTCTTCCTCATGGCGGATGAGAAGTATTCCTACGTAAGCTCTCGTCTGATCAAAAACGTCTTCGAACTGGGCGGCTCGGTGGAGGGCCTGGTTCCGGAAACGGTGATCAACCGCCTCCGGGACCGCGTGGTGCCTAACAAGCATTAGACCAACGGCACGCGAATAAACCCCACTGGGGGCGCAGAGCCGGCGCTGTACTGATAGAACCCAGTGATCGCGCCTCCGTCGTTGATACCGGTGGAGGTGGTGTGGTTTCCCTCCGGCGGATCGAAGCTCGTAATGGTCCCATAGGGATTGCGCACAAACCCGTGCTGGACTCCGTTTGTATCTGTGTAAGACCCCGCGATGTAGCCTGCTTGGTCGATGCTGACCCAATGGGGGACCGTCAACGATTGTTGGTCATAGACGAAGACAGGGGGGAGAGAGGACGTGACGAGCGTTCCTGGCGGGTTAAACAGGGTATAGACGCCGTCCGGCGACAGCACAAATCCGCACTGGATTAAGGTGCCGCTGCCGCAGTCCGAGTCCGAGAGTTGCATGGAGTACCAGCCCGCGATTGCGCCCTCCGCATTAATGCCGTCGGGGACGGTCAGTGAATCGCGAACCCTTTGGCCCAATGGCGCCGGGACAATGACTGGGGTCAAAAAACCATCTGGGTGCCTTGAAAAGCCCCCGGTGGTACCGTTCTGCGAATAGCCCACTACGGTCCCACTTCCGTTGATAGCTGTTACCTCGGTCCCTTATTCGGCGCCCTGTTGGAACGCAAAAGTAGTGAAGTCTCCCGCTCTTGACCGCATAAAAACGGCTGCGGCCACCAGAGGGTACGGGTAGTTCCCTGCAATCTCGTCGAAGTCATTGATACCGACCGGCTGTGCTTCCGGAGGGATCGATTTTAGTAGTTGCGAAGTAGGGAGATCGAAAGTGACGATGCGCCCGTCCGCGTACCTGAGAAAACCTTGCGGAACCCCGACCATTAACTCGTAGAAACCGGTGATATCTCCGTTGCTGTTGATGCTCTCCGGCTCAGTCCACACCCCTCCATCTATACCGAAATTTTCAATCGATCCATCCGCCTCGCGCACGAACCCGCGGGTCTGTGTGGGGGAAACATAGTAGTAGCCGGTCACCGTCATCGAGCTGTTGATGCTCATCGGGTAAGTGCCTAGCGCGCCGGGTACGGAGAAGGAAATATAGGTAGCCTCGCCGTTCACGTTCTGGGCAAGGCCGCTGAGCGGGGCGAAAATGCATAAGACGCCAAGGCGGAAACGCCGATTCATCAAGAAACCATCCGAATTGATTCGAGTGCCATGTAAGGCAGCACTCGTTCATCTCATCGTCGGCGGCGTAGTCACCTCTAGGCTGGAACGTCCTCAGTCCCGTCTGGTTTTTCCCACACATCCCTGTTTGGGGCGAATCTGTCCAGTGGCCCCCTGAAGGGAACGGGCTTCACAGGCTACGGAAAAAACCCATGCTTTCTATCGGAGGTCCGCTGAACTGCAGGTCCCTCGACTTCGCTCCTAATGAACAACCGCACCTTGGACCCACCAAAAGCGTTGGATGGGCTTCGCCCGGCTTTTTCGGCCCACGTTAGCTGGTGCGAACATGGGGCACCCGTCGAGTGCGCGGCGGCCGGTACTGCCCATTGCTCCCTCAACTTGCCGCAGGCAAGTCGGCTCCTCGGGATGACAAGTGGGGGGGATGACAAGTGGGGGGCGGTATTTCCATTCGATATTGGCTTGCGGGGATGGAGAGAGTCTCAACCTGCAGTTTTCTCGATCCCGATGACCGATCCCCCATGGAAACGCCGCCCCCCACTTGTCATCCCGAGCGAAGTCGAGGGACCTGCAGTTCAGCGGACCTCCGATAGAAAGCATGAGCTTCGCAGCCTGTTCAACCCGCGTCTCTACTGTTTCGTCACTTCGATGTAATCGACTGGGGCTGGTTCGCCTTGATCCGGTGTTCCGCGCAGTGTAATCGTGTCGCCTGGTTTCAAACGAACTCCAGCCACCGTGAACAATGTGCTGGTGCTGCCATCGAGATGCGCATCCACCGCGGCCGGCGGCAACGTCGCATCCGCCGTCCAATGGGCCAGCGATTTCCCATTGAGCAACAGCTCGTACTGCGCCTTACCAGTACGCAAATCAAAATACCGTACGCCAATGGAGTAGTTACCATCCGGCCGCCCCGGTTTTGCGGTCAGCGTGCACGCAGCCGGGCGGTTGCACACCACCGCCTTGCCACCCGAGGCGGTCTCCCAGGGAGTAACATCCACCGTCGTATATCCGTCCGTCTGCATCGACTCCGCTTCGATTCGGTTCGGATAATGCCCCACCCGCCCCAGTTTGTCGGGAATCCCGGAGATATGCTGGAACCACTCGGTGACCGCATCCCGCCACACCACCGCATGGCCGGCCTGGTACTCAAACAGCGCCAGGATTTCCCAATACCGTTGGTCGTCGATCAACCCACGGAGCTGCTTCCAACGCGACGGGTAAGATCCAGCCAGCGCAGCCCCCTCATAGTGCGAGTCGTACACGTACTGCACCAGGGTCTTTCCATCGTGCAGCTCGTGATCGTAAGGAACGTGGTGCATAAACAGCAGCAGACTATCCGGGCAGGTTTCCAAAGACTCGTAGGCTTTGGCCAATTGCGGCGGGTACTGTCCGATAAACCCGGTGCCGGTGGCCACCGTCCGGTCCATACCAATACCCTTGCTGTCCGCACGGAACCATTGCCCCCACCCATTGCGCTCCGCAGACTCGATGCCCGGACCGTAATGAATGCCGAGAATGTTGGTGAGCGTCCCTATTCCCAGCGGGCCGGTGTACTGCTCATAAACCCGCCAAGAGTTCACCTGCAGACCGTTGACGACAAACACCACCTTGGGATCGTTGCCGAACGTGAGCCGCGTCCAGGAATCGACGATCTCATTGGTGGTGAGGTCAGGATTCCAGGCCAGCTTGCCGAACCCGTAGAGATTGGCCATGGCCATGGGATGATGCATCCAGTTGGCGTCCAGGCCCACGTTGGCCACTCCGACAAAACCGCCCAGCGGCTGGTGAAAGCTCTTGCCTTCTACAATTTCGCTGACTGGCGTGTACCGGTCGCCTGCGCGCATGTCGGTGTCGAGCGCGACCTTCCACATCGGAACCAGGAACACCATGTGCCGCTGCTGGCCGAGGTATTCCTGTGTGACTTGCAGTTCGATAGCCTGGCTGGTGTGCCGAAGCGCAGCAAATAAGGGTGAAACCGGCTCCCGCACCTGAAAATCAATAGGCCCATGCTTGACCTGGATCACCACGTTGCGATCGAACTTGCCGTCGAGAGCGCGGAAATTATCGTACCCGGCGCGAGCACGGTCAGCCTTGAGGTCGTTCCAGTCGAGATGGTTGTTGTAGACGAAACCGCGGTAAAGCACCACGCCGCCATGCGGTTGAAGAGCACGGGCAACGGTGTTCGCCGCTTGCGCCGGAGTGCGGCCGTATTTCGACGGGCCGACGCGGCCCTCTGAATCGGCCTTGATCACGACGCCGGCAAAGTCGGGAATCGCTTTGTAAATCTCATCGACCTTCTTGCGCCACCAGGCAGCGACTCCAGGGTCCACGGGATCGAAGGTCTTGAGGTGGCCTACCACCTGGGGGCTGGAAAGATCGATCGACAGGGACATGCGCACGCCCCAGGGACGAAACGCATCCGCAATGCGGGCAAGCTCGAGGATCATCTCCGGGTCAAGCGTGTGCAAGTTGGAGTTGACGTTGTTGACGGTGGCGCCATTGAGGCCAACCGAGGCCAACAGCCGGCCATACTCCGAAACCCGTGTAAGGTCAGCCCGGACGTGACCGTTGTCATAGAAAATGCTGCGTCCGGCATAGCCGCGTTCGATGCTGCCATCGAAGTTGTCCCACTGGTTGACCCAGCGAATCGGCGAAGAAGGAGCCTCGGCGGCAGGCGCGAGGGCCTTTTGTTGCGCGATCCGCTCCAGCAAGTGGAAAACCCCGTAGAGTTCCCCCCGGTCCGTGCCCCCAGCCAACACCAGGTAGTTGTGGCCCTGCTCGGTGACCCGGGAGAACGCCCACCCTTCCGGGGGAACCGAAGCATTCCAGGAGGGCAATAGATGGCGAATCTCGGCCGGCGTACCCAGGACAAAGGAGTCTTCCCCGGGAAGGGTAGACGAAACCTGGGGGGTTTGACCGAGCATCGAATGCAGACCACGGGCGAATTCGCTGGCGGCGCTGCGCCCAACAGGGGACTGGCCGGTGGCGACAATGTGGTGAGGGAGCTGCTTATATTGCTGCGCAGCCTGTGGGGGAAGGGCGGCGTAACGAAGCCAACCTTGCTCTCCGGTCTCGGCATGCACATAAGAACTCAGGATCAGCAGTAGGACCGCAATCCGGATACGCATCTGTTTCTACCTTAAAATCAAGCCATGGCACAGCATATCGGAATCGTGGCCTGCTCCGCCGAAGGAGCCGCTCTTTGCTATCGCTCGATCTGCCTTGGGGGTGCGGACCTGTTAGGTCCGCACGATCATCCTGAGATCTCGATGCACACCCATCCACTCGCGGAGTACATGAGACGCATCGAGCGCGATGATTGGCCGGGAGTGGGCGAGTTGATGCTTTCTTCCGCCGGTAAGCTGGCCAAAATTGGCGCGGATTTCCTGATCTGCCCGGACAATACGATTCACCAGGCGCTCCCCTTTATCGAGTCTAGATTGCCACTCAAATGGTTGCATATTGCCGAGGCCGTGGCAGCCCAGGCCGTCGGCCGGCGCTTCCGTCGTGTGGGCTTGACCGGAACGCGTTACCTGGTGGAGAGCGACGTATATCCGGAAAAGCTCAAAGCCCGCGGCTTGGAGTTTGTGCGTCCGGACTCCGCCGAGCGCGAAGAGCTTAATCGCATCATCATGGAGGAGCTGGTGTACGGTGTCTTCAAACCGGAAGCCGTGGCAACGTTTCAGCGAGTGATCGAACGGATGAAGGATGAAGGTTGCGATGCGGTGGTCCTCGGCTGCACCGAGATTCCGCTCCTCATGAATGACAGCAATTCACCGCTGCCTACGCTCGATTCGACCCGCCTGCTGGCGCGGGTAGCTCTGCGCCGTGCGGTGCAAAGCCGCGTAGTGCCGGCGTGAACAGGCTGCGGGGAAACGCTTTGTGATGTCGGCGTGATAGCCAGCTCACAGGACCTAATAACACTCGACGGGTGCCCCATGTTCGCACCAGCGTACGTGGGCCGAAAAAGACGGGCGGAGCCCATCGAACGCTTCTAATCCTTGAGTGAAAGCATTCGAAGAATTCATAATCGGCCCACGTACGCTGGTGCGAACATGGGGCACCCGTCGAGTGCTGTTTGTTCCTGTAAGTCGGTCGTCACGCAGGGCTCTCGATCACATACGTCCGATTCAACATGAAGCTAGGGCTAAAGAGGGTATGTGAGAACGAGCAAGACCGCAGATCTCTCCACTCCGCTTCGCTCCGGTCGAGATCTGCGGTCTTCTTTAGTTACTTCTCACACAGGCTCTATAGACCGGATCCTTCACGATCACTGGTTTTGCAGCGGTTTGAAGCGGAGTGTACCGCCGCTCATTAACTCAGAGTGCAGCAGCGTCGGCCCCGAGTGAGGTTCTCCGTTGGCTGTCTCGATGACCAAGGTCTTTTGGTTTGGCAGGTGCAGAGTCGCCCGGCGGAAGAGCGGACTTCCCAGGGTGTATTCCGGTTTGCCCGGGCACACGGGATAGAAACCCAAAGCGCTCAACACGTACCAGGCCGACATGGAACCCGTGTCTTCATCCCCGGGAAACGCATCCGGCGTGTAGAGCTCCTGCATCACTTTACGAACCCAATACTGCGTAAGATCGGGACGCCCCGCATAGGGAAATAAGTAGAGCAGATGATGTGATGGCTGATTGGAGTGAGCATACTGTCCAAACGGCACCGCTGCCATTTCGGACATCTCGTGGATTTCGGTCTGGTAGACGCCGACATCGAATATGGGGGGAAGCCTAAGCATTTCCTGCAAAGCCTCGGCCGCGCTTGTTTTGCCGCCCATCGCTTCGATTAACCCGGAAACATCGTGAGGGGCATCCCAGCGATGCTGCCACGCGGATCCCTCCACGTAGGGGCTTCCCCAGCGGAATGCATCAAACCCCGCGAGCCAGGAACCGTCTGCATTCCGGCCGCGAAAAAATTTCTCCTTGGAGTCAAATACATTGCGCCAGTTCTGAGACCTCTTCATGAAAGCGCTATAGTCATCGTCTTTGCCAAGCTTCTTCGCGACCTGTGCGATGCAGTAGTCGCCATAGGCAGCATCCACAGTCTCTGCTACAGATTGTTCGACCTGATCGGCGGGGACATAGTGGAGTTTCAGATACTGTTCGATGCCGGTCCGTCCGTACCCCTTCGCTGGATCCCCCGGGGTCGTGGCATGCTTTTTAAGCCCCTCATACGCCTGCTCAAGATCAAAGCCGGGTATACCCTTTACGGCCGCGTCGCCGAATACCGAGTCGATGAGGCTCCCGGTCATACAGGCACGATAGCCCGGACAGGGGAACTGGGGAAGCCATCCACCCTCGTGATAGGCATTCACCCACGCCTGCAGAATCTCACCCAATCGCTCGGGGAGAAGAATAGACATCAACGGATACCAGGCACGATAGACATCCCAATAGCCGTGGTCGGCATACATGACGCCTGGCATCACCTTTCCATTGAAAGCGCTGAAGTGCTGCATCTGACCATTGCCATCTGGCTCGTGCCAGATCCGAGGAAAAAGAAGCGCGCGGTACATGCACGAATAGAACACCCGCGACTGTTCGTCCGATGCCCCTTCGATCTCGATCCGCTGGAGCAGATCGTTCCAGGCGGCGGCTGCCTTCGCGCGAAGAGAAGCCGCGGGTGCGTCGCCCAACTCCTGAGCGAGATTCCGCTCTGCCTGTTCGTAGGAAATGAAAGAGGTGCCGATTCGCACTGTCACGTCCTGACCGGGACGGAAGCGAACTGTGCCCACTAAATCAGATCCGACCTGCTGTTGTTCGAATCTTTCCCAGCGATCCGCAAAGTGAAGCACGTAGTAGGTCGCAAAATTGTCCGGAACACCACCCTTGTTCGCGGTGGAAGTGAAACGCAGCGTCTGGGTGTTATCTTCCTTCTCAAAAGCGCCCTGCGGAACATCGATCACCAATCCCGGTGACTTCGCTGACTCGGACTTCTCAAATGATGCCGTAAGTATCCCGCATCGTTCGGTTGGGATCATTTCGACCTGGGCACGATAACGCAGGAGGAAGAACTGAAGCGAATACGGAGTGAGCTTGGCTGACTTCGGAGGATAAGAGGAAGCTCGCTTCGCAGCCTCAGGATGGACGTCGCCGCAGATGGGCAAGAAAGTCGCGTATCCGTAATCGCCGAGCCAAGTGCTGAGTTGGTGAGTGCAGCGCAAACCCTGGATGCGCCGGTCCCGCGGATGAAACATCCACGGCGTCCTGGCATCAGACTGCAAAGTCCAGTGCGCCATGCCGAAGGGAAGAGCCGCGATGGGAAGAGTTCCGCCCCGCGAGAACTCCGGCGAGGAATCCACCCCTTGGAGAATATTCACCAAATCGACGGGCGAGTGAGCGTGGCCTGCCGTCCGCTCTCCACCCACCTGTGCCTGAGTCGCCTTGTCAGGCAGAACGGTGCTGAGCGCAGCCAGCCCGGAGGCCTTAAGAAAGCCGCGCCTGCTTTGATCGATATCCACTCGTCTAACCTTTCAGCGGCGTGAACTCCAGTTCGAGTTCTTGATCGACAATCGTTATCTTGACCTGGGCCAGCGATTCGACGATCCAGTCTGCCACGGCGAGTTGTTCGATGCTATGAGAAAAAGTGGTTGCCAGAACCTTGCACCCGGCAGCATGACCGGCCTTGGCGCCCGAAGTCGAGTCTTCGATCACGATGCAATTCTCCGGCGGCAGCCCGAGAATTTTGGCGCCCCTGAGATAGGGCTCCGGGTGAGGTTTGCCGTTGGTCACCATGTCGGCGGTGATGATATGTTCGGGCACCCGAATGCCGGCGAACGCCAGCCGGCTGCGCGCCAGCCGTTCCGTGGCCGAGGTGACAATGGTCCAATACTTCTGCGGTAGCGATTCGAGAATCGATAGCACGCCCTCCAGGACCTGCAGTCCTTCCGTGTCTGCGATCTCGAGTGCCTCCACGACCTTGAGCTCAGCCATGTGGTCGCCATGCGGCAGGAGCGTGCGCATGGTCTCGAGCGCCCGCATCCCATGGGCGGTCTTGATGGTCTCTCGTGCGTCCAAGCCATGACGCTCGGCCCAGCTTTGCCAGCTTCGCTCCACCGATCCCAGGGAGCTGACCAGCACCCCATCCATATCAAAAAGCAGACCCTTGGTTCTGACTTTCAAACTCAATCTCCCATCGCAAATTTTCGCCCTGCCTCAAGCAGAGCATTCACCGCTTCCCGGGAGCCGCTCTCCGCGTAGATGCGCAACAACGGCTCGGTTCCGGAGGCTCGCAGCAACAACCAGCTCTCCGCTGGTAGCGACTGCGGATCATCGAGATAAAACTTTATTCCGTCCAGTGTTTCCACCCGCACCACCGGCAGTCCTGCGAACTCACTTACGCCGGAGTGTGCACGCTGAATGGCCGCCTGTTTGGTCTGCTCCGGAATATGCAGATCGAGCCTGCCGTATTGGTGCTCGCCGTATTGCTGCTGCAGGTCGTTCACCAGGACGCCCAGGGGGCGGCCTTCTTCCGCCATGACATTAGCCAGGAGCAGCGCATTGAGCAGTCCATCGCGCTCCGGCAGATGCCGGCCGATGCCAATGCTTCCTGATTCCTCTCCGCCGATCAGAATCTCCTTGTCGAGCATCAGTTGGGCGACGTGTTTGAAGCCGATGCCGTGCTCGTGAACCTTGCGCCCGTAACGCGCCGCGATGCGATCGACCATCCCAGTGATGTTGACGGCCCGCGCCACATCTCCCGGCCACTGTTTCCGTTTGAGCAGCCACTCGAGCAGCAAAGGGTAGATCTTGTTCGCGTCGACGAAGTTTCCTTCCTCATCGATGGCGCCGATGCGGTCCGCGTCCCCGTCGGTGGCAAAGCCAGCGTCGCAGCCATGCTCCAGTACGGCCACTTCCAATGCATGGATATGCGGCGGGATCGGTTCCGGCTGAATGCCCGGGAAGAGCGGGTTCAGCTCTGCCCGGATCTCCACGTGATCGATCCCGACACCCGCGAAAATGCCGGCAAGCACACCGCGTCCGGCGCCATACATGCAGTCGATGGCAAATTTCTGCCCTGCGGCCGCGATGCGCGGCAGATCGACGAAGACGGAGATGGCCTCGACATAGGGAGTGAGAAAGTCAGTTTCGGTAATCGGGGCGCGGGCAGGAGCGACGGGCAATTCCTGGCCCAGATAACCTTCGATCGAGGCCATGATGGCGGGGCTCCCCGATCCGCCGTAGCGGGCTTTGTATTTCACCCCATTCCATTCGTAAGGGTTATGGCTGGAGGTGATCATCACCCCGCCCGCCGCGCGCAGATGTTTCACCGCGTAGGAAATCGCTGGAGTCGGCGTGATGCGGTCGGCCAGGCGGACCGGGATGCCCGCGCTCGCAGCTACTTCCGCCACGACTCGGGCGAAATGCCGGGACATGAACCGGGTATCGTATCCGATGCAGATACCGCGAGCTGGGTCCTCGTGCTGGAGAACATAGTGAGCGATGGCGCCGGCTGCGAGCTGAACATTGGCGACGGTAAAGTCGTCCGCCAGGATTCCCCGCCACCCGTCGGTTCCGAATTGGATGGGTCTAGCCGTCAAATCAATTCGTCGTGCCATCCGGTGAGCCCGCTCACGACCCGGCGCACATCCTGCGAACGTTCCCGGGTGGTGATCAGGATGGCATCTTCGGTTTCCACCACCACCAGGTCGTCGACTCCAACCAGGGCGACGAATTTCTTGGGAGAGTAAACGTAATTGTTACAAGCTTCGAGTGCCAACACCCCATTGGCTTCAATGACGTTGCCCTCTTTGGCATTGCCCTGGGCCAATTGATGTTCGTACAGGGCGTCCCAGGAACCCAAATCGTTCCAGCCAAACTCGGCCGGAAGGCAATACAGGTTCGAGTGGTGTTCCCCCTTGGTGGACCGGGGCTCAAGCACGGCGTAGTCGATGCTGATGTTTTCGCACGCGGGATAAAGCTCGCGAAATACCTGCTGGAATTGCGGGGTTCCGTAGGCATCGGCGATCTGTTGAAGAAGCGGTGCGGTCTCCGACAGGTGTTCGCGGATGGCATTGGCCAGCGTGCGCGCGGTCCACAAGAAAATGCCGCTGTTCCAGAAGTAGTTGCCGGCGCGTACGAACTCCTCCGCTCGCTCGCGATTGGGCTTTTCGGTGAAGCGGCGGACGCGCATGACACCGTGAGGCAAAGTGTCTCCGGTTTCGATGTAGCCGTACCCGGTTTCTGGCCGAACCGGCTTGATGCCGATCACCACGATGTTTTCGCCTTGCGCCGCCAGCGCGATGCCTTGCTCGATGGTGGCCCGATACGTAGGTTCATCCGTAATTACGTGGTCGGCGGGAAAGACGCCCAGAACGGCATCCGGCGCGGTGCGCTCGATCAGGAAAGCCGCCAAGCCGGCTGCAGGAGCGGTATTGCGTGCGGCGGGCTCGCAAATGATCTGCTCACCTGGCAGAGATTGCAGTTGTTCGGAAATGGCGGCGGATAGCAGATCATTGGTGATGACCCAGAGGTGTTCGCCGGCGGCCCGCTCTCCAAGCCGGTCGACCGTGCTCTGGATCATGGTGCGCTCGCCGTCCAGCACCAGGAGCTGCTTGGCCCGCCACCGGCGGCTGCGGGGCCAGAACCGTGTTCCGCTGCCTCCGGCCAGGATAATGGGGCGAAATTCGACAGTAGAGTTCATCGTTTAGGAAAGACTGGCGAAAAACTTCTTCATTCTGACCAGGCCTTCTTCGATGTCGCTATGGGCCACTGCGTAGGACAGACGAATGTGTTGTTGGGTGCCGAAGGCCTCACCTGGGACAGTAACCACATGCGCCTCATTGAGCAGGCGTGAGGCGAGTTCGGTTGTGTTCTTCACGCCCGGTTTACCCAGGAACGCGGAGACATTGGGGTACACATAAAAAGCGCCCTCGGGCTCGGTGCAGGTGATGCCGGGGATACCCCTCAGTCCGGGCAGGATGCGGTCGCGCAACTGGAGGTAATCTGCGCGCATTTCGGCCACACACTCCTGCGAACCCGTGAGCGCGGCGATGGCCGCCTTTTGCACGATGGCCGAGGTGTTGGATGTGGACTGGCTCAGGAGCTTGCTCATAGCGGCGATCACCGGCTTGGGGCCGAGAGCGAATCCCGCGCGCCAGCCAGTCATGGCATAGGTCTTGGAAAGGGAACCGAGCACGATCACATGCTCCTTGGCCTCGACAAAGGAGCCCCCGGATAGGGGTGTGCCCGCATATTGCAGGTAGGCGTAGCATTCGTCGAGCAGCAGGAAGATTCCCCGGGCATGGGCCAGCTTGACGATGCGTTCCAGGTCGCCGGGCGAAACAACGGATCCGGCCGGATTCGACGGGGAATTCAAAATGATGGCTTTGGTCCGCGGGGTAATCGCGCGCTCGATCGCGTCGGCAGTGATGCGGAAATTCTCCGCTTCCTCGGTGGGCAGGAAGACAATTTTTCCGCCGGCGTATTGAATGATGTCCTTGAACGAGACCCAATAGGGGACGGGGAGAATGACCTCGTCGCCGTGGTCCACCAGCACCTGGATAACGTTGAAAAGCGCCAGCTTTCCGCCGGTGGTGAAGACGGTCTCGTCGGCGCTGTAGTCCGAGCCGAAGTCGCACGCGTGGCGTTGCACGATGGCTTTGCGGAGCTCGGGAATGCCGGCGACAACGGTATAGCGGGTGAAATTGCTTTCGATGGCCGCGATGGCAGCGTCTTTAATGTGGCGCGGGGTCGCAAAGTGAGGCTCACCAGCGCCGAAGTCAACCAGCTTAGCGCCCTGGGAGCGCAGTCTGGCAGCTTCCGCGGTGACCGCCATGGTGGCGGAAATCTCAATACGGCCAATTCGTTCGGCGAAAACATTGGTAGCGGTTGGCATCTCTACTATCTTGGCAGACTCCTGCGGAAGCAGCAAAGCGTAAGTTAGGCGCGGAACGAACACCGCAGGCCCAAACACAACCGGACGGGTGCCCCATATTCGACCAACGAACGTGGGCCGAAAAAGCCGGGCGACGCCCTTTCAAAGCGTCTAAGGCCGCGCCTGCAAAATGCGTTCCGCCGCCAGCAGATCCTCTTCCGTATCCACCCCAATCGTGTCCAGCGTCGTTTGCTCCACATAAATGCTGATTCCGTTATCCAGCAAGCGGAGTTGTTCCAACCGTTCCGCCAACTCCAAGGGGCTCGGCGGCAACGCAGCGAACCGTCGCAGGGCAGCCTTGCGGTACGCATAAATCCCCAGATGCTTCCGCGGAGCGACAGGAATTCCGCGATTGAAGGGAATGGTAGCCCGGGAAAAATAAAGCGCCCGTCCGTCCATCGCGGTAACCACCTTGACTGCATTGGGGTCATCGATCTCCTGCGGCGAGCAGGGAGTCGACAACGTGGAGACCTCAGCGCCAGTGAAGGCGAAAGGCCGTAGCAGGGCATCTATGTGTTCCCGGCGGAGCATCGGCTCGTCGCCCTGAATATTGACGTAGATGTCGGCATCGACCATCCCGGCGACCGCGTTGACACGATCCGTGCCGCTAGCGAGTTCGGAGGAAGTCATAATACTGGGCCAGCCCTGGGAATCGGCGTACGCGACAACCTCGGTGGAGTCGGTGGCAATCAACACCTGGTCCAACTGCGGGCAGGCGATCGCCGCGCGATAGACCCAACCAAGCATGGGAACCCCAGCAATCGGCCGTAACACCTTGCCCGGCAGTCGACTGGAGGCAAGGCGGGCCGGGATAACGGCCACAATCCGTTCGCTCATGGTGCGCTCGCATGGAATGGATCGGATCCCACCCCGTCCCTACCGTCCTCCGGACTCGGAATATCCAGATTCACGACGATAGGTTCCTGGCCGCTACGAACGATAACGGCTTCTACCGGTTGGTCGGTTCGGGCGTTTAGCTCCTGGTGAGGCGCAAACGGGGGCACGTATACGAAATCCCCGGGGCCGGCCTCATCGACAAACTCCAGTTTGTCTCCCCAGCGGAAGCGAGCACGGCCGCGGACGATATAGATTACGGTTTCCAACTCGCCGTGATGGTGAGGACCGGTCTTCGCGTTGGGATGCACAACAACCGTGCCTGCCCACAGCTTTTGCGCGCCCACCCGGGCGTAAGAAATGGCCTCGGCACGGGTCATCCCAGGGGTTTGGGGAGTATTGCTGTCGAGTTCTCCGCTGCGCACGATCCGGAAGCCGCCTGGAGGAGGGAGAGGTTTTTGGGGTTCGAGGTCAGACATGTTCGGTACCATTGAATCTCATTGCAGTGTAAGCCGTAGATTCTTCGCGGCAGAAATAAGCGGAATATACGGAACAAGGTCCCATGAAATCGCTCAATCTCAGGAATCCAGAAGCTTGCCGCTTCGCAGCCGCTATTGCCCGTGAGACCGGGGAAACCATGACGCGTGTCGTGACGGAAGCGCTCCGCGACCGTTTTGACTATTTACCCAGTCGAGAGAAGGCTGGACTGGAAGAACTCCGCGCCATCGCGAAGCGGGCTGCAGCTTATGCTAAGGGACCCTACCTTGCGCACGGGGAACTGCTCTACGATGAACACGGTCTCCCAAAATAATTTTTCATGCCCCGGCCCTGGCGCCATCTTCTGGGAAAATTGCTACTGGCCTCTCCTAAATCCCCGCGTCCCATCCTTCGTCGGGGCAAGTTTCCAGCCGAACCACTTGGTCTGAATCCATCGGAGAGACGGTAAAGTGAGTGCGCCGCTGATAAGCCTCAGCTATCTTTGCGGTAGAGCAGATCGCGCATGGCGCGCCTCCGCGCCTCATTGGCTTCACTCTCGATCTTTCGGTCTAAAGGATCCAAAGAGCGCGTGGTTTCGGAGTCATCAGACTCCGGTTCGCTGCAGGTGGGGCAACGATTGGCAAAGCCGGGTTTATCCGGCTTCAATTCGAACTCTTCAGAGCAGACGACGCAGGTTTTAACCGGGAAAGGCATAACCCCTCCATTTTAATGGATGGACGCCAACTATTGTAGAATCAACCCAGGGCGGAGTAGCTCAGATGGTTAGAGCGACGGACTCATAACCCGTAGGTCGGTGGTTCGATCCCACTCTCCGCCACCACCTCCTTCAGTAGAAATTCAGCGGAATCACCTTCCTTTACATGCGGTCGACATCGCAGATGGCCTGCACGAAGGCCTGAGGCGCTTCTTGCGGCAGATTGTGCCCGATGCCGCCCGAGATGTCGCGGTGCTGGTAAGGGCCTGTGTATTTGGAGCGGTAAGCGGCTGGATTCGGATGAGGCGCACCGTTCGCGTCGCCCTCCAGCGTAATGGTCGGTACAGGGATGGTGGGCGCTTGAGCCAACTGCCGCTCGATTGCATCGAACCTGGACTCGCCTTGCGCCAGGTCAAGCCGCCAACGATAGTTGTGAATCGAAATGGCAACGTGATCGGGATTGTCGAACGCCGCCGCACTGCGCGCGAAGGTCGCGTCGTCAAACTTCCATTGCGGTGAAGCAATCTGCCAGATGAGGCGAGCAAATTGCCGCCGATAGTTGTCGTAACCGTCGCGACCACGATCGGTTGCGAAATAAAACTGATACCACCACTGCAACTCCGCTGCCGGCGGCAACGGCTTCTTTCCGCCTTCCTGGCTGCCGATAAGATACCCGCTCACGGCCACAAGCGCCTTCGTACGTTCAGGCTTGATCGCTGCCACAATATCCGCCGTGCGCGCTCCCCAGTCGAAGCCACCCAGGATCGCTCGATCGAATTTCAGTGCATCCATCAGCGCAACTACATCCGTGGCAAGCGCCGCTGGTTGGCCATTGCGGGGTGTCTCTTCGGAAAGGAAGCGCGTCGATCCATAGCCGCGCAGAAAAGGAATAATGACGCGATATCCTGCTGCTCCCAGCGCCGGAGCCACATCGACATAGCTATAAATGTCGTAAGGCCAGCCGTGCAGCAGAATCACCGGTTTGCCATCAGGCGGACCATCTTCCGCGTACCCGACATTGAGATCGCCGGCATGGATCTGTTTGAGCGGCTTGAACGCGGTAGCATGTGTGCGCGGCGCGGTTGCCGAAGCGGAAGTGGCTTGCGGAAACAGACTGGGCGGCCGTAACCATGTAATGCCGGCAGAAACGCCTGCCGCTTGCAGTAATCGACGTCTAGATACAGTCTTCACCTAGTTCCTCCTAGCCAAAAGCGCGAACCTTTGATGCGTTCATCCCCGCTTCGGATTTTTTCGCGTTCTGGTGCAAATCCGTTCAAAGCTAAAAACAATCCGATAGACACTCGTGAATGAGGGAGGCCGGCAGAGTCATAAGCAAGTCTTTTACCGTCCAGTGAGGATGGACGGACTAACGATCTTTTAACGTGAGGCTGGATAAGCAGATGCACCCACCATTCTCTGGCTGCATGGATTTTTAACTTTCCATGCAGGTCTTGAGCACGCTGCGATGTGGTGAATTGGGCAACCGCGGACAATCCGGCCACGGGTACTCTGGCGCCAAATCCAGGAGAACTCCAAAATACGATCCCCAGACCTTCGACCTCCTGAATTTTTGGTATTAATCGCCCAGGAACAAACGAAGCGTAAACCTGGGTGTCAGGAGGGATCCGTCATGGCTACGAATCCGCTGTCTTCCATCAACCACATCGTTGTCTTGATGCTGGAGAACCGCTCGTTCGATCACATGCTCGGCTTTCTGTACGCCGCCAATGGAAATGTGTCGCCCACAGGCGCACCGTTCGACGGACTGACGGGTAAGGAGAGCAACCCCGACAGCAATGGGAAGCCAGTGGTCGTAAGGCAGATTCAGGCGAGCGACGAAAACGCGTACTACATGCCGGGCGCGGATCCGGGAGAGGGCTACTCCGCGACCAACTCGCAGTTGTTTGGAACCACCACCGCTCCTTCCCCAGCCAATGCCACTAACCAGGGCTTTGTTACGGACTATTCGTACACGCTGGGATGGGAAGCCAAGGAGAAATGGTCGATCCTGCCGGGCACGACAGCGAACGACATTATGAATGTGTTCACTCCGGCCATGCTCCCGGTGCTTTCAGGACTGGCGACAGGCTTTGCGGTCTGTGACCAGTGGTTCGGTTCAGTGCCCACGGAGACTTTGCCCAATCGCGCCTTTGTCTGTGCGGCGACGTCCCAGGGCTACATGAACGACAGTACGAAAAAATACACCTGCCCGACGATCTTCGGAGCACTTTCGACGGCGAATGTCAGTTGGTCTGTCTACGGCTACAGCGAGCCGCCGCTCACACGCCAGGATTTCCCGGATACGCTCGATGCCGACGATAGTCACTTTGGCTTGTTCATAGATTTCCAAGCCGCTGCGGCCAATGGCACGCTGGCGTCCTACGTGTTTCTGGAGCCCAGCTGGGAAGCGGCAGGGAACAGCCAGCACCCGAACTACAACGTGGCCTTGGGCGAACAACTCATCCATGACGTGTACTACGCGTTGCTCAACGGCCCCAAGTGGAATCAGACGCTCTTGATCATCACCTACGATGAACACGGCGGCTGTTACGATCACGTTCCGCCGCCGCTCGGGGCAACCCCGCCGGACGATTCCGTGGGCGAGTACAGTTTTGACTTCAAACGCTTCGGCCCCCGCGTCCCCACTGTCTTGGTTTCGCCGTTGATCGCGGCGGGCACAGTATTTCGCGTAGCCGATGGAACGACGCCGCTCGATCACACCTCAATCCTGAAGACCGTCGAGACCCGATGGGGACTGGCGAATCTCACGGCCCGCGATGCCGCTGCCCAGGATCTGGGCGCCGTCTTGACGCTCACCACGCCGCGGACCGACGATCCGCTAGCCGGAGTGACCGTTCCCGTTGCGGCCGCCGCGCCGCTGGACACCACAGTGCCCTCGCACCTGCTGCAGGTGCATGCCGAGTTGGTTGCGCAGCTGCCGGTGCCTGACGAAAGCGGTAGGGTGCATCACACCATGCCCAACCTCAAAACCAGCCAGGACTACAAAGACTACATTACGTCGCGCACCGCCGCCTGGAAGGCAGCAAAAAACTCGCGGGCCGGATTAGCCACCGTGCGCTAGCCCGCTCGGAGCCGTTTCGTTTCGTTCTCAGAGATCTGAACGAGAAAACCAACCCAAGTTCAAATGCCACCGACGCCCAACTCCCCCTCTGGAGAAGAAAATACGAAGTGCTTCCACGCCTCCGCCCAAACCGGGCCTCCTCCTCCACCTTCATCCCATTCACCGATGGCTCCCCCTCTGGTCCCCAGCTTCGTCTAACCCGGTAGTATTATTGGTCAAGACCGTAGTTTTGGTCCAAAGTGGAGCTATGTCGCGAACCTTCAAACGTGCCGTATTCGGTGTGTCTATCCTTTTAGTAGCCTTGGTGTTTCTCGGTGGAATGGGGCCGAGCCGGGTGCGCGCTGATTCTCAGACGGATGGCGCCTACCCCGAGATGGAGGTCTACAGCGAGGTCCTCAAGAAGGTTCAGACCGACTACGTGTCCGACCCCAATATGACCAAGGTCACCGTGGGCGCTCTCCACGGCCTGCTCGAGTCCCTCGATCCCGACTCCAGCTACCTGACCCCGGACGAATATAAGGCCTACAAGCAGCAGGGGAACGAAGGCACCGCGCAGGTGGGGCTGAATATCTCCAAGCGCTATGGATACGCGACCGTCGTCTCGGTCGAGCCCGGAAGCCCGGCAGAAAAACAACAGATTGAAGACGGAGATATCCTCGAGGCAATCGAAGGACACTCAACCCGGGAGATGTCCCTGGTGATGATCCGGTTACTGCTTCAAGGCAAGCCCGGGACCAATGTGACTTTCTCGCTGGTTCGCCCGCGCAAGGCGGAACCTGACAAAATCACTCTGACCCGCGCCGTCTCACCGGTTCCCCCGCTGGGCGAAACCCAATATGAGAGCAACAGCATTCTGTACCTTAAGCCGGTCGTGCTGAGCAAAGAGCGGGTGAATGAAATTGCCGCCCGGCTGAAGGCCATGCCAAAGATAGGTGGCAAGAAGGTCTTGCTGGACCTCCGCGACGTTGCGGAAGGGGATGAGGACCAAGGCGTGCGCCTAGCCAATTTCTTCCTCGAATCGGGCACCATCGCCACCCTCTCGGGACAGAAATACACCTACGAGGCATTCAACGCGGATACCTCCAAGTTCATCACCAGCGCACCGTTAGTCGTGCTGGTGAACCATGGAACTTCCGGCCCGGGCGAGATTGTCGCAGCAGCCGTACTCGATAACAAGCGGGGAGACGTGGTCGGCGACCGTACCTTCGGCGAGGGTTCCGTGCAGAAGACCATGGAACTGCCCGATGGCGCTGCTCTGATTCTTTCCGTGGCCAAGTATGCCACCCCGTTGGGCAAGAAAATCCAGGATGAAGCGGTGACCCCGAACATCGTGGTCGCCGCCAGTCAAGACAACAATGACGATCAGACGAAGGCATCCAAGCCGGATGATCAACTAACCAAGGCGCTCGCTGTTCTGAAGCAAAAGAGCGCCTGAGCCAGCGTACCTCTCATTGATTGGGCAAGCTCCATCTTCGAGCGCCGCTAAATTTCGTCCTCCCTCGCTCGCACCTATGAAGCTAGCGGGCAGCATAACCTTCCTTGCGCTGCTCGCCTTGGCCGTCATCGCCGGATCGTTGACCGGCCTGATGCTGGTGTACTCGGTGGACCTGCCGCAGATCGCAGACCTCGAACGCTATCGTCCCATTACTTCGACCGACCTACTGGATATTCACGGGCGCGTCTTCGGGTCCTTTGCCCTGGAGCGGCGCGTCGTCGTGGGTTATGAAGCGATTCCTTCCGTGCTGCGAGAGGCAGTGATTTCGATCGAGGATAAAAACTTCGAAAGTCACTGGGGCGTGAACCTCTTCCGCGTGATGGGCGCCGCCTATCACGACCTGACCTCGAACGGCCGCACCCAGGGCGCTTCCACCTTGACCATGCAGTTGGCGCGCAATCTGTTTCTTTCGAGCCAACAAACCTTCGGACGCAAGCTGCAGGAAGTTTTCCTTTCCATCCAGATCGAGCGGGCGTTTACCAAGCAGCAGATTTTCACCCTGTACGCCAACCAGATTTATTTGGGGCAGGGAGTTTACGGATTCGAAGCCGGATCGGAATACTACTTCAGCAAACACGCGCGCGATCTGACCTTGCCCGAAGCAGCCTTGCTGGCGGCCCTTCCGAAGGGTCCGGTGTCGTATTCTCCGCTGGTGAATCCTGACCGCGCCTTCCGCCGCCGGAACATGGTGATCAATTCCATGCTGGAAGACGGAGTCATCACCAATGCTCAGGCGAATGCGGCCAAGGCCGCCCCGCTGGGTTTGCATATCGAGGCGCCCTCCAACAGCGTTGCTCCGTGGTTCGTCGAGGACGTACGCCGGGAACTGGAACGGCAGTTTGGCAGCGAGCAGGTGCATGAGGAAGGCTTGCGGGTCTACACGACGCTGGACCTCGACCTGCAACTGGCGGCGAATCGCGCAGTACTCGACGGATTAGCGGCACTCGAGCGCCGTCACGGATGGAAGGGCAACCTTCTCAACGTGCTTGCGGCTGGAGGTTCGCTCGACGAATTCCGCCATCCGGACTGGCGTCAACCGACGGGACCGGGCTCCTATGTACATGCGCTGGTTACAAATGTTCTGCCCTACCAGGTGAGCGCGCGCATCGGCCAGCAGCAGGTCATCCTGGGCCCGGATGATTTTGCCTGGACCAAGCAGCGGGACGCGGAGAAGTTTCTTCGCCCCGGCGACATCATCTACGTCAAGATCGCCTCCTCGGGCGATACGAACCTGGTCTTGCATGCCGCTCTCGAGCAGGATTCCGGTCTCCAGGGATCGCTGATGACGGTGGATAATGCATCGGGCGAAGTCCTTGCCATGGTGGGTGGGCGTGACTTCAATCTCTCGCAATTCAATCGCGCCACCCAGGCTGAGCGGCAGGTGGGATCCTCTTTCAAACCCTACGTCTACGCCGCCGCAGTCGAGGACGGGGCACGGCCGGAGGAGACGATTGTCGACGCGCCGGTTACGTTTTCCACTGCGGTTGGGCCGTACACGCCTCATAATTACGACGATACGTTCGAAGGTCCCGTCTCGCTGCTGCACGCATTTGCTGATTCGCGCAACATCCCGGCAGTGAAGCTGGCGGAGCGGGTCGGCATGCGCAAGGTAATCGCTACGGCGCACCAGTTTGGACTGACCAATAACATTCCACCTTTTCTCCCGGTAGCCCTAGGATCGGTGGAGGCGACGCTGCAGGAGCAGGTGGCGGCTTTCAGCAGCTTTCCGAATGACGGTGTTCGCATAGGTCCACATCTGATCCGCAAAGTGACCAACGCGGATGGGCTCACGCTGTCGGAGAATCCGGCGACGGTGAACGAGTCCACCAGCCAGAAGACGGCGCGCACCATGATGACCTTCTTCAAGTCGGTCATGCAGTACGGGGGTACGGGTGCGGCAGCTGGGGTGCTGCATCATCCTCTAGGGGGAAAAACGGGCACGACCACCGATTTCAACGATGCATGGTTCATCGGGTTCTCTCCCTCCATCACCTGTGGGGTGTGGGTCGGTTTCGACAACCGCCAATCGATAGGTGACAAAGAAAGCGGGGGACACGCAGCGCTGCCGATGTGGATCGATTTTATGAAGGTGGCCATCGCGGACCGGCCCGATGAGCATTTTGCCGGAGACCCGCGCCCATCGCCGCCGACCAATATCGCTAACAACCGCTCTCTAAGCCGGACAACGACCACCCCGCAGTAAATAGGATTATTTCTTGCTGGGTCGGATGTACATTGTCACCCGTATCTCGCAGGTTCTAACCTAAGCGACCCGCGTAGTCCCGATACGCAATCAGCCCTAACTCCGGAACGCTCGTCGCCAACATGGCCGCCCGCACAATAGCACGCGCCATTACGGTAGCGGCAATGGCTCCGATCGCACTCAAATCGGCAGCCTCTTCCGCCGTCCCGGTGGAAAGCGCAAAGATGGTGTCGCCGTCGCTCATAGTGTGAATCGGATTGATCGCCCGTGCGTAGCCGTCGTGCGTCATCTGGGCCATCTTCTGCATCTGCGTCTTGGTAAATTTGGCATTGGTGGCCACGATGCCAATCGTGGTATTCGCCCCAGGCCGGGACACTACGCGATATCCACTCAAAATCGCAGCCATGGAGTCGCGATACCCCTTGCCGTCTTCACTGCGTGCCCCCGCGACCACCTTACCGGTCGCCGGTTGCACAACATCGCCCACCGCATTCACCGCCACCAACGCGGCCACCACTAACCCAGTACCTGGAATCTTCACGCTCGCCGTGCCCAGGCCGGACTTCATGGAGAAATTTGGGCCAAACATCTTCCCAATGGTCGCCCCCGCGCCGGCGCCCACGCTCCCCTCCGCCACGGGTTCGGTAGTGGCGGCAACACAAGCCTTATAACCCGAGTCCGCATTCGGCCGGATTTTAAAATTGCCCACCCCAAGGTCCATCAAGATCGCAGCCGGAACAATCGGAACCACGCCGAGCTTCCCGATCTTGTAGCCCAGATTCTTTTCCTCCAGGTAATGCATTACACCGCCCGCTGTATCGAGCCCGTACGCGCTCCCCCCGGACAGTACAACCGCATTCACCTTCTGGACCGCGTTCAGAGGAGTTAACAAGTCAGTCTCCCGCGTCCCCGGAGCCGAGCCGCGCACATCCACGCCCGCCGTCGCGCCCTCCTCGCAGATCACGACCGTACATCCCGTGGGCCGCTCGGTGAGCGTGCAGTGGCCGACCTTCAAGCCTGCGACATCGGTCAACGAACCCCCCGGCGGCAAAGCATGGGGATCCAAGTCAGCGTAGGCCATCGAAGGTAGAACAGCGGCTACGGGAAGGCCAAGTAGATTACGGGTAAATTCACGACGGCGCATGCAGAACCCCCTATCTCGAATCCGTGCCACCCGCAAACGCCGGGTTGGCACGTACAAAGCCCGGATGAAACAACCGAAAACCCACCATGACCAGCGCGGCGGTCGCAATCCCAATCACCTGTGGCGAAAGCCATCCCACGCCGCGGTTGCCGGTGAGGTGCATGGTCACCACCGTCACCGCCACTGCGCTAAGGATACTGGTAATCGCGGCCCCCGACAGCACGCGCTGCGAATACAGCCCCGCCATCACGGGCACAAACAACGCCACCGCAATCAGCCCATAGAAAATGCTGACTGCGGCAATGATCGACGGCAACACCGTGGCTAAAAGGATTCCCAGCCCCCCCGCACCGACGGAAGCGATCCGGCTCACTCGAAGCAGCTTTTGCTGGGAAATCCCCGGCTCGAGAAAAGTCTTATAAAGATCGACTGCCAGCGAGGTGGAAAGCATAAACAAAATGGCGTCCGTGGTGCTCAGCTCTGCTGAAAAGATAGACGCCAGCGCCCAGACTCCGAGCCACTGGGGGAGGAGCAGCTTCATCGCGGTAGGCAGAGCCGACTCCGGGTTGGCTAGATGGGGAAGAGCCGCAAACGCGCAAATCCCCAGCACTGCCGGAACAAAGGCAAACACTGCTTGGCCCACCGAATTGAGCCCCACACCCAGCTTCACCGTCTTCACGTCGCGAGCACCGTAGACCTTTTGCACCAGGCCGGGAGAGATCATGAACGACGGAATCAGAATCGCCGACCACGCGATCACCTGTCTGGGGCCCACGCCAACGATGTTGAACATAGCGTTCCCCGCTGTCACGCTGCTCTTCTGCGCCAGCACCAGCTCGTGGAGATGCTGCCAGCCCCCCACAGCGTGAATGGCAAACGGAACCGCCAGTAAGAGGCCAGACATAGTCACCGCCAGCTCGAACATATTCACGAACGCGGAAGCCATCAGCCCGCCCGCGGTGCAATACACGATCGCGACCGCACCGCCTATCAAGCAGCCTTCCCACTTGGGGATGCCGGCAACCGTGTTTAGTATCGAAGAAATGGCAATCAACTGCCCGGCGAGGATAGCCATGGCGCCAAACCAAAAAAGCACAGCGATGATGGCTTTTACTGCCTTGCCGTAGCGAAACTCGAGAAAATCCTGCAGCGTAGCCAGCCCGTTCGCCTTGGCAATCGTCCACAGTTTCGGTCCCAGTATCTGCGACAGCAATATCGTGCCGATACTCGCCGATCCCACCCACCACCAGGCGGAAAGACCAAACCGGTAGCCGAGGCCGGTCGCCCCGACAGTCGATCCCGCCCCGATGTTCGCGGCCAGAAACGTCGCAAATAAACGTCCCGGTCCGAGACTGCGGCCTGCCACCAGAAAGTCAGAGGAGTTCTTCACCCGGCGGCTGATATAGATTCCCAGCCCCATCAGGAAAACCGAGTAGAAGAGCAACCCCCAGACGTAAAGATTCACTCGGCTCCCAGCAACTGCATGGCGGTGAGCGCCATCACTTTCGCCGACTGAATCACGTCCTCTATCACGCAATACTCATCCGGCAGATGGGCCTGGTTGAGAATGCCCGGCCCATAGGCAATGCACTGGGCCACCTCCGCAATCCTGACCACATGCTTTTGATCATAAGTGCCGGGGCTGGCGGTCATCTGAGGCCTGTGGCCACAGATTTTTTCCACGCAGCCGCTGATCGTCTGCACCAGATCGCACTTCTCATCCGTGTGCACCGGATGCACGATCATCAGGTCTTCTATCTTGTATTGAAACTCGGGGTTTTTGGCTTGCAGGTCGGCCAGCATGGCGTGAATCTCACCCCGCACGTCTTCGAAATTTTCCTCCGACAGAAAACGTCGATCGAAGATCGCGCCTGACCGGTCCGCCACGCACGGTGTCTGGGTCCCGTCCTCCGGTTGTCCCCCAAACACCGCGTTCACATTGATGCTCGCGAAACGAGACCCTGGCGGTTCGACCGGTGCGGCCGTCTTACGCGTGGCCAGCGCAGGTTTCAGCTCATGGGTCACGCTATGGAGGAAATCGGCGAGATGATCAATTGCGCTGATCCCGAAATGCGGCATGCATCCGTGGGCAATCCGCCCATGGGTGGTCACCTTGAACCAGTACACTCCGCGGTGTCCAAGATACACACGGTTGGTATCGGTCGGTTCCGTGATAATTACGTAATCGGTTTTGTCCCGCCCGATCCAGCCCTGCTTGGCGAGATACGCCACGCCGGCGAAGCCCCCGCTCTCTTCGTCGACACTGCCGCTCTGCTCCACCGTGCCCAGCAGCCGCAGGTTCGCGCGGCGAATCGCCTCTACGGCAAAAATCGAAGCGGCGATGCCCGCCTTCTGGTCCGATACTCCGCGCCCATAAAGCTTGCCATCGCGAATAAGCGCGCCGAACGGGTCAACCGTCCAATCATCGCCCACTGGCACCACATCGAAGTGCCCATTGAAGTGCAGCGAGGGCCTCGGTGTGGATCCTTCCATCCGCCCCAGAACATTCATCCGGGGATGCGTCTCCGTATGCTCCTTCATGCCCTCGGCGGCGATGTAGTGGGTCTGGTAGCCAAATTCCTTCAGCTTGTGGCCGATCAACTCCGCGCCCGCGACGTAGTTCAGGCCCGGAGGATTGACGGTGGGAATCCGGACCAGCTCCTGCAGGAAGGCAATCATTTCCTCGCTGATGTCATCCACGCTCCTGCAAACCGCATCTTGCACCTTGATGGAAAGTTCCTGCGCAATCATGTAAACACCTCAGTCCAATGGTCTCTAAAACAACAGCTTGATGGCCATCTGGATAACGCGGGAATCATTACCGATGGTGCTGGTGATCTGGCCGAATGTGGCTGTGCCGAACGTGGCTACCGGTTGCGAGAAGTGAGCCTCGTTAAACACATTGAATACCTCGAAGCGGAACTCGGACTTATACCGCTCATTGATCCCGAGGGTCTTGAAGATAGATGCGTCCGTGGTGTTAAAGCTCGGTCCGAGCACGGAGTTGCGCGGCGCGTTTCCGCTCTGGCTGTTGTTCACCTGCGTCACGCCATTGATGGTTGTAGTGGGCAGGGCAAAGCACGCGGTGTTGAAGAAGTGCTGGGTTGCCGCAGTACCCGCCTGGCGAGTGGCGAAGGTGTTCGGATTGCATGTCTGGTTAGGACGGAACGTGAGGGACTGCGCAGTGGTCGACGAGTTGACCACCGCGAACGGGCTGCCGGCCTGCGTCTGGAAAATAGTGTTGAAATTCCAACCGCCCAGGATCAAGCGTTCGGCCAGCAGCGTGACCATCGAATTTGGGAAACTCATAGACCAGGCTCAACACAAACCGGTTGCGGGCATCGAAGAGCGACGGTCCCTTCTCGCGCTGCCACCCCGGCATCGATCGAGGCCTGGTTGCCGATCGTGACCGGAAGTACCGGCCGCGAGTCGCCCCCGATGTTCAAGCCGGAGGCGTTGTCAAAGGAATGGCTCCAGGTGTATGCGGCTGTCCCCGACAGGTGATGGTAGTTGCGCATCTGGAAGCTTGCCTGCAGAGAGTCGTACCAGGACTTGCCCGCCGAGAAGGTCGGACGCGTAAGACCGAACGCCGGGAAAACGGCGCGGGCGCCGGCTTTGTAAGCGTTGGAGCCTGCCGTTGTCAAGCCCGTAGCCACCACCGCCGTCGGATTCACTTCGATAAAGATCGGAATGTACTGGCCCCGCGATCCTACATATCCAATTTCGAAACCCATGTTGTTGTTCAGCTGATGTTGCATGCCGAAGTTGTACTGCTGAACTTTCGGCGTCTTGAACGAGTTCGCCAAGCTCCAGCCGATGAAGGTCAGCCCGGGCGGGAAACCTGCAGCTCCCACCGCCACCCCGTTGTAGGGATTTGCGAAATAGGTGCTGGTGGGCGTCCCGGTGAAGGTATTGAAGTCGATTTCCTGCAGCGGTTGGAAGGGAGGGGCCAGCGTTCCGTTCTGAAAGAAGTCCCCTTGTCCCGGAACCGCGTCATAAAACAGTCCCCATGCTCCGCGGAAACTAGTTCGCCCGTTGCCCCCTGGGTCGAAGATGAGTCCCAAGCGGGGAGCCACGTTGTTGATATCCGTGTCATAGGTGCTGCGCGGCGTATTCGCATCGCCCGGATACACCAGGCCCACTGGCGCGGTCGGCTGAACGGTCGATTGTTGCCCAGGATGCAGAGCCGCCAGGTGATTGTGCTGCTCTACATAGGGTGCGTTGACCTCGTAGCGGATGCCGGCCTGGATCGTAATTCGCTTGCTGATCCGGTACTCATCCTGCGCGTAGAAGGAGTAGGTCCAGGACGAACCATTCAGCGCCGGGTCGCCCGAACCCTGCTGGAATTCCTCCGGAAGGCCCAGCACGAAATCGGCTAATACGTTCTTGGTGAAGTATGGATTGAAGGTAAAGTTGCCATTCGGCCGGTTGATGTAGAGCAGATTGATCTGATCGCGGCGAACCTCACCACCGAATTGAAACAGGTGCTGTCCGCGGGTCCAGGTAAAGTCATCGGTAAACGCCAGCACATCGTTGGCGCGAAAAGCGAACGGCTGCTGCGCATCCCCCGTGGTGAAGGAGCCGGTGAGTGAGTCATAAGGAAGCCCGGCCGCGGTGCTATTAGTCGAGGTGAATTGATAACCGAGAGACGACAGATTCACGCCGCTGGTGGCGTTCGGAATACCGTGAATATGCTGATGAAGAACGCGACCCAGGTTGATCATGTTGCTGTTAATTGCCCAGGTGTCTGATCCCATTTCATCGGTCGGCGTGATCAATTGCCGATTGCCCTTGGGGGCGAAATTCGAAGGGGTGATGGGTCCGAACAGGTTCTGGTGAGCGTACATGTATCGCCCGAGAATGGAATGCTTGCCGATCTTCCAGTCACCGCGGAAGCCGAACATGTCGCGATTGTCGATGTTCGCGGGAGACGCCACGTAGAAACCCTGGGTCGCACCTCCCGCCGTCGGGGGGAGCGGGATGTAATTCGACAGAATAGCGGCACTGATGGGGCTGATCCGATTGGGATTAAATGCGTTAGGAATGTTGTTGTAGCAGGCCGGCTTGGCGGTTAGCGGATCGATGATCGCCCCCGCGGTGGAACTGGTAACGTTGGCGCAGGTAGTCCCCCCAGGCAGCAGTTCAGAAAAGTTACCACTCCGCTCGTTGCTGCCGGGCACCAGCACGTTGAGCGTATTGGAGGTGGCGTCTTTCAGGCGGAAGCCCTCGTAGAAGCCGAAGATGAAAAGTTTGTCTCTCCAAATAGGGCCGCCGGCCGCGCCGCCAAACTGGTTCTGCTGATAATTCGGCTTGTTCGAGGGCGGTCTGGCGAAGTAGGTTCTGGCCGCCAGGGCCGCCTCGCGGTTGAACCACCACACCCCGCCGTGGACGGAATTTGTGCCAGAGCGCGTAACCACATCGACGACCGAACCGGCATTGCGGCCATACTGCGCCTCGTACGAGTGGGTCAGGATCTTGAATTCCTGAATTGCGTCCGGGGGAGGGCGCATGACAAACCCGCTGTTGAATGAATCGTTGTTCGAAGCTCCATCCAGCAGGAAATTGTTGGACTGGTTGCGCATACCGTTGACATTGAAGCTGCCGGTGGTGTCGCCGAATCCGCCGACCGTCGCGTTGCCCTGATTCGCACCGCCCAAACCTGTCGGCGCAGCCACAACCCCAGGCATGAGCGTGCCCAGTTGCGCAAAGTTGCGGCCATTCAGCGGCAGGTCCACGATGCTTTGCTGATCGACCACCGAGCCCAGGGTGGCGTTCCCGGTTTCAACCAGCGGTGAAGCGCCTGTGACCGTGACCTGCTCGCTCGCACCGCCTACCGTCAACTTGACATCGATCTTGGTGGTTCCGTTGACCAGCACCTCCACACCGTCGGTCAGGTTGGTGCGGAAGCCGGACATGGTGACCCTTACCTGGTACATGCCCGGATTCGCCAGGGGAAACTCATACGCACCTTCCGCGTTCGACTTGGTCGAGCGAACCTGGGAGGTGGCGGTATTGATCAGCTCGACGCTCGCGGCTTGCACCACCCGGCCGCTGGCTTCGCTGACGACTCCCGATACCTGGCCCGTCGCCTGCGCGACCGCTCGCGGCGGCATCCACAGCGCAAGTGCCGCAAATACGGCCCAGAGGACGAGGGCCGTTCGGTTATCTAAAGAGCTGAAACGAAAGATCTTCGGCGTATTCGTAGGCATGCACATCTCCGGTCTGGAACGGAAGTCAGTTGCACTATCTATCGGGGCCGGAAAAAACGGTATTAAGACGCTTGACCGCAGGTGAGAGAAGAAAGCGTTTTTCGAGGTTGAATGACCAGAAATTATCCCAGTTTCGGCGTTAGGTCAATATTCGGTATACCGATTTACAAAAATTGCATACGAGAAAGCCAAAATCGGTCTTCAGCTTAAATTGACATGCCTGTTTTCCACTGCTATCTCTCAATAGAGCTATGTCAACCATCAGTGAGCCCCTGTATCGCAGGGTCAGAAAAGATATCGTCGAGTGCACCTTGACGCCGGGCAAGTCCTTTTCCGAAGCCGAAATGGGTCGGCTCTACAATGCCAGCCGGACGCCCGTCCGTGAGGTTTGTCGACGCTTGGAGCATGAAGGTCTGGTGCGCATCATTCCCTTCCGCGGCTTCTCCATCGCCCCCCTCTCAGTCGCCGAATTCCACGACCTGCAGGAAATGCAACTGATGGTCGAACCGTCTTCGGCCGCCCTCGCCGCCGAGCGCGCCGATCCTAAGGAACTTGAGCAAATGCAGCAGTTGGCCAAGTATGAGTACAACGTGGAAGACAAGAACAGTTACCACGAGTTCCTGCAGACCAACTATCAGTTGCACAGTCTCATTGCGTTTTCGACGCGCAACAAACGGCTGACCGATGTGGTTTCCAACATCCACGTTCGGCTCATGCGCTTTTTCTACCTGGGCCTGTCGCTCGAGCCGCACGGTCAGACTCTGGTAGCGGAGCATATCAAGCTGGTCGACGCCATCTGCAATCGTGACGTGGAACAGGCCCGCCGCATGGCCGCCGAGCACATCACCAAGGCCATCGAGCGCAGCGCCACTTTGTTGATGGGGGCTATCCGTTTCGGCGAAGCCGTGTTTGAGGCCGCACCCGACCAAGGTGCAGCGTTGTCGGCGATGAAGTTCCAGGTCCCACGGATCTGACTAAAAGCTGGATCTTCACCTCATGTGCGGTGCTGCCATTGCGCCGGAGCGCGGCTGGCGTGAAAGCAGGCGATGACAAAAACCGTATCATTTTCAATAACGAAGAATAGCGAGTAGGGAAAGCGACGCAAAACCGCCCGGCGGATGCTTTTGAACGCGACGGGAAATTGTCGGGCGTTTGTGCTTATGCGCTTCGCAACTGTGTCGATCGCTTCGCGAAAATGTCGACCAAGTCCTGCAACTTCGCTTTCGTACCAGTCCTCGGCTCTAACCAATTCCTGACGGGCTGCCTGAGTGAAAACGACCTTGAACACTAGGGTCGACGCTGGTCTAATTCAGCTTTCAAAGCTTCCCACGTCACACCATCTTGCCGGTCTCGGTCGAGTGAGGTAAGGCGACGGTCAAGCTCGGTCTGTTGCACACTGGTAATGGGAAGTTGCTCATGTTCGAGACTGTCCCAAAGCTGCGCAATCAGCTCAAGCCGCTCGGCGGCCGACAAACGGCCAATTTCATCAGGCGTGAGCAGTTCCATGATTATCAGAATAGACGGTAGCCGCTGGGTAGGGAAGGGCGATGACTGCCTAAACCAGCCTAGTTACCCCAATTCACGTAGATGGGATTGGTCAGGGTGACGGGTTCGCCCTGAGCATCCACTAGCTCAGCCCTCACCCAGTGCCTCTTGCCATCTGAGTCCCAGTTGTAGATGCAAGTCCAATCCGCCCCATCCTTCTGCAGGGCAGGCAAGCCTTGTACGGGCAGCCCATCGACCAACAGTCGTACGACACCCGCCTGCGTCGCCGTCACCCCAAAGGCCACCCGGGTCTTCGCTGCGGCCTGGATCATATCCCCCATCATGGCTTGGCCGGCAGTCAGGTGCAGCGCCGGGCCCTGCGGTCCGGTCACTTGGACAAATACGTGACCCGCCTTTATGCCTTCCAGAATCGCCGGCTGCGAGAGCTCCCGAGCGTAGACCACGGTGGTGGGAATACCAACACCGTCTTGCAAGGCCAACTGCTCTCCACCACGATGGTCGTCGCCACCACCGACTCCGGTGATGCGAAATCCCTTGGCTAGCTGTTGCTCCCAGAATGGCACGCCGTTGCCCGTTGGAGGCTCAAACCACGAACCGTGCTCGTGAAAGCCGTTGATAATCTCAATGGCGTCCACCTTGGCGAAGTCGGTCTGCGGAGCCCAAGCCCAGCCGCACCCCGGGCATCGTTTGTCATCGGGCCAATACGCGTGGTTGATGCTTACCAGCGCGTGCAGACGATGCGCCTGATCGAGGAAATCGTTGACCGCAAAACCGGTGTCAGCGATGCGGTAATCAAGAAAACCCTCCGTTCCCCAAACGTTGGCGTGGCCCTTGACAGTAGTGATCTCCTGGCCGCCAATCAGCAGCATGCGGTCGTAGTAAAGCTGCTCCTGCATCATCTGGTTGAACGTGGCCGACGTATTGTGGTCCGTCACTATAAGGAAATCGAGCCCCTGCGCGGCGGCCGCCGCAAACAACCGCGAAGGTGGGCAGGGCACGTTCACGCCAGACTGGCTCTTGCACACCCCGTCCGTGTTTCCCGTGTGGGAGTGGAGATCTCCCTTGTACCATCCCGCCTTGGGGTTGAACACCTTGTATTGCTCGGGATCGATCTGCGGGGAAAGATGAATCTTTACCGTGAATTCACCCTTCGCATCGGGAGCGACGTAGTTGTAGCCGATCGCGATGTGCCAGGTTCCCGGTACGATCGGGCCGGGCAAATAGGGCCCGGTCGCGTCGACCGTGGAAATGGTGAAGACGCTGCGTCCTTCTCCCCGATAGCGTTGCGGGTCGAACATTCCCACCGTCAGATACATCCCCTTTTGAAATCCAGGTGAGATCAGCTCGACATTCATTCGCTCCATCCCCTCGGGAACGGTGAACGCCAACATCTCGTGCTTACCCTGCTTATCCGGAGTGATGGTGCCGTGCAGTTCGATATCTGCGGCCTTCGCGAAGGGGGGTAGAAACATACACAGCAAGAGAACCGCAATTGATCGAGCCATATCCACCTCTCTCAGCTTGAGGGTACCGTAGGCAAAACGAGAATTACGCGATAGAGTCAGAATCTGTAAATCCAAGCTGGAGTAAACAGTGTTCGACTACAGAAAATTATTTGATTTGACCGGCAAACAGGCCCTGGTTGTGGGCGCCGGTAGCGGCATCGGTGAAGCTTCGGCAATGGGCCTCGCAGCCTTTGGTGCGCACGTTATATGCGCCGATTTGAATGAGGCCGCAGCCGGGAAGGTAGCTGTGGAGATCAAAGCTTCCGGCGGCCACGCTGAGCCTCTAGCCTTCGATATGCGTGATGGCGCGGCCGCAGTCAAAGCCATTGAAGCACGGCCAGACCTTGATGTGCTGGTGTGCACGCCCGCCATTAATGTGCGCAAGCCTCTGCTCGACATGACAGAAGAAGAGTTCGATCGCGTGGTCTCGCTCAACCTCAAGGGCACCTTCCGGCTGATCACAGCGGCCGGACGCAACATGAAGAAGCGCGGCAAGGGGAGCATCATCACCTGCGCCAGCATCCGCGCGCTCACCGTTGAGCCCGGACAGGGAGTGTACGCTGCCACCAAGGCCGGTGTCCTACAAATGTGCCGTGCCCTTGCCGCTGAGCTAGGCCCCTACGGCGTGCGGGTCAATGCCCTTGGACCAGGCGTTGTCGACACGCCCCTTACCGTTCCCATCGCGGCCAACAAGGAATGGTACGACGCCTACGCCCAAAAGAACGCTTTAGGACGATGGGCCAAGCCCCACGAGATGGCGGGCGCCATAGTGTACCTCGCCTCCGATGCGGGCTCCTATGTCACCGGAACCCTTACCCTGGTCGATGGAGGATGGACCGCCATCGACGGGCGTTTCACGCCGCCGCTGTAGACTCGGCGCGACAATTGCCTCTGAGAACCAAACTAACCTGGACGGGTGCCCATGTTCGCACCAGCGTACGTGGGCCGAAAATGGATTTCTTCGAATGCTTTCACTAAAGGCCTAGAAGCGTTGGAAGGGCTTCGCCCAGGGCTTCGCCCGTCTTTTTCGGCCCCGTACGCTGGTGCGAACATGGGGCACCCGTCGAGTTCGGTTTCGCCCGGGCACTTCAGTCCGTGGCTGGGTTGAGGCAAAACCACTAGTTGGTCTGCTTTCCCAGCAGACGCATCAAGTGCAGGTAGCGTTTGGCTTGGCCCACATCGCGCATGATCTGTTCTTTGAGTGCCTCGGGCGAAGCCCATCGCCGTTCCTCGCGAAGGCGGCGCAGGAACAGAAGTCTTAGCGGCGTCTGCTCATCGAGCGGCACCGGCCGAAAGTTGAGCAAATGCGATTCCACCGCAAAAGAGTCCGGGCCGAACGTCGGCCGGGTGCCGATATTGGTCACGGCATCGAACCATTCCCCGGCAACACGCAACTGCGTCACGTACACTCCGTTCGGTGGCAGCAACTCCTGATAGCGCGCCAGGTTGATAGTGGGAACCGTGAGCCTGGAGCCGATGCCGCGACCGTGGGCCGGAGTGGAATCGATAAAGAAACCATGGCCCAGCAGCGCACGAGCCGTGCGCAAGTCTCCCTGAGACAATAGCTCCCGGATTTTGCTGCTCGAACAAGTGAGTCCCCGGGTCTGGCATGCCCCGTGAATCACCACTTCAAACCCCAACTCCCGGCCCAGTTGGGTCAGTTCCACGGCGCCCCCTTCAGCACGGTAGCCAAAGCGAAAGTTCATCCCTTCATGCACTTCGACCGCGTGCAGCGCATCATGGATAATCGCGGTGACGAAATCCTCGGCGCGCATGCGGGACAGCTCCGCGGTGAAGGGAAGTACCAGTACCGCGTCGATGCCGGTCTCGGCCAGCAGCTCCAACCGCGTCTCCAAAGGAGTAATCAGGCGGGGGCAGGTTTCCGGACGCAAAAAACGTAACGGATGCGGATCAAACGTAACCGCTACAGAACGCAAAGATCGCGCCGCGGCGCTTTGCGTGACCTGGCCCAGAATGAACTGATGGCCGACGTGGACGCCGTCGAAATTGCCGATGCTGACCACCGTAGGCCCAAAGCCCGGGGATACCTCGCCGGCGTTGCGGAAGACTTGCATGTCAGATCTCGAACGGAATGCGCAGCCCGTCGTAAGCCAGCTGGATGTGCGGGGGAAGTTCGCGGTTGGTTTCTGCGTGGAGCAGGTCGTGCGACATATGAGTGAAATAGGCGCGCCTGGGATCGAGGCGGCGCACGAATCTAAGCGCCTGCTCCAAGTTGGCGTGGCTGGGGTGAGGCGTCTTGCGCAGGGCGTCGAGAATGACCACATCCAGGTTCTGAAGCAGCGGCAAGCTGCGTTCCGGTATGTCACTCATATCCGTCAAGTACGCCGCGTTGCCGAACCGGAAGCCGGCAACCTCAATCCTGCCGTGGGTGAGGGGAACCCGCTGAAAGACCGCTCCCTCGATCTCGACCGATTCTCCCAGGCGATGCATCTCCACCCGCGCGCGTGTGGGGTAGTAGGCGTTGCTATCGAAGGTGTAATCGAACATGCGTTCGATCACCGTGGCATACGCATCGTCGGCGTACAGGGGAATCTTGCTCTTGTGCTTGAAGCTGAGCGGCCTTAAATCATCAAGGCCAAGGATGTGGTCAGCATGCGAATGCGTATACAGCACAGCGTCGACGTGATCGATACCTTCACGCAGTGCCTGCATACGAAAGTCCGGACCGGTATCGATCACCACGAGATGTTCAGCCCAGGCAACGGCGATCGAAGGACGCGAGCGTCGATCCCGAGGGTCAGGGGAAGTGCAGACGCGGCAAGAGCAGCCAATGGTGGGTACCCCCATCGACGTTCCGCTGCCAAGAATAGTGATTTCCGCGCGAGGGATGAAAGACGCTCCCTACCGCAGTTTGCCCGTTTGGGCGGGTTTCCCCTGAGGCGGCCGCTGGGCGGAGCTGGCAATCGCATTCGTGATCTCGAGGAACGACATGCGCAGGTCGAAAAGTGCATTCTGCAGCAAGCGCTTCTCCACGTCCGAAAGATTCCCCTTGGTCTTGTCATCCAGCACGGTGAGCATATCGATGCTTTGCCTTGCGCCCAGGATATCGATACGGGGCTGCTCGTTCGGAGCTGCACCGGCTCCCATTTGAACCGCGGCAGTCATGTAAAGCGACTGCACCAGGCGATCGAAGTTCATGGCCGCGGGCGCGGGCTGGCCCGGATTCGCCTTCAGCACCATTTCGTCGAGGCGGCCGGCGGAGGCAAGGTATTCCCGCTTCTGTTGCGCGGATTCCGCGGCGGTAGGCTCAGGAATGTTGTCACCGTCGTCGATTACCTCCGGCTCCACCGGTGCTGCAACCGGCCGGCTGCTTTCGCTGACCGTGTTTTCGGTCTCGCGCAGCTCGCCGTCGGCGGTGAACTTGCGGCGATCAGTAACGGTGAATTGAGGTTCTTTTTCACGCATATTTTTGTCCTGTCTTTAGCTGTACGCTTGCCTCGCCGCCGTCATAAGTGATCGCTTCTCCGCGTTCCACTACTTCGACGCGGATAAACCCGAGCGCCAGCACCTCGGGGCCACCGGCGCTCGACAGCGATGCCGTTGAGGTAATGCGGCCGACGGATTGGCCATTACTGCGCAAGTCAAGAGGTAAACTTTCGGGCCGGCTGGTCAGTGCGAATTGTTGAAATTGCCGGTTCACTTTGCCCCGGGAGCGGATCCGCTCGACAATCTCCTGCCCTAAATAGCAGCCCTTGCTAAAGTTGAGAGCCCGCGTTTGGCCGGTTTCCTGCGGCAGGTCGCGATCGTTCAGGTCCACACCGTACAAAGGAATTCCTTCCAGCACGCGGAGAGCTTCCGTTGCTTCCCAGCCGCACGGGTCCGCTCCTGCGGCCTGCAGCGTTTCCCAAACCGCGAGCACATGATCCGGGGCAAACCACAGCTCAAAACGAGGGACCACCCCTTGCGGTTTCTCGATGATGGTGCAGGGGACTTCGCCGATCTGGGTACTGCTCATGCGCGCGTTTTCGAGCGGCGAGCTTGCGGGCGAATAGCCCAACGTGGCCAGCAAATGGGGTGCACGCGGTCCGGCCAGGGACAGGGCCGTCCAATCGCGGCTAACGTCTGCCAGCTCTACGTCGTCCATAACAACAAAGTGATCGAGGTGCTTCAACAGGGCCGGAACCTGATCGATCGAGGTATCGAGCAACACGTCGGCGGCTCGGCGGTAAACGTAGCAGTCGCCCTGAATGCGCCCTTGGACGCTCAGCAGAAAGCTGTAATTGCCCTCACCTTCGGGCAGCGATTGCACGGCGTTCGATACCATGCCATTGAGCCAACGGAGGCGGTCACTGCCGGTAACCAGAATCTTTCCCCGCCAACCCAGGTCGCTGACACCGGCTGAGTGTAAAAGCGAATCGAGCTCAGCGGGCAGACCCTCAAACTCGCGAGGCATCCCAAGGGCCGCGCTCAGAGGGCTGGGATCGAAGTGGCTCGTGGCAGAAAGCACAAGAAAATTATAGCCTTGCAGCAGAGCAAGTGCGGCGCGGCGTGCAGGCGAGGCGCGGGAAAAGGTTGAACAGGATGAAGCTTATCGGCAGGAAGTCAGGCAGTTGGGTATCGGCGGCGCTCCTGCTGACCTTTACAGTGTGCACTTTAGGCCAGGAAACCCCCTCGCCGCCGCAAAAAGAGAGCCGGATCACCCCGGAGCAGACCAAAGAGCTCTTCCGTTCCTTAAATCAGATTCTTACCTTTGCCAGTGACGACACCCAGTTGAAAATCCGGCATGAGGTAAAGCGGCGGCTCATCACCCGCGAACAGGTGGAGAAGTACATCCTGGACAAATTCCATGAAGACAAAGACGCCAAGCGGATGCAGCGCGAAGAGATCGTGCTCAAAAAGTTTGGTCTTCTGGACCGGGATTTTCAGTTGCAGCCCTTCCTGGTGAGCCTGCTGAAGGAGCAGATTGCCGGCTATTACGACAACAAAACCAAGACCGTGAATCTGCTCGACTGGGTCTCGCCGGAAGAGCAGAAGCCGGTGATGGCCCACGAGCTTACCCATGCCCTGCAGGACCAGCACACCGATCTCGATAAGTGGGAACCCGACGAGCCGGATACGATTTCAAAGAATGTTACGGAAGACAATGAACGCCTGGCCACCGATGAGCGGGATACGGCGCGAGACGCGGTGCTCGAAGGGCAGGCGATGGCGGTCTATTTGGACTACACTCTGAAGCCCGCGGGTAAGAGTCTTGCCACCTCGCCCGACGTGATGCGCACCCCTAAGGAGGACACGGATGCTACCGGAAGTTCTCCGGTCATGGATCGGGCGCCTTTATTGCTGCAGCAATCCCTTCTTTTTCCCTACCGCGATGGGCTGGGCTTCGAGCAAAGGTTGCTCAAGGATAAGGGACCGGAATACGCCTTTGCCGGGGTGCTGGACCGGCCGCCCTCGACCAGCTACGAGATCATGAATCCCAGGGCGTACGAACACAAGGCGATCGTGCCTCTGTTGCATATGCCTGACGTGCATCCGCTCCTGGATGCCGAATATCAACCTTATGACATCGGCGTGATGGGCGAGCTGGATGTGCGCATATTGGCGGAGCTCTTCGGTGGTCCGGACGTAGCCGCTATCCTCACTCCCCAATGGAAGGGTGGTTTGTATTATGCGGCCCAGAGCCGCAAGGCGGTCACGCCCGCGCAACAGGCGGCGACGTCGTCGGTGACGCTGCTGTATCTTTCTGCCTGGCAGAGCGCTGCTGCGGCCACCGAATTCGCCAAGCTTTACGGGCGGGAGTTGAGCAAGAAGTATTCCGGAGTCGTGCGGACTCCGGCCGAGGAATCCTCTGCGGATGAGCAGGTCTACAACGGGAGTGAAGGCCCGGTGCTGATCGTGCGCCAGGGCAACCAGGTATTCATCAGCGAGAGTTTCGATCTAACCACGGCGCGCAAGCTGCAGTTCCTCTTCTTCGGAGCGCAGCAAGGCGGAGAAATGGAACAAGCCGCCCATGCCGCGCCCCCCGCCGAAGAACTCACCACCCATCTAACCCGCCTAATGGACAGTTACGGGATGATGAAAGCCGGGTTGCGTCACTAGAGTGGTGATTTGCAAGAGCCGGAGCCGCGAAACCGGCTGCGGAGGAACTCCTGCTTTGTATCAGACCAAGACTTTAGTCAGGCCGTAAACGCTTCAAGAGGAGACGGGCTAAAGCGGGTGTGTGAGAACTATAGGAATGCTCCCACCTGTCGTTACAACCGAAGGAGTGATAACGATAGAAACGCAGTCCGCGCGAACCGGAACTAAAGGACCAAACAAAACTTGACGGGTGCCCCATGTTCGCACCAGCGTACGTGGGCCGAAAAAGACGGGCGAAGCCCCTCAAACGATTTCAGTCCTTGAGTGAAAGCATTCGAAGAATTCATAATCGGCCCTCGTACGCTGGTGCGAACATGGGGCGCCCGTCAGGTTCTGTTTGGTCCCACCGACCCGATTCTCACCCAGACTCTTGGGCCCCTGCCCCTTGGCCGTTCAACGGCGAACTGGCATGCGTTGTGGCTTTCGCCGTAGCAGGGGCTAAAGCCCATCATTTTTTCAAGCCCCAACGGCAAGACTAGTCGTGCCCTAGTACCAAACATGAGTTTTTCCGAGCGAGCCATCTCTTACAGTCCACTAGGTATACTTGGGACTGAATGCAGGCTGAGATCGGAATCATCGGCGGAAGCGGGCTTTACACCATGCCCGGCCTTACCAACCCCCACCAAGTCACAGTAACCACACCATTTGGCGACCCTTCAGACGCGTTTGTCCTGGGTGAACTGGAAGGCCGGAAGGTGGCTTTCC
Organism: uncultured Acidobacteriaceae bacterium; assembly: GCA_963839025.1. Lineage (GTDB taxonomy): Bacteria > Acidobacteriota > Terriglobia > Terriglobales > Acidobacteriaceae > PALSA-350. The sequence goes on from CAWITT010000015.1 coordinate 451,584, forward strand.
TGGCCCGGCACGGCCGGGGCCATCGCCTCCTTCCCTCTGAACTAAACTTCCGCGCCAACATCTTCGCCATGAAAAAACTAGGGGTGGAACGAATCATCTCCGTCTCCGCTGTCGGCTCGCTCAAGCTGGAGCACAAACCCACCGACTTCGTGGTCCCGGACCAATTCATCGACCGCACCTTCCACCGCACCGCCACGTTCTTCGGCGACGGCATCGTCGGGCACGTATCCTTCGCCGACCCCGTTTGCGCGACCGTCGCCAAGGCCATCGAGCACGGTGCGAAGAGTGCCGGAGTCGTAGTAAAGCAGGGTGGCGTTTACATCTGCATGGAAGGCCCGCAATTTTCGACCCGAGCGGAATCGAATCTTTATCGCAGTTGGGGAGCCGATGTAATAGGCATGACCAATCTGCAGGAAGCCAAGCTGGCCCGCGAAGCCGAAATCTGTTACGCCACCATGGCCATGGTCACTGACTACGATTGCTGGCACGATACCCACGAATCCGTAACCGTCGACCAAGTGATCGCCGTGCTCCATCAGAACTCTGCCAACGCAGCCACGGCCGTGCGCTCCGCGGTGGCCGCCATGCCTAGGGAACGCACTTGCCCCTGCGTATCGGCGCTGCAGTTCGCCATCCTTACCAGCCCGGAAGCGATCCCTGCGGCCACCCGCAAGAAATTGGATCTGCTGCTGAGCAAATATATTTCCTGAGAAAGAAAGGGCCCATGTCCATTCTCGTCGTAGGCAGTGTTGCATTTGACAGCATCGAAACTCCGCATGGAAAGCGCGAACGATGCCTAGGTGGTGCAGCTACTCATTTCTCCCTGGCCGCAAGCTATTTCACCCAGGTCCGTGTGATCGGCGTCGTGGGCGAAGACTTTACCGCGGAAGAAGAGGCCGTCTTTACACGCCGCGGGATCGATACCCAAGGCCTGGAGCACGCCTCAGGCAAGAGCTTTCATTGGACCGGTTCGTACCTGACGAACCTCAACGAGGCGCAGACCCTTAACACCGAACTTAATGTATTTGAGACCTTTTCGCCCAAAGTTCCGGATGCCTACAAAGACAGCGAGTTCCTGTTTCTGGCCAACATCGACCCGGTGCTCCAGAGCAGGGTGCGCGCCCAAATGCCGAATGTCCGCATGGTCGGCGGCGACACCATGAATTATTGGATCACTGGACATCGCGATAACCTGGTCAAGGTTTTGGCCAAGCTCGACGCGCTCCTCATCAATGACGGAGAGGCGAAGCTGCTGGCCGGGGACAGCAACCTGGTGGTAGCCGCGCGCAAAATTCTGGCCATGGGGCCAAAAGCGCTGATTGTGAAGCACGGCGAATACGGGGCGACGGCCTTCTTCGGCGACCAGGCGTTTGCCGGCCAGAAAAGCTTGTCGGTGCCGTTTCGAGCGCCTGCGTTGCCGCTTGAGCAGGTAGTCGATCCCACAGGGGCGGGTGATTCCTTCGCCGGCGGCTTCTTCGGCTATCTCGCCTCGCAAGGCCAGGTCACGCTCGAAAACTTTAAACGCGCGATGTTTTATGGCGGCGTCATGGGCTCCTTTGCCGTGCAGCGCTTCGGTACCGAACAAATGCAATCGCTCACGCGAGAGGAAATCGATCAGCGATTCGCTCTCTTCCGCGAACTTTCTCATCTTGACTGAAGCGGAAAAGGTTCGGCGGGAGACCATTCTGGTGGCATGGGCGGCCTTGGCTCTCGCCTTGGTCGCCCTTTCCTATTGCACCCGCCACGGCACGCTTTTGCTTTATGGCGACGCGGTGGCGCATCTGCACATCGCTCGCCGGGTCTTCGACTCCATTACGCCCGGCTTTCGCCAGCTGGGTTCCGTCTGGTTGCCCCTGCCGCACATTCTTCTCCTGCCCTTTGTCTGGAATATGGCCTGGTGGCGCAGCGGTCTGGCCGGAGCCTGCGTTTCGATTCCCAGCTATGTGCTGGGCTGCGCAGGCATATATCGTTTGGCCCGCATGTGGCTGGATCGGCCTGCGGCGCTGGTGGTGGTGGCTTTTTATGGTTTGAATCCCGGGCTGCTCTACATGGCCACCACGGCCATGACGGAGCCGCTTTTCCTGGCCGAGATGATCTGGGCCTTGCTGTTGATCGTCCAATTCGAACGGCACCAGGAGCCGAAGCTCCTCATCGGCGCGGGCGTAGTCCTGGTTTGCGCCATCTTTACTCGCTACGACGGATGGGTCTACGCGGCTGTGGCATGGTTATTCGTCACCGGCCCTATGCTGGGGGATCGCCGGCGCTGGCAGGGAAAGGCGGCGGGTGCGTGGATATTCTTCACTGCCATGCTGATTGCGGCTCCCTCGGTGTGGCTGGGGTACAACGCGAAACAATTCGGAGATCCGCTGGACTTCCTCCGTGGTCCTTACTCGGCCCGCGCCATTGAAGCAAAAACTGCGCCGCCCGGAGCCTCCCCTCACCCGGGATTTCACAACATGCAGGTTTCGGCGCTCTACTTTCTAAAAGCCGCGCAACTGGGTGCGGCTCCGCTTTCCTGGGGCCGGCTGCTGTGTTGGTTGAGTGCCTTGGGCACACTGGCTGCGCTATGGACGTTTCGTCGCCGGAATATTTGGCCGGTCCTTTTGCTTTGGCTTCCGCTGCCCTTTTACGCCTATTCGGTCGCGTATGGATCCGTCCCTATTTTCATCCCGGTTTGGCGTCCGTTTTCCTGGTACAACACCCGCTACGGTATGGAACTGCTGCCCGCCTTCGCGCTCTTTGCTGGCTGCCTGCTGCCGCTGCTGGCGGAGCGAGCGCCAAAACTGCGGCCGTATGCGGTCGGGGTGAGTTTGCTGTTGATAGTGGCGAACAGCGTGGCGTTATTGCGCACCCAGCCGATAGTTTTTCAGGAGGCGGTCGCGAATGCGCGCACCCGGATCGCCTTTGAGACGGCGCTGGCCAAGGCCCTCAGTCACTTGCCCGAACAGGGATTGATCCTGATGCAGGTCTCGAGCGATGTGGGTGCGGTGCAGCAAGCCGGTATTCCGCTCCACCGCGTCGTAAATGAAGGAGATTACCTGACCTGGCAGCGTGCGCTCGAAGATCCGGCGCGGGGAGCGTTTGCCGTGGTGGCGCGCGATGGAGACCCGGTGGCCCAGGCTGTCGAGCGTCATCCTCAAGGCTTGCAACTGATGAACGTAGTTTGCTCTAGCGGGCAGCCATGTGCCCGCATCTACCGTTCTCAGCTTGCGGGCAAGTGAACCTTTTGCCCAGTCGTTCTCAGGGAGCCCCCCGCGAACAAAAATGGTTACACCGAGGCGCCGCCGCACGATGTTAGCATCACGCTGGAGCAAATGAACTTATACGAGCCGATTCGCAGCTTCAACTTCTCCAATTTCCAGCAGATGCTGCTGGCCAGCGGCGTAGGCAAGCGGTTACTCATGGCCTGCCTCCTGGGCGGCGCCATCGGGATGGAGCGCGAATTTCACAAAAAATCGCTCGGCTTGCGCACCAACCTGCTGATCTGCTGCGGCTGTGCCATGTTCACCTTTCTTTCCGCAATCCTGGCTGGGGACAGTTCAGACAAAGGTCGCGTCGCGTCGAATATCGTGCAGGGTATCGGCTTTCTAGGCGCAGGCCTGATCATGCGCAACCGGTTCCGGGTCAGCGGACTCACCAACGCCGCCACGGTCTTTGTCGTAGCCAGCATTGGCATGGCCTGCGGAGCGGGGCTATATTTCCCGGCTGCGCTCGAAACCGGCATTGTGCTGGTGGCGCTCACTGCCATCGGCATGCTCGAGACCCGCTTCAACATCAAGATGTATTCCCTGGTCTACGAGGTGCGCGGGGATGACAGCAACGCCATCGAGGGCGCCGTGCTTAATGCCCTAGACGCCCAAGGAAAGCGCTTCGTCGATCCGGAGCGGGACGCAGTCGCTCAGATTCAACGGGTCAGCTTCTCCGTATTGGCTACGCTGAGCCAGCACAAAAGCATGATGGCTGCCCTGCGCGCCTCCCCGGTCATCGGCCAACTGATCACCTTTCACGACGCGGAGGACGAGTGATCCCCTTCGTGAAAGCGCACGCCTGCGGTAATGATTTTCTGCTGGTGCAAGAAAATCTTGCCGGCCCTGAGCCTCGCGACGCTCTCACCCGGAGGCTCTGCCATCGCAACCAAGGTGTGGGCGCCGACGGAGTGGAGTTCCTGACCTGGGACGGGGAGCGTCAAGGCAAAATCCGCCTGCACAACGCCGACGGTTCTATCGCCGAAATCTCGGGTAATGGAACGCGCTGTGTCGCCGCCTGGATGGCCTATGAAACCAAGGCCGGACCAGGGGATGAAATCATCCTCGAAACCGATGCCGGGCCGCGCGTCTGCAAGATTGAAAGCCGCATCGGGCAGAACTTTCGCATAAAGTCCTCGATGGGTATTCCCGAAGTCAAACAGCGAAGTCTCGTTCTTAGCAGTGGCGACCAAATCGAGGGAGCCGTGGTTTCGACCGGCAACCCCCACTTCGTCATCTTTGTCGATGAGTTCGACGAGTGGGAGAACCTCGGAGCCGAGATCTGCCGGCATCCTGAATTCCCGCACCAAACGAACGTGGAATTCGTCCGCCTCGTCAGCCGCGACGAAATCGAAATACGCATCTACGAGCGAGGAGTCGGCCCCACCTCCTCTTCCGGAACCGGCACCTGCGCCGCGGGCAGCGCCGCCATCGCTTTACGCGGAGTGGCGCCGGTGCTGCGTGTGATCGCCCCCGGGGGCGCACAAACTGTGGAGTGGCCAGGACCGGATTCCGAGATTCTCTTGACCGGGCCGGCAGAACTCATCTGCTTTGGGGAAACATGGTGAAACTGAGCATTCCCGCCCTGCGCCGCGGGGCAAAAGTAACAGTGATATCCCCGGCAAGCTACCCGCAGCCGGAAAAGCTGGCCAAGGGAGTCGAAGAGCTGGGCCATCTCGGGTTCTTACCCTGGGTAGGACGACACGCGCTCAGCAAGGCGCACCACTACTTCGCCGGCACGACCCAAGCCCGGCTAGAGGATCTGCACGCCGCCTTCCTCGATCCGGCCACGGCCGCGATCTTCTGTAGCCGTGGAGGTTACGGTTCCAATTATCTGCTCGAAGGCTTGGATCTGGGCCTGATCCGCGAGCATCCCAAGCCGTTTATCGCCCACTCCGACATGACCTGTTTGCAATCGTGGTTGTTCGACAAGCTAGGCCTGGTTTCTTTTCACGGCCCCATGGTGGCAGGCGATTTCTCCCGGGCTGAAGGAGTCGACGAAGCCAGCCTGCTGGCCGCCGTGGGCGGCGATCCGTGGTTCGTTGGTGAAGCATCGGGCCTGCGCGTGTTGCGGCCGGGAAAGGCCAGCGGAATCCTCTATGGAGGCTGTATCACGCTGCTGGCGGCATCGCTGGGAACTCCCTACGCGCCGCAAACAGAGGGTAAGCTGCTCTTCCTCGAGGATCGCGATGTCAAGCCGTATCAATTGGACCGCTTACTGCGGCAACTGATATTGGCGGGGAAATTCGAAGGCGTTACCGGCGTTGTTTTTGGCGAGATGGTGGACTGCGTGGCCCCGGGGCAGGCGCCGGGACTGTTGGACGAGGTGATCCTGCGCGTGTTGGACTGGTTTTCAGGGCCCATCGGCATCGGCCTCCGTTCCGGCCACGTATCCCGGCGGAACGTTACGCTCGCCTTCGGCATCCAGGCGGAGCTGCAACTGGACCGGGTACCGCTGCTGACCTTCCTGGAGCGGGCAACCGAGAAATAACCTATGGCCAAGCACATTCATCTGATCGGCATTTGCGGCTCGGCGATGGCCTCGCTGGCCGGCATGCTGCAAACCAAGGGCTACCGCATAACCGGCTCCGATGCCGCAGCCTATCCGCCCATGTCTGACCTGTTGAAGACCCTGGGCATCCCGATCATGGAACCCTATACCGAAGCCAACCTCAAGCCGCCGCCTGACCTGGTGATTGTGGGCAACGCCATCTCTCGCGGAAATGTGGAGCTGGAGTTCGTGCTCGATGAGCGCATCCCCTTCGTTTCCCTTGCCGAAACAATTCACCAGGAGTTCCTTGCCGGAAGGGAGTCGCTAGTCGTTGCCGGCACGCACGGGAAGACCACCACGACTAGCATGTTGGCCTGGATCTACGAAGTTGCCTCGCAGGCGCCTTCCTTCCTGATCGGGGGCATCGCGGAAAACTTCGGCACCAGTTTTCACGTGCGCGAGGGCAAACCCTTCATTCTTGAAGGGGACGAATACGACACGGCTTTCTTCGATAAAGGGCCCAAGTTCATGCACTACTTTCCCGACGCCTTAATCCTCACCCACGTAGAGTTCGATCACGCCGACATTTATGAAAACCTGGCCGCGGTCAAGACCGCCTTCCGTCGGCTGGTGAACCTGGTCCCGCGACGTGGGCGGGTCGTCGCCTTCGACGGTAGTGGGAATGTGGATGACTGCGTAGCTCGCGCCTTTTGTGCCGTCGAGCGCTACGGATTCAAATCCGGCTCCGCCTGGCAGATCCAGGATCTGACCCACGAGAACCGCAATTCGAGTTGGAAGATTTTTCGTTCCGGGCGGGAGTGGCTGCAGGTGACCCTGCCGCTCCCAGGAGAGCACAATGCGCTGAACGCCACCGCGGCCGCAGCCTTGGCTGCGGGGCAGGGCATCGAACCAACCGCGATCGCGGAGGCCTTGGCCAGCTTCCAAAGTGTGAAGCGCAGGCTTGAGGTGCGCGCGGTCGCGGCAGGAGTCACCATCGTTGATGATTTTGCCCACCACCCAACGGCGATTCGGGAGACGCTAAAAGCTTTGCGCGCGGCCTACCCGGGACAGAGACTCTGGGCGGTGCTCGAACCGCGGTCGAATACGCTGCGCAGAAATGTTTTCGAGCGCGAACTCGTGGATAGCCTCGCCTTAGCGGATGGCATCGTGGTGGCCGACGTCTTCAAATCGGAAAGCATTCCCGAGCCGGAGCGGATGCACCCGGAAAAAGTAGTGGCCGACCTGCTGACCGCGGGTCACGACGCCACCTTCTATCCCACCGCCGACGCGATTGTGCTGGGCCTGACCCCGCGGCTGAAGCCGGGCGATGTCGTGGCTATTCTCTCTAACGGCGGCTTCGATGGGATTTACGAGAAGCTGCCCCAGCGCCTTCACGCACAGGTGTAATGCTCAGTTCGATCACCATCCTGGTTACGTATGTAGTTCTCGGCACGCCCGCCGGCCTTATCGGCATTCCGTGGGCGCTCCTAACCGGCGATATCGGGCCGCTATATCGCTGGAGCATGGCGATTGTGCGCATCGGCGTGAGCCTGGCGCGCGTCCGCGTCGAGGTAGCGGGCGTCGAGCATATCCCGGCTCAGGCTTGTATCTTCATGTCCAACCATGTTTCCAACCTCGACCCGCCGATCATCCTGCCGCGGCTTCCGTTTCGCAGCGCTTTTTTCATCAAGCAGTCGCTGCTCCGGATTCCGCTTGTAGGCTACGGTATGCGGTTGGCCGGGTTTGTTCCGGTGGCTCGCGATGGCCGTCCGGAATCCGCGCGCGCGAGCGTAGAAGCAGCCCGCAAGGTGTTGGCTTCCGGCGTCAATATCTCAATCTTTCCTGAGGGAACGCGCTCCCGCGACGGCAAGTTGCTGCCGTTTAAGAAGGGCCCCTTTTATCTGGCCATGGAATCGGGCGTGCCGGTAATCCCCATCTCGATATGGGGCTCGGAACACATGATGACCAAGGGCAGCCTACGGATCAAGCCCGGCACCGCGCACCTGACCTTTCACCCGCCCCTTTATCCGCAGCAATTTGCCGGCCGGGAGGATCTAGCCCAAGCAGTTCGAGCCGCTATTTCCTGCGGATTGCCGGACTGGATGAGGCGTGACGACTCACCCACTCATTAGAGTGGTATTGGCTTTGAAGGGTACGGGCTGTACAGGCGAAGAACTCCAAGGGAGTCCCGCAGGGACGGTTGAAAGTAGCTCAGGGTGTGGTCTTGACCACGCTACTGCTTGATAATGGCGTTGTACCCGTCGGACAGCAGCTTCTGCTTGATAGCAGCGGCTTGGCTACGGTCGGCAAAGGGGCCGACCTGCACATGCAACAGCCTGTCCTGAGGCTCATTGCGAACCACGACACCATATCCGCGTTGCCGTAGGGCCGAGACCAGCACATCGGCATCCTCGCGGCGCGCTACGGCTGCGATCTGCACCATCGGCTTTCCGTACGCGGTGGGAGGGGCATCGGCCGGGGGCACATACGCCGGAGGAACTGGAGCCTCACGCGCTGCGACCGGTTTGTCGACGACTGGCTGGACCGGCTTGGCTGGGGTTTCTTCCGCAGCGGTCAACTGGCTGGCGGCAGGCGAAGGTGCAGTCTGCGGGGCAGCTTGTGGCTGGGGCATCGCTGGTTGAGGTTCTGGTTGATTCTCGGCGACCGTTGTCTCGCTGCCTTCCAGGGTGCTCGCCTGTGCGCTCGGCCCAGCGCCGCGACCCATGGAGTAGCCAAAACCGAAGAACACCCCACAGATCAACACTAGACCAAAGAAAATGCCCAACAAGGAAGCCGTGCTGAGCGTGATCTCAGAGGCTTTGTCTTCGTCTTCTTCTGTGTCGAGCAGGGATCTCATGGCTTCTTCTCCCCTATAACCCCCATTTTATTAAAAAGTGACATCATTTCTATGGGTAAAGGGAAGACAATGGTCGTATTCTTCTCGACACCTATCTCTGTGAGCGTCTGCAGGTAACGTAATTGCACCGTTATAGGTTGGGTGGCGAGCAGCGCGGCTGCATCCACCAGGCGCTGCGCGGCGCTGAACTCACCCTCGGCGTGGATGACTTTGGCACGCTTTTCGCGCTCTGCCTCGGCCTGTTTAGCCATGGCGCGCAACATCGATTCAGGCAAATCCACTTGCTTCACTTCGACGCTCACCACCTTTACGCCCCAGGGCGCGGTGTGCTGGTCGATGATGCTCTGGATCCTCTGGTTGAGCGCTTCCCGGTGCGAGAGGAGTTCGTCCAGCTCCACTTCCCCCAGCACTGAACGCAGCGTGGTCTGAGCGAACTGCGAAGTCTGATAGACGTAGTTCATCACCTCGATCACGGCCCGCGAAGGGTCGATGACTTTTAAGGTGATGACGGCGTTCACTTTCAGGGTGACGTTGTCGCGGGTGATGATGTCTTGTGGCGGGACTTCCAGCACTTCCTGGCGCAGAGACACCCGCACCATCTGGTCGAAAGGACGAAAAACCAGGATGATGCCCGGACCTTTGGGTGCTGCCAAGGCACGCCCCAGGCGGAAAACCACGCCGCGCTCATATTCCCGGAGGATCTTGACGGAATTGATTAAGTAGATGCCGATAACGAAAATGAGAATCAGGCCGGGTATGCCGATACCCATCATGGTGGCGCCTCGCTGTGGCTAGATTGTACAGGAGTTAGGAAACACGCTCGACCAAGAGCGTCAGATCGCGCAGCCCCCGAACCCGCACTTCTTCACCTTTGGCCGCCGGGGTAGCAGACTCGGCCTGCCACAACTCGCCGTTCACCATTACCTGGCCGCTGGGGGCAAGCGGTTGCGTGACCACGGCAATGAGTCCGATCATCGCATCCCCCCCAATGCGCACCTTGCTTCTTCGCGCGCGCACAGCAAGACGCAAAAGGAAGACAGTGATCAAACCAAAGGCCAATCCGGTGCTCAGCGCGGTGGCAAGGTGCACTCTGAGCTCAGGAATTGGCCCGTCTACCAAGGTGAGAGCCCCAATCACCAGGGCGAGGATGCCCGCAGCCGCAAGAATTCCGTGGGTAGCGAATTTGGCTTCCAGGATCAACAAAACAAACGCAGCCGCCAGCAGCATCGCCGAGGTGTAACGCACCGGGAGCAGATTTAGGGCAAACAGCGCCAGCAATACCAGGATGGTTCCCAGCGCCCCCGGGATGATGGTGCCGGGCGTATTGAACTCCACGTAGATCAGCAGCGCACCGATCATTAGCACCAGGACCGCGAGATTGGGGTCCGTGAGCCGATCCAGAATCTCTTCGCGCAGGGTTGGATCAATGGGCGTCAGCTGTGCATCGCGGGTGTGCAGCGTCACCTTGGAGCCATCAAAACGGGTAATGGTGCGGCCATCCAACGCGTTCAACAGGCTCGCGTCATCGGGCGCAATGAGGTCAATTAAATTCAGTTGCTTTGCTTCCGCGTCACTGTACGACTTGGACAAGCGCACCGCATCTTCGGCCGCCGTCACATCGCGTCCCCTGCGAGAGACATAGGACCGCATAAAGGCGGCCGTATCGTTCTCCAGCTTTTGCTTCATCGTGTCGTCGAGTTTTACCCCTTCGGCAACCGGGTGGGAAGCTCCGGCGTTGCTGCCCGGGGCCATGGCGGCCACATCGGCGGCTTCCAGAAGGAAAAAACCCGCCGAGCCGGCGCGGCTTCCAGAGGGAGCCACATACACGATGACCGGGACGGGAGAGGCGATGATTTTGCCCACCATCTGGCGGGTGGAATCGAGCAGTCCCCCGGGGGTATTGATTTCGATTAGCACCGCGTTGGCATGCTGCGCCGCCGCCGCGTCCAGCCCGCGCGCCATGTAGTCGGCGCTGATGGGTTGAATGGTGTCATCCAGATGGATCAGCACCACGCGCGGCTGCTGTGCCTGAGCGGTAAGCACCCAGCCGAGCAACAGGACCACGACCAGGAAGCGGCTCACGGAACCGTCTGCCCCTTGCTTTCAATCTGCAGCTTCAGTCCCCGTGCGGCTGAATTCTGCGGCTCCAGCTTGAGCGCGCTGCTCACATCTGCCGCGGCCGCGGCCGGCTGGTTCGCCTGCAAATCGAGCCGGGCTAACACCAGGTAGGCGGTCACGTTCGGCTTTGCGTTGAGCGATTCCGTCGCTTGCTGGCGGGATTCCTTCGGGTCACCGCCCTGTTCTCTTACCAGGGCCAACCCGGCGTGGGCCTCCGGATTGGCGCTATCGACCGCCAGCGCATCCTGAAATTCGCGCTCCGCCTCGAGGATAAGCCCCTGGTTGAAAAAGCTCATGCCTGCGGCGGTGAGAGCCGCCGCGCGCTTCTGCGGAGGCAGGGTGGCCATGCGCGCCTCCTCCACCTGCTCCATTTCGGAGGCAGCCTGGCGGAAAGACGCCTCATTGAAGGTGCGTTTGATTCTCTCCAACGGCACGCTGCCGGCGGTGGCGGCGGAGTCGAAGGACGCGCGGGTGCTCACGGGGGCGTCAGTAGGAACTTGGGAGTTCCCGCGAAGCGTGGCCTGGAAGGCTTGGGCTTCGACGTCCTGGGGGCGAAGCTTGACTGTCTGCTCAATTGCCCGCCGCGCACCCGCTAAGTCCTTCTTGCGGCTCAAGGCGATGGCGAGGTTGAACTGGTAGTCCGGATCGTTGGGATCGGCAGCTACCGCCTGCTGGAAGAAGGATGTGGCGTCCAAGCCTCTGCGGCTGGCCGCGACTCCTCGATTGTTGACCACTTCCGGCAGCGGCAGTTGCTTGCTGACGAACGCGAAGGCGTCTTCAGCCCGGACGTAACTTCCGAGGTAGAAGTAAGCCAGGCCGCGATCGAAGTCTGCCTCGCGGGCGTTGGGATCGTTGCGCGGCAGGCGTCCCAGAGTCGTGGCGGCCAGGTCGAATTGCTGGTTGGCAAAGTACGCCTTGCCCAGCCCCAACAGCGCGGGGGAAAAAGTGGGGTCCAGCCGCACGGATTCTTTCAGATGACGAATTTGCTCTGCGGGATCGCTCTCCACCAATCCGCGGATGTAATTCTCAAAGGCATCCATGCGCAGGCTGGCGCCCGCGGCCACGAACGTGTTTCGGGCCACTGGGAAAGCAGGATCGATCTGTTTGGCCAGTCCCCAAGCCAAGCTGTTGAGCACGTCGAGCAAGTGAGTCATATCCGCCTCTTCCTGGAGCGGAGTGGACATATGCAGGGCATCCATTTTCAGCACCTGGGCTTTGGCCCGGAAGCGCGTTCCGCTGGTCGAGAACGAACCCACGATTACGTAGTCGGCATCCAGTGTCTGTGCCAGGCGAATCGCGCTGGCTCGGGAAGGCTGAAATGTGGAGGGCAGTCCTAAATGGTCGAGTGCGTAGAGCCGGTCATCGCGGCTAATGGGCATAAAGCCGGCGGAGGCAAGACGCCGGTTGAGGACTTCCGGCACCGCTTCGCTGATCCAGTCCAGATTGGGCTCATTGGTGAGGTTCTCGAAGGGCAGCACCAGGAGCAATTTCCCCGTCGCTTGCGCCAACAGCCCGCAGGGCAAGCAAAAGGTGAAGACCAACAACAGAAAGCGCACTGGATGCCGGGGGAGCACGCTTCAGTATAGTTCCGGGCACGGCGCGGAGCAGGTCAAAAGGAAACAGGTGGGATACACCAAGGTAGGGTCGCGCTGCGGAAAAACCGGGTCAATGGGACCAAACAGAACCTGACGGGTGCCCCATGTTCGCGCCAGCGGACGTGGGCCGAATATGAATTTTTCGAATGCTTTCGCTCAAGGACTAGAAACAATGGAAGGGCTTTCCCCGGATTTCCTGTTGGACTTCGTGGCGTTGATACAGTGCATCCGCCTTTCTTCACGGAAAGGCGCACACTCGGCTCTGTCCAGTACAGCGTGGCAGGAAATTCGGGTCGCCCGTCTTTTTCGGCCCCGTACGCTGGCGCGAACATGGGGCACCCGTCAGGTTCTGTTTGGCCGTTCGGTTCTGTTGATCCTCAGATCCGGTTCCCATGCGGACTCTTTAGTCCAGCTCTTTTTAGGTTTTTACGTCCTACTAAAGTCGTGCCCTGACACAAAAGATGAACTCCGTAGCCTCAACGGGGTGGATGCAGTATCGCGACCTGCGGCCGGTCGAAGTGCAGGACTGCCGCCCACTGGCCCTGTCTATCATCTCTCCAGACGACCCTGCCGCTCATGAGGTGAGCGATCGCGCCAGGGGATAAATCACGGTGGAAGTCAAAAAAACGCGCGTCGAGAGCCTCATTGCGTGCACCCAGATCGAGCCATAAGTGAGGCGGATCGTATTTGGTCGAAAACGCAAATCCAACGCTGAAGTCTTGCGCAGAAACCGCCGCTTTTTGTATCTCGGACAGCGAAAAATTAGGCACTGTCACCACCGTCAGCGGCTTCTTCACGTAGCCCAATTCTGGTTTGGTGAGTTCATCGGTCGCCGGCCATGCCGTCAGGATCGTGCTTCCCGGAAAACGCGTCACTATCTGGCGGATTGCCTGTTGATGCAAACGAATCGTATCCGCGTAGTTCAGGTTGTCTTCCGGCGCGAACTTGTACGGCGGGTTCACAAACAAGCCCATCACAAACGCGAACGCGCTGAGTAGAACGAGCCCCCACCAGTACCGGACACGTCGGTAAAACGTTGATACGCACATCAACAGTACGAGGGGGTAAAGAGGCAGCAGGTACCGGGTCAGCAGAGCCCCGCCAATCACCGAAAAGAACAAAACATTAGCCACCAGCACCACGTAAACGGTCGCCTGACCGGCGGGAGAAATGCGTGGCCTGACAGTGCCATCCAAATCTCGCAATGGCAGCAGCAGCAGGGCCCCCGCCATGCACAGCACCGGCACAAACATGTTCATATGCGCGGTGACCTGCAGCAGCCGATGCATCAACGCCAGCAGGACCCGCAGCGGAGAAAGAGTAGAGGTGGCGTTATAGCGAAGAAACTCAGGATTGCCGAAGAGAAACCCTGTCCGATGGCGATAATAGGCAAACCAGGCCAGCAGCGTGATGACCGGCAAGACCATCAGCAGCGCGGCGCGGAGATGGCTGCGGCGCTCCGGGCCGCTACTGCGCAGCCAAAGAAAGCTCTCCCACACTGCGATCGCGAGAGGTGTAACTATGGCAGTTTCTTTGCACCACGCCGCCACAGCGAAGCAGGCAGCCGCAGCCCACAAGGCTGCGGGGCCACGCTTGCCAGGAAAAACGAAAACCAGTCCCCACAGGCTTGCCGCCGCAGCGAACATGTCCGCGTGGGCCAGCGTACTCTGGGCAAACCAGACCGGATAGATGGCCGTCAGCAGCGTAGTGCTGGCGGCGACCGCCGTGCGGCCGTTAAGCACGATGCCGAGACGGTACACGGCGAGCAGGGCGATCGCCGTGACGAGGCACATCGCGGTGCGAGTGACGGTAGGCGTGAACCCCGACAGCCACCACAGTGACAGGTAAAGGGACGGAAGCGGGGGATGAGCATTGGCCAGCGTGCTCGAGGGAATCACATCGCCGGTGCGAAAAAAATCATAGGCCGCCGGGATGTAGTAACCCGCCTCGTCCCAGTAGTACGGCAGCCGCAGCAGGGTCAAGTGCGAGAGGTAGACACCCACAAAGAGCAGGGGAAAAATGAGCCTGAGAGGAAGCGGGCGGTCGAGGGGTATCTGCTGCTCGGAAAATACAGCCACCAGCACTCCTCTCTCGTCGATTTAGTGGACTGGACCTTGGGGTATCACCTGAGGTCGCGGCTCGAGAGAAATAGTGCCGAAGGCGTGCTCATACTGGACCAGGTTCTGGCCCAGCAGATTGCACAGGGCCTTGGCCTGTTGCGGGCTGAGGTAAATGGTTTGGAAGGACTGGATGATAACTTCCTCCGGCTTCTCCTGATAGGCGGTGCCGAAGGTCAGGCGGAAATCCCACACGCTCTTTTGCACCTGAACGCTGTTGGCATAACCTTCGCGGTAATCAGGCGTTCGCTCCAGAACGACGTTGGGCTGAGTTGGGTCTTCAGTCATGGTAGCTATTAGACTAGACCATTTCGCGTCACGCGATTTCTACTCGCCCCGTGACGTAGGAAAATAGCGGCGGAAAATAAGCGACGCATTGGTGCCCCCAAACCCGAACGAGTTGGTCATGGCATATTCCATCGCGGTGGGCATCCCTTTGTCCCTGACCAGGCAGAAACAACAAGCACCATCGACCTCCTGCAGATTGGTCATAGGGGGTGCGATCTGATCGCGCAGCGCCAGGACGGTGATGCCGGCCTCCAGACTGCCGGCCCCGCCTAGCAGATGGCCGGTCATCGACTTGGTGGAACTGACCAGGAGGTTCTTGGCTGACTCACCGAAGGTCTCGCATATCGCTTTAGCTTCCGCCCGGTCGCCGAGCGGAGTGGAGGTCGCATGCGCGTTGAGATATTTGACATCCGCTGGGTCGACCTTGGCATCGAGCAGAGCCAGCTGCATCACCCGCCGCACGCCTCGGCCATCCTCCGGCGGAGCGTTGGTATGGAACGCGTCGCCGTTGGCGGCATAGCCGACCAGTTCGGCGAGAATCGTGGCGCCGCGTTTTACCGCGTGGTCGTACTCTTCCAGGATCAGCACGCCCGCGCCTTCCCCTACGACGAAACCGTCGCGTCCAGCATCCCATGGCCGGGAAGCGGTCGCCGGATCGTCATTGCGGGTGGAGAGCGCGCGCATGGAGGCGAACCCAGCCACCGAAAGCGGGGTCACGGCAGCTTCGCTGCCCCCGCAGATCATTACATCGGCATCCCCGCGTTGGATCACGCGCAGGGACTCACCTACCGCGTGGGCACCAGTAGTGCAAGCGGTCGCGCAGGTCAGGTTGGGCCCGGCGGCGCCATAGCGAATCGAGATTTGGCCGGCCGCAAGATTGGCGATGGTGGCGGTGATGAAGAACGGCGAAACGCGGTGAGGGCCAGCGGACATCAGCTTGCTGTGTTCGCGCTCAATCACCTCGAAGGCGCCGATCCCGCTCCCGACATAGACCCCGACTCTCTCCCGGTCTTCGGACGCCATGTCGAGGCCGGCTTGCGCCACGGCGAAGTCTGAGGCCGCCAGGGCAAACTGGATAAACCGGCCCATCTTCTTGATCTCTTTTTTTTCGATGAAATCTTCCGGATTGAAGTCCTTGACCTCGCCGGCGATACGGCAACTGAAGCCGGTGGAATCGAAAAGGCTAATCGGGCCGATCCCGGACTGCCCTTGCAGCAAAGCTTGCCAAGTGACGTCTGTTCCCACTCCTACGGGGCTGACCAGGCCCACCCCGGTCACCACTACACGACGCTGTTCAATAATCATTCTTAAGGGTGCGCAGGGACCTTCCTCCACGTGCGACCGCCGGCTTCGGATGCTGAAGAAGTGAGACAAAAACGGTTGGTGCGAAAGGGGGGACTCGAACCCCCATGGGTCGCCCCGCCAGATCCTAAGTCTGGTGCGTCTGCCAATTTCGCCACTTTCGCATTATGTATCCGCTCATCCGATACTTCAGAGATGCATTTTCATGATAATTGATGCTCTTCCGTAACTGCATCTCCGAGTACCCGCTTAAAAGCCTAGCCGACCAATTCGTGGACCTCATCGTCGACCCGGGCAAAAACGTAAGGCCCTTCCGGCACCAGCGCCACCCGCGCCCTCGCAGGAAGGCCATCTAGAACCGCGGCTACCGCGGCCGCCGGATTCTCGTAGCACCGCGAGGCCAAATTCCCCAGCTTGCGGCCGGCGAGCCCTGGTAAGTAGAAAAAGAGCTCATATTTTTGGCCTGCGAGCGCCAATTTTTCCAGTTGCCACTGGTCTACTTCCACCGCGGCATTCCCGATCTCGTCCAGAAAATTGTCGTAGCTGGTAAAGCTCGCCACCTTCCCGGCAAATTCCGGAGACCCCACCCCCTCGGCGCACTCACCCAGGATGAGTATTCTTCCTCCCGGCTTGGCGATGTGCTGAGCCGCAGTGAGGCCTTTGATGGTCTGATAAAACGTCAGATCAAGCGGAAACCCCGCAGCACTGGTGATGACCACATCCGCCAACCCGGAAAGCTTTTCGAGCGACGTGGTGCGTAAGAACTGAACCCCGGCAGCATGCGCCTCCACCGGATCCCCGGCAAAGATCCCCGAGATTTCACGGCTTTGGGTCAGGGTCACGTCCAGCATAAAGTCGTGCCTGGCCATCCTGGCGATCTCCAGCAACTGGGCATGCAGGGGATTGCCCTCGATGGAACCCTCGATCGCCATTGGCTCGCGCATAAACATCGGGGAATGGATGACCTTAATCGTCTCCTGGGCCGCGAGCCCGGGAGCTATCAACTTGCGGCCGCCCGAGAAACCGAGCATCAGGTGCTGCTCTATAAATCCCAG
This sequence comes from uncultured Acidobacteriaceae bacterium, assembly GCA_963839025.1. Taxonomy (GTDB): domain Bacteria; phylum Acidobacteriota; class Terriglobia; order Terriglobales; family Acidobacteriaceae; genus PALSA-350. The sequence continues at coordinate 468,652 of CAWITT010000015.1, forward strand.
GGTGATGTGCAGGTCCGCCGCCATGAACCGCTCGTCGATGTAAACCGGAATACCCCGGCCGGTCTCTCCCAGTGGGCGATGTTGGGCTAGCGCCTTGGCATCATGGTTCACCACACGATATTTCGCTGCGATCTCGGGCCCAAGGATCGTGTTGATCTCCTCGGGGGTGGCTTCGCGGTGCAGGCCGGTCGCGATCAGGATCGTCACGCCCTCAACTGGAACGCCTGCATCGTGCAATCGGCGGAGGATGGGCGGCAGGGTTAGCCAATTCGGCGCCGGCCGGGTGATATCGCAAACCGAGATGGCCGCCGTCTTCTTCCCGGCGGCCAGAACCGCTAGCGGCTTTGAGCCAATGGGGTGGTCGAGTGCATGGTCAAGAGCACCCATCACATTGGGCAAGGGAGACGCAGACCGGCTCTCGATGACCTCGTACCTTGGCCCATCCGGCAACGTGACCTCTAACCCCTGGCGACCGAACGCAAAATGTATCAGCATACTTTTACTCTACCGGCTGGATAGTTCTTTTGAAAATTGTCAGCAACCCATTCTAGAGGGACCGGAAGATCATCTCGCGCGCCGCTTTGATCTCCTGGGGAAGCACCGTATGGGGACGGCCAGGATAGCGCTGGATCTGCACATCGGCGCCCATGGCTGTGAATTGCTCCGCTGACGCCAACACGCGGCTCCAGGGCACGTGTGGGTCGGGATCGCCGGAGCTGAAAAGCGCAGGCGTGCCCGTAAGATCGCCGTCATGATGAAGATCCGCATCCGGTGGCCCAATCAAGCCGCCGGTGAAGGCGATGACACCGCCGAAGCGCGCCGGATGCCGCGCGGCAAATTCCGTTGATAGACAGGCGCCCTGGGAGAAACCGCATACGAAAATGCGCTCGCGCGGCAAACCGGCTTCGACAGCCGACTCGATCGTGGCTCCCACTTTCGCGAGCGCCGACGACAACCAAGGTTCATTCTCCTGGATCGGCGCCAGGAACGAGTAGGGATACCAGCTATGGCCCGCCGCCTGCGGCGCAAGATAGGCGACGCGCTCGTCGTACATCGCTGGCGCCAAGCCGAGAATGTCTTCCGCCGAGCCGCCCCGGCCGTGCAGCAGAATGACGGCCGCCACGGCTTGGCCGAGCTTCGCACCCAGGGTCTGTACTGGTTGGTCACTATGAGGATCGCGAGTCATTTATTTTTCCAATCCAATCACACTGAGGGATAAGCAATAAGGGGTGCCCCATATCTCACCCGCGCTTTTCAGCGGGGGAGATGTGAGTCGGATGCCCATGGTTATCATTTGCTCGAGCGCAGGGTGATTGGAGGCAGGCTGCGCTCCACCCGGGAACGCTGCGGCTCAAGCCAGGGAGGCAATTTCAGCGACTGACCAAGAGTCTCAGTGGGCTCATCCAGCGCGAAACCCGGCGGATCGGTCGCCAGTTCAAACAACACACCGCCCGGCTCGCGGAAATAAATGGAATGGAAGTACGTGCGGTCGAGCACCGGGGTCACGTCGAGGGAACTCGCCACCAGGATTTTGCGCCACTCCAGCTGCGAGACATCATCAGCCGCACGAAATGCGATATGGTGCACACTGCCGGCGCCCATCCGGCCATAGGTGAGTTGTGGCTGAACCAGCAAATCGATGTGATTCCCCAGCGCGCTCCCCTCTGCGGCAAAGCGAAAGCGAGTGCCGTGCTCGCCGATTTTCCGAAACCCCATGGTACCCAGCACAGCTACCGTCTTCTCGTACCCGCCTTCACAAAGTGTGACCCCGAAAAACCCACGAATCGCGTGCTCTGGGGAAACATCGCTCGTTCGCGGAGCCTTTGCCTCTCCGGCATCGGCGTGGCCAACAATCTCCAGCCGCATGCCATCGGGATCGGCAAAGCTGAGCACCTCTTCCTCGAACCGCTCGCCTGTGCGTTCCGCCGGAATGCCGGCGCCCAGCAAGCGCTTCTCCCAAAACTCCAGCGACGAGCGAGGAACGCTAAACGCCGTAGCGCAGGTCTCACCAACGCCCAAACTGCCGCGGCTCGCCCGCGGCCAGGGAAAGAAGGTAAGGATGGTTCCCGGTGAACCGGTGTCGTCGCCAAAGTAAAAGTGGTAGGTCCCCGGATCGTCGAAGTTGATGGTGCGCTTGACGAAACGAAGCCCCAGCACTTCGGTGTAGAAGTCGAGATTGCGCTGCGGATCCGAAGCAATTGCCGTTACGTGATGCAGACCGACGATCGGTTTTGCCATGAGTGCCTCGCAATCGAGTTTAAATAAGAAGGGCGCCCATGATGGGCGCCCTTTTGATTCCGTGCAGGTTGGTTTGGTCTCGCTTACGGCAGATAGTACCGGAGGGAGGTGAAGAACATGTTGTCCGTTCCCTTAGGCGTGACGCCAATGCCCGACCAGATATTGCGCTGGAGGTATTCATACTGAATTCCCTGGCGCAGACGTCCCGCCGGCCCACTGTAAAAGTTGTACCAGTAGCCGGCAGTGAATTCCTGCACATCCTTGGTGTCGGCGGTGCAATTCGCTGGTGCGGCTGGGGAGTAGCCCGTAATGGTTGTGCCCGGAGCCGGTTCGGTATTGCAACCCGTTTCCACGTTGGTATATGCGCCGTACCCGACCGAGCTGGTTGGGCTGGTCTGGAAGTAGCGGCGTCCCACATAATCACCACCGTAGTTCGCGTAAACATCGAGCCGCGGGGTTACATGGAAATCTAGCGTACCTAGGGCGGAGAAGTTGTGGATCAGAGCCAGCTGACCATCCGGCCGGACAGTCAGGTCAGCGATGGTGCTGCTGCCATACCGGCCGGTGCCATCACCCCATAGCCCTTTCAGGCCGACATCCAGGTGCTTCTTGAGCGTGGGTATCCGGCCGCCGCCACCGATGGCGCCGCCGACGGTGCTGTCGTTGTAGGCGCCGACTGAGGAACCGGTAGTCGGGAAGACGCGGTCCCGGAAAAAGCTAGCTATGCCAAAGAGCTCATAGTGGCCAAATTTGGGAGTTTCGTAGACCACTTTCGCAAGCAGGTCTGGAGCCAGGTTGGCAGAGTATTGCGCCACGTTGCTGTTGGCTGAGGACGTTCCGGCGGAGTTGTACAAACCGCCCGCGTTGCCGGCCGCGCCGATGATGAAGTTGGTGGGAAGATTATGCCCGGCTACGTTGAGGGTCTGGGGATTCTCAGCAGACACTGCAACCGAGAGATTGGTGCCAAAGTCCCTGCTTACGCGAAATCCATATTGACGCGCCCAGGAGAAGCCGGCAACGTACTGCGCGTCAATGGTCTGGGGCAGAATCTCAGACTTGTTTTGCGTCAGCTTGGTGGTTTCGGTTGCCAGCGACCACATCTGGCCGCCGGTAAAGGTCAAAGTTCCCCAGTGTGCCTGCGCCCAGAGTTGCCGCTGCCGCATGACGTAGCTGTTGCTCTGATTGTTGTTGGAAGTTACGGCGGCCGCCAACCAATCACCCTCGTAGTATCCAGAAAGGGTAAGGTCAGGGCTCGCCTTGCCAATGGCTTGCAGGGCAACGCGAGACTGGCGGCCGGATCCGAAGAACTCAGAAAGGTTGGCCGCATTCGCGTAGTTGAGCGGAATACCCGTGAACGGTGTGTTGATGTCGCCGAATACCGCTTTTTGCCGCCACACTGTTTCCGCGGCCAGGAAGCTACCCGTCGGGGAAAGCGTCACCCCTTTGAAGTGGATCGTATCCGGGCTGCTAATCTGCTTCTCCACCTTGGCCTGTTCCGCTTGCACCGTACTGGCAAGGGAGACATTGTTGCCCTTCAGGTCGGTAACTGCGCCCTGCAGATTGCTGACTGCCTGGGTGTTCTCATTGAGGGTCGACGCCTGCTGCGCCGCTTGTTGCTGCGCCTGAGCCGCTGCTGCTGCCGCCGCCGCCGCTGCCTGCTGCGCCTGTTGCAACTGCTGGTCGCGATCGCTCAGCTGTTGCCTCAGTTGCTGTATTTGCGTCTGCTGGTTCTGCATGTCATCGCGCAGCGATTGAATCTGGCTCTCCACCGATGGTTTCTTGGGGGCAACGGGCTTGCGGGCTGTAGTACGTTTTTGAGTCGTTGAAGGGGTACCGGACGCGGTGGTCTGTGCCAGCCCGGCGGACATTGCCGAGACAAGCGCCAGCGTCGCCAGCGTCTTCAGTTGGTTCTTCATTTGGCCTCTCTCTTTGCTGTTGAATCGACCTGCAATATAAATAAGTACGGGGTGAAGCCACTGCGGCTCACGCGGCAAATCTCCAGGGTTTTACGAACGCGCGAAATCCCTTTTTGCTCATGTGAGATTCGCAGCAACCTGTGAAGATCTGAAGAATTTGACGTGAAAAACCAAACAAACAAACCCTGCAGAAAGGTGGGGCAAGGTCTTTGTTTTGAATGGGTCGCGCTGCTTTAAGAAGCGAAAATGAGACTTGATCCCACAAAAGTGCAGCAGCCAGAGGCCGTTCTTCTATGGCAGACTAACCGTTTTTACGAAAACACGCCTTAATCGAACCGGACGCTGACTTCGCCGAAGCTAGGGAACCGAGCCAGCACCGTTGACCCGCTATCAGCCAGCACTTTGCCCGTCCAACTGCCGGTGGTGATCCACTGCCCGGCACGCAAGCCGCCAGTCCGCTCCTGGGCGTCATTCGCGAGCCATAACACCAGCCGCAGCAGGTCCGATCCGGCGCTGTTCTTCCCATTGGTCACGCGCACGAATCCGTCGACAATGAGCTGGGCGCTCTCGCCGTCAAAATCGATGTTCTGCCAGCCGTCGACGGCTTCGCCGTAAATGAACCCGCCGTTCGATTGCAAATCTGCGATCGCCGTCAACCGGGTCGCGGCATCCGGGTCGAGCAAACCCGACTCGAGCAACTCAATCGCCGGATGGCAGCTGGCGATCGCCTGCAGCAGTTCGTCCCGCGTATATGGAGTCGAGCGCGGAGGCAAATCTTTGCCCATCAGGAAAGCGATTTCCGCTTCCACGCCACGCAGCCTGCGCATTTCCTTTGCAATTCGCCCGCCGCTGCCGGCGAAATTCTCACCAGGCATGGGAGCAAACATCGGCGTCGCATCCGCCGAGGGAGCACCTACCTTCCAGCCACCCGTCGTGCCCAACGCGTTGAGCATGAGGTCCTGCACGTAGTAAGCCTCTTCCAGCGACTTGGGGCGCAGGGCGGCGGGTAAATCGTCAATCGGCCGCAGACTTCGCCGCGCTTCGAGCAGTGTCTCGGCTGCCTGGTACAAACGTTCCTTGTCGGCTCCTGCGATGTTGCTGCGATCCATGGATCCCCCTTATTCTTCTATCCCGGCGAACATATCCGTTTCGAGCGGTGAGGAACGCATGCCCGGCGCCGCTGCCAGGAGATATTTTTCCTGGCCTCCGGTCTCCTCAAAGACAACCCGCACCTTGGCCAGGAGCTCCGCCTGGCTGGTGTGCTGCATAAAGGCCTCGAGTTTCCTGTCCTTCAATTCGCCCAACTCAAGCACCAACGATGCCGGCACCAGAGCGATTTTCGGTGCTTCCTCTTTGTCAGCGTAGGCGAGGAAGGGGGCGACAGCGTAATACAGCTTTTGCGGACGGTAGGGAAGTAAACCTGCCTGGTCTGGAGCAAAATTACTGCGCCCTGCCCAGTGAAAGGCTGCGGTCGCAAAAAAGCAGACCATGGTGTGATCCGGATGCAGGTTCACGTTGCCGTCGCCACCGAAGGTCAGCACCACATGGGGGCGAAAACGGCGGATGCGCTCCACCAAAACCGTGGTGATGGCAGAAAAGTCCTGGCGCACCAGGCCGCCATCGGGGTAATCCAGCACCTCCCCGTGGGTGACGCCGAGCACCCGCCGGGCATTGGCAAACTCCTGCTTGCGCAGGTGAGCCAGTTCATTGTCGTCGAGTGCCGTGCCGCGGTAGGATGCTGCGCGTCCTTCGGTGAGGCAGACGACGCTGGTCTCCACGCCGCGCAGGTGTGCCTGTAACAAGGCGCCGCCAAAGGCTCCGCACTCGTCGTCCGGGTGTGCGGTAATGCACATCAGCCGCAGCGCTAGTCCCACGGCAGGCAATTTTCCGCTACCGGGCGAAAGCTTCTGCGATGCAGCGGAGTCGGTCCGTGGGCCAGCAGCGCCTGCTTATGCTCCGGTGTGCTGTAGCCCTTGTGCGAAGCAAGACCATAGACCGGATAGTCGCGGTCCAGCTGCCGCATGCGGTTATCGCGGTAGACCTTGGCGAGCACGGAGGCTGCGGCAATTGAGATGCTCAAGGAGTCGCCGTAGATGATGGATGTCTGTGCGCAAGCGCAGTCCAGGCGCAGGGCATCCACCAGGACGTGATCCGGCGCCATCGTCAGCGCGCAGACCGCAGCCGCCATTGCCATGCGCGTGGCCTGGTAGATGTTGATACGATCGATGGTCTCGGCATCGACTTCTTGGATCGCGACAGCCAACGCCCGGCGTTCTACGATGCGAGCCAGCCGCTCGCGTTCTTCGCGAATCAATTGTTTGGAATCGCGCAAGCCGGGAATGCGGCATCCTTCCGGGAGAACCACAGCCGCGGCCACTACCGGCCCGAACAGGGCGCCGCGGCCGACCTCGTCGACCCCGGCAACCACCTTGGCTCCGGTGGCGCGGGCAGCGCGCTCATACCGGTTGCCGCACACTAGGGACTTGAGCATACGCATCTTCCGCGCAGACGGAGAAAGCTCAGCTTCCAGTGCTTCCGGTTCTATCAGGGTCGCAGGCATTGCAAAAACTGAGTGTAGATCATCCGCGGGAGGCGCGATGGATTGCGGCCCGTGTTTCCCACAGCTGTTTATGAAGGATCGAATCAAGATCTTCACTGCAGTCGGGCGACTAACAGGGGTGCCCCATATCTCGCGCTTTTCGAGATGTGGGTGCGATGCTCATCTCTCGGCACAGTTTGAGGAAACAACGTTTCCCACATCTCGCGCGTTGTGTGCGCGAGATGTGGGAACCCTATGGGCTAAGGACAAGAGTTTTTGCTGGCGAGAACAGCCAGGTGGGCTGGCTACTTGCGTTCAACTTCCTTAAGCCGGGCAGCCTTGCCACGCAATCCGCGCAGGTAAAAAAGTTTGGAACGGCGAACCCTCGCCGAGCGCACCTTTTCAACCTTGTCGATCACCTTGGAATTGAACGGGAAGATACGCTCGACCCCCTGGCCGAAGCTCATTTTGCGTACTGTGAAGCTCCCTTGAGCTCCATTCTTAAGCGCAATGACGATACCCTCGAACGCCTGTAGACGTTCCTTATCGCCCTCTTTGATCTTGACTTGTACTCGTACTGTGTCGCCAGGAACAAACGGCGGAAGATCGGTACGCCGAAGCTTGTCGGCCAAACGCTGCATAACTGGATGAATAGACATAGTCGTTTCCTGCTCTTAATGTCGAAGTTCTTAGTTTACACGGAATCTTTGCTTTGCGCGCCCTCAAGGAATCTGCGGTCCTCCGCGCTCAAGGGGGCCTTGTGCAGCAGATCAGGGCGGTTGCGTAGCGTCTTGCTGAGCGCCTGCTCCCGGCGCCACTTGCGAATCTGCTCATGATTGCCGCTGCTCAACACTGGCGGCACTGCCAAGCCGCGAAACTCAGCGGGACGGGTGTAGCTGGGATGGTCGAGTAACCCACCTGCGCCATCGGCCGCCCCAAAACTTTCGAATTCTGAGGAAGCATCATTCCCCAACACTCCAGGCAGAAGACGCATCGTGGCGTCGACCACGACCGCGGCGGCCAGTTCGCCACCGGAAAGCACATAGTCGCCGATCGACAGCTCCTGGTCCGCGATCAACTCGCTAACCCGCTCATCCACCCCTTCGTAGCGGCCGCACAGCAGCACCACCCGGCGGGCGAGGGCAAGTTCGCGTGCCACAGTTTGCGAGAACCTTTTCCCCTGCGCGGAGAGCAAAATCACCGTTTCCCCGGTTCTTTGCCCTTTGGGGGCGACCTGCAGATGTTCGACTGCTTCGGCCAGCGGTTCGGGCTTAAGCACCATGCCCTCGCCGCCGCCAAATGGCCGGTCGTCGACGGTGCGATGGCGATCATGGGTAAACTCGCGCAGATCGTGCAGGCCAACTTCGAGCAAGCCCGCTTGGATCCCACGCTTCACCACCCCATGTTCGAAGATGCCGGCAAAGAATCCAGGAAAGATGGTGACGATGTCGAAGCGCATACGCTACTCTTCGCTGGCCAAAGGATCCTGCATGGCCAGCAAGCCCAGGGGCAGATCCATTTCCAGGCGGCCGCCTTCGAGATCGATTTTCTTCAGATAAGCGCGGACAAAAGGGATGAGGCGTTCCTCGCCGCCAGCGGTGCGTATTACAAGCATGGCCGGACCGGCGCCTTCCGGCTCGACTCCGGCGATCTCACCCACGTCCGCTGCGCCTCCGCGACTCACGTCGATCACCTTCACGCCCAGCAAGTCACTCACGTACACCGCATCCCCTTCAAGAGGGATGCGTTTTTCGCGAGGAATCACCACGTCGAAGCCGCGCAAATTTTCCGCATCGCCGATGGAATCCACCTGGGAAAATTTGAGGACGACTCGGCCCTTGTGCAGCCAGTGGGACTCCACCCTCGTTTGCCGCAGAGCGTCGGACTGGCTCCCGGGCGGAGGACGAAGGAATAGCTGCTCCCGCTGAGCAAAGTACTGCGGAAAATCGGTGAAGATTTCCGCCAGCACCTCACCGCGACGGCCCTGCGGGCGCACGATGTGGGCGAGCAAAACCCAGCTTGCTGGAGAAGCTGTCATTGCGCCTTCGCAGGCTAGGAGTCGACCGGTTTCCCGGCCTCGTCTTCTTCGAGGATGTCAAGCGTGTAGCGATGGTGCAGCTTCATGCTGACCGCGCTCAGAATCGTGCGCATGGAGCGCGCCGTTCGGCCCTGTTTTCCGATGACCTTGCCCACGTCTGCGGACGCGACGCGAAGGCGCAACACCGTGTTTTCGTTTCTGGCCACGGCCTGCACTTCTACAGAATCCGGGTCGTCTACCAAGGCTTTAGCAATCTCAGTGACCAGCAACTGCATGTCGTTATGATTCATTTCGTGCATCATCGGAGCGGCCCCCGAAAGACCTTTTAAAATCAGGTCTCTTATGATCGAGCATTAAACCGCTTTTATTGGGGCCGTGTCTAGCGTGTTTTCACCGGAAAACTCTTCCGCTCATTTGCAACGGGTCAGAGTAGAGCATTAACCAACTACTGTTGCATAACTCGAATGAAGACAAACACGGAACAAAATGCTTTGAACCTTAGGCGGCAGTCGTTGCCGGGCTGTACGCCGCTAGCAACTTGGCCACGCGCTCAGAAAGCTGGGCTCCATTGCTGGTCCAGTGCTGAATACGCTCTTGCTTTAGATTCACAGTGGCAGGGCTGGTGCGCGGGTTATAAGTGCCCACCACTTCAATAGAGCGGCCGTTACGGGCCCGATCCTTCTCAATCACAACCACGCGATAGTACGGCTGTTTGCGCGCACCGAAACGAGCCAAACGAATCATCAACACAGGCAAAATCCTTTCAATTCTTCTTCCCTGATTGGGTGAAATCCGGGTGGGGTAGGAAATAACCAGGAAGGGTAATGCGACCCGCCAAGCAACTAACTCCCAAGCTTTAAGTATCGCTGGATCGCCGCCAATTCGCAAGTCGCCGGACCCGCTCGTGACTGTCAAGCGAGCCATCTTTTTTGCTTTTCCTCAGCAAATACAGGCTATTGCCACCTTAGGCAACCCTAAGAGACGGGCGCGTTCATTAAATTAAGTTTAGGCAACCGCGTCAAGGTAGCTGGAGAAGAGAGGCGTCGAGTACTCCTGGATAAACGCCGTCAGTCGAACCAGCATGGCACTGTAGGTCGCGACCGCGCGATGGGCATTTACGGATGCGCCGACGGAGGAAGGCGAGAACACATACTGGGCCAACGCCAGCAGGACATACACCCGGATCTGGAAAGCGTCGCTGCGCAGACCTTCCAGCAACACTTCATCCACGCCCTCGCCATGCTCGGCAGCGTAATCTGCCAATTGAACCAGGACCGGAGAATTTTTATACATCGCCCAGAGTCCTTTGCAGCCCTGAATGCGCTCCCACACGTCTTTCGGAGTGACCTGGACCTCACTCTTATAAAGAAAACGTTCACTGATCTCTTCGATACCCCAGTCATTGCAACGCAATTGACTGATGATCCCGTTCCAGCTCTTTGCACGGCGCTTCATCTGTTGTCTCCGCCAAAACCCGGCGTACGCAATCAGCAAGGCAGTAAGTGTTACCTGAATCAGGGGCACTATCATGTCTTTATTTCACCTGCATGCGTACCAGGGCTGTACGGGCGTGCCTGGCTCGTCCAGCAAGTGTAACCAAAAACTGTTCCATTTGTGGACTGAATTCACGCCGGCGTACCTCTTTAGTTGTAAAGACCCACAGGAAAAAACCGAGCTCAATGGCGAACGCAAGGACACGAATCGCCTCTAAACCACTGGAGTCGCCCGAGTAGCGCTCAACCAGGGTCGCGATTAAATCCGCCGCACTATAAAAGGAGAGGCCGGTCGCCAGTTGCAAAACCCTGTTTCTCCAACCGATCCCCAACAGGTGCGAAAAACCGGCTGTGGCCACAAAGATCAGCATCCGTAGCAAACCCACCATTAGATCGAGCGGGGCCTTGATGTCCTGGACCTTGTTTCCGGTATTCCCGAAGTGGTTGGCCAGGAGAACGCCGCCCAGCACCGCAAGCGCCATGGCGGCCCCAAAGGCGGTGACGCTTCCCCGAGGAAGGGAAGTGTAGACCGGGCGCAGCACGTTCCAGCTGATTTCGAGAAGGACTCCAAGATCGAGAAGGTATTGAAGCGGCAGCAATCCGAATGCTACCGACCGCGCAACATGCACCGGAGCCGCCACCAGCAATAAACCAACGCCTATATCGCTGACTAGATTGCAGGCAACGCAGAGGGTAAAAACGGGGAAGTTTTTATACTGGCGGCGCACCAGCAGGACGACAAACAGGCTCACCTCAGCCAGCAAAGCTAACAGGCTGACCGTCGCGTAGAGCGCTTGCAGACTCATAGTGCACCTAGGAAGATGCAGAATAGCCCCAGGAGGCCTGCTTCGCAACGCTGGTTCAGCAAACCGGCAGCGGAAGAACCTAAATGAACACCCGGGTCAATGCCGATCGAAACTAAAGCAACCACCCCCACCATATGTTGATCGCGTGTGCTGGGGCGGACAGGGCGAGCAAACCAACTAACGGGAGCGCACGAAGCAGAAGGACTTTCATCGGAAAAACTCCGGAGCGCGAGAAGCGCTGGAGCTACAGGGTACCTTTGTTGATCCCAGGCATCTACAACTTTTGTGGTATTACTACTTAATATATAATCAGCAGCAAAAGTAATCATTTTCGCTCGCCGCGGGAAGGTAACCACGCTCTCCCCGTTTTTCCACTGGCCGTCAATGAATGGTGGGAAGTAGAACGGAAGGTACTTCGATTGGTGACTTTAGTACCTAGGCCCGAAAAGGGTGGCTATTTTAGGGGATTCCCGTTCTCGCGGGTTCTGATTATGATCGGGGCATGGATATCTCCACAGCAGTTGCGACCGAACGTCTCATCGAATTGCGCGCGGCGGTTCGCTTTCCGCTGTGCGTGCCGATTACCATTTGTACGGAAACTGGAGACCTACCGGCGGTTACAGAAAATATCTCCGCCAACGGTGTTTTGTTTGAGCTGGCGACTCCTCTAGTGGTGGGCAGCATTGTGAGCTTCACCATCAAGATGCCGGCTGAGGCGATGGGCACACCCACCGATGTTGTATTGCATTGCGCTGGCCGGGTGGTACGCTGCACAGCAGACGAAACGAAGTGGCACGTCGCTGCGGTAATCGATAAATATCACTTCAGTCACTGAAAACGATTTCGGTCCCTGAACCTATGGTCTCTGCCAAATCAGAATTTAATGAAGCGGGTGTCCCGGACGGCCCGTACGAGCCCGATGAGGGCGCCGATAGCGCTGCAATACGCATCGTTCTAGCCGACTCGCAAGCGATCTACCGGGTAGGTATCCGGAAGATCTTTGCGCTCGAGGACGATATTCGTGTGATCGCACAGGTCGACACGTTGGCCGGCCTTCACGGCGCCATCCAGCGCTTTCCTACCGACATGGTCCTGCTCGAGGGCAATCTGATTGCGGGAACCGTCGATGCCATTCCTGACCTCGTTCGTCGCGCGCCGCAATTGAAGATCATTGTGCAGTCGGCGCAAAACGATGAGTCCAACACCGTGGAGCTTTACCGGCGCGGCGTGCGGGGCATCATTCCTCGCTCCATCTCGCCCGACTTGCTCGTCAAATGTGTGCGCAAGATTGCTGCTGGTGAAACCTGGATCGATAACCAATCCATTAATTGGGTCATCGAGGCTTACCGGTCGCAGGCTACGGCGCTGACCAGCCCGCGAACCCAGCCGCGCCTTTCGCCCAAAGAGCTGGCCATCATCACCTGTATCACCCAGGGCAAGCGCAACAAGGAGATTGCTTATCAGCTCGGGACAACCGAGCAGGTGATCAAGAATTACTTGCGCAAGGTGTACGACAAGCTCGGGGTTTCCGACCGGCTTGAGTTGGCACTCTATTGCCTCCATCATCAGCTGCACAAGAAATCTGCTGGGACCGTGCCCGCGACGTCCGCACCCATTGCCGAGGTGTTGGCAGTCAACAACGGCAAGATCTAGAGCAACCCATCCCAGCGCGGCTTTTCCTCAAGGAAAGCCGCAACTGGCCCCATGATCTCTAGCGCCGGACGCCGAAAAGCATCCAGGCAATCAGGCTGATCAGCGCCGTAAAGAAGAGCAGCAGAAATCCGCCCAGCGCAATAGCGACGGTGCGCTGTTGTTCAGGCCTGGGTCTGGTTATCCCGAATGTCGCGATAAAGCTCTCGACCAGAAAATAAAGTATTTTCATCACCACTTCACAGGTTGCGCAAAAATTCGTGTTCGTATCAGGGCACGACTTTAGCCGGGCCGAAACGCCTTAAGAAAAGATGGGCTTCACAGGTTGCGGAAAAACTCATGTTTTGTATCAGGGCACGACTTTAGTCGTGCCGTAAACGCCTGAAAATAAGATGGGCTTTAGCCCCTGACACCGCCTGAGCTAAAACAAATCCGCCTTTCCTGCAGCCTGTTCAGTCGAAATCCCCATACGTCGGGCACGGTTGCAGAACTTATTTCTCGGGCGCTTCCCACTGGCCCGACCTAGCGGAACGAAAGACAGCTTCGATCACCGCCATGTTCTTGATCGCGTCCGTCAGCGGGACCGGCACTTCTGTCCCCTCGCGCACGGCCCGGGAAAAGACGTCGCCCTGGATGGTGTATTGATCGCATGTGGGAAAGGTCTCCACGGTAATCCCGCCTCCGAACAGATCGCGCCCGTCATCAATAAAGATTCGGCAGGGCCGGTCGTTGGGCGCATTGAAGGGGACCTCGATTTCGATACGGCCCTTCGTTCCCAGCAACTGCATGCGCTGGTAGGGGACCAGTTGCGTGCTGCAGGTAAAGCTCGCTTGCCCGGAAGGGAAGTCAAGTACGGCGGAAGCCAGCCGGTCCACCTGAAATTCAGGATCGTTTTCCAGCACCGCCGATACCCGCCGCGGCTCTTCACCAAACAGAAATCGCGAGGTGTTGATGGGGTAGCACCCGATGTCCATAACCCCGCCGCCGCCGCACTCCGGGATATTGCGGATATTTTGGGGGTCGGTATTGAAATAACTGAAGAACCCCTGGATCGAACGCAAGCTGCCAATCCGGCCGGAAGCAATCAGCTCGCGGGTGCGCAGCCATTGCGGATGCGTGCGGACCATGAAAGCTTCGCCGATGATTACCCCGGTACGCTGCTGCACTTCCAGCAAGCTCCTGGCTTCAGCAACCGTCATGCTGATCGGTTTCTCGCACAGCACATGCTTGCCCGCTTCGGCCGCCTTGATGGACCAGGGAACATGAAGCTGGTTGGGCAGCGGATTGTAGACTGCCTCGATCTGCGGATCCGCCAACAGCTCTTCGTACGAGCCATAAGCCTTGGCGATACCCAGTTCGCGCGCTGCTTCCTCGGCGTTGCGGAGATCGCGCGAGGCGATCGCAGTCACGTCGGTCCAATCGCCCTTTAGCATGGCGGGCAAAACTTTCTTGACCCCGATGCGGGCCGTGCTCAAAACTCCCCAGCGAACCTTGTTTGGCATACCTGGAGATGATAGCCGCAAACCGCTTACTTCGGTTTGCGGCTCGGCCACACCGGTTCGCGTTTTTCCAGAAAGGCCTTGAGTCCCTCGCGGAAATCGGCGCTATTGCGAGTCTTTTCGTTCCATCGCATAGCGCGCGCCAGATCGCGGTCAAGCCGCTCTTTGGCGAAGGAGCTCAGCAATTTCTTGACGGCACTCATCGATTCCGGGCTGTTCTTGAGCAGCAGCGCCGCCAGCCCATTCACCCGTGGGATCAATTCGCCCGCAGGCACCACTTCAGTCACCAGTCCTAGCGACCGGGCTTCCTCAGCATCCAGCAGCCGGCCCGAAAGCAGCAACGCTTTTGCCTTCTTCTCTCCGATCATCTCCAGCAGGAAGACCGAGACGATGGCAGGAATGAAACCAATCCTCACCTCGGTGTATCCGAACTTGGCATGGGGCTCGGCGAGTGTAAAGTCACACAGTGTCGCCAAGCCTGTACCGCCCGCGATGGCAGGTCCATTGACCGCGGCTATGGTGGGTTTTGTTAGCTCGTACAGCCGGCGCATCATCCACATGATGGATTCGGCTTCGGCCCGTTGATCTTCCGGCCGCTGAAAGCCGAGCGTTTTGAAATGTTCCAGATCAAGGCCCGAGCAAAACGCGGTTCCGGCCCCGGTAAGCACCACCACTCCACAAGAGCATGTGCCCGCTTCGCCCAGTGCATGGGTAACCTCGGCAATCATTTGCGGATTCAAGGCATTCCTGCGCTCCGGCCGATTGAGAGTGATGGTATGGATGTTGTCGGCTTCCGTGATTTCCAGGGTTGCGTAGTTGATGGCCACGTTTCTTGAATGCTCCTGAGTGGTTTATACGCCGGCTGCAGCGAAGCTGCGGCCCATGGCAAGCAATTCGTCCAAGGGTTGCAAGGCAGGCAGTTTCGCCCCCAGCCGTTTAAGCTCGTCGAGGGCCGCCTCGGTCGCCAGGTTGCCTACCAGCGCGTCCTGGGCGAAGGGGCAGCCGCCCTGGCCACCAAGCGCCATGTCAAGGCGACGGCAGCCTGCTTGGTACGCGGCTCCAACCTTGTTCGCGGCCTGCTGAGGGTTGGCGTGCAGGTGAGCGCCGAGTTCCACCCCCGGAACGGCCTCCAGTACGGCACTCAACAGCGACTGAATCTGCTCCGGGCCAGCCATCCCGACAGTGTCGGCCAGCGAGATTTGCCCGAGTCCCAGCTCCTTCAAGGTTTGGCAGGCAGCGATCACCGCGTCTTCCCCCCAAGGGTCGCCATAAGGATTGCCAAAAGCCATCGAAAGATAAGCGACCACGCCCAAGCCGGCCCGCGACGCCAGGGAAAGAATCTGTTTAAGCGTGTCGAGAGCCTGCTGGGGTGTCGATCTCTGGTTGCGTTCCAGAAAAGCCGGCGAAAGCGAATACGGAAAACCGAGGGTGTGCACCACCCCGGTGCGCACGGCCCGCTCCGCTCCCTGCATGTTGACCACGATGCCGATAATTTCAACCTCGCCGCCCGGATCCAGCAGCGCGAGGACCCGCTCCGAATCGGCCATTTGCGGCACCGCCGCCGGAGAGACAAAGGAGACGGCGTCGATGTGCCGGAAGCCGGCACTGATCAAAGCGCGCAGGTAGGCGGCTTTGGCTTCTGTGGGAATCGTTTGCGACATGCCCTGCCAGGCATCTCGCGGGCACTCGATAATCTTGACCGGCTCTTCCGTCACGCTTACTTCCACTCCAGCAGCCAGAGCAAGCCGAAGCCAAACAGATGGATCGCCGTTATCTGCACCAATGCGTGCGCCAGCGTCTTCCATCTCCTCACCAAGGTTACGTAGAGGCCGTAGAGAGTCCACTGCGCATACAACATTATCTGCGACAAAACGTCGCTGGTCTGTTCGGAGAGGCCCAGTTGCGGCAGCTTGAGCAGCAGAGCGTAGGGGTAGAGCAGGCGCAGTTTGAGTAATCCGTCTGCCCCCATCAGGGGCAGGATTTCCGCAGTCTTAACCGCCACCAACGTGATCGCGATTCCCACCAGCAGGGGCCACCACGCCAGCGGGCCCGTCTGTGCTGCCTTCTTCTTTTTACGGTTGCGCGGTATCGATTTTTTAGGACGAGGCAGTGTCTGGGAACTCATGACCCGAGGATAACGCTCCCGGCAGACAATCCCGCCGGCGCCAATCACCGCGCACCTTATTGGTCACACCTGCGGTCCCTGGATCCCAGGAGCCACTGCCCAATGGAAGCACCACCGACCCCTTCGTCATCCCGAGGAGCCGACTTGCCTGCAGCAAGTCAAGGGAGCAATGAACAGTGCGGGCCACCGCGCACTCGACGGGTGCCCCGTTCGACCAACGAACGTGGTGCCGAAAAAGCCGGGCGAAGCCCATCCAACGCTTTTGGTCGGTCCAAGGTGCGGTTGTTCATTAGGAGCGCAGTCGAGGGATCTGCATTTCAGCGGACCTCTTCTACGAACCTGCAGCCAACTGCCTAACAAATTTGTCATCTCGACCGGAGCGTAGCGGAGTGGAGAGATCTGCGGTTTCTTTTAATCCCCACGCAGACGCAGGGTTTTAACGCCGGACAAGGAAGCTATCAGGAATAGGCGTTTCGTCGGACTCCTGCCGCTTATTCAAACCGCCATAACGGCGCTCCCGCCGTTGGTAATCGGCGATAGCCTCAAGCAAATGGACGCCACGAAAATCAGGCCACAGCCGCTCAGTAACGTAAATCTCCGAATAAGCCATCTGCCACAACAAAAAATTCGAAACGCGAAACTCCCCGCTGGTGCGCACGACCAGATCCGGGTCAGGCATATGCGCCGTATACAAATGCCTGCTTATATCCTCTTCGCTAATCCCTTCCAGAGGCAGGTTCTTCATCGCGGCTTCCCGGGCCAGGGCTTGCACCGCGTCCACGAGCTCCGACCGCGCTCCATAATTAAGCGCCAGCGTCAGCACCGTGCCGCTATTGTGCGCGGTGGCTTCCGCCGCCCACTGCATCTTCTCCTGCACTTCGGAGGGAAGCTCATGCGTCCGCCCGATATACGCGATCCGTACGTTGTTATCATTCATGCGCTCGACATTGTTCACCAAATACGAGCGCAGCAACCGCATCAGAAAGTTAACTTCGGTCTTGGGACGCCGCAGATTGTTCTCGAGCGAGAAAGCGTAGAGCGTGAGCCACGGCAAATCGATGCGGGACGCGGTCTCGACCACATATTGGACCGACTCGGCCCCTTGCTGATGCCCGAGAAAACGCCGCAAGCTGCGCTTACCGGCCCAGCGGCCATTGCCGTCCATGATGATGGCCACGTGCTGTGGCAGGCGCGCCGGATCCAGTCGGCGATAGATGGCCTGCTCTTCTGGAGATAACTCGGCTACGCGGCTCCCTGGCAAGAAACGCAAAACGATTGCCTTTCGTTACGACCGTAGCACAAGGCTGCCTCCCCCGCAAAACACAAGCGGGGGGTGTACCAGCACTGAGGATGGGAGAGGGCGCAGGCGCAGCTTAGGCGCTTCTGCGGCGGCCCATCGCTAGATCGCGTATTTGGTTCAGAAACATGGAGCGCTGCAGCGTGTCCATTTGCGACACGTAAGGCGCAAGCTCTGCCAGAAACGGATCGCTAAGAATGGACGCAGTCTCTTCATGCCGCCGGCTGCGCGCATCGCGAAGCAGGTTACAGATGTCGATCTCCAACGCCGCAGCCAGCCGCGCCAGGGACGAGAGGGTCGGCATCGCCTTTCCGTTTTCGATCTTCGATATGTAAGTACGGGGAACCTGCATGCGTCCTGCGAGCTGACGCTGGCTCAGATTCCGGCCCTTGCGCAGATCCCGCACCGCGCGTGCAACCTGCAGACCGTTATCCTCAGCGACAACTTCTTCCGGCTCGCCGGCGAATTGCGGAACCAGCCGTTCCGGCTCTTCGACCTCAAGCGGCTTGTGGCAACGCCTGCAAAGGGAGTTCGCCGTGCGGAATTGCACCAGGGTGCAACGTTCGCACCTAAGAACTTCACGCGCCTCGACGGTAGTTAGTGTAGTGGCCATAAGTTTGTTACGGAGCGCCAGAGCAAGGCGATCCTAGTAAGCAACGCCCCCTTTTAGATCACTTTGCACAACATTGTGCAAGGCTTTCATTCAGCGATCGTCCCTACCTGATTCATGATTACAGTGATGCAGGGTATTCTGAATGTCAAGTTAAAAAGAAAGGGGCAAAGCGGAAAACGTGGTACGAATTTCGGAACAAAACCTAAAAAAACCGGAGCGCCACGGTCACCTGTGCAAAAAAGAGACGAAATGACCGCAATTAGACACACACGAAGCGAAGCCTGGACCCTCCTCAACGAGTACACAAAGTCCCCCAGTTTGCTCAAACATGCACTCGCAGTGGAGGCTTGCATGAGTGCTCACGGCGAGGCGCAGGCCGCTGCACGCGGGCTTGTGCAAGAGGATGCGAGCGCGCTGCGCGACACGTATCGCATCACTGGTTTGCTGCACGATTTCGATTATGAAAAATATCCAACTGTTGAGCAGCATCCATTCGTGGGAAATAAAATTCTCGCCGCGCAAGGGTGGCCGGAAGAGATTCGCGAGGCCATCATGGGCCATGCGAAATACTCCGGCGTGGAGAGAAAAACTCACCTCGCAAAAGCTCTCTTCGCATGCGATGAACTGGCTGGTTTTTTGACCGCGATCGCGCTCGTAAAACCCACCAAATCGATCTTCGATGTGGACGTCCAAAATGTCCGTAAGAAGATGAAAGATAAGGCTTTCGCCCGAGGCGTGCAGCGCGAAGACATGATCGAGGGCGCGCGCGAACTGGAACTGGATCTGGATGCCCACATCGGCTTCTGCATCACCGCCATGCGGGCTCAGGCGGAACTCCTCGGCCTCGAAGGAACGCGGACGTCTTCCCCCGCGCAGTAACCTTCTTCTCCGTCGTCAGTGGATGCGAGCAGCGAGAAAAAAATCTGCTCTCGCATCCACAGTTTATTAAGTAACAATTAATGTTACCGAATGCCTTTTCGGCTGTCGGGTCGTCCGGAAAAGCGACCACTTTGCGTCGCGCGATGAGGCGAGCGAGCCTCATATCGGCACGCTCGTCCGCAGAAAAATTACGCGATAATTTTCCCGCTCGGACGCGCTGTGAGTGAGCCTTTCACCCGCTTATTTATTGGCGCAAAATGAGAAACCGATCCAGAATGGGCGAACTTTGCAATAACACTTTGATGGCAGTAACGCGAGTGATTCATTCCGATCCACGATTCTGTTCTGAGCGCAGTGGATCGAAGTTTTCCGGCGCCTCCGGGTCGATGGCAAAATCAAAAACCTCCCCCTCGGCAAACCCGGGACTGGCGGGCAAGGGAACCAGGGCATACTCGCCTGGAGGAAGAGTCTGCTTGGGAGACAGCCGGTACCAGTCCGTCGAACCCACGCGCTGTTGTTTGATGCCGATCACGTCCGGGTACTCCCCATCCGCATGCTTGGCCCGCTGCTTGAGTTGCCCCATGGCGTCTTTGCTCACCTCGCGCCGCTGGCCCTCGATATTCACCCGCACGACGACCAGATCGGACCGTCCGTCATCGCCGCCCGAAACTCCGCGCAGAAAGAACACAGGGGAAGCATCGTGGACCCGCACCTGCGCCGCCTCACCTTTGAATTCGATGGTGTGTCGCAATTTGAGCGGGAAGCCGGATGAATCCGACATAGTGTCCGGCGGTTTCAAGCGCACCAGTTCCCGCACGCCCTTCCAGGTATCGAGCGCCCAGACATGTCCGTAGGTCGGAAGCTGTAGCCCTTCGGCCACGCTGATGTCATCGGAAGAGACGCTGCCTCGGGACGAAACCTGGGCCTGGCTCCGAACGAGAACGCTGCAGCCGAGGGCCATAGCCAGGGGAATGATGCGAAGCAAGTGCATGTTGGAGTCTTTTCACGGGGGCCGGAGGCTGCTGTTGGCAGCCCAAACCATCCTATTGCGCTGTTACAGAATTGCAACGAATAAAAGTCACTGGCAGGGGAGGCCAAGCAAGATGACAGCTTCTGTGGGCGCAGGAACCCCGTAAGGGGAGATTGGATCGGTCGCAGGGCGATCTGCGCATGCGCGCAGCAGGGGAGGTACCCTAAAACGTGTACAGCACGTAGCCGGCGAGCAGCGCGAAAACGGTCATAACCAGGATCGCTTCCAGCTTTTCGTGGTTCGAGCCGCCGGCGCCACTGAAGTGATAGCGCGCAGGCTTATTGGGGTCATATTGGACCGTCAGTCGCTCTCCCACCGAATAGGGTTTGATGTGCTCCGTTCCCTGGTGGCAGAATTCACCGTGATGGGCCTGTCCGCGATCATCGCACTGGTACGTGAATTTGACTACATAGTGCCCTGCCGTCCCACCGAGATGGTCGTGGTACCGAACCCACTCGCAGGAATCGACAGTAGCGTCCGCGGAGGGCCAAGAACGAGGATGTGTGAGTTTCCAAACCAGGCTAGCCATGATTCTTCTCTTTCGCCTAAAACCATCTTTCAGCCACGGAGGCTTGGCCGAAAGATAATTGCCAAAAGTATGGCACGTTCGGGGAATGTTGTGAAGGGTGAAAATGTGCCTTATTAGGTAACAGGTAAGATACGTTTAGCTGCAACTTTTCCTATGCCCGGCCCAACTTCAGACAAATCCCCGATTCCGGCAGCGGCTGAACCGCGGTTCTCCAACGTGATCGTGTCCAGGCTCGATCCTCAAAGCAAGAAAAGCCGCGCCAACGTGGCCGGCATGGAGGCTCTTCTCCTGGCCCTGGGACAGCAGGAAGACGCTATCCGTCAAGGCGGAGGCAGCAAAGCGATTGCGGCCCAGCACAGCAAAAAGCGGTTAACCGCCAGAGAACGGCTGGCTTTGTTGCTCGATACCGGGGAAGAGTTCCTTGAGTTAGGCCTGTTTGCCGCCTTCGGCATGTATGAGGATTGGGGTGGAGCGGCCGCCGCTGGGGTCGTGACTGGCTTGGGATGGGTCGCCGGGCGGCTGGTCATGATCATTGCCAACGATGCCACCGTCAAGGCTGGGGCCTTCTTCCCCATGACCGCCAAGAAGGTTCTCCGGGCCCAGGCGATGGCGCTGGAGAATCGAATTCCAACCATCTATCTGGTGGATTCTTCGGGAGTTTTTCTGCCTCTGCAGGAAGATGTTTTTCCCGATCAGGATGACTTCGGGCGCATTTTTCGCAACAACGCGGTGATGAGTGCCCGCGGGATTCCCCAGATAACGGCCATTATGGGGATGTGTGTGGCCGGGGGCGCGTACCTCCCGGTGATGACCGATCATGTGCTGATGACGGAGGGCAGCGGACTCTTCCTCGCAGGCCCTGCGCTGGTGCAGGCGGCCATCGGCCAGAAATACACGGCGGAAGAGTTGGGTGGGGCCACCATGCACGCCGAAATTTCCGGAACCGTGGATTTCAAAGAGCCCAACGACCATCTCTGCCTCGCCCGCCTGCGATCCCTCATCGCGCGGCTCGGACATGGTCCGGTGGCCCCGTTTGATCGAGCCCCGTTTGACCAGCAGCGGGATGCGCCAAAGTATGCGCCGCAGGAGCTATATGCTCTGTTGGATCCTGATCCGGGGAAGGCTGCCGGGAACAGCTACGACATGCACGAGGTCATTGCCCGCTTGGTCGACCGTTCGGAGTTTGACGAATACAAATCGGACTACGGCAAGACCGTGCTCTGCGGCTATGGGCGCATTGGCGGCTTCGCGGTTGGGATTGTCGCCAACCAGAAGACGCATCAGGCGCACACCAGCCAGAGCGGAGAGAAGAGGGTAGAGTTCGGCGGCGTGATTTACGCCGAGAGTGCGGAGAAGGCGGCCCGCTTCATCATGGACTGCAATCAAAACCTGATTCCGCTGATCTTCCTGCACGACGTGAATGGTTTCATGGTGGGGCGGGACGCGGAGTGGACGGGCATCATCCGGGCCGGCGCCCAAATGGTGTCGGCTGTGGCCAACTCCACGGTGCCTAAGATTACGGTGATCCTGGGCGGTTCCTTTGGCGCCGGCCACTACGCGATGTGCGGCAAGGCGTATGACCCGCGATTCGTCTTTGCCTGGCCTACCGCGCGTTACGCGGTTATGAGCGGAGCCTCTGCGGCGGGAACCCTGGTGGAGATAAAGATCCGCCAGTTGGAGCGCGGCGGCAAACAACTCAGCGAGGAAGAAAAGAGCCAGCTCTTCGCGTCGATCCAGGCAACGTACGACGAGCAGACAGACTGCCGATACGCCGCCGCCCGCCTTTGGGTAGACGCCATCATCGATCCGGCAAAGACGAGGGACGCCTTGCTGAAGGCCCTCCAGGCAACGGCGCTCAATCCCGTAGTCGAGAAATTTAACCCCGGCGTCATCCAAACTTAATGCGGAAGAACTCGTGTTTGTTGGGTGGGCTTCAGTCTCCGCCTGAGGTCCCGAATCAACCGAGATCTACACGCAACAACCAACCCGGATCCACACGCGATCTTGACGGGTGCCCCATGTTCGCGCCAGCTAACGCTTTTGGTCGGTCCAGGGCGCGGTTCTCGACCCCAATGGAAGCGCCGCCCTCCCCTTGTCATCCCGAGGAGCCGACTTGCCTGCGGCAAGTTAAGGGAGCATTGAACAGTACCGGCCATCGCGGACTCGACGGGAGCCCTATGTTCGCGCTAGCTAACGTGGGCCGAAAAAGCCGGGCGACCCGGATTTCCTGCTACGTTGCACTGGACAGAACCGCGTGTGCGCCTTTCCGCGAAGAAAGGCGCATGCACTGTATCAACGCCACGAAGTCCAACAGGAAATCCGGGGGAAGCCCCTCCAACGCTTTTAGTCGGTCCAGGGTACGGTTGTTCATTAGGAGAGGTTGTGACTTAATTCGGTTTGCAGCCGGCTACCCTCTCGATCCCACTAGCAGCACTCAATGGAAGCGCCCCCCTCCCCTTTTCAGCCCGAGCGAAGCCGAGGGACCTGCAGTTCTACGGATCCTTCGGGGAAATGTTTTTCGACCGGAGCGTAGCGTACTAGAGAGCTCTGCGGTTCCTTTTGGCTTGAGTGAGGCTCTTCCCAGTGAAACGATTGCTTTACATCGGATCGTAGCGTCCCCATTGACGGCTCCATGTATCCTGCTCTAAGTCCAGAAATCAGTGGACTTTAGCCATCATGAAAAGGGTAATAACCGCGGTCGTCCTCATCCCCCTGGTTCTGCTGCTCCTGTTAAAGGGGTCTTATTTGCTGATGGTAGGCGTAGCCGCCCTGGTTGCTATGCTGGCCGCTTGGGAATACACCTCCATCGCCGACTCTTACGGATCGCGAATCCCTCGGGCCCTGCTGCTCATCGCCATCGTGCCCCTCTTCGCCGCAACCTACTGGAGCCCGTCGCTTCTTTTACCAGTCCTCGGCCTGTGTAGCCTCGCACTCTTCATCGTCTGCAGTTTCCGGTCGCCGCTCGAGCGGGTGCTCCCGGATGCCGCCTTTTCGGTCTTCGGCCTGATCTACTGCGGCCTCACCCTGGCCTGCGTCCCCATGCTATGGATCCACCCCGGCGGCCCTGCCCAAGCGGTCTTTCTGCTCTGCATTGTGTGGTCCGGCGACGTAGCCGCACTTTACATAGGCCGCAACTTCGGCCATCACAAGCTTGCGCCCAGCATTAGCCCGCAAAAGTCCTGGGAGGGAAGCGCCGCTTCGCTTGCAGGAAGCCTGCTCGTCGCCACGGCCTTGGTTATCTTTGGCCGAGGCGCCCTCCACTACCCCGGTCCCTTACCCCGATGGCTTGCCTTGGCCGCGGTGTTAAATCTGTTCGCCCAAGTGGGCGATCTGGTCGAGTCCGCAATCAAACGTGGCGCCGGGGTCAAGGATTCAGGCACCCTGCTTCCTGGCCATGGGGGTATCCTCGACCGCATCGACGCCCTGCTGCTAGCGGCTCCCGCCCTGTGGTACGCTCAATGGATTCAGCAGTGTTTTCGAGTGGGCTAGCTGACGTTGAAGCACATCTGCATCCTCGGTTCTACCGGTTCCATCGGGACCAGCACCCTCTCCATCATCGAACGGTATCCGGAGCGCTTCACCGTCGCCTCGCTGGCTGCGGGCGCCAATGTGGACCTGGCATTCAACCAATGCTTGCGCTGGCAGCCCCTGCTGATCTCCATGGCCACCGAGCACTTGGCCGAGGAATTGGCCCACCGGCTCAAGGCTTCCGGCCTTACGGGCATCGACGTAGTCTACGGGACCGCAGGAACCGTCCGGGCAGCCACGCTTTCCCAGGTAGATTTCGTGGTCTCGGCGATCGTGGGCTTGGCCGGCCTGGAAGCGACCTATGCCGCCGTGGCGGCGGGCAAACCCGTCGGTCTCGCCAACAAAGAGGCGATGGTGGCTGCGGGCGAGATTCTCACCCGTTTGGCGCGCCAAGGCAAGGTGCCCTTGCTGCCGATCGATTCTGAGCACAATGCCATCCATCAATGCATGCGTGGGGGAACCCAGCAGGAAGTCCGGAGGATCTGGCTGACTGCCTCCGGCGGCCCATTTCGCCAGTTGCCGGCTGACCAGTTTCAGGACATCACGGTCGACCAGGCCCTGCGCCACCCCACCTGGATCATGGGCCGCCGGGTAACCATCGATTCCGCAACCCTGCTCAACAAGGGTCTTGAAATCATTGAAGCCTGCCGTTTGTTCGACTTATCCCCATCCGCGGTACGCGTCACCGTGCATCCTCAGTCCGCGGTCCATTCGCTGGTTGAATTTGTCGACGGCAGTATCCTGGCGCAGATCTCCGTCACCGACATGCGCCTCCCCATCCTCTATGCCATGAGCTTTCCCGAACGAGTCAACAGCGAGTTGACCTTTGACCTGGCCGCTCTTGGACAGTTGAATTTCGAGCCTCCCGATTTTGCCCGCTTTCCCTGTCTTCGTTTGGCTTACGAGGCCGCCGAGGCGGGCGGCGCAGCCTGCATCGCGCTGAATGCGGCGGATGAAATTGCCGTGGGGGCATTCCTCGAAGGCACCATAGCTTTTACCAGCATCCCGCGTACAATTGAGGCAGTTCTTGAGGTGACGCCGCCAAGGCATCCTCAAACGATCCAGGAAGTGCTTCAATTGGACGAGGAAGCACGGCGGGTGGCGCGCAGCGTGGTGGCTGGTTTTTCGCCGGTCCTGCGCTGAATTGTTTTGCATGCTCACCGCGGGCGGTTCATTCCAGTCAATAACCCGGTACTGTAGCGACCCGGCAGATTCATGCCGGGTCCAGCAGAGAGGCAAATGAGCGGAATTTTATGTCCTTTTTCCTAACCAGCACAGTTTCCATGCTTGTTGTGCTCGGCATCATGGTACTGGTGCACGAGTTCGGCCATTTTGCCGTCGCTAAGTTATGCGGCGTTCGGGTCGAAGTCTTTTCCGTCGGTTTCGGCAAGCGGCTTTTCGGCTTTCGCCACGGGGACACCGACTACCGGCTCAGTCTCCTGCCTCTGGGCGGTTACGTCAGAATGGCGGGAGAATCTGGCCCACAGACCGGTTCTACGGAATTTGGTCTCAATGCCGCCTCCACGGGCGATCCAGGCGAATTCTGTGCCCATCCGCGCTGGCAGCGTATTCTCATTGGCTTGGCGGGACCGGTTTCGAACTTCCTGCTAGCCCTCTTCCTCATGACCGGCTTTTACATGATGCACAACGAGGTGGAGGCTTTCCGTTCGGAACCCGCCAGCATCGACTTTGTTTCCGAGCACAGTGCTGCCGCCGCCGCCGGGATCAAGGCAGGCGATTTGATCACTCGCTTCGATGGGGTCACGAATCCGACCTGGGAGCAGGTATCGATCCGTTCCGCAATGAACGTGGGCCAGACCATCCCGGTGGAGGTGAAACGAAATGGGCAGACAGTCGACGCCCAGTTGACGGTTCCCAATCCACGCGGCGGAGATGACTTCGATTTTGACACCGTCGGTTTCGTGCCCAAAATGCAGGACGATCCCATCCGTGTTCGCCAGATCGAACCAGGGATGCCGGCGGCGAAAGCCGGTCTGCAGGCCGGCGACCAGATCCTTTCCGTCGATGGGCTGACGCTTCACTCCGTAGATGCCATGCTGGCCTTTTTGCAGCAAGGAAACGGCAAGCCTATCCAACTCACCGCCCTGCGCAACGGCAAGACGTTCCAGGTCGATTTGCAGCCCGTTCTGGCGGACGCCGGTAGCGGCCATAAGCTCTACCGCATTGGGTTCGCTCCCAATTTGCCGCCCTTCAAGATCCAGCAACTTTCCTTGCCGGCCGCTTTGCATCAGTCGGTCAAGTTCAACCTTCGCTATTCGGGTCTGATCTTGGAAGTTCTGCACCGCATGGTCACGCGGCGTTTTGCTGTGCAGGACCTGAGCGGTCCCATCGGCATTGCCCGGGAGACCGGCTTAGCTGTGGAGCAACCCGGCTGGCAGCCGATTATCGGCCTCATGTCGATTATCAGCCTCAACCTGGGTATCTTCAATCTCCTGCCCATTCCGATCCTGGACGGCGGAGTGATTGTGCTGCTTTTGATTGAGGGAGTGATGCGGCGCGACCTGAACCAGGAGTTCAAGGAGAGGATCTACCAAGCCGCTTTCGTCGTCCTGCTGATCTTCGCCGCCTTCGTGATGTTCAACGACATCTCCAAGCTCCAGGTCTTCAGCAAACTGAAGCCGTAGATCCTACCGTGGGTGGGATGTCGATTGTCAGCCGTGACCCTCGGCGCTCTTGGTGTGAGGCGCAGTATTGGGTCGCTCAGACAGCTGCCCCTTATCGACCAGGGAAGGGTACGGGCTATAGCCCTTGCCCCTGTCATTCGCCAAGCAGATTGCCTTGGCAGGGGCTAAAGAGTCTGCGCGGGAACTGGCCTCGGGGACCAAACAAATCGGAGGGTGCCCCATGTTCGCGCCAGCTAACGTGGGCCGAAAAAGCCGGGCGAAGCCCTTCCAATGCTTTTAGCCCTTGGTTGAAGACATTCGAAGAATTCATAATCGGCCCACGTCAGCCGGTGCGAACAAGGGGACACGTAGCCGATTAAGCGGGGCGATACTCGAAATGGCTGAGGACCAGCACCGGTCGGAGTCATGCAGGATGCCACCTACCGCAAGATCACCATGCGCCACTTGGGACCGCAATCCCTGAACTCGGCCGAACCGATCAGCGGCGAACAAATCCGTGCTATGCGAGAACAGGCCCATCTGAGCCAGGCGGTGTTTGCCCGCTATCTCAACCTTACCGTCGGCTATGTCTCTCAGCTGGAGTGGGGTACCAAACAGCCAAAAGGGGCGGCATTAACATTGCTCAACGTCATCCGGCGTAAAGGACTTCAGGCGATTCTCTAGGCGACCAGCGCACCCCATTTTCGAGTCCGCTACACTGGTCTTCACCCATGCCAGTTTCCCAGACTCGAATCCGCGTACGCTACGCCGAGACCGACCAGATGGGCGTCGTCTACTACGCCAATTTCTTCATCTGGTTTGAAATTGGCCGCGTAGAGCTTCTCCGCCAGCTCGGCTTCCACTACAAACAAATGGAGATCGACGACGACTGCCACATTCCCGTCGTGGAAGCCAATTGCCGCTACAAATCTCCCGCGCGCTACGACGACGAGCTCCTGCTTGAGACCCGTGTGCTCTCCATGCGGCGTTCGCTGATCAAGTTCGGCTATCGCCTGCTGCGTCCGGAGAACGAAGTCTCCACCCTGCTCGCCGAAGGCGAAACCACCCACATCACCGTCGACCGCTCGATGCGCACCGTGCGACTGCCCCGGAAGTATGTGACCGTCCTAGAGCAGTTCCTTGCCTAAACGCCTGCTTTTTCCCGCCGCGTGCCTGAGCTTTGCCATCCTGCTGGGTCTGCCGGGCGCAGCCTACGCTCCCGATGCCGGGTACTATCGGCTCCTGGCATTGGGGCAGAGAAGCGCCGTGCCCGCACCCTTTTCCGCGCGGATTCTGGGCCCCGCCATCGCCGGCTGGCTGGGCCGTTTCACCGGCCTGGGCGTCGATACCGGCTTTCTCCTACTCGGCATCGTCTGCTTGCTCTCGCTCATCGCTCTGTTGGCCGCGCTGCTCTGGTCCTGGCGCGCACCGGCGGCGTTCTTTGCCGCGATTTTCCTGATGCCGTTCTGGATCGATATCTTCCACGATTACTACCTCCCCGACTTATTGCACGCCGCCATTCTGGCCGCCATGCTGCTCTTGCTCCTGCTCGGCCATACCGGGCTGGCCCTGCTTCTCCTCTTCCCCGCATATCTGGCGCGGGAATCCACTTCCCTGATAGCGATTTGCCTGGTTTTCGCTGCCTGGCGGCGGATACGTCTCCGGACCGCCCTGATCGGCGTAGGGGCGTTGTTGTGCGCCGGACTGGTCAGCAGGCATTACGGACAGGCGGGTCCCGCCAGCGTCCACGGAATGAGCGGCGCGGGTTATATCCTGGGCAAGCTGGTCTGGAGCTTCTTCAAAAACGTGCTCGGGCTTCCGCTCTGGAGCAATACCCTCCCCGAGTGCAGCCCCCTCTGGCAGAGTCCGCTCCCGTTCCAGGTGGGCGCGATTCAAACCGTCGGTTTATGCCAACCCTCGCTCTGGGGACCGGCACGCCTTCTCCTGGCCTGGTTCGGCATCTTCGGCATCGGGCCTGCATTGCTGTTAGTTCTGCGGCGGAAACTGACGGAGCGCCTCCCGGTCGCCCCGGTCGTCTTGCGCTTCTCTGCGCTCTACGGAGCGATTTGTATCCTGATGACACCACTCCTGGGCGCCAGTGCAGACCGCCTGGTCGAGTACGGCTGGCCGCTCTACTTTGTCGCCGTACCCTGGCTGCTGTTCAGTACCAGTGATCTCCGCCGGCCTCATCTCCGCTGGGTCCTTCTGTTGCACTGGCTCACCTGCTGGCTGGCCTGGTTTGGTTTCAGGCAGCAGCAGACGGCCGGTTATCTGTTAGCCGGGCTGGCTGTTCTGGCTTTGAACGGGGTAACTTACTTTTTTATCCACACTGTGGATAACCTGTGGATTTAGCGCGGAAAAAAACCGACACTGTGATGATTGAATCCAGGTCGCGAATTGCTACGTATCCAGTACTGTATCGAATTACGAAATATGCAGGCCACTACAGCGTATGAACTGCTACACCCACGACGACAAATAGGTAAAAATCAGCCCGCGACGGGCTCCCTTTGTCGCCGCAAAAGAGCAAACAAAACCATCAGTGCAAAATATCCCCCGCAGACATCGAAACCCACGTCGGTGATGGTGCTGGTGCGCTGGGGAACATACCTCTGGTGGAGTTCGTCGGCCGAGCCCAGCAGCATAGTGAAAACCAGCGCCCAGCCGCGCCGCCCGGTTCTTCAGTTCCCAACCGGTCAGTCCGGGCCGCCGGCCCAGCCACCAGTAGCAAGTACCCCAAAACGCCAGGCAGACCAACCCATAACCGGCCAAGTGTCCCAGCTTACGCAGAGCTTCGACAAACTCCCAAAAGCGCTGGTAGGGGAGCGAACCGAAATGTTTGAACCAGAACGGCGCTACATAGTCCGCCGTGCTTCCGATGGCGAATCTTTGCGTGCCTTCGAAGAGAACCAGCAGGACAACCAGAATGGAGGGCAGGAAAACGGCTAACTTCCCCCGCCATCCGGATGTGATGGTCACTTGTCCCGGGCGACGACGAAATCCGGCATCCAGAGGAGCGCCCGCTTGTAGTCGGACTCGGGCAGCCCGGCAATGGCCGCACGGGCGAATTCTGCGTATTGAAAGGCGGAGTTCAGAGCGTACTGTACCGAGCCATGCCGTTCGAGAATTTCAAGCACTTCCTGGTGGCTGGTGCGCTCGAAGCTGAGGTCCTCGAGCACCCGGCGGATCGCGTCCTGCTCGTGAACGGTTCCATTTTCCAGGGCATGGACCACGGCCAGAGTAGCCTTGCCTTCGCGCAAATCACTCGCTACCGGCTTCCCCAGGACCTGCTCGGTGGCGGTCAAATCGAGCACGTCATCCACAATCTGGAAGGCAATGCCCAGATTCCTGCCGTACTCCCCCATCTGCTCTTCCAGTTCGTCCGATGCCCCCGCCAGCACTGCGCCCAGGCGCATGGAGACGTCGAACAGGCACGCCGTCTTACGGTAAATCAGCTCGTAGTATTCCGATTCACCCACCATCCTGCCCAGCTTTTCCATCTGGATAAACTCGCCCTCAACCATCTGTTGGGTGAGGCCGATCAGCAGGTCGAGCACCTTGAATTTGCGTTCCAGCAGGGCAATGTGGAAAGCCTGCATGTACAACCAGTCGCCGGCCAGGACACACTTCGAGTTGCCCCAGGTGGTGTTGGCGGAGGGCCGGCCGCGGCGCGTGTCCGCCCCATCAATAATGTCGTCGTGTACCAGGGTCGCCGTGTGCACCATCTCCACCACCGCACCCAGGCGCACCGTCCCGTGGCCGTGGTATCCGAGCGATTTCGCCGCCAGCAAGAGCAGGGAAGGGCGAATCCGCTTGCCCCCACCCTCGCGCAGATAGTCGGCGATGTCGGTGATGGCGCTCACATTGGAAACCGCGTCTCGTACCAGCTCGGTCTCGATGGCGCTCAAGTCGTCGCGTAGCAGATCGAAAACTTCCTTCGCCGTCGCTATCGCTTGTGTGCTCACTCACTCTCCAAGTGGTTAATCTTTACCAACCCCGGCCGGTCTTTTAGTTCGACCGGTAATTGGTGAACTGCATGTCAATGCCAAAATCGTGTCCCTTTAGCAGTGCAATCGTCTCCTGTAATGTATCGCGATCTTTGCCCGTTATGCGGACCGTATCACCTTGAATCGAGGCCTGCACCTTTTTCTTAGAGTCCTTGATCAGCTTAACGATCTCTTTCGCTTTATCCCCGGGTATACCCTGCTGCAGGGTGATCTTCTGCCGCACACTGGATCCGGAGGCTGGTTCGACCTTGCCGTAGTCGAGCGACTTGAGCGAAACTCCGCGCTTGACGAACTTTTGCTGCAGGATCTCCGTAACCGCCTTGAGCTTGTATTGGTCCGAAGACGCCAGCTCGATGGTTTCGTCCCCCTCCAGCAGCTTGATCTCCGAGCGGGAGTCCTTGAGGTCGAAGCGGGTCCGCACCTCCTTGATGGCCTGGTCCATTGCATTACGCACTTCCTGAACATCAACCTTACTGACTACATCGAACGAATTGTCTGCCGCCATGGTGCTGTCTCCTCGATTATGAGCGCAAACGCTGTTGGCAATGCTGGATCTAGGGCTCGGGGTCCGGCGCGACACCAAAAAAACGGAAGAAGTTGTTGGCGGTATGGGAAGCGACCTGCTCTGCCGGAACTCCGCACACCTCCCCCAGTCTTTCCGCCACCCGGCTCACCCACGCCGGCTCGTTCCGCTTGCCGCGATGCGGCAGCGGGGCCAGAAACGGAGCATCGGTCTCAATCAACATCTGGTCCAACGGCACTTTGGCTGCCACCTCTCTGATGTTCCCGGCCCGGGGAAAGGTTACGTTGCCCGCAAAGGAGATCATGAATCCGCAATCCATAGCTCGCCTGGCGTGCTCCCACTCGCCCGTGAAACAGTGCAGAACCCCGCCCAGTCCTGACGGCGCCCACTGACTCTCCACCATGGCCAGCGTCTCGTCCCAGGCGTTCGTACTGCCGTCGGAGGGCCGGCAATGGATGATGATCGGCCGCCGCCGCGCCGCCGCAATCTCCATTTGCGCCGCGAAGGCCTGTTTCTGTTCCTCGCGCGGCGAGTGGTCATAATAATAATCGAGACCGATCTCGCCCACGGCAAGCACTTCCGGGGTGTCCAGCAAATTGTCCAGCTTTTCGAGCGCCGCCTGATCGGCCAGCTGAGCCTCATGGGGGTGGATACCGGCCGTAGCCAGGATGCGGGGCACCCCCGGTTTCCCGGCATACTTGCGGCTCAACTCCAGTGCCTGCTGCATGGTAGCCGGACCGTCACCGATGCCGATGGACAAAACGGTGCGTACTTCCGCCTCCCAGGCCCGCTCGAGCAACTCATCCCGGTCGGCGTCGTACCTCGGGCTGTCAAGATGTGCGTGTGAGTCGACCAGGACTGTCCCCCTCGGTTCTGTAGCCTGAAAAACTGGCGCATTGCGTCTGGCGCCAACCATCCAAGCCCGGTGTTAGCTCAAGCGGGGCAGTTCGCACCGGCTAGAGGACTGCAGAAAAACTTCTGTTTGTATCCGGCACGACATTACCGGTGAGCAAAAACCCATGCTTTGTATCGAGCAAGACTTCACCGATGGCAAAAACCGATTGCTTTGTATCGAGCACGACTTCACCGGTGAGCAAAAACCCATGCTTTGTATCGAGCAAGACTTTACCGGTGAGCAAAAAACCATGTTTTGTATCGGAGCACGACATTGCCGGTGTGCAACAACCCATGCTTTGTATCGTGCACAACTTCACAGGTTCGCAAAAACTCCTGCTTTGTATCAGGGCACGACTTTAGTCGTGCCATAAACACTTG
Organism: uncultured Acidobacteriaceae bacterium; assembly: GCA_963839025.1. Classification (GTDB taxonomy): domain Bacteria; phylum Acidobacteriota; class Terriglobia; order Terriglobales; family Acidobacteriaceae; genus PALSA-350. The sequence goes on from CAWITT010000015.1 coordinate 501,261, forward strand.
AAAAATTAGGGGCTTTAGCCCCTGCCACAGCCGGCGCCGCAAGAAATGTCACCATTCCCCCAGCTTTTTACTTGAGCCGGGCGCCGACTTCTACGTCTTCCAGAAAGCCAGCCAGCACGGGCTTGCCCTTTTCCCCCACCGAGGCCGCCACGATCATTCCATTCGACTCCAGCCCGCGCAACTTTCGGGGCTGCAGGTTAGCGACGATCACGACTTTCCGTCCAATGAGCTCTTCCGGCTTGTAGGCTAAGGCGATACCCGCGACGATCTGCCGCACTTCATCTCCCAGGTTCACCTCTAGCCGGAGCAGGCGATCCGCGCCCTTTACCGGCTCAGCGACCAGAACTTGCGCGACCCGCAGCTCGACCTTGGCAAAATCGTCAATGGTAATGGTTGCCGGGCGGGATGGCGGTTCCGCCGGCGGCGCAGCAGTCCCCAAGGATGCCGTCGTGGTCACCGCTGCCGGTCCTTTGCCCGCGATGCCCGCCGTCGCCTGAGACGCCGCAACGGCCGCAGACTGGTCCGCCTGCGTCGGTTGCGGAACTGGCGCTGACGCCGCGCTGGTCATGACCGTGGACCCTGAAGTAGGCTCCGCTTCCACGCTCGGGCCTCCGTTATTACCTTCCATTTGATGCATGCGCTTGACCGTATCCTTTTCTGCCCTGGGAAAGACTGGGCCTAGTTGTCCTAAGGCGGTTCCCGCCGCCAGTTGTCCCCAACGCACGTGCTTGAGATCTGCGTGGGTGATATCGCCCAGTCCAAGCTGCGCCCATATCCTCGCCGTGGCGTCCGGCAGGACCGGATACGCCAGCGCCGTAATGATACGCAGCGCCTCGGCGCAGGTGTAGAGGATAGATGCCCGGTGAGCGGTATCGTCTTCTCCCTTTAGCTTCCAGGGAGCTTTTTCCGTGATGTAGCCATCGACCGCCGCGACCAGGACCCACAGGGATTCGAGCGCACGCGAGAAATCGAGGGCGTCAAAATGCTGGGCAAACTCCTGCGCTGCGGTTTCGGCGGCGGCTACTATGTGTGGGTCGGCTTCTCCCGCGGGCACCACGGCGCCGAAGTACTGCGTGATCATGGCCAGGATCCGGCTGGTCAGGTTGCCATAGCCGTTGGCCAAGTCGGCGTTGTAGCGCTGCACCAGGGCGTCGAACGAAAAGTTGCCGTCGTAGCCGTAGACAATTTCGCGCATCAGGTAGTAGCGCAGCGCATCGGCCCCCAGAGTGGCCAAAATCGTCTCCGCGCGCACGACATTGCCCTTGGACTTGGACATCTTGCTCTGCTCGAACAGCAGCCATCCATTCGCCACCACGCTCTGGGGCGGCGCCAAACCGGCAGCCATCAGGAAAGCGGGCCAATAAATGCAATGAAACCGGACGATCTCTTTACCCACCAGCTGCAGCTGCGCGGGCCACAGGCGGGCGAACCGCTCCTGGTCTGCAGGGTCGTCGCTGCCGTAGCCGATAGCCGTGATGTAGTTGGCCAGAGCATCCAGCCACACGTAGATCACGTGGCCCGGGTCGCCGGGGACCGGGATTCCCCAATCGAAGCTGGTGCGGCTGACGGAAAGATCCTTCAAGCCGCTGCGGACGAAGGAAAGCACCTCGTTGCGGCTGGCTTCGGGCCGGATGAACTCCGGATTTTGCTCGTAAAACTCCAGCAGCTTGCGCTCAAATGCCGACAACTTGAAGAAGTAGTTCTCTTCGCTGACCGTTTCCGTGATGCGGCCACAATCGGGGCAGGGCGAACCGGGCGGTGCATCGACGTAAAGCTCGTCGGAGACGCAATACTGGCCCGTATAGCTGCCCTTGTAGATGAAGCCGCGCTCCGCTAGAACCCGCCAAAGTTTTTGCACTCCCTTGCGGTGGCGCTCCTCGGTGGTGCGAATGTAATCGTCATAGCTCAGCCCCATGCGGTCCCATAGATCGCGGAACTGCCGGGAAACCACAGTGGCAAACTCGTGCGGGGTTTGTCCCGCCTGCTTGGCGGACCGCTCGATCTTCTGCCCGTGCTCGTCCGTCCCGGTCAGCAGCCAGGTATCGAAGCCCAGGGCCCGCCTGCGGCGCGCGATAGCGTCGGCGACCACAGTGGTATAGGCGTGGCCGGCGTGAGGCCGGGCATTCACATAGTAGATCGGGGTGGTGAGATAGAAGCTGGGAGTATCAGGCATGAGGAGAGCGGACCCTCCAATCTTAACAGTTCGTCTGAAACGGAAAAAACAGGGTGGTCCATATCTCACCGCGCTTTTCAGCGGGGAGATGCGGGGCTTGTATTATCAGCCACGTCCCTGCGCTAGAAAGCAGTCTGCTAGAATCGGCAAGAAAATCAGGGGTTTTGGGTGTACCGCAAACAACAAAAGCTCCTTCGCGAGCGCCTTCGCACGGTTCTTAAGGCCAAATATCAGGTAGAACTCCCGCACATCGCCATCGAGCAGCCGCCTGATCTCGAAATGGGTGAGTACGCGCTGCCCGTCGCGTTCGAACTGGCCCGCCGTCTCAAACGGTCGCCGAAGGCGATCGCCGGGGAACTCGTCGGGGACCTGCTGCCGTTGGAGGGCTTTTCTTCCTTCACCGTGGCCGGCGCCGGCTACATCAACGGCAAGCTTGACCGCCAAGCTGCCGCGCGACAGATTGCCTTGGACGATATCACGGAGGAGCAAAGCCACCTTCACTCCATGGTCGAGCACACCAGCATCAATCCCAACAAGGCGGCGCACATCGGTCACTTGCGCAACGCCATCCTGGGTGACACCTTCGTGCGCCTGCTCCGTGCCGCAGGGCAGCGTGTCGACGTGCAGAACTACGTTGACAACACCGGCGTTCAGGTTGCCGACGTAGTAGTTGGGCTGACCCACTTTGAAGGTTACGATCTCGCCGGCGTACAGCATCTACTGGCGGACCTGGAAGTCAAAGGCGAGCGGATCGATTACTACTGCTGGGATCTGTATGCGCGGGTGTCGCAGTGGTATGACGGTCCGGAAGCAGCGGAGCGGAAGCAGATCCGGCTTAAAACCCTGCACGCGATCGAGGCCGGGGGCAATGACACTGCGAAGATTGCCGATCTGCTATCGACCGCTGTGCTGCGCCGGCATCTGGAGACCATGCTGCGCCTGGGCATCGAATACGATTTCCTGCCCCGCGAAAGCGAAATTCTGCACCTCAAGTTCTGGGACATGGCTTTTACTCAATTGAAAGCCAAGGGCGTGCTTTCTTTCGAGACCGAGGGCAAGAACCAGGGCTGCTGGGTGATGCAACGCGCGTCGGCGGCAGAGGAAGATGCCAAGGTGATCGTACGTTCCAACGGAACCGTCACCTATGTCGGCAAGGACATCGCGTATCACCTGTGGAAGTTTGGCCTGCTGGGCCGTGACTTTGGCTACGCTCCTTTTTTTGCCTACAACGACCACATGTGCTGGATCTCGACCGAAGCGGGTGAAGCGAATCATCCCGATTTTGGCGGCGCGCAAGCGATCTACAACGTCATTGACAGCCGCCAGGCGGACCCTCAGGCAAATGTAATCGAAGCGTTACGCGGCCTGGGATACACCGATGCCGCGGCGCACTATGTTCATTTCTCCTATGAGATGGTCGCCTTGACGCCGCGCTGCGCGGTGGAGCTTGGTTATCAAATTTCCGCCGAGGACCAAGGCCGTGCCTACATAGAGGTCTCCGGCCGGAAGGGTTTCGGAGTAAAAGCCGACGATTTATTGGACCGTCTGACGCAGGCCGCGAAGGACGAAGTAGATAGCCGGCATCCACAGCGAAGCCAGGAGGAGAGGCAATTGATTGCCCACCAAATCGCTGTCGGCGCGTTGCGCTATTTCATGCTCAAGTTCACCCGCAACACCGTCATCGCTTTTGACTTTAAGGAGGCGCTCAGTTTTGAGGGAGAGACGGGGCCGTATGTGCAATACGCGGTAGTACGCGCGCGCAATATCTTTCGCAAGGCCGGAACCACGCCGCAAGCATCGTTGGAGGAAGTGGCTGCCGGCAATTACTTCGAGGGAGAAGAATCCGCTGGCTTGTGGGAGCTATGGATCACGGCCTCAAAGCTCAGTTTGTTACTGGAGCAATGCATTGCCGCCGCTGAGCCAGCGTACCTGGCCCGGCACGCCTTCCAGTTGGCTCAGCTCTTCAACAACTTCTACCACCGTCACCACATCCTGACGGAAGAAGACCCAGCGCGCCGCCAATTTCTATTAGCCACTGCCGCAGTTTCAGAACGGGCCTTAGTCCAATCCCTCGACTGGCTAGGAATCTCCGTTCCAGAAGTCATGTAGGCACCTGAACACTTGTGTGAGAATCCAGACCACAGGAATTCGAAAACCTCGACGGGTGCCCCATGTTCGCGCCAGCTAACGTGGGCCGAAAAAGACGGGCGAAGCCCCTCCGCCGTCATTATTTCTTATACGGGCGCGACTTCTGAGCCTGCGGCTCACCCAAGGTGATGAAAACCGGGTTAGCGCCTGTCCTCTACTTGCTGCATGGGAGAGCCGCTCCCAACGAAGAGCACGGGTTTAGGGGTGCCGCACGCAGACTCTAAAGCCCAAGTCTTCCTGGGCATTTACGGCACGACCGAACAAGCCGCGGAAAAACGCCGTACGAGTCCCGAAGGGACGGCTGACAGTAGCCCCGGACGCAGTCCTGGGTACATCATGAAACATGATCCAGTCCCGAAGGGACGGCTGAAAAAGCCGCCCTTCGAGACCTCGGTAAGGTTTTCCGCAGCGAGCCTAGAAAACGATCGCCGGAGCCCATCAAACATCTACTGAATAGGGCTGCCGTTAACCGTGAGTTGATTCAGCGCCTTCACATTGAGCTGCTTAACCACATCAGGCAGAGGCGCGTAGTTCAAACCGCTGGAAGCCTGTTGCCCATCCGTCACGACATACACAATGAACTGCTTCAACACCGTGCGCTTCTGCACATCCTTACCGTCTTTGGGGATGATGAGAAACGTCAGCGTGGAAATCGGATAAGCCTCCGGTGCGGAAGCAGGCGGATTCGCGATCGGCGTGCGATCATCCTTACTCAACTCATCCTTGAACGCTTCGATCGCAGCCGTTGTCCCCGCGGTACTCGGTAGAACATACTTCCCGGCCTGATTCTTGATCGCCGCAACAGGCAAGCTATTCTGGGTCGCATATGTGAGTTCCACATAGCTGATCGCCCCCGGAAATTGCTTTACCTGGCCGGTTACCCCTTCGCTGCCCTTGGCGCCCAGCCCTGTTGGCCATTTCACCGCAGTACCTTTGCTGACCTTCTCCGACCACTCCGGGCTAACTGCCGAAAGATAAGTAGTAAAGGCAGCCGTAGTACCGCTGCTCTCCGCCCGGTGGACCACGGTGATCTTGGTGTTAGGAAGCTTCACTCCTGGGTTGTCCTTGGCGACCAACGGATCCTGCCAGCTCGTGATCTTCCCCAAAAAAATCCCCGCCAGCGCCTCGGAAGAGAGCTGCAGCGGTTTTTGCAGACCAGGGAGGTTATAGGTGACGCAGACCGGTCCGGCTGATTCCGGAATCTGAACCAGGGGAGCCGTCTTCGCCAGATCCTCGTCCGAGAGGGGAGCGTCCGACGCGCCAAAATCAATGGTGCCCGCCTTGACCTGTTGAATCCCGCCGCCACTGCCGATCGACTGGTAATTTATGTGCACATTGCTATGAGAATGCTGAAAATCCTGAATCCACCGGCCCATAACCGGGTAGACAAACGTACTGCCGGCTCCATTAATGGCAACCACGTTGGAGGAAGAATTGCAGGAAGTCAGCAAACTGAGCGCGGACAAGAGGGTAATGACGGAAACCGCTTTTTTTTGGTAGGCCATGCCGATCCTCGTTGCAAGTATTTTCGTCTAGGATGCAACGTTGAGCGCAGTTTCCGTCAATCTTCATCTAGTTTTCATAAAACCAGGCGCCGCTACTTGGCGTAGGAGCGCACCCACTCCGTGATGGAGCGCACCGCAATCCCCGAGGGCCCCTTGGCCATCCAGGGCTTCTGCTCCTCCGACCACGCTACGCCGGCAATATCCAGGTGAATCCACGGCGTATCTTCGGCGAACTCCTTGAGGAACATAGCGGCAGAGATGGCGCCACCCCAGCGGCTGCCGCCGGTGTTCATAATGTCCGCGATCGATGACTTGATCTGGTCGCGGTAGTCGTCTTCAACCGGCAGACGCCAGAACCGCTCCCCGGAGGTCTCCAGCGCCTCGGTAAAATGGCGATAGGTTTCTTCATCGTTGGAAAAGACGCCCGCATTGATCATGCCCAACGCCACCACGCAGGCGCCGGTCAGGGTCGCTGCATCGATCAGGTGGGTCGCACCCAGCTGCCGGGCATACGCCAGTCCATCCGCCAATACCAGCCGTCCCTCCGCATCCGTGTTAATGATCTCGATGCTCTTGCCGGACATCGCAATCTGCACGTCTCCCGGCTTCATGGCGCTGCCGGAAGGCATGTTCTCCGCGGCGCAAACTATGCCGATCACCTTCACCGCCGGTTTCAGTTGAGCAATCGCCTGCATGGCGCCGATCATCGCCGCTCCGCCGGACATGTCGTATTTCATCTTCTCCATGCCGTCGGCCGGTTTGATCGATATGCCCCCGGTGTCGAAGGTAATGCCTTTCCCCACCAAGCCAAGCACGGGAGCTGCGGACGCGCCCTTGGGTTCATACGTCATTACGATCAGGGCCGGGGGCTCCTGCGACCCTTTGGTCACACCCCAAAACGCGCCCATCTTTAACTCTTTCAGCTTGTCCGCGCCGTACACCTCGCACTTGAGACCGACCTGCTGGCACATGGCCGCCGCTCGCTCGCCCAAAACGGTCGGCGTCATGACATTGCTCGGCTCATTGATCAGGCTGCGGGCAAAGTTCTGCGCCTCGCCCAGGATGACGCCTTCGCGCAAACCCGCTTCCACTTGAGCCCCACTGCCCACAACATTCAGTTGTTCGATGCTTTGATCCTTGCGGTCGGAGCGGTAGGTATCGGGATCGAAATCGCCCACATACGCGCCTTCCACCACAGCTCGCGTGGCAGCCGCAGGAGCAAGCCCCTCCGGGATAGCGATCGAGAGTTCCCGCAGCTTGCGCGGCTTGGCAAACCGGACTGCGGTACCGGCCGCCTTGCGCACCTCGGCGGTGGAGAGTTTGCCCAAGCCGACCAGCAGAATCCGCTTGGCCTTGAAACCATCTGGGGCGTGCAACAGGGCAGTCTCGCAACTGCCGGCGGCGAATTCTCCGCTGTCCAGAATCGGTGCGGTTGCCTTCGCCGCCGCGCCGCCCGCCAGTACCTTGATCGCGGGCTTGCCCTGCTTTTTCTCCGCGGTGTCTACGGCAAAAACCACCAACAGCTCCGTCGAAAGCTTTTCCAGCTTGCCTGAAATTGCATTTGTCTTCATGGTTAAGTCATCTCGATTGTTATCGTTGTTTACTGCGAACAATGGCGGCCCGGGCCTCGCGGTCGTCCTCACGACGCCGTTCGGTCTCGCGCTTGTCCCAATCCTGCTTACCTTTCGCGACGGCGAGTTCACATTTGACTCGGCCATGGCGGAAATAAAGCCGCGTGGGGATGAGCGTTAGTCCTTTTAGCTGCGTCTTCCCCATGAGCTTTTGCAGTTCCTGGCGATGAAGCAGAAGTTTGCGGGTACGCAAGGCGTCATGGTTGGAGGAATTTCCGTGCGAGTACGGACCAATATGGGCATTCAACAGGTACGCTTCGCCGTCCTTGATAATCCCGTACGCGTCCTTGAGATTAGCTTGCCCTTCACGAATGGACTTGACCTCAGTACCCCGAAGCGCGATTCCTGCCTCAAATTTGTCCAGCAGGAAGTAATTATGTCCAGCCGCGCGATTCACCGCGGCGTCTCGGTCACCGGCCGCGACAGGCTCCCGAGGCTTAGCTTTTTGTGGGGATGGATTGGTCGTCTGACTCTGTTGCCGGGGCATACGTTTAGTTACGAATCTTCATGCTAGCACGCGACTTGGGAGCGAAGGCGAGGGTTGGCCGGATGTTATACTCAGGCGACATTAGCACAGAGAAATGCTGTTCTGCCTTGTGGACACGTCGACATCTCCCCAGTACTTTTGTCATTGGTGCAAGATCGAAGCGGCCGATATTAAACGTAGTTCCATTGTCAGGGAACGACTCAACGGTCAGCTTTAGAGAACATGCATTTTGCCTTTCTGGAGTGCGATGAACCGCCGTCAAAATATCCGGGCTCTGTCTGCTGCGCTCACCCTGTCCTTTTTATTAGGCATCTGCTGTCTTGCAGCTTCCGGCCCTTCCGCAAAAACCCTGTATGCGCGCGGCCAGGCGGCGGAAGCGAAAGACGATCCCATCACCGCCTACGAGGACTTCTACCAGGCCTACGAAAAGGACCCCAAGAATCTCCGCTACAAGACGTCCTATGAGCGTATGCGCTTTGAGGCAGCCACGGCGCACGTAAGCAAAGGCGAAAAGCTGAGCGCCCAGGGCGATGTAAGCGCAGGACTCACCGAATTCTTGCGCGCCCTTGAAATTGATCCGAGTAACGAAGTGGCCCGCCAGGATATTGCCAAGGCCAGGGACAAGCTGGCTACCCCCAACGCCAGTAAGGAAACCTCGATTGACGCGGGCAAGCAGGCCGAACTCAACGAGGTGGGCAGTCCGGTGGTGCTCAAGCCCATCTCCAACGAGCCGCTCACCCTGCACATGACCGAAGACAGCAAGGTGGTCTACTCGACCATTGGCAAAGCGGCCGGCATCAACGTCCTGTTCGACCCCGAGTACACCTCCAAGCGCATCCAGGTGGATATCGCCAACGTATCGTTATTGGACGCCTTGCGCATCGTGGCCACCGTCTCAGGCACGTTTTGGCACCCGGTGACGGCCAACACCATCTTTGTTGCCATGAACACCCGCGCCAAGCGCCAGGAGTTGGAAGAGGAGGCGGTCCAGACCTTCTATCTGGCCAACACCGCGCAGCAAAACGATCTTAACGATATCCAGACCGCCCTGCGCAACCTGCTGGTGAACGCCAAACTCTATGGCGTGCCGAGCCAGAGCGCCATCGTGATGCGGGCCACGCCGGACGAGTTGCTGTTGGCGCAAAAGCTTATCGGCGACCTGGATAAGTCGCGGCCGGAGGTCGTGGTGGACGTAGCGCTGCTCGAAGTGAACCGCGACAAGACCAGGACCATCGGCATCCAACTCCCGGGCACCTTCGGGGTGCAGATTCAACCTCCTAACGCGACCAGCACGACCACGTCGACGACCACCACCAGCACCACGACCACCGGCACCACCACCACTGGAAGCACCAGCACCAACCTTACGCTCAACAATCTTTCCCACCTGAACGCGACCAACTTCGCTGTGACCATCGGCCAGGCAACGGCGAACTTGTTGCTTTCCGACTCCGACACCAAGGTCCTGCAGAATCCCAGTATCCGGGCGACCGATGGGCAGAAGGCCGACCTCAAGGTCGGTGAACGTATTCCGGTAGCGACCGGCTCCTACCAGACGGGCGCCGCGACCGCGGTGGTCAGCTCGCTGGTGAATACCCAGTTCACGTATCTGGATGTCGGCGTCGAAATCGAGATTACCCCCATCGTGCACTACGATCGCGATGTCACGCTCAAGATCAAAATCGTCTCCTCGCAGGAAGAAGGCAACACCAATATCGGAGGCATCACGGAGCCGATTATCAGCCAGCGCACGGCGGAGCAAGTGGTGCGGCTGAAAGAAGGCGAAGTCAACATCCTCGGTGGATTCCTGCAAAAGCAGGATCTCGTCACCATTGGTGGCACGCCGGGCTTGGGTGAGCTGCCCATCTTGAAGTACATCTTCAGTTCCACGCAGCACGAGGTTCGTGACGACGAAATCATCTTCATGATTACTCCGCACGTCGTGCGCGCTACCGACATTACGCCGCAGAATCTGCAGGAAATTGATACCGGTACGGGTACGAATGTGGAGTTGCGGCGCATCTCTGCGCCTGCAAATACACCGCCCGGGGGAGCCGGCACTCTGCCGCCTGGATTACAGCCCCACCCCGCTGCGCCCGCCCCAGCCGTGACACCCGGAGTCGCAGCAACGCCAAACTCGGCCGCGCCGGCCCCATCGGGGTTCTCGAATTCAGTGAGCCTGCAGATTGCTCCGCCGCAAGTTGTGCCCAAGGTGGGCGCTACTTTCAAGGTGGCGGTCAACCTGAGCGGCGGCCAGGACGTCTTCTCGGTGCCAATGCAGTTGCATTACGACAACAGTAAGCTGGCGTTGATCAACGTAGATAGCGGCGACTATCTCGGTCATGATGGGCAGGCAATTGCGCTGGTTCATCGCGACGATGGTGTCGGCAACGTGGTGATCTCGGCGTCGCGGCCGCCCGGTGTTGCCGGAGTAAACGGCGCGGGAACCGTTTGTGTTTTAACCTTCCAGGCCAACGCTGCCGGGGACGCGGCCATGCAGATCATCCGCGCGTCCGCCAAGAACAGCGCTCAAACCGCGGTCAACCTGGCCGGCTCACAAACCGCGGTACATATTCAATAGGGCCAGGCATGCGGCGCAACTTCCGTCCCACCAACAGCGCGGCAGGCAGGCAGGCAGGGCTGACACTGGTCGAATTGATCGTGACGGTGGCGATCCTTGCCATCCTTGCTTCAGCCGCCGTCCCTCTAGCGCGTTTTCGCGCCCAGCGTGAACGGGAAAGGGAACTGCGCTACGACTTGTGGCAGATGCGCGATGCCATCGACAAATACAAAGACGCTGCCGATAAGCACGCTTTCATCACCAAAGTTGACAGCCAAAACTATCCCCCTGATCTGGATACATTAGTGAAGGGTGTCGATGCCCAGGGTAAGAAGCTCAAATTTCTACGCCGCATTCCGGTAGATCCCATGACTGGTAAAGCGGAGTGGACGTTGCGCTCCATGCAGGACGACGCGAACAGCGACTCGTGGGGCGGCCAGAACGTCTTTGACGTTGCCTCCAAATCGCAACGCACGGCGCTCGATGGAACGAAGTATTCCGATTGGTAGGCTTTGTGAGAAGATCCGGCGTTCGTACCGAATTCGCGCGTGGTTTCACCCTGGTCGAGTTGATGGTGGTGATGCTGATCATTGCCATCCTGGCCGGCATCGCGATTCCGGCCTACGTTGCGTCCATCCGTGCTGCCCGGGAGGCAGTTCTTAAGGAAGATCTGCACACCATGCGGGACGGCATCGATGCCTACACCAACGACAAGGACAAAGCGCCGCAGTCTCTCGATGACCTGGTGACAGCAGGCTATCTGAAGGTCATTCCCATCGATCCGATGACGCACAGCAACTCGACCTGGACGCCTACCATGGATGACACCCTGCAGAACGTAGATCAGACCGACCCCGGCATGACCGACGTACACAGCGGCTCAGAGCAAGTAGGCAGCGACGGACAACCCTACTCCACTTGGTAAGAGTTTTTCGGGTTAGCGAGCAGAAGATGGTCATCTCCCCAGTAACAAAATCCAACCCGCAACAAACCCTGACGGGTGCCCCATGTTCGCTCTAGCTAACGTGGGCTGAAAACACCGGGCAAAGCCCCTCCAAAGCTTTTGGTCGGTCCAAGGTGACCATTATTCATTAGGAGCCGACTTGCTTGCGGCAATTTAAAGGAGCAATCAACAGTCCGGGGCACCGCGCACTCGACGGGTGCCCTATGTTCGCGGCAGCGTACGTGGGCCGAAAAAGATGGGCGAAGCCCCGCCAAAGCTTTTGGTCGGTCCAAGGTAACCATTTGTTCATTAGGGGCCGACTTTCCTACGGCAAGTTAAGGGAGCAATCAACAGTCCGGGGCAGCACCCAATCGCAGCTTTTCATTATTTGCCCATCCGTTAACAAAACCGTCGTCGGCAACAATAGGGGGCGGACGTATATCGGCTAGCTAGTCCCCCAGGCTTGGAACCCGCGCTGCTTACTCTTCGTCTGTCCGGGAGAGAATCTGCGTCCACAGATCCTTCACCCCGGAACCAGTCTTGGCGGAGCACAGCAAAATCTCACTCAGCCCCAACCCTTCTTTCAGCCGCGCCACAGCCTTGCTTCGTTCATTCCCGGAGAGCCGGTCGGCTTTGGTGCCGACCACAAGAAAGCTGCGATCCATCCCCTTCAGCGAAGCGATCAACTGCTGATCGCTGGCCTGCACCGGGATATTGCTATCCACCAGGCAAATGCAGAGCACCAGGTTGGCCCGCTCTTCCAGGTAGGGATTAATGAACTTGGGCCACTCAGCAGAAATGGACTTGGAGATCTTCGCATACCCATATCCCGGAAGATCCGCAAACAACAGCCGCGGCACCCGAGCCGTAAGCGACTCTGACAAAGCAAAAAAGTTAATCGCCCGAGTGCGTCCGGGCGAAGCCGAGACCTTGGCCGCCTTCTCGCCCAGCAACCCATTAATCAGGCTGGATTTACCAACATTAGAGCGCCCCAGAAAGGCAAACTCCGGGGCGGCAATAGAAGGGAACTGCTCCGGCGCCATCGCCGACAACAGGAATTTCGTGAACACTACTGAGCGCGCGGCTGGCCGGCGGGAGCAGCAGGAGGCTTAACCGCAGCCAAAGCTTCCGGGGTCTCCTCGCGCAACTCTGGTAGCGGACCCTCCAGCGCGATCTTCAACACCTCATCCATCTGATCGACGAAGTGCAGTTTCATCACGCTACGCAGGTTCTCCGGCAGATCGGCCAAGTCCTTCTCGTTGCCTCGCGGCAGGACTGCCTCGAAAATGCCCGCCCTGTGCGCCGCCAGCAGCTTCTCTTTCAAACCGCCGATGGGAAGAACCTTACCCCGCAGCGTAATCTCACCCGTCATGGCAATATCTCGCCGCACCCGAATCTTAGCCAGCGCACTCGCCAACGCCGTGGCAATCGTGATGCCCGCCGACGGACCGTCCTTAGGAATCGCACCCTCCGGGACATGCACGTGGATATCCAGATTCCGGTAAAAATCCCTCGGCAATCCCAGATGCTGCGCCCGGCTGCGGATGTAAGAAAGTGCCGCCTGAGCCGATTCCTGCATCACGTCGCCCAGTTGCCCGGTGAGGGTCAACTTGCCTTTCCCGTCCAGCACCTGCACTTCCGTGGAGAGAATACTGCCCCCCACCTCCGTCCAGGCAAGCCCCGTCACCAAGCCCACTTCGCTGGTCTCATGCAACTGCGAGTCGCGGAACTTGGCTACGCCCAGAAAATCGTTGAGGTTGGCGTCGGCGATTTCCTCTTTATGCTTCGCCCCATTTCGGACCACACGGCGCGCTACCTTGCGGCAGACGTTGCCGATCTCACGCTCCAGGTTGCGGACGCCCGCCTCGCGCGTGTAACTCCGGATGATGTCCACCAAGGCCGAGTCGCTGAACACCGCGTTCTTATCGCTCAGGCCCGTGGCCTCGCGTTGCTTCTTCACCAGGTACTGTTTCGCAATCTCCAGCTTTTCCGCCTCGGTATATCCATGCAAGCGGAGGATCTCCATGCGGTCCTGGAGCGGCGCCGGGATGGTGTGCAAGACGTTGGCGGTGGCCACGAAAAGCACCTGGGACAAGTCATATTCCACGTCGAGGTAGTGGTCTTGAAAACTGGTGTTCTGCTCCGGATCCAACACCTCGAGCAAGGCCGAAGCGGGATCCCCGCGCAGATCGGAAGCCATCTTGTCGACTTCGTCCAGCATGAAGACCGGGTTCTTGGTGCCCGCCTTCTTCATGGATTGAATTATCTGTCCCGGGAGTGCACCAATATAGGTGCGCCGATGCCCACGAATTTCCGCCTCGTCGCGTACGCCGCCCAGCGACATGCGCACAAACTTGCGTCCCGTGGCCTTGGCGATCGACATCCCAAGCGAGGTCTTGCCCACACCCGGAGGCCCGACGAAGCAAAGGATCGAACCTTTAGGATTTTTAACCAACTGGCGCACAGCGAGAAACTCAAGGATCCGTTCCTTAATCTTCTCAAGCCCGTAATGGTCCGCGTTCAGCACCTTTTCAGCGTGATCGATGCTCCGCGTTTCCTTGCTTCTCTTCTTCCACGGCACCGCCAGCAGCCAGTCCAGATAATTCCTCGATACGGTGGACTCGGCCGACATTGGCGGCATCGCCTCCAGCTTTTTAAGCTCCTGGATGGCTTTATCGAAGACTTCCTTGGGCATTCCGGCGGCTTCAATCTTCTTGCGCAGTTCATCGAACTCGCTCTTCTCGCCCCGGCCCAATTCCTTCTGGATAGCCTTGATCTTCTCGTTGAGGTAGTACTCTTTCTGGGCGCGCTCCATCTGCCGTTTCACCCGGCTCTGCACGCTGCGATCCATGTTCAGCTTTTCAATCTCGATGTCCAACACATCCGCGACCCGCGACAACCGCTCGCTAGGATCGAATATGTCCAACAGCTCCTGCTTCTCTTCAATCGAGAGCTGCAGGTTGGCGGCGATCGTGTCGGAGAGCTTCGCCGGCTCATCCATGCGGACGGCGGCGATCATCGTTTCGTAGTTAAGTGACTGCTGCAGCTTGACGTACTGCTCAAACAGGGAAGTGACCCGCTGCATCACAGTCTCGATCTGTGAATTAACTTCGAGCTGCCGGTTCGCGACCCGCACGGTGGCTACGAAAAAGCCATCGGAGTCGTTCATCTCCACAGCCTTGGCCCGCTCCAACCCCTCGACCAATACTTTAATGTTGCCGTCGGGCATTTTGACGCTTTGCACGATGTTGCCGATGGTGCCCACGGAATAGATATCTTCGGGCCGCGGCTCGTCAATTCCGGCGTCGTGCTGGGTGGCAAGAAAGATTTTGCGATCCCCGGTGAGCGCCTCTTCCAGCGCCCGGACACTCGACTCACGCCCCACAACAAAGGGCGTCATCATATAAGGAAAGATCACCATGTCCCGAATGGGCATCATGGGGAGCTTGCGAAGATCGCCTTTATCCCGGGTTTCCTTTGCTTGTGTCACGCGAATTCCTTTCACTATTTCCCTTATACAGAGGAAAAGAGAGTTGCGCCAATGCCCCGGATCTTCAGGCCTTCAACCAATCAACAACTTATGAGGTCGTCTCTGGGAAATTGCCGGGAAGGGGCCGTCCCATATTTTGCGTAGGGGACACCCAAAGTGATCAGAATCGAAAAGGTAGTTCTCTATCCGGCCTTTTCCAGCAGCGTCACGGAAAGGTCGCGTTTTTGTACCATCTCTGCCGTAATGTCCAATTCCTTAATCTTCTTATTGCTGGGCAGATGATACATAAGGTCCAGCATCAGCTCTTCCAGGATCATGCGCAAGCCCCGGGCCCCAACCTTCCGGTTTAAAGCCTCACGGGCCACGGCACGGGAAGCCTCCTCGGAGAACACCAAACGCACGCCCTCATATTCGAACAGCCGTTGATATTGCTTCAAAATCGCATTCCGCGGCTTGGTAAGAATTTCCACCAGCGCAGCCTCATCGAGCTCGTCCAGAATCCCAATCACGGGCAAACGCCCAACGAACTCAGGAATAAGGCCAAACTTGATCAGGTCCTGGGGCTGAGCCTGGCGGAGTAGCTCCGTATCGCGCTGAGCCGGCAGAACGCCCGCCTCCTGGATATCCTTTTCCGCGAGCGCCTTGAATCCCAACGCCTTCTTACCGACCCGCCGCCCGATCAATCTTTCCAAGCCGACAAAAGCGCCGCCGCAGATAAACAGAATGTTGGTGGTGTCGACCGGAGTGAACTCCTGGTGAGGGTGCTTGCGTCCACCTTGCGGCGGAACATTGGCTACCGTGCCTTCGAGGATCTTCAGCAGCGCCTGCTGCACCCCCTCGCCCGAGACATCGCGGGTGATCGACGGATTTTCGTCCTTACGGCCGATCTTGTCGATTTCATCAATATAGATGATCCCGGTCTGCGCCCTGGCGACGTCCCCATCCGCTGCCTGCAGCAGCTTGAGGATAATGTTCTCCACATCTTCGCCTACGTAACCGGCTTCGGTCAGCGTGGTGGCGTCGACGATGGCAAAAGGCACGTCCAGCATTTTGGCCAAGGTGTGCGCCAGCAAGGTCTTGCCGCTGCCGGTGGGCCCCACCAGAAGGATGTTCGACTTGGAAAGCTCGACATCGTTGCCGCGCGTCCGGTTCATCTGGATGCGCTTGTAGTGGTTGTAAACCGCCACCGCCAACTTCTTCTTGGTTTGCTCCTGGCCGATGACATACTCGTCCAGAAAACCCTTCACCTCTTGCGGTTTAGGCAAGTGGGCGGGCGCCGCTCCGGGCTGTGCCTCGCCCCGGTCGTCTTCCAGAATAGAGTTGCAAACCGCGACGCATTCATCACAGATGTATGCCCGCGGATAGTCGCTTGGTGAGGAGATCAATTTAGCAACTGCGTCCTGCGATTTATGACAGAACGAGCAGCGGAGCGTATCGTCAGTTCCCCTCGGCGTTTTCATACTGCAACTCCTTTGGCCTGGCGGCCTTACTTCACGTGCGTGGCCGATCTATGATTTCGTCGATAATCCCGTACTCTTTGGCCTGCTGGGCGTTCATGATGAAATCGCGCTCAACATCCCGTTCAATGCGTTCCAACGGCTGCGCTGTGTGCTTGGACATCAACTTGTTGGTGATCTCGCGGATGCGGAGAATCTCGCGCGCGTGAATATCGATATCGGTCGCCTGCCCGGAAAGCCCACCCATCGAGGGCTGGTGGATCAGGATGCGGGAGTTCGGTAATGCGAATCGCTTGCCCTTGTTGCCGCTCATGAGCAGGAACGCCGCCATACTCGCTGCTTGACCGATGCAGTAGGTAACCACGTCGTTGCGAATAAATTGCATGGTGTCGTAGATGGCAAGGCCGGCGGTGATGGAGCCCCCGGGAGAATTGATGTAAAGCTGAAGGTCTTTCTCCGGATCTTCGCCGGAGAGAAATAGCATTTGTGCGATTACCAGGTTAGCGATCTGATCGTCGATCGGAGTTCCCAGGAAAATAATATTGTCGCGGAGCAGACGAGAATAAATGTCGTAGGCCCGCTCGCCTCGACTCGTCTGCTCGACCACCATCGGTACCAGTGCCATGTGCTCCCTTGCTCTGACTGCTTTTGTGTTGCCCGTTTACTCAGGACGCCATGCGTTCATATAGCAGTGCGCCCATCTTCTCCCTACGTAAGCGTTCCCGGATTCTAGCGAGGCTACCGTCCTCAGTCAAACGAGCGCGCAGCGTCTCCAGCCCTTCGCGCATTTGCAATGAGATAGCTTGCAGTTCGCTCTCGACCTCTGCTTCGGGAACATGCACGTTTTCTACATCGGCAATGCGATCGAGCAAAACAGAACCCTTTACCTCAGCGGTAGCTGGCTCGCGCTGGGCAGCGCGCAGGCGATCGAAATCCAGATTGCGCATGTCTTCCGTTCGCATGCCCTGAGCCGCCAGTGCACGCAATCCGCGATCCAGGCGAGCGTCCACCTGCTGCTGAACCAGTGACTCGGGAACGGGGAACTCGTAACGGGTAACCAACGCATCGAGCAGCCGGTTCGTGGTTTCGTTCTGTACCCGCCGCTGCTTGTCGCTGGCCAGGTGTTCCCGCAACTGCGTAGTGAAATCGGTCAGAGTTTCGTACTGTCCCAACTCGCGAGCGAAGTCGTCGTTCAGTTCAGGCTCGATCTTGGTCTTGATGCCTTTGACCTCAAGATCGTAGGCCACCCGCTTGCCAGCCAGTTGCCGCTCACCGAATTCCGGTGGATAGCTCACTTCAAACTTTAACTGCTGACCGACTGTGGCTCCGCGCAGCGCGGCATTGAAACTCTCGAGTGTGTTCGGTCCACCTACCTGGACCAGAACATCCTGTCCGGAAATTGGTTGCGGCGGTGCGTCGCTATCCGCGGCACCCTCGACCGGTTGCACTTCGCCGGTAAAGCTGATCTGGGCAAAGTCG
The DNA here is from genome assembly GCA_963839025.1 of uncultured Acidobacteriaceae bacterium. Taxonomy (GTDB): domain Bacteria; phylum Acidobacteriota; class Terriglobia; order Terriglobales; family Acidobacteriaceae; genus PALSA-350. The sequence goes on from CAWITT010000015.1 coordinate 519,134, forward strand.
CCATCCGCCAGCGGACGCTCCTGAACCACCGGCTCCATCGTAGAGCGGGAATCACGGATCCGCGCCAACTCGGCTTCGTACTCGGCATCGGTCAGTTCGGTGGATGGCTTCTCCACCTTCACGTCCTGGTAGCCGTCGATAGAAAATTCGGGGATCACTTCGAAGGCCGCTTTGAACCGCAAAGGCTTGCCTTCTTCGAATTCGATGTTGGTTACCTGGGGTTGGGAGACGGGCTTGAGTTGCTTCTCCTCGATAGCCGTCCGAAAGTGAACCGGTAGTACCGCTTCCATCACATCCTGGCGGATTTGCTCGGCGAACCGGCCACGAATAAGCGACTCCGGCACCTTGCCGGAACGAAAGCCCGGGATACGCGCCATCTTCTTATATCGTTTGGTGACTGCTTCGAAATTTCGGCTCACTTCAGCAGCAGGAATCTCAATCTCAACTTCTCGCGTGCAGTCCGGATTCAGGGTAGGGCCATGCGAATGTCCCTCGTGGGAATGTTCATCATGGGAATGTCCCTCATGCTCGTGACCGACCAGTTCCTCGGTTGCGGCAGCTTCCCCGCCGGTTTGCGGTGTCGTTTCAATCATTTCGCTTGGACTCAACGTATGCCTTCCAGATTCGCTCGCTCCCCGGTCCGTTGCAATGGCGGATTCGAGGTATGCGCGGCGGGCTGTAAACAGCCTGCTTTCATCGTATGAGCCTTTTCCAGGAGGGTCAAACCCGCGGCGCAGAGAATATAAAACGGCTATTAACTACAATACACCCTTTTTGGGTTACCTTAGGTAACGCCTCGGCGCTGGAACTCCCCCGGTCGTGGGGTGTGTTTGCTTGCTACAACTCCCGATCGGCTGCCCGTTAATTCGCATTTGGTAAGTATGCGCCCGATACGGGTCGTGCGGGCCGGGGGAGCCTCGAAAGGTATTACCGCAGTAACTGCTTCATTGGCTCGGCGTGAACAGCGACAGCCGAACCTTCCAGGTGACGGACTGTCCCGGCCGAAGTGTCACCATCCCGGTATCCATTCCCTTCCACTGCTTCCCGAACGGGTCCACATAATTGAATTGATCTTCAATCGCGACAAACGATGCAGGTTTGGGAGAATAAACCTGAATTGTCCTGATCTCCGGCGAGAGCGCGGAGACCGTCAGGCCATAATGCGATTCCGGATCGATCAACTTCACCTCGGCAGCACCATGCGTGCGCTCGAGGTGTGAGAAATTATCGTCGAGAAAGTGATCGTCGAGGGCCACACCTCCGGGCGCGTTGTAATCGTATTCGGTGCCCTTGACCGGTTTCAGTTGCCCGGTAGGGAATGCGTCACCGTAGTTGTTCACCGTCGCCATCATGGAGGCCGGGATGTGAACCCGTGCCTGCGCGCGGTGCCCGCTAGGTATCCGAAAGTACGGGTGCCAGCCGATGGACATGGGCTCCGGCTCTTTGCCGATGTTCTTGGCGGTGATCGTAGCGTCGACCGAGTCGCCCGCGAGCGCGATGGTCAGGTTGAGGTCGGTGTCAGAGAGCCAGTGGCCGCCGAAATCTCCGGCGTGGATCACGCCCGTAACCGTTTGCCCATCCGCCGTGGTCTGGGTTTCCAGATCTTCCACCTTGTCCAGCGTGATCAGTCCGTGAATCGCCACCACCGGGCCGCCGGGCCGCTTGCTGGGAAAGTTCGCCGGGAGTGCCAAGGTGCGGCCTCGCCATTGGGTGATGACCGACTTGCCGTCGGGGGAAGGTTCGCCCACGATGCGGTTGGGGTAGGGAATCAGGAACGCGCCGCCGAAGCTGAAGGATGCGTTGCCCGTCTGGTCCTTGCCGGTGCCGGTAAGCTGCTTCGCCGCATCCTCGATCGAAGGTGAATGCAGCAGCGGAATTTCCCCTTTGCCGGGAATGGCGGCAGTCACCTGCAGCATGTTCATGCCTCGCCCGGGAAGCAGGGTCACGGAGAGGAACTCCGGCTTGCTGCCGCTGCCGGTCGCTTTTCTTGTGAGGGTGACCACGTCCTCGCCGCCGATCTTGAGCGGGGCGGGCGTTGCCGGTTGCGGTGCCGGTTCCACCGCGGGTTGCTGCCGGCAACCGGCTGCCAGCAGAGTCAAAAAAATACCGCTGATCCACCTCTTCTTAATTCCCATTGAGACCCTCGAAAAGCAAAATCATCTTACGCCGTCTTAACGATAGGCCTACAATTTGGTATGAGCACCTTCCCCCGAACAAACCCCGCGTCGCCGGCTGGAAGCCCCAGTCTGCCTGCGGCCAGTCCGGGCCCGATTCCCGCGAATCCCAGCCCGCTTGCACTTTTCAACCAGGGGATCATCCGCTGTCAGCGTTGCAGCCGCTTGCGCAAGTATTGCGAAGCAATCGCCTTCAGCAAGCGCCGTGCTTATCAGGATTGGGTTTATTGGGCCAAGCCGGTTCCATCGTTTGGCGATGAGAATGCTCGTTTGCTGGTGCTCGGGCTGGCCCCGGGTGCGCACGGCTCGAATCGTACCGGCCGCCCTTTCACTGGAGATGGATCAGGCGACTTTCTGTATCCCGTTCTTCACGACGCCGGCTTCGCTTCGCAACCCAATTCGGTCGCGCGAAATGACGGCATGCAATTGCACGACTGCTGGATCAGCGCCGTGGTCCGTTGCGCTCCTCCCGACAACTCTCCCAAGCGCTCTGAACTCGCGAACTGTGCACCCTATCTTGACGAGGAGATCTCGCTATTGACCCATCTGCGAGTGGTCGTCTGTCTCGGGCGCATTGCCTTTGACGGTTATCTGCAGCACCTGGAGCGGACCCACCAATGCGAGCGCAAGCCCCGCTTCAAGTTTTCCCATGGGGCGGAATTCTCCCTTCCTGGGGGCCGTTATCTGATTGCCAGCTTCCATCCCTCGCTACAAAACACCAACACCGGCCGGCTAACTCGCAGCATGCTCTTTGACGTTTTCGCTCGTGCGCGGACGCTCGTCAGCGCCCCGGACACCCCAAGGACTCTGCGGCCGTGATGGCCCCCTGATGGCCCCCTGATGGCATGGACCGATGGAGTCGTCATCTTTCTCGTGCTCCTGCTGATCGCCGTCTTCCCAGCCTGGCCCCACAGCCGCAACTGGGGCTACCGGCCAAGCGCGGGAGTGAGTCTATGTTTGTTGATCCTGCTGATCGTGCTGGTATCCCGCACCGTCTGAAACATTTCCCGAGGAGTCAGACCGAACCACGCTTCACTATGCTTCGCTCTGGATTTCCTGTCGAGTTTTGTTGGCGTGGGCACGACCTCACCGGCTGCATACGAGTTTATGCTTTGTATCAGGGCACGACTTCAGTCGTGCCGTTAGGGTTGAAAAAATGATGGGCTTTAGCCCCTGCCACGGCAGATCTGCTTAGCAAATGCTGGGGGCAGGGGCTAAAGCCCAGGTCTTTTTAGGCCTCTACGGCACGACTAAAGTCGTGCCCTGATACAAAGCATGAACCTGTACGCAGCCGGTGAGGTCGTGCCCACGCCAACAAAACTCGACAGGAAATCCGGAGCGAAGCCTAGTGGGAGGGATCTGCGATACCGCAAATTCTGGAGCGGGAGACGGGGATCGAACCCGCAACCAACGGCTTGGGAAGCCGCTACTCTACCATTGAGCTACTCCCGCCCGCTCACCACCTGCTTATTCTAACCCCAACCCTTGTATGATTTCGGGGGATGCCCGCCCTCCGTCTCCGTACCACGCTTCTCGCCTTGCTTGCGCTAGTGGCGGGTGCTGCGCTTCGCCTGTGGTTCATCCACGCTTTTCCACAGATCCAGGGCGACTCCCTGCTCTACGCCGACATCGCCAGAAATTGGCTATCCCACGGCATCTACGGCCGGTCCATCGTGCACCCGGGCGCCCCGGCGGCCATTGCCCCGACCCTCGTCCGCCTACCTGGCTATCCCGGCTTCCTGGCTCTATGCTTTGCCGTCTTTGGAAACCAGAATTACGCCGCCGTTCTCTACCTGCAACTGGTGATTGACCTGGCAACCTGCCTGCTCATCGCGGAATTCGTCCGCAGGCTCTGCGGCGGCCGGGTTGCGATGCTGGCGCTGTGGCTGGCCGTGCTCTGTCCCTTTACCGCAAATTACGTGGCCATGCCCCTCACCGAAACGTTTTCCATATTCTGTGTCGCTCTTGGCCTGTGCGCCTTCGCCGGCGTGCTGGAGCGCCCGCATTGGGCCTGGATGCTGGGGTTAGCCTTCGCCTGGAGCTACGCCGCGCTGTTGCGTCCCGATGGAGCACTGCTGGGCATCGTCTTCTTTCCCGCGCTCCTCGCGTATGGCCGCCGCGCACTCGGCCTGACCCGCGCTCTGCGGATCGCGTGTGTCTGCGGCTTGATCGCACTCCTGCCATTTGCCGCATGGACTCTCCGCAACTGGCACACCTTCCATATCTTTCAACCGCTTGCCCCTCGTTCCGCCTCCGATCCTGGGGAACCCAAGGCAACCGGGTTCCAGCGATGGGCAAAAACCTGGGTAGCTGACTTCGCCTCCACCTATGAGGTCTACTGGAACGTTCCCGGCGACGACATCGATCTCCACGCCTTGCCCGCGCGAGCCCTCGATACCCAGCAGCACGAAACACTCACCCTGATAGCCCGCTACAACGACGGCGACGTGCTCACGCCGCAAATCGACGCCGCATTTGCCGCTCTCGCCGGTGAGCGCATCCGGGATCGTCCCTTTCAATTTTATGTGACGCTGCCCCTGTTACGGCTCGCGGATATGTGGCTGCGGCCTCGCGTGGAAATGCTCAATATAGAACTACGATGGTGGCAATATCGCCTGCACCACGTGGAAACCCGGTTTTCTTACGCCTATGGCACATTGAACCTGGCCTATCTACTTGCAGCGCTGGTAGGAGCGTTTTACTGGCCCCGATTTGCCTCCGCCATGGTGGCCTATATTGTTTTGCGTAGTATCCTGCTGGCAACGATCGAAGCGCCCGAGCCGCGCTACACGTTGGAGTGCTTTCCCATCATCATTGCTTTTGCTTCGGCCGCGTTTTCCTTCAGGAGAAGCATATGAAGCTGCTTTCGATTTCCTGGATAATTTTGACTACTGCGCTGTCTGCCCAGACAACGAGCGATCTCCCCGCACTCCCCTATTTCGCCGCAGAGCAACCCGGCCAACTGCATATCCACGCCGCGGTGATGACTGAAAAACCCTTCAGCGTCACCGGGCCGCGCGGCGCTCTCCTCGGTCAGCAGGACGGGTCGTTTGAAACCTGGATATTCCCCTGGAAAATCCTCAGTCACATGGGCATGACCGCGGAGATGAAGGATTACGATGTGCCCATCGACGTGAACCAGCAGGCGGCGTCCATCGATGTGCAACCGGGTCACACGACCATCACCTTCTCCCACGCCAATTTCACGGTGCGCGAGGTCCTCTTTGCGCCGCAGCACGCACCCGATGGAGCAGGGGCTCTAGTTTTCTATCAAATCCAGGCCATACGCCCCATGACGCTCACTTTCAGTTTCACCCCGCACATGCAGCGTATGTGGCCGGCGCTATCCGATGACCATCCCTCTCCGGAGTGGATCAAAACAGGCTCATCGGGCTTTTATGTCCTGCACCTGAACCTTCCCGGTCAAGCCGCTGCCCTCGCCATACCCACGGCGCAGCCCGGTATCCTGGCCCCTTACCAGGAGCACCCTACCGAGTACCCTCTACAGTTTGTCCTCCACTTTGACCCGGCGACCGATGCTGGGAAGATGTATCCACTGCTGATGACCGTGGGCGAAACCGCTGCGTTGCCCGCGCAACTGCAAGCTCTGGACAGCGGGTTCCACCAGCTATACAGCGACACCCAGGACCACTTTCAAAAATTCGCCGCCTCCCACCTAAGCATCGAAACTCCCGACCCGATCCTCGACCAGGCGTTTGCCTGGGCCCAAGTGGCCATCGATCAGCTTCGCGTCGAGACCACCCCTTCGCATGCAGAGACGGCGTTAGTCGCTGGCTTCTATTCCTCTGGCGATTCCACCAGGCCCGGTTTCGGCTGGTTCTTCGGACGCGACGCACTGTGGACGCTCTACGCCGTAAACAGCTACGGCGATTTTCAGCTCACCAAGGATGAGCTGAATTTCCTGATCAAGCGGCAAAGTCCGGAAGGCAAGATGATCCACGAGTGGTCCCAGACGGCAGACTTGGTGGATTGGAAAAGCCTGCCCTACCCCTTTGCCTCGGCCGACGCAACCCCGTTGTTCCTGATGGCGACCGAGGACTACCTCAGAGTGAGCGGCGACACCCAATTCATTCAAGCCAACTGGGAAGCGCTCCAGCGAGCCTGGAAGTTTGAGATCTCTCATGATTCCGACGGCGATGGCATCTACGAGAACACGGAAGGAACAGGATGGGTGGAATCCTGGCCCCCCGGCATGCCCCACCAGGAAATTTATCTCGCTGCGCTCGACCAGCAAGCCAGCACCGCCATGGCGGCCCTGGCGAAGGCCACAGGACACACCGAAATCGCGCGGCAGGCAGAGACTCGAGCGGCCAATATTGGCGCCGCCATCGAGAAGGAGTATCTGCTTCCCGACGGCAGCTTTTACGCCTTCAGCCGCAACCGCGATGGAAGCGTGGATGCAAGTCCCACGATCTTTCCCACGGTGGCTTCCTGGGACGGGACCTATCGATTACAGCACGCCCAGCCCATGTTCAACCGCTGGGCTGCATCCGAGTTTTCAACCGACTGGGGTACCCGCGACCTGAGCCCCACGGTATCGTTTTTCGACCCCATCAGCTATCACCAGGGAAGCGTTTGGCCGCTCTACACGGGGTGGACGTCGCTGGCAGAGTATCGCAACAGCCGCAGCCTCTCCGCCTACGCGCACCTGATGCAGAATGCCGATCTTACCTGGGCGCAGGATCCAGGCACGGTGACGGAGTTGCTCTCCGGCGAATTTTTCGCGCCCTTCGGCCGCAGCACGCCGCATCAGCTCTGGTCGTCGGCGATGGTGATCTCGCCGGTCCTGCGCGGTCTGTTCGGTCTCGAATGGGATGCAGCCGCCAAAAAACTAGTCCTGACCCCCAGCCTGCCGGCCGAGTGGGATGGGGCGAAGCTGCATCACGTCCCACTGGGCGCCGGCGATGTTGATCTGGAAATCAAGCGCGAAGGAACGTCTCTGGTTGTGCACGCCAGCGCCAGCGTCGTTCTGGGTTCGCATACGCTAGGCTGGAGCGCCTCCGGCGGTGTGCTGCGCGTTCCTCTACCCGCGGTAGAAGCTGGCTTTCCGCATGCCCTGCCCGAGCCCGGCGCGACGACACAACAGACCAAGGTGCTTGACCAGCAATACTCCGGCAACGCCCTTACCTTGCGATTAGCCGGCATCGCGGGCAGCCATCAGATCATCCATCTGCGAATAAATGACCCGCGGGCAAACGTGCATGCCGAAGGCGCCGAGCCCCTGCAACAGAATGGCCCCCTCCGTTCGATCCAGGTTGACTTCGGTTCAGGCGAAGGCTACGTCGAAAAAACGGTCAAGTTCACGTGGTAGATTCGTTCATCACCTTGACCACGGAATGAACATGGCAGGGCCAAGCGAAACCGGACGGGTGCCCCATGTTCGCACCAGCGTACGTGGGCCGAAAAAGACGGGCGAAGCCCATTCAACGCTTTTAGACGTTCAAGCCCGGAGCGAACCCGGAGTTTCCTGCTACGCTCCACCAATCAATCGCCCCTGTGCGGGATTAAACGAGAGGAGCCATCTGAGGTTTCCCTCTGACACGAAGATGAAAGCAATGCGTGCTATCGGACTCGTGCTGCTCTTGCTTACGCGCTTGGCGCCCGCAGAGCTCTCATTTGACACGCGTGCCCCCGACCGATTCATCGCCGCCCACGGGCGCAAAGCCATCGTCATGGGTTACGCATCCGGTGGCCTCGAATTATGGGCCTATCCGCTGCAACTCCTCAGCGGCTATGAACCAGGGTTTCGCGTCCAAGGAGAAACCACCGAAATCAATGCGGCTACCTTACTGCGTCGGATCACGTATGAACCACAGTCGATTACCCGCACCTACATAGGTCCCGACTTTGTCGTTCGGGAGAAGCTCTTCGTGCCCCTCAACGATGCAGCCGTTCTAATGACCTATTCCGTCGACGGTCCTCGCACCGTTGACGTCGTTATCCACTTCACGCCCGTTCTCGATCTCATGTGGCCCGCTTCCATAGGCGGTCAGAACACGCATTGGGACCCGGCTGCCTCTGCTTACATCCTGGCGGATGCCACGCGCAAATATTCTGCGATGATCGGCTCCCCAGACGTGTTGTCGCACGACCTGGTAAGGAACAGCGCCCAGGCGGGAACTCCCGGCAAGCGGCTGGCCTTTGCCGTCCACGCCGGTCCTGGCCATTACGCAACCGTGATTGTTACTCTTAATGACCAGTTATCCCCTATAGATCAAATGAAAAATCTGCTGGCGCAAGAGCCCACCTTCGAGGCCGAGGCGCGCGATCATTACGCCCAACTACTTGCGAGTACCCTACGCATCGAAACCCCCGATGAGGCAGTGAATCAGCAACTCGCCTGGGCCCAGATCGCGCTGGACCAAGCCTGGGTATGCAACCCGGCGCTAGGCTGCGGGCTGGTCGCCGGGTACGGTCCCTCCCGGGACGCAAGGCGTCCGCAATACGCCTGGTTCTTTGCCGGGGATGGGCTCATCGCCATTGAAGCCTTGATCAACAGCGGTGACTACCCCAGGGCGAAGGAAGCCCTCGCCTTCATCGCCAAGTATCAGGATGCGCGAACCGGAATGATCTGGCACGAGCTCTCGCAGAGTGCGGATCCTGCTGATTGGGCAACCAGGTACCCCTACATGTTTGTCCACGTCGACATCACCTTTGATTATCTGATCACCGTGGAGCACTACATTCGCGCCACCGGCGACACACAGTGGTTGCAACAAAACTGGCCCGGACTCGAAGCCGCCTATCGCTATTGCGAATCGCTGCTCGTTCGAGACGATGGGCTTCCGCGCATTCCCGCCAGCAAAGAAGGCGGCAACGAACAGGACAGGCTCACCGATGACCTGAGCCTTGCCACCAGCTGGGTTCGGGCCTCGGCGGCGTTTGCCCGGTTGACCACGCTGAGCGGTCATGCGTCGATGGCGGACGAAGCGATGCGCCTGAATAACAAAGCAAAAAGCTCGGTCGCCCGTCGTTATTGGCAGGATCAGCAAAACACCTGGATCGACGGCTACGACGGCGCAGGTCATCCGGTGATGCGTCATAGCGTCAACGGAGTGGATCTGGTTGCGGCCGATACTGTCGACCCAAACCAAACCGCATCGATTCTCGACCAGCTGGCCTCGTCCGGCTTCGAAACCGACTGGGGAACCAGGGGAGTGGACGCAAATTCCACCCGTTTCGACCCAGCCTCGTACGCCAGCGGAAGTGTTTCGCCCCGCAGCACCGCGCGTGTGGCTGCAGCATTTTGGTCGGAGCACCGGCCCTACTCCGCATTTCCTATCTGGAGATCGCTCATTCCCTGGGGCACCCTCGATTCCATGGGACACATGCATGAAGTACTGGCAGGCAATTTCTATCACCCGCAAGCGGAGTCAGTTCCCGAGCAGACTTGGTCTTCGGCAGCATTTCTCTCTTCTGCCGTGACCGGCCTCCTGGGTTTGGATAGGGAAGCGGAGACCAACCGGCTGGAATTTTCCCCGCATCTGCCGCCTGGTTGGAATCAGCTCTCGGTAAAGAACATCCAGGTCGCCAGTGGCCGATTGAATATGACGCTCTCCCGGGTGCGTGGAGGGCTCGATCTACAGACGGAAAACTCAGGAAGTCCAATCGAACTCCACTTCTCACCGCAGATCCCGCTCGGGGCCCATCTCAGCGGCGCGGACTTGAACGGCCAACCCCTAGCCTCAAAGACAGAAGCGCACTCCCAGGACACCCACGCACTGCTCACCTTCACACTCCCCAAAGGCAAAAGCCATTGCCTGGTTCGCTATGAAGGTGGAGTATCCCTGAGCGTGAAGGCCGATGCACCCCTAATCGGCGAATCCAGCAAAGCGATCAAGATCACCTCCGTCGCCTACCAGGCGAACCGCCTGGTCATCGGACTCGACGCCACGCGCGATCCATCGCGCTCGTCCATCGAACTGCGGACAGATGAAAAGCCACTGCAGGCCCACGGAGCAAAGCTCGAATCGCCTTCCCCTGCTGTGTACAACCTCGAGCCGGACCCGGTCTCGGCCCCCGCCGGCGAATACCGGCACATCCAGATCACCGTCGATCTAGCCCCTGCCGATTCAAAGTGATTCTCCCCGCTTCTGCCATTTGGCACTTATTTATTGACATCTTGTCACCTCCTCTCTAACATCAACCCTAGGAGATTCCCCACAAACCATGGCTAAGACCTCCAACCCGCAGATGCCTCAGCCCGCAACCCGGCGTCTGACCTTTTTTCGCATTCGTGGCGCGAGCCTCGGACTTACGGCGAGTGACACCTCCGACCTGCTGCACCAGATCGAACTAGGATTTTCTTATGAGACCCTCTTGAGACTGGAAATAAATAGCGGTCTATCCCTGGCTTTGTTAGCTTCGGTGATCGACATCCCCGAGCGAACTCTGGCCCGGCGACGAAATGCGGGAAGACTTGAACCGGATGAGTCCGAGCGGCTGCTGCGCGTCGCCAATCTCTTTGAGAAGTGTGTGGATTTGTTCGAGGGGGATGTGAAAGCCTCCGTAAATTGGCTTACATCTCCTAAAAAGGCGTTGAACGGTCAGACCCCCCTGCTCTATGCGCGGACGGAATTGGGAGCCAGGGAGGTGGAAGACCTGATCGGCCGTTTGGATCACGGGATATATTCTTGACGTTTTCCGCCTGGCGGATCACGAAGCAGAAATATGCCAAGACTGCATTCAATGGAGAAGGCGCCCGTCTCTACGGGGGGCGATGGAACAGTCCCGGCACGGCCATGATCTATGCTTCGCAGTCTCAATCGCTCGCCGTGCTGGAATTGCTGGTCCACCTGGAAGCGCCTGAGCTTTTGCACAGCTACCTTCTTATCGAGGTCTGGCTTCCGAAGTCCTGTGTGGCGGATCTCGATCTGTCCAACCTGCCTCCAAATTGGAGAGCCGACCCCACTCCGGCCAACGTGCGAGCTGTTGGAGACGAATGGGCTGCCGGCGCCAAGTCCGCCGCACTGCGCGTGCCCAGTGCCCTTGTTCCCGGGGAATCCAATTTCCTGCTGAACCCGCGTCACCCTGACTTTAGTAAATTGCGCATCGGCAAGCCGTTGCCGTTTCAATTCGACCCCCGTTTCGCGTGACCACGATGCAACGGTAAGCGGCGGGCCCCTGTCCTTCAGGGCTCGCAGTGCGGCGGTTCAACCATGGCTGTAATGCATGTCTCCGCTTGCTATATGCTTTCGAGGAGCGGTCAGTCGCGTCGTCGTACGGTACAAGATCTTCACCATCGTTCTTAGGCACGGTGGCAAAAGCACCAACGGTTAGGAGCAATGGCCTCTTCAAACGACAGATCTAAGAGCTGCGTCGCGCCGGGCCGGGTTAATCTCATCGGCGAGCACACCGATTACAGCGGCGGCTTTGTCATGCCCGCGGCCATCGATTTCCGCACCATCGCCACCATCCGCGCGCGCCACGATGGACAAATCGTCCTGGCCTCCAAAAACATGGAGGAACAAGTTTCGTATCCCGCGGACCCATTACCTGTCTCAGCTCGCCAGCACTGGAGCGATTACCCGATGGGCGTGGCTTGGAGCCTCGCGCAGGAAGGCGTACACCTCGGAGGATACGACCTCGCCCTCGAGGGCGACGTCCCCTTGGGCGCGGGCCTGAGCTCGTCCGCCTCCATCGAAGTTGCCACCGCGATGGCCCTGCTCGCTTTAGCTGGAGCCTCGCTGCCGCTGGCAACCGTCGCGCTCGCTTGCCAGCGCGCAGAAAATGCTTTCGTCGGCGCGCGCAGCGGCATCATGGACCAGTTCATTGCCTGCGCGGGCCAGCTCGACCACGCCTTGGTGCTCGATACCCGGTCGCTCGAATATCGCCTGGTGCCGATTCCCGCTCATGTCCGCTTGATCATCTGCAACTCCATGGTCAAACACGAACATGCGGGCGGACAGTACAACGTGCGTCGCGAAGAAGTGGAAGAAGGCACTCGCATCCTGCATCGTCTCATTCCTTCGATCACATCCCTGCGCGATGCTACCGAAGAACAGCTAAGGCAGTGCAGGCCGCAAATGCCGGAGAACGTGTTTCGCCGGTGTCGCCACATCATCACCGAAAACAAGAGGGTGGAGCTCGCCGCCTCCGCATTAGAGCGCGGTGACTTGGAGTCATTCGGCAAGCTCATGGCCGAAGCCCACCGCAGCTTCCGCGAGGACTTCGAGGCCAGCTGCAGTGAGCTGGATACCTTGGTCGAAATGGCCTCCAGCCTCTCCGGGTGTTATGGAGCGCGCATGACGGGCGGCGGTTTCGGCGGCTGCACCGTCAACCTGGTCGAGGAAAAACGGGCAGATCAGTTCCGCCAGGAGATTCATCAGCGCTATCGCGCAGCCACGGGAATCGATGCCGACATCTATCTGTGTCGCGCCTCAGCCGGCGCAAAGTGCATCTCGTGAAGTCACATTTATAGTGACATTAACGAAACTTCAGACTAAGGGCCTCGAAATTGCCCCGCCTGTCCCCGCATTTTCCGATCCATCTTTCCCGCCAAAGCATCTAAGTTACTAACCCAGCAAGCCTTGCCGGGACCAAGCGGGGCGCCGTTGGCAAACTCGATTCAAGAGCCGAAAATAGTTGCGACCGGCCTACAACTTTAGGGTGATTCCGTTCGCACGGAAGTAACTTAACCAAGGTATGCTTACCGGAGTAACCGAGAGGTCTTACATGATTACCCAATGTATGAATCCGGAGTGCCGCAAAGAGCTTCGTTATCTTCGCAATGGCCGTGTCATACGGACCACGCGTCGAATAGGGTCCCAGGTCCACGTCGAACATTTCTGGCTATGTGGCGAATGCCACATCGACTATGATTTCCTGTTTGCGAACGATGGGCGAGTTTCAGTCACCCCACGCAAATATGTCGCTATTGCCAAAGGTGACTTGGACCTGCTGCTCGTGTCGTAGACCTGCCCGGGCCCTTCACATCAAGGCGAAAACTTCGCTTTGCAGGGAAGGGCCCGGCAATTCCAGCCCCGCTTTTCCTCAACCTGCACCAGTTCTGCACCGCCCCCTGCCAATAGCTCAACAGACTAAACTAGAGCTATCCCCATGGCTGAGTTCACCCACCTGCATCTCCACACTGACTACTCCCTGTTGGATGGCGCCTGCGATGTTGAAAAACTCGTCGCCCATGTCGACAGCATTGGTCAGAAGGCCGTGGCCATCACCGACCACGGCAATATTTACGGGGCGGTCCATTTTTTTGAAGCCGCCACCGCCAAAGGCGTCAAGCCAATCCTGGGATGCGAACTCTATATCTGTCCCCAGGAAGACCATCGCGCCGCTCCGGAGAAGGATAAGTACCACCATCTGCTGGTTTTGGCCGAGAACGAGGAGGGTTACCGTAACCTGGTGCGTATTACCTCCGAGGCCTCGCTCCATGGCTTTTACCGAAAACCTCGCATCAGCAAAAAATATCTGGCCCAGCATGCCCAAGGCTTGATCGGATTTTCCGGTTGCCTGGCTGGCGAGCTCTGCGGAAATCTCATGGCCGGCAAATACGAGGAGGCCAAGGCCACCGCGGCCCAGTACCAGGACATCTTCGGCCGGGGCAATTTTTTCCTCGAGATCCAGGATCAGGGGCTGGAACTCGAGAAGAAGATCCACGCCGACCTGTTTCGCCTCGAGAAGGATCTGGACATCCCCCTGGTCGCCACCAACGATAGCCACTATCTCTGTGAAGACGACCATCACGCTCATGAAGTGCTGCTGTGCGTCCAGACTGCGGATTCCATCCACAATCCCAAGCGCTTCAAGTTCGACACCGACCAGTTCTACGTCAAAAGCGCGGCCGAAATGGAGCGGCTCTTCTCCCATGCCCCGCAGGTCGTGAGCCGCACCATGCAGTTTGCCGAGCGGTGTGGATTCAAACTCAGCAAGGTAACCAATCCCTTTCCCGAGTTTGCCGTCCCCCCGGGCCACACCATCGACAGCTATTTCGCTGAGATCTGCCGGGCCGGCTTCAAAAAAAGATTGGACACCACCATCCGGGTCCTGGGGGAGCGCGGGTTGCGGCGCAGGCCCATCTCCGATTATGAAGAGCGCCTGGAGCGGGAAATCGACTGCATCAAGCAGATGAAGTTTGCCGGCTACTTCCTCATCGTCTGGGACTTCATCAAGTACGCCCGCGAGGTCAATATTCCTGTCGGCCCCGGCCGTGGTTCGGCAGCCGGTTCTCTGGTTTCATACGCCATGGAGATTACGGATATCGATCCTCTCCAGAACGCACTGCTCTTCGAGCGGTTTCTCAACCCCGAACGCGTGTCCATGCCCGATATCGACATTGACTTCTGCATGAACCGCAGGGGAGAAGTGATTGATTATGTGACCCGCAAGTATGGCCGGGAACAGGTCGCGCAGATCATCACCTTCAATACCATGGCCGCCCGCGCGGCGATTAAGGATGTAGGGCGAGCGCTCGACCTGCCTTATGGGGAAGTGGACCGCGTGGCCAAAATGGTCCCGGCTACCATCGGGGTCACGATTACCAAGGCGCTGCAGGATTCTCCGCAAATGCAGGAGGCCTACGACAAAGAGCCCCAGGTCAAGGAACTGGTGGACACCGCCCGCAAATTGGAAGGTCTGGTGCGCGGAGCGGGTTTGCACGCCGCGGGCGTGGTGATCGCGCCTCAGCCGCTCACCGAGCTGGTCCCGGTCTGCCGCAGCAAGAACGATGAAATCGTGACCGCCTATGACATGAAGGCGGTGGAGAAACTGGGCCTGCTCAAGATGGATTTTCTTGGGCTGACCACGCTTACCGTCATCGATGACGCATTGCAGCTCATCGAACAAAAGCGGGGAAGCAAGGTCGACTTGTCGTTGATTCCCCTGGACGACGCCGAAACCTACGAGAAAGTTTTCCATCGCGCGCTCACTTCCGGGGTCTTCCAGTTCGAATCGGGCGGCATGCGCGATGTGCTGCGCCGCTATAAACCGGTGTCGGTCGAAGATCTAACCGCTCTCAACGCGCTCTATCGCCCCGGCCCGATTCAGGGCGGCATGATCGATGACTTCATCGAGCGCAAGTGGGGCCGCCGAGTCGTCAGCTACGAATTGCCCGAACTGGAAGCCCTCCTCAAGGAAACCCTGGGCGTCATCGTCTACCAGGAGCAGGTAATGCAGATTGCCAACGTGCTCGCCGGTTACTCGCTGGGCGACGCCGATCTGCTTCGCCGCGCCATGGGCAAAAAGAATCAGGAGGAGATGGCCAAGCAGCGGACCCGCTTTGTCGACGGAGCGGTGAAGCGGAAACATCCCAAGGATAAAATCGTCCGCATTTTCGACCTGATGGAGCAGTTCGCCGGGTATGGTTTCAACAAATCACACTCCGCGGCCTACGCACTGCTGGCCTATCACACTGCTTATCTCAAGACGCATTATCCGATCGAGTTCATGGCGGCCCTGCTCACCTCGGAAATTTCCAAGCCCGAGAACGTGGTCAAGTACATCAAGGAGTGCCGCGAGATGGGGATCGCCGTTGAGCCGCCGGACGTGCGAATCTCCGGTGCTGGTTTCACCCCAAGTGAGTCCGGCATTCGCTTCGGGTTGACGGCTATCAAGAACGTGGGCCGCAATGCGATTGATTCGATCATCGCCGCGCGTGAGCAGAACCAAGGCTTCGAATCCGTTTGGGAGTTTTGCGAGAAGGTGGACTTGCGCTTGATGAACAAGCGCGTTCTGGAGTCGCTTATCAAGAGCGGGGCTCTCGATTCATTTGGCCGCCGCTCTCAGCTGATTGCCGTGGCCGATCGGGCAATGGAGCGCGCCGCGCAAGCCCAGCGTGATCTCCTGGCAGGGCAGCATGGCCTTTTCGCCGGCTTGGCCAGCCTTTTCGAAAGCGGCAACGGCAATGGCCACAAGAGCCTCGATGACCTGCCCAACACGCCCGACTGGGATGAAAACGAGCGCTTGCAGTCGGAAAAAGAAGTTCTGGGCTTCTTTGTCTCCGGCCATCCATTGGACAAGTATGCCGAGAAGCTGCGCAACCTGAACGTGGTTGATACCGCAACGGCGCTCGAGATGAAGGCGCCTCCCCCCGCGAATCGTCGCCGGGGCGGCAACGAGCCCCCCGAAAATCTGCTGGCGATTGCGGGTGTGATCGTAGGGTTGAAGGTAGGCAAGTCCAAGCGTTCTGGGGAGATGTACGCCCAAGCCGCTCTTGAAGACACGGTGGGCAAGATCGACATCATTTGTTTTCCCAAGGACTACGCCCGTTTATGCGAGAGCCTGAAGATCGAAGTTCCAGTGCTGATCAAGGGCGTGCTTCGGGCTGATGACGACGAATCGGCGCCAAAGCTTTCGGTCTCGAGTGTTCAGCCTTTGGAGGACATCAAGATCAAGCTGCCGCAGAACGTACGCATCCGGGTGCCATTGGAGAGCGCGAGCGAGGCCATGTTAGGTTCTCTACGAGCCATGATCACGGCAGCGCCAGGTCCCGGCCGTCTCATGATCAACATGGAAAGGCGTGGCGAATACTGCGTAATGCTGGAGCCGGAAGGCCTGTCGGTCGCGGCCGACCGCGGCTTCATCGAGCGCGCCGAACAACTCCTAGGCCAGGGAGCCGTCCAAGCCTTCGAATAAACACGTCCACGACACTCCAATCGGAACCACTCCAAGGGACCAAACAGAAAATGGACGGGTCACCCAGACAGATCGCGGTTGGAACTGTCACCAAGTTATTCATCTGGAGCGCGCCGAACAACCGCTAGGGCAGGGAACAGTCCAGCCTCCGAACAAACACGTCCACGACACTCCGCGCGGAACCACACCAAGGGACCAGACACAACTTGACGGGTGCCCCATGTTCGCGCCAGCTAACGTGGGCCGAAAAGACGGGCGAAGCCCCTCAATAGCTTCTACTCACTCAGTGAAAGCATAGGAAAATTCTTAATCGGCCCACCTACGCGGATGCGAATATCGGGCACCCGTTCAGATGGGACCTATCACCAGCTTGTTCCTCAGGAGCGCAGCAAACGCTGCGATCCGTCCATCCGATGACACCATACTCAATGGAATCGCCGCCCCCTTGTCTTCCCGAGCGCAGCCGAGGGATCTGGTGCAACAGAACCCGGAGGACCACCACGACTCCTTTCCGAAACCGCTATAATCCAACAATCGACCCGAACTCATGACAGACCAGGCAGCGACAGCAAATCTAGAACAAGGGCACCCAGTCGCTGAACCGACGAATCCAGCGTGGATCAAGACTGAACTCGCGCGGCACCCGCAACGGCCCTACCCGATGGATTTCATCCAGCGCATCTTCACCGACTTCTCGGAAATCCACGGCGATCGCGCCTTCGGGGACGACCTCGCCATGGCTTGTGGCTTGGCACGCTTTCACGGTGACGAAGTGATGGCCATCGGCAACCTCAAAGGCCGGGGAACAAAAGAAAAAGTTCGCCGAAACTTCGGCATGCCCAATCCCGAGGGTTACCGCAAAGCCCTCCGCGCCATGAAGATCGCAGAAAAATTCAATCGTCCGGTGTTCACCTTCATTGATCTCACCGGCGCCAATCCCGGCATCGAGGCCGAAGAACGCGGCCAGGCGGAGGCCATCGCTCGCAACCTGCGGGAGATGGCCCGTCTGCGCGTTCCCACCATCGCCACCATCACCGGCGAAGGCGGTTCGGGAGGCGCATTGGCGCTCGCGGTGGCCGACCGCGTTCTGATAATGGAAAACGCAATCTATTCGGTGATCGCTCCCGAAGCTTGCGGCTCCATCCTGTGGCGGGATGCGAAGGGCAAACGAGCTCAAGCCGCCGCGGCTTTGAAAATCACCTCCGAGGATGTAAGCCGTTTGGGCTGTGTGGACGACGTTATCCCCGAACCTCCCGGGGGCGCCCAGAACGATCCGGTGGCCGCCGCCGCCCTACTCGACGAAAAACTTGTCTGGCACCTCAACGAACTAAGGGCCATGAAGCCTGAGGATCGGGTCGCTCGCCGTCTGGCTAAGTTCCGCGAGATGGCCCGGTTCTACAAGGACGCCTGAGTTGACCCAATTCACTGCCGCTGATCGGGTGCGGGCTTTCGGCTACGCCATCATCGCCGGAATCTACTTCTATCTTGCCCAGAGCATTTCGATCCACGCCGCCAGCGGTCTTTCCAACGAGCTTTGGTTTCCCTTGGTCGAGCGCTGCATTCTGCTCTTTTTGCTGGTCTTCGGCTATGCTGCCATGGCCCTCACCTTGAACCGGCAGCGTGGCCCAATCCGCGCTATGGGTCTGGTTTTTCGACCTGGGTGGCGGCGGGAATTCGCTTTGGGCGCCGCACTCGGTTGGGGGATGCTGGTCGTAAGCATTCTGCCAACGGTCCTCAGTGGAGGACTGATCCTCAGCTTCTGGACCGTCCCGCGTCAGTTCGGAGTCCTTCTCCTCGATTTTCTGATGCTTGCGGCGGCTGCGCTGGCCGAAGAGGTTGCGTTCCGGGGCTATCCCTTTCAACGCTTGATCGACGCCATGGGGCCTACGCTAGCGACCATCGTCTCTTCCCTGGTATTCGCCGGGTTGCACATCTTCAACCCGGGCGCCAACCGCGCCAGCTTTCTGTTCACAGTTTTCTGCAGCTGGTTACTGTCGGTGGCCTATCTTCGCACTCGCGCGCTCTGGGTGTGCTGGGGTTGGCACCTCGCCTGGAATGCCAGCATGTGCCTGCTGTTTGGACTACCGGTCAGCGGCATCACCCAATTCTCGCCTGTCATCCAGAGCAACACCGTCGGACCAGCGTGGATGACCGGTGGCGACTACGGGCCCGAGGCCAGCGCGGTCGGTGGACTGGTCATCCTTCTTGGCATTATCGTCGTCTATCGGGCGACCCGCCGGCTAGCCTATCTCTACAATCAGCCGGTTATCTTACCCGCGGGAATCCCTGTAGACCTGGATGCGATGAGCGCCACGCTGGCGCCGCATCACCCGGTAACGCCTCTACCCTCGCCCGCCGGAACCACCCTGGTACAAATCGAAACCCCCTCACGTCCGCGTCCGCCCGAACTCCCCGAGTAAAAACAACCTTGCTTTAGCCCAAGTGGAATCAAACTAGGGTGGCCCCACCCCTATTCCCCACAGGCAAATGACATCCTCGTGACATCATTTTGGAAAACAATTTGCTTCCCTGAAACTTTCTTCACGTTGCGCATGAAACGTCACTTGCAAATGACCTCCGAATTGGAACATTATTGGCGTCACGGGGGTATTCGCCATGGCTGGGCTTTCCACCAAAGAATTCTTCCCCACGGCTGCTCTGCTGGCGCTCACCACCCTCGGCAGCTGTGCTCTCGGAAACGCACAAGTGTTTGTCGTGCAACGCGAGCACCTGGGCCCGAAGGAAGCAAATCTCACCACCGTCCAACCCACGTCGGTAGCGCTGGATAACAAGCCGCTGTCGGAGCGGACAAAGCAACAGCTGATCCGGACCTTCCAGGCTGACGAGGCCTTTGCTGTCCGTCCTCTCCCTCTGGGTACGAAAGGCATTATCCTCCACGCCAACGGACAACTCTCCCCATCCGGGAGCGGCTACGCGGAGGAGTTGGAGAAGTTCGGGGTTTCCGCCAAACCCGGAGACCGCGTCGTCATCACCAAGTTTGAGGTCCACCCCGACCGGATCCTTTTTGAATTCAATGATGGTCCGCAGAAGCATCACCACATCCTGCAGCACATTGAAGTTGGCGGGATGGGCGGGGGCGTTCCGCTGGCCCAGGATGACGGGCACGTTCCGATCGGTTCGCGGATGACGCTCGTGTTCAATAAGTTTGTTCCGGAGATGACCGCCTCACAGGTGCGCGGCCTCATCTCACCCATGATCGATTTTTCTCTCAAGACCCCGGTCGAGGCCTTTGCCGATACGCTGCCCCCCAAGCTCAAGGGCGCGGTCTTGAATCACGAAGTTCTGGTAGGCATGAACCGTGAGATGGTTCTGAAGGCCGTGGGCCAGCCTGACCAGAAGGTCCGCGAAATGGACGGGCAGATGCCCTTTGAGGAATGGATCTACGGGCAGCCGCCACACCAAGTCCAGTTCATTCGCTTCAACGGCAATCGGGTTATCCGATTGGAGATTGCCGATGTCGGTCAGCCGCCGGTCATTCGCGACAAGGATGAGACGGACGGGTATTTCGCCGGACAATTTGTCCGCCAGGTTCGCCTTGGAGATGCACCTCCCACCGGGCCTAATCAGGAACATGCTCCGGCTCCCGCGCCCACCCTTCGGCAACCAGGAGAAAAACTGCCCGATGCGGTCGACAACGACCATCAGCTAAAGCCGGTGCAGTTTCCTGATGATGAAAAGCCCAAACCGATTCCGCCGCCGCCAGGTACCAGTCCGGCATCGCAGCTGGTCTCGGATGCCCGCGTCGTGAACTAGACAAAACGATTCGTGTAAAATAACGGACAGCAGCGCCTTCTGTTTTGCCCCAATGTGCAAACCTGTTTCCAAAAGGTTCAGGCGGAAGTGCGCGGTCTGTTAAGGAGATAGATTATGGCAAAGGTAGCCAAAACTGCCGATCGTTCGAAGATGTCGGATACCGCCAAGGGTATTGAGTGTCCCAAATGCACCAAGGCAACGCGCATTGTGAAACGGGTAAAGGATCGCGAGCGCGGAGTTCCGGGTGGGGTCTACATTTCCTGCTCGGCTTGTGATTTTTACGAGAAGCTTTAGACGGACGCCATCTGAATTTCGGCCAGGATTGCCCTCGTGGCAGCGCCAGGATCAGCAGCCCGGGTAATCGGCCGCCCCACCACTACATAACTTGCACCGGATGCAATTGCCTCTGCCGGCGTGGCGATCCGTCGCTGATCGCCGGTAGCGGCGCCCTCCGGACGGATACCCGGGATAACCAGCAGCGGTTCGCTTCCCACCCGCCTGCGTAAGTTGGGAACTTCGACCGGCGAGCAGACAATCCCTTCCACCCCACAAGACAAAGCCATGGTGGCTAACCTCTCCACCTGCGCTGCCGGGCTGTCTTGGATCCCGGTGGCTTCCAACTCGCCGCGATCCATACTGGTAAGGACGCTCACCGCAAGGAGGGTCGGCCGCCCGGCCACCTCGGCAGCTGCCGAAAGCATAGCCGGTCCGCCCGCCGCATGGACGGTCAGCATATTCACGCCAAGGCGCGCCGCGGAGCGGACTGCTCCCGCGACGGTATTCGGAATGTCATGTAATTTCAGGTCGAGGAAGATAGAACAACCCCGCCGCTGCAGTTCAGCGACCAGGGAGTTACCTTCCGCTATATAAAGTTCCAGCCCGACTTTGAACCAGTTGGTGGACCCCTCTAACCGGTCCACCAGCGATAGCGCCGACGCAGCGTCCGGAAAGTCCAGCGCCACGATCAACCGGTTCGTCAGCATGGGCAAACAATCACCTTTGGAACTGAGCAGGCCAACTCAGTTCGGCGATTTGGGTTGGGCTAAGCGATGGATCCACCAGATCGATCCGCACCGGCGCCAGCCCGTGGAAACCAAGCATTTTGGCGGCCGCATAGGACAAATCGATGACCCGCGATTCAGGAACGGGGCCCCGATCGTTAACGCGAACCATGACCGATCGATGGTTGCGCAGATTTGTTACCAGGACAGAAGCGCCGAGCGGAAGGCTACGATGCGCGCATGTCATCGAGTTCATATTGAAGGGTTCACCGCTCGCCGTCGCCTGCCCCTGAAATGCACTTCCGTACCAGGAGGCTCGGCCAATTTGATGCCAGTGGCTGTGATGGGGAGCTGCCGTTTGCTGACTTGCTTGTGAGGAGTCGGGTTGGGCTAAAGTTGAACCGGGGCTGATACAGATAGCGGACAGTACCGCGCCGGCTAGGAGTGCGGGCCCTAAGGGCCAATGAGAGTGGCTTGCGATAGTTGACATTGTTCTCCTGTAAGAATTGTAATTCAGCGCTTCAGGCCTAAGTCAAAATCTATCAATCAGTTTCGGGTTTCCTCCTCGTGGTATTTTAGACGAAAATCCGGGGCTCGGTGTTGTGCCGGAGGTACTTTTTTCCCCACCAAAGTTTATGAATGGGTAAAAAGGCTCACCGGCGGAGAATACACTCTGGTTACCTCGAAAGCTATGGAAAATGAAAGATTTATCGGCCTAACCATCGCTGGCTTCGACCCCGGCTCGGGCGCCGGAGTGACCGCCGACCTGAAGACGTTCGCTGCCCATGGTGTTTACGGAGTCGCCTGCATTTCGGCCTTGACGGTGCAATCGACCCAGGGAGTGCGTGCGGTCGAACCGCTTCCGCCGTCCTTGGTGCGCCAGACCCTGGATTGTCTTACCGAGGACATCTCGCTTTCCGGAGTGAAGATTGGCATGCTGGGAACCTCCGAAGTCGTAAAAGAGGTGGCCTCATTCCTGACCAGGCAATCTACCCAAATCCCGGGGCATCGCATTGTCCTCGACCCGGTATTGCGTTCGACCTCCGGTACCCCTCTGCTCGATGAGAATGGGGTTCGCTTCCTGCGAGAGAGACTACTCAATTGCATTGGCTGGATCACGCCGAACATTGACGAATTAGCGATTCTGATCGACGAACCTCCCGGTGTCTTAACCCGGGGGGATGTGCCGGCCGCGGCGGCGAGGCTCCTGGACTTAGCCAACGGCGAGCTGAACGTTGTAGTGACGGGAGGCCACCTGGAACATCCCGACGATTATTTCTTGAACGCCGCACGAAAAGGGAACTGGGTATCCGGGGAGAGAATAGCCACTACCTCGACCCACGGAACCGGCTGTGCCTTCTCGACCGCCCTGCTCTGCAACCTCATTGCGAACCGCCCGGCGACCGAGGCCGTTGCCTCCGCCAAAGCCTATGTAACCGAAGCCCTGCGATCCGCCTATCCAATAGGGAAAGGCAAAGGCCCAATGAACCATCTCTTTCGGTTGAAGTGAAGTTGCCTCCCAGGACCGATTTGAAGTGATAAGAACTTTGCATTCCCAGGAGCCGCTGATTTATCTGCCTACTCATTCCAGTCCCGAAGGGACGCCTGAACTTAGCCCAGGACGTCAGTCCTGGGTGGGCTCATAGAAAATGAGTTAGTCCCGATAGGGACGGCTGAAAAGCGGAGCTCAGTATTCAGCCGTCCCTTCGGGACTGGATAGAAAAAGTAGCCCCCAAAGAGAAACCCCAGGTCTCTTGATCGGGACCTGGCTCGTGGAGGATGAACTTCAAGCAGCCGCGCCCTCGATGGGTGCCCCATGTTCGCATCAGCGTACGTGGGCCGAAAAAGATGGGCAACGCCCCTCCACCTTTTTATTTCTTTTTCTGCGGCGAAGTACCCACCAAAGAGAAAACCCAGGTCTCTTGATCGGGACTTGGCTCGTGGAGGATGAACTTCAAGCAGCCGCGCCCTCGATGGGTGCCCCATGTTCGCATCAGCGTACGTGGGCCGAAAAAGATGGGCAACGCCCCTCCACCGTTTTATTTCTTTTTCTGCGGCGAAGTAGCCCCCAAAGAGAAAACCCAGGTCTCTTATTCGAGACCTGGGCTGGGGGAGTAACCTCGGGAAAAAATCTACCGTTGGGCAAGCTCAATTTCAAGCCGCGTATTCTTGGCGAAAACAACCTCATGTCCCCGCGCGATCCAGGTGTCGAAAACCACCTTCCCAACTTCGTAGTAGCCAAACCCGCTGATCAATCCGGCGTTCTCGGATGCTGTCCCGATCACGCGAGCTAACAAGTCGAGGCCGTTGCTGGTCATGGCCTCTCGGATCAGGCCAGACCCGGTGCTGTCCGAGACCGCCGCCAGGGAACCCAGAGTGATCGGCGCCAGGAACCGGTTACCACCGCTCGCCTTGATCTGGCCTTCCTCGTCGATCTGGATGCGATCGCTCCGTACGCTCTCGGCCGCAATCACCCGTCCGTGCACAACCCTCTCGTCCCCGCGGGCAATTCCGCCTTGCGAAACGTCAGCCGCAAGCTACCATTGTGACCAAACATACCCGCCGGGCTAGCCTCCACCACGCTTCCAATCAGGTGCGTGCCCTCCGGCAACAACAGCTTTCCGTGACCCGTTGTCTCAGCGACCTGCAACGCAGCATCCGAATCTCCTTCGAACAGCGGTTGGGTCAGAACTGCTTCCACCGGCATTCCAGCGCTTGCGGTGTTGGAATCAACGGGATCTACCAGGCGTGCCTCAATATTGCCGGTCAGCTTCAGCTCATGGAGGTCAGCGACCTCGATCGGGGCTGGCGCTTCCTGCCCGGCCAGTTCCAAAGGCTGCTTCAATTCCGCATCGTACTGCGTTCCCGCCCAAAGCTCTTGAGGATGTACAGGAATTTGTGCGTAGAGAGTCTGTTTCGCCGTGTCCCACTTGTGGGGTGCCTTGAAACTAGCCGCAGTCTCCCGCTTGGTCCAGCTAAACGCAGCGACGATTCGCTGCTTCAGAGAGCGGCGCGTCGGCGTCTCCTCCGGAGCGGCCATGCGCACGATTTTCGCAGTGCGCTCGGTGGCGTCGGTCTCGATATCAAAATGGCGCCCATCCGGGGTTTCGAGGGCGTTGAAGGTTACATCGGCACTCTTGAGCGGCGTCAGATCGCCGTTGAACATGGCAGCGGTGCGCACCTGCCGGCCGACTCCGTGCTTACCGGTGATCGTGCCGTAGACCTTCGAATCCGAAGGAACAGCAATATGGTCGACCAGATACACGGGTTCGGTAAGGTGGCCCTCAATCCTGGTGCCCACCTTCATCGGATAACTCTTGTCCAGCTGCACGCGCAGTGGAACACCTGCTGGGATGTGCTCTGTGGGTTGGGTCGCCAGATCTTGTGCAAACGATGATCCGGTGCTGGTGGCTACTGTTGCGGCGAACAGCGCAGCCAAAGCTATTTTCATGACTTAGTTCCTCCCGGCAGTCTGTGGGTAGAGTGCGCGTCGCATTTCGCTTGACGACACCGAAAGCCATGTCTTCTGTTACCGTGACTTGGGGAGGGGCCGAAATGCGGACGTTTTCAGAACGGGCGGGTGGATGCTGCTTGGACGACCGTTCCTCTACCGATTTGTACATCCCGAGAGTAGGGTGTCCGGAGGCGAGAGTATATCACTCATTAGTCGCAAAAATGTGCCAATAAAAATCACCGCTAGGTAACTAAGAAGCGACACTTTTGGATTGTTGAACGTCTCCCTCTATAACCAGAAAGCGTCGAATGTATCGGAGGGGTTCATCGTGTGCCGCCATCTCACGCAGATGGTATCTCCAGACATCCGCTTTCAAGGTTCGGCGGGTGAACGGTTTGCGGGTTACCGTGACGATTTGGCCATCTTTATCCCGCCGCGTGTAGGTCGCTGCCGGGACGACAAAACTAATCTGCGAACCTTGCTTCCAGAATGCCCGGGCAAACTCGTGGGCAAACAGGAGAGAGTAATACCGCCGCCGCTGCGCCAACGTTTCTACTGCGTCGTCAAAACTCGTCCAGGAGGGATCGATCGCCGTTTGAAACCATTTACGAAACTGGAAACCATTTACGCGCGCCTGACGAACGACGATGCGAAGCAGTTCCGTCCTGGTCATAGCTTCTCCCGGCTGCGCAGTTGGAGTAAGTACACCTTTAGTAACTTATTTATCTGTCAAGAGTCTCGCTTATTACTACAAGTTTAATGAATTCTAGGCTAAAAATAAGTTTCCTCTATTTGGCGCTCTTCGGAGCCACTATATCGTCTCGCGCAGCCGTGCCCACTCCCGCCGGCGTCGATACTAACCCAATTAACCTGACCCCCAAGGTGCGCCAAGCCTTCCAGCGGTTTTATACCCTGGACTATGACGGTGCCCTCGCCCGCTTCGTCCAGATCCAGGCAGAGAATCCCAATAACCCCTTGGCTGTCGATTTTGTGCTCGATACGGTCATCTTCCGCGAGCTCTACCGCCTCGACCTCCTCGATACGACTTTTTATGCGCATGACGGATTCCTCAACGGAAAACACCCGGTGGTTGCCGGGGCGGGCATCGCGGAACGAGTTAACTCGTTGTATTCGCAAGCGGTAGCGTTGTCGGAGCAGCAACTCAGCAGCCATCCGGACGACGTGGACGCCCTCTTCGCGCGTGGTTGGGCGCGCAGTTTGCGCGCGGTCTACATCGGGTTGATGGAGCGCAGCTTTGTTCCCGCACTCCACGTCGCGCTACAGGCCCGAAGCGACAATGAGAAAGTGCTGAAGCTGGATCCCCGGTACGTTGACGCCCGGCTGGTGGTGGGGGTCCACCAATACGTGACCGGCAGCCTCCCTTTTGGCCTCAAAATACTTGTAGGAGCAGCTGGCATAACCGGGTCTAAACAAAAGGGAATAGACGACTTAAGGCAAGCCGGCGCAAGCGGCGTCATCACCTCGGTTGAGGCCCGCACCGCGCTCGCCTTATTCCTCCGCCGGGAGGCCAAATATGACGAGGCGATCGGCGTCACTCGCACCCTGACGGAGGAATACCCGCACAATTTTCTATTCTGGCTGGAACTGGCAAACCTCACCAAAGATGCCGGCCGCGGTCAGGAAGCCATTGCCCAATACAAGCACGTTATCGAGCAAGCCAGGAAGCCAGGCTATTTTCCGTCCGCCCATATGGAACTGGCGTGGTTTGGCTTGGCCGACACCCTACAGGGGCAGAAACACTATGCCGAAGCTGCGGAAGCCTATAATGAGGCCACTGCTCAGCCGACCATCAGCGTCGACCTGAAAGGGCGCTGCGACCTGAACTCCGGTAAGATGTATGATCTTTTGAATGAGCGGGATATGGCGATGAAGCAGTATGAGGTAGTGCTCCGCCAGGACGGCGATTCAGCGCAGGCGGATTCGGCCCGGAAGTACCTCAAATCCCCATTTACTGTGCATTAGACTGCGGAGGTGTGCAATGGCATCGTACTGTGCCGGGTGTGGAGCGTCGTTGCCGGTGGGAGCCCGATTTTGCTCCGCCTGCGGCAAATCCGTGTCCCGGGGGCGGCTCATCCGTCCCCTCGCTGGGAGGAAGGTTGCCGGCGTGTGTCAGGGGCTCGCGATGAACTTGGGCTGGGACGTGACCTTGGTCCGGGTTATCACCGTTCTGCTGGCCTTTTTTGCTTTTCCCTTCGGCGAGATCGCCTATCTATTATTGTGGGTCTTGGTGCCGCAGGAAGTGCCCCTCCTGCCGCCGGTAGTCACCTAGAGACCGAATGACCAACCAACAACCCGCATTGCATTGCGAGAGCGTTTCGCTGCTCGCACTAGCCAAAAAGTACGACACCCCCTTGTATGTATATTCCGCAGGGCAGATTCTCGATCGCTATCGGCTATTCTCCCAATCCTTTGCCGCTAGAGATCACCTCATTTGCTATTCGGTAAAAGCTAATTCCAATCTCTCTATTCTCAAGCTGCTGGCGGATCAGGGATCGGGATTCGATATCGTCTCTGGCGGGGAACTGCAGCGAATCCTCGAAGTGAATAAGAAGGCCGCTCAGAGAGTGGTGTTTTCGGGCGTGGGTAAGACTGAGGCCGAGATCGATCTTGCTCTTGCCGCCGGAATTCTGATCTTCAATGTCGAGAGCGAAGCCGAAGTAGAGCTGCTGGCTGAGCGTGCTCGCAGGCGGCTGGTGCGAGCCCGGGTCGCCTTGCGCGTTAACCCCGATGTCTTTGCCGACACCCATCCTTATATATCCACCGGTCTGCGGGAACACAAGTTTGGCATCGACATCAAAGCCGCCCGGGCTGTCTACCAGGAAGTCAAGCGAGCCAAGTATCTGGACCCGGTTGGCATCAGCGTCCACATCGGCTCCCAGATCAAGACCGCGGAGCCTTTCGGCGCGGCGCTCACGGCGGTAGCCGAACTCATTCGCGAACTCGCGGCCGACGGGATCCATATCAAGTTTGTCGATGCCGGGGGTGGCTTGGGCATCGACTACCAGGGGTCATCGTCGGGCTTCAACCCTGCAGCCGAAGTCGAGAAATATGCGGCCGCGATCGAGAGCGCCTTAGCCGGGCTGGATGTTCGGCTGCTGCTCGAACCGGGCCGCTTTTTAATTGCCCAGGCCGGCACTCTGCTCGCCCGAGTCTTGAATGTCAAACGCAATGGAAGCAAGACGTTCGTCATTACGGATGCCGGCATGAATGACCTCATTCGGCCCGCTCTCTACCAGGCCTACCATCAGATTCTGCCGGTTGTTCACGATGGGCAGGCGAAGTCGACGATTGTCGACGTGGTAGGACCGGTCTGCGAGTCCGGCGACTTCTTTGCTCGGGACCGGGAGATGCCGGAGGTCAAGCAAGGGGACTTGGTAGCGATCCTCGATACCGGTGCCTACGGAATGTCCCTGAGCTCCAACTACAATTCCCGCCCGCGACCGGCAGAGGTTCTCGTCGAAGGAAAGCAATCCAGGCTGATCCGCCGCCGGGAAACGATCCGAGACTTGATCGGCCCCGAGATCCGGCTACTCTAACGGCCCCAAATTTTGGGATCCGGGCGGATGGAGCATCCGCCGTGGCTTTTCACTAATCGTCTCTTTTGACCTGAGCTGTCGGAGTGAGGGAATACGGGTGGCCCATATCTCGCACGTTCTTTGTGCGAGATGTGGGATAGGTCGACGACACTGCTTACGGGGAAATAAACCCAAAAAACAAAAACCCGGGCAATTCGCCCGGGCCTTCGTTCAACCTCGAAAAATCTACTGCGAAAGGGAATGAACCGAAGCCAGGGTATTCTCGTCCGGCTCCGTCGCTTGCGCCTGTGTCGTCGGTTCCTCGTGGACCGCAGCCGCGTTCGACCGCGCGATCGCAGGATCCTCGGTGCGGTTTGGTCCCAAGCCTAGCTTGATCAAGGCACGGCTGTCAGGCGTAAGCTTCGTCTGCCATCCGTGGTCGGATTGAAATTGCCGCATCGCCGCCTGGGTCTGCGTATCCCACTGACCGGTCGGCGCACCTTTCAGGTAGTTCTGTTGGATCAGGGCACTCTGAATCTGGGTGGCGCGATCGGAGTCAATGCCTCGCTGACCACGAACGTGACTAACTTCCTTGCCTTTGAGCTTCTTAGAAGTCGTTTTGGAGTGACCGGATGTGGGTGCCCGATGAGTTCGGCTCCCATATACGGGACTGATCGCCAGCGTAGAAAGCAATAGCAAAGCCTGGCTCGCTCGAAAAACAGACATGCAAACCTCGAATAGGGGAATTCTTTCTTCTCGTCACACTATAAGCAGAACGCCAAGATTGCAAATCGAAACGCAACCGGCGGAGCTATTTCCACTCCACCGGTAACCATTACCAGGTAAAATGTATTAATTTACCTCAACCCTGTATATCTTTCATTACTTTGTGGTTATTCACTCTAGCACAATCGACCTAAGAAGACGCTAAGGTAAAGTTCCTCCAAGATAGGTCCCACCCGCGGTTGGATTTCGCGAATCCACGACCCGGAAGCCGACATCCTGCCCCGCCTTCAGAGCCGAGACTAACGACTGGAACTGATCGATGTTATTGACCGTCTGCCGGTTGATCTCCGTGATCACCAATCCAGGCGTCAACCCAGACTCGTCCGCGAACGAGCCCGGCTTCACCCGGGTCACCAGCACACCGTGGATTCCCTTGCTGACCAACGCAGGAGGAACTGCTTCCACGGTGACGCCAAGTTTACCTTCGGACGCGTTAGGGGCACTTTCCGGTCCATTTTCCCCGTTTTGAGAAGCTGGCTGTGCCGCATACAGCTTCGCCCGATCCGCAATGGTGAGAGTAGCCGCCGATGTCTGACCGGCGCGGACATACCCCAAATGCACAGTGCTCCCCGGTTTGCGCGCCGCGATGTCGGTGACCAAGGCGTCCCCATCCTTAATAGGTTTGCCGTCCACCGTAGTAATAATGTCGCCTGCCTTTAAACCTGCTTGGTCCGCAGGACCATGAGGAGTGACGGCATTGACCAAAACGCCGGCCTTGAACCCATAGACACGTTGCACCGCCGGCGACAGGCTGGCCTGGAACTGAACCCCGATCGAACCCCGGATGACCTTGTGCTCGGGCCCAATCAGATCGTTGTAGACCCCGATTACGGTATTTGAAGGCATGGCAAAGCCGATGCCCTCGTAACCCGCGGACTGGGTCAGAATCGCGGTGTTCACCCCGATGACCTGGTCGGCCATGTTGACCAGAGGGCCACCCGAATTGCCTGGGTTGATGGCCGCATCGGTCTGGATGAAGTGCTGGAACTGCCCGGCCGCACCCTTCTCGATGGTACGGTTCTTGGCCGAGACGATTCCCGCCGTCACCGTCTGTGTGAGCGCGAATGGGCTGCCGATCGCGATCACCCAGTCGCCGACCTGGCCGGCGTCGGAATTGCCCATTTTTACCGTGGGCAAAGGTTCTGTCGCGGCGATCTTGACCACCGCGAGATCCGTATCCTTATCTACGCCGATCACCTTACCTGGGCGCCCTTGGAACCCCTCGGGATCGGTGGAAAGCTTCACGTAAATCCGGTCGGCCTTCTCGACGACGTGGTTGTTGGTAATAATGTAGCCGCGGGGATCTACAATGAAGCCGGAACCAAGCGATTCCCGCATCTGCTCGCCCTGCTCGCCGCCACCCCCTTGTCCCTGGCCGCCGAAGAAGCGGTTAAAAAAGTCCTGAAAATTCTGGTCCGGACCCTGACCCTGCCCCCCACCCTGATCGTCGTCGTCTCCTCCGCCCGGAGGGGTCTGCGGCATGGCACGAGGGCTGCGGCGCTTGGAATGGGGTTCTTCCTGGGGCAGCGTCTCGGTATTGATATTCACTACTGCCGGACCGACATCCTTGGCGATCTGGGTGAAGGTAGTCGCGAGAGACACCGGATTAGGAATCTTCAGCGGGGTCGCGTCGGAACTGTCCGTCTGGGTTTCATTCCCGCGGACTCCGTGGACAACAACAGACCCGATCAAAATACCGGCCGAGAGCGTGCCGAGAATAACAAAGGTGGAAGCGAGACGGCTAACGCGAAGCCGTTCGAGCAGCGGATTCATCTGGGTCTAACCTCGTCGGTAGGAAGCATACAAGGGCTGGCTAAGCGGGAAGCACCACTGTGTGCATACTATTAGTATAGCCAAAAGCCCGGGATTGGGATGGTCTCGCCTATTGTAGCGACTGATGCATCATTATATAAGACGCAGCCAGCGCAATATCCGTTACGCTTTGGCGGCATGATCCAGAGCCAGCAAGAGCAAAAGCAGAATCCGCTTAAGCGCCAGCTCACGGCCGCTCGCGTCATACCACTCCCCGCGAGTGTGGATTCCGCCGCCGTCCCCTCCTGCGCCGATGCTGAGCGCTGGGATTCCCCGGGCCAACGGAATGTTGGCGTCGGTAGAGGCCACGCGCTGCTCGGAGCGAATTCCCAAGTGCCGGTCTACCGCATGCAAGGCATCCAACAGGGGCGAATCACTACTCAGCCGCCCAGCCGGCCGATCCCCGATCCGCTCGATAAGGAACTGGATCTGTCCTTGTCCCTTGCCGCCGGAGGTCCGGGCATTGGCCACCAGCACCGCGTCCTCGACAGCGCGGTGCAATTCCACTTCCAGCCGGACCAACTGATCCGCCTCGAGGCTCCGCAGGTCGAAGCGAGCTGTGGCAAACTCCGGGATCGAGTTGACCGAGCTGCCCCCTTCAATGGTGCCGACGTTCAGCGTCGTACGCGGTGAGGCCGGCAGGACAACGTCGCTGATGGCCGCGATCGCCCGGCTCAAAACCACGATCGGGTTGGGAGTACCCGCATCTGTCCAGGAATGGCCGCCAGGCCCCTTCATCGTAACCAGAAAGCGCCGGCTGCCCAGACCCTGAGTGACCACGACCTCACTCCCCGCTCCGTCCAGCACGACATTCGACGCAATTTTCTCCCCCCAGTGAGAAGCCCCATAAAGGTAGCGCATTCCCCGCAGATCGCCTTCGCCCTCTTCCCCCACATTGCCGGCAAAAAGCAGGTCGCAGGGAAGCTCGATGCCGCAGCTTTCGAGTGCGGCGGCCACCGCCAAAATTCCAGCCACCCCGGCGCCGTTATCGCAGGCCCCCGGCGCCGCAAGGCGATTGTGCTCCAGCAATGGAGTAATCGGAGTGTCGATGGGAAATACCGTGTCGATATGCGCAGACAGCATCACGCATTGCGCACCCGTCCGTTCGCCCGGATAGCAACCCAATACATTGCCCTCCGCGTCAATTTCCACCCGCTGCAGTTTAAGTTCGCGAAAGCGTTCCGCCAACCACTCCGCCCGCCTGCGCTCCCCGAACGGCGGGGCCGCGATCGACACCAGCTCCTGCTGCCACTGCATCATCCTGCGTTCGTGCAGGTGGAACCACTGGAAAGCTGCGTGAACGCGCGGCAGCGATGCCAGTTGGCCAATGCGGGAGAAAGCTGATTGGGTGATCGAACCGGGCATAACAGATTCTCAGAGTAGCACTCTCATTGGCGAGCGATGACGTAATCCACAGCGACCAGGAACAAGCCTCGTGCCGGCGCGGTCGGGCCAGCGCGCGCACGGGAACGGGAGGCCAGAATCGCCGGGATCTCGTTCGCGCCAACATTCCCTCGTCCTACCTCGATAAAAGTTCCCACCAGGTTACGCACCATGTGATGGAGAAACCCATTGCCCCGCACCCGGTAAAGGAGCAGGGGTGCCTCTTCTATCCATTCTGACGTGTAAACACAGCGCACACAGTCCGCTGGCGAACGGTCGGAATCGCTCGCGGCGAACGCGGTAAAGTCAAGTTCGCCGCAAACCATGGAGGCGGCGCGCCGCATGGCTTCCAAATCCAGAGGACTATTCAAGGCATGGACATAACGTACCTGCCACGGCGGACAAATTTCCCCTCGAAAGATCCTGTACTCATAGGTCTTGGATACCGCGCTATGCCGCGCGTGAAAATCGCTTGAGATTCGCGAAGCGCTCAACACCCGGATCGACGCCGGAAGGGTTCGATTGAGCGCTCGGGCGAGGTTCGCCTCCGGGATCGGCGCCGCGAGGGCAAACGACGCCACTTGTCCCAGCGCATGTACGCCCGCGTCGGTCCGGCCCGAGCCTTGGGGCAGCACATCTTCGCCGGTGATCCGTGCCAGTGCATCGCGCAACTCGCCTTGCACCGTCACCCGGTCGGGTTGAACCTGCCAACCGTGGAATTCCGAACCGTCGTAGGCAAGCACCAGTTTCCATTGAAAAGTGTCCATTTTTGGACCCACCCGACTTTCAGGATCGAGGATTGGTTGCTGAGTTATACTCGCGAAGTCCATGGAACGAATCGCCCACGAGAGCCGTAACTAGTTCCGAGGGCAGAGCCGAAACTTAGAGTCATCCGGCAACCATGCCGCATCTGCCATGCTAGCTCCTGACCGTGGGTTAGAGGGCCTGAAGGCACAACCCCCGAGATTTTGATTCGACGATGAAAAATCCACAATCCTGTCGTAGTTTTTATCGCCTTCATGCAAGGCCGATGTTTCTCAAGCTGCAAGCGACAATGGCCCTGGTCGCCGTTCTCATCGGGTATCTGCCGCTGCCGGCAGCGGCACAGCAAACCCCGCCGGCTGGCGCGAACACTCCGCCTGCCCTGGGTCTACCGCCGGCGCCGAATCCGATGACTACTGAGCCCCTTTTCATGCGGCCGGCCGACCGGGACTTTACCAAGCCGAACTCCTATTTCCCCAAAATCTGGAAACCGTATGTACCCGTTACGGTGGCTGCCCCGGTGACCACCAACTCCCAGCGTCTGGACGCCCTGGTTCATAACGGCAAAATCTACCTGAGCCTCGCCGATGCGATCGTCCTCGGCCTCGAGAATAACTACGACATTGCCATCCAACGCTACAACCTCGACATTGCCGATACCGATCTGCTTCGCGCCCGGGCGGGTGCGAATGTTCTTGGTGTCAGCAGCGGCTTGGTGCAAGGCACGTTGGGGGGCTCGAGTACCACCCAAAACTCGCTCAGCTCCGGTGGCGGTCCGGGCGGAACCTCGACC
This sequence comes from uncultured Acidobacteriaceae bacterium, assembly GCA_963839025.1. GTDB lineage: Bacteria > Acidobacteriota > Terriglobia > Terriglobales > Acidobacteriaceae > PALSA-350. Next base: position 553,219 of record CAWITT010000015.1, read on the forward strand.
GCGGTCGGGGGCGCTGCGTCCGGATCGGGCGGTATTGTGTCCACCACCAACGGCAGCGGTCCTACGCCGGAGGTTCTAGATCCGGTCCTTACTGGAACCATGCAACTCGAACGCACCACGAGCCCAGAGCCAACTCCATTTGCCAGCGGCGCGGCCACACTCAATCAGAACACTGACTCCTACAATTTCAATTACAACCAGGGCTTCGTTACCGGTACGCAGCTGCAGGTGGGTTTTAACAATAGCCGCATTACGACCAATAGCATCTTCAACGCTTACAGTCCGGAGTTGCAGTCTTCGTTTCGGGCGACTCTGACCCAGCACCTGCTGAATGGGTTCGGCCCTGGCATCAATGGACGGTTCATTCTCGAAGCGAAGAACGACCGGCGCATTACCGACTCCGCATTTCGCCAGCAGATTCTTTACACCATTAACCAAATCGAAAATATCTATTGGGTTCTGGTCAGCGACTACGAAGATGTCCAAGCGAAGGAGCGGGGTCTGGAGCAATCCACCCGGCTGGCGTCGGACAACCGCAAGCAGCTGCAGATCGGCACTCTGGCTCCGCTCGATGTGCTGAATGCGGACAACCAGGTATCTACGGATACGCAAGCGCTGATCACCTCGCAAACCAACCTCGAGTATCAGCAACTGGTGATGAAGCAGGCGATCAGCCGCAACTTGAGCGATCCGGTCCTCTCCAGCGCCCCGGTCATTCCCACCGACCGTGTGTCGCTGCTGGAGATGCCGGAGGAGCGGACGCCGGTGGAGGACCTGGTGCGCAAGGCCTACGCCAACCGGCCGGAGATCGAGCAGAACATCCTGAATCTTCGCAACAACGAGATAACCCAGCGAGCGGTCAAGAACGGTCTACTGCCGACGGTTGACCTGTACGCCTTTTATGGCGCGGCCGCCTTGGGTGGCTCAAAGAGTCCATCTTGTTCAGCCGAGTTTTTCGGCCCGACAGCCTGCAATGTGCCCACGGTCGGCTACGGCACAGTCTTCACCAACCTCTATAACAGTTCTGGGCCGGACAAAGGGATGGGTGTCAATGTGAACATCCCGCTGCGGAATCGAACCGCCCAGGCGCTGCAAGCGCGGGCTGTCCTCGAATACCGTCAGGCCGAGATGCGCCTGCAGCAGCTTTACATTCAGGTGCGCATTCAAGTCATCAACGGTCAGTATGCGCTGACCAACGACCGGGCTGCGGTGCAGGCGGCCTTGGCGGCCCGTGAGTACAATTTTCAGTCTTATCAGGCAGAGGTAAAGAAGCTAAAACTAGGAGCTTCCACCACCGCCAACGTCTTACAGCAGGAGCGGAACCTGGCCACGGCCGAAAACAATGTCATCTCGACTGAGGCGACCTACGCGAAAGACCGTGCCTCGCTCGAGCAGCTCCTGGCGCAGACTCTGGATCAGTACGGAATCCAACTCTCCGACGCGGTCAGCGGCACGGTAACTAAGGAACCTCTGATTCCAGGCCTGGAACCAGCGAAAGCAGCGCCGGAAGCGAGCGTGCCTGGCCAGCAGCAGCAACTGCAGCACACCGAGCAAATGCCCGCCCTGCCAGTGATGCCACCACAGCCCAAGCTAACTCCACAGGAAGAGCAAAACCTCCCCCCGCAACCGCCCCCGGCGCCCAACACGCCGCCACAGTAACCATCGCCAGCACGACCGCCATCTCGACAGGTGCCCCATGTTCGCAGCAGCTAACGTGGGCCGAAAAAGACGGGCGAGGCCCTAGGCGAGGCCCATCCATTGCTTTAGCTTAAAATCGGCCCACCTGCACTGCGTCGCGGGACCCTTTTAGGAAATGTTTCAAACCCCGAACGAAAGCCCGAGGGATTGGGCCACGCCCTGAATATACTTGCGGCCTCTGGTGTACTCCTCTTCACCATGCAGATGTTCCAACATCAGCGGAGCATCCACGCCAAGTTGAGATAATTCCCGCAAATAAGTCTTATAGTCGACCAGTCCGGTGCCCGGTACGACCTCCTGAATCCAAACCTGCACCCCCGGTCCCCATTTCAAATCTTTGGCGTGGCAGGACTTGATCCAGGGACCAAGCCTGGCAAAGCACTCCCGGATCCCTGCGCTATTGTTGTACACGCGAACCGGGCTATTCATCGTGTTGCACACATCCAAATGCACCCCAAACGCCTTCCGGTCCACGGCCTTGATGAGCCGCAAATAGTCGTCCGGGCCAGTAGGAATACTCCACGGCATCATCTCAACCGTGAAAAAGGTGCGCTTAGGTTTAACGGCGTCAATCAGCTTGCGGCAATTCTCAACCGTGGCGTCAAAAAATTCCTGGCTAAGATTCTTTGGGTTTTCCCCGTACCAAACCTCCGGATCATACGACCCGGCGATATCCACACAATTCCGCGCCCCCAGTGCCTCGGCGAGAGCCAGCCTCTCCGTGACGTAGGTCAGGTTGCTCTTGCGCTTGACCGGATCCGGGTCCAGCATGTTCTTCCACGCGCCCACTTCCGCAATGGCCACATCCTGCCGGGCAAATTCTTTCACCCACGCCGCAATCCGATCCGTATCGGTTACGGACAGATCCCCCGGAGCGTAAGCCGCGCGATAACCCAGGTCGCGATGAGCCTTGGCCAGCACCGCCGGATCCTCGGACTTCACGAAGACCGGACCACCCAACCGCATAGGCTTAGGAGAAGCGCCGCCACGAGCCGACACCGCTCCGGCGGCAGCAGCAACGCTCTTCCAAAGAAATTCCCGCCTCAGCATACCTACCGTTCCGTAACCTGCTCCAGCAACTGATAAAACTCGGGGAACGAAACCGAAGCCGCGTCCGCTCCTTGGATCAGCGTGTCCCCCTGAGCGCGCAGGGCGGCCACCGCGAACGCCATGGCAATGCGATGGTCACCCTCGGAATCGACCAATCCGCCGCGCAATTCCTGACCCCCCGGCACATCGAGACCGTCCTCGAACTCCTCCACGCTCGCGCCCATAGCGCGCAGGTTCTTCGCGACCAGGGCGATGCGGTCACTCTCTTTCACCCGCAATTCCCGCGCATCGCGGATGCGAATGCCGCCGCGGGTATAAGGAGCAATCGCCGCCAGCACCGGCAGTTCATCGATCAATTGCGCCGCCAGTGCTCCCCGGACCTCCGTGCTACCGAGACCCTGCGATGGCGCCGTCAACTGCACCGTTCCGATCAACTCGCCGTGCGTCTCCTCGAGGTTCAGCACATTGACCTTTGCCCCCAGCCCGCTCAACACATCGAGTAGCGTCGCCCGGGTCGGGTTCATGCCCAGCTGATCGAACAAAAGGCTCGACTCAGGGAAAAGCGCCGCTGCGCACAGGAAGAACGCGGCCGAAGACATGTCTCCCGGAACCGTAGCTTCCATCCCCCGCAGCTTTTGCCCACCCTCAATGGAAACGGTATCAGCGGTTCGCTGAACCTTAGCCCCGAACGCGCGCAGAGCCAGTTCGCCATGGTCGCGCGTACGCACCTCTTCGCTCACCGTGGTCGTACCCTCCGCTTGCAACCCCGCAAACAACAAAGCTGTTTTCACCTGGGCGCTGGGAACCGGGGTCCGGTAATTGATCCCGTGCAGCTTCGAGCCGGTGATCTCTACCGGCGCATGTCCATCTGTCAGCTGAATAGCCGCGCCCATCTCCAGCAGCGGCTTCCGCACCCGTTCCATCGGCCTGCGGTTGAGCGAAGCATCTCCCTCCAGCCGGAACTCGCCCGCCTGGCCCGCCAGCAACCCAGCCAACATGCGCATCGTGGAACCGGAGTTGCCGCAATCCAGGGTGATTCCAGGGGGAGTAAGCGTTCCCCCGCAGCCCTCAATTTCCACCGTAGTCCCAGAACGGGTCACCTTGGCGCCCATCTGCCGCATGCACTCCAGGCTGCTGGCGCAATCCGCCCCGGTAGAAAAATTATGGAAGCGGCTAACGCCTTCCGCCAACCCGCCCAACAGGGCATAGCGATGGGAAATGCTCTTGTCGCCGGGCAGTCGCAAAGTCCCGATCAAGTTGCGCGCCGGATGGATAGTTCGTTCGGTAGTGCTTTCGATTTTCAGGGTCTCAGCCAATGGAATACTCCAAGGCCTATCCTAACTCGGCTCGGGGAGAACCTTCAGCACAATGACCGTCTCATCGTCGAAGCGCTCGATCCCTCCCTGGAAGGCGGAGAGTTCCTGGTAGATCGCATCCACCATGCCCTGGGCGTTATTCTCCAGCTGGCTGGCGACCAGGGCAGTCAGCCGCTCGGTGCCGAACATTTCTTCCTGCTCGTTCACCGCATCCGCAATCCCGTCGCTAAAGAAGACAATGGCGTCGCCGGGCCGGGTAGAGAGAGTAAATTCCTCATAGCTGACGTCCTTGAACATGCCCAGGGGAAATCCTTCAGCCTGCACCGTCTCTACTTGTCCCCCACGGCAGATCAGCGGTTGAACGGCCCCCGCATTGGCGATCTGAATAGTCTGTTTCTCGTCATTCCACACCGCAAACACCATGGTCACGTACTGCGCATCCATCTTGCGTTCCTGGAGCGAGTCGTTGAGCTGCTTCAACATCGCGGCCGGAGAAAGCGCCTGGCTGGTGGCCGCGCGCATAATTCCGCTGATCAGCGCGGCGTACAACGCTGCGGGCGCCGCCTTGCCGCTGACGTCTCCCATGGCGATTCCGACGCAAACCTTGTCATAAGGCAAAAAATCGTAAAGGTCCCCGCCGATGGTCCGCGCCGGCAGAAACCGGGTAGCGAATTCGGCGTGGGGCATCCTGGCCGGCGTAGGCGGCAAAAGGCGCAGTTGCACTTCGCGCGCCATGTCCAGGTCGTGCTCCAACCGCTGCTCCTGATGGGCCACCCTGCTGTAGAGCCGGGCATTCTCGATCGCCACCGCTATCTGCGAGGCGAGCGTCACCAGGGTGCGCTGGTGGTCATCATTGAAATAGTTGACCCGTACATGCTCCAGGTCGAGCACGCCGATCACCTTGCCCTTGTACAGCAGCGGCACCGCCATCTCTGACCGCGTCTCGGGATTCACCATGAAGTAGCGCGCATCCTTGCGCACGTCTCCGGCATAGATCAGGCGGCGCTCCCTGACTGCGGCGCCTACCAGGCCACGATTCAGCGGCACTTTTTCCGACGGCGTAACCGGGTGGCCGAAGCGCACGGCATACTGCGTCTCCAGCACCTGCTCGCGCTCGTTCAGCAGCAGGATGCTGAACATCTGGTAATCGATGAGTCTCCGCAGCAGCTCCCCGATGCGTTCCAGCAGGGGACTGAGGTCCAGGATGGAGGTGACCTCCCGGGCAATCTCATTCAGCACCGCGAGGGTTTGCGCCTGCCGGGCCACCCGCGTATAGAGGCGCGCATTTTCAATCGCCTGGGCCATGCGCGACGCGGTCAGCTGCAACAGGCGGAGATGCTCTTGCTGGAAGTAGCCCACCTGCTCGGACTGGAGATCGAGTACGCCGATGACCCGGTTCTTCACCACGAGGGGCACCGCCAATTCCGAGCGAACATCGGGATTGGCGCTGATGTAGTTCGTTTCTTCCCGCACATCCTGCAGCAGAATCGCTTCGCGGTGCTCCGCGGCCCGCCCGACGACTCCTTGGCCCACTCGGATGCGCAGGCGCTCGGCCTCTGCGGTGTGGCCAATTTGAAAACGCATGCGCAGGTCGTTGGTCCGTTCATTCAGCAGCAGGATGGCAAAAATTTTGTAGTCGATGACTGCGCGCACCAGGTCGGCGGTGCGATGCATCATGGTTTGGAAGTCGAGCGTAGTGTTCAGTGCATTCGCCAGCCGCAAGAGGAACTCGGTCTGCAGCGGATCGACTTTGATGCTGGCCGGTGGAGGGAGCGCTTCCGAGCTGGGGCGGTAGTCCCCTTCAAAAGCTGAGTGGGTAACTGCCGGCTTCTTCTCCGTCTCGGCGTCGTCTTGTTTGGGGGGAGACGTCATACAAATATCGAGTCATCATAGAGCATTTTAGAAGTGGGTCACGGAACAGACCCTGCCTCGGCGGATAAGACAGGCTGTACAAGAACTCATGCTTAGTATCAGGCACGACTTCAGTCGGGCCGTAAAAGCCTGAAAAACATGGGCTTTTGCCCCGCCTTCATCTCTTGCTAACCAAATCTGCCGTAGCAGGGGGGCTAAACTGTCTGCGTGAGAACCGGATCTCCAGGACCACACAAAACCTGACGGGTGCCCCATGTTCGCGCCAGCTAACGTGGGCCGAAAAAGACGGGCGAAGCCCTTCCATTGCTGTTACTCGTTAAGCGAAAGCATTCGAAGAATTCATAATCGGCCCACGTTAGCTAGCGCGAACATGGGGCACCCGTCAGGTTTTGTGTGGTCCTGGAGATCCGGTTCTCACCCTGAAATCCAGTCCTCAATGTTCGTTCTGATACTCGCGCAAGATGGCAACGCTAGCGCTAGCCCCAATCCGCGTAGCCCCCGCCTCAAGCATGGAGCGCGCGTCACTGAGTGTGCGGATACCACCAGAAGCCTTGACTCCACACCGGTTCCCCGCCACTCCGCGCAAAATCGCCACGTCGGCCGGGGTAGCCCCACCGGTAGAAAACCCAGTGCTGGTCTTGAGGAAGTCCGTACCAGCCGCCAAAGCCAACTCCGAAGCCCGTAACTTCTCCTCCACGCTCAACAAGCACGTTTCGAGAATCACCTTCACCACCGCGCCCGCATCATGCGCCACCTGCACCACCCCGCGAATATCCTGCTCTACCAGCGCGCTCATGCCCGACTTCAGCAACCCGAGATTCATCACCATATCCAGCTCATGCGCCCCCAACTTAATCAGCGCCAACGCTTCCTCTCGCTTGGTCGTGGCAAGATTGGCGCCCAGAGGAAATCCGACCACGACCCCAACCGGAACCCCGCTCCCCGCCATAACCGAGTGAGCCAGAGACACCCACGCAGGATTGACCATGGCACAAGCAAAGCGGAAACTCGCCGCCTCCTCACACAACTTCACTACCTGGTCGCGCGTCGCTTCCGGCTTGAGCAAAGTGTGGTCGAACACTGAGGCCAGCGCGGGTGCGCTTGCCAGGGCGGCGGCCGCAAACCCGGCCACGTCGAACCCGATTTCCGGCTGAAGTACTTTGGTGGTCATGACTAATCTCCCAGTGGGACTTTATGCCTTTTCCCAGGCGATGATCAATGCGGCTCTCACGCTTCGTCCGGATTAAAAATCCGAATGTCGGGTAGGTTCCGGAACCGCTCCTGGTAATCCATGCCGTACCCCACCACAAAATGATTAGGAATGGTAAACGCCACATAATCGGCGTCGATCTTCTCCAGCCGCCGTGCCGGTTTATCCAGACACGTGGCGATCTTCAAAGTCTTGGGTCTGTGCTGCAGCAACAGCTTGCGCAGGAAAACCAGGGTCAGGCCGGTATCCAGGATATCTTCCACCAGGATCACGTTCCGGCCCCCGATCGGCGTATCCAAATCCTTGATTAATCTTACCGCGCCACTGGTCTTAACCCCTTTATAGCTGGAGATGGCGACGAAATCGAAAGTGGTCTCGACCGAGATACTTCGCGCCAGATCGGCCAGGAAAACCGCCGCTCCCTTCAGCACTCCGACCAACAGCACAGCTTCGCCGGCGAAGTCTTCGCTGATCTGCGCCCCGATTTCCTTCACCCGGGCAGCAATTTCCTCGCGGCGGAACAACATCTCGTGAACGTGCTCTGTCATTCGCCCATTCTTCCACGAATTCCTGCCCCGTTGCGCAACGCTTGAACTGGCCTCATAAATAGTGAGAGCCGAAGAAGCCTCGTATCAGACCCGCCATGGAAGCGGGGCGCAAGCGGTGTCCCGAACCTGCAAAACTTTACCGGAGACCAGTTCTATACTGTATCTAACGACGCTCTCATGTATCCCTTCATTCACATCGGACATTTTTCCATTGGCACCTTCGGCCTCTGCCTCTGGTTGGCGTCCGTTTGCGCCTGCTGGACGCTCTATCGCAATTTTCGCCGTTTTGGTGTGGACGCAGACGCCGTGGGCGTTGCCGCCTATACCACCGTGGGCGGGGTCGTGGGCGCCAAACTATGGCATGTACTGGAAGATCCGGCATTGCTCATGCACCAGCCGCTCCTGGTTCTCTTTGACCGCGCTGGCTTTGCCTGGTTCGGAGGATTGCTGGCCGGAATCGGCGTCCTCCTGTGGCAGGGCAGGCAAGCCAAAATCGGGGCCATGGCGATGCTTGATTTGGCCGCACCGGCCGTCTCGGTAGGCTACGGCGTCGGCCGTCTCGGCTGTCTCATCTCCGGCGATGGCGACTATGGCATCCCCACCAATCTGCCCTGGGGGATGAGTTTTCCGCACGGGCTTGTCCCGACCATCCAAAGGGTGCACCCGACGCCAATTTACGAGATGATCGTCGCTCTGTTGCTGGCCGGATATTTGTGGTGGCGCGGCGCCAAGCCGCTCGGCCAGATCACCGGGGAATACCTGGCGCTGAGTGGGGTGGCACGCTTTTTGGTGGAATACATCCGCATCAATCCCCGCATCTACTGGGGTATGACCAACGCCCAGGTGGCCAGCCTGGGCTCGATTGTCGCCGGCATTCTGCTCATTGTGTATGCCCGGCGCCACAGCGTAACCACCACCGCGACGGCTGCCGAGGTCGTTGCCCGCTAGCCCTCCTTACCGGCGTATCTGAGGGTGCCCCGTTTCCCGCTTTTGGCTTGAGCGGGGTTGTTGGCTTTTTGTTGTACCGTCCGAAAAGGGAGAACCATGGCTCAATCCGATCAGCTCCGTGTACCCGACCCGGCCCGAACCGACGCCAAGTCTTTTGAACTCCTTCGCGTCTGGATCGCCCACCAGGATCAGCACATCAGCCTGCGGGTGGGAGTGTGGGAGGAACCCGAGGCCTGGGGTATGATGCTGGCCGATCTCGCCCGCCATATCGCTGCGGCTTTTGAGCAATCGGAGAAGCGCGACCCAATCGAAATGTTGGCGCGCATCAAATCAGGTTTTGAGGCAGAGATGGAATCTCCCACCGAGGAGGTCCGCGGCGAACTCGCCGGTTGAAACATTGAACGATCAGATCATCATTCGCGGTGCGCGCACCCATAACCTGAAGAACATCGACTGCGATCTGAACCACGGCCAGGTGACCGTCGTGTCCGGGGTCTCAGGTTCGGGCAAATCCTCGCTCGCTTTTGACACCATCTACGCCGAAGGGCAGCGCCGCTATGTCGAATCTCTCTCTGCTTATGCCCGCCAATTCCTGGAACGCATCGAAAAACCCGATGTGGACCTGATCGACGGCCTGGCGCCGGCGATTGCGATTAAACAAAAAAACTCGACTCGCAACCCGCGGTCCACGGTGGCCACGGCGACCGAGATTTACGACTACCTCCGTCTCCTCTTCGCCCGCTGCGGCACCGCCCACTGCATCGTCTGCGGTGGAGTGGTGAAGCGGGACACGGTGGATGAGATTGCCACTTCGATCCTGGCCCTCGGTGAGGACACGCGCCTCTATGCTCTATTCCCAGTGAAGCCCCGCGCCGTGGCCGAGCCAGAGGCTGAAACCAAAAAGCGCAAAAAAACAAAGACTCCTGTTAACCCGGCCCTGCCCAGCGACGCCTTCAAAGAACGGCTCACCGAACTGCGCACGCGCGGCTTCAATCGCCTTTACCAGAATCGCAAGATCGTCGAATTCTCCACCCCCGAGTCGCTGCTCGACCTTGACTTCCAGCAGGGAGTCTACGCCCTCGTCGATCGCCTCGTGGTGTCCGCGGAAAACCGGGCCCGCATCGTCGACGCTGCGGAAATCGGCTTTCGCGAGTCGGGAGAGATCGTGTTCGAAACCGTCCCTCGCGAAGAAGAAAGGGAACCGGAACGTCTGCGCTTTTCCCAGGCCTTCGAGTGCAAGCTCTGCCACCGCATCTATCGCGATCCCGAGCCCAGGTTGTTCTCGTTCAACAACCCGTACGGCGCATGCGAGCGATGCCAGGGCTTCGGCAACACCATCGATTTCGATATCAACCTGATCATCCCGGACAAACAGAAGACGCTCAACGAGGGCGCCATTGATCCTTGGACCCGCCCCAAATACCGTCCCTTTCAGTCCGAACTCCGGAAAGCTGCCGTACAGAATGCCATTCCTCTGGACACGCCCTGGAGAGATCTGACCCAAGCACAGCAGGCTTTTGTCCTGGACGGCCAGGGATCGTTTCCCGGCGTGCACGGCTTCTTCGAACTGCTTGAACGCAAAAAGTACAAATTGCACGTGCGCGTAATGCTCAGCAAATATCGCGGCTACGCCACCTGTCCCGAGTGCAAGGGAACGCGCCTGCGTGCCGAGGCGCGCGCGGTGCGCCTCAATGGCAATAACATTTGCGAAGTGTCTGCCCTCACCATCCGCCAGGCGAAGAATTTTTTCACCGGCCTCACCCTGACCCCGCAGCAGGAGGAGATTGCCGGCGGCATTCTGGTAGAGATACAGCAGCGGTTACATTTTCTCGACGCCGTTGGCTTGGAGTACCTCACCCTCGACCGCCTGGCCTCCACCCTCTCGGGTGGGGAAGCGCAGCGTATCCAGCTGGCGACGTCGCTGGGCTCTCGGCTGGTAGGGGCGCTCTATGTGCTGGACGAGCCCTCCATCGGCCTGCACAGCCGGGATACCGCGAAGCTGATCCGCATTCTCGAGGAACTACGCGATCTCGGCAACACTATCCTGGTCGTCGAGCACGACCCCGACGTGATTCGCGCCGCTGACTGGTTGGTCGATCTCGGTCCGGGCGCAGGAGAGTTGGGTGGCCGCATCCTCGCTTCCGGCACGGTGGAAGAGGTGGAGAAGAACCCCGACTCGCTGACCGGGCGCTATTTGAGCGGGCAGCTCACGATTCCCATTCCCACCCGGCGGCGCGAGCCCCGGGAGAAGCTGGTGTTGCGCGGCGCGCGCATCCATAACTTGACTGGCCTCGATGTCGAAATTCCCATGGGTATGCTGGTCTGCATCACCGGCGTTTCCGGATCGGGCAAATCCACCCTGGTGCACGATGTGCTCTACCCCGCGGTCGCCCATGCATTGGGAAAAAGCGAAACGGGCGACCCGACCCACGTCTACCGGGAACTCAAGGGAGCGGAGCGCCTGAACGACATCGTCCTGGTAGACCAGGCGCCGATCGGACGGACACCGCGTTCCAACCCGGTAACCTACTTGAAGGCTTTCGATGCCATCCGCGAGCTTTTTGCGTCCCAGCCCGAGGCGCAACGCAGAGGATATTCCGCGGGACACTTCTCTTTCAACGTGCCGGGAGGCCGCTGCGAGGTCTGCGAAGGCGATGGCACGGTTACGGTGGAGATGCAATTCCTGGCCGACGTCGAGCTGCCATGCGAGGAATGTAACGCTACCCGTTACAAATCAAGCGTGCTGGAGATCAAGTACAAGGGGAAAAGTATCCATGATGTGCTGAACCTCACCGTCAAGGAGGCGCTGCGGTTCTTCACCGGCCAAACCAAAATCATCGACAAGCTCGCGGTACTCGACGAGGTTGGGCTAGGGTATGTCCGCCTGGGCCAATCGGCGACGACTCTGTCGGGCGGCGAAGCGCAGCGCGTCAAACTGGCCGCCCACCTCTCCCAGGGCCGGAGCGCCATGGGGCGAGCCACCAACGGCACAGCGAAGAAAGCCGGCAGCCGCATACTTTACATCCTCGACGAGCCCACCACGGGCCTACATTTCGACGATGTGAGTAAGTTATTGACCGCTTTTAAGCGGTTAATCGACGCGGGTGGGTCGCTGGTTGTAATTGAGCACAATCTGGACGTGATCAAGTCCGCCGACTGGGTGATCGACCTGGGTCCGGAAGCCGGAGCCGGTGGCGGCCAAATCGTGGCCGAGGGAACTCCAGAGCAGGTAGCCCAAACCCCCGGTTCCCACACTGGCTACTGGCTAGGGCTTGCCCTCGCTGCGCAAGAAGCCGCACAAGAAGCGCGGGCTGAGCCATGAAGAACCGAAAACCGCAGATCTCTCCCCTTGGTCATTTCTCCATCCCAATAACCGATCCCAAATGGAAGCGCCGCCCTCCCCTTGTCATCCCGAGCGAAGCCGAGGGACCTGCAGTTCTACGGACCTTTCGGGAAAATGTTTTTCTATTTTTCGACCGAGCGAAGCGCAGTGGAGAGATCTGCGGTTTCCTTATCGCACTTCTCACCCTTTTCCCTATAGGGATCCAAGCCCAGAATCAGCTCCCGCCAGGAACCCAAGCGCCGGACCAGGCGGCCGAATCCCAAAGGGAACTCGCCGAAAGCAAGATCGAACAGCGGGACTTCGAAGCGGCCCGCGCGCTCCTGCAGAAGTACATCGGCCAGCACCCGGGCGATGCTCGCGCGCTTTTCGACTTGGGCTATGTGGAGGACGCAGGCAGCCATCAAGACGCGGCTGCCGCCGATTACCGCCGCGCCATCGCCGCCGACCCCAAGCAATTTGAATCCCGCTTGGCCCTGGGCCTATTGCTGGCCCATCAGGGCAAATACGACGAGGCCCGGGACCAAATGCAGCAGGCGACCCAGTTGACCCCCCAACCGCCCAACCCGGGAGCCCAAGCCGAGGCTTTTCGGACGCTGGCCGAGCTTGACCGGACCACCAATCCTACAGCAGCCCGGGATGCTCTCGTGGCCGCCTTGAGGCTTAGCAAAGAGACCCCGGCCGACCTCTTGCTGACGGCACAGATAGCCGAGGCAAACGACGATCCCGAACTCGCGGAAACTGCCTACCAACGGCTGCTGGCGAGCCACCCGGCCCCGACGGCCGCATTAGCCCAGGCAGCGACGGGCGGTCTGGCCCAACTGCTGATCAAGCAGAAAAAATACGCGGATGCCGAGCCCCTATTGAAGACTGCGATCCAGCGGGATCCGCGGGACCCGGCTCTGAACGCGCAATTGGCCACGGCGCTGGTAGTCCAGGGCAAGAACGACGAGGCACTGCCGCTGCTCGAGAAGCTACAGCAATTGGAGCCCGACAATGCCGCTGTCGACCAGATGCTGGCGGATGCCTATGCTCAGGCGGGGCATCCCGACAAAGCGGAACCCCTTTATGCCAAAATGGCACTCGCCGACCCCGGCAATGAGGATATCCTCGCTGCCCAAGGTCAAAACCTGCTCCGGGAAAGGCTCTATCCCCAGGCGCAGCAGGTATTTGAGCGGGCCGTCAAGCTGAAACCCGGCGACGGAGATGCCTGGAGCGGGCTCGCCTTTGCGGCCTCGGAAAATAAGCAATATCAAGTCTCACTGCAAGCTCTTTCCATGAGAGCAAAATATTTGCCGGAGACTCCAGCTTCCTACTTCCTTTGGGCAACCTGCTACGATAACCTGCATCAACGGAAATCAGCGCAGGATTTTTACCAGAAGTTTCTCGCCTCCGCCGACGGCAAGTTCCCCGACCAGGAGTGGCAAGCCAAGCATCGACTCGTTGCCCTGGCTGGAAATCATTAACGTAAGACGTACCGTAAGCCCTCCGAGAGGTGCCCTATGCGGTTCGCGGCCACGACCCTTGCAATTGGCTCCTTAGCCTTGACCCTATCTTGTGCCCAAGCCTTCGCCGTTGACGAGAGAATTCCTGATGCCGACACCATGGCGGCTCTGGAAGCGAAAGCCGATCAGGCCCAGCCCAAAGAGCAATGCTTTTTGTACGCCGAGCTGGTTCACCAGATGACCGAACTTGCCGGCCAGCAATTCAATTCAGGCGACGAGGACCACGGCTCTGCGACTTTGCGCATGGTGCAAAAATACGCCGAGAAGATTCATATGGGCGTTGCCGACGACGGCAAAAAATTAAAGAATGCCGAGCAGCTGATTCGGCACACCTCCTTCCGGCTTAACGGCATCCTCAATGCCGCCTCCTATGATGACCGGCAAATGCTGCAGGCGACGCTAAAACAGCTCGAGCAAGTGCAAACCGAGCTGATGATGCAGGTCTTTAAGAAATAAGCCTTGAAGAGAGTCGTCACCGCCGGTTGCATGTTGCTGGCCATGGTCACGATGTTCGCTCAGTCTAAAAAAGACCCCCTGACCGATCGACAAATTGAAGAAGTGCGCGAAGCCGGCGATCAGCCCCCGGAGCGGATCAAGCTGTTCGTAGGCTATGTCGACGACCGAGCCAAAGAGATCAACAGCCTCAGCAAGGATTCCGGCGCGCAGAATAGGGCAGCGCGTATCCACAACCTGATGGACGAGTTTACCCGGCTCTCCGATGACCTTCAGGACAACATGGACAACTTCGACGAGCAGCACGCCGATCTGCGCAAAATCCTCAAAGAAGTTGTCGCCAAGACCACGGAATGGACCACCGTTTTGAACGAACCTCCGCCGCATCCGCAATACGACTTCATGCGCAAGTCGGCGCTGGATGCAAATCAGACCGCGCATGAGGCGGCCGTCAAGATGCTGGCGGATGAAGAGAAGTATTTTGCAGAAAAGAAGAAGCAGGAAAAAGAGGAACAAAAAAGGTGACGGCTTTCCGGGCCGGGTCCTGCTACGCTGAAGGACGGTGAGTTTCGAACTGCAGTCGTTGTTTACGGAGGAGTATCGTGCCCTTCGGCCGCGTGCGCCCATCCCGCAGTTTGAGTTGCGTTTCCGCCGTTTCACCAGCCTGAACACCACGATCCGCTTAAGAGACGGCCGGCTCCACGTGCACTTGTCGGACTTGTTGGAGGGTGCGCCCGAGAGCGTCCTGCGGGCCATCCTGCATATTTTGCTGGCAAAGCTTTACCGCAAGCCCTTGAATGCGGCCCAGACCAATCGTTATCGCAAATTTACCTCAAGCGAAGCGGTGATCCGGCAAACCGAGTTAATTCGCCAGTCCCGCGGGCGCAAGAAAATGCTAGGACCGCAGGGCCAGCACTACGACCTGGACGAGGTCTTTGAGACTTTGAACCGCAAGTTTTTCCACGGCCTGATGGGCCGGCCGCTCCTAACCTGGAGTGGCCACATGGCCAAGCGCAGTCTGGGCCATTACGACCCGGCTCACAACACAATCGTGGTCAGCAAAGTCTTCGACCGCAAGAACACACCACGCTATGCCGTGGAGTACCTGCTGTACCACGAAATGCTGCACCTGAAGCACCCGGTAAAGGTGCGCGGAGGCCGCCGCTGTGTGCACCCCCGAGAATTCCAGTTAGAGGAGCGCCTCTTCCCAGACTGGGAAAAAGCCAAGGAATACCTAAAAACCCTCTAAACCGATCCCAACCCCAAATTCCAAAGTAGCTTCAACCGCACACTGACGGGTGCCCCATGTTCGCGCTAGCTAACGTGGGCCGAAAAAGCCGGGCGAAGCCCCTCAAACGCTTTTGGTCGGTCCAGGGTGCGGTTGTTCATTAGGAGGAGCCGACTTGCCTGCGGCAAGTTAAGGGAGCAATGAACGGTACCGGCCGCCGCGCACTCGACGGGTGCCCCATGTTCGCACCAGCGTACCTGGGCCGAAAAAGCCGGGCGAAGCCCCTCCAACGCTCTTGGTCGGTCAAGGTGCGGTTGTTCATTAGGAGCGAAGTGGAGCGACCTGCAGTTCCCTCGATCCCAATAACCAATGCCCCATGGAAACACCACCCTCCGCTTTGTCATCCCGAACGCAGTGAGGGACCTGCAGTCCAACGGGTTTAACTAACCGTTATGGTTACGAATCGCAGGCGCACTCACTGCCTCGTGGCTGCTGAAGAATGCGTCGAAGAACAGCAACATCCCCCCCACCACAATCGCAGAATCCGCAACGTTAAAATCCGGCCAGTGGTAGTGAATAATATGCACTTCAAGAAAATCGATCACATACCCGAACCGAATCCGATCCCAAGCATTCCCCAGAGCCCCGCCGAGAATCAGCGCCAACGCCAGCGTAGTAGCCGTGACCCTACGCCCAAGCTTCAGCAGAGCCACCAACACCGCGACTGCCGCTACGAGAGAAAACACCAGCAGCAACCATCGCACCCGCGCCGGCGAACTGGAATCATTGAACAAACTAAACGCCGCACCCGGATTCTCCACATGGCTAATCGCGAACACATGCGGGATCAACACCAAATTACTGCCCAACTCAATCCGCGTTGCGGCCAGCCACTTCGTAACCCGATCAGCGGCGACAATAAAGACCGAAAGCGCCAGCAGCCAGCCCCGCGAATCCCGAACGCTCATGCGCTTTCTTCCCACGGGCCCATCTCCGCCAGCGCGGCCGAGCAGCGTTCGCAAACCGTGGGCCATTGCCAATCCTCACCCACGTGTACGGAGTAGTTCCAGCACCGCTCGCACTTCTTCCCATCCGCAGGCAGCGTAGTAACGATGACCCGGGGCGACGGTCCAGTCATGGCCTCCACCTGCGAAACATTCAACAGCTCCTTCAAACTCCCTCGATACCGTTCCAGCACCAACCCAATTTCTTCCGGCACTTCCAACACCAGCCGGGCATCGAGCGCCTTGCCAATTTGCTTCTCCTTACGCGCCTCCTCCAAGCTCTTCAACGCCTCATCGCGAACCAGAAGCAAAGTCGCCCAGTCACTCATAAACGCATCGTCGATGGTCGCCGCCAGCCTTGTAGGCTCAGGGAACAGCTCCAGGTGCACACTCGGCAGCCGGTCCTTCATCGCAGGCATGTACTCCCAGATCTCCTCCGCCGTGAAACTGAGCATGGGAGCCACCAGTCGCACCAACGCCTCCGCGATCATCCACAACACCGTCTGCGCCGAATGACGGTCTGGATTCTGCGGCGCGAACGTATAGATCCGGTCTTTCACCGCATCGATATACAACGAACTCAAATCGGCAACCGCAAACTCATTCAACGCTTGATAAATGCGATGAAATTCAAAGTCCTCATACCAGCGCAGGATCTTCTCCGTAAGCTCACGCGTCCGTACCAGCATGTACTGATCCAGCGGCAGCATCCTCTCCCACGGGACGGCTTGCGTTTCCGGGTCGAAGCCCTTCAAGTTCATCAACAGTCCGCGAAGGGTATTGCGCAGCTTGCGGTACGTCTCCGACACTCGCGCCATCAGGTTTTCACTGGCCGCAACATCTTCCCGGAAATCGACCGAAGCCACCCAAAGCCGCACCACCTCCGCCCCCATGCGATTTGCGATGTCTACCGGATCCACCCCATTCCCCAAGCTCTTGGACATGGCGCGCCCCTGCTCATCGAGGGTCCAGCCGGCGGTGGCCGCCATGCGGTAGGGCGCTGCATCCCGAGTACCGATAGCGCAGAGCAGGGAAGACTGGAACCACCCACGATGCTGGTCCCCGCCCTCCAGGTAAAGATCCGCAGGCCAGGGAAGGTCCGCTTCGTGACCCAGAACAGCGGCCTGGCTTGCGCCGCTCTCGAACCACACGTCGAGAATATCCATCTCCTTCTCGAAGTCAGCAGCTCCGCACGACGGGCAGCTACTCCCGGAAGGCAAAATCTCCGCCGCCTCCCGTTCGTACCACGCATCCGCTCCTTCCGCCGCAAACAGCTCCACAACCCGCCGGTTCACCGCCGGATCATTCAACGGCGCGCGGCATTTGCGGCACAGAAAGACCGCAATGGGAACGCCCCAGATCCGCTGCCGCGAGATGCACCAATCCGGGCGGGAAGCGACCATATTGGTGATGCGCTCCTTCCCCCACCCGGGATCCCATTTCACCCGATCGATTTCCTTAAGCGCCCGTTCCCGGAAGGTCGTCACCGAACCATCCGCATGCTTCATAGCCGTTTCCATGTTGATGAACCACTGCTCCGTAGCCCGGAAAATGACCGGCCGGTGGCACCGCCAGCAGTGAGGATAGGAGTGGTGCACGTCGTGCCGCCCCATGAGCGCGCCGTTTCTACCCAGTAATTCGATGATGGGCGCGTTGGCCTTGAACACGAACAACCCGTCATATTCGGGCAAACCGTTGCGCAACCGCCCGCCATCGTCTACGTCGCAAAGCTGGCTCAACCCATAGCGCGCACCGGTAGCGAAGTCGTCAACTCCATGCGAGGGTGCTGTGTGCACCACGCCCGTACCCTGATCGGTGGTGACGTATTCGGCCGTAACTCCGAGAATCGACCGGTCGAGAAATGGATGGGCGAACGTGGTCCGCTCCATCCGGGCACCCGGAAAGCGCGCGATCTCGACTCCAGCTTCGAGCCCGCAAGCAGCCTTGGTCGCCGCCGCCAAAGCCTCGGCCACGATGTAAACCTGCCCGTCGTGTTCCAGGGCCACATATTCGAACTCGGGGTGGAACGCCACCGCGAGCGAGGCAGGAAGAGTCCAAGGCGTGGTGGTCCAGATGATGGTCGAGACCTGCTTCCCGGCCAGCCGCGGGTCAATCGCCTCGGGAGGACTGGTCAGCTGGTAGCGCACGTACACGCTCGGGCTGGTGTGCATTTCGTACTCGACTTCCGCCTCGGCCAGCGCCGTACGGTCGTGCATGCACCACAAAACCGGCTTCAAGCCGTTGTAGACAAAGCCCTTTTCCAGAAAGACAAAAAACGTCTCGATGATCTTGGACTCGTACCCCGGCGTCATGGTGGAGTAAGGCTCGTCCCAACGCCCCAGAATTCCCAGGCGCTTGAACTGCGTCCGCTGCAGATCGAGATATTTCTCGGCGTACTCCCGGCAGGCCCGGCGCACGGCGATCGCCGGCATCTCCAGCTTTTTACGCCCCAGCTGCTCGTCGACCTTGATTTCGATCGGCAAGCCATGGCAATCCCACCCGGGAACGTACGGGGCGTTGAATCCGGCCATGGTTTTTGATTTCACTACAAAGTCTTTCAGGCATTTATTGAGCGCGTGGCCCAAGTGGATCGGTCCGTTCGCATACGGTGGCCCGTCGTGCAGCACGTAGCTGGGTGCATTCTGGCGCGCAGCGCGAATCTGCTCATAGAGCCCGTCCGACAGCCAGGCGGCAAGCCGACGCGGCTCATTCTGCGGCAAATTTCCCTTCATTGGGAACCCGGTATTGGGTAGGTTCAAAGTCGCCTTTAATTCGGGCACAGCCGGCATCACATCTCCAGTACAAAGATCAGCAAGACCCTATTGTATCTTTGCCGCAAAAGTTAAGGATCTGCTTACCTCGAGGCCAAAAAAGGTGTCTAATACCTTTTAATGGATCTTCAACAGATGCGGCCTCCGCATTCTGGAAGAGAGCCAGCCTGGGCGAGCGATTGTCGTCCATAATTGAGGAGACAGGCGGGAAGAGGCGTAAACGCCCTCTTTTCTCATAAAAGTTCTATGGCCAATCAGGTTTTGATACCCCCGGAGCTGGACCGCCGAGATGAGGCAAGAGAGCCCAAGCTGCTTTCTGAAATCATTGATGAACCGGCGTGGAAGACTATTGCCGACAACATTTATGACCTCCTCTACCCGAGGAAGCTTCCGCCCTTAGTACTGACCTCGAAGCCTATTCCCGTTCGCGACCCGATGGAGGAGAAGCGAACCAAGGCCTCCGCGATTATTGCCGTTGTGACGCACGTGGTGATCATCGCGTTGATCTTGTGGGCCTTCCTTGCCGTCAAGAAGGCCGTGACCAAGAAGAATCAGCTCCTCACCAACGTGGACGTTTCTCAGTACATGCCGATTGCCCCCAAGGGACCGCAGATGGGCGGCGGTGGCGGTGGTGGCTCGCACGACATCATCCAAGCCCCCAAGGGACGTTTGCCGAAGTTCGAAGAGCAGCCAATCACCCCTCCGATGGTGATCAAAAACGATCACCCGAAGCTGGCGGTTGAGCCTGCGATCATGATGCCCAAGGACATCCAGCTACCCAACAACAACCTGCCGAACCTGGGAGATCCGCGCACCAACATCGTTGGACCGGCCTCCAACGGCAGCGGCAGCGGAGCGGGCATGGGTACCGGCTCGGGTGGCGGCATTGGCTCGGGCAAAGGTAACGGCTACGGACCAGGGGAAGGCGGCGGTTATGGTGGCGGCCTTTACCACGTGGGTGGTGGAGTCTCCGCCCCCCAGCTGGTCTTCGCCCCGGATCCTGAATTTTCAGACGAAGCCCGCCGGGCAAAGTATCAGGGCGTCTGTGTGGTCTCGCTGATAGTCGACGCTCAAGGTAACCCGCAGCGCGTTCAAGTAGTGCGCCACCTGGGCATGGGATTGGACGAGAAAGCAGTCGAGGCGGTAAAGCAATATAAGTTCAAGCCCGCCACCCTGCAGGGCAAGCCCGTCCCGGTGGAAGTCAACATCGAAGTCAACTTCCGTATCTACTAGCGAGCTGCAAAAAAACTCATGTTTTGCATCACGGCACGACTTCGGTCGTGCCGTAAATGCTTTGAAACTAAGATGGGCTAAAGAGTTTGGGTGCGAACCTGATCTCTAGGACTAAATAGCCCTGATGGGTGCCCCATGTTCGCGCCAGCGTACGTGGGCCGAAAAAGACGGGCGAAGCCCTTCCATTGTTGTTACTCGTTGAGTGAAAGCATTCGAAAAATTCATAATCGGCCCACGTACGCTGGCGCGAACATGGGGCACCCATCGGGCGTTGTTTCGTCCGTCAGATCCGATTCCGACGCAGACTCTTTTCAGCCCCTGCCACCGCGAGAGCGACAACAATTGCGACTTTTTCCGCACTCTGCGAGTGGTAGACCTATCCTGACAACGGACCAAGAACTCCAATCTTTAGGTCTCCTGGGCACTGAAAAGGCTTGCAGGAACCGCCTGCTTAAGCGACAGCATCGGCTTCCACGGATCCTTACTCAACCGATCCCGCCATTCCTCAAGCCGGGCAATCAGGAACCTGGGCGCCTTGGACGACTTAAGTTCCCCCCACTCCAAAGGCAACGCAGCCGACATCCCAAGTCGCGCGCGGCTGGAGTAAGGCGCAATCGCCGTGGCGTCCCGTTCGTTCCGCAGGTAATCGACAAATATCTTGTTCTTCCTCGCCGCCTTCGTCATTTTGCTGATGTAGAGCTTGCTATTGTCCTGCTCCATCTGCAGCGTAAACGCATGCGTGAACGCTTTGATCCGCTCCCAATCGAGTTGGGGTTGGATCGGTGCCACCACGTGCAAACCCTTACCCCCGGTGGTTTTTACAAAGCTGCGCAGGCCTAATTGCATCAGCCGCTCCTGCACTTCCAGCGCACTCTCTCCCAGCGTCGCCCAACTCACCGCCTCGTCGGGATCAAGATCGAACACGATCCGATCGGGGTGCTCGAGGTCGTTATTGGTAGATCCCCAGGGATGTACCTCGAGCACATTCATCTGCGCCAGGCCGGCGAGCGATTCTGCACCATGCACGGTTACATAAGTCTCCGAGCCCTTGTCTTTCTTATTCGGAACCTCAACCCCCTCAATGCCAGGCGGCATTCCCGGCCCCAGGTGCTTTTGGTAAAAGCATTGCTTCCCAGCCCCATTCGGGCACCGGACCAGCGAGAGCGGCCTCCCGGTCACATGCGGCAGCATGCACGCAGCGGCCTCGAGATAGTAGTCGATCAGGGCTTGCTTGGTGACCCCAGTTTCGGGATCGACAACCTTCTCAGGATGGGTCACACGAAATCCCAGCCGCTTCGGCGAAGCCTTTGGGGCCAGGCTCGGATCGGGCTCCTCGCGGCGCACCTCCGCGCCTTTCTTATCTTCCCGCAACCCCTTGAAGCTAGCCTGCCGAACCAGCCCATCGTCGGTCCAGGTGCTGAATTGAACCTCCCCCAACAGCTCAGGCTTCACCCATAGGGCTGCCTTGGCCATTGCAGCCGGTACCTCGGCAAACGGCATCCGGTCTTGCCGGATCCCCTCCAATTGCTGGCGTAACTTGCGCGAGCTAACCTGCGTGAAACCGGTGCCCGTCCGTCCCGCATAAATCAACTTCTTGTCTTTGTAGTAACCCAGCAAAAGGGCACCGATGCCCTCGGTCCCATTGTTCGGTTTGGTAAAGCCGCCGATGACGAATTCCTGCCGTCGAACGCACTTGATCTTCAGCCATGATTTCGAGCGCCCAGAGGTATAAGTGCTGTCGGATCGCTTGGATACGATTCCTTCCGCCCCAAGTTTGCACGCCTCATCGAAAATGTGGCGGCCATCCGTTTCTATGTGTTGGCCGTACTGGATCACCTGTTCGCCCAGGCTCTCGATCATCTGTGCCAGGATGCGCTTGCGTTCCGCGAGCGGTTCTTGGCGGAGATCCCGCCCGTTGAGGTGCAGTAGATCGAAAGCGAAGTAGGTCAGAGGATGAGACGCGCCCTCCTCAAACGCGGCCTGCAATTTCGCAAAGCTACTCTGCCCCGTCTCGGTAAGCACCACCAGCTCACCATCCAAAATCGCGCTCTCCACCGAAAGCTGTCCCAACGCCCGTACCACCGAAGGCATGCGGTGCGTCCATTCCAACCCGCTGCGGGTATAAAGTTTGACCTTGCCGCTCTTATCGACGTGCGCCTGGATGCGATACCCATCCAGCTTCAGCTCATGTACCCAATGCTCGCCCACCGGGGGAGCGGCCGCCTCCGAGGCTAACTGCGGCGAGATAAACCCAGGCAGAGCCTCTTTCTTCCCTGGCAATGAGGAGGGAGCAAACGCCACCCGCGCGGGTGCCGAAGCTTCCGGCCGATTCGACTGCCATACGTGATCCTTCTCATTCGCGATCGCGTCCATGTCCCGTTGGGTAAGGACACTGTTGGGCGCCTTTTCGGTGATCGGCGGATCCTCCGCCGTCTGTTCGTATTCGTCGTGTTCCTTGATCAGCAGCCAATTCGGCTTGGCCTCGTTCGCGGCCTTACCGCCCATGCGCACCAGCACCCACTTGCCCTGCAGTTTCTGGCCATGAAGCACAAACTTCAGGTTTCCTTTGGCCAACGCTGCATCAGGGTCGCTCAGCGGCTCCCAGGTCCCTTCATCCCAGAGCATCACGGTGCCGCCGCCGTATTGTCCTTTGGGGATGGTGCCCTCGAATCCGCCATACTCCATGGGGTGGTCTTCGACTTGCACCGCCAGCCGCTTATCGCCCGGAACGTAACTAGGACCTTTGGCGACCGCCCAGCTCTTGAGAACTCCGTGCAAACCCAGGCGAAAGTCATAGTGCAGGCGGGTAGCGGCATGCTTCTGAATGACGAACGGCAAAGGTCCGGAATCCGCCGCCGAAGCCGCCTGACCGCTGGGCTCTGCCGTCTTGTCGAAGTCCCGCATGGTGCGATAGCGTGCAAGCTGCTCGTCCACCAACCCAGAAGAGGATGCAGCCGGCGTGGACTTCGCCGCGCGAGGCTTCGCTGCTTTCTTTTGCTTGCCAACCATCTTGGTAACCCTTTGGAGCCTTCTACAGCCCCTTTCGTTGCCAAAGGTATCATTTTCTTCACAGGAGATTGAATGCCCATCCAGAACGAAGTCATCGAACGGCTCGACACAACCTGGGTCCGTTCGCAATTCCCCGCACTCGCGCAAACCGTCAACGGTCATCCGGCAGTTTTTCTCGATGGCCCGGGTGGGACCCAGGTTCCACAGAGCGTCATCGACGCAATCTCGGGGTATCTGCAGAACAGCAATGCCAACACCGACGGTGCCTTTGCCACCAGCCAACGCACCGACGCCATGCTCGCGGGCGCCCGAACCGCCATGGCGGATTTTTTCCACTGCGACCCGCAAGAAGTGATGTTCGGGGCCAACATGACCGCGTTAACCTTTGCCGTGAGCCGGGCGATCGGTAGGGAACTCAACCCCGGCGATGAAATCGTCGTCACCCGCCTGGACCACGGAGCCAACTACTCCCCATGGCTCGCCCTGGAGGAACTCGGGGTCACTGTACGCGTGGCCGAAATTCGCGACCAGGATTGCACCCTGGACATGGAAGACCTGGCCCGAAAAATCACCAGTCGCACCAAGCTGGTTGCCGTCGGCTACGCCTCGAATGCCGTGGGGACCATCAACAACGTGCGCGAAGTCGTGCGCCTGGCGCATGCAGCCGGGGCCATGGCCTACATCGATGCCGTGCATTATGCGCCCCATGGCCCAATCGACGTACGCGCTCTCGATTGCGACTTCCTGGTTTGCTCCTCTTACAAATTCTTCGGCCCGCACATGGGCATACTGTATGGCAAGCTCGAGCATCTGCAGCGGCTGCGCCCTTACAAGCTGGCAGCCAACACCCATGCCGTTCCCCTGGATTGGGAGTGGGGCACGCTGAACCACGAAGGCATCGCCGGCATCATGGCCTGTGTGGATTACCTGGCCGATTTGGGCCGTCACATCGACCCCTCTCAGCTCAGCCGCCGCGCCGCTTTACTGACCGCTTTCACCGCGATTCAGGCCCACGAACGCGCACTCGTTGACCGGCTCATCGCCGGGCTTCTAGCCATTCCCGGGCTGAAACTCTATGGAATCGTCGATCCCCCTCGGTTCGACGCCCGCTGTCCAACGGTGGCCATCCGCATCGCCGGTCACACGCCACTGAAGCTGGCAACAGAACTAGGCAAGCGCGGCTTCTTCACTTGGGACGGCAATTACTATGCGCTGAACCTTACCGAACACCTGGGGGTCGAGAAAGACGGGGGCTTTCTCCGCATCGGCCTGGCGCATTACAACACGGCGGAAGAAATAGATCGTTTCCTTCGCTCTTTGGAGGAGATCACGCAGAGCTAGGCGCTCTTGCTGCCTTTGTTGGGGACTAGCTTCAGTTTGCGCTTGGCTGGAGCGGCAGGGGCAGCCGGAGCTTCTTTCGCAGCCAAACTCTGCCGCAGGGCCGCCATCAGGTCGACCACTTTGCCCCGGCCTGGGGCGGGCTTGTCTTTAGGTAGCGGCTTGTTGGCAATTTTCGCCTCCACCAACTCGCGCACCGCCGCTTCATACTTGTCGGTAAACTTATCGAGCTCGAGCGGGCGCGTGTAGGTCTTGATCAGCTGTTTCGCCAGATCGAGCTGGGCTGTCTCCTGCTTTACGGCAGCTATCTTGCCGAAGTACTCGGCGGGGTCGCGCAGTTCCTCCGCAAAGCGAAGAATGTACAGCATCATGCCCAGCTGCTTTTCATCGGCCGGCGGCGCCAACGCAACCACGTGCTCCCGGCCCGCGAATGCAATTTCGCCCAACGCAACGACTGCGCTGTCAATCATTGCTTGGCGTACGACAGCAAACGCAGTCGCCTGCGGACCCTTCTTGGGAACAACAAAGTACGGCTTCACAAAAAACGAAGGAGGCAATTCGTCCACGGGCGCGAACTGATCGATTTGCAGCGTGTCCTTGCCCGGTATGCGCAGTCGCTTGAGATCATCCGGTTCGATGATGGCGTACTTGCCTTTCTCGTACTCGTACCCCTTCACAATTTCAGACTTCTCCACGACGTGCCGGTCTTCCGTGGCCTGGGACTCGTCGTCCTCGTCCTTATTGGCGGCAACATTTTGGTAGTGGATGCGTTGTCCCGTGGCCCGGTCGATCTGGTGGAACTGGAACGGGCGTGCGGAGGTGCTTGCGGGATATATCTCGACCGCGAAGCTGACGAGCGAGATCGAAATCTGTCCGGACCAATAAGGGCGAGCCATGCATTTTCTAGGATGCACCAGGGTAGGCCGTCGCAGCACAAAACTTGGAGTTTTTAACCCTGTTTGGTAGTCTTGAAAGGTACGCATGCGCGCGTAGCTCAGTTGGATAGAGCGTCTGGCTACGAACCAGAAGGTCGGGAGTTCGAATCTCTCCGCGCGCACCACTTATCCTCTCAGGGTAATCTTCACTCCTCGCCTCGTACACTCGGAACCGCAAAACCTTTGACGAATCGGTCTTCTTCGTCTCTGTCGAGTTCCCAAGGTACGGCTGCAAAGTCAGACTTGTCCAAATTCCGATTTTGAGATGGGCCCTTTTTTGTACGAAGGGCGCGGGTTCAAAGGCTGCGGAAGAACTCTTTCCATTGGTTCCACTTATCACACAGATCGAAAGCTCTATTTCCCTAAGGTAGGGGAGGAAACAGTGATGGATCTTTCCGTTGCGGCGTGCTCTGCTCAAAATCATAGACGTATCGGATCAACGTCGACTCGCTGAACATTGGGCCGAGAAACGTCAGCCCCGCCGGCAGCATGCCATGCGTAAAACCCATGGGAACGGTGATGGCTGGAAATCCCGTTTGGGGTGAGAGCACTTGGCTGTTGTCCCCCGCAGGGCTAGTCACGTCGCCGACCTTACGTGGCGCGTTACTCCAGGTCGGGTACACAATTGCGTCGAGATGCTGCTCGGCCATCGCCTTGAGCAAGGCATTCCGGAATGCAATTTTCGGCGGATCGTGGTACACATCCAGACACGGTGCGCGACGGTCGTCGGGTTTGGGCGGACCGATCGCCGCCCGGATCTCTTCTTCGATATAAGGCAGATACAAGCCGGAGCCTACGATCGAAGCCAAGTCGTGGTAAGGCGCGGTGGGATGCTTTGCGAGATAAGCATTCAAGTCAGCCTCAAAGTCGCCGCAGTCCAGCTTCTTGACCATCGCTTCGTAATCCGGGATGGAAAACGGATCCACCATCACCGCCCCTTCCTGCTGCAGTGTATGGAGTGCCTGTTCGGTCACGGTCTTCACTTCAGGGTCGGTTTTCGCGTCGTTGAAATACTGGCGAAAGACGCCAATCCGCGCACCGCGCAATCCGTGCCGGTCGAGAAACTGTGTGTAGTCGACCCGCGGTCGATCGGCAGCCAGTTGCGTGACTGGGTCGGCAGCATCCGCGCCGGCGAGTACGGTCAGTAGCGCCGCGGCATCCGCCACCGAGCGCGCCATCGGACCGCCCACGTCGTTGTGCGCGAACAAAGGAATGATCCCCGCCCGGCTGGTGAGCCCGATAGTGGGCCGAATGCCCACCAGGTCGTTATGCGACGACGGCCCGCGGATCGAGTTGCCCGTATCCGTGCCCAAACCGGACTCGCCCAGGCTGGCTGCAACCCCGGCCGCCGTGCCCCCGCTCGACCCGGCAGGCACCCGCGTCAAATCGTAAGGATTGCGCGTAATCCCGGCGATGGAACTGGCCGTCAGGTAGGGACTGAAAGCCCACTCCGCCATATTGGTCTTGGCCAATACGATTGCGCCCGCCGCGCGCAGCTTCGCCACCATGGTGGCATCGCTGGCCGGCACAAAGCCGCGCATGGCGAGCGATCCGCCGGTTGTCTGCAGGCCCTTGGTGTCGTAGTTATCTTTGATGAGCACAGCGATGCCGCCCAACGCAGGCAAGGTATGTGTGGCAGCGAAGTTCCGGTCGCACGCATCGGCTTCGGCGAGCGCGTCCGGGTTGACGAGCACGATGGCGTTGAGCCGCAATCCATCGATTGGCGTCTGATCGTAGGCCCGGATCCGGGCCAGGTACTGCTCGACCACCCCGCGACACGTAACGCGTCCCTCGCGGATAGCCTTCTGGGTCTCAACGATCGTCGTGCCCACCGCGTTGAACCCGCCGCCCCCAGTCTGCGCGTAACTGGACGCGCAAAGACCGAGCGACAGCAGCCAGAGACCGCAAGGAACGCTCTTCATCCTGGGATTACTTGCCCGGAGGCACTTTCCACTTCAAAGCAGCCGGGTTCCAGGTCGTGACTTGTGCCGCCATCAATCCATCATGTGTTTCGTAGGCGTCAGCCCCGCGATAGGGCTCCTTCAGCAGAGGAGAGTCAGCCTTCCATTGGACATTGATCGTATCCCCGACCGCAAACGTATGTTCGGCGACGATCTTCAAGCCGCACGTTCCTCCCTGCGACGGTGGTTTCACCACTTGCGCGAACATCTGCCCCAGCGCCGTTTTGCCGCGCACCACTTGGCCATTGGGACCAAAGAACTCCACATTGTCCGGGAACTGCGCCATCAGCCGCGGCCAGTCGCAGCTGGAGAAGGCGGCCATGTGTTCTTCCACCACCTTCGCCGGAGTAGGTTGGCGCTTAAGCGGCGGCATTGTCTGGGCAACCAGCGGCCCACAAACCAAAACCAGGGCAGGGATCAGAACCTTTTTCATACGATTCACGATACCGCACTTCCCGCCACCGTCGCGACGGCAAAGGATTTTCGTGCCACCCGAGGCAGAAGAGCGGCCAGTGTAATCGCCCGCAGCGCCATGAAGCCCAGCATGGCGCACCACAAGCCATGGTTGCCGAACCGATTCGTGAGCACGACCGCGAGGCCGAGAAATCCCAGGAAAGAAATGATCATGCTATCGCGAAGTTCCTGCGCCCGGGTGGCGCCAATAAAGATCCCATCGAGCAGGAAACTCCACACGGCCACGATAGGCAGGACAATCTGCCACGGTAAAAATCTTGCGGCCAGCGTGCGAATTATTTCCTGGTTGGTGAAGATGGCGATGATGCTGCGCCCAAAAAAGATATATAAGAGCGATATCCCAGCGGCAACGGTAAAAGCCGAGACCGAACTAGCCCTGAGCACAGCCCGGTAATCCTGCAGTCGCCCTGCGCCGACGGCCTCGCCAACCAGCGCCTCGGTGGCATTCGCGAACCCGTCGAGCCCAAAAGCGGCGATCCACAGAAAATTGATCAGCACCGCGTTCGCCGCCAGGATCTCGTTGCCCTCACGGGCCCCCGTCCGCGTGAACCAAACGTAGGCTGCTACCAGGCTCAGCGTCCGCAGTAGGATGTCGCGATTGAGGGCAAAGAGCCGCCGCAAGCTCTCGCCGTCGATCAGTTCGCTCCAACGCAACTGAGCTGGGCGATATCCGCCGGCCAGCATCAGACCCAGGCCGAGCAAGCATCCCATCCACTCCGCACTCATGGTTGCGGTCGCGATGCCGGCAACGGCCCAGTGCCGCCACAAAACCAGGCTGAGAGCCAGGGCGATATTGACGGCATTGATGGCAGCCTGCAGCAGCAACGCGGTGCGGGCACGCTGCCGCCCTAACAGGTACCCCAGAATGACGTAGTTGGCCAGCGCTGCCGGTGCATCCCAGATGCGGATGCTGCAATAGATCATTGCATTGCGCCGCACTTCGCCGGTGGCTCCGAGCATGGACAGCGCGACGCTGATGAGCGGCTTCTGCAGCACCAGGATCAAGGCGCCGATCACGAGAGCAATAAGCAGGGCGCGGCCGAAGTGGTGGTCGAGTTGATCCTCGTCTCTAGCGCCGTGCGCCTGCGCCACCAGCCCAGTCGTCGCCATCCGCAGGAAGCCGAAGGTCCAGTAGATGGCGTTGAAAAAAATGCCTGCCACCGCCACCCCACCCAGCACCGCCGGCGTGGGCAAATGGCCGGAGAGAATGGTGTCCACCATGGAGAGCAGAGGCTGGGTCAGATTCGAAAGAATGAGCGGAATGGCGAGCACAAAGACGCGCCGGTACCAGTACGGGCATTTCCATGGTGGTGTGACTTTAGAGTTTCACATCGTCAGCTGTTTTGCCACCGCTGTTAGTCTTAAGAGGGAACCCGTTTGTATCGATGAATGAGACCATTCTGATTCACTTTTCCGGCCGGGACCGGCCAGGGCTGACTGCAGAGTTAACCGCAATTTTGGCCAGTCATAACACCTGCGTGCTGGATATCGGACAGGCCGTCGTTCACGAAATGCTTTCGCTCGGTCTGATGGTCGAGATTCCCCGGGGAGAGAGTTTTCGCCGGGTCGAAGACGCCTTGGAAGCAAAGTCGAAAGCTCTGCAGTTGCAGGTAAGCTTTACAACGGTCGCCAAGGCTGATTTGGATGATTGGATCGCCGCCCAAGGCAAGGCCCAATTTATCGTGACCATCCTTGGCCGGGCGATCTCCGCCGATCATCTCGCCCGCGTCAGCGCCATCATTGCCGAACACGGTCTCAACGTGGACCGGGTGGACCGGCTCTCCGGGCGGTTGTCGTTGGCAGTCCACACGCCCGACGCGAATGCCTGTGTGGAATTTATGGTGAGCGGCGATCCGTCGTCCGAGCCCTCCATGCGCGCCGCATTTCTTGCCACAGCTCATGACCTGAAAATTGACATCGCCTTCCAGCGCGAGAGCATCTTCCGTCGCAACCGGCGCCTCTTTGCCTTCGACATGGACTCCACACTGATTGAGGGTGAGGTGATCGATGAGCTGGCCAAGTTGGCCGGCGTCGCCGACGAAGTGGTGAAGGTCACGGAAGCCGCCATGCGCGGAGAAATAGAATTTCAGGAGAGCTTCCGCCGCCGGGTCGCGTTGCTTCGCGGGTTGCCCGAAGCCAAAGTTCTGGACCTGCTGACGGCCATTCCCTTGGTGCAAGGCGCGGAGCAGTTGATCGGGACCCTCAAGATGTTGGGCTACAAAACGGCCATCCTCTCCGGAGGGTTCAACTTCTTTGCCCGTCATTTGCAGACCCGTTTGGGCATCGACTATGTCTTTGCCAACGATCTCGATATGAAGGATGGAGTCGTGACCGGCGAAGTCCGCACCCCGATTGTCGACGGCGCGCGCAAGGCCGAGTTGCTGCGCCAGATTGCCCGCCAGGAAAACATCTCGCTCGATCAGGTGGTTGCCGTTGGGGATGGCGCCAACGATCTCCCCATGTTGGGCATCGCCGGCATGGGCATTGCCTTCCGGGCCAAGCCGCTGGTGCGGCAAACCGCCAGCCATGCCGTCTCCTTTCTCGGCTTGGACAGCCTGCTCTATTTGATTGGGGTACGTGACCGGGATTTGCGATACTCAGACAAATGAACAAGCTCTTCGTTCTGGTCTTCCTGGCCGGCTCAGTTCTGCCGTGCCGCGCGCAGAGTGTCCCTGCGGAGAAAGCACGCTGGGCCGCCGAAGCGGCGCGCGTCACCATCATTCGCGACAATTGGGGAATCGCCCATGTCTACGGCAAGACCGATGCCGACGCCGTTTTTGGGATGATCTATTCCCAGGCCGAAGACGACTTCAACCGCGTGGAAACCAACTACCTCAATGCCATGGGACGCCTGGCTGAAGCCGAGGGTGAGGATAAGGTCTATCAGGATCTGCGCATGAAAATGTTCATCGATCCTGAAGACTTGAAGAAAGAATACGCGGCCAGCCCCGAGTGGCTGCGCAAGCTGATGGACGCCTTTGCGGACGGCGCCAATTTCTACCTGGCCAAGCATCCGGACGTAAAGCCGCGAGTCATTCATCACTTCGAGCCTTGGATGGCGCTGTCCTTTACCGAGGGCAGCATCGGGGGCGACATCGAACGAGTCGACCTGAAGAAGCTGGAAGCGTTCTATGGCGGCCGCACCACAATCGCCGAAGCGCAGCAGCCGGAGGGCGAGCCTGGCGGCTCGAACGGAATCGCGATCGCCCCGTCAAACACCGTGCAGCATCATGCCCTGCTGCTTATCAATCCGCACACCTCATTTTTCTTCCGCTCAGAATTGCAGATGATCAGCGACGAAGGCCTGGACGCGTATGGCGCGGTGACCTGGGGTCAATTCTTTATCTATCAAGGCTTCAATCCCCGCGTGGGCTGGATGCACACCTCCAGCGGCGTCGACGCCGTCGATGAGTACCTGGAAACCGTCCATAGCAAAGACGGTCATTACGCGTACAAGTACGGGGACGCCGAGCGGCCCTTGATTGAGAAGCAGATCACGGTTCCTTATGCCACGCCACACGGTATGGCGGAGAAGAAATTCACCGCCTACTACACGCATCACGGTCCCGTGATTCGCGAACAGGACGGCAAGTGGGTGACCATAAAGTTGATGCAGGAACCGGTGAAAGCGCTGGAGCAGTCCTACCTGCGAACCAAAGCGAAGAACTACGCTGCTTACCTCGAGACCATGCAACTGCAGGCCAACTCCTCGAACAACACCATCTACGCCGATGCGGATGGCCACATCGCCTACTTTCACGGCAACTACATTCCGCGCCGCGACACTCGCTTCGACTTCACCAAGCCGGTCGATGGCGCCGACCCGGCAACGGATTGGAAGGGACTGTTGACCGTAGAGGAAGCGCCTCATCTGTTAGACCCGAAGAGCGGATATCTCTTCAACGTCAACAATTCGCCCTGGAGTGGCGCCGGAGAGAGCAGCCTGCGCCGTCAGGATTATCCGGTGTATGTCGAGACCGGCCACGAGTCGGCGCGCGGCCTGCATGCCATGCGGCTGCTGCAGGGCAGGAAGGACTTTACTCTCGACGGGCTGTTGACGGCGGCCTTTGACAGCTATCTGCCCTGGTTCATCAAACCGCTCGCCGCGCTCAAGGAGGCATACGCAAACCTGCCGGCGAATTCGGAAATGAAGGTCGCACTTGCCGGTCAGATGGCTGTGCTTCAAAACTGGGATCTGCGCTGGGGAGTGGATTCCGTGGCCACCTCGCTCGCCGTCTTCTGGGGCCAGGAGATTGCCAAGGCCGCGCACCTCGCGGGGTATAGAGACGACTTTGGCGCCCCGGCGCCCACCGCAGATGTGGCGCTCAAGGCGCTGGTGAGCGCCTCCGATAAACTGACTGCGGACTTCGGCACTTGGCGGACACCGTGGGGACAGATCAATCGTTATCAACGGCTCACTGGCGATATTGTCCAGCCCTTCGACGATCGAAAGCCAAGCAGCCCCGTGGCCTTTACTGCTTCCAACTGGGGCTCCCTCGCCGCCTTCGGAGCCCGGCCCTATCCGGGGACGAAGAAATGGTACGGAGACCGCGGTAACAGCTTCGTCGCTGTAGTCGAGTTTGGCGACAAAGTCCGAGCCCGGGCGGTAACCGCCGGAGGCGAAAGCGGGCATCCCGGCTCACCTCACTTCAACGATCAAGTAGAGCGCTATAGCACCGGCAATTTGCGCGAAGTCTACTTCTATCGGGAACAATTGCAAGGCCACACGGAACGGCAATACCATCCGGGAAGCTAGCGAGGGTCCTTATGAGCATGCGTACCGCTATTCTGCTTGCACTCTTATGGTCTGGGGCGGCGTTGATTCCTGCCTCGCCGCAGTCGAAAACAGCCGAGGTGCTGAACCCGGCGTACATGGACACTACCGTTGATCCGTGCGTGAACTTCTATCAGTACGCGTGCGGCAAATATCTGAAACAGAACCCGATTCCGGCGGACGAATCCTCTTACGGCCAGTTCAACGAGATATATGACCAAAACCAGCTGGTCCTGAAGGCGATCCTGGAGAAGGCCTCTGACGGGCGGCCCCGGACGCTCGCCCAACGAACAGAAAATCGGCGACTACTACGCCACCTGCATGAATGTCGAAGCGGTGAACCAGGCGGGGCTCAAGCCATTGCAACCGTTACTGGATCGTATTGCCGCGCTGAAGTCGAAAGAGGAGCTGCCGGAGATCACCGCCTACCTCGACAGCATAGGCGTGAATACGCTGTTCAGTTTCGGCTCCGATCAGGATTTCAAGGATGCCACGCAACAGATTGCCGAGCTTGACCAGGCGGAGTTGGGGTTACCGGAAAAGGGATACTACGAGCGCAAGGATGACAAATCTGTCGAACTCCGCAATCAATACCAGGCGCACCTAGCGCGCACTTTCGAGTTGCTGGGCGAGTCGCATGAGCAGGCAGCCAAAGATGCGGAGACAGTGCTGAAGCTGGAAACAGCGTTTGCCGGATTCTCGCTCAGCAATGTGGAGCGCCGCGATCCTTCCAGTCTCTACCACAAGACGGACCTGGCTAAGTTCGACAGCAGCACCCCATCCTTCAGCTTCGTTCGATTTCTCCGTGCCGCCGACGCCCCGCCGGTGCAGTCGCTCAACGTGACGGAGCCGGCTTACTTCGCCGGGCTGAACCAGTTGCTGGCCAGCGCCAGCTTGGATGACTTGAAAACTTACCTGCGCTGGGCCCTGATTCGCCACCTGCCGAGCACCGCGCTGCCTCAGCCGCTTGACCGGGAGGCGTTCGCCTTTTATGGCAAGGTGCTGGAGGGCCAACCGGAGCAGAAGACAAGATGGAAGCGTTGTGTCTCTTCCACGGATGGCGCTTTAGGGGAAGCGTTGGGGCAGGTCTATGTGGCGCAGCGGTTCAGCCCCCAAGACAAGCAGCGAACGCTAGCGCTTACCCACGATCTGGAAGCAGCGATGGGCAAGGACATCGCACAGCTCAGCTGGATGAGCGCCACCACCAAGGCGCGTGCGGAAGAGAAGCTGCATGAGGTTGCCAACAAGATCGGGTATCCGGATAAGTGGCGCGATTATTCGACCCTGGCCGTCCATCGCGATGATGCGCTCGGCAATGCTTTAAGGGCGGCAGCATTCGAAGAGAAGCGGGAGATCGCCAAGATCGGCAAACCTGTCGACCGCGGCGAATGGGCGATGAGCCCGCCCACCGTCAATGCTTATTACAATCCGCAGATGAACGACATTAACTTCCCTGCGGGCATTTTACAGAAGCCTTTCTTTGACCCGCGGCGTGACGACGCGGTGAACTTCGGCTCGATTGGCAGCATCATGGGCCACGAGTTGACGCACGGTTTTGATGACGAAGGACGGCAGTTCGACGGCAAGGGCAATCTTGAGGACTGGTGGACGCCGGCGGATACGACCCAATTTACCGAGCGAGCCGATTGCGTGGTGAAAGAGTACGACGGCTTTGTCGGTGTGGACGATCTCCACGTGAATGGCAAGCTCACCTTGGGCGAGAACATCGCCGATCTGGGCGGTCTCAAGCTGGCCTTTCTCTCGTACCTGGACCGGGCGCAGAAGACTGGCGTTGACCTGGCTCAGAAGGGAAGCGCGGCCTACGGCGGCTTAAACTCTGAGCAGCAATTCTTCGTGGCGTTTGGACAGAACTGGTGTCAGAACAACCGCCCTGAGAACCTGCGGCTGCGGATGCAGACGGACGGTCACTCCCCGGAAGAATTCCGCGCCAACGGCGTGGTCCGAAACCTTCCCGAATTCCAGAAGGCCTTTGCCTGCAAGACCGGCCAGCCCATGGCTCCGGTCAATCGCTGCACCATCTGGTGAACCACGAACCACCGTGCTGTTGAGCGCGGTTAGATCGCGTTCTCACGCAGACGCTCATAGCGCACCATGAGCAAGTAGTAAATCCCGGCCGATATAAAGAATCCGACGAACCAGGCGTAGTCATAGAGAAAACGAACCGGCGGCACGGCGAGACCAATGAGCGCTACGAAAACGCCCACCACCAACGCCACGACTGCGCGGGGATTGAATCCGCGAGAATACTCATAAGGCCCGCCGCGGCGATAGAGTGAGACCACATCCAGGTGCGTGCCGCGAATCAGGAAGTAATCCGCAACCATGATGCCGGCTACCGGGCCAAGCAGCCCGGAATACCCTACCAACCACCCGAAGATGTAAGTACCGAAGGTGCTCATCAACTTCCACGGCATCATCGC
Source organism: uncultured Acidobacteriaceae bacterium (assembly GCA_963839025.1). Taxonomy (GTDB): domain Bacteria; phylum Acidobacteriota; class Terriglobia; order Terriglobales; family Acidobacteriaceae; genus PALSA-350. The sequence goes on from CAWITT010000015.1 coordinate 588,327, forward strand.
GAGGCCCAGGAATCCAGTAATGAGGCCCCCGGTGCGAAAACTGATCAAGCGCGGGTTAAGGTTCGAGAAATCATTCGAAGGCGAGACCACGTTGGCCGCGATGTTTACATTGAGCGTGGCCACCAGCACGCCGACCAACGCCAGCAGCGCCGCTACTGGTTGATGAAACCGTCCCAGCAACGTGATGGGCGACCAAACTGGTTCGCCGAAAATTTTCTCCGAGGCGGAAGTGCAGGCGATTCCGATGAAGGAGTACAAGGTCATCGCCACCGGCAAACCAATGGCTTGACCGACAATCTGCGAGTCCTGGGATTTGGCGTAGCGGGTGAAGTCAGGAATATTCAACGACAGCGTTGCCCAATACCCAACCATTGCGGTCAGGGAAGGGAAAAAGAAATGCAGAAACGAGCCCGTAGAATGGAACCGGCTCGGTGCCGAAAGCATCGGCCCGAAACCGCCCGCCTTGTGCAGCATCCAGAAAAGCAGCGCGAACGACAATACAAACATCAACGGTGCCGAGAAGCTCTGCAGAAAACGGATCGACTCCACCCCACGCCAAACCACAAACATGTTGAGCAGCCAAAAGCCCAGGAAGCTCGCCCACAAAACCACCGGCAGGTGCCCCGTCGCCGGCCAGATCACGGCAATCATCTCCGCGATCGCCTGACCCCCTAGCCAGGACTGAATCCCGAACCATCCGCAAGCCACCAGCGCGCGCAGCATCCCGGGAATATTCGCGCCGAGCGAGCCGAAGCTGGCGCGCACAAAAACCGGGAAGGGGATGCCGTACTTAGCTCCTGCATGCGCATTCAGCAGCATCGGCAGAAGCACAATCACGTTGCCCAGAAGGATGGTGAACAGCGCCTGCTTCCAATCCATGCCGCCGGCAATGAGCGAAGAGGCCAGCATGTAGGTGGTGACCTCCATGGACATGGAGAACCACAGGGCGATGTAGTTGTACGTGGTCCAGGTGCGGTTGGTGGCCGTTGTCGGTGCGAGGTCAGCGTTGTACAGGTGCGGATCGGCACCGGTGATGACTGGCATCAGGCGAAGCCCCCGGCATTGGCTTCGCGTTTAAGGAACCGGCCGCGTCCGGTTTGTCCGATCCACTCGCCGTCTTTCACCACCAGCTCTCCGCGGGAGAACACGTGCCTGGCGTTGCCCGACACTTTCCAGCCTTCAAACATGGAGTAGTCCGTCGCCATGCGCTGCGTGGCCGCTGTGATGGTGTATGAGACTTTAGGATCCCAGAGCATGATGTCCGCGTCCTTACCTGCTGCGATCACGCCCTTCTGCGGCATGCCGAAGATGCGCGCCGGGGCTGTGCAGCACAGCTCCACAAACTTCTCCGGAGTCAGCAGTCCTGCGTTGACACCGAATTGCCACACGATCTGCAGGCGGTTTTCGATCCCCGGGCCGCCATTCGGAATCTTGGTAAAGTCGTCCTTGCCCAGCGATTTCTGGTCGGCAAAGCGGAAAGGGCAGTGGTCGGTGGAGATCACAGACAGCGAGCCGTCCTGCAATGCTTTCCACAGCGGCGCCTGGTTGTGTTTCAAGCGCAGCGGCGGGGTGAACACGTACTTCGCCTCATCCCAGCTCTTACCCGGCATCTGCTCTTCGAGCGAAAGCACCAGATACTGGGTGCAGGTTTCTGCCAGTGCGTGCAGGCCGCGTTGCTGCGCGTGCTTCAGTTCGCGTAGCGCATCGTCGTTCGATAGGTGGACGATGTAGACCGAGGCATTTGCCATGTGCGCAATGGCGATGGCGCGGTGGGTGGCTTCTGCTTCGGCCTGGGCAGAGCGGCTGTGCGCATGAAAGTGCGGAGCCGTCTTACCCTCCGCGATCATGCGCGCTACTACGATGTCGATGACGCTGCCATTCTCGGCGTGGACGAGGCACAGCGCATTCAGCTGCCCGGCCTTGTGCATCACCTTGTACATCAGGCCGTCGTCGATCATCAGGACATTGGGATAGGCCATGAACAGCTTGAACGAGGAGATTCCCTTTTCCACCATCGTTTGCATTTCGGCCAGCCCCTGCGCCCCGTCTCCCGGCCCAAGATCGGTGACCGCCATGTGCAGCCCATAGTCGATGCAAGCCTTGCCGGCGCTCTTGCCCAGCCACGTTTCGAGCGCCTCGCCCATGGTGTGGCCGCGGGACTGCAGGGCGAAATCGATGACGGTGGTGGTGCCACCGACTGCTGCGGCGATCGTGCCGGTGCGGTAGTCGTCCGCCGATACCGTGCCGCCGAAGGGCATATCCAAATGCGTGTGGACATCGACCCCACCCGGCATCACCAGCAGCCCTGTGGCATCTACCACTGTGTGACTATCCGCGGGAATGCTGTGCGCCACCCGCACAATCGTCTCCCCTTCGATCAGCACGTCGGCGCGGCTTTGTCCATCAGCGTTCACGACGGTGCCGTTTTGGATAAGAGTACGCATAGGTTAAAACTGTACCGGTTCCGCGGTGGAGCGCTCCGCCCAAGTCTGTGGCGCCAGTCCATTGTCGACCCGTTCCATGGTGATGCAGCCTTCCACGGGACAAACCAGGGAGCAGAGATTGCAACCGACACAGTGGTGCTCGTCTACCCGTGGAATGCGTTCCAGCGGCGTGAGGGCATGAGTGCGGCCGATGCCATTCGCATCGAGCTTGGGTATTGGGGTGGTGGAGATGCGGCGGGCGGCCTCCGCTTCCACCATGGCAGGCGTACGCGTGATGTCTGGCGCGGGAGACGTGCGGTCGAGGTGAATGCACTGATGGGCGCCATCCCAGCACGCGGTGTAACAAAGCTGGCAGCCGATGCACAGGTCCTCGTGGATCCGGGCGACAATCTGGTAATTCAGGTTGAGCTGGTTCCAATTCACGACGGTGGGCAAGGACCGGCCGCGGAAATCGTCGAGCGTGGCAAAGCCTTTTTGCTCCATCCACTCGAGCAGTCCGTCCTTCATGTCTTCCACGATGCGATAGCCGTAGTGCATGGCCGCGGTGCATACCTGTACCGTGGTGCAACCGAGCAGGATAAATTCGGCGGCGTCGCGCCAGCTAGCGACGCCGCCGATGCCCGACAGCGGCAAAGCACTTTGCGGATCCGACTGAATCTGCTGCACCATGTTGAGCGCGATCGGCTTGACGGCCGGGCCGCAGTAGCCGCCGTGCGAGCTTTTGCCGTCGACGTTGGGGTTGGGCTGCAGCGTATCGAGATCAATGCCGGTAATGGAGTTGATCGTGTTAATCGCCGAGAGCGCATCGGCCCCGGCCCGCTTGGCCGCCCGCGCGGGCATGCGGATGTCGGAGATATTCGGCGTCAGCTTCACGATCACCGGGGTGCGCGCCTTTTCTTTCACCCACCCCGTGATCTGCTGGCAGTATTCGGGCACCTGTCCCACCGCCGAGCCCATGCCGCGCTCGCTCATACCGTGCGGGCAGCCGAAGTTGAGCTCCAGCCCGTCGGCTCCGGCGTCCTCCGTGCGTTGCACAATGTCGTGCCAGATTTCGCGCTTGCTCTCGACCATGAGCGAAGCGATCACCACGTGCTTGGGGTAGCGGCGCTTTACTTCGGCTATTTCCTGCAGGTTCACTTCGATGGGGCGGTCGGAGATAAGCTCGATGTTGTTCAAGCCCATCATGCGCCGGCCATCCCAGTCGATGGAGGAGTAGCGGGAACTCACGTTCGTAATCGGCTCGCCGATGGTCTTCCACACCGCGCCGCCCCAGCCGGCATCGAAAGCCCGCATGATCTGCTCCCCGCAGTTGGTTGGGGGCGCCGACGCGAGCCAAAAAGGATTGAGGCACGGGATGCCGCAGAAGGTGGTGGCGAGGGTTGCCTTAGGCTGAGACAAGTTTGGCCTCCAACCACGCGGCAATGCCGATGCCCGCGCGTTTTCCGTCTGCCACTGCGTCCACTACTTCGCGGCCACCATTGGTGCAGTCGCCGCCGGCGAAAATTTTCGGGCTCGATGTCTGGCCCGTCCCACGGTCTATGAGTATGCGGCCACGTTCTACTTGAACCTTCTCCGTTAGGCCGGACAGGGATCCTTGCCCGATGGCCAACACCACCAGGTCCACCGGCAACTTAAACTCCCCACCGTCCACAACCCGGGTAAGCTCGATTTCTTCCACAGCTTGGCTGCCCAGGATACTGCGCGGCTGGGCGTGCCACAAAAACTTCACCCCCTCGAGCCGTGCGTGCTCGTACTCAAAGGTAAACGCCGACATCTGCTCGGGACCGCGCCGGTACACAATGTGCACCTCGCTTGCGCCTAGCCGGACCGAAGCAATTGCCGCGTCGATGGCGGTGTTGCCCGCTCCAATCACCACCACGCGAGGAGGAGATTGCGTGTATTCGCCTGACTTATAGCCGGCGATTAAATCGAGGGCGTTCGTGACCCCGGTTAGATTTTCGCCCGGGATGCCAAGCTGGTGGCTCGCGCCGAGCCCGACACCCAGGAAGATGGCATCCTGGGTGCGTTCGAGCTCTGCCAGCTTCTGCGCGTCCACCAGTGTATTGAAGTAGAACTCGACTCCGAGCTGCGAGAGCATTTCAATTTCGCGCAGGCTTTCGATCAGCGGCAGCTTGTATTCGGCCACGCCGTAGGTGTTCAAGCCTCCTGGCAGAGGATGGGCATCGTAAAGGCTGGCCCGAATGCCGCGGCGGCGGAGTTCCGCGGAGCAAGCCAGCGATGCCGGTCCGGCGCCGATCAGGGCTACCGAAAGGCCCGTATCCGGCCCCGGAGAGAAGGGTAGCGGGGCGCCGCTCGCGTGCAGCGAGTCCATAGCGAAGCGCTGCAGGCGCCCGATTTGGATCGGCTGTTTGTTGTAGCGGTGCAGCACGCAAGCGCCTTCGCATAAGACATCTACCGGGCAGGCGCGGGCGCAACTGGCGCCCAGGATATTGGCGTCCAGGATGGTGCGGGCGGACCCGGCAAGATTACCGCTGGCGATCTTCTTGATGAAGCGGGGGACGTCGATGTGTGTCGGGCAGGCCGTTGCGCAGGGCGCGTCGAAGCAGAAGAGACATCGATTGGCTTCCGGCACCGCGGCCTGCCGGTCAAACGGCGGATGCAGGTCGGCGAAGCGCGCGGCAGTCTCCGGATGCACCGGTGCCTGCTCTAAAAACGACCCTTGACTGCTCATGCGCAATATCCTCGGAAACCACAATTATGCACCATCGGTGTGCCGAAGAAATACTGCGCTAAAAGCGCCAAAAGCGTTAAAAGGTCGAAAAGCCGGTTGCGGTAACGGTTCACGCCATATAGACGCGGGTTTCGCCACGATCCCCTTGCGGTCGTTTTTTGCGAAGCTACACCTTGGTCACCAAGAGGGGGTGACTATCACGAGCGTTGGGAATCGAGCCACTGGATCGTCTTTCGGGCCAGGCGGTCAAAGGCCTGCACGGCCAGCTCAAGGTGCTCCGTCTTGGTGTTTTCGGCTGGGTTGTGGCTGAGCCCGGCGAGCGACTGGGTAAACATCATCACTACTGGAATTCCGGCACGCGCCACTTCCGCGGCGTCGTGCAGCGGTCCCGAGGGCAGATGGTGGGAGTCCGCCGCTGTTTCCCGAACGGCTTGGTCGCAAAACTGGATCAGCTGCGAGTCGAAGGGGATTGGCTCAATGCTCCAGATCCGTGACCACTCCACCGTGCACCCCTCTTCCGCGGCGAAACGGCGGCTGGCCTCCTGGGCCTCGGCTAACATCGACGCCAGCACCCCTGCATCCAGGTCGCGCATGTCCAGAGTTGTTTCGCAGCGGCCGACCACAGCGGTCACGATGCCGGGGAAGGTTTTGACACTGCCCATGGTGGCGACTGCGTCGGGATGTTTGCGGGCGATGGGCCGGATCTCCAGGGCCAGCTTGGCTGCTGCGGCGAGAGCATCCCTACGGACAGCCATGGGGGTGGATCCGGAGTGTGCTTCCTGCCCGTGAAACGTGATCGCGTGGCGTTCGACTCCTTTCGTACCGAGCACTACCCCCAGGGGTAGCTGCCTGGCTTCGAGGACAGGTCCCTGCTCGATGTGCAACTCAAGGTAGGCGCCGGCGTGGGTGCGTTCGAGAGCCGCGTCTCCGATGAGGTCGATGTCGACGTGGCATAGGCGGAGGGCCTCTTCCAGCGTGATCCCATCGCGGTCTGTGCGGACGCGGTCTGCCTGGATCGTTTGCGTGCCCGCGAAGGCGGACGAGCCGAAGAGGCTGCGTCCGAAGCGCGCCCCTTCTTCGTCGGCCCAATCGACGAGGCGAACGGTGACCGGCGGTTTGCCGTCGTAATCCTCTGCCAAAGCGCGTAGCACCTCGAAACTGGCCAGAACTCCGAGACAGCCGTCGAGCCAGCCGCCGTTGGGGACGGAGTCGAGATGGCTGCCTAGAATGAGAGCGCGGTCGGACTCTCCCCGGAGAGTGGTCCAGGAGTTGCCGGCGGCGTCCAAGTGGTGCTCGACGGGCAGCTCCGCCAGCTTGGCCTGAAACCAGGCGCGGGCCTTGAGCCAGGTTTCTGTCCAGGCTATGCGCTGGGCTCCGTGATCGTTTGCGGTCAGGGTTCGAAGGTGCTCGAGATCAGAGACGGTTCGGCGTGGGTCGACTGGCATTTGGACCCTAGAATAGCGCGCGCAGGAGTCGCCGTACGAACTCCGTTGTGGCTCCGTAAATAATGCGCGCGCCGAAGGATGGAGTTCCTGGCAGGTCTACACCGGCGAAGGCGCCGGCTTCAGAGCAGGTACCGCGAGCGGGTCCGCGGTGCTGAATAGCATTCCACTAGAACTTGTTCCAGAGGCGGAAGTAACGGTGGGAGTACTGAAGTATCTACTCCACTGTCAGCGTGAAGTTAGTCGAAGCCGTAATTGCCGAATTCACGGAGTCAGTGCCTTGCAAAGTAAAGCCGTAGCTAACGGACGGAGCGGTGGATGAGCCGGACGAGCCGGTGGCCAATCCGGAATTCCCGTTCCCCCCACCACAACCGACCATGTTCACCCCCACGGCCGGCAATAATAGCAACGCCATCAGTAGCGATAACCGACGCTTCCGTGTCCCGCCCAAAATGCACCCGGCGATCAGCATGCAGGCATATATGCTCCGGGCCTGAGTGCGGTGCCAGGGGTCTTGGGTTTGGTTGCTCGCGACTGGACGCGGGCCTATTTTCTGGAAAGCTTCGCGGGAACTCTTCGCGGCTGAGTTGCAAGCGGTGCCCACCCCGATCTGGAGCTGCGCCGTGCTTACGTTGTTCACCAGTAGAGGGTCGATCCGGTAACATCCGGAGAAATCGTTGGGGCCGTTCACAAGTAAGGACCACACAATCCGCCCGTCGTACCCACCGGTCGGAGTGACGGTGACGAGTGTGGACCCCGTGCCGCCGTTCGGAGCCGTCAGGTTCGGCACGTTCAATGTCACGCCTCCCGTGGCCATCAGGTCGCCCACGGTCATAGCGTACGTCGCGCTTGCTGGGCCGTGCTTCGCATCCCCAGCATAGTTCACAGCGACCAAGTGGGAGCCGACGGTGGTGGGAGCAACCAGGTTGTAAGAGGTGGTCACGCCCGCATAACCTGGAGTCGTGATGGCCAGCGCGGAATCAACAACTGTGCCATCCACAGATACAGATACAGTGCCCGTCGGAACGGGGTCTCCAAAGTAAGCAGAGTCCAGGGTGATCTGGAGTGGAATCGTCTGACCTGGCGTAGCTGGACTTGTAGGGCCGCCCAGCACAAGGTAGCTGAGCAAAAGATTGGCTGTGTTACTCGGAGGCCAGGCTGCGGTCAGTGCATTCAGATCGATGCTCCCGAGGCCTGTCGCTTCGTCGTAGCCTTGCGTTGCCGTATAGCCCGACTCGCCGGCATTCCCACATTCGGCAGCGCCCGCCACACAAGCATTGGAGCCGGACGTGATGTCGTGAAACGCCGCGGAGCCTGAGCCCCCTGCCAAGCTGTACAGTACAGGATCGATGTTGCCCTGCCCGAGGACTTTCTCTGCCGCGTTCAGCAACGCGACAAAGCCGGCAAAGATGGGCGCTGCAAAACTGGTACCGCCGGCCAAAGTGTACTTATTATTGTTACCTAAAAGCCCATTGGAGCAGCTTGCGGTTTGTCCCTGTTGGTCGGCCAGCGCGGGATCTCCAGAACACACAAGGAAGCCGGGGCTGGCCACGGAAGATTGGAGAGCCAAATCGGGCAATAGGCGAAAATTGCCGGCCGGCATTCCTGGATAGGCGCTCTGCCAGGCCGGCCGCGCGAAATATCCGCTGGCGCCCCCGCCTCCGGCAGCGATGCCGTTCGAGGCCGAGCCTTCATTCCAGACTACTTCTGGAACGTAGGAAAGCAGCGAGCTGGTAACATCGCGAGAAGGGGCGCCTGCCCAATAAGAACTGCTCCCGGGGGCAAATGTCCCCGGCGCCATTTGCGTGCCTCCAACCGCGGTGACGTAGGGGCTGCTGGCCGGAAAACTAACTGAGAGCGCCTGCTCTTCGGCTGGGGTGATTCCGGGCGCCGAGCTGTCGGGGGCACAGGCGGTTGAGCCGCTATCCCCCGCAGCAGCAACCAAGGTCTGGCCCTGGGCTGAAGCTTCTTCAAACAAAGCATTCAGCTGGTCTAAATCGGTCGCGCTGAGCAATGACTCACATTCGCCGTAACTGATACTCACCACCGCACCGATATCTTGTGTAATGGCAAAGGCCAGCGCATCAAAGACACTGTAATTCTGATTCGCTCCTACATACACAAACAAAACATTGCCACGGTAGGCTACGCCGGATGCGTATTCCAGATCGATTTCCGATTCCCCTTCATCGCCAAGTGAAGTTGCCTCGACGCCAGAACCCGGGACCAGGACAGGGCTTATGCTGGTCACATACCCGGTGACAAAAGTCTGGAACGTACGAATGGCCGAAGCGGGCGAGGTGTCCACAAACGATTGCCCGACGATCACCACGCTCTGCCCGACGCCGGCAATTTGTACAGGTGTAGGCGATATGGCGTCGTACATCGTGAGGATGTCCAGCGGGCTGAGGTAGTGCGCTTGCGTCGCGGCCGACGTAAAGTCAGGATCGGCGTCCCTCATCGCCCGAACATTTGGTTTCGGCCGAAAATCGGAGATGTGCAGTAGGGCCGCTACTTCCGGGGCCAAGGCCGCAGGCAAGGTTAAGTCCGATGCCGGCCCGAAATGCATTTCGTTTGCAACCCGATAATGATGCAACTCCGCACCGAAGGCCGAATGTACTTGCGCTGCATTGCCGGAAAATGTGATGCGGTCCCGGTTACGCGCCACGTTCTCGACATGAAATCCGTGCGCTGTGAGCCACTCCTCGACGGCGACGATTTCGTCATCCGCAACTCCGAAGCGGGCGGCGAACGCCTCTGGGGTTAACCAATGATGGTAGAGGGGAGACTGCGGATTCTGTTGTGCGCTCAGTAGAGCCTTCAGCGCACTTTCCTGTGAAGCTGAGCGACGAAAGACGAGTGTCATTCCCGGAACATTCATCTCCGGCAAGACAGCGCCCAGGTCGAGCGAGGAAAGACTGCGTGGGACGCGCGACCCTGGCAGCGCTACGCGACTGCTTTCATCGATGGGTTGCGCGAAACGAGGCTCCGGTGTTTGGGCGCAAGCAGGCAGCGCACACAGAATCAATAGAAGGCCAAGGATCGGCTGAACAGTCCGGCAGCCATTCATGCGGAGCTGACACTCGCTTTTCTACTAAGTTCTGGTACAAAACGGTCGATTCTTCGAAGAGATTAGCAGGGATCTTTATGCGAAAACACAAAGGCACCTTCCTGATTAAATGCCAAAAGTAACAAGCGCTTTTCCCGACGGGGTGCCAACGGTGGGTTAACTTTTTCCTGGAAGCACCCTATTCGACTTGCTTCAGCACCGTGCGTACGCCAGTCCAGCGCAGATCCGGATAGCGCTGGTTATCCAGCGGCGTCAGCATCCCACTCCCCTCAAACATGCAGTAGAGATATTGCATCCCCTGCCACACAGGAAAAGGCGCGTTTGACTTCGGTGTCAGAGCCTGGGTGAGCTTGATGATTCGCTGCAACCTGCTCAGGCCTCCGCCACGGAGGAGGCGAAATTTGGCGCCACTCACCTCAGAGGCGGTTCTGGCCAAGCCCGCAGCACTGATTTGCTCTCCAGCGATGCGCAGGATGCTTGGTACGGTGGCATCAAGCGCAGCCTCAGCGGTATAAGCCGCCGTATCATCCATGGTGGTGAAGTCGATCGGTTGATCGGCGTTCTCTCCCCAATAGAGAACGCGCTTGATCTTGAACAGCACGATGGGAGCTTCCCCGGTGAGGAGGTTCATGAAAGCGCCGTTGAGAATCGTTGTTGACCGAATGGGTGAGCCAGCCAAGCGCTCTCTAAATCGACGGTGCAGGTCGAAATTACGGTTTAGCCCTGGCGCGATCTTTGTGAAGTCCATTGCGTAGTCCGACGGGATGAAGCGCGGGACGCCTGCCTCGACGGCGGAATCTAGAAGGGCTGTCTGAGCGTCGATTAAAACTTTATCGAGACCCAGCAGGCTGGAAACAACGCACGATGCGCCACGGCACGCCCGCACAACTTCTGCGCGGGCGTGAAGGTCCGCTTCCACAATCTCGATCTGCCTCTCTCGCAGTTTGGTAAGTCTGTCCGCGCTTGTGCCGGGCCGAACGATCGCACAGACAGAAGCACGCCGCTGCTGCAATGCGCGTGCGATCCGGCCACCCAGGTTTCCCGTAGCTCCCGCTAGCACAATCCGCTGATGTTCCGTGGAACGTCTCCTCAGGCGTGCATTGGCTACTCGATGAATAATGGCATCATTTGTGACCGCTGGTTACACATTAGTGAACAGTGTTCATCCTGTGGCCGTGGGCACTGTACTCTTTCACTGTGCACACGAAATCCTCAGCCGTGCAGCAGATCGTCGGCTGTGGGCGCCGAAAACGGAGAATGGTCCAAGAGTTGCGTTGGGCTCCGTGATCGTTTGCGGTCAGGGTACGAAGGTGCTCCAGATCAGCGACGGTTCGGCGTGGGTCAACTGGCATTTGGCCCTAGAGTAGCGCGCGCAGGACTCGCCGTACGAACTCCGTTGTGGCTCCGTAGACAATGTGTGCGGCGAAGGGTGAAGCTTGGGCGGAAGCGGGCTGGTTCGCAGGCGAAGGCGCCAGCTTCAGAGCAGGTACCGCGAGCAGGTCCGCGGTGCTGAAAAGCATTCCGCCAAAGCTTGTTCCAAAGCCGGAGGTAACGGCGGGGGAGTACTCCGCCAGGCCGCCATAGAGAGCGCCGGTCAGCGCGCCGAACGCATAGTGCACGAGGGGGCCGCCTTTCTCCTTCTCCTCGCGAGAAAGATGCTCGCCGGTCGCGGCATACGCCATCGCATCGGCGGCTTTCATGGTGGCGTCTTCCCTGGGTTCGTCTTTGCTTGCTTCCTGCTGCCGGTTCTCTTCCTCGCTTTGCGCAGCTTGTTGCAGCTTTTGACCCAGCCCGGACATGAATTCGTTCATTACCCAGGCTGCGGCCAACCCGCCGGCCATACCCGCCAGAACTCCCCGCAGTAAACTCTTCTGCTTCGCCATCTCTGTCCCCCGCTTGTTGGTAGATGCTGGGAGAGGGTGAGCCGTATGTATGAGCGCGAAGTCTCTACGCTGCGTTGGATCGTCATAGGTTGCTAATCACGGCTGTGGCAGGGTCAGCACTTCGACTCCTGAAGCTGCCTCGGGCGAGTGATAGATCCGCTCTGTCGCTGGTTTAAAGTCCTCTGGCTTGGCGTCGGGGATATCGGTGAAGATTTGCGGGTTGCGGTCGGTCAACGGGAACCAGCTGCTTTGTACCTGCACCATGATTCTGTGGCCTTTGCGAAAGGTGTGGTTGAGGTCGGGCATGACGAAATTGACCGTGGTCAGTTTGCCCGCGGTGAACGGCTCCGGGTGTTCCCAGCTATTGCGGAACTTGCCGCGCATGGGCTCGCCCCGCAGCAGTTCCTGATAGCCTCCCATTTTGACGAGAGGAGCGTCGAGGGGGTGATTGTCGTCGTGGCTCTGGTCCGGATCGGGATAGATGTTGGGGAAGACGTCGATGAGCTTAACGTCGAAGTCGGAATCTGTGCCGGTGGTGGTTACGTGTAGCTTGGGCGAGATGGGGCCGGCGATCGTGACATCTTCGGTGAGCGGTTCGGTTTGATAAGTCAGCACGTCGGGGCGAGTGGAGGCGAAGCGCTGGTCATCCACCATGTAGCGCTGCGGGACGCCATCGGTAATATAACCGGTGAACGGCACGGGGTGCGCGGGGTCGCTGATGTACTCGTCGTAGGCGGCGCCCTTGTCAGACGGTGATGGTGGGTCAAAGGAGAGCTTGCCTCCAGCGTGGAAGTAGAGGGTTTTGGGCGCGGCGTACTTGGGCGGCCAGGCGTCGTACGTACGCCAGACGTTGCTTCCGGTCTCGAAAACCTCGGCCTTTGGCAACGGCGCACCTTTGCCCTTGAGGTAGTACTCGAAGAAAGGGAACTGGATCTGCTTGCGGAAGTACTCGCTGGTCTTGGCGTTGAACTGGATGTCTCCGAGGCGATCGCCGTCCCTGCGCGCCCAGCCGCCGTGGGTCCAGGGGCCTTCGACGAGGGTGGCGGGTGTTTCAGGATTGTAGTGATTGACGGCGTAAAAGGTGCGGTAGGGGCCGGCGAGGTCTTCGGCGTCATACCAACCACCCACGACAAGCACGGCGCATTTTACGTTTTTCAAGTGCTGCTCCAGGTCACGCGCCTTCCAGTAGTCGTCGTACTTATCGTGATAGAGCTGGTCATTGAAGAGCGGGTTGGACCCTTTGAGGTAGAGCTTATCCAGGTTGGCGAGAGGTCCGGCGTTGAGATAGAACTCGTAGTGATTGGGCGTACCCACATCGAAGGGGGTGGATGGCCGGGGTAGGGCGGGCTCGGCAAAAGGTTTGAAGTAGTTGGCATAGAAGCCGAAATTGGCCTCGAGCATGAAGGCTCCGCCATGATACGCATCGTCGCCCATAAACAGATCCGTCATAGGCGCCTGCGGGGACGCGGCCTTTAGCGCAGGGTGGGAGTCGATCATGCTGGCCGATGTATAGAACCCGGGATAGGAGATGCCCACGATGCCGGCCTTGCCGTTGTTGCCGGGCACGTGGTGAAGAAGGAATTCGAGCGTGTCGTACATGTCGGAACTGTCGTCGACATCTTTGGTCGATTTTTTTAGATCGATGTGCGGGCTCATCTCTACGAAGGTGCCTTCCGACATATATCGGCCGCGGACATCCTGGTAGACGAAGATATAGCCGGCTTTCTCAAATTCATCCGATGGGCCGAGGCGTTTCGGGTATTGGTCTTCGCCGTAAGGGGCGACGCTGTAAGGCGTGCGGGTTGCGAGAAAGGGGTATACCTGGCTGGTGTCCTTGGGCACGTAGACGGCAGTGAAGAGGTGGACGCCGTCACGCATGGGGATGCGGTACTCGTATTTCGTGTAGTGGGACTTGACATAGTCCTCGTTATTCGCGGGGGCCGTGGCCTGTGCGGACGCGGCGTTTGCAGCCAGGAAAGCGGCGCAGAGCAAAATGTCCAGCGGAATCGTACAAGTGAGAATCTCATTTTCGAATTGAATCCTAGTGAATTGCGCTGCTTGTGAGTGTACCCGGCTTCCGGTCAATCTCGAATCGATGTGCGGGTGAGAGGGTCTTCAATGAAGCGCTTTTTTGAGAACCGCTTCGATGTGTAACGCGGCGCAATCGATATACGGAAACTGGATGTTTGCTTCATTGAAGATCAGTGAGAGGTCGGTGCCTGCCAAGAGGATCGCGTCCAGGCGATCCCGCTTGCAGAACTTGAGCGCGAGATCTGTAAGGCCTCGATATTGCGCCTCCGATCCCTCGCCGGTTTGAGCCAGTTCCAGGTATGTGCGATGGATGTACTCAAGTTCGTCCTGGGTAGGTTGGACGACTTCCGCACCATCAGCCATGCCAAAGAGGGCTGATTCGATGACAAATCGTGTACCAAATACTCCGACCCGCTTTATCGAATGAGAGGAGAGCTCCTTGACCAGCGGATCGAATAGATTGAGCACCGGCAAGGACGAGCGGTCGAGAAGCTCACGAATGCAAAGGTGGGGTGTGACTGCAGGAATTACAGCAAAATCCGCTCCTGCCAGCCTCACACGATCCATAAAGCTGCTTAGATAGCACGCCAACCCTTCGCGATCATCGGCCCCAGCATACTCAAACACTCGCGATGTCTCGGCATGAACCATGACGAGATCGAGCGGGAGATGCTGCTTGGCATAGGCCTCCGTCAGCTTCTTGTAGTAATGCACCGTAGCCCCCGGCCCAAGGCCGCCGATGAGACCGATGCAGAGGCGTGTATCCATAGAACAATTCTAAGGGTTGGTCGCCTTGAGGAGATTCTGGACGCCCCAGTTTGCCCTGGTGGGGACGGATACCGATCCGACCGGAGGTGAGCCAGGTGGAGATAAGCAGTGTCCTGAACACCGGTTATTCGGAGTCCGGCGGTCGTTCGTCGGAGATAGGATCCACGGGTCGGCAAGTGTGAGAGAAGCCGACATCCGTCCAAGTGGAAAGTCCTCCATTGGGAATCAGCAAACAGTAGGGCGTTTTTCGGTATCTATCTTGGAAGAGGGCGGCCGTCTCGGTCTCAAGTGTTTACTCTTGAGTTATTTCCGGATGGGCGACAATTGGCCAGCAGCCGCGAATTGCAATGCATTGTGTATGATCCGGGTTAGGCGCCCGAAAAGCAGCTGAGAATCCAAACACTCGTTGTGGGATGACTTTCGGCATCCCTCTCAGAATCAGAGGCTGTCACCATGGCAGATATAGCGCAGTCTAGGGATGCATTGGTCGTGGATATCGAAAGCATGGAGCGGTTGTGGAATGATGCCATTCTGAGAAGGGATGTTGACTCTGCTGCAAGTTTTCAGGCGTCGGAATTTAGATTGGTCATTGGGGTCGAGGGTCAATCACTACAGGTGATACCGAAGGAGCTATGGCTCTCAGCCCTACCCCGTTATGTCATCCATTACCACGAAATTACGGATATGCATGTGTCTATCTGGAACGACCTGGCAGTCGTGACGCTCGCCATCACCCAAACTGCAGAGCCCCTGAATGGTCGCGACATCAGTGGCAACTTTCTGATTACAGATATTTGGGTCTTTCGAAATGAAAAGTGGCTGGTAGCCGAGCGCCATTCGTCTCGTCAGGAGAAAGCTTCAGTTGCGGTGCGAGAGGCATTTCAAACATTCGACAGAGGCCACTGAGATTCCAGGGGTATTTTCGGAAAGTTGCGGTCGAGTAACCAAATTTATGCGTCAGACGGGAATGGAACTTTTCGAAAGTACCAATCCGTCTGACGCATAGATTCCTCCAGGCTACGGAAGCGTACACCAGGATGAGGTTGGATGAGCGCGACAGACTGTCCTGCACTCGCCGTAAGTACCAGTCCCGTCTGACCACCAAATGCCTGACCACCAAATGCCAGGCGTCCCATCTGCTCTGGATGGAGTTCGATCCTGGTCTGCTTACTCGCGAAGATCAATGCGTCCTGTGTAACGCCATAAAAGTCCTTGTATTGGTGCATTGAGTTTCGCAGCCATGTGTACTCGAACTGCCGCACGCGCCAGGCAGTGCTCAACGCCGCACCCTGGCCCGGAAATAGTTCTTCCGCCAACCGAAAGATCGAACCCGGATCGAAGATGGCGAATAGCTGTCCTCTCTTGCGGAAAGCTGAACGATGGCCGGTTGCCCGATGGGGAGATGGCCGCCAACCTGGAAGAGCGAGATTCGCAAGCTGAGCGAAGTGCGCGGGCGACGGTTCCGAGTGGCGCTTCCTGCCGACAGAGATTCCTGGGTCGCGGGAACCCGGCCTGCGGCTCAATCCGCAACTGGGCCGCATTCTGGCCAAAATGCGGGCGGAGCTGACGAGCGCCGAAATTGCGATGAGCGGATCGTATTTCTTTCGATGACGTGCTGCGCGATCCGCGGCGCTACTTTCTCCGAGAATTTTATAGCGGCGAACCCCGGGCGTTGCCCATTCGAGGTGCGACGCTCGACGCACGAAATGTGTCCACAAGCTCCTTGGGGTTGTGAGATGATTCTTCCCAAGCTTTCCCGCTCCTGTCATACTTGGGCCAAAATTCGCTGGGGCATAAGTTGCTATTGTTGTATGTGTTTAGAGCCACGGGAACACTGTTCCCGATGTCGAGATCCCGCTCAGCGTTGCTCATGTTTTCTGGTTCTATAGCCCGCGCTTTTGAGCTCGGGCTGCCGTTAGAAGATCGATGGAGCACCGAATGTGAAGATTACACGGGTCCTGGCCGCGAATCCCGGAGAACCAGAAAAGCTGGACATCACGGAAAGCTCTGTGGGGAATGCGAAGGCGTTCAGCACGTTGTGCTGTACGCACAAAGCGGGATCTCGTGAGTGCAGGGTCGAGCTTCATCGCGTTCGAATTGTCGCACTTCCGCTAGCGCGGACCAGAGTGGCGGTTTGAACGCTGGAAGAAGGAGACGGGACACATGAAGGCATCCGTCTTGTTCGGGGCGGGCTGGGAGAACGACTCCGTAGAGGTGCTGTGGCGAGATGCCGGACGTGTCTTTTGCAGACTAAGCCAGCAGCATGATGCTAAGGGCGAGAGGCACGCGTTCATACCCATCCCTGCCGCTGCCGAGCACCCGACTCTGGAAAGCGTCAATCGGCTCGCACACGAACACGAACTTCAGGAGCTACCTGGACGGTGCGTGGGCATTGCGGCCGCTTGAACTGGTGCGCGAACGCGGGCAGACGATGCTCGTGGTTGATTACACAGGTGGCGAGCCGCTCGATCGCCTCGTCCGGCAGCCGATGGAGATCGGACAGTTCCTCCGCCTCGCCGTGGCGTTGTCTGGCGCAATAGGTCAGCTACACGGGCGCGGGCTCATCCACAAAGACATCAAACCCGCGAACGTGCTGGTGGACTCCGCAACTGGCCAGGTCCGTCTCACCGGCTTCGGCATCGCATCGCGCCTCCCGCGCGAGCGCCAACCACCCGAACCTCCAGAGTTCATCGCCGGAACGCTCGCATACATGGCGCCAGAGCAGACGGGACGAGTGAATCGCTCTATCGATTCCCGCAGCGACCTGTATTCACTTGGCGTCACGTTCTACGAGATGTTAACCGGCAGCCTTCCCTTCACGGCATCCGATCCGATGGAATGGGTGCATTGCCACATTGCCAGACAACCCACCGCTCCCAGCGAACGGGTAAGGAATGTTCCAGCGGCTGTTTCCGCCATCACGATGAAGCTGCTCTCGAAGACGGCCGAGGAGCGGTATCAGACGGCGGCGGGAGTTGAACGCGATCTACGGCACTGCCTGTCGCAATGGGAGTCTCGAGGATCCATCGACGATTTCACTCTGCGGGGCACAGGACACTCCGGACCGCCTCATGATCCCCGAGAAGCTGTACGGGCGGGACCGTGAGGTCGAAACTCTGCTCACCGCGTTCGATCGGATCGTCGCCGGCGGCAGGCCGGAGCTGGTGCTCGTCTCCGGATACTCCGGTATCGGCAAGTCCGCGGTCGTGAACGAGCTGCACAAGCCGCTCGTCCCTCCGCGCGGCCTGTTTGCGTCCGGCAAGTTCGATCAGTACAAGCGCGACATTCCGTATGCGACGCTGGCGCAGGCGTTTCAAAGCCTCGTTCGGCCGCTCCTCAGTAAGGGCGAAGACGACTTACGCAAGTGGCGTGACGCGCTTCGCGAGGCGCTGGAACCGAACGGACTGCTGATCGTCGATCTCGTCCCCGAATTGAAGCACGTCATTGGCGAGCAACCGCCCGTTCCTGAACTCCCGCCGTCGGAAGCGCAGCGACGTTTTCAGCTGGTCTTTCGCCGTTTCATCGGCGTATTCGCACGACCGGAGCATCCGCTTGCACTCTTCCTCGATGACTTGCAGTGGCTGGACGCCGCGACGCTCGATCTGCTCGAAGATTTGTTGACCCAGAGCGATCTGCAGCACCTGATGCTCATCGGCGCGTATCGAGACAACGAGGTCAATGCCACCCACCCGCTGGTCCGCAAGCTCGATGCGATCCGCCAGGCGGAGCGGCCGTGCAGGACATCGTCCTGACCCCGCTTCGACGCGATGATCTTGCACCAACTGCTCGTGGACTCCCTGCGCTGCGAACCGGAGCGCGCCGCTCCGCTCGCGACACTGATTCACGAGAAGACGACTGGGAATCCCTTCTTCGCCATCCAGTTCATTTCCACGCTGGCAGAGGAGGGCCTGCTCAGCTTTCGACTACGGCGAGGGCCGCTGGGTATGGGACCTGAATCGCATTCACGCCAAAGGCTACACCGACAACGTCGTGGAGCTCATGGTCGGCAAGTTGAACCGCCTGCCAGTAGACACGCAGGAGGCACTCAAGCAGTTCGCCTGCATGGGAAACAGCGCCGAGTTCGACATGCTGGCGATGGCCTACGAGAAGTCGATCGAGGAACTTCACCAGCACCTTTGGGAAGCAGTACGGACCGGACTTATCTTCCGCTCGGACGATTCCTATCGATTCCTGCACGATCGCGTGCAGGAAGCAGCCTATTCCATGATTCCGCAAGATCTGCGTGCCGCGGCGCATCTGCGCATTGGGATGCTTCTGGCTGCGCACACTCCTGCGGCGAAGCGCGAAGAGGCAATATTCGAGATCGTCAACCAACTCAACCGCGGCTCTCACCTGCTCACCTCGGTGGAGGACCGCGAGCGCGTCGCAGAGCTGAATCTCATTGCAGGCCGGCGTGCCAAGGTCTCGACCGCATACGCTTCGGCACTCAAATATCTCGGGGCAGGCCGAGCGCTGCTGACGGAAGAGACGTGGGAGCGAAACTATCCCCTCATCTTCTCGACCGAATATCTGATGGCCGAATGCGAGCTACTGACCGCAGACAAGGTTGCTGCGGAGAATCGACTCTCGCTGTTGCCGCAGCGCGCGAACAATCGGCACGATTTCTGCGTAGCCACGCGCTTGCGGCTCACGCTCTACACCACATTGGATCGGTGTGACCGCGCGGTGGACGTGTTTCTGGAATGGCTTCGCAGCGAGGGCACGGTATGGTCGAACCGTCCGACACGCGATGACGTATTGCGCGAATACGAGCGGATCTGGGCTCTGCTCGGCAGTCGGCAAATTGAAGAACTCATGGACCTGCCGCTCGTCGTGGATCCGGAGGTACTCGACACGCTCGATGTCTTCACGGAGATTGTCACGCCGTCGATTCTCTTTGACGAGCACCTCTCGACATTGGTCGTCTGCCGTTTAGTAACACTCAGCCTCGAGCACGGTAACAGCGACGCCGCGTGCTTCGCCTATGTTTGGCTTGCGATGTTTGCGGGCCCGCGTCTTGGCAACTACAAAGACGGATTCCGGTTCGGGCAACTGGGCTATGACTTGGTCGAGAAGCGCGGCCTGACACGCTATCAGGCGCGAACCTATATGTCTGTGGGTGCCATGGTCATGCCATGGACGCAGCACGTCGCCAGCGGACGTGAACTGGTGCGTCGCGCGTTCGATGTTGCATATCGTATTGGCGATCTGACTTTCGCATCCTATAGCTGGGACCAACTGATCACGATTTGTCTGGCGGTCGGAGATCCGCTCGCGGAAGTGCAGACGGAATGCGAAAACGGCCTGGCTTTTGCGAAGAGGGTGCGCTTCGGTTTGGTCATTCACCTCTGCGGAGCACAGCTGGGCCTGATTCGGACGCTGCGCGGAGTGACACCGACGCTTGGGCGCCTGGATCACGACGATTACAGCGAGCCGGAGGTCGAGCGCGATCTCGCCAGCAATCCGAATCTGGTATTTGCCGAGTTCTACTATTGGACCCGCAAGGTGGAGGCTCGTGTTTTTGCCGGAGACTATGCTTCGGCGGCTGAGGCCGCGTTCAAGGGCCAGCGGATGTATTGGACATCTGCGGCGATGTTCGAAACTGCAGAATTTCGTTTCTATGCTGCCCTCGCTCATGCGGGCGCCTGGAGCATTGCATCGCCCGAAGACCGACCGAAACACTTCGAGGCCTTGGCGGCGCATTACAAGCAGCTCGAAGTCTGGGCCGAGCACTCACCGCAGACTTTTGAGAACCGCGCCGCCCTGGTTGCGGCGGAGATCGCACGGATCGAGGGACGCATTCTGGACGCCCAGGAACTCTACGAGAAGGCGATTCGATCCGCGCACATGCACGGCTTCGTCCACAATGAAGCCTTCGCTAATGAACTGGCAGGATTGTTCTATGCGGCACGTGGGTACGAGAAAATTGCGACGACCTACCTGCGGGAAGCACGCTACTGCTATATGCGTTGGGGAGCGGATGCCAAGGTTCGCCAGCTTGACCAGCTTTACCCGCAGATCAGACCCGAGAGAGCAATGTCGGATTCGACAGCAACGATACACACGCCGGTCGAGCAACTCGAGCTGGCGACTGTGATCAAGGTGTCCGAAGCTGTGTCGGGTGAGATCGTGCTGGAAAAACTGATCGACACGATCATGCGCACAGCGCTCGAACACGCAGGCGCCGAGAGAGGTCTGCTGATTCTTCCATCGAGGACGATGGTTATCGCATCGAAGCGGAAGCCACAACCAGCAGCGATCAGGTGACAGTCGTCCTTCGAGAGGCAAGCGTCACCGCCGCGGATCTACCCACTTCGGTTCTGCAGTATGTCCTTCGGACCAGAGAAGGTGTTCTCTTACATGATGCATCCGGTCAGAACTCATTCGCCGCCGACGACTATTTTCGCGGGCACCACGCAGCGTTCTGTGCTCTGCCTCCCACTGCTCAAACAGACTCGGTTGCTCGGGCTGCTGTACCTCGAAAACAGCCTCACACCTCACGCATTCACTCCTGCGCGAATGGCCGTCCTCAAGTTGATTGCCTCGGCGGCGGCGATCTCCATGGAGAACACACGCCTCTATAGCGATCTCGAAGATCGTGAAGCGAAGATCCGCCGCCTGGTGGACGCCAACATTCTGGGAATCGTGACCTGGAATGTCGAGGGCGCCATCCTGACGTCTAATGAAGCCTTTCTTCGCATGGTGCAATACGATCATGAAGATGTCGCTGCGGGTCGCGTGCGATGGTTGGACATGACACCTGCGGACTGGCGCGAGCGCGCTGAACGCGCTTTGGCAGAAGTAATCCAGACCGGGACCGTACAGCCCTTCGAGTCAGAATTTTTCCGGAAAGATGGCAGCCGGGTGCCCGTGCTGATTGGAGCTACCTTGTTCCAGGAGGGCGGGAAATGACGGCGTCGCCTTCGCCCTCGATTTGAGTAAACAGAAACAGGCTGAAGCAGAGATCAGGGCGCTCAAGGATCAACTCTATCGGGAAAACCTGGCGCTGCGAGACGAGGTCGATCGCGCTCAGATGTTCGAGGAAATCGTAGGTTCCTCCAAGCCGTTGAAGACGGTTCTCTCGAGGATTGCTAAAGTGGCGCCGACCGACTCCACGGTGTTCATCACGGGGGAGACTGGCACCGGCAAGGAACTCATCGCTCGCGCCGTCCACAAACGATCTCAGAGGGCTGGACGTGCCTTCGTCAGTGTGAACTGTGCCGCACTTGCGCCTACGCTGATCTCATCGGAGTTGTTCGGTCACGAAAAAGGAGCTTTCACAGGAGCTACCCAGCGGCGGCTGGGCCGCTTTGAACAGGCTAATGGCGGCACGATCTTTCTGGATGAAGTAGGTGAACTTCCGCCCGATACGCAGGTCGCTCTCTTGAGAGTCTTGCAGGAGCGAGAATTTGAGCGAGTCGGGGGAGGACAGACGATCCGTGTCGACCTTCGAGTCATCACAGCGACCAACCGAGACCTCACATCTGCTGTGGCCAATGGAAGCTTTCGCCAAGACCTTTTTTATCGACTCAACGTATTTCCTATCGAGGTGCCACCGCTCCGAGACCGGACTGAGGACATCTTGATGCTCGTCGAATACTTCGTCCGACGCTACGCCAGGCGCGCCGGAAAGAACTTTCGCTCGATCGACAAGAAGACGCTGGATTTGCTGCAGAACTACGATTGGCCGGGCAACATCCGGGAGTTGCAGAACGTGATTGAGCGGTCTGTCATTCTGAACTCGGGCGAGGTGTTTGCCATCGACGACTCATGGCTCTCAAGACAACCCGCCCGAGGGCGACCTCAAGTTGCTTCACCCGCAAAGTCTCAAGGTGAGGCCCGCAGCGAACGGGAGATCATCGAGGCGGCGCTCGCCGTATCACGGGGCCGTGTAGCTGGGCGCTTAGGGGCCGCCACGCGGCTGGGCGTTCCACCATCCACGCTGGACCATCGCATCAAGGCGTTGCGAATCGACAAGGCACAATTCAAGTTTCGCTAAATTCCCGCCAGTTTCACCATATTCACCACATTCACCAGATCTGCCAAATTCGCCGGTGGGCGACGGGCTCGACTTCTAGCCTTTTCAGTCACTTTCGAATGGCACGCTGGTTGCCATCGGAATCAGTGGACGACAGGCGATGCGAGCCAATGACTTGCCGAATCGACCGGCGTTGGACTGAACAGGGTCTGCTCCTTTACGTGAGTGGTCGACTCGTTTCGGAAGATCTGGAGGTCGTTTGCACTGCGCTCGACGGACGCCGTGTCGTCGCTATCGAACTCTCGGAGGTAGAGTTGGTGGACCGCGACGCTGTGAAGCTTCTCGCTCAGGCCGAAGCTGAAGGTATCGAGCTCAGGAGTTGCCCTGCCTACATCCGCGAGTGGATCACGAACGAGCGAACGAGCAGCTAGAGCATTTGCACTTCTACTCTGAACAGGACAGAGCAGCGAAGTGCGGCTTTTCTTGAGGAAAAGCCGCGTCGGGTGCGGTCGCTCTGTAAGCACCAGAAGTGAAAATGCTGTAGTGCGCAGAATCGTCGGCAATGGACCGGGCCTGGAATCTGGGTTGCCTTCGCATAAGCCGGGTGCCTCAACACTGCCCAGCGCCAGACCGTCGCCATCGAGCCGAGGATGCAATACGAAGGGCCGGGCCAGGAACGAAAAGAAGATTGGCGTCCACAAACGCAGAAACCACACAACCTGAAACCACCAAAAAGGAGGAACCTATGACCACAGCAGTCTCTTTACGCGAAGGAACCACGCAGTCATTTGACACGGGCGCAATTCGTCCGTTTAACGTCCATGTTCCGGAAGCGGAACTTACCGAATTGCGCAGGCGCATCAACAACACAAAGTGGCCGGAAAGGGAAACGGTCACAGATGCAACCCAAGGGGTGCAGCTCGCCACGACTCAGGCGCTCGCGCGCTATTGGGGCACGGAATACGACTGGCGCAAGTGCGAGGCTAGGTTGAACGCCTTACCGCAATTCATCACCGAGATCGATGGGCTGGACATTCATTTCATTCACGTTCGTTCGAAACATGAAAATGCGTTGCCGCTCATCGTTACGCACGGCTGGCCCGGCTCGATCACCGAACAGTTGAAGATCATCGATCCGCTAACCAATCCCACCGCACACGGCGCGAGCGCATCGGACGCTTTCCACCTGGTGATTCCGTCGATACCGGGCTACGGGTATTCAGGCAAGCCGACCACCACAGGCTGGGACCCCGCGCACATCGCGCGAGCATGGGTCGCGCTCATGAAGCGCCTGGGATACAAGCAATTTGTGGCGCAAGGCGGCGATTGGGGAGCGATCATCACCGAACAAATGGGTGTGCAGGCGCCTCCCGAACTGCTCGGCATTCACATCAACATGCCCGGCGCGGTTCCGCCTGAGATTGACAAGGCGGCATTCACCGGTGCTCCAATGCCAGATGGTCTCTCCCCTGAGGAAAAACTCGCTTTCGAGCGGCTGCAATTCGTCTACAGCAAAGGCGTCGCCTACGGCTACCAGATGGGGTTGCGACCACAGACGTTGTACGGAATTGCGGATTCCCCCGTCGGCCTGGCCGCCTATTTTCTGGACCACGATGCGTGGAGCTACGCGCTGATCTCGCGTGTCTTTCAGGGACAATCCGAAGGCCTCACGCGTGACGACATTCTCGATAACGTCACGATCGCCTGGTTGACCAACACGGCGATCTCCGGAGCCCGCCTCTACTGGGAAAACAAACTCGGGTACTTCAGTGTCAAAGGCGTGTCCATCCCGGTTGCCGTAAGCTCCTTTCCGGACGAGATCGATCTGTGCCCGCGCAGTTGGGCGGAGCGGGCGTATCCCAAACTGATCCATTACAACAAGCTGCCCAAGGGCGGCCACTTTGCGGCCTGGGAACAGCCGCAGCTCTTCACCGAAGAGGTTCGCGCCGGCTTCCGGTCCCTGCGATCCAGGACAGCGAACTTGGCAGTCTGATCTGACACGACTGACGGCCAAATCTCCGCCACAGCAACAGGAGAGCTTCGATCTTCCCAGCTCTCCTGTTTTGACGAAGCAAAATTGGGCACACGCCATATCCCATTTATGACGGTCGTCGTAGTTAACGCCCCAGCCGTCCAGGAGGAAATCATGAAACTCGCAGGCAAGAAGGCTCTCATCACCGGCGGAAACAGCGGCATCGGCCTGGCCACTGCCCGCCTTTTCGTTGCAGAAGGCGCTGAAGTCGCGATTACGGGTCGCGATCAACAGACGCTGGATGAAGCGGTCGCCGAACTCGGATCGAAAGCGCACGGCTATCGCGTCGACGTTACGGTGGCGGAGGACCGCAAGAAGCTCTTCGCTGAACTCTCCAAAGACTTTGGAAAACTTGACATCGTCTTCGCCAATGCAGGCATCGGTGGCAGCACGCCGACGGGCAGTACCGACGAGGCTGTCTTTGAGAACGTCATTCGTACGAACCTCAACGGCGCATTCTTTACCGTCAATTCAGCCGCTCCTCTGTTGAACGACAACGGCAGCATCATCTTCAACGGATCAGTGCAAAGTTATCTCGGTCAACCAGGCGTGGCTGCCTACGCTGCCACGAAAGGCGGACTGGTCTCGATGGCGCGATCCATCGCCGCCGACCTTGCATCGCGCGGGATTCGCGTGAACGTGGTGGCCCCTGGAGCGACGAAGACTCCCATCTGGAAGCGCGGGGCGCGCGCCAATGCCACGGCAGAGGAATCCGCAAAAGTTTCGGACTTCTTCTCTTCCACGGTTCCACTTGCCCGTTGGGCCGAGCCGGAAGATCTGGCCAAGGCTGTGCTTTTTCTTGCCTCGGACGATTCGTCGTACATCAACGCGATCGAGTTGATGGTGGATGGCGGATTAACGGGCGCTCCTTTCGGAGCTGCCATACTTCGCGCCTGACGCGGAAGGCAGCCAATCGAAGGCCGGCTCGGGACAAGGGAGGCAGACATGAAACCCTGGAAAGCAGTTTTGCTAATTCTAATTGCTCTCGCGGTCGCAACCGCGGGATACGGGCTGATTCTCGTGCGACGAGGCTTCAGCGCACTTGCGACACCATCAGCGATTGAGGAGTTCGCGGCCACAACGGCACGCAAATTGGCGGTGCCATCCGCGTATCGCGAACTTCACAATCCCATCATGCCTTCAACGGAGAACATTCGGGGAGGCATGGAGCATTTCTCCTATCATTGCTCCGAGTGCCATTCGAACGACGGAGGGGGCCAGACGGTATTCGGCAGGGGCCTCTATCCGAAACCGCCCGACTTGCGCGCAGCCGGGACGCAGAACAAGAGCGATGGTGAGCTCTACTACACAATTGAAAATGGAGTTCGTTTGAGCGGCATGCCCGCCTTCCACGGAACGCACACTGTCCCGCAAACTTGGCGCCTGGTTTTGTTCATCCGGCACTTGCCTCAGATCACGCCCGAGGAACTCAATGAAATGAAGGGGTGGGACCCGAAGAACGAGGCGGATCCAGCGCATTTCTGAAGGGCGGGGACACTCGTCATTCCGATGCGAGGACATGATCATGCAAGCTACTGCGACACGACAAGAGAGCATGCAGGCGACTGATACCGACGTTCCCCGTGAGACCACTCGTGCGTCAACAACATTCGGATTTACCCGCCGCAGCTTTTGCGGAGGAGCAGCGGCATGTTTTCAGAAGAGCTTCGCGCGGGCTTCAGATCACTGCGGTCACATGCGGCAAAGTCGACAGCATGAGTCGCGATCGGATGTTCTTAAAGCGTTTAACCAGGTGAACTACGCCCCCGCAATACGTTTTCCTTTTGTTTCCGTGCTTTCCTTCCCGTGCGTGTCAATTCCCAAGAGTTCCTAAGAAGTGGCAGGGCAGAGGGGCGTGAAATCCGGCGACATGATACCTATTCACCATCAGAAATGTCATTGCTTATTCGCTGCAATGCGTATGCTGTCGCCGCACTACTGCCCAGCAAGCCAACTTCTGGGTATTAATTCAAGCCCCTGGGAATCGGCATTTCGGACGGCTAGTTCTGCCTCTTGATTTGGGCTGCTCGAACGTCATGGTTTTCCCATGTACTTTGCATGAACCGTCTCGTGCTCATCAGTGTTTATGAGTAAATAGGGATAGTTGGGGTCCTCGTTTGTCCTTTTCACCATGACATCATCAGATTCAAGCCAGACCCCGCTATCCACCCGGTCCACGACTTGGATTCCCCACACTGATTCGTCGTCCAGCACAATGACCCCGCCAGAATCTGCGATGCTCTCAATCGAATGGGTACCAACCTGCGATGTGAGGACGACTGGTAAGGCTGCCCCCGCCGGAAACGTCAACAGCAAGCACAGAAGCAAAAGCTTCATTTTTCCTAGCCTTCCTGGGAGGCAGAATTGGAAGAAGGCGAGTTTACGTGCCAAAATCCAAGTCAAGCGAGAAATTTTAGAATCCTGTGGTGCAGTGCTTGAATAAGGGGACAGCATGGAAAGGCGTTCACGAAAGTCGTTGACAGACGGGATGTTCACTGAATAATTTCTGCTTGCCGATAGGGGCGTAGTCGAAAAAAGAACAGTGAAGATCCTGTCTGTCAACACCTTTAAGGGTACAGCTATGGATGCGCGCCCTCCCAGCCCCGCAGTCGCAGATAAATTCAACATGTTCCCGCAGGCGCAGACTGGCGATCAATACCACCGGTGTTTCAAACCCCCTGGCTTTTGAAATAACCCAGCCCTTCTGTGGCGGGATTAGTCCTGATAAGTCGGCATAGCGACCCGAATCCATGGCCGTTCCTTGTGGGAAGGACGCAGGCGCGATGGGCGTGTGGAAGCTATGATTTCTCTAGATGCATAGGTGGCTTATGGACAAGTCAACGCCGGCAGTCCGGCCGATTGATGAACACGCAACTCGTATCCCGATGAGGTCAGGACTCCTGCCATGCCTGTATGTACCGATCGCCGCTCGAGACACGTTCGCCATTGAGAGATATGTGGGCAGAATCGCCGCGCAACTCATGCCCAAATCCCCCGACAAGGCCCTTTTGGTCGAGGCCTACGAACCGGAGAAAGCCGATGTACGGCTGGCCATCTGGGGCGTCCCCGAAGCGGTCGTGCTGCACTATTCCCGGCAGGTGTGGGTGCATGTGGATTATCGCGCCTATCGGAGTGCATACCTGCAAGCGTTTCCGGGTTTCGATTTGACGGGCCTCGTTCTCGATCACGTGATGAACCGGCGCGTGGCGCGGATCAAAGGATTTGCGTATTTGCGGGTCGTGCCCATCTCGCGAGGCGCGAATTCCAGCCATGGCTCCCTTAGCGAAGGATGGGCCGTTGAATATCACAACTCGCCCGAGATGCAGGAGAAGAACAGGGTCTCGCAAGCAGCCGTACAGTACGCCGATTTGTCCGACATCGTCAAGATGCTTAACATGCAGGGCGGCGGTTCGCTTATGGACAACGTTAACGAAGCGCAGAAGCTGGTGGAATTGCCGGACGAAAGTGCCAAAACGGACAATGCAAAGAGTAAACAACCGACGTCGGATCCTCGACCAAATACGTAACGGGTCGGCATCGCGGCAGGAATCCAAAACACCGCCTCAAAAGGATTACCCGATGCTGGGGCGTTTATGAGGACTAATCGAGACTCAATGAGTACTCTCCAATTGACAACTTCACGACTTCAATGCGCCTCCTCAAAGGAGGCTCGACGCATAGTCAGCGCGGCTAGGTGCGCGCTGATCCCTGTCACTCATTCACTTCCCCGGTCTCCTGGTTGCTGGAGTTGCTGGACTTGGACTCGGAGGAGCCCTTTTGGCGCAGAAATATACTTAGCAGGAGATAGAGGCCCATGACAAAGAATTCGGCCTCCCAGGTTTGACCGAGAGTGAAGAAGAAGGCGGCGGAGTGCAGATACTGGGGAAACGTGATGGGGGCGTGGTGACAAAGCAACTCGTCTTCATTATTCTTCCGCGCGCCAGCAAAGGCGTGGAGGCCCAGAAAGATCACGAAGAGGACGGCAAAGGCAAGGGAAAGGGAATGATCGTGGAGCCAGCCATGCTCAGAAGGTCTTGAGTCTGAGGGCTGGTCGCCCTTGTGGCCACCTTCTTCTTTTGGTTTCAGAGAGTGAGCGGCGCCCCGCTGCCGCAGAAAAGAGCCTAACGTGATGAGCGTGCCGAGTTGCAGCACGGCGGCCTGCCAGTTGCTGAAGATGCCATCCAGAAAGGTACCGGTGCCGAGGTAGGCAGCGAAGGAAATGACCGGAAGTTGACTCTCAGACAAGGAGCTGTTGTACGCGGCGAAGCCGGAGATGGCTTGTCCCACGATGGAGAGAAGCCCAAGTGTGAAGAAAGCTATTGAAAGGCCGTTATTACGGAAGAAACCATCGTCGGTGGGAGAATCGACAGGCATTTCTTGCTCCTAAACATAAGGATCACTGCACCAGAATCCCAAAACAGGATTCTAGCGGTCCAGAGGACAAAGAGCGCGGCCCGAAGAGCTGCTACACCCCGTCAGTTGGCGTTATGCGCTTTGATGCGGTTGCGCCGTCTCTGTTGAACCACGGTTGGGGACGGTGCGAACGTGCATTCAGGAGTTGCTATCCGCGCGCAAGCTGGGCGGCTCCAACGCTCTGGCCTGCGAGCTTGGCTTAGGACGCATTGGTCCCTATCAGCTCCGTGGACGTCAGCAGTGATTCTCGCTGAGTGCATAATCCGCCGATGCACGTTTCGAGGGTTTGTAGACGCAACCTTCGCGAGCGCCAAAAAGGGGGCTTCGCTGTTGGCCCGACCAGGCGCGGCAAAGGCACAAAGATCGTCGCTATCGCCTCTGGCGATGGTCTTCCTCTCGCCGTATCTGTCGAGAGCGCTTCGCCTGCCGAGTGTCAGCTTGTGGAAGCTGTTCTGGCCGGATGCTTCCTCGATGAGCTGCCCGAACGACTCATCGGTGACAAAGCATACGACTCGGACGCACTCGACGAGCAAATGAAGCAATACGGAGTCGAAATGATCTCACCCCACCGATCCAATCGCAAACACAGATCGCAGGATGGGCGACCTCTACGCCGCTATCGCCGCCGATGGAAAGTCGAACGCCTTTTCGCCTGGATGCACAACTACCGCCGACTCGTTACTCGATGGGAATACCACATCGAAAATTTCCTCGGCTTCGTCCAACTCGCTTGCTTGATGATGCTCCTCAGACATTTATGAGATGGCTTCTAGAAAGGGCAGACACGGCGAAACGGGTCTCTGGTAGCAAGACGCGAGTTCGCGGTGCGATGATGCGTCTCGTCGAGCTCGATGCCGAGATAGTCGCGGCCGGTGCGCTGCGCGGCTACGCAGGTCGAGCCGGAGCCGGCGACCGGGTCAAGCACCAGTTGGCCAGGCGCGCTTATGGGGTGCCTCTCTTTGCCTTGGCGAGAATGGCGCGAACCATATTCAAGGCGCTGGCGGAAGGGGTTCCATCGTCGAGCCGCGCAAGGTCGGAAAGTACCTCCTCGCATAACGCAAGGGCATCCAGCATTTCCGCTCGCTCGCCATCGAGGCCGAGAAAGTAGTTATCGAGCGGCACGTCATGAAAGATCGTTTTGCCTTCGGCGTCCTCGATATGAACGATGCGCTTGCACACGCTGTTTTCCCATTCGGGGTCGTTGGTGACTTCGGACAGGTCGTAAGCTTTGGCAACTTCGAGCGCCGCGGCATCGTCTTCCGCTTCAATCTCCGCTGCGCCGTAATGGGGAACGTCTTCGGCAAACAAGACTGTGTAGGCTTTCATGGCTTCCTCGCTTTCGTGTGTTGTTTTGGGGTGCAGGATCTAGGTCGTTTATGGTGTTTCCCTTTCGTGGTTGTCTGTGCGCGGGGAGAGGGCAGGGCGGACAAGCCGGGCGGTCACCACCAGGGGAACGGGCAACACGGATTCTTGGAGCGGGCGGCCCGTTGACCGCCCGGCGGGCCCTGCCACATTGCCGCGCTAAAACTGACACCGGACGAAAGGGTCAGCAGGAAAGAAGGCTAGAACCGGGGAGACCCGGGGAAACGATTGCGGTTTGGAGAGCTCAAAGTGAATAGGGGGAGGGGGAGAGCTGTTGGGACTGGGGTGCTGGGGCCTTAGCTCGTGAGCCACGGCAGGATTTAGAAAAAGTAGTATATTTTTTCTAAATTCAAAGGCAGCGTTATCCGATGCAAACCATGCGGGATCATATAGTTGCGCGGATTGAGCGGCTTGGCGCAGGAAAAGCCTTCTCAGCGAAGGATTTCCTGGACATTGCCAGTCGAGGCACGATCGACATGGCGCTTTCGGGTCTGACTCGTAGCGGGACAATTCGGCGTGTACGGCGAGGGCTCTATGACATGCCAAAGGTCAGCAGTGCTCTCGGCGGGAAATTGAGCCCGGACATTGACGAGGCTGCGCGTGCGATCGCTCGACGGCAACGCTGGAAAATCGTGCCGGAGGGAGCCTGGGCGGCGAATCTGCTTGGCCTGTCCACCCAAGTGCCGGCCAAAATCATGTACCTGACCGATGGCCCAAACAAGGAAGTGCCAATTGGGCGCCGTAGCATCCATTTCAAACATGCGCGCCCGAAGGCAATCGCTGGGCTTGAGGGCAAACTCGCGCTCGTGGTGCAGGCACTGCGTTATCTGGGCAAGGAAGGCGCCGGCGCACGCGAGATCAAGACGTTGCGAGCTTCGCTGTCCGCGGCGGAGCGACGGAAACTGGTGAAGGATACGCGATACGGCGTGGAATGGATCTACGACGCGGCGAAGAGGATCGCGGAGCAGGCTGCGTAAACAGGTTTGTTATCCCTATGGCCCGCATTCGCAGTGCTTGACGTAATATGATGAAATTACGATACTTGCGGTTACTCAGGGACAGGGCAGGGGTCACGTCCTCGCATGACTTGAGGGCGATCTGCAGAGACCGCCGGACGCAGGACAGTAAAGAGAAAGGCGACGGCGATGACGATTGAAATTCAAAGACCGGAACTCGAAGCCCTTATTAACGAGCGGATGAAAACGGGCGCATTTAAAAACGTCGAGGATGTCCTCATGCAAGCCTTGAAGACGTCGCCGGCTCCGGATGAGAAGGACGCTGGCCGATCGGACGAGAAATCGTCTGCGATGGGGGTTGAACTGGTCGAAGCGATGCAGGCTTCGCCGTTCAAAGAGATCGTGCTGGAACCCGGACGCGAGCGTATGCCTGTGCGTGACGCTGGGTTCTGATGGCGTGGTTGCTTGATACCAATATCCTCTCGGAACTCCGGCGGCCCAAGCCTGAACATAAGGTTGTGGCGTTCGTTGCCGGTTGTCCGCTCGATCAGCTTTACATCAGTGCTGTAACTCTTGCCGAGATACGTTTCGGCATTGAGCTGGTCGGTGAGCCCAATCGCCGCGCCGACCTCAATGACTGGCTCACGAATAAGGTCCGGCCCATGTTCGGTGAACGGGTTCTCCAGATTACCGAAGACATCATGCTCAAGTGGCGGCTTCTGGTTGAGGAAGGCCGGAAGGCGGGGCATACCTTCTCTCAGCCGGATCTGATCATCGCTGCGACAGCCATTCATCACGGCCTCACTCTCGTGACGCGCGATCGAAGTGATTACGAGAAGGCGCGTGTGCCCGTTATCAATCCGTGGGATGCGGTGTGAGGCCAAATGTCCGTTCCAGACTATCAATCGTTAATGCTGCCAGTGCTTGTCGCGTCGTCTAAAGGCGAAGTCCGCATCGGACAAGTGGTAGAAGAACTTGCCAATCAGCTTCAGCTATCTCAGGAAGACCGAAGCGATCTCCTCCCTTCTGGCAAACAGACAGTCTTCGGTAACCGTGTTCATTGGGCGAAGTCTTATCTAAGCAAAGCGCAGCTTGTAGAGATTACTCGTCGCGGGTATTTCCGAATTACGCCACGGGGACAGACCGTTCTCCAGTCTTCGCCAAAAAGAATTGATAACAAAGTTCTCATGCAATTTGAGGAATTTCGTCAATTTCAAAAGCGATCCGGTGGAACGGTGGAGGGGGACGTCACGATAGCAACTCCACCGCTTGAAGATCAGAAGCAAACCCCGGACGAAACGATGCGCATGGCCTATCGCCAAATCGAAACCGCGTTGGTGCACGACCTGCTGGAGCGTATCCAGGAAGCCCCGCCAGATTTCTTTGAACGTCTGATGGTGAACTTGCTTCTGAGCATGGGTTATGGCGGGTCAACCGAGAGTGCCGGCCGCACGATCGGCCGCTCTGGCGATGATGGTGTCGATGGCGTTATCGACCAGGATTCCCTCGGGCTTGATCGCGTTTACATACAAGCCAAGCGCTATGCCAAGGGCAATAACATTGGACCTGGGGCAATCCGTGACTTTTTCGGCAGTTTGGACCGGCACAAGGCCACCAAGGGACTCTTCGTCACCACATCAAATTTCTCCGCGTCTGCGAAGGAAACGGCAGAGCATTTGAGCAAGCGTATTGTGCTGGTAGACGGCAATCAGCTTGCCCGGCTGATGATCCGTCACAACGTGGGATGCCGCATCGAAGAGACTCTGCATATCAAAAGCGTTGACGAGGACTTTTTTGAGTAGAGCGAAAGCTGAACGGACTGGACTGCCGATGTCGCACAACACAATGCCTAATCGTGATGGCAACTGTTGCGGCGACCCGCGAAAGTGCGCGGGGCTTGATCGCGCGTTATTTTGCTACTTCGGAAACAATGTGCTCCCCTACAACGTGATAGCGATGGCAGCATCTCCAGACAACTACGTGGTGCGGCTCGAATGCGCCGACGTCTCATGCCACGGGGACGCATTACGTCACAGGAACGGTCAGCATTATGGTCAATAACGAAGCGTTTTCGCGCGTGCTCATCGACAAAGCCCTCGAAGCGAGTGGCTGGGACCTGATGAACCCCCGAGAGGTTCAGTTAGAGCTCAATACGCCAAATGGCCGAGTGGACTACTTACTGAAGGACACGCTGGGTCGGGTTCTTTGCGTGCTTGAGGCCAAGCGTGAAGACCTCGATCCATACGATGCTAAGGAACAGGCACGCGGCTATGCGGAGAATCTCAAGGCCCCACTTGTGCTTCTCTCAAATGGCCGGGAACACTGGTTCTGGAACTATGCGCGAGCCGATCAACGCGATGCCTATCGTATTGAACGGTTACCGTCGCGGAATGACCTGGAGAGGGTTGTTCTCAAGAATCTTCAACCGCCTCGACAGCTAGAGTCCGAAATCGTTCGGCCGGAATATCTTTATTCGGTGCGTCCTGATTTGGGAGATTCGGGGACACGAAGTAACTACCATTGGAAGCACCTTACGCCTGAAAACACGACAGAAATGCGCTCGATCAAGGACAACATTATTTACTAAGCATCGAAGGAAAAGGTCTCCTGGCGGTCGCACGTATCGGTCTTCTTCTTCGGCCCACGTTTTTGGGGCGTCAGGCGGCGTTTGGTTTCCTTTTCCAGCATACGGGTGAATTCCGCTGAGCCCAGCGGACGGCCGCTATAGGTGCTACGACGAATCGCACCCAAGTTCGAATCGCTTATGCCTTCCTCTAGATAAGCGCGCCAGCTGGTTGCGGACCATCGACCACTCCATAAGTTCATCGCCAGCCACGTTTCTGTCACGCCTGCGCCACAATGCGTAGCCGCACTAGACCAGTCCCAGCATTCGGCTTTGGCCACGAGGGAAGCGCGCGCTGGATTCAGCTCCGTGTAGCGTAAAGCCTCCCACAGATGGGGCTCATCCAGGGGACAGGAATAGTAGCGGCCCTGCCAGACATGCCCGGTGGAGTGGTGGAGTGCGTTCCAGTAGGAAGCAAACCGGCCGTGTGTCTCCTGCAGTGCCCTGGCCAGTCGATCGGCCCTCTCTGGGACGGCGATAAGGTGAATATGGTTCGACATCAGGCAATAGCCGATGAGCCCTACCCCCCACAACTCCATGCCATGCCGCAGTAGATCGAGATAAACCTTTCGCTCCGCCTCCTCCTGCAGGATAAAACGCCGCGCATTCCCGCGCTGGGTGATGTGATGGGGAACTCCGACCGCGATCACGCGAGCGAGACGGGCCACTATCTGCTCCGGGAATCCTTTAATGGAGGATCCGTCTTGAATTCCGCCCTCGTCTCATGCTCAGGGCGCACTCGCATCGATCATGCCTCAGCGTGGCTGAAGTTCGCTTGTGCGAAAGATTAAGCGGTTTTAATCTGAAGCCCTTCGATTTGCGGACCGAGGCCGCCGCCTAGGTGCGGTTCCGTCCCGATAACACCGCTCCCGGGCTGAGCTTGTCTAGTCCGCGTTGCCTTCGGTTTCTACAGCTCCGAAATGATGGTGATTTCTTCGGCTGTCCCCGAAACTCTCGCGAAATGATGGTGATTACTTCGGCTGTCCCCGAAACTCTAACTCTCGGAACCCCGGATTTGATCCTAGGCGCCTGATTCGATACTCGGCAATTTTCCATTTGCCGACACCGGTTCCGTGAGGGGTATTCAAGTTGCTGACGATCCCCAAGTTGTCACGAATCCTCGACCAAATCCCTCGCTCTGCATCGCTATCCTCCCATTAACTTAGTGCTTCACACGGTTTTGAAGTGTCGTCTTGACAGCGAATCTCCCCGAACTTAGACTGGCATAGTCTAACTATGTCAGCGCAACCAGGAGCCGTGCGCATGATCGCCATCATCAATCGGAACTCGGATCTGAACGATAGCCGCGATGAGATTCCACCGGGCACTCTCTATTTGCTCATCCTCAAGAGCCTCGCTGTTCGCGGCAAACTCCACGGATATGAGATTGCCGACAATATTCAGCGCACCACCGACGATGTTCTCCAGGTGGAGGAAGGCTCGCTCTATCCCGCGCTGCAGCGCATGTTGCTGAAGGGCTGGGTTATTGCTGAATGGGGCGTTACCGCCGGCAACCGCCGGGCCCGGTACTACTCGCTCACCCCCGCTGGTAGAAAACAACTCGGTATAGAGGTTTCTCATTTTCAACGCGTCATGGGTGCGATCACCCGCGTCATTCAGACCATTTGAAATGTGAATGAATTCAAGTAGTGAGGACTCTATGAGCACCCCCGGTGAAATTCTGAGACGACTGCATATGCTTCTACACCGTCGTCGATTTCAGACCGAGCTTGCGGAGGAAATGCAACTCCATCTCGATCTCCGGCAGCAACAACACATCGTCGCCGGATTGCCGCCCGATTCGGCTCGCTCCCTTGCTCGTAACAAATTTGGCAATGCCGCGCACATGAAGGAGAAGAGTTACATGACATGGGGATGGGAATGGTTGGAAAGCTTTGTTCAAGACGCAGCCTATGCTGCTCGCGCGCTCTTGCGCAGCAAGGCACTCACTATTGTTGCCCTGCTCTCGCTCGCCTTAGGCATTGGAGCCAATACCTCGATCTTCAGCCTTCTCGACGCCGTTATGCTGCGCTCTTTGCCTGTAAAGGATCCCGCTCAGCTCGTCTTGCTGGGGAAAGGAAATGCCTCCGGCAAGACCGACGACTTCGCCAGAACCGATGTTTACTCCTACCCCTTCTACCGCCAAATGCAGGAAATGAATCAGGTCTTCTCCGACACCGCCGCAATCTGCAGCATGACCAACGCCGTCCACGGTTTCGTCGATGGTAGAACCGATTCGGAACCAATGAATGTGCAGCTCGTCTCCGGCACCTACTTCACCACCCTCGGCCTAAGAGCATTTATGGGCCGGACCTTGAATGATACAGACGACAACTCGGAAGGCGATCATCCTGTAGCAGTCATTAGCTATGCCTGGTGGAAACGCAGTCTTGCTGGAGATCCCAACGTCCTGAATAGGGAGTTCAAACTCGGCTCCATGACCTACAACATCGTCGGCGTTGCTCCGCCTGAATTCTTCGGAACCAAAGTCGGTGAAGCCCCCGATATGTGGGTACCGCTCTCCATGATTAAAGAGGTCCCTCCAAACTTTGGCGGATATAAAGACAACTTCTCGGAATCCCTCTTGATCCTGGCCCGTCTCAAACCCGGAGTCTCAATCGCCCAGGCCACAACAAATGTGAATCTGCTCTTCCGGCGGATCCTGCTCGGATTCCCCGACGCCAATCTCAGTCAAGAAAATCGGCAACAGTTGGACAAGACTCAAGTCCCGTTGACGCCAATGGCCACAGGCCTTTCCTCGCTTCGCCGCCGGTTTTCAGAACCGCTCCAAATTCTGATGGCCGTAGTAGCCCTTGTTTTGCTCATCGCGTGTGCCAACATTGCCAATCTGCTCCTTGCCCGCTCGACCGCGCGTGCCCGTGAACTCGCAGTCCGCCAGGCCTTGGGCGCCCGAAGGGCGCGCCTTATCCGCCAGTTGCTTACAGAGAGCCTCATGCTAGCCCTCTTCGGGGGAGCACTCGGTGTTGTGTTCGCATCGGTTGCCAACCGTCTACTCTTGCGCATGATCTCGGGCGGTCTTGAAACTATCACACTCAAAGTCTCGATCGATCTCAGGTTACTCGCATTCACTTTTGTCTTGACCGTCGCGACTGCCATCCTCTTTGGAACCATCCCCGCTTTGCGCGCTACCCGACTCGAACTAACGAACACATTGAAGACCGGTCGCAGCCCGCAGGACACACACGGGAAGAATCCGCTTGCCAGGGCACTTATCATCTCCCAGGTATCCCTCTCGTTGGTTCTCATGGTCGGAGCGGGACTCTTTCTGCGCAGCCTCGTCAATCTCAACAAGATTGACACCGGCTTCAACAAAGAGAACGTCTTGCGTCTCGAAATCGATTCAAGCTCCGCCGGCTATAAGCCCGGCGAGCCGCGAGAAGTTGCGCTTGATCAACAGATCGAAGAGCGCGTCAGCGCGCTGCCCAACGTGAAAGCCGCCAGCTTCTCAGATTTCACCTTCCATGAAGGAAGCTGGGCCTCGAATGTTGTCGTGCCGGGGACAAACATCGACGAAAACGTGGATGTCAAACACAACGTTGTCGGCGATGGCTACTTCGCAACAATGCAAATTCCTTTGCTCGCAGGTCGTAATTTCTCACCCTCTGACACGAGCACCTCGCAACATGTCGCAATCATCAGCGAGCACACAGCTAAGGTCCTCTTTCCTCTCGGTAATCCGCTCGGTCGTCATTATGGCTTGGGCGATGACAAGCCAGAAAACGATGTCACCGTCATCGGCATCGCGAAAGACGTGAAGTTTGGTGATCTTGCGGAAGACCCGGTAAATCTTGATTACTTCCCGTACATTCAGCACCCAGGGGGTTTCGGTGATTTCGAAGTCCGCTATACCGGCAGTTTCGCTCCTATTGCCGCCACCGTGCAACAGACTATCCACTCCATCGACCGCAATCTGCCCATAACCAACGTCACCACGCTGGACGAACAAGTTGCCCGAACCCTCACCAACCAGCGCCTCGTTGCTCAGCTTTCTACCTTTTTCGGGCTCCTCGCGGTCATTCTCTCCTGCATCGGCATCTACGGCCTCATGTCCTATGTAGTCAGCCGTCGCACTAACGAAATAGGTATCCGCATGGCCCTCGGTGCAGCACGCTTCAACGTGGGATGGTTGATCACACGCGAGATCCTATTGCTTGTAGTCGTTGGTATCGCTGTCGGAATTCCCATCACTCTGGCCGGAAGTCGCCTGGTCACCAACATGCTCTACGGATTCCACGGCACAGATCCGGCAAGCCTTGCCGCGGCCGTCATTCTCCTGCTGCTCGTAGCAGTGTTCGCAGGTTACTTCCCAGCACGCCGCGCCACCAGAGTCGACCCGATGGTAGCGCTCCGCTATGAATGACGAATTTCCGCATTGGACGTTCGCAATGAACTAGCGACACTGGGATCACTGATGGTGTAGAACTCCATCCTCAACTGTTGGTTAACGATCCAATGTACGTTTCGGGCACGGTCTCGCCCCGGTCTTTGGAGTTCCGGGTGGATAGTCGCCTACCCGGAAATTACTAGTTGATGAACATCAAGATGCCTGCAGACTGCTTCGTTTCGCGATTAGTAACGGAAAACGTTAGAGCGTCCGGTCATTCTGACGCTCAAAGAGCATCTGAGAGATTCCGCGACGCTGGCCGACTTGTCAGTAGCCATTAGAGATTCGGGGACAGGCGAAGTAACTACCATTGGAAGTCCCTTACGCCTGAAAACACGACAGGAATGCGCTCGATCAAGGACAACATTATTTACTAAGCATCGAAGGAAAAGGTCTCCTGGCGGTCGCACGTATCGGTCTTCTTCTTCGGCCCACGTTTTTGGGGCATACGGGTGAATTCCGCTGAGCCCAGCGGACGGCCGCTATAGGTGCTACGACGAATCGCACCCAAGTTCGAATCGCTTATGCCTTCCTCTAGATAAGCGCGCCAGCTGGTTGCGGACCATCGACGACTCCATAAGTTCATCGCCAGCCACGTTTCCGTCACGCCTGCGCCACAATGCGTAGCCGCACTAGACCAGTCCCAGCATTCGGCTTTGGCCACGAGGGAAGCGCGCACTGGATTCAGCTCCGTGTAACGTAAAGCCTCCCACAGATGGGCTCATGGACCTGGACCCATGGTTGCTCAATTCTGTTCTGCCAAACTCCTTCCTCATCCTCGTAGAGGAAAAACGCGAAATAGAACGCCACCGCCGCAATAATCCCAGCTGGGATCCGGCTCGCCAGTATGAGGGCATGATGCATGCCTGCGATTGCTACTCCGCGTCGTTCGGGAAATCGGTTGAGACGCTGAGTTCTTTCCACTTCCGCCCGAGATCGATCTTGGCGAGGTCATTGTTTTCTGCAGCGTTGTAAGCATCGCTACCTAGAACGATCCGTAGCGGAGGGTTCTGCTCGGCGGCAAGACGCAGCAGAGCAGCCGCCGCGCGTTCCGGATCCCCGGGCTGCTTTCCGTTGTACTCCCGTTGGAATCGCACCGTCTTGCCGACCGTTTCCTGATATTCCTGACGACCCTCCCGCAAAGAGGTGGATGAGCCGGCGAAGTCCGTTCTGAATCCGCCGGGTTCGACGATAGTGACCTTGACGCCGAACGGCGCGATCTCTTTGGCCAACGTCTCGGAAAAGCCCTCGACACCCCATTTCGCCACTGCGTACGGAGCCCGTCCTATGGGACCAATACGACCGGCGATCGATGTGACCTGGATGAAGTGCCCAGCTCGCTGCTCACGGAAGTACGGGAGCGCCGCTTTGGTCAAGAGGATCACGCCGAACAGATTGGTTTCAATCTGCGCCCGGAACTCCTCAAGGCTCGTGTCTTCTATGGGGGCGACGTTGCCGTACCCGGCATTGTTGACAAGGACGTCTAGCCGGCCGAATGTCTTGATGGTGCTCTGGACCGCGTCATTCGCCTGGGCTTCGTTTGTCACGTCCAAGGCGAGAGGCAGGACGCGGTCTCCATACTTCTGCTGGAGGCCGGCCAGGTCGCTCGTCTTTCGGGCAGTGGCCGTGACTCTGTGGCCGGCCTCCAGCGCCGCGACTGCAAAGGCACGGCCTAGTCCGCGCGAGCATCCCGTGATAAGCCATATCTGTGACATAGCGCTTTACTCCTTGCCTTCGTAGATGCGGTCCGCGATCTTCAGTTGTTGGCGAAATCCCTAGTCGTGCCGCCGCTCGTGTAAAGCGGCGCTCCTCGTGGCGAATGTGGACAGCTCAGCTAATTCATTTCTGACCATTCATGAATGATTCTCATAATGCCTAGCAAGCGAAGCCCGATGGTTTCATTAGCCGGGGCATCTTACCCTTTGAAGCAAGAAGTCCCACTGCAGTCAGGAGAGTAACACCCATGAAGATTACATTTGAAGGCAAAGTAGCACTCGTTACCGGCGCTGCGTCGGGCTTAGGGCTTGCGACAGCAAATGCGTTTGCCCAGGCCGGCGCCAGCGTGGTCCTGGCTGACTGGAACGAGAATGAGGTGCGGGCCGCGGCGAAGGAAATTGCCGGCAAAGGTCATAGCACCCTGGCCGTCGTCTGCGATGTGTCGGATGACGTGCAGGTGGAGGCCATGGTGAAGAAGACCGTCGAGACTTTTGGCCGGCTGGATGCCGCATACAACAATGCCGGCATTCAAAACGTTCTCGCGGAAACTGCCGATTCCCCACGCGATGACTACGACCGCGTTATGGCAGTCAACCTTCGTGGGGTCTGGAGCTGCATGAAGTTTGAGCTGCAGGTGATGCGTGCACAAGGCAGTGGTGCGATTGTGAACTGTTCCTCCCTTGGTGGCCTTATCGGCGGCAATCAGCGCGGAACGTATCATGCAGCGAAACACGGTGTTATCGGCTTCACCAAGAGCGCGGCGCTTGAGTACGCGACACGCGGCATCCGCGTGAACGACGTTTGTCCGGGCATGATCCAGACACCCATGTCGGACAAAATGATTGCAGAAGGGCAAGGTCCTGAGTTGGACAAGATGCTTCAGACCTTCGTTCCGATGAAGCGGCTGGGACGACCAGAAGAAATAGCAGATGCGGTCCTGTGGCTTTGCAGCGATGCGGAAAGCTACGTTACTGGCCAGTCGATTTCAGTGGATGGTGGTTACGTAATGCGTTAGTTGAGGGACGAGGCAGCGGATTGGTAGAACCTGTCTCTGACGAACAGTACAAACGGTAAAGGAGGAAGAGGATGAGCAGTTGGAGTGAATCCGAGTTAAATAGAATCGCAACAGCGGATGATCTTCACATCTCCCCGTTTCGCGAAGACGGCGTCACCTACGGCACCCCAACGTGGATCTGGTCCGTCGTTGTGGGAGACAAACTCTTCGTGCGAGCTTATAACGGTCAGTTGTCACGATGGTATAAAGCAGCGATGCGGCAAAAGGGCGGCAGGATCCGGACGGCGGGCATCACCAGCGAGGTCGTCTTTCAACCTGCCAGTAACGAAGCGCAAAGCGCGATCGATGCTGCGTATAGGTTGAAGTACAGCAGCAGCCCTTATCTAAAACCGATGATCGGCTATCAGGCGCAGTCAGCTACGGTTGAAATTGTGCCGCGCTGAATTTCAGCGTGTAAGTCTCCAGGACATCAGGATGAAAGCCAGCACGGTCGCAGTAGTCGGAGCAGCCCTGTTTGCGGGAGCCTTGAGTGTCAAGGGCGTGTTGTTGTGTTGCCGGCAGGTAGGCCGCCGACCGTTCAGCTGGGGTGAGAGAGACTTCCGATACGGGGTTGATAAAGCGGCCGACTGATCGAGATTTCGAGCGGAAACATAAGCGCGTTCCTCATCAGAGGGGAGCCCACAAAGGGGACCAGTTAACGGTCGATACCGCTTCACTGGTCCGCCCTGCCTGGCTCTGAACTTATGCAGGTCAGGCATCACTCACAACCGAAGATCAATGAACATTTGTTCCCCTGGCTTTAGCTGGACCGCCTCCTGGATTTGTTCTTCGGAGGCTCGCATAGCGTAGCGCAGTTCAGAGGTGTATACCTTTAGGTCCCTAAGTTGCCAGCGTGGGACTTTATCATCGAGTCGCGTTATTTGGAATCGATTTGCCATCGACTTCATCTCCCTGACTGCTCGTTCCGTTGCCCGTCCGCCCGCTCGATGAACGGTGTTGCGTCCTCTTTTACGATCTGAGCCGGCAATGTGAATAAGTTGCCATCCCGAAGAATCACGCGCGAGCCTTCAGAGGGCTGAGATGGGTTGGGGTGGGACGGGCCGTTTTTCGCAGAGAGGTGCTTCTTCAAATCGGACTTTTGGAGGAAACTCATATGGATCTCCAGGAATGCTGCTGCTTGTGAGAAGCGCCCGTCTGAAGCCAGGCAATGGAGAGCTGGAGGCGAGGAGGGAATTCGAGCTGAATCGATCATACGCTTTTTGCCGCGCCGGGCCTTCGCCCGGAACGTACGACCTTGCTGGTGGACTGCGTCTCGCAGAACTACATTCGGCATGCTCATAAAGGTGATCTGACCAACGGGAAGCGCGTTTCCCGTGACTCATCTGAATCGAGCGCCCATTAGCGCACTACGACGTATGTGACCAAGAGGGCTGCGATGGCGAGAGCGGCAGTGCGCACGCGATGTCTCTTGTCCCATGTCCGATGTACCCGCTGCCAATCGGCAGCACCATGGGCCACGCGCGTGTTGAGTGGAACCAGGAAAATGATCGATGCCACCGAGGCAAGGAGCCAGATCGCATCAGCTGTAAGCAGGACCCCGCGCCCCGATGTGTGCCAATACAGCCATGTCTGAACACCGAGCAGTAGTGCACAAACGGGGTACCAGACCGGCATCACTGTTCCAAACACGGAAGCCAATCGGCTGAGTATCTTCAACTGCGGTTCGGGGTCAAGTCGCCACGCGGCGGGGTTTATGTAGGCACAAACAGAAAATTCGACGCCTATCAGGGAAAGTATGACGAAGATGGTGACTATATTGAACAAGTGCATGAGCGCTCCTATTGATTCCTTCTTGTTAAAGCTTCGGCTTCAACCGTAGAGGGAACGCAGGGTGGGGGCCTCAAAACACATGGATCAGCAGCAGGCCGGCGACAAGCATGACCGCGCAGGTCACGCCATGAACGGAGAACGCTGTGACCTTTCGCCCGCCCGACAGCAGAATGTTGGACATGTCGCCAAAAGGGATGAGGGCGAAAACAAGAAGAATGATGCCTACCGTCCGGCTGTTCGTGGTCAGCAGCAAGGTCAGTACGGCCAATCCAGATGCGATGTCCCGAATCCCTTTGAGACGGAGCCAGGCACGAGTGTCAGCATCGGGTGCGGGGGGCCTCAGGCCAAAACCACCGAGGATTCGCTCTGGAGATACGAGGTAGAAACCACCGATCACCAAGATCCCAACAGCTACGAGAACGGCCAGAACAAGTGGAATAGCAGTGTGCATAAAACCTCCCGTTAAATAAAATCTAGCAACGCTATAAAAGATGCTAGCCGTTTTATAGCGATTCACAAATAAACTAGCAATGCTATAATTACTATGTATGGTGGAGACGCCGGGAACGAACCGAATTGCAGAACGAAAACTGCGCGACAAGCGGGCTCGCAGGGCACAAATCATCAGTGCCGCACGACGGATTGCGGAGCTTGAAGGGTGGTCCAGTGTCACCGTTCGACGACTGTCTGATGAAATCTCCTATAGCCAACCCGTTCTATACGCTCATTTCGGAAGCCGCGAAGGAGTTCTCACCGCGGTGGCGATCGAAGGATTCCAAGAGCTTGGCCTGGGGATGGAGAAGGCACGGAAACGGGTCAAGCGTGGAAGTGCGGTCGGAGCAGTGGCGGAAGCCTATCTCGAGTTCGCAGCAGCTTCACCCGCATTGTATGAGGCGATGTTTTCGCTTGGCCTGAGTGTCCCGTTCGGTGACGCGGCAACTCCATCGGAACTGCGATTCGCATTTTCCCAGATTTTGGAGTTGTTTCAGGAGCAAGGCTCGAAAGCAGAGGTTCTCTCCGAGCTGTTTTGGGCGAGTCTCCATGGGATCGCCGAGCTTACAAGAACCAAACGATTCCCGCCTAGCCGTCAGAAAGAGCGTGTGTTGACCCTTGTCGATCTCTTCAGCTTCCCGA
This sequence comes from uncultured Acidobacteriaceae bacterium, assembly GCA_963839025.1. GTDB lineage: Bacteria > Acidobacteriota > Terriglobia > Terriglobales > Acidobacteriaceae > PALSA-350. The sequence continues at coordinate 632,121 of CAWITT010000015.1, forward strand.
GGAAGGGGAGGGCTGAAAATTGCCTAAGGTAGCGCGCCTTTCAGCCGTCCCTACGGGACTGGATCATGTTTTTGAATGTACCCAGGACTGCGTCCTGGGCTAAGTTCAGGCGTCCCTACGGGACTCTCGCGGAGTTTTCCGCAGCATCTAAAGTCGTGCCGTGATACAAAGCCGAAGGAACTTTTTCAATGAACTTCAGGAACAGGACCCTACGGCGAATCGGAAAATAGGGATCATGTGCCCCTATTCCCCCATTCCACAGTACGACACCTAGATACACACCCTCGATAGGCCTCTGTCTGCATCTGTGGCTGTGCGTAGGGCTACTTTTCGGAGTACCACTTCTCCAGGTCGGCGTGCATGTCGCGCAGGGCGTCTACGTTCAGGTAGACCATGTGGCCTGCCGGGTAGTACCCGAACTTCACGTTGCCGGTCTGCGACGTTGGCAGCATCAATTGAGCCAGGTCGTGCTCGGTGCCGAAGAATGGCGTCGCGAGGTCGTACCATCCGTTGGCGGAGAAGACGCGCAGGCTGGGATTTTTGCGCATCGCGTCCGAAAGGTCGAGCACGGTGTCAGGCGCTGCTGGAGCCTGGCTGCCGCCACCGCCACCACCGGGACGTGAGCCGGAGGGACTATGATGCCAGTCCCAGTTGCCGCCAGGAGCGCGGAGGTTGTACACGGTATCCGGGTTGTACTTCAGCTGGGTCTGCAGGTACTCGTGGAAGGCACCCACGTACGCGCCGGAAATTCCGGTGTCGGAAGGGTCGTAGCCCGGAGTTTCGCCTGCGTCATCGGTGTCAGCGCCTTCAAAACGGGCGTCATAGCGGCCCAGCGTCTTGCCTTGGTCGCGCAACAGTTCCTTGCGGAAGCGCGCCGGCTGGATCCGGAGCTTGGATTCCTTGCAGTACTCGACGGAAAGGCCGGTAAAGCCGGCCAGCTTGGCGGCCATGGCGTCGAACTCTGCGGGAGGCAGCAGGTCCCCCTGATCGAGCGCGATCGCGTACTCGCCGCGTGAAAACTCGCGGGCCTTCTGGACGAAGTCCTTCATCGTGCCGGTATGAGGAACCTTGTTGTGGTACCAAGCGATCGCCGCATAGCTAGGGATGTAGCGCTTGGTATCAAGGTCGTAGCCGGGCGAGTTGACAAAGTAATTCAGCACCGACGACAGCAGCGTAACGCCGTTGAAGGCGATGCCATCGTTGTTCAGCGAGGCCACCAGTGCAGCCGAGCGAGGCGTACCGTAGCTCTCGCCGAAGAGATACTTAGGCGAGGCCCAGCGCTGGTTCACCGTGATGTAGCGGGTGATGAACTTGTTGAAGGCCCGCACGTCCGGATCCACGCCCTGGAAGTCGGTAGCCTTGCCCTTGCCTACCAGGCGGGAGTAGCCGGTCAGCGGAGCGTCGACGAAGACAAGATCGGTCTTGTCGAGCAGACTGTACTGGTTCGCAACCCACTCATACGGAGGAGCGCCTGAGGCTGCAGGGCTCTTGGTGACGACGCGGATAGGCCCCATGGAACCCATGTGGAGCCAGATGGTCGCGGAACCGGGGCCACCGTTGTAGAAGAACGTCAGCGGACGGGACTTTGCCGGGACGCCATCCTCGGTGTAGGCGACATAGAACATGCTTCCGATGGGCTTGGCGTCCTGGCCGTCGTCATGAATGAGGAGGATGCCGGCGGTAGCCGTGTAGTGGACAGGCCGGGAACCCGCCGTCCAGTCGTGGTGCGTAACCGAGGTCGTCTCAGCGGGGATTGGGAGGTTTTCCTCAGGCGGATGCGCGGCAGGTGCGCCGGCGGGGGTGTCCGCCGTGTTGGCGCGACCACGCTGCGGAGGGGCGGCCGCAGTCGCAGGGGCTGCGTCCGTGCGGGAAGGCGGTGTAGCCGGCTCCTGTGCGCGGAGGGCAAAGGGCGACAGAAACAATGCAAGCGCGGATGTAGCAACAAGTCGAGCGCGCAGGTCCAAGAGAAGGTCCTCCGGGGAAGCAATTTTCGTTCGATAGGGAAATGCTAACCCACGGCGAAGCATTGGGCTACTTTACGTTGCCCGAGGAGATAGACAAAGTCCTGGCTGGATCGGCCTAATGGCTCATCACCTTTTGTGATTGGCCCGGCCTTAGCCAGCAGCGCAGACTAATTGCAGTTGCAACACTCTGAGACGATAAACTAGCGAAGTTCTGGAGCGGGGATCACTGCCTTGCTCCAGCATCAATACAGATCCGCCAGGAAACCACGTTAAGCATTCTTGCTGTAACTTTCATGGCAATGCAGAGAGAAGGCGACATGCAGATTGGTATGCGAACCGCAAGACGGGATCTACTGAAAGCAATGCTCGCTCTTGGCGCAGGCTCGACTCTTAGCGCTTGCTCCGGCACATCGCCACTGAGACGAATTGCAAGTCTCGGCCTTGCGAATCATTTAGGGCAGGGGCCGGCGGATATGCGGCCCTGGGCTCGCTTTCCGGAAAAAACCGACTTGCTTATGATTGCCGACCGCCCCCCTCTACTCGAAACACCGATGCGCTACTTCATGGCCGACCGAACCCCGAACGATGCTTACTTCGTTCGCTGGCACTACGCCGGGGTGCCCACCCACGTCGACCTGAGGACGTTTCGGCTGAATGTCACCGGTGCGGTCGCAAAGCCCTTGCAGCTATCCTTCGACGATCTTTTGACCAAATTCGAGCCGGTCAGCGCCGTTGTGTTCAGTCAATGCGCCGGCAACTCGCGCAGTTTCTTCCAGCCCCAGGTTCCTGGAGCCGAGTGGACCAACGGCGCTATGGGCAATGCGAGTTACACAGGCGTGCGTCTGCGAGATGTGTTAACCATGGCTGGGGTAGGCCCCAAAGCGGTAGAGGCCAGCTTTCGCGGGTTGGACGAACCTCCTCTGCAAAGCTCTCCTCCCTTCGAAAAGCCTCTGACCATAGAACGCGCGATGAACAGTGACGCGTTTATCGCTTACGAGATGAATGGCGCCCCTTTACCGATGTTGAACGGCTTTCCCATTCGCCTCGTAGTGCCTGGATGGTTCGCCACGTATTGGGTCAAGGCACTTTCGCAGATCACACTGCGCAAGGATCCCCTGGATAACTTCTGGGTAAAAACCGCGTACCGCATCCCCATAACTCCCGGGCACACCGAAGACCCGAAGCATCCGAGTGAGGAAACGATGCCCCTCACCACCTATCCGACCCGCGCCGTCTTCGTCGCACCGGAGGCGTCTACCAGGTTGCGCAAGGGAGTGAGCACGACGATCGAGGGAATCGCAGTTGACGACGGATCAGGTATTCGACGTGTGGAAGTCTCCACCGACGGCGGAACGACCTGGGCCGATGCCCGCCTCGACGCGGTCATAGATAAATATTCCTGGCGCAGGTGGCGGCTGGAATGGAAGCCCGCAAAGGCGGGCAGCTATCCACTGCAATGCAAAGCGACCAATGTCGCAGGACAGACCCAAACCGGCTATGAATGGAACCACGGTGGATATCAACGGCGGGTAATCCAAACGCTCAGCGTAGAGGTGGTCTAACCCATGCAGACGCTACGCATCCTGGCTGTTCTGTTCATTGTGGGAGCCGGCATCTACGTCTATGCGATCTGGGGCCGCTCCGGGCGAGAAGCGGGGCCGGCTCTCGCGGCCGCAACGCCGCAGATCCCCCTTTCTCAACTCAGCACGCTGCAGCCGGTCAAGGACATCGAATTGGAATACCACACGCCCCAGATGCCCCCAGGGCCCGGTCACGAGCAGTTTGTAACTCAATGTGTCGTGTGCCATTCCCCTCGCTATGTGCTCAATCAGCCGATTCTTCCCCGCAAAACGTGGACGGCGGAAGTGCATAAGATGGTCAAAGCTTATGGAGCACTGATTACGCCGGTAGAGGAAAAGGATATTGTGAACTACCTCGTCAGCTGGCACGGAAAAGAAGATGCGCCCGCAGCCCCGAGCGGGAATACACGATGAGCGCGGCAGCGAGTCCGCTTCGCTCCAATAAGTCCCAGGTCGTGCCACGGACCGAGTATGACCTCATCCGTTGGCACGGTCACGCCGCCATGGCCACGGTTCTGATCTCGGCGCTCTTCGGCATCCTGGTGGCCACCAAGTTCAACTTTCCCAACTTCATGGGCGGTCATGCCTGGGAGACCTGGGGCCGTCTTCGTTACAACCACACCCAGGGCATCTTCTTCGGTTGGTTGGGCAACGCATTCATCGCGTTCTGCTACTACGTAACACCGCGTCTCACCAATTCGACGGTTACCAGCAGACGCCTTGGCTGGTTGTTGTTTTGGATGTGGAATTTTGTGATCGTGCTCCCTGGTTGGGTGCTGGTATGCATGGGATTCAGTCAACCCCTGGAATGGGCCGAGTTTCCCATGATTGTCGACGTCTTCGTGGTTCTCGCCTTCCTTCTGATGCTGGTGCAATTTGTGAAGCCGTTCCTGCGCGTGCCGGCCGGAGAACTTTACGTCTCAGGCTGGTACATCATCGGCGGCCTGGTCTTCACGACGCTTGCCTACCCCATCGGCAACCTGGTGCCGGAACTCGTCGCCGGCGCCAGGGGAGCGGCATTCAGTGGGCTGTGGATCCACGACGCCGTCGGGCTCTTTGTTACGCCACTCGGCGTGGCGATGGCTTACTACGTCATTCCCGCCGTAACCCGGCGGCCCATCTATAGCCACTTCCTCTCCATGCTGGGCTTTTGGTTACTCTTTTTCATCTACCCCTTGAACGGAACGCATCACTACGTTTACTCCGCGATCCCAATGAGCGCTCAACGAGGAGCGATCATCGCTTCGGCTTACCTTGGCCTCGATGTCATCCTGGTGGTAACTAACCTTCTTCTATCGCTACGCGGCTCGAGCGGCAAAGTAGGCGGTCACGTACCCCTGCGCTTCATCTGGTTCGGCGTCGTTGCCTACCTGGTCGTGAGCCTGCAGGGTTCCATGCAGGCCTTCATGCCGGTGAACCGCTTCATTCACTTTTCCGATTGGGTGATCGGCCACTCGCATCTCGCGATGATCGGCTTTGCCAGCTTTACCGCGGCAGGCGCTCTGGCGCATATCTGGAGTAACATGCCGGGGGCCAAATACAATCCGCGTGCGATGGGCTGGTCATTCTGGTTGCTTACCATCGGTCTCAGCCTGATGGTGATCGATCTAACTGCCGCCGGGCTGGTGGAAGGTCAGATGTGGGTAAGCCGGGCTCCATGGATCGATTCCGTCCGTGCTGTATATCCCTACTGGTTTACACGGCTTCTTTCCGGGTTGCCGATTATTGCCGGCTTCGCCCTCTTCTGGATCGGACTCCTGACCGGCCCACGAAATACCGCGCCGGCCAAGGCTGAGTTCATGGCCCCCAACGAAGACACCGTTGCCAGTCTCGAAGTGGAAGGTCTGCACGCAGCTCCGTCCATTCTCAGCTACGCGTTTGTGGTTGTGTTTGTTGCTGGTTTCAGCTTCTTTGTCCTGTCGTTCGTAGCCTTGGGGATTGTGCCGGCGATGCAGTTGCAGGCAGAGATCCGTCGAACCGCGCCGCGAGCGATGCAGCCTTTGACCGCGCAAGAGGAGCACGGCCGCCAGATTTATGGCCGGGAAGGTTGCGCCTACTGTCACACAGAACAGGTGCGCACGATTACCGCGGACGTGCAACGCTTCGGCGCACCTACCGCAGCCTGGGAAACGCAGTATGACTATCCGCAGCTTTGGGGCACGCGCCGCATCGGCCCTGATCTCTCGCGCGAGAATGGACTACGCACGGACGACTGGCAGTACGCTCACCTCTACAACCCCAGAAGCACTGTCCCTGATTCCATCATGCCCGGCTATTCCTGGATGTTTACAAAATCGGCTGCAGAGCCGAAGACGGATGCTCTCGACCTGGTGGCGTATGTAGGATCTCTCGGAAGACAACGTGCTCTAGCGGGTGAAGCCGGGAACGAACAGGTCGATCACGGCGTCGCCATGGAAATGAGTTCCAGTTATGGCTCTCAGGGAGTGCCCGACACCCGGCCGCGCATCACGGTTATGGGCCTTGACGACTCAGCGCCGATCTTCGCTTCCGCGCAACCGCCTGACCCGAATCGCCTCTTTCACGGGCGGCAGGTATATGACCATAATTGTTCCGGTTGCCATGGATTAGAGGCCAATGGACAGGGTTTGGCCGCGGCTGCACTCCGCCCCAGCGCAATCGATCTGCATCTGGAACATTTTTCTGACGCCCATCTCGCTACAATTCTCTGGGATGGCGTCTTCGGCTCGGCGATGCCGCCCTGGCGGCAATTGGAAAAAAATGATCTGCAGGACGTCACCATGTACGTTCAATCCATCCAGGCGCCCATTTCTCACGCATCGATGGCGCCTGCGGATTTGGTTGCCGCTCAGCAGATCTATGCATCGAACTGTGTCAATTGCCACGGAGCAAACGGCCGTGGAGATGGTCCGGCAGCAGGCGCCCTGAAGCCATCTCCCGTAAATTTCAACGTGCGGCAACCCTCGCAGCAACGTGCGTGGGAGGTCATGAACGAGGGTATTTCCGGTTCGGCGATGCCGGCATGGAAAAGCACCCTAAAGCCGGAGCAGCTAAAACTGCTCGTCCCTTACGTGCAGCAGCTGTATGGCACAGGCAATGGCCGGCCATGATCAACGTGATTGTGATCGTTGTAACTATCATCGCCGCCGGCCTTCTCCTGCTTTGGATATTGAGACCCGGGTTCCGCAAATGGGTCGAGCAGCCGAAATACACGATGCTGGAGAACGACCAGCGATTTCGCGACACCGAGCACCCCCGCGACGAAACTCTTGAGTAATGTCGGGTAATTGTTTACATAGGTCACTAACAACGAGAACAAGGTTACGAGGCCGGCTTTATGTAGCCTGAAGCCGATTCCTCGAAGCGGGTCATGGGTGGCGGCCGGAATCCTTCCTAGGCCATGGGCCTATTTTCCTTCGCTCTTATAGACGACCCCACTTTTCATCACGAAATTGACATGCTGCAATACACGCACGTCTTCAAGCGGATTACTCGGCACCGCGATGATGTCGGCCCAATGTCCCGGCTCAAGGCTGCCCGTCTTTGCGCTCCAACCCATCAGGTCCGCTGCATTCACGGTCGCGGACTGCAGTGCCGCCAGCGGAGTCATGCCCATCTGGTTGACATACACATCGAGCTCATGGGCATTCAACCCGTGCGGATACACCGCGGCATCGGTGCCTAGCGCAATTTTCACGTTCGACTCAATCGCATGCTTGAGGTTATGTTTCGCAACTCCAACGGTGTCCTTCATTTTTTGCAGGTAGAACGGCGGCAGATTGCCCTTTTCCACCATCCAGTCTTCCAGGTAGAGCGTGGGGACCAGGTAGGTTCCGCGTTTCTTCATCTCCGCGATGGATTCATCATTGATATAGCTGCCATGTTCAATGGAGTCGACGCCTGCCTGGGTTGCCCACAGGATGCCCTGGGAGCCATGGGCATGGGCGGCCACTTTGCGTCCCAGGCGGTGGGCATCAGCAACGATGGCGCGCATCTCTTCGATGGTGTACTGGGAGGCCTGCGGGTCATCGCCCTTCGACAGCACGCCGCCGGTGGCGCATATCTTGATCAGGTCGACGCCGTACTTGATATTCTGACGTACTTTTTGCTGCACCGCGGCAATGCCGTCTGCCACCCCATCGCCCACCACGTGATACTTGACGGGGAGGAGATTCTCATCGCAGTGGCCACCGGTGATGCCGAGCGGAGGCCCGCTCACCTGCATGTGGGGGCCCGGCACCTGTCCCTGATTGATGGCATCGCGGAGATCAACGTCGGTATATCCTCCCGCGCCCACATTGCGGACGGTCGTAAAGCCGGCCATCAAGGTCGTGCGCGCGTTTGCGACCCCGTTGATGGCTTCTTTGGCGTCCGTCTCGGTTAACTCAAAGTAGGGGTCGAAGTTGGGTACACCGGTGAGGTGCGTGTGCACGTCGATCAAACCCGGCATCACGGTCATGGCGCCCAGGTCAATGACCGAGTCTCCCGGCTGGGCGGCGACCGAGGAGGTAGGCGCCACCGACGAAATTGTGTCACCGGTCACCACAATGGTCTGCGCGTCGAGCAGTTTGCCTGTCTTTACATCGAGCAGGTGACCCGCCCGGACGAGGGTGCGTGGAGCGGCAGGCGTCCCCGTCGCCTGTGCCCATAGGAGCGAAGAGCCAAATACAAAAGCCAGTGCTGCCGCCAGTTTTCCTTGCCATCCCATCCTGTTTCTCCTGCGGTTGAGTGACAGAAGTCTAGCAGACGGAATTGTGGGCTCCGCTTTCCTTCTGAGGATGTTCCGGCAACCCCGTCTCGCGCCGCGTCCGTGAGGTGCTCCATGCTGACCTCGACGCTACGGAAGCGCAGTCATTTATCATCCGATAGCGACATGCTCTTTACAGCCATGGAGACTTCCGATGCGCCTGCTGCGACATCTCCGCTTTTGCCTCCCTGCCGCGGTCTGGCTTTCGTTAGTACTCTGCGCCAGACTGGGTCCCGCGCAGGAACCTGCGCCGATCCCTTACGACCACAATCAAGCCGCGGGCAAGTTTTACGACATCAACGGCTTCAAGATGTACACCGAAGTCTATGGCAGCGGGCCGCCATTGCTGATGATTCATGGCAACAACGGCGACATGAGCGCCTTCGCGAAGAACGTTCCGTATTTCGCGACGCACTACCAGGTCATCCTCGCCGACAGCCGTTCGCAGGGTAGATCCATGGATCCCAACCATTCCCTGACCTTCGAAATGATGGCAGATGACTATGCAGCCTTGCTCGACGCCATGCACATATCATCGGCCTACATTCTCGGGTGGAGCGATGGCGGCATCAACGCACTCCTGCTCGCCATCCGTCATCCTGAAAAGGTGAAGCGACTCGCCTCTACGGGCGCCAACCTATGGCCTACGGCCGATGCTTTTCAGCCGGGACTCTGGGACAAGGAAAAGAAGCAGTACGATGCCGGGCTTCACAAGGAATATCTCACGGCCAAGGAGAAAAATGACCGCAAGCTTTTTCTCCTCGATTGGCAGGAGCCGCACATCACACTCGCTCAACTGCACACTATGCAAGCGCCGTCGCTCATCATCTGTGGCGACCACGACCTCATTTCTGTTACCCACACCGTGCTCATCTATCAGAACATTCCACACGCCAACCTCTGGGTTGTCCCCAACTCCGGCCATGGCACCCTGCGCGAACACAGCGACGACTTCAACCGTCAGGTAGACAACTTCTTCACCAGACCCTACAAAGACTTCCGATAAGTCCGACATGTCGCCATGTCAGAGCGCCCGGTCGAGCTAGTTACCGGCGCTGCCTTGGTAATGCCGGCCAGCTTCATCACCAGCGCGTTGGCCAAGGTCATGTGGCCGCCGGCGCGGTTCACCCAAACAGGATTGTATGGGGTCACGGCATCGATCCATTCGTGGGTTGGGAGCGTTCCCGGGCTCCACTTTTGCCGGCCGGGCGTGTCCGCGCATACTCCGCGATACGGTGGGTGAATTGCTGCCGGCTGGTTACGTCGCGCAGCTCGACGCTGGCCAGTGCCTGGCCGCCCCAGAGGAAGTGAACGTGGGCGTCGTTGAACCCAGGTGTGACGCGGCGGCCTTCGATGTCCAGGACCTTGGTTTGGGGGGACGGCGGGCTTCTGATCTCCTCGGTGGCGCCCACCGCTACGATACGGCGACCGGTAATGGCCATCGCCTCCGCTTCCGGCTGCTTCGGATTCTCGGTCCAGAGCTTGCCGTGAATGGCAATCATGTCTACTTGTGCCTGCATGGATAGGGGTCCGGGGATAAGGATGAGTAGGAACACAAGTCTGATCATGAGTGCCCCTGGCTGCACGGCATTGGTTCAGGCGCGGATCTGGCCTGAGAAAAACACGCGGACGGAACACGGATTTATGACTAGGGACGAGTAGTGACGAGCCTATTGTCTATTACGGTAGTATGCACCGGGGGCGGCGTAAAGAGCGTTGTAGTTAGGCATTTTTGAGGGGAGCCAACCAGTTCACGATGGATTTCATGACCATGACGTTGCGCTGATTGAACACGGTTGTGCGGGAACGGACAACACCGTATCCCGGGCGGTGTACTGACCGGCGGACGTCGAGAATCTCCGACTCGGTGCGGAGTTTGTCCTCAGGACGTACGGGCTGGGTCCAGCGGATCTCTTCGACGCCGGCGCCGATCATTCCACCCTTGACGTTCAGTGATTCCACTCGAAGGCGCATGACGATGGCGGCGGTTAGCCACCCGGAAGCGCAAAGCCCGCTGAAAAACGAATTTTCCCCCGCTGCCTCGTCGATGTGGAAAGGCTGAGGGTCGTAGCTCTCGCCGAAGCGAATGATTTCTTTGGCGGTGACGCGGTAGTTTCGCTCAGATGCGAATTTTTGACCTGGATAGAAGTCCTCGAAGTACATCTCTTCTTTCATTCACCCTCCTGCGAACATTAAAATTTAGTTGCAATGCCGGAGTTCGTCAACAAGGCGGGTTAGGGGGAATCCGGGTGGCCTGGTTTCCGGGGAGGGCTCCGTTGCACTGCAGGTCCCTCGGCTTCGCTCTTAATGAACAACCGTACCCTGGGCCGACCAAAAGCGTTTGATGGGCTTCGCCCGTCTTTTTCGGCCCACGTACGCTGGTGCGAACATGGGGCACCCGTCCAGTGCGTGGTGGCCCGTACTGTTCATTGCTCCCTCATGTTGCCCGCAGGGGCAAGTCGAAACGCTCGGGATGACAAAGGGGAGGGCGGTGTTTCCACTCAACATCGCGTGTTCGGAGCGAGGGCACCGTTGGGCTGCAGATCCCTAGACTACCCCGGATTTTCCTGTGAGCAAGGTCGTGGGTGGGATTTGTCTAGTCAGTTATTCTCCTCGGCTTGGAATGCTTTCGCACTATGGACATCTCGCCCGCATCTCGCAAGAGCGCGAGATATGGGGCACCCCCTGTTCTGGGTTGGCTTGGTCCTGAAGCGGGTGGTTACTCGTTGCGTGTAGCTCTGGTGGTTGACAGGACGGGGCTTCTACTATTAAAAGATCAAAGCGGGGCGGCCCTCTCAAATGGCGCTGTGAGTGTGACGAATATGGAGAGGAATACGGTAACCAGTGACGGGCGTGATCTCCTCAGTGCTGAATCCGCAGCGTCAGATCCAGTTCGCCGGGCGAATCCGGTTTGAACCACAAGGAAGAGAATGAGCAAAACCACGCGTAGAGATGTCTTGAAGGGCGCGGCCGTTGCCGGCCTTGCTGGAGTGTTGGGATGCCAGGATTCGAAAACCCAACCGGCCACAGCCAGGGCGCCTGCTGTGCAACCGGGAAAGCTGCGCTGGGAGCAGCCACCGGCGCAAAAGGGAAACAACCTCAACGTCATTGTTCTGGTGTCGGATACTTTCCGCGCCGACAATCTCGAAGCCTACGGCAGCCAGTGGGTCGAGACTCCCTATTTGAACCAGTTCGCCAAAGGGGCCACTCTCTTTGAGAGCTTCCATCCCGAGGGGATGCCGACGGTCCCCATTCGCCGCCAACTGTTCAGCGGCCGCCGTATCGCTCCGACCCACCTGTATTTCCAGCAGGACGCGGTCAAACTGCCGGGCTGGCACGAGCTCTTTTTGGAAGATGTGACGCTGGCGGAAACCCTGCTCGCGGCGGGCTACCAGACGGCGTTGATTGCCGATGTCTACCACATCATGAAGCCGGGGCGTAATTTCCATCGCGGGTTCAACTACTGGGAATGGATTCGCGGCCAGGAGGTTGATTTTTACGCTCAGGCCCCACGGCAGATCCCCGATCTTAGCGGTATTTATCCGGCGGATTATCTCGATCTGGTAACGGATTCCACGGGCGATAGGTCAGGCGGCGCGCTGCCGAAATTCCTGAATCAATATCTCGCCAATCGCAAACGTTGGAAGCAGTATGGAGACTCCATTCCCGAGCAGACGGCCAAGGCCAGTATTCGCTGGCTTAAGGAAAACCACGATCAAGGTCCGTTCTATCTGCATGTGGAGACATTCGATCCCCACGAACCCTGGGATCCGCCGGTTCATTTCCTGGAGAAATACCTTAAGGAGCCGACCAAGCACAGTTGGCTGGAGCCTCCTTATGGAAACGTCAAGGTTCCGGAAGAAGGCGTGAAGAGGTTGCGCGCCAATTACGCTGGGGAAGCTTCGAACGTCGACTACTGGTATGGCCAGGTTTTGGACACGGTCAAGAAGTTGGGACTTTACGAGAATACGGTTATCGTTTTCGTCGCCGACCATGGTGCGCTCTTGAACGAACAGGGCCAATGGGTCAAAGGTCCGGAGAAGATTCGCAAGCAGGTGACTCACGTTCCTTTCCTGGTTCATGTGCCTGGAAATCCGGCAGCGGGCAAACGGGTTGCCGGCTTCGGGCAGACTCCCGATGTGGCGCCCACGGTCCTCGGACGGTTAGGGCTTAAGCCGTCCTCGCGGGTCACCGGACAGGATCTCTGGCCGTATGCCACTGGAGAGAAGACCAATAAGCGCGAGTACGTCGTCTCGTCCTACGGGTACATTGCCGGGGTGCGCACGCCGGAGTGGAATTACTCAGCTATTTGGGACCAGGAAAAGTACCAGGGAAAGTATGCTCCGCAGCTCTACGATCTCAAGAACGATCCTGACGAGTTGAAGAGCGTTGCGGAGCAGAACCCTGCGGTGGTGAAAGAGTTGCACGGTAAACTTCAGGAGTATTTGGAGTCGGGTCGAGACTTAACGAATGGCGCGTTTTCCCAGGAAATATAAGTGTTAGTCAATCGGCACGATGGCAGTGCGGACGCCGGGGTGGAAAGATCTCCAGGGCAAGCCGGAGTCTTATCTCGGTGCTGGGAAGGATCTCTCCACCGTGACTTTTTCCCACGAGTTGTAATTATGCTGCGGCAGCCGCTACGAAGCCGTCGCAACCGCTGATCGGCGTGACCTTCAGGTGCAGGCTGGCGTGCTTTGGATGTCCGCATTCGTCCAGCATCTTGAGGTCCGCCTTATGGCTGGTTACGATGCTGACCAACACGTCTGTTTTGTGCTGTTCTCCGAAGTGAGCACAGAGTCCGCACTGTCCATTCTTAACTGTCTCCATGTCTTTATCCTTTCGAGGGTAAGAATGCCTTCAAGAACACAGTAGTATGCGTTTTCTTTTGTGTAAATTGCGACTGGTTTGGTCCCGGATATAGAAATGCAATAGGGGAATGTGATTGTCCGGGTTTGCGGCAGCGTCACTGTGTGTGAGCCCGGGTGAGCCGTCTTTCCACGAGAACTCCGCTGAACTGCAGGTCCTTCCCTTCGGTCAGGATGACAAAGGGGAGGGTAGCGCTTCCAGGAGGCGTTGGTTATTGGGATGGAGAGAGCTGCTGGGTTGGATTTGTGGTGTCTGGTGCACTTCAAGCTGTAGTCATTTTGCGCCATGAACTTCCCGCCCGCATCTCCCCGCAAAAAACGCGGTGAGATATGGGCGACCCTATTTGCTTCACAGTGAGCATTGGGTAGATTTCCAGGAGCGGCGGCTCCGGCTTTTAAATTGTCGGGGGGAGGGTAGCGCTTCCAGCAGGCATTAGTTATTGGGATGGAGATATCTGCTGGGTGGGTAGGTTTTCAGGAGCGGTGGCGGCGAGATATGAAATTGTCGTCCATGGCTTTTTGTTCGCGCTTGTTCAGTTCGGCCTCGTAGGCGCGGTGCTTCTTTTCGCGGAGGTCGCTGAGGGTTTCGCGGTCTCGGCGCGCTGCTTCGTAGATGGTCAGTTGCGCGTCTCGCGCGTGCTCCAGCTTTCGGATGTTTGATTGCAGTTCCTCACGTCTTCGCTTCAGGTCCTTCACTACTCCGTAGGAGGCGTGGAAGTCCAAGCCAATCGAGGGTTTTAGGACGTCTGCCTGACGCGAGGCATAGGCTTCCGCGAGTTGGGTATCGATGCGCGCGATGGCTTCGGTGGCATGTGCGATTTCGAAGAGAATCTTTTTCAGGATGCCTTCTTCGCGCTCTTGAATCATTTCGCGAACGCGAAGCACGCTCGCAAGAGAGAACTGAAAGCCCATATCAACTCGGGAGTTCGAGAAGAGATTTGACGACTTCTGCAAAGGGGATAATTTGATCCGGTCGCTGTGTCAGAAAAGCGTTGAGCTGAGGCAGAATCTCCACCGCCCGGTCAAGTGTTGGATCGGAACCCTTTTGATACGCTCCGATACGAATCAAGTCTTCAGAACGATTGTACGAAGCCAAGAGGAGACGCAGCACCTTCGCCTTTTGCAAGTGCGCTTCAGAGGCAATGTTGGGCATCAGACGGCTCAAGCTCTCGAGCATCGATATCGGCGGATAGTGGTTCCTCACGGCCAGGTTCCGGTCGAGGATTACATGTCCGTCCAGCAAGGAGCGGACCGTATCGGCCACCGGGTCCTGCTGATCATCGCCTTCCATGAGCACGGTGTAGAAGGCCGTAATGCTGCCCGTCTTGAAGCATCCCGCTCGCTCGACCAACCGGGCCAACATGTTCAGCACCGACGGAGTGTAGCCCTTGGCCGTCGGAGGTTCGCCAGCCGCTAGACCTATTTCGCGTTGGGCCATGGCGAAACGAGTCAGGGAGTCCACGACGAGCAGGACGTTCTTTCCCTCAGCGGCGAAATACTCGGCTATGGCCGTGGCCGCGGAAGCCGCGCGCAGGCGCAGCAATGGGGATTGATCGGAAGTAGAGACAACGACCACACATCGCCTTCGACCCGCCTCACCGATCACCTCAAGGAACTCGCCTACCTCGCGCCCACGCTCACCGACGAGCGCCAAGACGGTCAGGTCAGCGTCCGTGCCGCGCGCCATCATCCCCAGCAGGGTGCTTTTGCCCACACCGCTGCCGCCGAAGATGCCGATGCGCTGACCGCGGCCACAGGTCATAAAGGCATCGAGACAACGGATGCCGCAGCCGAGAGGCTCGCGGATGGGTACGCGATCGAGCGGCAACGGTGCGGATCCGTCCACCCAAACGGATGTTACGGCGCGGTATTCGCCTTCGCCGTCTAGGGGCGCGCCGGTGGCGTCAATCACCCGGCCCAGCAGTTCACTGCCCACTCGGATCGAGGAGCGAGTGCCCCACGCCACGATCCGGTCTCCGAAACCGATGCCTTGCGGATTTTCGATCGCCATCGAAAGCATGGTGGATCCGCGAAAGCCGACCACTTCTCCGGAATACTTCTGGCCAAGCGCGCTGGTGATCTCGCAGGATTCTCCAATCGAACAGAATGGCCCTTCGGACTCAATAAGGTTGCCGACCACTTGCAACACGCGGCCTCGCCAACGGAGCGTCGAGCCTCGTTCGAGGCGGTCGAAATAGGCGGCCAGCGGGCGCAGGTTTGTCGTCACTTGATCACAGGTCTCTGCGCAAGCAGGTCAAAGAAGCCGCGCTCCACCTCTTTCAGTTGCGCATCGATGCTGAAGTTGGTAGATCCCAACTCAGTGGTAAGCGTGCAATCCGCGGGCCCGAGATGAGCATCTTCGATGATTTCAATGGTCAAACCATTCACCGGCTTCGCCAGAGCATCGCGCCACCTGGCTGCTTCCGAGGGGGAAACACGCACCGATACGCTGGAGCCGTCATGCAGCTTTTCAACTGCAACCCGAACTAACGCCGCAACCAGCATAGGGTCTACCTGGGCTTCGCGATGCAGGATCTTCGCTGCGATGGCCAAGGCGAGTTGGACTACATCGGCCTCAGCCCGCGAAAAATAATCTCTTCGTTCTCCCTCGAATTCTTCGAGCGCATGCGCGATTTTGGCTCGCTCCGCTTTTGACCTGTTCTCGTATTCCACCCTCAACCGAGCCTCGGTCTCGGCCGCTGCCTCTGCTTTGGCTAGACGAACGCGCTCCTGCATCTCCTGCGGCGAGATGCCAGGCGCCGCCTCCTGCTCACCATCCTTTTTTGCTTCCTTGGGTGGAAGCGACCCAGGATTACCCATGTCCCGATAGGAGAACGAGGCGATGGGAATGGGCGATTCCAGGTCTTCCGTTTCGCTAGACGACGTACTCATCATTCGCCTCGCCCTTCAATACGATCTTGCCTTCGGCCTCGAGCTGCCGGGCAATGGCAACGATGTCACTCTGCGCTTTGGCCACATCCTTACTCCGGACGGGGCCAAGGGCGTCGATATCTTCCTTGAGCATTTCGATGGCGCGCGATGACATGGTGCGGAAAAAGTGGTTCTTCAGGGCCTCGTTCGTGCCCTTCAGCGCGGTTGCCAGGACTCTCTTATCGATGGCTCCTGTAAGCTCGCGAATCTGGGCTTCGCCGACCTGCAGAAGGTCGTCGAAGGTGAACATCAGATCGCGGATGCTGATGGCCAGCGTCGGTTCCTCATTCTCGATGGTTACGAGGATCTCCTGGGCTACCGTGGTGTCGATGCAGTTCATAATGTCGGCGGCGCTCTGGAAGCCGGAATAGGCGCGCTTGCCTTGCTCGCCGACCGCCTTGAGGCGCTGCGCCAGCAGGATGGATACCTTCTCTGCCATCTCCGGAGAAAACCGGCGCAGGTTGGCCAGTCTCTTTACGGCTTCGGCACGAACCTCGGCCGGCAGGCTCATCAGCAGGGCTGAGGCCTGGCGATCGCCCAATTGGCCCAGGACGAGGGCGATCGTTTGTGGATGTTCGGCTTCGATAAATCTTGCGAGTTTCGCAGGCTCGGCGCGTTGTAAGGACTCGAGCGGATTGAGTTCGCGGGCCTTGCTCAGCCGCGCCATGATACTGTCGGCGTCGTTTTCACCAAAGGCTTTGACCAGGAGGCGCCGGGCCAGATCGTGTCCACCCTGGACGATGTAACTCTGTGCCTGCGTCAGTCGCTGATACTCTTCAAAAACCTGTAGCGACAGTTCCGGGGGTACGGTTCCCAAGGAAGCGACCTCGTCGGCAACTCGCTGCAGATCTTTCTCGTTGAGATTGCGGAAGACGGTGGCGGCGGAGTCCTCGCCCAGGACGGTAAGCAGGATGGCGGCTTTGCGCGCGCCGCTTAGATTGGCTTTTGGAGCTGGTTGGGGGCTCATGGAGTCTCTTCGCGCAGCCACGCCCGTACGGCGTTGGTGCTGCTCTCCGGTTCAGATTTGACAAAATCGGCCAGCTGCTTCTTGAGCACCTGGGTTCGCAAAGACATAGCCGCCGCCGCTTCCGCATCGAGTTCCACCGGAGGCGCAGAAAGCGCGGCCATCTCGGAATCGGGACCCGGTGGAGGCAACGCTGCCAACGCGCGCTGCTGGATCGGCCGCAACATCAGCGTATAGACCAGCAGGAAAAGCACCACCAGGCCGGCATAGCGAAATACGTAGGAATAGTCCTTCATCACCTTCTGGGACTTGTCGAGAAGCGTCGGCGGCGGAGCGTCTGCCGGCGCGGGTGCGTGATCGAAACTAAGGTTTTGGACGCTGATCACATCGCCGCGCGCGCTGTTGAATCCAATCGCTGCCTGCGCCAGCTCGCTGATCAGCTTCAGATCGTCCGGCGATCGCTTGTGGCGGGTCTCCACCCACTTGCCCTTTTCCTGTTTGCGGTCGACCGCGTCGTCTACGAGCACCGCGGCTGTGAGGCGGCGGATTCCGCCGGCCGGCTGAATCATGTGGCGGGTGGTTTTGTTTACGCCGTAGGTAGCGCTCTCCGTCTTGGACGCTTCGCCCAACTCTTTGGTGGCTACGGTCACAGGAGGAACCACGGTGGGGGGTGCGCCGGGTTTCGCGGGTGCGACCGGCTTGGCGGCGGCTACGTTGCTCGAGGTTCCAGGCACTCCGCCAACCCCCGCATCGGGGCCGGTTGTTTCTTCGGAACGCTGCATGTTGAGGGTAACGGTGCCCGCGGGATCATATTTGTCCTGGCTCTCTTCGCTGCTCCCGGTTTCGTATTCCACGTTGACCGACGCCCGCATACGGTCAGAGCCGATGACCGGCGCCAGCGTCGCGATCAGTCGCCGTGTCAATTCGTGCTCGAGGTTGTCGTTTTCCTCGTCGGGGCCGGTCGATCCGAGCGATTGATTCGAATCGGCGTCGATGATGGCCACGTCGGCCGGCTTGAGTTCGTCCACGGCAGCGGCGACCAAGCGGGAGATTTCCGTGATCTCGGCTCTGGATAAGCTTCCGCTTTTGAGGTGGAGGGTGACCGAAGCCTTTGCTCCGCGCTCGCGGTCTATGAAGACCGAATCGGTTGGCATCACCAGGTGGACGCGGGCGCTTTTGACATTGCTGATGGTCTGAATCGTGCGCTCCAACTCACCTTCCAAAGCGCGCTGATAATTCACCTTTTCGTCGAACTCAGTTTGTCCCCAGGAGACCTTGTCGAAAATCTCAAAGCCTATGCGGCCGCTGTGGGTGGCGTCATGCGACGCTACTTCGAGCCGGGCCGCGTCCACCTGATCCGAGGGGACGGCAATCGAGGTGCCGTCGGGCCCTAGCTTGTAAGGTATTTTCTTCGCGGTCAGTTGATTGGCAATCAGCTGGGCATCGGCTGGCTCGAGGCCCGTCATCAGCGGCTTATAGACGGGGTTTGCCATCATATTGAAGAAGAAGGCGGCGACCCCCAGCGTGGCGGCGAGGCCGACACCGAGATAAATGCGCTGTTGCGCGTTACGGCCGGCCCAAAAGGCCTTGACGCGCTCCAGCGCGCTGCCGCCGGCTGCCTTTTGGGGAACTGCTATCTGAGTCTTCGCAGCCATGTGTCCTTAACCAACTAGAACTGCATCTTCTCGATGTCTTGATAAGCGGACACGATTTTATTGCGGACCTGCATCATCATTTGGAAGGCCACGTCCGCCTTCTCGATCGCGACCATGACGGAACTCATGTCGCCGCTGCCGCCCTTGAGCATATTGCCGATCTGCTGGTCGGCGCCGCTACTGAGTTCATTCACGTGGTTAATTGCAGTGGATAGGACGCCGCCGAAGCCTCCCTCCGGACCATCGGATTCGAGCGGCGTTAATTTAGGCAGGGATGAACTAATGCTGCCAATGCTGCCGAGAGGCGAAAACGAGCTGCTCATTGTGTGATACTCCGCTCTTAACTCTTCAAGATATCGATACTCTGCTGGATCATCGATTTGGCTGCGGACACGGCGGACGCATTCAGTTGATAGGCACGCACCGAGCCCATCAGGTCCACCATTTCTGCCGCCGGGTTGATTGCCGGATAGGCTACATAGCCATTCTTGTCGGCGTCAGGATGCCCGGGCTGATAGCGCATTACCGAGGGCGCCGGATCGTCGACGACCTCGGAGATTTGCACGCTGCCCGGCGTTGGGCCGTGCATCGTGCCGGTGTTAGCGAGGGCCAGCCGGAACGTGGAGCCGCCATGCGATTCGAACACCACCTCCCGGCGCTTGAAGGGGCCGCCCGCCTCGGTGTGCGTGGTTTGTGCATTGGCCATGTTGGCAGCGATGATCTCGGAGCGCTGTCTTTCCGCCTGCAACGCAGAGGCACTGATCGATAAGGATTCGAAGAGATTCATAGTTAACTTCCCCCGTTGATGGCGTTAAGCATCTGGTGAAAATGGCGTTTCATGAGCTGGATGCCAAGCGAATATTGCAGTTGGGTCTCGGCCATCAGAAGTCCTTCGCGGTCGAGGTTGACGTCGTTGCCGTCAGGACGTTCCATTAACCCCTGCACCTGGCGAATGACGGGATGCAGTTGGACTTCGGAGCCGTCCGCCAGCTTCATCGGAATCTCGTTCATGGCCCGGGTCATCTCGCTCTCGAAGTTGATATCGCGGGCGCGATAGCCGGGTGTATCCACGTTGGCCATATTGGAGGCAATCGCTTTTTCGCGAAGCGAGGTTAGCTTTAAAAAGGTTTCAAGCATGGATTGGGACGACTCTGTCTTCATGCGTAACTCCTTGGCGGTAGTCCGTATTCCTTAATCCGGTTGCGGATGGTGCGCACACTGATACCCAACATTTCGGCTGCGTGGGTGCGGTTGCCCTTCGCCAGCACCAGGGTGTTTTCAAGGTGCATTTTTTCCAGCACGGAGATGGGGATTCCGGCTGCGGGCAGAGCGTGCGTAGTGGTTTGGGGCTTGCCTAAAGGCCGGAATTCCCGTTCGAAACAGGCTGCGTCGATGACGGAGCCTTGGTGTAGAGAAAGCACGCGGCGCATGAAGTTGCCCAGCTCCCGCACGTTGCCGGGCCAGCGATGCGCACCGAGACTTTCGAGGAAACTGTGGTCGAGTACCGGCGGTGTCGCGCCGGTTTCCGCGGCGAACTTTTCGGCGAAATGATGGGCGAGCGCGGGAACGTCTTCGATGCGCTCGCGAAGAGCGGGGATGGAGAGGGGGATCACGTTGAGGCGGTAGTAGAGATCGCTGCGGAACTTGCCCTGCTCCACCATCGAACCCAGGGAGGCGTTGGTGGTGGCGATCACCCGGATGTTGACATGGACGGACCGCGTCTCACCTAAGCGCTCGAATTCGCGCTCTTGCAGGACCCGGAGCAGCTTGGGCTGCAGGTTCAGCGGCATCTCGCCGATTTCGTCGAGCAAGAGCGTGCCCCCATGGGCCAGTTCGAATTTGCCCGCTTTGGCGGTACTGGCGCCGGTGAAGGCGCCCTTGGTGTGCCCGAAGAGTTCGCTTTCCAGCAGATGTTCGGGCAGGGCCGCGCAGTTCACCGCGATAAAGGGCTTTGAGCTTCGGTCGCTGCTGTCATGGATGAATCTTGCCAGTAGTTCTTTGCCGGTTCCGCTTTCGGCTTCGATCAATACGTCGGCGTCGGTGCTGGCGGCGGCACGGGCACGCTGCAGTGTCTGTAGCAGTAAGGGAGAACGGCCAATGATCCCTGGGCCGGCTACGGCTTTCCTGGGAGGTTTATCGCCGGCGGTTTTGTCGCTTACCCGCTGCATCACCCGCGTGGCTGCGGCTTGCAGTTGATCGAAGGAAATTGGTTTGGTCAGGTAATCGAATGCCCCGCTGCGCATGGATTCCACCGCTTCTGGGACGCTACCGAAGGCGGTGAGAAGAATGACCGCGGTGGCAGGGGAATTCTTGAGCACCGAGCACATCACAGCGAATCCGTCGCCGTCGCGCATGCGAATGTCGCTTACTACCAGGTCGAAGGTGGTTAGATCGAGAGCACGAGCGGCTTCCTGCACGCCGCCGGCGGTTTCCACGCGCCATCCGTGGAGCTGAAAATTGGCCCGCAGCGCGGTACGCATACCGGGCTCGTCATCCACCACCAATACCGAGGAGTTTGTCTTCATGCGGTGGCCACTTCCACAGCAAGCCGGGGGAGAGAGAGCGCGAATCGAGCGCCTTGATCGACTCGGCTGGCAACGGAGATTTCGCCGCCATGCTGCTTCACGATTCGCTCGCAGACCGCGAGGCCTAACCCGGAGGTATCGCCGCTGCCGCTGAAACCCGGTTCGAAGATGTGGTCGATCTGGTCGGCCCGGATGCCGCAGCCGGTGTCAGAGAATTCTACAATCACGTTTTCATCCTCCGCGTCGCAGATGGAAACAGTCACGGTACCGCCGGACGGGGTGTGGCGAATTGCATTCGAGATCAGGTTGAGAACTACCTGCTGGAGGGCGCTTTCATTGCCCATGACCAGGTTCCGGTTGCCGTCATCCAGCCATCGCAATGCCACCGCGGCTTGATGCGCAAGCGGTTGCACGAACTGGATCGCGTTGCCGATCAAGCTGCCCAGGTCAACGAGAGCCAGTTTCAAGGATCGGGAACCGTGGAAGGTTAGGACGTTGTTCACGGTCGCGGAAAGGGAGCGGATTCCGGCGCGGAGGTTGGAAATCCATTCCGCCCGGTGAGCGCTGTCGTTTTCAATCAACTCGGCGAAGAGTTCGAGACTGGCTAATGGATTTCTAATTTCGTGGGCGAGGACGGTGGTGAGCTCCGCCAGGGCCATGGCCTTGCGCGCGGCCTCCCGCTCCTGGCGCATACGTTCGTTTTCTGCCAGGCTGGTGGTTAGGGCCGCGTTACGGGCGGCAAGCTCCAGGCGAAGGTCTGAGACTTCGTCTTGCAGTTGGCGGTAGGAAGCTTCCAGACGTGAGGATGCCGAGATGAACTCCGAGAACGCACCGGCGAGGAGTAATGCTTTCTTGGCCGGAGCCTCTGGTTCGCGCCCGTCGGTGGGAGGCGAAGCTTTCATTGGCTCAAGATGAGAAGTAGGCAGCATCTGCCTATCAAGTAGCACGGCAATGGCCAATTCGTTTTTGGGGTTTTGGGAATGTGCGTGCGGAAAAGCAAAGAAAACCGCAGATCCCTCCACTCCGCTACGCTGCGGTCGGGATGACAAAGGGGGAGGTTAGCGTTTCCCCGAAAGGTCCGTAGAACTGCAGGTCCCTCGGCTTCGCTCCTAATGAACAACCGTACCCTGGACCGAGCAAAAGCGTTCGAGGGGCTTCGCCCGGCTTTTTCGGCCCACGTTAGCTAGCGCGAACATGGGGCACCCGTCGAGTCCGCGGTGGTCCGCACTGTTCATTGCTCCCTTAACTTGCCGCAGGCAAGTCGGCTCCTCCTAATGAACAACCGCGCCTTGGACCGACCAAAAGCGTTGGATGGGCTTCGCCCGTCTTTTTCGGCCCACGTACGCGGGTGCGAACATGGGGCACCCGTCCAGTGCGCGGCGGCCCGCACTGTTCATTGCTCCCTTAACTTGCCGCAGGCAAGTCGGCTCCTCGGGATGACAAGGGGAGGGCGGCGCTTCGATTTGGGATCGGTGGTTGGGATTGAGAGATGACCAAAGGGGAGGGTGACGCTTCGATTTGGGATCGGTGATTGGGATTGAGAGATGACAAAGGGGAAGGGCGGCGCTTCGATTTGGGATCGGTGATTGGGATTGAGAGATGAACAAAGGGGAGGGTTTGGATGGGCTTCGCCCGGCTTTTTCGGCCCACGTTAGCTGGTGCGAACATGGGGCACCCGTCGAGTGCGCGGTGGCCCGCACTTTTCATTGCTCCCTTAACTTGCCGCAGGCAAGTCGGTTTCCCACGCAGGTACTCGGAAGTTAGATGAGTATGTGCTGGGGGAGGATTTCGCGTTCTCCGCCGACGAAGATGCTGGCGCGCTCGATCACGTTCCGGAGTTCACGGACGTTTCCCGGCCAGTTGTGGCGGCGTAGGTCTTCGACCGCTGCGGCACTCAGTGTTGCCCCTGGACAGAATTTGGCTAGAAAGGCTTCGGCTAGTTTCTCCACGTCTCCAAGGCGCTCGCGCAAAGGGGGTAGCTTGATGGGAAAAATGGCCAGCCGGTAATACAAATCCTCGCGGAAGAGATGCTGCTTGACCAGGTTGACAAGGTCGGCGTTGGTCGCCGCTACGACCCTGACATCGACTTTCAAGTTGTCGTTGCCGCCAATCCTCTGTACTTCACCCTGCTCCAGAAAACGCAGAA
Source organism: uncultured Acidobacteriaceae bacterium (assembly GCA_963839025.1). Taxonomy (GTDB): domain Bacteria; phylum Acidobacteriota; class Terriglobia; order Terriglobales; family Acidobacteriaceae; genus PALSA-350. The sequence continues at coordinate 655,477 of CAWITT010000015.1, forward strand.
TCTTGCTTTGCAGCGACAAGGGCATATCGCCAATTTCGTCCAGGAAGAGCGTTCCACCATGGGCCGCGTGGATGCGGCCAATGCGGGATTGCACCGCGCCGGTAAAAGAACCCTTCACATACCCGAACAATTCGGCCTCGAGCAGTGGCTCGGGAATTGCCGCGCAGTTCACCACCACCAGCGGCTGCTTCTGGCGCGGGCTTATGAGATGGATTGCCTGCGCAACCAGGTCCTTGCCGGTGCCGCTTTCCCCGGTTATCAGAACAGTCGTGTCCCGGCGGGCCACCATGTTGGTCAGCTCATAGACCTGCTGCATCGCTTCGGTGTCTCCGACCATTCCCCGGATGCCGCGGACCCGCGTGTCATAGCCTGCCAGCGCGCGGCGTAGCTGGACCGGCGAGGCCGAGGTGGCTTGCGCATTGCCGACGCAATAGAGGACCTCGGTCAATTGGGCAGACAACGCGGTGGGGGAGGAGGTGCCGAGCACAAGCTGCCCGGTATGCGAGTTCACGGTGAGGATTTGTACACTGGGAAACTGCTCCCGGACCATGGCGCTGAACTCACTGGACTCAAGGTCAGGCAGCAGGGGATCGAGGAGCAGAATCTCGCTCAGGTTGTCGTGAAGATACTCGAGCGCCTCCGCGCCACTGGCGGCTTCCGTCAAGCTCCACCGCGGCTCACGAAGCTTGTCCCGCAGTTGCAGGCGAAGGCGGCTGTTGGGGCTCACCAGCAGCACGCCGATGGGGTTGCTTTCGTCCACGCGAAGTTTCGGGGCTGGAGATGCGCTCATGGTAGCTCGATCTGCACATGGAACGGTTGCAAGTTCAAAGAGAAGCCGGCTTGCTGGCTGCGCATGTTCGCCTCGGCGACAGCCAGGCAGAGGTGTACTTCCGGGTTCAGACCCTTGACCACGGAATTCCAATTGCGCACGACGATCTGAACCGTATGGGGGGTCGAAGTAAGAATCAGCTCGACGGTATCCCTGGCGTTCGATACTCCATGGGCAATGAGCAGGACGCTCGTCAACGCCTGCACGGTGCGCGCGCGATCGATCCGGACAGGATGACAGCTGTCGGGCATGGTCACCTTGAGAGATATACCGGTTTCCCGGAATAACAGGTCGACGCCCTCCACCACATGCACCAGCACGGGCAGGATGGGAGTTGGGCACACATGAGCCCGGCTGTTCTCGATGAGGAGAAGCTGTTGCAGATAGCGAAACAAAGCGCAGACCCGCTGCACGTGAACGGCCGAGCTTTCAGTAAGCTCGCGAAGTTCGGTGGTGTTCATGCGGTCGGTGTTCGCTTTGCTCAGGCTGGCTAGAAGAATCGTGAGCGGCTGGGCGGCGGCATGCATGCCCAACGACAATTGTGAGCAGAGCGTTTCCGATGCCTCCGGCGGTTGCTTGGCGTTTACGGATCTGCCGTTGCTAATCATTTCTTAAGACGTACCCAACGCCACGGACGGTGCGAAGCAACTTCGCCTCTCCCTTAATATCGATCTTGTCGCGGAGATACTTCATGTACACGTCGACGATATTGGTCGAGGGATCGAACGGCGTATTCCACACCTCGCGCATGAGCGTCGCCCGGGATACAGCTTTGCCGGCGTTATTCATGAGGCAGTCGAGAATGGCAAATTCGCGTGGGGTTAGATCGATTTGGCGGTTGCCTCGCGCGGCGCGGTGTTCCTCCCGGTTGATGGTCAGGTCGCCTAGTTGTGGGGACCTCGCCGCCGGCGCGGATTCGCGTCGCAGCAAGCCCCGGACCCGCGCGAGCAGTTCCAGGAACGAGAACGGTTTGATCAGGCAGTCGTCCGCTCCCTGTTCCAGTGCCATGACCAGATCTTCGGTGCGGTTCCGCGCGGTCAGTACCAGCATGCGCGGTCCGGGCTGATGCATCCGCACTTGCTTCAGCAGCGCCATCCCGTCCATGCTGGGCAGGTTCAAATCGAGAATTACCAGGTCGTAGACGGACTTCTGAAGCGCCTCCCAGGCTGCTTCGCCGTCGGTAATTACCTCCACGGAGAACGACTTCAAAGTGAGCGCGCGGCTAAGAAATTTGCCCAGAGGAACATCGTCCTCGACAATCAGGATTTTCGGCCCCGCTGGTTTTGGCGGGTCCTTGACGATCGCCGGCGCTTCTTCCGCACCCGCGCCCTCCTGCGGCTCTTTCGGTAGCTGGAAGGTCATTCCATGCACCTGCGCTGCCGGAAGGGAACTGAAACCAGGAGCGTTCCTGCCGATAAGTAGGACGAAACTATTGGATGGACATGTTGGTCCCGCAGCCACCGGCCGAAGGGGCCCACCGAAAAGAGCATTGTGGATAGTCTCCGCAAATTCCAATATCGAGAACCACGTCTGAAAACCGGCTTCCACGTTGATTTTGTAGCGAAGGGGCAGCGCTTCTCTGGAATGTGCAGGGACGTCAGCAACGCCGGTATCCGGGGAGAGTTTGAGGGGCCTGTCGTTGTGGGAAGCGACGGGTTACTCATCCTTCGTCCTCCATTCGGTGTGCTTGAGTTGCAAGCGCGCGTTGCCTACATTGAAAAGAACCAGGTTGGGCTCCTGTTTGTTTTCGATACACCTTGGGAACGGACGACCACCCTCGAATTTATTGCGACCATCGCCAAGGAACCCGGCGCGAACCCGCTGGTTTAATCTCATACCCTATTTCTCCGGCTTCGCTTCCTTAGTCGCGGCCGCTGGCTTTCCGGCGTCCGGTTTAGCAGTCGCAGCCTCTGGCTTTCCGTCTGCTGGCTTGGCGGTGGCTGCTTCGGGCTTGGCAGCATCCGGTTTTCCCTCAGCCGGCTTAGCGTCGGGACCGAGAGTCATTCCTGTCGGCAGCGAGCCAGTGCTGGCGAACCCAGGCAGCGGGGCGGAGTTGCCTTCGTGATGAATGATCAAAGTGACTCGCCGGTTCGAGGCATCTGTCGGTTTGTCAGGTTTCAGAAGGCTTTGATCCGCGTAGCCGCGCACCTGCGCTACCTGGTTTGCTCGGATTCCGGAAATTTGCATCAAACGCCGGGATGCATTCGCGCGGTCGGCCGATAGCTCCCAATTGCCATAGGTGGTCGAATCGGAATAGGGAGTGGCATCGGTGTGCCCCTCAATAGAGAGCAGGTTCGGTAACTTGCCTATCTCAACCGAGAGTGTCTTCAGTAGACTCTGCATAATCGGTGTCGGCTGTGGCTTGCCGTTCTCAAAAAAGGTTCCCTTCTTGTCTTCCATGAACTCGATGCGCAAGCCCTCCGGGGTGACCGTCATGCGAATCTGGTTTTTGACCTTTTCGAAGCCCGGCATTTTCTCCAAGGTCTTCATGAGATCGTCTTTCAATTTGGCGAGGTCCTCTTTCTTTTTCAGCGGAGCATTCTCGCCGGAGCCGCCCATCGCGGTTCCTTTTTTGGCGGCGACTCCGTTGGGGTCGCGAAAGTATCCACCGACGGCTTCCTCGACCGGCTTGCTGCTGTTCATCAGCCAGAGCACAATGAATAAGGCCATCATGGCTGTGACGAAATCGGCGTAGGCCACTTTCCAGGCCCCGCCGTGGTGGCCGCCGTGGCCACCCTTCTTCTTGATGACGATAATTGGTTGTTCGTCAGCCATGGTGGTCGGGGCCTAAGCGGCCGGTGCCGCCGCGTCCCCGGATTTCTCCCTGCACGCTTTCTCTACTTCGGCAAAGCTGGGGCGGGAATGCCCTGGAATGGCGCGGCGTCCGATCTCGACCGCCATGATGGGCGCGGTGCCTTTAATGAAGGCGAGCATCACCACCCGAAGCACCGCATAGTAAGTGTGTTCCTCATCGACCATTTTGGCCATGTTGCTGGACAACGGCCCAAGAACCCCATAGCAGAGCAGAATGCCCAGGAAGGTGCCGACCAGGGCAGCCGCTACCTTGTGTCCGATTTCTTCCGGCGGGCCGCCGAGCGAACCCATCGTTACCACCACTCCGAGCACGGCGGCCACGATGCCCAGGCCGGGCAATGCATCGGCCACCGTGGTTAACGACTGATTGGGCGCGCTCTCCGAGTGATGATGCACCTCCATATCGAGCTCCATCATCTGATCCACATCAAATGGATTGACCCCACCGGTGATCGCCATGCGCATGGTGTCGCACACGAAGTCGCGTGCATGATGATCGTGGAGAAACGCGCCATATTTCGAAAATATCGGGCTTTTTTCCGGGTCTTCCACATCGCTCTCAATGGCGATGGCGCCTTCCTTGCGCGATTTGGTGAAGAGATCGAACATCATCTTGAGCGTCTCTGTGTATCGCTGCTTGCTGTACGGCGTGCCTTTGAGTATGCCCAGGAGTCCGCTGATAAGTTTCTTGATAATGTACATGGGGTTGGCGGCCAGCACGGTTCCGATGGCCGCACCACCGATGGTTACCAACTCAGCCGGCTGGATGAGGACGGGGAGTTTGCCCTTCTCCATGAGAAAGCCGCCGATCACACAGCCGAACACCATGATGATGCCAACGATCGCAAACATCGTTTATCCCATCCCATCCAAGGCGTATGTCCGGTCAAGGACCGGCGTACCGGCCTGCGATCGACTGGACTCTTGCCTTCTTTGTATCGGCTGCACCCCTGCCACCATTTAGCGGTGGTTCAGGAACGCAGCGTCATGTCGCTCAACCACATTGGAGTGCCTCCGGATCCGGCGAAAACGCACAGCAAGCGGAAGGCGGAAGCCTACTATCCAGAAGCTCGCGTACTTTGCTTAACAGATCTTCCCGGGTGAAGGGTTTATCGAGAAACGCATACTGCTGCCCGCGTGCCGGGGGCTGAACACTGGAACCGTCGTTGTATCCCGACGCGTACAGTACCTTCGTCTCCGGCCGGAACTGGGCAAGTTTTTCTGCCAGAAGAAACCCGCTGAATCCTGGCATGACAACATCTGTGATCATCAACGGGAGTGGCCCGTGGTGCTCCTCAGCCTGGCGCAGGGCGTCGGCCGGATTGCTGGCATCGAGCACGGTATATCCACGGTCTTCGAGGAGCCTGCGGGTGAGTTGCCGCAGAGCATCGGCATCGTCGACCAGCAGGACGGTTTCGGTCCCTCCCCGCGATAGCTTCGCCGGCTGCGGTGGCACGGCCGCGGGCGCTTCGTCGCAGCGGGGGAAATAAATTTCGAAGGACGCGCCATGGCCCGGTTGACTGTGAACCGTGATCGCTCCGCCGCTTTGCTGGACGATGCCATGAACGGTGGCCAAGCCGAGGCCGCTGCCTTGGCCTGGAGTTTTGGTGCTGAAGAACGGCTCGAAAATATGGGACTGCGTTTCCAGATCCATGCCTGTGCCGGTGTCGGTTACCGTCAGTTTCACGTAGCGGCCGGGCGCGACCGAGTGTGTCTGTGCTGAGTCAGGATGAAGCTCTACGTTAGCGGTCTCGATGGTGATGCTTCCGCCAGTGGGCATCGCGTCACGGGCATTGATGGCCAGGTTCATCAGCACCTGTTCGACCTGGCTCGAGTCGGCCTTGATGGTTTCCAGGTCGGAGCTCAGGACGCTTACCAGGGCAATATCATCTCCGATCAGTCTGCCCAGCAGCGACTGCGTGCGATTCACGGTTTCGTTCAAATCCAAGGCTACGGGCAGGAGTACCTGGCGACGACTGAAGGCGAGCAGGCGTTGGGTGAGGTTCTTGGCGGAATTGCCGGCGTTGTGAATCTCGACCATCATTTTGCGCGTTGGCTCAGGCAGGCCCTCCTGCCCTTCTATCAACTCGCAGTAGCCGAGGATGACGCCCAGGAGATTGTTGAAGTCGTGAGCGAGCCCTCCGGCGAGTTGACCAACCGCTTCCATTTTGTGGGCGTGGCGAAGCCGTTGTTCTGAGAGCTCGGTATCCTTCCGGTGGCGAATATCACGGATGTTGCACTGGACGACGTCTTCGCCTTTCACGCGATAAGCATTGCCGGCTACCTCGACGCTTATGGCCGCGCCGTCTTTGCTCTGCAAGGGTAGATCTTCGTAGCGGATATAACTCTTGGCCACTAACTCACGGAATCTTGCTTTGGCGGTCTCGACATCCTTTGCCGGGCCCAGGTCCCAGAATTCTTTGCCTAGCAGTTCTGCACGCGAGTAGCCGAGCAGGTTGGTCAGGAAGGGGTTTATGTCTGTGACCAATCCTGTCTTGGCGTCCAGCAGCAGGATGCCGTCTTTTGCTGATTCGAAGAACCGCCGATATCTGGTTTCAGAGTCCATTAACCCCCTTTCCGGACACTCGCTTTCGTGCCTGCTGCAATGCTTGGCGCTGTCTTGCTGGAGAGGTTTGATATCGACTTAGGTAGGCCGGTGGATGGTGATAGGTAACGTGGGGTAATTTGCTGAGAACCCGCTGATCCCCATACTTGTTCCCACCATGGCTCAGGGATGAAATCCGTTTCATGACGTTCATCGGCACTCATCCTGCCATTCGTAATAGTGTCCTGCCTAGGGATTGGGTTGATTCGATAAGCGTCAATCTAGTGAAGATGAGAGGTTTATGAGAGGGAAGGGTCCATTGGGTCAAAGATTTGGCGTTCCAATTGCTTCTAAGGCAGACCGAGAATATGGCAACGGGACAAATCGCGACTTCCACTTGGCAGCCTTGGGTAAAGCGTGACGTCGAAATCCGGCGGCTCGATGCCTTACTGGCATCGACGACGCAGAGAGACGCCGAGATTGTTTTGCGCGTAGCGCGGGCCGAGCTATTGGCCGAGATGGGGCGGAGCCTCGACGCGAGGAACGACCATCTTAAGGTGCTCGAACTTGATCCTACGAATCGGCCGAGTCTTTTCGGCCTGGGGCGGCTTCTGGTCAACGCCGGGTTGCTCAAAGCTGCGGAAATGGTTTATGCCGAAGCAGTGAGGCTCTATCCCGGCGACGTTGCATTGCGGGTCAACCTGGGCAGCGTATTACTGCAAATGGAACATCCTCTGGCGGCACGCTCTCACTATGAGACGGCGCTCGAGCTTGACCCGGCTTTCCCTCAAGCACACGGCGGCATGTATTACGCACTTACCCAGCTCGGCGAGTTGCAGGCTGCCAAGCTGCACCAGGAGAAAGCCTTCGGTCAGAAAAATCTCTTCCCGTCCTCCTATCACGGGGATTCCACACCGATTCCAGTCCTGCTGCTGGTTTCTTCGACCGGAGGCAACACGCCGATCGAGAAGCTGCTCGATCCGCGCATCTTTCAGACGTATGTGGTGGTGGCCGACTTCTACGATACAAAGATTGCGCTTCCGGCGCACCAGTTGGTGATCAATGGTATTGGTGACTGTGACGTGTCGGGGCAAGCTTTGCTCGCCGCCGAAAGGCTGCTCGCCTTTATCTCGGCGCCGGTTCTGAATGCCCCGGCTGCGGTGAGAGCCACGGGTCGATGTGAGAATGCCGGGCGATTGGGAAAATTGCCGGGGATCAAAACCCCGGTGATGGTGACTTTTCCTTACCAGGTATTGGCTGGACCGCAGGGACCGGATGCGCTCACCGAATGCGGCTTGACCTTCCCGCTGCTTCTCCGGACTCCGGGCTTCCACATGGGACGGCATTTTGTGCGTGTGGAAGCACCGCATGCGTTGGCTGGGCACATCGCGACTCTGCCGCAGGCGGACGTGTTGGCCATCGAGTATCTCGATGCCCGCGGCGCCGATGGTTTGGCGCGTAAGTACCGGGTGATGATCGTGGGCGGAAAGCTCTATCCGCTGCACCTCGCCATTTCAAGGGATTGGAAGATTCACTACTTTAGCGCCGATATGCGGGATCGCGCTGACCATCGAGCCGAAGAGGCGAGCTTTCTCGCCGATATGTCTGCCGTGCTGGGACCCTCGGCCATGGCGGCGCTCGAAAGACTTACGGAAACTCTGGGCCTCGATTATGGAGGCATAGACTTCGGCCTTAACCAGCAGGGAGAGATTCTGTTGTTTGAAGCCAACGCGACGATGGTGGTCGAGCAACCGGATCCAGACCCACGTTGGGATTACCGTCGTGCGGCGGTGGAGCGTATCCACGAGGCGGTGCGCGCTCTGCTGATGACTACGGCGGGCGCGCTCACTGCGCCACCGCCAGGGCCGGGAGGGTCTTAGCGTCCCGGGGCAGACGGATGATAAAAGTTGTTCCTTTTCCTTCCGCGGTTTCGAAGTGAATCGTGCCCCCGTGCTTGCTGACGATCACCGAGCGCGCGATGGCCAGTCCCTGCCCGGTTCCTTTGCCGATTTCTTTGGTAGTGAAAAAGGGGTCGAAAATTCTGCCTCGTATGGCTGCCGGAATTCCTCCGCCTGTGTCCTCGATTCGGATCTCGTCCCAGTCCGCGCATTTACGGGTTTGCACTTTGATTTTCCCTCGCTCCGGACCACCTTTTGCGATCACGTCGGCAATCGCGTGCGCGGCGTTGACAATCAGGATCAGGATTGCCTGATTAAACTCACCGGGCAGGCAACTGACCGACTGCAAGTTGGGGTCGAAGTCGGTTTCCAAATCGGCCACATACTTCCACTCGTTGCGGGCTACCGTAATCGTGCTCTCGATGGCGCGATTCAGGTCGACCGCCATTTTTTCTTTCGTACCAGGATGGGAAAATTCTTTCATCGCGCCGACCAGCGACGATACCCGGCTTACGCCGTCGAGGGTCTGATCGATGGCCTTGGGAATCTCCTCGAGTAGGTAGGGCGCGTCAGAGCTGGCTACGGCCTCCGATGCCTCCTCGACGACTTCGCCGGTCAGTTCGCCGTCTTTCGCTGCGGCCAGCAGCCGGTCGTAGGCTTTCAGCAGGAGGGTGAGGTCTTCGAAGGCTCCTTTGAGGAATTGGACGTTGTCTCCGATGTACTGTGTCGGGGTGTTGATCTCGTGTGCGACTCCAGCAGCCAGTTGCCCAATGGATTCGAGCTTGTGCGCCTGGCGAAGTTGTTCTTCGAGCTCGATTCGTTCCGTGATGTCGGCGCCGACTATAAGAATCGAGGTGACACTTTCGGTACTCAACTCAATCGCCTTGAGGCCAAGGGTCCGCACGGTTCCGTTTCTCTCTAACCGGACGCCATCGAGGCGGTGCTTCACGGGTTCCCGGACAGAGGCTACGACTCGGGAAGTTATGTCGTCGGTAAGCCACTTGACGCCAGAATCGTCCAGCGTTTTGCCGGCTAACGAAGGCTCTTCCCAGCCCAGAATCATGGTTGCCGCTTTGTTCCATTGTTGAATGCCGCCATTCGCGTCCAATCCAATCAGTAGCGAGGGAAGGGAATTCAGCAGAATGTCGGTCTCCCTGTGAGCCTGGCTCAGAACTTCCACGCCCCGTCTGCGGGCCCCGGCTTCAATCAACGCGCGCGTACTGAAGAAGAGTGCGGTGATTACGGCTAGAAACAGGGCTATGCCAAATTCTCCCTGCATCTTCGGCAGCCGGCCAATCAAACGAACTTCGGCCCGGTAATCGCTTTCGAGGTCGCTCTCGAGCGTTTTCAACGCGGCCTCAATTTCCTTATTCTCAGCCGCCACGTCCCCCAGGTCGGACTGTAGCTGTGGCGAGGGGCTTGCGGTGTCCGCGGCGGCCGCATAAGTTTCCCTCGCCCGCAACTGCAGGTTGTTAATCCGGTGGCTCAAGGAGACGATCTGTTCATGGCGGGTGGAATTGAAGGCCATGAAGTTGGCGGCCGCATCCATCCGGGTCTCTAGTTCTGCGGCGTCCCGGGCGGCACTGTCGAGCGAGGCACTTCGCTGTAGCCGAACCGCATCGTTGTATTCGCGGTTCATGCTTTGAAATGCTATTTGCGTAAGCCGGATCATGAGCGCCGCGGGGGAGAGAGATTGAGACGCTATCGCCACATGTTCGCGTACGGTTGTGTCGGTCCATTCGACCAGCGCCATGAGTCCGTTCACGGCCAGGAGTACGACCACGATACTGATTTTCATCAACCCGGAAAGTGAGTGCCGGACTGGGGCTGCATCCGCTTGCATTCCTTGCATGCGTTACGATCCTCGGAGCTTAAGACTTAATCGGTCTTCCCGTTTCAGGCGTCCCTGCGGGACTACTCATCGTTCGTTGCTTTCCCCAAGACTATCGTCCTGGGCTAGTTTCAGGCGTCCCTGCGGGACTGGCTCAAATGCAGAACCAATTCAGTCACAGTCTCCCGGGGTGGCATCCTCGTGGCGCGGGATTGACGGAGGTCACTCGGGTCTTTGGTCCTGGTAACAGGAACATCGGCACAAACGTGCTCCCGTTCAGCATTTGCTCCCATTCCCTAGCGTTCTGCCGGTTTTCGGTCGATGCAGGTACAAGGCGGTGCAGGAGATGCTCGCCTTCATTGGCCAATCGGGAGCCGTTCAGGAGAAACATGCCCGCGAAGATCCTTCTAGTCGACGATGAGCCCGCGGTACTGGCGGCTTACGAACGATCGCTACGTAAAGAGTTCGAGGTCGACACAGCCATCGGCGGAGAATTGGGCCTCAAAGCCATCCGGGAGCGAGGTCCTTACGCTACGGTCGTCTCCGACATGCGCATGCCCGGCATGAGTGGCGCGCAGTTCCTGGCGCAGGCGCGGCAGGCAGCTCCGGACACGGTGCGCATGTTGTTGACCGGCTACACCGACCTGGGTGCGGCCATGGAAGCGATTAACGATGGAAATATCTATCGCTTTCTCACCAAGCCGTGTGCGAAGGAGGTTATGGTCGAGGCGATCACCTCGGGCGTGGAACAGTATCAACTCATCCGCACAGAAAAGGATCTGCTGGAGAAGACTTTGTTGGGCTGCATCAAGGTGCTGGCGGACTTCCTGAGCGCCGCCAGTCCGGCTGCGTTTGCCCGCTCGCTGCGCATCGCCCACTACATACGCCATATCGCCGGACACTTCAGCTTGGAGTTCGCGTGGCGCCTGGAAGCGGCGGCTATGCTGTCGCAGTTGGGCTGCGTGACTTTGGACACGAATTTGATCCAGAAAGCACTCGAGGGTGTGAACCTTACACCGGAAGAGCAAACTCGTTTCGAAACTCATCCCCAAGCGGCCATGGAGCTGCTCTCGGTCATTCCAAGGCTCGAACCGACAGCCTGGATGATTGGCCAACAATTCGTTCGCCAAATCCCGGAGCAGGTGGCCAGCCTGCCGGCAAACTCCATGAAAGAGACGCTCCTGGGGGCCAAGATCTTAAAACTGGCGGTGGCTTTCGACCAAATGCAAATGAAGCTGGTGACGGAGGAGGAGGCAATCACTCGTTTGCGCGGCCGCCCGGGTGAGTTTCCACGTGAGCTGGTCGATACTTTGGTGGGCGTCAAGCCTATACGGGGGAGCAAGACCGAAGCCCGAAGGGTGGCGACCCTACGACTGACCAATCGGACACTGCTGGATCAGGATCGCCGGGTGACGAAGCTCAAACTCATGAAGGGAATGGCTTTGGAACAGGATGTGCGCAATAAGCAGGGTATGCTGCTGATGGCCAAAGGACAGGACCTGAATGCGGCATTGCTCATCAAGCTGGAGAACTTCGCCAGGGCGGGCATGATTGACCACGAAGTCACGGTGGTGGTTCCCGTCTAGACGCCCACCTTGGGGTGGAATGGGGCACGACAGCCTCGCTAAAGCGCCAAGCGAAAAAAGTCGATGAACGAAGAGATCAGTGCCGAAGACCTCAATCGGCGCCCGCGAGTTCGCCGGCGGGATCGATGTTTCCGAGGGTGGCCGAATGGCGATCTACGAGCCCGGGCTTGCAGCGCAGGCATCGCTGGCGGCAACCTGGACCAGATTTGAGCAATTGAGTGCGCGGATTACCCGCTACCTCGGGACCAGCGAAGAAGAATTTGCCAACCTCATCGGTGCGCTCGATGAGTGTTGGAGCATGGCGGAAAGTGTGCAAAAGGCGAACGCCCACCTGGCCGGCCTCAGCACTGCGGAAAGCGACAGCGAAAGTTTAGCCATCCGCAATTCCATGCTCGAGGGTTGCAAGGTCTTCCGGGCGTTTCTGGAACAGATCCAGGTAGTGGGTAAGGAACTGGAGCTGATTTCCCAGGAGACCAAAGGCGTGCTCCGCACTTCGAGCCTGCTGCTCGAAGATCTTATTCCCCTGACCCATATTGCCTTCCACCTCCGCCTGGAAAGTTGCCGGCTGGCTCCGGAATACGCCGCCTCGGTGATGAAAGGTTACGAGGAGATGGTCGAGGTGCTGGGCGCCATGAAGGAGGCGGGTGAGTCCCAGGAAAACACTCTCAGCGTCATTCTGGACAAGCTCTCCGATGCTTCGCGGACGGTGGAGCGGGCACTTACTTCTTACGCGGACGAGGCGGCCGCTTCCGAGTCCAGGATCCACCACCATCTCGAGCTTCTGTTGCCACCCGATGTTGCGGAATCGCGCCGCAAAGCCGCTACGCTTTATTCCGCCATTGCCGGAAGTATCACCGAAGCGGTTAAGGTGCTGCAGGGACACGATGCGATTCGCCAGCGCATGGAGCACATTCTGAAATCGCTAGCGGGCGTTCGTGAGAATACCGAGATCGAGCCTGGGCATTTGCTGGCGATCGAACGCCAGCAGGCTAAGAATGTTTTGGAAATGGTCCTCACTACGGGGAGCCGCATCAAGGTGGAACTCAATGCTGTGATCGCGTCAGCCCAGGGCCTGGCCGGTGATACCGTCAGCCGAGCGGCGGCAGAGAATGAAGTGGATCGGTTCGAGCAGGCCGTGGATCAACTCTCCGCGCTCAGCGGGGGAGTCGCCCGGTTGTTGGCTGGGGAAATGACGATTGGCAGGCTGGTTCTGACCCAGATCGATCCAATCGGGGAATTGCTGCACCACGATAGCGCCGGCCTGGAAGCCCTGGCGCGGTCGATGAAGAGATTGAAGAAACTGGCGCTCAATGTGCTGGTCAGCGCGGACAAAATGCCTTCCGCGCAAGGCATTCGGGTGCTCAGCGCGTGGACGTCGGAAGCGGCGGAGCGATCCCTCAGATTGGCCAGAGCACTGGATCAGCAATTTGTTCAACTGGATACGACGCTGCAGTCGAAGTCGGCAGAGATCATGGCGGATGTGCAGGCAGTCGAGACTTGCCGCAGGGGGTTGTTGATGCCTCGCAGCGATGACAACTTGCGCAAGTCACGGAGAATTGAATATGAGGAGATTCGCCGGCTCAACACGAAGGCGGCCGAGTTGCAGGACAGGACACTCGGCCTTTTGCAATCCTTGCGATTTGTCGATGAAGGAAGCAGGTTGCTGGACAGTCTCGATGCCGTCGTAGGTTCTCTATTGAGCATTTATCCGAAACCGGAGAAACCGCTCGATCTCAAAGCATTGGCTGCCGGCTACACGATGAAAGAGCAACACGCGGCACACGCCGCGGTCTTTGGCGGCGAGGGCGCCGGCGAGGAAGACAAAACCCACGGGCGGCTTACCGACCCGGTCGAAGGCGAGGATTACGGTGCCAACGTTGAACTCTTCTAACACTTATGACGATTTACGCAATTTGAAGAGGATGCATGGCTAAGAGAATCCTTGCTGTCGATGACTCGGCGACCATGCGTCAGCTGATCAGGATCACGCTCACCCGCGCGGGCTTTGACGTTACAGAAGCCGAGGATGGCGTCAAAGGCTTGCAGAAAGCGAGCGCGGAAACGTTTGATATGGTCCTTAGCGACGTCAACATGCCGAACATGGGTGGACTCGATATGCTGCGGAGTCTGAGGAAGCTGACGCAGTATAAGTTCACTCCGATTGTGTTGGTCACCACTGAGTCGCAGTTGGAGAAAAAGGCTGAGGGTAAAGCGGCTGGCGCCACGGGGTGGATCGTGAAGCCGTTTGAGCCGGAGAAATTGTTGGCGGTGGTGCAGAAGGTTCTTCGTTGAGTTGGTGCCGTCGCGGTTTCACTACGCTCCCCCGGATTTCCTGTCGGGTTCTGTGGCGTTGATAAAGTTCATGCGGGTCTCTTCACAGAGAGCCGCATGCGTGGTCGTTGTCAAAGCTGCGAAGCAGGAAATCCGGGTAGGTTCCGGTCGAAAAGCAGAAAAGCATTTCCCCGACAGGTCCGTAGAACTGCAGGTCCCTCGGCTTCGCTCCTAATGAACAACCGTACCCTGGACCGACTAAAGGCGTTCGAGGGGCTTCGCCCGGCTTTTTCGGCCCACGTACGCTGACGCGAACATGGGGCACCCGTCGAGTGCGCGGTGGCCCGTACTGTTCATTGCTCCCTTAACTTGCCGCAGGCAACTCGGCTCCTCCTAATGAACAACCGTACCCTGGACCGAGTAAAAGCGTTCGAGGGGCTTCGCCCGGCTTTTTCGACCCACGTACGCTGGTGCGAACATGGGGCACCCGTCGAGTGCGCGGTGGCCCGCACTGTTCATTGCTCCCTTAACTTGCCGCAGGCAATCCGGCTCCTCGGGATGACAAGGGGAGGGCGGCTCTTCCATTGGGGATCGGTTATTGGGGTGGAGAGAGGAGAGCGGAGCGTGGCGCTTCCATTTCGGATTGGTTATTGGGGTGAGAGATGACACAGGGGAGCGTGACGCTTCCATGGAGAGTTTTCAGCCGTCCCTACGGGACTGTTCCTGCGGCGTGGGAATACCCAGGACTGGCGTCCTGGGCTACATGTTCACGCCGTCCCTTCGGGACTCTCACGGAGTTTTTCAGCAGTCTGTAAAGTCGTGCCCTGATACAAAACATGAGTTTTTCCGCAGCCTCTAAAAGCCCAGGTTAGCTTGGACCCCAAAACGTCCGGGCTGAAGCCGGTACCCTTCAAGAGCAGGAGTTTTTCCGTGGCCTGTCTAGCCTTTGAGGTAGGGGCCCTGGGCCTTAATTTTGGCTTCGTAGGCTCGGAAGTGTAACTGCAGTTCGCTCATGGCGGCCTCGACGGGAGCTAGATTGCCCGCATCCGCGGCTTGTTCCATGGCGTACGCCGTTTTTCTTAGGCGCTCTGCGCCGACCGTCGCTGCGGCGCCCTTGATGGAGTGAGCCTGTCGCCGGGTGGCGTCAAGGTCCCGGCTGCGAAGAACGGCTTGTAATTCCTGAATCTGGCTGGGACCATCATCAAGAAATGCCTCGATTACCATCCACGCGAGTTCTTTGTCTCCCATCATGCGCTCGAGAACACCCGCCAGATCGAATACAGGCGGATCAGCTTCACGGTTCGGTAGGGATGCGGGCTCCTCTGTCATGCCAGGTCTCTCCTTTGCGGCCGGAAGCCATTGATGGAGCGCCGCACGGAGCGCTTCCAAAGAAACAGGCTTGACCACAATGCCGGCCATCCCCGCTTCAAGACACTGCTCCCGGTCGGAGAGCTGGGCGTTGGCCGTCATGGCTATGACCGGTATTGCGTGATTCAGTACCGCAGAAAGCGGATTTCGTATCTGGCGAGTCGCCTCGATGCCGTCCATCACCGGCATACGAATATCCATCAGCACCACATCGTAGGGAATCGACTCCAGGGAACGAACCGCTTCCGCACCATCGGCTACAACATCGGCACGGATGCCGAGCTTCTTCAGCATGCCCACGGCCACTTCCTGATTGGTGAAATTGTCCTCCGCCACCAATACTCGTGCGTTGAAATGCACGGTGGGCGGGTCGGGGGTCTTTCGCTTCGCAGGCGAAAAGGATCCGGGCGCAGGGCTCGTGCACACTTTCGCAACCAGGTTGAGTAGTTCCTCAGAGCGTAAAGGCTTGGTGGCGTAGCCGGCAAAATTGGGCTCCTCGCCTTCTCTCGGCCGATCGAACGCAGAGGTGAGGAGAATCAGCGGCAAGTCTATAAAGCGAGGATCCGCCTTGAGGGCGCGGGCGACTTCTTCGCCGTCCATCCCCGGCATTCGCTTATCGAGCAGGACGCAGCGGAATTGGTGATTTTGCTTGAGCGCCCGCGTTAAGACGTCGATAGCTGCGGCGCCCTTCTTAATCGCGACCGGTAGCATTCCCCAGGACGCAGTCAGGGAACTCAGGAGTTCGCAGCTGGTGGAGTTGTCGTCCACTATGAGCACCCGTACTCCGCGAAGGCCGGAGTACCGTTCGCCTTCCCCGCGTGCCGACTCGGCAGAGCTGCGGGCAAGGCGAACGGTGAACGAAAACTCCGAGCCCTGGCCTTCCTGGCTGATTACACCCATCTGTCCACCCATCATCTCGACCAATTGCTTCGAGATCGCGAGGCCAAGCCCAGAGCCGCCAAAGCGGCGGGTGGTGGAGTTTTCGGCTTGGCTAAACCTCCCGAAGAGTGTGCCTATCTTGTCCGGGGGGATGCCTGGTCCGGTGTCGCGCACGGTTATGCGCAGCACGCAGCCGGACTCGTCTTCCTGCTGCAGCAATGTGCGCAGCGTCACTTCGCCTTCCGCCGTGAATTTCGCCGCGTTGCCTACCAGGTTGAGGAGTACCTGGCGGAGCCGCCCGGAGTCGCCGTTAAATCGCGAGGAGGCATTGGCCACCGTGAACAGACAAAGCTCCAGCCGTTTTTCGTGCGCAGCCACGATGAGGGTGTCCGCAACTTCGTCCAGCAAGCATTGCAGATCGAAGTCCACCATTTCCAGCTCGAGCCTTCCGGCCTCGATCTTGGAAAAGTCCAGAATGTTATTGACCAGCCGAAGCAGTGCTTCGCCGCTGGCGCGGGCGGCTTCGGCATAATGTCGCTGCTGCGGTGTCAATTCCGTGTCCAGCAACAGTCCTGTCATCCCGATGATGCCATTCATCGGGGTGCGAATTTCATGGCTCATGTTCGCCAGGAATTCGCTTTTCGCTATGTTGGCGGCTTCTGCCGCGGTGGCGTATTGAGCAGAGAGCTCCAGGGCCTGCTCAAGATTGCGGTTGCTCTCCCGCAGCTCGGTCATGGCATCGTCCAGTTCCCGGGCCCGTCGCTTCAGATCGATCTGCGCCGTGACCTGGTGAGCCAGCACCTGAAGGGCATTTTGCTGCAACGGCGTCAGTTTTCGCGGCTTGCGATCGAGCACGCAGAGTGTACCCAGCTTCTCACCGGAGCACATGCTGATGCAGCAGCCGGCGTAGAAGCGGAGGTGGGGTTCCCCCGTAACCACGGGATTGTGGCAAAAGCGCGGGTCCGCGAGCATGTTTGGGATTTCCAGCATGGACTCTTGCTGGATGGCGTAGGTACAGAAAGAAGCCTGCTTGGGGGTTTCGGTTACGTCCACGCCGAAGCGCGCCTTGAACCACTGCCGGTCTTCATCCAGCAGGGTGATCAGGCTGATGGGTGTGCCGCAAATCGCGGCCGCTAACTGGACGAGTTCGTCGAAGGCTTTTTCCGGCAGGCTATCTAAGAGACCGGTCGATCGCAGTGCCGCGATGCGGCGAGCTTCCGTTTCTGTCGAAGATGGCAGGTCTACGGGGTCGATGCGTGGTGGGTCCAAGCTATTCGAGGAGTCCAAATGCTTGAAGCTCCTTCACCAATTTGCCGGTATCGATGGGCTTGAACAGGTAAGCGTCGCAGGTTTCGTCGAAGGACTGAAACACCTGCTGTACTTCCTTTACTCCGCTGGTCATGATGATTTTTACTCCGCGCCCGGGGAAAATACCTTTCGCGTGTTCCAAGTCCCGTACTTGTTTCAACGCTTCATTCCCGTTCATCTCGGGCATGAGAATGTCCATGCAGATTACGTCGTAGGGCGATCCAGCGGTTAAAGCAGTGGAAAAAGCCTGGACTGCCTCCTTGCCGTTGGTGGCGATGTGGGATTCTCCGTAGCGCGCCAGAAAGGTTTGCAGTAAGAGCCTGCTGGTAAAGTCGTCTTCGACGATGAGGGATTTGAGTTTGGCCGGCGGTTTGAGATTAGTGGACATAGGTCGCGTCCTTCGCAACCCCCGCAAGGATCCGGCGATCACCCGGGAGAGAGAACGGCGGCAAGGCTTCCAGAGCTGGCTTCGCGAAAAAGTAGCCCTGCATCAGCCGGATACCGCAGGCGCGCAGGGCGAGGTATTCCTGCAGGGTTTCGACCCCTTCGGCTATCAGGTGACTGCCGAGCTTTCGCGAAAGCTCGACCATTTGCTCCACAATCACGAGCGCTGTGGGTCGACGATGCAGGTCCCGGGTCAGGTCCATATCCAGCTTGACGATGTCGGCGGGGAGATCGGCGAGCAGATTGAGGCCGCAGTAGCCCGCACCGAAGTCATCCAGCGCCATCTTGAAGCCTAATTTGTGGTATTCCTCGACGATGGAGCGCAGGTGATTCCGGTCGCGCACTTCTTCCGCTTCTGTGATTTCAAACACCAGCTGTTGCAGTGGAAAGCTGCACTCATTTGCTGTTTTAAGGGTTAGTTGGATACAGGCGCTGGGGCTGTACACGGCGCCGGGCATGAAGTTGATGGAGAGCAGCGCGCCGGTTTCTGCCAAATGCAGGCGGGATGCGAGAGTAATCGCTTTCACCCGGCATTGCTGATCGAAGGCATAGCGGTTTTGATCGTTCACCTGATCTAACACGGATCCCGCCGCTCGGCCGTCGGGACTTCGCACCAGTGCTTCATATGCAAATACACGTTGTGCGTCCGTATCGACGATTGGTTGAAATGCCATCGTGAAGGGAAACGGTGGCTCTACGCCACCCTTGCAACTGCCGCATGCGAACAGGCTCGGAGAATTTGCCACATCAGGACTATCGGCGGGTTTGAGAGGAAGTTGAATCTATCCGGCGGCGTTGGCGCACTTCATGCGGCTTTCCTCACAGAAGCCGCACACGTGGACGTTGGATAGGGCAGCGTACAGCTAATTTGGTTCGCGCCAGCGTGCGTGGGCCGATTATGAATTCTTGAATGCTTTCACTCAATGAGTAACAACAATGGAAGGGCTTCGTCCATCTTTTTCGGCCCACGTACGCTGGCGCGAACATGGGGCACCCGTCGGGTTCGGTTTGGTTCTCGAGATCCGGTTCCCACGCTGACTCTTTTAGCCCTGCGCCCGTGATTTGCTAAGCAGATTTGCCGTGGCAGGGGCTAAAGCCCGGTTTGTTTTAGGTCTGTGCGGGGCGACTTAAAGTCGTGCCCTGAGACAAAACGGACAGCGCAATGCGTTGCCTTTCATCAGCAGAGGTGCAGGTCACAGGACATCGCGGAAATGGGCCGGGCTCTGTTCCTTTGCCCTCAAGCGTAGCGGCGAGGGAGGTCAGTCGGGTTTTCGTTGCAGATGGGTGTGGAAGGAATCCGCTGCCGGAATTAGGGCCAGCATGGGGCGGCGGAACAGAAGCGGGTCCAGGCCGCGGCGCATGCGGTCGATGATTTTGTCAGCGACCGCGGCGGCGCTCACGTAGTAAGCATCATCCATCAACGCAGTTTTGCTGCATGCGGCTCGTTTCACTGGGGCGACCTTCTCGTCTATCCAGCTCTTCGGCGAGGCTGAAACCAGCTTTATGGCCGTAAAGTTGCAGCGAATCCGGGCCTCGGGGTCACGACGATTCATCCTGACGCGGCGAAATTACAGTGGTGTCGTGAAATGCTGCGTTCCTCATACGAAGCCGAGATTCGCCGTCGAGAAGGTGCCGATGTTGGGGAAAATAGCGGGGAGTTGCGCGGCGCTCACGCCAAACCACTGAGCCAACGTGGCTGCGTATTGAACGCTGGCGGTGCTGGGAACCCAACGGCCATTGGAGCCGGAATCATCCGGTCCCCCGAGGGCCAGAGTTGGAAATGTCCCGTACATCTTGCCTCCTTTGACCGCGCCCCCAAGCACGAAGTGATGAGAGCCCCAGGCGTGGTCAGAACCCGTATTCGAATTCGGCTGAAAGGTGCGGCTGAAGTCAGACATGGTGAAGCTGGTGACGTCGCTGGCTACGCCGAGCTCCTGTGTGGCCTGGTAAAAAGCGGCCACCGCAGGACTGATCGCAGCCAACAGGGCGCTCTGCACCGGTATCTGACCGGCATGGGTGTCGAAGTTGCCGATGCCGGCAAAAAATATCTGGCGGTTCACACCCAGTGCGGCGCGCACCTGAATAATCTGCGCAATCTGTTTGAGCTGTGTGGCGAGGGTGTTGTTTGCGGGAAATACCGTCTTCAGCGGAGTGATCGATTGCACCGCATCGGACAGAGTCTTGGCATAGCCGTATGCGTTGGTGGTGATGGAGTTATCGGCCTGCACCAGGGTAATGCCGGAGTTGAAGCCAACCAACGCCTGAGCGGTCGCCAGCCGGGCGGCACATTCGGTGCTGCTTTCCGTGCACTGGCCGGCGCTCAGGTTGCCGGGGCTGACGGAGACCGGTGTGCTGCTGGCTCCGTTGCAGAACAGGGTGTCGCCGGCCACGGACGTAATCATGGGAATGCTTGCGTTGGGGTTGTAGGTGGTGTTGAGCGTGTCGGCAATGCGCCCAGCCCAACCAGTCTGCGTTCCTGCGCTCTGGGCCGCATTTTGCCACTCCAGCTGCTGGTCAGGGTGCGAGAAAAGATTGTCCGGAACCGTCGCCCCAGCCAGATATTGCGTGCGGCTGGTGGGTTCGATCAGGGTACCTACGTTGCTGACGATGGCGGCAGCATTGCTATCAAATAATGCTTGAATATCGGGCAGGTTGGGATTGAGGGCAAAGTTGGGGGCCGCGGTCAGCTGGAGAAGCTGGTTTTGGGGCAGAGCCAGCGGCCCCCGCACCTTGGCATAGTTGGCGTATCCGTTGGTATCGAACTGGATCAGCATGTTGTTGGCATCGTTGCCGCCAAAAAGAAAAATACACACCATCGCCTTATAGCCGGAGGCATTTTGCGCGAGGGCGTTGAGTGCTCCGAAGGGACGAAGCGCCGCTGCGCTGCCCGCTGCCGCAAGAGATGCAGTCCTGATGAAAGAACGCCGGCTCAAACGCATGATGGTCTCTCCTCCAATGACGGTTACTAATTCTCGATCTTGTATTGGGACGCGGTAATGACCAGGTAAGTGGCAACCCGCACCCGTTGCGGAATATTGGTGAGGGTGGCGACATGGTTCACAATTTCGGTCCGCATCTGGGCCGGCATCTGGCTGTGCAGGAAAATAATGCCGAGGGTGTCGACGAGATTGCCGGCGTCTACGAGGGCGACTCCGGTTTGCGAGGCGATCACGCCAAGACTGCTGGTGGCGCTCAGGTCGGTGGTGAAGTTAGAGATCCGGTTACTGATCAGACTGTCGGCCAGGTTGAGGCGCAGGATCACGTTGGCGGTATTCTCCTGGCCAAATTCAGGAGCATTGGCGCTCGTACCGGGGATCACATAGTCTGGGGGAAAGAAATTGAAGACGCTGGTCGCAGCATAGGGCTTCTCCCCCAGAACCGCGGTGTAGCTGCCGAGCGTACTATAGTCGCCCGTGGTGGACGAGTTGGTAGAACCGAGACCGCGGAGAACATTGGCCAGGTAGAGTACTGGCTCGCGTAAGTGGCCGCTATCGTATACGGCGTTGGTGTCGCCCGCTCGCGCTTCAGGATCTTCAAGAATCGCCCGGATTACAGCCTGCATGTCTCCACGAACGCCGCTGCCGTTATTGGCGAAGATGGCGCTTACCCGCGCGACGTAGGCCGGGCCAGGATTGCTGGCCACCAGGTGCTGAATAAGCTGGCGGCAGACAAATGGTCCTACATTGGGGTGGTTGAAGATGTTGGATAAGGCGCCCGATAGGTCCTGTTCAGCGGACTGGCCGGCGGGAAGAACCGTACCGTTCAAGAGGGTTTTGGCGGTGGTGTCGTGGGCGCTCTCGACGGCAGCCATCGGTGCGTAGTAGTTCGCCGTGTTGTTGGGAAAACTGCTGGGGGCCGCTCCTGTCGAAGTTGCGTAGGTCCATCCGGTATAGGCGCGGGCGAAGGCCTGGACCTGGGTCTGCGTATATACGGGAATGGGGTTACCACCGGAGTCGAGCTGCAAGCTGCCATCGGGATTGAGCAAATCGATCCCGGTCGTGAACAGCTGCATGAGTTCGCGTGGATAATTTTCGTTCGCGATCTGGCCGCTCGGCGGTTTGTTGCTGTTCAACATATTGAGGTAAGCGCCCATGGCTGGAGAGAGGCTGACGTCGGTCAAGAGGGTGGAGAAATTGCCAAATGCGTCTTTGACCAGGACGTTTTGGAAGGCGAGGACCGCGTTGGGGTTGACGGTAGTGGTCGAGACAACGAACATCTCAGAGAGCGCGAGGGCGACGCGCTGGCGAAGCTGGTCTGGGGAGGTGAGCGCGGTTTGCCACCACTCGGACTGCTGGCATGGCGCGGGGTTGTCTGCGGTGCAGATGACGGCAGGCGCGGCGGGTATGGCCGGTTCCAGAGTGGGCGCGGTATTGAATTGCCCGGTGAGGTAGGCGTCGATGCCGACTTGCTGGACGTGCGCAATGTCACTGACTGTGGGCCCAAAGGTAGCCTGGTCCAGCAGCCGGGCCGCCGCGGTGATGGTGGTCTTGAAGGTCGCAATTGAGGCTTGGGCAGTCGCGGAGGGCGTACCGCCCGAGGTCGGATTGACCACAGTGACCGCCAGCGACGTGGTTCCGGAGGCGACCGGTACCGTCGCCGTGAGTTCGGTCGCGGAAACGAAGTTGGTGGTTACCGGGCTGCCGCCTATTTCGATCTGCGCTCCGCTGACAAAGCCGGCGCCTTTCACCACGAGGCTGTAATTCGAAGCCGCGCCTGTCTGCGTGGCAGTGGCCGAGCTGATTGTGGGTATGGGGTTGAGTAGGGTTGCGACCAAAGCGCCCGGCGCGGTTGCGCCCTGATTGACGGCAGAGATGGTGACGGTGTTGGGCGACGGGAGGGTAGAAGGTGTCGTGTAGAGTCCGGCAGTTGAGATTTTTCCAGTGGCCGTTGCTCCGCCCGCTACTCCATTGACCTGCCAGGTTACCGCGGTGCTGGTTGCGCCGGTTACGGTTGCCGTGAATTGCGAGGTGCCGCCGATGCGGATCTGGGAAGCTCCGGCGATCGTGACGGTGGCTGGGGTAGCAGGCGGAGTGGCGGAGCCCTTTTCGACGGCGGAACAGCCGCCAATCGTCAACAGGAGACCGGTGAACACCGTGACGGTGAGCACACGGTACGGAGGACGCGGTGGTAGCGTGCGGTGCGCACGCGAAGATGAAGCAGGCATTGTGCCTCCGGCAATCCAGACCTCTTCACTTCCGGGACACGCAAGGGGAGGGAACTGTGAACGCGACTTTCCCGCGGGAGAGACGCGCTTCGCCAACAGCGCTTGTGCACAGTAGAAGTAAAAAGTGTTTTGGAGGGCTTTCCGCTTCGTCAGGGGAGTTTCAGACGACAGAAGTGGGTATGTCCACCCTCAATAACTACTTTATAACTCAGCGCGGAGTTTTAGCGTTACCCAAACTGTAAAACCTTTTTCCCCGGGTACTTCGTTTGCGTGCAAGTACGGCTCTTTCTTACACATCGGCAATGGTGGTCTGATCTTGAGGATGAGGATGGCGCGGGCTTGGGTGGGGCGGGTATCCAGTGCAGGTTAGTGGAAGCGGCTGTTACAGGTGCCGTAAGTAATGTAACTTAGCTAGATTCGCGCATCGACTTATCTGGCAGCAGACTTCGCTGCATGAAGACCGTATCTAGCCAACGATCCAATTTAAAGCCTACATCCCTGAACACGCCCACGTCGCGAAACCCGAACCGGCGGTGTAAGTGGATGGAAGCCACGTTGGCGCTGTCACCGATAACTGCAACCATTTGATGCATGCCGCATGCTTGGGTTGCCGCGATGAGGGCGGGCATCAGGAGTTTGCCCAGGCCGGCGCCGAGACGGTCGGCGCGGACATAAATGGAATCTTCTACCGTATGCCGGTAGGCTGGGCGTGCGCGATAAGGGGAGGCGTACGCGTAGCCGACGATGTCGTCGACATCCTCCGCCACTAACCACGGAAGACCCCTCGCTTTTACTTCGTTCCAGCGCCGTGCCATCTCGCGGGTATCAGGGGGTTCGGTTTCGAACGATCCGGTGCCGTAGCTCACATGATGGGCATAGATGAGGGTGATGGCGTCGATGTCGGATGCGGCCGCTGGCCTTAGAATGACAGGCATTCGCTCCTGATTCGTGGACGTGTGGGAGACTCAGTTGTGTTGCGGCTTCGGCTGTGGCAGGGGCTAAAGCCCATCCTATTTTCTAGTGTTTACGGCACGACTAAAGTCGTGCCCTGATACAAAACATGAGTTTCTCCGCAGCCTGTAAAGCCCGTCTTTTTTTTCAAGTGTTTACGGCGCAGTCGAAAACCACCCGCAACCCTGGATGAAAAACCGTGCCTCAGCGGCCGGTCAATTTAGTAAGCTTGTACGGCACGGGTAAACCCGTGCCCTTCTTTTGGACCGGCCCTCCGATGCAGCAAGTAGAGCGCATGCGCTCACACGGTTTTCATCACCTTGGGTGAGCCGCAGGCTCATGGAGACACGACTAAAGTCGTGCCCTGATACAGAACATGAGTTTTTCCGCGCATTAGTGGACGTGTGGGTAGTCTCCAGGAATCTTCAAGGTGATGCGATAGATGCTCGAACTGGCCGCGACATAAAGGGTTTTGTGATCGACGCCACCCCAGGCCACGTTGCCCACCCGCTCCGGAATGTCGAGCGTGCCGAGATGCTTGCCTTCGGGAGAGAAAATCCACACCCCTCCAGGACCCGCGCTGTATATGTTTCCTTTCAGGTCTACCTTCATGCCGTCGGGAGCTCCAATGCGCGTGTCCGAGGTTGCGTCGAACAAGAGCTTTGCATCGGTAAGCGTTCCATCGGGCTTGAGGGTGTAGCGCATCCACAATTTTTTGGGTTCGGAGTTGTTTACGTAGAGATATTTCTCGTCCGGAGAAAAGCAAATTCCGTTGGGCCGGGTCAGGTCTTTTATAAGCAACTGTAATTGCGCGTGATCGGGCGCGGCACCTGGCTTGTGATCGAGCGCGCCGGCCAGCCGGTAAACGCCGTTAAAGGTCAGCTGCTTGGTGGGGTCACTGTCCTGTTTGGGCAGCCCGTACGGTGGGTCAGTGAAATAGAGCGCCCCATCCGACTTGTAAGCCAGGTCGTTGGGACTGTTGAGCCGTTTCCCCTGGTACGTATCCGCAAGGATCGTGATCTGCCCCTTGGGATCATCCACGTTTTCCAGTCGCCAAACGTCGCGCTGCGCGTGACCGCCGACGGTGAGCCGGCCGCGACGGTCGAGGGTCATCCCGTTCGAGCCGGGCTCGGGACCGGTAAAGGGTGCAGGGTCCTTCCATCCGCTGGGCTGCATGAACACGCTCACACCGCCGCCGGGGACCCACTTACGGATGCTGTTGCTGGGAATCTCGGCAAACAGGAGATATCCGGCCGGTATCCAAACCGGGCCTTCCGTCCATTTGAATCCTGGACCGGTGGCTACCTTTTCCAGAACCGGTTTGGCGGGAACGATCAGGTCCAGGCCCGGATCGAGGCGTTCTACAGGCATTGGCACCGCGGGGGGAGGCGGAACTGCCGCCAGCAGAGTCACGCTCGCAATCGCGCCCACGGTCAGAACGAATCGATGGAATACGTTGTGTGGAATCACTCAATCTTCTCCCTGTACTGATTTAGTCCGCCCGGAAACCAGAGCGGATGATAACACCCGGGCGCACTCTCGTAATTTCATGCGCTTTGTTCGGCACCGGCGGCATCCATCAAGCAGTGGCGGGCCCAATCGCGGTTGTTGCAAAATCTCACGTCGTACCCCCTTGTGCCGCGGCCGGGACCGTCGCCGGGGCGACGCCTTGCGCGGAGCTCGACCGCAAGTGGATTTTGATCGCCATCATCCTCGGTTCGGCCCTGGCGTTTATGGATGGCTCGGTGGTCAACGTGGCGCTACCCAGCTTGCAGCGAACCTTCCACGCGACGTCGTCGGGCATTCAATGGGTCGTCCAGGGCTACGCTCTTTTTGCGGCGGCACTGCTGCTGTTTGGAGGCGCCCTGGGGGACCGCTACGGACGGCGGCGCACGTTTCTGTGGGGTGTGGGCTTGTTCGCCTTCGCCTCTGCTGCTTGCGCCGCGTCTTTTTCCCTGGGGCAACTGATCGCCGCTCGCGCGGTTCAGGGAGTCGGCGCTGCGCTTCTGATTCCCCAGGGTTTGTCGATCCTCTCGGCGTCTTTCCCCGAGCAGGACCGTGGCCGGGCCATCGGCACATGGTCGGCTTGGACCACGGTTTTTGCCGCGCTCGGGCCAGTGGCCGGTGGCTGGCTGATCGAAGCCTGGTCGTGGCGGCTGATTTTTCTACTCAACCTACCTCTGGTGCTGGTGATTTTTCTGCTCGCGCCCCGGATCCCGGAGAGCCGCGCCCTGGGTGATCCGCCGCCGGCGCTTGATCGGCTTGGGGCGGCGCTGGCCACGCTGAGCTTTGCCGCCCTCATCTACGCGCTTTCCTTTGCACCCCAGTTCGGCTGGAGGAATCCGCTGATAAGTTGGCCTTTGGGCGGCGGACTGGTCCTGTTCGGGTTATTCCTGCGCTCTCAGTCGGGCCGGCCCAATGCGATGATGCCGCTTTCACTGTTTCGAATCCGCCGATTCCTGGCGGCGAACGTGCTCACGTTTCTGCTTTATGGCGCGCTGGGCGGCTGCCTCTACATCATTCCCTTCTATTTGATTCAGGTCCGGCACTATGCACCGGCCGCGGCCGGCGCCGTCTTTATACCCCTGATTTTAATTCTTTTTCTGTTCTCGGCCCGGGTCGGCGGGCTGGTTCCCCGGTTGGGAGAACGCTTCCTGTTGTGTGCCGGGGGAGTGTTGGCCGGGGTTGGGTTCGCCGCCTTTGCCTGGCTCGACCGCTTTCCCGGGTATTCCCTGTCTGTCCTGCCGCCGGTCCTCATACTGGGCTGCGGCATGACTATCTGCGTGGCCCCGCTCACAAATGCTGTGATGTCGTCGGTACCGGAGACGCAGACCGGCATTGCTTCGGCCGTCAACAATGCGCTTTCCCGGCTCGCCGGCCTGATGGCGGTTTCGATTTTTGCCTTACTGTTGGCTCGCGGATTTTCAGCCAGCCTCGCCGGCCAGTTGGCCCATTCCGCTTTTTCCGCGGAGGCGCGGGCGTCGATGTTGGCGAACCGGGTTCGTCTGCACGATACGCCGATCCCTGGCGAGCTCACGCCGGACCAGCAAGTTCAGGCTGCTGGGATGCTCGATCGGGCTTTTCTGGCGGGGTTTCGCTCGGTTATGCTGGCTTGCGGCATCAGTGCCTGCGGCGGGGGACTGGCTGTTCTGCTTCTGTTACCAGGTAAGACACGGTCTTAAATCAGCGGTAAACGTGTCCGCCTGCGCTTCCGTCTAATTGGGCGAGATGGACATTGACGCGCCTCTCAACGTTTAAGGAGGAAAGTATGAAGTTTTCGCTTGCGCTGCTCGTCCTGGGTCTCTTACCAATGGCCCAGGCGCAAATGGCTCCCCACACTCCGCCGTCCCCCGCCTCGATGGCTCAACACGAGGTTCAGCACTACACGACGCTGCTTTCCCTTACCCCGGCCCAAGTGGAGCAAGCGACCACTTTCTTCACCGCGGAAGCCGCAGCTCACCAGAACTCATGGGCCAGCGAACGGGCTGCTCACCAGGCTCTTTCCGCGGCTGAGAAGGCCAACGATATGGCCACCATTCAGTCGACGGCCAACACCTTAGGTCAAATGGAAGCGGAAAGAACGGTTGCCCACTCGACTGCCCGGGCGCAGTTTTACGCCATACTCACTGCCGACCAGAAGGCCAAATTCGCCGAGCTCGAAAAGGGCCACGGGTTTATGGGACCGGGCCACGGACCGGGGCGGTAAACGTAAACGGTCGCCTGGAAAGGCGCGTCTATGGAAGCATTGGAGCGGCTCAACTTCGCTGGCGAGTTGTCACCTGAGCGAGACCGGATCGCAGAGCTTGAGGACATCAACTCTCTCTGCGCGACCTACCGGTCTCGCATCTATCGTTATGCCCTGCTCTCGCTGCGGGATCCTGACCTGGCAGAGACGGTGACCCAGGATTGTTTCCTTAGGGCTTATAAGGCGCGCGAGGACTTTCGCGGAGACTGCAGTGTGGCGACCTGGCTCACCCGGATCGCCACCAACCTTATCCGCGATTCAACCCGGTCGCGCAAGTTTCAGTTTTGGAAAATGGCCAACGCTACGGCAGTGGAGGCAGGGGCCATGGCGGACCGCCTGCGGTCCCCCGTGCTTTCCCCCGAGACCTCCCTCGTGGTCAGAGAGCAGTTGGTCAAGGTATGGGATAGCGTGGCGGCGCTGCCCGGTAAACAACGGAGCGTCTTTTTGCTGCGGTTTGTCGAAGAGATGGAGCTGCCCGAAATTGCCACAGCCATGGGACTACGAGTGGGGACGGTCAAGAGCCATTTACACCGCGGACTCGCCGCGGTGCGCAGGGCGATGGAGAAAACGAAATGAAAACTAACCATCTGTCAGCTTGGGAGCAGGAGGAGTACATCCTGCAACAGACGGGCGATCAGCGGACGCTTCACCACCTGGGGGAATGTGCCCAGTGCCGGGACTCGGTGGCGGCCCTGGAGAACGGGTTGGCCGTTTTCCAGAGCGCCGCTGTGAAGTGGAGCTTAGAGTGCCTGGCAGCTCGTCCGGTGCGGCTCAAACTGGTTCCTGATCGAAGGCCGCAGGTTCTGAGATGGGCGGTTGCGGCCCTGGTGCCTCTCGTGCTGCTGCTGCTGGCGTTGCTGCCACTTCATCTGTCGGCTCCGCGTCCCGCGCAGACCACCACCACTGCGGCGATCAGCGATGATGCGCTGCTGGAGCAGGTGGATGAACAAGTTTCCGTTGCGGTTCCGTCGGCGATGGAGTCCCTGACCCACCTGGTCTCGACCGGGAGCAACCCGAACGCTGCCGGGGCCGGCCGCGGGAGCAGACATCTTGTTCAGACGAATTAGCAGCGTTTTGCTGGCGAGCCTGGTCATTGGCTTGGGGGCGGGTGCGGCCCGGGGCCAGCAGACGAGCCCGCCGGCAGACCCTAGCGGGCCTCCTCCCATGGAGGGCCGGCGTCCTCCTATGGAGCGCGCGTTTCACATGGGACCGCACGGGCGGTGGTGGAATAATCCGGAATTTGCGCAAAAGCTGGGGTTGAGTGCCGACCAGCAAAAGAAGATGGAGGCCGTCTTTGAGCAGAGCCGGCCAGCCCTTATGGATTTAAGCGCGACAGTGCACAGGGAAGAGGCTGCGATGGAGCCGTTGCTGGCGGCGGATCAGCCGGATGAGGGTAAGATTTTGGCCCAGATCGACCGGTTGGCGCAGGCTCGGGCGGAGTTAGAGAAAGCTAATGCGCGGATGCTGCTGGGGCTCCGCCGCGTGCTCACTCCGGAGCAGTGGAAGACGTTGCAGGCGAATGAGCCGCATGGGCGGTATCCCCACTTTGGGCCGGGACCGCGCAGTGAGGGTGGGCCTACGCAGTAGGTTTGGCTAGGAAGCTCCCTCGGTCCGTTGGCAGGACGGACCTCCAGGACCAAAGAGAAGCTGATGGGTGCCCCATGTTCGCCAACTAACGTGGGCCGATGAATTCTTCGAATGCTTTCACTTAACTAGCAACAACAATGGAAGGGCTTCGCCCGTCTTTTTCGGCCCACGTTAGCTGGCGCGAACATGGGGCACCCATCAGGTTCCGTTTGGTCCGTTGGGTTCTGTTGGTCCTCAGATCCGGTTCCCACGCTGGGGCTAACCAGGCTACGGAAAAACACCGCGGAAGTCCCGAAGGGACGACTGAAACCTATTAACGATGCGGCCTCAGGTAATTTCAGCCGTCCCTTCGGGACTACTCGCATGCCATGTGATTCCCAGGATTTCATCCTGGGCTATTACTCAATCGTCCCTTCGGGACTCGCTCGGTGTTTCCAGTGCCTCGATCCCAATAGATCGATGCTTTCGACCACGGGGAATATGCATCCGTTATGGGTGCGTATCGTGCCTCGTGCGCAATGTTTGCGGATGTTGGTCGGCGGTCAGATTTACGTAACGGGCTAATTCGACGCGATTGGAAATACCTAGTTTGTCGAAGACATGAAATAAAGAGTTTTTGACCGTGCTCTCACTGATTCTTAAGGTCCGGGAAACTTCGCGGTTACTCATACCCTCGGCCACCAGCCGCGATATCTCTTCCTCGCGAGGGCTGAGCAGCGTCTTCCCGGTTACGTCGGTCACCCGTCCCCGCGACTTTGCAAGCTGCTCGGAAATGATGCCCAGGTCGACGTGCCCGATCCATACCTCGCCCTGAGAGACGCGGTCAATGCACCTCGCCAGCTGCGCCAAGTTTTCATTGCTGTAAACGATGCCCCTGGCGCCCAAGCGGAACGCTTCAACGACGCGGTCGTTTTGCCCTTCCTGCAATAGGAAAACCAACGGCAACCCCGAAAATTCGGTGCGTAACCGCCTGGCGACCGACGGCGCCCCACCGCCCGTATTGTTGTCGGAGATGATGACGACCCAGTTCGCATCCATCGCGAGGAGGGCCATCATCGACTGATAATCGCTGGCAGACTCAACCTCTAGCCCTTGACGCAGGCTCTGTAATCCGGTGGAAAGTAGCTCGCATTGTAAATTACTGCTGTCATAGACCAGCACTTTGGTAGTAGAAGACGGCATGGAGACCCTCGGGAAATTCACCTAAACCCATTCATTTCTTACTAGGGGGAGGGTGACGAGAACTACAGGGAAACAGGGACCATCATCACAGCAATTCAGGCATGAGTCATCTCGCCTGGACTTAAGTTTGTAACTGCATTATCTACGATCCAATGCCATTTCCCCAATGAATTAAGGTTTGCTCCAACGACCGGTTACCGGTAACCAGGGTAATCGGCCCAATCATTACCTCTAGATTTCAGCGAGGCGCGGTCTCTTGCCCGCAGATGCCTGGATATGCTCAGTTTCGCCCGGTCGAAATCAAGTTACGACCAAACTATCGTTACGCCCACATGGTTCCTGCTAGGACGAGAGAGACGTTTACTCGCCGCTTGAAACGATTTTCCTCATAATTGCCGATGTGCCACGGTAACTGAGCGAATCCATAAAAGACGCTCCTTCGTCGAGTTAGCAAATTCCCCCGGGAATAAAGTTTGGCGATCCGCCGGGACATTAGTTCTATTGTTCTCTATCGCCCATCCAGCTAACTTTGGGTTCTGTTTCACTTTGATTTTTCCTGATTTCTTCTTCGGCGCAAACTTTTAACTTCTTCCCCGGTATAGAAGAGCGGATTACCGCCCTGATCGGGTTCAGCAAATCCCCCGGAGCCACTTATGTGACTCACAGGGCGAAGCTATGCAACTGGCACAATCAGAACCGAGCGCTCCAGGTCTGCAGCAAGCGGCAGGCTACACGGAGGCCGCGTGGTATCCACTACAGACTCGCTACCAATGCGAGAGAAAAGTAGATGCGGCGTTGCGAGATAGAGGCTTCGAGTCGTTTGCCCCGATGCAGCAGGTAGCCAGACGATGGAGTGACCGGACCAGGATGGTCGCTACTCCTCTGTTTCCCGGGTACATGTTTGTTCGCATGGTGGCGGATCCCGCCTTGCTGAGTACCGTCGCCCGCCTCCCTGGCCTGGTGCGATTTGTGACCTGCGGTCACGAACTCGTCGCCGTGACGGATGCTGAAATGACCAACGTACGCGCTGTCGCAGCGAATGACACCGAATATGAACCGGGGCCGTTTCCGGCGGTGGGTGAGCGAGTCAGGATTCTCGGAGGTTGCTTGGAAGGGATCGAGGGAGTACTTATTGGCCAAACCAACCGCGAGGACATCGTGATTTCGGTTAGCTCGATCCAGCGGTCGTTGAAGGTCTCGCTAGGCAACTATCAGATCGAGCGCCTGTCGTGAGCAGCGCCAACGTTGTCGAACCGTCAGTGGAGATGGGGAAGCGGTACGAGCAACTCCGCCACGCGGCCCGGGATTTGCTCTTCGGACGGTCATTGATTGCGGGTTCCGATGTGCGGGAAGTGGCTCTCACTTTCGACGATGGTCCCAACGAGCCATATACGCCGCAGTTGCTCGACATTCTGGCTCGCTACGGCGTGCAGGCAACGTTCTTTGTGATTGGCAGGTATGCACGGCGCCGGCCCGACCTGGTCCGCGCCATACGTCAGGGCGGCCATCACGTGGGTAACCACACGATGACCCATCCATCGCTGCTGTGGGAGCGGCCGTCCCGAGTGCGCCGGGAACTCGTGGATTGTAACCAGGCCATCGAGGATGCAACGGGCGAACCCGTCGAGTACTTTCGCCCGCCTTTCGGAGGCCGTCGGCCCGACGTGCTGCATACCGCCGCGGAACTTGGTTTGACCCCCGTTATGTGGAACGTTTGGGGTAAGGATTGGGATGCAACGGACCCCCAGACCGTTGCCGCACTGGTGCAGGAAGGAATTCGCCACAACCAGCGCCGTCATAGGGGCAGCAACGTTCTGCTGCACGATGGCGGCCACGCACAACTGGGCACTGGCCGCTCGATCACGCTCGCGGCAACCGACAAACTGCTCCGAGCCTGGAAGGAAAGCGGTTTGCGCCTGGTGACCCTGGATGCATGGCGCCGGCAACGCCCGGCAGGATTTTGATTTCGCCGCCGTCACCCCCACGGCTGCTTCACCACGAAGAACCTATCTTTTCAACGGGCTTAGAAGGATGAACCCCCCAATGATTCAATTTCCAGTGGCTCGATTTACATCTTTGGTCGTGGAGTCGGTGCTGGCCTTTCTCTGCTTTGCTTTGACTTTGCACTACGCCAGCCAACACCATCCATTGCCTATGTACTCCCTTCCTCGACACCTGGCGATCCAAACCCTATTTGCCAGTCTGCTGTTCGTCGCCGTGTGGATGATGCTGTTTTTCGACCTACGGCAACAGCAACTGCGGAGAGCATCGCTCATCACCACTCTGCGCGCGACGCTTTTTGGCTTGGCCACGCTGACGCCGATCGCGGTGCTGATCTTCCGGGCGCTCCACGCGGATTGGAACGTGAGCGCGATCATCCTTCGCTTCTGGGTCTGGAGCCTGGCGCTTACCGTCGCGGTGACGATCTTCAACATCGTCCTGCGCCGTCTTTTCATCGATAGCGAGCACAACGTGCTCGTCATCGGCACCGGTCCCATTGCACGCAGTGCCTGGCGCGAGATAAGGACCAACTATTCGCGGTCGTTTAACGTAATCGGGTTTAGCGACACCTGCTGCCTGCCCAGCGCCCCGTCCGATGTGAAGGCCAAATACCTTGGGGATGTCTCAGAGCTCGAGAGTCTTCTCCTGAACCACTCGATCGACCTGATTGTGGTGGCGCTTCCGGTGAGGTCCTGCTACGACGTGGTTCAGGAGGCCGTCTCCACAGCGCGTGTCGGCGGTATCGACCTCATCAGCTTCAGTGATCCGCTAGGGTTTGACAGCGAGACGCCGCAGGGCTCGGGCCCGCTTTTCGAGCCGGTACACACGCTGCATGTCGGCCTGTCTAAGGTCGCCAAGCGAACCTTCGACGTGGTTTTCTCTTTCCTCGGGATGGTTGCGCTGTTGCCGCTGCTGCTGGTGGTTGCGGTGGCCGTTAAGTTATCCAGTCCTGGACCCGTTCTTTTTATCCAGGACCGCTATGGTTACCGTAGAAAAAAGTTGCGGCTGCTTAAGTTCCGCACCATGGTTCAGGATGCCGAGGTTCTCATGCGGAGCATGGAGCACTTGAACGAGGCTTCGGGACCGATTTTCAAGATAAGGAAGGATCCCAGAATTACGACCTTGGGCAGGTTCCTGAGAAAGACATCGATCGATGAGCTGCCCCAGCTGTGGAATGTTTTCGTCGGCGAAATGTCTCTGGTAGGTCCTCGACCTATGAGTCTTCGGGATGTCTCGCGTTTCAACGAAGCCTACCTACTGCGGCGTTTCAGTGCCAAGCCTGGAATCACCGGGTTGTGGCAGGTCTCGGGACGCAGCAATCTGACCTTCGACCAATGGATTGCACTCGACTTCTCCTACATCGACCGGTGGTCGCTGGCTCTCGACATGCAAATCCTGTTGGCGACCATACCAGCAATCGTTCGCGGCTCAGGGGCGATGTAAAAGACGCATTAGTTTGGAGGCGAAGTATGGCACGTGTGGCTGTGGTGCATGATTACTTTACCCAATATGGTGGTGCGGAAAAGGTAGCCGGGGAGCTTTATAACCTGGCGCCGCAGGCGGATATGTTCGCCACGGTTGCCTTCGATAAGTTTGTTCCCGCGGGCATTCCGAAGCACAAGTTGCAGACCTCGTGGATGCAGAACCTGCCGCGCATTGCGGATCTGTACCGGCTCTATTTTCCGCTTTATCCTTTCGGAGTGCAATCGTTGGATCTGTCGGGCTATGACCTGGTGATCAGCAGTTCCTCGGGTTATGGCAAAGGAGTACGCACGCGGCGGGATGCCCTGCATGTGTGCTATTGCCACACGCCGATGCGCTGGATCTGGCGGTTTGACGACTATGTTCGCCGGGAGAAGATGGCATTGTCGAAGCGAGTAATCCTGCCCATGGCTTTGAAAGGTCTCAAGGCGTGGGATATCGACGCCGCAAGGCAGCCTGATCAATACGTAGCCAACTCCAGGTTTGTCGCGCAGCGCATTCGCGAGTGCTACGGGCGCGAAGCCGTCGTCATTCCTCCTCCCATCGACGCCGGCCGTTTCGTGATACGGCCTGTGCAAGAGGACTATTACCTGGTGCTCGCGCGCCTGGTTTCCTATAAGCGCATTGACCTTGCGATCAGCGCGTGCAACCAGCTCAAGAAACGGTTGGTTGTTATCGGCAGCGGGCCGGAATTGGAAAAGCTGCGCGCCCTGGCTGGACCGACCGTCACCATGCTGGGCCATGTTTCCGATGCCGAAGCGACGCGCTATGCGGGCGAGTGCCGTGCGCTGCTGTTTTGCGGCGAAGAGGATTTCGGTATGGCTCCGCTGGAGCTGGCGGCTGCCGGGCGCCCCACCATTGCTTACGCGGCAGGTGGTGCTCTGGAAACCGTTGTCGAGGGCAGCACGGGCGTCTTCTTTGACCGGCAGGACGTCGGCTCCGTGATGGAAGCCATCCGCACGTTCGAGGCCACGAGTTGGAACCCGCATACCCTCCGCGCCCATGCTCTGCGATACGATATCAGCCAATTCCGCAGAAAGTTCCATGCTCTGCTCGCGGAACTCGGATATCCCTTAGTTGGAGATGCGATCGAAAGCCCCCGCCGTGTGGGATCGTTGCACGATGTGCGGCCCCAGGAAGCGCTGGCCGTCAATGCCTAGTATGAAAGTCTGCTACTACAATCACACCGGTAAGGTGAGCGGGGCGGAAAAGGTACTATTCACCCTGCTGGCCAACCTCGGCCCAGGGTTTGAGCCCACGCTCATCGCTCCAGCTACGGCGCAGATTGAGGCCTTCTGCGCGGAGCACGGTGTCCGCCATCTTCCGGTCGATGAGCTGAAGGCGCGGTTCACCATGAATCCCTTCCGGCTCATCGGGTACCTGATCTCGGCATTTCAGGGCGTCTTGCAAGTACGCCGCCTGGTGAGACAGGTGGCTCCCGACGTTCTGCACGCCAACAGTACCCGCGCTGGGATGGTTGCGTGCCTGGCTACGATGGGCTCCCAAACCCCAGTGACGTGGCATATTCACGACCAATTCAGAAAGCACCCGATCACCGCCGGGGTTCGCTTTCTTCTGGGAGCGTCGCGCCGAAATTCGGTGATCGCCGTCTCCCAGGCAACGGCGCAAGGTGTTCGGGGAAAGAGCGATGCCCGCCGCCAAGTGCCAGTCACGGTGATCCATAACGGTGTCGACGGCGCACGCTATCATCCCCGGCCTAAGCAGGTGGATGAATTCCTGAAGGCGGAGAAACTCGAGAAGGCGACGTTCCGGGTGGTGATGATCGGGCAGATTACCCCGCGCAAGGGCCAGTTGGAAGTCATCAAGAACTTTGCCAGGTTTGTCCAGACAGACGGAGCTGAGGCTGTGCTGTTGATTGTGGGAAGCCCGGTATTTAACCGGGACGAAATCTATCTGGAGCGGTTGCGAGCGGAAGTGATATGGCTCGGCCTGGAAAGAAATGTTAGGTTTCTGGGAAATCGGACGGATATCCCCGTGATTCTTCAGAGTGCTGACTTGCTGATTGCGAACTCCTCTTCAGAGCCATTCAGCCTGGTGCTGCTGGAAGCGTGCGCCAGCGGAACTCCGGTATTGGCGTCCGCGGTAGACGGCGTCCCGGAGCTGATCCTTGACGGTGTGACGGGCAAGCTCTTCCCCTATGGAGATTCGGTGGCCATGCTCGATGGGCTGCGGCAGTTAAACCACGACCGCGACTATACCAGCGGTCTTGGGCGGGCGGCGCGGGAGAGGACGCTGAGCCACTTTACCCAGGAGCAGTTCCTGCAAAGGGTTCGTCAATACTACGCAAGTGTGGTGCACGCACCAACCGCCGATGCTTCGACATCAGGATCGGCGGACAAAAAGAATTGGGCCCCGCTTAATGTCTGAAACCTACGCGCTTCCAAGCCAAACTCAAAGCCGTTCCGGGTCGCTGTTCGCGGCGGCAAAGACGGTGTTTGCCGGCCGCAACAACTCGGCGGCGGCTCTGCAATCGCTGGCGACGAAAATTCTGGTGTTGGTATTGAATGCCGCCACCGGCATCGTGACGGCTCGCGCGCTGAACCCCGCCGGCCGCGGAACGATGTCCGCGATCATCACGTGGCCGGGGTTCTGCGCATTGCTGCTCACGTTGGGTCTCCCCAGTTCGCTGACATTTAACTTGAGGCGGCATCCGGAGCGCACTCCGGAAATTATCGGTGCAGCCTCGTTGTTGACTTTGCTGGTCGGCGTGGTCACGGGCCTGTTGGGGTTTGTGATTGTACCGATGTGGTTGACGGAGTATTCCCCGGCCGATATCGCTCACGCCCGGTGGATGCTGCTGGCGTCGCCGCTGCCGACCATGCTTTTGTTTGGACGGGCGGTGTGTGAGGCGAAAGGAAATTTCTTCGCTTCCAACCTGAGCCTGTGGCTGGCGCCTCTATTGACGCTGGTGTGGCTCGCGGTGGTCGTCACCACCGGGCATGCCAGCCCGCTGTCGTGCGGACTGGCTTATGTTCTGGCTACGCTGCCTTGCGCGGTTTTGCTTTTGGCGCAGACTTACTCAACCTTTCGGCCTCGCTTAACAAATTTGGCGTGGTCGCTACGGAATCTGCTGCATTTCGGTGTGCGTGCGTGGGGGATCGACTTATTGAACGCCCTGGCGGTCTCCGAGCAGGTGCTCGTGATCCATTTTCTTTCTCCGGCCGATATGGGCACTTATATCGTGGCGGCTAGCCTGGCGAGAGTGTTGAGCGTGTTTCAAACGTCTGCTGTGCCCGTGTTATTTCCTCGGATTGCCGCGCGCAGCGTGGCGGATGTTACCCGATTGACGGGCTTCACGTTACGCGTGACTACGTTCTGCGCAGTTGCCGGGGCGGTGATCGCGGGGGCGCTGGGTCCGGTTCTGATGCGGTCGTTCTATGGCGCCAAGTACGAAGAGGGAGGGGTGGTGGTATTTCGTCTCCTGCTTGCGGAAGTGGTCCTGTCTGGGGCAACGCAAGTCCTGGCGCAAGCCCATATGGCCTTGGAGAGACCAGGAACGATTACCGCGATCCAGGCGTTGGGGGTCGGTATCGGGTTGTTGATGATGCCGGCAATGATCAAGGAGTTCGGCGGCCCCGGAGCTCCGCTGGCCCTGCTGGTTTCGAGTGTGATCCGGTTCTCTATTACTTTTGTGTCATTTCCGTATCTGTTGAAGACAGAGGCGCCGCGTATTTGGCCGAAACGCGAAGATCTGCGGTTTGTGGTTTCGCGGCTGGCTTCGTTGACCGGCGGGGCGTGAAACTTTCAGCCGTCCCTGACGGGACTGGATCACTCGGAACCGATTACCCAGGACTAACGTCCTGGGTAAGTATCAGCCGTCCCTTCGGGACTTGCGGGAAGCCAACACCAGCCCACGCTCTCGGTTGGAGATTTCCGAGCCTGTTTCTCCAGCGGCACGCCGTCGGGATCGGCAAACTTAGACCGCACGTGTAAGTTACCGTGGATGCTCGGCTTTAGCTGCCGTGGGAAGGCGCGCCTGGGGGGTGGGAACTGGATCTGTAGGACCAACAGGGCCCAACGGACCAAACAGAACCTGACGGGTGCCCCATGTTCGCGCCAGCTAACGTGGGCCGAAGACGACGGGCGAAGCCCTTCCATTGTTTCTAGTCCTTGAGTGAGAGCATTCGAAGAATTCATAATCGGCCCACGTTAGCTGGCGCGAACATGGGGCACCCGTCAGGTTCTGTTTGGTCCTACAGATCCGGTTCCCACGCGGACTTTAAAGCCCAAAATGGTCTAGACCGAAAACTTCAGGAGAGTCCCGCAGGGCTGAGAGTAGCCCAGGATTGACGTCCGGGGCTATTCTCAGCAACACCCAGCCGTCCCTTCGGAACTCCGCCAGGGTGTTACTGGTTCATTACTGCTAGCGACGCTCGAACGTCGTCAAGTAACGAAAGGTCTGCCGGAGTGTTACTAATATAGACCTATTACTCGATAGCTAAGTATTGCAATCGACCCGCAAACATTGGATACTCGGAGCAATCCTAAGTCGTACCGGGATATCCCTCCCTCTATAACGCACGCTATTACAAATGCAAAGGTGACTCCTCTGAATACCGACCAGACAACTCTGCCCATGCGTCGCAATGCGGAACCCGCCTCCAGCGAGCTGTCGTTGTTCGTTATGGTGGAGGTGTTTTTCCGCCATCTGAAACTGTTCCTGTTCGTTTCGGCAATCGTCTTTGCCCTGGCGCTGGCCTGGATCTTCGCCACCCCCCGGAAGTATGAGTCGCGCGCCAGCATCCTGGTACAGAATGCGCGCGGCAACGTTCAAATTACTTCGGGCAATTCCGACGGTCCCATGGAGATCAAGGGACGTTACCGAGGAACAGCTGAACTCCGATGTGGTGGTGCTCACCAGCAAGGATCTGCTGGATGAAGTGATCACCCCCGGTTGGAATAGCAAGCCGCGCACGGCTTATTCGAATGCCGAGTTCCAGAACCACGAAAAGGCTGTGGGAAGCCTGACGCGCCGGCTGGAAACAGTCGTATCGCGGAAATCGAATGTGATCCTGGCCACGATGACGGCGCCGAGCCCGGAGCAGGCACAGGAACAGCTGCAGCGCCTGCTGGACGCATTTCTTGCCCGGCAGCGCCAGATCAGCCGGCCACCTGGCGCCGCACGCTTCTTTGCCGAGCAGGCGGAGCGCTACAAGAATGAGCTGGCCAAGGCGCAAATGGCACTCGCACAGTTTCAGAACCAGCAGAAGCTGGTGAACATCAACGAACGCGAGACGACCCTTTCGAGCGGCCTGACGACTACCGAGACCGTGAGGCGCGATGCCGATGTGCAGATCCGCGATCTGGAGAAGAGGATCGAAGCGGACAACGCGCTGCTGGCGACCTTGCCCAGGCGGCAAACGACACAAGAGCACACGACTCCACTCAACGGGGCTCTCGATCAGTTGACAACCCAACTCGTCTCGCTCATGCACCAGCGGACCGAGCTGCTCAATAAATATCCGCCCACCGACCGCGCAGTGAGGCAGATTGAGCTGCAGATTGTCGAAACCGAGACCGGGATCAAGGAGGCCAGTTCTCCCCGGGCAAAGGATGCTGCTACCGATATCAACCCAACCTGGCAGCAGTTGCAGACCGATCTCGCTATGATGCGGTCCCAGTTGAGCGGTCTGAAGGCCCGTCGCGACGTGCTCTCGAACCAGATAGCGAACGCGCAGTCGGCGCTGAATTCGACCGAGGCGTTGTCGCCGCAGTTCAGCACCCTGCAGCATAAGGTGGATGAACTCGACACCAACTACCAGGCGTATCTTCACAAGCGCGATGAGGCGGAGATTGCCGACTCCATGGATCGCCAGGACCTGACCAATTTTGCGGTGGTGCAGGCGCCTACCTTTTCGATGGCGCCGGTACATCCGAAGCCTTTGCGAGATGGTTTCTTCGGATTGATCACCGCTTTCCTGATCGGCGGCATCGCAGTCTTCCTGATGGAGTCCGTGCGGGATACCGTTGGCGCGGCGGGGGAACTGGAACGCTGGACACGCTACCCGGTTCTTGCTTCGGTTGCCTGGACAGAACTGCCTGAACTGCCTACGGTATCGGGCGTGAGTCTACCCAGCCTCAGCGCGCGCGGCCAGACGGACACGGAGGGCGGCGCTAAAACGCAACGTCTCGCCTACCTTAGCTCCACCACCGAAAACTGATCGACAGGGGAACCAGGAGTGACCACCACATTGAGCGCGGATAGAGAGCCAAACTTAGCATTCCAAGGTATCTTGAACTCCGTCTTCCAGGGTCCGGAAGAGGGAGACGGAATCGTCATCGCTTTCACTTCGGCCAATCCGGGCGAGGGCGTGAGCTACGTGAGTAACAAGATTGCGTCCCAGCTCTCGGCCACCTGTCCCGGAGTGCGCCGCCTTAATTCGGCGGAGCTGCTCGAGGACTTCTGGCCGCATAGCGCGAATCGCTACGACGCCTTCGCGAAGACCGAGCCCACGACATCCCGAACTGCCTGGGACAATTGGCGCGTCAGAGTGGCGCAGCTGCGCGCACGCTATCGTTATTCGGTGATCGACTGCCCTTCGCTGGCGGTGAGCGGCGACGTGCTGAGTTTGGCCCCCCACCTCGATGGGATCGTAGTTGTCGTGGCGGCGAACGAAACCCACAAGACCCAAGTTGCCAATGTGGAGCGTCAGATCCAGATGGTGAACGGCAAAATCCTGGGCTATCTGCTCAATAAGCGCAAGTACGTGGTTCCCGACTGGCTTTACAGGCGGCTCTAACTTTACGGAGGCTGAGTGATGAAAAAGATACTAGCTCTGTGGTCCTTCCTCTCTGTCTTCGCGCTCGCGTTTGCCGTGGGCCAGACTTTGCAGCAACGTCCCCGCTACACCCTGCACCCGGGGGACACGGTGGATCTTAACCTGCGGTTCACGCCGGAATATAACCAGACCCTCATTGTTCAGCCCGACGGCTTTATCACCGTGAGCTTGATCGGCGATGTGCAGGTAAGTGGGTTGACCCTCGCGAAGGCGCATGACCTTCTGGTGGAGAAGCTATCGGCCCGCTTGAATGCGCCGGAGTTGAACCTGGTGCTCAAGGACTTCCAACATCCATACGTGGTGGTTGGGGGCGAAGTGAACACTCCGGGCAAGATCGAACTGCGGCAATCCATGACGGCGATGCAGGCCGTGGTGTTGGCCGGCGGTTTCAAGCCTACGGCGAAAGATACCCGGATCGTCGTGTTTCGCCATATCGATTCCCATATGGGCGAAGTGAAGGTCGTCAACCTGCACAAGATACAAAACGATAAAGAGCTGGAGCGCGATATGGAGCTGCAACCGGGGGATATGATCCTGGTGCCGCAGAACCGGATCGCTACCTTCTCCCGTTACATGGAGGCCACACATTTCTCTACCTTCATGTCGCCTCAGGGTGGATTCAATTAGCCTCTTGCCGCACCTTAAAGGTCCTGCCCGGCGGTGTTCCTGGCGCCGGGAAGCAATTACGAGTTATCGACCATGATCTCTGTGGAAACTTACAATCCGGGCCTTGCGGAGCAGGCGCATCAACTGCCTCGTCCCGACCCTTCGTCCAAAGGGTACTGGAGCCTGATCGCCCTGCCGGTGATCACGATTGGGCTCCTGTTCTCGCCCGCGAAAACCGTACTGCTTTATTCGTATCCGGCGATGGCGCTTTTCATCGCGGTCTATCTCTATCGCCGCAACCGTCCTCTTTATGTAAGTCTGGTTTGCTGGCTCTGGTTCCTCACCCCTCTGGTGCGACGGATACTGGACTACCGCGCCGGATGGACACAACCGACGGCAATTCTATTGGCTCCGCCACTGGCAACGTGCGTACCGCTGCTGTGGCTGATTCCGGATTGGCGGCGGGTTCTCGAGCGACGGGCGGCGCCGCTGATCTGCGTTCTGCTCACCTGTGTCTATGCGACTTTTACGGGCATCGCTAACCTGGGCGCACGGTTCGTCTTCCAAGATCTGTTGACCTGGCTGTCTCCCCTGATTTTTGCCTTCATGCTTTGCCGCCACCGCGAGGAGGCAGCCGAGCTGTTCCGCGCCTTCGAGACCGCATTTATTTACGGCTTGCTGGTGGTCAGCATCTACGGCGTGATTCAATTCTTCTTTCTGCCGAAGTGGGATGCGTTTTGGATGGGATGGGTCTTGATGGACTCCATCGGCAAACCGGAGCCCACCGAGGTTCGCGTCTTCAGCACCATGAACGGACCCCAGATTTTGGCTTCGTTCCTGGCCACAGGTTTGATCGTCGCGTTCAACTCACACAGCAGGATCCGTTGGCTGGCGATTCCAGCGGGGCTGTTGTGCCTGGTGCTCTCGCTGGCCCGGTCCGGTTGGGTAGCCATGGCGGCGGGCACCGTTTATCTGCTGTTCAACTTGTCTCATCGCCAGCGTTTTCGCCTGGTCGTGGCCGCTGTCGTGGCCGCCCTCGCCATGATTGTGGCGCTGCAGAATCCGGATATGCAGGAAGTGATGTCGCAGCGGTTTAGCAGCTTCTCAGATGTCCGCAACGACACGAGCTTCATGGACCGCGTGGATGCTTACAAAGGGCTTTTTGACGGTTTCATGATCAACCCTTTCGGCCTGGGCATGGGAGCGACTCCGGCCATTGCCGAAGACAAAGTGACTCTGCATAGAAGTTGGAATCAGGATCTGGGAGACAGCACGATCGCGATGGTGGTTACGACCATGGGGGTCGCCGGCACGCTGGTGTTGATCTCAGCGTTTCTTCTGCTGGCCAAGAGTGTCTTTCTGGGCCCCAGTGTGAATACGGTCTACACCCACACCGTGCGGGCCATCCTGATTGGGCTGATCGCCGAAGCGGCATTGGACGGCATCATATCCGGTCCTACGGGATTTCTTACCTGGTCAGCCGTGGGTTTTGGGTTGGCTCTGGGAATGCCGGCCAGCAACGAACAACTTGAGATAGAAGCAGTAGGAGTTACTGCCTGATGTCAAGCCGTCAACAGCCCCCCACTAACCCAGGTCAGAGAAGGAGTTTGTGGTGAACACAACCGTTGTGATTTGTTCCGCTAATAGGCCGGATGTTCTGGCTGAGACCGTCGACTCACTGCTCCACGGCCAGACGCTGCCGCCACGGGAGATTATTATCTCGGTCTACAACCAGCAGCATGTGCACGACAAAACCAGGGGTAACCTGGCGGTTCGCGTTGTGTCGGGGGCCAGGCAGGGGACCTGCGTACAACGGAACGTGGCCGCTAAGCTGGTGCGATCGCCCTACACATTGTTTTTAGATGATGACGTTGAGTTGGCTCCGGATTTTCTCGAGAGCATGGAGCGCCTTCTCGCACGCGAAGAGGACGCCGTGGCGGCAACGGGTTTTCTGGTGATCGATGGCGCGCGCATGGACGCTGGGCTCGATCGTGCCGCCGCCAAATCCTATGCGATGAATTACGTGCGCACCCGTGGGAACTACGACCACGGGGAAGGCCAGAACGTGTTCGTACGTACAAAGATTTTCAGCAAGGTGCTTTTCGATGAAAATCTGCCGCTCTATGGGTGGCTCGAAGATCTGGACTTCGCGATCAACATCCGTCGTTACGGCCGCATTATCATGAACACCGAGACGTGCTGGGCGCATATAGGATGTCCGGGCGGAAGAACGAATGGGATCAGGTTTGGATATTCCCAGATAGTCAACCCCTTCTACCTTTGGCGGAAAAATCGCAAACCGGGATTGACCTCTGTTGTCTTTCGTCATTGGTTACGTTATCTCGCCTATAACTGCAAGAGGGCCCTATCGAAAACGCCGAGTCGCCGCAACGATCGTTCCGGCCGTTTCACAGGGAATCTGATTGCCATTGGACACCTGCTCGGCGGAAAGGTCGATCCGTCTTATATAACCCGTCTTTCGCAGCAGCCCAGTACGAAGTAGCCGGCCCATGGCCGCGCCCGCGTTTCGGATGTTGTAGAAGTTGGAACGGAAAGTTGCTTCACTGGTCTTCTAGACGGCGGGTTCGCAGTTGTGGATTACACCGATTTGTGAGTTACATAAAGTTTTTTTGCGCGACGCACACTGATGAAGGAGTGGCAGCTTGAACCCATCACCCATCGCGGTTCTGTTTTGTACCGACACCAACTATTGGCAGCACATGGGTGCTACGCTTGCGTCGTTGCTCTCGAGCAACGGGCGGCACCAATTCCGGATTATGGTGTGCTCCCTCAAGGCGGATGC
The DNA here is from genome assembly GCA_963839025.1 of uncultured Acidobacteriaceae bacterium. Taxonomy (GTDB): domain Bacteria; phylum Acidobacteriota; class Terriglobia; order Terriglobales; family Acidobacteriaceae; genus PALSA-350. The sequence continues at coordinate 699,571 of CAWITT010000015.1, forward strand.
TGAGAACGAAGCCAAAATTTGTCAGATAGCGGCGGAATTTGGGAACGCGACGGTCGAGTTCATCTGCTTCACGCCCACTGATCTTGACGCCCTACCCGTCACGAGGTACATCGGCCTGGGAGCGTATCTTCGACTCTTCGTATCTGAATATGTTGACCCAACACTGGATAAGATTCTCTATCTTGATAGCGACTTGATCATACGTAAAGACATCGGAGCCTTGTGGGCGGCCGACATTCAAGACTATTTCGCCGCAGCCGTGGTCGAACCGCACTTTCATGAGAATCCGGGCATTACCGCCGGCGAGCCATATTTCAATTCCGGTGTGATGCTCATCAACCTCGCTCGCTGGCGTGAGGGCGATCTGGTGAGACAGTTCATCGCTTGCGCCAAAGAGCGCTTCTCCGAGTTGCCCTACTGGGATCAGGACATTCTGAACATTGTGCTGCGCGGCCGTGTCGCCTTCCTCAGCCCCCGCTGGAATTTTCACGCGATCTATGCTGAGATGCTGCCCGAGCAATTGCGGCTTTCCCGGGATGAGTTCCTGGAGATGCGCCGCGATCCCGATGTCATCCACTTCACCAGTAAACATAAGCCTTGGCACTACCTTCCCGAGCCGCAATACAAGCACCTTTATTGGGAAGCACTTTCCCGCACTCCCTGGAAGGGTGTGGCTCCGCTGGGATATTCGCCCGTCAACGTCTTACGCAAGATAGTGAAGATGAAGCGCCTGAAGCAGCAGATGCGGCTACGGAGCGCGCGCCTCAGCTACTTCCTCAGCCGCATGGGCGGCCGGCCGATTTTGTGGAGCGATGTTGCGCCCCCGCCCAGCCATCCTACTTTGGCGTAAGGTCCGGGCCCATGCAGACAGTTAGTCACCCTTTGGAGAGAGCAATGGCGACCGTGGCCACCTATCGTCAGCCGCAGACACAACATATCGACAGTTTCGACGGGATCCGCGGCATTGCGGTGCTCATGGTCCTCATGCTGCACGCCGATCTATTCCACAACGGATGGATTGGCGTCGACCTTTTCTTTGTGTTATCTGGGTTTCTGATCACTGGCATTCTCAGGCGAAGCAGAACAGAGCCGCTCTACTGGCGCCGCTTTTACATCAAACGCGCTACGCGCATTTTGCCTCCGCTGGTGCTGGGGGTGGCGGTCGCCGCTCTTTTCTGGCCGCATGCTTCGCTGTTAGGAGCCGCGGGGTATTTGCTTTCGTTCGCGAACGTCATGGATATGACGCGCTTTGCCATCTTCCCGATCGGGCATTTGTGGTCGCTTTCGGTGGAAGAGCACTACTATCTCTTTTGGCCGTTCGCCATTCTGTGGCTGTCAAAGCGCCAGTTGAAATGGTTGATCGGTGCGATTGTGATCGCGGTGCCGTTGGCCCGGCTCGTCTTCACCTTCCGTTTGGCGCCCCATGATCCCTACGCCATTTATCTGCTGACCCCATTTCGAATTGACGGAATCGCCATGGGAAGCATGCTCGCCCTGCTATTGGAGGACGAATCCTGGCAGGAAAGACTGAAGAAGTGGTCCGGGGCGGCGGTGGTGTTGACATCCGTTGTGTACCTGGCTATCTGGACGATTGCCGGCCACGTGAACTTTTTCCCGCAGGCTTATAGTCCGGTTTTCAACTCGGTTGGTTATAGCCTGGTCGCCTTGATCGCCTTCTTCCTCATCGCCTATGCCCGGCTGCGGCCGGACGCCGTTGCTACGCGCGTTCTGCGCAACCGGCTGCTGAGAGGGGTCGGAGTCATCAGCTACGGGCTCTACGTGTACAGCTGGATATTGCTGTCGTTCTTGCGGCGTAGTTTTCCGGCGCTTTCCGAGTTACAAACTGGTTTGATCCATATCGCCATCATCCTTCCTGTCGCGGCTGTGCTTTTCAAATATTATGAGCGGCCCATCACCTCCTGGGGAAAACGGAGGGCGGCACTGATGACAGTGAAAGCGACTCCGGTGGTGAATACAAATGTGGCGGAGCGCGAGAGTTCATTTGAGATAGAAAGCGGGCGGCACGCCGGCGTAGCGGCCCGGTGAGTACTGAGGAGAAAGGTTCATTCGCAATGGGAACAACTCGAATATCAACCCGGATTCTCGAAACTCCCGGCATGCTCCGGGGGAGCCAGGTGCTGGAGACGAGCCAGCCAAGCCGTATTTCATCTACGGCGAGGCGCGTAGTGGAGACCGTGCTGCAGTGGCCGCTCTTGGTGGGAACGGTGGTGGCGTTCCTGCTGCTTTGTGCCTTCTGCACCGCGCTTGGCACCGGGCTGGGGCTGGCGAACTTTCGCGATGCCGGCTATCCAGATAGCTCGGACCTGCTGAGAATCAGCGAGGTCATGCGCACAGGACACTTCTATCCGGATGGCGACCGCCCACCGTATATGGTGAGTCTCTACGGGCCGTTGACTTATCTGGTGCTCGGCCTTCCTTACCGGATGGCGTTGGCCCTCGGCATCACCCCGCAGGTGCTGGTGCGGCTTGCCATATTGAGTGTGGTCTGCCTGTGTGTATGGCTCGTGTACCTGATAAGCAGGCGCCTCTACGACTCGCGCTCGATTGCAGCGCTCTGTGCCTTGTTTGCCGTTTCCGCGCTTCCTTTGGCCCAATGGACCACCCAGATTCGCGGCGACTTTCTTGGCCTCGCCATGTCGCTCTTGAGCATTTATTGGTGCGTGCGCAAGAGTGGCCGGGCTCAGACGCTTGGAGCCGGCATCGTTGCGGGGCTCGCGCCTCTCTTTAAGCAGACCTTCCTGGCCGCGCCGATGGCAGTTTTTAGTTGGCTGGTCTACCGGCGGCGATTCAAAGACGCTGCTACCTGGGCGGCTAGCGTTGCGTCCACCGTGGGCATTGGATACGGAATTGTGTTGTGGCGTGAACCGCTCATGCTCAAGACTACGGCTGCTCTGGGCCACCCGGTTCTCGAATACTCACGGGCTTCCGCCATTTTCATGGATGCATTGTGTCAGCCGGTAACCCCGTTTGCGGCCATCGGAGCTTTCGTGATCCTGCGGCAGCGCGCCTATGACCGGTTGCTGTTGCTCTTTTACTGTGCGGCCGCGTGGTTGATGGCGCTGCTCATCATTGGGCAAGCTGGAGGCGCGATCAACTATTTCTGGGAAGCGCTATTCGCCTCATCCGTGTTGGCTGGATCGGGACTGTACGAGCTGCAACGCAAGGCGAATCGCACTCCCGTGATGGTGAGAGCGATGTTGTTTGTCCTGCTGCTGTGGTCGTTTGTCCCGATGCTGCGAGAACACCTCGCCTATCTGAACTTGTGCGCTACGAATGTGCGTCACCACCATACGCAGAAATCCAGGTGGGAGTCTTTTTCATCGATCATTGCCGGGAAGCGACTGCTGTCGACACTCCCCGACGTGACGGTTCTTAGCAGCAGCCCGGAGATTCCTGATCCGTATTTAAATGGCACGCTCGAACTTCGGGGTGGGTGGAACTCTGCTCCCGTGGCCGCGAAAATCGATGCCGGTGTCTACGAACTCATCGTCACCAAGAACGAGGAGGCCGACAAACACCAGGATGATTACCGCGGGGTTCGCAAGTGGAGCGACGGCATGTGGGGAGCTCTCAAGAGAAGTTATTCCCCCGCTTGTGTTTTCCAGGGTGACAAATATGTCGAGAAATACAACTTCCAGGGGGATGAGGAGGTCTGGCTGCCGCGCCGTGGCGCCGGCGAAATCCTCCCGCGTTTATTGGCGATCGGTTGTGTGCCGGTTGCAGATCAGAGCCAAAGCGCGGCTCTCCGTTAGTACCCGAGATATGACAAAAGGTTTCTGGTCCACCTATCCATTGAATGAAGAGGTGTCGAAAGCATGAAGAGTTCTTCTCTAGATCCGTTTCGCTTGGTCATCATGATGCCCGTGTTCCGGGATTGGGATGTCGCCCGGATACTGTGCGAGCAGATAGACGAGCAGGTGGCGCAGCTCTGTGACGTAAGCGTGAGCATTCTTTTGGTCGATGATGGAAGTCCTGTGCCCCTCCACGGGTGGACCCCGTTCGAACCAGAGAATCTAAGCCGTATCGATATGCTTCCGCTCAAGCGCAACATGGGGCATCAGCGTGCCATCGCCATGGGGCTATGTATGATCAAGAACGAGATCGAGTGCGATTCTGTTCTGGTGATGGATGCCGATGGCGAGGACCGTGCCGAGGATGTCATCCGATTGATAAAATGCTTCCGTGAGAAGCCGGAATGCATTGTGTTTGCGGGGCGGCAACGGCGCTACGAGAGCGTTGTCTTTCGCACCGGGTACAAAGGCTATCGGGTGCTTCATCGCCTGCTCACCGGGGTGTCGGTGCGGGAGGGGAATTTCAGCATTATGTCCCATTCCGCCCTGGACCGGTTGGTAACCATGTCGGAGCTTTGGAATCATTATGCGGGTGCGGTCTATAAGTCCAAGCTGCCGCATACCCGGCTGGCTACGGATCGGGGACACCGTCTCGGCGGCAAGTCTCATATGAACCTGGTCGCGCTGGTGGTTCACGGGCTGGCCGGTATATCCACTTTTTATGATGTGGTGGCGACGAGGATTCTGATCGGCAGCGTTTCCTCTCTGCTGCTTCTGTCGATGGTCCTGGGGGTTGTCTTCGGGATTCGCATCTACACTAACCTCGCGGTTCCGGGTTGGGCCACGTATACTTCGGGCTTGCTGTTGGTGTTGATGATCCAGATTGCCTCCATATCGTTCAGCCTGGTCTTTTCCCTGATCACTACGCGTTTGAACATGACGTTTGTCCCGGTGCGTGATTACCATGTTTTTGCCGAAAGGCTTGAGACGTTATGGACCCCGGCCAAAGTGGAAGCGGCGTGGAAGGTGGCTTATTGAGCGATCCTCCGTCTGCTTATGACGGAGACACGCTTGAGAAGTTCTCTCACGCGCGAAATTGGAAGAGTTATTGGGTCGCGGTTCTGGGTCCTTATATAGCGGGCGATGTGCTGGAGGTGGGCGCTGGCCTCGGCGCGAATACGCAGCGTTTGCACAATTCCAGGGTGCGGTCGATTCATTGCCTGGAGCCAGACGAAACACTAGCCGCGCGGTTGCGCGAAGAGGTGCGGGGAAACGAAGGCATTAAAGTCACGGCCGGGACCATCGATAACTTGTCCGGCCTGTGGTTCGATTGCATCGTTTACATTGATGTCATCGAGCATATCGAGGATGATAAGGCGGAGTTAGCCAAGGCGGTTCAGCGGCTCAGGCCCGGCGGCCGGCTCATTGTTCTTGCGCCGGCGCACCAAGCGTTATATAGCCCCTTCGATAAGGCGATCGGGCATTATCGGCGCTATGACCGCGAAAGCTTGCGCTTGTGCACGCCGGCAGGCGTCCGCTTGGAGAGTATGAAATATCTGGATTGCGTGGGTTTGATCGCATCCGGCGCGAACAGGGTCATGTTGCGGCAAAGCATCCCTACGCTGCTGCAGATTTTAGTTTGGGATCGGTATATGGTTTGGGCGTCCACAATGCTGGATCGAGTGCTCAGATATCGGTTGGGCAAGTCGATCGTAGCAGTGTGGGTACGACCCGGATGAGGTGAGAGCCGCTAGGGGAGCGGTTTTCACCTATCCAGGGGTTATTTGGGGGTTATTTGGTAGGCTGGGCGGGCTTGCAGAGCCAGATGTTCCACTCCGTGCCCTTTGAGCCGCGAAGCAAAACCTGGTCGAGCACTTCGAGCCGGGGGGCGCAGCGACGCCAGGCGCGCAGCGATTCAGGTACCCGGAACATCGAGATGATCAGCGCTCCGCCCGGCGTGAGAAAGCGTCCGTAGCGCTCCACGACAACTTCCGGCTCATCCATGTAGTAGAGCATCTCGTTGAGGACGATGATGTCGAAGGATTCGTGCGGATCGAAGGTAGCGGCATCGGCTGCTTCGAACCGGGCTCCGCGCGGCGCGCGCGAACGCGCCTGCTCCACGGCGACGGTCGAGAGATCGATCCCTAAGTAGCGTCGTTCGGAATGGTGGCAAAGCCAGCTGGATAAGTGGCCTTCGCCGCAACCAACGTCCAAAACACTTGCGGAGGGGTCAAAATGCCGGCTGTATCCGGCAACCATGGCGTAGCGAGGCATTTCTGCCGGGTCGCCGATCTTGGCCCACTGTCCGGTCGCGTATTCCTGGTCCCATGTGGTGCGATCGATGCCGGTCGGTCCGCCTCGGGTGAGGTAGGAACGCACCTCGACTGGAACCGCGCGTCTTAGTAACTTTCGGCTAGCCTGGCTTAACGATTCCATGACACTTCCTTACTAAGTGAAGCGTATAAGATGAGGTAGAGTGAAGTCAACGATGTTGTAAGACGAGGTAATTCATGAGCATGTTACTTACTGTTCCTTTGTGGTCTTCACTCCTGCATGGTGTTCTATTTGTCCTTACCGGTGTCGACTCGCTCATCGCGACACAAATTCCAGTTACCGTCAACGCCAATATTTCGTCACCGCCGGCGGAAGTGTCGGCCTTTGTGCAATCGCTGGGCGTCAACACCCATCTTGGTTACCCGGATACGCCATACTATGGGCGCTCGCAGAACGTGATTGCCGCCCTCCAATACCTTGGCATCAGCGGGGTTCGCGATAATTCGCCCACGTCTACGAGTAATCCCGTTATCACCGCAACCAACAATGCGTTGGCTGCGGCCGGGATCAAATTTGACGTGTTGATTCCAGGGAATGGGAATGTCAATCTTACTGGTGACCTGGCAGCCATCGATTCGTTCCAACACGCGTATCCCGGCTCTGTCGCTGCGATTGAAGGGCCAAACGAGATCAATGTGTGGCCTATTTCTTACCAGGGGATTGCAGGAAGTTACAGCGCCGGTATCCAGCTCACACAAGATTTGTGGGCTGCGGTCCAAGCTGACTCCTTGCTGAGCGGGGTTCCTGTCTATGCCTTGACACTCTCGGACGGAATGCCCAACGTTGCCGCAGGGGAGAGGGCGCTGGGTAACCTGGCTCCCTACGTTACTTATGGCAATGCGCATATTTATGCCGCGGCGAGTAATAACGTCTGGCAATATGACATGCCCACGTGGCTGCCGATATTTGAGCAATCCACGCCGGGCAAGCCTATGGTGATTACGGAAACCGGTTATGTAACGCTTCCTGGTAAAACCGATGAGGTGGCGGCGGCCAAATACAGCCTCAACACGTTTTTCGAAAACGCATTGAACGGGATTGTTGGTACTTATGTCTACCAATTGGTAGACACGACGACCTCGCCGGCTGACACCAATCCTGAGAACAATTACGGACAATTTCATCGTGACTGGTCACCGAAGGCGGGAGCTACGGCGATCCATAACATGACGACCATTCTCGCAGGCGGCGGAGACGGTATGGCCACGAGCACGCTTAACTACACCGTGAGCGGCTTGCCTGCGACGGGCCGGTCCTTTCTGCTCGGCAGCAGCACTGGGTATGACCTTGCGGTATGGATCGACGCCACGATCTATAACCCGGTGACTGCTACAGATATCGCGGCGCCGGCTTACACGGCAACGATCAATCTGGGAAGCACGTTTGCCGGAGTTCAGGTTTTCGACCCGATGGTGGGCACCATGCCGATCGTGACCTATACCAATGTTAGCCAGCTTCAAGTGAGTGTTACCGATCATCCTTTGATCTTGCAGATCAACTAAACCATGCCAGTTGGGGCTGACCGGGCTCCGTTAGAGGCCGGGTCAATAAGGCGTAGCCATCCCGCCGGCCTAAGGAGTATTTGGCGCACACGGCTTTTACGGTGTCCTCGATCCGCTTCCGATAGGCGCTCGAGACGAAGGCTTCGGCGGCGAAGCGGTCTTGGTAGGTTGCCTCTAGTGCGGGAAAGTGCTCGGCGATAAATTTCAGATAGATTTCTTTCGAGCAAGGCTTCAGGAACAGTGGTTGGGCGCAGAAAAAGCTGGCGCCTGCCTCCTTGGCTTTCTTTGCCATTGCGTCCAGGGCTTTTCCCGTGTCGGTGATTCCGGGCAGGACTGGCGAACAGAGTACTCCTGTTCGTAGCCCTGCCTGGCTGAGTCTGGCCACCGTCCGCAGCCGCAGGTCGGGGCGGGGGGCTCGCGGTTCCAGGATGCGCGCCAAATCGGGCTTGGGGGTCGTGATCGTCAGGTGCAGCACGAGGGTATTTTTCTCGGTTATCTTCTGTAATAAAGGAATGTCCCGTTCGATCAGCGTGGACTTCGTTACTATCCCGATGCGGAGTCCGCGTTGCCTGGCGAGGACTTCGAGCAGTGATTGCGTCACCCTCGCGTGGCGCTCGGCTGGTTGATAGGGGTCGGTGGCTGTCCCTAAGGCGATCTCCTCTCCATCGCGGACGTGTTTCAGTTCCTGCTCTAAAAGCCAGGCTGCGTTCTGCTTGATGAAAATTTTGCGTTCGAAGTCTTCGGGTGGTAGCTCCATGAAGCCGTGGGTGTAGCGGGCATAGCAGTAGCGGCAGGCAAACTCGCAGCCGCGGTAGGGATTGATGGTCCAGGTGAAGTTCAATCCTCGGCGTGAGACGCTCCGGTTCAGGATGGAGCGGACCGGGAGGGAACGGAGCTCCATGCGGTAGCCTTCTCCGGCCGGGGTGGAGGCTGCTGCCAGCGCGGCGATTCCGGTTAAGGAGGGGAAAGTTGGGAATAGCTCCAGGTTTTCTGTCTTCGCCATTTGTTCGCCTTATGGATCAGGGTACTCTTCCTCCGGGGGGTGGTCAAACCGTCATAGTTGTGTGGGGTGGGGGCTGAAGAGTCCCTTGGAGAAATGGCATTAAAGGGCCAAACAACACCTGATGGGGCCCCCATCGAAGGTCTGTTTGGCCCTTTAATGCCATTTCTCGGGAAGATTCAGTCTGGTTTTGTTTGGCCCTTTGGTGCCATTTTTCGGGAGGACCCGTCCAGTTTGTTTGGCCCTTTGGTCCGATTTTTCGGGTGGCCTCTTCACCCCGTGAATTTGGGTGCTAGGTTGCGGTTTATCGCTTAGCGTCGATCGATGCGCAGATGGACTCCGCCCTTGGGGCGTAGGGAGATCACCGGCCAGAGCGGCAATTCCTTGGGCGCGTTGGGGGGCAGGGAGATTTTCCAGTGGGTCGCTATGAAGGCCAGGATGAGGACGCCCTCCATCCATGCCAGGCCTTCTCCAATGCATTGGCGGGCGCCGGCTCCGAAGGGGAAGTGGGAGAAGCGTGGGCGAAGCGCCTTGTTCTCGTCTGTGAAGCGCTCTGGATCGAAACGCAGAGGGTCCTCCCAGAATCGCGGGTCGCGGTGGGCGACGATCTGCGGGGCCAACAGGATCGATCCCTTGGGGATCGTGAGGCCGCGATAGTCGTAGGCTTCGACCGCCATGCGGGCCGTGACCCAGACCGGCGGATAGAGACGAATCGTCTCGGCAAAGACCTGGGCGGCGTAGCCGAGCCTGCCGTAATCCTCCGCGGACGGGAGGCGGTCGCCCAGCACCGCTCGCGACTCCGCACTGAGCCGCTCCTGCACTGGCTGATTCCTCGCCAACTCCCACAGGGCAAAACTCAGGGCATTCGCTGTGGTCTCATGGCCTGCCAACATCACGGTTACGCATTCGTCGCGTACCTGCTTGTCGGTCATGCCCCCGGTGCCCTCCTCAGTATCGACCGCGGCCAGCAGCATCGACAATAAGTCTCCACGGTCCCCTGGATTCGCGCGCCGTTCGCGGATCATGCGGTAGATCAACTCGTCGAGATAGGCCTGCCCCCGGCGAATCCGGGTCACGGCGGGGAAGGGAAGACGGAGAACGAGATCAGGGAAGGGCAAAAACGCCAGCCGCACCAATCCCATAAATGAATCGACCGCCGCTGCGATCTGCCGCACCTCCGACTCCACGTTGGTATCGAACAGCGTCTTGCCTACGACCCGCAGAGCCAACAGCAGCATCTCGGGCTGCAGGTCCATCACGGTGCCGCTCTTCCAGCGAGAGGTCATCTCTGCTGTGTACGTGGCGATGACCTGCCCGTAGGCAGCGATCCGTTGACGGTGGAACGCGGGTTGCGCCAACCTGCGCTGGCGCAGGTGCAAGGGCTCCTCGCTGGTCAGCATCCCTTCACCCAGCACCAGTTTGGCCCGCTGCATCACGATTCCGCGGTGGTGACGGAAGGCGTCGCGCAGCAGCAGGTCTTCAATCAGTTGTGGATGGTTGAACTGGAAGATGTGGCGGCCGAGACCCGTGTAGTGGTTCAGGTCGCCATACTGGCGCGCATTGTTGAGCAGCGAATCGGCAACGCTGATGGCAAAGAGCTCTCCGGAGAAGAGACGCTTTGCGAATCGGGGACCAGCCGGATAGCGGGCGCCGGGAGCGGTCAGGATATTCGGCGCCACAGTTGCGGTGCTCACACTTGAGAGTGTAGCCGAGCATGCTAACACAAACCTAAAAGCAGCCGATGGCACATTTGGTGGGCCGTCCATGGGCCAACGGGGAATGGGCCGCGCTCCAGAGTGGCTCTAGATTATTGTTTGGAGGCGGCGGCCAGCCAAGTAGCCGTTCTTGCTCGTTTCCTCTGGTCATAGGATTCGGAGCATTGGTGTGAAGGTTCTTCGCGCGCTGAAACAAACGGCTCTCTTGTTGTCGTGGGCTTTGGCTTCGAGTCTGCTTACGTCCTGTGGCGCCAATTTCGTTTACCACAATCAGGGCGTCATTCCGCGGGCCCTCTTTGGCATGACCGTCCTTGATTTTCAGAACGTCACCCCACCTCTTACTTATGGGACTACCAGGACCTGGGATGCCTTTCCCATGCTCGATTGGGCGGATATCAACGCCGCGCCCGGCGTGTATGACTTTCAATATCTCGACTCGTTTCTCGCCATGAATCAGGCACGGAACGCCGACGTTGTTTATACGTTCGGAAGAACGCCACAGTGGGCGTCGTCTCAACCACAGACGCAGGGCCCCTACGGACCTGGCCAGTGTGCGCCACCCACCGACATCCGCGATTGGGACGACTATGTTACGGCCATCGCCTCTCATGCCGGCACACGCATCACGTATTGGGAGTTATGGAACGAACCGCAGGATCCGGATTACTACTGTGGTGACACGAAAACGCTGCTGACGATGGCCCAGCATGCTTACCGCATTATTAAATCCGTCAACCCCGCCGCGCAGGTATTGACCCCCGCCGCTTCGGCGGAAGGTGGACCCGAGTGGCTCGCGCAGTATTTGTCCCAAGGCGGCGGCAATTACGCAGATATCGTGTCCTTTCACGGTTACTGTAATAACCAGGCCGAGTCCATTAACTCAGTCGTGTCGCAATACCGGGATGTGATCGCGGCCCACGGTCAGAGCGGCAAGCCTTTGTGGGACACCGAAGCCGACTGGGCGGGGGATGACGACGACGTACTCGTAGGAAGCGCCAACCGCGCAGCGTTCATGGCGAAGTACTATCTGCTGCAGTGGTCCGGCGGCGTAAGCCGGTTCGTCTGGTACGCCTACGACGGGGGCACCTGGGGTGGAATGTGGAACGCGGAGACGGGTGCGGATGCCGACGCTGCCGCTTATGGCGTTGTTCAACAGTGGATGGCTGGGGCATCGATGAGCTCCGCGTGCGTGGCGGATGCAGGCAACACGTGGAGTTGTCGGTTGACCCGCGCGGGCGGGTACCAGGCGCTCGTTCTTTGGAACTCGACGCAAGCCAGTAATTATCAGGCGCCTGCGGGATACGTGGAAGTTCGTGATCTCGCCGGCAACGTGCGTCCCTTGTCCGGTTCCAGTTTGCCGGTTGGTAATAGTCCCATCCTGATCGAGACGGGCAAGGCTTTCTAAGGGTATCGTTCTGTCTAGGGATCGTACGAGCCCTGTGCCTCGTGTGTTAGTTCAGACCACACTCAAAATCGGCCGGGGATGGACGCCGATAGGCTCCCCATGGAGCGCTTTTCTTCTTTCGGTTGGCCTAGCAGTTTCGTGTGCGCCGTCCTGCTTCTTTCAATTCCCTCCGCTCAGGGGCAGAGCTCTGCGTCCCTGGGCACTGGACTCAGCGCGTCCGCCATCGCTCGGGGCGGAATCAACGTCGTTGGGCGCCCCACGGCGCTGGACGCGGTCGAAGGGAATCCCGCCGGGCTGGCCGGCATAGCGGTTCCCACGCTCGACTTCAGCCTTCTCGGTGCGATCGCCGGTGGAACTTTTCAGAATGCCGCCAACCCGAACGCTAAGCTCTCCGGCGTCGCGGCGGCGCTGCCGTATGCAGCCTTCGCGGATCCGCTCGGCCACAGTCATTGGGTGGCTTCCGCTGCGTTCACACCCGAGAATGAGATGCGCGCGAATTGGCACTACAACGACAGTCCGGGGACCGCGGGAGTCACCTATGGATATCAGCGTCAGGAGAGCAAGATCATCGCGCTTCGCCCCTCGGTTGGGCTGGCCCGCAGTTTCGGGTCCAGGTTGGCTGCGGGGGTGACCCTCGGTGTCGACTACAACGAGAACAACCTGAACGCGCCTTACATCTTTCAGGAGCAGCCTGCGTTGAAGGGGCTTAAAGTGCTGCTTGCGCTCAGCACGAAGGGATACGGCTGGAACGGATCTGCCGGTGCCCAGTGGCAGCCCTCGGCCCATATCCGGACTGGTCTTTCCTGGAAGAGCAGCACCACGATTCGTAGTGACGGCAATGCCAATGGCACGGCTTCCGCGTTGTTTGCCGCGCTCGGGCTCACCGTCGACCCGACCTTCCATTATCACGCCGAGGTTACGAACCACCTGCCGCAGTCCTTCGCCGCGGGTCTTTCGTGGCAGACGAGGCGGAATCTCAACCTGTTCTTCCAGAGTGACTTTACGGGCTGGGGGCAAGCGTTCCAGCGGCTCCCCGTCGCGCTTACCGGCGGAACGAACACCACCATCAACAGTGTCGTTGGCGCGAATAATCTCAACGACTTCGTGCCGCTCCACTGGAAAAACCAGGGGGCGTTCCATGGCGGCTTCGAGTTGCCGGTGCGGGAGGCTGTTACTGTCCGTGGCGGTTACTCTTATGCGAGCAACCCTGTTCCCAGCTCCACGCTCACGCCGCTGACCGCCGCGATTATGCAAAATTCGCTTGCGGGCGGGGTCGGCTGGAGCTACCGCCGCTGGACCTACGATGCCGCGTACCAGGCACAACTGCCATCCACGGAAAGCGTCGGCACCAGTGCGATCCTCGCGGGTGAGTACAACAACAGCCGCGTCCGGGTCTGGACACAATCCGTTACCCTTAGCACTGGGGTTAAGTTTTAGCGGACAGCTCCGAACCCGAAACCGGGTGGTCCACATCTCGCGTTCTTTGCGAGATACGGGCGGGGTGTTCTCAGTGCGGCAATAATTAAGGTGTGAAGGGTCTGCGCGAGAACCGGATCTGAGGACCAAACAAAACCTGATGGGTGCCCCATGTACGCTGGTGCGAACATGGGGCACCCGTCTAGTTTTGTTTGGTCCTCCAGTTTCAAGTCGCAGCTCTTGCCGTGGCAGGGCGTGAACCCCACCCTCTTTGTCTTGTCCTCGAAGTAGGGAAGTTCTTCTTTATTTCATTTTGACAATAACAGACAAGAGTAGTAATTGTACCGACAGTGGTATGAGGAAGCATTGTGGCTGCCCCGAAACTGTCCCGAATGGAATACCAGATCATGGAAGCGCTCTGGGAAAAGAGTGAGAGCTCGCTGCGTGAAATTCAGGAGTCGTTTCCTGAAAAGAAGCGGCCTGGATACACCACGATTCAAACCATGGTTTATCGCATGGAGACAAAAGGAATCGTGCGCCGGGTGAGAAAGGTGGGCAACTTCCATCTCTTTGCCGCTTCGATCACGCGAGACGCGGCCCAGCGGCGCCTGGTGGATGATTTGCTCACACTCCTCGGCGGCCGCTCCCAACTGTTGATGGCTCACCTGATCAAAGGCGGGAACTTATCGCTCGCGGATGTGAAAGAGGCGGAGAAGACACTGCGACAACTTGCCAAGGAGAAGCAGCCATGATGTCTACCGCAGCGATCGTCAATCACTTGTGGCAATCCACGCTGGTGATGCTGGTGGCGTGGCTGCTCACCTTGGTTTTAAAGCGAAACCAGGCGCGGACCCGCTACTGGATCTGGATGGCAGCGTCGCTAAAACTTCTTGTGCCCTTCTCGCTCTTGGCCGCCATGGGTGAGTGGCTTCGTCCTGCGAACGTGCCCCCGATCCACAGTCCACGGCTCGCCGGGACGTTGGTGAATATGGCCCATCTTCTTCCTGCGAGCCCACCGGAATCCTTCACCAGAGCCTTTGCCCAGCCGGCGCCGGCCCCGCACCACGGCAGTGACCTTCTTGCGGTTGTGTGGTTGTGCGGAGGGCTGTTCCTGCTGGTGCGCTGGTCGCGCAGTTGGTGGTCTATCCGTAGTACGCTCCGTGCGGCCTCTCGAATTCCCGTGCCGATGGAAGTGCCGGTGTTCTCCACCTCGCGCATGATCGGGCCGGCCATCGTCGGCGTTTTCCGTCCGGTGCTTCTGCTGCCGGAAAAGATACTCGATCAACTCCCGGCGGCGCAGCTTCGCGGCATTCTGGCGCACGAGAGCTGCCATGTCCAGCGGCGCGACAATCTTACGGCTGCGATCCATATGGCGGTGGAAGCGATTTTCTGGTTTCATCCCGCGGTTTGGTGGATTGAGCGCCGCCTCATCGAAGAGCGCGAACGGGCTTGCGACGAAGCGGTTCTGCAATTCGGCAACGAAGCCGAAGTCTATGCGGAAAGCATTATCAACGTCTGCAAATTCTATACGGGTGCTCCGATCGCGTGCATGTCCGGCGTCACCGGTTCGGAATTGAAGCAGCGCATTTTTCGCATCATGACCAGGCAGGGAGCGCTCAAACTCGATCTGCGGCGGAAGGTCCTATTAATCGCCGTTGGAATCGCAGCGATCCCGCTTCCGGTGATCTTCGGAGTGCTGCATATTACGGAAGTTCGCGCGCAATCTGTGCCTAAGAATATTGCTGCAACCTGGCAGGGGATACTCCACACCGATAGGGACTTGCGCATCGTGGTGAAAATCAGCGAGGTGGGTGACGGGACGTTCCGGGCTTCCTACTATAACCTCGATGATCCGCCCGGCCGCATACCTATCCTCTCCGCCACACTGAATGGCGCGTTGCTGAAGCTCGAGCTTCCCTTTGCCACCTACGAGGGGACGGTGAGCGCCGGCGACAACGCCATCACGGGAACCTGGAGGAACGGCCCGAACTCGTTACCGCTGACTTTTGCGCGCGCTACGCCGGAGACCGAGTGGACCATTCCTCAGCCTCCACGGCACTCCCCTCCGATGGCGGTTAACGCCAATCCCTCGTTTGAAGTTGCTACCATCAAGCCGAGCCGGCCCGAGGAACATGGACCCAGATTCCGGTTTGAGCCTCGCGGATTTTCGGTGGTTCACACTTCTCTAAGCGATCTGGTCAAGTTCTCCTATGGACTGCAACAGGGTCAGATTGAGGGCGCGCCCGGATGGTTCACTTCGGAGTTCTACGATATCTCCGCGGTACCCGGCGGCGAGGGTGAGCCGAGCATCCAGCAATGGCAATCCATGGTCAAGACGCTCATGGCGGATCGGTTTCAGCTCAAGTTTAATTACGAGAAGCGAGAACAAAGTGTTTACGTGCTCACCGTCGCCAAGGGTGGTCCCAAACTGAAGGCGAGCCAAGGCGACCCTAACGAGCCAGCAGGACTGGGATTCGGGCCTCCAGGAAACTTCGGAGCGACCAACGCAAGCATGGCGGATTTTGCGGAAGCGATGCAACAGGGCGTTCTGGATAAGCCGCTGGTCGATCAGACCGGGCTCGCGGGAAAGTTCGACTTTCGCTTGACCTGGACGCCAGATGCCACGGCGAACGCCGACGCCGCGCCGGATCTGTTCACCGCGATCCAGGAACAGTTGGGGCTGAAGCTGGCATCTAGCAAAGCCCCGGTGGATATATTTGTGATCAGCCGGGTGGAGCGGCCTTCCGCAAATTAGCCTTCGCTCAATGAGTGAAGGCATTTGAGGGGCTTCCCCCGGATTTCCTGTTGGGTTTCGTGGCGTTGATACAGTTCATGCGCCTTTCTTTGCGGAAAGGCGCACACGCGGACATGTCCGGTGCTGCGTGGCAGGGAATCCGGGTCGCCCGTCTTTTTCGGCGCACGTTAGCTATCGCGAACATGGGGCACCCGTCCAGCTTTTCAAGTGATCGGCCGTAGCCACGTGGATGTTTCAGCGGAGGGCGATCACCGCGGCATCCCGCCCAGGAACGGTTACCGCGACCTGCTGGTTGCTGACGGCTACACTTTGCTTACCCCAGATATCCTCGCCCGATGCGAAGTTGCCCAGGCTGGAGGCAAGTGTAACCTTGACGGATTTTTCGCTCCTCGTCTGGTTCAGTACCCAAAGATAGTTGCCTCCCGCGCCATGGTGAAACCTTGCCTGCACCGCGTTGTCGTCGATTTTTACCTGCGGCGATACGCCGGCCATCTCTAACAATCCGGCAAAGACTTCCTTGGTTCCCGCGCCGTGGTGCAGGTAGTAGCCCGCGCCCGGAAAGGAGCCGATCAGCAGCGTATTGCCTTGCCCGAATTTATGCTGGACGGCGGCGATCTTTCCGTCCGCGTAATGTCCTACTCCTTCGCCCCCGTTCAAGGCATAATCCTGCCGGAAGTAGCGGCCGTAGATTTTCGTTCCTTTCAAGTCGAACTGCAGGTTCTCCGAGATATCGGGGGTGAATTCCACGTAAGTCTGGCGAGCGCCGAAAACCACGTCAAGACCGTTGTTGGGCTGCACCGTGCCGACGTGACCGTGATCGCCGAAATAGCTGGGGAGCCCCTCGCTGATCAAGGTACCCCCCTGTTCGACGAACTTGCGCAGCTTACCCACCGTCTCACTGGTCAGCATGACTGGATAGGGAAGATAGACGATCTTGTACTCGGCCAGATTGTCCAACGCAACAAAGTCGGCTTGAATATTGGAATCGAAGAATGCCTGGTAGGCGCCGCAGATGGATTGAAAATAAAATTGCGTGGCTTCCTGCTGCACATAATTGAAAGTCTCCGATTCAGGAACGAACACCACCCCGATGTCGCCCTTGATCGCATTCGACTTCCAGAGGTCCGCGTGTCCGTTGGCCCATTTCGCCACGCGGCCTGCCATGTCCGACTGCGGTGTCTCGGAACCATCCATGGCAAACGGTCCAAATGCGCCGAAGAGTGGCCCGTCGAGCAGCGGTCGCCAGCGGCAATAGAGAATACCCTTTGCCCCGGCGGCGCAGGAGATCATGTTCCAGATTCGAAGATCCTCAGGTTCGGGAATGCGGCCGTCGTCCCTGGGCCGGCCGATTACCTGCGGCTGCATCCAGAGCGGGCCGCCCTCCGCCTCCGCGTGCCAGAAGGGTTTTCCCCGCGCTCCGGCGCGGACCATGTCTACGGCGCGAAATTGCTTCCAGGGTTCGTCGCCTTTGCGCGCCGCGATCCACGTGAGGCCCCAGATGTCGACCTTCTCCGCGGATCGCCATTCATTGTGAGAAGCGGAGGGCAGGTCATCGAAGGTGCCCGCGACTCCGTGAGCCGTGATAGGGTGGTGCGGATCGAGTTTACGGAATAATTTGATGCGCTCGTCGAACAGGCTGTACGCATTGTCAACGCGGTATTGCAGCCAGTCGAGGCTGTCGGGATAGCCGGAAAAGGAGCGGGGTGGCTCGACATCTTCCCAGGTTTCGTAACTGAAACGGTTCCATACCTTGGCGACTTTGTCCAGCGAGCCATAGCGGACCCGCAGCCATTCCCGCAGTTTGCGCTTGCTGCCCTCGCAATAGCAGTACATCCTTCTCGGATTTCCACCAAAGGAGGTTCCTTCATTCCAGATGTCGTAGCCAAACAGCCCAGGATGGTTGCGATAGCGCTCCACCAGGGTGATCAGGAATTGTTGCGCCAGCTCGTGCACATCGGGGTTGTCCAGGCACAAGCCAGGGAAGCCCCCTACGGCGCTGCTGCCTGATACTTCGCTGTTGACCAGGAAGCCGTCACTGCCCAGATAGCGGGCGTGGGCATATTTTCGAAATGCCCATTCGGGGGCGCATCCCACTAACTCCTCAAGCACCAGCTTGACTCCGTTCTTTGCGGAGAGGTCCATGATCCGGTCGTAGCCGGAGAAGTCGTACTTCCCAGGCGCCACTTCAATGGCCGACCACATAAACCAATGGCGGAAGATGTTCATCCCCACGCGCGACGCGGTCTGGAAATCGCGCTCCCAGTCTTGCGGCGGCGGATTGGTTTTGCGAAAGTAGACGGCGCCATAAGGGAATACTGGCAATGACGGAAGAGGCCCGGCAGCGGCCGTGCCTTGGCCGCTTGGTTGCGGTGGCAGCTCAGCCGCGTGGGCGAATTTTGTAGAAGCGGTCAGAAGTGCCGAATCGCGGATAAATTTCCTGCGCGTGATGCCGAAGTCAGTCATATCTGCTTTTGCCTTAAAAATATAGTTTGGCTGAGAATTGAATCTGTCTTCCAGTCGCTGCCCCATTCGAGAGCTTGCCGAAGTTGGCGTTCCCTGAGTTGCAGACAGATCCTGGTGCGCCTTCGCAGGTCAGAGTCGGGTCACTTGCCGAGGGCAGCGAGAACGATGGGGTGTTGGTGGTGTTGAAGAATTCGGTGCGGAACTGGAGATAGATCCTGTCTGACTTGGTAAAGAAGAAGTTTTTGAAGATGGAGGAGTCGACGTTCTTCAGTCCGGGGCCGGTGGCGACGCGGCGCCCGCAGTTTCCGAACTCCTGCACCAGGGCTCCGGTGGTGCTGTGCGTTGTTTGGGGCACGGTAAAGGCCGCAGGGTTGAAGAAGCCGCTGAATCCAGCGTTGGTCGCCTTCTTGGATACGCCGGCAAGGCAGCTTGCGGTGTTGAAGGTGTTGAAGATGGGAGGAAGCACGTTGGTACGGATATCGGTCGGGAAACCGGTGCGCAGGGTAAGGATGCCGTTCACCACCCATCCGCCGATAAGGCGCGTGGCGACATTGTCTTTGTTGAGAAACATCTTCCCTGGACCAAAAGGAAGTTCATAGCTGGCGCTGGTGCTCAACGTATGTTTGACGTTGATGGGAGTCACCGCGCGTTCCGCGGCAAGGTTGTAGGTGTCCTCCGCAATACTGGTACCGCCGTTCTGGGTGTAGGCATCCGGGCCATCTCCTCCCGCGGAAATGTTCTTCTGCCAGGTGTAATTCCCCAGAAGCTCGAGGCCGTGGCTCAACCGCTTTTCGGCTTTCAGATTCAAGGCGTTGTAGAACGACTTTGCATTGGAGAAGACGACGAGAACATTGGAGCTCATGAAGTTGAAGGGGCGATTGACCTGGGTGTTGGTTCCGTTGAGGGCATCCGCAAAGGGCTCCTGGTTCTCGTTGATGAACAGCGAGGCAAGGTCTCGTCCCAGTGCGCCGCTATAGGCGGCCTCGAAGAGCAGGGTATTGGTCGCTTGATACTGTAACCCGAGGTTGTACTGAACCAGATAGGGCATCAGGGCCGAGTTTACGGCCTGGGTTTTGATCTGGATTCCGTATGGGCTCGCCGGAGTAAACCCCGACAGGTCGGTTCCCGAAGGCAGCACAGCAATCGGCGTGTTGATGGTGAACGGCGGCGTAACGGTGTTCGCCGCGGTCACGGAGGGAAAGGACACCGTGGGGATGTTGGGAGTGTTGCCTGAGAACTGGGTGACGGATTGGTTTTGGTCGCGCATGGAATAGAACATTCCGTACCCGCCGCGAGTGACGAACTTGCGCGAAAGCTGGTAGGCGAATCCCAGCCGTGGAGCGAAGTTGTTATGGTCCCCCGGCACCATGGCGCGGCTGAAGCCGCCTTGGCCTGGCACGACAAATTTTCCGGTACGAATATCGAATAAGCTGCCCAGGTTGTGAGCGTCGATCGGCTGCGTATATAGCTCGTAGCGGATACCGAGGTTGAGCGTGAGGCGGTCGGAGACCTTCCAGTCGTCTTGGGCGTAGCCGCCAAAGTATAGGGTGAGCTGACGCCCTTCCTGAATCATTGGCTTAGCCTGGATGCTGGCTGGGTCTCCGAGGAGGAAATCAGCGAGGGGAAGACCGGAGGTTGCCACATCGGAGCTGGAAGTGAAAATTGCGCCGAAGTAGTCAGAGCCGAAATAGGGATCTCCCCGTAGGGTATCGAAGCGTGAGCGGCGAACATCTACGCCGAATTTTAATGCGTGATCTCCACGGGTCCAACTCAGGTTATCCGCATACTGCTGCGTCGCCACGATAATGACGGAGGAATCGCCGCCGCCCCAGGTAGTGAACTCCTGCGTGCCGGAGGTGGTGCCCGAGTAGTTGAACAAGATGGACGACATTCCCTGAGTGGTTTCAGGAAAGAGCGCCAGGCCCGCATTCTGCGCAAAGGATGCGCCCTTCGGAGCCGCTCCGAGCAATGTGCCGTTGTTGCGTAGATAACCCGCCCGGGCTTCGTTGATTAGAGTTGCAGAGAAGGCGTGAATATCGGAGAAGGTGATCTGGTCAGAATCGTTGATGATGGCCGATCCGCCCCCGATGAAGCCAGGGAAGGCGGGAATCGACGAGGTGTAGTTATTGGCGATCGAGTAGCTGCCGAAAACTGAATTTTTGTTGGTGAGGGTCGCGTCGACGCGGACATCCCCCTGGTCAGTCTTATAGAAGCGGGGCGGCTGGAAAAAGTAATTGAGAGAAACCGCATTGGCGGCGCCGATATTGGGCGCCGGGATTAGACCCAGAATGGCTGCTGAGGTCTTGTTGATGAGATCGGCAGGAATCTTGTTGCCGGGGAAGGGTGACGCTATCACCTTTCCTGAGGGTCCGATATGGCGCGTCCTGGGGTCGTAGATGGGGGTGGAACTTCCGGAGAAGTCGCCGTTGCGGAAAGCGAGCGGCGGAACATTTTCGAGGCTGGTGGTGGATCCGGTTCCTCCCGTGAGGCCTGTCTGCCGCGTTCCCTGGTAGTCGCCGAAGATGAAGACGCGGTTGCGCACGATCGGTCCTCCGAGCGTGCCCCCGAACTGGTTCTGGTGGAAGGGAGCTCTGGGGAGTCCCGCCAGGTTCTGAAAATAGTTGTTGGCATCGAAAGCATCGTTGCGTAAGAACTCGAAGGCGACGCCGTGAATCTGGTTGGTGCCGCTCTTGAGGGTTGCGCTTACGATGGAACCGGCAGCGTGGCCGTATTCCGCGGCGAAGTTATTGGTTTTTACTTTGAATTCCTGAACCGCATCGACGGAGGGCACCACCGCGATTCCATTTCTCCCAATCGAACCGGCGTTGGCAAAGGTGTTGTCATCGATGCCGTTCAGGGAGACGTCGATGTTGGAGAAGCGGCCGCCGCCTGCGATGAAGGGCAGGTTCGAGCCCATGCCGAAGACTTGCGTGGTATTGCCGACGAGCAGCCCGAGAGCAAACGGATTGCGTCCATTGAGCGGCATATTCAGGACTTGTTTGTTGTCGATCACCTGGCCGAGTGAGGAGGTCACGGTATCTACGAGGGGTGCGGCGCTGGTGACTTGTACGGTTTGGCTGACCAAGCCGACGTCGAGCGTGATGTGCAGATTTATGGTCTGGTCGATTTGGAGGTTGATGCCCGAAGTCGTTTTCGTTTGATATCCGGGGGCGGTCACGCTGACGGAATAGTCGCCGAGCGGTACAAAGGGCGCGTTGAACTGGCCGTGGTCGTTGGTTTCCGCATGGCGAATTGTATCGGTCTCGGTTTGGGTGAGGGTGACCTGGGCGTTGGGGACCACGCCGCCGGTCGCGTCTTCTACCACACCGACAATGGTTCCGCTGGATATTTGGGCGTGTGCCACCGTCAGAGCAAGCGAGACGACGAGCATGATTCCGATCGTCTTGGATACGGAAAACATAACGGCCTCCAAGGGCTATTGCATTTGCCGCAAATTGGATTCGCGGTCAAAATATCGTTTAGAGAAAGGGTGTAATTCACGGCAGCGGCGATGGTATAGCGGTCATACCTCTGTCGTCAACAGAGTCTTTCCGCCAGGTGTTTCCTTGGTAGGCGCGTGTTGACAGTGCGCAGGATGTGGGTGCGATGTTCATAGTGCGGGAAACGCTGCCGGCCGAGGAGTCTAGTTAAAGGTGGAGATCCTTCCCACATCTCCCCGCAAAAAGCGCGGTGAGATATGGGCCACCCTCTATGGTCTTGGCCTCAAAGTAGGGGCGCCTCGTTTGGGTTCCGTTCCAATGAGGGGCGAGTGGCGGCTGTGGATATGTTCGCTTTTTATTCGCCTATACTGGTTTCATGTTTCCCGGACCCCAGAGCCAGAAGCGGGTAGTCATTCGTTGCAAGGGATGTCAGGAAAACATCCCTGCGCCGGTGGAGAGCGTGCCGGCCCAGCCGATCGCCGCCAAGTGCCCGCTTTGCGGGGAACATCGGCGCTACCTGCCTGCTGAGGTGTTCCTGGGGCGGCTTTCGCACCTGTTTCTCCGGATGGGGCGATGAGCGCATAGAAACAAGCCTATGGTTGCATCAGTTTGTGCACGGCGGACCACGTAGTCTTGCCCACAAGGCCATCCGGGGTAAGGCCCTTTTGCTTCTGGAAGGTTTTCACCAGCTTTGAGGTGGCCGGACCGAAGACTCCGTCGACCGCGTTTTCGGGCATAAGATCAGCCTTCGCGAGGCCGCGTTGCAGGTATTTCACAGCGTCGCCCGTCTGAAAAGGCGTGCGAAGACTGAGCACGACTTCGGGGTGGCTCCTGGCGGCGCGGGGCGGAGGTTTCGGAGTTGGTTTCGGCGGGGGTGGGGGGGCCGCGTCAAAGGATTGGTCCGTTATCTGGACACCTCGTATGGTCAGGGGGAGTTCGAGGCGCCACTTATCCGCCGCCATGAGGCCGGCGAAGGCATCCATACGGTACAGACATTTCCGCAGGATAGGGTTAGTGTGGTTGGCTAACCAGGCGCGCCGTTGCTCAACGTACTTCGCGACCCATGCCTTCTCATCGGGGATGGTGGTGAAACTCCCGTTGGTCCTCTTTTTGATCAGCGGGAAACTTCCATGAATCACGCTGTCGTAGACGGTGGCAATCCCTAGAGGGGTAGTGAGAGCAGACCCCTGCAGGCCGGTCAGCGCGAACCGCAGAGCGGTTGCCCAGTAGGTCTTATCGAAGAACTGGTCCTGCACCTGCTGCATCACAGGATCGGCCCCCGCCTGCTTGAGAACGCTGCGTAGTTTCCTATCGTTGTCGAGGGAGAAGTCTTTCGCTTGCAGGCGGTCGAGGAAGGGTCGCAGGGTGTCGGCGTACTGCGCTTCGGGAGTTTTGCAGTAGCGATGGATCAGGGTAAACAGACCGCCGCTGGCAAGTGTCGTCTGGGATCGGCCATAACTGAGATGGCCGGTGTCGCCCGCGATGAGCACAACCGCGGCATAGTCTCCGTGGAGCTTGCTTGTCTCGAAGATATTGACGATAGCTTGGGCGGTTTTCTTCTGCAGGTCGTTCATTGGTTATCCCGATTCGGATTTTCGTGGGACAGCGCATTATACTTGGGTCCGCGAGGTTGGAAATCGTGTGGGACGTGCGTTTGCGTGGGAATCCGGGTCAAACGCGTAGTTAAAACCGAGTTATACTCGCAGGTTGAACGCGGAGGGGGAAATCCGCAGCTGCGAAGGCCGAACTACGCGTGGGTACGGCCGATTGGAGAGAAGATTGAGCAAGGCAAAATCCGGCGCTAACCGCTCCAGTTATTGGGTACCAATACTCGGTTCGGCTATCAAGATCCTGGAAGTGTTTTATGGCGCCGAGTCTGACTTGACTCTTCACCAGGTCAGCGCCAAGGCGAAGGTGGGAAAAACCTCCACGTTCCGCATCCTTTACACCCTCGATAAGGTTGGCTATGTAGAGAAGGATCCCGCTACCGGCAGGTATCGCCTGGGGGTCAAGATTATCGCGGCGGCGCGGAAGGCGCTGGTGGGCGGCAACCTGGTCCTGGTGGCCCGTCCGTATATGAAGAAGATGCGGGATGAATTCGATGAGACGGTGAATCTGGCGGTTTTGCAAAAGGGAGAGATCGTTTACCTGGAGATTTTGGAGAGTCCCCATCCGTTTCGCATGACGGACACTATTGGGGCTCGTATTCCCTGGCATTCGACTGCGCTGGGTAAGTGCATCGCCGCGTTTCTGCCGGAGGATCGGGTGCGGGCGGCGTTGAAGCAGTCCGCATTGAAGAGATTTACGGCGAATACTATTACCAGTACCCGGGAGTATATGGAGGTTCTGACGAAAGTGCGGGACCAGGGGTACAGCCTGGATGCAGAGGAATCTGAGTTAGGGGCGACGTGCATTGCCGCTCCTATTTTTGGATATGAAGATGAGGTGTTGGGCGCGGTGAGCCTGTCCGGGCCTACGCCGCGTATTTTGGACAAGCTCAACAAGGGGGCGAACGCGCTTAAGGTGGTCGCCGCGGCCATCTCCCATTCGCTTACGGGTGCATCGGGGGAGACGCAGTAAAACATTTCTACGAGGGTCCCGTTGCACTGCAGGTCTCTCGGCTTCGCTCGGGATGACAAGGGGGAGGGCGGTGTTTCTCCTGGATATCGGTTAGTGGGATGGAGGGATCACGGGTCTTCTCGTCCCCTCGGCCTCTGCCTCCACCGGTGCGGTAAAACATTTCCACGAGGGATCTGCAGTGCGACGGACCTCTCGGAGTTGATTCGTTTCAATGCCGGAATGGTATTCTATCCAGGAAAGTCTGATTCCCCGCGTCGAATCCAGGAATGGACCCGCATGAACCGCAAAAGGACGCGCGCTTGTTGGTTTTTTGGGTTAGTTTTCCTGGTCTTTCCTGCTAGCGGGCTAAGTTCGCCGGCACCCGTCATCATCATCTCGGTGGATACGCTTCGCGCGGACCGTTTGAGTTGCTATGGCAATCATCGGTTTCAGACACCGGCCATCGATTCCATCGCCCGGGCAGGGACCCTGTTTCAGCAGGCCAGCTCCCAGGTTCCTCTTACACTGCCTTCCCACGTCTCGCTGTTCACCTCCTCCTATCCATTTGCGAACGGCGTGTTTGACAACGGACAGGCGCTCGCGCACGGGGCAACGACGCTGGCCTCGGTGTTGCAATCGCATGGGTATGCGACGGGCGCTTTCGTGGGCGGATTTGCTCTGGACCGGCGGTTTGGGCTGGACCAGGGGTTCGATCGCTATGACAGTCCTTTCGATCTGAACCGCCAAGAAGGGATCGATCCCTCGGATCTGAAGCGCCCCGCCGAAGAAGTGGCAAAATCAGCGGAAGCTTGGCTCGACCAGAAGGCGTCGCAGCCGTTCTTCCTCTTTCTCCACTTTTACGATTTACATACCCCCTACCAGCTGCCAGGTTATGACGCGGAGGTGAAATACGTCGACGCTACCATTGGCCAATTTCTTGATCATCTGCGGCAGAAGGGAATTTATGACCGGGCGCTCATCGTGTTTCTCTCCGACCATGGCGAAAGCCTCGGAGAACACGGGGAATCTACGCATGGATTCTTCATTTACCAAAGCACGCTGCATGTGCCGCTCATATTTCATTTTCCCAAAGGCGCAGCGCCGCAGACCGGCACAGTCAGCGCGCCGGCTTCCTTGCTCGAGGTTGCGCCGAAGATATTGAGCTTTCTCGGGATGCCGATTCCCGCTTCCTTTCAGGGCAAGAGCGGAGAGGAAGTCTATAGCGAGAGTCTTTATGCCCATCAACACTACCAATGCAGCGCCTTGCGTAGTTTGAGGGCTGGGCACTGGAAGTACATCGAGGCGCCGAAGCCCGAACTGTACGATCTCGACCACGATCCTGGTGAGTTGACGAACCTGTATTTGTCCAAACAATCCATCGGCCTCGCGATGCACAGCAAGCTTTCCTCCCTGGTGGCCGGGCAATCACAGGCTCGTCCCACAAGTGAGTTAAGTCCCCGCGTGGTGGAGCAACTGCGCGCACTGGGATACGTCGCCGGTGCGGGCACCAATCGAAACCCCGCCAGCGGCGCCGACCCCAAGGATCGTATTGCGCAGTACGAACAGACCCACCACGCTATTTCGTTGGCCTACGCGGGACAGATGGAACAGGCTGTGGAGCTGCTCCAAGCTGTCTTGACGCAGACACCGGATTTGCCCGATACGCGGAATATCCTGGGCACGTTCCAGCAAAAGCTGGGCAGGGATGAGCAGGCGGCGGCTAGTTTTCGCGAGGTGCTGCAAGCAGATCCTTCGAATGCTCTGGCCCACTTCAACCTTGCCCTGAGTTATTTCCACCTCAATCGGGTGGAGGATTCAGTCAAAGAGCTCAACGCGGTGCTCGCGCTTGCCTCGGACGAGGCCTCGCAGCAAGTGACCATACCCGCCCGGGAGTTGCTGGGAACCATTTCCATGCAGCAGAAGGACTACCCGCTCGCTCGCACGCAGTTTGTAGAGCTGTTGGGATTGGATCCGCGCAACTACACGGCAAACTTCAACTTAGGATGGCTGGCGGGACAGGCCGGCAATCCGGCGGAGGGTGTGCCGTATCTGCAGACTGCGGTAGCCGTCGATCCCACCAACGCCGATGGGTTCAGCGAGTTAGGGACGCTCTACCTGGCCGTGGGAGATTTGCCGCAGGCGGAAGCTGCGTTTGCACAGGCGGTTCATCTTGCGCCCACTTCGCCTTCTGCCCACTATTCCCTCGGCGTCGCGTTGGCCAAGCAACAGCAAAAGGACAGGGCGGCCAATGAATTTAAGCGTGCTCTTGAGGAAGCTCCCGGCTTTCGCCCAGCCCAGGAAGCTCTTGAGCGTTTGCAAGCGGCGAAATAGGCACGCTTCCGTTTGATCGGCTAAAGGCATTGGAAGGGCTTCGCCTGTCTTTTTCGGCCCACGTACGCTGGTGCGAACATGGGGCACCCGTCGAGAGCAGGGTGGCCCGTACCGTCTGCCTGGGATCGAGAGAACTGTAGAGCTTTATTCCAGGAAACCGGCTCCGAACGAATTGAAGAAGCCGTTGACCAACATCGGCAGTTCCTTGGTGAAGTCGGTTGGGTAGTCGAGAAAGATCTGGTAGTGCTGCGCCCGGTAGCGATCTTTGATGGCGGGCACATTGAGTGCTTGAATCGTCTCGAGCGCGGTTTGGAGTTGCTGCTTGGAGTTTCCGGTTAATTCATTCAGGGCATCCTTGGCCTTTACTATGTCGATCTGGTCGGGTGGCAAGGTGCGCGCGGCGGGTGTTTGCTGCACCAGGCTGCGCGCCTCCTCTACCTGCTCCCCTAGCTTGCTCAGGCTGGCGTACAGGTCCGCGAAGCTCAGCAACTCCGCGGCGTAAGCTCGCGGGGTGAGCAGCAGGTCGAAACGAGGAGGCCGGTCATAGGGCAACGATGTGAGCACCGCGCGGTCGCGCACCATGTCGGCATGTATTTTGGTGAAGTCCGGTTTCCATGCGGGTGGCTTGGCAAAGGTGTAGCCGACTTGGGGTCCGATCTCGAACGTCGGGAAGATATCAAGCAGCGCTTGGTCTGAGCTGCCAAACACTCCCTCGGTAAATCGGCGCATCACCTCTTCGCCGGTTACGTGAGGATCCCAGTAGCCCTCGGCGCACGCATACTGGCTAAGAAGATTCAACGCCGGAGTCATGGTGTAACAGATGCCGCCGGAGATCGGGTATTTTGCTTCGACGCCTCTCTGGCGCAGTATGCCGGCCACCCGGTCGTGATGGTTGAGCCAGCCTTCCCCTTCGGTGACAAAGTACGTCCAGGTATGAATCAGGTGGCCTTTTTTGTGGATCGCTTCGATGTATTGGATGGTGTTGCCACCCTCTCCTGCTCCGCGCACAGGAGGGTCCGAGGTGTAGTCGTTGAGATTGGGGCTGAAGATGGTTCCGGGAGGGAACTGGTCGACCTTGGTGAGCAAATAGCGATAGCCACGGTCGATGCGCGCGGTGTCTTTGCGGAATTGCGAAGGCCAGGTGGGGCCCCAGCCGAAAAATTGCCAGGGGCAAAAGTCGATGATGGCCTTTGGGTTGTTTTTCCGGATGATGTGGCTGATGTCGATGGAGAGATCGACATAGGTCTCCGGCCCGCAGGCGTCTTCCGCGCAGCCTCCCGGATCGCCCGGAAACAGCGACCACATGCGAACGTCGGAAAGCTGCTTCGACCAGTAGTCCCAGAAGGCAAACATGAGTTGCTTTTCTGCCGGTCGATTGGGGCTGAGATAGCGGTAGATCGGCATATCCTGGTATGCCTTGGTGGGGAGCGTGTTCAGCAACGTGCCGCTATCCACGGCGACATTGATGCCATTGAGGACGCATAGTTCGATGCCGCGCGGGCGGGCGTAGCGGGCGACCGCATTCAAGGTGTCCCGGACATAGTCGTAGACGCCTCCTCCCTCCAGCGCTTTGGGGGTGAACATTTCCGGGACCAGCCAAATCTGCAGAACGTTGTAGCGGAAAAACGCAAGCTCATCGATGTAGCGCTTCCACTTCTCGAGCGGCCAGCGGTTGGTTTCTACCGGGTAGAGCAGATTGGGATCGTAGTTGTTCGCCTGGTGCGCGGAATCATTGATGTAAATGGCGCGCCAGGTGGAATAGGGCTCATCGCGCACGCGATCGAGGGTTACAAATGCTTGTTCGCGATCGTAGGTCATGCGGCGCAGGATCTCGATGGTGGCATAGCGGGCGCCAATGGAACCGCCGCCGAGGCACAGCAATGCCGTGCGCGCGCCCGGCAAACGAACGCGTTGGACGACAAAGGCCTGTTCCGCGAGCTCGGAATTCTGGGCGGCCGACCGGAAATCAGGTGGAAGCTGCGCCAGCGATGCTTGCGAAGCCAGGACGACCACGTCGCCTTTGGCGGCATCCAGGCGGGTATAGATATCAGGGGCGGAGTTCCACCGGGACTCTGTGTACCGGGCCAGGTCTTCGGCTGCCGTTGCCAGTACCACGTCGCTGGGATCGCTCACCACGATCGAGAAGGCCGGTTTGCCGGAACGCACCAGATCGAAGCGGCTGGAGCCTTCCGCCATGCGCTCGACATGGCGGAAATCCTGCGCCGGCGGTTCGATCGGCGCGGCCGGAGCCTGCATCAGAAATCCGCTTAGCAGCAACGTCAGCGCGACCATGTCACTCCCTCGGATTTAGAAGATGGGCAAGGTCGGAACCCAGTTGGGCCGCCGCGGATCGTAAAACTCATTGACCTGGCCTTGCTCCTGGTAGAGACGGTTGTATTTCTTGACCTGGTCCCAGTCGACTTCCACTCCCAGGCCGGGCCCTTGCGGTACATCGAAGTAGCCATTCTTGTATTGAAAGGGTTGGGTGATGATGTCGGCTACCTGGTCGTGGTAATGGCTGTCGATCGCATACACCAGCGAGGGTGAGGCGGCCGCGAGGTGGAGCATGGCTGCGGTCGAGATCCCGAGTTCGCGGTCGCTATGCATGCCGACCCCAAGCTGAAAAGCATCGCAGACCGCCATCATTCTCTGGTTTTGGCGAAAACCTCCCCAGAAATGCACGTCCGAAAGGATGATGTCCACGCTCCGCATGCGAATGCCGGGAGCGAGCTGCTCCCAGGCCACCAGGCACATGTTGGTGGCGAAGGGAATGTGGGAGACCTTACGCACCTGGCTCATACCTTCCAGGTTCCAGGTGGGATCTTCGAGGTATTCGAGTTCGATATTTTCAGCGCTCAGGCGGCGCAGCACCTGCATGGAGGTCTCGACCGACCAGGCGGCGTTCGGATCCCAACGCAGGGGGCTTTCCGGAAAGCGCTTCTGCAACTGGCGGATCACCTCGAACTCTACCTTTGGAGGGAGCACGCCGCCTTTTAATTTTATGGCGCGAAAGCCGTGCCGCTCGACGAGTTCCTCGGTTCGCGCCACCATGGCTTCCGGGGATTCCTCACCGCCCACCCCGGTTTCTCCTTTGTAACGGAAGAAGAGATAGGCGGCCGTTTCCACTCGATCGCGTACCGCTCCGCCCAGCAGGGAATAGACGGGGCGGTTCAGTGCTTTGCCCGCGGCGTCCAAAAAGGCCATCTCGATGCCGGCTCTCACCACCGCGGGCACAGCGGTTTCATAGCCGATGCAGAACACGCTTAGGCGATGGGTGAGGATGCCGGTTTCGAGCGGGTCAAGGCCGAGGATGTACGGCTTGGCGGCTTCGATGGCGTGCTCTACGGCGTTGCCTCCGTAGGTTTCTCCGATTCCCGTGATTCCTTCATCGGTCGAAACCTCAATGATCGCCCGGGTTGTTCCTGTTTCCACGCCCATGCTCCAGCGCAGAGGCGCTTCCATGGGGACGGTCACCGGGGTCACTTTAATGCCAGTCACTTTCATGCGGTTCGAATGCCCTTTTCTTTTATTTCTATAGAGAAACGCACGCTTTTGCGCGGACTCCTTTGCACGATGAACCGGGCGTTCTCTTCTGTCAAGCATAAACTGGATTGACAATAGGTGTAAGCGCGTTAAGAATTCCGTCAACCGGGCCGGGAATTTGCGTTTCTTGATTGAAACGTTGATCGGAGAGAGAGCGAAGCATGATCATCGAGGGACTTGCCATAACAGTCGTTGCGGGGATCCTGGGCGGGTCGGTGCTTGCCCCCGTCAAGGCTATGCGCGGGTGGGTGTTCGAGAAGAGTTGGGCGGTTTATTCCGTGTGGGCGTACCTGGTGCTGCCGTGGGTGCTGGCCCTGCTGACGGTGCCGCATTTGCTGGGGATTTATTCCCAGATCTCCTCCCGTACGATGCTCATCTGTGCCGCTTGCGGTTTGGGTTGGGGCATCGCCGTATCGCTGTTCGGAGTGGCCGTGAACCTGATCGGCCTCTCGTTGGCGACCGCGCTTCTGTATGGCATTTCTATCGCGGTTGGGTCGCTTTCTCCCTTGCTCATTTCGCATCCGGAACGGCTGTTCTCACGCCAGGGGTTGTGGATTGTGGTTGCGGATGCAGGGATTATTGCCGGGGTTTTGTTGTGTGCCTGGGCAGGGAAGCGGCGGGATGCTGGGAATACGGCACTGAAAACGTCTCCGCAGGGGCAGTTTGTGCGTGGGGTTGTGGCTGCGGTGGTGGCGGCGTTCTTATCTTCGCTGTTCAATATTGCTCTCGCCTATGGGGGAGAGTTCAACCGCCTGGCCATTGCTCAAGGGGCGAGTCCGTTGAACGCGGCGAATGCTCAGTGGGCATTTACGGTGACGTTTGGATATGTACCGAATGTGTTGTTGACGGTCGTCACGTTTACGCGCCGGAAGGCCTGGGGAAGTTTTCTCGCCGGTCCCCCGTCTTACTGGATTCTGGCGCCACTGATGGGGTTGATGTTCATCGCCGGCACAGCGCTTTACGGTACCGGCGCGGGTTTGATGGGAGATATCGGCCCGGTGATTGGGTGGCCTGTCTATATGTCCATCAGCATTGTTGCCGGGGTGTTCTGGGGCTGGGCTACCGGAGAGTGGCGGGAAGCGCCGCGGAGTGCATTGCATCTGCTAACTGCAGGCACTCTGGTGCAGTTAGTTTCGATCACCTTCCTCGGAGTGCACGGGTAATGATGTCCGCGCGAAAACCAACCTCGATCACTAGGAAGGCTCGATGGGTGCCCCATGTTCGCGCAGCTAACGTGGGCCGAATATGAATTCTTCGAATGCTTTCACTCAAGGCCTAGAAGCATTGGAAAGGGCTTCGCCCATCTTTTTCGGCCCACGTTAGCTGGTGCGAACATGGGGGCACCCATCGAGCTTTTCTGCTGATCGAGTTTGGTTTTCCGGTCGAGTTTGGGCCAGAGGTTTTCTGCTGATCGAGGTTGGTTTTCTGGTTGAGATCGGACTAGAGAGTTTCTAACGATTCGAGGCTGGTTTCATCTGGGCGTCTAAATATTCCATTACAGAAATAGAATTCCTCTGATGCAAAATTAGCTTGACTTTGCGTTGAAGTGGACCTTAACTTAACGGAAATCCTGCTCACCCGGCTCGATGCAGTCAGGGCCCCATTAAGAAACAGACGAGGTGTTGTGACATGAATTGTCGAACTCTATGTCGATCCGGTGCCCTCCTTAGTGTGCTTATGGCCCTGTCGCTTTCCGTCATACCGCTCCATGGACAGACCGTTCAGGGGCAAATCAACGGTACAGTGACGGATCCCGGTGGGAATGCTGTCCCCGGGGCCGCCGTGGTCCTGAAGAGCGCGGACACAAACACCGAGCGCTCCACCACCAGCGCCGACTCCGGCGTCTACTTTCTTTCGAGCGTCCCTCCCGGCGCCTACACGTTAACCGTGTCTGCGAAAGGTTTCGATTCGTACACAGTTTCGAATTTGACTCTGTTGGTAAACCAGGCGCGCACCCTCGATGTGAAGCTCGCGGTCGGCAGCGTCGCGCAGACCGTGGAAGTCTCGGGCGGGGGAGTGGCACTCAACACCACAGAAGCCACCATCGGCACAGTCGTCGGCCATCAGGACGTGGTCGCCATCCCGCTGAACGGACGAAACTTTACCGAGTTGATCCAGCTCACGCCCGGAGTCGCCCCGGTCCAGACCGGGCAGCAAAACTCATTCATCATCACCGGCGGCATCAGCCCGGCGGTGAACGGGATGCGGGCGCAAATGAATAACTTCACCCTGGATGGCGTCGACAACAATCAGCGTTTTTCCAATACTTACTCGGTGAGCCCTCCCCCGGATGCCATCGCCGAGTTCAAAGTCGCCTCGCATCAGACCGGCGCTGACGTTTCTCTGGCCGCAGGGACGAACGTGAACCTCGTGACCCGCTCGGGTGATAACAGCCTGCACGGAGCGGTCTGGGAGTTTCTCCGGAACAACGTGCTCGACTCCCGCAACTACTTCGATAACTTCTTTGCCAGCCCCACGCTGCCGTTCCGGCAAAACCAGTTTGGAGAATATGTCGGCGGCCCCATCTTGATCCCGCACGTGCTGGATGGGCGGAAGTCGCGAACCTATTTTTCGACCTACTATGAGGGCCTCCGCTTCAGCCGGACCAATACGAAATCCGCAACCGTGCCGGACGATGCGGAACGAGCCGGCAACTTCTCTGAACTGTTGGGTTCCGTGATCGGAACGGACTGCCTGGGCAGGTCGGTGCGGCAGAACCAGTTGTACGATCCCACCTCGACCGTGGCCAACGCTAATTGCCCGCAGGGCTTTATTCGCAATCCGTATCCCAACAACACCATCCCGAGCGTCCATCCAGTCGCAGCAGCCTATCTGAAGTTCTACGATCCGGAGCCGAACCGCACGGGGACGCCGAACTTGATTACGTCCCAGGTGCAGACAGAAACTGCCAACCAGTGGGGTCTCCGCGTTGACCAATCCATCACCGACCGGCAGCAGCTGTATGGCCGGACTTCCTTTTACAACTGGGTGACCTCGAGTCCAGGGAGCCTGCCGGCGAATCCTACCGAGCAGCAGAATCACGGCGCCAACATAGCCATCAACTACACGCTGATTTTGAACCCCACTTTCATTGTGAACCTGTTGGCCGGGTATAACCGTTCCGGAATTCCTCTTTACAATCCTGGGATTCCAGGCTCGCAAGGCGCCGCCTTCGATGCCGCTGTGGGGCCGAATTTCTATAACAAATTCACCGCCGGCGGCAATGTGCCGAACGGCCAGGGACTGACCGGGTCGCGATTTAACTCGCCCTCATTTATAAGCTACGAACTGGCCAACCCGGACTCGACTTACCAATACAACGGAGACGTCAAGAAAGTTGCCGGACGCCATGAAATCTCGTACGGCTTCCGTTATATGCGGTATCGCCATATTGCCAGCCCGCAAGGCGCAGCGAGCCAGAGCTATTCCCCCGTCACCACCGGTTTGCCCGGAAACGCGCAGACCGGCGAACCGCTGGCCAGCTTTATGCTGGGTTATCCGCAGGGATCGGTCCAGGCAATCATCCCTTACTTCAACGACTGGGGAAATATCTATAACGGCTACATTGGGGATACGTGGAAGATTTCGCCCAAGCTCACGCTGAATCTTGGTTTCCAGTACGTGTATGCCTCGCCGCCGTTGGTGCAGCACAATCAGATCTCCCTATTCGATTGGGGCCTGGCACAAACCCAGCCGAATGCGACCGACTTTACCTACGCTTACATTTGGTGCGCGAAGAACCCCATCACCGGGGCGCCCCCCAATTGCCCTCGTAACAGCATCACCGTGCCGGATAGAAAGAACTTCGCGCCGCGGGTCGGGGTCGCTTACGCTGTCTCGCCCAAGACTGTCATCCGGACGGGTGGTGGTTATTTCTATGACTTCAATTCCAATATCGAGCAGAACAGTATTCGTGTATCGACTGGGGTCTATCCGTTTGGAACCTCGCTCTCGTTAAGCGGCCAGAACCTTACCACCTTAGGCACCCTTTCGCTGAATAACCCCTATCCGGTCGCTCCGGGCAGCGCGCCGATTCCGAACCAGAGCATCAACAGGTTTAACAAGAACCCGTTTGCCATCGAGTTCAACTTGGGCCTCGAGCAGATACTCCCCTTCAGCATGAAGCTATCCACGGACTATGTGGGCGGCCTGGGCCGAAGGCTGATTGTCTCGCTGCCGGAGAACATTGCGGTGCTGGGACCGGGTTCCATCAACTCCCGCAGGCCGGTCCACAACGCGGGTGTGTTCCCATGGAGGAACAACTTCGGCAACTCGTCGTACCATGCGCTGCAGGTAAAGCTGGAGAGGGAATTCAGGTCAGGCCTGACGTTCCTCAACTCCTATACGTGGTCGAAGTCCATGGATATTGCCAGCGATGCCAACGGATACATAGGAGCTCCGGCGTACACTTATCAGCCGAAGCTGTCGTATGGGCCGTCTGACTTCGACCTTACGCAGGTCAACACCACATCGTTGGTGTATGTGCTGCCGGTGGGCCGGGGAAAAACGTTCGCTGGGAACGCGAGCCGTGCCCTCGACCTCGCGATCGGGGGTTGGGAGGCCTCGGGGATTATCGCGCTACGCAGCGGCCTTTGGTCCTCCGTTACAGTGGGCCAGGATGTGGCCAATGTAGGGGACACGACCGGCACGCAAACTGCCAACCGATTGTCCAATCCATTTTCCGCCGGAAGCAGGACCAGGGCGGAGTGGTTTAATCCGGCCGCCTACGCTTTGCCGGCTGCAGGGACCTTTGGCAATTCAGGCCGCAATTCACTGAAGGGGCCGACCTATAAGAATGTCGATCTGTCCCTCGCCAAGTCCTT
Organism: uncultured Acidobacteriaceae bacterium; assembly: GCA_963839025.1. Taxonomy (GTDB): domain Bacteria; phylum Acidobacteriota; class Terriglobia; order Terriglobales; family Acidobacteriaceae; genus PALSA-350. Next base: position 734,669 of record CAWITT010000015.1, read on the forward strand.
CGCCATCTGGGAGAGTTTGCATCTGCAGTTCCGGTCGGAATTCTTCAATCTCTTCAACCATACAAATTTCATGAACCCCACAACTTTGATATCGAGTCCAAATTTCGGCCAGATTATTACGGCTAATCCTTCGCGAGAGATTCAGGGCGCTCTTAAGCTGATTTGGTGAGTTCGGGTTGATAGGTGGGTGATGGCTGGGGCATTTCGTATAGGTATTGCCGGCATAACGCAAGAGTCCAACACCTTTGCACCCACCTTCTCTCCCCTCGCTGACTTCTCGGTGGAAGAGGGAAGCGCGGTGATTGCCTCCAGCCAGGGAACCAATACAGAAGTGGGTGGTTTCCTTTGCGGGCTGGAGGGCAATACGGCAGTGCCTCTGCTGTCTGCTTGGGCCGTGTCCGCGGGGCCGGTGGAAGATTCAGCGTTTGAGCACCTGGCGGCGTTGCTCATCCACAAACTGGCCGAGGTGGAAATCGACGGGCTGCTGCTCGCTCTGCATGGAGCGTGGCTGAGCGTCTCCTACCCATCTGCGGATGCCGAGCTTATCAAAAAGATTCGCCAGGCGATTGGGCCCGCGATTCCTATCGTGATCACGCTGGACTCCCATGCCAACGTGCCGCCGGCGCTGCTCCAAGGGAATTCAAGGGCTGGTCGGATACCGGACGTATCCCCACGTGGATATGGCCGATGCGGGACGAAAAGCCGCCAGGCTGCTGATTGAAATTCTGACCAGCGGGATAACTCCCGAGTTGTACTGGCTGGGGATTCCCCTGCTGGCGCCGCCTCAATCCGCAACGACAGATAGCCCGGCCATCAAGAACGTACTCGCCCGTCTCGATCGCGAGCTGCCGTCGGACCTCGTCATGTCTTCCTCACTCTTCTACGTGCAACCCTGGCTCGATATGGAGGAAGTGCACAGCAGCGTGGTGGTGGTAGCGCGGGCTGCGAGCCCGGCAATCGATGCGACGATGACCAGCATTGCCGAGGAGTTGTGGGACCGCCGCGCTGAGTTTTATGTCGAGTGGACCGAGCCGGAGATGCTGGCGCCCACAGTCCTCAAAGAACGAAAGCGTCCCACCATTGTTTCCGAAGCGTTTGACGGCACCTCGGGAGGCGCCCCCGGCGACAATCCCGGCCTGCTTTCGATCCTTCTCCCGCACGCGAGCGCCTTATCGGCATGCCTATTCATGGTGGATCCAGTGGTTGCCGAGATGGCTGCCAGTCTCGGGCTGGGGGCCGAGTTTCACGGACCGCTGGGCGCTCGTAGTGACCGGAGGTTTGGGCCTCCACTTTTGGTCGACGCCACGGTTCGCCACTTGAGTGACGGCGACTTTGTGTTGAAGGGGCCCGTCTTCACCGGCAGGAGGGTCTCGATGGGACCGACCGCGGTGTTGGAGATATCCGGCCTCAAGATTGTGGTGGCTTCGCGCGCGGTCTTCGTCATTGATCCGGAGCTCTACCGAAGCCAGGGAATCGAACCGGCCGATCAGGATATCGTCGCGGTGAAGTCCCCTACCTTGTTCCGTCCCGGTTATGCCTCCATGCTCGACCGGGTGATTCATTTGGACATGCCCGGGGTATGCCGGGGCAATTTAACAAAAATGCCGTTCCAGCGGATCGGTCGTCCTATCTATCCATTGGACGATTTTCGCTGGCAGGAAACACAACACCCAGTTCTTCGCTTTCGCGCGGAGTGGGGATGATGAGAGGCGCATGAAAGAGACAGCCACGTTGAGAAGTTACTCCAAGTCTGCCGAACTATATGAACGCGCGAAACAGGTACTTGCCGGGGGTGTTTCCAGTGCATTCCGGTCCTCCGAATCGCCTCACCCGCTGTTTTATGAGCGCGCCGAGGGGGCGCGGGTGTGGGACGTGGACGGCAACGAATCGCTGGACTTTGCCCTGAGCCAGGGCCCAATGCTGCTGGGCCACTCGAACGCCATCGTGCACGAAGCGGTTGTCCGGGCCGATGCGCGCGGGCAGGTGTTTGCCGGGCAGCATCTCGAAGAATTGGAACTGGCAGAGTCCTTGCAACGCATCCTCCCCTGCGCGGAATTGATTCGTTTCTGCGTCTCGGGTTCGGAGGCGGCGCAGGCAGCACTGCGGGTCGCGCGCGCGTCGACGCAGCGGACCAAGTTCATCAAGTTCGAAGGGCACTATCATGGCTGGTTGGATAGCGTGGCCTTCAGTGTGAATCCGCCGCTGAGCGCGCCCGAAGGCGAACCGGTGCCGTGGTGCGCCGGGATCCCTGACGGGCTTAGCGAAGATGTCATCATCCTGCCGTGGAATGATCTGGGCGCGGTGGAGACGATGTTGCAGCAGCGGGGTTCGGAAATCGCAGCCGTGATCACCGAGCCGATGATGTGTAACAACGGATGTGTCTTACCCGAGCGGGGCTTTCTGGAGGGGCTTCGCGCTGCCTGCGATCGCGCTGGGTGCGTGCTGATTTTCGACGAGATCATCACCGGGTTCCGGGTGGCGCTGGGTGGGGCACAATCCTATTTCAAGGTCACGCCGGACCTGGCTATCTTCGGCAAGGCCATGGGAAGCGGCTTCCCCATCAGCGCACTGGTCGGTAAGCGGGAGCTGATGAATGTGTTGACCACGGGCAAAGCCATTCAGGCAGGGACGATGAATGCTCAGAATGCGTCGGTGGCTGCCGCGCTGGCGACGGTTAACGAACTGGAAGCGAGATCGCCGCAGCTTTACCAGGAATTTGGCCGCCTGGCTGGCGTGCTGCGCCGCGGATTGCAAGCCGCGGCTGAGGATTCCGGTCATTCGATTCTCACCCAGGGAATCGGGCCCGCCTTCCACATGGGCTTCACTCAACTCCCTAAAGTGAAGAACTACCGGGACACCTTGCAGTACGACACGAAGAAATACCAGGTGTTTGCGGCCGGCATGCGGGAGCGTGGAATACGCTTGATCCTTCGCGGGCTGTGGTACCTCTCCGCCGCCCACACTGAGGCGGATATCACACGGTGTATTGAGGCGGCGAGCGACACCTTGTTGGAGATGAAGAGGCACGCATGAAAAGGCGAGACTTTCTTTATGGCATGGGTGGCGTTGCGGGTCTTACCGGCCTGGGATTCGCTCTTGGCCCCGCGGAGCCGCGGGCCGGTGGGAGCAAGGTGGTCGGCATGTATATCCACCAGCATTGGCCCTACAAGCATCCTTACGCGGCTCGCACCTGGACGGTTGAGGATTACCGTGGGTACGCCGGAGGCCTGCAAAAGCTGGGCTTCAACACGCTGGTGATTTGGCCGATGCTCGAGATCGTGCCCGATCCGCTCACGTCGAGCGACCGGGCGAACCTGGCAAAGATCGGCCAGGTGATCGATATGCTGCATGACGAGCTGGGAATGCGGGTCTTTCTGACGCTCTGCCCCAATATCGTTGCCGACAATGCCGTGGCCGCGAAGACATCGTTTGAGAACCGGCATTACTTTTACTGCGACAAATTCGTGGATCCCGGCGACCCGGCAGCCGTGCAACGGATGATTGCGTGGCGCAAGCAGCTGTTGAGTCCGTTGGCCAAGGTCGATGGAGTGGTGATCATCGATAGCGATCCGGGCGGATATCCAGGTTCGACCAACAGCCAGTTTGTCAATCTGCTGGTGGAACACCGGAAGATGCTGGATAGCTTGCGGCCGGGTATCGAGCTTATTTACTGGATGCATGTCGGTTGGGAGGCATACTGCCGCTATTACCAAACGGGAAAGTTCGCGTGGGGAACGCCGGCGGAAGCGGTCGATATCCTGGAGAAGTTGAAGCAGGCGAATCCCACGCCGTGGGGCATCACCATCCACACCTACGATGTGCCGCCCAATGGAACCGACCTGGCGCTGGCAGAAAGATTCAAGGTCGCGTCGACGTCGCTCACGTTTAACTATGGAGCGATCGAGGGCGAGCCTACCTTCCCCTTAACCAATTTCGGTGGGGACGCTGCGTATTTTGCGGGGGCGAAGGTTGCGCCCGGAGGAGTGGTGGGCAACGCGCAGACCCATTGCGTTCAATTGCCGAACACCTTTGCGTTTTCGCGCGGGGCGAGCGGGAAGAAGGCGCCTACCCACAGCGATTACGTTGCCTTTGCCAACGACCTGATTCATGGCGGCGGAGAGACGATCGTGCAGGGGTGGATGGCGCTCGCCGGCAGCGATGCCAAGCAGATGCGGACAGCGGCTGACCAGCTGGATCAGCTGAGCCGGGCAAGGATCACTTCTGGAGCCCTGAAGGGCCTGCTGTTTGGGGATCCGCAGAGGTTCCTGACCGACCTGGTGATGGAACTCCGCATGAAGGCAGCGTACGAGGACCTGGTTGCGGCCACGGGCGACCAGCAGGGAGTGAAGGACAAGCTGAAGGTGTTCGTCGAAGCGGTTTCGGATTGGCAGACAAGGACCGGATATCAGTGCGCCTGGGGCTGGCCCGGAATGAAGGACACATTCAAAAAGCTGCGCTCGCCCGCGGTCGATGCGATCCTCGACGAGCAGGGCAAAGGAGATACACCCGCCGAGCAGATCGCGAACCACTTCTATATAACAGAGACGTACACACCGCGTCTGATCGCGGCGTTGCGTAAAACGGCGAGCCAAAAGTAGGGGGTGTCCGAGCATGAACGGATACGGAGAACGGGGTTACGAGTTTCCCATTCCGGTGTTTGACGAGGCAGAAACGCGCGGGTTCCGTCGTCATTTCGACGACTACTATGCGTATTACAGTGAGCAGATTCGCATTCTTCCCGCCAACAAGCACGTTTCCGTTTTTGCGCACACCCACACCTTCCTGAACTGGGTATATCGCATGGCTTCCCATCCCAAGGTGCTCGATGCGGTGGAAGGTGTCCTCGGCCCGGATCTTACCGTAAGAGACAGCGCGTGGTTTGCCAAGATGCCGGGAGATAAGAAATACATTTCCTGGCATCAGGATGGGACTTACTGGGGACTTCACCCGCCGAAGGCCGTCACGGCATGGATCGCGCTGTCGGATAGTCTTCCGGAAAATGGGTGCATGCGCGTGGTGCCGGGATCGCACCGGCAAATCTACCCGCACCACGAGACCTATGCCGCGGACAACGCACTCTCTCGCGGCCAGGAGGTCGCGGTGACCGTGGATGAGAGGCAGGCGGTGGACATCGTTCTGCGGCCGGGAGAAATGTCATTGCACGACGTGGCCATTGTCCATGGCTCCCAGGCCAATGCGTCCGGCAAGCCGAGAATCGGGTTGGCGGTACGGTATATGCCGCCCGAGGTGGTGCAGGAGGGCAAGGTCCGCCAACTCGCACTGCTGGTGCGGGGAAAAGATGAGTACGGCCACGTGGATCTGCTCGATGCTCCGCAGAGCGACGATCCGGGCGCGAACCAAATGCAGGTTGAATCGCTGGACCGGCTTTTCCGCAACGCCCGCAGCCTTGAAGTACGCCAGTGATCTCGCGGCGCCTGTTTATCGGGGGCGGGGTTTGTAGCTTCGCTCTCGGTCCCTCCGTTGCCTTTTGTTTGAATGTCGAGGAACACCAGGCAATCGGGTCGAATGTTGCGCGGCTGATCGATACGCTGGACTATCTGGGTCAGCCTATCGAGCCGGGTGATAAGAAGCTGATTGCGGCCGCGATCGCATCGCCAGATAAGCTTAGGGGTCTCAACAGTGTCAGGGCTACGCTGGCGAAGTACGTTTTAGCACGGATAACCATCAACCCGGAGAGTCGCGTCAGCGTGCTTCCGGGTTCTGCGCCGCTGATATTAGTGGAGTCGGGGTGGCGCGCCTTTTGCCTTGAGATTACGAATGAGAGTGGCCTGCGATCGCGGCTGGGGGTGACGAGCCCGCAGGCGAAACCTGTCTCGGAGCACTCTCCGCATTCTGCGATGCTTGGCGTCGGGATCGCGTCCAAAAGCGTGGCGCACCCGTTGCAGACGGTTACGGCCTTGGATCGGGAACAGCGGTGGCTCGGTCTCGATCAATATGAGCAGGCGCCAATGTCGAAGACTCTGGATGGCCTGTCGTTGGAGTATGCCCTTTTGCTGCTGTACAGCCGCGACCGGGGCAAGCGTTCGGCGGAATTGCAGTTTGACGCGGGACCCACCACGATTGACTTGGGATTCCGCAGCACGCTTCCCGTGGTGTTTTCGTGCGTGCCGGCTGCTGTGGTGACTTTGCATATCCTGGACGAGGACGGCAGCCCCACGACCGCGCGGCTTACGATTACCGATGAGGTGGGCCGCGTTTATCCTGCGCAGGCCAAGCGGGAAGCGCCGGACTTGGGATTTCAACGGCAGATCTATCGTAGCGATGGCCAATCCGTGTTGCTGCCGAAAGGGGTCTTCACGGTTGAATACGGGCGCGGACCGGAATATGTGGTGAAGCAACTGCATTGCACGGTGACCGATGCTCCCGCACAGACAGCGACCCTTCGGTTGGAACGTTGGGTGAATCCCGCGGCGCTGGGGTGGTACTCGGGGGACCATCATATCCACGCGGCCGGCTGCGCGCACTACACTACTCCCTCGGAAGGGATTACGCCGGAAGAGGTGCTCCCGCAGGTGCGGGGGGAAGGACTCAGTGTCGGTGACGTTCTCACCTGGGGACCTTCGTGGTATCACCAGAAGCTGTTCTTCAAGAAGTCGGTTGATCCGGTATCCGTGCCGGGGAGCATTCTCAAGTACGACGTGGAGATTTCCGGGTTTCCGTCGAGCTATTGCGGACATCTTTGCCTGCTTAATTTAGAGGAGCAGGATTTTCCGGGTGCGGCGACCATTGAGGAATGGCCGAGTTGGAATTTACCCATCCTGCAGTGGGCGAAGAAGCAGGGCGCCACGGTGGGCTATGCCCATATTGGGCATGGGCTGAGCGTCGATAGCCAGGAAGTGCCGAATTACCTGATCCCACCGTTTGATGACAACGGGGCGAATGAATACCTGATCGATGTTGCGCACGGGGCGGTTGATTTTCTGTCGGTGGTCGATACGCCGGTAGCGGCTGAGCTCAATCTCTGGTACCACGCCATGAATTGCGGTTTCCGGACGAAGATCGCGGGGGAGACGGATTTTCCTTGTCTCTTCGAACGCGTGGGCGCCGGGAGGACTTATGTTCATCTTGCGCAACGGCCGGATGCGGAGAGAGGTTACCTGGCGTGGATCCAGGGTCTGGGCGAGGGCCAGTCTTACGTCTCCGAGGGCAAGAGCCATCTCATGGACTTTGCCGTCGACGAGGCCGGCTTGGCTGCGGGTAAAAACGAATTGCGATATCGCGAGGCACGGGAAGTGACGGTTACGGTAAGGGGGGCCGCATTGTCTTTCCGGGATCGCCCGTTGGGGGAACACTATTACTGGGATATGGAATTAGTTCGCCGGGTGGGGCCGGATGAGGTTCCGCTCGAAGTGATCGTCAACGGGGAAGTCGTTAAGACCATCGCGATGAAGGCGGACGGTAGAGTGAGGGAGTTCTCAGCGAAGGTCTCCATCGAGCGGAGCAGTTGGATCGCTGTCCGGATTTTCCCTTCTTCGCATACGAATCCTGTTTACGTTGTGATTGGTGACAAGCCGATCCGGGGGTCCAAGCGCAGTGTGCAATGGTGCCTCGACTGCATCGATGCAGCCTGGGCAAAAATGGTCACGCGCATAGAACCTTCGCAATTGGGTGAGGCGCAGAAGGCCCGTGATTTTGCCCGCGGTGTGTTCGGCGAAATACTTGGCGAGGCCGGCTGAAGATTTCCCAAGTGGACAGAACCCAACAATCCAGGGCAGGGCTGAAGAGTCTGGCTGAGAACCGGATCTGAGGACCAAACAGAACCTGACGGGTGCCCCATGTTCGCGCCAGCTAACGTGGGCCGATTATGAATTTTTCGAATGCTTTCACTCAACGAGTAACAACAATGGAAGGGCTTCGCCCGTCTTTTTCGGCCCACGTACGCTGGCGCGAACATGGGGCACCCGTCGAATTTTCTAGTGATCGGGGTTGGTTTTCGCGCGAACTAACCGTCGGGTTCCGTTTGATCCTAGAGATCCGGTTCTCACGCAGACTCTGAGCCCGGCCCCTAGCGCACGCAGCGAAAGCCGATGTTCGAGGCGGAGCTGTCCGGGGTGTTGCTGGTTCGCGCGGCTACGCGATAGCGATTGCAATAAGACGCGTGGCAGAGGAAGGAGCCGCCCTTCATGACCTTGGCCTGTCCCCTCGGCGGTCCGGTTGGATCATGCGTCAGCTTCGCAGCCCACGCAGTTTGGAACCAGTCGGCGCACCATTCCCACACATTCCCAATGACGGAGTACAGGCCGTAACCATTCGGTGGGAAGCTGTCGACGGGACAGGCGCCCGCGTATCCATCCTCAGCCGTATCGTCCAGCGGAAAGTGGCCCTGCCAGATGTTGCAGAGATGCTTTCCGCCAGGGGTCAAGTCATCTCCCCAGGGGTAAAGCTTCTGTTCCAGGCCGCCGCGCGCGGCGAATTCCCATTGCGCTTCGGTGGGCAGCTTCTTTCCTGCCCACGCGGCGTATGCCCTCGCGTCGTTCCACGACACATGAACCACAGGATGATTCTGCGTGGCCTCTATGTCCGATCCGGGGCCAAGCGGGTGCTTCCAACTGGCGCCGGGAACCTTGCACCACCACGGAGCCTCGGCCACCGTGTCTTCCACCAACTCTTCGAAACGGTCCTTGGGGATGTGCGCCCAAAAGACGAAAGACCATTCGAAGGTCTCCGCTTCGGTGCGAAAATCTGTGGCGGTTACGAATTGCGCAAAATCGGCATTGGTTACGGGATAGGTGTCCACACTGAACGGCGACAACGATACGGGCCGGACCGGGCCCTCGCCGTCGGCGGGAAAGCCGGGTTGGTAGTCGGTGCCCATGAGGAAGGTCCCACCGGGGAGCTCCACCATGGGGCGCTCTCCTGCGACTTTGCCGGATGCGGCTGGGGGCACAACGGGGCGGGCCTCTCCTGCACGCGAGGCGGTGGGTGGGCAGCAGGAACTGGGGTGACTCTTCACGGGAAAGCCTCGCCTAACCCCTTTTCGAAAATAGTACTACCCGGCGAAAAGATGCTGCTTCCCGTAAGCTAGTGGGCAAGAGGATTTGTGCTCGTGGATCGTTCTCGCAGCGTTGGCGTTTGGCCCTTGTTTCTGATCCTGTGGCTCGGCGGTTGTCACGGGCCGCAGCCTCCCGCCGCGCCAACGGTCACGTTCACCAGGATTCCACCAGCGGCACAGGGCGGCCGCGAACGGACCGATGTCATCTCGGGCCGCGTCTCGGGGGCGCGTCCCGGTCAACAGATTGTGGTCTACGCCAGGAGCGGACCATGGTGGGTGCAGCCCTGGCCCGAAAAGGAGTTTATCCCCATCCAGGCAGACTCGACCTGGACCACGCCAACCCACCTCGGCTTCGAATACGCAGCCATGCTGGTGGATCCGGGCTACCACCCTGCCCCTACCCTGGACATCGCGCCCACGCCTGGGGGCGCCGTGGTGACCGTCGCCACCGTGAAGGGCACAGGCGAGATTCAGGATGCGCCTACGAAGGCGCTCAAGTTCAGTGGATATGACTGGCTGGTGCGCACGATCGCCAGCGATCGCGGCGGGCTGAACAACCTCTACAGTCCGGATAATGCCTGGACGGATCCGAGCGGAGCTCTGCATCTCGACATCAAGAAACGCGGCGGACGCTGGACCTGCGAGGAGATGAAGCTCACCCGAAGCCTGGGATACGGAACCTACATCTGGGTGGCGCGGGATGTGACCCACCTGGAGCCCTCCGCGGTGCTCAGCTTCAACACCTTCGATGACTGGGGCGGAGAACAACACTTCCGCGAACTCGATGTCGAGTTGAGCCGCTGGGGCGATGCCGCCAACAAGAACAATGCGCAGTACGCGGTTCAACCCTTCTACATCCCCGGCAACCTGGCACGGTTTACCGCGCCAGCAGGAACCCTAACCTACGTGATGCATTGGGAGGCAGGCCGGGTGAGTTTCAAGACCCTGCGCGGGGCAGCGGTGAATCCTGGGTTGCATCCCGGCGCCGAGGTGGTTTCAGAACATGTGTTCACGTCGCAGGTTCCGTCGGCGGGCAAGGAAGTAGCGGAGATGCTGTTCTACGTGGTCGACTCCGCCCATAGCCCGATGCAGAAGGATAGCGAGGTGGTCATCGAGAAATTCGAGTACCTGCCGTGATCGACGGATGATGTGGCAGAGTAGCCTTCGCAAGGTCGTGATCGGGTTTGCCGCCATCTGCCTGTCATGCCCCGCGCATGCGATCGATCCAAATCGAACGATCGCGCAATACCTGCGTGAGCGCTGGGGCGCGGATCGAGGATTTCCCGCCGGCTCCGTCGCTGCCATCGCGCAGACCCGGGACGGCTACCTTTGGATCGGCACCGGCAAGGGCCTGGTGCGGTTCGATGGCTCGAGTTTTCGTGCCTTCCCACAGGCGACTCCCACGATCTTCAACATCGGCGGGGTTCAGACGTTGACGGCGGACGCGGAGGGAAACCTCTGGATCGTGTTGCAGGGCACGCAGATCTTACGATATTTCGATGGAAAGTTTGAGTTGGGCCATGACGAGGCACAGTTCGGCATCACCTCGGTCATGAGCGGTAACGATGGATCGGTGCTTTTGTCCTCGCTGGCCCTGGGCCTCTTGCGATATAGCGCCAACAAGTACCAGACCCTCACCACCGCGGAGCCCGTAACCACGGGCCCGAACGATGTGCTCTCCAGCCGCCTCAGCTCGGCTACCGGCGTCGCGACGCATCGTTTTGCGGAACCCAACTCAGCTGTGATTTCCATGGCCGAAACCAGTGATGGCACGGTGTGGCTGGGCACCCGCGATCAGGGACTTTTCTCCGTGAGAAACGGTAGGGTTCTCGCCAGCGAGGAGAAGCTGCCGAGTGCTCAAGTGAATAGTTTGCTGGCGGTCGGCCAGGGAGGGTTGTGGATCGGGACCAGCGCCGGCCTGGTGGGATCGCAGGCGGCCACCGAGGTTCCGCCCACTCTACGGCACACCCCCATTCTGGCCATGGTGCGCGACCGCGATGCGAATATCTGGGTGGGCACCCCGAAAGGACTGTTCCGATGGAACGGCAATGGACTCGCGGCGGACGCAGGACATGCTGAGGCGGTGACGGCGCTCGATTTAGACCGGGATGGAAATCTCTGGATGGGCGGTCCGCATGGCATCGAATGCCTGCGCGATAGCGCGTTTGTTACCTATCCGCGCCCGGGAAGCAGCGGCGCGATCTACGTGGACGCAGACGACCGGGTTTGGTATGCGCCCGTCGAGGGCGGTCTGCGCTGGATGAAAGGCGACGAGAGCGGGACCGTCAGCAATGATCTGCTGCAACAGGATGTCGTTTATTCGATCGACGGTAGCCAGGATGAGTTGTGGATCGGGCGGCAACAGGGCGGCCTGACCCATTTGCGCTCTAACGGCAAAACGTGGGCCAGCAAGACTTACACCGAGCGCGATGGACTGGCGCAAAACAGCGTGTACAGTGTGCATCTGAGCCCCGATGGAACCGTTTGGGCGGGCACGGTCAGCGGCGGCGTGAGCCGTTTCAAAGACGGCCAATTTGCTACCTACACAGTGACAAATGGCCTGGCCGCCAACACGTTGACTGCCATCGAAGATGGGCCGGATGGCGCGATGTGGTTCGGCACGGCTGGAGGGCTGAGCGAACTGGCTAAGGACACCTGGCGCAGCTACACCAGCCACGACGGTTTGCCGGCCGACAACGTGACTTCGCTGCTTCGCGATTCCACCGGGACGCTCTGGGTGGGCACGGCCGGCGGTCTCGCATGGCTACGCTCCGGCCACATTTCGTTCAGCGCCGCGTGGCCAGAGGTGTTGCGCGAACCCATTCTTGGGCTGGCGGAGGACCAAAGCGGATGGTTGTGGATCGCCACTTCGAACCACGTTTTGCGCGCCCGGCGAGAGGCGCTGGTGCGCGGTCCGCTCCTGGACACGGATATTCGCGAATATAGTGCGGCGGATGGTCTGCGGGGAACGGAAGGGGTCAAGCGCGACCGGTCGGTGGTGAAGGATCCGCATGGAGTCATCTGGTTTTCTCTCAATCAGGGCCTTTCCGCAGTGCAGCCCAGCCGGGCCAATCTTGAGGCATCGCCGGCTTTGGCCCATGTGGAAACCATTTCCGTAGATGGCGTTCCGGTTGGCTTGCCAGGGCCGGCCCGCATTTCGTCGTCGCAGCGCCGCATCGTCATCAATTATTCAGCGGTGAGCCTCACCGGTGCCGACCGCATCCGCTTTCGTTATCGGCTCGACGGCTTCGATCACACCTGGAGCGAGGCCACGGCCACGCGTCAGGCCGTCTACACCAATCTTGGGCCGGGCTCCTACCTGTTTCGCGTGACCGCTTCCAACAGCTACGGCGTGTGGAATGGCGCCGACGCTACGGCGCCGTTTGCCATCGATCCGGCGTTCTGGCAGGCCTGGTGGTTCCGCCTGGCGACGGTGTTTTTCCTTATTTTGCTCACTTGGATGATCTATCGCTTGCGGCTGCTGCAGATTTCCCGGCAGTTCGATATGCGGGCGGAAGAGCGCATCATCGAGCGGACGCGCATCGCCCGCGAACTCCATGATTCCTTGCTGCAAGGCTTTCAAGGGATGCTGCTGCATCTGCAGGCTGCGGAACACATGCTCCCCGCCGATCCCGGGGAGGCGAAACGGGCGATCGTAAAAGTTCTGGACCAGGGCGACCAGGCGCTGGCCGAAGCTCGGAGCGCGGTGCAGGGTCTACGCGCCTCCGCCGCGGGCCCGGAGGATCTGGTGCAGGCCCTGAACGCGATCGGGAAGGAACTGGCTGCGGACGACAAGTCGGTGCAGTTCCAGGTGATGGTGGAGGGCAAGCCGCGGAGCCTGGACCTGCTGCTCCGGGACGAGGCTTACCGGTTCGGCCGGGAGGCGCTGCGCAACGCGTTCGGCCATGCCAAGGCGGAGAATATAGAGGCGGAGGTTACGTATGGGGAGCAGTATCTTATTTTGCGGGTCCGGGATGATGGGATCGGCATCGATCCGAAGGTTGTGAGCCTCGGCCACAGTCCCGGACGTTGGGGGCTGCTTGGGATGCGCGAGCGGGCCGACAGCCTCGGTGCCGAGATGGAACTTTGGAGTGAAACCGGAGCCGGGACTGAGATACAGTTGACGGTTCCGGCATCCATTGCTTACCAGGAGCCGCCAGAGCGGCGGTTCCGCTTCTTTCGTAAAAAAAGGACATCGCTGTCATGACCAGTCGTACTGAGGCAATCCGCATTCTTGTCGTCGATGATCATCCGTTGCTGCGGGCCGGGGTGGCCGCCCTGATTGGCACCCAAGAGGATATGACGATCGTGGGCGAGGCCACGTCGGGCCGCGAGGCGATCGAGAGCTTTCGCGTCCTTCGGCCGGAGATTACGCTGATGGATATCCAGATGCCCGATATGAGCGGCATCGATGCGATCATTGCCATCCGCACCGAGTTTTCGAACGCGAAAGTGATCGTGCTGACGACCTATGAGGGCGATGCTTTGGCCTATCGCGCGCTCAAGGCCGGCGCCCGCGCTTACCTGTTGAAGGGCCTGGTGCGGAAGGATCTTTTGCATACGATTCGAGAAGTGTATGCCGGGCACAAGCACATTCAATCGGAAGTTGCCGCGAGGCTGGCGGACCATGCGGCGGACGACCGGTTGACGGAGCGTGAGGTCGAGGTGCTGGTGCTGATTGGGGATGGAAATTCCAACAAGATCATTGCCGATAAGCTTTCGATTGCGGAGCATACGGTCAAAGGCCACGTGAAAAGCATTCTTTCGAAGCTCGGAGCGAGTGACCGGACGCATGCCGTCAAGCTTGGTTTGAAGCGTGGAATCACCAACTTGTAGCGAATGCCTAGAGAATCGCCCCTCGAAAGAGTCGCGGGTGGGGGACTCTTTCGAGTCATTCGCTGTTAAGGGATAGTGCGTACGGTGAAACGCGGAGGTCGCGTTTGCAGCGTTTATATTCCACTTTTCCCAATGGCCGGCCCGGGGTTGGGTTGCTGCTGCTGCGGCTTGCGGCAGGCGGTTCTCTGGTTGCGGAGAGAATCTCCATGATGCTGCCGGTTCCTCCGTCTCCGTTCTGGGAGGCGGAGACGACGCTGATCCTGGTGGGGGTGTGCGTTTGCCTCGGGTTCTGGACCCCGGTGATGGGATCCCTGGAGGCGGCCGCCGAGTTGCTGATGGCGTTTTCCCGCCCCACCGTGTATGAGAATCACGTCCTGCTGGCTGCGCTGGCGCTTTCGTTGGCTATGCTTGGGCCGGGTGCGTGGTCCATCGACGCCATGCTATTCGGGAGAAAACGGATCGCTATTTAGGGCATCGCTATTTAGCGTGTTTCTCGCTATTTAGCGTGTTGCTGCTACTTCGCGGTCCATTGCTCGTCGGCGGACGGGCCGTAGAGCGCGGGCACCGGGATGTCGTTGAGGCGGAGATAGACGCCCAACTGCGCGGTGTGATGCAACAGGTGGTCGAAACACATCTGGCGAAAAGACAGGGAGCGCGGGTTGTTGGAGATCAGCATCTCGCCGAAGCTGAACTTCCATAGGGCGGAGAGATGCTCGTCGCTGGCGGCGGCAAGGGCGGCCCGGCACTTGGCGGCGGATTCGTCGAGCCGCTCGAGGCACTCTGCGCGGTTGGTAAAGACAAGGGGGGCGTGGGGGCGTTTGCTGTTCGCCATGTCCATGCCGTCATCCTCGAGAATGTAGTAGCCAAAGAGAGGCAACGTAGCGCAGTGCATCGCCAGCTTGCCCAGCTTCATCGACTTCGCATGCGGGACCCAGTCAGGCTTGTCTTCGGGAACGCGGGCGAGGGTACATCGGGTGTTCGCGATCTCAATGTCGTAGTCCTGCAGCAGGATTTCAGCGATGGTCATAGGGAGTAGAATCCTTTCGTGGAAAGGATAGCAGGAGGTCGAGATGGAACGGCGTAGTTTCCTGAAGGGTGCGGCGGCGGCGGCGGTTGCTGGATTGACGGTCGAAGATCTTAGTGCACAGGCCACGCTTGAGGGTGCGGCGGCGCATACTCCTTTGCCTGCGGTCAGCACGGTGAACGGGATTGGGCGGCGGAAGCTGGGGCGCGCGGATGTCGAGGTGTCGATCCTCGGGATCGGCGGCTTTCATATCGGGCAGGCGCGTGTTTCCGAGGCGGACGGGATTGCTATTGTCCGAAGAGCGCTGGATGAGGGGATCAATTTCCTCGACAACTGCTGGGATTACAACCAGGGTGTGAGCGAAGAGCGGATGGGCAAGGCGCTCGCGGATGGGTATCGGCAGAAGGCTTTTCTGATGACGAAGATCGATGGCCGCACCGGGGTTTCCGCGCGGCAGCAATTGGAACAGTCGCTGGTGCGTTTGAAGACGGATCATATTGACCTGATGCAGATCCATGAGGTCATTCGCATGGGCGATCCCGAGCAGGCGTTTGAGCCGGGGAAGGTGATCGAGGTGCTGATGCAGGCGCGCAAGGAAGGGAAGATCCGCTACATAGGGTTTACGGGGCATAAGAGCCCGGAGATCCACCTGCACATGATCGAGACCGCGGACAAGCACGGGTTTACGTTCGATACAGTGCAGATGCCGGTGAACGCGCTGGATAAGCATTTTGACAGTTTTCAGCAGAAGGTGATCCCCGTGGCGCAGAAGCATGGGATGGGGATCCTGGGGATGAAGCCGCTGGCGAATGCCGCGGTGTTGAAGGTGGATGGGTTGACGGCTCCGGAAGCGCTGCATTACGCGATGAGTGTGCCGGTGACGGTTACGATTAACGGTTGTGAGTCGATGGCGAATTTGGAGCAGGCGCTGAAAATAGCGCGGAATTTCAAGCCGATGAATGAGCAGCAGAAGATGGCGGTGTTGCAGAAGACAGCGCCGGTGGCGGGGAAGTTAGAGGCGTATAAGTCCTCGCAGGTTTACGACGGGACAGCGAATAATCCCCAGTGGTTGGGTTAGTGCTGCGTTACGCTGATCCCGGATTGTTTTTCGTGTCCTGACCGCGGGCCGAGGGTGGCCCACGCCTCAACCGGTAACGAAACTTGACCGCTAACAAAGCTCGATGGGTGCCCCATGTTCGCACCAGCGTACGTGGGCCGAATATGAATTCTTCGAATGCTTTCACTCAAGGAGTAAAAGCGTTTGATGGGCTTTCGCCCGTCTTTCCGGCCCACGTACGCTGGTGCGAACATGGGGCACCCATCGAGCTTTGTTACCCATCACGCTTCGTTTACCGGTTTAGTTTCGTTACCGGCACCCTCGGTCCGTGGTCAGGACAGGAAAAACATTAGTCCAGAAGATCGGGTTGCTCGCGGACGATCAGGTCGTAAAGGGGCTGATACTGGAACCAGGTGACGCGGGGGTTGCCCACCTGCTTCTGCGCTACCAGGGCCGCTTCGTGGGCGATCGAGATGGGTTTTCCAACGGCTTCCGCCATGAGCTGCGATTGGCAGCAGCGATCCATGGTGATGAATAACCAGGCGGCTTCATCTACCGTGCTGCCTACAGTCAGGTTTCCGTGGTTCTGCAGGATCACTGCTTTGCGGGGACCCAGGGCCTCAGCAATGCGATCGCCCTCAGAGGTGTCGTAGACCACTCCGGTGTAGTCGGCGAACAGGCTGTGGTCGTCGTAGAAGGCGCAGGCATCCTGGGTGATGGGGTCCAGTAAACGGCCCAGCGAAGACCACGTCTTGCCATAAAGAGAATGAGCATGGGCCGCCGCAACCACGTCAGGCCTGGCCATATGCACGCGGGAGTGAATGGCGAACGCAGATTCATTCACCAACCGGTCGCCCTCAACTACCTCGCCTGTTTCGTTCACCAGAACCAGATCCGACACGCGGATCTGCCCGAAATGCAGACCAAAAGGATTGACCCAGAAGTGGTCGGGAAGTACCGGATCCCGAACGGTGATGTGCCCCGCGACTCCTTCGCTGAAGCCGAACTTGCCAAATAGCCGGAAGGCAGAAGCCAGGCGCTGCTTGCGGTGCAGGCGCTCTTCCGCGGCCGTCTTGAAGGTGGGTATGGGCGGAGTTTTGGCGATCTTCACTTCAGGGGCGACAGTCAGTGGGTTCATGGTCTTCTTCCAATCTGCCTGCCATTTTACTCCCCGCATGATGGCGCTCATACATGGTGGAGTAGGCGGCCTCCAAGTGGCGGGTGAAGCGGGCAGTGTCGAACAATGGCGCGGTAGTACGGTTCCGCTGCAGCTTCTGCCTGAGCTCGCGATGGCGGCCGCGATCGAGGGCCAGCTCGACCGCGAGTGCCTCGTACTCCGGGATGGTCGTGGTCACCAGCTCCGGTAAATCGACGGCGCGCAGCAGACTCGCGGCCATGCGGCCGGCAAAGGTCTCGCCCATACACGTCAACACCGGCAAACCCACCCACAGCGCGGGACTCGCCATCGCCCCGGCATTGAAGGGCAGGGTATCCAAAAAGAGATCGGCCAACTGCTGCCGGACTACGTGTTCGGCAAGGGGCAAGCCTCGGGCGAAAATCAATCGCTGGGGAGAAATGCCGCGCCGCGCCGCCTCCTGGCGTAGGTTGTCCGCGACCCAGGGATTGCCCTCGAGCAGCCATAGCACGCTTCCTTCTATCCTTTCGAGAATGCGCATCCATACGTCAAAGATGGCGGGAGCGATTTTGTAGTTGTTGTTGAAACAACAATAGACAAAGCCTTGCTCGGGCAATTGTTCGGAAGCGCGGGTATAGAGTTGTCTGGCCGGCAGGGTCCTGGAGTTGGCCTGAAAACTATTCGGCAGATAGACGATTTCTTCCGCGTAATGCTGCCGGCTGGCTTTAGGAATCAAGGTGCGGTCGGCAATCAGATAGTCGATGTAACTCGCACCCATGGTTCCTGGGTAACCAAGATAATTGACCTGGACCGGCGCCGCCCGCCGGGCAAAGATGCCGGTGCGCCCGTGTTGCGTGAAGCCCATCAGGTCCACGGCAATGTCCACTTCGAGCTTCCGGCTGAGCTGGGCCACCTCGCTATCGGAGAGGAAACGAACATCGAGAAACCGGTCCATGGCCGCGGACACGCGCAGTCTCATCGCATCCTGCTGGTCGCGGCCGAAGGAGAATGCCAGAACCTCGAACCTGGATTTGTCGTGGCGCTCAAACAACTCGGCCATCAAGTAGCAGATAGCGTGATTGTGGAAGTCCGCGGAGAAATAGCCCACGCGAATCTTGTCCCGTCGCGGCCGCTGGGGAAGGGTCCCCGGGGCACCCGGATACCTGTCCTGCACAAAGATCTCCGCTGCTTTTCTCTGCACCGCGGGGGAAGCCGTGAGGGCCAGCATCATGAAGGGCGGGGCGGCTTTTTCTCCGCGCGCGATTTGCAACTCCAGCTGCCGGGTTTGGTTCTCGAGGTCTTGCCAATCGCAGAGCAAGCGCTTCAAATGCAGGCGCATGCCGCTTAGATATTTGTAGTCAGGCTTGAGGCGTAAGGCGTTTTCGAAGCTTTCGAGTGCCTGCTTGTATTGCGCGATTTCAAACAGGGCGATGCCGCGGTTGGCGTAGGCGTCCGCGTAGTCGGGTTTCAGCAGGATGGCTTTATCCCAACTCTCGATCGCTGCGGGGTATTGCCGGAGGCCGTGGAGTGCGGTGGCTCGGGCGTTGTGGGCCGGAGCATAGTCCGGCGCCAGGCGGAGGACGTGGTCGTAACTCTCGAGGGCGCGCTGGTATTGCCGGAGTTCGATCAGCGCATTGCCACGGTTACCATAGGCGTTCGCGTGCGACGGATCGAGAAGGATGGCCTGATCGAAACTTGCGACCGCCTCCTGGTACCGCTGGAGCTTGTGCAGGGCGATGCCTTGGTTGTTGTAGTCTTCGGGGTTCATATCTCTTTGTGTTTTATCGGCTGTAGTCAGGGCTGGATTCTGCCGACAATCGAAGAGTGAAGACATTTCTCCATGTGGGGTGCGGCCGCGGTAAGAAGGCCAATACCACGCGCTGCTTTAGTGGGCCGGAATGGGAAGAGCTCCGTCTCGATATTGATAAAGCGGTGGATCCGGACATCGTGGGCACGATGACCGATATGCAGGCGGTGAAGGGCGAAAGCGTTGATGCGGTGTTTTCGTCGCATAACATCGAGCATCTTTACCCGCACGAGGTGCCTCGGGCTTTGGCGGAGTTTCTTCGTGTCCTGAGACCCCAGGGGTTCGCGGTGATTACGTGCCCGGACTTGCAATCGATTGCGGCGCTGGTGGCGGAGGATAAATTGACCGATGAGGCGTATCGCTCGGCGGCGGGACCGATTACTCCGTTAGATATCCTGTATGGCCACCGTCGAGCTATGGCGGCAGGCAACCTGTTTATGGCGCACCACTGCGGGTTTACGAAGAAGGTGCTGGGCGGCACGCTGCTTGGCTGCGGGTTTGGGTCGGTTGCGAGTTTCCGGCGGGTGGCCCCGGCCTTCGACCTATGGGCGGTTGCCACTAAGAACCGCCTCCCTGAATCCGAATTAAGGGACCTGGCCGTAGCGCATTTTCCGGCGCCCTAGCAAATCAACCCGAATCAACCCCGCACTTGACGGACTACCGCACCCATCAAGTGTGCGGTAGTCCGTCAAGCGCGGGGTTGATTCACACGCACAGCTAAACCGCTTCGCGCTCCGCGGCGGTTAGGGTGAAGGTGATCTTTTGTTCCCCCAGGCGCGGATGCTTGGCGGTTAGTTGGACGGCGCCGGCCTGCTGCTTGGCCCGGATCCAGATCGCCCCCGTGCCTCCCACCAGGGCGAAGGGATTGTCGCCGATGATTTCGGCAGGGCCCTCCAGCGTGAGAACAATGGGATCTCCGGCGTAAGGACGGATGTTGTCGAACTCATCCGTCACGCGCAGCACTACCCGCGTCGAATCGGCGCCGTCAGCCACCAGCGTGGTGTCGTCCGGGAGCAGGCTGAACTTCTGGTCCAGTCCTTTGCCCGAGTAATTGCGGGTGACTACCTTCTTACCCGCGATGTAGCCTTCAATCCGCAGATCACTCCATAGACGGTCCAGCGGCTGCTTGCCCAAATCAGGAAAGAAGGGCGCGTACTTCAGATGGGGGAACGTGACGCGGTCGGGTTGGGCGTCGGCCACCAGCTGACCCTTCAAGTAAAACTTTAAGTTGTCGCAGTTGGAGCAGACCAGCGCCTTGGTGAAGCCGATGGATTCATCATTGCGAGCCCAGTGGAAGGCGGGTTCCAAAACCACCTCTTCTTCCGGGTCACACTGCGATTTATAAAACCCGCCGGCAGGCTTGCGCTCGCGGAACATGTCCGCCACCCCGTGATAACAAACGCGGTCGCCGGATCCGAAGTCGGCATGGGTGTTGTAGTCCCACGCGCACCAGCCGATGCCGCCGGAGTATTGCGGATTGGAGGCCAGCTGATCGTGGATCCGGGCATGGCGAAAGGTGTGCTCGGTGAGCCGCTCCATGTTGTCGATCGACTTCGCCGGGTAGGTGTGGCCCACAAACTCGGTGTTCAAGTAAGCCGGATGATTGGGCGGCTGCAAGGGAAAGTCGAAGTCGTTGACAGTGAACACGTCTTCTAATAATTCAGACGCCATGAAGTTGCGAATGCCGCAGGTGGGACGGCTGGGGTCGAGCTTGTGGGCCATGGCATTCGTACGGGTGTAGAAGTCATGGTTGTCGGGCGACTCGTTGATGCGCACTCCCCAAAGAATGATCGACGGGTGGTTCCAGTCGCGGCGCACCATGCGGCGGACGTTGTCCACGGAAATGTCCTGCCAGGGAAGCGGCCCGATATGCTGCCAGCCGGGGATCTCTTCCAACACCAACAGGCCCATTTCATCGCAGGCATCGAGGAAATGCCGCGACTGCGGATAGTGCGACGTGCGCACAATATTGCAGTGCAAGGTGTGGCGCAGGATCTGGGCGTCGCGCCGCTGCACCCGGGCCGGCATGGCTTGCCCGACATAGGGATAGATCTGATGGTGGTCGAGCCCGCGCAGCTTGATCACTTTTCCGTTCAGATGAAAGCCTTGCGCGGTGAAGACGGCTTCGCGGAAGCCTAAGCGGCGGGTGTCCTGGTCGAGCGTGGTGTTGCCTTGCTGCAGGGTTACCCGGGCGTGGTAGAGCTTGGGGTGGGTCAGGTCCCAGAGCCCGATGCCGGCCAAGCCATTGAGAGACACGATGTGCTCCACCGGATCTTCCGCGGGCGTGGCGTTGGTGATCCGCTGGGTTCCGTGGGCGATGACCTTGTCTCCGTCGAGCAATTCCACGGCCAGCGTGAGCGGCTGCTTGGGGGCTTCGGAAATCTGCAGGTAACAGCGAACATCGACGGCCGGGGCGCTGAGCACGTTTTTCGGCTGGGCAAAGATGTTCTCGATGAAGTTGTGTGGAACGATGCGCAGCGCGACCTCACGGTAGATCCCACCGAAGGTGAGGTAGTCGATCTGGTAACCGAAGGGCGGGATGTCGACGCGTTCGGTCGAGTCCACGTCGACGGCGAGCAGGTTCTCTCCGTCGAAATCGATATGCGGCGTGAGCTCGAAGGAGAACGGAGTGTAACCGCCCTTGTATTCGCCCAGGCGGACGCCGTTGATCCATACGGTGGAGGCGGTCATCACTCCTTCAAAATCGACGAAGACACGCTGGCCGCGGGCGGCTGGAGGCAGCTTGAAACGACGGCGGTAGAGGGAAATAAATTCGTAGGACTTGTCGTCGAAGCTGTGCCAGGGCAGCTTGATGTTGGTGTGGGGGATGACCACCTGGTCGAAGCCCGAGTCGTCGAAGTCTTTGCTGTGCGCGGCTTCGATCACCGTAGGGCTGTAGCGCCAATTGCGGTTGATGGGCAGAACGATGCGGCCACTGTTCGCGGGGGTGTTTTGGCTGAACAGTTGAGGCGCCAGCGCGCCCGCTGCTGCGGCGCTGCCCGTTTTGAGAAAATCACGACGATCCATTCCAACCCCCACTCGGACTACCAAGAGTAAATGGTTTCCCGATGCGAATCGCCGATGAACTCCTCGTCTGCGTCAGAACGAGCCGGTGACGGTGTCGATCTGCGACGGAAAAGAGGGTTCCCGGGTGGTGTCTTTCGTGAAATATCCCTATTTGCTCGCTCTATTGCTCGTGTTGGGCGCCACCGCGCATGCCCAGAATGCCCACTTCACCGGAGCGCTGGGCACCTTACCCATCGGCGGACTCACCAACCCCTACGGAATGGCGGTGGATGCGAGCGGGAACGTCTTTGTTGCCGACAATGCTACGAACTCCATCATCGAGTTCAGTCCGGGTTATTTCGCGCCCCAGTTCGCATTTCTTAGCGGCGACGGCAGCCCTTACGGAATTGCGGTGGATGGCAGCGGCAACCTCTACATCACCGACAACATGGACAACAAAGTCGTGAAACAGACTCTGCAGCCGGGCGGCTACTATACCAGGAGCCTTTTGCCGCTCAGCGGGCTGAGCAGTCCCGAGGGGATAGCCGTGGACGCCCACGGCAACGTGTACGTCGCCGACTTCGGGAATAACCGGGTCGTGAAAGGGACGCCGTCGGGCAACACCTACCTCCAAAGCACGGTGCCCACCAGCACGCTTTCGCTCCCCAAGGGCGTGGCCGTAGACGGCTCCGGCAACCTCTACATCGACGATACCGACCATCTACGGGTGTTAAAGGAGACGATCATCCGGGAGCGGCTATAGCGAAAGCGTCGTCGCCAACCTGGCAAGTTTCAGCCCGGAGAGCCCGATTGGCATTGCCGCCGATGGTGTGGGGGATGTCTTCATCCTCGAATACCTGGATGACGAGTATTTCGCCGTGGTGAAGGAGACGCTTTCGGGGGGCGTCTATGTCCAGGGCTCGGTGTCGAGCTACGGGCAAAATCCCTATTCGGTCGCGGCCGACAGTGCCGGCGACGTCTATATCGCTTCTCCTGGAGGGGGGCGGCTGGTGAGGGAGCTCCCGGGCCCTACGACGAACTTCGGTTCGATCAACATTGGGAGCCCGGATGCGGTGGAATCGGCCATCACTTTAAATTTCACGTTCGATACGCCCAGCACGCTGGGCAGCCCGGCGGTGGTGACGGAGGGGACCACCGGATTGGACTTTACGAATGGCGGCAGCGGAACTTGCGGGAAGAAGAGCACCAAGTTTGTCTACAATCCGGGCGATAGTTGCAGTGTCGCGGTGATCTTTAATCCGCAGGTCTCGGGCAGCCGGCTGGGCGCCGTGGTCTTGCGGGATCCGTCCGGCAACACCATTGCGACCGCATATGTCTCCGGGAGCGGAGTGGCTCCGCAGGTAAGCTTCCTGCCGGGAACGCAAGTGTCCGTCACGAGCGGCCTGAACCATCCTTCCGGCGTGGCGGTCGACGGAAGTGGCGATGTCTTCGTCGCCGAAAGCGGCACCGGCAACGTGTACAAGGAGACGGCTTCCGTCCGTACCACGATCGCCAGCGGTCTCGACCATCCTACGGACTTGGCGTTGGATGGGGCGGGGAATGTCTATGTCGCTACTTCCAGCACTGTTTATAAGGAGACGCTCTCGCACGGCGGGTACGTGCCAAGCGAGGTTTTGACGGATCGTACCGGCCTGATTGGCATCGCCGTGGATCGCGGCGGCAACCTCTACCTCACTTCTTCCGTGATGGGGGACGTGCATAAAGAGACTCTGCAAGCCAATGGCAGTTATACGGAGAGCGCGATCGGGTATGGGATCTCCTCTCCTAAGGGAGTGGCGGTGGATGGTAGCGGCGATGTCTTCGTCCTCAATGCCAGCGGCAATCATCTTTATGCGGAGACGCTGCAAGCGAACGGCAGCTACCTGCAGGCGCCGTTTGCGCTTGCGATTGCGGATCCTGAGAGCATAGCGGTCGATGGAAACGGAAACCTCTATATTGCCGATCCCACCCACGGCGAGATCGCCAAGATAACGCCGCAAGCGAATGGGAGTTATGTAGAGAGCATCGTCAGCACAGGCTTAAATGAACCTTCAGGGCTGGTGGCGGACGGGCTGGGGAACCTCTATTTTTCCCAGGGGACGTCGTTTGGCCAGGTGAATAAGATCGACTTGGCCGATCCGCCGGCGCTGAGTTTCGCGGCCACTGCGGTGGGAGCGAGCAGCGCGGAGCAGTATGTGTGGGTTTTTAACTCCGGCAATGCGGTGCTGAATTTCCCGGTTCCTGCTTCGGGTACGAATGCGAGCATCTCCGCCGGTTTTGCGCTGGGTGGGGATTCGACGTGTCCTGTGATCGGCGTTTCGGGTGCGGCGGTGAATCTGAATGCCGGCAGTTCCTGCTACTACGGAATCAGTTTTGCGCCCCAGACGAGCGGACCTTTTTCCGGAGGGGTTCTGCTGATGGATTCGAGCCTGAACGTGGCGGGTCGAACCTACGCGGAGCAGGATATTCCGCTGAGCGGGACGGCGCATTGAAGCGGGTCTACCGCTTGGACAGGAGGTCGTAGACGGGCTTGTTGTCAGCGAACACTTGCCACTCCTTCAGCTTGCCATCGAGGATGAAAGCCTTCCAGGCTGCGGGGGTTTGCCAAGCCACGCCGGCGATGGTTCCTCCGGCCTCGCCTACCGCTAACACCACGCCGTCTTTCGACAGGATGTCGCTGGTGCGCAGCCAGTAATCGGGACACATGGCGAAGTAACCACGCCAGCCAGCCTGCATGGTGGACGCGCCTTCCATGCGGCGGCCCAAGGAATCGATGAAGACGTGATCGGGCGCCATGAGAGCTGCCAGGCTTGGAATGTCGTGACGATTGATGGCGGTGACGAACAGCGTGAAGACCTCTTCAGGGTGCATGCTGAACTCCGGGAAGACGTGCATGGAATAAGTCGTCGCCTTCGCAAGTTCTGGGCGATCAGTTTGGCGTTCCCTTATCGTCGTAGAGCAGGTCGCTATGTTCCCGGGTGAGGAACGGCTCCTTCAGGTGAGCAGCGCAATCCTGGCCGATCTTCAAAAGATGGTCTGATAAGTTGCTGGAGTTGGCGTCCTTGAGGAGAGCCACCTTGTCTCCATCTTTGAGATTGTTATTCATTCCATTATTTAACCACTTTGCTTCCTAATTTTTACCACGGCTCTTGAGCCTGAAATACGCAGGCGCCGGTCGTGACAAAACGTTACACATTACCGATGACGTCGTCTGCATCAAAACCCTAGCGTCCCCTTTCCCCCGCGGAAAACACTCATCGGGCCACACAAAACGAGACGGCAGTCGGTGCGAAAACCGATCTCAAGGACTAAACAAACCTCGATGGGTGCCCCATGTTCGCACCCGCTAACATGGGCCGAATATGGAATTCTTCGAATGCTTTCACTAAAGGCCTAGAAGCGTTTGATTGGGCTTCGCCCGTCTTTTTCGGCCCACGTTAGCTGGTGCGAACATGGGGCACCCATCGAGCTGTTTAGTCCTTGAGATGGTTTTCGCGCCGACTCCTGTCTAGTTTTGTGTGGCCCTATCGGTTGGCGAAGTTCGGCAGTTCTACGGCGGATTTCGCGATTCGGACTACACTGGATCGCGAACGTAGGACTAGATCATGAAAATGCGCCGCAACGCCGCACTGCAGATTGTGATTTTGATCAGTTCGGTTATAGCCGCTACCGGCCAGGTGAAGCAGGGTGGCGTGTATCACCTGTCGGGTACGGGCAAAACTCCCGGATTCTCCGTGGATGCGGAGTGGCCCCTTCCCCTGCCGCATAACTGGCTGCTGGGCCAGATCGG
Source organism: uncultured Acidobacteriaceae bacterium (assembly GCA_963839025.1). Classification (GTDB taxonomy): domain Bacteria; phylum Acidobacteriota; class Terriglobia; order Terriglobales; family Acidobacteriaceae; genus PALSA-350. Next base: position 760,337 of record CAWITT010000015.1, read on the forward strand.
CGGCCTCTTCGTCGATCAGCACGACCATATCTGGGTCTACAATCGGCCGCGCACCATGACCAATGAAGAAGCCGGATTGGAAGGGCCCTTGCCCGGCGCCGTGAATGCCCAGGGACAGCCAGTCAACGGACTTGGCTTCGTGCGCGCTTTTGGTCCGCTCGCGGATTGCTGCAAGGCCGCTCCTTCGGTTCTGGAGTTCGATTCCGACGGGAAGCTCCTGCGCGCCTGGGGAGGGCCCTCCGACCCCGGCTACCTCGGGGGCAAATGCAAGGCGGAGGCAGGGTGCCTCTGGCCCACCAGCGAGCACGGGATTTATGTGGACCAGGAGGATAACGTCTGGCTCTCGGGAAATTCCGCGACCGCAGACGTGGGAGGCTCCGCTTGGGCGACGAACAAGCAGGGCGGGGACGGGTTCGTCCAGAAGTTCGACATGGACGGCAATTTCAAGCTGAGGATCGGGGGACCGGCCAAGGCCCCCGATAGCAACAATAAAGATGGGGGCGTGAATGGCACGCCGCTGCTCTACCAGGCGGCGGATATGGTGATCGATCCGGCCACCAGGCGCTTGTTCATTGCGGATGGCTACGGAAACCGCCGGGTGCTCATCGTCAACGCCGACACCGGCAAATATATCGGGCACTTCGGCGCTTATGGGAGCAATCCGGTCGACGATGCGGCCGCCGCGGCCGCGGGGACGTGGATCGAGGGTTCCAGCAAAGGCAACCGGAAGCCGGCGTTCTTCCGTAATCCTGTGCACTGCGTGAAAATTGCCGAGGATGGCAAGCTTTATGTCTGCGACCGGGGCAATGACCGGATCCAGGTGTTCGATATCCACGATCCGGGTCTGGGGAAGCCTTGCAGCAATCCCGAGGGCGCGGCCGGCAAGTGCGGTTTTGTGGCCGAGCAGTTCATCAGCGACCACACCAACATCATCGGGACTGCCGTTTCGATGAGCTTCTCCAAAGACAAAGAGCAGAGCTGCCTCTTTGTCGGGGATAACGCCAACATGACTATCTATATTCTCAACCGCAGCAACCTCGAGGAATTGGGGCGCCTGGGGCGCAGCGGCCGGATGGCGGGGGAATTTCACTGGCTGCACCAGGTGAGCCTGGACAGCAAGGGCAACCTCTATACCGGGGAAGTCGATACCGGCAAGCGGATCCAGAAGTTTCTTCGCTACGGTAGTAGCGGTTGCAGCGGGAGTGGATCGGCGACCGTGGGTGGGCCGGTGCCGTAGGGAGAAAGTGGTTCTGACGTCAACTCTGAGGCCCGTACCCTTCACTGCTTCGCGTTTCCTCTGTGGGGTAGAACTGTTAACATTCCCTGAGCCATGGCGGACCTGGGTCTCAGCTCGATCGTGTGTCATCAGCCGGATCCGGTGGCTGCGGATGTGGCGGGCGAAATTGTGCTCATGAGCCTGGAACGCAGTCGCTGTTACGGATTAGGCAGTATCGGCAGCGAGATCTGGGGGAAACTGGCTTCTCCAGTGCGCGTGGCGGATCTCATCGAGGAGTTCCGCGAGCGCTACGAGGCGGATTCTGGCGTCATCGAGCGCGATGTGCTTCAATGGCTCCGGCAATTGGCGGATGAAGGATTGATCGAAATAAAAAGGGAAGAGACATGGAAGAGTTAACGATCAAGAGCGCAGCCAGCTGTCGCTGGGACTGCGTGAGTTTAGGCGAGGTGATGCTGCGGCTCGATCCGGGCGAAGGCAGGATCCATACCGTGCGCCAATTCGCGGCCTGGGAAGGCGGGGGCGAATACAACGTAGCCCGCGGACTGCGGCGCTGCTTCGGCATGCGCGGGGCGATCGCGACGATCCTGGCGGACAACCCCATCGGGCGGCTGGTGGAGGACCTGATCCTGCAAGGCGGCGTCGACCCTTCGCTGATCAAGTGGGCCCCGTATGACGGCATCGGCCGTACGGTACGCAACGGCATCAACTTTACCGAACGCGGCTTTGGAGTGCGGGCGGCTGTCGGCTGTTCCGACCGTGGCAACACCGCCATCTCCCAAGCCAAGCTGGGGGATTTCGATTGGGAGTCGATTCTCGGCCCGAGCAACGGGTCCCGCTGGCTGCATACCGGAGGCATTTTCGCGGCGCTGTCGCCGTCGACTCCGGAGGTGGCAGTCGAGGCTTTGGATACGGCGCGCAAGTACGGGACGATCACTTCCTTCGATCTGAATTATCGCGATTCGCTGTGGAAGTCCATTGGCGGCAAAGCGAAGGCGCAAGAGGTGAACCGGGAGCTGGTGAAGAAGCTCGATGTGCTGTTCGGGAATGAAGAAGATTTCTCCGCCATGCTGGGGATCAAGCTCGAAGGGGTGAAGGAAGACTTCGATGAATTGCCGATCGCCAGCTACGAGAAGATGCTGCGCGAGGTGGCTGCTTCCTACGGGAACCTGAAGCTGGTGGCCACGACTCTGCGTACGGCGCAGACCGCCTCCCGCAATGCGTGGGGCGCGATGGCGATTTACAAGGACGAGATCCTGTACGTGCCGCAGCGGGAGATCGATATCATGGACCGGGTGGGTGGCGGGGATTCGTTCGCTTCCGGCCTGGTGTATGGAATGCTGATGGGAAAACCCCCGATTTGGGCGGTGCAGTGTGGGGTGGCTCATGGAGCGCTGGCCATGACGACTCCAGGCGACACCAGCACGGCTTCGCGGTCAGAGGTGGAGCGGGTGATGCAGGGCGGTTCCGCGCGTATTGCACGTTGAGGAGAAGAGAATGTCTAAGGAAGTACAGCAGCAGCTGGAAGCGGCAGGCATCATTCCAGTTCTGAGGGCCCGTTCCGCGAAAGAGGCTCTAGGCGTGGTGGAGGCCATGGTGGCCGGCGGCATCACGGTCGTGGAGGTCACCATGACGGTGCCCGGGGCTATCGATGTCCTCAAGGAATTGAAACGTAGTTACGGCAACAAGCTGCTGTTGGGCTCGGGGACGGTCACCGACGCGCGGGAATGCGTGGATACGATCGAGGCGGGCGCGGAGTTCGTTGTGAGTCCAAGCCTGCACCTGGATGTGATTGCCGCGACCAAGGCGGCCGATAAGGTGTCGCTGCCGGGTGCGCTGACTCCTACCGAAGTGATTACCGCGTGGCGGGCTGGAGCAGATTTTGTTAAGGTGTTTCCCTGCTCGGCCATGGGTGGGGCTAGTTATTTGAAGTCGCTGAAGGCCCCGTTTCCTTTTTTGCGGCTGGTGCCGACCGGCGGGAGTGACGTTGCAAACCGCGGCCAGCTTTCTCGAGGCGGGGGCCTCGGCGCTGGGCGTGGGGGCGGATCTGGTGAACTTGCTGGCACATGCGGATGGGAAGCCGGAGGTTATCACCAATACTGCCCGTGGGTATGTTGAGATCATCGCGAAAACACGTGCGGCGGCAGGAAAGGTATAGGAATGACGGCAAGGATCGTTCTGTTGAGCATTGGCATGATGGCGGGTTTGGGGCAGTTTTCGTGGGCGCAGGAGGCGCCTTCGCCTGATAAGTACTCCCCGGCGGAATTGGCCGCCATGGAGAAGAAGCTGGAGGCGAAGGCCGCCAGTGCCAGTACCGGACTGGCGAGCGAGACGGTCAAGAAGTATGCCACGGACTACTCCATGCTGGCTTTTCGCACCAAGAGCGGGCAGGCGGAGCAGCACGAGAAATTCGCTGATTTTTACGTTGTGCTGGACGGCGAGGCGACGCTGGTCAGTGGCGGCAAAATGGTGGGCGGGAAAACGACCGAGGCGGGCGAGCTACGCGGGGATTCCATCGAGGGTGGTAAGGAAACCAAGCTGGCGAAGGGGGACATTGTTCACGTTCCCGCGAATATTCCTCACCAGCTGGTGTTGGCCAAGGGAGCCACGTTCCAGTACTTCATTGTGAAGGTGCAGGAAGTGAATTAGGGGTTGTAGACCGAATTCGCCAATCCTTAAGGGCAAAACAAGCCTATCGGACCACACCAAGCCCGATGGGTGCCCCATGTTCGCGCCAGCTAACGTGGGCCGAATATGGAATTCTTCGAATGCTTTCACTCAAGGGCAAAAAGCGTTGGAAGGGCTTCGCCCGTCTTTTTCGGCCCACGTACGCTGGTGCGAACATGGGGCACCCATCGAGTTTGGATGCCGGTCCAGGATGGTTGCCGCGTGTAGATCTCCCGGTTGATTTGAGCCCCCCAGCCTGGCTAGTTTGTAAGTGTATGTATTCTTCGAATGCTTTCACTCAAGGGCAAAAAGCGTTGGAAGGGCTTCGCCCGTCTTTTTCGGCCCACGTACGCTGGTGCGAACATGGGCACCCATCGAGGTTGCCCCGCAGCTTGCTAGTGGTGGTACATGGGGGGCGACTCATATCTCGGGTCTTTTGCGAGATGTGGGTGGGATGCCAGAGCCCTGTCGTAGACCTCTAGGGTTCGGGCCGTCATCGCGGCCGCGGTGAAGTGTGCGGCCCATAGGCGGCGTCCCTCGTCGCCTAGAGCCATGCGTAGGGCGGGATCGGCGATCACACGGGCCAAGGCTTCGCGCAGACCCTCAACGTCCCCCGGATGCACCAGCAGCCCGGTTTGTTCGTGGCGCACAGACTCCGAGATGCCGCCGACATCGGTGGCCACCACCGGCAGACCAGCGCGCATGGCTTCGAGGATGCTGATCGGCAGAGCCTCGAAGTGGGTGGAGAGCACGAATATCTGCGCTCCCATGAGCAGCCGGACAACATCGGTCTCCGCAGGCAGAAGGCTGACCCGCCCACCCAGGCCGAGCGAGGCGGCTTGCGCGGCTACGGCCGGCTTCCGGTCGCCCGCTCCTACCAGTAACAAATGCCATTCCATCCCCAGCAGACCGGAAAGCGCCTCGAGCAGGGTTCCGTGATCTTTTTGCGCGGCGAAGCGGGCCACCATCACCAGGATCGGCGGTTGATACCCGACGGCCCGCATCCGGGGAAGGTCCAACTCCGCTATGCCGTTATGGACAACATCGAGCGCTTCAGGCCGGCCGATGGCATATTGCCGGGCCAATGCCCGCTCGAACTCACACACATTGATCACCCGCGTACCCAACCGGGAGGCGAGTCGTTCCGTATAGCAGAAGAGTTTTTTGGGAGCGAGCGAGACGCGATCGAACATCGACCATCCGTGCGGGGTGAACACACTGGGGATACGGAGCACGCGCGCAGCCGCTCGCGCCAGAGAACCGGCCTTGGCGGTGTGCGCACAAACCAAGTCGGGTTTCAAACGGTGTAAGGCGAATCCCAGCTCGACCAGCGCCTTCCCATCGAGGTGCGGTTTGATGGGGTGAACCAGGCTCTTCACCGGCAGCCAGGGAATCTCGGCCTGGTGGAGCTGGCCGGTAAAAACACCGGGCGCTCCGGTGATCACCGTCACTTCGTGTCCCAGGCGGCGCAGTTCCAGTGAGAGTTCCCGCACGTGGGTTTGCGCGCCGCCGAGGACGTCACCTCGAGTAAGCACTTGGGCAATCCTCATGCGCTGCCCCCTTTTGGTTTTGCGCGCGGAAGCAACCCGGAGGGGGAAAAGTTCTCGCTCGACGGCCGTCCATACCATGTCGAGAGGAGTCTCCAAAGTGTGCGCCACGCCGCGAGCTCGGCCTCGGTGGGCGCGCGCGCAGCCTGATGGCCCAACCGCCGCTCAAAGCCTGAGAGGACAGCCAGGCAGTTGGCCGCAAACCTCCCCGCGATGACGGCCAGAAGCTGCAGCTTGCGGGGAATGGTCGGAACCGCCCCCGGCTGCCGGCAGAGATACCGGATGTGCAGCACCTTGTAGAGAAAGAGCTTCCTCAAGGTGATGCGCTCGCGCCGGTAGCCGAGCAGGACCTGGGGCAAATTGGCGAAGCGGCTCAGCCGGTAACTGCGCAGCAGCAACTCCTGATCCTGAGCCAGCCAGGCGGCCTCGTCGTAGCGCCAACGGCGAAACCACTCGATGCGGCCCATCCATACCGGGTGCCACAAAGGAAAGCCCAGGAAAGACGAGTGGACGATGGCCGCGTGTTCCAGCGCCGGGTCGAACCGCCATAGCGGCCGGCCGTGTTTGCCGAAGACCATCACCCCGCCGCCGCAGAGGTCGACGTCGGGATGCGCCCCCAGAAAAGCCAGCTGTTTTGCCAGCCGATCGGGGTAGGCAATGTCGTCGGCATCCATGCGCGCCAGGTAGAGACCGCGGGCACGGTCAATACATTCATTCAAGCGGGCCGCGAGCCGCCGGCGCCGCCCGTCACTCCAGCAGATCACGCGCGGATCATCAAAACTGCGCGCGATCGCCAGACCCTGATCGTCGGAACCGTCGTTGCAGAGCAGAAGCTCAAAATCGCCAAAGCTCTGGTTGAGAATGGAACGAATCGACAGCTCCAAAGTAGCGGCGCTGTTATAGAAGGGCATGGCGATGGTAATTATTGGGCCGGGCATGGGATGAGAGAGTGCCGCTGCGACTTTCCTTCGGTTGGACTTTCTTTTTCGATGGCACGGCGGAAAAGCACGGGGGAGGTGCTTCCCTGAAGTTTTGGATCCAGAGTTTGAAACAGGAGCGCATATCTCTGCGTCAGAAGCTGCAAACTAAAGTGCTGCTCAATCACTTTGCGGCCAGTGGCCCCCATCCGCCCCCGCAGAGCGGCATCCTGAAGCAAGGTGGCCAGCGCTTCGACCCACCCGCGCTCGCTCCCGGCGCTTATACCTACCTCACCCATCGCCAGCACCTCGCGATTCATCCCGGCAGCGGTTACGACCACCGGCAGTCCAGCCGCCATGTAGCAAAGCATCTTGTAACTGCATTTGCCATTGCACCAGTCGTCGTCGGCCAAGGGCATCAACCCGATGGACATGCGTGCGAAGGCTGCCAACTCCGTGCGTGGGGTCCACCGTTGGAACTCGACGCGGGACTCGGGCAGCAGACGGAAGCGGGGCGGACGGTCAGCGACGATGAGCAGCTTGGCACGGACGGAGCTCTGAAAGACTTTCATCAGCGCTTCCTCAATGGCGTACAGGAAAGGGAAGTTGCCGCTGGTGCCGGTCCATCCCATAATCAAGTCGTCCTCGGGAGTGGAGAGGTGCGGCCGGTACCAGGAAGTGTTAACCGCGGTTGGAATCACGATGATGTTGGTGTTCCAGTGGGAGAAGTGATTAGCCAGAAAATTGTTGCCGCACACCACCAGTTGGCTGGCGCGCGCCAGGTTGCCGGCGCGGTGGCCGCCGGTGTTGAGCCAGACGGCATCGTCCACATCCAGGATGATCGGCTGCTTGGCCATGCCGTGGAGCGGGGTGAAGGCCGGGAGTAGCTGGCGGGAGATCCAGGTCACATCCGCCTTCCAGGAACGGGCCAGGTCCGCGACGCGCGCGGCCGCGGTGGTTGCCATCCAAAGCGGGCGCAGGGCGAGCTGCGTGGGCAGGATGTTGCCCAGAGGCAGCGGGTATTCCCGCACCGTGATGCCCAGGCCGCCCAGGGGCTCGATATATTGGCGCACTCGCGCCCGGGCGCTGGGCACCATCACGCCGCCGGTGTACGCTGCGACTCTCATGGTTCGCGGGTCTCGATCTCCGTCCAACGTGAACGGGTGCGCCCGGCGAGGCCGGGGGTGAAATAGACCAGCGTGGACAGAGAACCCGCTTTGACCCAAAACGTGATTTGCGCGAAAAATTCTTCGGAGAAGACCGTCATGGCCGTGGCGTAGACAAACGCTCCCAGCGTGAATATCGCCCAGCAGCTGCCGTGAAGAGCGCACCGGTAGACATACGTGCTGAGAAAGCCCATCAGGAACATGAGCACGATGACCCCGGCAAAGCCGCCATGATCCATGTAGTAAGGCAGGAACGCGGTGTAGACGTTGGTCATTTGCGAGGGCGAGATTTTTGTGTAATCGAGATTGCGGTCGCGTTCCGAATAATTTGCGCCGAATCGGTTGGCGATCCGCTTGAAGAACTTCCCCAGATCCCAGCCGTAGCGCAGCTCGGGGTTTTGCCGATTCTGATCAAAGGCGATGATGCCCCCCAGCCAGTACGTGCCGAAACCTTCGGCAACGTGGGGAATGTTCTCGGTCAGAGAGGCACTGTCCATGGCGCCATATTTGTTCATGCCGATCTGGCCCAGCGAGAAGACCATGAGAAAGAGCAGCGCCATCGACCAAAGCAAGCGCACCGGAGCTTTGCCCCGCTTGATCCAGAGAATCACCACGGAGTTAATCAGCAAGAGAAGCACTTCGGAGCGGGCGCCGTTAATCAACTGGTAGACCAGGGCCAGCACGAACAGCGCCAGGGTCCGGATGCCGCGCCGGCCGGTCTCGACATATTCATACACGGCAATCAGGGCGGTGATGGTGAGGAAGGGAAGGAGCAACTGCTCGAACGTGAGTTGATTCGTAACGGCGGATACGTTTGACTTGGAAGACGCGATACGAATTTGTCTCCACATGCTTTCACGGGGGGCGATGGTGGAAGACAGCTGCTTGAAATAGCGGTACGCCACGGGAATATTGATAAGGAAAAGCACGAGGGCCACGGACAGCCAGCGGTCGATCTGACCTCGCCTTTTCGGGGAGACGGTGGTCATGACTCCGCCTCTCCACAAGGGGACTACGACCGCGCAGAGCCCACCGAGCGAGAAAGCGACCACCGCGGCGAGTACGATTGCGTCGGCTGTGGAGGTGAGCGGGAAGTAGAGACTTCCGCACAGCCAAATGGTGAAGAGGGTGAGTGTCCAGACGATTGCCAGGGAAGCGGGCGGAAACAGTGTGGAGCCGCCGTAGAGGTACATGAGCAGGCTGCACAAGGCCAGCAGAGCGATCGTAATCGGTAGTGTCATCGTGCGCCCCCTGGCTGGTTGAAAGGCTGAGGATCCCGTAGAGAGGGCGAAGGCCGCTCCCGAATCAACCTCGATTGGTAACTGTTACAGTGCCAAACTCCAGTTGGCCTCTACTCCCTCGGCATCCCGTATATCCCAGCAAAAGCGCGGTGAGATCTGGGTCACCCGTATTTCGCGCGCAGAATGGGGTGGCCCATATCTCGCGGTTTTGACTATGTCTCCATAAAATTACCCTCGGCGAGGTCAGGCATTGCCGAGGATGGTGTAGTAGCGCGCGTAGGCTTTGTAGGTGGCGTCGGTGGCAATGGCCGACTCATTCAACACGATTCCGGCGATGGGCACGTTGACCCGGCGAAGAGTGTCTACGGCCAAACCGACCGTTTTCATTTCCGTCTGCCCGCTCCGCACCGAGAGGACAGTGATCTCTGCCGCTGCCGCCAGTTCCAATGCTTCCGCACAACCGAGCAAGGGCGGCGAATCCAGAACCACCAGGTCAAACTCCTGGGTGGCCTGCGCGAGGATCTCCCGCATCTGCGGACCGCGCAGCGCCGTTACCACCGGCTTGCGCATGCCCGCGCCGAGAACGAACAGTTCCGGACGGCCCGGGATAGGGCGGATGGCTTTCTTCCAGTCAGTTACCTGCGCCAACACTTCCGCCAACCCGATATCGGGGTCCAGTTTGGCGAGCTTTTCCATCGACGGCTGACGCAGGTCGCCATCGATCACCAGCGTGCGCTTGCCCTGTTCCGCACTCGCGGCGCCGAGAGAAAGAGCCAGCGTCGACTTGCCTTCACCGGGCAAGGCGCTGGTGATCAACACGCTGCGCGGCACATTCGCCTGCACCGAAAGCAGCAGATAACTACGGAGATGACGCACGCCCTCGTCGAAAAAGCCGCTCTGTACCGCCATCCAGCGATCCTGTTGCAGCCGCGCGAGCTCAGACCCAAGCGCGAGCCGCAACTGCATATCCGATACCTGGGGCAAGGAGCAGATGACGGGCACGCCCAACGCCTTCTCCACTGCGTCGGGTTCCTTCGCCGTTCCGTCGGTAAGTTCCGCCGAGATTACGTAGGCGCAGAGAGAAAGAGAAAAGAAGCCCATGGAAAGGACAAAGATGAGCGACCAATTGGGGAAAAGCGGTTTCGCGGGGGGGCGGGCGGAATCTGCCAGCCGGATGACATTATTTTGCAGTTCGGAGTTAATCCCCGACTGCTTGATCTTGGCGAAGAGATCGGAATAGACTCGCTCCGCCGTTTCCGCTTCATGCTTGAGCTGCAGGTAATCAAAGGACTGCGAGGTAAGGTCGTCGACCTCCCGCTTGGTCTCGGCGACCGCCGCCGCCAGCATGCGCTGGCGCACCAGGCTCTGGCGGTAGTCCACGCCGATGCGGGCCGCAACATTCTGGCGGCTATCCTCCAAGGCCGCGCGCGCTTGCTCCACTTGGGCCGCAGCCTTGCGGTATTCGGGATACTGGTCTCCGTAGGTGGCCCCGACCAAGGCCAGATTGGCCTTCGCTTCTTTCAGATTCTGAACGTCGCGAGCCAAGTCAGTCGATTGCGCTGAGACCTGCACCCCGGGCAGGGACCCGTCTTTCGCTTCGCGAAAGACCGACTCCTTCGCGATACGGTCCGCTTCGGCCAGCGTGTTCTCAGCATTGAGCGCCTGCAGGCGGGCAACCAACACGCTGGTCTTCTGCTCCGGATCCGCGGTTCCGAGATTCCGCTGATACGTCATCAGGCTATCGTGGGTGGATTCCATTTTCTGTTTGAGATCGAGCAGTTGGCTCTCCATGGAGGAGGTCAGCCGGCCCGCTTCCTTGATGCGGGTTTCAAAGATTTCGCGCAAGTACGAGTCGCCAACCGCGTTCGAGACGTCGGCCGCGATCTGGGGATCGTGATCGCGATAAGAGATCGTGAGTAAGTACGTGTTGGGATTGCGTTCGATTTTAAGGTGCTTGAGGACGGTAGGCGCGTTCCTGACTGCCCTTTCGACCTCCGGAGAGTAACGCCAAAAGATGTAGTGGCGCAATTGGTGCTCGCGTTCCAGCAGATTGTAGCGTTCGGCCACCGGGCGCAGGATGTTGTCGGCCAACAGCAGGCGCTGTTGGGTAGCCATAAACTGATCGTCGCCGGTGGTCAGGACGCGATTGTCTCCCACGCTCTCCGGCGCCGCCTGGCGATCGATGGCGATCACGGAGGAGCCCACATAAATCGGCGGCGCGAAGGCACACACGAGAATGACGAGGGCGGTGAAGGACAGGCTAAGCAGCGTGATCCACAACCAACGCCGCAGTAAGATGTGCGCGTAAAAGGTAATGGGATGCTGAAATTCAGCGGGGTCGGTTAGGCTGAGCTGCGGCTTCCTGGTGACAATGGCATTGGACATACATCAGCTCCGGCAGCAGCACGCTAGGTCGTTTTTCGAGCGTAGAAAGGACGAGCCGCTGGGCTTGGGGCGCATGGTTTTGCCCTAGTGTGCCCAGATGGCGGCGGACACGGCGGTGTTCCCAATGCCTGTGGCATGGGCCAACACGGCCGCGCTGTTTTTCAGTTTTCCATTGATCGGAACGTAGAGGATATCGTTGGCCACAAGCTTCACATCCTGGGCCTTTCGATCCAAAATCCTCTGCAGGGGGACTTCTATTTCTTTTTTCTGGCTGCTGCCCGCCTGCTCGCGGTAAATATACGCATGCTTACGGCTGAACGAGTCCAGGCCGCCGCTGAGCGCCAGCAACTGCAGCACGGTCGTATCTTCCATACTCACAAACGGAAACGCTCCCGGGCGCTTGACGTTGCCGACGACAAACACACGTTCGCACTCGGGTACGCGGATTTGCGCGCCCGCCTGGACTCGAACGTTCAGCTCCGGGTGGCGCCCGTCGAAGAGGTCGCGGACCGAGAACCGCTGCGACGTGCCGTTCGCGCTCTCTACGATGATTTCCGGCCCGGCCTCGGGGAGCAGGCCTCCGGCTTGGCTGAGCGCCGCCAGCAGGCGAAGATTTCCAACGTCTTGCACGGTGACCGGGGTTTTGACCGCTCCGGCGATGGTGACGTCCCGGCTACGATACTCCACGACCGCCACGTCGACGACGGGGTGTACCAATAGGTGCTGCTCGCGAAGCTGGCGTGCGATTTCGTCGCGCAGGTCGTCGGGCATCAAGCCCTCGGCGCGCACCGGCTTGCGTAAGAGCGGCAGGTTTAAGAAGCCCGCCTGGTCCACCCGGAACGACTGGGTGAGCTCCGGTGAATCATAAACAGTCAGGTGAACAAGGTCGGAGGCGCCGATCACCTGAAAAGGTAGATTGGCGCCTCCGATGGCGACAGGTGCTGCAGGGAAAGCTGGCCCGGGGGGTGTGTACGACAAGCGTTGCGCCATGGCGGCGATAGAAAGCCAGTTCGAAAGCACCACTATTGCCACAGTTATGTTTCTCATGGGGTCACGCCTGTTATGGGCAGCTTAGGGCGGGGGGATTAAACAAAGGCCCAAATCAGAATTAAAATTTTCTCAGGCCCGGTAGCCGATCACCCTTGCCGGCACACCGGCGCAAATCGACATGGGAGGGAGGTCATTGGTAACGATGGCGCCTGCTCCTACCACGGCGCCGTCCCCAATTGATACGCCCGCAGTCACTACTACGTTGGCGCCGAGCCATACATCGTCCCCGATGCGGATGGGTGCGTCTCTCCCCGGTTGCTTGCGAATCAACTCCCCGCGGGCCACGCCATGGTTGGAGGAGATGATCGAGGCGCAGGGGCCGAAAAGCACATTATTTCCTATGCTAATGGGGCCCCCCGGGGAAGCCCAGATGGAACACAGATGGTTGATAAACGAATGATCACCGATGCGGATCATTTCAGGGTACTTGAAGAACACTGTGGGGGAAATTTTGGCTCCTTTTCCCACCTGTTGGAGACGTGCTTTTCGCAGGTAATTTCCACCGGTGATTAAAGCGAGTAAATAAATCCAGCCCTTGAGCACTTCAGCGATCGATCGGATCATCCGGATCATGCTGCCCCCCCAATTCTTCATGCGGTTCGGCAACCATAACAGATTCAGAAATAGCCCAGTCAGGCGGAGAGTGGCGAGGGGACCGAACAGAACCTGACGGATCAAACGGAACCTGATGGGTGCCCCATGTTCGCGCCAGCGTACGTGGGCCGAATATGAATTCTTCGAATGCTTTTACTCAAGGAATAAAACAATCGAGGGGCTTCGCCCATCTTTTTCGGCCCACGTACGCTGGCGCGAACATGGGGCACCCATCAGGTTTTGTTTGGTCCGTTCCACGCGAATAGGAATTCTTCGAATGCTTTTACTCACGGAATAAAAACAATCGAAGGGCTTCGCCCGTCTTTTTCGGCCCACGTTAGCTGTCGCGAACATGGGGCACCCATCGAGTTTTGTTTGGTCCTACAGATCCGATTCTCACCCAGACTCTGAAGGGCGTGCGTTTGTTCAGTTACATGGGTAATGGCCACCAAAGGTAATTGCTGCTGAAGGCTGGAGAAGCCAGTCTGGTCATAGAGAAGATCGAGCGTGACGCACGACCGCTGAGCGAAGCACGACACGATTGCAGTACTGGCCCCAGGCACGAACAGCAAGAGCCAACCAAATTCAGGAGAGGACGCGGGCACATACGGTTCCCTGTGTGGGGAAATGATCGCTTTGGCGCGGAAGGTTCAAGAGTGAAAAAGACATCGGCGGTTCTTTGTTTGAGTATGGGCATACCGGCGTGCGCTGCTACCTACACTGTTCCGGCCGGTTCCAACATGGCGGCCATCCAGTCCATCGTCAACACAGCCGGCGCTGGGCCAGGCAACACGGTGATGTTCTCGGCCGGCACCTACAAGCTGTCCGGCACTGTGTATCTGCCGTGCACCAATGGAACGGTGTACACCGGCCCATTGGTCGGACAACAGAAAATCAGCTACAGCAGCAAGGGCGTCATGTCGATCGGCAATTTGCCCACGGCCATCTTTACCGTGGCCACGGACAATTACGTGTTCGGCATCCCCAACAACGGCAGCGCCTTCACCTCGCCTACGCAAGGGTGCACGATCCAGTACATGGGATTCAATGGGACGCAAGGGGGAGTCTATGTGAATTACCCCAGCTCCGGCGTCACCATTCAGAACAATGCGTTTTATAACAACAACCCGGACTGGGCCTTCTCCTGGCCGGACTCGTATCCCGGGATCAATCTGGACGGCAATAACGGAGGAAATACACCCGAGGACGGGATCTCGTATACGTCGATTCTCTGGAATACGTTCTTCAATAACTGCGCTTCCATCATAGCCAACGGCTGGCCGGACGCGGGGGGCGACTGCAATGCGGTGCACATCCAGAGTTACAGCAACTATCTCACCATCAATAACAATGTCGTGAACCAGACCGAAGAAGGATTCAAGTTTTACGAGCAGTCGTATGAGTATGCGGTCGACTTCAATACGGACGTCGAAAACAACAACATGCAGGGGAACTCGCGCATCGCGATCGAGAACCAGCAGCCGACCAATGCGCATGCGGTCTTCAGCCATAATGCCTTCTACCAGCCTTCGAATCCCAGCTACAACACGTTCGAGCTTTCCCTGCCTCTCAACCAATGCCCCAACTCGGGCGCGGGTTGCAACGGTGATGGGAGCGGGCAGGCGACCGTAGCCAATGACAACGTATTCATCGGGAATGTACCGATCACCATCGACTGCAATGGCACGACCTGTTCCGCAGGCGTGCCCGGTGGAACGGGTTCAGGGGCGCATTATGGAATTGGCCTGGAACAGTGGGGCGTGGGCGCCACCGCGGAGTACAACCTGTTCCAAGGGGGAAACGGCCCGGATAACTGTGCCGCGGGATGGGGCTGTTCGGGATGGGGAGTCGCCATCGGACTCCCGTGGTCGAATGTCAACGACGCGAACAATTATTTCTCCGGCTTCGATATCATTGCCAGCGGCGGCGGCTTCGGGTATGAGGCGGGTGGAACCTACCTGCCTACGCAGAAATTGACCCCGGTCACCATCGTGGCGACCAGCGCTACCATTCCCACGGCGGCTCCCGCGATTACGACATCCACCGTTGGTGGAACCACGACGGTTACACTCAGCGATAGCGATACCAATCACCGGCTCTCGATTTTCTACACCACGGATGGATCCGCTCCGGCCATCTTCGGGCCCGGCGGTTCAGCCGGGACAACCCAGGTCTATAGCGCGCCGTTTGCAGTCGCGTCGGGAACGACAGTGAAAGCAATCGCCCACTGGGGGCAGGGTGCGAACCAAGGCATTGTGTTTCCTTCGTTTGGCTGGGTGCCCAGCGCGGTCACGACACTGTCGGTGACTGCGGCCGCGGCAGCGCCCGCAACGACAACGGCCAAGAAACTGGTCAGCGCGTATCTGGGCAACAAATTGAGTATGAATACCATGGCGACGGGAAGCACGCTGCAGTTCACCGCGTACGGGGTCTACTCCGATGGCTCGGTAGGTGTTTTGCCGGACACGTACGGGAATACAGTGACCCAGTGGAACACCAGCAACCACGCCAAAGCGAAGATCAGCATGGGAGGCCATGTGACGGCGGTGGCCGCGGGAACGGTCAACGTGCAAGCCACGGTAGGCAACGTCGTGGCTTCGCCCTGGACGCTGAGCATTGCCAGCCCCGCGGTGAAGGCGCCCTCTACCCAGGCTCACGTTTCGAGCGCGCCCGAAGCTGCTGTGGCGGAGGCTGCGCCCGCGGCTGCGGGTGGCATTCCGGAAAGCGGCACGCCTGCTGCGGAGAGTCCTGCGGGCGCGGCTTCGGGTGGGGCTTCGGGTGGCGGGGCTTCTCCGGTTGCGGCTGCGGGTGGAGGTGTTCCAGCGGCTCCGGTTGCTGGGGGCCCTGTTCCCCAAGGTCCCGGGCCGGCACAGCCGGATGCGTTCCTGGGGCCTTTCTGGAAGGTGGTGGCCCCGGCGGGCGGGTCTGCGTCTATTTCGAACTCGCACTTGTTCATCGGGGTTCCGGGGGGAACCAATCACGATACAGTGCTTCCGTCCAACCAGGCGGTTCGTGTGGTGCAGTCCATCGGGAACGTGAATTTCGATGTGGCTATCAAAATCGATTCGCCACTCTATGCCGGGGATGCGAGTACCAGTCAGGGAATCATGGTGGTTTCCGATGCCCAGAACTTCCTGACGTTTGCGCTGGTGACGGATGGCACCGAGATTGGTTTGACGGCGCAGATGGTTACGGGGGGAGCCGCGACTTCCATGCTGGACGATCAGTCCTTCAGTCAATATCAGAACCCGATGTATCTGCGGCTGAGTAGGACCGGGAGTGCTTACGTCGCCTACTACTCGGTAGACGGCGAAAACTGGACCCAGGCGGTGAGCTTCACCGACACCGCGCCTACGACGGCGATCGGTCCGTTCGCGAGTAATTACAACTCCAACCCTGCCAACACGGTGCCGGTAGTCATGTCAACGAATTGGTTTGACGTTTTCTAGTAACTTGCCGGGGATTTAGACGCGTGAACCAAGCATGAAGCTCTGGAACGCTCGACGGGTGCCCCATGTTCGCGTCAGCGTACGTGGGCCGAATATGAATACTTCGAATGCTTTTACTCCAGGACTAGAAGCATTTGATGGGCTTCGCCCGTCTTTGTCGGCCCACGTACGCTGGCGCGAACATGGGGCACCCGTCGAGCGTTTCCAGAAATCGGGTTTAGTTGTCGCGCGGGCTCTCGGGCCTTGAGATTTGCGAATTGTAACGTGAGTAATGCACAGCAATGGGCATTGTGAGCGCTGCCACTACGGGGCGATGGTAGTGCAACTAACGGTTTCGAGGAGTGGCTCTTATGTCTGGAAACCTATCCCGGTACCTTCGCGTTCTTGCTCCCTGGCTGGCCATGGTGCTGGCCCTACCTGCTGCCTATGCCGCCGATGCGGGAGCGCCGTTGTCCAGCAGCTTCCCCGGGCCGCTGTGGGACATCGTCGCGCCGATGGGAGGCACGGCGTCCGTGGCCAATGCGCACCTCACGCTGACGGTTCCCGGCGGCAGCAATCATGACACCTTGCGGCCATTCAACCAGGCGGTGCGGGTCGTGCAGCCTATCAACGATTCCAATTTCGACGTCTCGATCAAGATCGATTCCGCCATCAGCGCCAAGGACGCGGATACCAGCCAGGGGCTCATGGTACTCGCGGATGATAAGAACTTCATCACCTTCGATGTCGCGACCAACGGCACCAACATCAGCCTGGAAGTGCACAAGATCAGCGCCGGCGTGGCTACCACGGTGTTCAATGAACCCGTGTTCAGCGAGTACCACAATCCCATCTGCTTGCGGATCGCGCGCACCGGGGAAACCTATATTGCGTATTACTCCGTCGACGGCGTGGTCTGGACCGAGGCGGCTACGTTCGCCGACAACCTGGTGCCGACGCAGATCGGGCCGTTTGCCGGTAATTACAACAACGCGCCGGCTAAGGCCGTTCCGGTCGTCATGGCAGTCAACTGGTTTGACGTTTTGTGATGAAGGTCCCAGATATGTGTCGAAAGAAGATTTTGATCGTCGAGGATGATCCCGATTTGCTCATGGGGCTCAAGCTGCGATTGAGCGCGAATGACTATGACGTGATCCTCGCCGGCAACGGCATGGCGGGGATCGCACAGATGCGGAAACACAAACCCGACTTGATGATTCTGGACTTGGGCTTACCCGCGGGCGACGGCTACAGCGTGTTGGAAAGAATGAGGATCAATGAGAGCTTGTCGTCGATGCCGGTGATTGTCTTCTCGGGGCGCGATCGGGTGGGCAACCAGGACCGCGCGCTCAAGGCCGGAGCAAGTTCGTTTCTGCAGAAGCCGGTGGAGAACGACACGCTGCTGGCCGCCATTCGCCAGATCCTCAAGGAAGAGCGATGCACCACGCCCATGGGTCACGATTGTTAAAGCCTCCGCATCTGTTTGAGGACGAGAAAACAGGACCCTTAGTGTTTAGGGCCTTCGAGGTAATCGCCGGCCTTCAGTTTTTCTGAGACCAGCATCGAGCCGGCTTGGGTGAGATGACCGTAGTCGGATTGCAACGGGATATCCGCGGTCGCGTATTCGAGACAAACGGCGTGCGGGCACAGCAGCTTGAAGTAAGAAACGTACGTGATGTGCCAGTCGCCAGTCGCCCTCGCCTCCAACTCCTTGTCCAAGGCCGCGTACCGGGTGAGCTTGTGCCTGATCGGCACGGAGGGGTCGTTCGTTTTCAACGACGCCACTAACAGCCGCGGTAAAGGCGAATCGTACTGCACAATAGGCCCGAAGAGCACGATCGAAAAGCCCCTCTGCTTCAGAGTGGTGATGGTGTTGTCCAGGCGAGCGAGATCTTCCGGTTCCCACCGCGCGGCCAGCAGGATTCGATCGACGTGATGCTTGGGGAGATAGTCGTTGTAGATGAAATTCATCATGGGGTTGCAGATATCTCCCCACATCAGGTCGTTGAGCCGATCGACTGCCCTTCCACGCCTGCGTTGTAAAGTCGGCTCACAGCCCGAGGCATTGGCCTGCAGAAAATTGATGCCGGGAAATACAGATTCGAGGCCGTACCACAAATGGGCGGCGTGGCTGTCTCCCATCAACAAGTAGTTTTTCCGGGAAGGGTCCTGGCGCAGGCAATCGGATGCGTCAAAGGACCGGGTGACCGCTTCTCCCGATTCAATGAAGCACGTTCCTGAACGGGCGGGCAGGGAAGTATCGAGATACGAAGCAATGGCCACTTCCCTGGGCGTATACCTGGCGGGCAGGCCGCGGAAAGCAATGATCGCGAGGCCGAGAGCCGTGAGCACCGCGGCTCCCGTGGAGGCGAAGGCGAAGGCAGGCGTTCCCTTTAGCATCCAACGGCCTCTGCGGAAGGGGACCTCCACCAGCCGCCAGGATAGCGCGGCGACGATGATGGAGAAGAGCAGGATCATGCTATGTACGCTGCGGTTGGATGCGTCGCGAAACTGGATCATGCTGGTTTTCTGGAAGACGATGATCGGCCAGTGGTACAGGTACAGCGAGTAAGAAATCAGACCGATGAAGACCACAGGTTTGAAGGACAGCAACCGCCCGGCAAGGGAGCTTCCCGTTTCTCCGCCGGCGATGACAAACGCTGCTCCCAGGCAGGGGATCAAAGCGGCGATCCCGGGAAAATGAATGTGGCCGGAGTAGAGCAGCGCGCAGGCCCCGATCAGCAGCAGGCCGCCGGCACTGAGCACATTGCGTCCGAGAATGGATTGGGCGCGGGGGAGAACGCCGAGGGCCAGGATGGTGCCCAGCAACAACTCCCAAACCCGGGTGAAGGGGAAATAGAAAGTGGCTGTGGGCCAGGCGTAGGAGCCATAGACATTCAACGCGAAGGACGCGGCAGCCGCACCCAGGATCGCGTGGCGAAATCTATTTGGAAGATATCGCCGCACCAGCACCAGGAAGATGGGAAAGAAGATGTAGAACTGTTCCTCGACGCCCAGAGACCAGGTGTGTACCAGGGGTTTGTTGTCGTTGGGAGAGAAATAGCTCGATTGCTTCCAGAAGTAGATATTCGAAACGGAAAAGGCCGCGGCCAGGAGAGACTTGGCGAAGTCGTTCAGCTCGGAAGGGAGTAGATAAATACTCGCCACTATGGTGGTGACGATCATCATCACCAGCAGGGCGGGGAAAATACGCCGGATGCGGCGCTGGTAGAAGCCGAGCAGCGAGAAGCGTGACTGCTCCATTTCACGGAAGATGACCGAGCTGATGAGGAAACCGGAGATGACAAAGAAGACATCCACGCCGATGAACCCGCCGAACATGTTGAAGACGTTGAGGTGATAGGCAAATACAAGGAGCACGGCGACTGCGCGTAGACCGTCGATGTCCGGGCGATAAGGTAGGGGCGATTCAGATGGCAAGCAAGACCTCGGTTACTTGCACTACATCACAGCCGGTGGTGCATCTTTGGACCGAATTGGAAAGTGAGATAGGTGGGTTCCCGATGTGAAGCGGCCGATTCCAATGTGGGCAGTGAGTTGGACGACTTTCGCGGGTGGGTTAAAGTTGTGTGGGGGTGCTGCCCGTGTTTTGGTCGCGTGAACGGATTTTCGGTTGCGTTGTTTTCCTCGCTGCCTTCGTTTCTGTCGCGGGTGCGCAAGAGACGCGCCTGGTGTTGGATCGCGGCGGCAGCACCATTGTGCTCGAGCCTTACGCTCCGAACATCCTCCGGGTGACGCTCAGCCTGCTCAAGGAGCCGGCCCTGGCTCCCCCCGGCTATGGCTTCACCGCGGCGCCCGCTGCGCAGGGCTGGAGCCATGAGACCACTGCGCAGGGAGAGGTGTACCGGTCCGGCCGTCTCTCGGTTCTGGTTGCGGCCAACAAGCCAGGGAAACCTGTGCTCTCAGCGATTGATATCGCCAAGTACTTCAACGGCTCGGCTCCCGGAGCGCACATCGCCTTCAGCACCGCGGAAGGAACGAAGCTGCTCGATATGGAAGGCTGGTCCATGGCGACGCCCAACCATAAAGACGGCACCGCCAGTGTGCTGAATGACAAGCGGCCGGGCGACGAGGCTTTCTACCAGGTAGGCGCCACCTTCGCGTCTCCCGATGACGAGCATTACTACGGGCTGGGTCAGAATCAGGAGGGTTTTCTCGATCATCGCGGCCATACCATCGAATGCTGGAATAACTACACGGCGACCGGAGGGCCCACCTGGTGCGTGCCGCTCATGGTTACGAATAAGGGGTACGGGGTGCTCTGGGATAATCCTTCGCAAACCACTATCCAGCCCGGTTTCAATGAGCAGACGCGCTGGACTTCCCAGGTGGGGAACCGGGTTTCGTTCTTTGTGATCGCGGGTAAGAATACGGATGAGATTTATTCCGGATACCGGTTGCTTACCGGGTCCACGCCGATGCTGCCCAAGGCTGCTTATGGATTTATCCAGTGCAAGCAGCGGTACCGCACCCAGGCCGAGGTGCTGGCCGTGGCCCAGGGTTATCGCCAACGCCACCTGCCTGCGGATGTGATTGTGGTGGATTGGTTTTATTACTCCAAGATGGGGCAGATGGATATGGTGCCGGCGAATTGGCCCGATCCTTCAGCGATGAATAAGCAGCTTCATGACATGGGATTTCAAACCATGATCAGCGTGTGGCCGCGGTTCGAGAAGGGGACTCGGTTTTATGACCTCGTATTGAAGAAGGGCTGGTTTGAGCATCTGGCCGATGGGACGCCGGTCGATGGATTGCCGTATGATCGCGCCGGGTCGGATATTGATACCACGAACCCCGCTGCAGCGCGATGGTTCTGGGATGTGATCCGGGACAATATCCTCAGCAAAGGGTTCGATGCTATCTGGGCGGATGAGACAGAGCCTGACTTACCTCCGAATGGGGCTTATTATTCGATTGGTCCGGGAACGCGTTACTACGATGTGTATCCGTTGTTTCATACCGCGGCCTTGTACGATGGATTTCGGCGGGATACCAAGCAGCGGGCGTTGATTCTCTCCCGGGATGCGTATACCGGCGCTCAGCATAACGGGGCTATTTTCTGGTCGTCGGATATTTATCCCACCTGGGATACGCTGCGGCGGCAGATTCCTACTGGCCTCGATGCTACGGCTTCTGGCATTGCGTATTGGGGTAACGATATTGGAGGTTGGCAGTATTTGCCGGCGGAGCACCATCCGGCGCATGCTCCTTTGATAGATCCGTCGGATGCCCGGGATAACGTGGGCGGGTACGATGATTACCCGGAGCTGTATACGCGGTGGTTTGAGTACGGTGCGTTCGAACCGAATTTCCGCACCCATGGCAGCCGTACTTATAACGAGGTCTGGTCGTATGGGAAGCAGGCGGAGCCGATTCTGGAAAAGTATCTGCGACTGCGCTATGAGTTGATGCCTTACATTTATTCGCTGGGCTATCAGACGCATGAGACGGGTGCTCCGTATATGCGGGCGCTGTTTATGGATTTTCCTTTGGATCCCAAGGTGGCGGATATCGGCGATGAGTACATGTTTGGGCCGGCGTTCCTGGTGGCTCCGGTGACGGAACAGGGCGCGACCAGCCGCATGGTTTATTTACCTGCGGGGACGGATTGGTATAACTACTGGACCCGGGAGCGGGTCAGCGGTGGGAAAACGATTCGCGTCGATGCGCCGATCGATACGCTTCCGTTGTTCGTGCGGGCGGGGTCGATTGTTCCGCTGGGAGAGGCTGTGGAGAGTACGAACCAGGTGCAGAAGCTGGCTAAGGTTCGCGTGTATCCCGGGGCGAACGGGGATTTCACGGTTTATGAGGATGACGGTAAGACGTATGCGTATGAGAAGGGAAGCAGCACTATGACCGCGCTGCATTGGGATGATGCTGCCGGTAAGTTGACCGGGAGCGGCGAGCGAGTTGGTGGAGGTGGTGGGACGGTAGCTTGGTTGCGCGACTGGCTGAACTGCAGGTCCCTCTCTCCGTTCGGGATGACAAGTTAAGAGTGGGTTACTTCCCTGGAACGCGGTTACGCGGATCGAGGGATCTGCCGTTTCGCTGGATGTGCGACCATATTGGTATGGATGAGATAACACCCGGGAAGAATGGTTTGCCGCGGTTACGTATCAGTACGCCTGCGGCCTCCGCCGAAATCTATTTGCATGGTGCGCAGGTCACGTCCTGGCAGCCGGCAGGCGCAGAGGAAGTGATCTTCCTTAGCGAAGATTCGCAGTGGAAAGACGGGAAGGCGATCCGCGGCGGCATCCCGATTTGCTTCCCCTGGTTTCGCGGGAAAGCGGATGATCCCAAAGCACCCTCCCATGGATTCGTGCGGACCAAGGCATGGCAGCTCGATTCGGTGGAGAGCAGTGGCGATACCGCAGTGGTCAGCTTGTCGACCGCCAGCGACGAGGCGACGCGGGCCTGGTGGCCGCACGATTTCCGGCTAGTGCACCGGGTGACGATTGGATCTGAGCTTACCCAGGAGTTAATGGTGACTAACTCCGGGACGACGCCCCTGCGTTTTGAGGAGGCGCTGCATACCTACTACCGCGTCAGCGCTGCGGACTCCATTCGTATTCGCGGGCTCGACGGCGTGGCTTATCTGGACAACACGGATGACAACCGGGAGAAGCAGCAGGAGGGCGATGTTCTGTTCACCGCGCCGACCGATCGCGCTTATATCAATACAACTCACGCGGTCGAGATTGTCGATCCAGGGTTGCACCGGCGCATTCGTCTCACGAAACAAAACTCCCGCACCACCGTGGTGTGGAATCCTTGGAGTACCGGTGCGTATTCCTTGCCCGATCTCGGAGATGAGGAGTGGCGGACCATGGCTTGTGCCGAGGCGAGCAATATCCGCGACTTCGCTGTGGACCTTGCGCCAGGGCAAGAGCACAACATGAAAACGGTGATTCAGGTAACGGCGCTCGGCTAGAGCTGGATCTACAGGTCCAAACCAAGCTTCAGGACCAAACAAAGCTCGATGGGTGCCCCATGTTCGCTTTGTTTGGTCCTGAAGCTTGGTTTGGTTCCCCGGCTACCGCGCGGTTTGGTTCTACGGATGCGATTTCACTAAGCCAGGTCGCAGTTGCCGTACAGCGTCTCCAGCAAGGGCGCTTCCCAGCGGCGGCGCGAGAACATGTACGGCTGCTTTCCGGTCGAAAGGCGCACGTCGGCGGAATCAAGTTCCGTGGCAGTGGCAAATCCGAAGACCCACAGACTCTCGCGCAATACCCTCCAGGAGGAAAAAGAAAAGACCTGCTCCGGCTCGTCCTCCGTGGAGGGTTGAAGCACCAGGATGACCCCCGTCTGCGCCCGGGAACTGCCACGGCCGGGCTTGGGCTTCACTACGGCTGTGTACTCGGCAGGCAGGATCTTGGAGTGCGTCTTGGGCATCGATCAGTCTCGTTACCCGTATCGGCGCAATCCACTCATCCCTGCGACCGCTGTTCCTAATTAAGACAGACGGGCGACGATGGCGTCGACGTCGTAGATGCATCCTCCCCATACTCCCCCACTGGCTTGGACCAGCGCAGCCCAAAGCCGGGTGTCGTCCGGTAACGCAGGATGCGGCCGCAGGTCGGGACGGGACGGGCGGGCGGCAAACGCTTCGTCGTTCACCAGGTTGACGGACCCGGTCAACTTCTGCCGGTCGATAATGATCTCAATCTGGTCGCCATCCAGGACCTTGCCGATGGGGCCCCCAGCGAGGGCTTCCGGCGAAATATGGCCGAGGCAGGCGCCGGTGGAGACGCCGCTGAATCGCGCATCGGTCAACAGCGCCACATGCTTGCCCACCGGCAACCATTTGAGCGCCGAGGTGATCTGGTAAATCTCCTCCATGCCCGCACCGGCCGGGCCTCCACAGATCAATACGATGACGTCATGCTCGCGAATCTCGCCGTTCTTGATGGCGTGGATGGCCGCCTCCTCGGAGGTAAAGACCCGGGCCGGTCCGCGGTGACGGAAAACGCCGTCTGCGTCGATCAACGATGGATCAATCGACGTGGCCTTGACGACCGAACCCTCCGGGGCCAGGTTGCCGTGAGGGAAACAGACGGTGGGCGTGAGTCCGGCGGAGCGCGCCCGATCCGGAGCCATGATCACGTCGTCTGGGTCGATCCCGTCGCGGGTCATCAGATTCTTCCGCAGCGCGTGGCGGCGAGGGCTGCTTTCCCACCAATCCAGGCAGCTATCGAGGGTTTCCCCGGAGACGGTCTTGGCCTGGGTGTTAAGTAATCCTGCACGCCGCAGGTGGAGCATGACTTCGGGCACCCCTCCGGCCAGGAAGACCTGGACAGTGGCGAAGTTGCGGGGGCCGTTGGGGAGGGCGTCCACCAGGCGCGGGATTTCACGGTTTACGTGCGCCCAGTCGGCGGCTACAGGGCGTTTGAGTCCGGCGGAGTAGGCAATGGCGGGCAGATGGAGCAGCAGGTTGGTGGAGCCGCCAAAGGCCGCATGGGCCACCATGGCGTTGTCGATCGACGCCTGGGTGAGGATGTCGCGGGTGCCGAGGTGGAGTTGATGCAGGCGCAGGATCGCGGCGGCGGACCGGCGGGCGGCGTCGAGCCAGATGGGGGCGCCGGAGGGAGCGAGCGCGGTGTGCGGGAGGGAGAGTCCCAGGGCTTCGCCGATCACCTGGGCGGTGGCGGCTGTGCCCAGGAATTGGCAGCCTCCGCCGGGGGTGGCGCAGGCGCGGCAGCCCATTTCCGCGGCGGTCTCGAGGGAAATTTGTTTTTGCGCGTAGCGGGCGCCGATGGTCTGCACTTTGCCGGCGTCTTCGCCGTCTTCGGGGAGGAGGGTGACTCCCCCAGGGATCAGGATGGTGGGCAGCGGGCCCGCGGCGGCCAGCGCCATCATCATGGCGGGGAGGCCTTTGTCGCAGGTGGCGATGCCGATGACGCCCATCCTTGTGGGCAGGGAGCGCATGAGGCGCCGGAGCACGATGGCAGCGTCATTGCGGTAGGGCAGGGAGTCGAGCATGCCGGTGGTGCCCTGGGTTCGTCCGTCACAGGGGTCGGTGCAGGCGCCGGCGAAGGGGATGGCGTTCATGGACTTCAAGGTGATGGCCGCTTCGGCGACCAGGGCTCCGAGTTCCCAGTGGCCGGTATGGAAGCCGAGGGCGATGGGGGTTCCGTCGGCTCCGCGGAGGCCGCCGTGGGTGCTGAGGATCAGGACTTCCTGCCCGATGAGCTTTTGCGGTTCCCAGCCCATGCCTGCGTTCTGGCTGAGGCCAAAGAGGTTGCCGGAGGGCGCGTTGAGCAGCATTTCCGGGGTGATGGGCAGTTGGCCGCGGGGGCCGGGGGCGTGGGTGGCCACGTCGTCTAATTTGAGGGTCGTGGTTTCGAGGACCGAGGCTAGGGGAATGTTCATCGTCCTCGATTGTAAGACGGAGCGGTTTAGATAATTAATGTCGATTTTGTGGGGAACGGGAGTCGTAAGATGCCCGCATGGTTTCCGGACTGGAGCGCTACCAGGAAGAGGGTGAGTTGCACTTTGTCACATTCAGTTGCTACCGCCGGTTTCCTCTTCTGGATACTCCGTTATTGCGCGGGGTGTTTGAGGGCGCGCTCGACAGGATGCAGCGGGAATATGACCTGAATGTTGGTGGCTATGTGATCATGCCGGAACATGTACATCTGTTACTGAGTGAACCCCGCAGAGAACTGCTCGGGACTGCGCTGAAGTCCTTGAAGCTTTCCGTGGTGCGGCGGACGAGAACTCGGCCTCTCTGGCAGAGGCGTTACTACGACTTCAACGTTTATTCCGAAGCGAAAAGGATTGAGAAGTTGAATTACATGCATTGGAATCCGGTGAAACGGGGATTGGTGGAGAAGCCCGAGGATTGGCGCTGGTCCAGCTGCCTTTATTACCAGACTGGACACCAGGGGATTGTGACGATCGACCCAAGTTGGGGTCCCAAATAGATCTCGATCACCAACCAAACCTCGACAGCTGTCTGCGTGGAACCAGGCCTACAGGACTAACCAACGTTGATGGGTGCCCCATGTTCGCGCCAGCGTACGTGGGCCGAAAACGATATTTTTCAAATGTTTTTACTTGGATCACCCACCGAACTTATTAAAACAATGGTGGGGCTTCGCCCATCTTTTTCGGCCCACGTACGCTGGCGCGAACATGGGGCACCCGTCAGGCTTTGAGTGGCCCTGTAGGCCTGGTTCCACGCAGACATACGTCGAGGCTACGGTCCTTGAGCTTTCGGCGGACGAGAACTCGCTTCTCTGGCAAAGGCGCTACGACGACTTCAACTCAGTCAAAACCGGGTCTACAGGACTTCTCAGAACCATCAAGTTTGGTGACTGGGCAAGCGTATCGTCGGGTTATGACTATTGTTTGCAGGCTGCCCGAAGGGGAGCTTCGGCAGAGGCGGATCGAGATACAGGCTTTGTTTTCTCAGCGGACAGCCCTGATGCGCCATCCCGATGGCGTGGAACTCGAATGGCCGTTCTCGGAGGAAATTGCTCGCAGCCTCCTCGATTTCATCCTCTTCGAACGGAGGTGCTGCCGGAGCTTCTCCTACGAACTCAGGTCGTCTCCACCCCATGACGCTGTGGCTCTGCGGCTGCGCGCCGCTCCCGATCAGGTGGAGGCACTCCAGGCCCTCTACTGCTGAATCGTCGTGTCTGCCTTCGGCGGCTCGGCCATCACCTGCGATGGGCGTCGGGAGTTGCGATACATCCCATCCCCCGCCTAGCGCTTGCACCAGCTGGATCGATCCGGTCATCTGCTCGATCTGCAGGCTGGTCAGACTCTGCTGGTCCCCCAGGACCGTGGTCTGCAGCGTTACTACGTCCAGGTAAGGATCAATCCCCAGTTGATACCGGTCCGTCTCCAGCTTCAAGGCCATCTCCGCCGAGGCCACCGCCTCCCGCTGCTGCCGGATCTGCTGCGAAAGTATCCGCGTCTGTGCCAAATAGTCTTCCACCTGCTGGAAGGCCGTCAGCACCGTCTGCCGGTAACTCGCTATATCCGCGTTGTAAATAGCGACGTACTCATGCAACTCCGGCTTCAGGGCCGCGTTGAACAGCGGTTGCGAAAAGGACGGACCCAGCGACCAGAAACGGCTCGGCCAGTCCAGCAAATGCTTGAACAAACTGCTCTCAAATCCCCCATCCAAAGACAATGTCAAGGAAGGGAAGAATGCCGTGTACGCCAAGCCCAACTCCGCATTCGCCGCAGCCACAGTCCGCTCCGCAGCGGCAACATCGGGCCGGCGCTGCAACAACAGCGAAGGCATGCCCGCCGGAATCGGCGGCGGCGCGGTCGTGATCGGCCGGGCAGGAATAGAAAATTCCGCCGCCGGCTTGCCAATCAACGTCGCGATCGCATGCTCATACTGCGCCCGCGCAATGGTCAGGTTGGTCAACGAAGCCTGCGCCGCCTGCAGAGTCGCGCGCGCCTCCACCAGCGAAATCTGATCGCCAATCCCAGTGTCGTATTGCGCCTGGTTGTAATCCAGCGACTTCTGATAATTCGCTACCGTGTCCACGTACAACTTGATGAGCGCATCCTGGCCGTGAATCTCGAAGAAAAACTGCGCCAGGCTGGCCTGCTCGACCAGCTTCTCATTCTCCAGATCCGCCGCACTCACCTGCGCGGTATATTGCGCGTTCCGCACCTGTTGCCGGATTCTGCCAAACAAATCCGGGGTCCACGAAATATCCACCGGCAACGAATAGATCTGTCCCTCTCGTCCAACGTTGGCGGTCGAGGTATTGTTCAGATTTTGCGAAGAACGCGAGCGGCTGTAGGACGGGCCAAACCCCACGGTGGGAAAATACTGCGCCCGGGCCACGCGCACCAGGGCGCGCGCCTCCATGAAATTCTCAAAGTATTGCTTGATGGTTTGATTGTTAATGTTAAGCTGCGCTTCGAGATCGTTCAGCTCAGGATCATTGAAAATCGTCCACCAATCGCCGCGAATCTTCGCGTCCGCAGGCTGGGCCACCGTCCAGTTGCCATCGTTAGGATTGGCCGTCGCGCTCGCCGGGGGCGGGACCTCTTTAAACGCAGGAGGCGCCGGCACCGCGGGCGCATGATACTTCGGACCCACCGAACATCCGGTGAGGATCGCGCATAAAACAAACCCGAGCTTCGCTCTCATAGGGCTCCTTCAGGGTTGGCCTGGAAGGTGTCATGATGTTTTCCCATCACGCGCAGCCGCAGCCGATCCATGTACAGATAAATAACGGGGGTGGTGTAGAGCGTAAGCATCTGGCTCACGATCAATCCACCCACAATGGTGATGCCCAGCGGCCGCCGCAGCTCCGATCCCGTGCCCGTACCAAAGGCCAGCGGGATGGCGCCAAACAAGGCAGCCAGTGTGGTCATCATAATAGGCCGGAAGCGCAGCATGCAGGCCTCGAAGATCGCGTCATCGGTGTTCTTTCCGTGTTCCCGCTCGGCCACCAGGGCAAAGTCAATCATCATAATTGCGTTCTTCTTCACCAAGCCGATCAGCAGCACAATCCCGATAATCGAAATGACATTGAGATCGTTTTTAAATACCAGCAGAGCCAGCATGGCGCCGACGCTGGCCGGCGGCAGCGTCGAGATGATGGTCAGCGGATGCACCAGGCTCTCATACAGGATACCCAACACAATGTAGACCGCGAGCAAAGCCGTGGTTACCAGGATCGGTTCCGTGCTCAGCGATTGTTGATACGCCTGCAAGGTGCCGGCAAAGAAGCCCCGGATGGTCGAGGGAAGGCCCATCCGCGTCTGCAATTGATTGATTTCGAGAGTCGCATCGCTCAACGACAGACCAGGAGCCAGATTGAACGACACCGTCACCGACGGAAACACCCCGGTATGGTTCACCTGCAAGGGGGTGGTGCTGGACCTTGCTTTGGCGACGGACATTAGCGGCGTGACTCCATTGGCAGCGGAAGCCGCGGGATAGATGAAGTTCAATCCTGCGGGAGATTGCCAGTATCGGGGCGCTACCTCGAGCACTACGTAGTACTGGTTCAACTGGGTATAGATGACCGAAGTTTCGGCCTGGCCAAAGGCGTTGTACAGCGAGCTATCCACGGCGCTGGGGGTAAGGCCCAGGCGTGCCGCCGCGACCCGGTCGTAGGTCACATACTCTTCCAGACCGCCGTTCTGCTGGTCGGCGTTCACGTCCAGGAAGCCCGGCAGCCGCTTCATATTATTCAGCAACAGCGGTCCCCAATGGGCCAGATCGGCCACGTTATCCGCCTGCAGGGTGTACTGGTAGAGTGCATTGCCACCCCGCCCGCCGATGCGCAGATCCTGGCCTGCCTGCAGGAAAGCCTGGGCCACGGGCATCCGGTTCATCTTGGGCCGCAAGCGGTTGATGACTTCATTGACGCTGACTTTGCGCACGTCCAGCGGCTTGAGAGCGGCGTAGATAAATCCTCCATTGCTGCCGCCACCCCCCCTGTCGCCTACGTAGCCGTTCACATTCTCCACCGCAGGGTCAGACTTGATGACCTTGACCAGGGCTTGAATGGAAGCGTTCATTACCTCGAAGGACGCGTCTTGCGGCCCCTGCACGCCACCCACCATGGAGCCCACATCCTGCGATGGGAAAAAGCCCTTGGGGATCTTGACGATGAGCACCACGTTCAGCGCGATGGTCAGGAGCAGCACCACCAGCATCAATCCCGAATTGTCGAGCACCCACAACAGCGAATGCCGGTAAATGCTGAGCATGCCGTCAAAAAAACGCTCGGTGGCGCGGTAAAGGGCGCCATGCTTTTCGCCGTTATGCGGCTTCAGAAGGTAAGCGCACATCATCGGCGTGGTGGTGAGCGATAGCAACATCGACACCAGGATGGCCGTGGACAGAGTCACGGCGAATTCGCGGAACAGCCGCCCGACAATGCCGCCCATCATGAGCAGGGGGATGAATACGGCGATCAGCGAGGTGCTCATGGTGAGCACGGTAAAGCCGATTTCCTTGGCGCCCTTGAGCGCCGCCTCGTATGGCTGCATCCCCATTTCCAGGTAGCGGGAGATGTTCTCCATGACCACGATGGCATCGTCTACCACGAAGCCGGTGGAGATGGTCAACGCCATGAGGGATAGATTGTCCAGGCTGTAGTTCAGCAAATACATCACGGCAAAGGTGCCGATGAGGGAGACGGGCACGGCCACGCTGGGGATCAGGGTGGCACGGGCATTGCGCAGAAACAGGAAGACCACCAGGATCACCAGCAGGACCGAGGTGATCAGGGACGATTCCACGTCATGCAGGGAAGCCTTGATGGTGGTGGTGCGATCCAGAACCACGGTCATGTTGATGCCCTTGGGCATCACCGCTTGCATGAAGGGAAGCTGGTCGCGAATGCGCTGGTTGGTCTGGATGATGTTGGCGCCCGGCTGGCGGGTGACGATCACGGTCACCGAGGGAATGCCGTTCAGGTAGCCCGCGGTGCGAATGCTCTGGGCTGAGTCCGCTACGTCGGCGACATCGTCCAGGTGAACCGCCAGCCCGTTGTGATAACCGACAATCAGGGGCCGATATTGCGCAGCTTTCGAAATCTGATCGTTGGTGATGATATCCGCGGTGATGGCCCCGTTGGTGATCTGCCCGCGGGCGATGTCGGAATTCTGCCGGCTCAACAGCGCCTGCACCTGCGCCATGGTGATGCCGTAGTGGCCCAGCTGCGGCGGATTGACGTCGACCCGCACGGAAGGGTAGGACGCGCCGCCCACGTTCACCTGGCCGACGCCCTGAATCTGGGAAAGCTTCTGCTCCATGATGGTCGACGCAGCGTCGTACATCGCCTCCTTGTCGTACTTGTTGGAGGTGAGGCCGATGATCATGATGGGCGAGTCCGCAGGGTTGACCTTGCGATAGCTGGGGTTCGAAGGCAGGTTGGCGGGCAGATACGTTCTGGCCGCATTGATGCCGGCTTCCACGTCACGCGCCGCGGCGTCGATGTTGCGGCTGAGGTCAAATTGCAGGGTCACGTTGGTGCTGCCCAGCGAACTCGACGAGGTCATTTCGGTGATGCCGGCAATGTGGCCGAACTGGCGCTCCAGCGGCGTGGCCACCGAAGACGCCATGATCTGCGCGC
Source organism: uncultured Acidobacteriaceae bacterium (assembly GCA_963839025.1). Taxonomy (GTDB): domain Bacteria; phylum Acidobacteriota; class Terriglobia; order Terriglobales; family Acidobacteriaceae; genus PALSA-350. The sequence goes on from CAWITT010000015.1 coordinate 791,652, forward strand.
TGGCTCCGGGCAAGCTGCCGGAAACGGAAATGGTGGGAAAGTCGACTTGCGGCAGCGGAGAAACCGGCAGCACGTTGAAGGCGATTCCTCCGGCAATCGCGATCGCCGCCGTCAACAGAGTCGTGGCGACGGGCCGGCGAATAAAAGGCGCGGATAGGTTCACGCTTCTCCCGCCGGCTGCGGGTGCGGGCCCCCTGCACCAGAGGTCTGCCGCGAGCGGGAGAATTTCTGCGCCAGGTTGTCGAAGAAGATATAAATGACCGGCGTGGTGTAGAGGGTGAGCACCTGGCTCAGCAGCAAGCCTCCCACCATGGCGATGCCCAGCGGCCGGCGGAGTTCGGAGCCGATACCCGTGCCAAAGGCGAGCGGAATGCCGCCCAGCAACGCCGCCATGGTAGTCATCATGATGGGGCGAAAGCGCAGGAGGCTGGCTTCGTAGATCGCCTGGGTCGATCCCAGTCCTCGTTCCCGTTCTGCTTCGAGCGCGAAGTCCACCATCATGATGCCGTTCTTTTTCACGATGCCGATCAGCAGGATGATGCCGATAATCGCCACCACGCTCAGATTCTGCCCAAAGAGAATCAGGGACAGCAGCGCTCCTACGCCTGCGGAAGGCAGGGTGGAAAGAATCGTAATGGGGTGAACGAAGCTTTCGTACAGCACCCCGAGCACGATGTATACGGTGACCAGCGCGGCGAGGATAAGCAGGGCTTCGTTGTCCAGAGAGTTTTCAAAGGAGGCTGCGGTCCCCTGGAAGCCGGCCTGCACGCTGGGGGGGAAACCCATGTCCTTGGCGACTTTGTTGATGGCGGTAATGGCCTCGCCCAGCGCAGCCTTCCCGGCCAGGTTGAAGGAGACCGTCACCGAAGGGAACTGGCCCTGGTGATTGATGGAGAGCGATTCGGTCCCATGCGTCATTTTGGTGAAGGAGGCGAGGGGGACCGCGTTGCTGGGTGTGGAACTGGTGTTGGTGTTCGCCGAACTGGAGCCTGCGGAGGCGCTTTGACCGGTCGCCAGGGCATTCGAAGGCGGGGCGAGAACCCCCGAGGAAGCGGTGTACAGTACGGGCTGGGTGGCGGCATTGGAGCCGGCGGAGGCGGACGCCGAAGCGGAGAACGACGTGCTGGCGGCCGCTCCGCTGGTGCCCGACGAGGCGTTGCCCTGAATGTAAATCTTGTTCAGCTTGCCCGGATCGATCTGGAAGGACGGCATCGCCTCCATGATCACGTGATACTGGTTGAGCTGGGTGTACATGGTATTGATCTGGCGCTGGCCGAAAGCGTCATACAGAGTCTGGTCGACGGTAGAGGGCGCGAGGCCCAGGCGGGACGCGCTGACCCGATCGATGGCGAGCGAAACGGTTAAGCCGCCGGTTTGTTGATCGGTCGCCACGTCTTCGAGCATCGGCAGTTGCCGCAGCTTGTCGACAAAACGATTGGTCCATAGGTTGAGCTCGGCGACATCGGGATCTTCGAGTGTGTACTGGTATTGCGTGCGGCTGACGCGGTCGTCGACGGTGATGTTCTGCACCGGCTGCATGTAGAGCTTGATGCCGTTTACCTGGGCCAGGCTACCGTTCAGGCGGCGCACGACATCGGCGGCGCTGCGATCGCGCTGATCGAGTGGTTTCAGGTTGATCGACATGCGGCCGCTATTCAGCGTGGTGTTGGTGCCGTCGGCGCCAATAAACGAGGACAGGCTTTCGACCGCGGGATCCTTCAGGATAACGGCGGCCAGACGCTGCTGCGCCTCGGTCATGGCCTTGAAGGAGATGGACGCGGGCGCTTGCGAGATGCCTTGGATCACACCGGTGTCCTGCACCGGGAAGAAGCCTTTGGGAATAATGATGTAGAGATAAACGGTCAGGGCCAGGGTGGCCACGGCGACCAGCAAGGTGAGGGTCTGGAAGCGCAAAACCACCTTGAGCGTGCGCCCATAGAACGCGATCAGATTTTCAAACACCCGCTCCGAAGCCTTGTAGAAACGGCCTTCCGCCTCCGCGGGGTTGTGCTTCAGAATGCGCGAACACATCATCGGGGTCAGGGTCAGCGAGACCACGGCGGAGATGATGATGGTCACCGCCAGGGTGACGGCGAACTCGCGGAACAGCCGGCCTACGACGTCCCCCATAAACAGCAAGGGAATCAAGACGGCGATCAACGAAACGGTGAGCGAAATGATGGTGAACCCGATCTGTTCCGCGCCCACCAGGGCCGCCTGCATCGGGGTGTAGCCTTCCTCGAGATAACGGGAAATGTTCTCGATCATCACGATGGCGTCGTCCACCACAAAGCCGGTGGAGATGGTCAACGCCATGAGAGAGAGGTTGTCGAGGCTGTAGCCCAGCGCGTACATGGCGGCGAAGGTGCCGACAATGGAGAGCGGCACGGCCACACTGGGGATGATGGTGGCGTACAGATTGCGCAGGAAGACGAAGATCACCATCACCACGAGAGCGATGGTCAACATCAGTTCAAACTCGACGTCGGCGACCGAGGCTTTGATGTCGATGGTCAAGTCGGTGAGCGGGGTGACGTCGATGCCCTTGGGCAGGTTGGCCTGCAGTTGGGGGAGCAGCAGTTGAATGCTCTTGACTACGCTGATGGTGTTAGCGCCGGGCTGACGCTGCACGTTGAGGATCACCGCCGGCGTCTGGTTCATCCAGGCCGCCTGCTTGGTGTTTTCCACTCCATCGACAATGTTGGCTACGTCGTGCAGAAAGACGGGCGCATTGTTGCGGTAGGCGACGACGACGTTCTTGTAATCGGCGCTGGTGATCAGTTGATCGTTGGCGTCGATCTGCCAATTCTGGCGTGGGCCGTCGAAATTACCTTTAGCCTGGTTGACGCTGGCCGCCGTCAGGGCGGTGCGTAACGCTTCCAAGTCAATGCCGTAGGCCTGCAACTGCGCCGGATTTACCTGGATGCGCACGGCGGGTTTTTGGCCGCCGCTGATGCTGACCAGGCCGACTCCGCTGAGCTGAGAAATTTTGGGCGCGAGGCGCGTGTCGACGTAATTTTCTACCTGCGAGAGAGGCAGGGTTTTCGATGTAATGCCCAGGGTGAGCACGGGTGCGTCGGCGGGATTGGTCTTGCTGTAAATCGGGGGCGCGGGCAGGTTAGCCGGCAGGAAGCTCTGGGAAGCGTTGATGGCCGATTGCACTTCTTCTTCGGCGATGTCGATGTTGAGCGTGAGGGCGAACTGCAACACCACCACCGAGGTCGAGCCGGAGCTGGTGGAGGTCATCTGGCTGAGGCCCTGCATCTCGCCAAATTGCCGTTCGAGGGGAGCGGTCACCGTGGTGGCGACCACGTCGGGGCTGGCTCCGGGATAGAAGGTCAGCACCTGAATGGTCGGATAGTCGACCTGGGGCAGCGCGGAGACCGGCAGCTGCGTATAGGCGACGATCCCCACGAGCATGATGGCGGCCATCAGCAGCGAAGTCGCGACCGGCCGGAGAATAAATGGGCGGGACGGGCTCACGGGGCATCGCTCTCGTTGTTGGCGGGCAGGATCTGGTTCTTGGAGACGGTGATCTTGGAGCCGTCCTGGAGTTTCTCGAAGCTGCTATCCGCGATAACGTCGCCGGAGTTAAGTCCCTCAATGATCTGCGTCTGGTTGGCCTCGGTAACACCGGGCTTGATGTTGTGAATATGCGCGGTTTCGTTTTCGATCAGGTAAACATAGGTCTGATCGCCGTTGTGTTGAATGGCCGAGGAGGGGATCAGCACCACGTTTTCCAGGGTATTTAGCAGCAGGCGGGCATTCACGAACAGATTGGGAAACAGCGCGTTGTCTTTATTGGCAAAGGTGGCGCGCAGTTTCAAGGTCCCGGTCGTGGTGTCGATCTGGTTGTCAGTGGCTTCCAGCTTGCCTACGGCGAGCTTGGTGGTTTCGGAGCGATCGTAGGCGTCAACGTTGAGCGCCTTGCCCTGGCGTAACTGCTTTTCCAGGGGCCCGACGCTATCTTCCGGGATGGTGAAGACGACGGTGATGGGCTGTAGCTGGGTGACCACGGCCAGCGCGGTGGTGCTGGAGGCGGTGGCCAGGTTGCCGGGATCCACGAGACGCAGGCCTACGCGCCCGGTGATGGGCGAGGTGATGTGGGTGAACGCCAACTGGGTCTGGTCGAACTGCAGCGTGCCGGTATCGGCTTTGACCGTGCCCTGGTCTTGCAGGACGATTTTTTCCTGGTCGTCGAGGGTTTGTTTGGGGATGGCATTGCGCGCCCATGCATCCTGGTAGCGCTTGAGGTCCATTTCCGCCTGGGCGAGGAGGTTGGTGTCTCGCTCGAGCTGGCCCTGGGCGGTGAGGACGTTGGCTTCAAAGGTCCGGGGATCGATCTGGATGAGCAGCTCGCCCTTATGCACCATCTGGCCTTCGCGGTAATGGACCTCGTTGATGTTGCCGGTAACCTGGCTGACGATGGTGGCGGTGTAGGTGGGGGTGACGGTGCCGATGGCATCGAGGTAGACGCCGATGTTCCCTGTTTTTGCGGTTGCGGTATTCAGGTTGACGGTGCCGCCCAGGGCGCCCCGGCGGCCGCCGCGGCCGGTGGTGGCAGGGGCGGCGCGGTGCGTAATGACCCACCAGAAGAGCAGGGCGAAGAGGACCAGGATGACCACCCAGACCAATATGCGCACTCCCGTGGAGCGTTTGGGAGGGGGTAATTGGTGGTCCGGTCCGATGTGGGTTTCGGTGGGGTGCGGCTCTTTAATCGAGTCCTGGGTGACGTGCGTGGCTCGGGTGTCGCGGATGTCGTCTGGCATCAGTAAACCTGGTGTCCTCTTTCTGCTTCCGCCGCAAGCATCCGGCGGGACAAGTCAAGCCGGGAACGGCGGTTCATAGGTGGAGCGACGGCACGCGCGAGCAGACGTTGTCACAAGGTTGTTGCGTAACCACCCAAGGGAATGAAACCCGCCCCCGCGTACAGGCGGAAAGATAGGACTCTGGGGCCTCAAATAAATCCAATTGCTCTGTAAACCATAGACGATACGTAGGCGTCGCGAGACGCATGCCCTGATTGAGAGCATATCGCAAGGCGAGGCTTTGGGAAAAGGACAGGCCCGATTGGCTGCGCTAGCCGGCTGCGGATTCTTTTTTGGCGGCCTTGGCCGGGGTGGCGGCGGCCGTCTTCTGGCTTCTCACTTTGGCCCATCGTTTCCGCTGGGCGTCGGCGATGGCGCGGCGCGCTTTTGGGCTGAGGGTGCGGCGGGTTTTTGTGGCGGAGGCTTTGCCGGGCTTTTGGGAGGTGACGTCGATACTTTCGGAGAGCAGGTTGCGGGCTTCGCGCAGCCGCGCGAGTTCTTCATCGATGGCGTTCAGAATGTGGTCGTTCAAGCGTAGTTCCTTTCGGCTCGTGGGGGGGCCACCGGGAAAGAATAGCAGGTTTGTTTGCTATCAAGCCACAGTGGCGGTTACGTGTACGATGGTCACCGGAGGGCTGGTTACCGTGGTGCGGCCGGGTAATGGTGCGAAAGTGACACACTCCGCGGGCCGGTTTTGCCCGGTTCGTAAGCTGGCGTTTTGGCGGGACTGCTTTAGTCTCGTTCTTGCAGGAAGTCGCTATAAACCGGGGGGAACGATGAAGCGATGGGCCAAGTCAATGCAAGTAGTTACGCTGGCGGTGGCGGGGGCTGTGCTGGCGGCAGGCTGCGGGGATACGCGAGTCGCGAACAAGCAGAATCTTGAGTACGCGCTCAACCATGATTACTCAGCGAATGAAGATTGCCTGTTCGCCAAGCCGATGCCTTTTCCGTACGAGGTCGCGATGAACGACAAGCTGTTGGGGGAGACGCGGCGCAGGCTGGATGCCCTTACCGAGGCGGGGTTGCTGGAGCGGGAGCAGAATGTCGAGAATGGCGCGACGGTGAACCGCTATATATTGACCGCGGCCGGCAGCCGTACGGAAGGGAAGGGCCGTTTCTGCTACGGGCGGCGTCAAGTGACGAGCGTAGAGAAGTTCACGCCGCCGACGGATTACAACGGCATGCCGCTGACCAAGGTGGAATACCATTTCGTGCTTAAGGGCAGCCCCAGCTGGGCCAAGCAGGATGAGGTACGGAATGCGTTTCCGATGGTAGCGAAGTCGTTCTCGGAGCAGCCGGTCGATGAGGCGACCCTGGTGCTGACTCACAATGGTTGGGTTTTAACGTACTAGCGGTCTTCCCGGCGCTTTATCTGGACCGTCATTTGCGGCCGGTAAAGCGCCTTTCTTCTTTAGCTTCGAGAACCGACCATGATCCGTAGCCACACTCGACGGGTGCCCCATGTTCGCACCAGCGTACGTGGGCCGATTATGGATTCTTCGAATGCTTTCAGTTCAGGATTAAAAACAATGGAGGGGCTTCGCCCGTCTTTTTCGGCCCACGTACGCTGGCGCGAACATGGGGCACCCATCGAGAGTGCGGTTAGTTGGAACTCGCGCTCCAACCGGAATAGCGCTAGTCTCTGTCCCAACTTGTAGCACTGGCAATTATTGCCAATCCTAAGCTATGCTGATTGCGGAGGCACTATGCCGACGCGCAACGTGAACCTGACGGAGCATTTCGATCAGTTTATCGAAGCTGGAGTTGAGTCCGGCCGCTTCAGCAATGCCAGCGAGATCGTGCGCGAAGGCTTGCGGCTTCTTGAGCAGCGGGAGCAAGAAGACCGAGCCAAGCTGCAATGGTTGCAGTCGGCCGCTTTAGAAGCCTTCAGCCAACTCGACCGCGGTGAGGGCATCAGGTTTCCCACGGTCGAAGATCTTGCATCGCACATCGACAAGATCAGAGAAGAAGTTTCTGCCCAGAGATCAGACGGCTAACCATCACTATGGCGCCGCGGTCAGCCATGCCGGCAACGCTGTCACCGGCTGCGGAGCAAGATATCCGGGAGCTTTTACACTGGAGCGTCGAGAATTTTGGCAGAGACGCTGCGGCACGTTATGCCGCTCTCTTGCAGCAAGCTATCCGCGATCTCGAAATCGACCCGGAACGGATAGGGGTGAAGAGTCGCCCGGAGCTAATGAGTCCCGCTGCGCGTACTTATCACCTTTCCTTCAGCCGGAATCACGTGAACGGCCCGAGAGTTAAGAATCCGCGTCACTTTATCCTGTTCCGTGTAGTGCCGCCGGCTCTTCAGATCGCGCGCATTCTCCGCGATGGCCGCGATTTGTCGCAGCACCTGCCGGAGTCATATCGCCAGTCCTATGAAGAATAGGCCAACCTAGGGTTTGCTTCGCCGGTAGCGACGATGCTTCACACGGAAAGCATAATCCGCAGGTCCCTCAGGTTGTTGTGGGTGGGGCCGGTCATCAGCGTGTCTCCCAGGGCGGTGAAGAGCGGATACGCATCGAACCGCGCCAGCGCCGAAGCGGGGTCCAGGCCTAGTGCTTTGCTCCGCTCGACCGTCGTTGCATCGACCACCGCGCCCGCCGCCGGACTATGCCCATCAATGCCGTCGCTGCCCGCGCTTAGCACCACCATGGGCCTCGGAAGCTCCAGAGCGCAGGCCAAGGCAAATTGCTGATTACGCCCGCCGGCGCCGTGCTCATGGCCCAGACGTACCGTCACTTCCCCCGCCGAAAGCAGGCATATCTTTGGGTGTTGAGACGACAGCTCCGCAAAGCGGCCCAGCAAATGGCGGGCGGCGTCGAGGTAATCCCAATCGTCGCAGGTGTTGTCGATCACTACTTCATAGCCCAGCCGCTCCGCCATCTCCCGCGCCTGGTCAATCAAGTCGTCGCTCGAGAGCAAAATCTCCATCGGCGACGAGCCTTCCAGCGACGGCGTCTCGGGCAGTTGAGGATCCTCAAAGAAAGCCCGCACCGCCGGCGACAGGCGCGGCCACAAATGGTAGCGATGCAAAATCTCCAGACATTCCGCGACCGTGGAGGAGTCCGGCAATGTCATCCCCGACGACAACGCGTCGAGATACCGGGGCGCCACGTCCGCCAACAACAACGAGAATTTCGCCGCATGCGGAACAGCCGCTGCCAGCCGGCCTCCTTTGACAGCGGAGAAATGCTTGCGCACCGCGTTGATCTCCGCGATCGTCCCTCCGGAACCCACCAGCGCCTGGTACAGCCCGCGCGTTTCCTCGAGCGAAATGCGCTCGTCCAGAGGCAGCTCGAACATGGCGGAGCCGCCGCCGCTGATGAGGAAAAACACCAGGTCCCGCTCCGTCGCCCGCTGCAGCAGATCAAGCGCGGCCCGGGCCGAGGCGAAGGAATCCTCATTGGGCAGCGGATGACCGCCGGTGTAGTATTCGACGCCTCGGATCTGCTTCGCCGGCAGCACCGGAGCACAACAGATTCCCCCGGCGAGCGCATACGGCAGACGCGAGCGCAGCGTTTCCAGCATGGGCAGAGCCGCTTTGCCGATGGCTACGGCGTAGATGTGCTCGTACTGCTCCAACTCCATCGCGGGGAGATGCACCTTGCGGTCGAAGGCGGCGGGAATACTGGAAGAAGTGAGAGCGTGGTGAAAAATACTGCGTGCGGTTTCAACAGGATTCATAGAAAGTGAGTTTCGACCCATGCGTGCAGCGCCTGCTGCATCGATTCCAGTTTACCGGCGAAGAAATGATCGGCGCCCGGGACCAACACCAGCTCCGCCGGGGGAGCCGCGCTTGCCACGACTGCTTCCACAGCAGCCTGCGGTCCGTACTGATCATGGGTGCCGCTGATAAACAGCTTCGGCTGGCTACAGGAGGCCAGGAAACGGTAATGGTACTCGCGTCCGCCGGCGCTTACGGGAAGGCCCAATGCGGCCATGCCCCGCACCCGCGTATCGCCGCAACAGGTGCGCAGGCCCACGCTCGAGCCAAAGGAAAAGCCGGCGAAGAGGATGGGCCGCGCGTACTCCCGCTCCAGCCAGTCGAGGGCGGCGCGGAGATCGTCCTTTTCCCCATGGCCGTTGTCGTGCGTGCCCTCGCTCAAACCGGCTCCGCGAAAGTTGAAGCGCAGCACCGGCAGGCCGAAGGATTGAAGGGTTTTCATGGCGTGGTACACCACCTTATTGTGCAGGGTGCCGCCAAACAGCGGGTGCGGGTGACACACCAGCGCCGCGTACGGGGCATCGGGTGCGCCCTCATTCAGCAGGGCCTCGAGCCGCCCCGCGGGTCCCCGCAGATCGTCAATGCTGCGCAAGGTCATCGCCCAATCCTAAAGTATGCTGAAAAAGGATGAAGCCTCTCGACCCCATTGCCTTGACCCGCCAGCTGGTAGACATCGAATCCCTTACCTATAACGAGGCTGCGGTCGGGGAGTTTCTCCACCTGCTGCTGCAGGAGCGCGGCTTTACCGTGGAGCGGACGGACGTCCCCCAACCGCCCAACAGCCGCTACAGCGGGCCCCGCTTCAACGTTTACGGCGGCGATGGCAAGCGCCCCGACGTGGTGCTCTCGACCCACATGGACACCGTGCCGCCCTTTATCCCCAGCAGCGAGGATGATGAGTTTCTCTACGGACGCGGCAGCTGCGATGCCAAAGGAATACTCGCTGCCCAGCTGGCGGCCGGGGAGCAGTTGCGTGCGGCTGGCGTTGCCGTGGGGTTGCTGTTTGTGGTGGGCGAGGAACGCGACTCCGCGGGCGCGCGGATGGCCAATCTTCACCCCAAAGGCAGCCGCTTCTTGATCAACGGCGAACCCACGGATAACCGCCTGGCGTTGGCGTCGAAGGGGGCGTTGCGGGCGGAGATCCGCGCACATGGCAAGATGGCGCACTCGGCGTACCCGGAGCTCGGGGACAGCGCGGTGCACAAGCTGGTGCAGGCGCTCGACCGGATCCTGGACGTGCCGCTGCCCAGCGTCGAAGACGTGGGCCCCAGCACGCTGAATATCGGCCTGATCGAAGGGGGACGCGCGCCCAATGTGATTGCCGATTCTGCCACCGCGGCGGTGTTGATCCGGCTGGTGGGCCCATCGGAGGAGACCCGCAAGGCGATCGAGCAGGCGGCGGCCGGGCTGGCTGAGGTGGAGTTCACGCTGGAGATTCCGTTCATCCGCATGCGCCACGTGGAGGGACTCGACACCATGGTGGCGGCATTCACCACCGATGTTCCCGCGCTGACCAATTGGGGGGAGCCGCTGTTGCTGGGGCCGGGATCGATCCATGTGGCGCATACCCCGTATGAAAAGATTGCAAAAAAAGAGCTGCTGACGGCCGTGGACTTGTACGTGGAACTGGCCCAGCGGTTGACCCAATGAACGCCCTCTCGCACGCGTTATCGTCTTATTTAAGGTCCGCCATGCACCAGCCGGTCGAGTGGCAGGAGTGGGGGGCGGAAGCCTTCGCCCGCGCGGCTGCGGAAGACAAGCCGGTGTTGTTGGATATAGGCGCGGTGTGGTGCCACTGGTGCCACGTGATGGATCGCGAGAGCTATGAGGATCCGGCGCTGGCGGAGGTAATTAACCAGAATTTCATCGCCATCAAGGTGGATCGCGACGAGCGCCCGGATGTGGATTCGCGCTACCAGGCCGCGGTGGCGGCGATCAGCGGGCAAAATGGATGGCCCCTCACGGCGGTGCTGACGTCCGAGGGCAAGCCGTTTTTTGGCGGGACGTATTTCCCCCGCGAGGATCGCTACGGCCGGCCCGGCTTTGAGCACGTGCTGCGCAGAATGGTCGACGTCTGGAAGACGCAGCGCGCGGAGGTGTTGGAGTCCGCCGGCAGCATCGTGGCCGCGATCGAGTACAACGAGAACTTTGCCGGGCATCATGGCAACTTGAGCTTGGGGATTGTCGACCAGATGATCACTTCGGCGCTGGATAAATTCGATCGTCACCATGGCGGTTTCGGATCGCAGCCGAAGTTCGCTCATCCTTCGGCGATTGATTTGTTGCTCGATGTGGCCGGGCGAACGGGGAATCCGGCGGCGCGGGAGGCGGCCACGGTCACGCTCACGAAGATGGCCCGGGGTGGGGTGTACGACCAGTTGGGAGGCGGGTTCCATCGCTATTCGGTGGATGAACGCTGGGTGGTGCCGCATTTCGAGAAGATGCTGTACGACAATGCCGAGCTGCTGAAGAACTATGTGCATGCGTTTCAGACGTATCTCGATCCGGAGTTCGCTCGCGTGGCGCGGGATATCATCCGCTGGATGGATACGTGGCTGACGGACCGGGAGCGGGGCGGTTTTTATGCCTCGCAGGATGCGGACATCAATCTGGATGACGATGGCGATTACTTTACCTGGACGCGCGCTGAGGCGGCGGCGGTACTGACTCCGGAAGAGATGGAGGTGGCCGGGGTTTACTACGACATTGGGGATCTGGGGGACATGCACCACAACCCCGCCAAGAATGTGCTGCATGTGAAACGCGTGCTGGAGGTGAACCAGGAGTTGTTAGCTTCCGCCAAGGCCAAGTTGTATGCGGCGCGGGGGGAGCGGCCGACTCCGTTTGTGGACACTACGGTGTATACGAGTTGGAATGCGCTCGCGGTGTCGGGGTATCTGCAGGCGGCGCAGGTGCTGCGGTTACCGGAGGCGAAGGAGTTTGCTCTGCTGACCCTGGATCGGTTGTTGGGGCAGCCGTTGGCGCACGTGGTTTCCTACTCCGGGGTGGCGGGCATGTTGGACGACTACGCCTTTATGGTTCACGCCTGTTTGGATGGGTGGATGGCGTCTGGGGAGATGAAGTATTACCAGGCCGCGGTGGAGTTGGCGGATCGGATGGTGGCGGAGTTTTATGACTCCACCGGTGGGGGGTTTTTTGACGCTGCGGCGGGCACCCTGGGGGTGTTGAATGCGCGGCGTAAGCCGCTGCAGGATTCGCCGACTCCGGCGGGGAATCCGGCGGCTGCGGCGGCGTTGCTGCGGCTGGAGGCGTTGAACGGGAGAGCTGATCTGCGCGAGAAGGCGGAGGATACCCTGGAAGCTTTTGCCGGGGTGGTGAGCCAGTTCGGGCTGTACGCGGGAACGTATGGCTTGGCGCTGGAGCGGCTGTTGCTGCCTCCGGTGCAGGTGGTGGTGGTGGGCGAAGATGCGGTTGCCGATGAGTTGGAGGCGGCCGCGCTGGTGGGGTGGGCGGTGAACAAGAGCGTGCTGCGTGTGTCCGGGGTGGCAGGTGGGCTGCCTCCGCTGCTGGAGGAGACCCTGCCGATGCTTCCCAAGTCGGAGGGCAGCTTCGCCCTGGTCTGCAAGGGAACCTCCTGCCTGCCGCCGACCTCGGATCCGGAGCAACTGCAGGCCCTGTTGCGCTCACAAGGCTCGACGGGGTAACCAGATTAGACCGGTAACAAAACTCGACGGGTCACAACTCTTGACCGGGTAACAACTCTTGACCGAGTAACAAAATGTTGATGGGTAACAAATCTTGATGGGTAACAAATGTCGATGGGTGCCCCATGTTCGCGCCAGCGTACGTGGGCCGAATAAGAACTCTTTCAAATGCTTTTAGCCGGATCGTCCCCTGCAGTCCTCTTGAAAATCAAAGGTAGGGGCTTCGCCCATCTTTTTCGGCCCACGTACGCTGGCGCGAACATGGGGCACCCATCAACATTTGTTACCCATCAACATTTGTTATTCGGTCAAGATTTGTTACCGGTCGAGAGTTGTTGTCCGTAAACAGTTGTTGCCCATCAACATTTGTTGCCCAGTCAAGATTTGTTACCGCGTCATTCCCCGGCCGCGTCACTCCCCGGTAAAAGGATTCGTCTCGTTCGGCTTGGCCGTCGTTGGATCGGCGGCTTTGGCCGGCTCGGGCTCGCGCGCCGTGTTGGACGCGTTCCCACTGAGCACCCGGTAAGGACTGCCCGGCAGGAGATGGTTCTCCTCGAGCGCCAGCCGGATGCGCCGCTGCATTTCGCGCATCGCGTCGTATTGCTTACGCGGCAGGGTCTTGAACTGCACCGGGTATATCACCTCGGTTCCCTTTATGGAATCAACCCCAAAAACCTGCGGATCCGCGATAAAAATGTCTCGGAATGCCGGTTCGTTGCGCACTTCCAGCGCTATCTTCTTCAAGAGAGGAATCACCTCATCCGGACTGGCGGAGAAATCCACCGAGACGTTCAGCGTAGAGACGGAGAAGTCGCGGCTCTGGTTGGCCACATTGGTGATCTGACTGTTGGGAATGATGTACAGCGTGCCGTCAAAACCGCGAACCGTGGTCTTGCGCAGAGTCATGGAATCCACCGTCCCCGTCATGCCCGCAAGCGTCACCACGTCGCCCACGTTGTATTGGTCTTCCATGAGGATCAGAATGCCGTTCAACACATCTTTGACGATGGTTTGCGCTGCCAACCCGATGGCCACACCGGCGACCCCGGCGCTGGCCAGGAAAGGCCCCAGGTTCAGGTGGAGCACGTTCTCCATCACCTGGAGAAACGCCAGGAAGGCGACGAGCACAATGCCGGTAGCGCGGACGACCGTGGCCAGGGTACGAACCTGCGCCCCGCGCGCTACGCCCAGGTTGTCGCGGTGCTCGGCCACCTTGATCACCCGGGTGGTGACAAAGTTGACCAGCAGGATCAGGGCCCAGGTATAAAGTCCGATGAACAGGAGCTTGGGTAAACCGTTGCGGAGAAACTCCTGTACGTCGTTGAGCCACTCCTGGTCCAGACGGTTAAGAAAAGAAGTCGGGTCAAATCCGAAGAGAAAAACGAGTGAGAAAATGGAGGCGTACACTGGCACCCTATGATGCTAACTGAGCGATGGGCGATCGCGTTACTGCTGGCGGCGAGCATGGCGTCGGCGGCAGGCGCTCCCGGCCAGTCTTCGTCTCAGGATGCCCAGACCAATCCCCAGACAAATCAAAGCCCTCCGGATACCCCACCTTGGGACCGGCAGCCACCTCCGCCCGTGCAGGCACCCGAGGAACCCGACGCGCCTCCGGAAGCTGACGCGCCTCCGGAGGCTGAGACTCCAGAGGCTCAAGCGCCGCCGGAACCTCAGGCGCCCCCGGAACCGCAACCACCTCCGCAAGCTCAAATGCCTCAGGAGGTTCCACCCGCCCCACCGGCTCAGGAACTCGCCAAGCCGGCAACTCCAACCTTGCCGCCCGCCCCCCCAGCGGATCCGGCCCAAACGCAATTGCAGAAAGACTCGGCCGAACTGCTGCGATTAGTGCAGGAGTTGAAAGCGGAAGTCGATAAAGCCGGGAGCGACACCTTGTCCCTGGCCGCCTTACGGAAGGCGGATGCCATCCAAAAGCTGGCCAAGAACCTCAAAGACCAGATGAAGGAACATGTGCAAGTGTCGGCTCGGTAAGCAGAAGTCGCGCAGTTTATCTCGAGGGGGATGCGAGGCGCAGATGAGATATTTTCAGGGCAAGGGTTGGCGGCTGGGGATCGTGGCCTTGGCGATAGGCTTGGCAGTGGTGGCTACCCGGGCACAGTTTAACGGCGGCAATGCAGCCGCCAACGCGGCCCGTCCGGGGGACATGGAGCGTATGCACCTGCCGGATGAGGAACCCTACGCCACCCGGGAGATCCAGGCCCGCCAGATGAAGCGCCTGCGCGAGGAGCATCAAAAGGAAGTCTTCAGCGACACCAACCGGCTGGTGCAATTGGCGACCTCGCTCAAGGAGCAGGTGGATAAGGGAAAGGCGGCCACCGTTGACGTCATCAAAGAAACGGACGAGATTGGTAAGCTGGCGAAGAGGGTCAGTGAGCGCATCAAGACTCAGTAACCGGATTCAGTAGCGAATGAAGGTTTATCTCGGGATTGACGTAGGCGGCACCAAGACGGCGGTGATTCTTTCCGTCGCACCGCCGGCCACGCTGGGCCGTATCGAGTTCGCGACCCTGCCGGCAGAAGGCCCGGAGCGGGCCATCCAACTGATTGTCGATTCCGGACGCAGCCTGCTGGCGCAGCATGGGTTCGCCCAGGCGTCCGCGGTTGGGGTGAGCTGCGGCAGCCCGCTGGACCGGGTTCAGGGAATCATCCAAGCCCCGCCCAATCTTTCCACCTGGATCGATGTGCCGCTCCGGCAGCTGCTCGAAGAGGCTTTCCAGACCACCTGCCGGGTGGAGAACGACGCCAACGCGGGGGCGGTGGCGGAGCATCGTTACGGCGCCGGCGTGGGCGCCGACCACATGCTGTTTCTTACCCTGGGCACGGGTCTGGGTGCGGGCATCATTGCCAACGGAAGCCTTTACCTGGGGGCGAGCGGCGATGCCGGGGAGATCGGCCACGTCCGCTTGAGCCCTACCGGTCCGGTCGGGTATCACAAGGCTGGGTCCATTGAGGGTTGGTCGAGCGGCGGCGGCATCGCGCAACTGGCGGTGCGCATGCTGGCGCAGGCGGAGCGGCGCGGGCGAAGGAGCTTGCTGCACGGGTCCAGCGGGATTACGGCGAAGGATGTGGGCCTTGCCGCGCAGGCCGGGGATGCGGTAGCGCTGAGTATCCTGCGCAGTTCCGGGGAGCGGCTGGGCCAGGCGTTGGCCATGCTGGTCGACGTGCTGAACCCGCAGCGGATCGTGTTGGGCGGGTTAGCGTGGCGCATGGGTGAGAGCCTGATGGCGCCCATGCGGAAGATGCTGGCGAGGGAGGCTCTGCCGCAGACGCTGCGAGCCTGTGAAATTGTCCCTGCCGCTCTGGGCGAGCAGATCGGCGATGTCGCCGCATTGTGCGTGGCTATGGGCCTTGAAGGCAACGGGGACCCGACAAGGTCACAAGTCTAGACGGGTGACCAAAATCGACGGGTGCCCCATGTTCGCGCCAGCTAACGTGGGCCGAAAACGGTATTTTTCAAATGCTTTTACCCGGATCACTCCCCGGACCTAATGAAAACATTGGTTGGGGGCTTCGCCCATCTTTTTCGGCCCACGTTCGCTGGCGCGAACATGGGGCACCCGTCGATTTTGTTTGGTCCGGTACCGTAGCTGCAGACGCGACTGCGGTTTCTACCCTTGTTAGAATCACGGAATGACTGCACGACTGGCGGGAAAGACCGCCGTGGTTACAGCCGCGGGACAGGGAATCGGACGGGCGACCGCAATCGCTTTCGCTCAGGAAGGCGCCACCGTGTGGGCGACCGACATCAACTCAGGCGCCCTGGAAACACTCTCCGGAGAACAACCCGGAATCCGCACCCATACCCTTGACGTGCGCAACCCAAAGGAAATCGAACAGCTCGCCGAACAAGTGCCCGAGCCCGATATCCTCTTCAACTGTGCCGGCTATGTCCACCACGGCACCATTCTCGATTGCAGCCCCAAGGATTGGGACTTCTCCTTCGACCTGAACGTCGGCTCGATGTACCGCACCTGCCGCGCATTTTTACCGGGCATGCTGCGCGCCGGGCGAGGCAGCATCGTGAATATGGCATCGATCGCTTCGAGCGTTCGCGGAGTGCCTAACCGCTTTGTCTATACGAGTTCCAAAGCGGCGGTGATTGGACTCACCAAAGCCATTGCGATTGATTTCGTACGGCAAGGGATTCGCTGCAACGCCATCTGTCCGGGAACGGTGCAGTCACCGTCGCTGAACGAGCGGATCGCCGCACTAGGAGACGAGGAACAAGTGCGGCGTGAATTTATTGCGCGACAACCTATGGGCCGGTTAGGCCGGCCGGAAGAGGTGGCCGCGCTGGCAGTCTATCTGGCTTCCGATGAATCCAGCTTCACCACCGGGCAGACACACGTCATCGACGGAGGCTGGAATATTTGACATGGGTTATGTAGGAATTGCCCGGATCGAACGGAAAGCGATAAGCTCTGGCCTAAACCTGAGCTTTTCTTGCCTTCGCCCAACGCTTCCGCTGTGCGGCCGCGATCTTCTTACGCGCTTCCACGCTCAGGATCCGCTTACCCTTTACCTTGGGCAACGCAGAACCATTCACCGTGCCCGCATTCCGGCTGTGACCATTGGTCGAGTTCCCTTGCAACAATGCCTTCACCTGTTGCAACCGCGAAATTTCACCGTTGATGTGATCTAAGATCTCTTTAGTATTCAAATGCATTTCTCCAGACGCAAAGTCGTCCCCTATAGAATACCAAATTCGATCCCTTGCAGATACCTTTCCTCTAACATGAATGATTACTGAGCCCCTTCACTTGGTCCTAAGTGGAACTGGAGACCCGTTCTGTTCATGAAAACTTCACTTAACCGGCTTCGCGGCGGCTCCCTGCTCGACCCCAGGGCCCTCGCCGCGGAACAGTTATTTATCTCGCCCCCATTCACCGAAGAAGTAGTCTCCGCCATTCGTCTTATTTCCACCCGCCTGCCGCTCAAAGCCGATGAATCCTCACGGCTACTTTGGCAACAGGAAAGTAATGCCGCCTCAGAAGCAGAATATGAAGCACTGCTGCCCCTGCTCCAGGCAATCGACACCCCGAAACGCGTGCTGGAGATTGGTCCCGGCTTCGGCCGTTCTGTCGTTTTCTTCAGTAAAAAGGGCCTGTTTGCGGGCAGCGAGATAAGTCTCTACGATGCCGATGGAACCAGCACCCGCTACAAGCAGAAGTACTATGAGCACCCACCGAAATGGCCGGATACAGCATCCTTCTGCGGCAATCTGTCCCTCTTACAAACCATGCTCGATTACAACGGGATGAGCGGGTATAAGATCCTCGACGCCCGCCAACAACCGCTGCGCGCGCTGCCCGGACCCTATGATCTGATCTACGGCTTTTACAGCATCGGCTTTCACTGGTCCCTCGAGCACTACCTTGATGATTTGGAGCCGCTCTTGCATGAACGTTCTTTGCTTGTTTGTACGCTCAACAAAAATTTTCGTCCCTTCCCACGGCTCAAACAATTTTCCACCCGCATTCTCGATTGCCGCGAGGTGAAGAAGAACGCGTCCCCACTTCGCCTTCTGGTTTTGAGTAAAGGGCCGCTTCCCGCCTGAACAGTTATCATTAAGTTGTGTGCGGCCGCTATGTTCGTAAGTCAACCCGGAGAGAGATTGCCCACTGGTTCGAGGCCGAGGACACGGCGGAGTGGGGAGCGAGCTACAACGTAGCTCCGCAGACGTTTCAACCTGTGGTGCGGCTGAATCGCGAGGGCCAACGCGAGATTGCGCTGCTGCGGTGGGGGTTAATCCCTTACTGGGCCAAGAACCCGAAGATCGGCCTTTCCACCATCAACGCCAAGGCCGAGACCGTGGCCACGGCGCCGGCGTTTCGCGATGCCTTTGCGCGCCGCCGCTGCCTGGTGCCTGCCGACGCATTCTACGAGTGGCAGAAGCTGGATCCGAAACACAAACAGCCTTTTGCCATTGCTCTTGCCAGCCGCGAACCCTATGGCTTCGCCGGGCTGTGGGAGCGATGGAAGGATCCGGATACGAAGCAGTGGCTGGAGACCTTCTCTATCATCACCACCGACCCCAATGAGCTGGTGGCGCCACTCCATAATAGAATGCCGGTCATCATTGAGCGCAGGGACTATGCCCGCTGGCTAGGCGGGCCGGCGTTTCCTGCGTTGCCCCTCGATTTGCTGCGCCCGTTTCCCGCGGAACAAATGACCGCCTGGAAAGTCGATACCGCGGTGGGCAACGTACGCAACGACAACCCGGACTTGTTAATTGCGGATACGCAACAAAAGAGCCCGTTGCTGCCTGGGTTCGATTGAATCTATGTCAACGTCGCAACGGCAGCGAAGGTCAGGCTAAATTCTTTATCATTTTTATTACTAACTGAACCCAAAATGCTGTTTGGGTTGTTGCGCAAGCTCGGGGGCTGAGGCATACTTCCCTCAAGTAGTCGTAACTATGACTGATGTAGTTATGCTTTGGAAGGGTTCCCTCCTCCCCGGCTGGCCCTCCTCAATGTCGTAGGTTCCTCCTTAAAGAACACCGGAGAGCTATGAGTCCTCTTAGGAGACATGGCGGCGGGCGTCCGCGCTCTGCCGATTCGATTCTGCACGTAGCCGAGCGTTGGGGTATCTCGGTGAAGGCGGCGCGCCGCTTGGCGGCGCGTCAACTGGACGACGAAGCGATGGCGATTCTCGTCCGCGACAGCCAGCGTTGCGCGGCGGCGCAGCGGCGGGAGATTCCTGCGCAGGGCAAATTCACCGGCGGTATGCGCGCTCTGGGCATGCGCAGCCGTATTCCAGCAGTTCGCTGCGGCGAAGCAGCTCGCTGCGGCGAGGCGGGGCGGCCATGAAAGGCGCCGCCCTCATTCGCCGCGTGCACAAGGGGGACGTGAAATATGCGCGTAAGCTCACCAGGTCACGCACCATGATTGTGCTCGATCACGACGGAGCTGAGCTGACCTTTATCTACAGCAGTGCGAGCAAGAAGATCATTCGCTTCGTATCTCCAAACGCAGCGAGGGACGACGTATGAGTGTGAGTATGCCGGTCAACCTGGCGGCGGAGACGGCGATCCTGGGCGGTATCCTGCTCAACAACAGCCATTACCAGGAGGCCGCCTGCCGCATCGAAGCTTTTGACTTCTCGCTCGATTCGCATCGCCGCGTGTTTATGCGGATCGGGGAGTTGATCGCCGCGGGCCGAAGCGTCGACATTGTGACTTTGGCCGAGGAGCTGCAGCGCCATAAGGAGTTGTCGCTGATTGGCGGCGTGGCGTGGCTGGCTTCGCTCACCGAGGGCTTGCCGCGCCGGCTCTCCATTGAAGACTACGTCCGCATCGTGAAAGATAAGTCTCTCTTGCGGCAAACCATCGCGGAGAGCGGCCGGGTGGGGGTGCTGGCGGGGGACCAGGCCGGCTCGGCGGAAGAGGTGTTGGCCGAAGCCGAGTCGGCCTTCCGCAGAATCGCGGGTAAGGCGATTACCGCAGGTCTGACGTCGGTGGCCGAGTATGTCCGGATCAACTACCCCTGCATCGACAAGATCTTTGACGAGAACGCGCGGCGGAGTGGGGTGGCTTCGGGGTTTGTCCGCCTGGATCATCTGACCGCCGGATTTCAGCCTAAGGAATTGACGATCCTGGGTGCGCGGCCCTCGATCGGCAAGACCGCGGTGGCGGGCAACATCGCGGTGCATGTGGCGATGTCCGGGGGGACGGTTGCTTTTTTTAGTTTGGAGATGCCGAGTAAGGCGCTGATTGACCGTATCTGCTGCGCGCGCGGCGGAGTCGATTTACAAATGCATCGTCATGGAAGGTTGGGGGATCTGCAGAAGCAGCATTATCTGCGCGCTTTGGCGGAGGTGGCCGAGGCTCCGTTATATATCGACGACCAGGCGGGGCAGACGGCGGCGACGATTGAAGCGAAGGCAGCGCGGCTGCAGGCGAGTTCCGGTTTGGACTTAGTGATCGTGGATTATTTGGGATTGATGGCGGCGGAGCGGAAGGGGATGGAGAATCGCGAGCAGGCGGTGGCGGCGATCAGCCGCGCGATGAAGGGATTGGCGAAGCGTCTGAACGTGCCGGTGCTGCTGTTGTCGCAATTGAACCGCGAGTTGTATAAGCGCATAGACAAGCGGCCGATTTTATCTGACTTGCGCGAGTCAGGAGCGATTGAGCAGGATGCGGATGTGGTGTTGTTTCTGCACCGCGAGGAATATTACAACCGCGAAGATCCATCGTTGATAGGGAAAGGCGAGTTGATCATCGCCAAGGCGCGTAATGGTCCGCTAGGCATGGTGCCCCTGCATTACGACGCGCGAACCTGCAGGTTTACGAGTGAGGAGGAGTATAAAGAAACCGCAGATCTCTCCACTCTTACGCATCGCTCCGGTCCAGTGCAAATTCCAACTGTGACCAATCGGTGCGATACGAGGAAAGCGATGATTAGCAGGGTCTCCTATGGGCGCCGCATTTTCATGGAGACGTAGCCCCAGATTAAGCTACCGGTTAGCGATTACAATGGCAGTCCCGTCAAGGAAGTCTAGGGAAGTGAAACGTGTGAAGATCCCGCACTGATAATGTTCTCTTTAATCCTTGCCGTAGGCAAGTCGGCTCCTTGATATGACAAATTACCTACTGCAACTAGTCTTGTCACTGTCCATGATCGCAACTTGCGTAAGCTTCGAGCCTAGACAATCAATATATGCCATCTGCGGCCACAGTTAAGTGTTGGCCGAGATGAATGGTACGAATGGCTATCGCGCACTGGACCGGGTGCCGTCCATGATTCGCACCAGCTAACGTGTTCGGCCGAACACCCTCATTTCCTTTAAATCGGCCGGATTTGCTCTGCGATCAGCTTTTCCATCCAAGTCTTTATTGTCCCTAGCCGGTACAGTTCGCTGAAGTCACTGAGGAACTGGTAGCGTCCGCAAGTAAAAAAGGCAAATGGAAGTAGATCTGGAAAGGCTATGCGTCAACTAGCGGCTGAGGGCGGGACGGTCATTCTCTACCTCTGCCATTTCGCCGTCCGAACCCCAACCGCATCGTCGTGCGAATCGGGGCTTCGTCCCGATCCAGTTCTTCTTCCTTTTGCTGCCAGCGGATCGCCGCGGTGCCCACATCCAACCCGCGCACCGCTTGCTGCAGCAATAACTGCCGCGGCACCGTGGCCTGTTGCACGAAAGTGTACAGCGCGTAGCGTGTCTCATCCGCAACATCGTCCAGCGGGTCGCCGGGGATCTTGCGAATATCCCCAGGCCGAGCATCGTCGTGCATGCGGGTGCGCAGGGATTCAAAGCTTCGTGGGCACACATCAGTAATACCAAACTCCCCGGTGCGCAGCATCCGATACAGCAACTGCCACCCCCCCAGCCGGTCGTTCGAGGCCCGCTCGCAGGTGATCTCCCACGGATCAAATACCTCGTTGATCTGATCGGCGATGGTGTGCCCGTCGCCGATGTCCTTGAAGTTCGCGGGATCCAGATAAGCGGCAACAATCCGCCGCCGCTGTCCATGTTCATCGGGCCGGATAAACGCCTCGACCACCATCTCCGCCAGCTCGTAGGCGGGCACATGGGGCACGACCAACTCGCCGATTTTGCGGATGCGGCCTTGGGGAAATTCGGGGCCATCCTCCTGTTCCAGACGCACGCCCTGCACCGCGACCTTGTGGCGAACCTCGGCCGGCCCGCGCACATACAGCCCTACGGAAGAAGAAGACTTCCCATATCCGTAGTCGATGGAGAGGAAGTGGTTGTGCCACCACTCCACCCCCGCCTCGGCCAGGGGCTCGACCATGCCGGCGTGCAGGAAAGGGAAGTAAGCGCCCTCGAGCGAGCACCAGCAGCCCTGCTCCATGGCAGCGGCGGCGCCCCCGGACATCATGTGCAGGCGGCGGGAGTAGTTCGCGTCGAGCAGCGTGTGGTCGGAGAGCTTGCCTGGGATGAAGGCAACGGAGAAGGGGATGGGCTCGTTATCCGACGGCCAGCAGCGATCGCGATAGAGCTGTGCCGGCTGGGCTGCCTCGCGCGGGTTGTGGACCGGGCAATGGCCGCGCAGAAACAGCGTTTGGTGCCAGGCTGCGCCTACGTTGCCGGGATTCGAGGTGAGCCGCATGCGCAGCCGCAGGGTGGGATCGGTCGTGCTGAGGCGGCCGAGGATATTGCGTACCTGGCGTTCCGTGTGCAGGGTCGACTCATCGAAGCCAATGAACGAATAGCGCGGACCCAGGTACTTCCACACGTCGTCGTCGTTCTTCATGTAGGCGAAGCGGATGGTCGCTCCGGAAGGGAAGGTCCAGGTATATCGCGGAGGGCCGACGAAGACGCCTCCTAAGGGCGCGTAGAGGCGGCGGGTTTTGTCGATGATGTCGGTCATCTCGGTAAAAGAGGACCGGAAGACGATGGCGCGGAGGTTGGGGTTTTGGTACTCCTGCACCGCGTCCATCAGCATGGTTTCGGTTTTGAGAGAACCCGCACTGCCGCCGAACAGCAGGATGTCCGCTTCCGAATCGAGCGCGGACCGTTGAGCGGCGGTGGCGGGCATCCAGCGATAGCCGGCGTCGTGCGTCATGGCGTTAATGCTTGCTGGAGGAGGGGGAATCCGCCATCCAGGCCGACCGGTAAATCTCCTGCACCGGCGCAGGCTTGGCCGGTTTCTCCGTGATTGCCAGTTGTTCCAGGAGCGAGTCAAGGGCTTTCAGCTGCCCGGTGATGTTTCCTTTGGTTTCCTCTACGTCGAGGCTGGCCAGCTCCCAATACCGATTCAGGATCTGGTTGCGGTCGACCCGCGGGCCATTATTTTTTACTGCCATGGTTACCACCTCGCGTTGAGCGGTGATTTGTGTAATATTTGGCTTTATGGGAAGCAAAGACAAAGGCAAGAAAGAAACCAAGAAGGCACCCAAACCCAAGCCCAAAGTAGAGCCGGGACGCAAGCGCGGAGAAGATACCCGCCTCGGTGGGCCGCCCAAGAGCTAATTCAGATCCCGGTGGCGCACCGTGAGGTTCTTTCCGTCCGCGGTGCGCACGCGGGCGATACGCATATTGGGATCCACGTAGAGCACCTTGGCCACCGTACCGTCGGCTAGCCTGACCCGTGAGCCCTTCACGACCGGTCCTTTGGCTACGCGGGCGACTCCATTTCTGGAGTCAAATTTCTCCATCGCCTGATCGTTCATCGCGCGCGCCGCGGCCTTTGCCGGTTCGGGGTTGCGCCCTGCGAGCTCCGCGTTGCGCGCTTTCTTGTACTGGTGATGCTCTTGGGCGTTCACCTCGAGTACGGGGCGGGGAACGATCTGCAGCTCCTCCGACGATCCGTTGGGCATCTGCAACTGCAACCGAACGTTACGGTAGTGGTATTCCGGATCGCCGGCGGCGAAGTTATCCTTCATCCGCAAGATCCGGAAATGCCGCCGAATCGCCGCCACCACGGCATCTTTCGCGGCGACTGAATCGACGGAGATCTGGGCCGCGCCGTAGTCGCTGACCGTCTCCGGGGGTTGCCCTTGCTCGGCGATTTTTTCCGCCAGGCGGGGTGGATTTTTCACGCTGCGAGTGGCTGCCAGGCTTGCTCCGGGGATGTGACGAATGGCCGCCAGAAGCTGCGCCCGGTAGTCCGGCATGGCTGCTGTCGCGAGTGCCTGGTTGACCTGAGCGTTGTCTGTGGGCTGAACAATTTTGCGTCCGGACTCGGGCTCGGTCGCTCCCACCGGCTGCGGGCGCGCGGGCTCGGGTTGAAAGCCGAGGTCGATTAACGAGAGGGGTTCAAAGCCGAGTGCCTGCAGCGGGTGGGTAGCCATTACCGAAACCTCTGGAACCCAGTCGGGTTTGTATGGGAGGAAGTGGTTGTAAGAGGAGAGAACGATGAAAACGAAATGGATCGCGAGTGCACTCTTGGCCGCGTCACTGACGGCGCCGGCCTTTGCTGGAGTCGGAGTTTACGTCGGTATTGCGCCGCCGCCGCTCCGCTACGAGGCGCCGCCTCCGATGCCGGGTCCTGGTTACGTGTGGTCTGCGGGCTATTGGAACTGGGCCGGGGGACGGTACGTGTGGGCACCTGGAGTATGGAGAAGGCCGCCCTATCCCGGCGCCTATTGGGAACATCCCCACTATGATCACTACCCACAGGGCTGGGCCTACCACGAGGGTCACTGGGATCATGAAGACCACGGCGACCACCACGACTGGGGACATCGCTAAGTTGAATTAAGAGCAAAGGGGCCTGACCGAATGGTCAGGCCCCTTAGTCCTTTGCGACGAGGCGGAATGAACAGGACCAAGCAAAACTCGACGGGTGCCGCATGTTCGCACCAGCGTACGTGGGCCGAATATGAAATTCTTCGAATGCTTTCACTCGAGGAGTAGAAGCATTTGAAGGGCTTCGCCCTGTCTTTTTCGGCCCACGTACGCTGGTGCGAACATGGGGCACCCGTCGAGTTTTGTTTGGTCCTGTCAGCTACTGCCGTTTCATGAAGGTTCAGTCGAGAATCTTCAGATTGGCGTCTATCTTCTGCGCTAGCGACAGATTCGCTTTCGGCAAATACCCAACCTGGCCCTTCGACAACACCTTGACATAGCTGGCGTCGCCGCTGCGGTCGGGTGTCGCAGATTGCGACGCTCCTCCGGCGAAATAGCCCGCCAAGCCTTGCCGCGTCGGCGTCGCCTGCGAAGGCGGCTTCTTCAGGTTGCCGCTCAAAGGAGTGGACTCCGCCGGACCACTGGCTGGAGCATGGATCGGCGGCGGCAACACCAGGCTCTGCGCTTCGGCCGGTGACATGATCTTCTTGAGCATCCTGCTGGCTTCGTCTTCGTGTTCATCTGCCATGGTTATAGCTTTCCTATTCTGCCCACATTGCCGGCCAGGCTACCGCCGACCTGATCCCAAAAGCTGGGCGTCTTCGCCGCATTCTCCTCATCGCCCTCAAGAGCATCGGCCGCATTCGACGAGGTACCGAAGAGCGCCTGGTTGGCGCTGACGGGCTCCGCGGATGCGCCCAACGCCGTCTGGTTGTAGCCGGCTTCTCCAGCAATGCGCTTCTGCTGCGCGCCGGCCAGGTCGCTCGATAAGTCACGCGTGTTCTGCTGCGCACCGGCCGCCGCTGTGGCTGCATCCGCGGCGCTGTTCTGCCCCGTACGCCGCGCCTGTGCCTGCAACGCCCCCTGGAGCGAATTCGCCCCGGCGTCGGATACATTTGCCAGACCCGTGTTGATGGTCTGGTCAAACTCGCCGCCCGGGGTATACGGATTGCCGGAAACAAACTTCGCCAGTTGGTTGTTGTAATTCCCGATGGCGTCTTCGGTGTTCCCGAAGGCCGACTGCGCGTTGCCGAAATCGGTCGCGTTTTCATTGGCAGCCGTGTTGAAGGCTTGCGTGGATTGTTGCCTGCTCATCGTAGGTCCTTTGCAAAGAGACTCAGTTCTGTGTCGATACACTTAAACCCGGCGCGCTCCAGAGGCTTACGAATCAGGGCCTTCACCTTGCGCGGCACAAAGCAGTCCAAACAGCGGAAACCCTGAAGCTTGAGGACATAGCTAAGCCCCGCGATCTCCCGCCGGCCAAACGCCGTTGCCTTGGGATCACAACCCACAAAGCGCAGCTCCGCAATGGTCTCCACGTAGATGCAATTCCGGATCGCTCCATCCTCGTCCACGCCCACCAACGCCACTGCGATCGAAGGGCCGAAGAGCCAGGGCAGCTCATAATCGGTCCCTTGCGCTGCCTGGTGCTCGCGGTGCAGTTCAAGGATGCGCGGCCAGTCCTCACGAACTGCCTGGCGTAGGGTGATGCGCTTCATCGGACGGTGAGTCCATGTTTGCCCGCGTAGGTAAGCATCTGCTGCTGCGACGTATTCAACGCCTCCTGCACATGGGCAACGGCCGCCGCGGGATCGAGGGCACCCAGGTTGTTCTTGGGAGTGACGGCCCCGCAAGCGGGACAAGCGTCGTGGCCAACCGCCAACTGGATCAAATGGCGGTTGCCGCGCCCATCGCGCAGCTCAATGACATGAAATCCGCTGGCCGTGTCTAGATATTGCTGATGCAGGCTATACATTGGCGTAAAGCCTCCCTCCGTTGTCACCTGTCGCGCCACCGCCGCCCGCGGATCCGCCGCTCACGCCGCCCGTGACAGTAACGGTGGGGTTGGTGGAGTAGTTGCTGCCCGCGCTCCCCGGCGTCACCTGCGTCACCGCTCCGGAGCTGACCACCGCCGTGGCCGTCGCCCCGCTGCCGGAGCTATCCGTAATCGTCAGGATCGGCGCTGCCGTGAGCCCGTTGCCGGGGTTCTGGATCAGGTAGGCGACAATTGCGCCTGTCGCCGTGCCTCCGTTGACGACCACAGGTTTAATCACCGGCAACACTAACCCGCTCCCATTGGCAATCACCGAAACCTTACCCACCGGCACCCAAGTATCAGGAAACGTCTGCGCCAATTGCGGCTTCAACTGGTAAGTCTGCCCATCCCACACCACGAATCCATTGGTCGCGTACGCCACATTCATGATGGTGCCGGCGGGAATCACCTTGGAACTCGTGCCCAGAACCGAAGTCCACGCGGTGCCCACCCCGCCCGAGCCATACACGCGAACGGTAGCCGTGCCGCCATTCGCGACTGAGTCCACCGTTGCGTAGTTCGATTGATTCAGCGACAGATTATTCCCGGTGGCCGCCGAACTCACCAGCCCCGCGCCGACGGCTCCAGACTGGACCCCATAGCTGCTCCAGTTCTGCTGGTTATAACTCGACCGCAGGCGCCAGTAGAGCGTCGCCCCCGGGTTAGGGAAAACGTAGCTGGTATTGGTGCTGACCGGGTAAACCGTAACCCCGGAGGCGAAATTAGCCACCGGAGAGCTGGAGAGTTCCTGGTAAACCGGCGTCCTGGTGGAATTCGTAATGGCGACGCTGAAGCTGCCATTGGCCCCGCTGACGGTAAACTGCGAGACCGCGGGAGGCGCAGTGAAATTAGCCGCAGTGGTATCCACCTTGGCCAGCGGCCCGCTGCCCGTCTGCGCGTAGATCGACTGCAAAGCCAGGTGAATGCTGGTCAGCGTCTCCCGCAAATCATTGTTGCCCTTGGCCGCGGAGTTGATCTGGGCCAGGTTCACGCTAAGTGCCATTGCCCGTCCTTCCGCTAAACAGCGGCCGCGTGAACAAGTTGCAGTATTTCAGCGCGAACCAGGCATCCGGGACGCTCCCGTTGGTAAAGCGCATGCGAAAGCGCTCATTCTGCCCCCGCGCGCCCCCGGAGTAGCCTTTCCAGTTCTCCGGCGTCAGGCGAAACGGAAGCATCTTGATCTCATGAACCGCGGACGAATCCTCATAGCTTCTCGCCACCATGATGGATACGTTCATGGAACCCTCGCCCAGGGCATTGATGCTGACCCCGCCCAGCATGGATACCGCCATCAGGTCCTGGCTGCTGGTGGTTTCGTACTGGCAGGCAATGCCGCTGCCGTTGTCGTTGTAAACCCCGGTGGCGATCATCTGCACCGTCCCATCCGGAGACGAGGACCCAATCAATATCTGCGACTGCCGCAGGGCTCCGAACGAGGACGCATTGGCCGCCAACGAGCGCTCGCAGCGCACTGCCACCAGCCCCGCCACGTCGTCCAGGCTCCACTTGCGGGCCGCGCCCATCGCCACTTCGCGCCCCGCATATTGGCTGAAGTGGATGGGTCCGCTCAGCCCTTCCATGTAGTTCATCGTCAGCGTCTGGTTGGGCACAGTCGCCGCGCCGATTGGAACGCCGATGCGGATCTCCTTGTTCTCGTCATCCACGCAGCACCAGATCAAATGCTCATAGTCCCAGTTGATCTGCGACCAAAGCGTGGGGATTTCCTTGCTCATCAGCTTGGGTTCCGGTTCGCTGGGCGCGTACGCGTAGGCCCCGCTGCGATGCACGAAGAATAAGAAATTCGTTGGTGACGCAAACCGCCCGCGGCCCGCAAGGCCCTACGCCTTCCCACCGCTGCTGCACTGACCACGTGGAAGGATCGGTCGCGGTCGGCGAGATGGTGAAGCCGGACCGCTCTTTGAGCGAATACAGCGTGCCCTGAAATTCGCGGGCGCAAATGCAGCGTTGTCCGTTACCGTTGGCGACCTGGATGGGGCTGGTATCGCCGTAGTAGGACTCGGAATCCGCAGCCAGCGAGATGTAGTGGCCGGAGCCGTATCCATCCACGCCGCTCAGGACCACTCGATCATTGGACGGTGAGTAATACACATCGACAGCCGCCGGCGGCAGCACGCAGCGGAGCCGGTCCGTCATGTCGGTCGAGGTCTCTGCCTCCAGAAACTCGTCAGTGAAATTAAAGAACGCCGTGGTCGTGGTGTTATCGTCGATCACCGTTGCGGTCATGGGTATGCCCGCGCTCACCGT
Organism: uncultured Acidobacteriaceae bacterium; assembly: GCA_963839025.1. Lineage (GTDB taxonomy): Bacteria > Acidobacteriota > Terriglobia > Terriglobales > Acidobacteriaceae > PALSA-350. The sequence goes on from CAWITT010000015.1 coordinate 820,209, forward strand.
TGCCGAGGGAATATAGAAGAACGGGCCGGCGTTGGTGCCGTCCGCCACAGTAAACCCAATCGTGCGGTTGATCACATTCGACGGCCCGGTGGGAATATTGGCCAGGTACAGTTGTTCGCCGGGAATATCCACGCTGACGGAAGTAAAGGACGTGACCGTGGGGCTAAGATTCCCGTTGCGGTTGGTGAAGGCGATGCTGGCGTAGCGGAGGCCTGTGCCGGAATCGGGAGCTATATTGCCGCCGGCGCCGGAAGTGTTGGCCACCGGTGGAGGCGGCCCACTCGCCGAAGCCGTAATGGTCGCGGTGGAGAGCGGCTGAAACGATCCCACCAGCGCGTAGGTGCTGCTCGCAGGGGCGGGCTCACCGCTGGGCACATCCGCCTCGTACAGGTTCACGCCCGTTACCTGGTACAGCGTGGAAGGAATGGGCACCTGCACGGCGTCGTCGAGAACGGTGTCCACCAACATGCCGGCCACCGAGGGCAGCGTCTCACCCGCGGTGTTGGTGAAGGTGGCGAGGATATAGACATCCCGTCCAGCGGGAAAGCTGCCGGAGTTCGAGGCTCGTTCGACGGTGGGTGTGGGCGGCGGCTGCAACCCTCCTGGAGTGACCCGGGCCGTATTCGACGCAGGCGGCGCAACCCCTATGGCTGTGGAACTCACCGTGACCGTGACCCCCAAGGCCGCAGAGCCTACGAAACCAAAGCTGGCGGAAGAGGGCGCTGCGGCGCCGGTGGCGACATCGGCTTCATAGATGTTGACTGCCGTCGGCTGGTACTGCGTGGCCAGGCCTTGGATCCATCCTGCGAGGCTGGCCAGCGTAGGCACCACGAACTGAATCGCATCATTGAGATTCGTGTTGACCAGAACACCCGGTCCCGAAGCGATGGACTCGCCCTGGGCGTTGACATACGTCATCGCGACATAGACATCGCGTCCGGCGGCAAAGGCTCCGCCGCCCGAGGCCCGAGTGGGCTGCGGCCCATTGGGCGACGGCAACCGGTTCACCAGCACCGGGGTCGATTCCCTCCAGGTAACGCCGCCATCGGTAACTGTGGAGTTTTCCGTGAGCGGCCATGCCGGTTCGGTAGCCGCCGTAGTTCCAGAAGTGACGCAACGGTAGAGATGGCCGTTACCGCCGGTAGCCGTCGGTTGTACGTACTCGCCGACCAGGTAAGTGGTGGATGGCAACCATGCGCCACCCAGCGGCTTTTGCCCGTAGGGATCGAGCTGCTGAGTGCTCAGCCCGTACACGTTGATGGGGCCACAGGGCGTTTTAAGGTTGGAGTAAGCGACCAGCGCCCGGTTATACGCCTCGGTGATGACGGCATGCGCATTGGTTGGCTGGCTGACGAGCGGTCCCTGCACCCGCACCAGGTGGCCGCTACCAGCCGGCCGTTCCACCAGCAGATAGCCGTCGGTGTCGAACATCATGGGAACCTGAAATAAGGTTTCGCCTGGATTCTCAGGAGTGTAGATCAAGCCCGCCAAGCCCGAGATCGGAGCCTGGTTAGGCCCTTGCAGAGCCGTCTGCAGACCATAGCGCGTGGCCACGGTCGTAAGCTGAAACCGGCAGTTCTTGCAGACGGCCGCAACGCCCATAGGCAGCACGGTGGGATCGTCATTATCGACGAGTCCACCAAAGCGCGTGAACTCGTGCGGTAGGAATCCATCAAAATTCATTCATTAAACCTGAGGAAGAGATTGCTCTCCGGGACCAAGCAAAACTCGAAAAACTCAATTTCGACCGGTGACAAAAACTCGACGAGTAACAAACCTGGATGGGTGCCCCATGTTCGCACCAGCGTACGTGGGCCGAATATGAATTCTTCGAATGCTTTTAGCTAAAGGAGTAGAAGCGTTTGATGGGCTTCGCCCATCTTTTTCGGCCCACGTACGCTGGTGCGAACATGGGGCACCCATCAAGTTTGTTTGGTCCTGGAGGACAACTTTTCTTGCGAATTCAGTTTAAGTCCGCTTACGAACCGCTACTGCCAGTACTCCTCCGGTGATCGCCGATGGATACGATCCGGACGTCAGCTCGACATTGGTCGACAGCACGAAGAACCTCACCTGAAACGCGCCCGCGGAGTACGGCCCTATGACCACCTGGTAGCCCTGGAAGTTCGCCAGCAGGATATCCACGTACCCAGTATCCGGGGAGCTGATGGGAACGTCGCCATTGCCTTCAAGACCATTGGGGTTGCCGGCGGTGAGCAGGCTGCTGGTTTCTCCATTGCTGGAGCCCGCGGTATAAGACCCGCTGAATGCAATGGTGTAAACACGTTCAAAGGCTTGCGATCCGCTCGGAGCGTGCGAGTACGAGACATAATTCACTGTATTTGCCATGATTCTTCCTTCCTGAATGGGTAAATTGGAAAATCGTTAGCGCCGGCCCCGGCGTCCGTCGCGCATCGTTTGTCTGCCCGTGCGCCGCACTTGGCCCTGTTCGGCGCGGACTAACTGCTCCATGATTTCGTCGATACCTTCGAGCGCTTTTTGCTGGTACTGGCTGGTCCACGCCTGGTTGCCGCGGACCGTGGCCACCAGCGCCGCCGTGCCGTAGGCAACGACATAGCCGATGCGCGGATGCGACACCAGCACACTGTCATCGCCGGTGAGCGCTGGGGGCGCGAACTCGCCCCGGATGCGCAAATCGACCGCAATGCTGCAATTGGTAAGCCAGATTACCTCGCTACGAAACTCCCATCCGGCCACCGCCTCGCGCGGCTGAAAATCCGGCAGCACTTCGTAGTTGCGCACCAGCCGGTAGTAAGAAGGATCGTCGCCGGCCGGCTTCCAATCGATCCGCAGCGGCTGATCGGTGAGGGTTGCCAGCGGGCCGCCCGGGTTTTGATAAGTCGCCAGATTGGGCGTGCCTGGAGCGATGCCAGGCACTTCCACCAGGTCGATATCCCACGACGACTGCGTCGACGCGAGCTGCGAGTTGGCATCGTCATACACCTCGCAGATCAAGGGCACGAGGAAGGCATCCGTCAGATATGATCCCTGCGGATCATCCAACAAATTCCGCACCCGCGCTTTCACCTGGCCAAGGGTCCAGCTCACGCGGTTTTGCCTTTCGCCTTGTCGCGGTCGGCCTTGATCTGATTGACGATCTTCCACTCGTCCGCGGTGAGCCGGTCCATCTCCACTGCGCCGTAGGCGATGCGCGTATTTTTGTAGGCGGCGACCACATCGAAAATCTGCCCGCAATTGACGCACAAGATGGCGCCGGATTTAGGGATGACGGCACACGCCGGGCACGGGTCGGGCTGCTTGTCGGTGAGCGTGTTGGCCTGCATCACCCAGCGTGGCAGCTCGGCGATGAGCCCTTCGTCCACGGCCAGGCGGGCCAGGTCGCGATGGGTATCGTTCACGTTCATGCGCTGCGAGTCGTTCTCATACCACGCATTGGCCGATTGCAGCCGTTGCAGGATGGACGCGTTGCGCTTTTTCCGGATGGCGTTCAGCGTCTCGTGGAAGTCGCGCTCCCGCACCTCGACGTAGAACTCGCCCCGGTCGCTATAGGCCACTTCAGGAACGCGGATCACGCCGCCCTTCTTGATGCTGGAGGGAAGGTGATCGCCCACGTAGCACAGCACGCCGCCGAAGCCGCCATCCTGTTGTACGTATTCGCGGATGTACTCCGCGGCCAGCACCAGTGGGATAGCCGGCACGGGTTCCATCTGCATCATGTTTTGCGCATCGCAGCCCAGGTCTTTGTGTCCCCAGCGGGTTTCCCGAATCACGTGGATGCTGTAGGGCTTGCCGGGAGCGCAGGCGGGAACTTCTTCGGGGAAAAAGACACCGCCATTGATCTTGAGCGGGAAGGGGTTGAGGTTGAGGATGGTGACCGGCTTATCGGCCTCCGCCTGTTTCAGCAGTCGCTGAATCTCGGCGTAGCGTTTGGCGGTCCACCGTTGGCCAGGATCGCGGAACTTGCCGGGATCGTTGCCCAGCAGCGCCTCCGCATTGGCGCGTTGCATTTCCGGGGTAATGACAACTGTTGCCATGAATAATGCTCCTTATGAATGCGTGACTGCCCTAAGAGAGAGACCTACAAAATCCCGATGTGCTCATTGCCATTGCCCGTGCGGCGCGCCAGGTCCTGTCTCCAGCGCGAGGCCGCGAGGCTGCTGCTGCGCAGCGGAGAAACATGGTCGCGCATCATCGCCTCATACTCCTCTTTGCGCTTACGCTCCGCACATTCCTCTTCATACTGATACCGAAGCAAATATTCCTGCGCCCGCGACTCCGGCGAGCCGCGGCGCCCATTCACTCCCGCGCTGTACTTGGAGATCAACCCCTGCAGCACGTCGGTCGTGGGCGCCTTACCCCACGGACCAAAAATCATCTCGTAGTCGCCGCACTCGGGGTACGGTCCTAACATAGGAGTAAACCCATCCACAGCCCTGTAGCTGTACCATTCCGCCTGGGTCCCATAACTTGAAGCAGGGAACCACTTCTCCAAAATCCAACCTTCCGCATGGGGATACTTCCGCACCTCGCGCATCTCAGTCACTACCCGAACCGGCCGGTTGTCATGACGGGAGAAGTTACACCCGGGCGCATCCGGGTTCGGTTGAAAATTTAGCCCGCCCTTCTCCGCGGTCGATAGCCCTGGCGCCCAATCCCGATACACGCCCGACTCCTTCACCAGGCGATCGCTGCCCACCATAAGCTTCCACTGCGGGCCGCCAAATGGATTCTTGCCCCCATAGGTCGTCAGGAAGTTCTGCGTTGCTCTGGGTACGATGTGCATCAGTTAACCCTCACGGAATAAGTGCTGGCCGTCGGTGTCCCGGTTCCGCACACGCTCACGGTGACCGTGTTCGCTGCTGTCACCTGGGCGGTCACGCGGAATGCCCCGGTAGTATCCGGAGCGCCGGCGGTGGTGGCATTCGCCATAGCCGCCATGGACGTTGTGGCTCCTGTCACCGTCGCGGTTCCAGTCGAGCACGCGGCCGACAGCGCCGACCCTCCGATGCTGCCGGTGGTTCCGGTATACGAGCCTGAGGCGATCGGCACAAAGTACGAGCCATTGCCCTGCATGGGAACGGTTGGGCCGCCCGCGGAATTTGTGTTCAGCACGCACGACAACTTGCTTAAGATCGTGGACGTGATGTCGGCCTTGATGTCACCGCATCCGTTATAGACCGTGACTGTGGGCGTCCCTGAGAACGTCGATAGGTTCGTCCCGCCGATGGTGTTTCCGCCGGCAGAGTAAACCGAGTAAGTTGTTCCGGTCCCAATGAATGCCCATCCCTTGACGCTCGATCCGGTGTGGTTCCCACCTGCGACCACCGTGGCAGATGTCCCCAGTTGTCCGAGCTGGCCCGCGCTGCCGAGGTTAACGTTGTTGAAAAATTGCAGAGTGGGCGTACCGGTCGCACTATCGTTGATCAGGCCCGCCAGGTTCCCGTATCCATTCTGGACAGTAACCGTTGTACCGGTTCCGGTCCCGCTCTGGCTTACCAGAACACCTTGCCCAGCAGTGAAGGCATTGGCATAGTACCCATCCACCATGATGGTGAGCGGCGGCGTCGTCGCGGTAACGACAACATCATTGGCATGCGAGGGGAAGAAGGAGACATTCCGGACGAATAAAGAACCCGCCCCAGCAGAACCCGACCCCGTAGTGATGAGCGAGGTAGCGTTGGTCGTGGCGGCAGTCGGGCCGGTTAGCCCATTAATGGTTAGAAATTTGTAGGGCGCATTCAACTGGATGCAGACTTCGCTTACCTGGTCGTTGTTGCACTGCACGTCCGCCAAAGTCGCTCGACCAATGCCCGATCCAAGGTTGGTAACGAAGACGGTTCCAGTTCCGGTAGCCCGGCAACTCAGTCCGGAAATGCTGACCTGATCGATCGTGTCGTATCCATCTGCGTAGAGGACTGCGCAACTACCCGCCGTAGATCCAGAGACGTTCGCGATGCTCACGTTTAAAATATTGCCACTGCCCGTGGGGTTGGCCTGGTACTGGAGAAATCCAGTCGGAAGCTCACCCTGCATGCTTATGACGTCGTCGCTGTTCATCGCCCGAATGCCGGAGAATGTCGAGTCGAACGATCCGCCGGCGATCTTGACTATGTCCTTTGTCTCTACCCCTCCTGCGGCCTGAACCTGCGATTGGTAGTTCGTGAAGGTGACGCCGGTCACACCCTGGAACTCATAGCCGTAGTTGGCCTTGTTAATCACCGCCGTTCGGTCGATCTGCATCCCGGCGACACCGTTGATGATCACCGCGTTGCCCCGGCCCGTGACGCCGCCAGCGCTGCCATTGTTCGCCACGTTGTAGTCCACGCCCACGTTCTGCAGAGTGAGGTTGGTGTCCGCGACGACCGCATTAATCAAGCCTACCGGGGCCGCCGCAGGGAGCGAGCGCAGCGTGATCACAAAATCATTCGCGTCGGTGACCGAGTAGACCCTGAAAGGGCCGGAGAATGCCGGGTCCGTGCTGGTGATGCCTCCGCCGGTAAACGTAGCTGCTCCCGTGCAGGTCGCAACGGATCCGGTCGTTGGCGCCGTGGGTGTTCCGTTGGTGTTGACAAAACCGTAGCCGGGGTTGGTGATCGTCACAGTGCCGGTAGGTACGCCCCCTGTGACGGTGATCGTGCCAATCACCACAGCAACCCCGGCGCCATTGGTCATAGAGACGTTCTGCGTTCCATTCGTGCAAGCGCTCGCGCCCGAGGCGTAGGTATAAGTACCGCTCAGGTACCCCATCGTGCCTTGCAGGTAAACCCATTGGCCAGCGGAGAGCCCGTGTGCGGTCCAAGCGACAGAAGCGGAGTATCCCGAGGTCCACGTCAGCGCGACCGTGGTGGGCGAGGCAGTCCATGCGTGGTTGACCAGCACATGCGTGTTCTGGCCGTTAGCCTGCTCCAGATAACATCCCGGCGAATCGAACTTGATGCCGCTGTTCGAGTACAGGATGGCCTCGTTGATGAAATATTCCGTGCCGGGTGACGGGCAGTGGAGCGCGGCGATCGACCCCGCCGATAGAACCGCCTGGAGCGCGCTGGTGTTGGCGGCCGCGGCAGAATTGCTGCCCGGCGTAAGTTGCACCGCGATAGCGCTCTGCACAAACGCATCCGTAGCCACTTTGGTGGAAGTGTCTCCGGCTGTTTGCGTGGGAGCGGTGGGGCTTCCGGTGAACGCGGGGGAAGCCAACGGAGCGGCGCCCGTGATCTGTCCCACGGAATAGTCTCCACTACTCGCGGTCACCGCACCGGTTCTGCCGAACACGGAACCCACCGCACCGCCGCCGCCGCTGCCCGAACCGGAGCCAGGCACACCACCCCCGCCGGTCTGCTGGCCAAGGGTGGCGCCGGTCGCGAGCAGGAGCAGCAGGATCAAGGATTCCTTCATTGCTTGTCTCCTGTGTAGGTGAAGGGAGCTGTTTTTCTCCCATACCAGTTCGCTGACATCGCTGAGTCCGTGCTTTCGAGGTGATAGCCCACCACTTCCGGGATCATTGCCCGTAGTGCCCGTGGCCACCTCTTTGCGAACGCCATGTCGCCGCGTCCGGCATCGGTGTGGTGGACCGGATATTCCCGGATGCCGGAAACCGACGGCTTCCACATCTGGAAGAACCCGATAGGAATGTAACCGCCGCTGTCTTTACTGGTCACGCGTGTGCCCATGGGAAAGGCGTTCAAGTGGACGTAGGCGTCGCATTCATGTTGCAGAGTGGGCCGCTCCATGAATTTGTCCCAGGCTTCGTAGCCCTTCACGATGAAGCGATCGATGCCGTAGAGCATGCAGGGAGCCAGGTTGGCATTCTGCAGCAGCAACCGGGTCTGGGGTGGCAGAACGATATCGGCGTCGAGGTGTACGACCCATCCATCCTGCGTAAGCTTGCTGAGGCCTTCATTGATGCCTGCGCCTTTGCAGAACTGGTTCCAGCGCGAGTTGAGTGCATCGGTGCGGACGCACTGCACGTGGTTGAACTCGCAGATGCGCTGGGTTTCGCGATCTTCGGCCGAGGTGACCACCACCATGCGGTCGAACAAATACTTATTGGCCGGCAGGGTACAGCGTAAGAAGTCGGAGTAGCGGTCACACACGACGACGGCTTCTATCTTGAAGTTGGGATCGGGTTTATGGTTCCCGGGGCAGGGGCAGACATAAGTCATCGCGGAACTCTCCAGTGTGGGTGGGACGCTATTCGAAAAACAGGGGCCGAGGGAGATACCCTCGACCCCTGCAAGTGGTTAGTTATAGACAGGGACCTTAAGGCCAGTCACCGAGGAGATAGCCTGCGGATTGTCGACAGCATATTGCCGGGCATCCACGTAGTAGCATCCCTCATTCGCCGTCGGGTTACCCGACGCCGGATCATAAATCTGAAACACCCACTGTCCGCTGCGGTTCTTGAACCAGAACGGCGCCTTACCCCACACCACCTTGAGCCAGGACCCGAACTCCATGAAGTCGATGCGCGAGTTATCCGCATGAATGTTGCGAACTACCTCGCGGCCGGCGATGGTGAACTGGCCCACGTTGGCAACGAGTCCATCGAACCCCGGCATTTTGCCGTTGGTCATCAGGATCTCCTGCTTGGCGAAGCCCATCTCCTCATACGCCTGGATCTGCGAGGGATGCGCATGCCACACCTGGCTCTTGAGAGCATCGGTACCCAGCGACTGCTCGACACGCGAAAGCGCGGCGCGCAGCATCGGCAACGACAACGGAGCACCGCCCGCAGCCACACCGTTCGCGACGACATAGTTCTGCGTCCGGTTGATGCCAAGGTAAGTCCCGGTGGTGGCCGTGTTATGGAAGTACGGAATGCCGTAGAGGAACACGGGAGTGGTAGCAGCCACACCGGCGACCATGATGAAGTCGCCGGCCGTGGTGCCGGCCGGTACTGCATCCACGGTTATGGATTGCACCGAGCCAAGCTTGTTGTTGACGTTGTTGACGTAACACGTGCCGCGCAGGGTATAAGTGTTGCTCATCACCTGCAGCTGCTGCCCTTGGGAGATAAGCCGTGCGCCCCAGGGAGAAGAAGCCAGAACAATGGGATTCGCCCCAGCGCCCGCGTAGCTCGGATCTACCTGTGCGATTTTGCCGTCACCGGCCTGCTGCAGGAACTGGTCGCGATTCTTCGCCATCTGCACCGCGACGTCAGCCAGGGTCTTGGTGACCGGGCTTTCCGAAACAACCTTGGGGCCGCCTTCGCCGATAATATCCACCAGTCGCGAATACTCGACCGGAATAACAGTGGCCAGCGGAGTCAAAGTACCCTGATCCCACGCGCTGAAGTTACCCGCCGGCAGAATGCCGCCGTCGAGGTTGAACAGGGCAACGTTGCCCGGGAACGCGGTCTGGAAGCGCAGGCGGAAGCTGCGCAGCGACACGGGAGTAATAGACCCGCGCTCGGAAATCCGCGCATCCAGCTTGGCTTCTTTTTCGATGAGCAGCTTGATGACGTCGTTCAGGGCCTCAAGCTGCAGCTGCTGTGTGGTGGACGCAGTGCCGATTATATTTGACATGAATATTTTTCCTTATAGGTTGACGACAGGAAATCCCTCACCGAGATGTCATCAGCTGAAGAACGCGAGGAAGAATCTGTTCCCTCGCCAACTTATCGAAAGGCCTGCTGGGATTGGCTCGCTGCCATTCCGCCTGGGCCTGGTCGAAGGCTGCGCTGGAGCTCATAGCTGCGCTGCCGTTGCCGGCCGGGCCAATGGATCCCTTCGGCTCTGTCTTCTTCGTGCTGTCGATCTGGGCGTCTACCTTGGCGCGTTTCGCTGCGGAGGCGTTGGCGATCTGCACCCCTGCCTCGCGTAATTCTTCGCGCGCCACTTCCGGGAGATACTGCTGTACGGCGCGATCGATGGCCGCCAGTCTGCGTTGCCGTGAGGCATCGCCGATGGGCAGCCGCTGGAGAGAAAGCATTTGATCCTGCAAGGCCGGGTTGCCCTGGATCTTGCGAATCAGCTTGGCCCCGATGGCTTTAGGGAGAATGTTCTTCAAATAGGGGCTGACGACGCCGCCCTGTTTCTCCACGTTGGCGATGATCTTGCTCACGCCGTCCTGGATGCGGGTTTGGGCTTCTGTCTGCAATCCCTGTTCGAAGGAACGTCTCTCTTCCACCTTCTCGCCGTGCTGGCGTAGGTTGAGGGCGCGTTCTCGCTGGTCCAGTTCTTCTGCTTTGCGCCGTAGTGCATCTGGTTGTGCCTCTGACGCGGGGGAAGCGGCCGCGGATTCTTCCCTGAGGACGTCCAGTGCATCTTTCACGCGTTGGTCGCGTGCGCGTTCCGCCTCATTGCGATAGTTATTCGCGTTGAGGCGGGTCGTAACATCGTGTGCGCGGTGTTCTAAGTCGAGTCCCACCACGTTATCTACAAATCCAAAAAAGTCTTCGCCGATGACAGGCTTGCCATTCTGCATGGCCACGTTGCCGTCGGCATCGCGCTCGTACGAGAGCTCCGCGATCTTGCTCAGGGAGGCCAGGGTACCGTCGCGCGTGGTCGATCCGAGAAAAGTCTCGCGCACGTCGATCCAGGTGGAGGAATGGTCATGCGCCATTCTGGCCGAATCCAGATCAGGGAAGATCTCGCGATAAGGCTTAAGTTCCGCGGCCTCGCGTGCCGTTTTGTAGAGCTGGCCCTTCAGCTTGGAGTCAACCTCGAGTAGCTTACCGAACTCGGGGTTATCGGCCACCATCTGGCTCAGCACTTCGGGGGTAACCACCGCTTCCAGCTCGAGCTGAAAGTCCTCTTCGGGAGCAGGAGCGGGAACCGCCTCCACGACAGGCTCCGCCTCGACAACCGTTTCTTCGACGACAACCGCCGGCTCATCCACCGGAGCAAGCGCCGTCAGCTTCTCATTCAGCAGCGCCGCCGCATAATCCTCCCGAATAGGGAACTTGCCTGGATCGACACTAGACCTGGGCGCCGGAGCAGCCGGAGCCGGGGCAGCCGGAGCTGGAGAAGGGGCGGGAGCAGGAGTAGCAGCAACTGGAGTAACAGGAGCAGGAGCAGCAATAGTAGCTTCAGTCATAAGTCTTCTTTCCAATCTGATCTAAAGGCGAAACTGTGAGCGCGGGAACCTAACCTGAATCTGCAACCAACCCGATGGGTGCCCCATGTTCGCGCCAGCGTACGTGGGCCGAAAAAGACGGGCGAAGCCCATCCATTTTTGTTATTCCTTAACTAAGAGCATTCGACGAAGTCATAATCGGCCCACGTACGCTGGTGCGAACACGCGGCACCCATCGAGTGTAGTTATCCCTGTAACTTATCCGCAATTTTGATCAGGGCATTCGCCGCCTGGACCTGCCCCTGAATATTCCCCGAAGTAGCGGACGGAGGAAGATGCATCAACGACCCCACCGTATTCACCACATCATGAATCTCATCCGGAGGAATCTGTGTCCCCTTCATCGAACCCGCCTGCGCAATGACAGCCTTCTGTTGCGCCGCCTCCGCGAGCTGCTGCGTCTCCATCACCACCGCCGCCGTGAAGTACGCGAGCAAATTCTGCCAACCCGCCGGATTATTATCCGGAATATCCGAATTCTCCTGGCAATACTGCCGCACCACTTGCTTCAGCACCGTAAAGTCGTCGATTGACTTATCCGGCAGGATCGTCGGCCTCACCTGGCCGGTAGGCTTCCCCGTCAAAGGGTCGACCACGGGCACAGCCTCAGCCTTCAACAGCCGATCGATAATCTGCAGCACCTTCGACCGCATCGCCGCGCCCGGAACTACCATATTCGGCACGCCCAGAGCGGTAGCCGCCTGTTCCTGGTTGGTGGGATCGTCAAAGATCGCCTGTGCCAAGGGATTACTCGCCGCCGCCTGCATCAGATCCATCCACCGCTGCCGCAGTTCCGCCGCCGTCACCGGCAAACCCTGGTCCGTATCCGCATACGCATGGATGCTGCCCTGCAGATCATCCAACCGGATGTAATCGTTTCTGAACTCCGAACCCCGCTCCAGAACCACCTGCCGCAAATCCGCCGTCAGGTTGTCTTTGGCGCAATTCACCGCCAGCTCATCCGCCTGCGCGTGCTCTTCCTTCAGGTTTTCCCAGTAGATATTCAGCTTGCCCAGGGCGGAGTTCAATTGCTGTTGCTGCCCACCGAAAGTCTCGACCGAAGGATCGCCCGCTCCGCCATACACCTGCGGGGGAATGCCGGCGAACATCTGAGCATTGTAGGCCAGCTTATCCAGGTAGCTGAACGCCTCCTCATGCATCTGAAACTGAAACTGATACAAAGCATCCGCGATGCGCAGCGAGCCAGGCGCGCCCGGTTCGCTTCAACTTCACCAGGTTCAAAACCCCGGGCAGCATCGGCTTTCCCTGCAGCGACTTGGTGTCGATCAGATCCGCATTGGCCAGCGTAACCCCGGAGGAGCAGCGGTCCATAAACTCATGCAGGATATTGGCCATATCGTTGTACCGCTTCTGAAACGGAACAACGATGTCGCCGATCGACGGCGGAAACAGCCCAAAACCTTCATGAGTCCCGGCCCACGTCCACTCCCGGGTCAGCGAAGCCTCGCGCGCGGAAAGAAACGTAGCCCCGGTATTGATCAACAGGAGCCCTGTCGGATACGTGGCCCGCATCCGTTCCCCGAATTCCTGATCGTCTTCGAGATCGAACGCCCACGGCTGGATCCACGTGCGCGACAAAGTCGGCCGTTGATCTTGCAGAATGCTCGAATACCCGCCCGTCTGCGAGTACACCTGTTGCCGGGCGATGCGGTCGATGCTGCCGTTCTCTGAGAGCTCGCTGGTGGAGCTGGCCGCGATCTGGTCGTACATATCGGGATACGCCGCCCGCAGCGCCCCCAGGTGTACTTCCACTTCGAGGTTGAGAATCGGCGTCTGCCGCAGTGTATGGGCGGCCGGGTCGCAATCCACTTCGAGCGGACAGTAGAGGTTCTGCGCCACCATGCCATTCGGCACCACCTCTTCGCCGACCTTTTGGATCACGGGCCCAAATTCCGCCGGGAAGAACGAATCTTGTCCCAACATCCGCTCGCAGCCAGGGCAGCGTTGCCCGTCCATGTCCTGCGCGGGAGAGGTTGCGCCACAAGAAAAGCAATGGTAGCGATCCGGGGCCAGCTCGGTCTCGGTTTCGTTGAACACCGGTTCCCGCGTAGTGCCGGCGCGTTCGGCATCCACGACGTACCGGGTATGCCGGAACACCGCGCCGGTGGTATAGAGATACAGCAACTGTTGCTTGAGCAGCGACTGCTCCCGGTTCTGCCGTTCGATGACATCGATGAGCGTCTGGGCTGCCTTCGCGGTGGTGACGTCCGTCAGCTGCTCAGCATCATCGGGCATCCATTTGGACTTGGGCACCTGGGGAGCCAGGGCCGCCACGAAACCGGTAGCCAGCATCTGGTAGAAATTATTGCAGTACTGGTAGAGGTCTTTGTCGTCGGCATCCTGGGCGTGGTCGCCCTGGTTCATCCAATCGACAGCGTTAAAAAAATCGGTCTCACCGGGGCCGAACGAAATGAACTGGTTGCCCTTGAAAAACTCCAGATTCTGCAGGCAGCGTTGCATGAGCACGATGCGGTCCTGGGACCACTGGTCTTTGTAACGGCGCACCAGGCCAATCAGCCGTTGCTGATCTTCCTCGGTAAGTTGGGCGCTGTTCTGGGGCTCATCGGCCGTGCCCTGCATGGGGTCTGACGGCGTATGTTCCATGCCGCGCTGGGCCTGGGGCACTATGTTCTGGGTCATTGCAACGCCGGGATATGTGGCCATGTACGCCTATGTCTTTCCTGTCACCACTATTGGGTGGATTCTTCCTGGAAGCTGCTCTGAAGGGCACGGGCTTCAAGAGTCAGCGTGACAACTGATCTAAAGGACCAAACAAACCTCGACGGGTGCCCCATGTTCGCACCAGCGTACGTGGGCCGACAAAGATGGGCGAAGCCACTCAAACGTTTTACTTATCGGGTAAAAGCATTCGAAAAAAGTCATAATCGGCCCACGTACGCTGGTGCGAACATGGGGTACCCATCGAGGTTTGTTTAGTCCTTCAGATCCAGCTCTCGCCTGTACCCTTGAGCAAATCATCAGCCCGACTGTTTCCCCAACGCCTCCGCCTCATCCAAAGCCGCGGTCACATCCACCTTGGGCACCCACTTCACACTCGGCCCGCTCTGCCCCCGGTTGTAATCCCGGTACGCCTTCCGGGTAAGCGCATCCGCCAGCTTCGAAGGCCGCCGCCGCGACTTCAGCAACTGCTCAATCTCTTCCGCCTCGGGATCACTCACTTCCTCCGGCTCGCTCACCAAGCTCTCTTCCGAGGCGGCCGAGCTGAACAGAGGACCACCCAAACCAAGCGTACCCAGCCGGTCCAGCAGCACCCGCCGCTCCTGCTCCATCTGCGACAACTGCAGCCTCACCAGGCCCATCATCTCCTCGTGCGAAGAGCGGGATATCCATGGAAACCTCATCGCAGCGTAGCCCGCTGGAAATCAACATAATCGACCGCCATGCTTACCGAACTCGCGCTTAGCGCGGTGGCCGACCAGGCCGCGGGATACATAGCCGTCGATGGCAGGGAAGCGATCGACACCCCCGTACCGCACACCTGCGTCCCATTCACATACCAATGCACATTGGCCCCATCATTCACAATCGTCAGCCGCTGCCATCCCACCACCGCCGCCACCGTGGAATCGGTATAAGTCGAGGAATACGCGCAGTACCAATCATTCCCCACTGAATTAGCGCTGGAGAGATAAAAATTAATCCCCCCGGTCCAAGGATTCGCGTTCGGGCTATGTGTCAACCCAGCCTGGTACGATCCTGCAGTGGTGCCCGGAAGCACCGGAACATACACCGCCGTCTCCCAAGTCCATCCAAGCGAAGTAGCCGCGTTGAAGATCGACGCCGACTCCGACTGGTACCCGCAAGTAATCCCGGTGCCACTCCCCGCGGTACCGGAAGTCAAAAGAATATTCCCCGGATGGTTGTTATCGGTGTAAGTAGTATTCACCGTGCACGTATCACCGGCTGCGGCCCCGATGGGGTTCGAGGCGTTATTCGCCCCGGAATAATAATCATCGAACAACGTGCTGTAAGGTCCAGCCGCGCCCGCCTGCAAAAAGTAGCCCGGAGCCGTCACCGGCCGATCGAAGCTATAAGCCTTCGCCCCGGTCGATACGGAGCCGGCCATCGTAAACGCGTACGTCTCCGAAGGATTCGCCCCCGCCCCGAACTTCAACTGCTGCTGCACGTTGGACGAAGCCGTTGTCGTCCCGTTCCAGTACGTACCCAGGCTCTCCACCACGGGCGACTGGAAATTCTGGCCGCTGGTCGAGGACGTGGGATTCGAAAATATCCACGAGTACTGTCCCGACGCGAACGGATTCGTAACCGTATTCGTGACGCTACCGCCCGACCCCAACCCAAACTGCCACACATTTCCATAATCCCCATTGCTCAGGGCAAAAGTCTGCCCCACATAATTCGCCGCGGTCGCATTGGAGTTGGTCTGATTGCAATAGTTCGTCTCCCGCAGGTGAACGAACGAAGGCAGCGCCGCACTCCCGGTATCCACGCTCCCGGCCGACGAAAGCAGGTGGTTGTACCCGCCGAACGCGGCCGCACCACCGCAGATATCCGCGAAAATATTGATCGCGTAGGGAGCATTCGTGGGCGAAGCGGCAATAGTCCCAAAATGGTAGTCGCTCGACCCCACGATCGACGGGTTGTTCCATTCAAACAGCGTGCCGTAAACATTCTCGACGTCCGTGGCCCCTTCGAAGTCGAAACCATAGCGGAAAACGCTGTCGATCTGCGTCGCAAAGTAGGTGTTGTTTCCCGCGTCCTGAACCCCGCTCATGGTGATGATCGGGTGCAGCTTATAGAGCGACAATTCAGAAGAAGCCCCAGCCATATAGAACGCTGCAATGTTGCCGATCGCGAGATCGGTGATGGCGGAGATCAGCTTGCTGTCGGAGGAATCATTAAAGCGCACGCCATAGCTCACATTTTGACCGCCGTACACGGCTGCATAGAGCGTGGAGCCGCAACCGCTCGCCGTCGAACTGACTGCCGTAACCACCCCGCCCGTTACAGTAATGGTGTCCGTGCCGCGGTTCGTGCAGGGCACATCGGCGCTCGTACCGGCCCCAGACAGAACCAGCCTCGTGAAAGTAGAGGTATATTGGCTCCCGCCGTTTACCACCGTAAACGTGGGCACGCCGCCGGTCACCGACGTGGAGATAAGCGCCCCGTTGCCCGGACCGTGATACGTATCCAAATCGATATTTTCGAGATCGGCTTCATACGTCCACGCCTTGGTATGATTCGCCGTGCCAGGGTGTCCAAACTCGATATAGTGGTCGCTGCCATCGGCCGCGTTCAGCAGTTCCAGATTCTTAAGTTGAAACTGCTGCGCCCCATACACATTGACCACCGCACTGGCCAGGAAATTCGCGTTGATCGCAAAGTCAGACCACACGAAGTTCGCAAACGCGTACGCCACCTGCGAATCGGGCAGCTGCAGAGGCGCCACCCCCAGGCTCATCAGGCTGGTATTCAGTTGCAGCGTGCTGACGGTCTTGCCGGCGCCAAAGATATTCACGATCGGGTTGCCCGGAACCGTAACCGTCGGCTCCAACCACCCGATGTTCGTAAGCGTGATGCCCGGAGGCAGATACAGCGCCGCGCCCGTGCTCCCGTTCACCTGGGACGCGGCGAAGTAGAACGCGCAATCCCCCTGGGTGGGCGTATTGGCATCCTGCACCGGGTACCAGATAGCACTATTGCTTCCGGGCGTAACATTCGTATTCGCCGCTGCCGCCAGGTAATTGCCACCCGAATAACTCACCGCGCTGCACTGCGGGTAAGCCGTCGCCGAGGACCAGGCGCTCTGCGGCACGCCAATCCCCGCGCCCGTGATCCCCGCCACGTAAATCTGATTATTTACGATACCCGGCGTGATACTTTGCCCTGCCACCGCCGTCGTAACGGCCGAGGGCACTAACCCCGGGTTGGGGTAAGTGCCGCTCAGCGAACCTCCAGCGCTCCCCGAAGGAGCTCCTCCCGCATTCGCCGCCACATACGCGGTCGTGGCGATGTTAGTCGAGTTATCCCCGGGCGCCTGCGTCGGAGCCGTAGGGTTGCCCGTGAACGCCGGCGACGCCAGCGGAGCCGCTCCGGTCACCTGGCCCACGGAGTAGTCTCCGGAAACCGCGCTCACCGCGCCCGTGCGCCCAAAGATCGAGCTAACCGCCACACCCGGCAAGTTAGCCTGGACGAAGGCATCGGTGGCTATCTTGTTGCTGTTGTCTCCAATGCTCTGTGTGGTTGCCGTGGTCCCCGGCGGCAGCACCACCGAGCTCGACAGCGCGGGGTTAGGATAAGTCCCGCTCAGTACCCCGCCGGCCGAACCGGTTGGCGATCCTCCGCCGGCGGTGCCCGCGGAGACAAACTGGGAGCCGTTCCACGAGTAGTAGCTGTAGGGAGCCGTCGTCACATCCACCAGCCCGAAGCCCGCGCCCCCCGTGACCGAACCAATCACCGTCGCCGGGTTGCTGGGCGCGACCAGCGAATACCATTCCGCATTCAGGATGATCGTGTTCGCAGTCCCCGTGAGGGTGCGCCCGTTAGTGATCGCTTCCTGCAGGCCGCCGGTGCCGGACGTCAGATAGAACGAAGTATGCTGGTGCGCCGCCGCCAGGCTGACCGAGCATCCTCCGGTTTGAAACACGGCAACCGGAATGACTACCTCGGTCAAACTGGGATTGGCATCGACAATCTTGATCGGCGCTCCGGCCGAGAAGGCCTCGAAGTTCTTGCCTCCGCCCTCCACCTGGCACGCATTCGCTGGGAAGGTGTATCCATACCCATTGTTCGGAACCTGGAACTCACCGAACTGCGCGGCGACAATTTGCCCCTCAATGTTCTGTGCCTGGAGCCGAACGCCCAGCGATAAGACTGCCGGCGCCAGCAGCAAGGCCCGCGTTACTGTGTGCATGTGTATCCCCAGGTATAGAGCGTGCCGGCGGTGAGCGCCGTAGTGCCCGAGTTGATCTGAAACGCCGTCGTCGAAGGCAAGGGAACGTACGGCTGCGCCGCCCCGCTCAACTGCGCCGCGGCGCTATTGGCCGGCGTCAACATGCACTTTGCGTGGGTCGAGTAAGCGTTGCCGAAGGTCAGCGTAACCACGCCGGAAGAAGCCGCCGGCGAAGATCCCGGCGTCACCGACACATAGCCGGAAACGTCGCTCGACTGCGCATCCAAGGCAATCGTAGGGCCTGTGCCCGCGCCTGCCCCGGCCGCCGCGGTGGGCGCGGACACGTAGGCGCCGGTCGCATACCCGCTGAAGTGCTGCGCGCTCGCCGTGCCGGTGATATTGGTCTTCGGCTCCAGCACCGATTGCGCTTTGGTCATGTCGATCGTGATCGGGAAGCCGCATCCCCCGAATTGGTTGAACGAGAAGCTTTCGGTCGAGAGCGTCGGATATTGATCCAGCCAACCCACCGACTCCGTTTGTTGCGCCCCGCTCGCCCAGCACTTCGATTGGTAGTAGAGCACGGCGCCATTCACGTAGGTGGTGGGCGTTGCGCCGGCCGTGGGTAGAAAGTAGTAGTTCGGCGGCACAAACGACTGAATCATCCCGCCGTTTTTGAACACCATGCTGTGGCCGGTGTTCGAGTAGGTAAAGGTGGTGTTGCCGTTCACCCCCGGCGATGGATCGGTCGGTGTCTGCACCCCGGTCAACCAGATGTTCCAGATCGAGTGGTTGCCGCTGGGCGAGCCGTCAAAGATACTGCTCGAATACGTCGTCGGATTCGTATCATTCACCGACACATTGGTGATGTTCACCAACCCCGTGGCCGTCGCGCTGAGGTAAATCGACTGCGTCCCGCTCACCTGGCTGACCCCGTTGAAGTTCAGCTCCGTGCCCGTCAGCCGGTTGGTGTTGGTGTCGTAAAGACCGTACGTCCCGATGTCGGTGCATTGCACATTCGCCAGGTTCACCTGGTTGCCTTCGGTCTGCAGGCATCCCACGCTGTTGCCATTGCCCACATCGTAGAAGGACAAATTGCTGGCCTGCACGTCATCGTTCTGCAGCTCGGCCATCTGCAGTCCCCAGCCGCTAATGTGGGTCGCCGAGATGTTGCTGAAGTGGATGTGCGAGATAAAGCTGCCCGGAGAGGTTCCGACATTGATCAACAGCGCCTGCGCGGTCGCCGCGTTGTTGGCGTTCGTTCCATACCCTGACCCGTAAATGGACCCATTCGCAATCGAGATCCGATCCGGCCAGTGCGCCGTGGTCGTGGTGGGGTCCTGCCCCACAAATACACTCTCCTTGCCGGAGTTGAGCGCCGTAAAACCATTCACCGACACGTTACTGCAGGCGTTGATGAGGATGGCCTCGGTATCCGTATTGCTCGTAATATTGGTGGCCGTAATGTTCTGGCAAGGGATGCCGTAGACCGAATACTGCGAGTCGAACCACGACGTCTCGAAACACGCGTCCTGGTTGTTATAGCAGCTCTCGCCGTCCACTCGCAGATCCTGGTTATTGATGGAAAACAAACCGTTGGCGAAAAAATTGCTGATCGACACGTTGTGCAACTGTGTATGCACGGAACTGGCCAGCCGCATACCGCTCAAATCGCCGTTGTTCAGCGTCAAGCCTTCGAACGAACAGTTCGTGCAAGACTGGATATCGACCGCGTAGCCCGAAGTTCGCGCCGTGGCCGCCGGTCCGAAACTGATAGCCAAATTCCTCAGAGCGAAGCCCGTGGCCCCGGTCGAAGCAATGCAATCGCTCGCGCCCACCGTCTGGCAAGCCAGCGAAGACGAGGGACCATCGCCATAGATGGCCACGTTGTTGGCTCCGGAAAGCGCCGGGCCGCTGGCATTATTCAGCAAGTAGTTGCCGGCCGGGATGTACACGCTTTGCCCGGTGGCGGTAGCCGCGGCGACCGCGGCCTGCAGTGCGGCGGTGTCGGCGGCCATGTGCGCGCCGTCCCCCACCGCGCCAAAATCCTTCACACTGATCGTCTGCTGCAGCTTCTGCGTCACCGTCTGGGTTACCGATCCGCTGCCTCCCTGGGTATAGCTGCCCCCGCCTCCTCCGCCGGAGCTCACCGCCACGTATTGCGTCCCATTCCACTGGTAGTACGTATTGGGCGCCGTCGTCACGTCCACCAGGCCCAGGTCCGCGATGCCATGCACCGAAGCGATGATGCTCGCGCCGTTGTTCGGGGCAATGAGGCTGTACCATTCGGAGTTCAGCACGATGGTGTTGGCCCCGTTCACGGTCTGGTTGGCCGTGATCGCCTCCTGCAGCCCGCCGGTGCCTGAGGTCAGATAGTAAGGCGGAACATGGTTGTAAGCCGTCGCCATGTTCACGCTGCAGACGTTGAGAAACACCGAGGTCGGTGTGGCCACCTCGGTCAGGTTGGGGTTGCCGTCGACAATCTTGATCGGCACGCCGGCAGAGAACGCATTGAAGTTCTTGCCCCCGGCGCTCACCTGGCAAGTTGCCGGAGGAAAATAAAATCCCCCGATGGTCGACCCGCTTACCTGGAATTCCCCATACTGCGCAGCGATAATCTGGCCGGCAGTCTGTCCCCAGGCGGGAGGGAAGCAGCAGGTAAGGGTGAGGACCACTAACAGTATTTTCTTCATTAGTCGAATTCCGTTACCCGCACGATCGTCGAAGTGGTGCTTGCCGACTTCAGGTTGATCAGCAGTGTCGCGGCAAGCGCATAGCCGCCCGAGTTATCCGGCGGCGTACCCAGCACCAAAGCAAATCCTCCGCCTTGCGGCACCGGCGTGCCAAGCACAATCGGTTCCGATTGTGGCTCTATCGTATAGGTGGTGGTGAACGGCGTCGCCGAACCATCGTTGAACTGGTAGGCGATGCCCTGGCCGACGCCGCTGTTGGCGCTGCCGTCTTCAATCACCTCGACCCGCCGGGTCACCTGCGTTGCCGATACGGGGATGAACGCGCCCGCGCTCCCGTTCAGTGAAATCAATCGTGTGTGGGCCATGGGTTAGCCTTTCTCTTTCTTCAGCTTCAGCAGCGCCTCGGCCAGCCGTTCGCGCTTGTTGGCGGCGGGCTGGGCCGGGGTGGCTGCGGGTTTGTTGATCGCTCGTGCGATCCACTGTTTGCTGCTCATGTCAGCGACTCCTTCTTCAGCAGCGCGTCCAGCGCCAGCAGTGCTTCCCAGTCACGGTGCAGCCGGGTGACATCTTCGAGGAACACCCGGCTGTCCGTTTCCTGCTGGGCCACGGCGATATCAGCCTTTACGGTGGCGATCTCTACCTGCTCGTACTTCGCGATCGCGTCGGCGTCCCACAAGGGCATCTTCGCTTCTATGGCCTGCACGAAGTCCCTGTTTTCGGAAACCTCATTGTCGACCAGCGCGGCCAGGCTTACCGGCCGATGCACGGAGCATCCCAGGCAGAGCAGCAAAACGCCATGGATGAGGCACGACAATCGAAACGCCATTTACTTGTTTTTGGCGAACGCCGTTTCTACCTGGGCCACGACTTGGGGGAACAGGGCGATTAGTTGCGTCACTTCTGCCACCACCGAAGCATCGAAGTTGACGGTGACGCCGGTGGTGCCCGCGGCCGCGGTCGCGTCTAATAGGTTGACCGCTGCGATCAGCTCGCCCAGGGCTCCGAAGGCGATCTGTTCCACCGCCGCTGCCTGGGGGCTCACCAACTCGGTCAGTTGTTCGACCAGCGCTGCCTCGTTCTCGATGCCGCTCATCACGGTGACCACTTTTCTCGAAACCGTGACGATTTCTTTAAACAAGGATGCGAATGCGTTAGCGGCTGACTGCCAGGTAAATGCCATGGGAAATCTCCTTAGTTGTCCGAATCAAGTTTGGGAATGGGGCTGCTTTTCAAGTAGGCGAACACGGCCAGCATGGCGGGCACGGTGGCCAGCTTGGCCATATTGACGAATCCCGGTTTATCGAAAGTGAACACGGTCGGCAGGGCGATGGCCCCGCTGGCTGCGGAAGCGAATGCGGAAACGCCGGCTGCGGTCAATCCGTGGAGCCATAACTTGAAATTCTTCATGCTGTGGTTCTCCGTAGCCATCCTGCGCGGTACACCGCGGCATGGGCGAGGGCGTTGTAGTAGCTTTCTGCTTCTACTCGCAGATCGGCGATAACCTTATCGGGATCGGCCAGGTCGAGTGCATGGAGGGTGAGTGGTCCGATGCGGCCATCGCCCACGACGGTCACTGCATCCTGAAGCATCTTGGCGGCGTGGACGACGCCGACATTCACGCCCAGGGACAGCAGCTTATCGGCGACCTCCTGGCTAGTGATTTCCGCGATGCACAGTGGCTGGCAATAGCTGGTATCGAAGATGCCCCGCGCGATCTGCAGAGCCGCCACCTGTCCCATGGAGCTATAGAACAAGCAATTCGTCAGCTCCGGATGCCACCGTTCATCGATCCCGAACCTGATGCGTTTGCCATCGGGCCCTGTACTAATCGCGCCGCTGAGGGTCGCATCCTCCCAACCCAGCACATAATCAATTGCCGCATCCACATTAGCCATGAGTAACCTGCATTCCTCCAGCGTGTAACCCTGACGAACACCTGTCGATGGACCTTTGGGCGAGAACCAACCTAGATCACCAGATAATCTCGACGGACCTACGGGCGAGAACCAACCTCGATCACCAGATACTCTCGACGGACGTTTGACTCGAAAACCGGCCTGGATCAACGGATAATGTTGATGGGTGCCCCATGTTCGACCAACGAACGTGGGCCGAAAAAGATGGGCGAAGCCCTTCCATTATTCCTAATCCCGGAGTGAAAGCATTCGAAGAATTCATATTCGGCCCACGTTAGCTGGTGCGAACATGGGGCACCCATCGAGAGTATCTGGTGATCGACGTTGGTTCTCGCACCCCACCCCTACCGAACCCCAAACAAATGCGACACCAGCGAAATCACCGCGCCCCCAGCGCCCCCGCCCAGCAACGCAACCGCGGTGGCCACCAGCTTCGCCTTCCCGCTAGCCTCGCTTCTCCCAGTCTCCAGCTCATTCACCCGCGCATCCATTCTCTCCATCTGCGCCTCGTGCCGGACCAGCCCCGCCTCCACGATAGGTAACCGTCCATGAGCGCCATCCAGCCCCAACTCCCGCCGCAGCATCTTCAACTCATTCCCATTTTCCCGTCCCTGTTGCAGGCTATCCTCCACCCTTTTTTTGAGCTCCGTAAGCTGCTCCAGAATCTGCGCCTCGAGTGTTGGTTTCGATGGCATCAGAACGTCACCGTACCGGAAATCGTCACCGGCCCTGTAATCGTAATCGTGTAAGTCCCCGGCGGCAGCGGATTAATCGTCAACGGCAGAGCAGGGCTAGTATGCCCCCCCGCGGTAGCGGTAAACGTCAAAGTACCCGGGCTCAACCCCACCACCAAACCGCTCCCGCTCACGGTGGCGAGAGACGTATTCGAACTAACCCACGAGCTCACCGCATTCCCGTGAGCATCCGTTGAATTACAAACCGTCGTAGAGCCATCGGAATAACTACACGTCGCCACCAGTTGATTAGTCGCCCCCAACCCCAGCGACGTCACACCACCAGTCGTCGCCACCGTCACATTCGTCAGCGAAACAGTAGGCGCGCTGATCGTCAACCCATACGTCGAGCTATGGACACTCCCGACCGTGGCCTGGATCGTCACCGAACCCGCCGCCACCGCCGTCACCAATCCAGGACTCGCCGCCCCCACCGCCCCCACCGTAGCCTCAGCCGTATTCGAAGAAGTCCACGCCGAGACCGCATTGCCATGGATATCCGCCACCTGGCAGCTGGTCGTGGACCCATCCGAGTAATGGCACGTCGCCGAAATCTGCAGCGTACCGCCCACCACCAGCGAAGTCGCGCCCCCCGCAGCACTCAACGTCACGGAACTCAACGTCGCCGCCACCCCCGTCACCGTCAACCCCACCCCCGGGCTCGTGACCGCCGCCGTCGTCAGCGTTAGATACTGTGACACTTGCCGGCTGGTGGTAGACACGAGCGAAGTAATCATGTTGGTGTAAGTGCCGAAAGGATTAGCCTGGAAGTAGTACGGATAAGTCCCCGAACCGTAAACCGGAGCCGATCCCGAACATCCCGAGCCGCACGAGGTGAATCCCTGGGGCACCGCGCCACTCCCATCCGTAGTCGACGCCAGCCAATAAGCGGTGTTTGCAGGCAGCTTCGGGCACGCCGCCATCGAGATGGCGATCGTGGGCGAGGTTCCCTCCGTTCCGGTGGTCGTATACCGCGCGGAGCACAGCGCCGACGACGCCTGCGTGGTCGGCGTGGGCGCCAGCGTCAGCACGCAATCCCAGTGCGTCCCCGCCGCGGAGATACCTGGCAGCGTAATGTAGCACGTGCCCGGTGTGTACCCGCCGGCGGCCGTCCCTGTCACCCCATAATTCATGTTGAGGTACCCGGTAAACGTGTCTCCCGCGTAGTCGTACGCATTGGTGCCCAGTTGCGACGGCGCCGGAATCACCGACGCGCTGAGACTCGTGCTCCCCGGCGCCACCCCGGTCACCAGGCCCCCCGCATTCACCGCAGCCGTCGCCGGCGACGTACTGGTATAGCTCGTCACCGAGTTCCCGTGCGCATCCACGCTATTGCACGTCGTGCTCGAGCCATCGGAATAAACACACTGCACACTCAACTGATTCGTGGTCCCGGTCGCAATCGAGGTCACGTTGCCCGCCGTCGAGACCGCCACCGATTTCAGCGTCACCGGAGCATTGTTCACAGTCAGCGTCCACGGTGCGCTCGCGATCCCGCCCGTCACCGTGGCCTGGATCACCGCCGAACCCGCCGCCAACCCGGTCGCCAACCCCGCATTGTTCACCGTAGCCGAAACGGTATTGCTGCTCGACCAGGCGGTCACCACGGTCCCATGGCTGTCAGCGCTATTGCACGTCGTGGTCGAGCCATCGCTGTACACGCAAATTGCCGTGAATTGCAGCGTCGCCCCCACGATCACTGTCGTGGCGCTCCCAGGGGTCGTCAGGTACACGCTCGAAAGCGTAACTGTGGTAGCTCCATTCACCGGATCGGTGGAGTTTCCCGCCACGTCGAACGCCACGCTCGACGGCTGCACATTGGGCGAGATCGGTCCCGCGGCCGGCCCCGCACCATTCGTCGTCGACACGGTCTGGCTATTCGAAACCGCCGTTTCGCCCACCGCATCCACCGCGGTCGCGCTGACCGTATGGGCGCCGGACGAGAGGCCGCTGGAACTGTAATTCAGGGTATAAGGTCCGGCGCCGGCCACCGCGCTTGCGTAGAGTCCGTCGATGGCAAACACTACACCCTGCAGCCCATACTCCGCCGTGTTCACTGTCGCGGTTGCGCTCAGCGTGCCCGCGCTATCGGTCACCGTCCCCAGCGAGAGCGCCAGCGAACTGTTCCCCGAAGGGCAGCTGCCCACCAGAACGTTGCCCTGGTAGGTGATCGTAGTGGCCCCGTTGCCTTCATCGGCATAGGTGGGGGTAGTGGCAATCGCAGGCTGGTTCAGGCATCCGTAATTGTTCTGCATGAAGCCGCCGCTGGTGCCCCCGTACCCGGCGCCCGCCTGCGGCCACTGGCCCATGACCGTGTTGTTATACACGTTCATATTCTGCGCGCCGGCCTCGATACCGATGCCCACGCCGGTCGACACATTCAACTGCTGGCCCTTGATGACGTTGTTGTACCAGTTGAACCCGCTCATCGGGATCACCGCGCCGCTCACCGTCGCAAACGGAGCCGAGAGTCCGTAACTGTTGCTATACGGGAAAGGGCCGCCCGCATCATAGTCGTAATTCGAGTAAACCGAGAACCCGGCAATGCCTGCGTTGTATTGCGGATTGCCGCAGTTCGACCCGGTGTTCACCTGCAGGAACATCCGGTGATGCGCGTACGAGTAGTTATGGTGAATCGACAGGTTCTGCGCCTGAAAGCTCTGCGCCTGGCACCCGGTGATGTTCTGATAGTCGTGACTAAACGTGTTGTGGTCGATCGACAGGTTCGACGCCCCATAGAACCAGATCGCCGACCGCGGAGTGCTCCCATCCGGATCGTACTGCGTCAAATACGTGGTCCCCGCCGAGTTGTACCCATTATTGTAAGGAATGATGTTCGAGAAAGTGTTGTACCGGATGACCACATTGTTAGACCCGCCACCCAGCCAGATACCGCCGTTGGTGCGCCAATTATTGGTGGCGTAGGTCATGTTCTCGAACGTGTTGTAAGTGATGGTCAGGTTGCTGATGGCCTGGGCCAGGGTCTGTGAGTTATCGCCTCCGGAGCCGGAGGCATTGATCCCACCCCCGGAGAAGGTGCATCCGGTAGTCGCCGATCCCCCAACCGTGGTATTCGACACGATCGACAACACATCGGTCCCCAGGTTCGGGCCCTGCAAAACCGCCCCAGCCTGGCACGTAATGTTGGCCGCCGCCGAAAAGGTGACGACGTTGTTAATCAGGTAAGTGCCGCTGGGAAAGTAAACGGTATCCCCGGCTGAAATTTTCGCCACCCCAGCCTGAATGGCCGGGCCGTCGTTCGTGGTGCCGTTGCCAGTCGCGCCCCAACTGGTCTTCGCGTTCCAGGTAACCGGCCCACCGCCGCCACCGCCGCCAGTGCTGCTGTAGATCGCGGTCACCACGCGCGGAAGGCACGAATCCGAATCCGGAAGCGTAGGAAGTCGGCTGGTTGGGCGCTCCCCACATGCCGACAGCTTTAATGGTCACCGGCAGTGCTTGCGAGAACGGACCGCTATAAATCTTGGCGGTGCCCTGGCCCGGTACTGGGTTAGATCCATCCGTGGTGTACCAAACGGAAGTGTTTCCCAGAGGCTGGTTACCGGAGGTATAGCCCGCATCGCTCAGGGTGATGGTCTGCGGGCTCGCATAAGAGCCGGCGGAAGGAGAAATGCTCGGCGCTGCCGAGGTAAGCGGACTGATAGACGTGCCGAGCGTGTTCCCTGCGGCCGCCGTGGGATTGGCGCCGATCGGCGGGGTTCCACCCGCCTCCGCGCAAACATATTGCGCCCCGGAAAGCGTGCTCTGGAGCGTGTTGAAGTTGATCATCATCACCGTGGGAAGTCCGGTCTCCCACTGCATCAGGCAATCTGCGTTTGGCCATTGCACCAGGTTGTTCTGGTAGAGTCCTTCTCCCCAAAACTCCGCCGATCCAGGGCCGCCCGCTCCGGAGCCGTCAAACGTCACGACGTTGCCCTGCATGTTGGTGTAGAAATTCTGCGCCGCCGAAAGAATCCAGCTGCCGAAACTCGCCATGGTCTGGTCACGGAAAACGTTATAGTTGACCGCCGTGGGTCCGGTGCTGGTATTGGGTGACTGCTGCGTCTCGATATAAATCCGGTGAATGAACGAGAAGTCGTTGTAGTAGATCCGGTCGTTCGTCTGGTAGTAGAGGTTGGGAGCCCCCGAACCTCCTTCGAACAACTTCATCCCCTGTTCTTGCTGCTCGATCACATTGTTCGAAACCAGCAAGTTGGTCGTGCTGATATGCACGCCGATACCAACGCAGTTGCCGCCTTGCGCGTCGTAGCCAACGAACGCCTGGCTGCTCGTGCCCAAATTGATCACGTTGCCGGTCCAAGTCATCATCCCGGAGCAATCGCCGGCGGTCGGGTTGCCAAGAACATTCCACTGAATCGTCGTTCCGGTATTGGTTTCGCCAAAACCGCCGTCCAAATAGATCAGACCTGCATTCTGGTCGTCGGTATTGGTCACGTACTGATTCGGTGACGAGCCTTGGATGGAAGGTGTCTGCTCCTGATTCCCGTGAATGTAGTTGTACTGGATGGTCAGTCCGCTCGAATTGCCGCCATTCACATAGATCCCGCCGCCGCCGCTGGAGGGATGGTTCCCATTGATCTCCAGATACTGAATCGTAATGGGATTATTGCAACCGCCGTTGATGGCGAAGAGGGGAGGGCCCTCGCCGCTGTACGCACTGACCAGCGCCGCGGTAGGAAACGCAGACTTGGGATAGGGATAGCTGGTGGTAGGCCCGGTAATCGTCAGGGAAGACGAAGGGCAGGGAATGCTGATCTGCGTCACCGAGTAAGATCCGGCCGCAAAGTTAACCGTATTGCCGCCCGAAGCCGCCGCCGCCGAATTGATGGTGCTCTGAATCGTGGAGGTACTAGCCCCCGCCGAAATAGAAAAAGTAGCCCCCCGAGCCAACCCCGACCCAAAACCAAGCCACAAAACCAACCAAGCCCCAAGCCGCAACCAAAGTAAACTCGCCAAAAAAGCCCGACGGGTGCCCCATGTTCGCGCCAGCGTACGTGGGCCGAAAAAGAAGGGCGAAGCCCATCCATTGTTTCTGCTCGCAGAGTCCCGAAGGGACGGCTGAAAATAACCCAGGATCAAATCCCGAAAGGAAGACTGAGCGGAGCCCAGGATAGAGTCCCGAAGGGACGGCTGAAAATGGCCCAGGATCAAATCCCGAAAGGAAGACTGAGCGGAGCCCAGGATAGAGTCCCGAAGGGACGGCTGAAAATAGCCCAGGATGAAATCCTCGGTAGGTGTAAAAAGCTGATCCAGTCCCGTAGGGACGGCTGAAACCCAACCATGCACCCTCAGGTAAGCCTGAATCCATGCGAAGAACCCGGCCCACATACGCCGGTGCAAACCTAAGGCACCCCTAAAAGTTTGTAGCACTCTCATTTCCCCACCCACGCACTCGACTCGCACACATACAACGTTGGAGAACCACTAGAATTCGTCCACAAACTCCCCGACACACAACTCCCCGAAGGCGCCGTGGCAGAAAACGTAATCGTAGCTGTTCCCAGTGTGATCGTGGGCGTACCCGTTCCAGCGACCGAAATATGAGGATTAGAATTATTAGTAGCCGGAGGACTCCCCGCCGTAGCCGACCCATCGAAGTCATAGATCGAAAACCCCGGGCCCACCCCACTAGCAATCAGCCCCTGGTTCACCCCGCCGGCGGTGCGATAAATCTGGTAAGTATTCACGCCCGACGAATAAGGGCAAACGATAAACATCGAAGAAGGGAAAGCCCAAGACGAAGCCAAATTGGGATAGCTTACCGTGGTCCCATTAATCAGGTTCCCGTCAAAATCCGTACCCGAGCAAACGTAGCTCAACGTAGTCGAGCCCGAAGGCATATTCGGGAACAGCGAAGCCGCCGCCAGCGTAGGACTGGTGACCACGTTCAAGCTGCCGGCGTGCCCCCCGCCCAGGGTCAGCGGCTGGTAGTCCGTATTCGGCCCATTGTTCTGGATGAGATACCCAGTGTCAGTAATCGGAGGATGCAAAGGCAGCAACGTCCCGACCTGTACCTGACCCTGAAACAAATTCTGCGCCGTGGTATTGACCTGGGTAATCCCGCCCGAGGTATTAATCCAAGTCTCGTTGTTCCCGTTGTTGACCGAGAACACACTGCTTCCGCCATGGTTGATCGGGGTTGGATTATTCAGCGCCAGGATCGGAGGCTCATTCCCGCCGTAAGCGATCACATCCGCCGGCGCCTGCTGAATGCTCCCCAGCACCAGATTCAACGAAACCACAGGAGCTCCGCTGTTATGGCTCGTTGCGGTGGTGGTATACGTCCCCCGCGACAGCCCCGTCAGCGTGCTGCCGGAGATAGCGCTATAGCACTCATACTCCAGGTCGACGAAAAAGCACCCGGCCGAAGAAAGTCCTGATGTGGAAGCCAGCGTAATGGTGGTATCCGTCGCCCCCTGGTTCGCTCCCAGGGATGTGGACCAACCCTTGGTCGGGCAAGTGTATCCGCCATTGATACCGGTAATCGGAGACTGCGCGCACCCCATGGGTCCGCCGCCCGTCGACCCACCCGGCAAGGTGATGGTCGTAGCGGTAACGTTCTGCGCTACCAGATTCTCCGCCACCGGCGCAAAATCCGCGTATCCCACCTGCACCTGGTCCGCGGTCGTCGCTCCTAGAAACTTGAAGCCGATCGTGCAACCCGGGCCCGCCGCCGGGGTCAGATCGATCGGCGTACTGAACACCTGGGCCGCGCTGGCAGGCCAGGCATTGGTGATCGGGATCGTGTACGTATGGCTAAACCCGCCGCACCCCGAGAACACCACCATGGTCTCGGTATTCGAGGCCGTCACCGCGTCCTTCATCGACACGTAGAGCATGTACTTGCCGCCCACCAGCCGCTGTCCCGGTCCAATCGGAATATCTTCCTGGTTGAATTGGCCCGTGGCGCAATACACCACCGTGTTGTTGTTCCCCACGTTGCACGCAACATACGCGCTGGTAATCGGCGACGTGGCGTCGTACGTCCAGCCCTGCGACATGGCCTGCGATTCAAACGCAAAATCGGCATTGAACTCTTCCGGAGTAATGAACCCCCCGGCCGAGCTCGTGTACGGAGCCGTCAAATTACCGGTATTGAACGTCTCGTTCGTCTGCGTCGGGATCGGCTCGCGGCTGTTACCCGCCTGCAAAGCGCCGTAAGGCCCGTTGGGGCTGCCAAACCGCTGCGAGGTCGTACCCGAGAACCGGCTGTACGGAGCAAAGTTGATCAGCGAATTCGTACCGTAGACATTACCTTTCGGCTCGCTGCCCAGGTTGGTGACAAAATCCCCGGTATTGCCGATGCCCCAATTAATGGTGGGAGTAGTGACGGCGTTGTTAAAATTCCCGCCCAGCCAATGCTGCTGTCCGCCCCCGATGTACACCTCGCCCCCGCCGCCCATATGCTGGTCTTCAATTTCGGAGTTGTACGTGTCCCACTCCCATTCCGGCATAATGTCCGCGTGCGCCCCACCTTCCGGCTCGCAGTACATATTCTTGAAATGATCCAGTGACAGTGTCTGGAACGTATTCCCCGTCTGGTCATTCCACAGCGAGGTGAAGTACATGCAGGTATCAGCGCCCTGCGACACGTTGGCAACCGTGCCTTCCTGCGAATACACATTGAAGTTGGCAAAGCTGTTCTGGTTCCCCAGCGGAATATTCACCGGGTTCGCGGCATAGATCGTAATCCCGTCCCAGTGCGATCCATCGGCAGTCGGTTGCGCGTTGGCGTAGTTGCCGTTCTCGATCGACGGCGGCCCGATGGCGATCCCGTAAAAAAGATACAAAGTGAACAGGTTCGAAAAAGTGGTCGCATACGACGGCGACACCATGTACATCATCGCCGTGTGGTTCACCTCGCCCCAGTTCTCGCCGTTAATCTCGTTGGGCCACGCGTAGAACGACAGGTTCTCGATCTTGGCGTTCGCGCTCCACGAGCCGGTCGTGCCCGAGCCCGTGTTGATGCCCGTGGCCACAGGGAACGCGAAGGCAGCGTTGCCCACGTTCCAGCCGGGAAAATATCCAGCGTTCCCGCTAGGCGTGGTGTTCCCGCTATTGAGCGTGGGTGTGACCGGCCAGGGATAGCTGGGCTTGAACTGGTTCAGCGGAACCACCGTCGCCCCCGCTCCGTGCGCGGCGCGCGTGGTGCCGTTCTGCGCGCATTGCACCCCATACAGCGTGTTGGCCGGCGAGGGATTCGAAGCGGTCGACTTGCCGAAATAACTGAATTGTTCGCCGTCGATTTGCACCAACCCAAACGGCGCCACGTTCGACTCATAGCCAGGCGCGGGGTTGATGGAGTTGGCCAGCGTCAGAGTGGTAGGGCAGGTGCCGGAGCTGACAGCAGTCGCCAACGCCTGCGGGCTGGTGCCCGCAAACCATTCCGCCTGGCTGTTGGTGGAACCCGAGGGCATCGCCGCGGCCAGCGTTCTCGCCGTGGAGCCGGCGGAACAACTGCCGGAGATCGAAGCCACCGTGGTCGTAAACATGGTGGGCAGATACGGAAAAACAACCTTCTGGCCAATGGACGGCGCGGTCTCGGTGCTCGGCACGCACATCACAGCCGAGCCAGCGGTAATACCGGCCACGCCGTTGATCGCGCCGCTCAAATTAGGCCCGGGCCCTTGAAACCACCCTGGGGCTAAAGGATTCGACGACACCCCACTCTTGACCGCGATGGGCCGGTAGAGCGCCGCTTTCGCCATGGTGCCGGCATCGTTGATCACCTGCCACGGCAGGGTGGCATCGATGCGCGCGTCGACCAGGAAGGTCAAATCATGTATGTGGGCCGCACCCTGGTTGACTCCCTGTGTCTGGCTGGGATCGGGACCGGCAAAAATATCCTCCCCCGGGAATCCAACAATAATCGAGTTAAACCCGAGGCCGATGGGGCTTTGCCCGCGCAGGGTCTGGGTGTGCGTCATGCAGTAGCCGGCGGGGAACACCAGCGTGCCGCCTCCGCCCACGGCCGTCATGCCTTGCGCAATGGCGGCCGTGTCATCGTGCCCCAGGGTCATCTCATGCGCGGTGCTTTGGCTGAACGGTGCGGCGGTGGTCAGCACGCCGTGGAGCGAATCAGTAACCGAAGCGACTACAGAATCGAACTGGGTGGGTACCCCGCCCACCGGGCCCACGGCCACCAGGGTCCTGCCAATGTCCGCTGAGGTGAGCGCGCCGCCTCCGATGGTAAAGGTGGTCGATCCAGCGCTCAGCGTTCCGTAGACCTCGCGGGCATCGCACGCTGCGCCGAACTCCGTCACTCCGCGAGCGGTCGCGGGCACATCGGCCCGGGCATCCAGCACCCGGACGTTGCCGGTATTCGTGAAAGGGGCGCGCCCGGCGCTAGGTTGAATAATGACGGAGCCGTTATTCGTCGTCGCCGCGCTCACCGCGGACTGCGCGCTATAGGATCCAGTCGCAACGAAGTCGTACAGGTCCTGGGCTGCGGTATTGTTGGAGTTATTCGCGACCAGGTCATTGGCCAGGGTATTGAGGTCTGCGCCGCCGCCGCCCCCGCCGACCTTGACATACTGGGTTCCGTTCCACTGGTAGAAGACGGTGGGTGTTTGGGTCACGTCCATCAGTCCGAGTGAATAGCTGCCCTGGGCGGCAGCGATCACCGTGGCGGCGTTGGTGGCGCCCCCGACGGACTGGTAGAACTCGTTATCCAGGATGACGGTATTGGACTGTGGATTAGTGAGGTTGGCGTTGAGTGCTTCCTGTAATCCGCCGGTAGCCGAAGTAAGTGAAAACGGAAGCTGATGATCATGGAGCGGAGCGATGGTGATGGCGCACGCGACGTTGCTATTGACGATAGCCGTGGGCATGACGGTCTCCGTCATATCCGGGGTCGCGTCCACGATCTTGATGGGAGTGCCGGCGCTGAAAGCGAAGAAGAAGCTAGCGCCCCCCTGCACCCGGCAAGAATCCGGAGCAAAGCTGCTATAGGTATTGGCCGCGTAACCAGGAACCTTCCACTTCCCATACTGAGAAGCAATAATCTGGCCCTCGATATTCTGCCCCCGTGCACCGGAGACACAAACCAAACCCATCAAAACCAAAAAGATTCTTTTCATATCCAGAGAACCAGGAAGTGCGGAAAGCTAGAGACGTGAAAGGTGAAACGCACGGGCTAACAGGCTGCGGAAAAAACTCCTGCTTTGTATCAGGGCACGGGTCTGCGCGCGAACCGCAACTAAAGGACCGAACTAAACTCGATGGGTGCCCCATGTTCGCGCCAGCGTACGTGGGCCGAAAAAGACGGGCGAAGCCCTTCCATTGTTTCTACTCGTTGAGTGAAAGCATTTGAAGAATTCATAATCGACCCACGTACGCTGGTGCGAACATGGGGCACCCATCGAGCTCTGTTTGGTCCTAGGATCCAGTTCTCGCGCAAACTCTTTAGCCCCTGCGGCAGCCGGAGTCACAACCAAACTGACTTTTTCTGCCATCCCTCACGCGGTAAAGCTGTTATCCAAATACGGGCTGAACAGGCTGCGGAAAACTCATGCTTTGTATCAGGGCACGACTTTAGTCGTGCCGTTAGGGCTTAAAAATAGGATGGGCTTTAAGAGGCTGCGGAAAAACTCGGTTTTGTATCAGGGCACGACTTTAGTCGTGCCGTAAACACTTGAAAATAGGATGGGCTTTAGCCCCTGCCACAGCTAGAACCACAGCAAAACTGAGTTTTTCCGCAGCCTGTTTTAGCCCCTGCCACACCCAAACCAACCCACAAATCAGGGATGCATCCCAATGCAATTAAGCCGGCTGATCGTAGTCGCCGAAGCGCCCGAAGCCGACCCATTCTGCAGCGTCACCTCAAACGTAGCCCCGGTAAGGTTGCTGACAAACAACCCAGTCAACGCCCCGCTAGGGACCGCACTCGGAGTACACGTCAACGCATAATTTCCATCCGCAAAAGGAGTCGGCCAATAAATCGTGAACGAGCACTGCGAGTAAGCCCCAGTCCCGGTCGTGCAGAACCCGCTAGTAATCACCAGCGGTTCAATCGTAGGAATCGAAGGCCCATTCGTAGCCGCATGCACCCGCCCATACGCATCGAGCGTTATATTCGCATTCGTATAACTACCCGCCGTAACCCCGGTAGGAGCAAGATCCGCCTCAGTCCGCGTGCTCCCCGAATTATCCGTAACCGAGAAATTAGAACTAAAATTCAAATACGGCTCTTGCGGCAGAAACGACCCCACCGACTGCATCCGCTGGTAATAGACCGTGGGGTTCGTCCCGCAACTTCCCGGAATAAACGCCGTCCCATTCGAAACCAGGCAATTCCCGAAGCTCCCCGCGCCCCCATTGAACAGATACCCATTGGACGTATTGATGAACCCATTCTCCACATCCAAGGCCCACGAAGGAGTACTCGTCCCCACCCCCACAGCGCCCGTATTCAGCAGATCATACCCGGTCATATTCAAAACCCCGGAGACACTCTGCGGTCCATGATTCAACGGCTGGGCGAAAAGAGGCTGAGGATAAACCACCGTCCCATTCCAAAGCGGAGCCCCATTCGAAACATTCACCGTCCCATCGACCCCGCCATTCAACTGCCACGCCTGCGGCCACCCGGGATACGCATTACCACTCGCCGAAACCAACGACACGTTATAACCCGAATACGGAATAATCGTGTCATTGAACGCAACACTGCAAGTGCTGTTATTCGCGGTAACCGGACTCACTCCAGCACTAAGTGCAAGACTCTGCGTATAGGCACTCGTTCCCGTAGTCTGGCCCTGCGCTAACTCACCCCCCGGGCTGCTCCCGACATACACCAGCATCCCGGTAGCCCCCGCAGGCACGCCAGATGCCGGAGGTTGCACAATCAGCGAACCCGTCCCGGTCAACTGGACCTGTAACTCAGGGGAGGGAAGCGTCGCGGTGCTGTTGACATACCAAGCGTACTGAACGTAATAAATCCCCGCCGGCAGCGAGCCCGATCCGTAGCTGATCGAAATATTCGCCAGGGCCAGGGGATTCGGCAGTCCAACCACGGACCCATCATTCGACGTATAGCACGACGCCGTCACCGGCACCACGCTCCCGCTCCCCACTATCAGCCCTGCCTGTTGCAGCGTGAACCCAAGCGTACCGTTCTTAACCGGCAAGCCAGAAGGAGTAAGCAGCGTTCCGCTCACAGTCCCCGCGTACGCCGAAGCAGAAGCAATGATCAGGAGACCAAATAGTTTCAACATGAAGTTAGTACCCACCGCCGCCGCGCACCAACTGCATTCCGCAGCTGATAACTTCGCCATACTGGTTACGCGTATAAGTCTTCATCCAGGACCGTGCATTCCGGAAGGTGGCAACCTTCTTATGTTTCCCCAGCCAAACCAATTCACCGGATTTCACCAGCATCTCGACCTTGCTTCTGCCATAGTGGTGGTGACGCCGGCTCGAGCATTGATGGGCAATGCCACCATAGGTAAACGAACGCGCGTCGTCTTCATTGAGGATGCAGACCTTAGGAGTCATACCTCTCCGATCTCGTCACTTAGTCCCAAGGTCTGCAGCGCTGGGAGCGCAATAAGAAGCAAGCGGACGAGAGCTTGTCTTCTGATCTGTGTACTGGTATAGATGACTCACCCAAGCAAAAAGCGTGGACTTACTTCTCAATTATTTTTCGTAAGCGCCGTCTTGCCCCATAAATCTTGCCTTTGACCGAAAGCAGCGTCATATGGAGCGCATCGGCGATCTCCTGGTCCGGCATATCGTCGAGGTACGCCATCTCCAGAACCTGCCGTTGTCCGGGCAGCAGTTGTTGTAGCAATTTATCCACGTCCATGCGCGCCGCAACCCCTTCGAGCTGGCTATCGTTGCCGGCGAGGCTCTCTGCATTCTCAATCGACGCCATGGGCAGCTTCCGCCGTCGCAGGCGAACCGCGCATTGGTTCACGGTGATGCGAGTCAGCCAGGTCCGAAACCGCGCAGTACCGTCGAAGAGATGCAGCCGGGTGAACGCCAGCAAAAACGCATCCTGGCAAATATCCTCAACATCGTGGCTATGCATGATGGAGCGGGCAACCCCCCGCACATATCCCGCATGCAACTGATGCAGCTTGGCGAACGCCTCTTCATCGCCCACTCGGGCCGCAGCGATCAACTCACACTCCGTCATTCTGATCCACTCTCAGGGGGAGAATTGGGCGTAATAGGGTGTATTACCGGGTGGGAGAAAACTCAATCCATATCCGGGTCATACAACTCCCGCCGCAAGTGCTCCGCCGCTGCGACCCGGACAAACTCAATCATCCCCAGCGTATCCGCCGCTATCTGGCCGCACGTGTCATAACTGATCTCACCCTCTTCGTTACGGGTAACAATCAGCACCTGGATAACATCATCCATGCCTTCCATCTTCGAAATAAGAAACTCGCTTGGGCTAAGTTCATCTGACATAGATATCTCCTCTAAAACCTCACAGCGCCTTGGCGACCCACTCCGCCCGCGCGCCGATGATCTCCAATGCATCCACATAATCCTGGTAATAAGTCCTGGGGGCCCCCCGGCTGCCCTCCAGGGCCGCCATGGCTAACACATGCCCATGCGTCCGCCGGAGCAGCCTGAGGCCATGCACCGCATCCCGGGCGCGGCTGTCAAACAACAACACCAGCCACGCCAACCCGGCGCCGCGCAGGTTCATACCCCGCGTCGTGCCTCGCGCATCCGTGCGAATCGCTGTTGGTCCCACTTACTCTTTGCCCGATCCAGTGCATCGCGAAGCCAGGCCGGGTTCACACCCTCGGCCAGCGAAACCACCCATTCAAAGTGGTTCTGCCACTCAGGTGTCTTGGGAAAGAGAAAAAGTTTCGCGCTTTGATGCATCTCGTGGTGCAAACTGCGGTAATCCTCGATCGCCGCCAGCAAAATCGCATTCCCTAAGTTGCGCTTAGGGGGTGCCGGCGTGTGAGACACCGGGGCCGCCAAAAATAGCAGCATTCATCACGAACTCCTCCTCTGGGACTTTCTCCGGGTGTGCAGCGAACTACGAATCCATTGCCCTTCAATCCGCTCCGCCGTCCGGGACGCCGCATCGCCGTGGAAGTTATCCCATCCCTTCACCACCGGATGCTGGCTCACATAGCACAGCCCTTGCTTCACCGCGCCGCTGCCCAGCGCCGCCAGCGTCGCGCGGATCTCCGCGGGTATCTCCGGAGCCGGCACCACCGGTTCCGTTCCCAGCAGCACCCTGCGGCCCGTCTCGTCTTCCCCAAAGCGCGCTCCGCCGCCGCGTGGCTTTCCCTCCACCCCATGTTTTTCCAGGTAACCGAAAACCCACTGCAGGCTTTCCCGGCTCCGGCTTTCCTCCGACCAGCCCGCGAGTTCCCGTATCTGCCCCGGAGTCGGCCAATACGTGCACGTCTGTTCCGCCAGCGCGTAGGCACTGGCCAGCGACTCGGGATCGATCTCCCACAGGTTCCTGACATGGGCCGCGGTCACCTCCCGGTTGTCTTCTTTCTCCATGGCCTCGCGCAGCGTCCGCACCGCGCGGGCGATGGCCTGCCGCAGCGCCGCGGTGCTTTGGATCCCCGAAAAAATCTCGTCGTATATCTCGCTCATCGCGCCTCTACCTCCGTATCCCTTCCATTTCGAGTAATTCCGCTTGCAGCCGCAACTGACGCACGGTAGGAAAGCTGTCCATCTGTTCCGGCCGGCCCATGCGCAGTGTGCCCCGCCGCCATCCCGTGATCGCCGGTTCAAGGCAGCGCCAGGGCACATCCATCAGGTCTTGCGTCATCAGCAAAAGCGTCTCCGTGGTCAACGAGAGCTGCCGGCTCAAGGCCAGCTTCCCCAACTCGGCCAAGATGTTCTTGAAACAGTGCAGCTGCTCGGTCGACTGCGCTGAGTACACTGTCGCGATTGATTTCCGCTCTGCTGGCATGCCCGCCTCCCGTTGACAACGGCTTGTTGTAAGGCCCGATGGGTTCCTGGTACCGCGTCAGGTTTCCGATCCACACGTAAATCCGTTCGCCGTGGGCCACCGCAGACTTGGACCGGTTGTCCAACATCAGCTGGAACTGGCTTTCGGTTAGGTGGGGACTGGCGCGGAGAAATTCGCTAAGCGCTTTGGCATCGCGTGCTTGCCAGGGCATTTCCGGGCAGGCATGATTCTTGCTCCGCCAATACTCAGCTAGGAGTAAGCGAAACTTCCCGTGCTGCGAAGCAGCAACGGGTGGGTCTTCAGGAAATAGTTTTCCTGAAGACTCTGGTTCTGGTTGTGGTTCTGGTTCGGCATCGCCGGGCAATGCTTGAGGAGTGCCCCAAGCATTGCTTGGAGCAATGCTGGAGAATGCTGGAGCAATGCTTGAAGCATTGCTTGGAGCATCATTTTTCCAGCGCTTACGAGCGGCGGACTTGGCCTTCTTCGCGTAGGTTTCCTGTTTAGCGGCGACCCGGATACGTTCCCGTTCCACCCGGCCATGCCGCCACTGTTTATCCTCGATCTTGAAGAACTCCGCCAGCACTGGCCGTGTGTTGCGCCAGGAGCTCGTGTCGAGCCCGGCGATCTTAGCCAGCACAGTGTTATCGTCGGGGAGGGATCCGCGGCGCCAGAGGTGAAAAATCAGCAGGAGGTAGGCGCCGTGCTGTTCGGTGGTGAGGTGCATGGTATCGGCGAGGTAATCGCCGATATAAACCGGCATCCAGAAGTCCGCCGCGCTCAAAGTCTCTGGATGGTCGTGCTATGCCCGTAACGCCTCATAGATTCCTTTCTCCTGGTTGCAGCACAAAGATTGCATCGAACCTCCAGCCGCACAATGCCCCGCCCACAAAATCCTGAGGAGCGAGGGGCATTTATCTCCTAGTCAACCCACAAAAGCTGTACCAGCGCTAAAACCAACCCCGATCCCCAGCATGCCCGACGAATTCTTCAAACTTTCACTGAATGACTAGAAACGTTTCGATGGGGACTCCTACGAGGAGACGACTAGCCTGCGGCCAGTTAAGGGTGGAATCAACAGTACGGGTCACTGAGCACTCGACGGGTGCCCCATGTTCGCGCCAGCTAACGTGGGCCGAAAAAGCCGGGCGACCCGGATTTCCTCCTACGCTGCACTGGAGAGAACCGCGTGTGCGCCTTTCCGCGAAGAAAGGCGCATGCACTGTATCAACGCCACGAAGCCCAACAGGAAAGCCGGGCGACCCGGATTTCCTGCCTCGCTGCACTGGAGAGAACCGCGTGTGCGCCTTTCCGCGAAGAAAGGCGCATGCACTGTATCAACGCCACGAAGCCCAACAGGAAATCCGGGGGAAGCCCCTCAAACGTTTTAGCCAATCAACCGGTGGACTTTGTTCATTAGGAGCGCCTCTGACTTAATTAGCCATTCGCCTTTGCTATCCAGTCCCGCAGGGACGGCTGAACACAACACTCAATCACAGAATCCCCACGACACGCCACCATCCCCGGAATTCCATTCCTATATATCTCGCACTAATCCGGCATGCGGAATCACAATTAGTTCCACATAGAACTACTATTGACTAGAAGTTAACTAACCCGCCCTCCTCAACATTCTTCCCCGCGCTCTTGACCCACCTCGGCGCATGCCGCACTCTCTCCCTAGCACTTACTCCATAACTTCCAACTAATGGAAAATAACAATGAAAAACCCATCCCCACTGTGGATGAAATCATCCTGCAACTGTCGCACTTCACTGCCGAACAGCGTTCTCTCGCCTGGTCCCCGGAACCGCCCTTTGTCCGCGGCGGTGCCGGGGACTGCCGTCCAGGTGGAAACTGCGGTCTATGTTTCAATCCAGAAACCCCCCGCGCCCGCTGGATCCAGGCCCGCTATCGATGGAACCGCGACCAACAAACAACCCCATGACACGTAGACCCATCGTCCTCGACGGTATGATCGTCCCCGGCTGTGGCTGTGTGGCCTGTGATATGCATCGCTCCGCGCAGCGGCTGCGTGCCTTACAGCGCAAGTTCGGCCGCCGCCCAATGCCGGACACGAGGAGCACCTCATGAACCTGGCAACCCGCCGCCGCCAATTCATCGAAGGCCTGCAGGCGGCCGCAAAGTTTTACGAGGAGAACCCTGCCGCCTATTACGACGGAATGCATCTCACCATCAACATGTATGTATCGGGATCGCACGCGCGGCAGACTCTTGCCCGGGCGGCGAGGGCCTTTGGCTCTTGCAAGAAAGTTTACGATGACACTAACATCACCATCTCGCGGCCCTTCAGCAAGCAGGTTACCGTCGCGGTGTTTGCCCCGCGTGTACGAGTCTGTCGTCCCATTGAATGGGAATGCAAGCCACTGCTCGAACAGGATGTGAATTCCTGAAAGGTTTCTGTAGATAGAAAATTATCCGTACACTGTGCGTCTCGCGGAACAATTGAGATACACTAACTGCGATGACGATTGAAGAGATACTCCTCCACATAGATGCCGAAATTAGCCGGTTAACTGAAGCCAGGGACCTTGTCGCCGGGACCGTGGTAACCAAAGTCGCGCGCAGTGCGCGTAAAAGCGGTTTGGCTGCCCCCAAGCCCAAGTCCGTAAGGGCAAAGCGGGTTATCTCCCCGGAAGGCAGAGCCAGGATCGCCGCCGCCCAGAAACTCCGTTGGGCCAAGCAAAAACGAGCCAAGAGTAAGAGCTAAAACGGCCACTCTCTCCGTCGCCGCGCCCGCCACAGAAACGTGACCGTTCCCGTCATCACCACCACCATGGCGAAGAATATTTCACGTGTAAAATGCGGCCGTGAAAACAGTATGTACAAAAATCCCACGATCGCGATCACCGGCGGCAGGGGATAGAACCATATCCGGAAGGGCCTTTCCATCTCGGGATGGGTCCTCCGCAACACCATCACCCCCACCTGTTGCAGCAAAAACTGAAGTAAGATCCGAATCACCACCAGGGCCGCCACCAGGTCCGCCAGTTGCAGCACGCAGAACAACATCGAAACCCCAGCCAGCATTAGCAGCGAAACGTTGGGAAACCGATGCCGCGGGTGTACTCGGGCAAAGATACGAAAATAGTTATTATCGAGCGCCGCCGCATAGGGCACGCGCGAGTAGCCCAGCAGCAGCGCATACACCGACGAGAAGGCCGTCCACACCACCAGCAGCGCGACTATCTGCCCCGCCAACCGCCCATACGCTCGTTGCACCACCACGGCGGCCACGGAGAGCCGAGCATTCGTCCCCGCCTGGCCGATAAGTTCCTGCCACGGCATGGTCCCCAGCACGCTGACATTCAACAGCAGATACAGCACCGCCACCAGCGCGACCGACCACACAATCGCCCGCGGAATCGTCCGCCCCGGGTCGCGCACTTCCGCCCCTAGAAAATTGATGTTGTACGCGCCCCAGTAATCGTAAGTCGCGATCAGCAGCGCGGCCCCCAGCCCGGTAAAGAATCCATTCGAAGGCGCAAAGGCGCCGGGAGGGAACCCGAACGCCAACTTCCAATGGAAATGCAGCAGTCCGGTCCCGATCACCGCCGCCATCGCCCCCATCACCCCGACCCATAGCAGACCGGAGAACCGGGTGACGCTTTGTATGTTCCGATACAGGAACATAGCCGCAATCGCGCAGCAAGCCATAGCCAGCACCGTCGCCGGTCCAAGCTGTAATGACAATGGAAGCGTATGCACAAACGGAACCGGAATGGGTAACTGGTACGAGAAGTACACCTTGCGCAAGTCCGGCCACAGGAAGCCGGCATACTGTGCCAGGCCCACGCATCCTGAGGCGATGGAGAGCGGTGCGCTGAAGCTAAGCTGCCAGATATACAGGAACGAGAGGAACCGGCCGGCGCGGGGTCCATAGATCGTGCGCAGGTACTCATAGGAGCCGCCGGCGCGGGGCATAGCCGCGCCCAGCTCGGCCCACACGAGTCCGTCGCAAGCGGCCAGCACGGCGCCCAGCACCCAGCCCAGGATGGCCTGGGGTCCGTGCATCGCCAGCACGATCAGCGGCAGGGTCACGAACGGCCCCACCCCGATCATATTGATCATGTTCAGCGAAATCGCGCCCGGCAGCCCTATCCCGCGAACCAGTCCCTCGTCCTTAGCCACCGTTCAACCTCCAATATCGAGGGCGAAAGAGCCTCTTACGACCAAACAGAAACGATGGGTGCAGCCCCCTGTTCACAGAAATCCTGTTTTGGTCCCAAGGTCCAGTTCTCTCACAAGCTCCTGAGGGCGCCTTCCTTACCCGAATACCTGAATCTAAAATCCGCTCCACCCTGTCATATGCTATAGCTAACAATCATCTATGACCTCCAGCCGCCGAAGCAGGACCTCCGCCCTACTCACCGCTCTCCTCCTGGCAGCGGCTTCCTTACCCGCGCAAACCCCGACTGCCACCACCATATCCGCCACCACCGACTACCAACCCCTCCAAGTCGACCGCGGCACCTCGGCCCTGCAGCAATCCCTGCGCAAGCTCAACACCCGCGCCAGCCTCATGATGATCGTCGCTCATCCTGACGACGAAGACGGCGGCATGCTCACCTATGAATCCCGCGGCGCAGGAGCACGCGTGGCCCTCCTCACCCTAACCCGGGGCGAAGGCGGCCAGAACGTCATGTCGAACGACCTATGGGATGCGCTCGCCCTGGTCCGCACCGAGGAATTACTTGCCGCCGGCCGCCGCTACGGAGTCGACCAATACTTCACCCGCGTCGCCGATTTCGGTTTCTCCAAAACCCTCGACGAGGCCTTCGCCACCTGGGGCAAGGAGCGCGTGCTCTACGACGTAGTCCGCGCCGTCCGCATGAACCGCCCGCTCGTCCTGGCCGCGAGCTTCGTAGGAGGAATCACCGACGGCCACGGCCAGCACCAGGTCTCCGGCGAAATGGCCCAGGAAGTTTTCAAAGCCGCCGGCGACCCCAACGTCTTTCCCGATCAAATCAAAGCCGGCCTTCTCCCCTGGACGCCGCTCAAGGTCTACGCCCGCGTCCCGGCCTTCTCCATCAGCCCCAAGGGCATGTACGACTACGCCACCGGTAAGTGGGCCCCCGTCCGTTTCTACGACTACGTATCCGGCAAATGGAGCGACGCCGTCCCCACCACCACCCTCAAAATCAGCGAAGGCGCCTACGATCCCGCCATCGGCGGCTCCTATATCCAGCTCGGCCGCGAAGGCCTGAACCAGCAAAAATCCCAAAACGGAGGAACCGGCATCCCGCTCCCGGGAACCTTTGACGTGCCCTATCATCGCTACGGATCGCGCGTCACCTCCCCGGACACGGAGAAATCCTTCTTCGACGGAATCGACATCTCGCTGCTTGGCATCGCCGCCCTTGCGCCCGGGCAGCACCCCTTCCTCACCGAAGGACTGCACCAGATGGCCGCCTCGGTGGAGCAAGCCACCCGCCAAACCGACAAAATAACACCTTTGGCCGCCGGACTGAAACAAACGCAGTTACTCATCCAAAAGGTGGAGGCCTCGAACCTCACCGCGGGACAGAAGTACAACATCAAACACGAGCTCGAGGTCAAGCAGGCCCAATTTAACAGTGCCTTAATCGAAGCATTGGGAGTGACCCTCACCGCCGTAGTCTCGCCTGCGAACCCTGACCGCGGCCGCTCCCCCTTCGCGATCGACGCGCAGGATACGTTTACGACCGCGGTCCCCGGCTTGGCCTTTGGCGTGTCTGCCTATCTGACCAATCCCAGCGCGACCCCCATCCAGGTTCAAAACGTTTCGATCCGATCGAACGGAACCGGCGACTGGCACATCACCAACACCGCCCCGGTCCATGGCGTGCTCCAAGGAAATCAGCGCCAGACCGCGCAATTCCACGTCACCGTCCCCGAAGACGCCACGCTGACCCAGGCCTGCTTCCACCGCAAATCGCTCGAGCAGTCTTTCTACGACCTCGACAGCGTCTCCTGCCTCGATCACCCGCTACCACCCTATCCTCTGGAAGCCTGGCTCGAATTCACGGTCGACGGAGTCACCGTCCGATCCGGCCAGGCGGTACAAACCGTGCAGCACCAGGTCGG
This sequence comes from uncultured Acidobacteriaceae bacterium, assembly GCA_963839025.1. Classification (GTDB taxonomy): domain Bacteria; phylum Acidobacteriota; class Terriglobia; order Terriglobales; family Acidobacteriaceae; genus PALSA-350. Next base: position 864,503 of record CAWITT010000015.1, read on the forward strand.
CGTCGGCGGTGTCTATGAACCCCTCGTCGTCGCGCCCGGCATTTCCGTCGCCACCACCGCCACGGCAGGTGTGGTTCCCCTCGGCCAATCGAAGCCCGTGCCCGTGAATGTTCGCGTTCGCACCAACATCAGCAGCAAAACCCCGGCCCGGCTCCATCTCGAACTGCCCGAGGGCTGGCAATCCCAGCCCGACTCCGTGGGCTTTAGCGAAGCCCAGACGGTCACCTTCGCCGTCACCCCAAAGAACCAGGCGGAGAAGACCTATCCCATCACCGCCGTAGCTGACTTTCAGGGTCATTCCTTCACCCAGGGATATGAGACGGTGGGCTATCAGGGGCTGCGTCCTTATAACTACTACCACCCCGGGCCCTACAAACTGGTGGGTGTGGACGTGAAGGTAGCGCCCGATCTCAAGGTCGGCTACGTCATGGGCACGGGAGATGACGTTCCGGAGTCGCTGCAGGGCCTGGGCTTGCAGGTACATTTGTTATCGACGGCCGACATCAACTCCAGTAACCTGGCGGCCCTGGATGTGATTGTGCTCGGCGTGCGAGCCTACGCGGCGCGTCCCGAATTAGCCGCCAACAACACCCGTCTATTGGATTATGTAAAGCAGGGCGGAGTCATCATCGTGCAATATAACAGCGGCGAATACGATCATAACTACGGCCCATACCCGCTGACGCTCAGTCGTGATCCCGAGAAAGTAGTGGACGAGTCCGGCCCCGTCCAGTTGCTGGAGCCGGACAGTCCCTTACTCTCCTGGCCCAACAAAATCACCGACGCCGACTTCAAAGGCTGGGTAGAGGAGCGCGGTCATTCCTTCATGCGATCCTGGGACAAGCACTACGAAGCTCTGACCGAAATGCACGACCCCGACCAGGACCAGCAAAAAGGAGGTCTCTTGTACGCCCGTTACGGAAAGGGAGCCTACGTCTACATGGCCTACGCCCTCTACCGTCAACTACCGGAGGGAGTGCCAGGAGCCTACCGTATCTTCGCCAACCTCCTAAGTCTCCCCAAAGCCCCAAAAAACTAACCAACCCCACTAGGCCTATGGGTGAAAACCAACCTGGATCACCAGATAATCTCGACAGACGTTTGACTCGAAAACCGCCCTAGATCACCAGATAATCTCGACGGGCGTTTGAGTCGAAAACCAACCTGGATCACCAGGTAATCTCGACGGGCGTTTGAGTCGAAAACCAACCTGGATCACCAGATAATCTCGACGGGCGTTTGAGTCGAAAACCAACCTGGATCACCAGATAATCTCGACGGGCGTTTGAGTCGAAAACCAACCTGGATCAACAGATAATGTTGATGGGTGCCCCATGTTCGACCAACGAACGTGGGCCGAAAAAGACCGGCGAAGCCCTTCCATCATTTTTTAATCCTGTATTTTTTAATCCTAGACTGAAGGCATTCGAAGAATTCATATTCGGCCCACGTTAGCTGGCGCGAACATGGGGCACCCATCAACATCATCTACTGATCGAGGTTCCACGCGGACCCCTACCGGTACTCCGCACAAAACCCGGGAGCCCCCTGGCCAATCAACCCGCACCCCCGTTTAATCTCATCCACAATCATCGAGCAAGCATTATGCGCATTACACGGAGAATGCGTAGAAGGAGAAACCTGCAAGCACTCATTCACCAACTGCCGCGACCGCTCGATCCCCACCGCATTCAAGCAAGTCCCGGTAGTACTGGGAGCACTCCCACTACTAGCCACCGGAGCCGCCAAATAAGACTCCGGAACCCCAAAAGCCTGCGCCACCTGGTGCAGCTCATTCCGCAACCTCTGCCACTGCGCCGTAATCTGAGGCGTCAACTGCAAGCTATACACCCGAGGATCGATCTGAGCCGCCGTGTTCACCAACCCCGTAACCTCCGGTTCCGCCTTCCGGCTCCGTTTAAACGCATCTAACGCACCCGCCGCCTGTTTCGCAAAAGTATCCGCCAACCCCTGTGCTTCCTTCTCCTGGCTAGTCCCGCGAATCGAGCTCTTTTTCAACCCACCCGCAAAACTCTTCCGAAATGCCTGCGTATCATCCTTCAAATTCACCATCAGCCGTTGCAAGTCCTTGTCGTCCAACCGCCCCTGGGCCATCGCCCCGTTCACCAAACCAGCCAACAGAATCAGCACCCCAAACCGCACCAGCATCCCTCGTTCTCCTTTGCGCCCCTGTATCCTATCGCAAGAAGCATGACCACCACCCCCTTCCTTAGCGACAGTTACGTCTTCGATTGGGGAGCTCGATCCTTCCGCGCCGACATCATCTTTGTCATCGCCATTGCCATCTGTCTCGGCTTGGGCATCGCCCTGGGCCACGCCGCCGCGGGCATGATTGCCGCCGGCGGAGCCTTCACCGTCGGCTTCGGCGCCAAGCAGCACATCGATGAATCCCACATCCTGCCCATGATTCTGGCCTCCCTGGGCATCAGTGTCTTCACCTTCATCGGAATGGTGGCTGGCCACACCAACTTCATCCTGGTGTTGGTCGCCGCCGGCACCGCCTTTGCCTACGGCATGCTTTCCCTACGTGAGCCGGCCATCAGTTGGGTAGGGCAGCAGTGCCTGGTCTTTCTTTTGGTCGCCTCCGGCTTCCCCTTTTCCCCGCGCGCCGCCGCCATCCGTTCCCTCCTGGTGATGGCCGGGGGCGGAATCCAGATCGTTACGTCCAGCCTCCTGCTTCGGCTTCTGGACCAACTCCGCGCGGACCTCCTCTCCGTAGCCCGCTATCTACGCGCCGAGCACCACGCCTTACGCGCCTCCGTCGAACAGGCCGCGCGCGCGCTCGTCGGCCGCACCGAACCGCCCAGCGCCCTGCCGTACTCGCTGCGTCTCACCGTCACCCTGGGGGTCAGCACAGAAATCTACCGCCACTTCGGCTTTCCCAACGGATACTGGATCCCCATGACGGCCCTGCTCGTCCTGAGGCCGGGGCTCACCGACACCGCCAACCGCGCCATTGCCCGCACCGTCGGCACGCTGGCGGGAGCCATGCTGGCCAGCTTCGCCCTGGCCCATCTCAAGCCCGGTCCGCCCGTCTTGGCCATCTTTGCCCTCTTCTTCGCCTGGCTCGCCTACGCGCTCAACAACGTGAACTATGGCCTCTTCACCCTCTGCCTGACCGCCTACATTGTCTCCCTGCTGGGCATCGGCAATCTTCCTGGCAATGTCGTGGCCTATCACCGCGCCATCAGCACCATCATTGGCGGAGCCTTGGCGCTCACCGTCCGGTTGATCGTGATTCGCTATCGCAAGCGGCGTGCCTCGCAGTCGCAATAACGAAACTCCACTTCTCCGTCCCATTCTTCAATATCATGTGAACAAGAGGTTGCAGTTCCCCCGAGGATCCTGGATGAAGAAGTCTGAAGTACTGCATGCCTGGGCCAGCATCTTATACGGCCAGAAGCCAAGTCTTTCCATTGAAATCACCCGCGAGTGCCCGCTCCGCTGCCCAGGTTGCTATGCCTACGAACCTGAGCATCTGGGTACCGGCGTGAATCTCCGTCAATTATCTGACTTCAAAGGAGACGACCTGGTCCGCAGGCTCCTGGCCATCGTCGATCGCGAGCGTCCCATTCATCTCTCGATCGTGGGCGGTGACCCCCTGGTGCGTTATCGCGAGTTGGAGGTGCTTCTTCCGCAGCTCGAGCAGCGCGGGGTCCACGTCCAACTAGTCACCAGCGCCTTTCGTCCCTTGCCGAAGCAATGGAACACGCTCTCCAAGCTCTCCCTGGTGGTCTCGATCGATGGCCTGCAGCCGGAGCATGACGAGCGTCGCAAGCCGGCGACCTACGAGCGCATTCTTAAATCCATTCGCGACAGCTTTGTGACCATTCACTGCACGGTCACCGGCCAAATCGCCGGCCGGCCAGGCTACTTCGAAGAGTTTCTCCGGTTTTGGAGTGACCGTCCTGAGGTCAAGCGCATCTGGGTGAGTCTCTTCACGCCGCAACAGGGAGCGCAAGGTCCGGAAATTCTGACCCCCACGATGCGCAGGGAAGTGCTGGACGAGTTGAGCCGTCTTTATCCTCTATACCCCAAGTTCCAGATGAACCAGCAAATGATTGAGGAGCTGCGTCATCCGCCGCAATCGCCGGAAGAGTGCATCTTCGCCCGAACGACCTTATCCTTATCGGCGGACCTCGAAACCCGCATAGGTCCCTGCCAATTCGGAGGCACGCCGGACTGCACCCAATGTGGCTGTGTCGCTTCGATGGCCTTAGCCGCGGTAGGTCATCACCAAGTCCTACCAGGTCTAACCGCCGGAGACCTGATGTTCGCCTCCGAGCGCATAGGAAACAAGATCGGCAAACTCCGCTCCCTAGTCCGTCCCAAGCCCGCCCCGGTCCCATCCTCACCCCTAACCGTCATCCAATAGCAACCATAACAGCGACAGTAAAGGGCGAAATAAACCTCGATCACCAGAAAATCTCGATGGGTGCCCCATGTTCGCGCCAGCGTACGTGGGCCGGAAAAGACGGGCGAAGCCCTTCCATTATTTCTTAGTGGGGTACCCGTCGAGTGGAGTCCAACCCTTTAGGGTCAAGGCTGCATCGGCAAATCCATCAACGGGCTCTTCGAATAAAAATCAAACGGCCGCAGCGTAAAGTCATGCCACATCGTAGGCATCTGCGGCCAATCCTCCGGCCGCGGCACATGATGGAACCCCATCGTGTACCACGCCACAATATCCGTATTCATGATGTTCCGATTCTTCTTCACCCAAACCGGCAACCCATCCTCGCCCTTACTCCCCGACACATAAACCCCGGCCGCATATCGTTCCTTGGGGTCATAAGGAGTCACCCACAGCTGATGATCCGAGAACCCACCCCTCTTCTGTGGCCAATCGTCCTTTGACAGCAGCGATTCCCCAGTCAACCCAGGCATAATTTCAAAGCTCGTCGGATACCCCAACGCATTCTTGACCGCCGGATTCACAAACCGCCACATCGCCGGGTGCAGCATGCTGATATTCTGCGTCGCATTCCCCTCCGTATCGATGCACTGCGGAGCCATCGCCCAGATCGTCTTACGCGCGCTCGATGCCGGCAACTTATACTGCACCAGCTTATCCACTTCGAAGTTATTCGCGGTCCCGTCCACATCCAGATCCAGCCGGAACGAGAAGAAGTGGTCATGGTCCACTCCATCGGTATTCGCGGCCACTAAGTGCCCGAACTCCAAAGGATTCCCCGCGGCATCCTTCCCCATCACATCCTTCATGTCTTTCACGGGCTTCACTTCCAACTCGCCCGTAGCCCCCACCGCGACCGTAATCGCGCCCTCCTGCTCAAACTTCCAGTCGAGGATATAGTCATAATTCCCCACCACCGCAACGCTGCGAAACACCAACTCCCGTCCCGGCCTACCCACCGTCCCATCCGGCTCCCAATGCCGCCACGCCGGATCCCCCAGCGTACGTTCAAACAGGCAAGCCAGTTGCGGCCGAATGAACGGAGTCCCGTTATCGTGGAAAAACGTCCCGCTAAAGTAAGTCGCGTAATCCGGGCAATCCACGCCCTTCGCCAGCGGCTTGGGAATCCCCAAACCGGTATTCATGAAATACTCCCCGGAATCCAAAAACACGTGCGAGTTCCAAGTCTCTTCCGGATCCATATAGGGCACATACATCTCGGAAAGCGATCCCTCATACAACACCGACCGCCGTTTCCCCTCGAAATCGAGCGAAGCCATATTGACCACGGGCCCGCTCCGAGGATCGATCCGAAAACGGAAATGCCAATTCTGCCAGCTCACCTCACCATCTTTAATAGTGAAGCTAGGCCCCTCGGGTTGCGACACGACAATCGGCTTGGTCCCGGGAAGCGCAGGGCCGCCATTCGGGTCATACTTCAAGCTCACCGGCGCCATCGGCGTAATGCCGTAATCGGTAAACCGCGTGACCTTCTTGCTCGTCATATCCACGGTAAAAAATATCCCCGGAACCTCGCGGTCTTCCGATCCATTCTCCGCGTCGATGTCGTAATTGCACCCGCCCCAACCGATCCGGCGTCCGTCCTGTTCCGGCAGCGCAATATAACCAGCGGGAGTGGCAAAGCAGGTCACCAGGTTCAGGTCGGTGATCCCGCGCTTTTTCAACGCATCCACGATCCGCGGATCATGTTTGATCGCATCGTTCACTTCCTGCCCCTCGGCAGTGGTGAACGGAGCCTGCAATCCCTTCAGCTCCTCGAACGTTTCCACCTTGGCGTCCGTGATATTCACCAGCGCGCCATAGGAGTGGCCCTTGTAATAGAGCACCACGTCCGCCTTACGTTCCATGGGCGATCCTGGCGTCCACTTCAGAACGGTCTGTTTATCCGGCTCGTGCAGCAGCACGCTCGAGAAGATGGTCTTCTCCTCGGTATGGCCGGCGGTCTGCAGCGCCTTGTACACCACCCAATATTCCGCTGGAGTCAAGGCATCGAGGGGCGAATAAACCGCGGGAGCGACGGCAGCGGCAGGCAGCGTGAACAGCAAAGTGGCGACACAGGCGAAAGCGCAGAGACGAAGAGACACTTGGGCGTACCTCCGAAACAGGGGGAAAGAAACGGGGGCCGAAACGCTTCGATGAGTGCAAAAAGCGGTTAGCGACAAGGCTATCGCAAGGATGAGCTAACCATAGCGAAGCAGGGGACCAAAGTCAAGATTTCAAGACCCGCAGCAGCGGCTATGGCCATTCGCTTCCCGAGGCAGATCCATCGCCGGGTTGGCGGCGAAGAAGTTATTCGGCTTGAGCACAAACCCGGCGTATTCCACCGGCATAATGGGAAAATCCTCCGGCTTGCAAACGTGACTGTGGCCAAACGTGTGCCACACCACAATATCTTCGTTCTCCACGACCCGGTTCTGCTGCACATACCGGGGCAACCCATCCCCGCCCGCGTGTTGGTTAGGATAACCCCCCGAGGCGTACCGTTCCTCCGGGGAATACCGCGTCACCCACAGGTGCTTGCTGGCGAAGCCCCCACGGCGATCGATGCTGCTGCCGGGCTGCGCCAGCAGCAAGGGACTGGCCTGCACCACCAGCTTGTACCCCGGATGATTCCCAACTTCATTCCGGCGATTGGGATTGATGATCTTCCAGAACCGTCCCGTCTTCCCGTCGGCCTCGCGGCACGCATCGCGTTCGCGGCTCAACGTCCGCGCGGTCACATCGAACACATTCCCGTAAGGATTATCCGTCCCCCACGGCCGGGGATGATATTCGTGTTCGGTCACGCTGTTCTTTTCCCCATCCACCATCATGTGCAGCCGCGCGCTAAAAAAATGCTGGTGGTTGGGCCCGCCTAACCCCTCGGCAACCATACCGCCGTACGGATACTCCGTGCCGGGAGCAACCGCCGCCGTCTGGATAATCCCGGTAAGTTTCACCTCGAGTTGAATCGTCCCATCCTGGTAGAGATACCAATAGAACCCGTAGTCGTAGTTACCCACCGTGGCGATGAAGCTGATCACCAGCCGCCGCGAGCGCCGCACCTGGTGCAGCCCGGTACGAAAATCAAAATGCTTCCAAAGAATCCCGTAATCTTCCTCGTGCAGGCACACGGCATTCTTCATCACCGTGACCGAGCCTTCGTCTTCGACCATGGGCACATCGAAGTAGTGGATCAACCCCAGGCAATCGCACCCCAGCTCCAGCGAATTCGCCAGCTTCCCCAAACCATACTCGCCGCAATCGAACGCATTCTTCCAGAACTGGCTGGTGTTCGCGTCGCCATAGGGAACCACCATCTCGGTGACGCTGGCCCGGTACACGATGGGCCGCGAATCATAACTCAACTGGTGCAGCACCAGGCCTTCGCGCGGAGTAAACCCCACCCGGAAGCTCCACTTCTGCCACTTCACCCCCCAGCCATCCACGGAGAAGCTAGGTCCCTCGGGCTGGGAAATATGCAGCGGTTTCAGATCGGAGCGCGGCGTGCCCAACGATTCGGAATCGTAATTGTGCTTTGTCTTGGGAACGGGGATCACGACCTCATCGTCCACCAGCTCCAGCACCCGTTTGGCGATCAGGTCCACCACCGCCACCAGCCCTTCGATCGGGTGGGAGTACGCATTATCTGTCCGTGCCGCGCGATAGTAGCAGACGGCCCTTACCACCCGCCGTCCTTTTTCCAGGGGAAAACCAAAGTTGCCGGCGGAGAACGGATCCACCTGCACCAGCTGGATATCGTCATCGCTGAGGCCGCGCCGTTTGACGGCATTGCGCCATCCCTCGTCAGCCTTGACGATGCGGTCGACGTTGAAGAAATCCTCCACCAAAACCGGAGGCTGCCCATACGGAGCCGCATCGGTAATGTGTTGCACCCACGAAATCACCGTGCCCTGGCCGAGATGAACTACGGCTTCATGCGTCGCCCCGGTAGCGGCATCGAAGACCATCAAAAAAGCCGACCGTTCCAACGGAGCGCCCGCCCGGTACGCAAGAACCTCTGCTTTGGCGGGTTCCTGCAGATGGACCAGAGCGAAACGGCACTCGGGGCCAAGTTGTTTCTGCTCTTTGAGCACTGCGCAAGCGCGAGCAATCTCCGCCACGCTCAGCGGATCGAGCGGATGCGCTTCCGGTCCCAACGGCAAAGAAGAATCTCCAACCCCAGGGCTAAAAGCCGCAACGCTCATGCTGATCCTCCCTAAAACTCTGACTATAAACTGTCGAGGACGAAGCCCATTGCCACTCAGTCCCTGAGGGTTGAAACTACACCCATGCGACCCCTGCCCACCGGAAAGAAACCCCACCTGGACCGAGTCTTAGGGCGTCGCGACCTGGTCCTTCTATTCGTAGTGGCGGTAGCCAATCTAAACCTGATCCCCGCCGTCTCCGCCTCCGGCCCGGTCACAATCTGGCTTTGGCTCCTAGCCCTCTCCTGTTTCTTCTGGCCTCAAGGCGCAGCGGTCACGGAGCTAGCCCAAAAATGGCCCGGGGAAGGAGGCATCTATCTCTGGGCCAAGCGCAGCTTTGGAGAGGAGCACGGCTTCCTGGCCGGCTGGTGTTACTGGCTCTCGAACGTAGTCTACTTACCCACGGTCGTCCTCTCCTGCGTAGGAGTCGCCGTCTACGTCGCCGGCCCCAAAATTCAAAAGCTGGCCGACTCCCACGCCTTCACTGGTATCACCTCATTGCTCATCATCTTCTTCCTACTCGTACTAAACGTCCGCGGCCTCTCCCTAGGTAAATGGATCAGCAATCTAGGCGCCCTGGGCACCATTGGAGGCGCGCTCGTCATCTGTCTCCTGGCGGCACTTACCCTGCATCATCGCGCCAGCGCCCTCCATCCCGCAGATCTCCGCACCAGCTTCCATGACTGGCGTTTGCTGGCCGCCTTCGGAACCATCTGTTACAGCCTGATCGGCCTGGACCTCGCCTCCATCATGGGCGATGAAATCCGCGACCCACGCCGCAATCTCCCCATCGCCATCTTCCTCGGAGGAGCCATTGCCGGCTTCATCTATCTGGGCACGACGTTGTCGATGCTCATAGCCATGCCTCAAAAAGAAATCGGAGTCCTCTCCGGAGTCCTTCAAGCCATCAACGTCATGAGCACGCGCGCCGGGCTGATGGGGCTGGTCCCGCCCTTGGCCTTGCTCGAGTGCATTGCCATCCTGGGCACCGCCTCCGCCTGGTTCAGTGGCTCCGCCCGTCTGCCCTTCGTAGCCGGCGCCGATCGCTACTTACCCCCGATCATTGGCCGCGTGCATCCCCGCTACCACACGCCGTACGTGAGCCTGATCTTTTCCGCGATCTTATCCTCGCTCTTGATCGCCACCAGCTTCTTAGGAGTCTCGGTAGGCGAAGCCTATCTCACCATGCTCGACCTCTCCGTGATTCTTCAACTCGCGCCTTCGGCCTACATGTTTCTGGCCCTGTTCAAGCACACGTGGACGAAGGGCACGGTCCTCAACGCCAACAAGGGCTATCTCACGGCCAACGCCGTAGCGGGCCTCTGTTCGACCCTGGTGGGTCTGGTCGTAGCCTTCATCCCCTCACGTCAAGTAAATTCCATCTGGATCTTCGAAGCCAAGCTCATCGGAGCCTGCATCCTCGTCTTCGGCGCCGCCTTGTTCTTCTACCGCACCGCACCCATCAACCTGACCCAGCAAGTCGAATACGGCAACCCATGATCTACACGCGACCACCAACCAAGACCGGTAACGACTCTCGATGGGTGCCCCATGTTCGCGCCAGCGTACGTGGGCCGAAAAAGCCGGGCGAAGCCCATCCATGTTTTTATCTTTATCCTCCGAGGAACCATGCGCATCCTTCTAACCCTGACTCTCCTCTGCACCTCCTTACCCTCGCTAGCCCAACAAAAAAGCAACTACCGCGTGCAGGAATTCATGGTGCCCATGCGTGACGGAGTCCATCTACAAACCGTCGTCATCACCAAATCCAATCAAACCGCACCTCTCCCCATCCTTCTCACCCGCACCCCCTACGGTGTGTTTACCCAGGAGGACTTCGACAAAGCTGCAGTCAAAGAAGGAGCCGACTGGCTCCCATCAAGCTGGAAAGAACTCGCCGCCGACGGCTACATCTTCGTCCTGCAAAACCTCCGCGGCCGGTTCAAGTCCGAAGGAGTCTTCCTATTGACCTCGCGCTACGACCCCAACGACCCGAAGCAAGCGAACGAAACCAACGACGCTTACGACACCGTCGACTGGCTCATCAAGAACGTGCCCAACAACAACGGCAAGGTTGGCGTTTACGGCATCTCCTACAGCGGACTCACCGCCGGCCTGGTGCTCCTGCATCCTCACCCGGCAGTGAAAGCGATCAGCGAGCAAGCCTCCCCGGTCGATCAATGGATGAACGACGACGACCACCGTTACGGCGCCTTACGCGAGAGCTACACCTTTGAATACGCAGTGATGGAGCAAGCCGACAAAAACAAGAACACCAACTTCGACTTCGACACCTACGACACTTACGACTGGTACCTGAAAGCCGGCCCTCTCACCACGCTCAACGACAAATACCTCCACGGAACCTTGCCTTACTGGAACGACGTGATGCGTCATCCCGACTACGATGACTTCTGGAAGCAGGAAGCCTGGGTCAACCAACTGCATAGCTCAACGGTGCCCAACCTGAACGTAGCCGGCTTTTGGGATCAGGAAGACCCCTGGGGTCCGTGGCAAATCTTCGCCCGCGCCCAGCAGCACGATCCTGAAAACACCAACTTCATGGTCGCCGGCCCCTGGTATCACGGTGAATGGAGCACGCCCACCGGAGACACCATCGGCCCCGTCTCCTTCGGCGGGCACAAAACCGCACTCGAGTTCCGCCAGAACATCCAAGCCCCCTTCTTCCGCCACTATCTGCACGGGGAAGGCGACAAGCCGGCCTGGAAAGTCACCACCTTCCAATCCGGATCCAACACCTGGCGCACCTATGCCGACTGGCCGCCCAAGCAGTCCAAGCCAACCAACTTATACCTGCGTGCCGATGGAACCTTATCCTTCACCGCTCCCGCCGCAAGCGACCCTGCTTACCGGCAATACATTTCAGACCCGGCGAACCCGGTACCGTATCGTGCCCGGCCGATCTCCCCCACTTACCCAAAGCCCGACTGGAGATTCTGGGAAGTGGCCGATCAGCGCTTTGTCGATCATCGTCCGGACGTCCTGAGTTATCTGACAGACCCGTTAGACCACGATCTAACAGTAACGGGAGACATAGCGGCCACCCTCTTCGCCTCCACCTCCGGCACCGACTCCGACTTCATTGTGAAGCTGATCGACGTCTATCCGGAGAAGGGCGACGTCATGAACGGCTACCAACTGCCGATAGCGATGGAAGTGCATCGCGGCCGCTATCTGCACAGCTACGAGCATCCCGAGCCGCTGCCCGCCAATCAGCCCCAGGAGTGGCAGATCCCGCTCCGCGCGCACGACCACGTTTTCCTGAAGGGGCACCGCCTGATGGTGCAGGTCCAATCCACCTGGTTCCCGGTCATCGACCGCAACCCGCAGACCTATGTGCCGAGCATCTACGAAGCCAAATCCACGGACTACGTTCCCGCCACGCAACGCATCTTCTGCACCCCCGCGCTGCCCTCCCACCTGGTGCTCCCCGTAGTCCCGTGAGCGATAGCCGCCCCCGCTATCGCTCAAAAAACGCTACAATCATGAGCGATAGCCACCTCCCCTATCGCTCATGAAATACAACTGGGAACAACCCGACTGGCCGAATTTCACCTGGGACCCCTCCCGCCTGACCGCTACGGAAGAGAAATTCCTCCTCGGCGCCGGCGTGGTTCTTGGGACCGTCAAGCATCTGGACGAGAGCGAACACGATCAACTCCTGGTGGAACTGATGAGCAGGGAAGCGCTGACCACCTCAGCCATTGAGGGGGAAGTCCTGAATCGGGCCAGTGTGCAGTCATCCCTCCTGCGTCAATTTGGCCTCCCGTCTCCCGACAAACGCCGCGTCCAGCCTGGAGAACAGGGCATTGCCGAGATGATGGTGGACCTCTACCGGTCCTTCTCCCAGCCTCTTTCCAGCGAAATGCTATTTGCCTGGCATCGCATGGTGACCAGCGGCAGGAAAGATCTGGCGGACGTAGGAAAATACCGCACCAGCCGGGAACCGATGCAGATTATCTCCGGCCGCATCGGGCACGGGAGCCCGACGGTTTATTTCGAGGCGCCTCCCTCGAAGCAAGTCCCCGCGGAGATGAAGCAATTCATCGCCTGGTTTAATCGCACCGCGCCTCAAGGTAGAGACCCGCTGCCGGCGATCACTCGCGCGGGCACGGCCCACCTGTATTTCGAATCCATCCATCCCTTCGAGGATGGGAACGGCCGCATCGGGCGCGCCGTAGCAGAAAAAGCGATCAGCCAGAGCTTCCGCCAACCGGTACCCGTCGCCTTGGCATCGGCCATCCTGGCCCACCAGCAGAGCTACTATCAAGCCCTGCAACGAGCCAACAAGCACAACAACATCACAAAGTGGCTGCTTTGGTTTGCGGACATTGCCTTGGAAGCGCAAAGCCGGAGCCTGGCCCAGGTAGAGTTCATCATCGCCAAGGCCAGGTTACTCGACCGTCTGCGCGATCGAATCAACCCCAGGCAGCAAAAAGCGCTTCTGCGCATATTGCGCGAAGGACCAGAAGGCTTCGAAGGTGGCTTGAGCGCCGGCAACTACAGCGCCATCACCGGAGCCTCCCCGGCCACCACGACCCGCGACTTAGCCGACCTGGTCGAGCAGGGCGCACTCCTCCGCACCGGCGAGCGCAAACACGCCCGTTACACCCTAAACCTCAACCGTCCCTGAGGACCAAACAAAACCCAACGGACCAAACAGAACCCGATGGGTGCCCCATGTTCGCGCCAGCTAACGTGGGCCGAAAAAGCCGGGCGAAGCCCTTCCATTGTTTTTATTCCTTAAGTGAAAGCATTCGAAGAATTCATATTCGGCCCACGTTAGCTGGCGCGAACATGGGGCACCCATCAGCTTCTGTTTGCTCCGTCAGATCCGGTTCTCACGCGTAATTTGGACAATTCTGACTTTCAACCGTCCCTTCGGGACTTCTCCCCAAACCCCCGTCACAACCTCTTGATCTCCGCCTGTAAATTCAAATTCCGAATCAACCGGTGCAAATACTTGGGATGAATCCCCAACCGCCGCGCCGCCTCCACCGGACTCCCGTGCGCCTCATCCAACGCCGTCAACACCAACTGCTTCTTAGTCTGGTTCAGCGTATTGTGATACCGCCCCGCCAACTCCGCCGACTGTTCTTCCAGCAACCCATTGGGCAAATCCTCCGGCAAAATTTCATCCGTCAGCCCCATCACCATCGCGTGTTCGATCGCGTTCTCCAACTCCCTGACATTCCCCGGCCAGCTATACCGCATCAGCAAAGCCCGCGCCTCGGCATCGATCCCTTTAAACCCCCGCTTGCACTTCGCCGCATACTTCCCAGCGAAATACAAAGCCAGCGACGGAATATCCTCGCGATGCTCCCGCAGCGGAGGCAACACCACCGACACCACATTCAGCCGATAATACAAATCCTGCCGGAACTCCCCAGCCTTGATCGCCTGCTCCAGATTCTTATTCGTCGCCGCCACCACCCGCGCATTGAACGGCAGCAACCGATTCCCCCCCAGCCGTTCAAACTCCCGTTGTTGCAGCACCCGCAGCAGCTTGGCCTGCAACACCGGAGCCATCTCCCCAATCTCATCCAGGAACAGCGTCCCATCCTCGGCCGCCTCAAACTTACCCTTCCGCAAACCGGCCGCCCCGGTGAACGCCCCCTTCTCATGCCCGAACAATTCGCTTTCCAACAAAGCATCCGGGATCGCCGCGCAATTAATCGCCACGAACGGTTTCTCCGGCCGCAAGCTCTGCGCGTGCACAGACCGGGCCACCAGCTCCTTACCCGTCCCGCTTTCCCCGCGAATCAGCACCGTCGTATCGCCCCGCGCCACCCGCCGGACAAACTCATTCACCCGCACCATGGGCCGGCTCTCACCGATCAGCGTCAGCTCCGCCTTCCCCTCCACCCGCAGCCGCTGGTTCTCCGCCCGCAGCGAATCCAACCGCGAAAGATTCTCGAGCGTAACCGCCGCAATGCGCGACACCGCGCTCAGGAAGAAAGCGTGCTGCTCCCCGAATGGCGGTGAAGACCGCGGCGAGCTGAGATAAATCACCCCCAACACCCGCTCCACCCCGAGCAGCGGCACGCACAACACATGCTCCGCCCCCGCCGACTCGGACCCAACGAGAATCGCGCATCGTTCCCACCGCGCCTGCTGCACCAGTTCCTCGCGAATCGGCACTTCCTGCGAACCCATCCCCGTCCGATGCCACCAGCAAGGAGCAGCCGCCTCCTCGTCCCCATTCAACTGCAGCACCATCGCCCCATGGCTGGCCGGGATCACTTCCGAGATGAGCGCCAGCAACTCCCCCTGCAACGCCTGCACATCACGGGTGGAATTGATGACATTGGCAATCTTGAAAAATGCGCTGAGATCGCGCGCCATCCGCCCCGCCCAAGAAGCGGAGGGGACGCCCGCGTGACCGAGGGAAATGGTCTTTAAGTCGGAGGTGTCCTCGCTCGCAGCCGCGCTCTCTTCCGGGCCGGTGAGGAACAAATATTCGCTCGCCCCGATACGGATCCGGTCTCCATGCTGGATAACCTTACGGCTCACCTTGGCGCCATTCACGAACGTACCGTTGTGGCTGTCCAGGTCCGCCACTTCAAACAGCTCGCGCGAGACCTCGGTCACCGAGCAATGCTTCCGCGAAACCGCCGGGTCCCGCACCTCCACTTGGTTGGAGGAGTCCCGTCCCAGGGAAACTCCCCCCTTGACCGTCCAGACCGTTCCTTTGCTCGCGCCTGCGATCGACAACAGTCTGGGCTGGATCAACTTACCGCCTCCGGGTCTTCAGTCTAGCCGAAGGAACCGGAAGGCTCCGGAAGGGTAGCCTTTCGGCTACCGTGAGCCCAGAAAAGCCAATCCAAGTCATTGAAAAATAAAGCGGACACCCTTTGGCCACGAGCGTGCATTCCTTGTGCATGTCAACGCAGTGCAAGAGACGAATGCAAAGGAGAATGTCATGAAACGCAACTATCTTGGTACTTTGTCGTTAGCGGTTCTAGCCCTCACGCTCACCACCGGCGCCCGTGCGCAATCGATCGAGGAGGCCAACGTCCCCTTCGCTTTCCAGGCGGGAGCCACCCAGCTGCCGGCCGGCCGCTACCTGATCGTCGAAGACCATCTGAACGAGAGGATCCGCATGCGCAACGTCGACAGCGGCCTGGTCGCGGTCATTCCCGTCCAGCAGAGTGCTCTCGGAGCGATGAAGGCCGCCCTGATCTTTCACAACGTGGGCGATCAGCACTTTCTGGCGGAAATCCGTGGTGGCGCCGACAGCCTCGACCTGACCATCCCGCCCTCCAAAAAGGAGAAGCAGGCCGAGTCGCTCAAGGTCGCCGCCCTCCCAGCGCAGACCACCCTGGTGGCGCTGAAATAACCCGCTCCCTCCGGGTGTCCCATATCTCGCTCGCTTTTTTCGAGATGTGGGACACCCCGGCAGCCCGTCCTCAAGATCTCCCAAGCCTACGTACAACTTTGGTCCAGCCACAGGTGTTCCAAAGAACAATGGCTTCCAACCCCTTCCCGGAGCAGAGTTACCTCGGAGCGTGCCTCTCGCTTTTACACGGGGGATCACACACTGCCTGTACTATTCTTCAATAAACGAAATCAGTAAAAAACCCGTTAGCCGTTCCGACCGCGAGGGTATACCGCTGACTCAATCCTACGAACAAACTGCAGCTAACCACGTGCTCACGCTGGACGAAATCACCAATCTCACCGAAGAGGGTGGCAAGGCTGCCGACACCCTGATGAACGTGGTCGCGCTGATCGCCACCCGGTTCAGGACCGACGTTTGCTCCGCCTATCTGCTCGAACCAGACAGATCCAACCTGGTCCTGGCCGCCACCCTCGGCCTTCATCCGCGCTGCATCGGCACCCTGCGCATGCCCGTCACCGAGGGCCTCACCGGGCTGGTCGCGGAAAAGGTCAAGCCCGTCGCCGTGCCGGACACGAGAAATCACCCCCGCTTCAAGTACTTCAAGGAGTCCGGCGAGGAGGTATACCACTCCTTCCTGGGCGTCCCGCTCGTCGATCGAGGCGTTCTCCAGGGCGTCCTGGTCGTCCAAACCAAGGAACCGAGAGTGTTCAACGAAGAAGAAACCCGTATGCTGGCGGAAGCCGCCAGTCAAGTAGCCCCTGTCGTCAGCGAGGCCCGCACATTGGATCGTTTCATTGCCCCGGCCCAGGAGCGTCTGTGGTCCGTGGCCCGCAATCTCTGCTGGTGCTGGGACTACGAAAGCATCAGTCTGTTTCGCGATCTCAACCCCACCCGCTGGTGGCAGTTGAATCAAAACCCCGTCGCCCTGCTGAACGAAATGCCGCTGGACGAAATCGAGAGCCGCGCCACCGAGCTGGGCCTGCACAGCCGCATCAACTACGTCTACCGCCGCCAGCAGGAATACCTGCGTGCCGACCGCACCTGGGGCTCCATGAACGCGGGCGTGCTTCGCCCCCGGCCCGTCGCCTATTTCTCCGCCGAGTTTGGCTTGCACGAATCGCTGCCTGTCTACTCCGGCGGCCTGGGTGTTCTCGCCGGCGACCATATCAAAAGCGCCTCCGACCTCGGCATTCCCCTGGTCGGCGTAGGTCTGTTCTACGGGCAGGGCTATTTCCGCCAATATCTCGACCGCAACGGCTGGCAGCAGGAAGAGTACCTGCAGACCGACGTCTCCCAACTCCCCATGCAACTGGCCATCGGCACCAACGGCGAACCGGTAGTGATCGAAATCGAGACGCGTGGCGGCGCCATCCGCGCCAAGGTCTGGCGAGTCAAAGTCGGACGCTGTGATCTTCTGCTGCTCGACTCCAACGTGGCCGGCAACGCCCCGGAAGATCTGGAACTCACCTCCCGCCTCTACGGAGGCGACAGCCGCACCCGCATACGGCAGGAGCTGGTGCTCGGCATCGGCGGCTTTCGCGCCCTGAAGGCCATGGGGATCACGCCCGGCGTGCTGCACCTCAACGAAGGCCACAGCGGCTTCGCGGTGCTGGAAGCCATTCGGGACCGCATGGAGACCGAGGGCTTGCACTTCGACGCCGCCGCCCATCAGGTTCCGCGCGAAGTCGTCTTTACCACCCACACCCCGGTGCCTGCCGGCCACGACCGCTTCCCGGCCGACCTTATCGAAGAACACCTCGGACCTCTGCGCGATCAACTTGGCATCTCGCCCGAGCGGCTCATGGGCTTTGGCCGTGAGCATCCCCACGATCACCACGAACCGTTCTGCATGACGGTTCTCGGGCTCTTGCTTTCCCGCCGCGCCAATGCGGTTTCGTCCTTGCACGGCGAGGTCTCGCGGGCCATGTGGAAGGGTCTCTTCCCGGGCAAGTCCGAGGAATCCACTCCCATTGGCCACATCACGAACGGTGTCCACGTCCCTTCCTGGTTGGCGCCGCAAATGTCCCGTCTCTACGACCGGCACCTGGGAGTGGGCTGGCAGGGCAAGAGCTCCTGGCTCGCCACCTGGGAAAAAGTCGAGGACGTGGACGACGGCGAACTCTGGGAAACCCATCTAAGTCTAAAATCGCAGCTCATCGATTTCGTCCGCCGTCGCGCCCGCGAGCAAGCCGAGCGCCGTGGCGAACCGGACGAGACCCTGCTGCGCCTCGGCAAAGTTCTTTCGCCCGACGCGTTGACCATCGGCTTCGCCCGCCGCTTTGCGACGTACAAACGCGCCAACCTGATCCTTAAGGACATCGAGCGCTTGGCCGCGATGGTGAATGATCCCAAGCGCCCGGTGCAGTTCTTGTTTGCCGGCAAGGCGCATCCCCATGACGAGCCGGGCAAGCTGGTTCTGCAGCAAATAGCCGAGATGATGCGCGACTCCAAATTTGGAGACAAATTCGTCTTCATCGAAAACTACGACATCAACGTAGGCCGTCACCTGGTGCAGGGAGTCGACGTCTGGCTAAACAATCCAAGGCGGCCATTGGAAGCCTCTGGAACCAGCGGACAGAAAGTGGTCCTCAACGGCGGCCTGAATCTTTCCGTCCTCGACGGCTGGTGGGCGGAAGCCTATGACGGCCTGAACGGCTTTGCCATCGGCAACGGAAGGACGCATTCCAACATGGATGTGCACGACAGCCGCGACGGGGAAGACCTTTACCGGGTGTTACGTGACGAGCTGATCCCGCTCTTCTATCATCGCGACCGCGACGGCCTGCCGAGGGGCTGGATCACCCGCATGAAGCGGACGATCAGGACGCTGGGCTGGCGTTTCAGTGCCGACCGCATGGTCATGGATTACACCCGAAACTGTTACGTACCCGCCGCCGGAGGCACCTCCAGCGAAATGAAATCCCCCTGCTAGGGGCTGTCGAACGCAGGGAACAGTGGGTACCTATCGGGACTAGCCTCTGGCTAAGAAGGGAACAGGGGTGGCGCATATCTCACCACGCCTTTTGCGGGGAGATATGGGTAGGTAGGATTTCCCCGCAACAGTTGCGGCCCGGGGCGAGCCTACTCAGGAAACGCAGACGCCATCTGGTCCTGCTCCGAGCGCCGGATGCCTAAGCTAGCCGCCTCTTCCCGCCAAGTCGTGACTGCAGCCCGCACTTCTGCGATCAAAGCATCCGCCTCTTTCAGGTTAAGTGAGTACCACCCATGAGCCGCGCGGGCAATCTCTACATCGCAAGTGGTGTCAGTCTCATTGATAGCCAGGGTGAGATCATCCCGATCGACCGATGGATTAACGTCATACGCAGGCGATAGTCGAACCCCACGATCCTCGACAAAGAAACCGTGGTTGCGCAAATGGTCATCGGTATTGTGGATCAGAATATTGAACACGATCCGGCGAAAAAGCTGATGCGTATCCCGCAGCGTATCGGCGCCTTGCCGCTGCAGTAACTCGACTAACTCCAGGTAGCTTGCCCCGGCCTCTCCATCGCTCCGCTGGGTAAGTGTCATCGCAGAGATAAAGGCCAGCCTGCCGCGGGTCTCCGTGCGGTCAAATCGTTTGACTAAGTAAGTGGATTGGTCCCCCGTATCCAGCAGTCTCGCCTCGGGCATGCAGATCCCGCACTTGTGCGCGAGGCGATACGCCAGCATCTCCCACGCCGCCATGTCCCGTGTATCCGCGCGGCTGGGGAATTTCGCAATGCAGAGATTTCCGCCTTCGTCGCGCACCGAGGCTTTTGGACGAGCACCACCAAGCGAAGATCCCGGCGCCAACAACTGGCTCAGCCATCGCGTGTATTCCGGATTATCCTCCTCATCGATATGCCGTTCAAAGCCGGCGCTGGCCGCCTGCAGTTCACGAACGGACGTGATGGGAGGCGCAGCCAAGCGGAGATCGTTATCAAGAAACTCTCCTCCGGCAAGCGATCGAAAGCGAAGTGCACCGAGCCGGGTTTCATCATGCACGCCCAGCAGGTAGTCCCAATCGGTCAACCGCCGCGGTATCCGCTCCTCTTGCCGGGCGCGCAGATTCTCCCTGCGTTGCATCAACAAGCGCCCCCACCGGTCGGGGGACGAATCGAGAAAAATACCGAAGTTACTGCGAGACTGGGCCGGATATTGCGGGCCCTCGAATAATTGCAGGTCTGGATCGAACGAGAAAGCCGTATCTTTCTCGAGCCATTCCGGGGCATATTCGAAGGAAAAGACTTCCTGGCGGCCCGCAGTCTGGGCGTGGAGCGTTCCCATCAGCGCTGGCCCGGCGGTCCCGTCTGCATCCACGTAGACCAACACGGATTTCTGCCCGCTGCTCACGGAGCCGCATCAACGACGGGTTGAGGCTTCCGGCGCGGGGCCCGCGCCCGGCTCCCGATCGCGGCGTCCTGCAGCTTACGTCCAAGCACGTCATCGGCTGCAACCCGGTTCAGGTCCTGTTCCAGGCGGAGCACCTGCAAAACACGTGCATAATTCCCGAGCGAGACCCCAGGATCCCCCAGCTCAATCCTGTGCAACGTGGCGCGAGCGATCCCGGCACGCTGCGCAACCGTGTCCGCCGAGTAACGGCTGCGCAGCCGCGCGGCCTTGAGCCTTTCTCCAAGTCCACCCAACGTCCTGGCCAGACCAGGAAGAATACTGTCCGCTTTTTCCTTCATAACGTCTCATATTTTATACACAAAGTCGCATTTATGTCTAATTTATGATCCATTATCCTGCATCTTTACCGGGGCCGCCCATCATTCCCGCCCGGCCGTTGCGGGGGAGGTTGCAGCCTTTGCGGAGCCGGGCGATTCGGCGCCGCCGTCGGCCTGTTCTGGGGACCAGGCTGATTCTGCTGGCCGGCCGGCCGCTGGTACTGCGGTTTCGGCTGCACCGACGTCGGCCTCGAAGGCGGCCGGTTATTCGGCGAACCATTCCCTGGACCCGGCCGCACCGGCTGGATCGACGGCTGTCCCCCATTCGGCGGACGATTATTCCCCGGAGGCCGATTCGGTGGAGGATAAATCCCCGGCGGCCGATTGCCCGGCCCATTCACCGGGCGGTTATACCCCGGCCGGTTTCCCGGGCGATTGATCGGCTGCGGCGGCCGGTAATTCGGCGGCCGGTAACCCCAATTCCCGCCATATCCGGGGCGCCCGCGGTACACCACCGGACGAGGCCGGTAGTACGGACGCGGCGGCCGGTATCCGCCTCTCCAACCGCCCCACGGGGCGCGGTTGTAGTAAATCTGCCGGCCGCCCCAGTTCCATCCCCAGCCACCCCACCCCCAAGGCTGGCTCACCAGCAGCGCAGTGATCCCGATAGCAACGCCAAACGTCACCAGGCCCACGCCCGGGCCCCCATACACCACTGTGGGGTCGTACTGCGGCAGGTACACGACCTGGGGATTCGCCGGCTGAATCACGTAGTACGGCTGGCCCCCATCCTGTTGCACGTTCACCACCTGCTGGGGCCCGGTGCGCAGGGCGCCCGAGGCGTAAGCCTGTGCCCGCAGCCGCTGGATCGACGCCGAAATCTCCGCCTGGTTTCCCGACGCTGCCGACCCGATCGCGGCGTAGTCGTCAATATTCTCCGCCATCATCTCGATCACCTGGGGAAAGCCAACCAGGGCGATGAACGCGGGATCGAACCCCTGTTGCTGCGCGGCGGCGGTCAGCTGCGACACGGACAGGTTCCGGTTCTGCGCCAGCCAGTTGTCCACATCCAGAATCTCTTGTGGATTGGTCGATGCGCTGATGATCTGCGCCAGCAAAGCATCGGGATAGAGCGCGATCGGAGCCAGCAATTGGTCCAGTTGCTGAGGCGTGGGCGGCGGCGGCATCTGTGCCTGCAAATCCGGAGCCAGGCCCTGAAAAACAACCAGCACCACCAACAGGAGAACTGCGGAGAAACTCGGTTTGCGCACCATCCGTGCCATTGTATGACATGCGAATCAGCGCCATCATCCTGGCCGCGGGAGCATCCTCGCGCATGGGTCAGGCCAAACAGCTGCTCCCCCTGGCCGGCAGCACGGTCCTGGCGAAGACCATCGAAAACGTCCGCCTCGCCGCTATCGACGAACTGCTCGTAGTCCTGGGAGCCTCGGCGGAAGCGATCCGTCTCCACCTGCCAACCGAAGGCCTAAAACTCATCTTCAATCCGGACTACCAGCAAGGAATGGCGACCTCCCTACGCGCCGGTCTAGCCGCGGTCGATGATCAGAGCAACGCCGCCCTGATCGTTTTGGGCGACCAGCCCTTTATCCGTCCGGGAACCCTCGACCGAATCGTAGAGGAATACCGCGGGACCCGCGCCCAAATCGTCATACCGACCTATCGCGGCAACCGTGGCAACCCCGTACTCCTGGACCGCTCACTTTTCCCCGAGGTCATGGCGCTAGAAGGAGACATAGGCTGCCGGGCCATCTTCCCCAACCACGCCCAATCCATCGCAAAACTAGAAGTGGATGATGAAGGAATCCTTCTAGACCTGGACAATCCGGAAGACTACGCCCGCCTCAACACTCTGCGAGCGAACCAGAACTAGAGGACCAAACAGAACCCGATGGGTGCCCCATGTTCGCACCAGCGTACGTGGGCCGAAAAAGACGGGCGAAGCCCGGGCGAAGCCCATCCATCGTTTTATTCCTTGAGTGAAAGCATTCGAAGAATTCATACTCGGCCCACGTACGCTGGTGCGAACATGGGGCACCCGTCAGGTTCTGTTTGGTCCTTTAGTTCCGGTTCGCGCGCAGACTGCCCATCCCAAATCTGGAAAAAACAACCTCTCGGCCTCGCCCCCACGCGCATCCAACTTCTCATGAACGTAAAGTCCCTGATTCTGATCTCGCTCCTAGCTCTCCCGGCCGCCTACGCGCAAAGCACCGACCCCGGCCCGAAACAAGACATGAAGAATGCCGGATCCGACACCAAGCACGCGGCAACCAACGTCGGCCACGGCGTAAGCCACGGAACCCAAAAGGCTTACGACAAAACCAAATCAGGAACCAAAACCGGCTACCACAAGACCGTCAACGGAACCAAAACCGGCTACCGCAAAACCACCACAGCCACAAGAAACGTCGGCCGCCGGGTGGAGGACAAGCCAACCGTCCCGAACCCTTAGTCTAAGGTTCCTGTTTCCAGTCGCAAGCGATCGTCCCCCCGGTACGGCTGCTCTCGAGCGCCATCTCGAGCACCCGTATCGTCCTCCACGCCTGCAGCGGAGTCACCTCCACCGCAGCATTCCCATGAATCGCATCCCGTACATTGATGTAGTACCCGCGGTAATCCCCAGCCTCGGTAGGAACCCGTCCGCAAACCGGCTCGCCGCCCTCATCCATGGTCAGCGTGCCCCAATGTTCTGAGCCCTCCACGCCCCAAGGCTTCGACGAGAACAAATCTCCCGCGATCAAGTGCGCCTCCTGGCAATCCATCCCGAATTTGCGGAAACTGCCCAAAGTGCCGTGGAGCGTAAACCGCGCCCCCGGTTCCCGCGCCAGGCATGTAGCGCGCAGCCATACCGTCAACCCCCCCGGCCCAGGCCCGGGACTCTGGGTATGCGACGCCGGATACCGCAAGCAAACATCGAACGCGTCATCGATCCGGCCGCCCTCCCGTTCCACCCGCACGCTGGCCCACACCGACTGCGGAACACCAAAAAGCACCAGCGCCTGGTCCACCAGGTGGGACCCCAGATCAAACAGAACCCCGCCCCCAGGAGACCCATCTTCCCGCCACACATGCAACCGCGGAGCCTGCCGGAACCGGTCATAGTGGGACTCAAACATCACCAGCCGCCCCAGCCGGTCGCTATCCAGCAGCTTGCGTACCGTCAGAAAATCTCCATCCCACCGGCGATTCTGGTAAACGCTCAACAGCCGCTTGCGCGACCGCGCCAACTGGACCAGCTCCGCCGCCTCAGCCGACGACAGCGCAAACGGTTTGTCGATCACCACATCGCGGTCGGCCAGCAGGCATTGGCGGGCAATCGGCAAATGCGTCGCGTTGGGAGTAGCCACCACCACCAACCGGATCGTCGTGTCCTTCAGCAACTCGTCCACCGACGTATAAATGTCCGCATGGGGAAAAGCCCGGTGGGCCTCCCGGCCCTTGCGCTGCACAATGGCCGCCAGCTCCAAACCCTCGACAGCTTCGATCACGTTGGATTGAAAAACGCGCCCCGCAAAACCAAAACCAACCAAGCCCACCCGCACACATTTCATGACTCTTTATACCTCGTAGGGCATCCCATAAGAGGACGTTACTGTCGCGTTGGCCGAAGCTTGACAAACCGCCAAGCAGGCAAGAATATGGAAACAGGAATGCCGAGTCTGCACCATCCCGCTGGTTGTTGTTGCTGTGACAAGTGTTGTTGTATGTCATCGCACACAAGCGGGCGTGAGTGCTCATAGCAGAGAGGTAGGGTTCCCCTACCGGCCTTTAGCGTAACTCAGCCGAAGTACACACAACCGCTGCCAGTCCCTGGCGAGCGGTTTTTTTATTTTGACTTCAAAACTCAAGGAGCAACCTTGCCCACCCTGGAAGCCCAAACGATGCCCACGAGCTCCGCCACCCGGCTGAGCCATCTCCAAACGCTGGAGGCGGAAAGCATCCACATCTTCCGCGAAGTTGCGGCCGAGTTTGAGAAGCCAGTCATGCTCTACTCCATCGGCAAGGATTCCTCCGTCATGCTGCGGCTGGCCCAAAAGGCGTTCTATCCCGGACCCATTCCGTTCCCCCTTCTGCATGTCGATACCGGTTACAAATTCCGCGAAATGATCACCTTCCGCGATGAATACACCAAAAGCCTCGACCTCGATCTGCGGGTGTGGCGCAACGAAGACGCTATTGCCGGCGGCGCCAACCCGGTCGCGCTCGGAACCAAGCGCTGCTGCGGCTTGCTCAAAACCACGGCCCTGCTCGACGGCCTGCGCCACCATGGATTCGACGCCGCCTTTGGCGGAGCCCGCCGCGATGAAGAAAAGTCCCGCGCCAAGGAGCGCATCTTTTCCTTTCGCGATAGCGCCGGCCAGTGGGACCCCAAAAACCAACGCCCCGAATTGTGGAACCTCTACAACGGCCGCGTGAACCCGGGAGAGAGCATCCGGGTCTTCCCCTTGTCCAACTGGACCGAACTCGACGTCTGGCATTACATCCACCTGGAAAACATCCCCGTGGTGCCGCTTTATTTTGCCCAGCAGCGCCGCATGCTGGTGCGGGGCGATAGCCTGATTCCCGTCGAGCAATCTTTTGTCCAGAGCCTCCCGGGAGAAGAGCAATGGGTCAAGTCCCGCCTCCGCTCGCTGGGCTGCAGTCCCTGCACCGGAGCCATCCGCTCCGACGCCGACACCATCCCCAAAATCATCGCTGAGCTGGTCGCGTTCCGCTCCTCCGAGCGCGCCAACCGCGTGATCGATCACGACCAGGAAGGGTCAATGGAACTGAAGAAGCGGGAGGGCTATTTCTAAATGCCACTCGCCCTCGAACCTATGGAAACTACGTTTTCAATGGAGGATTTCCTCACCGCCGAGCGCGGGAAAGAACTGGTGCGCTTCTCGACCGCCGGCAGCGTGGATGACGGCAAATCAACTCTGATCGGCCGCCTGCTCTACGACTCGCAAAACGTCTACGAAGACCACGTGCGCGCGGTGACCAAAACCACCAACGCGAATGCCGCCGCGTCCATCGACTTCGCCCAGCTCACCGACGGCCTGCGCGCTGAGCGCGAGCAGGGAATTACCATCGACGTCGCCTACCGCTACTTCTCCACCAGCCATCGCAAATTCATCATTGCCGACACTCCCGGTCACGAGCAGTACACCCGCAACATGGCCACGGGAGCCTCGACCGCCGACGTGGCTATTATTTTGGTCGATGCCCGCAAAGGCATCCTGACCCAATCACGCCGCCACGCCTACATCGCCTCGCTCCTGGGCACCCGCCACATCGTAGCCGCCGTCAACAAGATGGATCTGGTGGACTACTCGAGCGAGGTCTTTGCGTCGCTCGAGCGCGATCTGCATAAGTTGGCTGCCAAGCTGGGTATCCCGTCGTTCACCTCCATACCGGTCAGCGCACTGCTCGGCGACAACGTAGTCGATCGCGGAATCAATATGCCCTGGTACGAGGGCCCGACGCTGCTCGAGTATCTGGAGACCGTGCCCACCGGGCACGACGCAGCGGCCCTTCCTTTCCGTCTTCCCATCCAAAGAGTGATTCGGCCTGACCAGGACTATCGCGGTTTTGCCGGACAAATTGCTTCCGGCACCATCTGGCCGGGCGATCGCGTCATCGCTCTGCCTTCGGGCCGAACCAGCCGGGTCAAGAGCATCACCACCTTCGACGGCGATCTCTCTCGCGCGGCGGCTCCTATGTCGGTCGCGCTCACGCTCGAAGACGAGCTCGACATCAGCCGCGGGGAAATGCTCGCCGCCGCGCATGAGCCGCCCACGGTCGCGTCTGACTTTTCCGCCGACCTGGTTTGGATGAACGCGGAGCCGCTCGATCCGGCCAAGACTTACTTTCTCAAACACACCTCGCAAACCGTCAAGGCCAAGGTCAAGACGATCCGCCATCGGGTGAACATGCAGACCCTCGAGTCCGAGGCCGCCACGACTCTGGAGCTGAACAGCATCGGTGAAGTCGAAGTGGAGACCACCCGCCCGTTGTTCCTGGATCCCTACGCGGCGCACCGCCACACCGGAAGCTTCATCCTCATCGACCCCGTCTCGCACGCCACGGTAGCCGCCGGGATGGTGCGCTCGGTGCTGACCCATTCTGAGGGCGGGGTCTCCATCGATCTCTTCCACCAGGTAGAGGCAAAATTGATCGAAGCTGGACTGGACCTCGACCGCATCCGGACCACCCATCCCGATCTGATGCAACGACTGTCACAAATTCTCGAGGACCTATCCGAAGCGATGCGGGAACAACCATGACCACCCAAGTAGATTCCGCGCGAGAACTCGTACATCAGCTGATTGCGGCCGCCCCTGCCGAAGACGTCTGCGTCACCAGCAGCTTTCAAGCCGAGGACATGGTCGTCGTGCACCTGGTCCGCGAACTTCTGGGCAATGTCCCGGTGATCTTTCTCGACACGGGTTACCACTTTGCCGAGACCTATGAGTATCGCGACCGCCTGGCACGTGACTGGGGCCTCAATCTTGTGAATGTTCTGCCCAAATTAACCGTCTCCGAGCAGGAATCGCAATTCGGCATCCTGAACCAGACCGCTCCTGACCGTTGCTGTGGCATGCGCAAGGTAGGCCCGTTGTTTGCCTCGCTCGAGCCCTACCGCCTCTGGTTCACCGGCCTGCGCCGGGAGCAAGCCAAGACCCGCGCCAACCTGCAGCCGGTCGACAGCTTCACCTTACCGACCGGCAAGCAGTTACAGAAGGTGAGTCCGTTGGCGGACTGGTCCTCCCGCGACGTCTGGCATTACGCCGCGGAGTACGGCATCCCGCTCCTATCGCTTTACGACAAGGGCTACACCAGCATTGGCTGCGAGCCCTGCACCAGCTTGCCATTGGATCCCAATGACCCGCGCTCCGGTCGCTGGGGTGGACACAAAACGGAGTGTGGCATTCACGTGCAGCCGCAGTAACAGAGGGTCCGTATGCTCGAGATACTGATAGGGTTTACGATCGCCGTAATCATCGCGCTCACGGGCGTGGGAGCGGGTGTGGTTACGGCGCCGTTGTTGATACTTTTTCTGCACGTGCCGGTGGAGATTGCGGTGAGCACCTCCTTGGCCTACGCGGCGGTGGTGAAGTTGATCGTGGTCCCGGTGCAGATGTGGCGCAAGTTAGTCTCCTATCGCATCCTCGGCTGGATGCTGCTCGGTGGCGTTCCAGGAGTCATTCTGGGCTCGCTTTTCTTTCACCATGTCGCCGCCCATGGTCCCAAGTCGCTGCTTTATGTAGTGTTGGGCGCGATCATCATTTTTTCCTCCGCCTGGCAGATCTTCCGTCATTTTCGCCCCGACGCCATTACGCGGCCGGTAGTGGACCGGCCGAAGTGGATGGCGGCGATCACCTTTCCCATTGCCGCGGAGGTAGGCTTTTCCTCTTCCGGTGCGGGCGCGTTGGGCACGGTAGCGTTGTTGGGGCTTACGTCGCTGACGACGGCGCAGGTGGTAGGGACTGACCTTACGTTTGGCCTGGTGCTTTCCGTGGTAGGAACCGGCATCCACATGCTGGGAGGTGCTTATGACACGGCGTTGTTGGGGAAGCTGGCGGTGGGTGGCATTTTTGGAGCCATAGCCGGCAGCGGGGTAGCGCCCCGCATTCCCAACCGTCAGCTACGTTTTGCCTTATCGTTATGGCTGCTGACGATTGGTCTACAATTCGTCTACCAAGCCGCCAGGTAGCTTATTTAAGGGCCCCATGCTTATTGGGGATGTGTTTGGTTTCCTCCGCACTTTTCACCGCATCCCGATCCCCATCTTTCTGGTAAGGTGCGCGATCGAGCTGACCCTTCTCCTGCTCTTTGTCCTCAGACTTTTCGGGCATAAACCACCTCCAAGATAAAGATGCCAACCCCTGGAACGAGTTGCCAGGGAAACTCCACTGTTATCCAGGACTGACGTCCAGGGTAGCCTCTGAACAGTTCGCGCATAACCATATCTGCAGGACCAAACAAACCTCGACGGTGCCCCATGTTCGCACCAGCGTACGTGGGCCGAAAAAGCCGGGCGAAGCCCCTCAAACGCCTCTAAGCCTCGAGTGAAAGCATTCGAAGAATTCATACTCGGCCCACGTACGCTGGTGCGAACATGGGGCACCCATCGAGGTTTGTTTGGTCCTGGAGATGCGGTTGCTGGAAAAACTCCCTTGGTAACAACCCACTACCCATCCAACCGGTACTTACTCTCCGCCAGCCGGGACATGGGCCGCCACACCGGCTTTTCAAATGAAAATAACTCCGCTACACAACTTGCGTTCCATTAGCGAGTTGCCTAGAAACTCCGCGCTGAACTGCACGGCATGCGATTTCCCGCGAATAACGTCCTGGGAAGCTCTGAACAGTTCGCGCAGAACCATATCTGCAGGACCAAACAAACCTCGATGGGTGCCCCATGTTCGCGCCAGCGTACGTGGGCCGAAAAAGACGGGCGAAGCCCTTCCATTGCTTTTAACCCTTCAGTGAAAGCATTCGAAGAATCCATAATCGGCCCACGTACGCTGGTGCGAACATGGGGCACCCATCGAGGTTTGTTTGGTCCCGCAGATCCGCTTGCTGGAAAAATCCCCTTGCTAACGACCCGCTACACATCCAACCGGTACTTACTCTCCGCCAGCCGGAACATCGGCCGCCACACCAGCCGGTTCACCGTCACCACCATCAGCGACATAATAATCGTAGCCAGCAGCAGAATCGAAAACTGCCCATGATCGCTGGCCGAGCTAATCTGCGCTCCCAACCCCAGCGTCTGCAGCGTCCGATCCTTCAAATGGAAATACTCCGCCACAATGCTCGCGTTCCAGGCCCCCCCGACGCCGTCACCAACCCCGTCACCAGATACGGAAAAATCCCCGGCAAAATGAGAATCTTCCACCGCTGCCACCGCGAAAAATGGTACAACTTCGCCACCTCCTTCAAATTCGAAGGAATCGCCGAAGCCCCCGCAATCACATTGAACAGGATGTACCACTGCGTCCCCAGCAGCATCAGCGCAATCGACCCAATCCCCAGCCCGCCGCCCCACCGCACCAACGCAATTAACAAAATCGGAAAAATCGCCGTAGCCGGATAAGACGCCGCAATCTGCGCCAGAGGCTGCGCAATCCGGGCCAACCGGGGATGAAACCCAATCGCCACCCCAACCGGAATCGTCCACGCCGACGCGATCAGCAACGCCGCATTCACCCGCAAAAACGTCGCCCCAGCCCCCTCCAGCAACTCCACCAGCTCCTGCCCATGCACATACCGAATCAACTCCAGCGCCCGGAACGCCGCAAACGCAACCAGCAACACCCCCACCGTAATAAACAAAATCGCCGCCAGTCGCGACCGTTTGCGCAGCCCAGCAACAGGCCGCGCCACCCGCTCCCGCTGCCGCCGCGCCAGCCGGGCATAAATCTGCTCGCTCGCCGGCGCCAAGGTCTTCTGCTCCAACCAACCCAGCGCGCGTGAATTCTGCAACGCAAACAAAATTGGCGAGCTCTTCCGGCTGGTGCTCTCCGACTGTTCGAACTTGAACTTGTCCGCCCACACGATCACCGGCCGCCACACCAGCTGATCCGTGGCCACGATAATAAGGATCATCGCCACCGATCCCCACACCATTCCATGAAAATCCCCCGTGCTGGCCGCCGTCTGCAGGTACGACCCCAACCCCGGAAGCCGAAAATCGCGATCCCCCAAAACGAACATCTCGCACGCCATCAGGAAAAACCACCCGCCGGCCACCGACACCATGGAATTCCACACCAGCCCGATCATCGAGTAGGGAAGTTCCAACTGCCAGAACCGCTGCCACGCGGAAAACCGGAACACCCCCGCCGCCTCCCGCAGCTCCCGCGGCAGGCTCTTCAGCGAAGAATAAAAACTAAACGCCATATTCCAAACCTGCCCGGTAAAGATCAGCAGGATCGCCCCCAGCTCGATCCCCAACTGCCGTCCCGGAATCAGCGACACCATGGCCAGCATCACTCCCGGCAAAAAACTCAGCACCGGAATCGACTGCAGAATATCGAGCACCGCAATCATGAAGCCTTCGGCCCGCGGATTGTAGGCCGCAATATAGCCGTACCCGACCGCGAAGATCAGGCTCAAAATGTAAGCAACGCTGATACGCACCACCGAATAGAACGCGTACAGCGGAAGCATCTTTGCCGAAGGAGAAATGGCGACCGCGGCCACCGGGTGCCCCAACCAATACTGGGCAATGCGCAGAACCGCATAAAACAATGCCAGCCCGCAGGCGGCCACGCTCAGGTCAAGGAAAAAAGGCCACGTCCGCTCCAACACCAGCGAGCGGGAAAGCGTCGGCGCGCGGAACAGCGGGGCCCGTTCGCTCATTCCGCCTCGGCTTCTTCGACCGCCTCAGCCGTCTCTTCTTCCTGGGGAAGGATGAACCGCCGCCGCCCGGCATCGAAGTCGAATAACTCGGCGTAGCGGCCCCAGCTGATCGCCGTCTCCAACTGGCGCAGCGTTTCATCGGCACTGAACTGTTCATCCAGCATGTCGAGAAAAAATTCCTCCGGCACCGTGTGGTCTGACTTGGTATCGAGCGCGCGGGTGATCTGCCGCAGCAGCAGCACATTTTCTACTGCCGCCTTGCGAAACAACTCCTTCTGCCGCAGAATCTCCGACTCCGCATACTCCCGTCCCGCCGGAGTAATCGCCGCATCGCCTTCTTCCACCGTCAAAAAGCGCAGCAGCTGCGCAGCGTCGACAATCGGCAGCAGGTCATCGATTTCAAACGCCAGGTCATCCGCCAGGCGATAAATATCCGCCTTGCCGTTGTAGTCGATCAGCAACTCCAGCAACCCGGCAATGCCCCCTGGCCGCGCATGGGGAAGCATCTGGTAGTGCATCTGCCGCTGGTCGCGCACCGCCCGCTGGGGCACGGCCGAGGGGGCCACATCCGGCCGGGTGAGCACCTTATAGATGTAATCCACCAGCGCGGTGAAGGCGGCGCTCTTGCGGTCCCGGGGTTGGTTCAGGGTCACGGCAAAGTCCACCCGCACATGCCCAGGGTTGCGGCCCAGCACAATGATCCGATCCGCCAGCAGCAAAGCCTCTTCGATGTTGTGCGTGACCAGAAAAATAGACTGCGTAGGGATCGTCTTTTTGGCCCACAGCTCGAGCAGCTCACTGCGCAGGTTCTCGGCCGTCAGCACGTCCAGCGCAGAAAACGGTTCGTCCATAAACAGCACTTCCGGTTGCACCACCAAGGCCCGCGCGAATCCCACCCGCTGACGCATGCCGCCGGAGAGCTCCTTGGGATAGGCCGCCTGAAATCCGTCCAGGCCCACCGTATCGAGGATCTTCAAACTCTGTTCCCGCCTCTGCTCGCTGGCCACACCGCGAGCCATGAGCGGCGCCTCCACATTCTCGAGCACAGTCAACCAGGGAAAAAGCGCAAAGCTCTGAAAAACGATGCCCACGTTCACATTCGCTTCATGAATGGGCCTGCCATGCCAGAACACCTGGCCCGCCGAGGGCTGGGACAGCCCCGCGAGCATCCGCAGCAGCGTGGACTTCCCCGAACCCGACGGTCCCAGCAAGGCAACAATCTCTCCCTGCACAATTGCCAGGTCAGTCGGGGCGATCACCTGGATGCGGTTCTCGCTCGGTTGGGCGTAATACTTCTCTACCTGCTGGGCGCGAATGATCGGTTCAGCCATCGGGAAACGTCCAACGAAGAATTGTGGTCAAATTATGTTATATACGGAGCTTCGGGGCCACGGCGTCCCCGGAGCGATCGGCAACGCAGCGCCTTCGGTCTGCATCAGACCGGAGGTGTATGATGCCGGTGTTTCCCCGGCCTATTAAGAATGCCTATCAGGAGAAAATGAACAATTCACAAGGAAAACCCAAAGTGCTGGTAGCGGACGATGAGCGAGTGATCGCAGACACGCTGGCCATTATCCTGAACCAGAGCGGGTTTGAAGCCACCGCTGTCTACAACGGCGAAAAAGCCGTGGAGGCAGCCCGCACGCTCCGCCCCGACATGCTGATTTCCGACGTCATCATGACGGACATGAATGGAATTGACGCCGCCATCACCATCCGCTCCATCCTGCCCAACTGCAAGATCCTGCTTTTCTCCGGCCAAGCGGCCACGGCAGACCTTTTGGATCGTGCACGGGGTCAGGGACACGAATTCGAAATTCTGGCAAAGCCTGTACACCCGCAGGACCTGTTGGCACGTTTACGCAGTTGACGTTTTGCCCGTGAGTGCGTTTTTTTTGTGCCTGAATTTGATATTCTTTACATGAGGGATGCGTATTGATAACAGGACAGGACACAAATTCTCGTCCTATCCAATAATCCATGATTAATCTTGACTCTGCTATCGAATATTGGTACTCCTCTCATAACAGGATTCTCCATCTGTCCTCTGCGTCTTGCCGGAGCTTTCGCACCTCATGCTGAGTTTGAGATCCGGCGGCCTTAGTAGTACATTTACAACCTAACACCGTAATCGTTTGGGGCATCGTTGGGTGTTTTCATCGCCAATTCCGCGGCTGTTCCTTCGAACAGGTATCCCCGCTGAAACGCGATACGTGGTTCGCATAGCGGCCATGCCTCTTCTTTAGAGTGTTAGTTCGGGTCGATTCATTCGGCTTCGCGATACCGGAGTCATTTATGAAAGTGCTTACCTTCTTGCCCCGCGTCGATTTGAAAAGACGGGTTGAAAAGGCTCTCGCATCAGCGCAATTTGTAGTAGAGACTGCTGCCTCTTCCGAGGAGTGCCTGCAATTCACCCGCTTCTCTCAATTTGATGGAGTTCTTGTGGAATCGGACGCGCTCGTCTTTACCGAAGCGCTGGTCCTGATTCGGCAATTACGCCTGGAAAACTCGGATACGTCACTGTTTGTGTTCGCGCGTTACCTGGATTTGGAACAGCGCCTGGAGCTGTTCAAAGCCGGTGCGGACGACTGCGTCCGCGAGCCGTTCTTTGCCTCGGAACTCGCGGTGCGTCTTGGCCTATCCATGAGGCTGCGCCGGGCCGGTTCCGATGTGGTGGCCTCCCAGGCTGCCAGTGTGCTGCGATGCGGCGATCTCGAACTCGATCTTATCCGCCGCCGCGCCATGCGCCTGGGGAAAGACATCGATCTCCGGCCCAAGGAATTTCTCCTGCTCGAATATCTGGTCCGCAACGCGAACCGCACAGTCACGCGCACCATGATTCTCGAGCACGTCTGGAACTCTTCCTTCGAAGGCCTGACCAATGTTGTGGACGTGTATATCAGCGCCTTACGGAGCAAGGTCGATCGGGACTTTCCGCAAAAATTGATTCATACCAACCGCGGCATCGGCTATACCTTAACCTCTGCCCCTACCTTCGTTCAGGCCGCAGGCAATGGCGCGGGGAGAAATTTTGGCCGCGCGCAAGCGTACTAGCCAGTTATAATTTTCGGTCTACCCGCTGAGCAATAAGTGGATGCCTAAGAAATAAGAGATTTAAGCACGCATATGAACTATTTGCCCGAGAAAGGTTTGAACTTATGGCAGGAATTGGCGCACGCCTCCGTACAATTCGCCGGCAGTGGCAACTCTCTTTGCGCGAAGTCGAGGAGCGAAGTCTTCGTCTTGCCAAGGAACGCGGCAATCAGTCCTTCCAGGTCTCCGCCAGTTGGCTTGACCGTCTGGAGCGCGAAGAACACGAGCTGACGGTCAACAAATTGGTGGCTTTGGCGGAAATTTACAACGTCCCCACAGAGCAGTTGCTACGCTCGATGCATCCGGGTGACACCCAAACTCTGATCCTCAAGCAGCTATCCAGTCCCAACGCAACCATGCTGTTGACCGAGGGTCCGCTGGAAATCCAGGCAAGGTATTTGCTGCCGGATGCGCCGGTTCCTCAGCCTCCGGATGATACGACCCTGCTGGCCCCGGAGGACGGTCAGTTACCGAGCCCTTACCGGCGAGGCATCATCGGCAAGCGTGACTTCACCTTGGATCCGATGATCCCAGCAGGTTCGATTGTTCACATTGACACTCAGAAGCGGGCCATTTCCTCGCGCCGGGATTGGACCCATGAATTTCAGCGGCCCATTTATTTCCTTATGACTCGGGACGGTTACGTCTGTGGCTGGTGCGAATTGGACCGGGCTTCGGACTGGCTGACGGTGATTCCTCATCCGCTCTCACCCGCCTCCAGCCGCAGGTGGAAATACCGAAGCGAGATAGAAACCCTGGGCCGGGTAATCGTGGTGGCCATCCGCCTGGCCCCCTGAGGGCGGAGTTCCACTCATACAGGCTTGTGGCCCGGGTGTTTCCTGAGCGATGAGCGTCCTTCCCACATCTCCCCGCAAAAAGCGCGGTGAGATATGGGCCACCCCATTGCTTAGGCGCGACCATTCTATTTGAGGCGAAGAATCTGAGGATACTTCCCAACCCTACTGTTCAGGCGCGACCATTCTGTTTGGGGCGGAGAATAGGGGATCCTTCCCAACCCTATTGTTCAGGCGCGGCCATTCTGTTTGGGGCGAAGAATATGAGATCCTTCCCAACTCTATTGTTCAGACGCGACCATTCCGTTTGGGGCGGAGAATAGAGGATCCTTCCCAACCCTATTGTTCAGGCGCGGCAATTCTGTTTGGGGCGAAGAACAGAGGGTGGCCCATATCTCACCGCGCTTTTTGCGGGGAGATGTGGGAAGGACGTTCATCCCGCCACGGACCAGCACCCCTTAAGAAAATCCGTCGCGAGAAGAAAAGCTACCTGCGCAAACCCCTACAACGCCCGTTGCAACTGCGTAAGCATGGAGAAATGCCCCGCCTCATACAAGCTGAGCACGCGCCGCGTCATGAGGTAATAACGAACCACCGCGCGCTGCGCATAGAACGGGAAGGAAACCTGCAAATCGCCCTTCCGGTCGGCTCCCTTCAGACGCTCCACGTGCCATTTCAGTTCCCGCGCGTCCAGGCGCAACCGCTCCGCGATCACCAGCGCTTCCGGATACCATTTCTGCACGTAGTACGCCAGCTCGATCAGCACGTCACTGTTTTTCTCGAGCACTTCCAGCCCCCGCAGCCCGCCCACCAAACTCCACAGCCGGGCCGGCTCCAAGCTCACAGCGTCTTCAGTGGCCTTCGGCTGGCCAAACTCGTCCACCATGTCCAGGGCTATTTCAGCAATGTTGTTCCTGTCGATCCACATCAGCCTGGCAAACAATTCGTCCCATTCCGCTGCGGCCGAACGCTGGCTGCGAAGATAGTAATAGCCCACGACCAGGATGAGAAGGAGGACGAAAACCCCAATGGCCGCGGAGAAATAGAGACTAGGTACGTTCATAGTCTTTTCCGTGATTGCAGGTCCTGAAGATCGTATGCCACTTGCGATCCCAAAGCAAATATCTTTTCCCGCATCTCTGGCGACATGGTGCGGGCCTCCCTCTCAGGGAGATACAGACTAACAATCCACCAGCCGACGCATCCCAGGTATGCCACCATGCGAACGTGAGAGAGGACACTGAAGTTCGGCAGCAACCGACTTACTCCCGCGTAACTCCGGGAGGTCTCGAATAACACGCTGATCAGCGAATAAATCCCCAGCCCCTGCGCAATCCTGGCCACATGCGTCTTCCACGGAAGCCGCGCACTCACCGAAAGAGCCATCATGGCAACCAGAATTTCGCTTTCCAGCGCAGCCGCGAATAAGTTACCCCGGGCCACTAACGCTTGTATCCGGGTGTGCACCACCGGGCTTTCCGCCCACGCCAGGACCAAGGCCACGGTCGTGCTCAGGTTCAACAGCCAGAGGAAACTTGCCCCGCACGTCCGGCGCCCAGACATCCAGCGGCCGGAAAACACGCGAGGCTACCTCGTACACCACGCCAAGTTGCGCCACCACATCCAGTACCGCGAGAGACCAGAAAGTGTAGAAGTAGCCGTCTTTGCTTCCATAATGCAGTACCAGATACAAAACCACCGTCCTCACCACGTTGAGCAAAATGAGTGCAGTGAAGAACGGGAACACCCGGGCCCGATGACGATAGAAGAGAACAAACAGCAGAACGAGATGAACGATGAACCCGGCCGCCCAGAAGAAAAGGTCAATCCCACTCAGATGCATCGCGAGTGTCACCTTCCAGGCGGCCCGTTCGAAGCCTGCCAAGGCGGTTGTGGAAAACCGCCTGCGGATATATTACGCCAATCCTAGAAATACCAGTATCGTATGCATCACACCAGGTTCGGGGTCCGTGCCCGTCTGGGTAGCAAATGCGCCAGGAGTGATCAGCGCAGCAAGGGTGACACCGACCATCAGGTTGCGAGCAATGCGTTTCATCATGGGGGGAAATCTCCTTAAAAGTGCAAATGTGCACTGCCAGGAGACTACGAACCATCCGTGGAAAAACCTATCTATCAGTAATCAGTGTTGCCTATCCGTAACAACATAGGGCGAGGGATAACCCAACGCTCTTACCCCTTCTAGACCAGCCCATATCAGGGTTTCAGCGCTTTTTGCCGGTCCTGTGTTGCTTATCCGCAACAAAGCATGAGAGCCGCTAACCTTTTTTCAACACATAGTTTATTCATCGTTTGCGCGCTATATGAAACCGCTGTAATTACCAGTTGATTGCGCGTAAGTTAAGATGGATTGACAGAGTAATTGGGCTTCTGTTATTGCTCGTGAACCAAATAAAGTCTTCCTCATCCTTAATGAGGTTTTCAGTTTCTGCCCTGGCGCCGAACCCCGCCCAGCTCTCGGGTGTCGGATGAAATGCGGCAGTTTCTGAAAATCTATTGAAGATGCCAAATTTCGGGTTCTCACGGAGCGCTCGTGGTCAGGTGATTACTCCGGCGAATCTTCACTGTTACGAATCAGCTGCGGAAGCACTGATGTCAAGGAACAAAAAACGTCCTGGTGCCGATGAAGCTCCAGGCGGTCTTGCCTCAGGGCCCCCCCATTCCGGAGGTTCTCATTGAAAGTTCTCACCTTCCTCCCCCGCTGCGATCTGCAAAGGAGAGTAGCAAAGGCCCTCAGCTCAGCCCAGTTTGTGGTGGAAACGGTTGTTTCCGCGAGAGAGTGCCTGCAACTCACCCGGTTCGCTCCTTACGAGGGTGTTCTCGTCGACTCAGACTCACTTATTTTCGGAGACATTGTCCTGCTGGTAAAACTGCTGCGCCAGGAGAATAGTGACGCCTCCCTCTTTGTCTTTGCGCGGTATCTCGACCTGGAGCAGCGTCTCCAGTTATTCGAAGCCGGCGTCGACGATTGTGTTCGTGAGCCGTTCTTTGCTTCGGAGCTCGCTGTTCGTCTTGGCCTGTCGATACGTTTGCGCCAGGCTGCTGCCGATCAGGCTGCGTCTAATTCCGTCAACGTGCTTCGTTCCGGCGATATCGAACTCGACCTTGTTCGGCGAAGAGTCGCCCGCCTGGGAAAAAGCATCGATCTACGGCCCAAGGAATTTCTACTGCTGGAGTACCTGGTGAGGAACGCCAATCGTCCGGTTACCCGAACCATGATTCTGGAGCACGTTTGGAACTCGTCCTTTGAAGGTTTGACCAACGTGGTGGATGTGTACATCAGCGCCTTGCGCAGTAAGGTCGATCGGGACTACCCGCAAAAACTGATTCAGACCAACCGTGGCATCGGCTACACCTTCAACAGTGGGGAAACCCTACCCGCACAACTTCACGATCATGCCGGGCGCCTTCCCCGGATAACGGGGAACGCTGCCGTCGCAGAAGTTCGACAAGCCTAAGCGTCCACTGGCCCGCATCCCGCTTCCGGGCTGCGGGCCAGTCTTTTTCTTTAGTCCATAAAACCCCACTCGATCAATGAATCAATTTTAATCTGCCCCAGCATACTGCTTTCAGGTTCTCCTACTAATCTCCGGCCTAACCCCCAAACAGTCGGAGGCGCCATGGCTTCGGTAACCGCAGTCCCGACAGAGTCGCCCGTCCCCCTCGTTACTCTGTCTAAGATTTGCAGTCGTCCGTTGCGGTGCTTCCTCGTCTTACTTATCTCTGACACCGTATCGATCATCCTCACGGGAACCCTGGTGTTGTTGGCAAAACCAGCCGGTGCCACCACCCTCGATATCCATCGCTATCTGAACTTGTGGCCGACCCTCGGGATATTCCTAGGTGTCTTTGTTGCCTCTCGCCTTTATCCTGCTGTGATCCATAACGCGGTGACGGAACTCCGCCGCTTGGGCCTCGCGCTAACTTTAAGCTTCCTACTCATTGCCTGGTTGATTGTAGTAACTCGAGGCGCCGTAGAGTATCCCGTCCGGGTGCTGATCTTATGGTGGATGCTGGCGGTGACGATAACTCCGTTACTGCGCTCCGTCGTGCGCAACCTGTTTTGCCGTCAGCCTTGGTGGGGCATTCCAGTAGCTGTCTTCCACACCGGCGACACTTCGGCCGAGATCATCCGCGAACTCGAAATGCATCCGGAGATCGGGCTAAGACCAGTCGTCATTCTTTCATCTCCTCTGGCCATGCGGCCCAGGCATCGCCTCCCGGTGCTGGATGTGCGCCAAGCCGCCGCGGTGAGAGCTGCCGGCGTGGAACGCGCCCTGATCGCACTGCCCGACACCGGCTTCGCCAAGCTCCCGATGGATCTGGAGATGTTCGAGACCCTCTTCCCGCATCTGATGGTCCTCCACAGTTCCGCCGCTGTGTACAACCTCAGCGTCGATGCCCGTCAACTTGCTGGTTGTCTGGCAGTGGAAGTAAGAAGGGACCTGCTGCTGCCCCTTCCCAGAATCATCAAGCGCGCCCTCGATCTGCTCATCGTTGTTCTTGCCCTGCCGGGAGCGTCGCTGGCCATCCTGTTACTCAGCGTGCTGGTAAGGCTGGAGTCGCCCGGGCCCATCTTCTTCGGCCATCCGCGAATCGGCCGCGGGCGCGCCACCTTTCGCGCGTGGAAGATCCGCACCATGCGGGTGGATGGAGAGCAATTGCTCGAAAGTGCATTCGCGCAAGACGGATCCATGCGCGAGGAATGGCTGCGCAACCGCAAGCTGCGGCGCGACCCTCGGATCACCCGCGTGGGCCGCTTCCTGCGCAGGGCCAGTCTTGATGAACTCCCTCAGCTGTGGAATGTCTTGATGGGTGAGATGAGCTTGGTCGGTCCCCGCCCGATTGTCGAAGAAGAGATCCCGACTTACGGCCAGAGTTTCTCGTTGTATTGCCGGGTTACCCCAGGAATTACGGGCTTATGGCAAGTCTCAGGAAGAAACGCGATAAGTGTGGCGGAGCGCGTTCGCCTGGACACTTACTACGTTCGTAACTGGTCTCCCTGGCTTGATCTTCACATCTTGGCGCGTACTGCCCGTGCGGTCCTGAGCGGGCAGGGAGCCTATTAATTCACCCCAACCCAACGTCGTAAGGGAGAACGATTGCCATGAAGGATGCGAATGATCGGCGAGTGTTAGTTACCGGTGCTGCCGGTTTCATCGGTGCGCACCTGGTCCAGCGGCTCATTGCGGACGGGTTCGAGGTAGTAGGCGTAGACAACTTGAATAACTACTACGACCCTCGCCTCAAAGATATGCGCCTGCGAAAGCTTTGCATGGGCCCGCGCTTCTGGTTCTTTCCTCTCGACGTAGCCGACCGGGACCGGGTGGAAAGCGTCTTCCGTGCCGGCGACTTTGAAGCCGTTGTGCATCTTGCTGCGCAAGCGGGCGTACGCCGCTCGCTGACCAATCCTGACGAATATGTTTCCAGCAATCTGGTCGGCTTCATGAATGTGCTCGAGGGTGTCCGCGCCTGCACGTGCCGCCATTTTATTTTCGCCTCGTCGAGTTCGGTCTACGGTTCGAACAATAAGATCCCCTTTGTTGAGGAAGACTGCACCGACCGGCCGGTGAGCCTGTACGCGGCGACTAAGAAGAGCAACGAGGTGTTGGCCCACGCCTACAGCCATCTCTTTCACATCCCCACCACGGGACTGCGGTTCTTCACCGTGTATGGTCCCTGGGGACGGCCGGACATGGCCATCTTCAAGTTTGTCGATTCGATCATGAATGGCCGGCCCATTGAGCTTTATAACTATGGCCGCATGCAGCGCGACTTCACCTTTGTCGACGATGTTGTGGAAGGGATTGTCCGCATGATGCCCCTTCCGCCCGAGGCAGAAAGGCAAGCAGGCGTGGGTATGAAGGCCCCCATGCGCCTTTGCAATATCGGAAACCAGAATCCGGTCGAGCTGCTGCACGTGATTCGCACTATCGAGCGGTACTTGGGCAGGACTGCGAACGTGCGCCTGGAGCCTATGCAACCGGGCGACGTCTATGAAACCCAGGCGCGCGTCGATCGGCTGAAAGACATCACCGGTTACAGCCCGCAGATTTCGATCGAAGAGGGCATACGCCGCTTTGTGGACTGGTACCTATGCGAGTACGTACCCCTTGGCCTGGCGGAAGTCCCCTGGTATCGCCAACAGCCGCTGCCCATGGAGGCGGCCTATCACGGTGTTGTTCCGGTCGCCCGGGAAGCGTAAACGAAGTCGCCGGCATCTAACTGGCATGACTATGTCTACCCGCGCGCGGTTCGCTGTCGTTCTTTTTAGTTCTTTGCTTTCTGCCACGGTGCTTCTCGCGCAGCCGGCCACAACGTCCAGGGTTTCCCTGGACGTTGTGGTCACGGCTAAGTCCGGACCGCCGGTCGGCGATTTGCAGCAAGCGGACTTCCGGATTCTCGACAACAAAGCCCCGCGGCCCATCGTGTCCTTCCGAGCCGTCACCGCCACCCAGGGGCCCATTCACATCTTCGTGGTGATGGATGCGGTCAACAGCCCCTTCCAGCGGCTCGCCTATGTGCGACAGCAAATCGACAAGTTTCTACATGCCAACGGCGGCCGCCTGGCGCAACCTGTGTCGCTCGCCTTTTTCACCGACAAGGGCACCGAGGTCGGGCAGAACTTTACCACCGATGGCAATCAGCTCAGTGAAGTGCTCGAGCACTACGAATCGGGTTTGCGCAGTATCCATCGCTCTTCGCAGTGGGAGGCCAACGACCGCTTTCAGCTTTCCCTCAACGCCCTGGGAGGACTTGTCGCCCAGGCGGCCAAGCTTCCGGGCCGTAAGTTGATCTTCTGGGTTTCTCCTGGCTGGCCTTTGCTTGCCGGTCCTGGTGTCCATCTGGATGGCAAGCAAACCAACCAGATTTTTTCCACCATTGTCGGCGTCTCTACCCAGCTGCGGCAGGCCGGTGTGACTCTCTACGCGGTGGATCCTCTGGGTGCGGCGGAAGGGGTAGGCCGTCAGTTTTATTACGAGGATTTCCTGAAGGGTGTCAGCAAGCCGGGTCAAGTCTCGCTAGGCGACTTAAGCCTGCAGGTCTTGGCGCAGCAGAGCGGTGGTTTTGCCTTACACGGCGACAACGACATCTCCGCGTTGCTGGAGAAATGCATGCTGGACGCCGGTGCCTATTATGAGTTGTCCTTCGACGTCCCACCCGCCGATCATCGCGACGAATACCACAGCCTGGAGGTGCAAGTAATGAAGCCCGGCCTAACCGCCCGCACCCGCACCGGCTACTACGCCCAACCCTAGTCAAAAGCCAGGCGCGACCACAGAATCTCCAGGACTAGACAAACCTGACGGGTGCCCCATGTTCGCATCAGCGTACGTGGGCCGATTATGTATCCTTCGAATGCTTTCACCCGGGGCCACCTCTATTCTTCAGGCGCGATCATTCTGTTTGGGGTGAAGAACAGAGGGTGGCCCATATCTCGTGTTTTTTGCAAAAGCCTGCGCGACAACTGGACTCCAGGACTAAACAAAGCTCGATGGGTGCCCCATGTTCGCACAAGCGTACGTGGGCCGAAAAAGACGGGCGAAGCCCGTCCAAAGCGGTTACTCGCGGAGTGAAAGCATTCGAAGAATTCATAATCGGCCCACGTACGCTGGTGCGAACATGGGGCACCCATCGAGTTTTGTTTACTCCTGGAGATCAGTTCCCACGCGGGCTTTAGCCCCTGCCCAGCCGCGCCTTCGACCGGTCAGGGACAGGCGCCAAACAGTTTGCGGAAAACTCTCCACGAAGAACTCTCCGCACCCACCACTCCTAAATCGCGCGCAGCAACCGCACCGGCAGCGTGATCAGCGCAACCACCAATTCCAGAGCCCCGTGCACCGCGATACCCACCAGCCGGAACGGCAACAAAACCAACCACACCAGCGGATACAGCACAACCGCCAGCAACGCCAGCGGCCAGCAAAGAATAAACAATATGCACCACAACAAAAACTTGATCATCGCCTAAGAATACGCAATCTCAATCCCGTTGGTTCCCGCAGCGGCTATCCTGAAGCAGAGACAAATCATGACCGGAATCATCAACAAAGCCAGCAAACATTCGGTGGACGAGGCCTTGACCAAACTCCAATCCATCCTCCACGCCAAGGGAATCACGATCTTCGCCCTCATCGATCACAGCGGGGAAGCGGCCAAAGTAGGACTGGAAATGCACCCCACCAAGCTAGTCATCTTTGGCAATCCCAAAGGAGGAACGCCCCTGATGCTCGCCGCCCCCTCCATCGCCATCGATCTACCGCTGAAGATCCTCATCTGGGAAGACGGCCAAGGCAAAGTCTGGGTCTCCTACAACAGTCCCGAATACCTGGCCGAGCGGCACAATCTACCATCCAACCTCCTACCCAACATAGCCTTTGTAGCGGCGCTGGCGGACACCGTTGCCGAGTGAATTCCAAAACCAGATCGCCAACCAGATCGCCGCATTAGCGCGGCAGGCGGGCTTTTCCAAGGCAGGAATCGCCCCCATCCCACCCCCCGGAGAAAATTTAGAAGCCTACTTGGAAACCTGGATCGCAAACGGCTACGCCGGCGAAATGGAATACCTCAAACGCCGCGACGAAACCAACCGCCTGCTGCGTTCGTCCCTCCGCATCGCCGCTCCCTGGGCCCGCTCCGTCATTGTCTGCGCCGCGAACTACAACCCGGACGCACCCAACTCCACAGACCCCGCGCCCGCGGAGAGCGCCTGGATCGCCCGCTACGCCCTCACCGGTCATGAACAAACCGGCGCGCCCAGTGACTATCACGACGTACTGCTCGCCCGTCTCAAAACCCTGGACCACACCCTCCAACAAACCCTGGGCCCCTTCGAATCTCGCTGCTATGTCGATACCGGTCCTGTCGTGGAGCGGCTCTACGCCAAATTCGCCGGCATCGGCTGGATCGGCAAAAACACCTGCATCCTCGATCAGCAGCTTGGATCCTGGCTCTTTCTCGGAGTCATTCTCACCGGGCTCGATCTGCCGATATCCCTGACCCCGCCCCCGGACCGTTGTGGCAGCTGCACCCGATGCATCGACGCCTGCCCCACGGGAGCGCTCACCCAGCCCTATCAAATGGACGCGAGCCGCTGCATCTCGTATCTGACGATCGAAAAGCGCGGACCCATCCCCGAACCCCTCCGCGCGCAGATGGGCCGTCAGGTCTTTGGCTGTGACATTTGTCAGGACGTGTGCCCTTGGAACCGACGGGCGCCCGTCAGCCGTGATGCGTCACTGAATCTTCGTACAGAATTGGTGAACCCAGCACTCGCCTGGCTTGCGGAGCTGGACCAGGACAGCTTCCGCCGTTTTTTCCGTCAATCGCCGGTGCAACGCGCCAAGCTCAGCGGCTTGTTGCGCAACGTAGCCATTGCTATGGGGAACAGCGGCCTTGCGAGTTTTCTGCCCAAGCTGCGGGAGTGGTCTACCAGTTCCGACCCGGTGCTTGCGGACGCGGCACAATGGGCCGCCTCTCGTCTTTCGGCCGCGCCCACAGACCCACCACGGTAATGCCGTGGATCAGGCGCTACGCACCACGTTGGCGGCGTTGAGTCCTTTCGGTCCCTGCTGGCATTCGAACTCTACCGCATCGCCTTCGTTCAGTGTCTTGTATCCGTTCTCCTGAATTGCGGAGAAGTGAACAAAGACGTCTTCGCCGGTCGAGCGTTGAATAAAACCGTATCCTTTGGCTCCGTTGAACCACTTGACAACGCCATTTTCCTTCAAGCGAACTTCCTTTCAAATGAGATCAACCAGGTTCATCACCTTGCGCGCACGCAGCATCACCCTGCGCACACGCAGCATCGTCCTGCAGAGACACTTCGAGCAGCCGTCGGATGGTGCACGGCAAACCCTGGTACCTGAAATGCTGAGAGGGTGGTGAACTTATTACACCAATTGGCCTTCCGAGCGTTTCGAACAGCGAACTTTTGTTCGAGCTTGATGATGTTATGGCAGGAATTGGAATCGAGTGCAACAAAAATTTGCTATCCCCACCACAGCATCGATTTGGGACTTCACTGCACGA
This sequence comes from uncultured Acidobacteriaceae bacterium, assembly GCA_963839025.1. Taxonomy (GTDB): domain Bacteria; phylum Acidobacteriota; class Terriglobia; order Terriglobales; family Acidobacteriaceae; genus PALSA-350. The sequence continues at coordinate 909,466 of CAWITT010000015.1, forward strand.
GTGGGTGATATCGACCCCGCTTGCGGGCTGCTAGCATGAAGGCCGATGCTCACGACGCCTGCCATACCTGAGGTCGATGACGCGCTTGCCGGCGTTCCCCCGGTAGCGGAGCCGCCCGCTCCGTTACCGTCCGGCGCGGGTTTGGGCCAAGGGCTTTGGGGTCTCATCCGTTACCTGGCCCAGACCGAAGTGCACACCTACGCCTTCAGTGTCGCCGCCAACACTATCCTGTCGTTGTTTCCCTTCATCGTGATGATGTTCACCATTGCCCGCGTGGTCTTTCATTCCCACGCCATGGAGAACGCGATTGCGGACATGATCCGCTACTTTCTCCCGGCCGGTCAGGAATTCGTGACCAAGAACATGCAGATCGTGGCGCACGCTCGCAAGGGAGTGCAATTGGCTTCGGTGGTGATGTTGCTGATTTCGTCGACCGGCGTTTTTCTTCCCCTGGAAGTCGCCTTGAACCGCGTTTGGGGAGTCACCAAGAACCGCTCGTACATCATGAACCAGCTGATCTCTTTGGGGCTGGCGGCTGCCATTGGGGCGATTGCGATGTTGAGTGTTGCGGTAACGGCGGCGCAGCAGACCGTTTTGCAGCGGGTATTTTTCGGTCACGTCGACAATCTGGCGTTTGCCTTTGTATCTCACTGGCTGCTGCAGATATCGGCGGCGATTGCCAGTGTCCTGCTCTTCTTTCTCATCTATTGGATCTTGCCCAACCGCCGTCTGCCCATCCGCGCCGTCCTGCCGACGGCCATTGTCATCGGTCTCTCCTGGGAGCTAGCGAAGATGCTCTACATCGCGGCTCTCCCCTGGATGGACCTGCATTCGGTCTACGGTCCCTTTTCCGTCTCGGTAAGCCTGATGTTATGGGCCTTCGTGACCGGCCTCCTGCTACTGGCCGGGGCGCACTACTCCGCAACCCGCCACGCCCTGCGCCTGGCCCACCGAGCCGACCTGGAGCGAGCCAAAGACTCCAGGACCAAACAAATCTAGACGGGTGCCCCATGTTCGCGTCAGCGTACGTGGGCCGATTATGAATTCTTCGAATGCTTTCACTCAAGGATTAGAAATAATGGAAGGGCTTCGCCCAGGGCTTCGCACGTCTTTTTCGCTACTCTAAGACACTGCGGGCCCCTTGTCAGGGCACGACTTTACATTACGTAGAAAAACTCATGCTTTGTATCAGGGCACGACTTTAGTCGTGCCGTTAAGGTTTAAAAAATGAAGGGCTTTAGCCCCTGCCACGGTAAATCTGCTCAGCAAATGGCGGGCGCAGGGGCTAAAGCCCGTCTCTTTTTTGCTGTTTATGGCACGACTGAAGTCGTGCCCTGATACAAAGCACGAATTCTGGCGCAGCCTCCTCCGCCTGCCTCTCACCCCAGCCTCACCGGACCAGAAACGCCTTGACCGCAATGTCATTCGGCGACCTGCCGGCAGGGAACAGCGTCAGTAGGGAAGGCGGATTCGACCCCGTCTTCAGCACCGCAATATCCCCCGACAACGCATTCACCACCAGAAGAAAATGCCCCGAAGCAGAAAACGCCAGCGCATCCGGACCCTCCCCCACCTTCACTCCCGGGCCAATCAACTTCCCATCGTCGATGCTATAAACCCCAACCCGCCCCGCACTGAAATCGCTCACATACAGCAGGGAATTATCTGCATTCACCAATCCCCGCACCGGATGGGCCCCCATCAAATACGCCCCGCCCACCTCATTCGAAGTAGTCGTAATTTCAGAAATCGTGTCACTGTCGTAGTTGGAAACGAACGCCTCCCCACCATCCGGCTTCAACACAATGTGCACCGGGCTCTTCCCCACATCCATAAACGTGAGCAGCACATCGGCAGCCAACGGATCGCTCCCGGTACCATGCGCCAGCCCGATCACCATCACCTGGTGCCCGCCCGAGCAAGTAACAAACGCCTTCGAAGAATCCGGCATGATGATCGCGTCCGTAGCCCCGGGGCAATGATCGAAGCTGCTCCTCACCTTGAAAGTCCGAGCATCGGCAATGCTGACGCTGCCGCTGCTGCGGTTGGTAATCACCACCGTCTTCCCGTCGCCGGAGATCCGCGCCATCCCCGGCCCTTCCCCCGCGCCGATCACGCCAATTTCCCGCCGCAGCCCAAGGTCCAGCACCGACACATTATTCGACCGCGAATTCGCAACGTAAGCCCGTTCCCCCTGCGCATCCACGTCGATAAAATAAGGCTGCTTCTGCACCCGCATCGTGGCGGTGACCCGGTTACTCTCAGCGTCGATCACGCTCACCGTCCCGCTGCCGGAATTCACCACATACACTTCATTCCGGCGCGGATTCACCCCCAACCCCGAAGGATTCGACCCCACCGCAATCACGCGGTCCTGGCGCATGTTCACCACGTCCAGCACGGTTACGGTATTGCTTCCGCCATTGCTGATGTAGGCGTATTCGCGATAATTCGCAGGATAGTTGGGGAAATCCCGTCGCTGGCAACCCGTCAACCCCAGTGCAACCAGGGCCAACCAGGCTACCCGGTGTTTTGGGCACATGGGGTAAACTGACGTTTCCTTGAACTCCAAGTGTACTGTATGAATCACTTACGCAGACTGCGCGCATTACGCCGCCAACTGAACCAGCGCGGCATCGAGAGCATCCTGGTCACCCACCTGGCCGACGTCCGCTATCTCTGCGGATTCACCGGCTCCAACGCATTCTTAGCCATCACCGCCAAGCGAGCCGTAATGTTCACCGACGGCCGCTACACTGTGCAAGCGAAAGAAGAGACCTCTGCGGCAAGGGTGAAAATCGCCCCCAAATCCGCCCGCGAGGAAGCCTGCGCCTGGCTCGCGGCCACCGGGGTCAAGCACTGCGTTTTCGATCCGCAACACACCACCGTGGCCGATCTGGCGCTTTACCGCAAGGCCGCTCATCGCGGATTTTTCCAGCCCCTGACCGACCCTATCCTTACCGGACTCCGGCTGGTAAAAGACGAAGAAGAACTCCGGTTGATGAAGCAAGCCGCCCACCTGGGTGTTTCGTTGTGGAATCAGCTTCTCCCCAAGCTCGAGCCAGGATTACCGGAAACCACCGTAGCCGCGCTCCTCGAGCAGAGCGCCCGCATGCAGGGAGCCGAGGCCATGTCCTTTGAAACCATAGTCGCGGGAGGCCCTCGTTCGGCCCTCCCGCACGGCCGCGCCACCGCCCGTGGCTTGCCCCGTAAAGGCTTTTTAACCTTAGACTTCGGTGTTATCCTTAAAGGATACTGTTCAGATATGACGCGCACCGTCTTCCTGGGTCAGCCGACACGCCGGGAGCGCTTCACGTATGATGCTGTGCGGGAGGCGCAATTGGCGGCCGTCGCGGCGGTCAAGCCAGGAGTCTCCTGCGGTGAAATAGATGAGGCAGCGCGGAGCGTTCTTCGCGATGCCGGTTTGGCCGAGTACTTTAGCCATTCCACCGGTCACGGAGTGGGGCTCGAAATTCATGAGGCGCCCCGCATTGCCGCCGACCAATCGCAACCCCTTTTGCCGGGAATGGTCATCACCATCGAACCCGGCGTTTACCTTGCAGGTCAGTTTGGAGTGCGCATCGAGGATATGGTTGCCGTAACCCGGAACGGTGGTCAGGTGTTGACCCCGGCATCCACCGCTTGGACGCAGCTCTAAAGCAGACGAGAGATTCATGACGCCTGATGAACTAAGTGAGTTGAAGGAACTGGTCGAGTTCCTGAAAGAAAACGAAATCAACGAGTTTGATTTTGAACGTGGCGAGCTCAAGATCCGCCTGAAGTTTACCCAACCGTTGCAGGTCGCGCCTGCTCCGGCTTTGGGGTTGCCGGTGTATCCGTCGTCGCCGTTGGGCATTCATGCGGTCGCTTCTCCCGCGCCGCCGGCAGCGGAAGAGGCGCCGGCCCAGGAAGAGCTGCTCCATGTCGTCAAGTCGCCGATCGTGGGTACGTTCTACGAGTCGTCGTCGCCGGGCGCCCCCGCCTTTATCAAAATTGGGGATATCGTGGAGAACGGCCAGGTGCTGTGCATCGTTGAGGCCATGAAGCTGATGAACGAGATTGAGTCTGACGGGGCTGGGGAAATCGTCAAGCGGTGGGTCTCGAACGGCCAGCCGGTGGAATACGGCCAGCCGCTCTTCTCTTTGCGGCTCCTATAACTATGTTTCGAAAACTACTCATTGCGAACCGCGGCGAAATTGCTCTCCGCGTCATCTGTGCCTGCAAGGAACTGGGGATTCGCACGGTCGCGATCTACAGCGAGGCGGACCGCAACTCCCTGCACGTTCGTTTCGCCGATGAGGCCATCTGCATCGGCCCCCCGCGCTCGGCCGACAGCTACCTGAACGTGCCCGCCGTCATCTCCGCCGCGGAAATCGCCGATGTCGACGCCATCCATCCCGGCTACGGCCTGCTGAGCGAGAACGCCAACTTCGCCGAGGTCTGCCGCGCCTCCAACATCAAGTTCGTCGGCCCCCCGCCCGAAGCCATGCGCCTGATGGGCGAAAAGGATAAAGCCCGCCAAGCCATGAAGCGGGCCAAGGTCCCCATCCTGCCCGGCTCCGACGGAGTTCTGCAGACTGCCGATGAGGCTCTGGAATGGGCGCGGTCCGTGGGTTTTCCCGTAATCCTCAAGGCCTCAGCCGGCGGCGGCGGACGCGGCATGCGCGTCATCCGTTCCGCCGACGAGCTCCCGCAGCTCTTTCAGGCTGCGCACATCGAAGCCGCCAACGCCTTCGGCAACGGCGACCTCTACATGGAGAAGTTCATCGAGCGCCCGCGCCACATCGAGTTTCAGGTCCTGGCCGACGAGCACGGAAACGTCTTCTCCCTGGGCGAGCGCGAGTGTTCCATTCAGCGCCGCCATCAGAAGCTGATCGAGGAGGCGCCCTCGCTGCAGGTGACGCCCAAAATACGCGAGGAGATCGCCAAGACTCTGAAACGGTGCCTGTCCGCCATCGGCTATCAAAACGCCGGCACGGTCGAGTTCCTGATGGATGAGGACGGCAAGCTCTACTTCATCGAAATGAACACCCGCATCCAGGTGGAGCATCCGGTCACCGAGATGGTCACCGGCATCGACCTGGTGAAGGCCCAGCTGCGCATTGCCAACGGCGAGACTCTGTCCAGCATTTTGCCCGAGGTGGTGCCCATCCGCGGACATGCCATCGAGTGCCGGGTCAACGCCGAGCATCCGGAGAAGTTCACTCCCTCCGCCGGCCGCATCACCGCCTTCAACGTACCGGGCGGCAACGGGGTGCGCGTGGATACGGCGCAATACGCCGAAGGCATTGTGCCTCCTTATTACGATTCGCTGATTGCCAAGCTCATCGTTCACGGCAAAGACCGGACCGAGGCCATGGCCCGTATGTCGCGTGCCCTCGAGATGTTTGTGGTGGAGGGAATTCACACCACCATCCCGCTCCACCGCCGTATTCTCGAAGACGAGGAGTTTCGCAGCGGCCGCTTTGACACCAAGTTCATGGAGCGCTTCTTCGAACGCGAGAAAAACCGCCGTGAACAAATTCTCGCCAACGTGTAGCCTGCCCCGGCTCTATCCCATCCTGGATGCCGGCCTCTTGTCGCGGGCCGGACTTTCGATACAGGACTTTGCCTGGCAACTGCGAGCCGCGGGCATTCGTTTCCTGCAATACCGTGACAAAGAGTCATCCGATCGAAAAGTGCTGCGCCGGGCCAAGCTTCTGCGGGAGATCTTCCCTGCGTCCGACAGCTGTCTGATCCTGAACGACCGGGTCGCGCTGGTGCGGGCCGCCGGCTGCGACGGTGTCCACGTGGGCCAGGAGGACAAATCCCCCGCCGAAGTCCGAGCCATCCTGGGCCCTGACATTTTGATTGGGGTATCGACTCATTTCGAGTCCCAGCTGCTTGCCGCCGCGGCCGGTCCAGCCGACTACGTAGCCATAGGCCCGGTCTACGCGACCAACTCCAAGCAAGTGCCGGACCCGATAGTCGGCCTGGAAGGAGTGCGTTTTGCCCGTGCCCTCATACCCAAGCCGTTGGTAGCCATAGGAGGCATCACGCGCGCCAACTGCGCCGCCGTGATCGAAGCCGGAGCCGACTCGCTAGCCGTCATCTCCGACCTCCTGCCCGACCCACAAAAGCGAATACAAGAATTCCAAGCCAACCTGGATCCGGATCCCCGCGCGTCCACCAACCAAAATCACTAGCAAAACCTCGACGGGATCCCGGCGCGGCCACGAATCAAAATCAGTAGCAAACCTCGATGGGTTCCCCGCGCGGCCACCAACCAAAATCAGTAACAAACTTGATGGGGCACCCATCGGGTGTGCGTGTAGATTTAAGTTTGGTTTTCGCGCATAGATTGCGACTCAAGTGGTTTATCGAGCTTTCCTCTCGACACGCCTACGGGAAAACGGTATAGAACATACAGCCAGCAGCAACCACACCTAAAAATCCTTTACCGGAGGACCATCCCCACCCGATGCCAAGACTCCTGGCGACCAAGCCTCTCTCGACACTGACCCATGAAGCCAATGAAGTAGGGGAAAACACCCTCAAGCGCTCTCTCGGCCCAGTCAACCTGATCACGCTTGGTATCGGAGCCATCATCGGAGCGGGCATCTTTGTGCTCACCGGTCAGGCAGCCGCGCTCCACGCCGGCCCTGCCGTAGCCCTCAGCTTTGTCTTCGCCGGAATCACCTGCTGTTTTGCCGGACTCTGCTATTCCGAGTTCGCCTCCATCATCCCCATCGCCGGCTCCGCGTACACCTACGGCTACGCGACCCTAGGCGAACTGGTAGCCTGGATCATCGGCTGGGACTTGGTCCTGGAATACGCATTCGGCGCCGCCACCGTGGCCTCCGGCTGGTCAGGCTATTTCATCAGCCTGCTGCAGCAATTGCACATTTACCTGCCGCCCCAGTACACCACCACCTTCGGCAACGTCCTCTACTTCTATCAGGACAAGTGGCAACCCGCGGCTTCGCTTCCAACCTCCGTAGTCGCCGCAACCCTGCCGCACATCACCGGAGTCTGCAACCTCGTCGCCTTTTTAGCCATCCTCATCGTCACCGCGGTTCTCGTCATCGGCATCAAGGAATCCGCCAATCTCAACTCCGCGATCGTGATCGTCAAGCTCGGCATCGTCGCCGTCTTCCTGTTCCTCGGCATTAGCTTCCTAATCAGCCATCCTGAACTCCACCGGGTCAACTGGCATCCCTTCATTCCCCCGTCGCAAGGTCCAGGACTGTACGGATTCGGCGGCATCACCGCCGGAGCAGCGTCAGTCTTCTTCGCCTACATCGGCTTCGACGCCGTCTCGACCGCGGCCCAGGAAGCGCGCAACCCGCAGCGGGACATGCCCATCGGGATCCTCGGCTCGCTGGTCGTCTGCACCCTGCTCTACATACTCGTGTCCACCACGCTCACCGGCCTGGTGAACTATAGAAGCCTAGATGTAAGCGACCCAGTCGCCGTAGGCATCGATGTCACCGGCGTCACCTGGGGCAGCCTGTTGGTCAAGATCGGCGCCGTGTTCGGCTTGGGCACCGTCATGCTGGTCATGTTATTAGGCCAGTCGCGCGTCTTTTATTCCATGTCGAAAGACGGCCTGCTTTGGAAATGGGCTTCCGCCATTCATCCCAAGTTTCGCACTCCCTGGATCTCCAACATCGTAGTCGGCACCATCGTCGCCTTCCTTCCCGCTTTCCTGCCCATCGATAAGCTCGCCGCGCTGGTCAACATGGGGACCTTGCTGGCCTTCACCATCGTCTGTGCCGGGGTTTGGATTCTGCGCCGCCGCCATCCCAACCTGCACCGCCCCTTCCGCACTCCGATGGTGCCCCTGGTGCCCATTCTCGGCATGGGCAGCGCTTTCTATCTCATGATCAAGCTCCCGCTCCTTACCTGGGAGGTCCTGATCGTATGGCTGGTCATCGGCCTGGGCATTTACTTCAGTTACAGCGTCAAGCACAGCAAGGTGCAGGCCATGAGCCCGGCGGAAACTACTGGACGCTGACGAATATTATTATGGCCTCATCAAAATAGACGTATACTTCGGGGACCAAACCGGCTTCAAAACCTGGGCCCCTGGAAGCCGCATTTGCGGAGGCGTCTATGAAGAAGTATCTTGCGGAATTGATCGGCACATTCGTCCTGGTTTTTGGCGGCGTCGGTAGCGCGGTCCTAGCGGGAAGCCACATTGGCTTTGCCGGTATCTCAGCAGCCTTCGGGCTTTCCTTGCTTGCGATGGTGTACACCATCGGGCCGATTTCCGGCTGTCACGTAAACCCGGCCGTCACCCTGGGAGTCTTTCTCGCCCGCAAGATCAACGCCAAAGATGCGGCCTTCTACATGGTGGCGCAGGTCATCGGAGCCGTGATTGCCTCGGGAGTCATCCTGCTGATCGCCAACGGCGTTCCCGGTGGCTATAGCGCTCCGCTGAGCGGCCTGGGTGCGGATGGCTACGGTCTGCATTCCCCGGACCATTATTCGATGGTAGCGGGCTTCACCGCGGAAACCGTGCTCACCATGTTTCTGGTGCTGACTGTATTGGGAGCCACGGACATCAGTGCGCCGGTTGGTTTTGCCGGACTAGCCATCGGCTTGGTCTTGACCCTGATCCACCTGGTAGGCATTCCCATCACCAACACCTCGGTGAACCCGGCCCGGAGCATCGGCCCGGCGCTCTTTGTCGGTGGCTGGGCCTTGCAGCAGCTCTGGTTATTTATCGTCGCTCCCTTTGTGGGAGCGGTCGTCGCTTCGATCCTCTACGCTGCCGTACGCCATCCCGCCGTTCTGATCACCACCCGGAAAGCCGAGCAAGCGCTCCCCGGAGAACAGATCGACCGCATCGCGTAACGGTTTTAAAGCCTGCGCGAGAATCGGAACCGACGGACTAGACGAGCCAGACGGGTGCCCCATGTTCGCACCAGCGTACGTGGGCCGAATATGAATTCTTCGAATGCTTTTACTAAAGGCCTAGAAGCGTTTGAGGGGCTTCGCCCATCTTTTTCGGCCCACGTACGCTGGTGCGAACATGGGGCACCCGTCTGGCTCGTCTAGTCCTTTGGTTCCGATTCTCGCCCAAACGGAGAACCCCTAACCCGCTAAAACGCCCGCCGGGCAATGCGCCGAACCACTTCTGTGGTCACGCCATAAACCGTGTGCGTCACCAGCTCACTCACATGCTCGCGCACCGTTTGGTTTTCCGGAGTCTCCGTCAAACCCAGCATAGGCAGTGCGGAAACGTGAGTCATCCCGCACAGCGTCAACCCGAAATCCGCTCCAAACCGCCCGGTGACCACTGGCTGATACTCAGCCAGCGCTCCATAAACTCCGCCCACCAGCACGCCAAATCCCCAGTGCAGCGCCCGCACCGAGACTTCTTCCTCTTCCTCGCTCAACGGCTGCGCGGACATTCGATTCAACAAAACCGCAGGAGGAGCAATCTGACCCTGGGTCCGCGGTGGATACACCGCCTCGCCCGCGGCCTTCGCGGCCGCGCCCGCCAGACCCCCGATTGCTCCAGCGAGAAATCCCTTCCACAACGATCGCTTACGGCGAAGTGACACAGCATCTACGGCAGTGTTCATGGAGAGTGCGGCCTTTCGATTTTGTTAACCTATGGTTGTCAACAATACACGCTTGGAGAGAGCATGCCCGTCAGTAGGCAGTGGACAGAATGGCACTTAACGCCAAGGGGTTGGCTATCCGGATCGAGTCGTCGCGACGGGGAAGGGAATGTCTGGCGCGATGAACCGGAAGACCGGATCGTTACCTTTGTCTTCCAGGAACACACTGCGACGGTGGAGGAGTCCTGGCGTTCGAAAACTGCAGAGGCGCCGGCCCATATCGAGCGTTTGCTCGTCGAGCATGGGCCGTGCCCAAAGAGGTTGTAGCTAGACGGTTGTCTTGGTGCACAGCTCATTCATCGCCCGGGTCAGTTCCTGGGCGATCATCGGCGCGGTCGCGGTTTCGATGGCAGAGCGCTGCATCAGGTAAACCAGCTTCCCGTCGCGCAGAAACGCAATCGCCGGGGATGTCGGAGGATGCCCCTCGAAGTAAGACCGGGCGCGTTCGGTGGCTTCCCGGTCCTGCCCTGCGAACACAGTGATGGCGTGGTCAGGCAGCGTCTTGTTCTGTAGGGCCATCCGGACGCCGGGCCGCATCTTGCCGGCCGCGCACCCACAGATCGAATTGACCACTAACATCGTCGTGCCTGGAACCGCCAATGCCGCGTCCACATCCTGTGCGGTCCGTGCTTCTTTGATGCCTGCGCGGGTCAGTTCTTCGCGCATCGGAATGATCATAATCTCGGGGTACATGCATGCTCCTTTAACAACACCTGCTGTGATTGTAAAGATTCGCCCGTGTTTCGCCAACACCATTTGCTCCCGCGGCTGTTATACCTTGGGAAAAATGCACTTCCTCGAGGAAGTCCCTCTCGCCCCCTACACTACCTTCCAGATTGGCGGGCCCGCGCGCTGGTTTGCCGAAGCGCAGACCGAAGACGACATTGCCGCCGGAATCGCCTTTGCCGCCGAACGCGGTCTCCCCCTCTTCATCCTGGGTGGGGGAAGCAACCTGCTGGTCTCGGATGCCGGGTTCCCAGGCCTGGTCCTGCGCATCGCGCTGCGCGGCATGGAGGACGACGGGGCCACTCTCTCCGCCGCGGCAGGAGAAGACTGGGACGGCCTGGTAGCCCATGCGGTGAACGCGGACTATGCCGGTGTCGAGTGCCTTTCCGGCATCCCGGGAACGGTGGGGGGCACTCCGGTGCAAAATGTGGGCGCCTACGGGCAGGAAGTCTCACAAACCATTGTCTCGGTCCGCGCCTTCGATCGAAAAACCGGGCGCTTTGTGGACTTGCCTGCCTCCGCCTGTGGATTCTCCTATCGCCGCAGCATCTTCAACTCCACCGAGCGCGGACGCTACGTGGTGAGCCGCGTCGCTTACGCCCTCCGCAAGCATGGCGCCGCCACCTTCACCTACGCCGACCTGACCCGTCACTTCCGCAACAACCCCGCGCCCACCTTGGCGGAGGTGCGCGAAGCCGTGCGCTCGATCCGCGCGCAAAAGGGCATGCTGCTGGTGCCCGGCGATGCCGACTGCCGCAGCGCGGGCAGCTTCTTCAAGAACCCCGTAGTCCCGGTGACCCTACTCGATTCGCTGGCGCAAAACCTCGGAGTAGAGAAGGGAACCATCCCCGCCTATCCGGCGCAGGCTGGAGAAGTAAAGCTATCCGCCGCCTGGCTGATCGAGCGTGCCGGTTTCCCCAAAGGCTATGTGCTAGGCAACGCCGGCATTTCCAGCCGCCACACCCTGGCCCTCATCAATCGCGGCGGAGCCACCGCAGCCGACATCACAGCTCTACGCGACCAGCTCATCGAAACGATCGTCTCCCGTTTCGGCATCCGCCTGGAGCCCGAGCCCGTCTGGCTGGCGTAGAAACCGCAGTGATCTACAGCTCCAGGCCATGACGGGCAAGGTCCAGCCAAGCACTGTCCTCGTCGCTGAAATCAGCCTCGGGAGTCACATTGTGCCAGCAGTTGATCGAGCGTGTATCGGGGCTTCTCTTTTGGCTTGACGACCTGACCTTCTCCGTTCCCGGCGTTATTCGAGGATCTCGTCATGTGAATTGGTACTCACTCTGATTTTACTTTGGAGCTGCCGCAGTAGCAGCTCTCGCTGGCCAGCCAGCACGATTTCTGCTGGGCCGTGCGCCCGGATCTGCCCACGATCCATGACCAATACATCGGCCCCGGTCTGGAATACCTCAGCCACATCATGCGAGACATACAGCGCCGGAACCCCCCGCGCCCCGAGCCATCCCGTCAGCCGCTCCAAAATACCCGCCTTCAACTCCGCATCCAGTCCAGCAAACGGCTCATCCAGCAGCAACATCTTCGGCTCCGGAGCCAGCGCCCGAGCCAGCGCCACGCGCTGTTTTTCTCCCCCGGAAAGCTCCCGGGGCATCCGTTTGGCTAAATGGCCGGCCTCAAAAAGTTCCAGCATCGGCATCACGCGCTCGCTGCCAGGCACGCCAAAAGCAACATTAGCGGTTACATCCATATTAGGAAAAAGCGTGGGACGCTGGCTGACAAACCCGATCCCGCGCAACGCCGGTGGAACCCACGTCCCGCTATCGACCAGCGTGCGCCCATAAAGCACCACCCGCCCCCGGTCCGGCCGGATCAACCCGCCCAGCACCCGCAGCACCGAAGTCTTCCCCGCGCCCGACGGCCCAAACAGCACCGTCCAAGGAGCCGACAACGCACAAGACACATGCAGCGGCAAATCCCCCATCGCGTGCTCGATATCCACCTGCAGATATTCAGACACCAGCGCGCTCCCGGCGTCCGTAAATGATCAACAGAGCCAGGAATGATAAGCCCACCAGCAGCAAAGCCGTGTGGTTGGCCTGCGCATAGGCAAAGTCCTGCACCTGATCGTAGATCGAGATAGACAAAGTCCGGGTCACACCAGGAATCCCGCCGCCGATCATCAACACCACTCCGAACTCGCCCACCGTATGGGTGAAGCTCAGCACCGCGGCGGTGAGCAGGAAGGGGCGGACTAACGGCAGCAGCACCCGCCCCAGGATCCTCACCCGGGAAGGAGACAGAAGCTCCGCCGCCTCTAAAATCTCCCGGTCGACCGAGCGAAATCCCGAAGTAATCGGCTGTACTGCAAACGGCAAACTGAAAATCACCGACCCCACCACTAGCCCGGCATACGAAAACGCGAGCGGATGTCCGAACACCCCAGCCAATGTTCTACCGGCGGCCGTGCGCGGCGCCATCAGCACCAGCAGGTAGAAACCAAGAACCGTGGGCGGCAGCACCAGCGGAAGAGCCACCGCGGCTTCCACCAGCGGCTTCCACCGCGCCTTAGCGTAGGCGAGCCAATAACCCAGGGGAACCGCCATCACCAGCAAAATCAGCGTCGTGAAAGAGGCCAGGCGGAGAGTAAGGAAGACCGCTTGCTGGTCCATCTTAAGGACCCTTCAACCCACGCTCCCCGAGTTGCTTTCTAACCGGAGGGGAAAGCAGAAAGTCAAGAAATTGATGGGCCTCCGCCTTCCCGGGTCCTTGCTTGAGGACGACTGCTCCCTGTAGCAGCGGCGGATACGAATCCTCGGGTACGATCACGTATTTCCCATCCGCGCTCAACCGCGGCGTCAGCGCCGAGGTAAGAGAAATCAACCCCGCATCCGCGTTGCCGGAATCGGCGTACTGCGCGGTCTGCGCGATATTCTCCGCCACCACCAGCTTGCTTTTCAGCGCATCCGTCAGCCCCAGCTTCTCGAGCGCAGCCTTCGCCGCGCGGCCGTAAGGAGCGTGTTCGGCATTGGCGACCGCGAGGGTCTTCAGCGTCGCGACTGCGCAGCGAGTCGAGGCTCAACGGCTGGATTGGCGAATCATTCCGCGCCCACAGCACCAGCGTTCCACGAGCGTAGGGAATCGGCGCGCCGCTATCGGCCAGACCTGCCGCCACCACCTTTTGCGGGAAAGACAGATCCGCGGAAAGGAACAACCCGAACGGCCCGCCATTCAAAATCTGCGTCGCCAGGGTAGCTGAAGATGCATACGACGCATCGACCTTCTGATGACTCTGCTTCTCGAACTGCTCGATGAGCGCCGGCAAAACCGGCTGCAGATCCGCAGCGGCGGCAATCTTGAGGTCCTGTGCGTGCAAGCCAACAGAGAAAACCAACAGCACCACCACCCAAAGGCGTCTAAACACGAAGCACCATCACTTCGGTGGACTTGATCAACGCAGCGGCAGTTTGGCCGACCTTAAGTTGCATCTCGCGTGCCGCCTCGGCGGTGATGATGGAGGTAATAACCTGCCCCCCGATGGACAGCTTCACCTGTGCCAGCAGCCCCTCAATTTTCAACTCAACGATGCGGCCGGTGAGTTGGTTCCGTCCGCTAAGCTGGCGGAGCATCTCCCGCTTAGGCGTCTCCGGTCGCTTAGCCAGGTGCAGGAGATTATCCAACTCAGCCTCTGGAATCCGGTAGTGGCCGCCGGGCGTTTTGACCGCCTTCAGCTTCCCCCGGTACAGCCACTGCTTAATGGTGGGATACGAAATCCCCAACCGTAGAGCGGCCTCGCGCGGAGATAGCATCATCGACGAAATTATACGATATAAGCCGAATTTACCTGCAGTTCAACGGACCCTTCGGTTTTATTCGACGCACCCACCGCAAAAATAGTGGAATATCAGTTTCCCCTCGAAACTCTTCCAAGTCGGAATCTGCTAACACCAGAACCCTTGCTACAAACCGAGATTCGAATTTATCGTGAACACCATGCACCCGGCCCCGTCTGAACGCAAAGCCTACCTGGCCCGCGTTTTCACTCCCTTGGTTGAAGCAAAAATCCGCGAGCGGTACCAGGTTCTCAGAAATCCTTCCGGGGGCGCGATGAACGCCGAACAGCTGGCAAGCAACGCGCAAGGCTGTGACTATCTGTTCGTCTCCGCCACGGAACAAGTCCCACGCTTTGTATTTGAAAAGCTCGCAGGACCACTCAAAGCCGTAGCCACCCTTTCCGTAGGCTTCAATCACGTCGACATCGCCGCCGCCCGAGACCACGGAGTAGCCGTCTTCAACTCTCCCGGAGTACTCACCGACGCCTGCGCCGAAATCGCCATGCTGCTGATCTTGAACGCCGCCCGTCGCGGTCATGAAGGGGAACTGTTGGTGCGCTCCGGCAAGTGGCCGGGTTGGGCGCCTACCCAGTTGCTGGGCCTGGGGTTGGTGGGCAGGCGATTAGGTATCCTGGGAATGGGTCGCATAGGCCAGGCGGTGGCAGACCGCGCCCGCAGCTTCGGCGTTCAGGTCCACTATCACAACCGTCAACAACTACCGCCGGAGCTCGAAAAGAATGCCGTCTACCATCCCAAACCGGATAGCCTGCTCGAGGTGAGCGACATCTTTTTAATCACTGCGCCAGGATCGCCCGAGCTAGCCGGCTTTCTCAACCGCCCGCGCATAGCCATGCTCCCCCCAAATGCCATCGTGGTCAACGTAGCCCGGGGGGAAATGATCGATGACGATGCCCTGATCGAGGCCCTGCAGGAAAAGAAAATATTCGCCGCCGGCCTGGACGTCTTCCACCGGGAGCCGAACCTCGACCCGCGTTACCTTACCTTGGACAACGTGTTTCTCACTCCCCATCTGGGCAGTTCCACCGAAGACACCCGTGACGCCATGGGCCTGATACTCCTCGAAGGCCTTCACGCTTTTGAAACCGGCCAAGTCGCAAGGAACCGAGTATGTTGACATCCGTTGCACTCGAAATACCCATCAAGGACGAAAAACTCTTCCGCCAGCAATGCTACGTGGATGGCGCCTGGGTAGGCGCGGAAGACGGCGCCACCTTCCCGGTCACCAATCCCGCGGATAGCAGCCAGCTCGGCACCGTCCCCAGCTTCAGCGCCGCGGACACGCGCCGCGCCATCGCCGCCGCCGAAGCCGCCTTGCCTGCCTGGCGAGCGAAAACCGGCAAGGAGCGGTCCCAGATCCTGCGCCGCTGGTTCGAACTCTGCATGCAGAATCAGGATGACCTGGCTACGATCCTCACCCTCGAGCAGGGCAAGCCCCTGGCCGAAGCCAAGGGTGAAATCGCCTACGGGTCTTCGTTCATCGAATGGTTTGCCGAGGAAGCAAAACGTATCTACGGCGATGTCATTTCCGCGACCGCCAGCGATCGCCGCATCGTGGTCATCAAACAGCCGATAGGAGTCGTGGCCGCCATCACGCCCTGGAATTTCCCCAACGCCATGATCACCCGCAAAGGGTCGGCCGCGCTGGCCGCCGGCTGCACCATCGTGATCAAGCCCGCGGAGTCCACTCCCTATTCCGCCCTGGCCCTGGCCGAATTGGCCGAGCGGGCAGGCATGCCCAAAGGAGTCCTCAACATCATCACCGGCGTCCCCGAAGTGGTCGGCGGCGAGCTCACCTCGAGCCCGGTAGTCCGCAAGCTGTCGTTCACGGGATCGACCGAAGTGGGGCGCTTACTGCTCCGGCAATGCGCAGGCACGATCAAGAAGGTATCGCTCGAACTCGGAGGCAACGCCCCCTTCATCATTTTCGCCGACGCCGATCTAGACCGCGCCGTCAGCGGAGTCATGATCTCGAAATTCCGCAACGGCGGCCAAACCTGCGTCTGCGCCAACCGCATCTTCGTGGAAGACAGCATCTACGACGCCTTCACCCTCAAATTACAAGCCGCGGTCCGCGCCCTGGTCGTGGGCAATGGGATGAGCGCCGGCTCGACCATCGGCCCGCTCATCGATCAAGCCGCGGTCGACAAAGTCGAAGAGCACATCAGTGACGCATTAAAGCACGGCGCGAAAGTTTCGCTGGGTGGCAAGCGCCACGCCCTGGGCGGCACTTACTACGAGCCCACAATCCTTTCGGATGTCCCCCTGGGAACCAAACTGATGAACGAGGAAACCTTCGGGCCCGTAGCCCCCTTGACCCGCTTCTCCACCGAGCAGGAAGTCATCGCCATGAGCAATGACACCGAGTTCGGCCTGGCCGCCTACTTTTACACCAAGGACATCGGGCGCGTCTGGCGGGTAGCCGAAGCGCTGGAATACGGCATCGTCGGCATCAACGAAGGCCTCATCTCGACCGAAGTCGCTCCTTTTGGAGGAGTCAAGCAATCGGGCATCGGCCGAGAGGGATCGAAGTACGGCATCGAAGACTACATCGAAGTGAAATATCTCTGCATGGGCGGAATCTAGATGAAACTCCAAGGTCGAATTGCAATAGTTACCGGTTCTGGTGGCGGCTTCGGAGAAGGCATCGCCAAACATTTTGCCGAATTAGGAGCAAAAATTCTGGTGGCCGATCTCCGCGCCCAGGAAGCGGAGAGGGTGGCTGCGGAAATCAAAGCCGCGGGCGGCGAAGCCATCTCGGCGCACATCGATGTGACCCAGAGCGCGGACGTGGCGCGCATGGTCGACCTGGCCGTCAGCACCTTTGGCAGGATCGACATCCTGGTGAACAATGCCGGCACCACCCACAAGAATTCCCCCATGCTCGATGTGGATGAAGCCACCTTTGACCGCGTCTATGCGGTGAACGTCAAGAGCATCTATCTGGGCGCTGTGCATGCGGTGCCGGTATTCCGCCGCCAGGGTTCCGGCAATATCGTGAACGTTGCCTCGACTGCCGGGGTTCGCCCTCGTCCGGGCCTGACTTGGTACAACGGCTCGAAGGGTGCGGCTATTCTGTTAACCAAGTCCATGGCTGTCGAGTTAGCGCCCGATGGAATTCGTGTCAACGCGGTCAATCCGGTGATGGGGGAGACGGGTCTGCTGGGCCACTTCTTACCTGCCGGAGACGCAGAGGTCGGGCGCCAAAAAGTAATCAGCACGATTCCCATGGGGCGTCTGAGCCAGCCCATCGACATAGCCAAAGCCTGCGCCTTTCTCGCCAGCGACGAAGCCGGCTTCATCACCGGCGTCTGCATGGAGGTCGACGGAGGCCGCTGTGTGTAGGTGGGAAACCGCAGAACAGGCTGCGAAAAAGTCATGTTTTGTATCAGGGCACGACTTTAGTCGTGCCATAAACGCTTGAAAATAAGATGGGCTTTAGCCCCTGCCACCGCCGGAACGACAACAGATATGACCTTTCCGCAGCCTGTGAAGCCCGTACCCTTCAAAGCCCTATGAAGACCTACACCCTAGCAGTCATCCCCGGAGACGGCATCGGCAACGAAGTGGTCCCCGAGGGACTGCGTGTTCTCGAAGCCGTAGGAGCAAAATTCGGCATCACCTTTCACTTCCACCATTTCGACTGGAGTTGTGAAAGCTACAAAGCCACCGGCCGCATGATGCCGGAAGACGGCATGAGCCGTTTACGCGACCACGACGCCATCTTCCTCGGCGCGGTCGGCTATCCGGGAGTGCCGGACCACGTCTCCCTATGGGGCCTGCTGATCCCCATCCGCCGCGAGTTCGACCAGTACGTCAACCTCCGTCCTGTGCGCCTCTTACCCGGCATCACCCCACCTCTCCGCGACCGCAAGCAAGGCGACATCGACATGTGGATCGTGCGCGAGAACACAGAAGGGGAGTACTCCCAAATCGGCGGCCGCCTGCACGCCGGCACCGAACACGAAACCGTCATTCAGGAAGCCATCTTCACCCGCCGGGGCACCGACCGCATCCTGCGCTACGCCTTTGAACTGGCCCGCCGCCTGGGGCGCGACCACGTCACCTCGGCCACCAAATCTAACGGCATCTTCCACTCCATGCCTTTCTGGGATGAGCGCTTCGCGGCCATGAGCGCCCAGTACCCTGAGATCCGCTCTGACCAATACCACATCGACATCCTGGCCGCCCGTTTTGTCATGTCGCCCGAACGCTTCAGCGTGGTGGTCGCCAGCAACCTTTTCGGTGACATTCTCTCCGATCTTGGTCCTGGCATCACGGGAACGATCGCAGTTGCCCCATCGGCCAACATCAACCCCGAACGCATTTTCCCGTCGATGTTCGAGCCTGTACACGGCTCCGCGCCGGACATAGCCGGGAAGGGAATTGCCAACCCCATTGGCCAGATCTGGTCGGCGTCCATGATGCTCGACCATCTCGGCGAGCCCGAGGCCGGCAAGCGTGTCATCGAGGCCATCGAGACGGTTCTGGCGGACCCCAACCGTCATCTCACCCCGGACCTGGGTGGCCGCGCCACCACCAGCGAATTAGGAAAGGCCATTGCGGGTGCGATATGAGTCCCGCGACTACTCCGCCATCTTCGCCGACTAGACCGCACACTCCGCGCGACGCCAACCCTCATCAGCAGAGAATCTCGATGGGTGCCCCATGTTCGCACCAGCGTACGTGGGCCGATTATGAATTCTTCGAATGCTTTTACTCCAGGACTAGAAGCATTGGAAGGGCTTCGCCCGTCTTTTTCGGCCCACGTACGCTGGTGCGAACATGGGGCACCCATCGAGTTCCGTTGAGTCCTTAGGCGACATACCCGGTTTATAATTCCGCTCTATGCAACCCGGCGAATTATTGGGTTCGACCGGTGAGTACATCATTTCGGACGAGCCCGCCCTGGAAGATAGGTTCGGCCCGCATTCGCGCATCGCGGAAGCAATTGCCAAGCTGGTGAATGGTTCACCGGAACACGGCCGATGCATCGCACTCACCGGCCCTTGGGGAAGCGGAAAATCAACCGTTATCCGTCAGCTCGAAAAGATACTCAAGGCGCAAGCGAAAGACTACGATCCGCGCCCCAGGGTCTTCCTCTTCGACGCCTGGACCTATCAAGGCGACCCGCTCCGCCGCTGTTTCCTCGAGTGTTTGATTTCATTTGCCGAGAAAGTTTTCAATGAAGAAGAAAAGCACAAAGAACAACAAACAAAAAAGGAGATCAAGACGCTGGCTGAACGAACTAAACACGATTACCGGCCGGCGCGAAGTCACCAAGGCCTCCGCCAAACGTCCCTTGATAACTGGGCAGTCATCTTCGCTATATCTCTCCTTGTTCTTCCGATTGCCGGTTCCTTTCTCGGTAAGTACGACACATCGAAGCACAACTTCTTCAGTAAATCCCTTTGTTCGGACCGCTTTGGCGCTTTACTTAATCCCCCTCTTTTCGGGGATCATGGCTTTTCGAAAGGGAATTGGGCAAGGAGCGCGGGTCATCATCCGCGACCTTCATCAGGACACCGAAACCGTCGCCGTAAAAACCCGGGAAGCCAGTTCCAGCGACTTCCAAAAGCTCTTCGCCAAAATCGCAACCGCCCTACTTGAGAACCACAAGCGGCGGCTGGTGATCGTAATAGATAATCTCGACCGCATCGACGCGGCCAATGCTGTCAGCATGTGGACCACCATGCGCACCTTCTTCGAGTTCGGTGGTGAGGAGTGGAATCGGCGAGTCTGGCTGATCGTTCCCTTCGATCGGTCCGCGCTGCGCAAACTATGGAAAACCGACGCCCCCAACGACAACCGCGAAGAAGAATTGCTCGATTCTTTCTTAAGCAAGACCTTCCAGATCGTCTTCCACGTCTCACCACCCCTATTCACCGAACTCCGGGCCTATTTCGAAGAGCAAATGAACCTTGTATTCGACCAGGACACGGTTACAAAGCAATTCGACGATGTTTATCGAATCTATCGTCTGCTTGGCCCCGCGAGTCCGTCGCCCCGCAATGTGAAGAGTTTTCTGAACAAGCTGCGGACCGAGTCGCTGCTTTGGTCGAGTAAATATAGGGGTCAGGATTTGACCCTTGGCGAACGAGTCTTGCTCCCCTGCCTGGCGGTCCACGCGCTGAAAGTCAATGACCTCGCAGATGACCCGGCGGCCTTGATCAAGGAAGATTTTCTGAACGTATCCATCACCAGCCTCCTCGTGCAGGCTCTCGCCGATGCCAAGTCGGCTGCGAGAGCGGCTGCCTCGGACGCGCAAAAATCTGAAATCGACATGATGTTTGGCGACTGGCGACAGCAAATCGCGGCCGCCCACTTTTACGTTCCCCCGCGGGACGCCCTGCAGCCGATACTGTTCGGACACTTTTCGAAGGCTTTCCAGGCGGGTGATTATTCAGAGCTCGAACGGGTCCAGGACCAGCCATACTTTCCCATCGTGTTGAAAGCCTACGCTGACGGCCAACGCGTGGAATGGCGGCGTGATCCTGCCCAGCTAAATCGCGTAGTCGTATTCGTTAGCCGGGCGGATGGCAAATGGCCTGCTGCAGATGCCGCGGATATTTGGCAGAACCTGGTGAACGATGCGGCGGAAGTCACAAGCTGGAATCCCCTGGACCAAGATCGATTGCAGGGAATTGGCCACTTGATGCGGCATGACGTGGATGCGACGAAGCGGCAGAACATTGCCAGGAACGTCCTGGCAAGCGCAACCCAGATAGACACGGGTGTCCCTGTTTCCAGTTGGGTAAAGATGCTGGACGGAGCAGTCTCCTTGCTGAACGAGAATGGGCTGTCCGGCATGCTCCATAACTTCTCGGTCCCGTTCACCGACATGGGTCTCCTCGTGGAAGCCCAGCTGGAAGTAATCCGTTTCAACCCGTCGAGCCTGCTGCGCACCATGCTCATTGCCACGGACCACGTCGACGCACTCCCCGCAGCGTTCGCAACACATGCGGAGAAACTCGATGTCGCGGAGTTCACCCCATTGCGGGAAGCTCTCGCCGGGCCGCTGGGTGGCTACGATCTTCTCAACAACGCCGTTCTCGACTCGACTCAACTCACTGACGCTAAGAAGGCTGACTTATTATTTCAGCGTCCAATGAGTCCGGAAGCCGAATTGAAGTCCGCGAGTCTGACAAAGATGGTAACTGGCCCTACAACCGTGATCATTTCCTGGGACGTTGCCGCCGTATTGATCCTCGCCCAAGACAAATCGATTGAAACTGGATACGGCGGGGTAAAAAATGCCAGTCGTAGCTCAGAAGACATCGCCGAGATCGCCGGCCTCCTCCTAAAATGGAAACGCGGCGAGGTGATTTGCGACGAAACCTGGTGGGAAACCACAACGGGCTCGTTACTGCCACGATTGCTTGAGTGGGTAGTCGCAAACAACCGCGCTGCCGAACTTCCCGTCGCTCCCCTCGCTCATCTTTTCCCGGCCATCCTCTCGTTGTTGCCAAATACCTCGGGTCCCTTGCTCAACGCCGTTGCCGCACGGCCCGATCTGGTAGAGGCTTTAGCCTCGGTGCCAACCATCCTGGAAATTCCCATCGAGATCGATTTTTCCCAACGTTTGCTTGCTCTTGTTCCCAGCGAGCGCAAATTTGCTGTGTCCGTCAGCCTTGCCAAGGTGCTGGCAAACCAAGTCTCAAAGCCGGAGTGGGTGCAAGCCCCCGGTCTTCTTGGGCTGCTCAATGAAATCTGTAGCCATGCAGGGGCTGCTTGGCTGCCACAATCTCTCGTCGACAGCTGGACGCCGTCGCAACTCTCAAGCATGACCGGACTGAGTGAGGCTCTCGCGCAGAGGAAGCAATGGGAGGGCAAAACCACAGAGGATTTGCTCCAAGCCGCGGAGGACGAGATTGGAGCGTCGCGCAAGACGCTGCTCGCGGCAGCCCGTGAACGTGCGCTGGCGGACCAGATCACTGGCGTCGTCAGCGAAACGGATTACAAGATTCTCGTGAGCTCGGCGGAGGTGCTCGATGCCTGGAGCGCACCGTGGCTCCCGGCACAGCAATCCGCAGCGGCGATAGAGAAAGCCACCACCGGACTCCCTCCCGCGGAACAGCAGCGCCCCGATGTCCAGATGCTGCGGGGAAGCGCTTTGCTCTTGGCCGCTGCGCGAACGGACGATCGGGAGTCCATACCGCTTTTGAGAGAGGCCGGCAAAGCATTTGGGAGCGTAGTCGGTTCTGCGCGAGCCGCACGTTCTCACGCTAGGGCGCTGATCCTACTCGCTCCTCGGACGAGCAGCGAGTTTGGCCGAGTCATGTTTGATTTGGCATCTACCCTTCTTGACGACCCGCAACAAGATCACCAGCACGACCCGGTCAGTCTCGATCTGGTCCTCGCCCGCCTGCCGTTCGAAGACCCCTCAAGCGCCACAACTCATATCGCCGATGCGCTCCAGTTAGCAACCGCTATGGATCCATCTACCCCGCGGACGCGATTTACCCAAGCCCGGCTTCTCGTTAGCCGCGCCGAGTTGGAATCGGTGGCGCCGGCAATCAAGACTTTGGAGCAGGCGAAGGAATTGCTTCAATCGGATCTGGTGCTGAATCCCAACCACTATTCTTTGATCGTCGCCTCGGCCGGCATCGATGTCTCCCTTGCCGCCCTTCAGCCTGAAACTGGAGGGCCGGCACTTTTGGTCAGCGCAGAAGGGCTTCTGCGGGGAGCGATCCTGCTCGATCCGGACTGTCCGGATGCCTATCAAGTTCTGCTCAGGGTGATGGAATTGAAGGCGCAGCACGACAAGGGACCGAACCGCCAAGCGCTGCTCGAAGAAGCGTGGAAGGAAGCGTCTGCTGCCTTAGGCAGGTTCGCCAACTTTGCTATCGTCCGCAGGCGAGCCGCTCGAATCCGCGCCATGCAGGCGAGGGTTCCTGCTCTGTACGCCTCTGCGGGATCGTTTGTTCTGGAGGCAGCCCAGCAATTTTCGAGCGCCGCCAGTCTTTCTCCTGCGGACGCGCCGATCTTCGAGAATTGGGGTCATCTTCTGGTTCAGCAGGCCCGCACGGCAAGGTTCCCGGAGGCCGAAAAACTGCTAACCGAAGCGATTGCTAAATTCGAAGCAGCTCTTAAATTCCGTCCCGGTTATAAGTGGGCACTTAAGGGATGGGCGGATGCATTGGCACTACGCGCCGCAAACGGGTCGGCGACAGACGAGCCGCAAGCCTCCGAACCGGCAATCCAGAAATACCAGGAAGCCCTCAACACCGATCCGGAGTTTCAAGCGGCTTTGTTGGGCCGTGCTCAGGTGTATGACCGGCTCGCAAGATTACGCGTCCAATCGGAAGCCCACGAAATCCTCGCAAAGGCAAAGGCCGACGTCCTGCGGGCGTCAGAACAGCATCTGGATTCCTCCTGGATCTGGCGAGTGATGGGCCGCCTGGAACAGACCGAAGGTGACAGAGACTGGGTGCCGGAGCCCTTCGTCCGCTCCTTGCAACACTACCGCTTGGCGGCCGAGCTCCGGACCGACGAACTTGCCATTCCACTGTCCATTGCCGATGTCCTGCGCATCCAGGCAATCCTTACCGGAAAGCCTGAGCTACTGGACGAGGCGCTCGCCATCTACAGAAGCATTCCCAGCAATAATTCGGCGACGCACGGTTGGGCGTTGTCAGGCATCGGATTCGCCCTGGGAGACAAGGCACACAGGGACCGAAGCGCTCACCAGGAAACGAGGCTTGGGCTGCTCGCAGAGTCGCGGAAGTCCTTTGAACAGGCGGTTGAACTGCGGCCAGACAATGTAGCTGCCAAGCGAGGGCTTGCTTGGGCACTGCGCCGTCTGGCGTTATTGGAGCCATCGAATTCAGGCGAGCTTCAGCGCGAGGCAGAGGTACATTTGGCGTCGGCACTGCAGATTCGCGGCGGCGACCCGGATACACTGGCGGCCTTAGGTGACCTTTACCGCGAGCAGGCATCGAGCACTCCCGTGACCGCACAGAAGCTCGAACTGCTCGCTAAGGCAGGCGAAAACTACCACGAAGCCCTGGTTACCTTGCCAGACCATTTCGGTGCTCTCTACGGAGCGGGGTTGGGCATCATGGAAATAGAAAAGTTAGCGCCAAGCAGCAACAACCTGGAGAGAGCCGCCCAGCACTTCGAGGCGGCTCTCCTGGCGCGCCCCGGCGATTTAGACGCAAGGCAACAGCTCGACTACGTGCGCAAGCTCCTAGCGTTCGATGCTAATCGTTTTTAGCGCCACCCAAGAGCCGGCGCAACCGTAGTCAGAATCGCCTCCATGAGGTGCACATTGTAGGCAACGCCAAGCTGATTAGGCACGGTGAGCAGAATCGTGTCCGCCTCGGCGATCGCCTCATCCTTCTTCAACTCTTCGACCAGAACCTCCGGTTCCGCCGCGTAACCACGCCCGAAAATCGCCCGCGTGTTCGCCTCGATAAATCCAACCGTGTCCTGTTCCTGACCACCCTGACCGAAGTACCGGCGATCCCGATCGTCCACCAACGCGAAGATCGTCCGGCTCACCGAAACCCGCGGAGTGCGGCTATGCCCCGCCTTCTTCCAAGCCGCACGGAAGGCGCGGATCTGCTTCGCCTGCTGGATGTGAAACGGCTCCCCGGTTTCATCGAACTTGAGCGTGGAACTCTGCAGGTTCATCCCCAACTCGGCGGCCCACTCGGCAGTCGCGTTCGTAGCCGCGCCCCACCAGATACGCTCGCGCAAACCCGGCGAAAACGGCTCCAGCCGCAGCAGGCCTGGGGGATTCGCAAACATCGGGCGAGGATTCGGCCGAGCGAAGCCCTGGCCACCCAGCAGCCCAAGAAACTCTTCCGCATGCCGCCGCCCCATGCCGGCGTCGTCCTCACCTTTCGCAGGACTATATCCG
Source organism: uncultured Acidobacteriaceae bacterium (assembly GCA_963839025.1). Taxonomy (GTDB): domain Bacteria; phylum Acidobacteriota; class Terriglobia; order Terriglobales; family Acidobacteriaceae; genus PALSA-350. Next base: position 934,482 of record CAWITT010000015.1, read on the forward strand.
AAATAACTCCACCCATCGATCACCTGCTCCGGAGAACCGCGGCTGATTCCCAACTGCAGCCGCGACCCGGCGATCAAGTCCGCCGACCCCGCGTCCTCCGCCATGTAATGCGGGTTCTCATACCGCATATCGATGACCGCCGTGCCAATCTCAATCTTCCGCGTGCGTGCGCCCACAGCCGCAAGCAGCGGGAAAGGCGAGGCCAATTGCCGTGCAAAATGGTGGACCCGGAAGTACGCCCCATCCATTCCCAAACGCTCGGCTTCAACCGCGAGGTCAATCGATTGCGCCAGCACGTCGGCTGCCGACCGCGTCTCGGACTGGGGGGAAGGAGTCCAATGGCCAAAGGAAAGAAACCCGATTTTCTTCATCTAGCTCCAGTTTACTGTTCGAGCCTGCGATTTCCCGCAGCCAGGCCGTAGCCCTTGCTATATTCGCTGGCATGAAAATTCTGCTGTTCAGCCTGTGTCTGGTTGCCACCCTGGGAGCCGCGGCGCAGTCGGTGGATGTGAGTGCCTACACCCCTCCCAAAGAATCGGCCGTCCTCGCCACGACTTTCGTCGACTGGGATTCGCTGGTTCCAACCCCAACCAAGGCGGGCCAGATCCGCCATGTCTTCGACAACCCTACCGTCGGCATGGACAAGCTCGAAATTCACATCACCACCCTCAACCCAGGTGCGGAATCCCATCCTCCTCACCGCCATTCCTGGGAAGAAATGCTCCTCGTCAAGGAGGGCGACTTCGAAGTTTCTCTCAACGGCAAGAAGCAGCACGCCGGCCCCGGAGCCCTGGTATTCTTCGCCGCCAACGATCCGCACAACGCCCGCAACGTAGGGACCAAGCCGGCCACCTACTACGTCATCAACTTCGTCACCGACCTCTCGCACGCCACATCCGCCAAGCCCGCCGCGGAGCAGGCCGTCCCCGGGAAACTTGCCTCCTCCGTTCTGGACTGCAGCAGTATGCCCTCGACGCCCACGCCCTCGGGCTCCCGCATTGTCTGCGTCAATTCACCGACTCTTACCTTCCTGGCTCTTGAGAGTCACATCACGACGCTGAACATAGGCCAGCAGTCCGCCGTCAACATCATGGATCCCAACGACGAGATCGTCGTCATTAAATCCGGCCAGGTAGAGGTGACGGTGAACGGCATCGCCTCGCGCATGAACGCAGGCTCCTTGATGTACTGGGCTCCCAACGACAAACGAACTCTGCGCAACATAGGCGCCACCCCCACCTCCTATCAGGTAATTCGCGTCACCTCCGCCAAATCGCCAAAGGCCGCCACCAACTGACCAAGCTTCGCGCGAGAACCCAAAGCCAAGGACCAAACAAAACCCGACGGGTGCCCCATGTTCGCATCAGCGTACGTGGGCCGAAAACGACGGGCGAAGCCCATCAAACGCTTCTAGGCTCATAGTGAAAGCATTCGAAGAATTCATAATCGGCCCACGTACGCTGGTGCGAACATGGGGCACCCGTCGGGTTTTGTTTGGTCCTCCCGCTACGTTCTCCGCCGAGTCGACCCGTCTGCCACCCTCACCCCACACCCAACCCCAGTTCTACGCTAGGCTTAAAGCATGCAAGAAGCTTCACACCAACTGCGCTGCGTAGGATGCAGCGCCGTCATCCCCCCAGGTGCGGTAGAAAAAGATTTTCGTTGCATCGACTGTCGCGAGCTTCTCGAAGTGGAATACCCCTCCTGGAGCGCCTCCTGCCGCGCACCCGGAGACCCCACGCCAACCCTTCGCCGTATGCCCAACCCCAGCGCCCTGCGCTGGCTGTGGCAGGAGCGGCTCCAATCCAAGCTCCCCATCGATCGCAGCGGAGTATGGCGTTTTCGCGAGCTCCTGCCCATCCTCGACCACCCTGACCAGGCAGTCACCCTGCGCGAAGGCAACACCCCCCTCTACCGCCTCTTCCAAACCGCCGAGAACCTGGGCCTGGAGCAGCTCTACGCCAAGCACCAGGGCATGAACCCGACCGGCTCCTTCAAAGACACCGGCATGACCGCAGCCCTATCGCAAGCCCGCGAGCGCGGCTTCCAGTGGGTGGCCTGCGCGTCCACCGGCAACACCTCGGCGGCCATGGCCGCCTACGCCTCCCGAGCCCGCCTCAACAGCCTGGTGCTGCTGCCCGAAGGCAAGATCTCCTGGTCTAAACTGTCCCAGGCCATCGACTACGGCGCCGTAACCTGCCAACTCAACACCGACTTCGACGGCTGCGTCCAGGTGCTCGCGGACGTGGTCCGGCGCGCCCCGGTGTATCTCCTCAACTCGGTCAATCCCTACCGCCTGGAAGGGCAAAAGACCCCCGCGCTCGAAATCGCCGAGGATTTGGACTGGCAAATCCCCGACCACCTCATCGTTCCCGGCGGCAACCTGGCCAACAGTTCCGCTCTGGGCAAAGGCTTCCTCGAAATGCAGCACTTGGGGCTCATCACCAAGGTCCCGAAAATCAGCGTGGTGCAGGCCGAAGGGGCCAATCCGCTCTACCTCAGCCTGCTCCATCAGGAAGGCCGCACCCTGCAGCCGGTGCAGGCCAATACCCGGGCCAGCGCGATCCGCATTGGAAACCCGGCCTCCTGGCGCAAGGCGGTCCGCGTCCTTCAGCAGACCGGCGGCTATTGCGAGCAGGCCAGCGAAGCGGAGATCGCCGTGGCCAAAGCGGAAATCGGCCAGGAGGGAATCGGCTGCGAGCCGGCCTCCGCCGTGACTCTCGCTGGCTTGAAGAAATTCGTTCGCGAAGGCAAGATTCACCCCTCCGAGTCGGTGGTGCTTCTGCTCACCGGCCACACCCTCAAAGATTCCGAGTACACCATCGACTTTCACCGGGGCAAGCTGCTCACCGAGGCGGAAACCACTGGCCTCGAGCAGGAAATCGCCGGCAAGCGCCGCCCTGTCATCTCCTTAGAAGCCTCGCCCGATGCCGTACTGCGCGTGCTGGAAGCGGCGATTCAGGCATGACCGTGCGTCTCCGGCTTCCCGCCACCTCAGCCAATCTGGGCCCGGGCTTCGACGCCATGGCTCTCGCCCTCGAACTCTATCTCGAGATCGAAGCCGCCCCCGCCCCCACCTTCTCCATCACCGCCACCGGAAGGAACCCGGATATCTGCGGCGGCCTCACCCGAAACCTGCTGATCGATACCTATACCTCGATCCTCTTCGAGCAGCAAAAGCCGGTGGCGCCGCTCGCCATCCGCATGCACAACGAAATTCCCGTAGGCATGGGCTGCGGTTCCTCGGCGGCGGTGCGCCTGGCCGGGGTCGCGCTCGCCTCCGCGTTCGGGGGCTTCGAGTGGGACGCGGCCACCATCGTCGACCGGGCGGCGCGGCTCGAAGGCCATCCGGATAACGTAGCTGCCTGCTGGCACGGCGGCCTGACCATTGCGGCTGAGGCACCGCAGCTGGCCATCGTTTCCATCCTGCCTCCGCTCGACTGGCGGGCGATCCTTATTCTTCCGGATACTCCGGTAGCCACGGCCAAGGCGCGTTCCATGTTGCCGGAGAGCTATGCCCGCCGGGACGTGGTCGCGAGCGTGCAAAATGTCGCTCTCCTGACCGCAGCCTTTGCCTCGGGCCGCGACGACCTCATGCACCTGGCAACCCGCGACCGCCTCCACCAGCCCTATCGTGGGGAACTCTGCCCCTTGCTGCCCGCTCTGCTGCCGTTGGCCGGCGCGCACGGGGTCATGTCGGTTACCTTGAGCGGCGCCGGCCCGGCGGTGATGCTGCTGACGCGCGGACCCGCGGGAGACTGGGGGCTGGGGGAAACGCTCCAGCAGGCAATTCTCCACCACGCGCACCCGGTGTGTGCGGTCGAAATATTGCCCGCAAACCTGTGCCCCGGTGGGGCCACGGTAAGCAGTTGTAAACAACCGTAAGCCTCACAAAACAATAGTCTGCCATTACTGAAGTTTTGTGGACAAAATCCCTCGTTCCGCCTTACTTTTCCCTAGTGGGCAGTTCTGGGGGAGGGCTGCTCCGGGCGCTTGTGGCCGTGAGGTTGCAGGCGCTTTTCCCTCTGTGCACCTTTTGCCCATACTCTTGCATCCATTGTTCAGGCTGGTAGTGCGGCTTCGATGCTATGCTCAGCCAGGGTACGAAGGAGGAACATGGCAGGTCCAGGGGTCTTTGAAGTAAACGATGCGACATTTGAGCAGGAGGTGCTGCAATCCGAGCAGCCTGTCCTAGTGGATTTTTGGGCTGCCTGGTGCGGGCCGTGCAGGGCGTTGGCGCCAGTTGTGGATGAGGTAGCTACCCAGTACCTCGGCAAGCTTAAAGTGATGAAGATGGATGTGGATCGCAATTCGGCCACGCCGATGCGTTACGGAATTCGCGGTATTCCCGCCCTGCTGCTCTTCAAGGGCGGCAAAGTAGCGGAGCAGATCGTCGGCTTTGTCCCCAAGGACACGATCGACAAGAGCATCAGCAAGCTGATCGCCGTCTAGGCGATCCGTTTCAGTAGTAGCAGGGGGCGCCCGCATCGAAAGATGCCGGCGCCCTTTTGCTGTGTAAAGGCGCAGATCATTCAGCCGGCGGTAACAAAACCTGATGGGTGCCCCTTGTCCGACCAACGAACGTGGGCCGAAAAAGATGGGCGAAGCCCTTCCATTATCGTTACTCGTTGAGTGAAAGCATTCGAAGAATTCATAATCGGCCCACGTACGCTGGCGCGAACATGGGGCACCCGTCCAGATCTGTTTTGAACCGCTAAGCGTACCGCCGCAAAACCCCGAGCACCCGGCCTTGGATGGCAAGCTGGGACAGAGGAACGTAAATAGGTTCCATCTCAGCATTGGAAGGCTGCAAGCGAGCCGTGGTTCCCTCGATGTAATACCGCTTGAGGGTCGTCTCGCTGCCGCGCACCAGGGCAACCACAATCTCCCCTTGACGCGCGGTGTTGGTGTGCTCCACCAGCACATAATCCCCATCCACAATATGTTCATCGCGCATGGAATCACCGCGCACCTGCAGCGCAAATACTTCCCGGCTGCCAACGATGTCGCTCAGCGCGATGGTCTCGCTGGTCTCCGCGGCCTCGACCGGCAATCCGGCCGCAATGCGCCCCAGCAATGGAACCCGCTCGGAACGCCGCGGCTTGCTGCGTGGCGGCAGTATGTCAATTGAGCGGCTGCGGTTGTGAGCCCGCTGCAACAGCCCCTTCGCCTGCAGATTCGTAATATGCTTGTGCACCGTGGCCAGCGACTTGAGATTCAACCCCCGGGCAATCTCCTCAAACGAGGGCGAGTACCCATTGCGCTGAACAAAGTTGCTGATAAAGTCGAGCACTTCTTTCTGCCTGCGAGTGACTGACATTCCCGCATTATAGCGAACAAAAAGCGAACCAGACGAAATTCTTTTTGATCGCGTGTTTCGCACCCGGAAAAACGCTGACAGGCACCCTTGTGTTTCATTTCGGAGCCTCTCCCTGCGTGTCTCTCCCATAACGAAACGATGGCCGTTGCATTACCAAACGAGGCGCTTGTTTCCGACACCCCATGCAGTGCAGGGTAGAGATGCAATGCGGAACGCAAGCACAGTGCAAGCGCACATCAGTCTCCGGGGTCATTACAGAGTAACGACGGTACCGTCGAGTATTTGCCGGTGAAGCCGATAACCAGACAGAGCTTTCGCTTATCGGCATCGACGCCTTTACTTCAACACCCCTGTGCCTTTCGCCGGAAGAAAATCGTACCCCGGCAGCGCTTCACTGCTCATAAGTTGTTTTGGGCCCCTAGCTTTCAAACACAGGTTGGATGGTGATATGCAAGAAGCAGGAAAAGTTTCCCGGCGTTCCCGGCGGAATGGAGCCTCAAGAGAAGACTTCACCCCGCTCACTCAAGCCTCTTCTGAAGAAGCAAAGCACGAGCCCCCGGCCGTCCCATCGGTAACGCCGATCGCTCTCGAACCCGGCGATCTGCTCACGGCCGAGCAGGAAAGGCTGATGATCGATCATCTCCCGATCGTCCGCTTCATCGCCCGCCGCATTCACGAACGCCTACCACAGCATGTTCCCATCGAAGACCTTTACAGCGCCGGCGTGGTCGGCCTGCTGGATGCCTTCGGCAAGTTCGACCCATCGAAGCAAGTGCAATTCCGCAGCTACGCCCAGTTCCGCATCCGCGGCGCAATCCTCGACAGCCTGCGCACGCTCGACTGGAGTCCCCGCGAACTACGCCGCAAGGGACGCGCGGTGGAGCAAGCCATTCAGGCCCTCACCGCGCAATACGGCCGCGCCCCCAGCGATATCGAAATCGCCGCCCAACTGCACATCGATCTCTCCGCCTACCAACAACTGCTGGGCGAACTGAAGGGCCTCGAAATCGGTACTCTGCACTCTGAGCGCTCCGAAGATTCCGGAGAAGAAGAACTCGTCTACCTGCCCAACCGGCCCGAAGACGATCCTCTCTTTCGCTATCTCCACGCGGAAATGCGCGAGCGGCTCACCGAAGCCATCAGTGACCTGCCCGAACGCGAACGCCTGGTCATGACCCTTTACTACTACGAAGAAACAACCATGAAGGAAATCGGTCTCATCCTGGGTGTCGTCGAGTCCCGCATCTCGCAAATCCACGCCTCTGCGGTCATGCACCTGCGCGCCCGCCTCGCCGACTTCGCGCGCGCAGACAGACTCGACCGACAAGACAAACATGACCGCATCGACAAACTCGATAAACAAGACAAGCAAGACAAACAAGACAAACAAGACCGAAACGGACACGACCGGTCCCTAACTGCCGCCCCTTCCCGAGGAGTCCCAAAAGCCGCCTGCTGAACAGGCCCAAGAAACCCACGTCTTTGAAGGGTACGGCTCTCAAGCCCATGAAGGGTACGGCTCTCAGGCCGTACGTATCCCAATCCGAAACCAACGCGGCTTTAGCCGCTGAGGGCGCGATCCCTCAGCCGCTAAAGCCGCGCATTCTTTGTTACTAACGTATGGGCCAAACAGGCTCCGGGAAAGACTCATGTTGTGTACCATGGCACGCATTTCCGCAGCCTCTTTAGTCCCTGCCACACTTGGAGCCGCAACCAAACCGAGTTTTCCGCAACCTGTGAAGCCCGTACCCTTTTCATTGGGGCACGGAGCGAAACTTTCAGCGAATTATCAAACGCTGAGCATCAACAACCAACGCGACTTTGTCCGCCGCCTCTTAGCGGGGCCCGCACACAACAAGAGCTTCTCCGCAGCCTGTCGAAAACCCCCAACCCTCTTTTCCTCCCGAATTACCAATGGTGCCCCCTTTAGCCGTCCGATGGTGCTAGGCTTAGGTCCAATATGGACCGCCGCGAAGATCCGTCGACGAACGACCCAACCATCGACCCGGATCGCCTCAAAAAAATCGAAACCCTGAAGAAAGCCGTAGCCGACGGAACCTATCACGTCCCCGCCGAAGACCTCGCCCGCAAGCTGATCGAGCACATGCTCCAGCCCAAGCTTGAGCCCAACGAATAAGCATGGCCCTCCGCTTTTTGTGGAATGCCACCAAAGGCAACCGCCTCACTCCCTGGCGTAGCGAATACCTCAAATGGCGCATCGAAACCTACTCCGGCCGAAAAGCGGACACCGTCGACGCCCGATACTTCTGGTGGTTTCTGTGGAAAGAAAAATCCCGCCTGCTGCGCTTCCTCGCCTGGACGCGGAATTTCGGAACCAAACTGAGAACCCGGCAAAGCATAGTTTTCCTTTTGCTCCTGCCTCTGCTTCTACACGCCGCGCAAACGCCCGCGCCAGACACCACCATTCGCGTGCAGACCTCGGAAGTCCTGGTGCCCACGCTGGTGCAGATGCCCTCCGGCGAAATCGTCTATGGCCTGGGGCCCAATGATTTTCAACTCCTCGACAACGGAGTCCCGCAGCAACTGCACGTCGATGACGATCTCGACAGCGAACCTGTCTCCGTAGTCGTCGCGGTGGAGAAGGGCCGCATGGCCGCGCTCGAGTTCGACAAAATCAACCGTCTCGCTCCCTTGATCGATCTCTTTCTCGGCGATGGTTCGAGCGAAGCCGCGTTGGTGAGTTTCGATTCCAAGCCGCAGCTCCTCGTGCCCTTTACCAAGGACGCCGATCGCCTCGGCCGCCAGCTCAGGCGCATGGAATCGGGCGATGGCGGAGCCGCCATTCTCGACACCGTCGGCTTTGCGGTGAAATTGCTGGAGGACAGGCCCAAGGACTATCGCCGCGTCCTGTTGCTCATCTCCGAAACCCGCGATCATGGCAGCCACGATGTGGACGCCCAGCGCCTGGTGGAGCAGATCGGCACCAGCAACACACTGGTGCTGAGCGTCACCTTTTCTCCCTCCAAGGCTTTGTTGCTGCACGACCTGAAGCATGGCGGCTATGGCGGCAGCACAGCGGACCTGCTCATGCCCCTGATGATGGCCGTCCAATCGATGCGCACGAATGCGGCGAAGCAAATTGCCGAGATGAGCGGCGGGGAATACGCGCCGTTCACCACCGAGCGCGCCTTCGAGGCTCGGGTGCAAGAGGTGGCCAAGCATGCCCGCAATCGTTATCTGCTCAGCTTCCGGCCCTCCGATAAAACTCCAGGCTTGCACGTTTTGGATGTACGCCTCACTCGCAATTTAGGCGCTCGGGTCGTGGCCAGAACCAGCTATTGGTCACTTGAGCCAACACTTCAGTAACCCACTCAAGAAATTTGACAGCTTCCTGCATCGAATAGGAGTCCATAGCGGCAGAGGTTTCACCGCAGCCTTTATTTGCAAGGAGAGAGGAATGACCCAGGTAGTGAAACTGCAGGCAGTCGATGGTCACGAACTGGAAGCCTATGTCGCACGGCCCGACGGTAAGCCTTGGGGCGGACTCGTCGTGGTGCAGGAAATTTTTGGAGTGAATGCGCACATTCGTGCGATGGCCGATCGGTTCGCGCACGAGGGCTTCCTCGCCGTCGCCCCCGCGCTGTTCGATCGCGTAGAACGCAACGTCGAGCTCGCCGACAGCGCGGAGGAGCGCCAAAAAGGCATCGCCCTCGCGCAATACCTCGCGATCGAAGATGCACTCAAGGACGTGGACGCCACGCTCCAATACGCCGCGAACGAAGTCGGCAAGCCGGCCGGCGTCGTGGGCTATTGCTATGGAGGAACCTTGGCGTGGCTGAGCGCCACCCGCCTGGCCCCAGCGGCCGCGGTGGGTTATTATGGCGGCCAGATCAGCAAGTTTGCTGAGGAGGAGCCCCACGCTCCCGTGCTGCTGCACTTCGGCAAGCATGACAGCCACATTCCAGCGGAAGAAGTGGAGAAGGTGGCGGCGGCTCATCCTGGGGTGGAAATTTTCTGGTACGACGCCGGCCATGCCTTCAACAACGAAACCCGCGCCACCTATGACGAACGGGTGGCGCAGGAGGCCATGGCCAGGACCCTGGTCTTTCTCAATCGGCATCTTTAAGTGTCGTGGGGGGCCAGCCGTGCATCTATCTGACTGACCTGCCGGAGGCTTAACCAAGGATGGCTGCAGCCGCCGCGACTGCCGCAAATGTAGACATGTATTCCTGGAAGCCCAGGACCAACCCGTGGCTCATCGCGGCCACGGTGGCCTTGGCCGCTTTCATGGAGGTGCTCGATACCTCGATCGCCAACGTCGCGCTGCCCCACATCGCGGGCAGCCTAGGCGCGAGCGCCGATCAAAGCACCTGGGTGCTTACCTCGTACCTGGTGTCGAACGCGATCGTTTTGCCCATGGGCGCCTGGGCGGCGAGCGTCATCGGGCGGAAGAATTTCTTCATGCTCTGCATCGTCATCTTCACCGCCAGCTCCTTCTTATGCGGCATCGCGCCCACGCTGGCGTTTCTCTTGTTGTTCCGTGTATTTCAAGGAGTGGGCGGCGGAGGCTTGCAACCGATGGCGCAGGCCATCATGGCGGACTCGTTCGAGCCCTCGAAGCGCGGTCTGGCCTTTTCGCTCTACGGATTGGTCGCGGTCCTGGCTCCTTCCATCGGGCCGACACTCGGCGGCTGGATCACCGACAATTACTCCTGGAACTGGATTTTCTATATCAACATCCCGGTCGGCATCCTGACTCTGTTCCTCACCAACCGCCTGGTAGAAGATCCCCCATACCAAAAATCCGACCGGAAAAATCTGTACCGCATCGACTACATCGGCGTCAGCCTGCTGGTGGTGTCGATGGGCGCCCTGCAGATCATGCTGGACAAGGGAGAAGAAAAGAATTGGTTTGGATCGAACTTCATCGTGGCCTTCGCCGTTGCCTTTATCGTTGCGTTCATCGCGTTGATCTTTTGGGAATTCCACGCCGAACGGCCGCTGATTGACCTGCGCCTGTTCAAGTTCAAGAACTTTGCCGTGTGCGCCTTCCTGATGCTATTAACCGGCGGCCTGCTCAACGCTACGACCGTCCTGCAGCCGCAATTTTTGCAGCAGCAACTGGGGTACACCGCGACCATCGCCGGGCTCTCTCTATCCGGCGGGGGACTGGCGCTGCTCGTCGCCATGCCCATGGCGGGCCAGGCAGTGAGCCGCTTTCCGGCGCGAAACCTGATCGCGCTGGGCTTCGTGATTTTCGCGGTCGGCTACTTCTACACCGCTCGCCATCTGAGTCTGCTCATCAGTTTTGGCTTTGCCTCCAAGCTGCGCGTGGTGCAGATCATTGCCATCCCGTTCGTCTTTATTTCCGTGACCACGGCCGCTTATTTCGGAATTCCTCCCGAGAAGAACAACCAGGTATCGGGGCTCATCAATTTCGTCCGCAACATTGGCGGCAGCATTCTCATCTCGCTCACCAATGCGCTGGTGACGGAGCGGGCGCAATGGCATCAGAGCACTCTGTCCAAGAACACGACCTTGGCCGGCAGCATCTACCAGCAGCAGATCGATTCTCTGCGCAACACCCTGGACATGACCGCCGGAAAAGCCAACAGCCTGCATCTGGCGCAGGGCCAGTTATACAACCGGCTGATCGCCCAAACCCAAGCCCTGGCCTACGTGGACACCTACTACGTGCTAGCCTTCGCCGCCGTCCTGATGATCCCCCTGGCCTTCCTGCTCGACCGCAACCAGCCCGGAGCCGGCGGCTCCGTCATGATGGAATGAGCTTAGGGACCACCAAAACCCAGGTACGAAACAAACCCCAGGACCCAACAAACCTCGATGGGTGCACCCGTCGGGCCTTCTTTTGGCCCGGAGTTCCGATTTCCGAGCCGAATTCGCAGCCCGTTGGCCAACACTACCGGCCCGCCCAAATCATTAACCTTTTCTCATACGTTAAGCTTTACTTCATGCGCTCCGCCGTGGACTCACCATCGAAGCCATGTTATTCTGTTTCTGACACTTAGAGAGTGGACTCGATTTACCGTAGAGGAGTACGCGCTGCCGTGCTGGCACTTGCAAAGAAGACCGAAGTTATTACGCGCTTTCGCACCCATGATAGTGACACGGGTAGTCCGGAAGTGCAGATTGCGATTCTCAGTGAACGTATTGGCGAGCTAACTGAGCACTTCAAGCTTCACAAAAAGGACCACGCCTCCAGGCGCGGCCTGTTGATGCTGGTGAGCAAACGCCGCCGTCTGCTGGACTATCTCAAGACGAACAACTCTGACCGCTACCGTGACGTGATCGGTAAGCTGGGCATTCGCAAGTAACAAGCGAGCAAATTGTCCCCCACAATAAGGCGAAGAGACTGGATCAAGCGAGACGCTGAGACAACTGGTGCACATGGGCGTGCACCGGCTGCCATTCGAACGCCGCGGTACGCGTGCGTTTCTCGCTCCACGTTGCCTCTCCCGCGCTCTTATTCCCACCTCTGCACCCCTCCCGCCCCTGGTGCGCATCCGAAATGAGGAATTTATGAAACAGGAAGTGACCGTCGAGCTTGCCGGTGGCAAGCGACTGACTTTTGAAACAGGCCGCATGGCCAAGCAGGCCTCGGGCGCGGTCGTCGTCACCCAAGGCGACAATGTCGTTCTCGCCACCGCCGTGGCCGCCCCCGATCCCAAAGAAGGACTTGATTTCTTCCCCCTGACGGTCGACTACCGCGAGTACACCTACGCTGGTGGCCGCATCCCCGGCGGGTTTATCAAGCGCGAAGGCCGGCCCAGCGAGCGGGAAGTGCTCACCTGCCGCCAGATCGACCGCCCCATTCGTCCCATGTTCCCCAAGAATTTCCGCAACGAAACCCAGATCATCGCCCTGGTCCTCTCCGCGGATAAAGACAACGACCCCGACGTGATCGGCATTAACGGCGCGGGAGCAGCCCTGGCGCTCTCCGACATTCCGTTCGGCGGTCCCATCGGCGCGGTGCGCATCGGTCAGGTCAACGGCGAGTTCGTCGTTAACCCGACCTACGCGGAGCGGCTCGAGAGCAAATTAAATATCACCGTCGTAGCGACAAAAGACGGCGTCGTGATGATCGAGAGCGGAGCCACCGGAGTGAGCGAGGAAACGGTGGTCGACGCCATCGAATTCGCCCACACCGAGATCAAGAAGATTACGGCCGCCATCGACGAACTGGTGGCCAAGGCCGGAAAAACCAAGCGCACCGTGCCTACGGTCGAATTCGACGAGGCGTACCTGGCCGCCCTTCAGGCCAAGGCAAACGACCGCTTGAAGGACGCGCTCGACACCAAGACCCATCCCAAGGCGGAAAGCTACGCCCTCGTCAAGCAGCTCAAGGACGAGCTCGTCAAAGAGCTGCCCGAAGGCGATGCTGACGCCAAGAAGAAGTTTTCGAAATACTTCGAAGTGATGCGGGAAAGAATCTTCCGCGAGCAAGTGACCAAGGACCGCATCCGGCCCGACCGTCGCAGCTTCGATCAGATCCGCGATATCTCGATTGAGGTCGGTGTATTGCCCCGCGTCCACGGCTCCGCGTTGTTTACCCGCGGAGAAACCCAGGCGCTGGTTTCGGTGACCCTGGGAACCTCGGACGACGTGCAGCGCCTGGAAACCTACCAGGGCGAGCAGCGCAAGCGTTTCATGCTGCACTACAACTTCCCGCCGTTCTCCGTAGGCGAAACCGGCCGCATGACGGGCACCGGACGCCGCGAGATCGGTCACGGCGCTCTGGCCGAGCGCGCCATCGCTGCGGTGTTACCCGGCGAAGACGAATCGCCTTATACCCTGCGCGTCGTTTCCGACATCCTGGAATCGAACGGCTCTTCCTCCATGGCCAGCGTCTGCGGCGCCAGTCTGGCTCTCATGCAGGCCGGCATTTCCCTCAAGGGGGCGGTTGCCGGGGTAGCCATGGGCTTGGTGAAAGAAGGCGACAGCTACGCGATCCTCACCGATATTGCCGGAGCGGAAGACCACTACGGCGATATGGACTTCAAAGTCGCCGGCACCCGCGAAGGCATCACCGCCCTGCAGATGGACATCAAGATCAGCGGCGTCACCGGGCAGATCATGCGCGAGGCCCTCGAACAGGCCCGCCGCGGCCGCCTGTGGCTGCTGGACCAGATGGATGCCGTGCTCGCCGCTCCGAGCAACGAGCGCTCCAAATTCGCTCCGCAGATCCACACCCTGCAAATTCCCACCGACAAGATTCGCGACCTCATCGGACCGGGCGGCAAGACCATCCGCGGCATCATTGAAGCGACGGGCGTCAAGATCGACGTGGACGACACCGGCCGCGTCAACGTGGCTTCGAGCGATGAAGAAGGTCTGAAGAAGGCACTGGCCATGATCAGCGACCTTACTGCCGTTCCCGAAGTAGGCAAGACCTACCTCGGCAAGGTGGTGCGGTTGGCCGAGTTTGGCGCCTTCGTCGAGATCTTCCCCGGCACCGACGGTCTGCTGCATATCAGTGAAATTGCCGAGCATCGCGTGAAAGACGTAAAAGACGAACTGCGCGAAGGCGACCAGGTCCTGGTGAAGGTTCTGGGAATCGAAGGCAACCGCATCAAGCTTTCCCGCAAGGCGCTCTTGCGCGAACAGCGTGAGAAGCTCGGCCTTCCTGAGCCTGGGCGCGCTGCCTCTGGTCCGGAGAACGGAGGCGGGGACGCGCCTGCCCCGCGCGCTCCCCGTCCACCCGCGCCAGCCCAGGTAGAGCGTCAGCCGGCATCGAACGCCAGCACCATCACCATCGAGGGTGGGGAAGAGTTCGATGACGACGAGCCCTTTGTCGAGGGCGGGGAAGAACCAAACTTCAATCGTGCCGACGGCACAACCGATAGCGCACCCGCCGAAGCGCGCCGGCCCTCGGGCGGCGGTGCTGGTGGCGCCGCAGGGCAGCGCCGGCGGAGACATCGCAGCCGTGGCCGCGGCCCCGGTGGTGGTAGCGGCGGAGGTCGTGGTCCGGCGTAAGCTCTGGTTAGCTTTTGCCGCACTCGGCATTGTCTGGGGCTCGACCTGGGTGGCTGCTGACACCCTGGCCGAGTCCGTTCCACCCTTAACCGGAGCGGTCGCCCGTTTCTCGCTGGCGGCTCTCCTGTGCTTTCCCCTCATCCTGTGGAAGCGGCTGCCGCTGCCCCGTGGGCGTCCTCTTCTCGCCGTTATTCTTCTGCCCATCCCGATGATCGTGTTACCGGCGCTGCTGCTGCTTTGGGCGCAGCCGCGCGTGTCATCCGCAACCGTGACGGTACTCTTTGCCGCCATGCCGCTTTTGCTGCGTCCAGGCAGTGCCCCGTGCATCGTCGCCGTGGGGGCAATTGCCTACACCGTGAGCGCTTCTGTCTCTCTAGCGCAGGTGGGGGGCGCCGCGGTAGCGCTGCTCGCTGTGGCCTCGATCGCCGTCTCCGTCTATCTAGCCCGCCGGGAACTCACCCAAGTCCACCCAGTGGTGGTGGCCGCGTTGCTCCTGGGTATGGCGGCGCTGCTGCTTTCCCTGGCCGCCCTGGTGCTGGAGCGGGGCCAGCCGGTCGACTGGAATCGCGGGGCCATCGCGTCCGTGATCTTTCTCGCGGCTGTGGGGGGTGCCCCGGCGTACGCTACCTACTTCTGGCTTCTGCAGCGCCTGGAGGTGTACCAGGTGGTCACGCTGCAATGGATTCAGCCCTTGGTCGCCATCGCCGAGAGTGCCCTTTTCCTTCGGATTGGTCTATCGTTCAACATGGTTGCCGGCTCTCTGGTGACCCTGTTCTGTCTGTTGCTGGTGCTGCGGGCTCGCGGAGAGGATGACAATTACGTTTCCTTTTCGGGCATTTCCTGAGCGTAGGAAGCGCGATCCGGGCGGGGGATGGGATAAACTGCTGGCGATGGGCGCGACTTTATACATTGTCGTCGAGGGCGAGGATCCTGGATTCGACATCTTCGTCAACGGTAGGGCGCTGGCTCGCAACGAGGACGCGCTCGAGAAGATGGCGCAGCGCCTGGGCGTCAAGCCGTTGTTGGAGTTTTTCTCCGCCGACGAAAACTCCATGGCCTTATTGCTGGAGGAGGGTGCCGGCGATCCGGAGTGGGCCAAGACCCTGCCTCCGCCTCAGTGGTTTTCGCCCGAAGACGGCCTGATCACGGTGTGCACGCTGCTCGACCATCTGAAAGCCTCGCCGACCGCACTCGGCACCGAGACCCCGGCCATTCTGCGCGAAATGGAAGAATTCGAGCGCGTCCTGCGCAAAACCGCCCAGCGCCAAATGCGCTGGCAACTAGCCGTAAGCTGGAAGTAAAGCCGCTAACCCGAAGTCCAAACAAATCTATATGGGTGCCCCATGTTCGCACCAGCGTACGTGGGCCGAAAAAGACGGGCGAAGCCCATCCATTGTCTTACTCCTTGAGTGAGAGCATTCGAAGAATTCATAATCGGCCCACGTACGCTGGTGCGAACATGGGGCACCCATATAGATTTGTTAAGTCCTCAGCTGCCCCAAGCCCCCAAAAGGCGGCGGAGATACACCAGCTCCCCCACGTGATAGCTGTTGTGGTCCGCAGCGATCAACACCTCGCGCAGCAGCGTATGTCCCTGAGCTCCCCAAGGAATCTGCGCATACAAATTGCTCTCCGGATCCTTGACCAACTTGCCGAACGCCTCCAAATCCTCCTTGAGCGCTCGTACCGACGTCTCCCAAGCTTCCTTCGAAGGCGGAGCAGAAGACTTCGGCCAATACCCCTCCGGAAATTTCAACTCCACATACTCGGGATTGGTGCAATAATCCCACAAATCGCGCAGCGTAATCCGCAAATGCTCCAGCAACTCCCACGCGGAGTGAGGAGCACCTTCGGGCTTAGTAGCAAAGAGTTTAGGAGGGAAATCCTTAAGCGCACTCAGCGTGTCAACGTGCGCGTTGCCACCGAGGAGTGCCTGGTAGAGTTGATCCCGCAGAGAAGCATCATTGTCAGACATACGCCCAATTAGATGCTCGAAACTCGACTAAGTAACTTCGGCCTCTACGGGCGTCTCGCGCTTAGGGGACGCAAACACATCCCCGATCCGCCGGATCTGCGCCCCTACACCGCGCAGCTTTTCTTCGATGCGTTCATACCCGCGGTCGATATGGTAAACCCGATCGAGGATAGACTCCCCATCCGCCACCAGCGCCGCCAGCACCAGCGATGCCGACGCACGCAGGTCGGAGCACATCACCACCGCGGAAGACAGCGGCGTCTTCCCCCGCACCGTAGCCGTCCGCCCGTCCACCTTGATATTCGCCCCCATGCGCACCAGTTCGCCCACATGCATGTAGCGATTCTCAAAAATGTTCTCTTTCACCGTGGTCGTTCCCTCGGCCTGCGTGGCCAGGGCCATGTACTGGGCCTGCATATCGGTGGGGAAGCCCGGGTACTCTTCGGTGGAAATATCGTTGGCCTTCAAATCGCCCTCGCTGCGCACGCGCAACGCGTCAGGACCCATATGCGAGATGCGCACCCCGCAGGCCTCGAGCTTGGTGATAATCGCGGAAAGATGCTTAGGCTGGCAGTTATCCACCACCAGGTCGCCGCCGCTGATCGCGCCCGCCACCAAAAACGTCCCTGCCTCGATGCGGTCCGGATTAATGCGATGTTTTGCCCCATGCAGCTTGTTCACGCCTTTGACCCGGATGGTCGCCGTGCCCGCGCCTTGAATATTCGCCCCCATGGCGATTAGCAGGGCAGCCAGGTCGACCACTTCCGGCTCGCGAGCGCAGTTTTCCATGAGCGTGTCGCCATCCGCGAGAACTGCCGCCATCAGCAAATCTTCCGTGCCGGTCACGGTAATCTTGTCGAAAACAATGTGGGCGCCGTGCAGGCGTTCCGCGCGCGCTTCCAGGTATCCGTGCTCCTGCACGATGTTCGCGCCCATCAGCTCCAGGCCCTTGAGATGAAGATCGATGGGGCGATCGCCAATCGCGCATCCACCCGGCTGCGCCACACGCGCCAGTCCACACCGCGCGACCAAAGGCCCCAGCACCAGCGAGGACGCGCGCATCGTCTTGACTATCTCGTACTTGGCGGTAGGGTCGGAGAGCACGCGGCAGCTGATGGTCGTGCGATGCTGCGCCCGGCCATAACCGAGCTCCACCTCGGCGCCCATCGACGTCAGCAGCTTCCGCTCCGTCTCGATATCGCGAACCTGGGGAATGTTCTCCAGCACCACTTCATCTTCGGTAAGAATCGCAGCGGCCATGCAGGGCAGCGCGGAATTCTTAGCTCCGCTCACCCGAATCGTTCCAAGCAGCGGATTACCGCCGCGAATCACAAACCTATCCATGGGGGACCTTACTTGTATCTGGATCTATAACTCGAGGGTCGTATCTTCGATCGCCAGCCGCACGTTGCCGTCGGACTTAGCCAATCGCCGCACCGCCTCAGGCTTGTCCACTCCCGCCTTGAGCATCACCAGCGCGACCGGCACGCTGCGTCCCGCGGACTTGATAGTCTGCACCGCCTGCTCGCGGTTGATATGGCACGCCCGCATCAGGATGCTGATCCCGCGCTCCACCAGCTTGGTGTTCTGCATGTGCACGTTGACCATCAGGTTGTCGTAGACATAGCCAAGCCGCGTCATGGCGCCGGTGGTGATCATGTTGAGCACCATCTTCTGCGCCGTGGCAGCTTTCATCCGCGTCGACCCGGAAACCACTTCCGGTCCCACTTCCGCCACGATGCAGATATCCGCCACCGCTGAAAGCGGCGTGTTGTGGTTGCAGGTAACGGCGGCCGTCTTAGCGCCGCGAGCGCGAGCGTATTCAACCGCAGCGACCACGTAAGGGGTACGTCCACTCGAGGAAAGACCGATCACCACATCCTTGCGCGTGGGCCGGCGGCGGGCGATATCGCGCTGTCCCAGCTCCTTCGAGTCCTCGTTTACTTCCACGGCCGACGCCAACGCCTTGGGGCCTCCGGCCATGATGTACTGCACACTTTGCGGCGGGGTGGAAAAAGTCGGCGGGCACTCGGAAGAATCGAGGCCGGCGATGCGTCCACTCGAGCCGGCGCCCACGTAAATCAGGCGTCCGCCGTCCCGCAGGCTGCGCGCCACCATGTCGATGACCAATGCGATTTCCGGCAAAGACTTCTTCACCGCGGAGGCAATTTTCGAATCTTCGTGATTGATGATGCGGGCGATTTCGAGAGCGGATTTGGTGTCGAAGCCCATCGAGGCTTCATTGGAGCTTTCTGTCGTTAGATCGTGCAGGTTATGCTGCTGATCACTGCTTGCGTCGTTTCCTGACCCTGTCTCCGTATGAAAGGTGCTTGTTGTGGCCATGTTGGTTTTTTCAGCTCCACTCAACTAAACGATTTTATCTCTAAGTCACGAAGTTTGCTTTGAAAAGAGGGCCCGGCGTGCCGTCTACGCAAATACTTTTGGGTGATTTCAACCTGGTCCCGTTCCTGTTTAGATGCTTAGGGATCGACTGCGGAAAGCGCTTGTAGGACAGCGTCGTGGAAGGCAGGGCGGACCTCCCGGATCGCCTGACTTTGGCGACGTGGCCAAGTGCGATTGGTTAGCAGCACGATCGGCAAGTTTACGCTGGAAATCGATCCAGAGGGAAGTTCCCGCATAGCCGAGGTGGCCAGCCGAGTGGCGGCTGAAGAATCTGCCCGACGAGGATGGCTGCGAAGGCGTGTCCCATCCCAGTCCCCGCGAGCTGCCAGGCGGCATTTCGGCGCGTGTGGTGAAAAGCTGAACCGTCTCCTGGCTAAAAATATGTTCATCTTCGAACAGGCATTGGGCGAACAGCAGCGGATCCAGTGCATTCGAGAACAGTCCGGCGTGGCCGCTCACTCCTCCCAAAACAAAACAGTTCTCGTCCTGCACCTCTCCCTGGATGACGCGCCGGCGGAAGGTCAAGTCCTCCTCGCTCGGCGCGACGAAGGCTCGCCAATCGGAAGGGGGAAGAAAGCGGGTGCTGCTCATGGCCAAAGGCGTGAATACTTCGCGCGCGCAAAAGCTGGCAAGTCCCTCGCCGGCGATCACCTGGAGCGCCTCGCCCAGCAGGATGAATCCCGGATCCGAGTATTCCGCGTGGCTTCCCGGCGTGGCTTCGAGGGGCAGGTGAAGACAGGCGGTGAGCAGCGCATCCCGTCCCTCGACCTCTTCGAACAGCCGCGCATACCCGGGCAGCCCCGAAGCATGGGCCAGCAGCATGCGCAACGTCACTTGGGAACGCGCGCCTTCGCCCTCGGCAAAACGGGGAAGAATTTTCACCAGCGGCAAGTCGAGCGCCAGTGCACCATTTTGATACAGCAGCATGGCCATCGAAGTCGTGGCCAGGACTTTCGTGACGCTGGCCAGGTCGTAGACCGTAGACGCGGTCACGGTGGCGGCATCCGGTTCGTAGGTCAATCTCCCCACGCCGTCGAGAGCCAGCACCCTTCCTTCCGCGAGCACGCCGAAGACCGCTCCGGGAAAAGTCTGCTCCGAAACGGCACGCTCGAGTACGGAGTACGCCTCGGCGAACTGGACGCGCTGCGCAGAAGCAGACTTTGGAGAGATGATCTGGGGGGGAGCCATCGGCAACGATGTTATCTGAAGTTCTGGCATGGCTAGGAGACGCTGCGTGAGAACTAGCAAACCGCAGTCTGCGCGCGAACCGAAACCGAAGGACTCAACCAAACCCGGCGGGTGCCCCATGTTCGCACCAGCGTACGTTGGCCGAATATGGAATTCTTCGAATGCTTTCACTAAAGGCCTAGAAGCTCTTGATGGGCTTCGCCCGTCCTTTTCGGCCCACGTACGCTGGTGCGAACATGGGGCACCCATCGAGTTTGGTTGGGTCTTTCAGTTTCGGTTCGCGCGCCGATTTCGATTCTCACCCGTCTATACTTGTGTACTGAGGTGGTTGGTTTGAGCGTTCGCGCGCAGTACATCGCGATGGGACTGGTAGCCGCCCTGGCGACCCTCCCCAGCCACGCGCAAACAACAGCCACGCCAGCGCCGCAGCCCGAAACTTACACGGTGCCAGCCGGCACCAAGGTGCTGCTGTCGCTCAAGAGCGCGGTGAACACCAAAACCGCGCAACATGGAGACGGCGTCTACCTGATCTCCACTTTCCCCGTAGTCGGCAACAACCGCATCATGATTCCTGTCGGCGTCTACGTGCAGGGCGTGGTGGACCGGGTCCAGCGTCCCGGCCGGGTAAAAGGGCGCGCGCAGATCGACCTCCACTTCACCACCATGATCTTTCCCAACGGCCAGGTGGTGGAAGTCCCCGGAGTCCTCAGCGGCCTGCCGGGATCCGACGGGCCCAAGGTCAAAGACGCCGAAGGCACCGTGGAGCAAGCAGGGAACAAGGGCCGCGATGTCGGCAATGTCCTCAAAGGCGCGGCGATCGGCGCGGAGGGCGGCGTCATCGGCGGAGCCGCCACCGGCGACGTTGCCAAGGGAGTCGGCTACGGCTCGCTCGCCGGGGCCGCCGCAGGCACCATCTACACCCTGTTCACCCGCGGCAACGACATTGTGATTCCAACCGGAACCTCGGTCGAGATGGTCTTACAACGGCCGCTTATTTTGCAGCAATCGCAACTGGCCGCCAACGACCAGACGCAAATGGTGCCGGCCAATCAACAACAGCCCATGCACAAGCAGCGGATCCTCTGCCCCTTCGGCAGCCCGGGTTGTAACAACTAGATGAATTCTGAAGAACAGCCGGGGCGCAGTTTCTGGTTATGGGGGCGCGACATGCTCTTTTCGCTCGCCGCCTCTTTCTTCATCATCACGTTTCTCTATCAGCCGGTACGGGTGGAGGGCACCAGCATGATGCCCCGCCTCGGCGACCAGGATCGGCTCTTCATCAACAAGTTCGTCTACCATTTCGCCAGTATTCATCGCGGCGACGTGGTGGTCTTCCACTACCCGCGCGATCCCCAGAAGAGCTACATCAAGCGAGTCATCGCCGAGCCTGGCGACGAACTCCGCATTGATGACGGCCGCACCTACATCAACGGCCGCCTGTTGCCCGAGCCGTACGTGCCCAGACGGTTCCATGACAGTCGCTCCCAGGATCCGCTCACGATTCCGCCCGGCGAGTACTTTGTCATGGGCGATCACCGGTCTATTTCGAGCGATAGTCGCGACTTCGGCCCGGTGCCGCGCGATCTGATTTACGGCAAGGCCGCCTTCGTTTATTGGCCCGCCGTAGACATGGGTGTTATTCACTAATTCGCCGTTCATACCTGTTAAACTTGACTGAATCCACACGACGGAGAGGCCATGCAGGCAATCCTCGCGCTCGAAGACGGGCGCATCTTCCGCGGTGAGAGCTATGGCGCCAGGCGGGAATGTTTCGGCGAAGTAGTTTTCAATACCGCCCTGACGGGCTACCAGGAAATCTTCACCGATCCTTCCTATGCCGGGCAGATTGTAGTTCTCACCAATCCTCAAATAGGAAACTACGGCACCAACTCAGCGGATGACGAGGCCAGCCGCCCGTACATCGAAGGTTTGGTCACGCGAGAGTTCTCGCCCATCAGCTCCAACTGGCGTTCCCAGCAAGTGACCGAGGAGTATCTCGAGCGCTTCAACGTCCCGGTCATTGCGGAGATCGACACCCGCGCCGTGGTTCGCCATCTGCGGGATCATGGTGCGCTGCGTGGCGTCATTTCCTCCCTGGAATCCGATCCGGAAAAGCTGGTGCAAAAAGCGCGTGGCATCCGGAAGATGGACGGCACCGATCTGGCCAAGGTGGTAAGCACCAAGGCTCTCTATGAATGGGACTGCCACGACCGGCGAAACTTCGGCGGCGACCCCTTGCAACAGGGCGATGAAGCCTTGGTGTTGCCACCGCCCGATCTGCATGTGGTGGCTTATGACTTCGGCATCAAGCACAACATTCTGCGCATGCTGTCGCGCGAAGCCTGCCGGGTGACGGTAGTGCCCGCGGAAACCTCGGCGGAGGATGTGCTGGCGTTGAACCCTGACGGCATCTTTCTCTCCAACGGTCCGGGTGATCCCGAGCCGGTGACGTACGCGCAGGAAAACATCCGCAAGCTTGCCGGCCGCAAGCCGATGTTCGGCATCTGCCTGGGGCACCAGCTAATAGGCCTGGCCCTCGGCGGAAAAACCTACAAGCTAAAGTTCGGCCATCATGGGGGCAACCACCCCGTGCAGCAGACGCAGACCGGTAAGGTGGAAATCACAGCGCACAACCACAACTTCGCCGTCGACCCGGACTCCATCAACCAGAGCGAAGTAGAGTTGACTCACGTCGACCTGAACGACAACACCCTGGAAGGTCTACGTCACCGGACCCTGCCGCTCTTCAGTGTGCAATATCATCCTGAGGCGAGCCCAGGTCCGCACGACTCCAACTACCTCTTCCACGACTTCCGAAAAATGATGGAAGAATGGAAGCGATGACCTGGCGGAAAGGCTCCGCCGCCGTCGGCTCTAAGAAGAGCTTTTGCTTCGCGTCAGGGCACGACTTTATAGGCTGCGGAAACATTCATGCTTTGTATCAGGGCACGCCTTTTACCGACTGCGGAAGCACTCCTATTTTGTGTCCGGGGACAACATTATCGATTTCGGAAAGACTCATGTTTTGTATCAGGGCACGACTTTAGCCGTGCCGTAACCGCTTCACAATATGATGGGCTTTAGCCCCTGCCACAGCGCACCTGCGAGAAATGGAAGCGCGAGAGTTTATGACAAGCACACGAACGATTCGGGTAATCACGGGGGCAGGGGCTAAAGCCCGGTCTTCTAGAGCTCGGAGCGGCACGACTAAAGTCGTGCCCTGATACAAAGCAAGCTTTTCGGGCCCATGCGTCCAGCCCGAAAGCACTGAACGGAAACGAAAATGCCACGCAGGAACGATATAACCAAGATTCTCGTCATCGGCTCAGGGCCGATCGTCATTGGGCAGTCGGCGGAGTTCGACTACTCCGGCACCCAGGCCTGTAAAGCGCTCAAAGCCGAGGGCTACGAAGTGGTGCTGGTCAATTCCAATCCCGCCACCATCATGACCGACCCGGAGCTCGCCGACCGCACCTACATCGAGCCCCTGACCACGGAATACGTGGAGGAGATCATCCGCCGCGAGGTTGAGCGGATGACCGACGACCACGGCCGCCGCACCGGCAAATTCGCCCTCCTGCCAACCGTAGGCGGACAGACAGCCCTCAATCTCGCCGTCGATCTCGCCGACGGCGGCATCCTCGAGAAGTACGACGTGGAGATGATCGGCGCCCGCCTCGAGGCCATCAAGAAAGCCGAAGACCGCCTGCTCTTCAAAGACGCCATGGCCCGCATCGGCCTCGACGTCCCGCGCTCCGCGCTGGTCAACAACATCCGCGACGGCTCCGAATTCGCGGCGAAAATCGGCTTCCCGGTCATCATCCGCCCCTCCTTCACCCTGGGCGGCTCCGGCGGCGGCCTCGCCTACAACCGCGAAGAGCTGATGGATATCCTCGGCCGCGGACTCGACCTCTCCCCCGTCCATGAGTGCCTCATCGAAGAATCCGTTCTCGGCTGGAAGGAATACGAGCTGGAAGTCGTCCGCGATCTCGCCGACAACGTGATCATCATCTGCTCCATTGAAAACATGGACCCCATGGGCGTACACACTGGCGACTCCATCACCGTGGCGCCCGCCCAAACCCTGACCGATCGCGAATACCAATCCATGCGCGACGCAGCCATCCGTGTCATGCGCGAGATCGGCGTCGAAACCGGCGGCTCCAACGTGCAGTTCGCCGTCAATCCGGCCAACGGGCGCATGACGGTCATCGAGATGAATCCGCGGGTATCCCGCTCTTCGGCCCTGGCCTCGAAGGCCACCGGTTTCCCCATCGCCAAAGTCGCGGCGAAGCTGGCCGTCGGCTATACCCTGGACGAGATCCCCAACGACATCACCCGCAAGACACCGGCCTGCTTCGAGCCCAGCATCGACTACGTCGTCGTCAAAATCCCCAAATGGCAGTTCGAGAAATTCCCCGGCGCCGATGAAAACCTCGGACCGCAGATGAAGTCCGTCGGCGAAGTCATGGCCCTCGGCCGCACCTTCAAAGAAGCCTTGTTCAAAGCGCTGCGCTCGCTCGACACCGGCAAACGCGTCGGCGCAGAAACGATTGAGCCGAAGCGGTTGACCCAACGCCTGGTGACTCCGCAACCCGAGCGCCTCAACTACATCCGCTACGCCTTCCGTAGCGGCCTCTCGGTGCGCGAAGTCGCCCGCATGACCTCGATGGACCCGTGGTTTCTTTATCAAATCAAAGAAGTCACCGACATGATTCAAAAGCTCGCCGGCTTTTCGCTCGAGACCATCCCGGCCGACGTGCTGCGTAAGGCCAAGCGGATGGGTGTTTCCGACGCCAGAATCGCAGAGCTATGGAACATGGACAACCTGGAGGGAGCGAAGGCGGTGATCGATCTACGCCACCGCCACGGCATCACGCCCATCTTCAAAAAGGTAGACACCTGCGCCGCGGAATTCGACAGCGAAACTCCGTACCTCTATTCCAGCTACGACGAGGAAGACGAAGCCCCGCCAACCTCCCGGCGCAAAGTCATCATCCTGGGCAGCGGCCCGAACCGCATCGGGCAGGGAATCGAGTTTGACTACTGCTGCTGCCACGCCGCCTTCGCGCTGCGGGAAGACGACTACGAAACCATCATGGTCAACTGCAATCCGGAAACGGTATCGACCGACTACGACACCAGCGACCGTTTGTACTTCGAGCCCTTGACCCTGGAAGACGTGTTAGCCGTCTACGAGCACGAGGCTTCCTCCGGCGCGGACATTGGCATGATCGTGCAGTTCGGCGGCCAGACGCCGCTGAATCTGGCGCTTCCCTTAAAAGCCGCGGGCATAAAAATCATCGGCACGTCCCCTGAATCCATCGATCTGGCGGAAGACCGCAAACGCTTCGGCAAACTGCTCGAGGACCTGAATATTCCCCAGCCCCCAGGCGCGATGGTCACCACGGTCGAGCAGGCCCTGGAAGGCGCGGATCGTGTCGGCTACCCGGTGCTGGTGCGTCCCTCCTACGTGCTGGGCGGCCGGGCCATGGTCATTGCCTACGATGCCGACGCGGTGCGCCGCTACATGGGGGAAGCTGTGGAGTACTCCCAGGAGCGCCCGGTTCTGGTCGATCACTTTCTTGAGGACGCGGTCGAAGTCGATGTGGACGCGCTCTGCGATGGCAGAGACGTCATCATCGCCGGCATCATGCAGCATATCGAGGAAGCAGGCATCCACTCCGGTGATTCTTCCTGTGTGCTGCCCGCGGCCGATCTCTCGCCCTCGACCCTCGAAACGATCCGTACCTACACCCGCAAGCTAGCCCTCGCCCTGAATGTGATCGGCTTGGTCAACCTGCAATTCGCCATCCAGCGCAAGCCCGGCGAGCCGGACAAGGTCTTTGTGATTGAAGTGAACCCGCGCGCTTCCCGGACTGTTCCTTATGTCTCGAAAGCGACTGGAGTGCCGCTGGCGAAAATGGCCGCGCGCCTGATGACCGGACGCACGTTACGGGAGCTGATGCCCGAGCAGGTAGCCGATCGAGCCGATCTCGCGACGGGAAGCCATTTCTTCGTCAAGTCTCCGGTTTTTCCCTGGAACAAATTTCCCGGCGTCGACACCGTGTTGGGTCCGGAAATGAAATCCACCGGCGAGGTCATGGGAGTCGCCGACAATTTCGGCGAAGCCTTTGCCAAGGCGCAACTTTCCGCAGGACAGGTGCTGCCGGTGAAGGGCACCGTCTTCTTCAGCGTGAATGACCGCGACAAAGCCGTGCTGGTGGACCTGGCCCGCCAGTACGTGGAATTGGGCTTCCACCTGGTCGCCACGCAAGGAACCGCGGACGTATTGGAGCGAGCCGGTCTGGTAGTGGAGCGCGTCTACAAGGTGAAGGAAGGCCGTCCCAACGTGGTGGATCTGATCAAGGGCGAGCGCATTCAGCTCATCGTGAACACCCCTCACGGCCAGGACACCTTCTTCGACGAGAAGGCGATTCGCCGTGCAGCCGTGACCCAAAGAGTCTCGACCATCACCACGATTGCGGCCGCAAGGGCAGCCGCCGAGGGAATCGCCGCCACCCAAAGGCGCCAGATCACCGTAAACGCCCTACAGGAACTCCGCCGGGAACCCGTAGCCGCCCACTAACCGGTAACAAAACTAAACCGGTAACGGAAACTCAACCCGTGACAAAAGTTGATGGGTGCCCCATGTTCGCACCAGCTAACGTGGGCCGAAAAAGACGGGCGAAGCCCATCAAACGCTTCTAGGCCTCGAGTGAAGGCATTCGAAGAATTCATAATCGGCCCACGTTAGCTGGTGCGAACATGGGGCACCCATCAAGCTTTGTCACGGGTTGAGTTTCCGTTACCGGTCGAGATCCGCTACCCGCAGGGGATCGATATCCAATAAGAAACAACCTCAGTTACGAATATCCAACATCAGCTCATCCACCTGACGCTGTTCTTCCCCCGTCAAGGGAAGCAGCGGCATCCTCGGCCGCCCGCCATAATATCCGTTGAGATCCAGCGCGTACTTGACCCCGGGAATCCCCATCCGCCCCACCACCTCAACCCCAACCCGGGCAATCCGCTGCTGCTTCTCCGTCGCCAGAACCTCATCCCGATCCGCCCAAGCCGTATAAACCTCACCCGTAGCCTGCGGAGCAAACGTCGCCAACCCCACCACCCCGCCCGTAGCCCCCACTTCCAGTGAGTGGTACAGCGTCTGCGCGGACCCGCAAACCACCTGAAACCCCACCTCCCGGGTGCGCGTCTTCAGCGGCTGTTTCGGGGGAGGCGCCGCCACCGCAGTCCCCCCGGAAATAAGCTCCCCCGCGGCAACGAACGTCGCCCCCGAGGCCCTCTCCGGAACCGCCAGCATCCGCGCCGTCACCGCGGCAAACACCGTGGTCACCGCAACCGTCCGTTTCCGTGCCGGCCGCGTGGCCTTCACCAGCTCCCCAATGCGCTCCACATTCCCGCTCGAATCTTTCATCCCCACAATATTCGGATGCATCGCCAGCTCCGCGACCACCTCGATCGGCAAGTCATACCCGGTACAACTGGGAATGCTATACAGCACCACCGGCAGCGGAGACCGGTCCGCGACTGCCTGGTAGTAGGTCAGCATCTCCCGGTTTCGCATCTGCTTGCGGTAGTAATGCGGCGTTCGTACCAGGATCGCGTCATACTGCAACTCGGCGGCAAACTCCGCCAACCGCAAGGTCTCGATCACGCTCTCCCGGCCCACTCCGGCAATCAGCACCTTCTCGGGCGCAGTGGCCCCGACGGCAACGCGCAGCGCTTCCCGCGTCTCCTCGTCGCTCAGCATCACGGCCTCACCGGTCGAACCCAGCACGACCATCCCGCTCATCGCCGTGCGCGAGTAGCGGTCCATATTCGCTTCCAGCTTGCGCCAATAGCAGCGCCCATCCGGATAGAAGCACGTAGTTACGGGAGCAAAAATGCCTTCAAGCAGCATTCCATCATTGTAATTCTTCCATTTAGTGCCGAATTAGAGCCTTTGGGAACTAGACACGTTAAGCACGGCAAACGATTGACCTATAATATTCTTCAGCGGTGATCAAGGCCTCTTCTTGATCCAGGCAGGAATTACACTGTGCCGGCGTGGCGCCGCTCAATTCATCGGGGAAGGAATCCGGCCAAATGGCGACAGGAGACGTTGCTGTAGGAGCTCCCGGAGCGGGTAGCTCAGCAGCACTGCAGACGCCAACATCCAAGCGGGTCATCAATGACTTCAGCATCCAGGTAGCCACCGTAAACGGGTCCGGGTCGCAATCCGCGAACCTGGTTCTGCTCAAAAGCATTTTCGCCATGGGCATCCCGGTCAGCGGCAAAAACCTTTTTCCCTCTAACATTGCCGGCTTACCCACCTGGTACACCATCCGCGCCAGCAAGCATGGCTACGTGGCCCGGCGCCGGGAAATCGAACTCCTGGTGGCGATGAACGCCGAAACCGCCCGCGAGGACATTCTTTCTCTCCCCGCCGGCGGCGCCGCCATCTACGACGAGGCGCAAAACCTCAAGCAGTATCGCGACGACATCATCTGTTACCCGGTCCCCTTCGACAAGTTGACCGCCGCGGTTTGCCCGGAAGCCAAGCTGCGTAAGCTCGTCCGCAACATGATCTACGTGGGCGTAGTGGCGCAACTCCTCTCGATGGACCTGGTCGCGGTCGAAAAGTCCGTGCGCCGGCAGTTTGCCAAAAAGCAAAAAGCCGCCGACCTCAACTGGACGGCTGTCAAGGCCGGCTACGAATTCGCCGCCACCTCGTTGACCAAGCAAGACCCTCTCATGCTCGAGCCCATGCACGCCACCGAGGGCAAGATCATCATCGACGGCAACGCCGCCGCCGCGCTCGGCGCCATGTTTGCCGGAGTCACCGTGGTCACCTGGTATCCCATCACCCCGTCCTCCTCGGTGGTCGAGAGCCTGATCGACTTCATGAAGAAGTACCGGGTCGAACCAGACGGCAAGGCCAGCTTTGCCATCGTCCAGGCGGAAGACGAACTCGCCGCCATCGGCATGGTGCTGGGCGCAGGTTGGGCAGGCGCTCGTTCCATGACCTCCACCTCCGGCCCCGGAATCTCCCTCATGGCCGAGTTCGCCGGCCTGGGCTACTTTGCCGAGCTGCCGGGAGTGATCTTCGACATCCAACGAGTCGGCCCCTCTACCGGAATGCCCACCCGAACCATGCAGGGAGATCTGCTGTCCATCGCCTACCTCTCCCATGGCGACACCAAGCACGTGATGTTGCTGCCGGCCTCGGTCACCGAGTGTTACCAGTTCGCTATGGCCGCCTTCGACCTTACCGAGCAACTGCAAACCCCCGTCTTTGTCCTCTCCGACCTCGACATCGGCATGAACAACTGGATGTCCGATCCGTTCGTCTATCCCGAAACTCCGATCAACCGCGGTAAGGTTCTCACCAAGGAAGACCTGGACCGCCTCGGCGGATTCGAGCGCTATCGGGACGTGGACGGCGACGGCATCCCTTACCGGACCCTGCCCGGAACCGACCACCCCAAGGCCGCCTACTTCACCCGCGGCAGCGGCCACAACGAAAAGGCCCTCTACACCGAAAGGCCGGACGATTACCAGAACCTCATGGAGCGCCTCGCCAAGAAGTTCGAGACCGCGCGCACCCTGGTCCCTGCACCGGAAATTGTGCAGACCGGCAAATCCGCAATCGGCCTGATCGCCTTCGGCAGCTCTGACTACGCGGTACGCGAAAGCCGCGATCAGCTCAAGAAGGAATACGGCCTCGAAACCGACTACCTCCGCCTGCGCGCCTTCCCCTTTTCCCCGGAAGTGCACGCCTTTGTCGCCGACCACTCCCGGGTCTACGTGATTGAGCAGAACCGCGATGGGCAAATGCTCAGCCTGCTCAAGCTCGACCTGCCGGCTGGCGACATCGTCAAACTAAGAAGCATCCGCTACTTCGACGGCTTGCCCCTCGACGCGCGCACCGTGACCGACAAGCTGGTCCTGCAGGAGGAAATCTAATGGCGACGACGCTGAATCCACCGGTCGCACCCGGCCCCAAGAAAAATCGAATCGGTCTGCCGATACTGGACTACCGCGGCGGCAAGACCACTCTTTGTGCCGGCTGCGGCCACAACGCCATTTCCGAGCGCATTGTCGACGCCATGTACGACATGGGCGTCCAGCCCGAGCGGGTGATGAAGCTCTCCGGCATCGGCTGCTCTTCCAAAACCCCGGCCTATTTCATGAGCCGGGCGCACAGCTTCAACAGCGTCCACGGGCGTATGCCGTCCGTAGCGACCGGCGCCCTGATGGCCAACCACACCATGATGGGCCTCGGCGTCTCGGGCGACGGAGACACCGCGTCGATTGGCTTTGGTCAGTTCGCCCACCTCATGCGCCGCAATCTCCCTCTCATTTACATCATTGAGGACAACGGCGTGTACGGCCTCACCAAGGGCCAGTTCTCCGCCACCGCCGATCTCGGATCCACCCTGAAAACCGGGGTAGTCAACGACCTCCCGCCGATCGACACCTGTGTCATGGCAGTGGAGCTGGGCGCCACCTTCGTCGGCCGCTCATTCTCGGGAGATAAGAAGCAGTTATCCGCCATGCTTAAGGCGGCCATCGCTCATCGCGGTACGGTCATGCTCGACGTCATCTCCCCGTGCGTTACCTTTAACGATCACGAAGGGTCCACCAAAAGTTACAAATACATCCAGGAGCATGAAGACGCGGTCAACGAGGTCGGCTTCGTCCCGTCCTTTGAAGAGATCAACGTCGATTACGATCCGGGAACGACCTATGACGTGGAGATGCACGACGGGTCGCACATGCGTCTGCGCAAGCTTCACCCGGAATACAATCCGACCAATCGCATCGGCGCGGTCACGGCCCTCATGGAAGCTCACGAAAAAGGGGAAGTGCTCACCGGCGTCTTCTACGTAGACACCAAAAAGCCCAGCTTTACCGACATGCTGAACATGGTCGACGAGCCCCTGGCTCTCCTGCCTGAATCGCGGACTCGTCCATCGCGGCAGGTTCTGGAGCAGATCATGCAACGGCATCAGTAGCTTGTTCTGGCCCTAAATGGGAAATTTTTACCACCTAACTGCGGGTTACTATTGATCTAAGGCAGTTATCCCCTGGAAGTTGTATGATCAGCTCGTTTCCTGAAATGGGGGTAGGATGCGTAAGAATTTCCTACGAGGCCTTTATTTGGCAGTTATTGCTGCCAGCACGTTGGCGCTTGCCAGCGATCACCTGGAAGTCCCCCAAATTGCCCCTGAATTAACCCGGATGAACGTCTGGGTCGGAACCTGGGAGTCTCAGACCCAGGTGATGACCACGCCGTACAGTCAGGCGTCCTCGATGACCTCTGAGATGACCTGCACCTGGTCGCCTCATCATGGATTCATCCTGTGCGACCACCTGATGCACAGCCCCACTGGGCTAAGCAACAGCCTATCGGTGTACACCTACGACGAGACCGCGAAAACCTACAAGTTTTTCGGTGTCAACAAGGACGACTCTCCGCGGGAAGTTCCCATGCAGGTAAAGGGGAACATCTGGAGTTTCGGCACCGAGGTCCAGAATCAAGACAAGACCATCATGTTCCAGACCAACGACGAATTTCTTTCCGACAAGGTCATGCATTTCCGCACCGAGTTCAGTGAAGACAACGGGCGGAACTGGAAAGAACTGAATCAGGGTCAGCTGACCAAGACCGGAAGCTAGGTATGTTCCGGGCTTGACCCAGGCTCGGGGAAATCCGTGTCTGCGTCTTTGAGCAGCTCATCTTCGTCCCGGTGGCCGATCTGGCTATGCAGATTGGGGTCGTTATTCGTGGAGGGCGTGCTAATTTCCTCTTCGACCGCCCCTTTGTGTAGGTCGCTATCCGGGTGTTGTTCTGTAGGCATCCCGCATAGGATACAAGTTTTCCAATCCGCGTTGTACGGAAGGGACGCAAACAGAATTAGAGGAACCAAACTAAACTAAAGGCCCAGACAAAACTAAAGGACGAAACCAAACTAAAGGACCAAAAACTCGAGGACCAAACAAACCTAGAGGCCCCAACAAACCTCGACGGGTGCCCCATGTTCGCACCAGCGTACGTGGGCCGAAAAAGACGGGCGAAGCCCATCAAACGCTTCTACTCAATTAGCTAAAAGCATTCGAATAATTCATATTCGGCCCACGTACGCTGGTGCGAACATGGGGCACCCATCGAGTTTTATTTGGGCCTTTAGTTTTGATTCTGACGCAGACGGTCAAAGGCGAAAACGTGGCGCCCCACCCTTCGCAAAAGCGCGAAGGATGGGAACCCGGGCCTCAGGTGCAATCCCTACAAAGCTGCGGTAACCGCCTTCACCTGGGTGTAGTTATGGAGCACTTCCTCACCCATCTCGCGGCCCCACCCGGACTGTTTATACCCGCCAAAGGGCAGGGAAGCATCGAACACATTGTGGCAATTAATCCACACCGTGCCCGCCTGCAGCCGCTTCGCCATCTTGTGTGCGGTGCTCAGGTCTTTCGTCCACACGCTGGCGGCGAGCCCATAGATGCTGTTATTGGCCTCTTTCGCCATCCGGTCCAGGTCGCTATCTGAGAAAGACTCCGCGCACACCACCGGTCCAAAGATTTCCTCCCGGACCACCTGCATGGAAGCCTTTGTATTAGTAAGCACGGTAGGCTGGACGAAGTAACCCCGATCGCCGTGCCGTTTCCCGCCGGCCGCGACTTTCGCCCCCTCGCGCAAACCGGAGTCGATGTACCCCGTGACCCGGCTGAACTGCTCCTCACTGACCAGCGGTCCCATCTGGGTCTTCGGATCCAAACCAGCGCCCACCTGGATGCTGCTCGCGATATCGCTGACCCCTTCCAGCACCTGGTCATAGATGCTCTCGTGCGCAAAGAGCCGGGAACCGGCGCAGCAGCATTGTCCCTGATTGAAGAAGATGGCGCTCGCCGTGCCGGGAATCGCGCGTGACAAATCGGCATCGGGGAAGATAATAGCCGGGCTCTTACCACCCAGCTCGAGTGTTACCCTCTTCAAATTCCCAGCGGAAGCCTTAACGATCAACTTGCCGACTTCCGTCGATCCGGTGAACGCCACCTTCTCCACCAGAGGATGTGCCGCCAGCGGAGCCCCCGCACCTTCGCCGAAACCGGTGAGAACGTTGACCACGCCCGGAGGAAATCCTGCCTGATCGATCAATTCCGCCAACCGCAGGCCCGACATGGGCGTCTGTTCCGCAACCTTAAGCACGACGCAACAACCTGCGGCCAGGGCCGGCGCCAACTTCCATGCCGCCATCAAAAGCGGGAAGTTCCAGGGAATAATCTGGGCCACCACGCCCACCGGCTCCCGCAGGGTGTAGGAGTGGAACGCGTCAGGATTGGAAAAATTGAGAGTGGAGCCCGAAATCTTGGTAGCCCACCCCGCCATATACCGAAACATATCGACGGCCAAGGGAACATCCGCCGCCTTGGCAACAGAGAACGGCTTGCCGTTATCGAGCGATTCGATCTCCGCGAACTCTTCCAGGTTGGCCTCCAACAAATCGGCCAATTTCCAGATGAGCTGTCCGCGCTGGGAGGTGGACATCTTGCTCCAGGGCCCACCGTCGAAAGCGTTTCGGGCAGCGGTGACGGCGCGGTTGACATCCTCTTCTTCTGCTTCGGGTACGTGCGCCACCACTTCGCCGGTAGCCGGATTGTAGACCGGGAACGTCTTACCCGACGCGGCCAGGACAAACCGTCCATCGATCAGCATGCGGTGTTGCCGCGAGAAAAACTCCGCGGTCTTCGAGGTGATACGAGAATCAACAGGAATGGTAGCCATAAAACTCCTCCGGGGGCATCGGCAGGGAGCCATTTGGAGGCAGAACGCTGCCGGTTTCTAACGCCGAAGGAACGATAGCACCGCACCGGAAGAACAGTCCAGTAACGACCCGCAGGCGAAAAAAGCTACTGGGGTGTAGACAATCTACTGCCAGGGATGTAGAGTGTCTACGCCGATGACTTCTCCACCAGATCCCTACCGAAACCGCGTCGAACTCCTGCAAGGGACGCTCGATATGCTCATCCTTCAGACCCTGCAGTGGGGCGCCCGGCATGGCTACGGCATCAGCCAGGCGCTCCGCGCACAATCGGGAGAAGTTCTCCAGGTGGAAACAGGCTCACTCTACCCGGCTCTGCACCGCATGGAGCGGCAGGGTTGGATCCTTTCCAAGTGGGGACAAACCGAGCAAAAGCAGCGTGCCAAGTACTACCGCATCACCCCAGACGGCAAAAAACAGCTCGCCCGGGATCGTTCCAAGTGGGAAACCATGGTCGCAGCCATCGGCAACATCCTCACTCCCACGCCAGAGGGCTGAGCAATGAAGTTCTGGAGCCGCATTCTTAGACCGGAACGCGCGAAAGCCGACCTCGATGCAGAAATCCAGTCGCATCTCGCCTTGGCGGCTGCCGACAAACGCGACCGCGGCGCAACGGCGGAGGCCGCTCAGCAGGAAGCCGAGCGCGACTTTGGCAATCAGGCGCTGGTGAAAGACGTAGCCCGCCAAATGTGGGGCTGGGTCTGGCTCGAATCCTTACGCCGCGACACGATGTACGCGCTGCGCCAGTTGCGCCGGTCGCGCGGTTTCTCGCTCACCGTAATCGCGACCCTCGCCCTCGGCATCAGCGCCGCGACGGCCATGTTCACCGTGGTCGATCGCGTTCTGCTTAGGCCGCTGCCCTATCTTCGTCCCGAGCGACTCGTGACCATCGACGAGTCCGGCCTCCACGGCAAGCCCGGGCTGAATCGCGGCGCAGCCTACCTTGACCTGCGCGCATGGCAGCAACAGAACAAGACCTTCGAGCAGATGGCATACTACGCCACCGCCGGCCGCGGAAATTTTCTCGAAGGCGCCGGAGGTTCGGTAGAGGTCAACCTCAACCGCGTGAGCCCCAACTTATTTTCCACCCTGGGTGTTCGTCCACGCTTCGGCTACGGCTTCCGCGAAGATGTGGACCCGTTCACCGACGGCAAGAACATCAACACCATCGTTCTGAACGACGTGGTCTGGAGGGAAATGTATGGCGGCGACCCAGCCATCCTGGGCAAAAGCATTTTGCTCAACGGGCAAGGCTATGCAGTGGCCGGCGTCATGCCAAAGGGCTTTACCTTCGGGGAGTTGCGCAACGGGCGGCAAGTCTGGACCATCGCCCAACTCACCGATGCGGACAAAAGCGAAAAAGACCGCCCCCGCAGCTACAGTGTGATTGGCCGCTTGAAGGATGGGGTCGCGCCGGCGGAAGCCCAAGCCGATTTGAGCACGCTGCAATCGCAGATCGTAAAAAGTTACCCGGACCCCGATACGCGCGAAAGCAGAGCCAGCGTCCAGGTTCGCAAATATGCCGATGCGCTGGTCGATGCACAACTCGAACGTGCACTCATCACGCTCCTCGCCGCATCCGGAGTTCTCTGGCTAATTGCCTGCGTCAATGTCACCAACCTTTTTCTGGTGCGTGCCTCCGCGCGGCAGCGCGAAATTGCCGTGCGAGGAGCTTTGGGCGCAAGCCCGCGCAGGATCATGCAGCAGCTCCTGGTGGAGGGACTGGTACTCAGTGGAGCCGCTTCGCTGCTGGGGAGCCTGCTTGCCCTCGCGGCCATCAACGTCTTCGAGAAAAAGATTCCTGTTCGCCTCTCGATGCAATTAGCAGGAAGCGTGAGCGCCACCATTCTTCTGGTCCTGGTCGGGCTCACCCTCCTTTCCACCGTGATCTCGTCGATGTGGCCTGCGTTCCTCGCTGCGCATATGCCGATCGAGCCCGCACTCAAGCGAAGTGGGCAGCAAGCCGGAACCAGCCGCCGCCAACACCGCGTGCGTAGTTTGTTGGTCGTCGCGGAGATCGCGATGTCGCTCGCGCTGCTCGCCGCCTGCGGACTTCTTCTGCGCACCATCTATGCCTTGCGCCACGTGCCCCTGGGGTTTCGCATCGATCACGTGGTCGTCGCCAACCTGGTCATTCCTTCTTATCGCTTCACCGGCCGCGACATGACAACCCAGCTTTACCAGCCGCTGCTGGAGCGGGTCCAGCAACTGCCTGGCATCGAGGCCGCGGCGCTGATGACCGAGGTGCCGCTGGGCCAGACCTTTCACATGACTCTCTCCTTAAACGGGAAGGGCTATGGCAGTCAGCGTAACGAGAACGACCCGATCACTTCGAATTTCCGGGCGGTCAGTCCGGAAGCGCAGCAGGTCTTCGGCTTCCGCATGCTCACCGGCCGCTACTTCACTCGTCTCGACACGGCTGGGTCGCAACCCGTCGCCGTGGTCAACCCGGCGTTTGCCAGGCTCTACGCTCCAGATCCGCAAAACCCGCGTTCCGTGCTCGGCATGCAGTTGTTGAACATGCGCAAGAATCAACCGGTTGTCGTGGTGGGCGTGCTCAGCGACGCACGGCAAAATTCGATCACCCAAGCCCTGCCTGAGGTCGAGATCTGCCTTCCCCAGTTGACGCCGGATAGCAACTCCTATCGCTTTGTCGAAGGCATGGCGATGGACGTGGCGCTTCGCACCACCAGGCCCCTCGCCTCCATCACTAACGAGTTGCGTGCTCTTCTTCTCCAGGCGAGCCCTGAATTTGCCGGCGCAACCATCACGACGATGGACCAGGTGGTCGAAGAGTCCTACGGAAGCCAAACCTTGGCAGCGCATTTGCTCGAGATCTTCGGAGGAACAGCTCTTCTCCTATGTGTGGCCGGCCTATACGGGGCGCTTGCGTATCTGGTATCCCAGCGAACCCGCGAGATCGGTTTGCGCATGGCGCTGGGTGCGCAGCCGCGGCAGGCCATATGGCTCATACTGCGTCAGGCCGGAGCGCTGGTTATCTCAGGAGTGCTGATCGGAATAGTGATTGCGCTCGCATCCGCCAAGTTGGTGCGCGGCTTTCTCTACGGCGTCTCAGACCACGACCTGGGGACGCTCCTCGTCGTCGCCTTCGTCTTGATCCTTAGCAGCGCTCTAGCCGCATACGTCCCAGCCCAGAGAGCCGCAAAAGTGAATCCCGTAGAAGCTCTGCGAGCAGAGTAAATGAGCCTTCCAGCACCTTGCCCTTTCCCCGGAGACGGCTCACGGATCCCAAGAATTATGGGGCACCCAAAGGATTGTCACCGATTTGAATTGTGGATCAAGACCGGAGCTGTCATGGGCCTTCGGCCCACCCAAGGTGATAAAAATCGCCTTCCGTCCGACGACCACTCCCCATGGAAGCGTTACGCTCCCGTTTGTCCTCTCTCCATCCCAATCACCGATCCCCAATGGAAGCGCCGCCCTCCCCTTGTCATCCCGAGGAGCCGACTTGCCTGCGGCAAGTTAAGGGAGCATGAAAAGTGCGGGCCACCGCCGACTCGACGGGTGCCCCATGTTCGCACCAGCGTACGTGGGCCGAAAAAGACGGGCGAAGCCCCTCCAACGCTTTTGGTCGGTCCAGGGTACGGTTGTTCATTAGGAGCGAAGTCGAGGAACCTGCAGTTCTACGGACCTTTCGGGGAAATGTTTTTCTGTTTTTCGGCCGAGCAAAGCGAACCGGACTGGAGGGATCTGCAGTGCAAGGAGCCATCCGGACAAAGCGAATGTGCCTTCGACGCTTACTCATAGTGGTCCCAGCCCTGCTAGGTTCCTTATCAGGCTGTGCAGCTCATCGTTCGAGGCCGCTGTACCGCCTGACCGAAATCAATTCCCAGTACTTCCTGCTCTCTCCGGACGCCTCCGATTCACCAGCAGAACACCAGGTGCTTCGCCTTCCTCGCCTTCCTAACCAGAACAACTCCAGCTGCACCATCAAGGGATCCTGGTTCTCCTTCTACGCCACCCCGGAAGCCAACGCTTGGACAATCGAAACTCCGACAGCGTCAGCCTGGGAGCGGAGCGGCGGTACGGTCGACATGAAAGATGAGTGGCAGAATTTCGAAGCCGCCCTTTACAAACTGCATCAGCAACACTGCTTCTCATCGCTGGATGAGTATCTGTCGCTGAACCAAAGAATCACCCAGACCTTATCCGCCCCGGCGCAAGACTCGCTTTTCTACAGCTACGCCTACGGTCCCGGCGGATATGTGGACCTGGCGCCTGCGATGCAGTTGAGAATCGAGCGAGACTTCTTCGCCCCGTCCGGTGCTTATCAAGGCACGTGGATCACCTACTACGACGTCGCGGCGAATGCCGAAAATAAAACCGGCCTCAAATTCCTGCGGACCGACAAGAAATCATCCCCACCGGATCCCGGCGTGAACACCCTGGACGCAGCCTTAGCCGAACGCTTCGCGGCGTCATCAAGCCTTCGACTCTTCTTGCAGGATCTAGTCATTAACGGTAATGCCAAAACGCCCGCAATCCTGATTGGCGCGTCCAATACCGGCGATCTCAACACCGTCACGCAAAGGATCGAAGCTGACCCGAAAATCACATGCTCCGGCCTGCAGATTTCGGAAGTCACCTGCGCGTTCTTCGACGGAACCGTCACCGTCAGCCCGATGATCCAAGTTACGCTCAACGGGACGCCCAACTATGTTCCGATCGGGTCGAAGTTGTGGTTCGTTCTTCCGCAGGTAAACGCGAATCAGCGCGCAGCCCTGGTGCGAGGCCTCCGTCTAACAAGATCGTTTCAGGGTAAGCCCACCGAAGTGCAGTTCGTTCACAACGAAGACGCCCTCTCGCAACTGCTCCTTGTAGGGGGCGACAGAATCTCCTGGTCGAAACAAATCCCCGGCAAAAAATAGAGTCAATACTCCCGCGCCTGCACCACCTTCAGCGCGGCAAACAACAACACGGCGGCCACGCCAACTGAGAACCCCATGGCGCTCCACGGCATCGTGTGCGCGATGAGCGGTGAGCCTTTGCTCATGCCCCGAATAATGTCGGCGAACGCGGGAAGCGCACCCCGGCCCGATAGCCACCAAAGCACCCCGGTAGCCATCAGAGTGCACCACACCCGCACTTGGTCGTCGACCAATGTCCCCAGCAACACAGACAGGCAATAGATAGCGGAGGCACACCCGGCCAGCGCAACCGCGTGCCGGAACATATCAGCCCCTGTCGCCATCCCCCGCAATGCCGGAGACAGAAGCCACGATTCGAAGCAGAACGCTCCAATGACGACGATGGCCTCCAACCATCCGATACTGGCTCGCACCGCCAGCAACCGGAACCGGCTCACGGGCAGCGAAAGGGTGAAGAGCGTTGAGCCATGAATTCCTTTCGACACCCGGAGCGTAGGTTGTGTGGCGATTCCAGCGCCGGCGAGCATCGCGCAAACACCCGCTGCGAAGCTGGGAATCGAAAATTGAACGATTCCCCGCACGCCCTGGGGAGAGGCTCGCTGCGAATACTGGAGCGTAAGAACCAAACCCATAAAGCCAGCGGCGAACAACATTCGAAATCGCGTCTCCAGCCATCCTTTGTGCCAAAGCATGTTAGTGGCTCCTCACATGTTCCAGAAAAATCTCTTTCAACGTCACCGGAAAGAGTTCCACCCCGGCTCCCGGTATCGCTTGCACTTGCTCCACGATGGCATCCACGTTCCGGCTGGCAAGGATCGAAACCACCCGCCCCTCCTGACGCACGGACTCGACTCCCTCTACCCAGCGCGCGGGCAGTTTGCCTGTATTCGGAAACACTACTTGGAGCCGTTGATACTGAACCTTCATATCGTCCAGGGAGCCGGCAACAATCATCCGCCCTTGGTCGATGATCCCGATATGGTCAGCGATCAGCTCCACCTCGGAGAGTTGGTGCGAAGAGAAGAACATCGTTGTACCTGACTCGGCAGCGATGCCGACCAATTCGCGCAGTATGTCCTCGGTGGCAGCTGGGTCGAGGCCGTCCGTCGGTTCATCCAGGATGAGCAACTCGGCTCCGCGCGAGATCGCCAACAGCAGCATCAACTTCGACCGCATGCCCTTCGAAAGATCGGGGATTTTGCGCTTCACCGGAAGCTCGAACATCTCCAGGTAGCGCCGTTCCAAGTCGCGCCTCCACTTGGGAAAAAACGGGCGCGTGAACGCGATCAGCTGTTCCACCGTCATGTAGGGATACAACTCCTTGTCCTCGGTGACGAAGCCCATTCGTCGACGGATTTCGACCGAGCTATCGGCATCGACGACCGGCATCCCAAAAACATGGGCGCTGCCGCTATCCGCGCGCAACAGGCCCATCAGCGTTTTGATCGTCGTGGTTTTGCCCGCGCCGTTCTTGCCCAGAAAGCCGAAGATGCTTCCAGCCGGCACTCGCAGATCCAAACCCTGCAGCGCCGGTTGCTTCTTGAAAGACTTGCGTAGTTGCTTGGTCTCGATGACGAAGTTGCTCATAACTTTTCCTCCGCGGCCGCTCTTGCCCGATGAAGCTCGTTTTCAAACACCCTGCGAAGTTCGCTTTCGGTCAGCCCCAAGGACAGGAGCCGTTCGACTGTAGACTCCATCACCGTCTGCGCCTTTTGGATCACGCGGGCGCGCCCTGGCAACGACTCCCTGATGAAGGCTCCGGAGCCGTGCCGTACTTCGAGAATTCCTTCATGCTCCAACTCGCGATAGGCGCGCACGACCGTATTAGGGTTCATGACCAGGTCCTCGGCGAGTTTGCGGATCGTCGGCAATTGATCCCCTTCCCGCAGCGCCCCCGTTTCCACGGCGTGCCTCACCTGCTCCATCAACTGGAGGTAGAGCGGAATACCCGAAGATGGATTGAGTCGGAAGATCACGTCTAATGTGTACTAGTATATCGATACACTAGACACAGCAAGCAAGCCGAGTCAAGAAGATTTAAAAAGAACTGGGGAAGAGCATAGGAGAAAAACGACTGCAGGAGCTAATTTCATAAGGGACATGATAGCCACCAGCAGCCAGAACGCAGTGACAGCGGGCAGTGATTTTGCCCTCCAACGGGTGCCCCCCGACGGTCGGCGACCCATGCACGAGGTGTTATGGATCGAGCTCGGCATCGTCACCTCCACCGCGCAGTTCGTACTGGCCGCGACGCTGGGCTACTCCATGAGCCTGGCCCGCGCCACGATTGCGATTGTCGTGGGGACCGCGATCCTCATCGTCATCGGAGGGCTGATCGGCATCGCCGGAGCGGAGCAGGGGCTGCCCTTCTGTTTGTTCACGCGCTGGAGCGGCTTCGGCAAGGCCGGCTCAGCCGCCATCAGTTTCGTTCTTGCCCTCGGAATCCTGGCGTGGTTCGGCATTCAAAACACCATCTGCGCCCAGGCCATTCAGCGCGCCACCGGTGGGCGGTTGAGCTTCCCTCTGGTGTCCATCTTTATCGGTGCGCTGCTGGTATTGATTGCGGCCCTGGGATTCAAATCCCTGGCCCGCACCGCCAGCCTCATCGTTCCTTTTTTCGTGGCAGTCTCGGCGTACGGCGTGTTTCACGCTCTGGTGGGAACTCCGTTTTCAGTACTGCTCCATCGGCCGCCATCCGGCCCACCCATCTCGATCGCCA
Organism: uncultured Acidobacteriaceae bacterium; assembly: GCA_963839025.1. GTDB lineage: Bacteria > Acidobacteriota > Terriglobia > Terriglobales > Acidobacteriaceae > PALSA-350. The sequence continues at coordinate 975,760 of CAWITT010000015.1, forward strand.
TGGGAGCCGACCTGGTGGTGGGCAGCTTCATCGTCGGGGCGGTCGTCGCTCCTGATCTAACCCGCTTCTGCCGCAGCCGCCGCGATTCGTTTTGGGTGATGGCGCTTGCTCTGATCGCGGGTCAAATCGTCCTCGGGTTCGCCGGAGTGCTTCTTGCCCGCGCCGCGCAAACCCGCGATATCATCTCTCTCATTTTTCAGGCGGCCGGCTGGTGGGGAGTGGCGGCAGTCTTTCTCGCCGCTGTGAAACTCAACGACGTAAATCTCTATGGCACATCCCTGCACCTGATCAACGCCATCCAGATCGTCACCGGCAAAGCGGTCAGCCGGGTGAAGCTGACCATTGTGGCCGGGTCGCTCGGAGTCCTCTTTTCCCTCCTAGGCATTCTCGACCACATCGCCCAATTCCTCACGCTGCTCGGCATTATCATGGCGCCCGTGGCGGGAATCGTCATTGCCGACTACTTCCTGCTGCGCCGGCGCCGCCAGGGGGAGGCCCCGCTGTGGAGCCCCTGGGCATGCGCGGCCTGGATTCTAGGGGCAGCCGCGGGCCTCTTGATTCACGAGGGTGTGACCACCTTGAACGCTGTTGTCATCAGTGCCGTGTCCTACTGTGTTCTGATGAAAGTCAGCGACTGGAACGTCCGCCCTGGAGACGCAAGCTAGGAAAAACTCGGCCATTGCGGAAAATTCCACCGAAGTCCCGAAGGGACGGCTGAAAGTAGCCCAAGGCCGCATCATGATTGAGTTTCAGCCGTCCCTTCGGGACTACTCGTGTTTTCAAGCCTACCCAGGGTTTCATCCTGGGCTACTACTCAACCGTCCCTTCGGGACTTTCCTGGAGTCTGAGAAAATAACTCATGCCCCACGTCTCCATCATCGAAAACTGGCAGGATGAACTCACCTCCTGGCGCCACCATCTTCACGCCCACCCCGAACTCGGCTTCGAAGAAGTCCGCACCAGCGCCTTTATCCGCGACAAGCTCGCCTCCTTCGGTGTGGACGCGATCCACCATGATCCCTCGGGAACCATGGTGGTAGCCGAAATCCACGGCCGCAAACCAGGCCGCTCGATCGGGTTACGAGCCGACATCGACGCACTCCCCATCGTCGAGGAATCCGGTCTCCCCTACGCCTCGACCACCCCGGGAGTCATGCACGCCTGCGGTCACGACGGCCACACCACCATGCTGCTGGGCGCAGCGCGCTATCTCGCGGCCTCCCGCAACTTCAGCGGCACGGCCTACCTGATCTTTCAGCCGGCCGAAGAAATCGGCGGCGCAAGGCGATTAGTCGACGAAGGACTATTCGACCGCCATCCCGTCGACCAGGTCTTCGGTATGCACAATATTCCCAACTTTGAAGGCCGAACCTTCTTCTGGCGGAACGGGCCCACCATGGCCGCCGCCAGCTTCTTTGAAATCACGGTCACCGGCAAAGGCGCGCACGGCGCCCAGCCCCACTTGAGTGTGGATCCCGTTGTGGCTGCTTCGGCCATGGTTCTCAATCTGCAGAGCATCGTCTCCCGCACCCTCAACCCTTACCATGCCGCGGTGGTGACCGTCGGCGTCATTCAGGGCGGAATGGCCGCCAACGTAATCCCCGAGACCGTCGTGCTCAAGGGAACCTCACGCTGGTTCGACGCCAAAACGGGGCACGCGCTGCAAAGCGCCCTGGACCGCATCGTGAAGAGCACCGCGGACACCTACGGCGCCCGCGCCGAAATGACCACGCGGCTGGTCGCTCCCGTTACCGTGAATGAACAGCAGGCCATGGGCATGGCGCGCCAGGCGGCTGGCGCCGTGGCCGGAGAAAATCAGGTGCGCCATTTAGAGGAGCCCATCATGGGCGGGGAAGACTTCGGCTTCATGCTCCAGGCGAAACAGGGAGCCTATATTTTGCTCGGCTCTCACCGGCAAGGGGGCGACAACTGGAACCTCCACCATCCCCGATACGACTTCAACGACGAGGTGCTTTCTCTAGGCGCGTCCTACTGGTCCACCCTGGTGGAACAACAGCTAGCTACGCCGTAAGCCGCTCAATACTCGCCAGCAAATCCAGAGGCATGAACGGCTTCTGGATAAATGCCGGCCGGGATCGCGTCCCCTGGGAAAATCTGGGGGAATCTCCCGTGTACCCCGACATGAGCAGCGTCTTGGTGTCCGGCCGGGAAACGGTGATCTCTTCCGACAACGTGAGCCCATCCATGTTAGGCATTTGGAAGTCGCTGAGCAGCAGGTCAATGTGGCCCGGATATTTCCGGGAAGCATCGAGCGCCGCCTGCCCGCTTTCGGCGACAATCAGCTTATAACCGTGATCCTTGAGATACTCGTGAACTAACTCCCGCACCAGGCTGTCGTCTTCCGCCAGGAGTATTGTCTTTCCAGGCGTTTCCATATCATCCTCCGCGATCATTTCCTTGTGTTGTCCCATCGCCATTCTCCAAGCACTTACAACGCGAGTAACTTCTTCCGATTACTAATTGTTAAGTTAATTTAATTCCGTACCAAAGTACCGACACGAAAGTGTTAGACCCCGAACTATCGGACTACTTCGCTAAGACGAAATACCGTCACCCGGGCTCGAGAAAAATGATTCGCGGAACGCCCTCCGCAATAGGAGTGACGATAGACCGTCGCGCTTTGAGGGGTGAAGATCAGCTGGGGTGGAACGCAATAAACATTACGTTTTCATGGATATAACAAGAGGGGAGTTCAGGGCGGCCGGTGCTGGAAAACGCCCGCAGGCGCATTTTTCTCAAACCGGCTTTCATGCGGCAGTGAACCGTCGATAGTCCCCGCCCGCGAGCGTGCAGCGTGACTGTACGGAAGCAGCCGGGCGCATCTCGCTAGTTACTTGTCCGTTTGGTCCAAACCTAATAATTACCGGCAATATAGGCTTCCAGGTGCTGGATGGTGGCCTTTTGCGCCGTAATCACCCAGTTCACCAGGTCACCGATAGAGACCATGCCCACGATCTTGCCGCCCTCCATCACCGGCAGGTGCCGGATCCGCCGGTCGGTCACGATGTGCATGCACTCCTCGACCGTCATCGTGGGGTGCACGCTCACCACCGGCGAGCTCATAATTTCCGTCACCGCTGTGTCTTTCGCGGACCTCCCCTTGAGGGCGACCTTCCGGGCATAGTCCCTTTCCGACAGGATGCCGAGCAGTTGCCCGCCATCCATAATAGGCAGCGCGCCTATTTCTTTTTCCGCCATCAGGGCGATGGCCTCATAGACAGAGGCTGCCGGTCCGACCGTCCACACCTGTCCGCCTTTATTCCCAATCACCGAGCTGATTTTCCCTGTGAGTTCCATAGGGATCGCATGATAGTCTCCGGGCAAAATTATCGTCAACGAAGTATTTCCCGGTATGCGTAATTGCCTACGAAAAAGTGACCAATCTGTGCGACGATGAAAAAAGTCAACGCGAAAACCAGATCGACAGGGCCAAACTGAACCCTCTACCTGTACGCCTTTCATGAAGAAAGACGCATGAAGTGTGTCAGTCCAGTAGAGGACTAGGAACATAAGCGTGGCCCACATCTCGCACGTTCTTTGCGAGATGTGGGAGGAAGATTCTAAAACAGCTGCTCACGGGCCCGAGCTACTGGAACTCAACACATGACAATAAATTCATCTTCCTCGGAGCACAGCCTCCCTCGCCGCCTCCGTCTCCGCGATCTCATCCTCACGCAAGTGTTGAGTGTGGTGGGCAGTTCCTGGGTCGGGATCGCCGGCGGATTAGGCCGCGCCCAAGCCGTTACCTGGATTGCCGCCATGGTCCTCTTCTACTTCCCCATGGCCGTCTCGGTGATCTATCTCAACCGCGAGATGCCGCTCGAAGGGGGCCTCTACGTCTGGGCGCGGACCGCTTTTGGTGATTTCGGCGGCTTCATGACCGCCTGGAATATCGGGGTCTACGCCCTCGTGATCTGCGCCGGCATCCTGTACGCCATCCCCACCGAAATCGCCTATCTGGTGGGTCCGTCCGCCGAATGGCTACCGGAGAATCACACGGCGTCGTTCGCGATTGTCGCTCTGGTCACGCTGGCCATCGCCGCCGCCGCTGTGCGTGGCCTGCAAGTGAGCAAGTGGATCCATAACATCGGCGGCGTCTCCATTCTCTTCGTGTATGTTGTCCTGGTCGGGCTTCCCGTCTGGGCGTTGCTGCATCACCTTCCCGTTCATTGGGAACCCGTCCCCATCCAACTCCCCAAGCTCAACCTGGTTTCGTTCGCCCTATTCGGCCAGATGCTGTTCGGCGCCCTGGTGGGACTCGAATACGTTGCCATCCTGGCGGGCGAGAGTCAGGACGCGGCTCGCTCCATCGGCAAGTCCGTCATCTTTGCCTCGCCTGTGATCTGCGCCATGTTCATTCTTGGCACCAGTTCCGTCCTGGCCTTCTCCCGCGGTCACATCGACTACATCGCCCCGATTCCGCAGACCTTTCGTTACGCACTGGGAAACTCCGGCTTGGGGAATCTCCTCTCGGTAGGCGCCATCCTGTTACTGCAATTTCGCTTGATCGCCGCGGCTAACCTGATCTTCACCGGCGTGACTCGTCTGCCCATGGTCGCCGGCTGGGACCACCTCATCCCTGCCTGGTTCACTCGCCTGCATCCCCGCTTCCGCACCCCGACCAACTCGATTATCTGTTCGTGGTTGCTCATCTTGCTGATCTTGCTGATGTCCAATGCGGGCGTGCATGCGCAGGAGGCCTACCAGGTCCTCTCGAACGCCGCGGTGGCCCACTACGAGCTCGCCTATCTCGTCATGTTCGCCATTCCGCTGGCCGGGGCCGTCGGCCTGCGTGCGCGTCTCCCCGGCTGGATCCGCTGGACCTCGGTCGTCGGCTTCGTGGCCTGCGTATTCTGCTTTCTGATTTCGGCGTATCCATTTGTCGAAGTGGCGAATCCAAAGGCCTACGCCGCCAAGATCCTGGGGACTACGTTGCTCAGCAATTGTGCCGGCTACTTCTTCTACCGCAATCGCACCCGCAGGATGAGTGCTTTGCCTTTAACGGTAGGAGCGGTCAAGGAATAACAGGTCCTTGATCAAGTGGATGATCAAGCGGATCGCCGGACGGCGCGCCGCTCCAACGCTCTCCCGCGGCCTCTCCCTGCAAGCCAGCAGTCTGTTCCGCCAGCTGCCGCGCCTGGTTTCTCGAGATTCTCTCAAAGTGCCTTCTAATGTAACTGTGCAGCGTTTCTTCGTTCTTAACCGCGTCCATTGTGGATTAACCCGTTTCTCTTTTGCCAAACTAAACAGCGATTCTCGTTGATCTTACTGATCGACTCCCTCCCCCGAAAGAACCGGTCAGATCGATCTCAGAGAATCGCCGCTTGTTGATAAGCATACGGATTCTGGCGCAACGAGCCATAGTTCTTGGGTGACAGCCGCGAAGATCCTAGTTGTATCCGCGGCTTGGTCTTTCGTTCGTAACCCAACTGACCGTATTCAGTCGCCTCGCCGGCTCATTTTCGATCACACTACGTACCCTGTTGTTCGCGCAACAAAGGGGGCATGGATGAAAATCAACTTCATGCTTTAATAGCGCAGTCACGGATACATCTTCTGCCACCGGGGCTATCGGCATGAATACGAAGAAACCCGGCATTGTCGACTCTCCGCACCACGATAGCGCCACCTTTCTCGGCCGCGTGCGTGAGGTCATCGGCGTGATCCGGGGCGCCAGGAACCGCAAAAGCGGGCAGGGTTCCCCGGGAATGTCCACTCCTTCCAAAACACGGTCCAATCCACCCGGCCAAGGTCGCGAATAAATTCATGTAACCCACGCCCACGGCGCGAGTCACACCTGCGCGTCTGGGGAGCCTGACTGCTGAGCTCGTCGAGGAATCCACGGCGCATCACTTGGATCCATTTGAAGGAGACAGCATGTTCAGCAATCGTATCGGCACCTTCGCACTCATCGTCGGGGTAGCGGCGGCTTTCCCATCCGCTCATGCAGCCACGGCAGGCGCGGTATTTGTCATGACCAACGGAGCAGACCAAAACGAAGTGATTGCCTACGCTCGCGGGGAAGACGGCAAGCTCCAGGAGCGGGCTCGCTATAACACTGAGGGGCGCGGCAGCGGTGGGCAAACCGATCCACTGCAGAGTCAAGGCTCGTTGACGCTGAGCCCGGACGGCACGCTCCTGTACGCGGTGAACGCTGGGAGCGGCAACATTTCCACCTTCCGCGTGCACGGTCCAAATCTCTCGCTGGCCAGTAAGGTCTCATCCGGTGGCAGCGAACCGGTGTCGATTGCCCAGTTCGGCAGTTTGGTATACGTTGTGAACGCCGGGGCAGCCGGCGATTTAGTCGGCTTTACCGTGGATGCGGGCGGGCACCTGAAAGAAATCCCCGACTCCACGACATTTCTCTCCGGCAAGTACACGGGAGCGGCGTCGGTTGCGATCAGTCCTGACGGCAAGTATCTGGTCGTGGTGGAGCGGGGCGCGAACACCATCAGCACCTTTCCCATCAACGGGGACGGCACTTTGGGCCCAATCGTGGCAACCCTAAGCCCCGCCCCGGGAGCGTTTGACGGCCTATTTACTCCTGGTGGCGCGTTGGTCGTCACGGAAACGGGAGCTGTGGGCACGCTGCCTGATTCCGCGCTATCGACTTACGCTGTCGGCGCGGCCGGGATAACTGCGATCACCCAGAGTGCTCCCACGTACGGCGATGCCGACTGTTGGAGTGCCATCACGCCCAACGGCCAGTATGTTTACGCGGACAACTCTGCTTCTGCTACGGTTGCCGGCTTCTCCATAGGAAAGGACGGTACGCTCTCGCCCATAGGCAGCACCATTCTTGCGACCTTGCCGGCAGGCAGCGCCAATCTCGACATGTCGATATCGAGGGACGGCGCCTTCCTGTACACTCTTGACTCCGGAACCGGAGCCATCACCATTCTCCAAATCGCAGCGGACGGCACCCTAAAGCTAATAGGCGAAAGGACCGACCTAACACCAAATGCCGGCTACAACGGAATAGCAGCCTTCTAGCGAGCTAAGAGCGAACAAACAACTCCGGAGCAAAAACCTCGACGGGTGCCCCATGTTCGACCAGCGAACCTGGGCTGAAAAAGACGGGTAACCCGGATTTCCTGCTACGCTGCGCTGGACAGGGCTGCGTGTGCGCCTTTCCGTGAAGAAAGGCGCATGCACTGAATCAAAGCCACGAAACCCAACAGGAAATCCGGGGGAAGCCCTTCCAATGCTTCTACTCCTTGGGTGAAAGCATTCGAAGAATTCATATTCGGCCCACGTACGCTGATGCGAACATGGGGCACCCGTCAAGTGTCCGGTCCCTAAAGTTCGTTGAAGAACTCGACACGTCGAAGAACGGCCTCAGGGGCTTCCGAGCGTGTGTGAGAACTAAGCAAAGAAAACCGCAGATCTCTCCACTCCGCTTCGCTCCGGTGGGGATGACAAATTTGTTGAGCGATTGAGGCCATGTATCAATGGAAAAATCGCACTTTACCTCAAAATAAATTTGTCATCTCGACCGGAGCGAAGCGGAGTGGAGAGATCTGCGGTTCCACCGATTCAGCTGTTACAGTGCACTACTTGCCCACAACCGCGAGTTAATGGCGTGGTAAGTGACCCAATCTTGTGCAATGGGTCGCACCAGATTCTAAGTGGTATCAAAAAGCGACAGCGGTGGCTCAGAACAGGCCTTGTGACGCGGTCTTGCCATGAAATTCATAGCCGCGACCAGCAGGAATTCCTGATGCTCATATCGTAACTGCAACTGGTGTAGCCTTCCACGTCTATGGCGCTCATGGTGCGCACGGAATCGCGTCGCTTAGGATCCTGCTAAGTGCTCCTTACCTTTAGTCGATCTAAGTGGTTGGGTGCAGCGATGTATAAGCTCTATTGTTTTCTCCGGTTCTTAATCGCAATTGCAGTGGATTTTTGATTCGGTGCACACCGTTAATGTCTGAGGCCGGGCGCACCCTGTTCGCGATCAACTGCTTCGGCCGCTGTGCGCGTCGGGAATACCGAATTTGCGGAGGATGCTCTCAGTATCGATCGCCCGGTTACTCCTAACTAGAAAGTAAGGCTGGTTAGATAGACCTTTATCGAAGCCAGGATAAATTCCGCTTCCGCCGGACTCGTGCACCTCAAAATAGTAGAGCAGCGGATACTGCGATTCCGTATAGTCCGCTGGGATGACGCCGCGGTACGCTCCGTTCCCCCACGTCGTATCTGCCATACGCCAGAGTTGCGACTGGTCTGCCTGCCTGTACATCAGTTTGACTTTTCGGCTCTCACTGGGAGCGAGCGATAATGCGAGCTCGAGCGTTTTTCCTGGTTCAAAGCGCGTTGCCGGCGTGTGCCGGCCGGGGAAGGAAGGCTTCTGCGGACGGCTCAACACTACCCGGATTGCCCTGCGGACGACGGCGGGATCTGCGGATGTTGCCGGCCCGGCGATTGGCTGTGTCCCATGCTTCTCCATGTCTCCGAGATCGGCATCGATGCCGGCAATCCGATCGGACCAGTGTCCTCGCATATTGGGAGTAGGCCCGTAGGTGATATCGGCGCGGTAAATCGCTTTGGCCTGCTCCGCCATGTTGGCCCAGGTGTCGCGCGCGGTGCGATAGGCCTTCACTGCCTCGGTGAATGCGTCCCGGTCTCCGGTACGTTGATACACAGACCACAAAACCGCGCTGCGGAATTTGTAGCCGAAGAACTTACCGATACCTGCCTGGATCGCCACATCGGCAACCAGGCGGCGTACCTCTGGGCTGGTCCTGTCTGTTGCCCGAGCCAAAACCTGCGCTTGATTCTCTGTCGCTGCGACGGACCAATCCTCAAGCCATTGCGCCACATCGAGCGGTGTGTACTTGGCGAGCGCCTTCTCCGTCACCAGCGCTTCGGCACACTCCTCGATGGTGGCGAATAGCTGGGGATCGAGTGAACTCACCGTGCCGAAGATTTTAGGCGCCGGCGTGTCACCATAGGGCTGCGCCAGCTTCGGATCGACGATCGGCATGTTCATGTACATCTCGGGCCAGTAGCTATCATTCGAGGCCGAAGGGTCATGCGCGGTGGTGATCACGGCCAGGATCCGGCTGGCGTTACTTAGGGCTGCTTCCGCAGCCGGCGCGGCATGGTGGAATTTGTGCCGCAGATAGCGCTGCCAAATGTCCGGGTCTGTATCGGGGTTATACACGAGACGGCCGAAGAGACGGTACTGATAGTCGAACTTCTCCCAGTCGGCTTTCGTATCGAGCGATGGGTCCGCGTAGCAATTTCGACCGCCGGGCTTGCCAGTCCCTTCCCGGCCTTTGAACGTGAGCGGCTCGAGCAGTTCGACGCCCAGGCTGCCGGCGAAGCTGAAAGCACGGCCATAACCGGCCGCAAACACCGGGTCGCCCCATAACAGATGCCGCTGCGTTCCCGGCCAAACACGATGAATGATCCCGAAGTTTCTGTCTTCTTTCAGGTAGTCCCCATACCCATAGCGCAGGAAATTGCGTTCCCCTTCGGTAGTGGGTGGCCGGCCTGCGCGGGGCGCCAGCGGCAGCCGCTCTTGCTCGCGGATCGAGGCCTGCATGTACGCCATCCCATTGTGCTCGGCCCAGAACTTCGGAACCATGCTCACCGGGTTGCCGGTAGAGAGCCCGATATCGATGTGGCGCTGATCGGTTCCCTTGGCGTGCAGGTCAAGATCGATCCGGCGGCCGGCGTTCTTGATCCCGTCAAATACGGTTTGCCAGAATGCATAACTCCCGGGCGGGATACCGCTCTCGCTGTGCATGCGGAAGCTGAGTCCCGTAATGTTAGGGCAGGCCTTCAGGAGCGACGTGAGCGCATCCCGGCAATACGGAGCGTGCGTCTCCGGCGTCAAGCCTTCGATCGTATAGTTGGTATCGCCACTCGGCCATTGATAGGCGTGCGACCATAAAGCCAGGTTGAACTGCATGCCGCGCAGGACCGTCTGGTCGCTGATGAATCGCAGCATCTGCAGATTGTGATCGCGTTCGGTATCGGAAAGCCCGGTGGCGCGCACGTTGTAGCCGGGAACGGCCAGCAAGAACGGGTACGCGAGATAGAAATAGGCGTCGGGAATGTCGCGATTCCCGTTGTAGCCGTGGCCAGTCTGTAGATTGAAACGATTGAACCGGCTCGTGGCCAGCGTCGTGAGATAGTCTCCCCACCAACTGCGATCGTCGAACCATGGCTTATCTTCGACATCGCTTTCAAATCCTCGCCCGCAGCTACGGATCAAGTTGGCCGGCTTCTCGACCACGGCCGTCCGCACTTCCAACGGTGTCGTCCCCGCCTCGGTGTATTTCGCGCGATCGGCCAATTCGAGCACAGCATAGACCAGCCCCCGCACGTCGCTCCCGCCTGCCAGCAGCACCGGCTTGCTGCCGAGACTCGCCGGAACCAGGCATACCGCTTCTGCGGAGGAGGGCATCGTCACCTTCGCAGTTTTGAGGAGCTGTTGGGCAATGGGACTACTGCCACCAGCCACGACGACGCACCTATCGCCGGCCGGCGCCGCCTCAATACGCGAATAAATCTTGGTAGTCACGCCTTGAGCGCTGAGGCAGGACTGAAGTTCCTGGATCGCCCAAGCGGCGGACGCCGCGGATGCGATCGGATCCTGGGGATCGACAATGATGGACACGCTCTGGGTCGCGGCCGAAAGAGTGCGGATTGCCGATGCGCCGACGACAGCCAAGCCGCTGGTTTTGAGAAAGTCTCGCCGGTCCATATCAATACCCTCGTTTCCGGGAACACTGTTCGGCGATGCCGACGTCAACAGGATTCTAATTGAGTTGCACTATGGGGCACCCGTCTGGTTCTGTTTGGTCCTAGAGATCCGATTCCACGCAGACTCTTTAGCCCTGACTGGCTGCGACTGTGTGCGGTCGGCTTACTCTCGCCCTGGAATCTTCGATACCCAACCCGATTTCGCGGGTGCAAGCACTTTGTAAACTGGGTGCCGAAAGCCCGCGCCGTCCGGTAAAGGTCATACAATCAAAATGTTGGAATAGAAGTCCTTGAAGCGAGATGACGCCTGTCTATGCCACCAGCAAGAACGAAGAAGCCCTCGAAGCTAACGAATCCAAAACGCGAGCACGGAACCAGCGTGGTCACCGCTCTCAACCAGGTGAGGGAACTCATCGTCCACGGAAGGCTTTCACCGGGAACCTGGATCGTTGAGGAGGAATTAGCAAAGCGGCTCCATCTCAGCCGGACTCCGACCCGCGCCGCCCTGCAATGGCTGCAGCAAGAAGGCTATGTCCGGGAACAACGGACCGCCACCAAGTCGCGAATGATTGTCTCTCCGCTCACCAAAGAGGACGCCAACGAGCTGTATCCGTTCATAGGCCGCATCGAGGGCCTCGCCGGAAGGATTACCGCGGCGCTGCCAAAGGCTAAGAGAACGGCCATGGCCCAACAGCTGAAAGCCATCAATCAGCAGCTTGCCGAGGTAAAGGGCGACTCCAGCAAACAGGGGAGCATCTTCGACCTGGACCGCAGTTTCCATCGCCTGATCGTGGAATCCGGTGCGGGCCCTCGCCTGCTTGCCTGGCACAACACGATCGAGCCGCAGGTGGAACGGTACTGGCGCCTGTACGCCAGCTCCATCATGGTGAACCTTCAGTTCACGATCAATGAGCACAACGACATCATCCGCGCGTTGACTGACGGCAGCGCGGATAACATGGAACGCAGCCTGCAGGTGAATTGGGAAAACGGCTGCTCACGGCTGGGTAGCGTTATCGACATTTTCGGTGAACGAGGCAGCTGGTAAGGGATCGCCCGCTGCCCCGCTGGCAGGCTTCAGGCGTAGGCTTTCTTGAAGTCGGAGATAGGCTTTTCCGCAACCTTGGGGCGGGTGGCCATGGCCTTGGTGTAGGCGGCCTGGGTGATCTCAAGCTCCTTACCTACGATCTCAAGCCGCGGCGGCCGGACGCGAGCGGAACCTACTCCAGCTTGCTCTTGCACCCACTTGATGAGCTGGACGAATTTGACCACCGTGTCCATGCGGAGCAACGGCAGGAACCATTGATAGAGCTCAAACGCTTGCTGCAGCTTCCCGGCCTTTGCCAGGTTGAAGAGCTCGACGGACTCAGCGGGAAAAGCGTTCACCAACCCGGCGATCCAGCCCTTTGCGCCCGCGGTCACGCCTTCTACGAGCACGTCGTCGACACCAATGAAGATCTGCAACCGATCGCCGAGGACCTCGCGGATGGCAGCCACGCGGCGGACATCGGCGCTGGACTCCTTAACGGCGTGGAAGTTGGCATATTCTTCCGCCAACTCAGCGATCTCGATGGGGAGGAAGTCGGTTTTGTAAGCAACCGGGTTGTTGTAGAGCATGCAGGAGAGCGGGGTCGCGGCCATCACCGCGGAGACATGCCCCCTCATCTCGCGCCAGTCGGAAGTGTAAATGTAGGGTGGCAGGACCATGAGCGCGGAGCAACCAGCCTGCTCGGCCTCTTTTGCCAGCCGAACGGCGTTATGGGTGGAAAGAGAGGAGATGGCTGCCACGACAGGAGCCTTTCCATCCGCCGCCCGGACGGCCGTTTTGAGGATGGCGATCTTCTCCGGGTGTTCCAGGGTGGCCCCTTCGCCGAGTGAGCCGAGCGCGACCAGGCCGGTGCAGCCGTTGCCCAGCAGCCATGAGGCATGTTGTTCCAGGAAACTATGGTCGACACCAAGGTTGGCATCGAAAGGGGTTGTCATTGCGGGCATTACGCCAGACCAGATCATGCGTTCTCCTAACTGAGATGTGGTATTGAATTGCCGTGACAAAGAGCGTCTACGGGGACAGGAAAAAGCGGAGGACGAATCGAGGTAGTCCTCCATCCAAAGAGCATTTCTGTTGCGGGACCACAGATTCTTCCCTGGCATGGACCCATGCCGCAGCGGGTCTGCAACTTGGCATCGGTCCAGCCTGCGCGCTCCGCGAGAGACTCGTACGGGACGTCTTCACAGCGGCAAACGATAGTTTTCGGCGCCGGCACCTGGCGCAGCTCAGGCCTCATGGCAAAGGCCTTTTGCAAACGTGCGGCGAAGGTCTTCTCCCTGGCGTTGCGTGCCTGGAGCGCTTCCGACGGGGCGGCGGCGCAGCTGTTCCCAGCAATCTCGCCCTGTATCAGTGCAGCATCCAAGCCAGCGATACCGGTGGGTTCTCCGGCACAGTAAACATTGGCTACCGAGGTCTGCTGGTTCTCATCGACCTGAACAAAGCCCTCCTGAAGGGTGCAGCCGAGCAAAGCAGCTAATTCTGTATTTGGAACCAGGTGAAAGCCGCAGGCGATCAGGTCACAGTCTTCTTTCCAGCGCTCGCTTCCATTGGTGAGTTGCGCACTGCGAAGCAGGCCCGAAGTCTCGTCCGCAATGGCGGAGACCGGCCAGCAGCCAGTGCGATAGGGAGTATCGCCGAGAGCGAGCCGGTAGCGAAGCCCTTGCATGATCTTGGCTGGATGAGACCACAAGGAGAACGCGAAGGGTGCAAGCCGTGAGAGCGGGGCTTGCTCAGCGATGCAGACGATCTTGGCTCCGTACTGGTGAAGATGCGCAGCGGCCGCGAGCAGCAGCGGGCCGGAGCCCGCGACGACGATTCGCTTGCCCTGGATCTGAAATCCACCTTTGACCAGGGCCTGTAAGCCTCCCACGCCGAAGACGCCGGGCAGTGTCCAGCCGGGGAAGGGAAGAAACCTCTCCCGCGCGCCGGTGGCCAGAATAAGCGACCGATAGCGGAGTTCGACCACTTCGTTATTTCCAGCGGTTTCGCGCATCGCGTAGAGCGTGGACGGTTCGCTGGCGTCAAACACGCGATAACCGCAGAGCAGCGTAGCGCCTGACCTTTCGAGTTTTTGCAATGCCTGGGTTCTGGGGCCGTATTCTTTATCGTTTGTGTGGTGGTCGGGGGCCTGGATCCCGTCGCGCCAGATCTGACCGCCCGGGGCTGGATTGTCATCCAGCAGGATGACACTGCGGCCGTGCTGTGCCGCGGCCGAAGCGGCAGCGATGCCGGCGGGTCCAGCGCCTACGACAAGAACGTCGGCTTGTTTCATCGTTCTGTTTCCACGACCATGCCATCCCGGCAGATCAACTGACAGGTGCGGGTGTGCCGGGCGCCGTTTACCGTCGCGCGGCACTCGAAGCAGATGCCCATACCGCACAGGGCGGTGCGGGCCTCGCCCGTGACTGATTTGCGGCAAGGAATGCCCGCTGTCAGCAACACGGCGGAAACAGTGGAACGGGGCGCCGCCCGCAGAGCTATTCCGTTGACCCAAACCGTCACATCTTCAGGCATGCGAGTACTCCTGGTGGGCGGTGCGTTGGGGCAAATAAGGGGTCGTATCGATGGCCGGAGTGCGGTGGAGCAACTGGTCGGTGAGCAGGCGAGCGGCCGCGGCAGCGTTGGTGATGCCAAGCCCTTCAAAGCCGACGGCCAGCCAAAGGCTGCTGTCTTCGCTGAGGCCGGAGGCGGGCCCAATCAGGGGCAGGTTGTCTGGCGTCGAGGCCCGGAAGCCAGTCCAGACGCGGAGAGAGGAGAGCTTTGCCAGCGCCGGCATGTAGAACTGAGCGCGTTGCAACATGCGTTGCAGCATGAGAGCGTCCGTTGCCGGGTAGGCATTCCCGTATTGACGTGAGGAGCCGATGAGGATCTGGCCGGTTTGACGCGGCTGCACGTTGAAGGCGACCGAGTCGGCTTGAATGCTGTGGGCGCTCTTGAGGTAGCCCAGTTCGACCAACTGATGATGGAGAAAGCCGGGGTAGCGATCCGTGATGAGCAGATGCCCCTTGCGTTTTTTGATGGGCAGCGCCGGCAGAAGGGTAGTGTCGGTTCCGGTAGCCAGGACGATGCGATCCCCGTGCAGGATAGTGCCGTCGGCCAAACGGAGTTCACCCCGAGACGCCGAGACAGCGTCCGAGCCGAATAGGCAGGTGGTTCCGAGCGCCCGGGCCTGTTGCAGAAAGAAGCCGGCAGCGGCCGGAGGGTAGATCACGGCATCGTCCGGGACCAGAAGGCCACCCGCAAAGCCGGCCCTGAGATTGGGCTCTTCCGCTGCCATTTGGGTGGCGTTGAGGACCTCGGAGACCACACCCACGGCGGCATACTTGGCATACTTGGAGTGGACTTCGGACATCTCCTCGTCATCGGCTGCCACCCACAGAGTGCCGCGGCCTTCGTATTCGACGGAGGGGGGAAGCTGTGCAATGAGCTGTGCCCAGAGTGAACGCGAGTATTGGGTAAGCGCGAGTTGGGCGGGAGAGTCGTCCATGACGACCAGGTGGCCCATGCCGGCGCCGGTCGCGCCGGATGCGGGGGTTTTTCCCTCAACCAACCCGACACGCAGGCCCGCTTCCGCGCACTCCATGGCGCAAGCCGAGCCAACGATTCCAGCACCCACAATCAGTACATCGAAACTCTTCATTCAAATGCGATGCCGCCTGCGAAAGGATCATCTTTGAGGAAGATGAGCCTGGATTCGGCGGTGATCCAGGCACGCCCCGTGATCGTGGGGTGGACGACTCCGTTGGCACTTTCACTGATTTTACCTTCGAAGGAGGTTCCCAGGATGCCTTCCTGGATCCAGGTTCGCCCGGGCAGGAGCTTGCCGTCCGCATGCAAGCAGGCCATCTTGGCGCTGGTGCCCGTGCCGCAAGGGGACCGGTCGAAAGAAGCTCCGGGGCATAAGACGAAATTGCGCGAGGAGCTTGCGGTGGAGCGAGGAGCGGAAAAGAACTCAATGTGGTCGATGATGGCGCCGTCTTCCCCGGTGATTCCGGCGTGGATGAGCGCGGTACGAATGGCAGACGCCGCCGCGACGAGCTGGGTGCGGTTGGCGGGCGAGATGTCGAAGGGGTGCTCCTGGATGAGAAAAAACCAGTTTCCTCCCCAGGCGATGTCTCCAGTGAAGCGGCCATAACCAGGTACGTCGACAGACGTGGCTGCGCGCAGGCGATAGCTGGGGACGTTGGAGACGGAGACGCGGCCGTCTTCGAAGAGCTGCGCGGTGACGATTCCGACCGGTGTTTCGATGCGGTGTTTGCCGACGCCGATGCGCCCCATGTGGGCGAGCGTCGTCATCAGCCCGATGGTCCCGTGGCCGCACATGCCGAGATATCCCACATCGTTGAAAAAGATGACACCCGCGGTGGATTCCGGGTCGACGGGCTCGCACAACAGAGCGCCGACAATGACCTCGGAGCCTCGAGGCTCGCAGACTACGGCGGTGCGGAACGAGTCGAATTGCTGGCGAAAGCGTTGCAGGCGATCGGCCAAATTTCCGGTACCGAGATCGGGTCCTCCTGAGACAATTACCCGGGTTGGCTCCCCTTCCGTGTGGGAGTCGATCACATCAACGTAGCTTCGCAAGCCCATCCCGTTATAATAGCTGAAATTGTCTACGTAATTGGATACGTTTATGTGGTCGGGGCCGGGAGAAGCCGGTCATTTCCTTTTGCGCGGTTGCATATCTTTTTGTATCCAAACCGGGCCGCGATAGGATAGCGCCATGCGACTCTCCCCTGTTCGGCCTCCGGTATGGCGGCTGTTTGTTGTGCTCCTGCTGGCCGCGGCCTCGCTTCCGGCGGATGGTTTCGCGCAGGCGTCAAATCATACCCCCGCGCATGCGGACGCGCCGAAGCCCAGCGTTCGGCCGAATGACGCGGGCGCAAGCCTCCCCACGCGCTTCGACATGCTGCGCGGCGCCTACGGTCCCTATCGAGCCAATTATGACCTGCTCTATTACCACCTCGATATTCGCGTTGACCCAGACAAGCAGTTCATTAGCGGCAAAAACACCATCCGCTTTCGCATGCTCAAGGACGGGACGCGGATCCAGCTTGACCTGAAGGAGACGCTGCATATCGATAAGATCCTCGATGGGGCGACAGCGCTCAAATATGCCCGCGACTCAGGCGCGGTCTTCGTCGATTTTCCCCGGACGCTGAGGGCGGGTGAGATTGACTCCATTGTGTTTTATTACTCCGGTCATCCGGTCGAAACCGGCCGCTTTGGCGGCATGACCTTCAAGAAAGATCCGGCCGGCCACGTTTGGATCAACACCGCCTGTGAAGGGATTGGCGCAAGCATGTGGTGGCCGAATAAAGACCAGTGGCGCGATGAGGTCGAAAGCATGGACCTGAGCGTCGCCATCCCTACGGCCTTGGTGGATGTATCGAACGGCAAGTTCGTTGGCAAGACTGACCTGGGCGACGGCTACACCCGGTGGGACTGGCGGATCCAATATCCAATCAATAACTATGACGTCTCGCTGAACATTGGCAATTATGTGCACTTCTCCGACCGTCTCGGCGACCTTCCGCTCGACTTTTACGCGCTGCCCGCGGATCTGGAGAAGGCAAAGACTCAGTTCGCGCAGGCCAAAGGGATGATTGAGGCATACCAGCACTATTTTGGCGCCTATCCCTTTGCGAAGGATGGGTACAAGTTGGTGGAGGCGCCCTACTCCGGAATGGAACATCAGACCGCTGTCACCTACGGCAATCTATTCGAGAATGGCTACCTGGGGCGCGATTGGACGGGAGTAGGGATCAGCCCGCGGTTCGACTTCATCATCATCCATGAGAGTGGGCACGAGTGGTTTGGGAACAGCGTGAGTGCTGCTGATTCGTCGGACATGTGGATCCACGAAGGCTGGACGACCTATCTTGAAAGCCTTTACGTGGAGCACCGCTGGGGTAAGGAGGACGCCATCAAATACCTGAGCGGCTACAAGCCGAAGGTCCATAACTTGCGGCCCATTGTTGCCGAACGCGGCGTGAACGCGGAACCCACGGAAGACCAGTACTTCAAGGGCGCTTTGATGATCAACACGCTACGCAGCGTCGTGAATAACGACACGAAGTGGTGGGCGCTGCTGCATGACTTCTACCAACATTTCAAGTATCAGAACGTCATGACGGAAGACGTGGTGGACTACTTCAACCAGCACACAGGTATGAACCTGACGCCCATTTTTGATCAGTACTTGCGTCATCCGCAGATTCCACGGCTGGAACTGCTGTTTGCCGAGTCTCCCGGCATGGTTATGTATAAGTGGCGTGCCGACGAGGATAACTTCGCCATGCCGGTGCGGGTCGGTACGCCGGGAAACTGGCAGATCGTTCGTCCAACCACGAAGTGGCAGTGGATGCAGACGCCGCTGACGAAAGATCAGTTCCAGGTAGCGACGGATCTCTACTATGTGGACGTGAACAAGCAGTAACGATTCAATTGTTAGTGATCGCAGCGCTAGTGGACTGTAGCAGCTAGGTCGGTAGGACGGCAGATCTCTCCACCCCGCTAACCAGTCGGGGCTAAAGAGCCTGCGTAAGAATCGGATCTTGAGGACCGAACAGAACTTGACGGGTGCCCCATGTTCGCGCCAGCGTACGTGGGCCGAAAAAGACGGGCGAAGCCCTTCCAAAGTTGTTACTCCGTTACTCCTTGAGTGATAGCATTCGAAGGATTCATATTCGGCCCACGTACGCTGGCGCGAACATGGGGCACCCGTCAAGTTCTGTTTGGTTCTCGAGAATCCGGTTCCCGCGCAGACTCTTTAGCCCTGAGGCACGTTTTTTCCATGAGTCCCTGCACGGACCCGATTCTGAAAAAAACCGTACTTCAGCGGGTACATCCTCTTAAGGTAGCGCTTCGATCGAGTGCTGGTTAGTGTCTACCCGCTCAGCTGTTGAGGCCCACTAGTGTTGCCCAGCGTTCTCCCTGGAGTACTGGGCAAGCTGCTCGCAGGTCGTGAACCAGACGCCTGGTTTGGACTGCATATAAGTGATGAGATCGTCGAGATGCTGCATGGGGGAGCGGTGGCCTCCCAGGTACGGATGAAGGGTGAGAATAAAAGTAGTGCCCTCCTTATAGGCCCCGTCAAATTCCTCTTTGTAAGCCTGAAATAGAAGGTCGGGAGAGGGCATATGTCCCTGGGCGCCGAGGTAAACAGTCTCGGTGAGGGTCCAATCGATAGGAAGCTCAACGATGCCGGTGTCCCGGCCCTTAGCGAGGATTTCGTAGGGTACCTCGGAAGATTGCAGGCTAGAGTCGTAGAGGAAACCCTTCTTACGGATTAGATCCATGGTATACGAGCTGAAAGCCCACGAAGGAGCGCGATAGCCGACAGGCTTCTTGTGCGTGAGCTCGCTGATGCGGGCGATGGCTTTGTCGAGAAGGCGCTCTTCCTCGGCTTCGCTATCGAGCCCGGGAGGGTACTCGTGGATCCATCCATGGATGCCGATCTCGTTGCGACCGCTCTTGAGCAGAGATGGAACCAGTTCAGGATGTATCAGGGAATCGACGCCCGTGACGAAGAATGTCGCTGGAACCTTATGCCGATCGAGGATCTCGAGCAGCCGGGGTGTGCCGGTTTGTGCGCCGTAGTCGGAGGCAGACAGAGCTGTGGGTTCCGTTGTTCCGTCGCGCAGCAGGGGAGCCTGCGTGTCGTCGTCGAAACTCAGCACCACTGCGACGCGAGCATGATTGGGCCAGGATTTGGGAAGCAGCTTGGGGCCCATAGAGACGGCGTTGACGACTTCCATGATTTTGTCGTCGGACCAGGTGGTCCCAGGCTGAGAGGCCTGTTGAGACTGAGGTTTCTGCAATCGCTGAGCGGGCAGATATGGAGTGCAAAGCAGGCAGGCGATGGCGAGTACATGCCCGATGGAGCGAGAGGCGGCTGCGGTTCTCATAGTTCTCCTGGGTGCGAAAATGGCCATCGCATCAGTTTGGTCAGGCTGAATATACATAGCCGAATCCGCATATAAAAGCGAAAAACCGCGTCGAGCGGAGTCGAGAGATCTGCGGTTTGCTTTCTTGCCGCTTGATTCCCTTGGATTCGCTCGGGATGACGGACTTTTCTTTGCTTCGTTGTGAAACAACTGTGTAGGTTTAAAGCGAGGTGGTCGATGCGTCTTGTTCCGATCCTGGGGTTATGGGCGTTTTGTTGTGCCGTTGGATCGGGACAGTCCAAGGTCTTCGGCGATCCAAATGTTGCTCAATACGCTCCCAGCAGACGCTACCACGTCCAAAACTATAAGATCACAGCCCGAATCAATATGGGTAAAGGAGAGATCTTCGGCGACGAGGTGGTTACGTTGCAGCCGCTGCAAGCCGGCCTAAAGACCTTTTACCTCGACAGCTCGCAGCTGCAAATTGATAGCGTGACGCTGGGGAAGGGGACTGCTCTTACCTTTAAACTCGAGGATCCAAAGCTCTGGATTACCCTCGACCACGGCTACTCTCCTGCCGAGACCGTGAATGTGCATATCGTTTACCACGGCAATCCGCAGGGACGCCCGTTTCCGGATGCGGGCTTGAGCTTTATCCGGCCAGACGCCTCCATGCCGAACAGGCCGCTTGAAGTTTGGTCCTATGGCTGGCCGCAAAACAACCATTTTTGGTTCCCGTGCTGGGATTATCCAAACGACAAATCAACTAGCGAAACGATCATCACCGTCCCCGAGCCGCTCTCCGTGGTGTCGAATGGAGAGCTGGTAAAAGCGACTCACAGCAATGGCATGGCGACCTTCGACTGGGTCGAGCATGTGCCGCACAGCGTTTATCTGGTCTCCATCGCCGTAGGGCCGTGGACCAAGTACAGCCAGAAATATAAGTCGAAGCCCGTCGACTATTACGTTCCGCCTGGAGTCGATGAGGCGACCGCACTCCGATCCTTTGGGCTTACTCCCGATATGATGGCGTTTTACTCCAATATCTTTGGGGTTGACTATCCCTACGAGAAATATGCGCAGACGGCGGACCACAACTTCGGCGGGGGAACCGAAAACATCAGCGCGACCAGCCTGGCCGAAACGACCCTGCACGATGCTCGCGCTGAACAGGACTATCCGAGCGAGAGCCTGGTCTCCCACGAACTAGCCCACCAATGGTTCGGCGATCTGATTACCGAGTGGAGTTGGGACAATGCGTGGTTGAGCGAGGGTTTTGCGACCTTCTCGGCCGCGCTCTACCGGGGACATCGCGAGGGAGAGGACGCTTTCCGTTATCAGATCTTCGAAGACCAAAAGACCGCAGCCCGGGAGGATGCCCAACGATACCGGCGGCCGATCGTGGATCGTCATTACATCAAGCCCTGGGACATCCTGGATCGCACCACCTACCAGAAGGGTGCGGCCGTGCTGGACATGCTCCGGTATGTCATGAACGACGGTAATGAGGCGGCTCCCTCTCCAGAGGAGCCGTTGTTCAAGACGCTGAGTTTCTATTTGACCGCCCATCGCGCGGACAACGTGGATACGCAGAACCTGATCGACGCCATCCGTAAAACAACCGGGCGCGAACTCAGCTGGTTCTTTGACGAGTGGGTCTTCAAGGGGGGCTATCCGGAGTATGAACTTAAGACCTCCTACGATTCTGCCCGGCAGATTGCCAACGTTACCGTTCATCAGAAGCAAACGCTCGATGCCGTTACGTCGCTGTTCGACATGCCGGTTCACCTCGTCTTTCACTCCGGCGATGGCAAACGTCAGGAGGCCGTTGTTCGGGTGTATCAGAAAGACGAAACCTGGGCGCTGCCCGTCTCGTTTGCGCCGCTATGGACTGACTTCGATCCTTACGATCACCTATTCAAGAAGCTCTCCATCGATGAGCCTCTCGATGCTCTCATCGCTCGCGGGGATAGGGATGAGAGCATGATGTCCCGGTTATGGGCGGCAGAAGCCCTGGGTCGACGCAAGGGCGAAACCGAGGCGGTGAGCGCGCTGGCAAGGATGCTTAGCCACGATTCGTTCTACGGGGTCCGAGTGGCCAGTGCAGAAGCGCTTGGAGAGCAGGGTGGTGAGGCCGCAAAGCAAGCCTTACTGCTTGCCCTAAAGCAGCCTGACAGCCATGTTCGGACCGCGGCGGTGGTCGCGCTCGGGCGGTTTGCGCAGGATGCCGCCATATCCGGCGCACTGCTCGAAGTAATGAGGCGCGACGATAGTTATGCGGCACAAGCGGCGGCAGCCCGCGCGCTCGGGAGACTAGGCACGCCGCAGGCGCTATCCGCGTTGGAAGCGGAGATAGCGGCCAAACCCTCACCTCATGTAATGGCTGGGTTGTTAGAGGGCCTCTCCCACTTCAACGATCCGCAAGCCAACGCTATACTCCAACAGCAATCGACAACCGGCGCAACCGACGACATCCGCGCCATGGCGGCTCGATGGCTAAAGACAACGCAGGCACAATAAATGACTGGATTGCTGAAACACGGATCTAAGTGGAAAGAATTGGATCCGCCTTCGTAACCTGCGCTCCGGCCAACGCGCAACTTACAAGAGCAACAGCGCCAAGGGATCCACAAAATTTCACGAGACGAACCACGCTAATCCCTCCAAAATGTTGTGCTGGTAACCGCTCGAATGTATGCAGCGAATTCCTCTTGCAACGAGTACATCGTTGCATACATAATGCTGGAAATCATGCCACTCCGCATGGTCCGCTGTAGACAGCCACTCCAGTCTAACCAATAACCCGGTGGTTCCCGGTGCGCAGACCAACTACAATCCGGCGGATCTCGGGATATCCAGTTCAGCCTGCAGGTCATATTCTAGAAGGGGGCGAAGTCTCGCAGTCCCCTGATCGAGGTGGACGTGAAGGCAGACATTTCCGATGTTTCCGCTCGACTGGAGCGGCTGCCTTTCTGTGGTTTTCACCGGAACCTCCTGCTCATGGGCGGGCTAGGTTATACCTTCGACGCGTTGGACAGTGCGGTCATCGCGTTCGTTCTCCCCGTTCTGCGCACCTCCTGGTCCCTCACCGACATCCAGATCGGTTTGGTTGGCAGCGGGACCTATGTCGGCTATTTGTTCGGGGCCATGTTGGCTGGCCTCGTTGGAGATTGGAAGGGCCGTCGCCCGGTAATGTTGTGGGCGCTGGTGCTTTATTGCGTCGCTTCGCTGGCCAGTGCCACGGCGAGCGGCTGGCATCTGTTTGTAGTGTGTCGTGTGATTGCCGGGGTGGGCGCAGGAGCTGAGGGTGCGATCGTCGCACCGTTCCTTTCGGAATTTGTTTCACGCAGTTATCGAGGTAGATTTACCGCTTCGCTCGCGGGGTTTTACTCCTTTGGGTACGTTGGTGCGGCGCTGCTTGGCTATTTCGTTGTCCCGCTCGGGCGAGACGGTTGGCGGTACGTACTGGCATTGACCGCCGCGCCCATCCTGATGCTGCTCTGGTGGCGTCGCGCCCTGCCGGAGTCTCCGCGCTGGCTGCAATCCGTAGGCCGTTTCGACGAGGCGGATCGACTCGTCGCCGAAATCGAGGCGAGTGCCCGTCGCTCCGGATACGTGCTTGCCGAGCCGGAGGAGCTGCGTCCTGCACCCATGCTGGGGAAGGAAAACTCCTTCGCCGGAAAAATAGCGATGCTCTGGCTACCCGGTCTCCGCAAGATCACGGCGATGACGTGGATCATCTGGGCATCCATCACCTTCAGCTATTACGCCTTCTTCACCTGGATTCCCACTCTCTTGGTCCGGAGCGGCATGACCATTGCTCGCAGCTTCTCGTATTCTCTTGCGATTTACATATCAACCGTGCCCGGCTATTTTTCCGCCGCATGGTTGATTGAGAAGATTGGCCGTCAAGCCACGATTGCGAGCTACATGGTTCTGGGCGCCATTTCGGCGATCGGCCTTTCCTTGAGCCATGCGGATGCGGGCGTCATGGTGGCAGGCTGTTGCCTTTCTTTCTTCATGAACGGCACGTACGCCGGCATCTATGCGTACACTCCCGAGCTTTTTCCTACGGAACTGCGCGCCACGGGCATGGGAATGGCCTCTTCGATTGGGCGCATCGGAGCGATCGTCTCTCCGGTCGCGGTGGGTTGGCTTTACCCCCGCCTGGGCTTTGCCGGTGTCTTCGGCGCGACGACTTTGGTCCTTCTTACGGGAGCGGTTGCGGTCATGGTGATGGGCATCTCCACCCGAGGCCGCTCGCTCGAAGAAATAAGCTCCGAAGCAATTTACGCCAGAACCGCCATAGAGCCATAGATGCTCCAGCTGTACCGGGCTAAGAGTTCAGGTGAAAATCGGAACTGAAGGACGAAACCACTCTCGACGGGTGCCCCATGTTCGCACCAGCGTACGTCGGCCGAACAAGACGGGCGAAGCCCTTCCAACGCTTCTAGGCTTTTAGTGCATGCCACTTTGTATACATATCCGCTCTTGCGGTATAACTCAGTGCATGCGGATTGGGGTCTGGAAGCCGGTGGTACTCGCGCTCTGTAGTTGGGTAAGTATGGCTGGATGCCTGGCAACCGCCGAAACGCCGGACACCGGCAAGATGCCGCAAGTCATTGAGCAATTCAGTGCGGACTCCAAGTCTTTGAGAGAGACCTATGAGGTACTCATCTCGCCTGTGCGGATGGCCCGCTTCGAGAAGTTCGACAACGACGAATTGGCGATGCTCGCCGCGATGAATTTTGATGCGCTTTCGCAGGAAGACAAGGTCGACTACCTGCTGCTGAAGAATCGTCTGAACGCGGACCTGCACCAGATCGCGATCCGAAAAAAGCAAACCGCGGATATGCAGGTGCTTCTCCCCTTCGCCGGTACCATCGAGACCATCCTCGAGGACAAGCGGCTGATGCATCGGCCAGACGCGGAGAAAGACGCCGCCGCGTTGACCGAGATGGTCAAGCAGATAACCGCGTCCCGATTACAACTCGACCCCAAGCCGCACGGAGGAACGAGCACGGAAGCACCCGCCAAGCCAAAGATCGATCCTGTGACCGCAAACCGCGCACTGCTCGCAACCGCGGAGCTGAGTTCCCAACTGAAGGCATGGTTCGGTCAATACAACGGGTACGACCCCCTGTTCAGTTGGTGGGTAGAGCAGCCTTACAAAGATGCGGATAAAGCATTGACCAGCTACAGCGCCTTTCTCAAGGAGAAGCTGATCGGCATCGCTCCCGACGATAAGACGACCATCATCGGCGATCCTGTGGGCCGCGAGGCGCTCATGAACGAGCTTGCGGATGACATGATTCCGTACACGCCGGAAGAACTGATCGCCATCGCGCAGACCGAGTACGACTGGTGCATGCGCGAGATGCTGAAGGCGTCGCGTGAAATGGGTTTCGGCGATAACTGGCACGCTGCGGTCGAGAAGGTCAAGCAAATGCATGTGCCGCCGGGGGAACAGCCTGAGCTGATTCGAAGGCTCGTCGTTGAGGGCAGCGACTTCGTCAAGACCAATCAGTTGGTGACCGTTCCTCCGTTGGCCGATGAAACCTGGCGCATGATCATGATGACGCCGCAGCGGCAGCTGGTGAATCCGTTCTTCACTGGCGGCGACGAAATCAGCGTTTCCTACCCCACGGACACGATGACCTTCGAACAGAGGGAAATGAGCATGCGCGGCAACAATATTCCATTTGCCCGCGCCACGGCGTTTCATGAGATGATCCCGGGTCACTTTCTGCAGTTCTACATGTCGGCACGATATAGGCCGTACCGGCGCGCGTTTTCAACCCCGTTCTGGCATGAAGGGAACTCGTTGTGGTGGGAGATGCTGTTCTGGAACAAGGGCTTCGATCGTACTCCGGAGGAGCGGGTCGGGGCCTTGGTGTGGCGTATGCACCGTTCCGCCCGCATCATCTTCACCATGAACTTCCATCTCGGGCGGTGGACTCCGCAGCAATGCGTACAGTCGCTGATCGATAACGTCGGCTTCGAACCTGACAACGCGACCGCTGAGGTGCGCCGCTCGTTTGACGGTTCCGTGGGGCCGCTATACCAATCCGCTTACCTGCTGGGTGCGCTGCAGTTCCGCGCTCTGCACACGGAATTGGTGGATTCGAAAAAGATGACGGATCGTGAGTTCCACGATGCCATTCTGCATGAGAATTCCATGCCCATCGAGATGCTGCGGGCAGACCTCGAAGACCAGAAGCTGACGCGCGACTTCAAAACCAGCTGGAAATTTTACGGCGACCATCCGGCGCATCCCTGAGGCTATCGGCTCTTCGCCGTCCCTTCGCCCGGTATAGTAATAGATAGGGAGCGCATCCCACCCCGAAGCGCCTTAATGGGAGTCCCCGTGGATCTGACGGAATCTTCTGCGTGTACGCGGGTGCCATGGGAGCGAGTGCATCGATCGCAGCATGAGAGTCGCCAAACGAGAGGACTTCTACCTTCGGCACAGCCGCGAGATCCGCCGGCATTGGGTGTTACTCCGCACAGCGATCCTCCTTGAGCTTTTGATAGTCGGCGCCGCCTCCCTTGCCACGTGCCAGGGTACCAACCCGCCGCTCCCGGACGTGGCGCAGGTGGTCGTCGTGAATCGTCAGATCCCGATGGCGCTTTCCGAGGGCCAAGGTGTCCGGTTCCGGCCCCTGTCGACGGGGGAAGGAATCTTGCAGGCATTAGCGACGGCCGGGGTGCAGGACGATCTCGGATTTCTGTGGTTCGCGACTCAGTTTGGCCTGAGTCGTTATGACGGCTATTCGATCAAGACTTATAGACATGTAATGGGTAACCAGGCGAGCCTGGCTTGCTCGGATGTGCGCACTCTGTTCAAGGATCACGCTGGAAATCTATGGGCAGCCTGTGACGAGTCGCTCGATCGATTCAACCCGCGCGATGAAACCTTCACCCATTATTTTCTCTCTACTCCAGGCTCCCCCGATCAGCTGTTAAAAATCACCAGCATTCAAGAAGACGACCGCCATATTCTTTGGATCACCACCCACAGCGGCCTGTACACACTGAACCCGTCAACCGGCCAGACGCAGCGTTTCGCGCATGATCCAAACGATCCCACCACACTGAACAACGACAACGTGGACTCCATGATCGAAGACCAGGGACGGTTTTCCTGGGTAAACGCGGCCAAGGAACTCAATCGGTTCGACCGCAATCTCGGAAAAGTCACCAGCCACGTCACCTTCACCGTCCCCCATACCATATTGGATATACATACAGACTCCTCCGGCACAACGTGGATCGCGCGCAGCGATCCCGGATGTTCGATCGCCCAACTCGACATCTCAGGGCGATCCTTGAACTGCTTGAACATCGAGGACAGCGATGGCCACAGCGTCATGCACGGTGGCACCTACTCCATGTTTGAAGACAAAAAAGGCACGATGTGGTTTGCTACCTCGATCGATGGCCTCATGCACTACGACCCGCGGAAAAAGCAAATCGTCCGTTACAAGAGCGAAAATAATAACGATTGGAGTCTGCGTTCTGACAATCTCCAGTTCGTCATGGAAGACCGGGACGGCGGCATGTGGGCTGCGCTCCACACCGGTGGTATTGAGAGATTCTCACTGACCGATCCCCAGATTCAGACCTTCACGCAGAAGCGTGGCAACATCGCAAGCAGCCTGGTCACTTCGATTTACCAGGACCAACGCGGCGTTCTTTGGATTGGGTCCTTCGGTGCGCTGAACCGGATCGATCGCCAGCGCGGGCTGAACGAAATTGCCCAGGGACCCGGTCTGAACGGGGAGGTTTTCCTCACCATGGCGGAAGATCCCAAGGGCAGGCTTTTGGTCGGAACATTCCGGGACAGCATTCTGGAGCTAGACACCCAAAGCGGGAAATTCAAAAAGCCGGCACGGCCGATTGTTTCGCCTGAGGTTGCCAAACATCCAATTACCCGGTTGCTGTTTGACGAGCACGGCACATTATGGGCTGCTTCCAAGTCTGGACTTTTAAAAATCGACCTGCTCACCGGAAACCCAACCGTCTACGTCCCGGAAGGTAGCCCGGTCGAATTCTCCGACATCAAAGAGGATGGTCACGGGGACTTTTGGTTAAGCGGCAATGGCGGCCTGTATCATTTTGATCCGCGGTCTCACACCTTCCGAGCGTACAAACGCCTGCGCGATCGACCGCGGGAGATAAGTGATAACCTCACCAATTTCGTCCATATCGATCACGCCGGCCATGTCTGGGTTGGAACCCAGAATGGTCTCTCTGAACTCGACCCGGCATCCGGTTTCTTTACGAATTACAACGAGTCCGACGGTCTTGCCGGAGAGGTAGTTGGCGGCATTCTCGAAGATGAGCATGGCAATCTTTGGATTGGAACCAACCACGGAGTTTCAAGATTCAATCTGGAAACGCGAAAATTCACCACGATTTACGTAGGGGATGGCGTCACGGAGCCCAATCTCACCGGCGGGTCGGCATGCTTTCGAGGCCGGGATGGAGAGTTGTTTTTCGGGGGCTACGGCGGCGTCACTGCTTTCCACCCCGAAGAGATGGTAGACGATCGATCTGGCCCCGTAATCGCGCTTACCGATTTTCAGATCGGGGGTGTCCCGGTTTCCCTTGGGAAGGGCTCACCACTGTCAAAAGCTATTACCTATTCGGATTCGGTCATCCTGAAGCACTCGCAGAACATATTCTCCGTCGGCTTTGCGGCGTTGAACTTCAAAGATCCGGCCCACACCCGCTACCGCTATCAATTAGAGGGTATAGATCAAGGTTGGCATGAAGCCTCCAGTGCTCAGAGGATAGCGACTTACACAACGCTGCCGGCCGGCACTTATAACCTGCATGTGCAAGCCGCCACTGTGACCTCACCCTGGACCGCGCCCGGGTTGACATTCCAAGTCACAATTTTGCCGCCCTGGTGGAATAC
This sequence comes from uncultured Acidobacteriaceae bacterium, assembly GCA_963839025.1. Taxonomy (GTDB): domain Bacteria; phylum Acidobacteriota; class Terriglobia; order Terriglobales; family Acidobacteriaceae; genus PALSA-350. The sequence goes on from CAWITT010000015.1 coordinate 1,004,357, forward strand.
ATGGTGGTTCCGAAGCTTGTATCTCATGTTGATTGTCGTCATATTGCGATTCGCCTACCGATATCGTCTACGGGTAATGTCTGACGCGCTTGCTCTCAGGCTCCAGGAGCGGGTGGATGAGCGCACTCGGCTTTCAAGAGAGCTCCATGACACCTTGATGCAAACCATCGAGGGGAGTCGACTGATCGCCTACACCGCAACCAAGTCGCAAACACATCCTGCACAGCACCGGGTAGCCCTTGAAAAACTGTCGACGTGGCTTGATCGGGCGTCCGATGAAGGTCGAGCCGCTATGGAAACATTGCGCAGTTCCACAAGCGCCAACGGCGACCTCTATTACGGCCTGAGACAAACAGTGGACGAGTGCACCGGACAATCTGATGTTCAGATCGTCTTTCCATCTCCGGCGCTGAGGAGGCCCTTGCGTCCGCTTGTTCAGGAAGAAGCGTTCCACATTGGCTCTGAGGCGATTCGTAATGCATGCCTGCATGCGGACGCAACTCGCATCGAGATCGAGCTGCTGTTTGACCCTGATCTCCTCCTGCGTGTGAAGGACGATGGCAAAGGTATGAGTCCGGTGGTTGCCTCTGTGGGCCGGGAAGGCCACTTTGGCTTGGTTGTTATGAGGGAGCGAGCATCCCGGATCGGCGCCAGGCTCTTGATCGACACTTCGCCCGGTGCGGGAACCGTGGTGACTCTCCGCGTTTCCAAGGCGATAGCGTTCGAAACCAACGATCCCGGCAACCCAAAAGGTATGGATAGAGCGCGCCGGATGTTCCGTAGACTAAGAGACTTTGTAAGCTCGAGTTAGCGGTGCGCGGGAGCGAGATCTTCCGCATGGCTTGCGGCGAGCCCCGTTTCATGTTGCAAGCGGAGATGCGCGTATTATCATGGCCTTGCGCTACGGAGAGCGTTCCATGACACCGCATACATCCAGTCGAGGCTTCGCTGCCCAAACCAGTCACTTCCTGCTCTTGGCGGTGGTACTCGCCGTCGCGACGCAACTTCCCGCGCAGGGGCCCCCTCCTGGCAATCAGCCGCCACCGCCGCCGCCAACTGCGGGCATTAACGCGACCCTTGACTCCGATGGGTCTTCGGCAACTTACCTGGTCACAGAGCAATTCGTTGGCATTAACTTCCCCAATGATGCCGAGGGCACTACCCCTACTGTTTCCGGCAACCTCGTCATCTCGCCGGATGGCAGCATCCCGGTCGGCTCCTCCAAAATCACCGCCGACTTGCGCAACCTCAAGAGCGATCAGGATCAGCGTGACGGTTACGTCCGCAATCGTGTACTCGAGACGGACAAGTTCCCAACCGCCGAGTTTGTCCCGACAAAAATTGATGGCCTGCCAAAGATGATCCCCTTCACTGGCCAAGCCGGCGTACAGCTTACCGGCAATCTCACCGTCCACGGCGTAACCAAGGAGGTGACCTTCCAGGGCATCGCCACCTTCAATCGCAACGGCACAATCGCAGGCCGCGCCAAAACAACCTTCAACTTCGCTACCTTCGGCCTCACCAAGCCCGCCATTGCTCGGCTGATGAGCGTTGACGATAAGATCACACTCGAGCTTGTCTACCGGCTTAAACGTAGTTAGAAGGCGTTAGGGGTAGGAAACGCAGTGCAGGCACTCAGTGGCTAAGATTCAGGCCAAGGGTGTACTCCTGCGCCACGCAACTGATGGTGGTTTGGCCCACTGGTATCGGTTTGAGCCGTGGGACTACTCAACTAGTGGACTATAACAACTGATTCGGTAGTACCGCAGATCTCTCCACTGCGCTTCGCTCCGGTCGAGATGACAAATTTGTAGAGTGAAGTAGGGCCGTTTTGTCTATTGGAAACGCAACAATTTACCCAAAAGAAATTTGTCATCTCGACCGGAGCGAAGCGTAGTGGAGAGATCTGCGTTACTACCGAATCAGTTATAGTCCACTAGTTTGCCGCCAAGCCGATTATTTCGGCTGCGGCACCACGCGCAGGTAGGGCTTAACCTGTTTCAGTGAATCCCCGTATTTCTGCTTCGCCTCGTCGTCCGACACGGCCGGCAGAACGATCACGTCGTCGCCTTGCTGCCAGTTCGCCGGGGTAGCGACCTTATGATTGGCAGTCAATTGCATGGAGTCGATCACCCGCAACAACTCGGGGAAGTTGCGTCCGGTGCTCATTGGGTAGCTCAGGTGTAGTTTGATCTTCTTATCCGGCCCGATAATAAATACCGTGCGAACCGTGGCATTGGTCGCCGCAGTGCGGCCTTCTGAGGTCGTGCCGGCATCGCCAGGGAGCATGTCGTAGAGCTTGGCGACCTTCAATTCGGTATCGCCGATCATCGGGTAGTTCACCTTATAACCGCCGACCTCTTCGATATCGATGGCCCACTTGCTGTGGTTGCTGACCGGGTCCACACTCAAACCGATCACCTTGGCGTTGCGCTTGGCAAACTCATCCTGCAGGCTGGCCACGCTACCCAGTTCTGTAGTGCATACCGGGGTAAAGTCTTTAGGGTGGGAAAAAAGGACGGCCCAACCGTCGCCGATCCACTCGTGGAAGTGGATGGTGCCCTGGGTCGTTTCTGCTGTGAAATCGGGAGCTACATCATTAATTCTGAGTGACATTGCGCTTTCTTTCTCCTGACCCGATGCAATTGGTCTGGTGTCGCATCTCAAGCCGGGTTCATCTTATCGAAGCTTTGCGGGCGTAGTTCGGTTTAGGTGGTCATCGATGGCAGGAATTCTCTTCTACAAGACGAAATGCCCGCCAGGATGAGAGGCGGGCAACATTTCCTAATAGATCAGATTATCTCTAGCGATAAACAGAGTCCATAAGTTGGCCGCCTGTGACACGGAAGGTACGACAACAGCGGCCGGGTAAATGGAGGTGCATAAAACCAAAACTAGCGTGGTATGTTCCAAATGTCAAATTTAGAGCTTCTCTGGTTGCCATTCGTCACCCATCACTTCCGGGTCATCAAAAGCCAGGATTCGCTGGTAGAGGATCTCTCGATCTTCCCGGTAAAGAGTGGACGCCAAACCTTCTGCCAGGCGTTTGGCCCCGATGCTCACGCCCGGAATCAGACCGGTGATATGGCCATTGCTGAGCGTTGAGGGAAAGCAGAAGCAGTAAATTTGCTCGAGGCCAGTTCAACCACCCGGAACCTTAGCCTGGAACTGAAAAGTGTTGCTCAGGTAGGGTGACAATGCAAGCTCCGGCAACTCGGTCCCCGGTGGCGGTGTGAGCGTGTCGGCCCAGGTTTTTATCTCTCCGGAGAAGCTGGCAAATTCAGGATGAAGCGCCCAATCCAGGCGAAAACCAGTAGCCAGGATAAGGTGATCGAATTCGAAGCTGCTCCGCGGGGTCGACACCACCAACTGATTGTTGAGCAGTTTTACTTCCTCGATCGGGCAGCCAAAATTGAAATGCGCGTTGGCATGCCGCGAGACCCTGAGCACGCTGGCGCGCGGCGGTGGGAATCCGACCGAGGCCGTGAAATGCGCAAAGCGAAGTTTCCATTCGTCGGCAAGCCACCCGTAGCCATATTGAAATCCGGGATTACCCGCACCCTTGGCATAGTTAATCCGGGGAAAATCCCGGCGGCGAATCAGCAGGTCGACGCGCGCCGCGCCTGCCTCGAGCGCAGTTCCCGCGCAATCCATGGCTGCGGCACTCCCGCCCACCACGCCTACGCGCTTACCCGCCAGACGATGGTAATCCAGGGGATCGATGGAGTGGGACCACCTGTCGCGAGGCAGCCCATTCACAGAATCCGGAATTACCGGTCCTCCGAAGGCCTCGAATCCCAGCGCCAGCACTACTCTGCGGGCTAGCACCGTCTGTGATTGGCCCGCATGCTCTACCGTGAGTTCGACCACATGATCCCCCGTGGCCGCACTGCCTTCACTTCATGTTCGCTACGCACATCCAGACCCAGGACGCGGCTATACCAAGACAGGTATTCGGCCCATTGCAGACGTGGAATTTTCTCTAAAGCCTGCCACGCGGCGCGACCGAACTGGGCCTGGTACCAGGCATAAAAAGTTAGAGCCGGCAGGTCAAGCGCCGGTCCACTGATTTGTTTGGGCGAACGCAGCGTCTCCATCAGCGCCGTGGTGGCCCATGGGCCTTCGAAGTCACGAGGCGCTTTATCAAATAAAGTGGCACGCAGACCCAGCAACCGGAGCGCACCCGCGACCGCAAGGCCGCCCATGCCTGCCCCGACAACCACTACATCCAACACCAGGCCGCCGGCATGTGCCATCGGCGGCAGCCACGCCGGGGGTGGCAGATTGAGCCAGGCCAAATCGGCATTGAGCCGCTCTTCGAGAGCCTCCAGGCCAATGACTCCATCTTTCCGCAAATGTTCTGTAACCGTCATGATTTCGTAGTTTGTTGTCGAAAGGGCTCGCCAAGGGTCAGCATTAAACGATTGGCCCAGGAAAAAACGCCACCGACTGAACCAGGTCAAGCAGAGCCAGTGTATCCAGGCCAAGCTCGAGCAATCGTTCCAGCGACGCCGTAGTGGGACGGGCAGGCGTAGCCGCGAGCCGGGCGGCAACCGGCCGCCGCCGTCAGATCCCAACCCGTCATGGCTCCTATGGCGAACAGGGAGCCGTGAGCAAAGTTGATCACGTTCGAGGTGCTAATGATCAGCGACACGCCCAACGCAATCAGCGCGTAGGCGTTGCCGTTGATCAAACCGACCGGCAGGGTATCGAGCATGCTGTCAAAAGCTACGCGCCGAGAGACCGTGGAAAGCGCGCCAGTTCGTCAGGCGTCGACGCATTTGGAACCGAGCAGCCCGGCGCTGCGATATACTTGCTTCCTGCCTGTTCCCGTGCCGATGTCCACTGCTTTCGCATCTCCCCCGTGGTCAGTTTGTCGAAGTCAATCTCATCCACTCCGCCCAGGATTGTTTGCGAGAAATGCTTGCGCACCTCAGAAACTGGTATTCCGCTCGCCTTCACAGAGTACTGAATCACCGGCACTTGGAAATCCTTGAACGAGTCGATATAGGGTCTTTCCAGGTAATGCAGGTGCAGCACGGTTAGCTTCGTGTCCGCCAGCGCATCGAAGACGCGTTTGTCATAAGGACGAGTATAGCGTTCGTAATCCGAGACAGAGCCGAACTTGCTCTCCGCGTTGAAGACGCTCACCAGGGCTCCGGAAGCCCCGATATCCTTGCTATGACGAATGTGGTTGACGGTGGATTGGGTAATCGCTTCTAACGCGGTATGCCACCCGTCGGGATTCTGCTTCTGAAAGTCGTGCAGGCTACTGATGACTTTGTCCTCAATTTCCTCCGATTTCCCGGGTTTCGCAAACTTAGGCTGAGCCCCAAACAAAATCATCGCCGTCATATAGGGCCCATAGAGCGTATCGATAAAATAGGCATCGCCATGCAATCCATCGCGGACCAGCTTGAGCGTTGTGAGTTGGTTTGGGTAGGGCGAGTCAAGCGGTTTGAGCTCATACCAGTTCCCAGTTGTGGACGCCGGATAATCAAAATCATTCATGACTTTGACGATGTCGGTATTGTAAGTACGGTGGAAGTCGAGATGGTCCTGAGCCTCCTGCTGAGCGGTCGGCCGTTTGTAGTGGTGGTAAAAGGTGAATGGCGGGCGATCCACGTCCTTTCCATTCAACGCGCGGTCCACTCGCTCTTTATGGGTTAGGCTAGCGGCGGTGGTCGTGCCGAGAACGGGCCTCGCAAGCGCGAGACCGGCGGCCGCCGCGGCGGAGTGTAGAAAAGCGCGTCGATTCATAAGGCAGGTCCTCCTCAAGACGGTAGGAAAACTATAACCCCTCGGCCTGGGAAGAGAGGGTGGCCCCTATCTCTCGCTTTTTGCGAGATGTGGGTGGGAAGCCCAGGGAGCGCTTACTTCGTAAAACTGAGAGTCTCGCCAGGCACGTAAGCACCGTTGCGAACGATCAGCTCCTTGTAGGTCTGCTCAGACATGCGCCGGTCTGGACCAAACGTGAAAGGGCCGTAGATCACGCTCGGAATCATGCGCGCGATCGTGAGTGTGTCGCGAATGCTCAGACGGGTCGGTTGCGACGCTTGTCCGGCGGCCCAGGCAGTTGCAAGAGCGCGTCGTAGGCGCCCATATTGAAGTAATCCGGATCGGAGTGATACCGTCCCCGAAAGCGTCGTACGAACTCCGGTGCGTGCGGGCCGGCATCAGGCGCGTAGAAGTTGTGCATCGCCGAAGTGCCCTCAGCCGCCTCACCGCCGAGACGGATGAACTCCTCGCTATAGTTACCCCAGGCTACCTTCGTGTTCTCAAGCCCAACTTGATGGGTCTGGCGAACAATCAGCGCGGCGCTGCGATAGTACGATTGGTTAACCAGCACATCCAAACCGGCATCGCGCACTTTTAGCAGCAGCGGTCGAAAATCGGTAGTGCTATCGGCAAATCCCTCCAGCACCGGCACTTCCACACCATGTTTGGCGGCTTCCGCCACATAGATATCGACACTGCTCTTACCCCAATTATTGTTGACATAAAGCACAGCCGTCCGCTTCCCGTAATGCTCGGCAAAAGCCAGCAGTAGTCGCGCGCTCACCTCCTGGCTGGCCGAAGTCGAAAACATGTAACTGCCGCCCTCGGTGAAATCGGGATGGGAGTTCGTAAACCCAAACTGGACCAAGCCGCCGCGCTGGTAGATAGGGCTGGCCGCCATTCGGGTGTGCCCACGAGTGCTCCTTGGCCGCTGAAACAGAGACATTCTTCATTGAAACACGACGGCTAAGCCTCGCCGTCAACCAGCGAAACTTCGCGGAGATCTTCAAGATAACTCCTCCCTTTGAACTGACGATTCCCACGAAGAAGCAGTAAGTGGCCTCTAACCCAATCAGCTGTTAAAGTCCACTCATGAGGTAAGCCAAATGAGCAGCGATGAGGAGTTGAATGAGATCGGAGTCTTGAAACGGCGTGAGATCGAAGCTCGTCTTTTGGCGCCCATCGTGGATGCCCTAGGCGACAAGTTCGGCCGGCCCGAGGTTCTCGACGTGGTGCGGAATGTGGTCACGGAGATTGCACGACGGCAGGGCCGGGAACTCGCCACCCGCCTGGGCAGGAATGATCTGCAGGCCTATGGGAAGTCCGTTGAGCCCTGGAGTAGAAATGGCGCGCTCCAACTCCGCGTTTTGGATCAGAACGAGCACGTTCTGAATTTCGACGTCACCACGTGCAGGTATGCGGAGCTCTATCGCAGTTTGGGCATCGAGGAACTTGGCAGCATACTCTCCTGCAGTCGCGACGCAAGCTTTATCGAGGGCTTCAACGGAGAGATCGCGCTTGAGCGCAAACACACTATCCTCCAGGGATCCGCGGCTTGCGATTTTCGTTTCAGCAAGCGTCCCTCGGCTCAATCGTCAAGCGAGCCGGGTTGACGGCACTGGTTCTCTCCGGTAACTGCCTTAAAGCCCAGCAAAGCGCTCGCACATCCCGCGCGGAAAGTCCCATCCCAAACCGAGGCGCCAGCCGAGCCCTTCCGGTTCTCACGCAGTCTCTAAAGCTGCGGCGCCCGCATCCCCGAAACATTCTTGTAGACCTCCCCATGATATGTGATATATAGAACGTATGAATCACGCGCCGGCCGCCTCATGGAACGCACCTACCGCTAGCGCGTGCTCTCTCGGCTTTCGATGTTGTTGACCGTATCCCCGGCGAACACTCCTTCATAAAGCAAGTGTCGTAACTCACAGGTCAGTAGGGCTACTTGTATCTGCGGGCAGGCTGAACGTCTCGAGACGCTCGCCAGTGCAAACGTTTCCCGGCACTGGATGCGCACGATTCGGCACATCCATCGATCAGCGTCTCTTGCAACCGATTCATGCACGTCAGGACGAAATCATGACTTCCATACAGCTTCGTACGTTCTTTTTCGCATTGCTTCTCATGGTCCTGCCATTTCGCCCTTCGATCGCTCAAACGCTCACCAGCGCCACCGTTGTCGGCACCGTCAGAGACTCGAGCGGGGCGGTCGTCCCGTCAGCTACCATCCGAATCCGCCAGCCGGAAACGGACGCGGTCAGCACGACGGTCAGTGAGTCTACCGGCAGGTATCGGTTTCCATTTCTAAAACCTGGGGATTACGAGATCACGGTCGAAGCCTCCGGCCTTTCTGCCTCTCCTGTGCGCATCCATCTTCTCGTAGGGCAGGAGCAAGCCGTCGACCTGACTATGGGCGTGCAGGCCGTGCAGCAAAGCGTTCAGGTGGATTCGGCGAACGGCGTTCTGCAAACGGAAAACGGCAACAATCTCACCGACTACAACCTGCACTTTGTTGAGAATACACCCGTCAACGGCGGCGATATCACCAATGTGGCATTTTCCACGCCGGGGGTGCGGGTCAATGTCGGCGGCGGCAACAACAACTTCAACGTCAATGGACTGCCTTTCAACTCCGTCCTGTTCACCTATAACGGAGCCGATATTGTCGAGCCCTACAACAACAACAACAAGTCCGGTTCCAGCAACAACACGCTAGGGCAAAACGACGTTGCCGAAGCCTCGGTAATCACCAATGCCTACAGCGCGCAGTATGGGCGCATGGCCGGCGCGCAGGTGAACTACATCAGCAAGTCCGGCACCAACCGGTTTCACGGAAACATCGTAGAAAATTACAACGGCGATCTCTTGAATGCGAATGATTACTTCAACAATGCCACGCATACCCCGCGTGGGCGCGCGGTGGCCAACCAGTATGCCGCCTCGGTGGGTGGTCCGATCTTAAGAGACAAGCTGTCTTTTTTCTACAACTATGAAGGTTTGCGCTATTCGCTGCCGACCAGCCAGGTAGTATCGATCCCTTCCCCAGCGCTGCAGGCCTATGTCCTCGCGAACGTGCCAGCCGCATCGCTTCCGTATTATCAGCAATTATTTGCTCTCTACAACCAGGCGCCGGGCTTCAACCGGGCGGTACCTGTAACCAATGGCTCCGGGCAATTGCAGGACGGCACAGGCAACCAGGGTTGCGGCAAGAACAATGGCCTTTCCGGCACGCCCGTGCCCGGCGGGGGTACATTCGGCGGAAGCACCGGCACCTCCTGCGCCGTCGCATTCATATCGACGGCCTCCAGCGTCAACACGGAATATCTCACCAGTCTGCGCCTCGATTACAACATCAGCACCGCGCAGAAGATCTATTTCCGCGTTAGCCGGGATGCCGGCGTGCAGGCGAGCGGCACCAGTCCGATTAATCCGAACTTCAGCGGAGTAAGCCCTCAACCCTGGGTAATCCCGCAGGTGAACTACACCTATGTCATCACTCCGCGGTTGGTCAACAACCTTATCGTGAACGCCAACTGGTACTCGGCCATCTTTTATGGCTCGACCAATTTCACTGAGGCGCAGAAACTGCTGCAGGTCTCTTTTACGAACCCCACCACCGGCATCACCGGTTTTAGCGACGGCGGCGCCGGTGGCGCCGGCTTCCAGAATCTCGGACCGGCTGCTCCTGAAGGCAGGCGGGGCGAGCAACTCGGCATCATTGACGATCTGTCCTGGGAGCACGGCCGCCATACGCTCCAGTTCGGAGTGAACAATCGCAACAACCGCATCACCAGTACAGCGAACCAAACCGGTACGATCATCGGCGATTACAACTTCGGCAGCGTCTCCGACTTTGCCCACGGGAACATCGCGGATCCCAGCAACTACAACAGCTTCACGCAGTCTTTTCCTTTGATCCCCACGGTTCATTTGCGCGTTAACTCCCTCGGTTTTTACGCCCAGGATGAGTGGAAGATTCGCAGCAACTTGAACCTGACGTACGGAGCCCGCTTTGAATACCAAGGCAACCCGTGGTGCCGGGAGAACTGCTATTCGCGGGCCAATACAGCGTTCCTAGCCAGCGGTTATCAGGCGGGCAGCGCCGTCCCTTATAACGCTACGCTACAGACAGGATTACAGAAGAACTTCAAATCCTTTGAAGGGGTGGTCTTTGAGCCGCGTGCTGCCTTTGCCTGGTCGCCATACGGAGAAGGCAAAACCGTGGTCCGCGGCGGCATCGGGCTGTTTGCCAATGTAATCCCGGCGAGCATTGCAGCCAGTATCTACGGCAATCCGCCCAATAAATTTGCTCCCAAGGTCACCAATGGCATCGTTGGCCTGGCCACGAATTCTGCGACTTCCCAAGGCGCTGCAGTCGCATCGAACATTGCTTTTCAAGCGGGCTTTTCCGCCGGCGACACGCTCCCGCAGCTGCAAGCCGCAGTTCCCGCGGGCGTAACCTTCTCCACCCCCACGCTCTATGTCAACCCAAACAACTACCACACCATCAAGACCTTGGAGTGGAGTTTCGAGGTGGAGCAGCCCCTGGCCCGTCACGATATTGTTTCCTTTTCCTACGCGGCGAATCACGGCTATGACGAACCGCTCTCGAACACGGCGGCAAACGGCTGGGCAGCGAATGGGTACGGAGGCTTGCCGAAGGCCATTCCCGATCCGCGTTTTTCTACCGTGACCCAGATATTCGTATCGGGCTATTCGAACTACAACGGATTGACGGTGCAGGAGCGCCATTCCTTTGCCAGCGGCCTCCAGGGGCAGGCCAGCTATACCTGGAGCAAGGCCCTGCAGCTGCAACCGAACGCCGGCACCTCGGCAGCTACAGGAACGATTTACAATCCCACTGTGTATGCCCTGAACGGGCAGGCATCGATTGGAACACTGAGAGACGGTTACGGCGCAACAGCCTTCGATACCCGCAATAATTTTGTGGGAGACCTGATTTATTCGACGCCCACACTCAACAACGCTGTGATGAAGAGAACGTTGAGCGGCTGGAAGGTCGGGGGCAAAATCTATCTCTATAGCGGACGCCCCTTCACCGTCATCGATAGCGGGATCAGCGCCAAGAACGTGTTTTCGAGTTCATTCACTGGAACGGTCCTTGCGGACACGGTGGTTCCGACGGTCGTCGGTACCCATTGCGGCACGTCCGCTGTGCATACACCCTGCCTGACGACCAGCGACTTCGCGACTCCCTCAACGCAGACGGACTGGGGTAACACCAGGCCAAACAGCTTCCGTGGGCCTGGCTTTTTCTCCATCTCGACTCAGCTCGGCAAGGAAATCCAAGTGACCGAGCACACCCGTTTCGAAATCGGAGGAGACGCCTACAACCTGCTGAACCACCCGAATTTTGGATTGCCCAACGCGGATGTGAATAAAGGCCAGACACTCGGCACGATTACGACCGACGTGAGCGTTCCCACAAGCATTTACGGCACGGGGCAGGGAGCAATCGTATCCGGCCGCGTTCTGGTTGTTTACGGAAAGTTCATCTTCTAACCGAGTAAAACGAATTGCGAGGGTGCCTTGCGAAACAGCGTAGTCATATTGATGTTGCTGTATCCTGTGCTGCTTGCCGGACAGGCAGAGAAGCTCACCATCGACGATTTGCTGGGTGGCGGCGATTTCCGTGGCCGCGGAGCGGAGAGCCAGTCAACTCCTGACGGCAAATACACCGTGATACAAGAGCACGGCCAGATAGCTTTGAAGCCCGTAGATGGAGGCCCGGAGAAGTTGCTTACCTCGTCGCCGGAGCCCAAATCGGAGGCCCAGTTATCCCCGGATGGCCAACACATTGCCTACATAAGTCAGGGCCAGGTGTGGGTCATTGCGACGGTTGGTGGCGATCCGTTGCAATTAACCCACGATCCTGCCGGACCAGGAGATCCGCGCGGAGCCACCGATCATCGCCCACAATGGAATCCAAAAGGGAAGTGGGTTCTCTATGAATCCGGACGCAAAGGCTTCAACGAACTATATGTCGTGAGCGAAGACGGCAAGACTCTCACTCTTCTGGCGGCAACGGAGATCTATCACGGTAAAGATGTCATCGCCAACACATCGCAGGACAAAGGGGACGCTGTATCTTCGGATCGATTCGATTCGCATCCATCCTGGGCTCCTGACGGAACCCGGCTGTCTTACACGGAACGGTCAAGAGAATTCTTTTCGGGCAAGCTCAAGGTGCTTCCGTTCGATCAGAAGGCGGGCTGTGCGGCTGGCCCGGCTCTCGATATCTACATTGCGAAGAATGATCCGGGCGGCGCCTGGGCCGTCAATACTGCTGCGTGGTCTCCAGATAGCGCCACGCTTGCCGTGGTCCTACAGGAAACACATTGGGACAAAATCTGGCTGATTCCCTCAACCGGCGGCAAACCAAAGCAATTGACCTTTGGCCCGGGGGAGGACGAGGAGCCTGTCTACTCGCCGGATGGGAAATGGATTGCCTTTGAATCGAATCGCAATCTCCCGGAAGAGCGGCACGTCTGGGTGGTGCCGGCCATAGGGGGAGAACCGCATCGCCTGACCGCTCTTGCAGGACTTGAGAGCAGGCCATCCTGGGCGCCGGACAGCCAAACCATGCATTTCCAGTGGCACTCATCTTTGGGTGCGTCGGCCGCCTACGTAGCCGATGTCAGTGGTAAACGTGAACCGCGCTTAGTGGGGCAATTGCATCACTCAAAGTTCGAACAACTCGGCATTACGCCCGAGGTCGTGCACTACAAAGCGAAGGACGGCCTCGCGCTTGCCGGCATTCTCTACAAACCCGCCGCTTATCATGCAGGCACGCGCTATCCGACCGTGATTCTTGCGCATGGCGGCCCCGAAGGTCAGGTAACCCTTCTTGCTGCGCCCTGGTCGTTGTTTCTAGCTCAGCAGGGATACGTAGTTCTGGAGCCGAATTTTCGCGGCGGCACGGGCTACGGGGAACGTTTCCGCAATGCCAACGTGGAAGACTCGGGGGGTGGTGAAATCGACGATATTGCTGCGTCGGTGAAGTATCTCGTCGACACCGGACTAACAGATCCCAAGCATGTAGGGATTTCCGGCGGCAGCCACGGTGGCACCGTCGTTGCCAATGCCGTGACTAAGCTTCCCGATACCTTCGCAGCGGGTGTTGAGAAATTTGGAGTCGTCGATCGAGCATTATTCCTCCGTTACACCAACCGCAACTCGGCCATTCGCTGGGAAACGAAGATGGGCGGTCCTCCGGATCTGAAACCTGCGGTGTATCGCAAGGCCAACGTGCTTCCAGATGTAGCCAAGATCAAAACGCCACTGCTGATCCTTCACGGGGAGGAAGACCCGCAGGTGCCGCCGCAGGAATCGCAGGAATTTGCGGCCGCCCTGAAGGAATTAGGAAAACCCTACACCTATATCACCTATCCGCATGAAGGCCACGGTTTTCAGCAGCGGGAACATCGCAAGGACGCGTACGAGCGTGAACTCGCATTTCTCGATAAATACTTGAAGCCAGGTGCAGCTCAATAGCAACCGCGGATCTCTCCGCCGCTTTGCTCCGGTCGAGATGACAAATTTGTTTTGGGTAAATGACAGTGTTCCAGTAGAGAAACGTGCTGTCGATCTCTCAACAAATTTGTCATCTCGACCGGAGCGAAGCGCAGTGGAGAGATCTGCGGTCCTCCTAAATCAACTGTTGCCGTCCACCAAGAAAGCTGCTCGTACAACGGTCAGAAAATTCATGATATTGCGAAAAATGCTCTATCCCACGACGGCTCTGCTTTTGCTGGCGGCGGTGGTTCTATCTGGGCAGCAACATCCGCAGACCATCACATACAACCCGGGGATTTCTCCCCTGACACCCGCGTCCATTGCGGCCGAAAAAGCCGCGGAGGATGCGTGGTTCGCTCATCTCGAAGTGCTTGCCGGCGACGAGCTGAAAGGTCGTAAGACCGGCACAGAGGATTTCCTTCGCGCCGTGCAATACGTGGAATCACAATTCAAGGCGATCGGTCTGAAGCCGGCTGGGGTCGATGGCTACCGCCAGCCGGTAGGCTTTCGCAACGTCTCCGTAGACGCCGAACACTCAAACCTGGATCTGGTCCATCCCGACGGGAAGGTGCAATCGCTGAAAGCCGGAAGCGATCTGTTACTGAGCCCAAATGTCGAAGGTGCCGCTTCGGTGGACGCGCCGGCGGTATTCGCAGGCTATGGCCTGGTGATTCCTGGCCTGGGAATTGACGACCTGAAGGGTCTTGATCTCCATGGCAAAGTCGTAGTGATTTTTGGCTCTTCGCCCGCTGCTGTTCACGGGCCGCTCAAGGCTTACTACCGCACCGCAGCCATACGCTGGCAGGCGCTCAAGCCGGCAGGAGCAGTAGGCCTCATTACCATCGCGGAGCCGAGGCCAACACCGGCCGGCGGGCCACCACGCGCCGGCACTCGTCCCATCGATCAGCTCGCCGATCCTGCGCTCAATCCATTGCAGGGAGCGCGTCTGAACGCGACCATCCCCACGGCATCGGCTGGCGCTTTATTCGCCGGTTCTCCCCACACGCTTGACGAAATGCAGGCGCTCGCGAAAGATGGTCAACCGCTACCGAAATTTCCACTCGCACTGAAGGTGAGAGCGACGACGACAACCTTGGTTCACTCCACCTATCAGGCTCCGAATGTAGTCGGACTACTCGATGGCAGCGACCCTAAGCTAAAGCATGAATATCTTCTGCTTAGCGCGCATCTTGACCATCTCGGGGTTGGACGCCCCGTCGACGGCGACACGATTTACAACGGCGCCATGGACAATGCAGTTGGAATCGCGTCTTTGATCGAGACCGCCAAGGCGCTGGCCCGGGGACCTCGTCCAAAGCGTTCGATCGTCTTTCTCGCGTTCACCGGTGAAGAAGAAGGTGAGCTTGGATCCCAGTTCTACGCTCACTATCCCACGGTGCAGCGATCGCAAATCGTTGCCGAATTGAACATGGATATGTACCTCCCGCTCTTCCCCCTTCATTTTCTTGAAGTGCAGGGACTCGGTGAATCGACACTGGGCAACGACGCGCGTGCGGCTGCGCAGCTCAACGACATTGAAGTTCAATTCGACAAGCAGCCGGATGAGAACCGCTTTATCCGCTCCGATCAGGCAAGCTTTGTAAAATATGGAATTCCGGCCCTGGGATTCAAATTCGGCTGGCTCCCAAGCTCTCCCGAACAGCAGACCTTCAACGACTGGATCAAAAATCGCTACCATCATCCCAGCGACGACTTGAAACAGCCGATCGACCGCCAAGCAGCCGTGCACTTCGACCGCGTCCTGCTGACTCTGGCCACGAGGGTTGCCAATGCGCCGACCAACCCGGCGTGGTATCCGGAAAGTTTCTTCAGCACCATTCCCAGGCACTGAAGCCGGCACAGCGTAGTAGAGAGATCTGCGGTGACTCTCTTTAACCTCAAGCTATCCCGAGTAAGCTAGCCGCGTTTGACCAATAGAGCTTGTGAAGAACCTCATCGGAGTGGTCTACGTGTGGTTTCCCCCGAAGCTATCGACATTCTGTGCCACTATAGTATGGAAACACCAGGAACCATTCTCCCTATGAAGCTTACCAGCGCTGTAGAACAGCCCGCCGCGATTCGTGCAGCTAACCAATGGCTGCCATTTACCCCTAACCGCGATTTTCTGGCCGAGCCACGAATGTTTACCTCGGCCCAAGGCGCCTGGTACAAGAGCGAAGACGGGCGAACCATCTTCGATGCCTCATCGGGTTTATTTACCACGCCTGCGGGACACGGACGAGTCGAAATTGCGGATGCGGTTTATCGGCAGATCCTGGAGCTGGACTTTACCCCGAGCTTCCTGCGATCCCATCCAAAATCGTTCGAAGTAGCGGCGCGGGTGGCAGAACTGCTGCCGGATGGAATGGACAAGGTATTCTTCGTCAACTCCGGTTCGGAAGCGGTCGACACGGCGATGAAGATCGCCATGGCCTATCATCGCGCGCGGCGCGAAGCTTCGAAGACGATGTTTGTTTCGCGGGAGCGGTCCTATCATGGCGTCAACGTTGGCGGAACGTCCCTCGCGGGGATGGTGAGCAACCGCAGGACTTTTCAGGGAATGACTCTGCCCGTAGTCCACATGCGCCATACCTTGCTGGAGGAGAATCGCTTTATCCTCGGGCAGCCTCCGAAGGGTGCGGAACTCGCAGATGATCTCCAGCGCATGGTCGACCTCTACGGAGCGGAAAACATCGCGGCCTGCATTGTAGAACCCATTGCCGGATCGGCCGGTGTCTTTGTGCCGCCTGTGGGTTATCTGGAGCGGCTGCGCGAGATATGCACGGCGCACAAGATTCTGCTGATTTTCGATGAGGTTATTTGCGGGTTCGGCCGCACCGGACAGAATTTTGCCGCACAAAGCTTCGACGTAATTCCCGACATCATCACCATGGCCAAAGCCATAACCAACGGCTGTGTGCCGATGGGCGCTGTCGGGGTCAGCAACCATCTGTATGAGACCATCCTCGGTTCCGCACCAGAGGAGACCATCGAATTCTTCCATGGATACACCTGGTCTTCACACCCCGTAGCGTGTGCGGCGTCGTTGGCCGCACTCGACATTTACCGCAACGAGGACTTATTCGAGCGTGCCCGCGACCTTTCGCCGTATTTCCTGCAGCGCCTCGATGAGTTAGCCGGCGTGCCCGGCGTCATCGACGTCCGTGGGTTCGGAATGTTGGCGAGCTTCGAGATCGACCCAAGACTTCTTGGCTTGAGCGGGTATGAGTTGCAGAAGCGCCTTTTCGACCGGGGAGTTCATTTGAAGACCACGGGAAACAACGCGATTCTCGCTCCGCCGTTCATCGCCACACGAGAAGATCTCGATTACGCAGTCGACATCCTGAAGGAGACGCTGAACTCTACCCACTGATCGGATGTCAACGCCGGATGGTCGAGGCATAAAGCAAAAAAAAGCCTGCTGCGCCGTAACTTGGCCAGCAGGCTTTTATCGAGACCTCCGTATCTGTCAAAAGGATGGTACTATCCGCGACCCAGACACGGCCTCTCCTCTGCTCATTGCGCCTTCACAACCTGGCCACGGATTTCTCCGCCGGGATTCGCCTTGGTGTGGAGATTGAAATACCATTTGCCATCCATGAGATCCTTCGCCTGTTCGGCCGTAAGCGTCGCCTCTCCCTCGATCGGGCTGGTGACGGGGCTGCCTTTCACCGGAACCTGTGGCTTGGCGTTGGCTCCTTCGGCGGCCGGTCCATGGAAATGGGCAGCGACGGCGGGTCCTGTCAGCCCGCTGAAGTTCACCTGATATTTGAAGTCATTGGTGTCGGTATTGAGCGTGCCGGTCAGAGTTCCAGTTCCGGCACTATCCTTGGGGGGCACCTCAGAAGAGGCTTTCAGATCGGCCTTGAGATTGATGGTTGCGGCGTGAGCCCCGATCGCTGCGAGGGTCAGAGCCGTTGTCACGGCCGCGGCTCTGAGAAAGTGACCTACTATTTTCACGTGGTTCTCCTTGTGGGTGCGTTTGTTAATCGGATAGCCCTTGCTGTCGATATCCGTCTGACGGCCAAGCGCCTGGTCTGCAACCTTGCTCGCAAAAGCATAATACTCCGTATCGCCCATAGCCGCCCAAACGCGCTGCCACCTCATTGACAGACGGGGCAAAGCAAAGGACAACTCGTCCCATAATTCGTCTATGCTGGTTCTGAACTTCATTGCCTGTTGAAGGTTAGGTACATGCGTTCCAGCCTGCCACCCCTTATCTGTTCTCTGATCGTCTCTTGCGCTGCAGCCTCAACCATGGCCCAGGCCGGTGGTGCGGGTGAACCCTCAGCCAACACCTCCAGGCATGCCATGGTCGTTACGATCCACCATGACGCCTCTGACGCCGGTCTTGCGATCCTCAAGGCCGGCGGCAACGCGGTCGATGCCGCGGTTGCGGTTGGCTTCGCCCTCGCCGTCGTCTACCCCCAGGCCGGCAATATCGGTGGTGGCGGCTTCATGTTAATTCGCACCCATAATGGGCAGGCGCACTTCATCGATTATCGTGAGAAGGCGCCTGCCGCGGCAACCGCCGACATGTATCTCGACGCGCAGAAGAATGTCATCCGAGGTGCGTCTACTCTTGGTTACAAGGCGATAGGAGTGCCCGGAACCGTCGCCGGCCTGGCCTACGCGGAAAAGAAATACGGCAGGCTCACCCTCGCGCAGGTAATGGCGCCGGCCATCAAGCTCGCTCGTGAAGGCTTCGAATTGGCTCCGGAAGAGGCTCAAACCATGAGCACCTCCCGCAATCTGCCGAAGTTTCCCGCCTCCAGGAAGCTCTTCCAGCGCGACGGCAATTTCTATCAGCCAGGCGAGCGCTTTAGTCAACCTCAGTTAGCGGACACTCTAACCCGTATCGCGAAGGATCCCTCGGTCTTCTATAACGGTTCCATGGCGAACGAACTGGCCGCTTCGATTCAGCAAGGGGGCGGCCTCATCACCGCTGCCGATCTGGCAGCTTACCGGGTCGAAGACCGCACGCCACTGTATGGAAAATACCGCGGTTACGACATCATCACCTCACCGCCGCCATCTTCCGGTGGCATCGTTCTGTTGGAGTCGCTCAACATCCTCTCCGGATATAACCTGAGCAAAATGGGCGACCGGTCGGCGCAGCAGGTGCACTATCTCGTGGAAGCCTACCGGCGCGCCTACATGGACCGCGGAGACTACCTTGGCGATCCAGCATTCGTCTCGATGCCGCTCCGGCAAATGGCCGATCCCGCGTATGCCGCCGCATGGCGTAAGACGATCGATCCCGTGGCTCCGTCACCTTCCGCCTCACTCGCTCGGCCTGCCGGCTTTATACCTCCGCCCCCACCCACCCCCGCTCACCATGAGTCCACTGATACCACCCATTTTTCCATCGTCGATGATGAGGGCAACGCCGTCTCCAACACCTATACCCTCAATGCTTTCTTCGGTTCCGGCGTTACCGCCGGCTCACTTGGATTCCTCCTCAACAACGAGATGGACGACTTCACCTCCAAGGTCGGGGTCCCGAATATGTTCGGACTTATCCAGGGTCCGGCAAATGCGATTGCCTCCGGGAAGCGTCCTCTCTCCAGCATGACTCCGACCATCGTCCTCAAGCATGGAAAAGTTCTGCTGGTGCTTGGCTCGCCCGGTGGATCCACGATCATCACCACCGTGGCCAACGATATCGTGAGCATCCTGGATAACGGGCTCAAGGTTCAGGAAGCGGCCGATGCTCCCCGCTTTCATCACCAATATCTGCCGGACCGGATCGAGTTCGAGAAAACTTTCCCGATGGATGTGGTCAATGCGTTGAAGGCCTGTGGATACCAGGTGAATCGCTCCGACGAGGCTGATGGAAAAAGCCCGGGCGTCTGGGGAGACAGCGAAATGATTTACATCGACCCGAAAACGCACACGCTGATGGGAGCCGATGATCAGCGGCACAAATTTGGGAAGGCCGAGGGCTATTGACGGCGCCACTTGCAAAGACAGCCGCACTGGCGACCGCTCCCCTGATACAAAACCACTTTCCATCAAGTCGACGCTTCGCGTGAGGGACGCTTTTCAACGGCTTCCCGGACCCTGCTATATTCTCGTATAGCATTTTAGCGACGCAAAAAGCATCAACGGCGGGTCGCGTCGTCCGACGACCATTTCCCATGGAAGCGCCACTCTCCCCTTGTCATCCCGAGGAGCCGACTTGCCTGCGGCAAGTTAAGGGAGCAATGAACAGTGCGGGCCACCGCGCACTGGACGGGTGCCCCATGTTCGCGCCAGCGTACGTGGGCCGAAAAAGCCGGGCGAAGCCCCTCAGACGCCTTTAGTCGGTCCAGGGTACGGTTGTTCATTAGGAGAGGTTGTGACTTAAATCGGTTTGCAGCCAGCTGCCCTATCAATCCCACTAACAGCACTCAATCGAAGCGCCACCCTCAACTTGTCATCCCGAGGAGCCGACTTGCCTGCGGCAAGTTAAGGGAGCATTGAACAGTACCGGCCGCCGCGCACTGGACGGGTGCCCCAAGTTCGCACCAGCGTACGTGGGCCGAAAAAGACGGGCGAAGCCCTCCAACGCTCTTGGTCGGTCAAGGTGCGGTTGTTCATTAGGAGCGCAGCCGAGGGACCTGCAGTTCTACGGACCTTTCGGGAAAATATTTTTCTGTTTTTCGACCGGAGCGTACCTACCTCACAGCAGCTCACAACGACCACGGATGCGGCTCTCCGTAAAGAGAGCCGCACGAACCGAAGCCAAAGCACTCAAACAGAAGCCGCCCTTAGCCTAGAGCGCAGACCGCCTCAG
This sequence comes from uncultured Acidobacteriaceae bacterium, assembly GCA_963839025.1. Lineage (GTDB taxonomy): Bacteria > Acidobacteriota > Terriglobia > Terriglobales > Acidobacteriaceae > PALSA-350. The sequence continues at coordinate 1,024,446 of CAWITT010000015.1, forward strand.
AGATCGTGAGCCACCATCTTTGACAAAGAAGCTCCCGTCTTCTTAGCCAGTCCGAGTTTCTGCGCCTGTGCGCCCTCCAGATGTTTGCGCAGGAAGACAGAAGCCTCCGGATAATTCCCGCTTTCCAGAATATCCAAAAGCGCAAGATGTTCTTTGCACTGCTGGATCATGCGCGAACGGCTGGTGGTCAGGCGATACTCCATCAACCGGCGCAGCCGGTTAACCCGCCGAATGGCATCCAGGAAGAACGGGTTCTGCGCGGCCGCCACAATCGCCTCATGAAACGCGGCGCAAATTTGAAAAGTATGGCTGGGGCTATAGCTGAATATTCCCCCGTCCAGCATCGCCTTTTGCTGGCTGCGGAGCTGAGAAATCGTATCGGGAGAGATGCTGTAGCCAGGCTCAAGCAGGGCGACCGGCTCAATCAGCAGGCGAAAGCGAAAGCTCCGTTCATACACCTCCGGCGAATTCAACGTGGGCTGGAACTCCCAGCCATGTCCGGGAAGACGCTCCAGCCATCCCTCATGCTGCATTTGCAGCAGATATTTCACCAGCCGGCTCCGGCTCAAGCCATACCGGCGCATGAGTTGGTTTTCGGTGAACCGTTCCGGTAACGCCCCGGAGAGACGATCCGCGGCAATGTCAAAATACACCCGGTCTTCCGATTCGCCGGCCTGCAAATGTTGGTGCTCCAGCGACTCGGCGTCACGAAGCAGAAAATAGCCACGGTTAGGCCGCTTCTCTAAAACGCTCATCTCTTCGAGCAGACGGAACGCCTCCCGCACCGGAGTTCGGGAAACACGGAACGCATCCGCAAACTCCTGCTCAGAAAGGTGGTCTCCACGGACGCTTTTGTTGGTGCGGAGGAACTCAACAATCTGCGACGCAAGCTGCGTTGGCAAGGCCGACGGCTCGGACTCCGCCTGGCTCCGATTGCGCTGGGAGCTCTCAGTCTTCCTTTTCAACGCGTCTTCCTGTAGGACTGGACTCAATAATCCGGCCCATATGGTCACGAAGATAGTACTTTGCACATCTCGCCGGGTCGCCCGGCACCAACCGGATCAGGGTGAATACAATCAGGGATATCAACAAGAGCGTCGCCAGCGTCAGCAGAATGCGTTTGCCGATGGAACGCAGCATACGTCCTCCACCCTATGCAGCAGTATTACATTATGAATTTATAAAATACAATATGACCGTGGAGCGCAACCATCGCAAGAAATCTCATGCGACTCCCGGCCTCAGAGATCGGAATTCTGGATGACATTAGGTTTTCTCGGTACCGGCACTATCTCCGCCGCCGTGGTGCACGGACTTCAGGCGGCCTCGTCGGACGTAGACATTGTGGTCTCGCCACGCAACGCCGATACAGCTCGCAGTCTGGCCGAGCGTTACCCAAAGGTACGCGTCGCATCCAGTAACCAGCAGGTACTGGATGCAAGCGACACCGTCATTTTGGCCATTCGTCCGCAGATAGCGCACGATGTGATCACCGCCCTGAAGTTTCGTCAAGACCATCGCGTCATCAGCCTCATCCCGGCTGTCTCGCTCCACTACCTGCGATCGGTAACCGCTCCGTCTGCGGAGGTGACGCGTGCTGTCCCCCTGCCCTCTGCAACCTACCGGCAAGCGCCAATCGTCCTCTATCCACCCACGCCCGCTGTCAAGTCGCTCTTCGACCAGATAGGCACGACCATTCCGCTCGAAAACGAAAACGAATTCGATGCCTTCACCACCGTCACGGCCACAATGTCCAGCTATTGTGCCTTCGCGGACACGATCGCTTCCTGGCTGGTAAAGCAGGGCATCTCTCCCCAAACATCGCGGATCTATGTTGCGCAGATGTTACGGGGTCTCTCCGCGGCCACGCTGGCCATGCCGGATTTGTCGTTCCAGGAGTTAGCGGATCATCATCAAACGCCCGGAGGGATCAACGAGCAGGTCTATCAAGCCGTGACCACCGGCGGTAAGTTTATAGAGTTGGACCGCGCCCTGGATGCCGTTCTGCAACGAATCCTCGCCGGAAAAGCTAAGAAATAGTACCCAACTCAACAGGCGTGCCAGGTGTCGTTCAGCCGGTATCCGTGTGGGAACGGATCGTCCGGATCCGTTCCGTAATAAGAGACCCCAGTCAGCCATGCCCGTCCGCTAACGTTGGGCAGCACCGCATCAAGACCGCCAATCCTGGTAGTCGCTTCGATGCTGCATGCGAACTCTGTATCCAGGATCGAAAGGTGTTGGAACGGCTCGCCCACGGCAAGTTCGCCTCGTGCGTGCATCACCGCCATTCGCGCGGAACTCCCCGTCCCGCAGGGACTACGGTCGAGGCGGCCGGGCGATACAACGACAGCATTCTTGGCTGACTTGATCCCATTCTGCATCGTCAGGGGGCCCGCAAAAAGTGTCTGGTTGATCGTGTGAATTCCCGGATTGAGAGGATGAACCGAAGGCAATTGTGCTGCGGCTGCCAGCTTGATGCGTTCTCCGACCTCAACCAGCGAGCGTGCCTCCTCCCGGGCGAGACTAAATCCCAACTGGGCAGCCGGCACCAGCACGTAGATCATTCCACCGTAAGCCACATCCACAACCACTGTACCCAGACCGGGAACGTCCACTGGCTTTTGCATGTGGAAGACGAAGGAGGGCACATTGCGGAACGAGACGCGCCGGCACTTTCCATTCGCGCACTCCGCTTCGACCTGAACCAAGCCGGCAGGCGTATCGACACAGAGCCGCGTCACGGGCTCTGCCATGGGAAGCATCCCGGTTTCAAGCGCCGCCGTGACTGTGCACATCAGGTTGGAGCCCGACATCGGCGGATAATAGTCTGACTCGATCACGATCATTCCGAAATCTGCCTCGGGGGCGATGGGAGGCGTGATGAGGTTCACTGCGGCATTGGCGCTCCCACGGGGATCGGAAAGCAGCATAAGGCGAAGCCAATCCTGATCGCGCTCGAGAGCCTGCTGGCGCTCAAACATCGACGCCGCCCGTGGGGCAATGACACCACCAGTGATGACGCGACCCACCTCACCTTCAGCGTGGACACCCACAACCGTTATGACCTGTTGCAATCGCATGCGTCCCTCGAAAACTAGTTAAGGCCACTACGTCGATGCCCTGACCAGACCCGTAGCCTTAAGCATACGGATCGCCGCATTCACAGTGTGGATCACCGCTTCGCGTTCGGCGCCCACTAACGGCAGGCGGGGAGCGCAGTCCATTCAGGGGCGCCGTAAACCAGATGCTTTGCGAGCTTGATGTACTGCACTAATTTAACGTGTGTATCAAGATGGAAGGACGGCGTCAGAATCCTGATAAAGCGCGCGCGCTTTATAGGAAATTCTGACTTGCGCAAAGCTCAAATAGCTGCACGCACTCCGCCGGCCATGCGTTCGTCATGCCCGAAACCCAACCGGGTTACCCCGAGAGCGCTGCTTTCGACAATCAGGTCATCCACGCCGCAGAAAACGCTGAACCGATCGCCGAACGCGATATAGGTATCGGTGACCCGGCGAATGTCCCCGGACTCTTCCTTGATGCAAAGGATCTCCGGCACGGAAACCAATTCCTGCAACACCTCTTTCGTCACATCCACCTTGTAAGCGATCGGGTTGTTATAGATCATGATCGGGATTTTTGCGCTGGCTGCAATCTCGCGGTACCAATGCGCTGTCTCGCGCCGATCGGTTGTATAGCCAAGGCTGGGAAAGACCAATCAAGCCCTCGGCTCCGAATGACCGATACGCTGCAGCATTTTCCTTAACCGTCTGCAATGTAATTTCTGCAAGCCCGGAAAGCACAGGAACGCGGCCGCCAGCGGCCTCTTTGGCCAGGCGAATCACTTTCTATCGCTCCGCAACGGTGAACGAGGAGTTTTCCCCAAGCATCGGAAGAACGATAACTCCGGCCACTCCATTCCGAACCAGGCGATCGACGCTGGAGCTCATCGCCTTTTCATCGATCTCTCCATCTTGAGTCATCTTTGTGGTTACCGCGGGGAACCCGCCCTTCCAAATTGCATTCAAATCCTCCAATAACTAGGCAACCAATGAGAGAAACGGAGGGGAAATTCCACGCCCGGACCGCCGCCGCACTGAGCACAATCGCGAAAACACTTCTCCAAACTCACACAATGCCATTATCGTGAGAACGCAACGTATCTGTACTCTTAATCAATAAAAAACAATTACGCCAATCCTCCGTCGCTTCGAAAAAGAGGGGTGGGAAGCTGAGGTAGCCAACGGAGCGTAGGTACGAACTAGACGGTGACCACGATCTTACCGATCTGAGCGTTCGACTCCATATACCGATGCGCTTCAATGATCTCACTAAAAGGAAACTTCTTATCAATAAGTGGCTTGAAAGCACCGGAAGCAAGATGATCGAAGATATATTGTTTCGCTACAGGGAACACTGGATCATGTGTAAGCTCAAAGAGAGTGTACGCACGGACGGTGAGACCTTTGGCTAGTGCCGTAAACAGTGGGTAGGGAGTAGCTTCGGTCGCCAGCGCGCCATATTCGAAAATGATGCCCTGGAACGCTGTTGCGTGAGCGAGCGATTCGAGGATCTGGCCCCCGATGGGGTCGAAAACAACGCGTGCGCCCTTGCCCGAGGTGATCTCGTGGACACGCGCTACCAAGTCCTCCTCATCGGTAACGATCACATGATCCGCCCCGGCCTTGAACAACTCAGCTCTCTTGGCTGACGTTCGCGTAACCGCGATGCTGATGGCGCCTTCGACTTTGCTCATCTCCATCGCCGCGATGCCTACGCTACTGCTGGCTGCGGTGATTAAGACAAAGTCTCCCTTAGTGACTTGGCCCAGCCAGATGAGCGCACCGTAGGCCGTCAGGTACTGCATCCAGATGGATGCACCCTCTTCGTACGAAAGGTTTGAGGGATATTCCGCGACGCCGTGCAGGGGAACAACCGCGACTTCGCCATAAACTCCGTGGTCGTTAAGTTTGAAGGTCCCAGGAACCGTGCTGACGGTCTTACCAATCCAGTCCAAATCGACTCTCGGTCCCACAGCTTCGATGACCCCAGCTGCTTCGTAACCATTTTTCGCTGGATGGACAGGAGTCTCCAAATAGCGGCCATTGCGGAACATGACCTCGGCACGGTTAAGTCCGAGCGCTTTGACGCGCATCCGGATCTCCCCTGGCCCAGGCTCCGGAACTGGCAATTCATCAAACTGGAGAACCTCAGCGGGTCCGTTTTTATGGAATCGAACGATCTTCACGGTGTTGGACATGTGTACCTCGCGACTATACAGCCCTCCGTTAGATGACAATGGTGCATCTGGGATGCACCATTCGGCGTCTTTCGAAGCCAAGCCGAAGACCAGGCAGCAGCAATCCAGGGCCGTCCTGGCGAGACGCTTGCTTGCCCGGCGGAAACCATCACGCTGATCGGGGCAAGCTAAAGGAGCAATGAACAATCAGGGCCGCCGAGCACTCGACGGGTGCCCCATGTTCGCACCATCTAACGTGGGCCGAAAAAGCCGGGCGAAGCCCCTCCAACGCTTTTGGTCGGTCCGGATACGGTTGTTCATTAGAACCGGAGACCGTATGGGCCTGCGGCCCACCCAAGGCGATGAAAATCGGCTTCCATCCCACGACCACTCCCCCCTGGAAGCGTCACGCTCCCCTGTGTCATCTCTCGATCCCAATAACCGAACCCCAACGGAAGCACCGCCCTCCCCTTGTCATCCCGAGGAGCCGACTTGCCTGCGGCAAGTTAAGGGAGCAATGAACAGTACCGGCCGCCGCGCACTGGACGGGTGCCCCATGTTCGCACTAGCGTACGTGGGCCGAAAAAGACGGGCGAAGCCCCTCCAACGCTTTTGGTCGGTCCAGGGTACGGTTGTTCATCCCGAGAGGTTGTGACTTAATTCGGTTGGCAGCACGCTGCTCTCTCGATCCCACTAACAGCGCTCAATGGAAGCGCCGCCCTCCCCTTGTCATCCCGAGCGCAGCCGAGGGACCTGCAGTTCTACGGACCTTTCGGGGAAATGTTTTTCTGCTTTCGACCGGAGCGAAGCGTATCGGAGAGATCTGCAGTTTTGCTAGTTCTCACACACCCTCTTTAGCCCCTGCCACAGCTAAAACCACAGCAAAGCCGAGTTCTTCCGCAACCTTGTTAGTCGCTCCAGGGTACGGTTGTTCATTGAGTGGCGCAGTGACTGAGACGTGTTCTACGTTCCCGTCGAGTCCCGCAGGGACGGGCTGAACTTAGCCCAGCACGCAGTGCTGGCTACCCTTACCGAACAGATACAGTCCCGCCAGGGACGACTGAAAGTTTCCGCGATCCCCTGCCAGCAAGTATCCATTCACGGCGTCCCTTCGGAACGGAAACCGAAAACCCGCGACCCGACGAAAACGAGGGGAGACCCGCTAAGTCACGCCCTCCCCGGCGTAGCGAGCGATTCTGCAGCCACCCCATCTCCCTTGGCCCCGAGAAATATCCCTCTTTTGACCCGGGTCAAATATTCCTTGATGACAACCCTTCCCAACGCGCATGTTTTGACCATGGTCAAAACTGATCCCACCACCGGCAAGGGAGAACAGACCCGAAAGCAAATCTTCGAAAGCGCCCTACAGTTATTCAGGGAACGGGGCTTCGATGCCACGACGATGCAAGATATCGCCAAACACGCCCAGGCCGTCAAGAGCGCCGCCTACTATTATTTCCCCAGCAAGGAAGCGATCGTTCAGGACTACTACGAAACCGTGCAATCCAACCAGGAGCGTCTGTGCCAAGAAGTATTCGCTTCCACCAGGCACCTGAAGACTCGCGTGGCCATAGCCCTCCACTCAAAAATCGACTTGGCGAAGGACGATCGCAACCTGCTGGGAGTGGTCTTTCGCTACACCGGTGAGCCCGAACACCCGTTCTCATGTCTCGGACACGGAACAGCGGAGATTCGCCGCCGCAGTACTCAGGTCTTCCGCGATGCCATAGCCGAAGAGAAGCTCCCTAACGACCTCAAGGAACTGCTTCCGGTCGCGTTATGGGCCCTTCAGATGGGCCTCCTGGTGATGTTTCTCTATGACGCTTCAGAAAATCAAACACGAACCCGACGCATGGCAGAGGGAGCACTTGACCTTACGCTGAAATTGTTAGGACTCGCCAAGCTACCAGTTTTGAAGCCAATCAGAACCAAGGTTCTTCTCCTTCTGCGACAAGCTGACCTTCTGCCAGGGAGGGAAGTCCACCCATGATTCGACTCCAAGAGACCACAAGAATCAACGCCCCTATCGAGCGCTGCTTCGACCTATCCCGCAGCGACAAGATGGATGCTGGAGTTCGGCACCTTTCTACTACGCACTGAATCCGAATTGGTCCTCAAAAGCCGGCAGGTGATTCCCGGCCGCTTGCTCGGAGCCGGCTTTCAGTTCAACTATCCAACCTGGCCTCAAGCCGCACAGGATCTGGTCGTCCGATGGAGGGCAGCCAATCCATGAGCTCTTGTCGAGAGATTTATCATCCCGCCCGGATCGCTCTGCCTGCCTAATTCGAGCGCCAGATCACCTTGCCGCCACGGATGGTGTATCTGACCTTGGTAAATGCCTCAGCATGCCCCGACGCCGGGTCCTCTGAAAGAATCGTCAGATCTCCGCGCATCCCCGGCATCACCTTGCCTTCGTGCAGCGACAAATGAAACAGGGCCGCCGGCGCCGTCGTCATCATTGCCAACACTTCGCGAAATCCAAATCCAGCGTCCATCAACTGGCGAAACTCCTCGCCCTGGTCGTAATCCTGCAGAAACCCGGTGTCGGTGCCATAAACCAGCCTTCCTCCAAGCTGGTGAAACCGGTAATCGAGCCCGCGAATCTTCGCAATATCATCGTCGCGCGAGAACAGCTTCAGCGTTGGGATGATGGTCATGTGTTGGGCAATCATGCGCCGCAGCATCGCCTCATCGATTCCATTAGTAGCCTCCGGCGTATGCGCCAGAACATCGACACCGGCGTCGATGGCCACTTTGGTCCCCTCAAAGTTGGAAGAATGGGCAAAGACTAATTGCGCGTGTCTATGGGCCTCATCAGCCGCGGCGCGGGCGATCTCCAACGTCATCGGAGTGATGTGACCCGGGCTCACAATCGAACCGGTGAACAGCTTTACGAGGTCGCATCCTGCTGCCCGGTTTCTGTCGACAATGGCCGTAGCTTCGGAAGCTGTCTCAGGCTGGGACATTTTAGCCTTGAGTTCCGGGGGAAGCTGCGCCAGGTAGTACGGCAACGCATGCGAAGGGTAGATCGGGATGCCCGCGGTAAATATCCGCGGCCCCAGCACCTCGCCGCTCTCCACCCGCCGCCGCAGTGCAATCGTATTCTCTCCGTCCGATCCGGTATCGACCACGGTCGTGAACCCCGAGTGAGTAAGCATCTCGCTCATCTGGCGGGTCAATTTTTCCGCCGGCTGGTCTGCGGCGTGGTCCCACTTCGGCTCCATGAAATGCACATGCGCATTCCAAAAACCGGCAAATACAAAACAGCCCTGGCAGGAAATCGTCTCGATGTCCTTGGGGATGCGCAGATGTTCCCCGACCCCCACGATCGATCCATGACGAATAACCACCGTCACATCGGTCTGTGCCGGCGCGTCTGGCGCCGAGTAGACCGTAGCCCGCGTGATCGCCAGATCCTGTGCTCGACCCATCGCATCCAGACCGAGCAACAACAAACCAAGAACAATAGCCCGCATAATTCCGATCAACGGCGTTCCTTTTTGATGAGGCCAATGTATCGTGACCATCATCTACCCTTCAACGTTGCCATGTAGCTAATCTAGGGCGAAATGAACACTCGCACCATCGAACGGAACCGCGACTGCCGTCCCTTCGGCCTCAACCTGAGCCTGTTCCTCAGGACCGCAGCGGCAGCTTTCCGGCAGCACCTCGTCCCATTTTTGCGTCCAACATCTGTTTGGAAGCATATGTGCTACTATCCGCAACGAAGCTCGCTCAGGAGACCACTATGTTCCGCTTCTCGCTAACCCGGCAACCAAAAACTTCGAGCGAACCGTTCAGTGAGGAGACGTTGCAGAAGACCTCACGTCTCCGTGGCGCCACAGTCACCGAGGGCCTTTGTCCTTACTGCGCCGTCGGCTGCGGGCAGCTTATCTACACCAAGGGCGGCGAAATCATCAACATCGAGGGCAATCCGGATAGCCCCATCAGCGGAGGTCACCTCTGCCCGAAAGGAGCCAACGCCTACCAGCTTTCCGTCAATTCGCATCGCGTCCGCCAGGTCCTCTACCGCGCTCCCTACTCCGACCAATGGGAGACGCGAACCATGGACTGGGCCCTGGACCAGATTGCCCAGCGCGTCAAGAAGACCCGCGACGCCGATTTCACCACCCGCGACGAGCAAGGCCGTTTGCTCAACTCGGTGCGCAGCATCGGCACCTTGGGCGGAGCAACGATTGACAACGAGGAAAACTACCTCATCAAGAAGCTGTTCGGCGGCGGGCTAGGAGTCGTGTCGATCGAGAACCAGGCGCGAATATGACACAGCGCCTCGGTGCCCGGTCTGGGCGCCTCGTTCGGCCGCGGCGCGGCCACAAATTATCAGCAGGACATGGCCAATAGCGATTGCGTCCTCTTCATGGGATCGAACATGGCTGAGGCTCAACCTGTCGGTTTCCGCTGGCCCATGGAGGCCAAGGCGAGAGGTGGGACCCTCATCCACGTCGATCCGCGCTTCACCCGCATGTCGGCCGTCTGCGATCTTTACGTGGGCATCCGCTCCGGCAGCGACATCGCTTTCCTCGGCGGCCTCGTGAACTACGTCCTGACGCACGACCGTTGGTTTCATGAATATGTCCTGGCCTACACCAATGCCTCGACCATCATCGAGGAAGGTTTCCGGGACTCCGAAGATCTCGCAGGGCTGTTTAGCGGCTTCAACCAGCAGCACGAATCCTATGATTCCAAGCAGGGCCATTGGGGCTTCGAGAAGTCCGCGAACGGTGGCGCGCCGCAGGATGACTCGACGCAGACGCACCGGCCGCACGACCCTCGTGGTCACTCCATGGACGGTAGCGGCGAACCCCATACTTCGCCGCACAAAGACACTACAAACGTGCCCCGCGATCCAACGTTGCAGCATCCGCGCTGCGTAATGCAGATCCTTCGCCGGCACTTCGAGCGCTACACGCCGGAGGTCGTTTCCCAGGTGTGCGGCTGCAAGCCGGAAGAGTTTCTGCGCGTCGCGGATTTGCTCTGCACCAACTCCGGACGCGAGCGGACCACTTGCATCGCCTACGCGCTGGGCTGGACGCAGCACACCACCGGCGTGCAAATCATACGCACCGCCGGCATCCTGCAATTGTTGCTGGGCAACATGGGCCGGCCTGGCGGCGGTATTATGGCCCTGCGCGGCCACTCCACCATTCAGGGCGCGACGGACATCTCAACCTTGTACGACACGCTGCCCGGCTACCTGCCGCAGCCCGCTGCCCACGACCCCGCATACGAGGGCTTGAAGCTCTTATATCGAGTTTGGTGGAATGCCCACCGGCTACTGGGCGAACTTCAGCAAATTCATCGTCAGTCTGCTCAAGGCCTGGTACGGCGACGCAGCCACGCCGGAGAACGACTTCCGCTTCTCCTGGGTGCCGCGCGTCGACGGCGACTACTCCCAACTGGCCTACTTCGATCGCATGTCAAAGGGCGGGGTCAAGGGCTACTTCCTCGCCGGCCAGAACCCCGCCGGCGGCGGACCCAATGCCAATGTGCACCGCGCCGGGCTGCGCAACCTGGAGTGGCTGGTGGTTCTCGACTGGTTCGAGACCGAAAGCGCCATCTTCTGGAAAAGCGACCCGAATGGGCCGCCCGCCCTCCGAAATCGGGACCGAGGTCTTCTTCATCCCCGCCGCGGCCGCTCAGGAGAAGGAGGGCAGCTTAACCAACACCCAGCGGCTGATCCAATGGCACAAGAAAGCCGTCGATCCCTCCGGCGATTGCCGTTCCGACGCCTGGTTTTACTACAACCTGGGTAAGCGCCTCAAGCAGCTCTACGCCGGCTCGACCGATCCTAAGGATCAGGCCCTGCTGAACCTCACCTGGGACTACGACTTCGACGAGCAACCGCGTCTCCCCGACGGAACGCTCAGCCGCATCGAAGGGGAACCGGACCTGGAGAAGGTCCTCATGGAAATCAACGGTCACCGGCTGGACGAGACCGATCCGCGCACCGGGGAGCCTCGTCTTCTGAGCAGCTACTCGGAGTTGAAGGACGACGGCACCACCGCGTGTGGCTGCTGGGTCTATAGCGGAGTCTTCCCCGAGCCAGGCCGCAACCGTGCTGACGAACGCAAGCTTTCGGATAACCCGGTCCAACCGGAATGGGGCTTCGCGTGGCCGAACAATGTCCGCGTCCTCTACAACCGCGCCTCGGCCGATCCCGAAGGTCGCCCCTGGTCGGAGCGCAAGAAACTGGTCTGGTGGGACACTGAGAAGCAGAGCTGGGTCGGACCCGACAGACCGGACTTCGAGCTGCACAAGCCCCCCGACTACCAACCGCCGCCAGGAGCGAAAGGCATGGACGGCATCGCCGGCAACCAGCCTTTCATCACCAAGGCTGATGGAGTGGGTTGGCTCTACTCGCCCAGTATTAAGGATGGGCCCCTTCCCACGCACTACGAGCCGGTGGAGTCGCCGCTGGGCAACCTGCTCTATCCCAAGCACAACACCAACCCGACGGTCCGTTTCTTCGAAGGGCCGCTGAACCACCTCGCCCACACGCCGACCGACGACTTTCCCGTGGTGGCCACGACCTTCCGCCTTACCGAGCATTATCTGAGTGGGCCGATGAGCCGCTTCAACAGCTGGCTGAACGAATTGCAGCCCGAGATGTTCGCTGAGCTGAGTTACGAACTGGCCGCCGAGCGCGGAATTGCTCATGGCGGCTGGATGACGATCCAAACCGCGCGCGGAAAAATCGAGGCCCGTGCCATGGTGACCCGGCGGCTGCGGCCCTTTCCCGTCGAGGGGCGCGTGATCCATCAGATCGGCCTCCCGTTCCACTGGGCGTTCGCCGGGGAGATCGTCGGCGGCAACGCCAACGACCTGACCGCGCTGTTGGCCGATCCGAATGTGAGCATGCACGAAAGCAAGGCGTTCGCCTGCCAGGTCCAGGCGGGGCGGCTCGAAGGCGAAGCCCCGCAACCGACGGTGCTCACATCACACTGGCCGACCCTCGATCCCATCCCGGACACGCCCGCGAGTGCCCAACCAGAAGGGAGAATCGGACATGGCAAGTAGAGAAATGGAACTCTCCGCCTTGCCCCAGACCATCGATTCGCCCCGCGGCCCGCTGTCGAAGCTGTTGGCCAGCCTGATCGAGCCGTATCTGAAGGGTGAACCGCACGGTCTGGTGCCGGAGGTACTGGGACGGCTCATCTATCCGTTCGTGCGTGGGGAAGCTCCCAAGCCCCATGCGCCTACCGGCTTTTACACCGATACCACCGTCTGCATCGGCTGCAAGGCTTGCGAGGTGGCGTGCAAGCAATGGAACCAACTCCCCTCGGATGGCAATAACTGGTCCGGCAACAGCTACGACAATACGAATGAGCTGTCCGCGACCACCTGGCGCCATGTCAAATTCATTGAGCAATTCTCCCCCGAAATTTCCAGCAATCTCGCTCCCCTGAATCTGGCTGCGCTGGAAGCGGAATCCAACGAGACGCTTCTTAACCGCTGGCTCATGATGAGCGACCATTGCAAGCATTGCGTGGCAGCCCCTTGCCATCAGGCTTGCCCCACCGGCGCCATCGTTCAAAACGAGTTCCAGAACATCTATATTCAGGCGGACATCTGCAACGGTTGTTCCTGTTGCATTGCGGCCTGCCCATTTGGCGTCATCACGCGCAGCGACATGGGCGGTCATTCGCATAAATGCACCCTCTGCTATGACCGCCAGCGCGACGGTCTGGAGCCGGCCTGCGCCAAGGCATGTCCCACCCAGTCCATCCAATTCGGCCCGGTCGACGAGCTTCGCGAGCGGGCCCGCAAACGGGTGGAGGAACTTCACCAGCGAGGCGTCCCGCAGGCGCACCTTTATGGCGACGTCCCGAGTGAGACCTATTCCGAAATGCACTCCTTCTATCTGCTGGTAGATCGCCCTTCCGTTTATGGTCTGCCGGATGCGCCATTCAATCCGTGGCTGCACATGATGGGAGATTACGTTCGCTCCGTCGCCGGTGGCTTGGCCGCGGTCGCCGTACTGCTCGCGGTTGTGTTTCTTTTGAAGCCCTGAATGCACACAAATTCCAGACCGCAGCAAGCGAGCCAGAGCGGCTACGAAAACATGCCAGTCACCAAGGTTCCGGGCTGGCACGGCATAATCGCCTGGGACGCGTTGCTCAACGGCATGGCCACCGGACTGTTCCTGGCCGCTGCGATCGGCGAATTCGCGGCGCCCGCTATCTTTCTGCGCGTGGCGAAAGTCGCTTATCCGATCGCTCTCGTGCTCTTGCTCGTTGACCTAGGATTGCTCGTGTTGGATTTGGGCGATCCCCTCCGTTTCCATCACATGCTCCGGACCTTCAAGCCCGGCTCACCCATGTCCTTGGGCACGTGGTGTCTGACCATCTTTTCGCTCCCGCTGACTGCGGCGGCGGGGCTCAGCGTGCTGGCCGAACTGGGATGGGACTTCGAGTGGGCTCGCATACTGGCGGTGGTTTTGGGACTGCTGCCCGGCTTCGCCTCTGCGGCCTACAAGGGTGTCCTGCTCAGCACCAACGCGCAACCAGGTTGGAAAGACGCGCGCTGGCTGGGTGGTTATCTCACCAATTCGGCTCTCCTGATGGGCTGCGCCGAACTGATTGTCCTATCAGCCTTGATGGGGCAAACGCAGGCGACCGCCATCCTTCGCACCGCCATGATCGTGCTGCTCGTGCTCAATGTGATTCCCCTATGTTTGTTGTTTGCGAACCTTCGACCAGCCCATGCGCTGCTCTATACCCGCGAGCAACAATGGCGCGTTGGCGCGCTCATCGCCGCCGCGACACTGATCCCGTTGGCCCTGATGCTTTTCAACGGAAACCTGCTGTTCATATTGGTCGCCGTGGCTGTTCTTTTATTTGAGAGTTGGCTCGTAAGGTTTATCTACGTCAAGATACCCCACACTTCGCCATTGGAAATTCGAAGCGGCAAATAAGGACGGATGAGCCGTGGTCCGCACGGTTCCGCGCAGGGTATGATGGTTCACTCATTCCATGGCGGGGTGTTCCTATGAACAGGTATATCGCACCGGCATTGTTCGCCCTTACACTGGTGGCTTTAGCGCTACTGGCATACGTCGATCGCACAAAAGCGCCGGCGAGCAATTCAGTCGCTGCCACCCGGGCCATTCAGAAGGTGAATACCCAGATTGCCTCGAACAACAAGCAACTGTTGACCCTTCAACAGCGAAGCACGAGCCTGAATTCTCAACTTCAAACCGCAAACTCCACCGCCAAAAGCCTGCCCCAGCTCACAGCTCTTTTCGCACCCGCTGCACATATACCGCTCCCACAAGAGCCGCTACAGTCAACGAAGCCACAGGCACTACCACCGCAGCAGACGCAGATACAGCAAGCGCAACAACAGACGGCGATCCTTCAATCCCAAATCGCAGCCTTGCAGCAACAATCGGCAACTCTGCAGCAAGAGCTCACGATTTTTCAACAGCAGAACGAAGAGCTTGTGAACACAGCGAAACAGGCCGCCGCCGCGACCCAGGGCACCGGGACTCCCCCGGAGGTCGCATTAATCGACGCCTGGATGCCGTTGTTCTTGACGGCCCTCATCCTTGTCGGTTGTGCCCTCGTTTGGTCCAAGGACAAGGACCCCGAGCATCGGAAATGGGTCTACAGCGCCTTTAGCGCGGTACTGGGCTTTTGGTTTAAGAGTGCCGGATCATAGGTCTGGCACAACCTCAATGGCCATAGCTGACGACACGTGTCAGCTTCCAGTCTCCGTCCTTTAATTGCCAGATATGGAGAAACTTGGCTTCTCCTACCGGCCACTCAGCAGCGCCTGGATCGAGAAATCGAGTCATCCCCAATTGCTTGGCAGCAGGAAACTCCTTTTCGTGCCCGGGGTGATGGAAGCGATGGACACCCATCTCAATCCCTCCATAACCTTTGATCGGGTAGACTTCGAGGGTTGCCGGTACGAGTTCGCGAATCATCACGCCGCAAGTATTGTGTTTGATGGAGTCCAGAAAGGCTTGCCTACCCACCATGAGGCCTCCTTGGTCGTGGTAGAACTCGAGGTTTTCATCCACCATCGCTGCCAGCTTCTCGTAATCGCAGTGATTCGCCGCGTCAAACAACTGGGTATCGAGCCCCTGCATCGTTTCGAACAGCTTGGACCCTCCGCTCTGGGCCAACACTGTGGCTGAGCCTAACAGCATGAGGGAAAGGATCGACTTTGGTAGCAGATGCTGCATAGAGAGTCCTCCGTACTGGATTGCGGCGAATTCGAAAGGCAGTACGCAATGGAAGTCACTAAAGTTCCGCGCACCATTTTGAGTTGTGGGGACAACCGAAGTAACCATGAGGCGGTCGGGGTGTTGGTTACCTGTCATCTGATTACCTCGTGAGTCCACAAGCTAAGCGATTATCTAGTTAGCACCTGAACTTCCCGCACCATAGAGTGAATAGTCAACAGTCCTTGACAGCTCCTTAACGTTCCGGGCAAGATAGACCACTTCAAAATCTTTCGTAAAGGTAAGACTGAATGAAACGGCACGGCATATGTATGTTCACGTTCGCTTGTTGTCTCTCTCTCGCTCTTCCCGCCAAAGCGCAAGATAACCCGTGGAATGGTTCGTGGAAGATGGATTTATCGACGCTCAAGTACGACGGGCCAACCATGACCGTCGCGACCGACGCGGACGGGTTTACCATCACCCGGGGCGGCAAGGCGGACCCTAAGGTTGTTTGCAACGGCAAACCCAACCCGCAAAATAAAGGCATCGTAACCACTTGCGTCAAGACGAGCACCGGCTACGCTCTGCAGTCCATTCGCGATGACAAAAGCACCAGGAAGGTAAAGGTCGTCATCTCCCCCGACGGCAATACACTAACCCAGACCGTCGAAATCTCCCCAGTGAAGGAGCCCCCTTTTACCGTCATCATGGTGTCGAAGAAGGTTTCGGGAGGAAACGGGAGCCCGGTCGTTTGGAAGGAAACCAGCTTTCAGGAACCGCAGGATACGGGCTTGCTGACCATCATGGTTAAAGGCGGCAGCGTCGATTTCAAAGAAACGGATGCCGAAAAACCGGTTACCTGCAAGCTGGACGGCACCCCAACTCAGCTGAGTGGGTCGCGCACCATGTCTGCCGAGCTGGTGGGATCCCACACCCTCAAGGTCACCTACAGCAGCAAGGGCGAAGTGCAGCGAGTGAATACCTTTGTGCTAAGCCCGGACGGGAAGACGGTGAAGGAAACCGACACAACACCAGCGCCCTCACCCTCCACGATGACCGTAATGTTTCACAAGGCGTAGTGGACGGATGGGTGATCGTCTATGCGGCAGAGCTCTAAGGTAGCTTTGCCGCTTCCGCGACAGGGGCCGAATGATCAACGACGGTGGAAAAACACACGCGACTTAACGAACTGGCCGCGATCTGCGTGCGGAAACCAACCACAATCTGTAGAAAAACTCGACGGGTGCCCCATGTTCGCACCAGCTAACGTGGGCCGAAAAAGACGGGCGAAGCCCTTCCAACGCTTTTAATCGTTCGGCTAAAGCATTCGAATAATTCATAGGCGGCCCAAATACGCTGGTGCGCTGCGAATTTCGCGTTCGCGGCCCCATCCAAGGCCCACGTGCGCGGCTTTCTGTGAGGAAAGCTGCATGAAGAACGCCGGCGCAAAAAAACTCCATGGGAGATTCGGGGGAACACGCGGCACCCGTCGAGAAGGGCGTTTGATTCGGGTTCTCACGCAAACACGAAAGCCCGTACCCTTCAAAAGGATGACTTTCCCGCAGACTGTCCAGTCGGGCCGCTGATGTCAGAGAGACAAAGAAGCCGCCTCACGCTGGACCAGCATCGCTCCCAAAAATCCCATGAGGGGAAAAATTAAGGTGACAGAGATGACCGAAAGCTTATGCGAGATTGGTCCGCCCTCAAGTAACCCGGCAGCGCCGTAGAAGCCGAAGATTGCGAAGGCCGTCAGAATTGCGAAGACGGATCGCTTTGCCACGGACCGCGGAAAAAGCCACGCCAGAGTCGCAGGCTCGACCCGTGCAAAGAAGTAGATCAATGCCAGCAAAGTCGGAATTCCCAGCACCACCAGAATGGTCCAGGGCGACCACCCGAAGCCTCGCTGAACTGAGCCCATGTCTCCTTCGCTGGTGAAGGTGCGCACCGGCACATAATCAAGGAAGTTGCCCACACTGGCCACCGTAGCCCAGTAGGCAAACATGGCCCAGCCACGAGAACCGGCCTTCTTCGCCCACGCATACCCCCAGCGGCTCAGGCTAAAGCTGATCAGCGCGTTGCCGAGAATCATCCCGGCAGCGGCGATGATCGCGGCTTGCGCCCCATGCCCACTCGCGAAGAGCGCCTCCTCATCCACGTTCTGGTTGATGCCTAGCTGTATCAGGAGGACGACTACTGTCGGCTGCGGGTAATGCAGGGCAAACGGATTGCTCTTCGCGCCGAGCACCCACGCAGTGAAGGAATGCGCATATTCGTGGGCGAAGAAGACGCACGCATGGGCCGCCCACAACTGAAAGACTGTGTAGCCCAGGAGAACTGGCCAACTCCACTCACGACTAAGGGAATGCTTCGCCAAGCCGAACTCCTGTCAATCTGGGTACTGTGCAACTGATGGGCCCCATCGTTGCATTGATCTCAAGGCAACAAGCCAAAGACCGCTACGCTGTTTGTCGTTCCCACGAACACTTTCCCATTTGCGATCATGGGCGGCACGTACTTGTTGTAGGAAAAGTGGTCGCG
Organism: uncultured Acidobacteriaceae bacterium; assembly: GCA_963839025.1. GTDB lineage: Bacteria > Acidobacteriota > Terriglobia > Terriglobales > Acidobacteriaceae > PALSA-350. The sequence continues at coordinate 1,042,415 of CAWITT010000015.1, forward strand.
GTTTCCAGGCGCCTGGTTGCTATCGTACAACTCCGAGGCCAAGTTGGTGGGGTCGTAGGCGTGCAGTACCCCGGCCGCACCCTGGCTCTCAATGGCCCACACAATGCCGTTCTGGGCCCCATTTGAGCTGATGCTGGGAGTAGCTCCTGGAAAAGCAAACGTATTCGCGGATTGTGCGGCCGGGCTCATTGCCAGCCGCGCCTGCGCGACCGGGAACGCCTTCAGATGATCCCCAACCGCCGCGTAGTACACCGTGTTGTTGAAAAATGCTGGTGCAGAAAAAACGCCCCCGCTTAAGCCATTGGCCACTTCCTGGTACACCGAGTTGTTGCTGCTGGGGTTGAACTTCCCCATATTGTCGCGGTCCACTACATAGATGTTGGTGTCTTTACCCGCGCCTACAGCGAGGTGCCGGGTGGCGCCCCCGGCATCCACCAGATCCGGCAGCAACATGGCGCCCCCGGAACCCAGGTCCTGATCGGCGGCGCTTTCCGCTTGCGTGTTGTAGACGGCAAAATAATCCGCAGCCGCCAGTTTGTTTCCACTGGTCGAAATCTTCAGGAACGAATTGCCGAAGTCGCCTCGCGCCGGAAATCCATTACCGTCAAGCGTCGTGTCGAAACTTCCGTTTGCGTCCAGAAAGAAAATATTTCCTTGCGTATCTGCACCAAGGCCCGCCCCGCTCATCCATACAGAACCCTCGCCGTTGGCAAAGTGTGGTGACGATGGCCCATTCGGTGTCATGTTGAACACGCCGGTTTGCTGCAGCGTGCTTTCGCTGTAAGCCATCAGCCAACCGGTATAGGGATCCTGATCGCAATGCGACGTCCACGCCATGTAGATCTGGCCGTTCATTAACAACAGGCCCACCCGCTCCGCATAGGACCCCGGAGCGAATACCTGCGTCCCGTTGCTCGATCCGTAGCCCGTCCCGGGATACGTGGCCTGTATCTCCGCAGGGCTTCCCGTCAGCTCCGCGCCTGTGGTCAGGTCCAACGCATGCAGTCGCTGGTGGTACGCCCCATGTGCATCTTTGGACATGGCCACCAGGAACACGGCGCCATTGGTTCCATACCCGCGGTCAATTACCGGAGTATCGGTGATCCCGATTTCCGGTGTGATTTGGCTGCAACCGTGGTCGTCGCTCGTGGTCTCGTTGGTTCCCAGCGTGCTGACCTGCCACAGCGGGCTACCTCCATCGGCGTCAAAGGCATAGGCGGACCCATGTTCGGTCACCGTGACCAGTACATTATGGGTTTGCCCGGCGATCGAAAGACTGCTGACGTAGAGAGGCTGCGCATCCACTTTCCCGTCAACCGCCAGCTCCCGCAGCTTGCCAAAGGTCGTGGCGTTGACCGTTTGCGGAGTAAGCACCGTTTCTAGGGAGTTCCACCCGTCGCGCGCATTGTCGTTGTGATATGTGAAGACGTTCGTTCCCGTGGCCGCCACCGTGAGTGCCAAAGCCGCCGTATGAGTCAGCGATCCCGAAGTCCCGGTAAAGATCGCATTGGCGATCGCGGCTGCGGCCGTGTTTCCGGCTGTAAGCGTCACGGTCTGCGTAGCGCCCGAAGCCAGCGTAAAGGAATTGGGGGTGCTGGTAACCCCGGCCGGGAGGCCGCTCACGACGACAGCGATCATACCCGTGAAACCGTTGAGTGCAGTAGCAGTTACCTGAACCGTCTGCCCGCTCCCTGGCGACACAGTAAGCGACTGCTGCGTGAGCGTCAGCGTGAAGTCAGCCGCCGCTGTTGGTGGCGCGGGCGGAGCCATGACCGCTAGAGACAGCGAGGCCGTATGCGTGAGCGAGCCGGATGTGCCGGTAAATGTCACCGTACCCGACTCCACGGCAGTACCCGCTGCTGCAGTCAGCGTAACCGTGGCTGCCGTGCCGGGCATAAGCGTCACTGTAGAAGGTTGTGCTACCACTCCCGGGGGTAAGCCGGTAATCGTAACCGGCACATTCGCGGCAAAGCCATTCTGTGCAGTCGCCAGCAGTGACACGCTCACCGGAATTCCATTAGCGGCGAGTGTTGCCGAACCAGGCGTCACGCTCAACGAGAAGTCCTGCTGCGGCGCCGGCACCACCGAAAGGGAAGTCTGTGCGCTGACTGTCTGAGTGCCGACCATAGCCGTAAAGCCGATAGTGGCGGTCGCAGCGGCTGCGGAAGAACCCGCGCTCAACACAACCGGCAAAGGAACTCCAGGGCTAATCGAAAGGTTCAACGGCACAATCGTCACCCCATCGGGTAAGTGCGACACCGTAACGGTAGCCGCTCCAGACCCGGCCGGCGCTGTGAGCAGCAGAGACGCGCTCTGGCTGGCCGCTCCCGCTGTCAGGCTGATGCTGGCAGGTGTCACCGTGAGCGTGGGTACTACCGCCCCGCTGTTGCTACTGTTGGTTCCATTGCCGCCGCAACACAGCAGGCTGGCGGCGCCCAGAGCACTAGCTGCCACCAACAGCAAGCGTCGCATCGTTGTATGAGTGCAGGGAATCGAGATACCAGGACCGATTGACAAGGACATACTACCCCCAGGGGGAAGGGCCGGTTGCCGTTGACACTTGGCGGAAGCGCGTGTGAGTCGAACACACCGTTGCCCGAAACGGACGACCGCCGGTTTTGAAGACCGGGAGGACCACCGGATTCCTAAGCGCTTCCATCGTGGCTGCTTAAACAACCATTTCCTCATAATATAGAAACTATGGACACTGCCTCCCTCTCTCCAACCATACGGCTAACCCAACAAGTAAAGGCCGGAGGCTGCGCCAGCAAACTCGCCCCAGGCATGTTGAGCGAGGTACTCTCGCGCCTGCCGAGGCAGCGCGATGAAAATCTGCTGGTAGGTTTCGAGACCTCCGACGACGCCGGCATCTATCGCATCAGTGCCGATCAGGCCCTGGTGCAGACCGTCGATTTCTTCACTCCCATGGTGGATGACCCGTTCACCTACGGGCGAATCGCCGCCACCAATGCGCTGAGCGACGTTTACGCCATGGGCGGTCGCCCGTTGACGGCCCTTACCCTGGTTTGCTTTCCTCAGGACGGAGACAGATCAATCTTGGAGGACATATTGCGCGGCGGCCTGGCCGTCATGGAGCAGGCCGGCTGCACCATCCTGGGTGGCCACAGCGTCCGCGATGCCGAGATCAAATTTGGTTACGCGGTCACCGGCCTTGTCCATCCCGATCGGGTCTTGAGGAATGCAACCGCACAGCCAGGAGATGCCCTTCTCTTCACGAAGGCGCTTGGAACCGGCGTGATTACGACCGCTCTTAAACAGGGAAAGGCACAACAGCGTTGGGTCGATGGGGCCATCGCCTCCATGACGACGTTGAACGGTCAAGCGGCAGACATCATGACGCGCGCAAGTTTCGATGTCCATGCGGCCACCGATGTAACCGGGTTCGGCCTGATGGGCCACGCCCGCGAGCTTGCCTTCGGCAGCAAGTTGCAGCTCCGCATGGATACAGCCGCGATACGCCCGATGGAAGGCGCACTCGAGGCGATTCGGCTTGGATGCATTCCTGCAGGGCTTGTGGCAAACCGCGATTTCGCCGAATGCGTGGTGGAGGACAGTCCCGGCGCAGTCATCCCCGGCGATCTTCGGACACTGCTGTTCGACCCACAGACAGCGGGCGGACTGCTGATTGCGGTCGCGCCGGAGCACGCGGCTCTCCTGCTGAAGGAACTGCAAGTTGGGGGGTACCCCGAGACTCGCCAAATCGGCGTAACTTTGGAAGGCCCCGCGAAAATCGTCTTGACCTAGGCCCAGGCAAAGCATGCAAGAAGAACCTAGCCACCTCTATCGCAAGTTACCCCAGGTAGGACTTCTCCTCGACCGCCCCGAATTTGTGGCGCTGGAACGGAATTACTCGCGTCCACTGGTGGCAGAATGCGTCCGGTCGGTCTTGGACGATTTGCGCCGCGATGTACGCGCCGGGCGCCATACAGAACTCTCGCTCGACGCTGAACTCGGCGACCTCGGGACAAAGGTCGAGCAATCTCTGCGCAGCGCCATGCGCACCTCGCTCCGGCGAGTCATCAATGCGACCGGTGTGATCCTCCAGACCAATCTTGGACGCGCCCCGCTCTCCGAAGCGGTGATTCATCACATCGCGAACGTGGCGCGCGGTTACTGCAACCTCGAACTCGACCTTGAAACGGGTAAGCGGAGCTACCGCGATCAGCATGTGGAGCAGTTGATCCTCGATCTCCTTGCCATGCGCAGTCAGCCAGGCAAGGGCGCCTTCGTTGACAAAGGGGCAGCCGTCGTCAACAACTGCGCCGCCGCGTGCTTTCTCGCCCTCAACACGATGGCGGAAGGGGGAGAGGTCATCGTCTCGCGCGGCGAGCTGATTGAAATCGGCGGCGGGTTCCGCGTGCCGGATATTCTCCGTAAATCCGGCGCTGTGCTGCGTGAAGTGGGCACGACCAATCGCACCAGGCTGTCGGACTATGCCGCCGCGATCAATCCCCATACCCGTCTCATCCTGCGTGTCCATCGCTCCAACTTCCGTATGGAAGGATTCACCGGGCGGCCCACCCTCGAAGAACTGCGGGACCTTGGCGTGAGCGCGTCGGTGCCGGTAATGGAAGACCAAGGCACCGGCTGCATAGTTGATCTGGCAACTGTGGGTGTTCCTGCTGACTCGTCTTTGCCCCGAAGCGTGGCCAGCAACATCGCCCTCGTTGCCGCCAGTGGGGACAAACTGCTCGGCGGCCCACAGTGCGGTCTCCTGGTCGGCGCGAAATCCTATATCGAGAAGATCCGTGCCAACCCGCTATTCCGGGCGATGCGCGTAGACAAACTCACCTATGCAGCTTTGGAAGTCACGCTGCTCGCCTATCTCAGCGGCACGGAAGAAAGCATCCCAGCCATCGCGATGATGCGTGCCTCCTCGGACGTAATCAAAGCCAGGTGTCTTTCTATGGCAGAGGCTCTACGGTCCAGCAAAGCTTCCGTCGAAGTGGTGTCGACCCAAAGCGTCATTGGCGGCGGCACAACGCCGGGAGCCGCGCTCGCCAGTTTTGCGGTTGCTGTGCGTCATGCCTCGGTGTCGGAGTCCATGTTGGCAGCCCACTTGCGCAGCCTCAACCCGGCGGTGATGACGCGCTCGTATGAAGGTCAAGTGCTACTCGACCTGCGCACAGTTGCTCCGCGAGAAGATGCCATGCTCACGGAGCTGCTGCAGAAAGCGATCGAACTGCAGGAACAGCCGTGAAGGCAGTGGCCAACCCTCCCATTCGCTCCATCGTGATGGGGACCGCAGGCCACATCGATCATGGCAAGACCGCGCTGGTGTTCGCCCTTACCGGGACCGATACCGATCGCCTGCCCGAAGAGAAGACTCGCGGAATCACGATCGATCTGGGCTTTGCCTCCCTCACCCTCAATGGACCTGACGGTGGGGCGATCGACCTGAGTCTCATCGACGTCCCTGGCCATCACGCCTTCATACGAAACATGATGGCTGGAGCCGGTGGTATTGACTGCGTCCTATTGGTGGTCGCCGCGGACGAGGGCGTCAAGGCGCAGACTACGGAGCATCTTGCCATCTGTAGTCTTCTGGGAGTGCGCTACGGCGTCATTGCCCTCACCAAACGGGATGCGGTCAGCGACGAGCGTCTCAATCAAACTCGGGAACAGGTTCGTACGCTCGTGCAGGGTACCTTCCTCAAGCACGCACCCGTGATTGGCGTTTCCGCACGCACCCGGGACGGCTTGGCAAATCTCAAACAAGCTCTCTACGAGCTCGCACTCAAGATCCCTGCGCACAGCACGGAGTCGATTCTGCGGCTCCCCCTGGATCGCTCCTTCTCGATGCGCGGCTTCGGCACCGTGGTTACCGGCACGCTGCACACCGGCATCGTGCATGCGGGCGATACTGTGGAGATCCAGCCCAAAGGCCGCGTAGTGCGGGTGCGTGGAATTCAGGTGCACAACCAGGCAGCGACGGAACTGCAGGCCCCTGGACGCGTAGCTCTCAATCTCACCGGAATCGAAGTGGGCGAAGTGGGTCGCGGCGACACCGTCGTGCCTCCAGGCTCGCTCTCTCCCGTGAGCACCGTAGATGTTGAGCTGAACGTTTTGCCGGGCGTAACTCCGCTCAGACATCGCGGCAAATTAGGAATGCACGCCTTCACCTACGAAACGTTGGCCACGGTGCTCTTGTACAATCTCGACGACCAACCCGCCGAAGGGCTCGCTCGATTGAAACTGAGCGACCCGATGCTCTTATTCCCGGGCGACCGTTTCGTACTGCGGCAGCGCTCGCCGGCCGAGATCATAGGCGGAGGTCGGGTCATCGATGCCCACCCCCTTCCGCGTTTGAGAAAAGCGGCGGCGCGCGAATGGCTCAAATCCATGCGCCATGCGTCACCGGAGCAGCAGATTCTCGCCCGTGTGCGACGCCGCGGGGTCGAAGGGATCAGCCTCGCTGCCTTGCGCCAGGAGACGGGGCTCAACGACGAGGCGATTCGCCGTTACACTGCGGCGCCCTTGGCAGCAGGTCAACTGATCGGGGCCAGGATCCAACCCGTAGATGTAGACCGCTTCCTGCAGCCCGAGGCCCTGGTGGAAGCAGTCGACTTGCTCTTCGAGGAACTTAAACGCAACGAGTTACGCTCGATCTCTCGCGCCGAGCTGCAGTCAAAAGCGCGGCTCCAGGAGTGGGTTTTCAATCTCGCACTCCAGAAACTGCTTGAGAGCAAGCCGGTGTGCCTCGTGGGCGCTCAACTCTCGATCATCACGAATCAACCCCCAGCCGGAGCGCAAACGGAGATCCTGGCAAAGATCGAAGGAGTCTATCGAGTTTCCGGCTTGGCATCGCCGCTGCTCAGCGAAGTAGCGTCTACTCTCCGCATCCCGACGAAAGACCTGCCGCCACTGATCACTATGCTGCTTCGGTCAGGCAAGCTCATCCGCATGGGATCCGACAACCTGCTCACACACGCTGACGCCCTGGCGAAGATCAAGGCGGATCTGGTCAAGCATAGGGGGCAAACCTTCGACGTCGGCCGCTTCAAGACCTTCACCGGTCTTACACGAAAACATGCCATCCCTCTGCTCGAATACCTCGACAGCGCTCGTGTCACCTTGAATCGCAACGGTATTCGCACTGTCTTGTAGGTCTGGTGGAGTTTGCGTTCTGCTTACACCATCAGGTAATGTCGCCTCTGAAGGAGTTTCATCATGTCGCTACGTTTTCTGTCTATGGCGATCATTGCACTTGTGATAGGCCTCGCTGGTTCCTCGGATAGACCTATAAATGCTCAACAGTCATCGGCCCAACCCCCGGAAAGCAGCGCTGCAGGCATCCCTTCGCCCGTCTTGATACAGCCGAAGGACCTGGTATCGATGCTGCAGGGCCCGGAAAAGCCCCTGGTCTTCCAAGTGGGTTCTCATGTCCTCTACGCGGAAGCGCACATTCCCGGTTCCGAGTATGCGGGAGCGACGAAATCGAGCGAAGGAATTGAAGCACTCCGCGACCGGCTCTCGAAAGTCAGCAAGGACCAACTTATCGTCATTTACTGCGGATGCTGCCCATGGGGTCGCTGTCCGAACATGCGGCCCGCCTTTGAGCAGCTCCACGCCATGGGTTTCACTCGCGTGCGAGCTCTCTACGTGGAAAACAACTTCGGAAAAGACTGGGTCGACAAAGGCTACCCAACCGAGAAAGGCCGTTGATCGACAAAGATATGGGTGCGAAGCTGGGGCGCAAATTCATACACCTAATCCTAATAACATTTTCCTTCGTCGCCATCCATCCGGCGGTCGTCGCACAATCCGTGCCGTCAAACTTATCGCACCATACTGCACCAAACTTCTCCCATCGAGATATAAGTAACAACACAATCCAACTTGACTCCTACCACGGAAAAGTCGTCCTGCTAAACTTTTGGGCAACATGGTGTTCCCCTTGCCTCGCAGAGATCCCTGTCTTCAACGCTTGGCAGAGGCAATATGGTTCCCGCAATTTCCAGGTGATCGGTGTCTCCATGGACGACGAGACCACAAGCGTAGTTTCCATGGTCGCCCGGCTGAGAATCGCTTATCCGGTCCTGATGGGGGATGAATACTTGGGAGCTGCTTATGGCGGAATCATGGGCCTTCCGGTGACCTTTCTGATCGATCGCCAGGGGATAGTGCAAGCCCGTTATGAAGATGTTGATCTCGCAAGCATCAAACGCGATGTAAAGCGTCTTCTCGATTTACGTTGATAAGTGCCAAGGTTGTAATTATTAGATCGTCTTGAAACGCAAATGAAATACTGTTCAGAAAGTGGCCGTGAATAACTATGTTATGTGCATACTCCACTAAGCTATATAAGGAGGTCCCAATATGGGTGCACCGCAGGCATTTGAACTAGATCAAAATGAGGCAGGGCTAGTTCTTGCCCAACATTTTAGTCCCTACCAGGCTCGGTATGATTTCGATCAGCGCCCGGGGAGCCTACTGGAGCGACCCTCTCTTCCGTCAACCCCTTTGACCTGCCCCTACGGGCAAGCTAAGGGAGCAATGAACAGTAAGGGTCACCGCACACTCGACGGGTGCCCCACATTCAACCAACGAACGTGGGCCGAAAAAGCCGGGCGAAGCCCATCAACTGCTTTTGGTCGGTCCAGGGTACGGTTGTTCATTAGTCTGTGACGTTTTGTGAATTGTTCCCGCCACGAACGCGAGATGTGGGATACCACGGACCGCATCCTTCATCTGCCAATGGTGACCCAGACTTCTACTGGAAATTTGGGCCCTCTAGATCCTTCTAACAGCACTCAATGGAAGCATCGCCCTCCCCTGTCATCCCGACCGAAGCGTACCCGGATTTCTTACCTCGCGGTGCTAGCACCGACCACGGATGCGGGTCTCCGTAAAGAGAGACGCACGCGCTTCATCAGCGCCACAAAACTACGCAAGAGAACCGGCGGAGCGGAGTGGATGGACCTGCTGTTCCGTCGATCCCACTAACCAACACCGAATGGAAGCACCGCCCGCCCCTTTGTCATCCCGAGGAGAAGACTAGCCTGCGGGCCAGTTAAGGGTGGAATCAACAGTACGGGCCACCGCGCACTCGACGGGTGCCCCATGTTCGCACCAGCGTACGTGGGCCGAAAAAGCCGGGCGAAGCCCATCCAACGCTTTTGGTCGGTTGAGTGTACGGTTGTTCATTAGGGCCGGAGCGCAGCGAAGTGGAGGCACCCCGCTGCTCCGTCGATCCCACTAACCAATGCCCGATAGAAGCACCACCCTCCCCTTTGTCATCCCGACCGGAGAGGCTATGGGTCTGCCGCCTACCCAAGGGGATGAAAGACGCCTTCCGTCCCCTAAGGTCTGGAATCCGAATCCATCACCAACATGTTTCTCACGTTTTTGGCAGTTCGCAGAGCGTCCTCTACCCGTAGCAGCAGCAGACGCTCGTCATCCGTGATTGGTCTCCCTGCCAGGAGCCCCCGATAGGAGATTCGGAGTCCTTGAAGCGCAGTGGTCAGCTGTTTATGGCTCTTCGCAATTTCGCGAACCCAGCTCACAAGCTGCACTTCGACCGGATCTTGAGAATTGACGATCTGAAGTTTCACAGGATTCATAGCCTCACAAATATGAGGTCATAATTCTAAAAGCATCCTGAAACTAACATTAAATATTCTTAATGTTACATCCGGAACTCCTGAGCTACGCGGTTGGCCAACGGTAATCGGCCAATGGGCCAGTACGCAAATCATATTCCTCTACCCGCAATGAACGTCCGTAGAAGCTGGCAAACTCGCAGAAACCGGGGCCAAGTCTTCTGCCCCGGCCTGAATTATCAGCCCGGACAAACTCCATCCTCCTCCGGGACCAGGTTCAAAAGGCAACCAGACCCGCAGACTGGCGTTAAAAATCCAGGATTTCCTGGAATCGACCTGGGAGGTGCATCCACTGCAGTTCTTTGAGCTTCGCTCGAGAGGAACGATCTCCTGTTTAGGTCTAACAGAACCAGAACAGGGTGCCCCATATCTCGCGCTTTTGCGAGATGTGGTGAGAGGCTGCCTCGGCCACTAAGGTGGTGGCATGAAATCACTGAACCGGACAAGATGAGTTGCACTTATCCACGTTAGTAAAAAATACTGGGGTTGCGGAATAGCATCGGGCGCCGGCATGTATCTTCTGCTCCTCCGTGCTCAACGATCGAAACGATTGTGTTAGCCATCTGTTAGCGGCCGCTACGAAGTAATCATCGTCCTCGCAGTTAAAAATCAATCAGTGGAACACTCGCGAGGTCGGCGGCTATAGTGAACAGTCGTAGCCTATAGTCACAGCACAATCAAGCCGCAGCAAGCTCCCGGATGACCGTCCCCGAAAAAGTGTGTTACCGTGTCGTGGGCTCCCTATGCATGAATTTACCGCGTGTTAAACCCCTGCTGTCGGCAGAGAAAAGCGCACGCTCACAATACCAACCCTCAGCTCAACAAATTCTGTTTCTGGAGGTCTGTTTACTTTTAGGTAAAAGGGTAACCGAGGCAGCTAACCGCAAAAATCGCCAACATTTCCAAACCTGCATTCGTGATACATTTCTCTTCACAATTGCAGAGACGTTTTTTCGGGCCAGCTAGAACACGACGGTGAAGGCAATCAGCTAGGGCCCGCCCGTCGGCCGCATCCAAACGCCGTCGCTTCGCCCACTAGAGACTTCCTCCCGGGCAAACACCAACCGGGAAAATCTCTAGCGGCTACTGCTGCGCGGATGCAGTTAGTATCTTCATTTTCTTGCCCGCACCAACTCGATCGCCGTCCCGAGGAGAAGCCTCCGCCGGGCAGGCGAAAGATTCGATGCACAGCAATACCGGATCGCAAGGAAGGGCGACGAGGATGTGCCGATACAACGACTTGAATCTCATAAAGTACGACGATGCCATCCGGCTTCATTTCGACGACACCGGCAGAATGGCTTGGCTGACGATGAAGAACTATGGTCTGGCATTCTGGGAGTGCGGCTGGGCGAAGAATTGGGATGCGGTAGAGGAGATCACGGTCGGCGTCCCGGCGGGTACGCTCAATCCCACGGAATGCGTGATGTTCTCAGGCAAAATCAAGACCCTGTCGGCTGCGGAAGTTGGTCAATTGACGCCACACCCAATCTCTATAAGCATCAGCGCGTTTCTCGACGCGGCCGACATCATCAACCTCCAAGTGCTGATCCTCAAGAGCTGGCAGTATTCTCGCGGTGGCAAGTACTGGGATTGGAAAGAGCTGGCCGACTTCCAAGACCAACGGCGTGCCCTTCGCACCCAAGAAGTACTCGTAATGATTGTTCGGATCCTTCATTCGAAACTGGATTTTACGCTTGATAAATTGTTCCGCGTAAACATCATGGAGGAGCTTGAAGAGATGTCGATGCAAGAGTGGTTCTTATGGACCAACGTGCGGGATTGGTACAACCAGGTCTTCTACGCACTGTCATTTTTCTTCGCTCAGCCTCGCGCCTCTTCTTGGATTTTTCAGCAAATTGCAGACACCCGGAAACATCATTTCACTGCATACTTCCCCCACCCTAAGTTCATTATTCAGGAGCAGAGAACCCAACTCAAACCCGAGAATAACGGGAAAACAATCAACGAAGATTCGCGTTATATCGAGCCTATCCGCTGGCCTACAGCCAATCCCGTATCGAAAAAGTGTCTGGACCTGGAGTCGCGTCCGGAGTTTTCCTGGGAAACTTATTTCAAAGAGCTCGATGAGGAGCGGCTGGCAAATGACGAAGCGTTTCTCGCAAAGCCCGGTCACTGGGTCTTGAAACGTTCTAATTTTGCGAAAAGCAATGTCTACCTCCATCAGCAAGTTGAAAGGATTACCTGCTACGGTTTTCGCGGGGACAAACGCCCCCTGCTCGAGATCGCGAAAGCAGGCGGTTTCAAGCCGGGAGTCACGCGTACAGACCCCGGTGTGGCTCAATACGAGGATTTGGGAGATGAGCTCGACAGAACTTTGAAGGAGGGAACGCCAGAAGACTACAAAAACCTCGTGAAGAAACTCAATCTGTTAACCTTGGGTGTCTACACCGCAAATCCTGATTTCAAGGCGTTTATTTCGGCATCCACGTCGTTGGTGATCGCGAAACATTTCGCCAACGACTCCGCACCGCCGGATAAATTATTCGTGCCCACCTTCTGCTATGCGGTTCGTTGCGTTCGAGGTTTTCACCTGCCGACCGATGTGGTGCGAGCTCCGGGAGACAACACGCGGTGGCGTAAGGATAAAGATGCCAAAAACGCATTGGTTCATCATGCGGAGCAAGAGGTAGCCGTGCCGTTGACGATCAAATGGAAACATGTGGTTGGTACGCGCAAGATTCGAATTACTAGGCAGGGCCAGTTTTTCTGTGGGCCGGTATTCTTGTGCGATACGCTTAGAAAGCAGTCACACGCCAGACTCCCGAAAACCCAAAGATTCGACAATTACGACATGCCCGTCAACCACGAGGATCCGGACGATGGCGGTTTCGACGAGTTGTTTGAACTGTTTAGTGGGAAGAGTCAAGGCGTGGGACCCACAATTTGCCTTTCTTACCCGCAGCCTCCATTTAGCTGTCCCACCCAATTGATAAGAGAACGGGAAATTCCGTATAGAAGCTTGCTACCCCCGGATAAACAATAGATAAACAGTAGAGAGAATCGGCCCCAGTCTTGGCTAAAATTCACTGATCGCCCGCGGAAGAAATCATGCTTTGCAAAAGTGAAGGAAGCAGAAAGCGTGCGTCCGTATTTAACCCTGTTTAACCTCGACACTCTCGCGGTAGGACGTTTTACCCAACTTAGACAATGAGATTCCAAGAGCTAGAGAACGCACTCACCGCCAACCGCACGCTCCGCATTCAAAATGACCACGTGTACATTGGTCCTGACTCCTTGGACCAAACCCTGCCCACGGATATCGTTACCTTCTTCTATGGGGCATCGGGAATTGAGATCGCGGGCGCGGTTACAGCGGCGAGCGGTGCTCGTAAACTTGTGGTCAAGGGAAAAACATCCTTCCCCAAGTTGATGCTGACGGATCCAACGGAGGTGTTGGCCACCTTGGAGCTGGTCGGCGATCCCGGGACGTTGGCTCTTACCCTCCGCTACACACTGCCGCCGGAATGGCGCTTCCAGCACAGTTTTCCCGATCTGCCGTTCGCAACGGACGACGCAGGCCTGCTAATAACTGATGGCCGCCTGGAGACTGTCCTCGACGTTTTCGATCTGAAGCACTGCAACTTTTATTGGACAACCTACAAGCAGACGCTAAAGGACGAAGAGTTAGGCGGCGACCTTGCTCTCGAGGCAGGGCTTACCTTCGCCGGCTGCTGGACCCCGGATGGCATGCTTGGGGCTTTTGAACGGTTCACGAACCCGGGGAAAGCAGCCGACAAAATCTTATACGGGCCGGTGATTTTTACCGGGAACGGTCCGCTTCTTCCTCTGCGATCCGATCAGTTACCCTGGGAGGCCGAGCCACGAATTCCGGGGATCCATCTGCGAGCGGATCTGGGTTTTGACCTATCTTTCCCTCCCACCGCGGATGCGAAAATGAAGCTCACACCGCTGTTCTTTCACGTTTACAGCCCGCTGACCTTTGCTTCGCAGCCCGGTGTGCCCGAGTACGACCTCGCCATAGCCTATACCGGCGATCTTCTCATTCCCAGCATCGACAGTGACAAGCTTGCCACTGTAAGCGCAATCAGAGATCCCCAGGCCAGCGACCAGTTGGTAATCGCCGGCGCATTTAGCAAACTGACACTCAAGAACCTGGCGTCCGCTCTGAAGGATTTAGCTGGGGGAGACGATGCCTCGACCGTCTTACCCCCTGATCTGAAAACCGGCCTCGGTGAATTGGGGCTCACCAACGCCTCCATTACATTGCTTGCCGCCGACAGCGGCTATGAGGTAGCGGCTACCCAGTTCACCATTGGAATGCCGGCGGATGTCGAGCCATGGTCCCCTTTCAATGGGTTGGTCAAACTTAAGTTCGAGTCGCTACAGATTGAGGTAGTCAAGCCATTTAGCCCGGATGGCCGGGCAGTATCCGCTACCATCGCGGCGACCACCGAGTTTGTTGGCATCAAGTTATACGTCGAGGTTCAATACCCGGGCTACTATCTCTCCGCTCGGCAGGTCGGGACTACCGACGTCAATTTAGACTACTTCAAGAAGCACATTGATCTTCCTAAGTGCCTGGACATTCCATTCAAGATTGCCGACATCGTGCTCGATGCGCAGGCAGGATCTTATTACTCGTTTTCCATGAGATTGGCCCCGGGCACTCCATGGAAGATCAATAACGAGTTCTCACTTCCTGACCTCCGCCTCGCCATTGCCTGTGAAACACCTGAGAGCGGAGGACCCCACTTCGGCTGGCAGTTTGGGGCCAGCACCAACCAGGGCGATAAGGCTGTGCCTATCGTACCGCTTGCTCAGGCAATTGTTCGAAGAAGAGTTGGATGTAAGCATACCGCCGGCGCCGCCTGCCATCGAGAGCTTGACCATCAACCGTCTCGAGCTGTTTTACCAGTCCAAAAGGAAAACCTTTGCCGCGGAATGCTGGGGTCAGCTGCAGTCAACGGGCGTACCTTAGAGTGCGGCTTCACGCGTGGAGCACACCTCAGGGGACCCGTCTCAGACAGAGTTTGGCGGAGACATTCTGCTCCATTCAGACGGCTTCGATCCCCTTGTCATTCAGACTAAGATTCGGTGCTGCCGGCGAATCCCAATACTTCCTGGCGATCCTATTACGATCCGAATGGGCACCCCCTCAATATCCGCAGCCTGGCAGCCTCGGTTCTCACCGACGATCAGGCCGCATTCATACCCGCCAGCCTCGAAGTATCCCTCAACAGCGCATTTCTTGCCTACACCCGGCAAGTCGAAGGGGACACACGAGAATCCGCAGTGCTGTTTGGGGCGGAGCTGGGCGCGAAAATCAAGCTTTCCGACTTGCCGGTGGTTGGCAAAGCGCGTGCCGGCCGATAGGACAATCGGGTTTGAGAGCCTGCGAGTCATGGTTGCTTCCGAATCTCTCGGCCTGGAATCGGTCAAGAAACTGAACGGGCTTCTTCCCAAGGGCATGAGTCCGGTGCCTGACGCGTCTAAGGGCGGCGATGACGCGAAGGCCGCCGCGCAGACAAGCGGTGGCCAAAGGCCTCAACGTCTCCGTGGTGATGCTGTTCGGGAAAGAGCCGCGAACGTTGACGCTTCCCGTCGCCGAAGACAAGGCCAAACAAAACAGCCCAACGCCGCAGGTCCAGCCTGCCGCTCAGCCAGGCAGTCCGCCGGCGGCAACCCCAACCGTCACAGCCGACTCAGTAAAGTGGTTTGAAATTGAGAAGTCGCTGGGGCCGCTAACCGTGCGGCGCATTGGAGTTCTATACGAAGATCAAAAAGTCGGTATTAAATTTGACGCAAGCCTGGCCTTAAGCGTTCTGACCTTCAATCTCGAAGGTCTCGGTCTCAGATACGCTCTCAAGGGCTCCACCGAACCCTCAGAGATTCTCAAGAACCTGGACTTCACCCTCGATGGCATGGGCCTGTCGCTAGGCAGCGGGCCAATTGAGATAGGCGGCAGTCTTGTCCGCGTGCCCGGCGTCAATTTGGAACTCGAGGGTGCGCTGCTGATTCGAACAGCCGCATTCAGCTTCTCCGCTCTAGGGTCCTATGCGGACTTGAACGGAACCATCTCTGTGATGGCGTTTGCGGTTCTCCTGAAGGAGTTGGGTGATCCCACCGGTACAGGAGCTTTTGTCGTCACCGGTCTCGCGTTCGGGTTTGGCGTGAACCGAAAGCTGAGGCTTCCCACCATCGAACACGTCCGGGATTTTCCCTTGGTCCAGGCAGCGATGGGCAAGCAGGACCTCGCGACCGTGGCCTCGCTACCGTTGAAGCTGCGCGATTATGTCTCTCCATCGGCAGGAGATTTCTGGATCGCCGCTGGTATCAAAGTCAACTCCTTCGTGGTGCTCGACTCATTCCTGCTGCTCTCGGTTTCATGGGGAGCGGAGATCGAAATCGGGCTCCTGGGCCTCTCCAGGATGACCATGCCGCCGCTTGTTCAGCCGGAGAAGGCAATCGCGAGCGCGGAACTCGCTCTGCGCGGAGTCATCCGGATTACAGAAGGCTTGATTCAATTCGAAGCCCGCCTGACCGAGAACTCCTTCATCTTCTCCAAGGCGTGCCGGCTTACGGGGGGCTTTGCGTTCTGCGTCTGGTTCGCAGGTCCGCACGCGGGCGACTTTATCGTATCCCTGGGAGGCTATCACCCGGCCTTCGTACGTCCCCCGCATTATCCGCTCGTTCCTCGCCTCGGCATGCAGTTACAGATAGGCAAGGAACTCAGCATCACGGGCGAAGCCTACTTTGCGCTAACTACCTCCTGTGTCATGGCCGGAGGGAAGCTAAGTGCGGTTTTCAAATCAGGTGGAATCGAGGCATGGTTCATCGCGTATGCCGATTTCCTGATGAACTGGCAGCCGTTCTACTACCAGGCCGCGATGGGCATTACCTTGGGTATCGCCCTCCGCTTGGGCTCTCTCGTCTTGCGGCTCGAGCTAAGTGTCGAGCTGAAGCTGCAGGGCCCGCCTTTCGGCGGCGAAGCGCGTGTAACCCTTTGGATCATCTCCTTCACCATACCGTTCGGCACTCCTGCCTCTGCTCCGCCGCCGCTCACAGCCGGTGAGTTCGTCAACAAGTGCTTGCCTAAATCCTCTCCGCAAGCCACGAGCCCGGATATCTTCTCCGTCCGCATCACGGGCGGACTGATTCGCGAGCAGGAAGTCCAAGCGGAGAAGCGCACTGCGCGCATCGTCAATGCGCACCGGCTTTCCTTGAGCGTTCAGTCTGTGATTCCATGCACGGAGTTTGCCGGCCTGGGCAAAGGCACTACGGCAAAGACTGACTGTGGCATTCGCTCCATGGGGAAGACCAAGCTGCAATCAGTCCTGAGCGTCACAGTCAATGGAATCGATGCCGGCAAGCAAGTCAAGATCTCCCCCATCACCGGCAACGTACCCGATGCCATGTGGGGAAAAAGTGAAAAGGAAGGCATCGTTCCCACTCCGAAGAAGCCGGAGACCAAGACCATCGATGCCGCTCTCGGTGTCCGCATCGAAAGCATTCCCCTGCCTCCGGTAGGCAGCCTGGCGCCGATTCCAATCTCGAAGCTTACTTACGAGGTCATCCCAAAGCGCGTGGATTGGCACGTTGAGAATCTCCCGGCATACACCAGGCCGACCGCTAAGTGGACCGACAACAAGACTATCTGGACCGATAACTCCGTGAATCAACGGCGTCTCGACGTGTTAAAGTTCTTGCGGCAAGATATGCCGGACGGCCTCCTGCTGAACGAACCGCATCTGGAGCGGCTCAGCGCAAACCAGGATTATTTCCAACAACAGCCTGAGATGAATGCGGTGGGGTACTGATTTATGGCGCAGGATTTGGTTGCCGGCAACGTACGTTTTTCCCGCTACTGGCGAGCACCGATCGAGGCCGGAGAATACAAGATTGCGGTCCAGCAAACCGTCGCCGAATTGCAGGAAAGCGCCAAGCCGGCGGCCCCGTTCACCGCGGCAGCTTTTGATTTCGTCGTCAGCGGCCCGAGATTCGCGCTCAATCCCGCGGACATCTATAGCGTCTACCCGCCGGAAGGAGCTACGGGTGATTTCGAGCGCTCCCTCCCGCACATTGTGTTGTCTCGCCCAACCATTCCCTGGGAACGAAGGCTCTCTCCAACTTCCCCCGATCACCAGCCGTGGATGGCCTTGCTCCTCTTCAGCGCGAAGGATGGAATCCCTGCCATCGAGCCTCGAAAAGTGCGCGATCTGGTCGAGTCCTTACCGGCCGAAGTGGCCGGGCCGCGCGGTCTCAAATGCGAGGCATATGAGCTGAACGATCCCTGCAATACGATCGATCTGGATGCCGGCTTATTTCGCACCATTGCGCCCAACGCCACAGACCTCGATTACCTGGCTCATGTCCGCGTGGTGGATACGGACCACAAGGAAACGGCCTCTTTCCTTACGGACGGGAGTTTCTCCGTGGTCATCGGGAACCGGTTCCCGGATGCGAAACCATCGGAGCTCGAGAGCCACGTCGAAAACAAAGCCATCCTGGTTTCGCTCGAAGGCATGCAAGACTATTTGCCGATTCCGGGGAAGCAGCCACAAACCTCAGCCAAAAAACTTCGCCTGGCTGTCTTGGCCAGTTGGGCGTTCCACTGCGAAAAAGCGCGCGACTTCAAGAAGTCGATGGGGGATCTCGGCGATCCATTGCTGCCGCTGCGTCTGGCTGTCCCGAATGGAACCGGTGAAACCGCGGAGTACGTGCGTTCTGCCATCAGCCGGGGATTCGCGGCGTTCAATCACCATACGCGTCTCGGCGAGAAGACCTTCTCCTGGTACCGCGGACCTTTGGTCCCGGAAAATCTGGAAGTCCAGGCTCGTTATCAATTCAACCCGGTCCCCGACGGCCTCGTGCGCTACGACGACCAGAAAGGCCTGATGGATCTCACGTACGCGGCAGCCTCACAACTCGGCAGGCTCCTGGGTCTTCAAGACCAGGCGTTTGCTCAGGCGCTCTCCGGGTGGCGCACGGAAACCGAGAGAAAGATCAAAGCGAGCCTGGAGCGAGAGGAGCTGCTGCGGACTTTGAGAAGCAAGCCGGCCGACGAAAGTCAATTGCTGTCGCCCGACAGCGAATTCCTGGAGGCGGCACTAAGAGATGCTTTTACCCGCAAAGACGCGGATCAAGAACGAACTGGCAGTAACTCCACCGATAGGCTGAAAGCTATAAAAGCGGATGCCGGCCCCTCAGGTAAGCAGTGGCGGGAAACCAGCATGCAGGAGTTACCGCCGACCGTGCGTGATTGGCTGGCCAGAAGAGTTCTTTTGTACGGAGTGCCTTTCCTTTACCTGGTGCCGGATGAGCGCATGTTGCCGCTGCCCTCCATGCGGTTTTTCCGCATTGACCCGCTATGGATCAAACGCCTGCTCGAAGGCGCCTGCAGCGTCGGCCGCAACAGCACCGAAGCAGAAATGGTCGACGAGATCCTGGGCGATGAGTTTTTTCGCCTCGCCGTAGACAACTGCTCCAATGTTCGCCGGCGGCCGTCCGAAAATGGAAGTCCGCAGACCGTGAACGTTCCCCCTACCTTCCCGTTCGAAGGATTTATCTTGCGCTCCCCGGTCGTGAGAGGCTGGCAGGGGCTGGAAATGGAAGCCTGGTATTGGAAGAAGGGGGAGAAGGAACCCTTGCCGGCGCCTCCTCTTCGCATCGACCGCCTGGCTCCCGACATCATGCTCTGCATCTTTAACGGCCCGCTGGCGAAGATAGAAATCCGCCAACCTCCCGAAGGCATGCATTTCGGTGCCGACGGATTCCAGAAGATGAGCCTGCGAAACGTAACCGCCAAGGATACTGGAGACCAAATCACGCTCAAGAGCGGCGAAAGCGTAAAAGTTCCTTTCCGCGGCGATCAGACTGCTCGATTCGGCCCGGAATACAAAGGTTCCCGGGTTGTCGACGTACCAGAACTAGCGAGGCTTCTCCACGAAGCTCTCACCAAAAACGGCGGCATGCACAAAGCGCCATTTACCTCGGCCGAGTTTGCCGTACAGATGACAGAGAGCCCCGGAAGGGTCGTGATCGAGGTGGGGAAGAACAACCATGCCTAGCGATCGCACCCACCTGCTGATTCCAATCCACGTCGATGCTCTGGTGGTAGGAAAAGACGACAAGGGAAGCAACACCCCGGTGCTCAAGAACGGCACCGTCAGCGCCGCGCCCGACTATTCCAGTTTAGAGGAAGAATACCTGGTCGGCCCCGAGCTGAGACAGCCGCGAGAGAAGGTCAAGCCGCCTCTCGGGAAAGGTGTACACCTTCATTTCCGTCTCCCAGCAGTCGCGGCGCACGGAGACTTAAACAAGACACCTGCGTTTCCGAAAATACCCAACCGGTGGTTAGTGCAGCGCTATTACAAAAAAGGAACCTCCCTCCAGACGAAAACCTGGCTCGTCTACAGCGATCGGGAGGCAGAGGACGTTGACTCAGCGGTCACTCTGCTCTTTCCTTCTCCTGCTGGAACACCTGGAGATCTCTATCGCCGTCCTACCGGCGTAGCCTCCATCGTATGGGACGGAGCGCGTGCGGCCGCTTACAACTGGAACAGCGACAACCAACCCAGTGAAGTTGAGCTGACCGCAGTTACGGGAGGAGATCCGGGATTCAGCGCACACTACCCCGCGTGCCGGAGCATTCTTGGCCTTTACGATAACTTGGAAGATCTCTACGGCCCCTCCGGCCTTCCGCCTAGTCTGCAGATCTCCTATCTCGTAACCGGTTGGTATTCCGGACTGGGAGACGACCCGTGGCATAACTTCGTGGCTTCGCTTGCGCCAGTGCAGAAGGAGCAAGAAAGGATAACGAGAATCAACCAATGGATGGAGGAACGCGGTTGCCGCAAAGACTTCACCGGTAAACCGCTGCCGCAGGGAATTCTGTGTCACGGATCCGTCCAGGATGTGCGCTTCCAGACGAATGGTTCCGCTCCGTCCATGAAATCCGGTCCTTTCGAGGAATTCGAGAAACTCGAAGGATATTGGGTCGACCTCGGCAACACTTCCGCCGAGGCCTTTGCCGCTCGCGCCGCCAAGACGCGTACCACTAAGGATCCCGCTGACCGGGGCCTCCTGGAAGACCTGGTAACCGCGCTTCAGACCGGCCTCTTTTCCCAGGGATCGGATGCCGCGGAACTCGACGCGGAACTTCATCGGCAGGGTTTCGCCGCAGTTGCCGGAGGCAAAGTCTGGGTCATCCAGCAAGCAACCACTGCGAAGCCAGGGGAAGCTCCAGCCTCCTCCCCCAACTTACCCGCGGAGCTGGAAAAGCAACTGGACTTACTCAATCGTCTGGAGTCGCAGTGTGATCGGCACGAGCGTCTCTTCCGCGGCTATCAGTGGGAGTTATACGCGCTCTGGTACCGCTGGACAGCAGCTGCCAGAGACCAACTGGACGTAGAGGCCGAGCTCAAGCCGAATCTGGATAAGTTAATGGCATTCCTTGCGCTCTACCGAGGCGAGTTGAATCAGGCAAGAACGGCGCGGGACAATGCCAAACATCTGGTCGGCCTTAAGCTCCAGGAGCATTCCCAGCCGCCGTCCCTCGTCGACTACAGTCTTTCCGAAGAACCGAACGACCCGTTTTATGCTCCCAAGGATCCGGTGCTTTTGCTTACCGGCGCCGCTGCCCAGGCAAAGGGAACCAAATCCCGTCCGGCCAGCGTCGCCGTCCGGGTCACCGGCGAGGAACTCCAAAGCTTCACGTACGATCTCGACGTGCAGAGACCCAATCAGACCTTCACCGCAACGGACGCATGGCTGACGGCGCTGGGCGTTTCCCCGGACTATCTGCAGACTCTTCCCCCCTGGTCGGAGAAGCTTTTTCGCGAAGCATTACTCCTGGATGAGATAGAAGCCGACAAGAAATATCTTGAGACGAAAAAGAAATTCGATGCTCTCGCCGATGGGCCCTACTCTTACGGCCGTTTTCGCTGGCTGCACAACCCATGGATTCCGCTCTATCTCTACTGGGTGGTCTCATGGGAGGCGGATGGGCAACCAAACGACAAGAACTACGATCTCGCGCCTGACCTCCTCAAGAACCATTGGACTTTGAAGAATGAAGGGAGCGAATCGAGCACCTCCCGGTACCACAGGAACACGGAACTGATTCTCACGAAACCCCCATCGTCGCAGGGCGGGGAATTACAGTGCAACGGATTGACCTTTGTGGGAGTTCCCCTGTTTAACCTGCAGTACGACCGGGCGGTTGGGACGAACCTCGAGAGGCTGATGGAGCCGATCAATGTCAGCCTGGGATCCCGGCGGACCGTTATGCTTTCGCAGCCCTTGAGCGGCCTGCATGACCTCTTGATGATGCGAAAGGACAGCGATCAACTGCTGCCCTTGGACTACCGCCGATGGGAAAACGAGGACGGCCACCCCTTGTATCTCGATCCCATCACCCGTATCCTGGGCGATTTTCATTCCGACGCGTGTCCAGTAACTGCCGTCGATGAAGACGCACTGCCGTTTCATCCTCTGCGCACCGGCCTGCTTAAGTTGCAAGACCTTCGAATGATCGATGTCTTTGGCCAAACCATCACCGCCTGGCAGCATGATCCGGACGGCAACCCGGCAAACTTGCCCAGCTTATGCCAGTCGGGGAGATTGGAAGCAGCCCCGCCTCCCGCTGGATTCCCACCCAGTGTCCGTCTCTATCCTCGATTCTGTCGCCCCATGCGACTGAAGTTCGCCGGCATTCCAGCATCCACCGGTGTCCAGGATCCGATCTGCGGTTGGGTGGTTCTCAACCGCTTCGATCAAAATCTGGTCTTGTATACGGCCGACGGCCGGCCGGTGGGGATACTGCAAAAACACTTTGACTCTGAGGCCAACACCCGCTTCTATTGGGTAAGTGTGCCCGGTTCCGTAGGAGCACACGCGCTACCCAGCGGTATTACGAATATCTATTTACGAGACTTTGCTGAGTTTGTCCTCGCGCTCGAATATGCGGCGGGCGGCAGCTTCGCCAAATTAATCGATGACGCTGTAGAGGCCACCGAGAGGCGAGTCCCTGAAGATAACCCGGCCATATCCATACTGCTCGGTCGTCCGCTCGCGCTGGTGCGGGCAGAGTTACGCCTCGAAACGGACGGCTTACCTGCCCTCGACCAGGAGAAGAGTTGGACCGCCCAAGACCAAAGCGGCAGCCCATCCCTCGATGAAATCTTGCAGCAGAGCTTAAAAACTGCAACTGCGCCGCCGCCCAACCCATTTATGAAAACCCGCGGCGTCGAGAAAGTGCACTTCCCGGTGCGCCTTGGCGATCGCAGAAGCACCAACGACGGCTTGGTGGGATTCTTCAAGGGCCAACCTCCAGCCGGCCGCGAGGCTGCCTCCCTGCATACCCACCCCTTCTATTCCAGCTGGGGATTCAAATTTGGAAACGTATCCTATTCCGGCCTTCGACAGGAACAAGACCTGGAACTTGATGGTGAAACCAGACCCCATGTGACTCTGCTTATGGACCCTCAGGCGCGTGTCCATGTAACTTCAGGCGTGCTCCCAAAAGTAGCCTTGGAACTTACTGCCTCGCAGTTAAAAGCGGCCAAGCAGGTTCGCGAGGTATTCTTTCAGGCAGCGCCGGTGTTGGGAACTCCGACGACACCGTATGTACCCAAACCCTCCGATGATTACGGGCAGTGGTCGTGGACTTATCGCCCGAACGTGACCGGGTGGGCAGAAGATCCCAACGCAGTGTCCGCCGCCGAACTAACCGGCCCAGGGGTGGGCTGGCCGACCCTCAGCGAGGGTTGGCTGAAGTTGAAGATTGCGCCGATCCTGATTCGTAGTCTGTGGAGGAAGGCTCCCGCGAACAAGCCTCAGAAGGGAACCAACGTCACGCTTGCCTGGTCCCTCCAAGGCGCCGACTCCCTCGCCGTCTTCCGCTTGCGGCCCGACGGTTCGGAAGAAACGAATCCGGAAAAGAAGTGGACCGGGTCTCCACTCGTAGAAGAATTCAGCATCCTTTTGCACGAGCACACCACGTTTCGCATCCGGGCGTCGAACCAGGCAGGCTTTGAAGAATACAAAGATATCGTCATTGAAATCGAGGAATAGGCGGGAATGCCAGATCCGATCCAAGTGAATACGACGTACAAGCTGCTCGTCGGCTCGCCAAGCGAGAACTACATTGCTTTCGCCATCAAGGCGACGGAGGCGGTAAAGGGGTTAATCGCCGAGATCGTCATTCCCTGCGGAAAGCCGGCCGGGGCAAAAACCTTTCTCGCCGACAACGGGATGGATGCGAATTTGACCCGCAGTTTTTCTGAGGCCCAGTTCAAATTCGAACGCGAACCGGTGCGCAAAATCACCTCGCTGACTTTTAAAACAAAACCATTTGAGCTGGACGCCGGCGGAACGGTAACCATCAAAATCGCTGACTTTAATCCTCTGCAAAGTGGCGATGCCAGTCTCGAGCTGAGAATAAAAAAACTTGCGTTGAATCAGTCGTACCCGGTCACCATCGAAAAGCCGGTCGGACCAGCCATCCTGTCCTTAAACGCCAACCCGGCCAACGTTTTTAAAGGCAAGCCAGTCACCATTACCGCCACCACGGTTGGGGCAAAAGACGTCAAATTATGGCTCAATGACGTGGAAGTCGCTAATTACAAATTTTCCAATGACGTGCACACATGGACCCATTCGCCGCCAACGACCACAACCTATAACTTGAAAGCGTGGCGGCAGACCTCGGGCGAGGGAGGTACTTCTTCCGATAACTTGGCCCAGCGAACCATCACCGTGCCGGTAGAGCCGCGCGACTGGTACTCGTGGGATCTCTTGAAAAACAGCCGGGACCGGCCCGAGGGGGAAGAGCTATATCCCGTCCTGCTGCTGAAAGCACAAGACCTGACTGGAGAAACCACTCACGAGAAGGCCTACGGGATATTTATCGACAAAAAGACCGGGGAAGCCGGACTCTGGTCCTCGAACTCGGGAACGGACAATTGGCTTTTTTTGGTCGACGTTCCCGAAGGGATGGGAGAGAGTCCCGGAGTCATTCACAACCAAACGCTTTGGCTTATCGGCGGCAGTTCCGCGGACCCATTGGGTAACGTCTCCAACCGCATCTGTTGGTATTACAAAGATAAAGATCAACAGATGGTTTGGAAAGAATGGGACGGAACCTCTTCACCGGCGAATGCAAAGGTGCCTGAACCCCGCAAATGCCATGCCTGCGCGGTCTTCGGCACAGAGGTCTGGGTCTTAGGCGGCCTCTCGGAGCAGAATGACCCGCTCGATGATGCGTGGAAGTGCTCTGCCGACCCCTTCGGCGGAAAATTCGAAGTGACCTGGACGCCGGCGGCTTCGTTACCTTCCAAGCGATGCTTGTGCGTGGCCACGGAGACGCCGCGGACCTCCAAAATGCGCGGTGTCAGCAAACCTCGCCTCTGGCTCTGTGGCGGGGCGACCCATCCTTATAACCTCGACGAGACCTTTTATGACCTATGGTGGACCGAGGATGGCGCCAGTTGGAAACCCTTCGCGTTACCAGACCAGAAACTTAAACCACAAATACTTTCTGTGGCGCTGTGGTACGACGACGGAGACCAACGGCTGCACTTTGCAGAGATATTGCGCGGAGAAGATTTAACCACACTGGATCGCGAGCTCGCTGACGTCAACACCGAGCCCTGTTGGGCTAGAGGGTCTTTAACCACATTCGATTGGAAGCTCGACAACGATCTCTTCCTGATACGCTCGATTGCCTTCCAGAAACGGTGGATCTTTGTCCCGGTTTATCAAAATTGGGACGGATTCGACGGCGACGAAGCCAGAATCTATATAAACCGCTAAGGATAAAGCGACTCTATGAAACAAAAGCTGACGGCAATGAGAATGGGTAGTCGTAACCACCTCCGGAAAGCAGGTGGCATCGCCTGCGTTCTATACGCCGCCTTGGTCTTTTGTGCCTCCCCTTCGAGCTTCGCCCAGACTGGCGACACGAGGACCGTAGTCGCCACGCTCTTGCTGTCTGACGCCCAGACAATGACAAAGGGCAACGCGCAGGGGAATCAGGACTTAGTTGTGGCCGCTTCCGGGGCCAAGAATTTCGATGAATCTAAGTCGTGGCTCTACTTCAATGCCAGTGCGCTCCCAAGCGACATCAGCGATGAAAGTATACAGTTGCAACTCACGCTGAAGACCGGCGAAGACCGCGGAATGGCGATCACGGTCGTGGCAGCGAAAGCCGGCCCAAACCCTTCGCAACCGCAGTCCTATACTCCATCCGCCGATGGAGTCAGGGCTACGCTGGTGTCTCCGTCCTTGAACGATCCGAAGAGGCGGGATACAACCGATTCCGTTACCTTGAAACCCGGAAGCCTTGTTCCCGGGACTTCTCGATATATAGGTCTTCTTCTGCTGGCTCAACCCAATGCGAGCCGTCGCGTATATTACGGCTTGGGCAGCAAAGACGATCCGGAACATCTGCCCCGCCTCATCGTCACCTACAAACGTAAAATCCCATCCATCCCTGCTTGTGCCAGCGTTCCGTCCACGCTGGCGGCGATCCAGTCCGATGGGCGTTCGGGAGATACCAGTGCCTGTAGCTTTGTTTTCAAGACCGGCACGGCCAGTAATGATCTCGGCCTCTACCCCTACCCCGTCGCGGCTGAGACCAGCACAACGGCGCCTGTAACTTATAGAGACCGGCTTTACGTTGTGCGCGCTGGCCGCCTGGAAGAGTTGAACGCGCTGGGCGCTCTTATCGGTTCGCTTGCTGTCGGCGGTGAGGTGCGAGCCCGTTCCACCATGGTGATCGATGATTTCGGCCGCCTGAGAATCCTCACCAATGACGCAATCTACACGGCTCAGCTCGCGTCGAACGCGCCCGGCAAGTCAGACTTACCCACTGCCATAGACAAGAAGCCATACAAGTTTGATCAAGCGCCGGCAACCGTGGTTCCTGGCCCGGACGGGACTCTCTACATTGTTAAGCAAGGCATCTTTGCCCTGAACCCGGAGGTCGGCGAACAGAACGGCGAAGGCAAAGTAGTGCAGCCACGCAAGCTTTGGCAAGTCAGTACGAGCAACGATCAAAACACCAGGATCACGCTGAGCCCGAGCGGCCGTTTTCTCTACGTGCTCGCGGGATTTGCCGGGAACAAATCCCGATTTGTCGCCATCGACGCGCAGAGCGGAAAATCCATCCAACTTGTGCCAGGAAAGCTGGACGCCTCGGGACAATCCTCAACCGATTTCCCTGACGATCTGAATAGTTTTCGCAGCCCAGTGGTGGCGGAAGGCTTGCACGGCGTGGATTTCGTCTATATAGCCGGGAGTTCCGGTTCAAGTGGAGTTCTTTGGGCGGTAGAGAATGATCCGGTCAAGCAGGGTGGAGAGGTCTCGGCTCGATTTACCCGAGTGTGGAAGTACCCGCTCGACTCTAAGCGCGCCACTGGTCAACCGATTCTAAGTCCCATCGGAAGGTCGGCGACCGGAGACCTTGCCAAAAGAAGATTTTATTTTATCGAGCGCCCGCTTCCCGGGGGTGCCCGCCTGCCAGGGTTGATCGCGGTATCGGCGTTGGACGTGAAGAAGCTGACCGAGACTCCGCAACCAACTGGAGCGGCAGGGCAATGGAACACCAACGTGAATCCGGTGGTTGACTCCGCGGGGAACATCATGTTTTGGGCTGACAAAACTCTCTACTCGTTTTATCCGGAGACCAATAGCCTGACCAAGCACGCTGTCGAAGCTCCTCCCCCGCAGTTATTCTTTGGTCCCAGCGGAATACTGTACGCGGCTTACGAAGCGGCCAAGTCGGAGACTACCGTAAGCGCTCTCATCCCGTCATTCCAGCTGAAAGATGCCGGTCCCATGAAGATCTATAGTCCGTCGACTCTATATGTCTCCGTTGATCCCAACCGGAAGACTGCCAAAAACTGGGATCTGGGAGCGCGGGAGAGTGTAGTGCTCGGCGGAGACTTTTCGGTAAAAGTAGGCGAGACACTCGCCATACGCGTCAATGCCAATCAATAACAACATGCCGAAACCCAAGAAAGGGAAGCAATGAACACATCGATGGATGATTCCAACCTCAATGATTTGAAGCGGGAGATAGAGGCGCTCCGCGAACGGTTGGAAAAGATGGAATTGGAGCATGCGCGTCCCAGAAGGGGCAGCCGAAGCTTCCGGCCAAGACCGGCTGTTGCCGTCGTTTTCGTATTTGTCGGTTTCCTCGTGTTCCTTGGCGTCCTGGGGGCGCAGAGTGGCCAGCAAGACGCATTGTTCATCAGTCAAACCGGGAACGTCGGCATCGGCACCAGGAGTCCCGGGTTTCCGCTTACCTTCCCGGAAACCGTCGGCGAAAAGATTGCATTGTATGGGTCCAACGCTCGCTACGGCTTCGGCATTCAGCCAAACCTTCTGCAGTTCATCTCCTATAACGATAAGTCGGCTTTCGTGTTTGGCCATGGCACCAGCGCCAATTTGGCCGAGGCGATGCGCATCAGGGCCGACGGCAAAGTAGGAATTGGGACAAAGGATCCAAAAGCCAACCTCGATGTCCAGGGAACGCTGAAGGTTTCGGGAACCAGCGAATTCAATGGAGGTGTCGGTATCAATACCGTACCCCTCGCAGGTCAAAATCTCGTTATCTCACCGAGCAACAAAAGCATCCCTCTCAACGTCACCTCTCCAGAGAAGAATATTAACTGGTTGACGGTATTTGCCGACGGAAGAGTGATCATGAATGGAGCCAACGTAGGCATCGGTACCACAGACCCGCAAGCGAAACTGGACGTGAGAGGGGAGATTAGAGGAAAACCCTGGTCCTCGAAAGAATATGAGTGGAAACGAAACGCGAGGCCAGTACAGATGTCTAAAGTGGGCCAAAGTGTATGTTTCATCACTGGGCTCGCCGGGAATTATGGAGGCGAGGGTGAGGATGTGATAATAACGCAGTTCAATGGTTACTGGATATTGGGTGGAGTGTCCAACCAGGACAGCCTCCGGGTAAGGGCAAGATGCATCGGCGCCCCGGACGACTGGAAGTAACCGGCCGGGGAGTTACCGATCTTAGAACACAAACTTCGCCACCAACTGCATAAGACGAGGAGCCGCGGCACTGACGATTTGACCGAAGTTCGGATCGTCCACCTGCCCGTCCACCGCTGCCGGACCGTAGAACTGAGCATGGTTGAAAGCGTTAAACGCTTCCGCCCGAAACTCAAGCGACGTCGCCTCAACCAGGCGCACATTCTTCTGCAGGGTCAAGTCGAAATTGTCGATCCCCGGACCGTAGAAGATGCGCCGCTTGGCGCTGCCCAACACGCCCAGGTTTTCCTCCGGGAACAGGGAAGTATTGAACGCTGGCCCGCCATTGCGGCCGTTCGTGTTGATGTGCAGGGACCCAGGAATGTATTGCGGAGTATCCAACAGGTAGTTATTCACGCCGTTGCCCAGGGTGCCAAGCAACGAATTATCGGAGTTGTCATACAGCGTCACAGGAAAGCCCGTGGCAAAGCGCGTGTTTCCTGAGATAGTCCATTCCGTCGTGAGGCGATTGGTCCTGCGCAACACGCTTTCCACGGGCAGGGCCAGTGTGTAGCTGGCGACAAAGGTCTGCCTCTGGTCCCAGGCAGAAATGGCGCGGCTCTGCCTGGGGTTCAGCGGATTGAGTTGCTCGCCGATGTTGGAACCCTGGTCAATCGATTTAGCGTACGCATAGCTCAACAAAAACTGTGTCCCCTTGCGATGGTAGCGAAGGGTGCTCTCGAGTGCGTTGTAGTTGGAGTTCGCCGCCGATATGTCTTCCGTGTTTTCACCATAGTTTGGGCCGGCCGCGATGGGTGCTCCAACACTGCTTTGTCCAACGCGGGTGCCGTTAATGGTCCGACCGCTTGCCGTGGTATAGGTTGTGTCTTCGCCGAATGGGCCACAGGCCGGAATGCTGGCGCATAAGGCAGCGTTACCGGGGTTCACGGAAGAGACCGCAAGAATGTGATGCCCCTGGTTGCCAACATAACTGACCGTCAGCAGTAGGTCGGGTGTGATCTGGCGTTGGATCGAGAACATGTAGTTGTCGATGTAAGGCACGCGATTGCGGTAATAGAAAAACGGATCCGCCGCCAGCGGGGTAAAGTTTGTCCAATCCACGGAAGTGTCCGGGTGGGATTTAGAAATGCTGTGCGAAGGAAACGGAAAGGGAAATCGTTGCCCATTGTCGAAGCCGCTCGCCGCGGTGATGAACGGCTGCGCCAGGAGCGGCGGCCCGGGACTGAGGTAGTTATATCCAAAGGGCGGCACGGCATACATGATGCCGGCCGCCAAGCCCGGAAACTCGGTGTAGAACACGCCATAGCTGGCACGAATGCTGCTCTTTCCCGCGTCTCCGAACATCATCCGCAGAAATCCCCGATCGAACGACGGTGTATAAGCCAACCCGATGCGCGGCGCAAAATTCCGGTAGTGTGTGGGCGCAATCGTCTTGGGAATCCCGGGGTCGCCGGCGACCAGCATTCCAGGGATTGCGCCCGGGAAGAGAGTAGACTGCGCGCCCGGAACCCAGGTTTGCAGCTGGTTGTACTTTTCCCAGAATGGCATGATCACGTCCCAGCGCAAACCCGCATTAATCGTGAGGTTATGTCTTGCCTGCCAGCTGTCCTGCTCGTAGAAGCCGAAGTAACGGTTGCGTAAATAGAACGGCTGACCGGACGACTGGGTAAAATTGCTGGCCACGCCGATCAGGAAATCGGCATAGGGATCGCCTGTCTCCGTACCATCGAGGTTGAAGGTTCCGTTGAAAGTCGCATTCGGATGGTTATTCACCTGGTCGGCATGGAATTGGCCGCCGGCTTTCAAAGTATGCGAGCCTATGACCCGGGTCAGTCCATCGCTTACATAAAGTGTGTTGTTGACCTGGGTGATGTTGGTGATCGGAACACCCATGACAAAGGTGGGGAAAGTCATGTTCTCTACGCCTTCAAACTGCGGCGCCTGCACATAGATTCCCGAATTTGCTCCCGAAGCGAACCCCTGCGACTCCGTGCTCACTCCCAGGCCACCGTGCGGCTGTCCGATGATGTTGGCGTTGCGTAAATAGCCAAGGTGGAACTCGTTGACGGTATTGGAGCCCATCACCTTGTTATCGCTGAACGAGAAGAGTTGCGCCCGGCCAATAAACAATGCGTCGAAGCCGGGGATACTCGCGCCGGCTACGGAACCGGGGTAAGGATTGTCGAGGTCGTAGTCGTCGATAAAGTAGTAACCCGAAATCTTCCCCAGCCGGGTATTGCCGTCGAAGCGAACCGAACCCTTGTCGTCGCGGACTGTCTGCGAAAAGGCCGAACTCGCATACTGGCTCGTGCTCACGTTGGGAGATGGAATGTACTGCAAAAGATTTTTCCCCGGTGCCGACCACGCCCTCTGTGGGATGTTTCCGCGCGGAAAAACGCTCGTGTAGGGTTCGTCGGCAGTTACTGTGTAACCCAGCGTCTGCGTGAGCAGGGAGGCGATATAAGGACCACTGACCGATCCACTGAGATCGTTGAAGGTCCCAACCCGCTGAGCCAATGTGGGTACAGAAATGTTTCCAGTCGAAACACCCTGGTTGGTCCTGGTTCCCTGGTAGTCGACAAAAAAGAAGACCTTATCCGCAAGCACCGGGCCGCCGATCGTGCCCCCAAACTGATTTTGGCTGAACGTCGACCGGGTGGGATCGAAGTATCCCCGGGCATCGAGCGCCGTATTACGGAAGAACTCGAATGCATTGCCATGCAGTTGGTTCGATCCAGATTTGCTGACCACCGTGACCATGCCGCCGTTGTAATTTCCGTACTCGGGATCGAAGTTATTGGTCAGCACCCTGAATTCATCAATCGAATCCAGATTGGGGATGATGGAGGTTCCCCCATTCATGTGCTCCTGCACATCAATTCCGTTGACCAGGAAGCCATTGGAGGACTCGCGCTGCCCGTTGATGGACAAATTGCCGGGATTCAAATCTCCCGAGGGGTCTATGCCCCCCGTGACGCCCGCCATGATGACCGAACTTGGCAGGAGTGTCGAAATCGGCGCCACTCCTGGCTGGATGGCGAGAAGGTCGGTATAGCTGCGCCCATTCAGGGGAAGCGCCGTCATCTGCGAGCCCGATACGACCTCGCCCAGGTGAGTCGCCACCGTATCGACCTGCACCCCAGCCGAATCGGTGACCATGACTGTATCCGTTTGGGCGCCGACCAACAGGGAGACATCCACCCGCAGAGCGGAGTCAGTATCTACCGTCAGGTTGGTCTTCTTTTGTGGAGAAAATCCGGGAGCAGTGATGTCGAGATCGTACCGTCCCACCGGCAAATTAGGAAAAGAGTACAACCCCTCTTTATCGGCGACGGCGCGATAAGTCGTCTGTTGCGCGGTGTTGGTCAACTTGAGGATGGCTCCCGCTATCAGGGCGCCGTTCGGGTCGGAGACTACACCCGTGATGCTGCCGCCCGTCGCCGCTTGCGAGGGCGCAGCAACCAGGAGCAGGCAAGCGAAGGTGAGCAGAAGTAGGGGCTGCGGGATCAGCTTCGATCTAAACAAAAGTACCTCAAAGCCATGGCAACGAGGTACAAAAGCTCAGAAGGAATGAGCGATCGCTTTCCGTTTCCACGCGGAGAAGAATCACAAATTGTCCTGGGTAGGTCTCCTGACTCACAGGCGGAGGAAGTGTAGCTGGCTCCAGACTTTCCGCCTTCCCCGAAATAAAATCCGAGTGGCAAGTGGAAAGCTTTTTCCTGATTACAGTGGCGGGACCGTGCCGGACTCTCACCGGCTTCCCTTTTATGCCCTTGCAGGCACCCAGGATCTTGCTAAGAAGAGTAGTACAGCGCTTTAACCACGGATGTCAACGAAGTGGTCAGAACTCCTCGTGAAACAGAAACACCACCTGGCCCGCGACTGCTGACTGGTACTGTTCCGTCGCTCCCATGAATCAATGCCCGATGGAAGGACCGCCCTCCCATTTGTCATCCCGAGGAGCCGACTTGCCTGCGGCAAGTTAAGGGAGCAATGAACAGTACGGGCCACCGCGCACTCGATGGGTGCCCCATGTTCGCACCAGCTAACGTGGGCCGAAAAAGCCGGGCGAAGCCCATCCAACGCTTTTAGTCGTTCCAGGGTGCGGTTGTTCATTAGGACCGAAGTGGAGGAATCTGCAGTTCAGCTGAACTCTCCTGGAAATGTTTTTACACCTATTCACTCTCGTAGGTCCGACGATGCCAACAGAAACCTACCCCTAAACTCCGGCGTTTTCGAGTGTGCAACCGGTGCAACGAACCGTCCACACCTTCCCGTTCCAGCGCAGGTCAGTAACAGAAATCGGTGCGATGTCGAACCGCCAAAACGTAAGCGAGGGCACTTGGAGGCAATGCACCAAAGCGCTACGGATCACAGCCGGATGCGTGACAGCGATCGTATATCCTCCCGCCTCCCGTTGAACCTCCATCCAGGACGCAATCCGCTCAATCAACTGCGCCACCGACTCGCCACCATGCGGAGCCGCATCGGGATCACTCAACCACGCGGCAACCTCACCTGGGTTTTCCAACTGAATCTGGCCGAGGGAACGACCACTCCAAGCACCGTAGTCGCAATCCCGTAACTGGCCCGACACTTCCGCCGATATTCCCAGCGCGGCAGCAGTTTGCCGGGTGCGCTGTTCCGGTCCCGAGAAAACGCGGTCACCACGGCGACCGCGCCAGCCGGCCCCTGCTATCTTCGCGATTTCCGATGCGTCCATCGCCTCATCCTGGGGAAAGGCCGCAAGCCGTTGTGCCTCGGTGGGAGCGTGAGCAATGAATGTAATTCGCGTGGCCAGAAGAGCGTTCTCGCGAGGTTCAGGCTAACACGCTAAATCTCCCCGCGCCTTGACATTGTCTCTGGCCGCCTCTACGCTCGGAACTGGACTCGAAGGGGAAACGAAGAACCCGGTGAAATTCCGGAGCGGTCGCGCCACTGTAATCGATCGAACCATGATCGTAAGCCAGTCCTTCCTTCATCCGCCACTAAGCTCTACTCGGGACGCACGATCCCAGGAGGTTGCAAAATGTCCTACTCTTCCGTCGATTCGATTTCTCAGCCCAGCGCCCTTCCCGTCATTCCTGTCAGCGAACTCCTACCTTGGGCTCTCTTTGCCGGTTTGCTGATGCTGTTGGCCATCTACTTCGTCGGCGCGGAGCAAGGAGCCACGGCCCTCATCCATGGCCGCAATGTGCACGAATTTGTGCATGACGGACGCCATCTGCTCGGCTTTCCCTGTCACTAAGAATCGCTCCCGGATGACCAGAAGTCTGCTCGTTCGCGGCATGCTGGTTGGCCTGCTCGCGGGCCTTTTGGCCTTTGTGTGCGCGCGATGGGTCGGAGAACCCGAGGTGGAAAGCGCGATTGCCTTCGAGACGAGCATGGATCAGGCGAAGGGAATCCCTCCTGATCCGGAGATGGTCAGCCGCAAAGTGCAGAGGGGGCTCGGACTGCTGACGGGAACAATCGTTTACGGCGCCGCAATCGGCGGTCTTTTCGGACTAGCCTTCGCGTTTGCTTGGGGCCGCATGGAGATCACTCACCCTCGACCGCTCTCCGCAGTCCTTGCTGCCTTGGGTTTCGTTGCCATCGTGCTGGTTCCGACGCTCAAGTACCCAGCGAATCCGCCCTCGGTGGGCAGCTCTGAGACCATTGGCCTGCGCACGGCGGCTTTCTTTCTCCTGATCGTGGCTTCGGTGGGAGCCATGGTGCTTGCCTTGCAACTGCGCCGGCGCCTCAGCATCCGCTTCGGCGGATGGAACAGTTCGCTTCTGGCAGCGGCCTTGTTCTTGTTCATCATGTCCGTCGTGTCCCACTTTCTGCCGGTCGTCGACGAGGTTCCGGCAGGTTTCCCGGCGAATCTAATGTGGCGCTTCCGGATTGCATCTTTAGGAATCCAGGTGGTGATGTGGGCGACGCTTGGGCTTCTTTTCGGATGGCTGACCGAGCGGGATGGGAAATGGCAACAATTTCACGCCTAACCCGCCGCCGATTTGTTACCACCACGGTTTCCCTTGCGATGGCGACCCACCTATTGGCACAAACCAAGCCTGGCAGGATTGTCTCGACAGCGCCGAGCATCACCGAGGCTCTTTTTGCTCTCGGGCTCGGGGACAAGGTGGTTGGGGTTTCGCGATACTGCGACTTTCCCCCCGAGGTGCGCACCCTCCCGAAGGTTGGAACCTACAACAAGCCGGACCCGGAAGCCATAGCGCGCCTGGCGCCGAACCTGGTGATCCTCCAAGGGCATCGGCCCGAGGTGATGAGTCTGTTGGGCGCACTCCATATAAACTTCATCGAAGTTCCGCACGGCACCCTGAAGGATGTTTATACCGGCATTCAAATCATTGCCACCGCGTCAGGATATCCGGAGCGTGCCGAGCCGCTCATTCATCGAATCCAAGGCGGGCTCGACGCCATTCAAGCCAAAACGAAAGCGCTGCCCACCCCGCGAGTCGTAGTAATTGCAGACCGCAGGCAAGGCACTCTGACCGACCTGATCGCGATCGGGCCTGATAACTACGTCAACCAGATCCTGGGGATCGCCGGAGGCCTCAACGCACTGGCAAAACCTGGCCTGCCGCAATATCCGCGCATCTCGCTCGAGGCGGTCCTGCGTGAGAATCCCGATGTCCTCATCGACCTGAGTGGAACCCAGGAGTCAGAGGCCGAGCGCCAGGCAGCGCAGACCGCGGCCCTCGCTTTGTGGGCACAGAATAGGGAACTCAACGCCGTGCGCACCCGCCGTGTTTATGTAGGAACCTCGAATTCGCTGCTGGTTCCCGGCCCGCGTACAGTGGAAGCGGCACAGAAATTCTTCGATTACCTGCATGGGGGCGCGACTCATGCTTGAGGTCGAGGGCATCGGCTTTTCCTACGGAGGGCGCTCCGTTTTGCACTCCGCCACCTTCAGCGCCGGCCAAGGCGAGTTTCTCGCGCTGCTGGGAATGAACGGTGCAGGGAAGAGCACACTGCTCGACATTATCTCTGGATTTCGCCACCCGGAAACCGGCTCGGTGACGATTGCGGGACGCAACCAGAAGCTCTGGAAGCTGCAGGAGATGTCGCGCCAGGTAAGCCATCTGCCGCAATCCATCCACGCCGATCTACCGTTCACAGCGGAGCAACTGGTGGCCATGGGGCGGTATCCCCATACCGATCGTTGGTTCGAATCCGACGAAGATCACCGGCTCATCCAGCAAGCCATGCAGCGGACTCGTTGCTGGGCCCAACGTCATCGCGTCTTCGGGACTCTGAGCGGAGGAGAACGGCAGCGTGTCTTGCTGGCCGCCTGCCTGGCGCAGAACGCTTCCACCTTGCTCCTGGACGAGCCATCTACCTTTCTCGATATCGAGCACCAACTTCACTGCTTCACCTTGCTGCAGGAAGAAGCCCGCCTGGGAAAACTCTGTATCGCGGTAACCCATGATCTGAATCTTGCTCTCACTTACTGCACCCGCCTGATAGTGCTTGCAGAGGGCGTGGTAGCGTACGACATTCCCACCTCGCAGGCCCAGGATCGCAAAGACTGGCTAGGCTTATTTTCTTCGCGCCTGAGCATGGGCACCACCCCCGTCGGCACTCCCTGGATCTGGTATCAATGACCTCACCGCGTAATAGCCTGGCGTTCTGTGTAGCGGTGTTCATCGGGGCGGCGCTGGTGTTGCCGTGGATTGGAGCCGGTTCCATCAGCCCGTCGCGCGTGTTGCGGCATGAGGCCCCGGACTACGACATCCTGCTGCAATTGCGGATCTCGCGTACGCTCCTCGCCCTGGTGGCGGGAGGCGCGCTGTCGTTGGCCGGAGCCCTCTTCCAAGCCATGCTCCGTGACGCGCTGGCCACACCCTACACGCTGGGCATTTCCGCCGGTGCGTCGCTAGGCGCTGTCGCCGTCATTGCGGCCGGGTGGGAAGCCTTCTTTGGTATTCCCGTGACTTGGATCGGAGCGCTTGCCGGCGCCTTCACCGTGCTCGCCCTGGTTATCGGTGGAGGCCTCAAACGGAAGCAGATCTCGGCCTACAGCCTGCTGCTCACGGGCATTGCCATTAATAGCGTTTGTGCCGCATTCATCATCATTCTCAGCAGTTTTGCCGGTATGTCGCGTTCCTTCTCGATTGCCCGCTGGTTGATCGGCAGCATCGACGCAACCAGCTACAAGTCACTGGGCGTTCTCACCGTGGTGGTGATCATCACTGCGAGCTTCATTCTCGCGCAAGCGCGAAACTGGAATTTGCTGGCGGTGGGTGAGCGCTGGGCCGCCTCACGAGGAGCGCGGGTGGGGAGCCTGCTAACGACGGGCTACCTGGCAGGATCGGTCCTCGTAGCGGGATCAATTGCCCTGACCGGCCCCATTGGCTTTGTCGGTTTGATCGTGCCCCACCTGGTGCGGTCGCGCATCAGCCCGGACCATCGCATCCTGATGCCTTGCGTCTTCTTTTTCGGGGGCGCTTTGCTTGCCTTTTGCGATGCGCTCGGCCGCATCGTCATCCCGCCGGCCGAAATTCCTGCGGGGGCAATACTGGCGATCATCGGCGGCCCCTACCTGGTTTGGGTAATACGCCAACGAATGCCTGTGGAGGAAATATGAGCTCGTATCGCCAGCGCGTCATCCGCGCCGATGGGCGCACGCTGAACATTGTGCAGCACCGTGCGCATCTCTCCTATTGTTTCACCGGCTGCTGCTGCGGCCGCACCGATCGCGGATATGCCGCGGTGCCGGTGGATGTTTACAAAGAGGAGTGGACCCGGCGCAAGATTCGCAACCACGTCCACCTCACCAAGGGTGGCTGTCTAGGCCCGTGCGTGTTAGCCAATGTCGCCAGCCTGGTGTTCGACGGCAAGTCGGTATGGTTCCATTCCATGAACAGCGCCTGGCAAGTGCGGCAGATTTTCGATTACATCGACTCCATGCTGCAGGCGGACCGATTTCTCAAGCCGCCGGCCGAACTGAGCGAATACGTCTTTAACTATTACGATTGGGACGTAAGGGAACCCGCAACACCCGATGACGCCGTGCATTCGCATTCAACCCAATTGGCCGGTGGGGTCGTGTTGCTCTCCCATGCAGACACAGACCTGCTTACCCTAACCAAGACCAAAGAACTCCTGCCCCCCGAGCTCAAGGTAAGCGCGTACTCGCTGAACGCACTGCGCAGCGAAGACCAAATGCAGATTCTGCTCGAGGGAGATCTAGGCCAAGCGCGAGTGATTGTGTTACGCGTGCACGGTCCGCTTAGTTGTGTTCCCGGCTTTGACCGGCTGCGTACGATGTGCCAGGAACGCGGGCAATCCCTGGTCCTGGTGAGCGGCACCGGTGACCTGCCTGCGGAATTCTCGCAGACAGTGAACGTACCCGGCGATGTGATGGAGACCGCGACCACCTACCTGACCCTGGGCGGCGAGCAAAACTTCGCCGAATTGTTTCGGTTTCTATCCGATCGCCTTCAATTGACAGGCTTTGGCTACGCCCCACCCAGCGTCATGCCGGAGCATGGCATCTACCTCCCCGACATGGACGCCGCGGATATTAAGGACTGGGAACAGAACGCGGACCCGCTAAAACCCACCGCGGCGATCCTCTTTTACCGGGCGCACCGTCTGAGCGGCAACACGGCATTCGTCGACACGCTGGCCGAAGCGCTAGAAGCGCGCGGCCTCAACGCGCTCTGTATCTTCACGTCCAGCCTCAAGGCGAAGGAAGCCGGACGCCCGGCGGTCTTCCAGTGGATCGAAGGCCGTGCCGATGTGCTCATATCGACCTTGTCGTTCGCTCTGGGTGATGTGAACACCGGCAACGTGACACAAACCGGAGAAGCACTCACTTCGCTCGAACGGCTTGGCATCCCAGTGATACAGGCAATAGCCAGCGGCATGCCGCGAGGCGCCTGGGAAGGATCGCGCCGTGGCCTCAACGCACTCGATACCGCGGTCAATGTAGCGATCCCGGAGTTCGATGGTCGCGTGATCTCGGTCCCGGTTTCCTTCAAAGAGCGTGGTACTGAGAGCCTCTATGTCGCGCACCCGGAGCGGGCCGCGCGCGTGGCCGGCATCGCTGCCCGTCTCGCAGGGCTGCAGCGCACCGCGAATCGCGACCGGCGCGTTGCGTTTGTCTTGACTAACTCCGCCGCCAAAGCGTCTCAGGTAGGAGGCGCGGTGGGCCTCGATACGCCGGCCAGCCTGCTCACCACGCTGCACGCCTTAAAGGGTAGGCGTTACGTCATCGAGGGGCTACCGGCATCCTCTGACGAGCTGATGCAAAAACTGCTCGCCAGGGGAACCTACGACGACCGCTATCCGCTCGATCCGGCGCAGGCGGAGCGGTTCCAACGCGCCGCATACCGCGGCATCTTCTCGGCTTTCCCCGAAAGCGCGAAGCGAAGAATGGAGGACTACTGGGGCCAGCCGCAGGAGCGAGGTTTCAGCATTCGCCCCGCAAAGCCGAAGACCGATAAGAAGCTGCTGGGCAGCCTGGCCAGCAAATTCGCCTCCCTTGAAACTGAGCCCTGGGGAGATGAGCAGGACTACCACTTCGCAGCCCTAAGTTTTGGCAACGCGCTCATCGCGCTGCAGCCTCCCCGCGGCTACGGCGTCGATCCGGACGCGATTTATCACACCCCCGACCTGCCCCCCACGCATCACTACGCCGCTTTCTATCGTTGGCTTGCGTCCCCACGATCGCAGGGTGGCTGGGGTGCGAACGCCATCATTCACATGGGCAAGCACGGCACGCTCGAGTGGCTTCCGGGAAAGGGAATTGGCCTCTCGGGTGAATGTTTCCCCGACCTGCTGCTGGGGGATATGCCCCTCTTCTACCCCTTCATCATCAACGATCCCGGAGAAGGCAGCCAGTCGAAACGCCGTGCTCACGCGGTCATTATCGACCATCTCACTCCGCCGATGACTTCCGCCGAAACCTACGGAGCGCTGGCCGAACTGAATCAACTGGTCAATGAATACTATGCGGTCGAAAAGCTCGATCCATCCAAGCTTCCCTACCTCCAGCAACAAATTTGGGACCTGGTGCAGAAGACCAACCTGCAAACGGACCTGGATCTGAAGCAGATGCTCTCCCGCGATCACGGGGACCACAAGCATGACTGGGATGATGAGCTGACGCCCGAAGGCATTCCCGCAACGCTCGCGGAAATGAGCGGAAACGAGGTGGCCCACCTGATCGAGGACCTTGACGGATACCTATGCGAACTGGGCATGGCGCAAATCCGCAATGGGCTTCACTCGCTGGGGCAAATGCCGCCATTGGCAGAAATGCTTCGATCTCTAACCCGGCTTGCGAACGACGGTATTCCAAGTCTGCAGGCGACCCTGGCTACCTCTTTCCATTTCGATCTTGCGCGGTTGCTGCAAAAGCCCGGCGAGCGAATGCAAGAGGTGCGCACGCTCTTCGGGCAGCCCTGCCACACCCATGCTGATGTGCTGGAAATACTCGACCGTGCCGCATTCGACCTTTACACCATGCTCGAGACGCTAGGCTTTCGAACCGCGGAAATCACCAGTGTTCAACGCGCCGTGCTCGGCCTGGAATCGGACGATGTAGCCAAGGTGCTTACGTTTGCTTGTACGCAACTGGTGCCTAAGCTCGAACAGGCAGGCGATGAGATTGAGCACCTGCTCGACGCGCTCGAGGGCAAGTATGTACCGGCTGGGCCGGCGGGCGCGCCGACACGCGGCATGGCGCACATTCTGCCCACCGGACGAAACTTCTATGCCGTCGACCCCAGGGCGCTTCCTTCTCAGGCTGCCTGGCGCGTGGGGCAGCAGCTCGCGCGTGAGGCCATCGCCCGCTTCCGCAAGGAAGAAGGCGTATACCCGGAAATGATGGGCCTGAGTGTCTGGGGCACTTCGCAGATGCGCACCCACGGCGATGACATGGCAGAGGCCTTTGCACTGCTCGGAGTGGAGCCAGTCTGGAACGAGCAGTCGCGACGCTTGGAGGGAGTTGCGCTGGTCCCGCTCGAAACTCTGGGTCGTCCGCGTATCGATGTCACTCTGCGCATCAGCGGCTTCTTCCGCGACGCGTTTCCCCACCTGATCGATCTGTTCGATCGTGCCGTCTCGCTGGTGATCGAGCAGAACGAGCCGCTAGAGCAAAATTTCCCGCGTAAGCATTACCTTGCTGACCTGAAGAAGCACGAGGATCTGCCCGCGGGCGAAGCAGATTCGCAAGCACGCTACCGCATGTTTGGCGCCAAGCCCGGCGCCTACGGAGCAGGCATCTTGCCCCTGATTGAAACCGGCAATTGGAAGGGCGACCAGGATTTTGCCCGCGCATTTCTGGAGTGGGGTGGCTATGCCTACAGCAAGGATGCGGATGGAGTCGATGCCAGGCCGGTGTTCGCAGAGCGTCTCAAGTCGGTTCAGGTGGCGCTGCACAATCAGGACAACCGCGAGCACGACATCTTCGATTCGGACGACTACTTCCAATTCCACGGAGGTATGGTGGCATCGATCCGTGCCCTGACCGGAAAACAGCCCAAGGCCTATTTCGGCGATAGCTCCCGCCCGGATGCCGCGCAAGTGCGTGACCTCAAAGAAGAGGCTTTGCGCGTGTACCGGTCGCGCGTGATCAATCCGAAATGGATTGAAAGCATCAAGCGCCATGGCTACAAAGGCGGACTGGAACTGGCAGCAACCGTCGACTACATCTTCGGCTTCGACGCGACCGCACAGATTGCACCCGACTTTGTCTACGAGGGATTAGCCGAGCACTATGCGCTCTCGCAGGAGATGCGCGATTTCCTCGGCGCCTCCAACCCTTGGGCACTGAATGCCATCGCGGAGCGTCTGTTGGAAGCAGCGAATCGTGAGTTGTGGGAGAATCCTGCCGCCGAGACCCTGGAAGCCCTGCGCGGCGTCCTGCTCGAAAGCGAGACTCTGCTGGAAGCGCAAGGCGAACGCAAGCGCGGGGCCATCTCATGAAGCCCCCTATCTATCCGTTTGCCGCCATCGTGGGCCAGAACGAGATGAAGCTAGCCTTGCTCTTGGCCGCTGTGGACTGGCGCCTCGGGGTGCTGCTGCGCGGCGAAAAAGGCGCCGGCAAAACCACCGCCGCCCGCGGACTAGCCGCACTGCTCCCGGAGCCCGCGCCCTTCATCAACTTGCCCATCGGTGCGACAGAAGATCGCCTCCTCGGCGGATTGCACCTGGAGCGCACCTTGAAAGGTGACCCTGTGCTGAAGCCCGGTCTGCTCTCCGAGGCCCACGGAGGCGTTCTCTATGTCGACGAGATCAACCTGCTACCGGCCCATCTAGGAGACGCGCTGCTCGACACGGCGGCCAGCGGAATCAACGTCGTCGAGCGCGAGGGTCTGAGCGCGTCGCATGCTGCCGAGTTCGTCTTGCTGGGAAGCATGAACCCCGAGGAAGGCCAACTACGGCCGCAACTGCTCGATCGTTTTGCGCTGTCCGTGGACATTACCGCATCCCTTGACCCCGAAGAACGAAAGACAGTGGTGGAGCGAAGAATTGCCTTCGATCGCGCTGCGTCGCGCTTCGCCCATGACTGGTTGCCGCAGCAGCAAATTCTGCGCGACCAAGTAGCAGCGGCGCGAGCACG
Source organism: uncultured Acidobacteriaceae bacterium (assembly GCA_963839025.1). Taxonomy (GTDB): domain Bacteria; phylum Acidobacteriota; class Terriglobia; order Terriglobales; family Acidobacteriaceae; genus PALSA-350. The sequence goes on from CAWITT010000015.1 coordinate 1,084,616, forward strand.
GCTCAGCGAAATTCTCTGTTCAAGCGAAATCCTGACCCAGATCAGCATATTTGTCTGCGCAAGAGGAGTGCGCTCCCTGCGTGCAGACCTGGCTGCCATGCGTGCCGCCGTGGCCTACGCGGCCCTGCTCGGAGATCAAGCTGTGCAGCCGAACCACGTGGAGACGGTGTTGCCCTTGGTACTGGCTCATCGCACCCGAGATAGAGGGCAGACCCCGCCTCCACCACCGCCGCCGCCGGATCCACCCTCAAAAGCAGATGCGGGCGTGGCAATCGAGCGCATCTTCGCGATCAAGCACATGGAAACTCCCGCCATCGAAGTAAACCACAACGGAGACCTGAGCCGTGGAACCAGCGCATCAGCTTCCACAACTACTCCAGGCCCGATCGTAGGCAATCGCCGGACACAAACTCCAGTGGAGCTCGATCTCCGCGCCACCCTGACCCACGCGCTGCTGGAAACAGGATCTGTCCAACCGAGGCCGTCTGATCTGCACGAGCGCTTGCGGCAGCCAACGGCCGGCACGCGCTATTTGTTTGTGATCGATTCCAGCGGCTCGCACGCCGCCCAGGAGCGGATGCGGTTAGTGAAGGGCGCGGCCGCGGGCATCCTCGAAAGCTCCTTCAAAAAAGACGACGAAATCGCAATCATCGTCTTCCGAGGCAGCTCGGCGCAGGTAGTGCTTGAGCCGACGCGCATCATGGCCGATGCCATGTCCGGGTTAGAGTACCTGCCCACGGGTGGACGAACTCCGTTATCCCATGCGCTAGACCTCGCACGAAGTTACGTCACACCCACGACGCTACTAATCATTCTCACGGATGGACGTGCAAACGTAGCACTGGGGCCGGGAGATCCCTGGCACGAAGCCCTTCAAATCGCGAGCACACTCCGCTGTCCTTCCCTGGTGATTGACACCGAAACCAACGCCCAGCCACTGGGACGGCCGCAAACCCTAGCGGATGCTCTTGGTGCCCGCTATGTCACGCTGCAAAGCCTCCATGAGAACGACGGTCTGCTCCTTCCCGTTCATCCAAAGAAGGATCGATAGAACCACAAATCTCAAAGTCGCCTTCGCCCCGACGGCCCGAAAAATCAGGGCGAACCCCATCCAATCCTCTTACCTCGAGAGGCAAGAACATAGCAATCTCTCCACGACGGCCGCACTCAAAGCCGCCGCGCCCCCGACGGGCCGAAAAACCGGACGCAGCCCATCCAGCGCTCCTACATCGGGAGGCAAGAACAATAGCAATCTTTCCCCGACGGCCGCACTACAAAGCGCCACGCACTCGATGGGTGCCCCATGTTCGCGCCAGCGTACGTGGGCCGAAAAATCGGGGCGAAGCCCATCCATTGCTCTTAGATTGGGAGGCAAGAACAATAGCAATCTTTCCCCGGCGGCCGCACTCAAAGCCGCCGCGCCCCGACGGGCGGAAAAACCGGACGCAGCCCATCCACTGCTCTTACATCGGGGCAAGAACAATATCATCTCTCCCCGACGGCCGCACTCCCAGGCGCCGCGCCCCCGACGGGTGCCCCATGTTCGCGCCAGCGTACGTGGTCCGAAAAATCCGGGCGAAGCCCATCCAACGCTTTTACCCCGAGAGGCAAGGAGACGGTTATAGAAGGAATAACTCGCGGAATTCGAGTTCGCCCGGCACGACCGAACTCAGATGAATCCCCACCGCTAGGGCTGTGGCCTCCGGCGAGTCCCGAAGGGAAGGCTAATACAGCCGGGCAGCGCACTCAATCCGCAAACAAAAAATCCCACGACGTGTCCAGATAAGTCCACCGCGGCTGACTAAACCAACTCGTAGGAAGGTTCGGAACGTGGAGCAGCACATGGCCCTCCATACAAACCATCTCCGTCCCGCTCCAGTCGAGAAAGCTACACGACGCGGTCCCCACCTGCGTAGCGTGTGTCACCAGCCGCAGGCACACCGGGCACCGGCGGCTTTGATCGGAGAGAGCCCACCGCAGCCCAAACAAGCAAATACTGAAGCTCGCCAGGAACTGCAAAAACTCGGCCGAACGGGAAAAATCCTGGAATCCGCAATAAGCAACATCCACAGCGCCGAAATACCCGAGCGCCGCCACTAAAAGAAATTTGACCCCAACAAACGTCCAGCACCTGACTCGAGTCGCGACAGACCGCGGATGCGACACGAAGTTCGACTCGCTCGCAAAAACCGAAGTCACCGGAGGAAGCGCCAGAATGGCAAAAAACAAGCTAAATAAATAGATCGAAAAACTCCCATCCGCGCAGACTGCCAACCGTACCCCACAAAGCTCCGCTTCCTCGCCATTCTGGTAAACCGCCGCGATCGGAATCACTCCATCGATCATTTCCCCGCGCCCGGCAGCTGCAAGCTGCGCGACCACATACCCTGACCTGTCTTGTGAGTCGCTCAGGAAGGCTTGGGTAGACTCAACGATCCACAAGTCTGGCTTGCCGGGTAGCTCCCAGTTGGAATCTGGAGCAATCCTGGCGATACGGACCCGGCGGTGAGCCAACGAAACGACCTCGCCGATAATATGGGGATTACCACCAAAGCTATGCTGCCACCGAAACCGGCTCAGAACAGCCTCGTCGACGCCAGCCACAACATCCTCGGGAAGTGTGAGCCCCAGCACCTCAAAAAGCTCGGCGCTGGCATGGCCGACAATCCACTTATGACCATCGGTATTAACTATCTCCGGCCAGTAGAAGGCCAGCCTGCTGAAATACCGTTGGTGACCCGATGTCCAATTCTGGAATTCCGAAAAAGGAATCGACCGATCGTAGCTGCCATGGCTCGGCTTTTGATCGATCACGATCACTCCGGGCGCGACCTGGTTCCTGGCTGCATCCTCTTCGCTCCGCACGCCCGGCAAAAACCGCGCGATCAAGGTACAAACGGCGAGCAGCGCGCACAGCCGCAGCAAGCACTGCCGTGCGGATCCCAACATCCTGGGGCCCTTCACCGGCTTCCTTGCCATCCCGCGAACGCAAGCCGCATCCCGCAACGATCCCAGGCAAAACGATGTCAGTTTCCAGATAGCCGCCAACGATAAAACACCCCCTGGATGACAGACCCCCCGGGCATAAGTCAACTCGCTACTCCACTCCAGGTACCAATCGCGACGCTGTTCCGCGGGAACAACCAGCGCAACTCCCCGCAGCAACGCAAGATGACACAGCGTCAGAATCGCCATCCGGCTCACCGCGCCTTCTCCTCTTCAGTCGCGATCAGCCGTTGAAGCAACGGGTACCGCTTGCGAGACGCGTCGAGACTCGCAACCCCTGCCGCCGTTAGTCTGTAATATTTGCGCGGGGGACGCTGCTCAGCATCTGCGATCGTTTGCCGTTCCCACTGCGAGCGGATCAACTCATCTCGCTCCAGCCGTCGCATGGCCGGGTACACCGTTCCACTCGGAAGCCCAGTCATCTCCATGATGCTGAATCCATACCGGAACCCGCCATGGATCGCCTGCAGAATCATCGCGGCCGTATGCGAAAGTCTGGCCTCAGCTGCCATGCGCACCATCATACCTATGTAGAAAGCTACTTGACAAACCCCCGGCTGTCGTTATGATGAATACTACATAGGGGGTGCCGGTGCTCGAAGTACAACGTCTCTTCCGCAGTTATCGCGGTATCCCCGCAGTCAAGGATGTAACCTTCCAGGTGGGAGCCGGGGAAATCGTAGGGCTCCTCGGCCCCAACGGTGCCGGCAAATCCACTACCGTCAAGATGATCACCGGCATGCTCCGTCCCAACGACGGCCGCGTCCTCTTCGAAGGTCGCGACATTCGCAGCGACATGGTGGCCTATCGTCGCCTTCTAGGCTATGTCCCTGAGGAAGCGCATCTCTACACCTATCTCTCTGGCTACGAATATCTTCAGCTCGTCGCGCGTCTGCGTGGTTTGCGTGAAGTGGAGATCGAAGAGAAGGCCACCGCCTTGCTCCGTCTCTTTCATCTCGAATCGTCTCAGTACTCCCCAATCTCGACCTATTCGAAAGGAATGCGACAGCGCGTACTCATCGCCTCAGCACTCCTGCACGATCCAAAACTCCTCATCTTCGATGAGCCGCTCTCCGGACTCGATGTCATCTCTGCCCGTCTCTTCAAGGATCTTCTGGAACTCCTCGCCGGAGAAGGCAAAGCGGTCCTTTACATCTCGCATGTTCTCGAAACTGTCGAACAGGTCTGCAACCGTGTCGTCGTCATCGCCAACGGCGCCGTTCGTGCGGACGCAAAACCATCCGAACTAATCACGCTCATGAGCCAACCGAACCTAGAAACCGCCTTCGCCCAACTCGTTCACCAGCAGGACACCCGAGCTACCGCCCGCGAGATTCTCGCAGTTATCAAGGACGCACATGCCTAGAGCACTCGTTGCCGTCCAGTCGCTCAATACTCTGGCTGCCCGCGGTCCTTCCCACGAACCGGAACGCAGCCAATTCTCCTGGCTCCTCCGCCTCTTCCTCGAGCGCTTCTTCAACCACGAGAACAGCTCGGCCGGCGGAGAAGGCCTGGGCCGGCTCATCCAACTAGCCTGCGCGGCCGGTCTGCCGGGCTTCATCGTCGCACTGTATCTTTGGCCCGCATATCATCCATTCCCCGGATGGCCCCCCGGCCACCCCGCTGCCGGGCCGCCCACGTATTGGGCGCAGGTGAACCATCACTTCTTTTTCGTCCTGTACTCTTTCGTCATTACCGGCCTGATCGTGGTGTTCGAGTGGGACCTGCTCTTCCCCGACCTTCTCGACGTCTTCGTCCTCGGCACGCTGCCGATCCACTGGCTTCGCCAATTTCTCGCTCGCGTAAGCGCCATCGCAATTTTCATCGCCGGCTTTCTTTTCGACGCAAATATCCTGGGGCTGCTAGCCCTCCCAGTTGCAACCGAACCCCGGCAGGTCGGCCCCCTTATGCTGGGCCATTTCCTATCTGTAGCGATCGCAGGACTCTTTTCCGCCGGCTTCGTCCTTGCGCTGCAGGGCCTGTTGCTCGCACTGCTGGGAGAAAGGCTCTATAGACGCTTTTCGGTTCTGCTGCAGACCATAATGGTCACCGCATTTCTCATTCCCTTACTCCTCTTCCCGGTGCTGTCGGGAGTTACGCCCGCGTTGCTTCAGTCGTATTCCTCGGCATCAAAATTCTTTCCACCCTTCTGGTTTCTCGCCCTCTTTCAACACCATCTACCGGGTGCCCCGGATTACTCCATGTGGTCCCACCTCGCCCACATCGCAGTAGTCAACACCATCCTCATCTGGGCGGTCGCAATGGTCACCTATCCAATCGCGCATCTCAGGCGGGTCCGCTCGCTCATTCAAGGATCCTCTTCACTCAAGAGCCGAAACCTCCTTAAGCCGCACTGGGAACGCCTGCTGCAGGCAACGATTCTGCTGGCGCCCCGGCGAAGCGCAATCTTTCATTTCATCACCGCCACGCTTCTTCGCCTGCCGCGCTACCGCATTTATCTTGCCCTAAGTGGAGGCGTGTGCGTTTCGATCGTCATCGCCACCATTCTTCGTCTTGAAGTCGTAGATGGGCGTCTTATTGCCGCGTCCTCACCGGATGGCTACCGCATCGCGATTGGCATTGTTGCCTTCTGGGTTCTAGCCGGGCTGCGGATCAGCTTCCTTTCCCCCGGCAATCAGCAAGGTGGCTGGATCTTCCGCACCATTCACGGCCGCCCGCCCCACTATGAAGCCGCTCTCGAACAGTTGGAGGCCGCGCCGCTCTGGGAGTTTCTCGCTGCCGCCTTAGTGATCGTTTTATTCATCGGCGGCTTCCAGTTCGTCGCCCCGCCGGAGCTCTGCACACCGTTCTCCTTGGCCGCTCAGCTTGTTACCGGCGTCGGATTCTGCCTGATTCTTGCCGATATCCTTTTCTTGAAAGTGGTGAGTCTGCCCTTTGTTGGCGACCGCCCATCGGGCGAGCACAACCTCGCCTTCACGGTTCTTCGTTATCTGACATTTTTCCCCGTCGTCACAACCGCAGCTCTTGTCTGCGAGCATCAATTGGAGCGTGGCCCCATGCAACTTGGCGCCGGTGTTGCGACGGTAGCGGCGATCCACTTTTGGCTCCGCAAGTGGCACCGGGATTTTCTCCGCCTTGAGTGCACTCAAATCGCTTTAGAAGAAGGTGAAGACGACTTCCCCCTCAAGCTAGGGCTCCGCTATTAACCGCGGCAGCGTCCTTAGGACCAAACAAAACCAGACGGGTGCCCCATGTTCGCACCAGCGTACGTGGGCCGAAAACGACGGGCGAAGCCCATCCAATCGTTTTCAAGCGTTTTTTTGACGTCTATTTCCAGAGCAGGACATCAAACCAGCAAACCCAAGCGAAAAGTTCGAGGGTTTCCCCATGACTGGATCTCCTGATCTGCAGACGACGAAACTACCCCTGAATAACGGATCCGGCCAAATCCCCGCACTCGGGTTCGGCACCTTAATTCCCGACCCAGCCCTGACAATATCTGCGACCAGAGACGCACTCGAAGCCGGCTTTCGACATTTCGACTGTGCGGAGCGATACCGGAACGAGCGCGAGGTGGGCGAGGCTCTCCAAGCGGGACTCTCCGCTCGCGGAATCGCGCGCGAAGACATCTTCATCACCACGAAGTTGTGGAACTCCAATCACCGGCTGGAGCGGGTAGCACCGGCATTCGAGGCGAGCCTGGAAAGGCTTAGGATTGACTACCTCGATCTCTATCTGATTCACACCCCGTTCGCATTTGAACCTGGGGATGACCAGGACCCGCGCGATGAAAATGGCAACGTCCGTTACGATGACGGCGTGACGCTGCTCGAGACCTGGAGAGCGCTGGAGAATCTTGTGGACCACGGCAAATGCAGGGCGATCGGACTGTCTGACATCTCTTTGGACGCACTCGTGCCCATCTACGAATCGGCGCGCATCAAGCCAGCCGTCGTCCAGGTCGAATCCCACCCGTATCTGCCGGAAACAGAGCTTTTGGAGTTCTGTAAAGAGAAGGGCATTGTCCTCTTGGCATTTGCCCCCTTGGGTCACGGAGCGAGGCCAGGACCCATCGACGATCCCGTCATTCTGACCATCGCCGCACAAACAGGAAAGACGCCGGCGCAGGTGCTCCTGGCGTGGGCGGTGCAACGAGGCACTGCTTTGCTCACCACGCCCAGATCGGCCGCGCGCGCGAGGGAGAATTTCGACATCTCTCCCCTTCCACCAGACGCCTTGGACGAAATCAACCGCATCGAGACCAGGCAGCGGCTCAACCAGGTCGTGACCACCGGCGTCCCCGGATTCATTCCCCGAGGTGTTTCCAAATGAACCAACCCGTAGAACAGTCCATACAAGAAGAGCAAATACGTGCAGCCCTGGATGCGCACTGGAGTGCGTCGGCGGCTGGCGATGCAGAGGTGGAGCACGATATTTACGAAGACGATGCGATCTGCGACTATCCCCAGTCAGGGGAGCGCATTCTCGGGCGCCGGAATCTGCAGGCGTTGCGAAGTCATCATCCCGGCAAGCCCTCCGGTTTCAAGGTCAAGCGAATTCTCGGAAAAGCCGATCTCTGGGTCACGGAATACACCATCCTCTACCAGGGGCGCTCGGCATTCACCGTGAGCATTATGGAATTCCGCAATGGCAAAGTCGTGCACGAGACGCAATATTTCGCGGATCCGTTCGAGGCCCCCGCGTGGCGCAGCCAATGGGTGCAGCGGATCGGCTGACGTCCCCACTGGAGGTTATACTTCCTCATAACCCCATGAGGCGCCACGCCCTCATTTTCGGTCTTGTCGGCGGTCTTCTCATCGCCACCCTCCAATACACCGAATACCGCTTTGTAGTCATCGAGCATTCTGTCGAGCTCTACAGCGCGCTAATCGCCATCCTCTTTTCGGCCTTCGGCATCTGGCTAGGCCTCCGCATCACCCGCACTCGCGAAACGGTCCGCGAAACGTTCGTGGTGAAGGAGGTGCTTGTCCCTGCAGGAGCCCCAGCCATCGAACCGTTTGCTCCCAACACCGCCCAGCAGCAGACCCTTGGCATCACGGCACGCGAGCTCGAGGTCCTCACCCTGATCGCCCGCGGCTTCAGCAATCGCGAAATCGCCTCCCAGCTCTTCGTTTCCGAAAACACCGTCAAGACGCACTGTGCCCGCACTTTCGACAAGCTGGGAGCCGCCCGCCGCACGCAGGCCGTCCAACGCGGCAAGGAACTAGGTCTCCTGCCATGAACCCGTCACTCGAAAGCACGATTTTGGCCCAATTTCTGCAAAATCATCCGAAAGGATGACGACATCCGGCCCTGTTCAACCGCATCGTGACTTCATCCTCACTCGCCGCAGGAGCCTCACATGAAGAAAATCGTCCTTACATTCGGCCTCATCTCCGGCCTCATCATGTCCGTCCTTATGGACGGCTCGATTCTCCTATCCAGCAAGATCGGCTCCAGCCACAGCCTGCTTCTCGGCTACGTCAACATGGTGGCGTCGTTTCTGCTGATCTACTTCGGCATCCGCAGTTACCGTGACAACACCCTCGCCGGCCAAATCTCCTTCGGCCGCGCCTTCGCTTGCGGCCTCCTGATCACCCTTATCACCACTGGTTGCTACGTCGCCACGTGGGAAGTCCTCTACTTCAACTTCATACCCCACTTCATGGACAGCTACTTCGCTGCACAGATTCACAAGGTTCAGTCCTCTGGACTTGACCCCGCCACGACCGCCGCGCAGGTAGCAGCCATACAGCATTCGCAGCACCTTTACCAGAACCCCATCGTCAATGCGGCCTACACCTTCATAGAGCCTCTGCCCGTCGGCCTAATCATCACTCTCATCTCGGCAGCCATTCTCCGCCGCAAGGTCCGTGTCGAATCAACCGCCGCTGTGTGAAACCAATGGGATCGTCCGCGCAATCCAGCGAACAGAACGCCGTTTTTCCCGTGGTCGACGGAGAGGTCCCTCGGTCTCGACAAAGAAGTCGTAATCGAGCTGAATGTTCGGCAAAATAAAGGAATTGCTGGAAACTGCAGGTCCACTACGCTACGGTCGGGATGACAGGGGCAAATTGCGGTAGTCACGAACCTGCCGTTCTGTCGATCCCACAAACCGATGTTGAATGGAAGCACCACCCTCCCCTTGTCATCCCGATCGGAGCGTACCCGGATTTCCTACTTCGCAGATCCAGCAACGACCACGGATGCGGATCTCCGTAAAGAGAGCCGCACGCACTTCATCAACGCCACTGCACTCGAAAAGGAAATCCGGGGTAGCGTAGGGGAGGGACCTGCAGTCCTCTTCGGAATCCCCGTGAGGCTCAGGGAAGGTGCAGCAGTTCTGCAGTCGGGCGCCCTTTGCCTTGCTCTTATTTATGATCACAAAACATCTAATTTGGACACCTCTGAAGTTCAACCGTCCCTCCTGGACTTCGGAAGCGACCGCATGCTCGACGGAACGATCGTAAGCCCCTAGTATCTGTCCCTGAAGTTCATTGCAAAGTTTCTTTGGCTCTGTATCAGGGCACGACTAAAGAGGCTGCGGAGAGACTCATGTTTTGTATCAGGGCACGACTTTAGTCGTGCCGTAAGCGCTTGAAAATAGGATGGGCTTCAGCCCCTGCCACAGCTAGAACCACAGCAAAACCGGGTCGAAGCTTTTCCATTTCCGTTTGTTTCTGGAATAATTCCGGCTGGTACGGATCGGTGAATGGGGATGGGCCGCTATGCGGATATGGCGCACGGTTGCGGTGATGGCATGCATATCGGCATTGCTGAGTGCATGCCCTCTGGCTGCGCAGACCCCCGACAACTCCAGCCCGCTCACCTTACACGTTTACACAAATCTGGTGCAGATCCCGGCCCTTGTTCTGGGACATGATCGCAAGCCGATTCCCCGGATTGACGAGCGCAGTTTTTTTATCAGTCTTGACGGAGGACCTAAGCTTCGGGCAACCCATGCAAGGCTGGAGGGGGATGATCCGATATCGCTCGCCATACTGTTGGACCTGACCCAATCGGATCCGGGAATTCTCTTCTCAGCGAACCAAGCGATTGCGAGCCTTGTACCTCTTTCTCTGCATGCAACGGACGAGGTATCGATATACGCCTTGGACTGTCAGCTCGTTCACCCCAAAGATCAGGGTGCAACGGACCCAGCAACTCTAAAGCGCGAGGTTGATCTGGTGTTGCAGCGGTCGCAATCCCGGGACCGGAGCGACACGAAGACGAGCTGTCAAAATCCCTTAAACCTTTGGGACGCGCTTGTAGACGTGGTTGAGGCCCTATCCAAGCGGCCCGGGAGACGGGTGATTCTGGCTATGACCGACGGATCAGATCGAGGCAGCCGCAATTCATGGAATGCTCTGCGATTCTTTGCTCAGACGAGGGGTGTAGCTATCTTCGGCTTAGTGCAGCCTACCGACCTCAACAACACGAAAAGTGAACTGCCCTTCAACGACGTGTGTCAGCTGAGCGGGGGACTCTTGCTCCCAACGCCCGCGAAAGATCTCGGGAAACAGCTAGCCTGGGCCATGACGCTGATTCGAGCGCGCTACATTGTGGAGTTTCCGCCCCCGGTGAGTACGGTCGCCGGGCACTACGGTCTGGAGATCACAATCTCGACGAGACCCAAGGCCTTCATCCGGCCCACGGGAGCTCAGGTGCCGACCGACGACCCGGCCATCCTGAACGATCCCAACACCGTTCCGTCGGACCTTTCGCGTAAGCCGGAATTAGGCAACCGAAGAATCCTATCTCCATACTGAAGGTAGACAGCCGCGAAGCGTAGTCCGTCCACGCACCCGCTATCGCCGCCCCTGATCGATCTGGTTAGCTCCGCTGCGTAACGCCTGCTCCTTCCCTTCCCAAACAAACTTACCCTCCAGCCCCGCCGGCAGCGTGATGTTCCCCTTGAGCCCAGCCCCATCCCGGGCCAGCCGCACCTCTATCATGCCTCGCGGATGAGGAAACGCCGCCGTCACCTCCTTCAATTCGCCTAGGTGCGGAGCCACTTTGACTGTGGCAAATCCCGGCGACGCTGGTTCAATGCCCGCCACCAAGGTGAGCAGGTCATACGCCGGGTGAGCGCTCCACGCATGCGAATCCGAGCGCGTCACTCCCGGCGTCTCCGGCCAGGTGCTGAAATGCAGGGCAAGCAAATCCCGCCACGGCTTCAGCGTGGAAAGGTAATCATCCCCCAGGCCCGCGTGGTCCAACGCACGCGCCAGGTAGAAACGAAAATAATACGAGCAGCTCAGAATCCCACCCGGACTTGTCCCCGGCGCGATCCCCATCACCTGCTTCAATACCTGCTGCTGCTCCGCCCGTGGAATCACATCGAACAGCACCGCCAGCACATTCGACTGCTGGCTGAACCCCGTATGCGCCGGAGTATCCGCCAGCAGCCTACGCCCCGCGTCCCAACATTTCGCATATAAACCGCTCCGTACATGCTGCGCGCGCAGCCTCTCCTGGGCCGCTCGATTCGCGTCGCCTACAGCCCTTTCCATCTCCGCCGCATCGTTGAGTGCGCCCAGGTAGTGCAGGGTCGTGGTGCACGATTCCCCCTGGGCATCATAGCTAGGCAACTCACCACTGGAGACCCAGTCGACAAAGCTCCACCAAGGCAACTTGCGCAACAACCCATCCGGCTGCTCGTAGTGCGAGAACCATTCCAGCACCGTCCGTGTGCCCGGCAACCGTGCCTTCACCTCAGCGACGTCGGGCCGATACATCCAGTAGTCATGGACCATGCCGATCCAGATGAGTGAGAACGTCGGTATGATCTGTGGCTGTGACGTGGGATAGCGGCTCTGCGTCAATCCCTCCGGAATGCGCGAATCATCAAAGCTTGCGAGCGCCTGTTTCGCCAGCCGGTCATCCCCGGTAACGGCGTAAGAGATCAGGGCCTGGATCCGGGTATCGCCTACATACTGTAACTGTTCCCAATACGGCGTATCCATGTAGGTCTCATGCGCATCCAACTTCGCCGTTCGCCAGCTGATCTCCCATATCTGGGCCAACTCCGGATCTTGCGAAGTAAAGGAAGCGCGCTCTGTGAACGGGTACGCCGTATACTCCGCGTGCAGTGCGTCGAGCGTCAGCGGCTCGCCCGCCGTCTGGATATCGAGGTCCAGATAACGCCAAACCCGCCACCAAAGCGGCTCGAAGGTGCGCCGCTCTCCGCCATCAGGAAGGAAGCGGTCGGTCATCCCCATCGCCTGCCGGTTGCCTACCTCGTTGCGGTCGCCCTTCTGCTGCTTGGCATCGTACAGCGCCTCCGAATAAGTCAGCCGGATATATGCGCCTTTGCCTCCTGAAACCGTCAACTGCGGGTAGGCGCTCGTCAACGTCTTGCGATCCAGCAACAGGTGTACATGACGGCCCGCTGCGATCGTCACCGGTTGGGCAGGGAAAACCTCGGCGCCCGGCTCGTCCGAACGCACCACAGCTCCCGCATCGATCTCCCGATACTCCATGTGCGGCAGCTCGTCCGGCACCAGCTGCCAGTAATTATCCACCTGCTCGCCCTGCAGGCCGGCCCGCGCCGCGGAAGGGTAGATGTTCTCCCGCATCGGATCTGCTGCGGCTACCCACACACCGCCAGGGTCCACGGGATCATTCCATTGCCAGTCATACGCGGCGCCGTTCAACTCTTCCCCTGGGCCATTCGCCATGTACCCGTTCAGGCCTCCCGGCTTGCGTGGTAGCGGGATCCGTCCCGGTTCGATAGCCACCATCCAATCTTTCGGCGTGCTCAGTTCGGCCTCATTCGGCCCATCTCCCTGCAGCAAAAATGCGATCCGGTCTGTCGTCTGGGCAACCGGCGCATAAATCCCGAAGTTCCATACCGTGGCGGTTACCAAATTGGCGCCGGCAGAAAGATAGGGAGCAAGATCGAAGGTCTCGTACCGCCAGTGGGGCAAGTCGCCGCGCGCTGGTCCGTCCCCTGCGCGATGCCCATTTACATACAGCACAAAGCGGTTGTCTGCACTCACGTGGACCACGTAATGCCCCGGCTTAGCCTCCAACTGGAGCGAACGCCGAAAATGCAGCACCAGCGGCTCACGCAAGGGAGCAGTAGGATGGGTTATCCAACGCGCCTTCCACTGCGGCTCCGCGCCAAAAACACTGAGCGCAAAGCAAACCAGGGCGGCAAACGTAATCTGCGTCTTCGTCATGGTTAAGGTACGTACCAGGCCCGATGCTCAGACATCTCCCCGCACTTTGGGCAGGCTGTCACTTCCCACTGAAAGCGGCACGCGGGGCAAAGCCCGGAAGTCCAAAACGTATTCCAACGATGACCGCACTGGCAGCCCCAGCGAAGATTCGCCGGAGGCTCGAAGCGGCACTTCGGGCAACGAATAAGTTCTCCTTTGGGACTTCGCATCGTGGGACCGGTCATCCCGCCACCCCGCCGCTCCGGCGAGAGGATTCGATCGCCCGCGAAACGAGGAGCATTCGGTGGGCGCGGTTGCTTCATTCGAATTGACATGGGCGCCGGCACGCCTGCCAGGGCGGCAGCCAGTTCAATCGTTGCAAACAGGCGAAGATCGTCGTCCGGAATCCGCTCCAGTAGTTTCGCTGTCTCGGCTCCTAAGCGCTTGCCCGCCTGATAGAAAACCGTACGGAATGCGCCCGTGGACGGCCAATATTCCTTAGGCGCGTAGTTGCGGGTGGAGGGCTCGGTGTCCTCCCGGTATTTCTCCATGGCGTCCTCGATGGACGGTTCAAAGTCTCCGCTACGGGTGGCGTCCATGAGCCTGCGCTGGCTGGCAAATTCTCTGGGATCGCCAGAAGAAACGTAGCCGCCTCCGCGAGTGGCCCCATCGGCTTTCCTGCGCTCTGTTTCTGCCTGAACCTCTTCGGCGATGGTTTCCTCACCGTTCGGATAGCGCCGAACAGCGACAGCAAGTTGATCGTTCGAGTCGATCAGCGATTGAGCAAGTGCCGGGTCGAGGTGTCGCAGGATGTGCAAAATCCGGAATAAGTCATTCTGCCGAGGCGAAGTGAACCGGACTTGGTCCATGTAGCCGGCCATCGTGCCAGAGTCCGGCTTCTCCGCGGCTTCCGCGACAATGCTATGAGCTACGGCGAGAGCCTCCTCCGTCGGGAGCTCTTTCCAAAAATGTCCGAAAAGCTGCAGGAAATGATCGCGCTCGTGATTCTGATTGCCGGAAGGATGACGGCGCCAAATTTCGACCACATGGCGCAGGAGCATCGTCCGCCGCGCCGCGCCATCCGGATCCTCGGAATTCAGTTTGTGCAGCATGCCTCCCACCCACAAGAATGGGAAGGAAGACGCATCGTCGTAGCCAACCAGGTAGTCAAAGGCAGCGTCGACGTAACCATGGGCCAGCATGATCTGAACGACTCTGCTGTGTCCGAGCCGCACACGAGGTATCGAAGGGTCAACCGCAATATCAGCCAACAGCCCCGGATCGACTGCTGCCGCTACCTCACGCGCCTCTTCGATGAGGTGCCCACGTTCGCGGCCCTGAAGTTTCCCCGCAAGTCCCAAGCCTTCGAGCAGCGTCTTCCGCGCGCGAACAACATCCCGCGCCGATTCAGCCCGGGCGATCCGCAGCATGGCGGCGGCGCGCACCGGCAGGTCAGCCTTCTCCGCCCGCCGCCGCGCTTCGTCCAGGAGATCGTCAGACATCCCGCCATTCTAGCGCTCAAGCCTGCCTGTCCGCTCGTGCTCGTCAAAGCCACCGCACGCCACCCATCTGAAGAATCGTTTAGACTTACCCTCAACCCAATCAACACGCCCTTTGTCGCAAACAGTTCCCCGGTAGCAGTACAGACAACTAATTGTAGGAGTCCACATGACCCGCTCCGCTTGTATCCTGTTCGCCGGCTTTTTACTGCTCCCGCTCGCGCCCCTGCCAGCTGCACACGCGCAGGAGCCAACCGCGCCCGCGCCCGCGACTCCCACCACAGCAGCGATCCTCCGCTTCGGCGTCCAGGGCTCTGCCAATCAGAATGTGTCAGCGCTTTCCGTGAAATCCTGCCCCGTGGTCGTGGGGCCGGTCTCAGACGCGCAAGGGACGACCCCCGATCCCATCAAGGTGG
Source organism: uncultured Acidobacteriaceae bacterium (assembly GCA_963839025.1). Taxonomy (GTDB): domain Bacteria; phylum Acidobacteriota; class Terriglobia; order Terriglobales; family Acidobacteriaceae; genus PALSA-350. Next base: position 1,099,661 of record CAWITT010000015.1, read on the forward strand.
ACCCCGCCATCCTCGACCAGATCAGCCTCAAGATGAATGAGCGGCTGTCGAAAAAAATGACGGTACTTGTCGACCCCGCAGAGTCAGATATCCCTCTTGGGGCAATGGTCATCAGCGGCTGTATCACCCGTGCGAACGCGGGGAACGCCGCCACACGGCTCGTCGGTGCGAATGTCGGTTCGAGCCATTTGAGCGTTCATGTGATTGCCCTTCGCAAAACCCAGGATGGCTTCCACGCCTTCGATGACTTCGCTCTCGATGTCAAAGGCGGCGATCTTCTGCCTCCGCTCGGTCCCATCGGGCTAGCTGTCCATGCCGCGAGAGATCGGCGCCAGACCCTTTCCGCCGACGCCGGCAAAATCGCCGACAAAATCCTCAAGAAGATTGCCGCCGACACGAAGGCCAAGCAACAAAAGACTTCATGATACTGAGGGAGAACTCTCCGTCCTCCCCCCGTCCTAAGGTTTACGCACCACCCCGTGCAGTGCCTGCGGCCCAAAATGTGTAGTCGCCGGCCCCCCAAACACCATCGTGATGTTCGAATTCAGAATCGAGAATGGAGCCCCGCTCCCTCCCGTGACACAGACCTGCAGCGTCGACGACGGCGGATCCGTCTCGAAAGGCGCGATGCTCCCATTCCCGGTCATCAGGCTGAGCGTGCCGTTCAACTGAAAGCCCGTTACCGTAGCGGGCGGCAGGTATGCGGGGCAGTTGGAAATGTCCCAATCGATGCTGACGTGCGTCAACTGGATGTGGTGCGTGTGAGGGTTTACCAGGGGTTGCGTCGGGTCTACCGCGCCGCCAGCCGTCATCCCGAAGCCGGACATGGTCAGGTCCGCTGCGAAGTCGGCGGTATTCCACCTGGGGTAAATGTCCATCGACCATTGACCGTGCATCTCCCACGGGCTGCCTTTAACGCTGCCGCTCAAGGGGGAATAGTCATTGATGAGGCCTGTAAAGTGCACCGGCTTGTGATCCTCTGCCAAAGCGCAGCTGCCGGCAACCAACAAAAGCAGTGACAGCCCGCGCACCCCCGAACTCCATATCTTGCTTCTCATGAAAAATCTCCTATTGTGCGGATGACTTGCCGCAACGAAACAATGGAACACATCGCGCCTCCCCTGAAGCTGTAAAGCACAGAATCGCGGCCTCGTCCTCGTCTTGCCGTCGAATACCGCCTTTTGCCGTGCCTCCCACTGCCCAGCACGCTACAATTCGGGTTCCAGGGTTGGTGATCAATGGGCGGACTATCCCCAGGCACAATGCCCTCCGCGCGAGGGGCTGAAGATCGCCTGGACTCGTGGAAGGAAATAGCGGCCTACTTCAACCGTGATGTGACGACGGTGCAACGCTGGGAGAAGCGGGAGAGCATGCCCGTTCACCGCCACCTGCACGACAGGATGGGCTCGGTTTACGCCTTCCGCACCGAGTTGGAAGATTGGGCCCGCGGCCGCAAGCTTCGCGCCGCGCAAGAGAACGGGAACGTCGCCATTTCCCCCGATCCCCCTCCGCCGCTCACCAGTCAGGTATCGCCGTCGCCGCCAGAAAAACCGGCCTTTGTTGGCAAACGCCGATGGATCCTGCTGCTGGCAGCCATCATCGTCTTGGCCGCCGGCGCCGGTCTCTGGCTCCAGCGGACCGAATACTTCTGGCGAAATCCCATCGCTGACTATCGCTCCCACACCCTCACCGACTTCGATGGCGTGAAGGATTCAGCCGCGATGTCACGTGACGGTCATTTCATAGCGTTTCTCAGCGACCGCGACGGACCAATGGATGTCTGGGTCACGCAAGTCGGTTCCGGAGAATTCCACAATCTGACCCACGGCGCGATGCCCGATCTCGCGAACCCCTTGATCCGCGCCCTCGGTTTTTCTCCCGATGGGGCAACGGTCACGTTCTGGGTTCGCAGACAACGTGGTGCAAGCGCCACCGAGACCAGCATCTGGGGCGTGCCGACCCTGGGCGGCCAACCGAAACCATACCTTGATGGCGTGGCGGAAGCCGACTGGTCCGCAGACGGTTCCCGGCTCGTGTACCACACTTCAGGACCGGGAGATCCGATGTTCATCTCCAACGGCAGCCTGCAAACAGGAGGCCGGCCCATCTTCACCGCGCCAGCCGGGCTCCACTCTCACTTTCCCATGTGGTCACCCGACGCGGCTTTCATCTATTTTGTCCAAGGCGAACCGCCGGATAAATTAGACATTTGGCGCATCCCGTCGACCGGTGGAACTCCCCAACGGATGACGCGGCAAAACACCTTCGTAAGTTATCCAGTTCTCTTAAACCCGCGCACGCTGCTCTATCTCGCCACGGACGCCGATGGCTCAGGGCCCTGGCTTCACAGCATGGATGTCGAGCGCCGCATTGCGCACCGGCTCACCGCTCGCCTTGACCGATTCACCTCGCTGGCGGCCGCTGCCGATGGCCGTCGCCTGGTCGCCACACTGGCCAGTTCGAAGACGTCCTTCTGGCGGTTGCAGATCGACGGCTCACCCACGAAAGCCGCCGCATCTCCAATTCCTCTCACCACTGGCGCGGTCTCGACCCCACGCTTGGCTAAGGATTTCCTCTTGTATGTTTCCGCGAACGGCACCGGCGAAAGCATATGGAGGTATGCCAACGGAACCAGCACCGAGTTGTGGCGTGGCGAAGAAGCCCAAATTTCTGGCGCCCCCGCGATCTCACCCGACGGGCGCTGGGTTGCGTTCTCAGTCAGCAGGCAGGGACAGAAGCTCTTATACGTGATGCAGTCGGACGGCGCGAAGTCCCGGGTCGTCACCGGCTCGCTCAGCCTGCAGGGAGCACCGGCATGGGCGCCGGACGGCCAATCCATCTCCACGGCAGTGAACGATCACGGCACCCCACACCTTTATCGTGTGCCGCTCGGCGGTGGTCGTCCCACCATTCTGGTTTCGGAGTATTCGACCGACCCTGCATGGGCGCCCGACGGACGCTATGTTGTCTACACCGGACCCGACATCGGCACCACGTTTGCGGTACGCGCCGTCACGTCCGAAGCCACACCGCGTTCGCTGCCTCCCCTGCAACTTACCCGCGGGGCTCGCCACGTGGCCTTCATGCCCGGAGGAAGCTCGCTCGTGGTTTTGCGGGGAGACATGCGGCACAAAGATCTATGGCTCATCGACCTGCAGACCGGTGCAGAAACCCGGCTGACCAACCTGCCCGCGGACTTCGACGCCCGCGACTTCGACATTTCCCCCGACGGCCATGATGTCGTTCTCGAACGAACCCTCGAGCGCTCCGACGTCGTCATGCTGGATCTTCCCCAGCCCTAAAGCGGGTCTTCCCCCCTTTACTATCTATTCACAGACCGCCGGGTAAACTTTTATTTCAAGCAACACACAAGCGAGGGGGAAGATCATCATGACCGACACAAATGCAACGGTTGCCATATACGACACGCACGCCGCAGCAGAAGAGGCGATTGCGGAGCTTCACAAATCGGGCTTGGATATGACCAAGCTCTCAGTGGTAGGTAAGGACTACCACTCCGAAGAGCATGTAGTTGGTTATTACAACTCCGGAGACAGAATGAAGTACTGGGGCAAGGCAGGTGCATTCTGGGGCGGCCTTTGGGGACTCCTGTTTGGCGCAGCCTTCTTCTGGATACCTGGCGTTGGTCCGCTCCTGATTGCGGGACCCGTGGCCGCCTGGATCATCGGAGCCCTCGAAGGGGCTGTCGTTCTGGGTGGACTGAGTGTTCTCGGCGCCGCGCTCTACAGCATCGGCATACCCAAGGACAGCATCGTGGAATACGAGAGCGCAGTAAAGGCGGATAAATTTCTTCTCGTCGTCCACGGAACTGCGGACGATTCGGCAAAGGCCAAGGAGATCTTGAGCCGGACAGCGCCCACCCAAGTGAATGAGCACTCCTTGGAAGCCGTCCCCCAAGCCTCGTAGACCCTTCTTCCATGCTGTGCACTCTCAAGATCGGGAGTGCACAGCATGGCTTTCCTCCTACGCTTCTGGTCGCAACCGGAACGCCAACCTGCTGAAAGAATTCCTCATTGCGGCAGCGGATTCTGACATAGCATCTCTCCTGGTTGCAGGTAAAACTCTCGTTAAGGTTGATAGAGCTAGGCGCATCGATTCTGCACGCCGCGATTGCATTTGCGGTAAACCTACTCAGATGACCCGAATCTTCGTTCGTGTTGCTGGGGCAATCTGCGCGCGGGAACCAAACCTGAATCTGCCACGGCACTGACGGGTGCCCCATGTTCGCGCCAGCGTACGTGGGCCGAAAAAGATGGAAGCCGGGCGAAGCCCTACCATTGCTTTTAAAAAAAACCACCGGGGGTAACTCAGCTAAAACCATGGGAAAAATTTTCGACGCAGATCTAAGCTTAGGACTATTGCGCCAAACAGCCTTGCCCCCGAAAAATATCAGACCTTACTACTCCATCGCACTATCTCAGGCTGTTGCTGGAAATAATCCTGGCATGCGCTCATCTGTTCCAGTTCCGGCTTATGCAGCATCAGCTCATCAGGCATGTGACGCCGTAGAAATTTGAGAACCCCGTCCCGTTCCCGCTTCACAGCATCATCGTTCCAGATGCCGCTGTATTCCGACCACCTCGTTTGGACGAGAACGTACTCTGGCTGTTTCTCGACACTCCAGTCAACCCTCTTGGGAAGGTCTTCGTATTGAAACCTCGCGATTGGTATGGCGGGGAGGCTATCCACCGGAGCCTGTTGGATGCTGTCAATACGGACCCCAAGCGCAGCCTCAATCGTCTTTCTCTCCGGCGTCTTAGGGAGCGGAACAACGCCTTCCTTCTCGCTCTTTCCCCAAACCGCATCCGGAACATTCCCAGTGATGACAGAGACCGAGATCTGCTTCTCGGTGATCCGCTCCTTTTGGGTTCCTTCTACCGTGACCCTGAAAGTCGACTGAAGATTTATCTTGCCCATGGGCCGAATGCCGCACGGCGAGGCTGCGGCAAGATCCTTCGCCACCCCCTCGAATTTCGTACACGGAATCACCGACTGTACCGACAAAGACAGTCGATGCGCGTTCACGACCCGCGCCGTGCGATTCTCGCTCTTGATTTCCTGCTCGCGAAGGAGTCCTGTGTTGATGCGTATCGAAAATACCTCCGGGCTCGCATCGACAGCAGCAGTCCTGGCCGGCGGCAGGCATTTCTTGACGAAGTCGGGCGCAGTGAGAGGCGGCGGGGCAGAGGTGAGGGTGCCGAACGGGATCGTAAACGAGATAATCCAAAGCGTCACCCGAGCTTCGCCGCCGAAAGGCGGACCCTGCAGCTTTAGCTCAACGCTGAGTTCCAGCCGGATTCTGAGCGATCCCAACCGTAGTGCAATGCCCAGGGTAATTCCCATCGCGGCCTGGTAGTAAAAGGGCGCCCAGCTCATTAGAAAATCGGCATACGCAATAAACCACGCCTCGATCGCACCCGACTTGAACACCGCGCACAGCCTGCCTCCGGCCATCATGCAAGAAGGAGTGAGCGCAAAATAAGCCTCGCCCGTAATACTGAGCGTGGAACCTATCTGCAGCTGCATCCCCAGCCGGGGAACCAGCGGGTAATGCAGCGGACGCTGAAACGCAGGATGGTAGCCTCCCAGCGAAACCATGAAATCGCCCTTGTGCGGCCCCGCGAACCACACGCAAAAGGCAAAGCCTCCCGTGAGCCGGCAGCTTCTCGAGAAGATAAAGGAGTTCTCCGTGAGCCGCGCCTCAAACTGGATCAGGCCTTCTGCAATCCCAATCACTCCGCGCAGTGCCAGTTCTGCGCCTGCGATCGCGTCTTTCGGTTGTACCAACGGCGGCACGGTCATGCGGGAGAGGCCCAACAGGCCTATCTCAATTTCCGCTCCCCAGGAAACCGAAAGCAGCAGAAATGAGTCCAGCACCACAAACGAATTAATCTTGATGCCGGCGGCGATCCAAAAATCGCCCACTGAAGGAGCAACGTAGTCGCGCAGCTGTCTGGGCAGCTCTTTCAGGCTCTGAAAATCCTGCTTGCCCATCGCCGCCTGGACCAGCGGAAAGTCCTGAACCTTTTCGATGGGGGGAAGGGTAAGCTTCCGGTTCACGCCGAACCCAAAGGCCAGTCCCGTGACCACGAAACCGCCGGTGCCTGTGGGATCTCCCAATTCCTTGAGCAGAACCGCGAAGGCCATCACCGAGATACTGCCATTCAGATCGACGTAGGAGCCTAGTGCCGAGAAACTGAAGGCCGCGCTTCGAATCAGCAGCGTGCCTTCGAGTTCCAGGTGAGCGCCAGGCACGCGCACCAGGCTACCCCCGATCTCGATCGGCCCGCTGGCGAGCGCCAGGCCCATGCCATCGAGCGTGAAGTCCAGATTCTTCAGAATCTCCGCGGGCTCGGTCGACGAACCCAACGCGTAGTTGACGCCCAGCCCGTCAAGATTAAACGTGAGAACGCTTAAAGCCAGGCCGGCGTCAAATTTGATACCGACTTTTGCCTTAGCTTTATCTTGTTCCGCGTCGTACGACAACCCGATCCGCCGCACCGTGACCGGTCCCAGCGACTTGTCGATATCGAACCACTTGACCGATGCGGCAGGGGCAGGCGGGGCAGGGGCTGCAGTGGATGGTTGGATATTCGGTTGGGCCGGGGGCGTCATCGCTGGCGGCTTGGCGACGGGCTTGTCCTCTCCTCCGAAGGGAAGGGTAAGGGTTTGCGGCGTATCGCCAAACAGCAGCACCGCCGAAACATGGAAGCCTTTTGCCAGCCCTTTCTTTTCGCTCCCCTTGCCATCGCTCTTTGTCCCGTCAGGCAGCGGCTTCATGCCCTTCGGGAAAAGCTCGTTGAGTTTCTCGACCGACTCCTCGCCCAGACGCGCAGAAGCGACCAGGACTCGCAGGCTCTCGAACCCAATCGTTCTGTCCGCCCGCAACGCGCTGCCGACGATCGGCAGGTCCGACAGCTGGATGCTTACCCCAAGATCCGCCCCAAAAAGCACGGCGGATTCCTCCTCCTCCCCTTGGCCTTGCTGGCTGTAGGCAACCAAAGCGCTCTCCAGGGAAATTTCGAGGCTGGCGGGTATCAGTGCGGCTTGCTCTGCGGAGAGAACCGACTTCGCCAGGCTCTGGATATTCAGCCTGTATCCATTTGGGTCGTGGTAAGCCGCGAGGAAGTATTTGGAATTGTCAGTCTCGCCGAAGCGTACGCTGAACGATAAGGGTTCTTGTCCCTCTGAACTCAACAGAAACTGCCCGCCAAAGTCTGTCGCAGGCTGCTCACCCGAGGTATGAGCAATCGTCAGACCGAACTGTAATTTAGAGTCGTTGATCGGCAGCTGACCCCAACACTCAGCGGCAAATACCTTGTCCTTAACCTCGTAAGAGAGCTCGAGGCTGTGGATGGTTAGCTTTTTGATCGCTTTCGGTGCCTGGAGATTTTTGACACCCACTTGTTCGAATAGCTTTTCGGCCAATAGGAAGACAGGAACCGCCTCATCGCCCTCGCGAGTTCTTGCCCCGAATCGCCAACTCAGATCCGTCTTGCCAGTTTGCGGTGTTTCGCACCGAACGGCTAAGCGAACGTCAGGGAGTGTGTATCGGCCGTCGATCTTCCATGACGCGTCAGGGCCTAACCTCATCGAGAAGAAGTAATACGACCCAGGTTGGACAACAACCGCAATATCCGCGATATCGAATTGGAAGCCCAGGTAATCAGGGAGACAAAGTCCCTTGCTCACTGGGCTCAGATCGATCGTCGTTTTCCCGACCTGTCTCGCAGATAGATAAAAGCCGGGATACTGAACCTCGGCGTATAACTGGACCCCGGCAAATGTCGCCGTTGCCGCGATTGCCCCGTACACCGCGCGGGCGTCCGCATCAAATGGTTTGACAATGGAGATCGCTAGGGACTCGAACTTGAGTTGGATGAAACCGTCGAAAAGCGACCACGGTTTAGCGTCAGCCGCCATGGCAATGGTGAACGATGTGGTCGCCACCTCATACCCTGTTTCAGACTTGAACACAGTGATGGAGGCATTCCTCACCCCGAGAGTCCCGATCCCGTCTCTCACCCCCTCGGGCAACAGGATGATCGGTGAATCGTCTTCCCCCGCCCGCTTGAGAACACCCGCTAAATTGTCGAGAGTCAACCCATCAAATGCGCCGGCAATAACGAACTCGTCCTTGGAGCCCAGGCTTTGCGCAGCGCTCAAGGTTGCAAATTTGTCGTCCTTTTTGATGCTGGGGATGAAAAGATCTCCGGCATAGGCCATCGCGAAACGGTATCCGGGAACACCATCCGGTGGAAACAGGCTTAGCGGACTGTAAACATGAAAGCGCAGCGCTTTCAGCTCCATCTTCCCGCTGCCGGGTGGAAAAGATAGCGCCAAGCCCAGATTCGCTTGCAGATGGATTCCGGGAATTCGTGGCCGGCTGCTCCAAGGGAACTGGCCATCTTCGAGCGGAAGAGGTGTGCCGGTAGGGCGCAGAACAACCGGCCCCGATAAGATTTTGTGGCTCGCGTTTGGAGATGTCACCAGGTAGTCAAGTAAGCCAAACATTCCCTGAGGAGCCCAGCAGCCCGCGATCGTGAGGCCTTGCTCCAGGAACACATCGCCGCCCAAGCCATCGTCGTGCAACGTGTGCGGGTAGGTCGTGAAGTAAAAATTGCCGGGCTCGAGCCTGAAGCTAGCGAGCACCCTCTGCCCGTCGAGATAGCTGGATTTCTGGCTGTCATAGTCCGCCATGTAGGGCAGCCCAGGAAAGCTGTGCTCGAATAGCCATCCTTGGGTCAGGGGATAGCGCAGTGTCAGGGCAAGTGTTTCGGGATTACCCACCAGTTCGAGGGTCGCGAATACTTCCGTTGGCCCACGGAGCAGAGAAAAACTTGTTTCACCCTTGATGCGAATTTCGCGCGGGCCGCCACCCGCCATCGCGGCGGCCCTATCGATCTTGATCTCTGGTTCTCCATAGACGGCGGTCAAGATCTCCACGGGCAAGATCCCGTCCAGGGGCTCTGAATCGATGAACACCCAGCCATTCTTAATTTCGAGCTTGCTGTCTGGCTTGAGCTTGTTCTCGATCTCGTGGAATTTCATCTTTCGACCTTGCTCAGACGGCCCGTTGTGAGAACGTACCTGGCAACAATGCGTTTTGGCCAATGGCGCAACCGCGGAACGACGCGTCCGCTAAGATGGACAATCACTTTTCCGGTTTGGCCGGAATGCGGGCAGGTGGCCGCCTCGAGCCCCATTTTATACGCTCCTTGCTCAGCGAATCTGGACAGTCAAATGGAAGCTCGTTATAGGACAAATAAATCTTATAGCCCGCGCCCTGAGCCTTGCCGCTAAACAGTTCGAACAACTCGTCGAATGCGCCATTATCGGGGGTGAGATAAAACAATGGCTCTCTTGGGGCTGGGTGCTCAATGACTACCCCTTTCGGTCCGGGCGCATCCGGTATTGCCGGGCCCGTGGGTGCGGGCGTGGCCGGTATGGCCGGGCCTTTTGGCGCTACCTCAACCGGAGTTGTCGGGGGATTCCCAGGACGCGTCGCCCATTCCTCCAGAAGCTTATCTTTGAATTCCTGCCGAAGCAGATTGCTCAGAAAAACCGGACCCGCGAAAAACGGTCCGTTTTTGTCGACTCGTACCGCGCGTGTGCCGACTATATCCTCCCACCAAATAGCACCCGGCACTGCCACCTCTTGCTCCGCATGATAAGTAAAGGCATTCTTGGCGTGTGTCCCCTGAGTCCACTTCGGTTCCCCAAATTGCGTAGCTTCGATGGTCGCATCCGAAGGCAAGTGAAATCCGCCTTTGCAGCGTACGGCATAGCAGAAAGTCGGACGAAACAGATCATCGGTCGGCGCCCATATATTAGAGAAACATTTGGCGATTGCAGTCGACGTCGTAGTGGAGATAAACCCCTTGAAGTTCTGGTCCAAAGTGTAGACCGATAGGGTCAAAATCCCGAGATTTTTCATGAGGTCCACGTAGTCGTTTACGGCTTGTGGATCCTTCGGGTTATCTCGTGCCTTTTGTATTGCGTCTTCGATGTTCTTTGCCTCTGTCTGAAACTCCGGGGCCAGCTTAGGATCTTTGCGTGTGACCCCCGGCAAGAAACCGAGCCCTTCCTTAAGCGCCACGGGGGCACGATCATCGCCGCGAAAGCCGTAGCAGTTAATCCGGTCGAGTTCTTTGTGGAGGTATGCGACTCCAGCAGGAAACCTGCGCCTCAAGAAGACGTTGACGCTGTGCTCGTTAGTCTTAATGCTTTTTAGAAACGCTAATTCCTCTTCTGGAGTGCTGCCTCGATTTTTGTCGAGCTCCTTGAAGAATTCCTCGAAGGGAAAAGGACGGTCCCCATTGACGTTTTTGAGCAGTGCGCTCCCCGAAGGAGAAGCGATCGGTTTGATCACGCGGGTGTCCTCTTGGACAGTCTTGCCGGTACCCGAGGGCTCGTCCGGCTTTCCGTCGGCGGGCACAAGCTTCGTTCTCTGTTCTTGAAGAATGAACCGCGGATGTGGGTAGTATGCGGTGAATCCTGTTACTTCGGGCCGGTTAGTGTGAATCAGATCAGAAACCCACAGAGCGCCCGGTCCCGGACTCACCCCGGCAGGAGGCTTACCGAGCGCTATCCTCAGGCGCTTGTTCATATCCTGGAGGTCGTGCATAGCTGGAAGGGGACCCAGCTTATCTATATAACTACGTAGATCAAGAGGACAAAGATCCACTAGCGCGCTTTCGACCATCTTCCAGAGATCCTGGCGGAGGAGAGCTTGCTTGGACTTAACTATCTTCTTCTTCCCTGATCTGGAAACAGATTTCGGTTCCCAGGGATCCCCGACCATCCTAACCTGGAGATCGATGACTTGGAGAACGTCGAGCATAACGCCGATGTTGAGCGGCGTTGGATTCGGTTGCAGGGCCCGCACATCGGGTGCAGTCATCCTGCTTCGCGCAGCAAAGTCCTTACATTCGTTCTCGTCTAGCTCACCAGCGGGGATGCCAATTGTAATCTGCATCACCCCATCCCAAGAGTCCTCAGGGCACCCAGGCCTTTTGTGGAACACCAGCCCGTAGTTCTTCAGGGTCAGCCAAGCCATCGTGCCGGTCCGGTCGAAATGCAGCTGGATTGTTTCTTCGTACTTTATGAGGTTATCGTCGTCGTATTTCCCGTACTTCCCCATCCTCGTCGCCTTTCGTTGCCGCCCTATCGACCTGGCGCTGCCAAGTGACGCGAACCCTGAGCCATGCCCCTAGGTAGAAACCTCCCCAGGCCGCCAGTCCTGTCAGGGCGGCGTGTCCTGCTTTTCGGGTCAGTTACTGGGAGGTAAGTGGGGGGCGTCATGCGAAGTGGGAAAGATATCGGGTAGAGTGCGCCGCAGCGATAACTCGCGCCGCCAATGGTCGAACGCGTTCAGCTGCTCTTTCTGGCTGGCTTGGATGTGCTCCGCCAGGCACTGCATCGCAAGCTGCTTGTCTCCACTAGCCACTCCATCAAGCACCCGCTGATGATACTGATAGATAGATTCAAGCAGGGGCGCATCGTGACCGGGCCGGTGAAGCGAAAATATCCGGATCAAAAGCCGAGTCTCGCTGATGATCTTCTGAATCCGCGAATTCTGAGTCATGCTCATCAGCAGCGCATGAAATTCGAAATCGCAGGCCAGAAACTTCTGCATCTGCGTGTCATTCAACGCTTTTTCCCCGGAGCTCTCAAGCTCCGCTTTCAGCTCAGGAATTCTATCCACCAAGTGCTGCAAGCGATCTTTATCCGCCGCCTGCAAGGAAACTCCGGCAATCTTGCCGACCGAATAAACCTCCAGCGCCTCGCGCAAATCATAAAGCTCGACAATGTCATTGCGCTTCAGTTGGGCCACCAGCATCCCGCCCCCGGAATTCTGTTCCAGCAATCCCTCGGCCGCAAGCTGGTTCATGGCCTCGCGAATCGGCGACCGGCTGCTGCCCAGTTCTTTGGCCAGCGAAAGCTCGGAAACCCCGCTGCCTGCAGCAAGCTTTCCATTCGCGATCTGTTGCTGAATATGCAGGTAGGCCCTTTCGCGTATGGACAGGTCGCGCGTTCCCGGGCCCATTTTTCGCCGCCGGCTCACTTTGCGAGGATAGCTTAGGGTGTGCGAATTGTCGACGCTGCCCCCAAGGCAATGAGCCATTCTTTGACCTGCGCGCCGAAACAAAATACTGCTCATGATTTTCCCGCGTACTCTCCGTATTCCCACTCATACGGAACGCCTGTCTCACCCAGAACAAACCTGATCAATTCCGCAAATCCCATCTCAGAGCGAACATCGTTCGAGAGGATCAAGGCACAGCGTTGACTGGCCTCGATACAGACCATAGTGTTCGCCGTCTGCCCGTCGTGGCCGCCTTTGAAGAAGCCGTGACCTTGCGGGCCATCGAATGTGATGACTCCTAAGCCCGTGTAGAGATCCTTGCGCTGAGCGCTTAACGGTGCCGCTGGCTGGAACAGGGGAAACTGGTGCGCCGTGGTGATATGCATCTGCGGCTTTGTGATCTCGGCGCGTGACGTCGCACTCAGGCCGTCGCCTCGAACCAACGCAGCCGTAAACTTCGAGAGGTCGTTGATCGTGGTATTCATCGAACCCGCCGCCCGCACTTTACTCCGTTTATCGTGAGGCATCGGCTGACCCTTGTCGTTCCATCCATCGGCGACATTCGGGTCCTGACCGTTACGCCACGTCAAACTCGTCCGGAGCATACCCAAACGCTCGAAATTGGCTTTGGTCAGATCGCCAACGTCAAGCCCGAGACCCTGCGCCGTACGCCCATGTTCAATCGCGAATTGCAGCAGGATGAATCCTTCGCCCGAATAGCTGAATTGGGTCCCCGGATCGAAGTGGATGTGCAGCTTTTGATCCGGTTCGATAAACCAGAAGTTGCTGAAACCGGTCGAATGCGTCAGGCACATTCTCGGCGTGATCTTTTCCCACCGCGGATCATCTGCGAGGTCCTTGTAGGGACCATATTTGTCTGGAAAGACCGGGTCAGGACCGTAGGATGGCAGCGGTCTGTCAAGATCGGCCATGATCGGGATATCGAGGTTGAGCTTACCCTGATCCACCAGTTGCATCACGGTATAAGCGAAAACCGTCTTCGTAAGGGACGCGCCATACATCACGGTGTCTTTGGTGAGCGGCTCTCGCTTCGCGTTGCGGATCCCGTACGCTTGCACATAAGTGACCTTCCCATGATCGATGACGGCGAGCGCCATGCCGTTCGCCTGGGTATGGGCCATGACTCTTCTCACCTCGGCATCGATGGCGGCCCCATCCGGTAGGGTCGCGGCGGTAATTTCCGTGGGCAGCATCAAAACGGAACACGACAGCATGAGTCCCAGAAGGCCTTGCAACTTTCCCACGATGAGTGGCCCCTGTTCCACCGTGGTGTCCGAATTTCTCATACCAGGCGATTCTAGTCGCGCGGCCCGCCAGGCAATGCGGTGCGCATCGAGGTGCAACATGAGGCGCCTGCCTCCGCTGGACCGTTAGGCGAGATTTCCGGGTATTTTCCCCGGTTCCAGGGGGCCAACCGGTCTCCAGAGAAGCGGTCGGTTCTATCTACGTGGTAAGCGACCTCCGTCTTCTGCCCCAAAACGTCCATTGCCGTCTCTACCCGGCCGCTCTAGACTCGTCGTATGGAACACCGGATAGTTCTCAAAGGCGGTCGTATCGTCTGCATATCCTGCCTGAATCCTGTAGGGATTTGGAACGACTGCCGTACCGCTCTCTGCCCTCAGAACACAACGACCGCCAAAGGCCCGCGGCTGGTGCAGCGGACTAGGTGAATCCCGAGCCCAGCCACGCTGCTTTAGGTCGGTCGCGTACTGCCTGCACAGGTTAGCGGGTAGCCCGTCTGCTCATCCAAACCATGTCTTTTAAGGCGCTTGGGGACAATCCGGGCGACCGCCATGACGAACAGGAGGATCGCGATTATGAAGGCGTGGCGTTGGTCGCTTCATCTATTGTAGAAAGTGAACCTACGACCAACAGGATCGATGAGCCATCATGAGAGAGAAGCAAATCGACGTGGCAGCCAGCGCCCCGGATTCATCCCCAACCACCGAAACGATGGAGTCGAACTCTCTCTTCACCCGTCGTGAAATGCTGGGAATAACCGCCATGGCCGGTATGGCCGCTTTGACCGGTATTACCCCGAATGCTGTCGCGCAGACTCCGCAAAAACGGCCTCGTATCGCCTGCCTTATTAGCTATTGGGGTCTCCCTACGTCCCATGCGGACTGGATCGTAAACAAGCTGCTGGACGGTTACTGGTGGCACGGCGCCCACACTCCTTCGCGGGTCGATGTGGTGTCTGTTTACATCCATCAGTTCGACACCAGCTTGCTGGGCCAGAAAGTGTGCAAAGCAAAAAATATTCCCATCTATAAAACAGTCGCGGAGACCGTGACACTTGGGGGGAGCGAACTTGCTGTGGATGGCGTTGTCATCGTCTGTGAACATGGCAACTATCCAACGGATCTCAAGGGGCACTGGCTCCTGCCCCGCTGGTGGATTTACCAGCAGGTGATGCAGATCTTTGAGCGGAGCAAACGCTCGGTGCCCGTCTTTAACGACAAACACCTCTCCTACAATTGGGACGACGCCAAGTGGATGTTCGACAAATCCCGTGAGCTGAGCTTCCCCCTCACCGGGGGGTCTTCCATACCGGTCTACTTCCGCAAGCCCGAGATAGAACTCGCGATCGATACCCCAATTAAGAACTCCATTGTGGTCGGAGACGCCGCGGATGAAGGAGCCATATTCCATTGTGTCGATGTGCTGCAGGCCTTTGTAGATCGCCGCAAGGGCGGTGAGACAGGCGTCAAGTCCGTACAGTCTATTCGCGGGCCTGAAACATGGAAGTGGGTCGAACGCACTCCCTGGGCCAATCATCTGCTCGAAGCAGTGCGGAAAAATTTCGACCTCAAGCCGGGATACTTTCAGGAGGGAAGCAAATCCAACGTCTGCATCGTGGAGTATAACGACGGAACCAGTGCCGCCGTAATTTCAGGCCGCGGTGTCGGCTGGACCTACTCCGGCGAAATCGAAGGGCAGAAAGACCCGGTAATCATCTCCATGCTCGGCTGGCCCGGGCCCATCTCGCAGTACCACGCTGCCAACGCCCACGAGCACTGGCTCATCGAGATGATGCTCACCCGAATGGAACCGTTTAATGCGGAGCGGCTCCTTCTGTCCACCGGGATTGTGAACCACTACATGGATTCCAACTGGCAAAATGGCCGTTACTCCGCCGTAGGGCGCCGCGTGGAGACACCCTACATGAACATGACTTATCACTCGACACACGGCCCGCTCTTTGAAACGGGGCCGCGCCCGCCGAACACCCCCTATATCCGGGGATTTACATCCTAGGCTCCACGCGGACTGCGCGGAGGACGTTTCGAAGAAGCTGCTTTACCGGTTGACGATAGCGACCCGGAAGGGCGGCTTGGCGGCTTCGGCAGGTTCCTGAACAAAGGTCTCGGAGGTCTTGGCGGGGTCGTAGCCGCGCCAGAGCCAAGTCATCTCCTGGGCGAACTCTGCGCCTCCTTCTGCTGCGGTATGGGGGCCTTGGCCGAAGGAAAAATGGAAGTCGTACCCTTTGAGCTTGAGGGCATTGGCCATGCTGATGTTCGCCATGGGCCAGGAGCCGTACAGAGGGTTCTCCTGATCGTTGCTTCCGTCCTGGATCCAGACGCGGAGGTTACGGTGGTCCTCTTTGAGGATCTTGGCGGGATAATCATTGCCGCCCTCCATCTGCTCTGGCGTCTCATGCCATTGAATGGCGGTAAAGGAGCCGATCCAGCTGATGATGCGGCTGAAGCTGTTCGGCCTCTGCCAGCCGGCGTTGAACGAGCAGATGCCGCCGGAGCTGAGGCCGGTAATCGCGTGGGAGTAAGCGTCGGTGCGCAGGTTGTACTGTTTGGCGACCGCAGCCAGCAGCTCATCATCGATATACTTGGGATAACGATCCGAGACCACATCGTATTCAGTCCCGCGCATGGAGGTCTTCATCGTGAGCGACCACTTCTTAGCGCGAGCTTCGACTGCCTTATAAGTCGGTGTGCCGGGAGAGGCCGAGACGTCGCCGGGATTTGTGAAGATGGCGATGATGACCGGTATCTTGCCCTGGGCGATGAGGTTGTCGAGAACATTGAGGGCAGGGTGGTCGCCGTGACGGTCGAGGTAACCGGAGCCGTCTTGGAACACCATGACGGCAGCCGGTTTCTTAGGATCGTATTGAGCAGGAGCGTAGATCCAGTAGTCACTGAGCATGCCATCGTAAATCTGGCTGCGAAGCGTGAGCTTCTCGGAGAGTTTGCCCATGGGGACATCGGGATGCTGAAGAGCGTCGCCGGTAAGCACGGGAGGCGCGGGTGCAGGGCCGGAGTTCGGACCTCCAGGTCGTTGGACGGCAGCCGGCTGTTGGGCGTTCAGCGTCAGGCAAGAGATGAGCAGCAGTAGGGGGAATACCAGGCGGGAACTCAGCAAGACCGTTCTCCTTCATGAGCCGGCGGGGTGTGGGTCTGTGGAAGTTGCGCATGTAGCTGCAGCCGCAACCAGAAGAACAGCCCGCGAAAGGAATGCATGACATGTTGAGTATAGTGCGTGGTTGTTTTGGTGGCGTTATATGGCGCTGTGCACCAGAAATCCACGTTCTGCGAAGGTTTCAGTTCCGTGTATCGCAACCGGTGACCAAGGCATAGACTCAAGCTGTTTGCGAGGAGAACTATGACGCTATTACGTTACATGTGCTTAGTAGCACTAACGTCGATTCTCATGCCGGCAGCAAATGCCCAAAGTCCGCTATCGCAGCTTGGGGGCCTTAAGAACCTGGGTGGAAACGCAAGCCTCAACGACTCAAAAATTGGAGCCGGTCTCAAAGAGGCTCTGTCCGTAGGCACAAAAAATGCAGTACATCTGGTCGACAAGCCTGGCGGCTATCTGGACAATCCGGCGATCAAGATTCTGTTGCCCAAAAGCCTGCAACCAGTGGAGAGCGTGTTACGCGGTGCAGGGGAGGGCCCGAAGATAGATAGTTTTGTGAGTAGCATGAACCACGCCGCTGAAAGTGCCGCGCCCGCGGCCGAGCAGATCTTCGCCGACGCGGTGACCGCTATGACCATCGACGACGCGCGCAAACTCCTGAATGGCGGCAACACGTCGATCACTGAATACTTCAAATCGAAAACCTCGACGCAACTGGCTACCGCATTCCGGCCGCCGGTCGAGAAAGCCATGAATGCGAACGGCGTCACGCAGCAATACAACGAACTGTCAGGCCGTCTGCCGCAGATGCCGTTTATGAAAGCGCCCGCCTTTGACATCAACTCCTATGTTGTCAATCAAGCGTTGAACGGACTGTTCTACATGCTCGCGCAACAGGAAAAAGACATCCGCCAAAACCCGGCAGCCAGAACTACCGGCTTGCTGAAGGATGTTTTCGGCCACTGAGATAGTTCGTGGCGCCAGGAACCTTCCTTCCTGGTCGCCTGACAGCGAGCCGCTCCACGTGCAGCTGAACCTGGCTGTCCTTCCCTGGGCTATCCCGGGGTTGTAACTTAAGCTTTGTTACCCGCTTCTGTCGAGTCCCGAAGGGACGGCCTGAAAATAGCCCAGGACGCAGTCCTGGGAAACTTCAAAAAACGAGATCGGTCCCGCAGGGACGGCTGAATACCGCAGTTCTGGAAGACGAGAGACGATCACTGCTTGAATATCTTCCGGTATATCCAATTTCGTCCGGGCCGTCGAAAAGCCGTACTCTGGTAAATAAGAGGAGGCCGCATGGAATTGACGATGTACCAGGTTGACGCGTTCACCGAGCACGTGTTCGGCGGGAATCCTGCTGCTGTGTGCCCGCTTAAGACCTGGCTTCCAGACGACCTGATGCTTTCAATCGCTGCGGAGAACAATCTTGCCGAGACAGCGTTCTTCGTCGACGAAGGTTCGGGCTTTCGTCTCCGCTGGTTTACACCCGTGGCAGAAGTTGACCTCTGCGGTCACGCTACGCTGGCTTCCGCTAACGTGATCTTCCGGCAGTTGAAGTACAAGGGAGAGACAATCCGCTTCGAAACACGCTCCGGACCACTCCACGTAAAGCGTGACGGCGATGTTTACAGGATGGATTTTCCTGCGACCGTACCGGTTGAGTGTCTGCCCCCGAAGGCGCTTCTCGAAGGGCTTGGACGCAAGCCAGAGCGTGTTCTGGAAGCTTTCGACTACATTGCGCAATTCGATTCGGAGGGAGCTATACGTTCCTTGAAGCCCGATTTCGCGAAGCTCGCAGAACTGGATCTGAGAGGGGTCTGCGTTACCGCGCCGGGGAAAGACTGTGACTTCGTAAGTCGGTTCTTCGCTCCTAAGCTCGGAGTGAACGAGGATCCCGTCACCGGCTCTGCACATTGCGAGCTGACGCCGCTTTGGAGCCAGCTACTCGGCAAGACCAAGCTCAATGCTATTCAGGTGTCCAAACGGAATGGGCACGTTCATTGCGATTTGCAGGCTGATCGAGTAGTTCTCAGCGGAAAAGCCGCCCTATACATGACGGCGCAAATAAGCATCCCAAAGGTCTAGGGTTCGTGGCCAGCAACGACTCCCTCGCCATCGCTATGATGTTCGTTATTCACTATACGAACAGGAGATCAGTCATTGAATTCAAATCCGGAAACCGAAATCAACGACCTGTTTTCGCGATGGGTGAGCGCAGTTCAAACCGAAGACCTTGCCGGAATTCGCGCCAATCATGCACCCGATATGTTGATGTACGACGTTCCGCTACCATTTGTCTCTCGAGGTCTGGACGCCTATATGGAGACCTGGAAATTCTTCTTTCTCTCTCAAGCCAGACCCATCGAATTCCGTTTTGAAGATACCCGGATCACCGCAGGCAAAGACGTTGCTTTACTCACTGCCATTGGACACTGTGGCTATGTGGAGTCGGGTAAAAAGACTGATCTGAAATTCCGTCTCACGATGGGATTCCGGCAAGACGGTGGCAAGTGGCTCATCGTTCATGAGCATCACTCTGTACCCGCACAAGAATAGTCTCCAATGCGGCCGAAGAGAGGGCTGAGGCCGACGCTATGTGGTATACTACATAGTTAGCTGCACGGAGATCGTAAAGCCCTCGCGGTGACTACCGGATCGGAGAAGTTCGGCGGTCCAGTTCAGATTCAAGCCAGCCTGCGCGGCACCGGGACCGGGAGCAACCGGCCTGGGCCTATGCTCAAGAGGCATATCGGCGAGCTTACAAAGCATCGCCCAAGCCCGCGACTCCGCGCGAATTGCTACATCAAATGCAGGACAGTATGAGAACTGATTCGTGAACCACGTCGATGACTCCGAGCCATCCGTCGAAAACCCCTGCAGCGCAGGTGTCACCCAGCAACGTTTTTATAGTCAGCAGTTAACCCGCAAATAAGGAGCAATTCCATGAAGAAGAAACTTGAAGGTAAATTCGCGCTGATCACCGGCGCATCTCGCGGTATTGGCGCCGGCATAGCAAAGCACCTGGCGGCTGAAGGAGCAAGCGTTGCCATTACCTACGCTAAAGACGCCAAGTCGGCTGCGTCGGTCGTCAAAGCAATCGAAGAGGCCGGTGGAACCGCCATTGCCATCCAGGCTGATTCGGTCGACGCCGGCGCCATCAAAGCTGCCGTCGCGAAGACCGTAGAGGCATTCGGCTCGCTGGACATTCTCATCAACAACGCCGGCACCGCGATACCGAAGCCCTTTGAGGACGCGACCATCGAGGAGCTCGATCACGTTCTTGATCTCAACGTTCGATCCGTATTTATCACCACCCAAGCGGCGCTAAAGCACCTCAACAATGGTGGCCGCATCATCACGATCGGATCTTGCGTTGGCGAACGGAACATGACTCCAGGGCTGGCCGCTTATTCTGCGACCAAGGGAGCCGTAAAAATGTTCACCCAGGGATTAGCCCGGGAAGTCGGCGCGCGCGGTATCACCGTAAACAATGTTCAGCCAGGTCCGATTGACACCGATTTGAATCCCGCTTCGGGTGATTGGGCGGTGCCACAGAAGGCCCTCACGGCGCTCAATCGGTTTGGAACCGTGGACGAGGTCGCCGCTCTCGTAGCGTTCGTAGCCAGTCCGGAAGCCGCCTACATCACCGGAGCCAATCTCACGGTGGATGGTGGGACCAACGCTTGAATCGAGTCCCGCCCCAGTCAGCCGAAAAGACCCGGAGCACAATCGCCAAGACTATCGGCGGAGAGTTCCGGGGAGTTCCGGACCAAATTGGTCACCAAAACTTGGCGACCAGGAAGCTGAAAAAGAAGAGCGTTTCCGGAGAAGGGCACCACTGCTGACTAACCACGAATTCCCGACCGCATTCAAGCAACGCAGTCTGCGCGCTAACCGGAACGAAAGGCCCAAACAAAACTCGATGGGTGCCCCATGTTCGCGCCAGCGTACGTGGGCCGAAAAAGACGGGCGAAGCCCTTCCATTGTTGTTACTCATTGAGTGAACGCATTCGAAGAATTCATCCCGGCCCACGTACGCTGAGCCGATCCTGGGGCACCGGTCAAGTTTGTTTGGTCCTTCAGTTCCAGTTCGTGTTCTCACACACCCTGTTTAGCCCTGCCACAGCCGGAGCCGCAACAGAACTAAATTCCCCTCAACCCATTCAGTCGGTCCGCAAAAACTCATGTTTTGTATCAGGGCACGACTAGTCGGGCCATAAATCTTTGAACATCTGATGGGCTTTAGAAGGCGTGTGAGAACTATAGCAACGCAGTCTGCGCGCGAACCGAAACGAAAGGACCAAACAAACCTCGATGGGTGCCCCATGTTCGCACCAGCGTACGTGGGCCGAAAAAGCCGGGCGAAGCCCTCAAACGATTTCAATCATTGAGTGACAGCATTCGAAGAATTCATCGCGGCCCACGTACGCTGAGGCGAACGTGGGGTACCGGTCAAGTTTTCTTTGGTCCTTCAGTTCCAGTTCGTGTTCTCACACACCCTGTTTAGCCCTGCCACAGCCGGAGCCGCAACAGAACTAAATTCCCCCCAACCCATTCAGTCGGTCCGCAAAAACTCCATTTTGTATCAGGGCACGACTTTAGTCGTGCCCTAAATGCTTGGTACGGACCGGGCAAGTAGGTAACAGAAGGTACCGGGCAAGTGGGTAACACTTTTCGTTCACGGCGCGGGGCAGGTAGAAGAGAGCATGCCCTGGAGAGTGACGGATGTGGTGGACGAGCGGACGCGTTTTGTTTTGGAGTATGAGGGTGGAAGTTTCACGATGGCGGAGCTGTGTCGGATCTATGGCATCGCTCGCAAGACCGGCTATCAGTGGGTGGACCGGTACGCAGTGGAGGGAATGGTTGGGATGGTTGACCGTCGCTATGGAGCGGTCCACCATCCCAACCAGACCGCAAGCAGGATCGAGGAGCAGATTGTGCAGCTGAAGCAGTCTCATCCGAGTTGGGGCGCCAAGAAGCTACGGGCCCGTCTTGTGGCGACGAAAGAGGGAGTCCATTGGCCTGCGGTGAGCACGTTTGGAGAGATCTTGCGGCGGGAAGGTTTGAGCGCACCGCAGCACAAGCGCTTAAAGGTTCCTGTGTACAGCAAGCCGTTTGCGAAGGTAGACGAGGCCAACCAGACATGGTGCGCGGACTTCAAGGGCTGGTTTCTGACCGGCCAAGGAGAGCGAATTGATCCGTTGACGATAACGGATGCGCACAGCCGTTATTTGCTGCGTTGCCAGAACGTGGAGAAGATGGACACGGAGCAGGTGCAAGCCATCTTTGCGGCCACCTTTCGCGAATTCGGCATGCCGCAGACGATCCGCACCGATAACGGCGTTCCGTTCGCCTCCAGAGCCATCGCCGGCATATCGCGCTTATCGATCTACTGGATGAAGCTGGGCATTCAGCCGGAACGGATCCAGCCAGGTCACCCGGAGCAAAATGGGCGTCACGAGCGCATGCACCGGACGTTGAAGGCCGAGACGGCCAAACCGCCGTCGGCCAATCGGAGAGCGCAACAAAAAGCCTTTGATCGTTTCCGCCAACAGTTCAACGAGGAACGCCCGCATGAGGCGCTGGAACAGAAGACACCGGCCTCTTGCTATCACTGTTCACCGCGCCCCTATCCCGATCGAATTGCTGACCCGGAATACGACACCCACATGAAGCCTAAGCGCGTCTATCCGGATGGAACCTTCTTCTGGAAAGGCACACAGATCTTTATCAGCAAGTGTCTGGGAGGAGAATTCATCGCCATGGAGCCGACCGACGATCGCTACTGGAAAGTTCATTTCGCCACCTTCCCCCTAGCGCGATTCGATAGTCATAAGCTCATTCTGCAACCGATGCCGGACAACAAGCAGTGAACGGCTATGGAAATGACGGCAGTATGGAAAGAGAGGAAAAGAAGAAGCCCTTTCCCTCTCTTCCCACACCGCCTTGGAAAGCTCGCTAAAGCCGCGAGCTTCCCACATTCCCACAGCCTCGGCAACGACTGGGATTTCCTTTTTTTCTCAGCTCGTTTAACTTCAAACTTCAACGAAAAGTGTTACCTACATGCCCGGTACCTTCTGTTACCGACATCCCCGGTCGCACATGTTTGAACATCCGATAGGCTTTAGAAGGCGTGTGAAAACTATAGCAACGCAGTCAGCGCGCGAACCGGAACGAAAGGACCAAACAAAACCTGATGGGTGCCCCATGTTCGCACCAGCTAACGTGGGCCGAAAAAGCCGGGCGAAGCCCCTCAAGCGATTTCAATCATAGAGTGAAAGCATTCGAAGAAATTCATCTCGGCCCACGTCCGCTGAGGCGAACGTGGGCCACCGGTCAAGTTTGGTCCTTCAGTTCCAGTTCGTGTTCTCACACACCCTCTTTAGCCCTGCCACAGCCGGAGCCGAAACAGAACTAAGTTCCCCCCACCCATTCAGTCGGTCCGCAAAAACTCATGTTTTGTATCAGGGCACGACTTTAGTCGTGCCGTAATCACTTGAAAATAGGATGGGCTTTAGCCCCTGCCACAGCTAGAACCACAGCAAAACCGAGTTTTTCCGCAGCCTGTAAAGCCGCCTCACGCGAAGAAAATTAAGCCACGACGCGCCCTTCGTACAAAAAGTAGCCCATCTAAAACCGTAATCCGGACAAGTCTGACTGAGACTACCCACCACTATCTCATCTGCCCCCGAGCACAAGCCATCTCTCATTAAACCCGTGCGCTAAGCTGCAGCAGACCCAAACCACGTAGTGAGCGCCTCGGAGAGCCCTACCTGATCGCCCAGCCCTACCCAGGCCACGTATCCATCAGGCCGAATCAAAACCGCGCTAGGTGCCGCGACACTACCGAGCGCCGGAAGCTCCCAAGTCCCGCGATATGTGGCATCCATCAGAGGAACACGCTGCGCCCATGGCCCGATATCGAGCACGCCAGGTTGGCCAAGGTTAAGAAGCACCGGCCGGCCCTTATGCAGCAGCGTAAAGACCCGCATCCCACCCGCGGCGGTGACTAATTCGATGTCCGCCATGCGGCGTCCGAGCAGCGGGTGGCCCTCACCAAAATCGTAGTGAACACCAAGCCCGGACATCTCCGCACCGAGATGTCTACGCCCGTCGTTGGTGGCCAGCAGATCCGCGAAGGTAGCCCCCAAAGCCTTGCTGCGTTCGTCGGTGCGGCGAAGGGCAACCTGGGCCAAGGAATTGCGCAGCACCCGCCCCGCAACCGGGTGCCGCTCGGCGTGATAAGTGTCGAGCAGACTATCCGGCGAAGTGCCCTTAACCACCTGGGCCAGTTTCCAGCCGAGATTCACCGCGTCCTGCACGCCGATGTTGAGGCCCTGGCCGCCCATGGGCGGGTGTATATGCGCGGCGTCCCCGGCCAGCAGCACCCGCCGCTCACGATAGGCCGCCGCCTGCCGCGCCATATCGGTGAAGCGGGAAAGCCAGGTCGGGCTATGGATGCCGTAGTCCGTGCCGTAGACCTGAGTGAGGGCCGCGCGAACATCGGCCAAAGTAGGTTCACTAAGAGACCCGACGCATCGTTCCGTCAGCACGATCCCCATCGTGTGGCCATTCTCCAGCGGACCGATGGCATGGATCCCAAGTGCATCCTGATGAAAGCCCAACTTCGGTTTCTCCGTCACCTCGACCTCGGCGATCAGCCAACTCATCGTCGGATCCCAACCGGGAAAGTCGATGCCCGCGGCTTTGCGGATCACGCTACGCCCGCCGTCGCACCCGGCCACATACGCCGCCCGGAGTGACGTGCCGTCATGGAGCGCGACCTCAACGCCGGTGGCGTCCTGCGCGAAACCCGTCACCTCGCGCCCCCGATAGACCAGCACGCCCAGCTCGCTGACCCAGGCCGCAAGGATCCTCTCGATGTGGTTCTGCGTCAGCGCGAGGCCATAGGGGTGACGGGTAGGGAAGTCGCTGATATCCAGCCGGATCATGTGGAAGCCTGCGACCTGGGCCACTTGACCCTGCGCCAGGAAGCGGTCGGCGATGCCGCGCTGGTCAAATACCTCGATGGTTCGCGCATGCAGACCGCCTGCGCGCCGGCCCACAAGCTCCTGGTTCTCGCGCCGCTCGACAATCGCGACGTCGATACCTGCCAGAGCCAACTCTCCAGCCAGCATCAGCCCAGTCGGCCCCCCGCCGGCAATCACCACTGCATGCTCCGTCATCCTGCCTGCCTCCCGGCGACGATTATGCCTCAGGATTCAGGTCTTGCTGCAAGCCCCAGGCAGCGCGATATCCTGTAGTCGGGGGGAGAGAGATTCCGTTCAGGAAGCGCTGATTTTATCCCTGCCCTTCCGCAACAGAGGCGTCTCGGGGATAATGAACGCGGGTAATGAAGCGCTGTGTCCTGTCCTTGAAGTTCATTGAAAAAGTTTCTTTGTGGCACTCATGCCGCAATGGGATTTTCTGAACTTCATCGCTGGCCGAGCCAGCAGGCATTCTTCCTTCCGTCTCCTCATGCAACACAAAGCGACCGATCTCTTGCAAGACGATGAGATAGTCTTTGGAGTCGTAGCTCAGCACCAAGGGCAAGAGCTTCAGGTCCGGGCCGATCTAGTGGTGAATTGCGATGGGCGTCATTCTCGTACGCGCACCATAGCCGGCCTGCAGGTCACCGTGTACGGAGTGCCTATCGACGTCTTATGGTTTCGTATCAGCCGCAAACCCGATGAAGTGGAGCAAGTGTTAGGCAACGTAAACTACGGAAAGCGCTAATCCTGATTAATCGCTCGGCATACTTTCAAGCTGGCCTCATGATTTAAAAAGGCTCGTATGAGGAAAATCAAGGCACGCGGTCTGGATGCGTTTCGCGCTGATATCCTGCGCATCGCTCCCTACCTGGGTGAGCGAGTCAATGAACTTCAAAATTGGGATCAAATTAAGATCCTCACTCGTCCAGGTCAACCGGCTCGGACGCTGGCATCGGCCAGGTTCGCTCTGCATCGGAGACGCGGCCCACGCCATGTCTCGTGCTGGCGGAGTTGCGATCAACCTGGCGATCCAGGATGCCATTGCGGCCGCCAATCTCTTCACCCAGCCGTTGCTGGATCGAAGCGTCGCTGAAGCGCACCTAGCCGCAGTGCAGAAACGGAGAGAGTTCCCAACGGCTCTGACACAGGCGATTCAGTTGCTTGCTCATCGGGGCCTGGCGCGCGTATTTGAGAACTCTGACCCTATTCGGCCTCCCTGGCAATTAAAGGTGGTGACACGAGTTCCGGGAATTCAGCGAGCATCGGGATACGCGGTAGGCATTGGCGTACGTCGCGAGCAGGTGCAGGAGAAAACACAAGAGAGGCCGCGACGCTCGTCGCTGCGTCGAGGAGTCGCCTTGGCCATCGTTACAGCGGGGGCAGGGTGGCTTGTGTGGAGGAGAAGGAAGGTCTCAGCACAGGCCGCGGGCTCTTTAAGCCATGCCTGCGTTTTGCAGCCGACTCAATGGTCGCTAAGATCGAGTGACCTACAACGCAGTCGCGCTTTCAATGGTGCTAACTCGGTTGCTGTAATGTTGGTAGATGAAGAAATGCTCCTTATTGGCTCTGCTGATGATGGCGTTGATTTCGTTTGCGCAAGAACGCGACCCCGTCAAATGGGTTGATCCGATGATTGGCACTGGACCAGAAGGGCACACTTTTCCCGGAGCGACCGCGCCCTTCGGTATGGTGCAACTGTCGCCCGACACGCAAATCCGGCCATTCAAGCAAAGCTACAAGTGGGCCGCCGGATATCGCTACGAAGACGCGACCATCCTCGGCTTCTCGCATACCCATTTCTCCGGTGCAGGGCACAGTGATCTTGGCGATGTACTGCTTATGCCGGTGAGCGGCGACGATGTTCCCCTTGAACCCGGAGATCCGGAAAAGACCCGCTCTGGATATCGCTCGCATTTCTCACACGCCCGGGAAGTGGCAGAGCCGGGCTACTACAGCGTGTTCCTCGAGGATCCGGCGGTGTTCGCGGAGTTGACCGCCACCGAACGTGTCGGCGTGCATCGCTACACCTTCGCCCAGGGAGCAACGCGCAATATCCTGCTCGACCTGCGAAGCAGCATCTATAACTATCCCGGCAAGGTGCTGTGGTCGCGCATCACCATCCATCCGGACGGGACCGTGACCGGAATGCGTGAGACCCGCGGATGGGCGCCCGGGCGCCAGCTTTTCTTCGCCATGCGATTCTCGGCGGCCCTGTCGAGCCATGCTCTCTACAATAAGGAGGAGGATCCACCGCCCTACCACGGCTTCAAAACGCCGGGAACCTCGCCTCAGGATACTCAAAGCATCCAGGGGCGAGGCCTGGAAGCCACTTTCACATTCGCGCCTGCGTCTGCGCCGCTGATTGTGAAGGTCGCGATTTCCCCGGTCAGCGAACAAAACGCAATCGCTAACATGGAAGCCGAAGTGCCGGCTTTCGACTTCGACAGGGTGCGGGCCGCTACGCAAAGGATGTGGCGCGATGAGCTGGCGCGAGTGGAGTTCGACGCCTCGCCGGCGATGCAGAAATCGCTTTACACCGCCCTCTATCACGCTCTGATGTCTCCGGGCATCAGCATGGATGTGAACGGAGACTATCGCGGACCCGACAACCAGGTTCACCGCGCCGAAGGCTTTCACTTTGTCTCCTCACTTTCCTTGTGGGATACCTATCGAGCGGAGCAACCGCTGATGACCCTTCTTGAGCCGGAGCAGCGTACTAACGATCTGGTTCAATCGCTGATAGCTTCCCAGCGCGAAAGTCCCTTCGGCATATTGCCGGTTTGGCAATATCAGGGCCAGGAGACCTGGTGCATGATCGGCTATCATTCCGTTCCCATCATCGCCGATGCCTACATGAAAGGAATTCGCGGCTACGATGCGCAGGCGGCCCTCGATGCCATGGTGGCGAGCGCGACCTACGCGCCCTATGGCAATCTCGGATCCTATATGAAGCTCGGATATGTCCCGGTCGACCATGACGACGAGGCAGCGTCGAAGACCATGGAGTATGCCTTTGACGACTGGACCATCGCGCGTATGGCCAGGGCGATGGGCAAGAACAACGAGGCCGCGCAGTTCGAAAAGCGCTCCGCCTTCTGGCGCAACAACTTCAACGTAACCGACGGATTCGTTGAACCTCGACTGGAAGATGGAAGTTATCGTAAGCCTTTCGATCCTGCCAGTGCGGGCGCGGGCAGCGGGTTCACCGAGGGCAATGCATGGCAGTACTCCTGGTATCAGCCACAAGATGAGCAGGGCCTGATTGACCTGATGGGCGGGCCTGGCAAGCTGATCGCCCGGCTCGATGACATGTTTGATCAGAAGGTCGATCCCGCGACTTACGCAAACGTTGAGGACATCTCCGGAATGATTGGCCAGTACATTCACGGAAATGAACCGAGCCATCATCTTGCTTATCTCTACACGTACGCCGGTGCGCCGCTAAAAACACAAGCGCGGCTAAAGCAGATCGTGGATTCGCAATACAGACCCACGACCGACGGTCTGGTTGGTAACGACGACCTCGGTCAAATGTCCGCATGGCTTGTTTTCACTTCACTGGGTTTTTACCCGGTTGCCCCCGCTTCGAATCAGTACGTTCTAGGTCGCCCCTTTGTGGATCGCGCAGTCCTTCATCTTCCAAACGGCAAGTTGCTGACGATTACGAGCGTAA
This sequence comes from uncultured Acidobacteriaceae bacterium, assembly GCA_963839025.1. Lineage (GTDB taxonomy): Bacteria > Acidobacteriota > Terriglobia > Terriglobales > Acidobacteriaceae > PALSA-350. The sequence goes on from CAWITT010000015.1 coordinate 1,127,829, forward strand.
ACCTCGACGACCAGCAAGGCTTCGTGAAAGATGTCCTGCTCAACGGCAAGTCGCTCAATCGCACTTACATTACGCATGAGGAAGTCATGAGCGGCGGCACTCTACAATTTATCTTCAGCAATGAAAAAAATGCGAATTGGTCCCGCCGCTCGCTAAGCCCGCCTTACTCCGATACCCCACTCCACCCATGAAAACTTTGTCAGACACCGTAAACGCGTCTCTTTCGCCGCCGTCAATTGTTTCTAGTTTGTTTGGCTTTGTATCAGGTCACGACTTTAGTCGTGCCGAAAATGCTTGGAAATAGGATGGGCTTTAGAGGGTGTGTGAGAACTATATAAACGCAGTCTGCGCGCGAACCGGAACGAAAGGACCAAACTAAACTTGATGGGTGCCCCATGTTCGCACCAGCTAACGTGGGCCGAAAAAGACGGGCGAAGCCCGGGCGAAGCCCCTCAAACGATTTCAATCCTTGAGTGAAAGCATTCGAAGAGTTCATACTCGGCGCACGTACGCTGAGGCGAACGTGGGGCACCCGTCAAGTTTAGTTTGATCCTTCAGTTCCGGTTCGTGTTCTCACACACCTTCTTTAGCCCCGGAGGCCGTCCTTCGACGTGTCGAATTTTCAATGAACTTCAGGGACAGGACACTAGCCGGTACAGTCGCTAAGGCAGCTTTGCCGCTTCCGCCACAGGATCCCAATTATCAGCGCCGCGGAGGAACTTCCTGGTCGCAAAAGGAGCCGCCTCCACGGCAGTTAACTGATGCGTGCCCGCGAGCCGTGATCCAGGGCTTGCGCCAGGCCCAACGCTGCCGCGTTCCCCATAGTAGGTATTCTCGATAGTGCCCTCGGGTATCCACGGCGACCATCCCTGCGGACTCAAGCTAGCCGGCAGGTCGCAATCCAGAAAAACGACGCGGGAGAATGGACGCCATGGCCGCCCAAGATAGAAGGACCTGCCGTGCAGATCCTCCGCCGTGATTCTGGCTTTGTGGAACACATAGCCTGTCTTCTGTTCCGCCGAGATCCGCGATTGCGCCGTGAGATACCCGGGGCGAATGATGTGAATTTCGCTGTTCTCAAACACAGCCGCGGAGTTGCCGAAGATGAAGTCGACACCCCCTTGAATATAGGAATCCAAAAAATACTGCCGCCCAAAGTCAGAAAACAGCGTGTCCTGGTCGCCAAGAAAACGGCAACGCTTGAACACGGCACGGTCGGATCGCACCGTGATGGCGACCGCCTGGCCGGTATTGCCCGCCGTGTTTTCAAAGGTGAGGTTGTCGGCTTCGAACCCTTCCCCGTTGACCTCGACGGTCGAGGTAAAGAACGTTCCCCCGGCGCTCTTGGCATTCTGCGCGGCCGAAATCACGACTTTCCCAGGATCTGTGCCTGTGCCGATAAGCGCGGTTCCCGCCCTATTCTGGGTTACGAACACGCGTTCGTGATAAGTCCCCGGCGCGATCTCGATGTACAGCCTTCCTGACGGGCCGGGCGCCGGGGCATGGTCGAGCGCCATTTGTATCGTGGGATAACCAAGTCCATCTGCGGTCGCTGCTTTCAGATCCGTGGATACACGCACGTGTACATCCTGCGCTCGCATCCGCGGAGCACAAATCAGAACACTGCCCGCGACAGCCAGGCACCGGATGTAGTTCGACAGCCTCTTGATCATGGAATCGACCTTATGCCCGCAGCCTATTATCCCTCGATCGCCTGGCATCCTCGCGTGGCGAGCGTTAGAGTATTCGCAGCTTCCCCTCAAAAAAATAATGGTGAGGTGTGCGGAATGGCGAGACTTGGAGCTTTTTGCTTTCCCGGGACCGGGCACATCAACCCAATGACTGCGCTGGCGCGCCGGCTGATGAAGCGTGGCCATCAGGTTGTCCTTTTCGGAATTGCCGATATCGAACCGCGCGTGCAGGCCGCGGGTGTGGAATTTCATCGGATTGGCGAGCAAGACCATCCGCTGGGAACCCTGAAAAGGCTGGATCAGAGATTGAGTGAACTTAAGGGGATAGCCGTGCTTCGCTTTACCGTGACGCGTGTCCGGGACACCGCTCGCATGATCTTGCGCGACGGGCCGGAAGCCGTTCGCGCAGCGCGGGTCGACGCTCTGTTGATCGATGAGGCAGACACGGCGGGAAGCATTGCGGAGCACCTGGGACTGCCCTTTATCTCGATCGCATTCTTCCCCCCACTCATACGAGGTGACCGGATTCCCCCCTTTATATTTGGTTGGGGGGGAGGTCAGGACCGGTTGAGCCGTCTTCGCAACCGGATTGGCCTGGGCGCGTTTTTGTTGCTGTGTGCTCCGGCTGCCAATCTCGTAAACGAACAGCGGGTAACGTGGGGACTGAAGCCGCTAAGGGATGTAACCGCTTCGCTCTCGCGCCTCGCGCAGATTACCCAGTTGCCGCTGTGCCTCGAGTTCGTGACCGCAGATCGGGCGCAGCACTTGCACTACACCGGCCCGTTCGTGGATGGGCGACTGCGGCCGCCAGTGGAATTCCCCTGGGCCCGGCTCGATGGCAGACCACTCGTGTATGCATCTTTGGGAACGCTGCAGAATGGGTCGGAGGTAATCTTCAAGACCATTGCAGAAGCTTGTGACGGACTAGGTGTGCAGTTAGTGTTGTCGTTGGGCGGTGGGCTTGAACCCGAGCGGCTGGGTGCGTTGCCCGGCGATCCCGTCGTGGTCGCGTATGCTCCGCAGTTGGAGATTCTCAAGTACGCGACGCTGGTGATAACTCATGCGGGGCTGAATACGGTGCTGGAGTCGCTCTCCGCGGGAGTGCCCATGGTGGCGCTACCACAGGGAAACGACCAGCCCGGCGTGGCGTCGCGCCTAGCGGCCGCCGGTGCGGGCCTGGTGCTGCCTCCTCGGAAACTGAATGTGACCCGGTTAAGGACGGCAGTCAAGCGTGTCCTGGAAGATGCAAAATTCCGGGCGGCAGCGAAGCGCCTGCAGGCGTCCATCGCTGAGATCGATGGACTGGCAAGAGCGGCGGACATAGTCGAGGACGCGCTGGGGATCAGGACGCAGAGCTACTTCAGTTGTTTATACATAGCTCTCACGGTGGAAGCTCTGCAGATGAGCAATTGCTTCCTCAGCTCGTGTACGCAGTTGCACCAGCTCGTTCTGTGATTTTTTCCGTAGCGTGTTGTACGGCATCTTCATACGGAAATTATTCCCGAGCGTGGACTCGTGGCGTTCCAGAAACGTCCAGTAGAGCGCGGTGAAGGGGCAAGAATCCGCACCCACCGATAGCTTCGGATTGTACCGGCAGTGGCCGCAGAAGTTCGACATACGGTTGATGTATGCGGCGCCCGAGATATAGGGTTTAGTGGCGGTGAGGCCGCCGTCCGCATAGGTGGCCATGCCCAGAACATTGGGCTCGACCACCCAATCATAGGCGTCGACATACGCGAACCAGAACCAATCGGTGAGCTCGCGCGGAGAAAATCCACAGAGCGTTGCGAGGTTCGAAAGAACCATCAGTCTCGTGATGTGGTGGGACCACCCTTCTTCGATCACTTGCGCGACCACAGTATCCATACAGTGCAGGCCGGACTTAACGCCCCAGTAGACAGCAGGCAGAGGCAGGGAAGCGCCAAGAGCGGAAGGAGTGGCTCCGGCATACGGATCCCGCTTCGTCTTGGGCTTATAGGCATCCGTACCCGTTTGATCCGGTGACTTCTCCTGCGGCCGTGGATTCGCTTCTTGTGGGACGCGACCGTCGAGCCGACGATAACCATCGGTTTGCGCATGCAAGTGGCGCATGAACTCGCGCCAACCGAGGAGCTGGCGGATGAAGCCCTCACAAGACGCCAAAGGCGCCGTACCCGCCGCGGCGCGCTCGGCTACGTCACGGATGAGCTGAGGAGCGAGCAAACGGCCAAGATTGAGCAGGACCGAAGTCTTCGAGTGGAAGAGTTGGCCGTGATCGTCGCGCATGGCGTCTTCGAATCGGCCGAAGTGCTCCAGCAGATGATCAAGGAAAAACCGCCATGCCAGATCGCAGTCCTTCTGCGTACAAGGAAAGTCGAAGTTGTTCGCGGTGCCGAAGTGGTGCCCATAGGTCGACTCGACCAGCGCGATAACCTCTTCCGTGATGGCGTCCGGCGGATACCCGGGCGGCGCCGGGACTGGAACCTCGCCTTTGTACGGCTTGCGATTTTCTGCGTCGTACGAGAACTCGCCGCCGATAGGTTTCGCGTTTTTCATCAGGATACCCGTCTGTTGGCGCATACGCCGGTAGAAGCGATCCATCACGTAGGATTTGCCGGGCTGGAACGAACCGTAAGTATCCACGAAATCTTGGGTGGTGGAAGCCCACGTCGCGTCTGGCACGAGATTCAAGGCCAGCCCGCTCTCCTGGGCAGTGGAGAGATCCAGCCGTAGTTCTCGCTCGGCGGGCGTCATGCAAGTAAGCCGAGGGAGATGCTGCTTACGTTGCAGCTCCAGCAGGGCTTGGCCGTGACTCAAGTCCGAGAAGTGGTACAGCACGGAGACGCCTCTGGCGTGTTGCTCGAGCGCAAAATGCCGCATGTTCGAGATCAACACGACGAGTTTCTTCTTGTGGTAGGGACGGCGGAACGCTTTCGCTGTGGACTCGACGATGACTATGCCCGTGTCGGCCGCGGGCTGCTCGGTGAGTGGACCGACACGATCGGTGTAACGGTCATAAGGAACGTAGATCCACCTGCGATTGGCAATCTCCCCAGCCGTAGGACGAACGGCCTTGACCTGTTCTGCAAAAGCGGACATTCCTCACTTTACAGGCTGCGGAAAAAGTCAGCTGGCCACCACTGCATCAAATCAGCATTTTCTGCAAAGACTCCTTCCCCGTCTGGCTCCATGATGGTGGAGGCCTGGAGGGAAAAAACATGGCAAATATCCTGGATCAAAAGCTGGAAGCGGTCGTAATCCCGGTATCGGATGTAGATCGTGCAAAAGAGTATTACCGCGGCCTCGGCTGGCGTCTGGATGCTGATTTTCCCTTCGACAACGGCTTCCGTGTAGTGCAGTTGACGCCGCCGGGGTCGGGCTGCTCGGTCCAATTCGGCTCCAACATCACAACCGCCACGCCCGGCTCAGGGCAGGGACTCTACCTCGTTGTCACAGACATAAACGCAGTGCACGACGATCTCGCGGCGCGTGGTATTAAGGTAAGCGAAGTCTTCCATCCTGGGACGCCGGGCGCCCAATTCCGGCCTGCTGGAACGAGCGGCCGTGTCAGCGGGCCCGCCGCCGATCACGGCACCTACCGTTCCTTTGCGACCTTCGTCGACCCCGATGGAAATGAATGGCTCTTGCAGGAGGTCACGACGCGCCTGCCCGGGCGGATCGACCGCGCCGAGACGGCCTTCTCCTCGGTGAATGATTTGGCAAGCGCGCTTCGGCGTGCATCGGCGGCCCACGGCGAGCACGAGAAGCGCATCGGACAAGCCGACGCCAACTGGCCCGACTGGTACGCCGACTACATGGTGCGCGAGCAATCCGGCGATCCATTACCGGAATAGGTTGAGGTAAAAGAATCACCTGCCCTTGCCCCGAGGCCAAACCGAAGGACCAAACAGAACCGGATGGGTGCCCCATGTTCGCGCCAGCGTACGTGGGCCGAAAAAGACGGGCGAAGCCTGGGCGAAGCCCTTCCATTGTTCTTACTCGTTGAGTGAAAGCATTCGACGAATTCATAATTGGCCCAAGTACGCTGGCGCGAACCGAATTTCCTGTAAGCTGCCCCGAATACGACCGCGTGTGAGGGAAGCCCCATGAAGTGCGCCAACGCCGACAAAACTCCACAGGAAATTCGGGGGAACATGGGGCACCCGTCCAGTTCGGTTTGGTCCTTCACTTCCAATACGGCGGTCGCTCATCCCATCCCAATGATTTCACCCTGCTCATCCACATCGATTCCGAGCGCGCGCGAATGCTTCGGCAGCCCTGGCATCAACATCATCGCCCCCGAAATAACCACCAGAAACCCCGCCCCCGCCGAGAGCGCGATATCCGTTACATGCAGCGTCCATCCAATCGGAGCACCCAAGCGCTTAGGGTCGTCGCTGAGCGAATACTGTGTCTTCGCAATGCAGATCGGCAGCTCCCCAAAGCCCCACCGCGTGAATTGATCAAGATTCCGCTGCGCCCGCTCGCTCAGCTCAATCCCATCCGCACCGTAGACCTTCTGCGCCACCTTGGTGATCTTCTCGATAACCGAATCGCCGGCTTCATAGGCGGTCGTCAACCCAACCTCCGGATTCGCCTCGATCACCTCAACCACCTTCCGCGCCAGCGCCGCCGCCCCTTCTCCGCCCTTGGCATACGCTTCAGAAAGCGCAAACGCCGCACCCCGCGCCTCGCAAAACCTGCGCAGCGTCTCCAACTCCGGCTCCGTATCAGCAGGGAAGCGGTTGATAGCCACCACTACCGGCAAGCCAAATCCACGCACGATGGCGATATGCTTTTCCAGGTTCGTGGATCCTCGCTGCAGATCCCCTTCACCCTGCTGCTTCACGCTCTGCACGGTCGTCACCAGCACAGCCAGGGCGGGCTTGTTACCGGATAACGGGCTCACCAGGTCCATATATTTTTCAAAGCCCAGATCCGAAGCGAACCCGGTTTCGTTGACCACATAGTCCGCCATCCGCATGCCCATCTTCTGCGAGATCACGGAACTGGTCCCGTGCGCGATATTCGCGAACGGACCGCAATGCACCGTGGCCGGCGAACCCTCGGTGGTCTGCACCAGGTTCGGCAGCAATGCCTCGCTCAACAGCGCCATCATGGGGCCCGTCGCACTCAAATCCCCCGCGCGCACAGGATTGCCCTTGCGGTCCTGTCCGACCACAATCCGCGCTAACCGGGTCCGCAGGTCCTCGCGGCCCTCAGCGAGCGCCAGGATCGCCATGATCTCCGAGGCAGCAGTAATAAGAAAGCCGCTGGAGCGATTGCTCCCGTCGCGCTGGCTGGAGGCGGTAACACTAACAGTGACGTGGCGGAGCGCGCGATCGTTCATGTCGAGCGTGCGCGGCCAGGTGATGCCGTTGGGATCCAGGTCAAGCGAGTTGCCATGGAACATGTGCGCATCGATCAGCGCCGCCAGCAGATTGTGCGCGGAAGTGATGGCGTGAAAATCGCCATGGAAATGGAGATTGATTTTCTCCGCCGGCTCTACCTGCGAACGCCCGCCTCCGGCCGCGCCGCCCTTCATGCCGAACACCGGGCCCAACGAAGGTTCGCGCGAAGAAAGAATGGCCCGTTTCCCGATCGTTTCCAGGCCCTGCACCAAGCCGATCGAGGTAACGGTTTTGCCCTCGCCCGAAACGGTCGGGGTAGTTGCGGTAACCAGCACGAGCTTCCCGTGGCGGTGGAAGCGTTCGTCCGTCAGCAGCTTCAGGCTCAGCTTCGCGCTGACTGGGCTGCGCTTTTCGTAAAGATTTTCGGGTAGGTCAAGCTTGGCGGCAATCGCTTCAATCGGTTGCAGGTTCTTGTTCAACGCAATGTCCTCAGAATGGGCGCAAAAATCGCAACACCGTCTTAGAGTATCCGCTATGCTGCGCCGGAAATTTGTTTCCCAAAACAGCGGTAGTTCCGGGTAAACTACCCCCGTGATGCAAAACGCGTCCCGCCAGTTCTTCTTCTTTACCCACCGCTACTGGTATCCGGTAGCGGCTCCGGCGGTTTGCGTGCATCTTAGAATCTGATTCTCTAGCTTCCAAGCGCATTCACCACCGAGGGCCGCGACAAACGTCGCGGCCCTCTTCATTTTCAACCACAAATCCAAGGAGACCAGGAACATGCCAACCCTAACCGTAGACAAGGCGCCGCCCGCACTCTTCAGCAGTGCCGGCGGCAGTGAACGAACCGTGGTCCTCGTAGGATCGGTAAAAATCGGGGCCGGGGAACCGGTCGTCATTGCCGGGCCGTGTTCGGTAGAGTCCTACGACCAGCTTTTCGCCACCGCCGAGGCGGTCAAATCCGCCGGGGCCGTGATGTTGCGGGGAGGAGCGTACAAACCACGCACCTCCCCTTACGACTTTCAGGGGCTGGGAGTCGAGGCCCTGCTGCTTCTGCGCCAGGTCGCTGACGAAACGGGGTTGCCGGTAGTCTCCGAAATCCTGAGCACCGACGACATCGAGCTGGTGGCGGAGCACGTTGACATGCTCCAGGTGGGGGCGCGCAATATGCAGAATTTCGCCCTGCTGCGGCGCCTGGGGCAGCTACGAAAGCCTATCCTGCTCAAGCGAAATCCCGCGGCCACGGTGAAAGAGTGGTTGCTGGCCGCGGAATACCTGTTGGCCGGCGGCAACGGCCAGGTGGTGCTGTGCGAACGTGGCATCCGCTCCTACGATCCGGAACTGCGCAACACGCTGGATTTGGCAGGCATGGCGCTGGCCAGGCAGCTCAGCCATTTGCCGGTGATTGCCGATCCGTCGCACGGGACGGGCAGACGCGACTTGATACCCGCGATGAGCCGCGCCGCGCTGGCCGCAGGCGCCGATGGCCTGATCGTGGAGGTGCATCCCGACCCAGCCAACGCCCTCTCGGATGGCATGCAGTCCTTGGATTTCCCCGCTTTCTCGCGCCTGATGGGGACCCTGCAAGGGGTAGCGCGCCGCTAGAATGGTTGAAACAGGGGAGCCTGCTCATCATGACCAAAGAAATGCTTACGACCGCCACTTTGCCGGCACTCGAAGAAATCCAGGCAGCGCAGGAGTTGGTGTACGGGGTAATGTCACCGACCCCGCAGTATGCCTGGCCCCTGCTCTGTGAGCGCCTGGGAACCGAGGTGTGGGTGAAGCATGAAAACCACACACCCATTGGGGCATTCAAGGCGCGAACTGCCGTGTTGTATGTCGCGGAGCTGTTCCGGGGAGCCCAGGGTCCGGCGGGGTTGGTCACGGCGACGCGCGGTAATCACGGGCAGGCCGTTGCGCTGGCGGCGAAGCGGTTCCAGGTACCGGCGCATATCGTGGTTCCGAGGGGCAACAGCACTGAGAAAAACGCCGCGATGCGCGCCCAGGGCGGCGACCTCATCGAATACGGCAGCGACTTCCAGGAAGCGAAAGAGCACGCGCAGCAACTGGCAGGCGAGCATGGATGGCACTTTGTGCCCTCCTACCATCGCCACATCGTGGCGGGAGTCGCAACCTACTGGCTCGAGTTCTTTTCCAAGGTGCCGGATGTGGATGTGGTGTACGTGCCCATAGGACAAGGATCAGGGATCTGCTCCTGCGTCGCGGTGCGCAATGGAATGAACCTGAAGACGCGCATTGTGGGCGTGGTGCCGGAGGGCGCGCCGGCGTATGCTCTTTCGTTTGCAGCAGGGCGTCCCATCGCGGCCCCGGTGACCACGTTGCTGGGCGACGGGATGGCTTGCCGTGTGCCCGATCCCGCGGCGCTCGAGGTGGTATTGGAGAATGTCGACCGGGTAGTGTCGGTGACCGAGGAAGAAATCCGCCAAGCGATGAGGGTTTACTTCACAGACACGCACAACGTGGTGGAGGGAGCGGGCGCTGCCGGCTTGGCCGCCGCCCTGAAAGAAAAGCAGTCCCTTGCCGGCAAACGTGTGGGCTTGGTGATCACCGGCGGAAACGTCGACCACGACGTGTTCGCCAGGGTCTTGCTCGACTAAGAACGTGCGTTACTCATTTCCCCTTCCAGGAATCAACGTTCTCTCCGGCGGGGGCGTTTTTGGCAATCTCGTCCGCCATCATCCGGATCAGCTCCGCGTTGGTCATGGGTTGCCAACCGTGTCCCTTCATCGGACGGCCATATACGAACTCTCCGCCGTAATAGGGGTCTTTGGTGGTCTTCAAGAAATCTTCGACCAGGTAAACAGAGTTCGCCAGGTAGAAGCTGTCCATATCTCCGCAATAAACGCGCAGCTTCCCCACTAGCTGAGGGCCTATTTTCGGCCAGTTAGTTTCGAGATAGTCGCGTAAATCGTAACCGTGGCTGCGCATATACTCGGCTACGGAATGGTCGATCTTTCCGGTGAGATGGTCCCACAGGGGCCTGGGATAGCCGTCGTCTCCGACCGGCCCGTAGACAGCATCCCATATATCGATTTGCGCTCCAGAGCGGTCGTGTGTCCCGGAGGCGTACTCCATCTGGCTTATCTGCCGCATGGAGGCGACCGGCTGACCATTCGGATCTCGCTGCATCATCCGTTCTGGGGCGTTGAAGGGCGCGTTGGGAACGGTGAAGGCGTTGTCGTCGTGATAGGCATCGATCGTCCCGTACTGCCGGAAATCGACAGGATCGGGATACATGGTCCAGGTCCCGCCGAAGAACTCGGGATGGTAAATTTGCAGCGCAAAGGATTCCCAACCACCGGTGGACCCTCCCGTCAGCACGCGCGCATACCCTTTGGGAATCATCCGGAAATGAGATTCAAGATAGGGGATGAGTTCCTTCATGATGGCATCGCCGTACGGGCCATTGTTGGCAGAGTTGACCGCGTAGGAATCATCAAAATACGGCGTGGGATGCTGAAAGGTGACGGCGATCATGCGGGGAAAGCTATCGGAATTCCACGACTGGTAAAACTCGTATCCCGATTCCTTGCGTCCACCCGCCTGCTTCTGCATGGCCGAGAACACGTTCGGACCGTTGCTCTGTTCGGTTGCGAAGTCGAATGCCGGAGCCAACGAGAAATGCGACTGCTGGTAAACGACCGGATAGCTGATCTCCGGGTGCTCGGCATATCCCTTGGGGAGCAGCACGGTTGCGCCCAGGAACATGGGATGGCCCCAAAATGCGGTCAGGATCTTGCTTTGGATCTTGATCCGCTTGACCCACTCCGTGTCCGGGTCAACTTCGATCGGGGGTATGACCTTGGTGAGCAGGATCTTGACGGTGAGCGGATGCGCCGGGTCCAGTCTGACTTTCTGCGGCACGCTGAGCAAGTTTCCCGGCGAAAACCCCCAGCGTTGGCCCTCCCATTGGTCCATGTGCGCCCAAATCACGTGACCATCGGCGCGGTGGAACTGGGTATAGACATTCAGCACGCCCTGCACGTAATAGTCACCGGCGGGAAGCTGGTTGAGACTCATGTATGGGAAACCAATGGAGCTGGCATCGATGATGGCGGGCTGGCCCGGCTTGAGTTGATCGATATCGACAGCAAAGAAGGGAACCCGGGCGTCACGGCGCCGGGCGGAGTTGTAGGCGGCAATGCGCGGTTCGGGATCAAGCGTAGGACTGATGGCGACAAACATGCGGCCCGTCGTGGGTTCGTTGCGTGCCGAGCCGGCGAAGGAGATTTCGAAGCGGACCTTGGAATTGGTCTGCTGGGCTCCCACCGGGATGAGAGAGAACGACGACAAGACAATTGCCGCAGAGATTCCAAGCCGGACCGATCTCTGAATCAAGGTTCGAAGAGGTGTCGGATTCATTTTCACGTAGTCCTCCATGGACTGTGTCTCCTGTGCGTGGGCCGGGGGTGATTTTTCGCTGACGACACCGGGCGTCGTTACCTTGCTTGCGGCATAGATAAGGGCAACCCAGTCTCCATATTGAATCCTTTATCTCCGATCATCAATTCAAACTTGGGCTGGAGCTCTCACCTTGCCGGCAACGATGACAGGCGACGGAAAGCTGCGGAAAAACCCAGCCGCAGTCCCGCAGGGACGGCTGAAAGGCGATCAGGACGCTGACTTTGGCAATTTTCAGCCCCTCCTACGGGACTACCGCTATGCGTCCCGATTTACCCGGGACTCACCTCCTGGGCTACGTTCCACAGTCCCTTCGGGACTTTCGGAAACGACCGCGCGCTCGACGGAACGATCTCACAAAAGGATTGCTCAGTCATGCCCTGCAGGACAAAGTAAGGCCCTGGAAGGCTGGCGGTAGAGACGGATTCCGACACCTGGGGGGCGCATACAACGAGAAGAACATGCACGGACCTGCGACCGCGGACACATTGAAGGCGATCGAACTTTCGGGCGTCGGCGGAGCCAGTGGACGACTGATAGGAGATTGTCGCCACAGTTGGCGACGGGTGGCCTGTGCGAACTTTGGAAATTCGTCTTTGCTATACTTTCACTGTGACCAGCGCGCGGTTTCTTCGGGGCGGTTTATGGGCGGTTAGGGCAGAAAATGCCGTCACTCCATGCATCCCTTGCGACAAATGCGCTGTATGCCAAAACCCGTAATTGGCAGTATCGCGGGGTTTGGCGTAAACCGCCTGGTAGCATCGGGGGGACGTAGCTCAGTTGGTTAGAGCGCTGCCCTGTCACGGCAGAGGTCGCGGGTTCGAGCCCCGTCGTCCCCGCCATAGATTCTAAATGACTTAGAAGCTATGGCGACCTAAAGTGACAATCCACAATCCGATCCACACTTTACTGCACTATGCGACTTCCAAGTCCTACCGCGCTTAGAAATGCGCCCTGTGCCGCCTGCTTTTCATCGCGGTCGTCCTGCGTGTAGAGGTTCATGGTCGTACGGATATCGCTATGCCGCAACATGCCCTGAACCGTCTTCGGATCGACTTTCCCCTTGTTCACAAGGCAGGTGCTCAGGCTGTGCCGCAGGTTGTGTAGATCGACGCGCTGTCCTTTCGTCAGTACGACGCCGGCGGCTACTGCCGCTGGCCGCAGATGATCTTGCACGAATGTCGAGGCCCACATGGGCACCTTCCCGTCTTTAAGCAGCGACGGGAAGAGGAAATCATCGACCTTCGAGAATGGGCTCTGCGCACGCCACTCCTTCAGATACTGCGCCAGTGCCGGATGTTGGAAAGAAGTCTTGCTGGGTGGAATCAACGCGTCTACCACGCCATCCAAGGCCGTAGTGAATTCGAGGCGACGGGCGTCATGAAAGGTTGGGACCGATGGGAAGAATTGCATCGGATTCAGGTACCCACCCTTTCAACGCGTAGCCGGTTGAGACAATCCGTTCTCTTGTAGCGGCTGACTGGGCCCGTGACTTTCGCATTTTGCCTCTCCATAGAAAATGTTTGATACCTTTAGGGAACACCCGTCCTCTAAATGTGCGAAGGGAACTGTGTTCCCAATCGTCATTCAAGAAAGTTTTTGGGTGCAACATGGATACTTCCGCCACGGTCCCTGATTTCTGGAATCGATTCGTCGAAAATCTGTACCTTAAGAATCTGTCCACCGCGGAGATCACGCTGTCAGAACGTTCCAAGTTTCGGTTCGGAAGGTTTAAGAGCAACGAAGGTTTGCCGGATATTACGCCCGGGTCGGGTGGACCGAGTGACTATCTGGTTGCATTGCAGCTCAAGGCTATACCTTTTATCGAGCAGTTTTTCGGCACCAGGACGGTTTCGAGCGGTTCTTACCCAATGGGCGGCGTGAGTGTACTCAAATTACAAGAAAAGCCAGCGATTTTGCTTCCAAATCCCTTCGACACACTGGTGCTTCATGTCACTCAATCTGCTCTCGATGAGATCGCTTATGCCCATAAGAGGCCGCGAGTAGAGCGATTGGTTTGGCCGCTTGGGCATTTGGATCCTGTCGTATACCACTTGGGAAAGACTCTCGTTGCTTCGCTCGATCAACCCAATCACACATCGAAGGTTTTCCTGGACCATGTTTTGCACGCATTGAACTGTCATTTTGTCTGCTCGTATGGTGGTCTGAGGATATCGGCCCCGCGCTCTCGAGGTGGACTTTCTCCTCTGCAGATGCGAAGAGCGACAGAGTTTCTGGAGGCGCATCTGGACGGCAACATTAACCTCGAGCAGGTTGCAAGAGTATGCGACTTATCAGTAAGTCACTTTTCTCGGGCCTTCAGGCAAAGCTTTCGCAGGCCGCCTTACAGGTGGTTGCTTGAACGCCGCGTGGCCCGGGCCAAAGACCTTATCGCGAGTTCGCATATGCCCCTTGCCGAGATCGCCATCCAGTCTGGATTTGGAGACCAAGGTGCAATGAACCGCTCATTCAAGAAAATTCTCGGGGTAACGCCGGGAATATGGCGCCGGCGGACGGCCCCGCTGCCGCACCGGTCTAGGGAGTTAGCTGTTGGCGGACAGAGATGAGCGACTGGATGTCTCATCCCGGCGCATCTCAATCGAGGCCAAGACAGCCATAGAGTGCGCTCCGCACTCGTTTCTCTCACCATCGTTTCTCGAATCGGTGCGCATCTGTTGCGCACGCTCTCCTGCTGCACCTGCCGTACTCCTTTCGAGGGTGGTGCGACCCTCAAAACCATGCCGCTACAAAATGCGAGCAGCTGCTTCGAGCACAGCATTCACCGTCTCGGTGGCGCCTGACTGGGTGGCAGTTTACGTGGTTCCAGACGCTTGTGGCTTGACCACCAAGTCGCTCTTTGTCTTTCGGCATCAGGCACTGCATGAAGGGGGTTCTATTTTGCCGATGACGCCTGACCTATGCCGCAGCAAAGGTCAGTTCTTGATGCCTCGGTTATCACCTTAAAACCGGCCATACGTTATCAGTTCAAAACCGGCCAACGGGACTGGCCGAAGACGTGATTGTTTTACCCTGCCGCAGCGTGCGTTTGCAAGGCTTAGGATTGAGCCCTCGAAGTGGTGTTTGATATGGTGGTTTCGCTCTGCTGGGGTCGCGCCTTGCGGAGTGATCCATGGCCGATGACACGGGGTTGGCTCCGAAGGAATCGGTAATCGAGACCCTCTGCGGTTGAGCCGATGGGCTGGCTGCCGGAGGGTTTCGTGTTTCTATCAGTATTTCTAGGGTGAGGCTCCGGCGTGGGAGGCCCTTGGATCCCGAGTCGCGACGACGCCGGGCGTTCTTTGCCCGGCATCCTTATCGCCTTTGCTGTTGCTGTTGTTGGTTTTGTCATTGGCTCTCTCCCGGACTGCCGGTCTTGGTTCGCCAGCTGCGCGGGCCGCATTTGAGAACGTGGCCGTGGTGCAGAAGACGATCCAGCATGGCGGAGACGGCGGCGCTATCGCCGAGCAGTTTCCCCCAGTCTTCAACGGGTCTATTCGATGTAATCAGCGTGCTGGCTCGCTCGTAGCGTCGCATGATGATTTCCAGCAGTTCCTCAGCGGCGGTCAGCGGCAGCTTGCGCATTCCCAGGTCAT
>CAWITT010000016.1:0-264251 GCA_963839025.1 uncultured Acidobacteriaceae bacterium
GTGCGCCATGTGCGGCCGATCCGGATCAGCCCCACCCAGAGGAGTTTCGGGCGACGGCCCGGTTGTGTTGCTGGAGGCAGTTGAGGCCCCACTCGATGAGTCTGAATGTTTGTGCAGGGTAGGACGATCTGGGTCTGAGGCTGGCGGCTTGCTGGAAGCCGAGGTATCTGTTGAAGATGAGTGATGAGCGGGAATCCGAGGAGCTCTCGATGAGTCTGCGCGCCTGCCAGGGTAGGGCGATCCGGGTCTGCGGATGCGAATCGCCGGAAGCCGAGGCATTGGACGGGATGAGTCCGACGAAGTAGAGCTGCCGCTGAGTCGCGGCCCTTGAAACCCGGCTTCCCGTCCCCGCATCCGTCACTTCATGGGTGTTTTTGCCCTGCTTGGTGGCCGCGCCGCCCGCTTGACCGGAGCAGCCATGGTTTCCATGCGCCATAGCCGAACCAGTAGCCCTGCACGTCCGGGCGGTGTTGATATCGAAAAGCCCCCGGGCCACCCCTGCATCCTGCAGCACGTAATCCGTTCCCGGTTCCAGGGCCAGAGGCTCCGGCTTGGCCAGGTACAGCCCACCCGGTTGATACTTCTCGCCGTCAAAGACGGAAATAGGAATGATGCGGCTGGCGCTAGGCTTACCGACCTCCCCGGTCCACTCGAGTACCGCCACGGCGCGCACGCTGGCTGCGGCCTTCTTTTTGTTTTCGACATGTCCCGGGTATTGCCCCCATGCGGTGGCGGCCAAGACAGCAGCACCGCCAGGCTTCACGCGACATTCGTCAACATGGAATAATCTCGTTGCATTGCATCTCGTTTGGGGAGGGACCTTTTTTCATGGAAGTGAACGACACCGTAGCCGACTTCACGCTGCAGACCGAAGAAGACAAGACCGTACACCTGAAGGATTTCACCGGCAAGCCGGTCGTGCTTTTCTTCTATCCCAAGGCCGACACTCCCGGCTGCACCATCGAAGCCTGCGGATTTCGCGACGTCTTCAAGAAGATACAGCAGGCCGGAGCTGTCGTTCTGGGTATCTCGCGCGACACGCCCAAGGCGCAGAAAAAATTCAAGGAAAAGTATGACTTGCCTTACACCCTCCTTGCAGATGTAGACGAAGTAGTCTGCAAACAGTTTGGTGTTCTCAAGGAAAAGAATATGTATGGGAAGAAAGTGATGGGCATCGAGCGGACCACTTACCTCATCGGTCCGGACCAGAAGCTGCTCAAGATCTTCCCAAAGGTAAAGCCGGAGGGTCACGCGGAGGAAGTTCTTGAGGCAGTCAAAGCGGCCAAAGGCTAGCGTCTGCGGCCCAGCCGCGCTGCTTCCCCGCGACTTCTATCTGGATTCTCCCGACCTTGTGTCTCAGAAGCTTTTGGGGAAGCTGCTGGTGCGAGGCGGGATGGTGGGCCGCATCGTCGAAGTGGAAGCCTATTTCGGTGAGGCCGATCCGGCGGCCCACTCCTTTGCCGGCAAAACGGCGCGAAACTCCGTAATTTTCGGGCCGCCGGGTCATGCCTACGTCTACTTCATCTACGGGATGTATTTTTGCCTCAACGTCTCCTGTGAGCCGGAGGGTCGTGCCGGCTGCATCTTGTTGCGCGCGCTTGAGCCGGTTTGCGGTTTGCAGGTGTCGACCTCCGGGCCTGGTCGGCTATGCCGGGCCTTCGGGATCACGCGGGAGCGTGACAACGGCGCCGACTTCACCTCGCC
Organism: uncultured Acidobacteriaceae bacterium; assembly: GCA_963839025.1. GTDB lineage: Bacteria > Acidobacteriota > Terriglobia > Terriglobales > Acidobacteriaceae > PALSA-350. The sequence continues at coordinate 1,705 of CAWITT010000016.1, forward strand.
TGACTCAGACCTGCAGATTCAGGATGATGGCTTCGTCGCCAAAGAAATCCTGGTCACCCCCAGGATCGGGATCACCAAGGATGCATCTCGTCTTGCGCGCTTCATTCTGGCGAATAATTTTTCAACGCCTTAAAGTGCCGGGGGCAGGAAGTACTGCTTACCCTTGATCGGTTCTGACAGCCGTCTGAGCAGCTGTGCCAAATCCTGAGGCCGATTCACGAAATCGATTTCCGTGGTGTCCACCACCAGCAGGTCGCTGGCCGTGTAGTGGAAGAAAAAGTGTTCATAGGCCTTCGCCACCTGGTCGACGTAGACGTCACTGATGGCCTGCTCTTGCTCGACACCTTTACGCTTGAGCCGCTGCATCAGCACGTCGGGGGAAGCCTGCAGATAGATCACCAGGTCGGGAGTAGGCACCTCGCTGCGAAAGATCTGGTAGTAACGGTTGTACAGCGCCAGCTCTGCGTCGGTCAGGTTGAGATAGGCGAACAGCTTATCTTTTTCGAAAAGGTAGTCCGCCACGATCGGCCAGGGTTCGCTGGCTGCCAGATCGATGGCCGCTTGGCGCATCTGGTCATAGCGCTCTGCCAGAAACCACATCTGGGTAGGGAAAGCCATGCCGCTCAGTTCCTGGTAGAAGCGGTCGAGGAAGGGGTTATTTTCCGGCTCTACAATGCGGCGGGCCTGAAGGGTCTCTGCCAGAATTCCAGCCAAGGTCGATTTGCCGACGCGGATCGGTCCTTCGACAGCGATAAATCTGGGCGGCTCAAAAAGCTCTGCCATGCCGGAAAACCGAAGATAACACAGTTAAACTCTTGAAGCATGCTCACCAAGCTTGTCTCCGCAGGTTTGCTCACCGGCCTTGCGGCGGGGGGCTACGCCTACGCCGCCAACTGGCCCACCTCACAGATTTTCGGCCGCACAATTGTTGCTGGCCCCGACATCCGCCAGGTTGCGCTTACCTTCGACGACGGACCCAATGATCCCTATACGCTGCAACTGCTCGACCTGCTCGCTCGCCACGAGGTACGGGCGACCTTCTTCCTGATTGGGAGCTTTGTACGCCGGCATCCTGAAATTGTGCGCGCCGTGCACCAAGCCGGCCATCTGTTGGGGAACCACACCCTGAGCCATCCTTCGCTGCTTTGGCAGCGGCCCATGCGCGTCCGGGAGGAGCTTGTTGACTGCAACGCGGCCATCGAGGATGCGACCGGGGAAGCCGTACGCTACTTCCGGCCGCCTTTTGGAGCCCGCCGTCCAGATGTGCTTTGCGCCGCGGTCGACCTCGGCCTGACGCCCGTGATGTGGAACGTGACCGCGCACGACTGGGACGCCACCGAACCTCACCTGCTGGCTGCGCGGGTGCAAACCGGCATTCGCCGCAACCAGCACAGGCGAAGAGGCAGCAACATCCTGCTGCACGATGGCAGTCATCGAGCTTGGGGACTGACCGTTCCGTCACGCTGGCAGCCACCAAAATCCTTCTCGACTCCTGGGCCGCTACCCCGACACAGCTGGTCACAGTGGATGCTTGGCAGTAAAACCCGCCCATCCATCATTTCTCCAATCGCATTATCCTCAGGGCCAAAAAACGGCTCCAGGATTAGAGAATAGAGGGTGGCCCATATCTCGCGCTTTTTGCGAGATGTGGGAGGGATGTAAGGGGCGCAGCTAAACCCGAAGGCGGTGAGTACAGGGTGGCCATATCAAAGCTAAGAGAGTGCACACATCTGTCGCGCTTTTTGCGAGAGATGCGGAGGAGAAGAGGTTGCCAGAATGCTCGAAAAGGGAAAGACCCGCTGTTCATCAATCCTTCAGCAACAGGTAAATAAATAGGGCCGGACGGGAAACAGAGTGCCATATCTCGCGTCGAGATGTGAAAGGAAAGATGTACATGAGAATGTAAGGGGCGAAGAAGGGAGACCATCTTTCAGTTAGGCCCGCACCTGCATGGAAGCAAACGCACTCCGAGCCGCCTCCACCGTAAACTCAATATCCTTCTCCGTATGAGCCGTTCCGAGGAAAGCCGCCTCGAACTGCGAAGGAGGCAGCCACACCCCCTGCTCCAACATCGCCCGGTGAAACCGTCCAAAAGCCTCCGTGTCCGACTTAGCCGCACCGGCGAAATCAACCACCGGCCCATGCCTAAAGAACCAAGTAACCATGGACCCCGCACGGTTGGTTTCGACCGCAATCCCAGCCTCCCGCGCCGCGCCTGCAATCCCCAAGGCAACGGCAGCAGTGGTGGCTTCGAGCCCATCGTAAACGCGCGCCCGATGAGCCGCAAGATAACCCAGCGTAGCGATCCCAGCGGCCATCGCCAGCGGATTCCCGCTCAGCGTACCCGCCTGATAGACCGGGCCCAGTGGAGCCAGCATATTCATAATCCTGGCCTTCCCGCCAAAAGCGGCACAGGGCAAGCCACCGCCGAGGATCTTCCCCAGGCAGGTAAGGTCGGGATCAATCCCAAACACCTCCTGTGCGCCACCCAAAGCAAGCCGGAAGCCGGTCATGACCTCGTCGAAGATCAGCAGGCTCCCAGTCTCCCGGGTAATCCGCCGCAAACCTTCCAAATATCCGGGTGCCGGAGGCACGCAGCCCATATTCCCCACCACCGGTTCCACGATCACGCAGGCGATCTCCTCTGGATGCCTGGCAAACGCCTGCTCCACCACCTCCAGATCATTGAACGGCAAGGGAAGTGTCCAGTGGGCGATCTCCTGCGGCACCCCCGCCGAACCAGCCAGCCCAAAAGTAGCCAAGCCCGATCCAGCCTTCACCAGGAGCCCGTCCGAGTGCCCGTGATAACAACCCTCGAACTTGATCACATACTTCCGATCGGTGAACGCTCGCGCCACCCGGATCGCGGACATCGTGGCCTCTGTCCCCGAACTGACAAAGCGCAATTTCTCGATGGATGGCATCGCGGCAATCACCAACTCCGCCAAGTCGGCCTCAGCCGCGGTAGACGCGCCAAAACTGGCGCTCCGTGCTGCCGCCTGCTGGATCGCCTCCACCACCAGCGGATGAGCGTGACCCAGGATCATCGGTCCCCACGATCCGAAGTAATCCAGGTAACGATTGCCATCGGCATCCCACAAGTACGCGCCCTCACCACGCACCAGGAACGGAGGATCTCCTCCCACAGCGCGGAAAGCGCGCACCGGCGAATTGACTCCTCCGGGCAGATACCGCTCCGCCCGCCTCTGTAATTCTCGCGAACGACTCAATTCTCGCGTCATCAGTTCAGTATAGGGCGGTGGTAAACTGACTCTTCTCCAACCTGGAAAAACCTTGCCGGAACGTACGCGAAAATCAAATCAACCCGCTGTCACCTACGCCTCTGCCGGCGTGGATATTTCTCAGGGAGACCGCACCAAACAGCGCATCAAGTATCTCGCCCAAAAAACTTTCAACAAGCAGGTGCTTGGCGATATCGGCGGCTTTGGCGGTCTGTTCCGCCTGGAACGTGAACAAGTATGCGAATCCGGTTCTGGTTTCGAGCGCAGACGGCGTCGGCACCAAGCTCAAAATAGCCTTCGCCATGGGTATGCACCACACGGTGGGCGCCGATCTCGTCAACCACTGCGTGAATGACATTGCCGTTCAGGGAGCGACTCCCCTCTTTTTTCTCGATTACCTTGCCATCGGCCAACTCGACGACGAGATCGCGCAAAACGTGGTTAGCGGCGTCGCCGAAGCCTGCCGTGCCAACGGCTGCGCTCTCATCGGAGGAGAAACGGCCCAGATGCCCGGCTTCTACTCCGACGGAGAATACGACCTGGCCGGCTTCATCGTCGGCGCAGTCGACAAGGACAAGCTCATCACCGGCAGCAAAATCCAGCCGGGCGATGTGCTCATCGGCTTCCCCTCCACCGGCTTGCACACCAACGGCTATTCGCTGGCCCGGAAGCTTTTCTTTGAGGTTGCGGGATACTCGCCAAATCAATACGTGAACGACCTGAAAGACAAGGCCGGAGCCGCGCTGATGAAGGTGCATCGCAGCTATCTGGCAGTGATCAAGAAGCTCACCGCCGCGGATCTGGTGGTGGGGATGGCGCATATTACCGGGGGCGGCATTACCGAGAACCTGCCCCGCATGCTGCCCAAAACCATCGCCGCCGTAGTCGAGACCGAATCCTGGGTCCGCCGCCCATCTTCACCCACCTGCAGCAACTCGGCAACGTAGAGCAGGAAGAGATGTTGCGCACCTTCAACATGGGCATCGGGCTCATCGCGATTATCCCGGCAGACAAGTTCCGTCGCACCAAATCGATGCTCGATCGTGCCGGAGAAAAATTCTGCGTCATCGGCCGCACCGTGAAGGGTGACCGCAAGGTGCTCTACACATGACCTCCCACCGCCTGGGTATTCTTCTTTCCGGGCGGGGATCGAATTTTCTCGCCATCTCTAAAGCAATTGATCAGGGCCGCATCGCCGACGCACATTGCGGTTGTGATTTCCAATCGCAGCGATGCTCCGGGAATTCCGGCCGCCCGTCACGCCGGATTCGCAGCCGAGGTCATCGAGCCCAGGGGACGACCACGCGCTGAACATGATGCAGAGATCATCGCCTGTCTTAAGGGCCATCAGGTCGACTTGGTTTGTCTCGCCGGCTACATGCGCCTGCTGTCAGCGGAGTTTGTGCGCGCCTTCCCCCAGCGCATTCTCAACATTCATCCTTCCCTGCTGCCCGCTTTTCCCGGCTTGGACGCGCAGCAGCAAGCCCTCGACTATGGGGTCGCCGTCTCCGGCTGCACTGTGCACTTTGTCGATGAGGAGCTTGACCACGGCGTAATCGTGTTGCAAAAAGCAGTTCCGGTACTCCCGGAGGATGACCACCATACGCTGTCCGCCCGCATTCTCGCCCAGGAGCACATCGCCTATGCCGAGGCCATCGACCGCGTCCTTTCCGGCAAATACCATTTCGCCGGACGCCGCTATGTGCCTTCAGACGGAAACTGAGTGGGCCTCGCCCAGGGTGAGTTTCACCTGCATTCTTCGTGATCCGCGATAAAAGGTCACCGTAACGGTATCGCCTGCCTGGTGGCGGTCCATGATCTCGGAAATATCCTGCGGGTTGGTCACCTTGTCCTCATCGATGGCCACGATCAAATCGCCGCCCAGATAGATCGGCGTATTGCCCAGGTACGCCTGTTGGTTGCCGCCCTTCAACCCGGCGCGCTCTGCCGCTCCTCCGGGGACCACCTTCTGCACCAGCACCCCGTAATCGGCCGGCAAGCCAATCTGCTCCGCGAGCTCAGGGCCAATAGCCAGGGAAGCGATGCCCAAAGAAGGCCGGCGTACTCGCCCATACTTGGAGTAATCCGACAACACCGCCTTGATGGTGTCGATCGGAATGGCGAAGCCAATGCCCGAATTCTGTTCCGCGCCCCCGGTCGCAATCAGCGTGTTCATGCCGATCACCTCGCCCCGCGAGTTCAAGAGCGGCCCACCAGAGTTGCCCGGATTAATCGCCGCGTCGGTTTGCAGCGCTTTATCGATCGTGGGGCCTTGCGGTTCCTGCACCGAGCGGATGGAGCTGATGATGCCCGTGGTCATGGTGCCATTCAGCCCGAACGGGTTCCCGATGGCGTAGACATTTTGCCCCACCTGCAGATCGCTCGATTGGGCCAGGATGGAAGGCGTGAGGTTTTTAGCGTCGATCTGCAACAGCGCCAGGTCGTGTGCCCTGTCCTGCAAAATAATTTGCGCTTTATAGTTGTGCTTATCGCTGGTGGTCACCTCGACCTTCTGCGCATTTTGGATCACATGCAAGTTGGTGATGATGCGCCCGTCCTTGGTGAGCACGAACCCCGATCCCTGGCCGTTCTGCGGCACCACGCCGTAGAAAAAGTCGAAGGCCAGCGCGGAAGAAGTCACGTTTACGACTGACGGCAGCGTTTTTTTGTAGACTGCGATGCGGTTGGCTTCTTCCGGCGTGTAAGCCGGCTGCGCGTCCGCCTCGGTGAGCCTCATGGCCGGCTGGCGCCAGAGATCATCTTGATGTTGCTGTACGAGGTTAAATAGACGAAGGCGCCTACAAGCAAAGCAACTAGGATGAAGGAACGAATCTTCATAGTCAATTACTATTAGATCATTTTCGGGGCCGTCCTCTATCGGGGGGGGGGTGGCATCCCGCACCAGCTCGCGGTAGATTTCTCCCACTACCACGCGTGTCTGTTCGAGCGGCCCTATATTTTCGATCACATAGTCGCACCGCGCAGCCTTTTCCACATCGGGGATTTGGGCTGCAATCCGCGCGCGGGCGTCCGCTTCGGCTCCATCCATACCCTTCATGCGCGCCACAAAGCGGGCGATCTTCACTGCATCGGGCGCCGTAACCAGGATCAGCTTGTCGAATCGGTCAGTCCATCCCGGCGCCGTCCCCCACTTCTCCACTTCGAAAATGAGCGCCGACTCCACCACCGCAACTCGCTTCGGATCGGCGGCAAAGATCCCGCGCATCCATTCCTGCTGCGCGGCAACGACGGCGGGGTGCACGATGAGATTGAGCGCGTCGGCTTGATGATGTTGAAAAGCCAGGGCCGCTAGCGCCTTGCGATCGAGCGAGCCATCGTCCCGAACTACGCCCTGACCGAATCTCTCCACAATCGCCGCGTACACCGGCTCTCCCGGTTGCATCAGCTCGCGCCCCAATTGGTCGGCGCCAATCACCGCCGCGCCCAGATCGGCAAACATACCGGCTACGGTGCTCTTGCCGCTGCCCAACCCGCCTGTCAACCCAACCCGCAGCATCTTAAGCCGGCAATCCGCGGCGGAGCTTGGCTGCGCGCACGGTGTTGGACATCAGCATGGCAATGGTCAGCGGCCCTACGCCGCCGGGGACCGGCGTATACGCTCCAGCTAACGCGTATGCTTGGGGAAGCACATCGCCCACAATGCTGGAACCCTTTTGCAGAAACGATTCTTCCCGCCGCGCATCGCCGGCAAAGTAGCGCTCGAACTCCGCCCGATCGGTAACTCGATTAATGCCTGCATCCACAATCGTGCATCCGGGCTTGATCATCTCATCCGTCACGAATGCCGGTTTGCCAATGGCCACCACCAGGATGTCTGCCCGGCGGGTAAACGAGGCCAGGTCGCGAGTGCGCGAGTGGCAAATCGTGACTGTCGCATTCTCTGCCAGCAGAAGGACTGCGGTGGGCTTGCCCACGATGTCACTGCGCCCCACGACCACCGCATTCTGTCCCGCGATCGGCAGCTGGCTGCGCTTGAGAATTTCGATGATACCGGCCGCAGTGCACGGAGCCAGCGCCGGCTGCCCCGTCTGCACGCGGCCCACATTGACCGGATGAAAACCGTCGACATCTTTTTCCGGGCTCACTGCTTCGAGCAGCAGTTTCGCGTTCACTTGCGCGGGCAATGGCAGTTGCACCAGGATGCCGTCAATGTCCTGGCGTGCATTCAACGCGTGAATCAGCGCCAGCATTTCTTCCGTCGTCACCGTCTCCGGCGGCGTAATCAGCTCGCTGAAAAGCCCCAGCGCTTCGCAGGTCTTGACCTTGCTGCGCACATAAATTTCTGAAGCCGGAACATGCCCCACCAGCACCGCTGCCAGCCCCGGCCTTATGCCGTCGCGTGCCAGACGGTCCACCTCGTCCTTCACCTCAGCCTTGATCGCGGCCGCGATCGCCGTGCCATCCAGAACTCTACCATGCACCATCCTTCCCGCTGCGTTCATGGTAAACGGGTCTAAAATCATCGCATGGCGCCGGCACTTTCCCAGGCACTGCTCGAGATTCTTGTTTGCCCGGTATGTCATCAGCCTCTCACCGTCGGCCCCGACGAGCACTCCCACTCTTGGCTTCATTGCACTGGTTGTGGCCGCTACTATCCGGTGGAGGACGGCATTCCCATCATGCTCGAGCATCGCGCCACCTCAGAGCCTCCGGGCGCATGAAACGGCGCTTACGATTCGTTGTGAAATTAGTCTATTAGTTATAAGAGAAGGATGAGGAGCTGGAGCGGTTATTCACTTTCGGAACGCAGTTTCCCAGAAGCGATGCGGGCTAACGAAATGCGCACTTGCCCGGGCCGGGGACGTCATCGAACTGAATCTCGTGTCCGATACATCCAGCAAGGAATTACTGCATCAAACGAGATATTCGTGACCGTGATCAGCGAGCGGCGTTCTATCTTTTTGAATGCAACGAGCCGGCATAATTGCGGGTTCTATGTACGAAGACTGCCGTAGCTTGTAAGTTGCCTGGGCCTCAGACTGCAAGCAGTGAGAGAGGAAGCACAATGGCTGCAAACGCAAAAGTCGAAAAATTTTCCGCACGCGAGTTGTCGAACCTGCGCAACGAGCTGTTGCAATCGGGAATTGATTCCTGGCAGGCGGCCGATGTTCTCAGCGGGTTTCTCACCGGCCGCGGGTACGGCGTGAATGCTCCCGCTGCCCGCAACGCGATCACCCGCCTGGAGGAGATGGGCTGCAATTTGGATCGTATGCAGGCTGAACTCGAGAACCTGGCTTTCGTAATGTAATCCGCCTCCTGGCGGCACACCTTTTTTAACCAGTCCTCAAAGCTGTATCTTTACAGACGGCGGATATTTCAGCTGTGAGGATAAATGTGCTCGATTTGAATCGAAGGAATTTTCTAAAAGTCGCAGGAGCGGCGGCAACCGTCGAAACCCTGCTGGGCCCCAAAACCCATTTGCTGGCCCAAGCCCAGGCCGAACCCGCCAAGCCGGTTGCGGCCAACGACCACATCCAGATCGCTTTGATCGGCGCGGGCGGCCAAGGCCAGAGCGATACCAAGGTCGCCGTCCAGGTTCCCGGCGTGAAGCTGGTGGCCGTGGCGGACTGCTACAACGGCCGCCTCGAGCACAGTAAGGAACTCTGGGGCCCCGACCTCTTCACCACCCGCGACTACAGCGAGATCCTGGCACGCAAGGACATCGATGCCGTCATCGTCGGCACGCCCGACCACTGGCACAAGCAGGTCGCCGTGGACGCGATGAAGGCCGGCAAAGATGTCTATTGCGAAAAGCCGATGATTCATCTCTATGCCGATGGGCCGCAGATGATCGAGGCCGCGCGCGCCAATAACCGCATCATCCAGATCGGCAGCCAGCGCGTCAGTTCAGTGATTTATGCCAAGGCAAAGGAGTTGCTTGCTGCCGGCGCAATCGGCCAGCTGAACATGGTGAGTGGCCGCTGGGATCGCAATTCGTCGATCGGCGCCTGGAACTACACGGTTCCTCTGGATGCTTCGACGGAGACCTGCGACTGGCCGCGCTTTCTGGGTACGGCGCCGCAGATTCCTTACAACCCGGAACACTTTTTCCAGTGGCGCAAGTGGAAGGCCTACGGTAGCGGTGTGGCCGGTGACCTGTTTGTGCACCTATTTAGCGGCACCCATTTCATCACCGGTTCCAATGGGCCCACGCGCGCGATGGCCACCGGAGGGATACGCTTCTGGAAAGACGGTCGCGATGTGCCCGACGTCATGCTCGCCCTCTTTGACTATCCCGAGGGCTTCAATCTGAGCCTGCGCGTGAACTTCGTAGACGGTGGCGAAGAAAACGAAGGCCTGATTTTCACTGGTTCGGAAGGCACATTAGAGATTGCCGGAAACAGTGTCATCGTAAGCCGCGTGCCTTTGCAGAAGGCGCCTGGCCTCATGATTGGAACCTTCACCAATGCGATGCAAAAGCGAATCGAGGAAGAGTACTGGCAAAAATATCCCCGCACCCACCCCATGGGAGCGCCGCAGCTGGGATACGAGAGATACGTAGCCGCGCACGGATACAGCGACAGTTACGATCACTTCCGCAATTTCTTCGCCTCCGTGCGTTCGCGCCAGCCGGTAGTGGAAGATGCGGTCTTCGGTTTCCGCGCGGCCGGGGCCGCTCTGCTCAGCAATCTCAGCTACGAGCGCGGCGCCGTCGTCCATTGGGATCCCGAAGCAATGAAACTCACCTAGCCAGTCCCACGATTGTAACGAGACAGAGGCAGCGATTTTTCACGCTCTAGAGCCATTTGCCTAACAGATTTGGCATCTCAACCGGAGCGAAGCGTAGTGGAGAGATCTGCGGTTTTACACACTCTCTAAAGGCCCGTACCCATTGGCGGAGGGTCGGGGCTGTAGTTCGATGGGCGTTCATCTTCCTGCAAGGTGTTAGACTGCGCGCATGATTTTGCGCCTGCTCGTCCCACTCCTGATAATTTCCACGTCAGTCCTTGCCCAGTCGCAGCCGCGCGCTCGTGCCCTCGGCGTACCCTTCGACGGCCCAACTGGCCCTCTGGACGCCATCACCGACGTCAAAGGAGTGGAAGTAGGCGATACGACCCTGATCCGCGGAGAAGGAAAATTAATTGCCGGTAAAGGACCCGTGCGAACGGGCGTGACCGTCATCTTCCCGCGTGGCCGCGCCGATGCAGACCCCGTCTACGCCGGCTGGTTCTCGCAAAATGGAAACGGCGAAATGACCGGCACCACCTGGGTGGAGGAATCCGGCTTTCTCGAAGGCCCCATAGGCATCACCAACACCCACTCGGTAGGCACGGTACGAGATTCCATCATTGCCTGGTCTGTACAGAGCGGCCGTCTGGCTCAGCAGCCGTGGTCGCTTCCAGTGGTGGCCGAAACCTGGGATGGATACCTGAACGACATCAACGGCTTCCACGTCCAGCAATCTGACGTCTTCTCCGCCCTAAACGCCGCCCAGGGAGGCCCTGTTCCGGAAGGCAACGTAGGCGGAGGCACCGGCATGGTTTGCTATGGGTTCAAGGGCGGAGACGGCACAGCATCCAGGGTGCTCCCCGCCGAGGCCGGAGGCTACACCGTTGGCGTACTGGTGCAATGTAACTGCGGCAGGCGTCCTCAGCTCACCATTGCCGGCGTACCCGTCGGCAAGCTGATACCCGGCACAGGCCACAACGCCATGCTGGAACCCGAACTTAAGGGCGATGTTGGATCGATCATTATTGTCGTAGCCACGGACGCACCTCTTTTGCCGACGCAACTGAAGCGGCTCGCTCGCCGAGCCACGATGGGTTTGGCCCGGACCGGCTCCAGTTCCGGCAACTCCTCCGGCGACATTTTCATCGCCTTCTCCACTGCGAATCACAGCGCCAACAAAGAACCCGGACCCAATTCTGTGCTCACCGTTTCGAATGAGCGCATCAGCCCGCTGTTTCAGGCCACCGTCGAAGCCACAGAAGAAGCGATCGTCAATGCCATGGTCGCTGCCCAAACGATGACCGGGGCGGACGGGCATACGATTGAAGCCCTGCCGCACGACAAGCTGGCAGAATTCATGAAGCGTTCCCCGCAAGCAAAGTAGCTGAGCCATGAAGCGTGCCGCCTTCGGCGTTCAAATGCACTCCGGCTGGGGAGTGCTAGTCGCCGTGTGTGCAGATCCGATAGAAATATTGGCCCGGAGGCGGATCGTCACCGCGGAACCCGAAATGCCAGGAACAATCCAGCCCTATCATTTCGCCGCCCGCCTCGAACTCTCCCAGCAAGAGAAGCATCTGGCGGACTGCGCAGCGGCCTCGTCCCGTCTGGCGGCTGGGGCGATTGTAGAAGTTGTCAGGGAACTTGAGGGCCGCCATTATCGGATCGTGGGTGCAGCGGTTTTGTCGGCCTCGGGCCGTCCACTGCCGGCACTCGAGAAAATACTCGCGGCTCACCCTTTGATACATACTGCGGAAGGGAATTTCTTTCGGAAAGCCGTGCGGACAGCGTTTGCAGATTTGAAGATTCCGGTGACCGTGATTCGCCAGCGAGACTTGGAGAGCCGCGCAAATGTGGTTTTTGGAAACCGCTCCGTTCCGCTGCAGCGAGCCATCGCAGGCATGGGAGGCCAGATTGGCCCACCCTGGACCAAGGACCACAAGACCTCCGCGCTCGCTGCCGCGCTGTTATCGGCAGGCCGCTCGTGATACCTCTTCCCCTCATTGCTCGTGCCCAACATTACGAATCACTGACCAGCATCGTCGATCCACAAGGCGCCTATACGTACGCTGACTTACTCGACGCCTCGTCGCGCGTAGCGGCGGCTCTGCTTGCCGGCCGCGATGACTTGCGCGAAGAGCGCGTGGCCTTTTGTATGACACCAGGTTTTTCCTGGGTGGCCACCCAGTGGGGCATCTGGCGCGCCGGCGGCATCGCCGTCCCGCTTCCGCTCCAGGCGGCGCTGCCCGAACTCGAATACCTGATCACCGATAGCGGCTCATCCACGCTCGTATTCGACGAGCCGAGGAGCGGCGGCCCACGGAGTGCGCCGGTTTTCCTATGCACAGCTTTTCGACTGCTCGCCGGTGCCAGTACCCGAAATCTCGCGCGAACGGCGCGCCATGATTCTCTACACCAGCGGCACCACCAGCCGGCCGAAGGGCGTGGTCACCACGCACGCCAACATCGCAGCGCAGATCGAGAGCCTGGTCGAGGCGTGGGAGTGGTCCTCGAAGGACCGCATTTTGTTATGTCTGCCCTTGCACCACGTGCACGGAATCATCAACGTTGTTGGTTGTGCGCTCTGGTCGGGCGCAGCCTGCGACATGCTGCCGCGCTTCGACGTCGCCGCAGTCTGGGACCGCATCGCTGGAGGGACACTCACGTTGTTCATGGCCGTGCCCACGGTGTACTCCAAGCTCATTGCAGACTGGGAGGCGGCGTCACCAGCGCGTCGGGCGGAGCTGAGCCAAGCGTGCGCCACTTTGCGCTTGATGGTTTCCGGGTCGGCGGCCCTGCCGGTGAGCACGCTCGAACGGTGGAAAGAGATCAGCGGCCACACTCTGCTTGAGCGTTACGGCATGACCGAAATCGGCATGGCGCTGTCGAACCCACTGCGCGGACAGCGCGTGCCGGGCAGCGTAGGCACTCCGCTACCCGGGGTAGAGCTGCGACTGGTGGAGGCCAGTGGCATGCCGGTCGCACCTGGCACTCCGGGCGGGATCGAGGTCCGCGGTCCCGCGGTGTTCGCAGAGTATTGGGCCAAACCCGATGCGACGCGTGAAGCCTTCCGTGATGGCTGGTTTATGACTGGGGACACCGCCGTGGTTGAAAACGGCGTCTACCGCATCCTTGGCCGAACGAGCATCGACATCCTCAAGACGGGCGGCCACAAAGTATCGGCCCTGGAGATCGAGGAAGCGCTACGCCGGCACCCCGCGATTGCCGAGTGCTCAATAGTTGGCGTCGCCGATGCCGAGTGGGGCGAGAGAGTCGCTGCGGCGGTGGTGCTCAACGACGGCCATTCGCTCAATCTGCAATCTCTGCGCACGTGGGCCAGGGAATTGCTGGCTGTTCACAAGCTGCCATCGCGCCTTCTGGTGCTCGACGCTCTGCCCCGCAACGCTATGGGCAAAGTCATGAAGCCGGACTTGACCCCGCTCTTCTCAATCGCGGAGGATCGTTCCAATCGGGACTAGACTTGTCCTCATGGGTAGTGACTATTGGTCCTATTCAGCAATGCTCGGTTCGCACTTGACCGGAAAATTCACCGAGCGGGCGATAAAGCATTTCCCGTGAGCATCATGGTGCAAAGAAAGTGCCTTGCCCCGATCGCTCTCCGGTGTGAGTCTGACCCGGGGCCGAAGAGTGACCTCGACAAACTGGCCGCCGCCGTCCTCTGACTCCTCCATCACACCGGTTGCTTCATCGACGTAGTCCTCGACCACGACGCCGGCCTCCGCGCAAAGATGGAGATACCAAAGCTTGTGGCAGGCGGAGAGCGAAGCGACGAGCAGATCTTCCGGGCTCCAGCGGGTGCGGTCTCCGCGAAACGCCGGGTCCGACGATCCAGCGATAGCCGGCTTTCCGGCGGAAGAAATCTCGTGCGAGCGCGCGTAGTCTCGATACCCGCTCGTTCCTGTGCCTCTATTTCCCGTCCAGGTAACGGTGACGGTATACGAGTGTCGTCGATCCATGCCAGATTCTACCGCCGCAGAATCCCGGTAAAATAGGGCGAACCTTCACCCGGCAATCTCCTATGAGCGAAGAATTCGAGCAAGCACAGGAACACCTGGAGCATTCCACCCACAACAGCAAAGGGCACACACGGGCGGCCCTGGTGATTGCGGTCATGGCCGCGGCTTTGGCGCTCATCGAATTTGCTGCCAAAGACGCCCAAACTAATTATCTGACCAACCACATTGCAGCCAGCGATACCTGGGCCCAATATCAAGCCAAGGCAGTTCGCCGTACCGTATTGACCTCCGAAGCCGAAATGCTGCAGAGCCTGCCGGCAGCGGCGGAACCTGCGGTCAAGCAACGAATCGCCGATGCGCTCGCCAATGCCGCCCGGATGCGTTCGGAGTCGGGCGCCGACGGCATGGAGCAACTTGCCGAGAAAGCGCACGAACAAGAGCATCACCGTGACCACGAGATGCACCGCATGCACGTATTGGAATTGGCCAGTGGTGGTCTGCAAATCTCGATTGTGCTGGCGTCCATCTCAGTGGTGATAGAACTACCCATTTTCATGATTGTCAGCATTGTCCTGGGTCTTGGGTCCGCTCTCTATGGTTTGCTCATTGCTCTCTCCGTCGTTTGAGACCGCCCTGCCGTAGTAGGGCAGCACAGCCTTTCAGCCACCGCACGCATCGAACTCTCCCGATGATCAACGATCTGTGGTACAAGAACGCCGTCATTTACTGTCTGTCGGTCGCGACTTACCTCGATTCCGACGGAGACGGCATAGGCGATTTTCAGGGCCTCATGAGCCGCCTGGATTACCTGCAGGGCTTGGGTGCGACGGCGATATGGCTCATGCCCTTTCAGCGCTCCCCAGGCCGGGACGACGGTTACGACATCGCGGATTACTACGGCGTGAACCCTCCCTTCGGTACCTTGGGGGATTTCGTGGAATTCACTCACGGCTGCCGGCAGCGCGGCTTGCGCGTGTTGATCGACCTGGTGGTCAACCACACTTCCGATCAGCATCCCTGGTTTCAGGAAGCGCGCCGCGATCCCAAATCCAAATATCGCGACTGGTACGTCTGGTCCCCAAAAAAGCCCAAGAACGCAGCCGCCGGCGTGGTATTTCCCGGCGTTCAGAAGACCACGTGGACCTACGATGAGGTCGCGAAAGCTTACTACTTTCACCGCTTCTACGATTTTCAACCAGACCTCAATACCGCGAATCCCGAGGTCCAGGCGGAGATTCTCAAGATCATGGGCTTCTGGTTGCAACTCGGCGTTTCCGGCTTTCGCATGGACGCTGTGCCCTTCGTGATTGCCACCAAAGGAGCCGGCGTCACCAAGCCCAAGGAGCAGTACGAGATGCTGCGCACGTTCAGCCAGTTCCTCAATTGGCGCGAAGGCGACGCAATTATTCTTGGCGAAGCCAACGTGTTACCCGATACAGATATGCACTACTTCGGCAACGCCGCCGAGCGGATCCAGATGATGTTCAACTTCGAGGTGAACCAGCATCTTTTTCTCTCTCTCGCCACCTCTGACAGCCGTCCGCTCAAGAAGGCGATGCAGGCGACTAAGCCGAGGCCGGCGACTGCCCAGTGGGGACAGTTTCTTCGTAACCATGACGAGCTCGATCTCGGCCGCCTGGAAGAAAGCGAGCGCAACGCAGTCTTCGCGGCGTTTGGACCGGATCCCGACATGCAGCTCTACAATCGTGGTATCCGCCGGCGACTGGCGCCTATGCTCGCGGGGGATCGCCGGCGCTTAGAGCTCGCTTACAGCCTGATGGTGACGATGCCCGGCACACCAGTGATCCGTTACGGTGACGAAATCGGGATGGGCGACAATCTCAAGTTGCCGGAACGGAATTGCGCCCGCACGCCAATGCAGTGGTCCAACGAGCCGAATGCCGGCTTCACCAAAAGTGACAAACCGGTCATGCCGGTGATCGATACCGGTCCTTACGGCTTCGAACACGTGAACGTTGCTGCGCAGCGTCGCGATCCCAATTCATTGCTCGATTGGATGGAGCGCATTATCCGCATGCGAAAAGAAGTGCCCGAGATAGGCTGGGGTGACTTTTCTTTCGTTTCCGCGCGCGCGACCGATGTGTTGATTATGCGCTACGACTGGCGTGGCAGCTCGGCTCTATTTATTCATAACCTGAGCGGGTTGCCTAGAGAGGTAAGCTTTTCTCTGGGCCCTACTCCATGCGAGTTGATCAATCTTTTATCCAACGATCACAGCAAACCAACTTCGAGTGGCAAGCACAGCATTTTGCTTGAGCCCTACGGATACCGCTGGTTCCGTATTTGTGCCCTCGAGAACCCACTGGAACAGAGCCCCATAACACACAAAAAACTGAACACTCGACTTATCGCCGAGCGAAAAACTGCATCCCAGTAAAAGCAGAGGTTTAAGTAGTTAATAAGCCTCACCGCGAAAGTTGAGAACTCCCGAAATGAAAAGAATCATGGCTGCATCATTGGTTGGTATCGCCCTTGCCGGGGCCAGCGCTGCTCATGCGGCTGACACTTCAAAACTGGACGCACGTATCGATGCGGCGCATGCTGTGCTGCATGAGTTGATGGCCACCCCCGACAAAGGTATCCCGTTGGACATCGCCGCTAAAGCACATTGTGTGGCGGTTATTCCCAGCTTCAAGAAGGGTGCTTTTCTGGTGGGTGCACAATATGGGCAAGGTGTAGCTACCTGCCGCACGGGCAGCGGTTGGAGTGCGCCCGTCTTTATTCAGCTCACCGGAGCCAGTTTTGGATTGCAGGCCGGCGGTCAAGCCACGGACCTCGTACTAGTGGGTGTAAACAGCCGAAGCATGGACGATTTACTCAAGGATAAGGTGAAGCTCGGCGGAGACATTGCCGCCTCGGCTGGTCCGGTTGGCCGTGACTCGCAGGCCTCCACCACGGAGCTGGCGAATGCCGAGTTCCTAACCTACTCGCGCAGCAAGGGTCTCTTTGCCGGTGTAGATCTAACCGGCGACGAAGTCCACCAGAACTCATCTGACACCAAGGAATTCTACGGTAAGGACATTCCCTACAAAGTCATCCTGAGTGGCGGAGTTCCCACGCCCCCTGCAGCCCATCATTTCGAAGCAACGGTAAACGAAATGTTCCGCAGAGGCCGCGCCGACCGCGCCTCCAAATAAAACAGCTGAGTGGTTCAAATGCCAAGGGATGCCGACCGCCTCCCTTGGCATTTTCTTTTTAGAAGGTTTGGGGGAGGACCGCCCGATAGAGGGTGGGCTATATGTCGCCTTCTTTGCGAGATGTGGGTGCGATGCCAAGGCAGAAGCGAATGCCGGGGGAAGTCGAGCGGTCCGCAGTCCACCAGACTTCTCCCGGAAGTATCTACCCAGGAACCCCCTGCAAAGAAGCACCGGAAGCCAGGCTAGCTTGCCGGGTTATCTGCGCCAAGGTAGTGCAAATCAAGTTCTGCTCGCCTCCGCTGATTTCACTTGCGGCTTTCACCGGATCGTCGGCGTAATTCCAGAGCCCGATGATAATCTTCGCTCGTGGCTGCTGCATACGCACCCGGCGATAAATACCTCGCGCATGTGAGATGGCGTACGGAGGCAGCGCAGAAAGACAAACAACGTCTGGATTAATGGCGGCAACTTCCCCCAACATCCCTTCCACGCTGCCAATCGGAATCGCAACTGCGGAGTGCCCCGCGCGCTCTAACAACTGGCCCAGCATGATGCCGATAATCTCATCAGCGTCGTCACGCACTGGAAGGCAGGCAATTCTCTCGCCGTCACCGGCACCGACTGCGAAATCCTTCTTGAGACTCAGCTCCTCCACCAAATCCTTAGTCGTTTGCGTGATAAACGCAACCGTTGCGTCGTCGAGCTCATTTCGATGGCGGTCCTGCTCTGCCAAACCAAGCGCGGGGATCACCACCGAGTCATAAAGCTCCTCAAGGGATCCGCCCTTGAGCTGTGTTTCCAGCACCTGGCTGGCTTCGCGCTGATCGTTCGCCAACAAACGCTGATAATAGTGGGCCTCCGGCCGCATCACCGGCTGGTCTCCGAGCAGTACAGTCAGGAACTGCAGACTAGGAACGTGTGCACCCAACACCACCAGGCAAACAGTCAAGGGCACGGAGAGAATCAGGCCGATGGGTCCCCAAATCAAGGCCCAGAAGATCGCCGCCACGAGAATCGCCAGGGAAGACAGCCCGGTATGCTTGCCGTAAACATGGGGCTCCAGTAGATTGGCTGTGATTATCTCCATACAGAAGAAGATCGCCAGTATGAGCAGCGTCTTTGTCCACCCGTTGAACACGGCCACCGATAAGGCTGTAGGGAGCAGAGCGCCGATGGGTGCGCCAATATAAGGAATAAACCGCAGCAGCCCCGCCAGTGCGCCGAATAACAAAGCGTGCGGCAGTGTCACCACGTGCAGAACCACAAAGACGATCAGCCCGAAGCTGGCGTTCACCAGCCATTGCAGGGAGAGATACCGGCTTACCCGGTGGCTGGTGTCGTCTATTGCCTGCGTCATCAGGTTGAGATGGCCATGCCCACTGAGCTGAATGAGCCGGTTGCGCAGGTCTTCCCGCTTCAGAAGCATAAAGAAGGTAAAGACAGTAATCAGGGCGACCGAGACCACAACGCCCAGCAATCCGCTGATCGCATCCAGCCTGCCCTGATTGTCCCCTACCTCCCGCACCGAGACCGGGCGATCGGGCGCCGACCCTAGTTCTTTCTCACCCGCCGGACCTCGGCTCCTGGTAAGCTCCGAGCTCAAATCGCTGATCATCCCGCTCAAATTGCCCAATTCCTGTTGCGCGCGCGCGAAGCCCGTCGTCCGCGATTGCTGAAAGTCCTGCATTTTCGCGTGGATATTGGTCGTATATGCGGGAAGGGCGTCGGTGACCTCGACTAACTGCCTGAATACCGTCCACCCAAAGGCCCCCAGAACGGCGCCCGTTGCCAGCACGACGATAGGGACGGCCAGGGTGCGGGGCACCCGCAGTCGTTCTAAACAAGTGACCACGGGAGCCAAGACAAAGCTGAGAAGCAGGGCTAGAGCCAAAGGCAGGATAACTGTCTTCGCAAGATATAGCGTGGTGATCACGACCACCGTCACAATGACGGCCACCAACCGCGACAGTTCGCGCGATGCCGCGATACCACCTGCACGTGCCATTCGCTCCACTGGATGCTTTTCCTGCCGCGCACGTTGCCAGATAGACAAAAATTTCGGTAACGAAAGTTCCCGCTGAGAGCCACGCGCGGGAGCCGCATCACGCATCTATAGCAACGAAGAAGCCGAGGAAAAATACGAAGGCCAGTTAAGGAGAACCCCGATGCAGGCTTGCCATTCATCGGCATTCGCAATCTTCACCACGACAGCGCGCGCTGAAGCCGCAGTGGATCGCCTCGCGGCGGCAGGGTTTTCCGGCCGCGATCTTTCGGTCTTGCTATGCGATAAAGGCGAACCACGGGAGTTCGTGACTGAACAAAATACTAAGGCCCCGGAAGGTGCGACTGCCGGCGCCGGGGTTGGAGGAGTGGTTGGGGGAACCCTGGGTCTTCTGGTGGGCATCGGCGCCTTGGCGATTCCTGGTCTCGGCCCGTTGATCGTAGCCGGCCCCATCATGACCAGTCTCGCCGGCCTCGGAATAGGCGGAGCGGTAGGCGGCCTAGTGGGGGCGCTGGTGGGCATGGGTATCCCGGAATTTGAAGCCAAGCTCTACGACGGCCGGGTGAGGGGCGGCGCCGTGCTCCTGGCGGTCCGGTGCGCCGATGCAGATCAGGTGTTGCAAGCGAAACATCTGCTGAAGGACCTCGGTGCGGAGGACATAGCTACCTCTGGAGAACTGATCGACGGCGCTGGTTTAGACGAAGAGCACGCTGCTTAGCGAGTCTCGTTCCACAGGAACGCTAACTCATCTGCCTGGTCTGCGATCAGTTGGCTTAAAGATACGCCGGAGCTGTGGCCTGCGGACACCGAGTAGTGAAGCATGATCGGCCGGGCGCCTGTGTTCACAGACTGCATTTTAGCGGTCATCTTCCGCGCATGGAGCGGATCCACCCGAGTGTCGCTGTCGCCGGTGAAGAACATGATGGCCGGATACCGGACATCCGCGCGTACGTTCTGGTAAGGCGAATACCGCAGGAGGTACGGAAACTGCTTCGGGTTTTCCGAGCTGCCGTACTCCGTCGTCCAGAATCGCCCAATCTGGAAATTCTGGTATCGCAGCATATCGAGGAGAGGATACCCACACCAGATGGCGCCGAAAAGATCTGGCCGTTGTGTGATCGCCGCACCCATCAACAGGCCCCCATTGGAGCGTCCGCGAATCGCGAACCGCTTCGGCGAAGTGTAATGGTTGGCGATCAGATACTCCGCAGCCGCGAAGAAATCGTCGAAGACATTTTGCTTGTTTTGAAACATCGCGGCCTTATGCCAGGCCTCCCCGTATTCGTTTCCTCCGCGAAGGTTTGGCAGGGCGAAAAACCCTCCTTGTGTCATCCACCATGCATAGGTCGGATTCCACGTGGGAAGCTCGGCCAAATCAAAGCCCCCGTAGCCGGTCATTAGAAGGCGCGCTTGGCCATCGCGCGAAAGCCCCTTCTTCCCTGCGATAAACATGGGAATCCGTGTACCGTCCTTGGACTGGTAAAAGACCTGCGTCACCTCGTACTGGGAAGAATCAAAGGGAATTTTAGGCTGGGCAAACACCTCGGATCTTGCCGTCTTCGTGTTGTAGCGGTAGATGGTGGGAGGCATGATCAACGATTGAAAGTTGTAAAACCCCTCCTGCGCGCTACTGTAGCCATACACGCCCGAGCTTGAGCCGATTCCGGGATAGTCAATCTTGCCTACAGGCCGGCCATCGAGCATGTAGACAGTAGTCACTGTCTTAACGTCGTTTAGCCGGGTAACGAAGAGCTGGCTGCCCACAATGGAGGACACATCGATGACATCTTTGCCTTCCGGCACTACGGTCTTCCACTCCTCGGGTTTTTGGCCTGGGACCGCTTCCACGATCCTCCCGTTCGCTGCCCGATAATCGGTTTGGAGGAAAAACCGGTCCCCATCGTCCACAGCCCTAAAATGCGCCTCGACGCCATAGACGAGAGGAATAAAGCCGCTGCCGGGGCGGCGCAGGTCGTTGACCAGGATGTCTTCGCGGCTGGCGGGAACGCCGTGACCAATGCCTGCAACCAGGTACCGGCCGTTGTCGCTGAACGAGATGTCAATCAGGTCGAGCGGACCAAGTTTTTCGCCGCGGTATTCACCGCCGAAGATCTTTCTATCGCCTTGAGCGTCTCGCCCGAACGCATGGAAGAAGACATTGGTCCCCGCGGGGTTGAAGAGCGAATAGTACAGGCCTTTGTTATCGGGGCTTAAGACTACGGAAAAGTAGCGTCCCGTGGGAAGCACATCCGGTAGTTTCTGGTCTTTGTCGACATCAAGCACGTGGATGGACCTGTTGTCGGAACCACCCTCTCGCACGCTGTACACCAGCAAGCGCCCGTCTTTCGATACGTCGTCGATCGCAATCGAGGTGTTCTGGTCCTGGCTTAGCTTGGTTGCGTCGACCAGGCGACGATCTTCACCCTTCCAACCCGCGCGCAAGTAGATCGACGCTTGATTCTCGCCTGCGAGCCGCTTGGGAAAGAAGTACTTTCCGGCGCGCAGTACGGGCAAACCGTACTCCTCGACCCGCTCGAGTGAATTAAGCCGTTCTACTATTTCCGGCCGGATCTTCACCTGGGAAAGATAGCTCGCAGTGTACTGATTCTGCGCATCGATCCAGGCCCTGGTCTGGGGGCTCTTCGCGTCCTCCAACCAACGATAAGGATCGACGATACTGGTCCCGTGGTAGTCGTCGGTTACCGGATGCGTTGGGGCTGCCGGTGGTGGCGGAAGGGTTTGTGCCTGGCCAAAAGCAGTTGCGCAGAGAACAGCCAGAACCCACCGGGCTGCGTGAATCATGGGCATGAACAGTTTCCTCGAGTGAGTGCCATCTTACTGCAGCCGGCGTCCTCTCGAGAGAGGCATCAGTCCAAGCCAGCGTGCAGCGCGGCCGTCATTCGCATCCCATGGCCATAAGCGGTTCCAAACGTGCCGCGCGCAGTGCAGGCAGCAGGGAGGCAGCGCTGGCGATTGCGGCCATCGCGAGGACCGATCCGAAAAGGACCCACGGATCGTGCGGGGACGTTTCGTAAAGAAAGCTGCCGAGCGCCCTGGACGCGAGGAGAGCTGCAGACAGCCCGGCTCCTGCACCGATCGCGGCAACCAAAGCATTTTCCCGAAGGACCATTCCCATCACGCGGGAGCGTTGCGCTCCCATAGCCATGCGGATGCCGATTTCGCCAGTTCGGCGGGCGGTGCTGTAGGCTAGCGTTCCATAGAGCCCAATTGCGGTTACGAGCAGCGCACACCCTGCGAAAAAGAGAGATAACACGGCCATCATCCGTTCCGCTCCTATGGAATTGTTCAGCACCTCGTCGAGCGTCGTCATGACCGGGGCTGGGATTGTGGGCGTCAGTCGTGCCGTGATGGAACGTGCCGCTGCAGCCAGCGGAGCGAGGTTTCCCTCCACCCGCACCACCGCACTCAAGGATGGCTTTTCCTGCGGGTCCTGCGTGATGGGCACGTAGCCGGCCGCAGGAGCGGGGCTACGCATGTCCCGGTACTTCGTGTCACCCACGACAGCCACTACCTCATACGATGTCTTCTCGCGAACATTCACAACGCGCTGCCCTAGCGCCTCTCCGTCAGGGAAGAAGAACCTGGCTGCCGACTGGTTGAGGACGATCTTTAAGCCGGAGGCCTTGGTGTCGCTCCACGTGAACTCGCGCCCTGCATACAAAGGTATGCGCATCGTCTCGAAATAATCAGGCCCAACGCTGTTCAGCATGATGAGGTGCGCATCCCCGCCTTGCGTCGAGTAAGTTGCGTTCCAGCCTCTTCCGGATAACGGCACAATGAACTGGAAGCTCACGTCCTTCACCCCTGGCTGTTGGCGCAAGCCCTCGCCGAGCTGCTGATAGATCTGCATCAGCCGGTCACCTTCCAGCTGCTGCTTATCCATGCTGAAAGCGATATTCGCCACGCCCTTCGCGTCGAAGCCCGCACCCGACTCATAAAGTCTCATCAGGCTGGTCGCGATCAGTCCCGCCCCCGCGACCAACACCAGCGCCAGGCCTACCTCTGAAGCCATGAGCACGCGCGGCAGGATCCTCTTTTTATCTTGCGCATTGCTCGCGTGCTGACCTTCCTTGATGTGATGATTCAGGTCGCTCCTCGTGGCTTGCAATGCCGGAACCAGGCCCGTGAGAACGGCCACCATAATTGCGATGATCGCGGCGAAGAGAAAGACACGTCCATCCGGTGACGTATCGAGTACCATGCTTTGCGAGGCGTAGCCGCTCATCAGCATGGCTCCGAGGGAGTGGCTGACCAGCGGCGCAGCGATCATTCCCAAAAAAGTTCCCGCTGTCGCCAGGAGCAAGCTCTCTACCATGAGCTGATGAACCAATCGCTGCCGGGTGGCTCCCATCGCCAAACGTGTCGCCAGTTCTCGCTCGCGGGTTGCGCCTCTCGCCATCAACAGGCTCGTCAGGTTCAGGCAAGCCAGCAGCAGAATCCCACCGCACATCGAGAACATCGCGATCAGTGGCTTACGAAAGAAAATGCGGGCGTACGTGTAGCCTCGCGACCCGGACTCGGCGGCAAAGTGGAAGTGCCCTTTCTCCTTATCGGTGATGAAGCTTACCTCGGTGGAAGCATCCTGCAGAATCGGTCCCGAAACTGTGAGCAGCGCTGCGTTTGTCTGGTCCAGGTTGATGCCCGGCTGCGGCCGTGCCATCACAGTGAGCCACCATGCGTGGATTCCAGCGTCGATGTGGTTTCTTGGTGCATCGATGATCGGGTCGGCAGAGAGGGGAGCAAAAATTTCCGGTCTCCGCGTGGGATCGGCTCCAATAAACTGTTTAGGCATCACACCCACGACCGTGAAAGGAACATTGGCGATCACCAGCTTGCGCCCGACGATATCGGGAGCGCGATCGAACCATCGTTCCCAGAAGCCCTCGCCGATCACCACCGCCCATCCCTCCGCACTGCCGCCTCTGCGATCGTCCTCTGGCGTCAGGTAGCGCCCCATCAATGGCCGTGTCTCGAGCGCCTGAAAGAATTGGCCGCTTACCAGCACTCCCGGAATGTTCTCGTTCCCCGATCGTTCTTGCACTTGCAGCGTGTCCGGATTGTAGGCAAAGACATCGGTAAAGATATCGTGCCGGCCCTCGAGACTTCGGAAGAATGATGTGGAGAAAGCATAACCGGGCTGGGCGCCGCCTTCTTCCATGCGCAGTACCAGCAGTTGCCCGGCATTGGGAACAGCAAGCGGGCGCAACAACAACCCGTTGATCAACGAGAAGACTGCTGTATTCGCGCCTACGCCCAGGGCAAGCGTTAGCAGTGCCACGCCAGTGAATCCGGGCGACTTTCTTAGCAGACGCAGGGAGAAGCCCACGTCGCGCAGAAAATTCTCCAGCGTTTGAAATTGCCATAATTCACGGAGGCGTTCCTGCCACCGGCTCGCATTGCCGAAGGCTCGCCTCGTGGCAGCCTCGATCTCCGCCTCATCCACTCCCTCTCGGCGCAGCCTCTCCCGCAGCAGCGCCTGGTGAAACTCCAACTCTGCGGCCAAGTCGCGATCCATGCGTCGTTTGCAGCAGAGAGACTTCATGCGTCCTAGAAATTCATGCAGGCTGGGAACCACGCGGAATCTCCTCACGACGCTTGCATCACGAACGCGACGGCTGCCGAGAGCCGCGCCCAGCGCCGTGATTCAGCATGCAAACGCTTCTCGCCTTCCGTTGTCAGTTGATAGAACTTTGCCCGCCGGTTATTTTCCGAAGCGCCCCACGCCGCTTTGAGCAACCCGCGCAATTCCAGCCGATGGAGCGCCGGATAGAGTGCCCCCTCTTCTACCCTCAGCAACTGCTGCGATGTTTGATGAATCCACTCAGCCACACCGTATCCATGCAGCGGACCACGCGCCAGCGCTTTGAGAACCAGCATCTCCAGCGTGCCCTGAATCAACTCGCCTGCCTCGGGATTTTCTTCCCTAATCAACTTATGGGAGAGGCTACCTAAAGTAGAACGCGATTGTCAATGCGCCGACCTTTTACATGTCGGAGTACATCGAGAAGGATCGCGATGAATACAGTGCGGTCGTAGAGAGCCACGACCTAGCCTGATGGTGATCGATTGATAGCAAAACGAAGCCTGATATCGCCCGCGATATCGATGTAGATATACTTTGCGCCATGTCCATCTTTTTGTTCGCCGCCCTTTTTATCGCCGGTCTCTCGTTGGCCTGCTTGGAATTCGGCCGCCGCATTCGATTGCGCAGGGGAGAAGAGAAGCTAAGCTCGGGATTGGGCGTGATCGACGGTGCTGTCTTCGGACTCATGGCCCTGCTGCTGGGTTTTTCGTTTTCCGGCGCCGTCTCCCGCTTTGATGTGCGTCGCGAGCTCATCCTGCAGGAAACCAACGCGATCGGCACCGCGTGGCTACGCATTGACCTGTTGCCTGAGGCAGCTCAGTCCAAGATCCGCGATGATTTTCGCGCCTATCTCGACGCACGCTTAGCCTTTTACAAGAAACTTAAGCTTGACCGTGCGGGGGCTTCGCAGGAACTGGTTCTGTCGCAGAAGCTTCAGGGCAAGATTTGGACAGAATCCATCGCCGCCGCGAAGGAAACGAACTCGACTGCCATCGTTACGCTCGTGGTTAACTCTCTCAATGAAATGTTCGACGTCACCACAACGCGGTCTGTCGCCCTGCAGACGCATCCCCCTTTGGCCATATATGTGACGCTGGTACTGCTCGCCCTGGGTAGCTCACTGATAGCAGGTTTTGGAATGGGTGACAGCGATCAACGGTCGTGGCTTCACACTACGGTTTTTGCCTTAGCGCTCACACTTACCGTCTATACCATCATCGATCTTGAGTTCCCGCGGATCGGCATCATCCGGGTAGACCGCTACGACCAGGCTCTCGTGGATCAGCGCGATAGCATGAACTGAAGACGGAAGAGTACTGTCCGGGTGAGGGAACGAAGAGCACTACGGAGTGAAAACCAAGCCCTCGGTCTACCTCTGGCGGGAAAAACTTTGTATAAAGTTTTTTACCCACAAATTTTCCTGTGTAAGGTAAATCTCGTTTTGCTTTACACAAACTATTTCCAGGTCTGCCCGCCTGCCAGGCAGAGACAAGTTAGCCTGCATGGTGGGCGAGGCGGGGCTTGAACCCACAACCCCCGGCTTAGAAGGCCGGTGCTCTATCCAATTGAGCTACTCGCCCGCTTCCGTCATTGTACCGTCATCCGGAGCTGCCCCGGTTACTTCAGGCGAATATCCGCCAACGATCATACCCAGTGCGCACTGGAATGCCTCGCCCCATGCCTCTATGGCGCGTTCTGTGGTGGCGCCACAGCCTTCCACAAACCAACTGACTGCAAACCCCGGCACGCTATCTACCTCCGCTCGCCGCAGCACCAGTTCAACCCGTGCCGCGTGTCCCGGCGTAGAACGAAGCCTCTCCGTCACCCCTCGGATCCAACGTTCCTGTCGCTCAAAGCTCGAAAATAACGCGCCATCGCGCGGCAGAAGGTCAACGTACGAGCCCGCGCCGAAGAGAGTGTCCCCAGGCTCGGCGTCCATCTCATAACGATCGTAGGGCTCCGCTCCCTCGTCCACACTGCTGGTCCACGCATCGCACTTTGCTGTCCAGAGATGGGAAGTGCCATCGTTCAACAGTAACAAAGCGGCCCGTAAACCTGGCCTGGACCGGGCTTCTTCAATTTCATCGATCAGGCCGGGATCCAGCCGTAGATCGCGGAACCTGCACCCGCGGACATTCTCGGCAGACGCCGCCCAGGGAACGAGGATCACCGGGTCATCCGCTCCCAGCGCGACCGACCAGTCGGCTTCCATCAGCCCTTGGTGACCCAGAGCAAAAAGTCCATCAGCAACTTCTCCGCCCAATAGCCGTCATACCCCGCCGGCGGCCCCAGGAAGGCGCAATGGCCTCCATGCGCAGTCTCCACCAACTGCACCCGGGGATTACCCAGCAGAATGGCCCGTGTCTCCGGCAACATCCTGATAAAAGGATCGTCGAGCGAATGCAAAACAAGCGCGGGCACGGCGATTTGCGCCGCCACCCGGGAGCTGGAGGCGCGGTCATAATAATCATCCGCACCGGTAAAGCCGCAGTAGCGAGCGGTGATCTGGTCATCAAACTGGCGCAAGCTTCGAATCCTGTCCAGCCCTTCGGTCGAATAGATCGCTGGAAACAACTCCGCTTTGCGGCGGAAGCGGCGCCGCAATCCGACCAGGAACTTCCATTCATAGACGCGGTTCGAAGGGTTGTGCAGCGCATCGGCGGAGGCGCCCAGGTCCATCGCCGGCGAAACTCCCACCACCGCTTTCAGATAATCCGGCGCAGATGCGCCCAACTCCCCCGCCAGTTTCAGCACCAAGTTCCCGCCCATGGAGTAGCCCACCAACGCAAACGCACGCAGGCCTTTTTCAGCAGCAAGTGTCCGCATCACCGCGGCCACGTCGCCGGATAGCCCGGAGTGATACAGTGTCGGTGACAAAGTCTCTGTGCCTCCGCAGTTACGCATGTTCATGCGGATGACGTTGCACCCCGCGGCCCATGCCCGCGCCGCATTCCCGAGCGAATGATGCGATTGGGAAGATCCTTCGAGGCCATGAAGCAGCACCACCGTAAGCCGCTGACCGGGGTTCCCCTGCCAGTGGCAATGGCACAGCACATGGCTGGCCCCGTTCTCCCGGGCATGCTTCTCGGCCTCCGCCCACCGTCCCGCTGAGCTGGAGCTCCCACTGCCCACGGCATTGCCATTACCGGCATCCACCTCAACAATGTGCGCTTCCGCCTCAGGCAAAATATGTCGCCGGGGCAAAAAGTTGCCCACCAGTGTTTGCAGATGTGCATTGCGCAGAAATCGCCGCGGAGAAAACTCTTCCACCTGCGCCAGGCTTCGTACGGTCTCGGCTAACAAGTCGCCCGCTTCGCTCATCCAGTCCTCAACCGGGCAAGCAACGCGGCCGCCTGCAACGCGCCTTTCGGAGTGTCTTCATGCTTGATGTAGGCAAAAACGTCTCCCTGAGCCGCCTTCGCCTTTAGTTGCGCTTCGATCTGCAGCAACTGGGCGTCGCCGTAGTCACTCTTGCGCAACCGGTAGCAGCTGAACGGAGCAGTGGTCACATCCGGCGTCTCGAACTCGTCGCTCTCGGCTACGCAGAGCGCGGCCTGGTGCTGCCGGAGCAGATCGAAAATCTCGTCTGCGAACCACGATGCGTGCCGAAATTCAAAAGCGACGCGTAGCGCGCCAGTTCCTTCCGGCGCGGCCTCTTTCAGGAAGGCGGCAAGCCTGCCCGCGTCCGCCTTGAGGTTTGGCGGCAATTGAAAGAGAACCACACCCATGCGTCCCGCACGGATAACCGGCAACAGCGCTGAATAAAAGGCTGAGAGCGTGTCGCTCGATTCCTTGAGCCGCTTGATATGCGTAATGCGCTGTGGGGCTTTGAACGAGAAGCGAAAATCCTGTCCGGTTTGCGCCAACCATCCGTCGACTGTGGATGCTGACGGGAGATGGCGGAAGGTGTAATTCACCTCCACCGAATTCAGCTGCGTCGCGTAATGGTGCAGCATTTGCTT
Organism: uncultured Acidobacteriaceae bacterium; assembly: GCA_963839025.1. GTDB lineage: Bacteria > Acidobacteriota > Terriglobia > Terriglobales > Acidobacteriaceae > PALSA-350. The sequence goes on from CAWITT010000016.1 coordinate 30,338, forward strand.
AGCCGATGTTTTAGGCGGATAGAATTCCGGCTTCCAGGTGGGATAAGCCCAGCCGGAGCAGCCAAGCCAAACCAAGCCCGGAACCGTGGCGGGAGAAGATGATGGTGTAGTTACGCCAGAGTCTGCCACTTAGACTTATCCCTGTCTATCCCACATAGGGATAGGCTCCAGCTGGGGTGGCCATTGGCGGGACGATCGCGGAATAACAGGCACTCAATCTCATGGGCGGCATCCAGGACCTGAAAACCAATTTTAGCAAGCCCGATGCTGCCGCAGCGCGCAATCGGCCAACTTTGGAAAGCGCCATCCGCGAAATGCAACGCTGGCCCGAGGCTCGAAGTCTCCTTCCAGTCTGCAGGGAGCCTGGATTTGTCGTTTAATTGGTAGGGACCGGGCCGGCGCGCCGGGAGGATGGCAATGAACAGGACGGCATTGATCGTTGGCGTTTCAGGGATAGTGGGCCGAAATTTGGCAGACTTGTTGATCGCCGAAAGAGATTGGCAAATCTTCGGCATGGCGCGGCACCCAGGACAGCGGGAGGGCATCCTCCCTGTGGCTGTCGACCTGCAGGATGCAGTCGCGGTCCAGGCCGCCCTAAAGGATGTAAAGCCAACCCACGTATTTCTGGCAACGTGGCTGCGCCAGTCGACGGAAGCGGAAAACATCCGCGTGAACGCCGGCATGGTACGCAATGTGCTCGACGCAGTCTCCGCCGCGAAGACCGTGCAACATGTTTCCCTGGTCACCGGACTCAAGCACTACCTTGGTCCATTCGAAGCCTATGGCAAGGGGAGCCTGCCCGCCACGCCGTTCCGCGAAGAGCAGGAACGGTTGGATTTGGAGAATTTCTACTACGCCCAGGAAGATGAAGTATTCGCCGCTGCGGCGCTAGACGGCTACAGCTGGAGCATCCACCGCCCGCACACTATCATTGGTTACGCCGTCGGTAACGCGATGAACATGGGCACAACGCTCGCAGTCTACGCGAGCATCTGCAAAGAGCTCGGTAAGCCGATGCAGTTCCCAGGTTCCTCAGTGCAGTGGCGGGGCCTCACCGACATGACCGATGCGCGGTTGCTGGCGAAGCATCTGCTCTGGGCAGCCACCGCCCCAGCCGCTCGTAATCAGGCATTCAACGTGGTGAATGGAGACGTCTTTCGGTGGAGCTGGATGTGGAAACGCCTCGCCGGATGGTTTGGCGTAGCGGCGGCGGAGTTAGAAGGTGAGGGCACTCCACTGGAAAAGCAACTCGCGGGCGCAGCGCCGATCTGGAAGCAGGTGGCAGCTAAGTACCGGCTGGCCGAAGACGATCTGTACACGCTCACCTCAGCCTGGCACACAGACGCCGATCTCGGGCGTCCCATCGAAGTGGTGACCGACATGTCAAAGAGCCGCAAACTCGGCTTTACCGGCTATCAACCGACAGACGAGAGCTTTTTCGAGCTGTTTAAAAAGTTGAGGGAGAACCGGCTGATCCCGTGACGTCCGCATTAGTTGACCCAGGAACTGTCTCCCGCCTCCAGCTACGGGTAAATCCCTAATTCATGGGATAAGTGAATCCTAATGTCGAATTGGATTCGCAAGATTAGGTTATAACTCTATCCACTTAAGTGTTACTTGTAAGAATAAGCTCAACCGATGATTCCATCGGGGCCGATATAGCGTGGCACCGTGTAAGTTCCACCCGATAACATCCAAAATTACCCTGTTTCTTCCCTAAAATTCATCCCGCAAAGTCTGTGTTGTCAGTGGCTTATACAGAAGGTAATGCTTCTGTAGTGTAATTGCCCATGTCCCGTCCCGAGGCAGATAGTAACCCCTAAAGCGACAAGAAGTTTCTGGCTGTACGACGTGTCTTGAAGACGCAATTGACCAGTTTCGCGCTTGTAACAGCACTATCTGTTTCCCTTCTCCCTGCTTTGGTATTTCGCAATGAATGGGACCACACATGCGCCTTAGTTTCTCACAGAAGATTTCCGCTGGGCTGCTGTGCAGCTGGTTATTGCTCACCGCAGGATGCTCGAACCCGTCCTCCCAAAGCCTAAACTCCCTCACAGTACAGGCTACGCCATCAACTGTAACTGCCGGAAGTGCAGTTACGTTAAAGGCTACCGCGCACCTTAGCGACGGGACGACGCAGGATGTAACTACGAGTACGCAGTGGACGCTCTCGAATAACGCGCTGGGCACTATCGGTGGTGGAACGCTTACGACTAAAGCTGCCGGCACTGTAACGGTGCAGGGACTCTACGTGATGGCTGCGCCTGCGACCCAATCGTCATCGAGCACGCCTGCGGCTGCACAGAACCTGACTGCATCCGCGCAGGTGACGATCAACGCCGCGTCATCCACCGGCGGTGGCACAACGACCACGCCGGCGGCGACGATTACCTGGCCGGCGCCGGCCGCCATTACCTATGGGGCCGCAATCGGCAATACCCAGTTGAATGCCACCGCGAGTGTTCCGGGAACGTTTGTCTACACGCCGGCTTCTGGGGCCGTTCTGAAGGCCGGCCAGCAGACCTTATCTGTAGCCTTCACGCCTACAGATAGCAGCACTGCGTCCGCCGCTACGGCAAGTGTCCAACTTACCGTGAACCAGGCAACGCCGACGGTTACCTGGCCGGCCCTAGCCGCCATTCAACAGGGAGTCGCGCTGAGCGCAGCGCAGCTTGATGCCACGGCCAGTGTGCCGGGCACTTTTACCTATAGCCCTGCGGCGGGAACCGTGCTTTCCTCCGGGATCCAGCAATTGACGGCTGCCTTCACACCGACAGACGCAAGCGACTACGCGGCCGCAACGGCCAAAAACTCAATCTCGGTGCTCGCGGCCGGCGCGGCTGGCGCGGCAACGATCACCTGGGCTACACCGGCTGCCATTTCCTATGGAACGGCGCTCAGCAGTGCCCAGTTGAATGCCACCGCGAGCGTTCCCGGAACATTTGTCTACACGCCGGCTGCGGGCACCATTCTGAAACTCGGGACGCAGACGTTGTCTGTAGCCTTCACCCCCACAAATAGCAGCACTGCTTCTGCCGCAACCGCGAGCGTTCAAATTACGGTGAATAAAGGAACGCCAACGGTTACCTGGCCGGCGTTAGCCGCCATTCAGCAGGGAACCGCCCTCGGTGCAGCTCAGCTTGACGCGACCGCCAATGTGCCAGGCGCATTCACCTATAGCCCGGCGGCGGGAACGGTACTCTCTTCCGGAGTGCAGCAATTGACGGCTGCGTTCGCGCCAACGGATGCAACCGACTATGCAGCGGTAACGGCCAAGAACTCAATCACGGTGACGACGGGTTCGACTCCGGCTCCGCCAACCACTCCCACGCCGCCGGCTCCGACCAGTTGTGGAGGCCCGACCATCAACCTGAACAGCGGCATGAGCACAGCGACAATTCAGAGCACAATTTCCGGCGCCGCCGACTGCTCGCTCATCGTCTTCGCGGCCGGAAGCTACAACATCACTTCGCAGATCAACATCCCATGCCCCAAGACCGGCATGACACTCACCGGACCAGCTACGGGGTATCCACAGGCTTGGAATGCCAGGCCGACGGCAGCCCTTAACGCCGGATACACCCAAGGCTACCCGCTATTCGCCATGACTCCCTGCGCTAGTTCTAAAGGGGTGACGATCGAGTACCTGGAATTCAACGGAAATCGACCGTCTAGCGGCGGCGGTTCCATCTATGTCCCCGATGCCCCCTACAGCAACCTAACCCTCCAATATAACTATTTCCATGGTAACCAGGAAGTGTTCCCATACGCCTGCGGCTCCGCCGGCAATCAGTATTTCTGCTACGAAGATCAAAACTCGACCCTGGTCTATCTTGACGGAGACACTGGTGGCAGCGGATCTCCCGGCCCGGTCAACACCAATAGCACCATCATTTACAACATCTTCGGGAATCCCACACCGGGAGATTGTTCCAACGTCATGTCGTGGATCGGGGGAACGATTAACGGAACATCCTGGGCGGGGTTTGACGTCACCGGAGGGCAGTGCGGGGCTCTTGGGGTGCACATAAGCACAACCAACCTTACGTTTGAATACAACATCGTTCAGCAGCAGGAGCAACCGCTGAAGTTCTACGAAGGCGGCTCTTCGGCTCCCAACTTCTTCTATCAAGTCAACGACAACATCGAGTACAACGATTTGGGCTTCTATCACCGTATTGCCACCGAGACCCAGCAATCACCTGTCAATTCGTCGCAGCCGACAAACTGGAGCTACAACGATGTACACGACCAGCAAACTCCCTCGTTTGGTACATGGAGTCTTTCCGCGCCACAGGACACTTATACCAACGCGAACGATAACGTTATGCTGTCCAACACGAACAACAATGGCGGTGCGGGCCCTGGCGATTTCGAATTCTGGGGTACCGGCGACAATGACCACAACTTAGAGCAAGGTTATATTTCCTGCGGTCATGACTTCGGGTTCGGAGTAACACCCAATGGATCTATCTCCTACAACATCATCCAGCTAGTCGTCGGAAATTGTAATACCGGCTCGGTGCAGGGTATCCAGAACGAATATTCGGCCTATATCACCTCGGGCTCATTTCCGGCGATGATTGGAAATACCTTCTCGACGACTCCGGTCGCTCTCACCTCGACCGCACCCACAATCTCGCCGGCGGGCGGGTCCTTCTCGGGATCCCAAGTCGTGACGCTGATGGACGCCGGAAACGTATCGGGAGTTGGACCCCGGGGAAATACGGGCATCTGGTGCACGACGGACGGCTCGACGCCGGCGCCCAAGTCTGGAACCTCACAGTATTACGCGACCGGCTCAACCCTGACCGTCACCAGCAGCACCACATTAAAGTGTGTCGGCATGTGGGGAGCGATCACGCAACCGGCGAGCTACGCCGCCGGCTACGGCTTCGTCCCCAGCGCTGTGGTCTCGGCAGCTTTCGTCGCCTCAGTGGCCGAGGGGCCAACCTCCAAGGTCCGCTCCAGCATCGTCTCTACGGAGATGCAAGCCCAGGGTGCTGCCGCGCCGGCAAGCGGCGGCCAGGCAGCAACTCTTCAATCGATAACGATTACTCCGTCGGCGCCTTCAGTGGCCATCGGCAGCACAACTCAGCTCAAAGCGGCGGCGACGTTCAGCGATGGTTCCATCAAAGACGTTACCAGCGACTTTGCCTGGCAATCCTCCAACCTGCGCACCATGACTGTGAATGCCTCCGGCCTGCTTTCCGGGTTGGCTACCGGACAAGCCAAATTGTCCGGGTCCTATAACGGGCAGCAAGCGTTCGTACAAGCGTCAAGCACTACGGGCGAACTTGACTGGCGCGCACCGATCGTCATCACCCAGGGCGGCACTTATTCCGGCAACTGGCGCAGCACCAGCGCTCAGGTAGCTGCCGTAACCATCGCCACCCAGGATCCTGTCGTCATTCAGGATTCTCACTTGAGCAGTTCCGGCAACCTGATCCAGGTAAACGTGAAGGGTGCCAACGTGACCGTGCGCAACTCCCTTGGTCTGGGAATCAATGCCTCAGTGAAAGGACAACCGAACGGTGTTTTCCTCGACATCACTTCGCCTGCGCGGCTCGATGTAGAGAACAACTACATGGAGAACGTACGCGATGGCGTGTCCGTGCATGGCTACTCCGGCGGGCGGGATGGACAGCAGTCGCTGATCGTTCGCGGCAACCGGGCCCGCAATCTCACTGGACTCCTGAGCGACGGCGCCGGCGGCTACCTGCCGGGTGAAGGCGCCAGCGTCAGCGCCTCGCGCTTTGTCGACCTGGAAGGCGTGCAATCCGTCCCGGCTATTGATTTGGGCTGGAACGAAATCGTCAATTATCCCACACAAAGCCGGGTCAGCGACGTCATCAACCTTTACCGGTCCAGCGGAACTCCGAATCAGCCGCTGGAAGTTCACGATACTTACATCCAAGGCGCGTATCCGTATCAACCCGCGAAGGATGCTTACCTCGGCGGCGGCATCAAGACAGATGGAGCTGCCGACGACACGCCACTCAACGCTTCGGCCTACACGTATATTCACGACAACCAGGTCGTCGGCACCGTAGGCTACGGCATCGCCTTGAACGCCGGTCATGACAACATGGCAACCAACAATCGCGTCATCTCGAGCGGATTGTTGGCCGATGGAACCATGATCGCGGCGCAACAGGTAGGCCTGAGCAACATGGATGTGCACGGCGCTACCAGCCGCGCCAGCCACTATAACAACAGCATGCATGACAACCTTGTCGGATGGGCCTGCTGGACCTCCTCATGTGCTGCGGCAGGGTACCGTCACGACCAGTACTTGCCGGAGTCTCCACAGGACTACTCGAACAACGACACCATACCGGCAGGCCGGATCACGCTCAATATGGAGGAGAGCGAATACCTGGTCTGGACGAATAAGACGGCTTCGGCTGGGATCAGAATTGGGCCCAGCTTCTGAGCGCGCAAAAGTAAGCGCGTTTGGCGAATCCAATGGGAGGGTTACCTATGGTAATCCTCCCTTATCTTTTTAATCGCCACACTTAACGGATCGACTAACACCGGTTGGCCCAAAGATAAGAAAAGACTGCCTGAAAGATATGTCCCATAGCGCGAAAAAGATTAAACTTCCTTAATACAACTGCACAGTCGTCGGGCCATATTTGGGGTGTCTTATGTCAGCCGTTAAGCCAACCTTAACATATCGTCCGGACATCGATGGCCTCCGCGCAGTCGCGGTGCTGCTGGTTTTCGCGTGCCACCTCGGGGCTTTTAGCGCCTGGGGCGGTTTTATCGGTGTCGATGTCTTCTTTGTCATCTCGGGATATTTGATCGGTTCCGTGATTCTTACTGAGATCCAGGAATCACGTTTTTCCCTTGCGGCATTTTACGAACGCCGCATCCGGCGTATCATTCCTGCCCTGATTGTCACGTTGTTTGTAACTACGATCCTAGCCTGTTATTTTCTGTTGCCGTCGCAGTTGATAAATTTTTCCAAATCTCTCCTATCGGCTACGCTCTCCGTCTCGAATTTATACTTCCTGGGCACATCCAGCTACTTTGGGAACAACGACACGAAGCCGCTGCTTCATACCTGGTCGCTCGCGGTCGAAGAGCAGTTCTATATTTTCTTCCCATTGTTCCTGCTATTAGTGCGACGGTATTTCCGCAGCAATTTCAAAGCCGCGATTGTAGGCGTCGCCGCTGCTTCCTTCTTGTTGAGCGCATATGGCGCCTATGCTTCTCCCGAGGCCACTTTTTACCTGCCGGTGACCAGGGCCTGGGAGTTGTTACTCGGCACGATGCTTTTCCTCGATGTCTTTCCCCCGATCCGGTCTGCGCTCATGCGCAACCTGCTGGCTGCGATCGGTCTGGTGCTTATAGTGGTCTGCGGTTGGGTCTACTCCAGCCGCATTCCTTTTCCCGGAATAGCCGCGCTGCCGCCGTGCATAGGGGCAGCCTTGATCATTGCCGCCGGCAAAACGGGCAAATCTCTGGTGGGTCGACTCCTCTCATTAAAACCGGTGGTATTCGTCGGCCTCATTTCGTATTCCTTGTACCTGTGGCATTGGCCAATCATCATGTTCCAGCGCATGAGTATGCTGCAGATTCCCAATGCATCCGACCACGTGTTGAAAGGCACGACTCTGGTCATTGCGATGATCGTAGCCACCTTATCTTGGTGGCTGGTGGAAACGCCTTTCCGCAAGGGCAGTCTTAAGCTCACTGGGGCGACTGCATTCCAGTTTGCGGGTGGCACCGCCGCGGTTATGCTGGCATGTGGTCTCGCGATCCTCACGTTTCATGGCCTTCCTTCCAGGTATACGCCCCAGCAGTTGGCCCTCGCCGCTTATCTCGATTCAGATGTGCCCGCCCGATCAGGAACTTGTTTTCTTGAGTCGGGGGGGTTGACGACGCCGCGCTACGATGCAACCGACTGCCTGCGTCAGGATCCGTCAAAAAAGAACTACCTGTTAATCGGCGACAGCCATGCGGCGCAACTATGGTACGGGTTGCACACCATCTTTCCTGATATCAACTTCCTCCAGGCAAACGCATCCGGCTGTGAACCCGCCGTCGTGCCCAAGAAAGTTCGCACGCTCGATGCGCTGGATAATTACCTGCTGGGCGATGTATGCAGACCCATGGTCGACTACGTGTTCAAGGATTATCTGGCGAAGCACCATGTCGACCGGGTATTGATCGCGGCGCGCTGGGAACAGGATGACCTGCCCCGCCTTGAAAACACTGTGCAAACTCTTCAGCGGCAAGGATTGGACGTCCTGCTGTTCGGACCGATCGTTCAGTACGACTCCGACCTCCCCTGGCTGCTGGTGACATCCTTAAGACACCACGATCCGGCACTGCCTTCGAACCACAGGCTTGAGCGCTACGAGAGCATTGATCAGGAAATGGCGCAACTCGCCTCACAGTGGAAGGTCGGTTACGTGTCTTATTTCCAGTTGCTTTGCCCGCAAAAGGCCTGCATGGAATACGTGACCAAAGACACGCCCCTGCAATCCGATTACGGCCACCTGACTAAAGCCGGTTCTCTCTTGGTAGCGGAGAAACTGAAGGAAGGCTACGTCCTGCAATAACAAAAACCGCGCAATGAGGGTGCACTATTCAAGCCCGGTTTTTGGCTTGGGTGGGGTAGTTCCACCCCCGTACAAGGTTCCGCCGGTTCGCGTAGAGCCTTCCGAGAGGCCTTGATGAATTACGCTGGTAACGCGATTGGGGCGGCTAGTGGGGGTCGAACCCACGACATCCGGAGCCACAGTCCGGCGTTCTGCCACTGAACTATAGCCGCCATATAGACTCAAATTGTAGCACCCGGGTTCGCATCAAACCCCACTGGGGCGCTGCCTCTGCGCCTTGCATCGTCTGGGTTTTCGCCTATGCCTATCCACAAACAACCCGAAATTCTCCCTCCCGTAAAGCCCGCGAGAGGATCTCGTTTCAAGGGCGCAAACAACCTGTTTGCCGACGAGAACCTCGATTTTCTGGCGCACCTCCTCGATGACTGTTTTCGCGTTCCGGGCACCTCCATCCGCTTTGGACTGGATGGCATCATCGGCCTGATTCCAGGCCTGGGAGACATTCTCGGCGGCCTAGCCTCTACGATCATTGTTGTGGCCGCCTGGGTGCGCGGTGTGCCCTACATCACGTTGTTCAGGATGGTAGTCAACATCGGCATCGAGGTACTATTGGGGACGATTCCTTTGCTTGGCGATGCCTTTGACATTGCCTGGAAGGCAAATCGTCGCAACTACGCCCTGATCGTTCGGCATCTTGAGCATCCTCGGCGGCAGACCTGGAGAGACTGGGTCTTTCTGGCTTTGATCACCGTGACGTTGGCCGCCATCTTTCTGGCCCCGATCTTTCTCATTCTTTGGTCTCTGGAGTGGCTCAGCCACCAAGCCTGACGGCGCTGGTTGCGGTACAATCCGGGAATCGGGGCGTAGCGTAGCCTGGTAGCGCATCTGCTTTGGGAGCAGAGGGTCGGGGGTTCGAATCCCTCCGCCCCGACCATTAGAATCAGTCACTTAACGCATTATCCCTTCCATGTCGCCTTTGGTGACGCCGGTCCGAATCAGATTGCGATAGCTCTCTGTCGCATCCAGTTGATTGCGGTCCTATCGCAAACCTCCGTCCGGATGAATCACCAGCAGCGTGATGCCATGATACCCAGCTGACCTGCGTCGCGTGGCGCCCAATGGCCAATCTCGTCCGAGAGCCCAGTATGCGTCGCAAGATGCTTTCACAACGAGTAACAACAATGGATGGGCTTCGCCCGTCTTTTTCGGCCCACGTACGCTGGCGCGAACATGGGGCACCCTGTCAGATTCTGTTTGGTCCTACAGATCCGGTTCTCACGCAGACTCTCAAGCCCGGTCTCACCTTGAGTGGGGTAGTGTGCTACTTCATCGCGATCCGGAAGGAGTAACTCCCCGCGGGCAGTTCGTAGGTGATGCTTCCCTCTTTATCACCTGCATTGCTCACGACATGCACTTGCTTGCTGTTGGCTAGTGGCTGCCCGTCCAAAGTGAAGGTGTCTTTCTGGCTTGGGAGCACGGGCAGGTGGGCGGTTGTGTTGGCAGGTATCGTGACGCGCCACTCGGCGGCGCCTCCATTCATCGACCAAGCCGACCGGATCTCGCCATACGACGATCGATACCGTAAGTCGAGCGTTCCCAATCGGGGGTCAAAATTTGGATGGAGGTAAATAGTGTGGAAGCCAGGGTCCGCCGGGAATGCGTCGATACCGGCCGCATAGCGGTAGATCCAATCGGCTACCGCGCCATACGCGTAGTGGTTATACGAATTCATGCTTGGGTCACCGCGCATCTGGTCCCCGTTCCAGCGCTCCCACATCGTAGTGGCGCCATGCCCGACCAGATATCCCCACGAGGGATAGTCGGTATTGAGCAGCAGGCGGTACGCAAGATCGCTGTGTCCGCTATCAACCAGCACTGCCAGCAGATACGGTGTTCCAAGGAAGCCGGTGGCCAAGCGGCCGTGGTTGGCCTCAATCTTGGCGACCAAGCGGTCGGCCGCCGCTTTCCGTAGCGGATCGGGCACCAGCTTCATGTTGAGCGCCAGCACGTAGCCCGTTTGTGTATCGCCACCCTTGCTCTTGGCTTCGGGATTGTTGATCTGTCCGAATGGGGAAGGCCCATTGTCTGCCCCAGCGATAAAGCCGTCCCGATGAATGAACTCAGCGGAGAAGGCGGCTTTGATCTTATCGAACAGCCTGGCATACCTGGCCTCGTCTGCCGTCTTACCCAACGCATGCGCCATCTGCTGCATGAGCGTGACGTCATAGGCCCAATATGCCGTTGCCACCAGCGGTTCCAACGTAGGGCCCTCGGGAGAAAGCCAGTCCCCAAACGGTATGCCGTAACCTGTCTTCCATAGGTAGCCCGGGTTGCCGGTCGCAATGGTTGACAGGTATTTCTCCATCGCATCCCAGTTTTGCTCGATCACCCGGGTATCGCCGGACTGCACCCATGCCGTCCACGGAATGATGACACCCGCATCGCTCCAGCCGGCGCCGAAGCCGGGATTGGGCGCGTCCGTCCCCGGAGCAAAAATGCCATACATCGCTGTACCCACTTGCGTTCCCCGCAGATCGCCGGCGAACTTCTTCGAGAATTGAACCAAGTCCATGTTGTAAGAAGCCGTGCGCCAGAAAACCTGCGCGTCCGCGGTCCAGCCGAGTCGCTCATCCCGCTGTGGACAATCCGTAGGGACACCAACAAAATTGGAGCGCTGTCCCCAGAGGATGTTGCTCCAAAGTTGATTGATCATCGCGCTGCCCGTTTGCAGTTGCACCGTAACGGGCGCGTCGGTATACAGCGCTACCGCCTTCACCGTGGCCAGGTCCGGCTTCGCTGTCAGCCCCGTCACCTCGACATAGCGGAAGCCATGAAACGTAAAATCGGGCTGGAACTCTTCCTTCCCATTGCCGGAGAGAATGTAGTGGTCAGTCGCTTTCGCGGTGCGCAGATTGTCCACATACAAAGTGCCATCGGGATTCAGCACTTCCGCGAACCGCAACTGAACATCTTCGCCAGCGGTTCCCTGCACTTGGAGCCGCGCCACTCCAGCCAAGTTCTGGCGAAAGTCGTAGATATACGTTCCCGCCTTCGGGCTGGTGATTTCCGCCGCGGTTAACGTTTGTTGCGCGCGTATCGGCTGGAATGATTGCGCAACGATCTCCGGCTCGACCGGCTTCACTAATTCCACCGGCTTCCATGAAGCGTCCGCGAAGCTGGGCGTGTCCCACCCCTTCTGCTCCTTGCGTGCGTCATAATTTTCGCCGTCGTAAATCTCCGCCTGAGATATGGGAGACACCTCGGCCTTCCACGTAGCGTCGGTCGAGATCCACTCGACCGAGCCATCCCCGTGCTCGATGCGCAGCTGAGCTTTCAAAGCCGGCGGAGTACCGCCATAATTGTAACCTTGACGGAACCACATCAACGGTGTGGTGTACCAACCCGGCGCGAGCCATGCCCCAATCGCGTTTTGTCCGATCTTCAACAGCCGGGTCACATCGTATGCCTGGTAGGGAACATGGGTGCGGAAGTCGTCCCAACCTGGTGATAGGACTTGATCGCCCACCCGCGCTCCGTTGATTTGCAACCGGTAGGCGCCCAGCGCGGTGGCATAAAAACGCGCCGAGGTCACCGCTTTATGGATCGCGAAGCCGTGACGAAGCAATTTCACCGGCCCCGTTTGCCAGGGATGACCCAGCGCATTCGTGCTCATCACCGTATCGAGCGGTACATAGGCGATGGCATTCTGCCAGCCGGCATCGTCGTACCTCGCTGCATACCAGCCAGCCTCGGCATTGAGGTGAGCCTTCCAATTCTGGCCGCTGGCAAACACATGAGTGGAGCCGTCCGCCATTTCAACATAGAGGCAAGCGTTCATCGGAGTGTGGCTGTTGTCCGATGTGCCCATGCCATTCGCTGAAGGTGTACCGTACAACGTAACGCCCACGGCCAACAGGTTCTCACCGGCGTGTAGGTCTGCCGTCACATCCTGACGCAGGTACGTCTTCCAAGGCGCCTGCTTCCAAGGCGGCAGTGGTACAGCCTCCAGTACCTGCTTGCCATTCACCCAGGCAGCAGCGGTGTCTTTGCCCGTAACGAACAGGTCCGCCCGCTTCACATCGCCGTTGAGTTGAAATTTAAGGCGGAAATCATGCCGTGTATCGGCGTCTCCTTGCGGCGGATTATTTTGTCCCTTGTCGGTATTAGTAATCCAGGCGGCGTTGGCTTTGCGAACGGCACGGTGCTCCGGATCTTCGTAACCGATCCACTGGCCTTTCCAGGCTTCTTTCAACAGTCCTGTTTCCCACCAGCTCACGTCGCTTGCCGGGTAGGGCTTTCCGTCTTTGTCCCAAACCTGCACCCGCCAGTAGTAGCGAGTCGATGCCTGCAACGCGGGGCCGCCATAGGCCACCCCCAACGACTTGTCCGACGCGACATGGCCGCTGTCCCATACATCCGGTTTGTCGCTGGCAAGCAATGCGGGTTTGGTCGCAACCTCGATCCGGTAGGCGGTTTGTCGCGCGCCAAAGCCCGTATCTTGAAGCTGCCAGGAGAGCGCCGGCTCGCTGGAATCAATGCCCAAAGGATTTACCAGTGCATCGCAGGTGAGGTGTGCCGGCTTCCCCGAGGCTACCGCCGCAAGCGGTGCCCACAACAGTGCCGCGATCAGCCCTTGGATCGCCCTTTTATTCCGTGAGCGGATCGAAACAAGCTTTTCCATAGCCGCCAGTAACCCCCCCGCTAACCTATTGATCCCAAACTCATTGCTCATCGCGCGGCGCTTCCAATCTCACCTGAGACGAACCCGGGCCGATAAATCAGACTGGATCTTACCCCTTTTGAGGAGAATATTGTCTGGCGCCACTGGTCCCATCGCAACTTCTGATCGGCACCTACGATTTCCGCCTCGTCGCGTTGTCCGTAGCGATTGCCGTGGTCGCCTCTTACGCGGCCCTCGATCTCGGTGGCCGCGTGACGGCATCTCGAGGAGGCCTTCGCCTTATTTGGCTCACGGGCGGGGCCGCTTCCATGGGCATGGGCATCTGGTCGATGCACTACATCGGCATGCTCGCCTATCACCTTCCGGTGCCTGTCTTCTACCACAAGCCGATGGTTTTGTTGTCTCTGCTGGCGGCCATCCTCGCATCGGCGGTGGCTCTCTTTTTCGTAAGCCGAAACGAGTTGGGGCTAACGCGCATTGGGGTGGGCGGAGTGCTCATGGGGTCCGGCATCGCAGCCATGCACTATGTGGGCATGCACGCGATGCGTCTCCCCGCAGACTGCCACTACGATCGGGGCTTGGTGGAATTGTCGGTGCTGCTGTCAATCGAAATTTCGCTCATCGCCCTATATTTAGCCTTCAATTTGCGGGCCGAGACCAACTCCATGAGTTGGCCAAAACTGCTCAGCGCAACGGTCATGGGCCTTGCCATCCCGGTCATGCACTACACCGGCATGGCTGCGGCTACTTTCACTTACTCGGCCCACGCCCCGGACCTAACCAACTCGGTCGAAATTTCTTCCATCAGCACCGTGGGTATCGGCGGCGTCACTTTCCTGATTCTATTTCTCGCCATCATGACGTCCATGGCCGACCGCCGCTTTTCCGCGCAGTCTTTGGAGCTGCAACAGAGCGAGCAGCGATACCGGCAATTGGTGGATTCGGCGCAGGTCATTCTGTGGCGCGCCGGCGCGGACTGCCGCAATTTCAGCTATGTGAATCAAGAAGCAGAAGATCTGCTTGGATACCCAACCCAGGTGTGGACCCGCGAACCGGCCTTTTGGGTCGATCATCTCCACCCGGACGATCGCGCGTCGGTGGAGTCGCGTTGCCGCACAGCCGCGGAGGATAGGGAGGCGCAACGCTTCGAGCATAGGATGGTCGCTTCCGATGGCAGACTGGTCTGGCTCAGAACGTCGGTCCGCCTGGTCGCAAGCAATGGGCAGAGCAAAGAGATTGCCGGGGTGATGACGGACATCACCGACCGCAAATTGGCCCAGGAGGCTGCCGAGGAGGCGAGTCGCACCAAGAGCGGGTTGCTGGCGGAAATCAGCAAACTCCACGACCGGTTGAAACAGGAAAACCTCCGCATGGGCGCCGAACTCGAGATCACACAGCGATTGCAGCAAATGATGCTGCCCCGCGATGAGGATATGGGCAAGATTCCCGGCCTCGACATCTCCGGCTCCATGCATCCTGCCGCGGAAGTCGGGGGCGACTACTACGACGTCATCGGCTGCCACGATGGCGGAGTCGTCTGCGCCATTGGGGATGTCACCGGACACGGCCTAGAAAGCGGGGTCATCGCCATCATGGTCCAGACCGCAATTAGAACCCTGCTGGCCAGTGAACAATACGAGAGCAAGAAATTCCTGAACGTACTCAACGGCGTGATCTACGAGAACGTTCGCCGCATGCGCTGCGATCGTAATCTTACCCTCACCCTGCTTCGCTATCAGGACAAGATTGTCACCATCAGCGGGCAGCACGAAGAGGTTCTTGTGGTCCGCCGCAATGGCGACCTCGAACGGCACGACACCCTCGACCTTGGATTTCCCTTGGGGCTCGAGCAGGACATCTCCGCTTTTGTCCACGAAGGCATGTTTCCCTTGCAGTCCGGCGACGTCATGGTCGCTTATACCGACGGCATCACCGAAGCCATCAATTCCGCTAATGTCCCCTTCGGCATCGAACGGGTCTGCGACGCGGTGAGGAGGAGCCACGGGGAGCCGGCCGAGTCAGTCCGCGAAGCAGTCCTGCTTAGTCTTCGCGAACACATCGGAGGCCAGGACCTGCTGGATGACGTTAGCCTGCTGGTCGTAAAGCCTGCCTGACTCACGAACCGGAAGAGCTCTGCCGATAAGTCCGCATAGGTCCATAGGTTAAATCTGTGTCGCATCCGGCCTCGGAAATCGAACTGCTGCAAAAAGAGAAGCAGGATTTGCAGAACGAGGTGGAGAGGCTCAAGGCCAGCCTGGTGGACGAGAAACAGGACCGGAGTGTCACCGAGGAGAAACTGCAGCAACTTATTCAGGCCATCTCACGCGAGAAGGGAGATCTCGAAATCCTGGTCCAGATCTTGATTGACCAGGGTGACGATTCCGCCCAGGAAGGGGAAAAGGCACGCATCGATGGCCTTACGCAGATCGCAAATCGGCGCCGCTTTGACGAGTACCTGCCGCAGGAGTGGGGCCGTCACATTCGCATGCAACAGCCGATCTCGCTGCTGCTTTGTGATGTAGATCATTTCAAGGAGTACAACGACAGCCAAGGTCATCAAGCCGGGGACGATTGCTTGAAGATCGTAGCCAAGGCGATCAACCAGTGCTTTCGCGCCGACGACCTGGTTGCCCGATACGGAGGCGAGGAGTTTGCCCTTGTGTTGCCGCAAACCGACCGTGCGGGAGCTGTTCTGGTCGCTGAGCGGGTCCGCTCCGCCGTTGCGGCTGTCGCGCTTCCGCACCCGGAATCTCCCGTTTGCCATTGCGTGACGATAAGCGTTGGCGTCGCCAGTCAGACGCCAGAACCAGCCAGTCCCTCGAATGCAAGCACGCTCATCGAGGAGGCAGACCGCCATCTTTATCAGGCCAAGCGGCATGGGCGAAATCAGGTGAGTTATCAGGACGAGGAGGCCACCATCTAAATGATGTATAGCCAGACCGTAGGTAACTGTTCAGAGACATCCCAGGAATGCGAATATCTGACCATGGCATTCTCGCCCAGCAGCGCCCCACTGCGCACGCGTTGGCGCAACAACGGGTTGTCTGCCGATTTTTTGGGCGATTACGTCACCACCTTCATGCCGTCTATGGAAGGTTTGACCGCCGTGAAGAAGCAGAACGAGATCAAGCACGCAGTCACCTATATCGCAAACGAGCTGCTTGAGAATGCGATGAAATACCACGCACGCGATGTCGATATCCCGATCAAAATGCATCTGGAGCTAACCACCAACCAGATTACTGTGAGCGTCAGCAATGGCATCGGCCTCCTCGAGGCAGAGCGTTACAAGGCATTCGTCGAACAGCTCCAGCAGGGAGATGTGGACGATCTGATCATGAAGCAGCAGGAAGAAAGTGCAAAGTCGGATGACTCGACCGTATCCTGCCTGGGCCTTTTAACCATCATGGCTGATTACAATGCCCAACTGCACTGGCGCTTCGACATCCAACCGGCGCACCCGGGGAGCGGTTTGGTGACCACGAGCGCCTTCTTGCTGCTCAAAGCGAGTAAAGGAGTTTCCGCTTGAAAACTCTCAATGGAGAATCATTTGAGATTCGGCAAGAAGAGAACAACTCCACCGTCGTTTTCAAGGGCGCTTTGCGCCTCAGCGGCACGGCGGACTATGCGCCTATTCTCGACCTGCTCAAAGAAACGCTATCTACCCCTGCGGCGCCGATTGTGCTCGACCTTCGGGAACTGGATTTCCTTAACAGCTCCGGCATCACCATGTTCTCGCGCTTTATCATCGAAGCTCGCGACTGCGTAGGGGTTCACCTTGAGATTTTGGCAAGCGAGGCGATCCCATGGCACGCCCGTTCGCTCAAGAATCTTCAGCGGCTCATGCCCGCCCTGAGCGTTAGGCTGGCTTAATTCTCACGCCGATTGCCGTACCCCCATAATGCATACTCGTTACGGGGGCTCGGATGCTTACTTGCCTGAGAATACATTTGTATACCTTGATCGCGCTGCTCGGCCTCGCTGTCCCCGTGCTTCATGCGCAGGAGCACCTGGTTCTGAAAGGCACTGTCACCGCGGTCCAGAACCACTCCCTTATCGATCTGCCCTTCGACGTGGCCGCGGGAATCTATCGCATCACCGTGGATGTCCACTACACCGACCGCGAGAAAGAAACTGTACTCAACACCGAAATCTCCGACCCCTACCGTTTTCGCGGGACCAGCGGCAGCAACAAAAACCACTTCACCATCGGAGAGAGCGATGCGACGCCCTCCTTCCTCCCTGGAGCGATTCCTGCGGGCAAATGGAAGCTCACCCTGGCCGTATCCAACATCCGGCCCGGAGTGACCTCATCTTATGAAGTTGACATCTACTTCAACCGCGCTATCGACGACGTAGCCTTTGTCGATCATGCGCTCAATCCCAAGCCAGGTTGGTACCGTGGCGACCTGCACATGCACACCGGGCACAGCGACGGCAGTTGCCCCAGCCAGAGCGGGCAATCCGTGCCCTGCCCTGTCTTCGTCACAGTGGAAAGCGCGGCGAAACGCGGCCTCGATTTCATTGCCATTACCGATCACAACGCGACCTCGCACTACGATGCGCTTCGCGAACTGCAGCCTTATTTCGACCACCTGCTCTTTATCCCCGGGCGGGAAATCACCACCACCGCAGGACACGCCAATCTCTTCGGCACCATGCGTTACCTCGATTTCCATATCGGTGACGCGGATACACCCGACATCAATGCCCTTGCCCGCCAGGCGCACGCCTTGGGCGGAATTCTGTCCATCAACCACGCCGATTCCCCGGGTGGAGAGATCTGTCGTGGATGCCGGTGGGAGCCGAGCCCTCCCATCGACATGCGCCTGGTGACCGCGATCGAGCTAATCAATGGCGGCGGTGGCGAGGGTCTTTTCCCCAGTTATGACTACTGGCAGACGCAGCTCGACAATGGATATCGGCCCACCGCGATCGGTGGCAGTGACAATCACCGGCCCGAATGGCCGCTTGCCCATCCCGGATCCGTAGGCAGTCCGACCACGGTGGTGCAAGCGTCTGAGTTGTCGGTGCCCGCGATTCTCGACGGTATTCGGGCCGGGCACGTATTTATCGACCTTAGCGGATCGCCGGACCGCACCCTGCAAGTCGAGGCCTCGGACCCACACGGCAGGGCAGGCATGGGAGATGCGCTCGCGGCGGCGCAGGGCGAAGAGGTACGCTTTGCGATTCGCATCGAGCACTGCGCTGCCAACCGTGTCTCGGTACTCCTCGACGGGCAGAAAAATTTGCCAGTTGCTCCGGAAATCTTGCACCAGCAAAGCGAGTTATCGTCAGCGGCCTGGAGAAGCGATGGCAAACGTCACTGGGTGGTGGTGGAAGTTCGCGATCTGACGGGCGCCCTCTACCTGCTAGGCAATCCCATTTACCTGAACTTCTGATCACCCGTTCATCCCGACCGAAGCACACCTATAACCCTACCAATGCATCACTTGTCCGCCGTCGACGTTGATCGCCTGCCCGGTGACTTGGGCTGTCCGTGCAGACGACAAAAACACCACCATATCTGCCACTTCCTCTGGTTCCTGCCAGCGGCCTAATGGCGCTACAGCGCGTACTTTTTCCCCGGCCCAGTCCTCGTACGACCGGCGTCCCGCGGGCGCCTGTTGATCGTTCCAAGCCTGCCAGATCCGCTGATTCAAGGGGGTTCGTACCATTCCCGGGTTCACCACGTTCACGCGAACCCCATGCGGCGCCAAGTCCTTCGCCAAACATTGCGCGAAATTGATGTTGGCCGCCTTGCTTGCACTATACGGAGGATCCGTTTGGGACCCGATCTGCGCCGCCACTGACGCCAGGAAAACCATCGTGCCCTCCTTGCGCGCGGCCATTCCCGGAGCAATCGCATGGGCCACGTGAACCATGCCCAGAATGTTGACCTCCAACACCCGCGACCAATCACCCGGCGTTAAATTGGTGAAGGGATACCCAAACTTTCCTGAACCCATCGCCGCCGCATGCACCAGGTGAGAGATTGGTCCCAGCGCGGCCTCCGTTTCCTTCACTGCTCGCACAACCGATTCGAAATCCTTGACGTCCACAGTTAAACCAAACGACCGTTTTGCCCCCACTTTTGCGGCCGCGGCCGGGGCTTCCGCGGAAAGATCCCACACCGCGACGTGGCTACCCTCGCGCGCAAATCCCTGGGCGCATGCCAAGCCGATGCCGCTGGCGCCTCCGGTCACAACCGTTACGCTTCCATCCAATTTCAGGTCCATGCATCCCTCGGTCGAAATGTCCCCCTAATGATGACATTTCATTTCTCGGGAGCTTGCCCAATGACAATCTGTGCCATCATGAGCAGCCGTGAGCCAACCTTCAGGCTTGCTGTTCGGGCGGCATCCAGGTTGATGTCGAAGCGAACCCGATCCTTATCACTGCGAAAGCAGATCATCCCGCCCTCACCCAGAAACCCTGGCGTCTCTCCCACGGTCAGGATCGGGGCATTGTGCAGGTCTGTCAGTAAGGCGTGTATATGCGAGCCTTCCGCCTTGCCCAGAAAAAGGATGCTGCATCCCGGAATATCCTCCGGGCGTTTCAAGTGACGAATGCGCAGAACGCGAGTCCTGATCGTTTTGCCCTCGACGGTGCTTTCCAGGTCTCCTTGGAAAGGGTCCTCCCCCAGAGTGCAGAGAAAGAGCGAGTTATCTGCACCAGGCGGCGGATCTTGAGGCCAGTCGATGAGTTGAGCAAAATGGAAAATGAAGCCCGCTTTGACTTTGTATTCATCCCGCGCGGGCTGTGCTCTCCCGGTTTCCCCCGCCCACAAAAATGCGAGCGGAAGCACCAGCCATGAACTCAAAAACCACGCCTTCGACCGCGGACTTGCCTTCCTCACCCGTAGCCTCAAAACACAAACTTTGCCGATAACTGTCCGATGCGCGGGTCGCGTGCCGCCGTGACCTGGCCGAAATTGCTGCCGATAAAATTGCCCACCGGGTTCATAAATTGTGGGTAATTGAATAGGTTGAAAAATTCTGCCCGGAAGTTAAGCGAAGTTCCATCGGTGATCCGAGTCGCCTTTTCCAGTCCCAGATCTGTATTAGCGATGCCGGGGCCATGGAAAAACCGCCGGTTGGCGTTTCCAGGAACACCCAAAGCCATCGCGGAAAAAACAGAAACATCGAAGTATTGGTTCGAATTGCTGGCGCGGGGATTGAATCGGCGAATGCCTGCCCCGTTGTAATTCGGCAGATCCAATGAGTGCAGGCCTTGTTCGTCGCAGCCGCACAGCGAGCGGTCGTCGGTTTCCTGCAGAGTAACCGGCAACCCGCTGGTGAACCGGGTAATGCCGGCGAGTTGCCAGCCCGTTAATGCCTGATGGGCGAAGCGGAACCTGGCGAAATGGCGATAGTCCAAAGGAAGATCATAAAAGTAGCTCACCACGAAATTCTGCGGCATGTCATAGACCGAAAGCGACCGCCCCTGCCCGGGAGCGAAGGGGTTCACCGCCTCCGTATATCCTGAGGCATTATCCAGCGACTTCGACCACGTGTAAGCCGCCAAAAAACGCAACCAGCCTACTCGCTTGTCCACCGAAACCTGCAGCGAGTTGTAACTGGACATCCCTGCCGTTTCCGAATAAGGATTGTCTGCGAAATCCAATTCGCCGCTGCTCAAGTAGCGGCCCGAGGTCACAGAGTAGGGGCGTGTACCGTTGAATCTCTGCCCGTTGATCAGGTAAATACTATCCTCGCCCGACGGGCCGCAGCCGCTCGAGGCCCTTCCCGCGGCGGCATAGATCTGGGCAATCTGCAGGCATGTCTGCGCATTGCCCGGGTTGAAGTCCCGCAGCGAAAGCAGATGGCGCCCCACCGTGCCCACATACCCTGCGGAGAGAATGGTCGACTGCCCAAGCTGGCGCTGCAGGGTGAGATTGAAATGGATTGCGTATGGCAGCGTATTGGTTTCTTTGAAGGCCGACGACAGCGAAATGGGCAAGAAGGGCTTGAAGCTATACGTGGCGCTGCCGCCGAAAGGCGGTGGCACAAAAGGAAAGCGTTGTCCCGGATCGAGGCCGCTTGCCCGGGCCTTGAACGGCCACTCCAGGTAAACCAGCGAGGGGCTTACATAGTAGAAACCGAACGGCGCGTTTCCCGCCTCGAACGAGGCTTCCGTGGCATCCAGGGTGGTATAGAAAAGGCCGCCGGCGGCACGGATGCTCATCTCGCCGGGCTCCCCAAAAATACGCTTCAAAAACTCATTCTCCGGGCTGGGGGAATACGCCAGCCCAAATCGGGGAGCGAAGTAGTGCCAAACCGTAGGGGCCAGTGTCCTAGGCACGCCAGCGTCACGGGGAAAAACCCAACCGGTCGGTGCATCGCCGAACACCGTGGATTGTTGTCCCGGCACGAAGTTCTGAATTTCGTTCCTCGCGTCATACCAGGGCTCGCTGAACTCCCAGCGTAGCCCGTAGTTGATCGTCAGGCTGGAAAGTGCGCGGAAATTATCCTGAACGTAGAGGGCGCCACCCTTGCTGCGAGCATTCACCTGCTGCGCGCTGCCTTGGCTAAAGGTATCCGGGGCTCCGAGAAGAAAATCGGCAAAGTCACTGCCCGTTTCATTGCCGTCAAACACAAACTGGCCGTTGGCCGCTGGGCCGCCCCGCCCATTCCACTGATGGTAGTTGTACGACCCGCCTGCCTTGAGGATGTGCCTGCCCACCACCCAGGAAAATCCTTCCATTGCCTGGTAGTTGTTTTGATAAGCCCCATCCGTTATCGCCGAGCCCACCGTCAGGCCCAATTGCTTCAGAATCACGTTGGGTAGGCCCTCGATCGCGGGCCGTGACGGAAGCAGTCCCAGGCCGCCTTCGGTGAAGCCAAAGCTGCTCACCGGGCCCAAACCCCCTACGGGTTTCGGTCCCGGATAAGCAATGCGATGCCAGGTCAAATGTCCTTCATTCACTCGATTGGGGCCAAATGCCCGGGTGTCGCTGAGTACCAGTAATTGAGCCAGGGACGGTTCGGTGTAGGCGAAGCCAGGCACATTGTCCGTGGTGCCGAATGCATTGGGTGCGCCCAGAGGAGAATGGATAAGCGCTCGATCATAATGGTAGAAAACCGACAAATCATGGTTGCCTTTGAGCGTGGTGTCGATTCTCACTCCCAATTTGTCGTCGACAATGTTCTGTACCAGGAGGTTGCTCGAGTAAGCAGGGAATTGAGCGTTGCTGCTGTTGCTGGTTGCCGCTGGGAAGAACTGCATGACGCCCAGGGCCGCGCTCGACCACGCGGTTTGAGGAATTTGCGCATTAGGAAAAACGCATTTTCCGGCATGAGCGTCGGCCGCGAGTCCGCATCCGGGCGTGTAGTAGGGCTCTCCGGCGAACACACGGTACCCCAACCTGGTACTGAGAGTGTCAGCTAAATGGCCGGGATCGTTGTCGCCTCGTACTCTGCCGGTTAACAGACTCTCAAGGGATGCCAAATCCCCGGACCTCTGTTCCAGGGAGGGAACCAGGACCGTGCCGGTGGACAATCCACGATTTTGCCGCGTGCCCTGATAGCCGGCGAAAAAAAACAGCCGGCTCTTTACCACCGGGCCGCCGATTCCCCCGCCAAACTGGTTGCGGGTGAATTCCCCTCGCGCTGCGTCAAAGTAGTTCGTCGCATCCAGATTTTGATTCCGTAAAAACTCGAAACCCGACCCGTGAAACTCGTTGGCCCCGGACTTTGTGGCCGCGCTGACAATCGCGCCGGAGTAGCCACCAAACTCGGCATCGAAGCTGTTCGTCAACAGGCGGAATTCCTGGATTGAATCAAGCACAGGAATAATGCCGGCGCCATTCGAGCCCATATCTTCGACCGGGGCTCCGTTCACCAGAAAGCCATTCGCATTTTCCCGCTGGCCGTTGACTGATAGTTCGCCTTCCGTCAGAAAGCCCGAGGTCCGCTGCGTAGGCTGAAACGGACTTGGATTGGACGCTGGAACGACACCCGTCTGCAGCCCAAGAAGGTCGAGATAGCTGCGGCCGTTCAGGGGCAAGGCTTGGATACTTTTGGATTCGATCACCTGGCCTAGCTGGGTGTTATCAGATTCGACCTGAACCGGCGCCGCGCGCATCTCCACCGCGGCTGCAGCCGTCCCCGGTTCCAGCTTGAAGTTGATGCGAAAATCCTGATTCACCACCAACTTCAGTTCCGTCTCTTCAATCTGCTCGAAACCCGCCGCCTCCGCTGTGATGGAATAGCCTTCCGCCGCGGGAACAGCCAGAATTTCAAAAGCGCCAAGTTCATTTGTTTTGGTCTGACGGACCGATCCAGTTTTGCTGTTGCGCAGCGTCACCGTAGCCTTGGGCAGTGCATCCCCGCCCTCGGAACTCACCCTGCCCAAAAAACGTCCGCTCACTTGCGCGGAGCCTGGCTCACCCATCCAGCCGGCAATCGTGATAACCAAAAGCCCGACCCAAAATCTTGCCTTGGCGTTTGCCCGCAAACGTCTGATTACGTTCGGCATTGTCCCGTTGGTCACCCGCTGCAGCTTTTATCGGCGTGGGCGGGGAAGCTCTGAGGACTTTTCGGGAGATGTTAGGCATCCGAAACTAAATCAAGACCGGGGCCAAAAACAGTCGGGCGCCCCATCCTTCTCGAGAAGAATGGGGCGCCCCCGTTTTACTTCAGCCCCCTACTGCGTTATCAGGGAGGGCGCATACGGCACGCCCAGCCCGGTCACGTCGTCAAACCCGGCCGTGACTAAATTGAATACATCATTGACCCCCTCGCAAATGGTCACGCCGCACACCTCGAGAGGAAAAGGGGTAGGGTAAATCACCAGCGGCACGGAATTGATGGTGACCACCCGAACCTCAGTATCGTCGGTGACATACCCTCGGAGTACGGCGGTAGGGCTGGTGGGCGCCACGATGTCGTTGATCCCCGCGCTGTTCGTGGTCTTTCCGATCTTGGCGCCATACAGCCACGGATTGGCAAAACCAACCAGCGCCTTGCCCGCTCCCAGGCGAGCCTGGTCCACCACCGCGATCATGCCCGCCATGAGCGGCGATGCCAGGCTCGTACCCCCACTCGCGATCTCGCAATACTCGGTCGTAGAAGTCAAGGCCGTGCAGCCGATATCGCTGTGGCCATCACCGGCAATCGTATAGGTCTCCCCGGACAGATACCCGGTGTAGGGGTCCCCCACCATGGCCACATCGGGGCTTACCCGCTGGGGTGTCGGTAGCGGCACCGTGTATCCGCTCGCCAGGTTGAGCGAGGTGGCAAGAGCCGTAGGCACAATGCCCACCTGATAGCTCGGCTGCGGTTCGATCAGGCTGATCCCTCCGCCTGAACCCGCGTAGAACACGAAATCGGCGTAGGTGATGCCAAAGTCCGTGGTGTACGTGAGGCCGCTGGTAGTGATCGAGGTGGCGCTGTTGACTGTGGCGCCCGCAAGAAAGTCGCGCGCATTGCCCCAGCCAAACTCGCTTTTCGCGCCGTTGGCGTTCGTCAAAAGGAGTGAGGTGCCTCCAACGCCGGTGACGTAGGGGCTGGTGGACTCATAGGCGCCCGTAGCCACACCGTTGTCCTGCGAGAGGTCACCGTCATCCCCGGAGCTGAACAGCACTGTCTGCCCCTGTGCGGCCGCGACCATGAAACTCTGGTCCTGCATGGCGATGTCCGCTGCCGAGTCTGCCTCGCCGTTGAAGGAGTAACTGTTGGTGAGGATATCGGCCTGATAATTGTAGATCGCATTCAACAGCGCGATGGTGAGTGAGGTGCTGCAATCCCGCGCGCCGATATAGACGATGTTCGCGCCCGGTGCAGCGCCGTGGACGGCGGCGAGATCGAGTGACTGTTCGCCCCACCAGCCGTAAGGGCCGCAGGCCTCCGTCGGGCTCACGTTGTAAATCCCCTTGGGAATAATCTGACTGAAGTTTGCGCTGGTGAGCGGCGGAAGCGAGTGGTTGAGGGAGAATTGGTTTCCGTCCGCCTCCAGGGTGGGCTTGGCATACGCATCCACGATCCCGATGGTCACGCCGGTTCCGTCTTGCTTGACCAGGTTCAATCCGTAAGCCGCTTGAATCTGTTGTGGCGAGTAGCCGCAGTTGAGCCAGGGCAGGTTAGCCTTGTACGGCGCCGGCTGCGTGCTCAGGACCGCATTGCTGTCTCCGAAATAGGTGCTGCAATAGGGTGAAGGAGTATTGCCCGTAAGCGGGGGAGGAGTAACGGCTGAGCTGTCGCCGAGCATTTGTGCATGGGCAACCGCGCTTGGATTGTAGCTGGCCGGCGCCACCAGATCGCCCTGCGTAGCCGAAACGCGGTGCGGTTGCCGCAGCGTGGTGGTGTCATCCAGTCCCTCGATGTACAAGATCTTTCCCGCGAGCGCCGCTGGGATGGAAGGAGCCTCGCGATTGGCGCGCAGCGTTCTCGTGCCGTAGACGTAGGTATCCTGGCTGACCGCGAAGGTGGAGCGTATTTGCGCCACAGTGGCGGTTGCGGACACATAAGCGTTGGCCGGCCCAACCTGGACACTGGTCATGCCGCCGCCCTTTAGCATCGCTTCTACCGCGGATACATCCGCTCTGTCAGGGGCGAAGCGGTCGCGCACAGCGGCCGGCGTCAGGTAGTGACCATACTCGGGGCTGCCCGGTTTGGAAACGTCGGCCACTAGGTTGCGCAAACCGGTGACGTTGCGCAAGACCATGTGTACCGCGATCGTGACCGTCTGGTTGTCGGGCGCTGTACCGGCGTGGGCGGCGTTGCTCACCCAGGCGCTTATGTTGCCCGGGACGGTCGCCTTGGCAGTAGCGGCAGCAGCCCATGCCGCTGAGGAGAGAGTCAGGCTTGCGATCATACTGGCATAAAGCAGCGTGGTCTTCATATGTTTCAGCAACTTTCATCTCCTGATTTGGTGTCGTGAGGTCGTCATCGTAATCTGCGATTACGGTGGGGGAGGGGCAGTAATTCGGGGCCTGAATGGAACGGGGGCTGGGCCTGGCCGGTTGCGATGAAGCGCACCCGGTACTGCTTTGTAAACATCATGGCACGAACGTTGTGTGCCCAACGAACCCAATCACCTTACGCTGCAAATCAGTGTTGTTGATACCAATAAATTAGTAACGCCGCAGATACCCTTTCGCCATCTCTGCAGGTGTGGTGCAGGTAACTGCCACCGTATCCTTTCAACAGATGCAAAATCCTTTTGAGTCGCATCCCCGCATCTTTGTGATCGACGACGAACTCAGCATCGCCAAAATGCTGAGCGTCATTCTGCAGATCCATTTGTTCGATGCCGTTCCCTTTTCTGATCCTGCTGCTGTGCTTGAGGCAGCGAGGGTCGCGCCTCCTGACTATCTAATATCTGATATCCAGATGCAGGGCATGACCGGCATCGACCTCGCAATTGAATTTGAGCGTAAATTTCCTGCTTGCAAAGTTCTGCTTTTCTCCGGGCAGCCCGACGCGCCGGAGCGGATCAAAACCGCCAGCGAAGCTGGCCACGTCTTCACCTTTTT
Source organism: uncultured Acidobacteriaceae bacterium (assembly GCA_963839025.1). Taxonomy (GTDB): domain Bacteria; phylum Acidobacteriota; class Terriglobia; order Terriglobales; family Acidobacteriaceae; genus PALSA-350. The sequence goes on from CAWITT010000016.1 coordinate 57,069, forward strand.
GCAGAAGCCGCTTCATCCCACCGAGCTGGTCGCGGCCCTAAAACAGTTGTAGAGTAGCGGACTGATCTGGGTTTTGCTGGCGTGCTTTACCCGGTGGAGGGAGCCGGCGGCAATCGGGACTTCGACGGCGACTTTCCACCTCCTCGTGGCGGCGGCGTTGGTCTCGATCCGGATGATTCCGCCACTGGAACCTTCACCGACGAGCCTGGATCGACGGTTCCGCAAGGACCGGCATCACGGCTGGATACCAATCTGACCAACACGGAATTCGTTAACTTTGTTCCCAACGCCGGGCAGGGCACAAAGATCACCACTAAATTCACGTCCAAGGTGTTCTCCTTTGGAGACGTGGTAGTCGATCACAACGAGTTGACACTCTCCAGATCAGCGAGCCGCTGCGGACCACCTCTTCTGCCACGGCCACATCGATACCGGTGCCACCACGACCGTTGCCATTCCCATGCTCGTGGACGCAGACGCTCATGGCAAGATACTTGCCTACGCGGAACTCTACTCATCCACGGCCCAACCGGTTATCTCCGGTGGGATGTTGACCAACGTTCAGTAAGTCGTGCTCAAAGTGTAAGAATGAAAGAGGCGGGTGGATCCCGCCTCTTTCATTTGAGGCCCCTATGTCGAAGGCATGGAATCAGACTCGGGTGACTGCTGCCCTCGGGATTCAGTATCCGATCATCCAAGGACCGCTTGGCGGCTTGGCGTCACAACGGCTTACCGCGGCAGTGTCCAACTTTGGTGGACTTGGCTCCTTCGGTGCTCACAGTCTTGAACCGCAATCCATCGCCGACAGGATCGTTGAGATTCGTTCCCTCACATCGAAACCATTCGCAGTTAATCTCTGGGTCTCGATGGAAGACGAGGGTGCCGCCAAGTCTGATGAGGCAGCCTTTCAACGGGCGTTGTCGCGTCTGGGCCCGCAAATCGGTGCAGTGGGAGGGACTCAGCCAACGTTCTCTCCCCACAAGCCCATTCGCTTCGAGGATCAGGCCCGGGTTCTTCTCGACGCCAAGGTGCCGGTATTTTCGTTCCTCTACGGTATTCCTTCCCAGGAGATTCTTGACCAGGCCCGCAAGCAAGACATGGTCACCATCGGCACGGCAACGACTCCGGACGAAGCGATCGCGCTCGAACAAGCTGGCGTGAGTCTGGTAGTCGCCTCGGGCTTCGAGGCCGGCGGTCACAGAGGCTCGTTTCTTCGTTCGTCTGAAGAGTCGCTGACAGGAACGATTTCACTCGTCCCGCAGACGGTCGATGCGGTGAAGATCCCCGTCATCGCGGCCGGCGGTATTGCGGATGCTCGCGGTATCGCCGCAGCCTTCGCGCTCGGTGCGGAAGGAGTGCAGATGGGAACGGTCTTCCTCGCCTGCGAGGAGTCCGGTGCGCATCCGGTTCACCGGCAAGCCATCCTAAGTGGCAAAGCGGGGCGCACCTCGCTGACGCGTGGATTCACAGGCAGGCTAGCTCGCGGCATCGATAACGAGCTCCTGCAAACCCTGAATCAGCCTGGTGCGGAGATCCTGCCCTATCCGCTACAGCGAGGGCTCATGCGGAGTCTTGCCATTCCTGCCCAAAAGGCCAACAGAGCTGAGTTACTCGCGCTATGGGCCGGACAGAGTGCGAACCTCGCGCGCTGCCCAAGCGTGAACGAGCTGCTGGCATCGCTGGTGAATGGCGCGGCTGAAAGGGTCAATCGCTAATGTTTCGGTGATGTCTAGTAAATCTGCGGCCGATCGAGTGGCAGCAACACCTGGAAACAGGTGGCATGCGGTATCGATTGCACGGTGACGAACCCGAAATGTTTACTCAAGATTCGTCGCACCGTGTCCAATCCGAGGCCAAGTCCCTGGCCCAGGGGCTTGGTAGTAAAAAACGGCTCAAAGATGCGGGTTGAGAGAGCCTCGTCGATGCCCACCCCGTCATCCCAAATTTCGACGAACGCCATGTCTCCTTTCAAGCGGGTCGTCAACTTGAGAGTGCCTGCTCCTTGCGTGGCATCGATGGCGTTATCGATCAACGCCGTCCAAACTTGACTCAGTTCTCCGCCATACGCCGTGATCGCAGGGACGACGGGGTCGTAATCGCGCATGACGGTCATTCCCCGCAGCCGGGGGTGGAGCAGTGCCAAGGTGTTTTCCAGCGATTGGATCAGATCCACTTCCTGAATGGGGGCCTGATCCATATACGAGTAATCCTTAATAGCATCGATGAGGCGAAAGATGCGCGCCGATGAATCGGAGACGGCATCGACCATGTGGTGCGCATTGAGTGAAGCGGCAAAACTCGTAAGGGCGCGTGCCAGCGGGTTGGAGCTGATCGCTTCAGCCAATTCATCCAAGGCAGTGACCGGCAGGCTGGTTCGAGCAAACACCGGCGCCATCGACCACGCCTGTGGAATCAGGTGGGTCTCGAGCCACGCCACGAACCTCTCCTCCCGATCGCTCTCTGCGAGCGAATCGTCATCAGTAACGGTTACTGTTTTTATGATTGACGACCATTTCTTTGTCCACTCGATATAGCGTGATAATTCCTGATCTGAGTGGAAAAGCCGGCCCAGCTGGCACAACTCCTCATCCCGGTCGATCATCGTTGCCAGGTTGAGGGCAGCCCTTTGGGCCGCGGATGCGGGGTTGTTGAGCTCATGAGACAGATTCGCTGCCAGTTTTCCTAATGCGATCAACTTTTCCGCTTGCTGATCGGCGCGGGTAAAGTCCCGCACGCGATCGAGCATGATGGACACGCAACGTTGGCCCATGGAGGGGATGGCCAGAAGCATTGCTGGAAACGCCTCTTCGTGGATGTCGAGTATCCACAAGGTTCCAGAGCTGCTGCCTTCGGCCGCCCAGCACACCATCCGGGAAAACGGAAGCCTTCCCGTGACCTGTGCGGTACGGCCGATGAACAGGGTTATCGAACCCGCATTCCTGCGATGGACGTAGATCTCGCCCTTGAGGATGATGTTGAGGTGATGAGCGGGTTCATTCTCCCGAAAGACAACGCCCTGACCATCACCTATTCGCTCCGTGCCGTGGGATGCGAGCCAGTAATATTCCTCGTCTGTAAGCCCCTGGAGGGCTGCGACGTCGCGCAACGCAGCAATGATTTCCGAAATCGGTGTGGGCGAAGCCGGCGCGGCCGCATACTGCGAGTAGTCGTCGAACATTTCCTGGGACTCACCGTCGGCATTCGATTGACTCTTCATGTTGTCAAAATTGCTCTAGCGTGCTCGCGTTTCCCAGATGATAAGGTCCTTGGCGTTGAGGATGGCCATCACCGTGAGACAACCGATAACGCCGCCGACCCCGACGCTCACCAACAACAAAAAAATCCAAGACCCGGTGTGCGGGTGGTTTGCAGTGACAAACACAAATAAGATCGCGGTCACAAAAACACCGAAGATCGTGCCGCCTGCTGATAGAAAAATCAGCAGCATGTCTGCGATGCCATCTGCCTTCACGGCATCCGTCGTTCCAGTGAGCGCTTCGGTAAACCTCACTAAGACTGGTTCGGTTTCGCTGCTCATAAACTCTCCTCAATTTTTACCCGATGATCATGGGCTTCAATTCTTCAGTCTGCCAGACTCAAACGACTCCCTTGGAAACAGCTCTTTCGGGTAGCCGGCAAAAGAGTCGCGATCATTCGTGCACAGATAGAGCAATTTGGTTCAATAACAGACTTGTGCCGCCGGTTAGGGTCGTTCTGGCAGCGAGTTCTACAGCGAGGACCGCAATGTTTTCTAACGTGTTGCATACCGCCTTCAGCACCGTCTTCAACGTCGCCTTTGCCGCGGTGCCCGCTTTGCCGTTGCTGGGAAAGAAGTGGCCTCCTGAACCAGCAGTCAATAACGTAGTTCTGGTCCACGGCGCGTTTACCGACGGCTCATGTTGGGCCAAAGTCATTCCGCTACTGCAGCAGATGGGGTATCACGCAGTAGCAGTGCAAAACCCGATGACTTCCCTGGCGGACGAAGTGGCCTGCACCAGGCGCATCATTGCGCTGCAGGACGGCCCCGTGATTCTGGTTGGCCACTCCTGGGGAGGCGCCGTAATCACCGAAGCGGGTGATGATCCCAAAGTAGCCGCCCTTGTGTATGTTGCGGCCTATGCCCCGGAAGTAGGCGAGTCCGCCAACGATGCCAGCAGCCCGTTTGGCTGGACCCCAGGGCAGAAACAAATCCGGGTCGCCACTGACAAGTTCGCCACCATAACTTCTGAAGGAATGCTTGAGGATATAGCCGAAGGGCTGCCGATGGCTGAGAGGTTACTTGCGCTTGCGGTCCAGGGCCAAAGCTACGGCCCCATGTTCGACGAAAAGCTGACCGCCGCAGCCTGGAAAACCAAGCCCACATGGGCAATCATTTCGGAGAAGGATCGGATGCTTCCTCCGGCGATGGAGGAATTCACTGCCTGCAGGATGGGCGCGGTGACCATCACTCTCCCTACGTGCCACATGGTCGTTCTCGAAGAGCCAGCGAAGGTTGTCGCGGTCATCGACCAGGCGGCAAAAGCCGTTTGTGCCGCAAGATCAGGCGCCGCCGCGGCAGAAGAAAATTAACCCTCAAAACGAAGGAGCAAGCAATGAGCACAATCACCGTAAAAGACGGAACCACGATTTACTACAAGGATTGGGGTAAGGGGCAGCCGATCACTTTCTCTCATGGCTGGCCTCTGAATGCCGATGCCTGGGATGCGCAGATGTTTTTCCTCGGGCAGCAAGGTTTTCGTGTGATCGCGCATGATCGCCGGGGCCACGGCCGTTCAGACCAGACCTGGGACGGCAACGAGATGGACACCTACGCCGACGACCTGGCGGCTTTGTTTGAAAAGCTAGACCTCAAGGATGCCGTGATGGTCGGCCACTCCACCGGGGGCGGCGAAGTCGCCCGCTATCTAGGCCGCCACGGTTCCAAGCGGGTTGCCAAGGCCGTCTTGATTAGTGCCGTGCCCCCGATCATGGTGAAATCGGCAAAGAATCCCGGGGGCCTGCCCATCGAAGTCTTCGATGGCATTCGCGCCAGCACGCTGAGCGATCGTTCGCAGTTCTTCAAGGACCTGAGCCTACCCTTCTTCGGTTACAACCGGCCGGGAGCCCAAATTTCCGAGGGGGTGCGCGAAAACTTCTGGTATCAGAGCATGCAGGGCGGTCTCAAGGGGGAGTATGACTGCATCAAGGCCTTCTCCGAGACCGACTTCAACGAAGACCTGAAGAAGATCGACGTTCCCACCCTCGTCATGCACGGGGACGACGACCAGATCGTGCCCTATCCCGACGCCGGGGCACTTTCGTCTAAACTGATCAAGAATGCGACCCTCAAGGTTTACCCCGGCTTCCCCCACGGAATGCCGATCATTCACGCTGAGCATATCAATCCCGACCTGCTCGCCTTCATCAAGTCCTAGCCAGGGCTGGCAGGGAAGAGAGCCCGTTCTTCCCTGCCGCCTTACATCGGGCACCCCCGCGTGAGCATCCAAATCCCGATGGCGGATATCAAGTTACTGTTCGTCGACGACGACAATACGTTGCGAACGGCGCTCGGGGCTGTCCTGAGCCACCATGGTTTTCAATTGACCTCGGTCGGCAGCGTGCGCGAGGCGCTCGAACAGATCAGCACGCAAAAATTCGATGTTCTCCTTTCGGATTTGAACATCGGCCAACCCGGTGACGGCTTCACCGTGGTCAGCGCCATGCGCCGCGTCCAGCCAGACGCTTGCACCTTCATTTTGACCGGATTTCCTGACCTCGAAACCGCCATTCAGGCCGTGCGCAGCCAAGTGGATGATTACTTCGCGAAGCCTCTGCACGTCGATAAGCTCGTAGAGGCAATCTCGGGCTTGCGCAACGGAAAACGGCCTTCAGGCAAAGCCCTTCCAACCCGCAAGGTGGCCGATCTTCTTGAGGAGCTTTCCCCGCTCATATGCGAGCGCTGGATGCGCCTGGTGTTGAAAGACCCCGAACTGGCCGCGCTCCCACTCACGGAAGCGGAACGAAGCGATCACGTCCCGGACATGATGGAGGAGTTGATCCGGCGTTTGGAAGAGCCTCAAAGCGAGTTCAGTGAAGAGGCAACCGACGCTGCGCGCAAGCACGGCAAGTTGCGCTACCAGCAAAACTACGTCATCCCCCAAATCGTATTTGAGGCCCGCCTGCTGCAGCAGGTCCTCAGTTCCACTATTCACGAAAACTTATTCGGCGTTGATCTCAGCACCTTGGTGCACGACATTCTGCAAATTGGCGAGACCCTGCAGGCGGATGTGGAAGTAGCGATTCGCGCTTATCAGTCTCAGATTCCACGCTCCCTGCAGACATCCTTCGCCCTCCTGTACCAATCGCCTCATCTTGGCGTCTACATTGCCGATGCTGACCATATCATCGACGCCAACGACGCTTTTCTGCGCATGACTGGCCACAGCCGGGAGCAGATGCTGGCGGGGGAGCTCGACTGGCGCGCCATGACCCCGGATAGGTTTCGCCCGCTCGATGCGAGCGCCATGGAACAGCTTCGCGAATTTGGCGCCTGCGTTCCCTATGAGAAGGATTTTGTTTTACCAGACGGTGGGTCGCTACCGTTCCTGATTGGCGCCGTGCGGCTTACCGCCGAGCCCTTGCAGTGGTCGTCTTACGTGGTCGAGATGACAGAGCAACGAAAATTACAAGCTGCGGAAGAAAAGGTCAGGGCCTGGACTGCGAGATATGCTCTCATCAATCATTTGGCCCACGAACTGAATAATCCGCTCGCCGCCATGACCTTCACTCTGCACCTATTAAGTACGCATCCTGACCTCGCCGGCGACACCCAGAAGTTGGTCAACGATGCCAACGGAATGCTGTCCCGTATCTCCGCTACTGTGCGCCGAGTCCTGGCTGAAGTTCAGCAAATTCAGCAATAGGCCGCAGAATCAGCCAAGCCGGGCAATTTTTGTCCGTCGAATCCGCTCCCGGAGCTCCAGGGTGACGGATCGATGGCAGCGAAGGCAAAGTGTACGGATGTTATCTATATCGCACTCCCCGCCGCCTTCAGCAACCGGCAGAATGTGATCGGCGTCCCACAGAGTCTTGCGGATCCTGGTTTTCATGCCCCAATGCTGTAACAGCGCCGCACGGCTTGCGCCCCGCGAGCGTTTCACCCTGAGGTATTCCCGAATCGTGTCAATACCGCAGTGAGCGCACAGTCCCCGGTCGCGCTTGAGTATCTGCTCCCGCAAATATCCGGGCTGAGAGCGCAATTTCCATTCATGGACGCAATACTCCGAGCAGAAGGTGAACCGCCGCGCCGGCACTTCCAAAGAGCACCACCGGCACAACCCGCGGCCACTCGGACCACGCGGAGTGCTCTTTCGATCGACCCATCCTCCAGGCATGCTGCGCACGGTGCTCATACTCATTCCACCGGATACGGTCCGTCGGAAAATACCTCGGAATGGTAGCCCTTGGACCCAACCACCCGCGCCAGCGGACTCCGCACGTCCTCGCCCGCCCTCAGCCGCTCAATAATCGAGCCGAAGTCATATTGCGGCCGCCAGCCAAGTTCCCGGCGTGCTCGCTCGTTCACGTACACCCGGTCGATGCTGGGGAACATCTTCCACTGCCTACGGTCATACTCCACCTCATATCCCGGAACCCGCTTCCCCACCACACCGGGGGCGTTCACCCGTACCTCCGCCAGGTCTTCGGGCAGGAACGGGGTCGTTGCGCTGATGATGTATTTCCGAAAACCGATATCCGCCGCGTGTTGCGCGGCCAGCAGATGTGCGCTCACCACGTCTTCGAGATCTACTCGCCGGTAGAGGAACTCGTTGCTCTTCGCGTTGTCGTCCGGGTACGTATCTCGCACTTTCCGGTCGTCATCTTCCTCGGGGAAGAAGCGTGAGGTTCTCAGCACAACACAAGCGAGATCGCGCTGGAACAATTCGCACAGATCTTCGGCTGCCGCCTTGGTCACTCCATAAATATTCTTGGGCACGGGCGTAACTTCTTCCGTGATCCAAGCCGCGGGCGCATCCTCAGGCGGCGCCAGCGCCCGGCCGAACACGCTGGTGGTGCTGGTGTAGACAAAGCGCTCGACGCCGGCCGCAACCGCTTCCTCCAACAATTTGAGCGTGCCGGAGATGTTCGTATCGATAAAATCCTGCCGGCGGTGGGTCCCGACATGGGGTTTGTGCAGGGTCGCGGTATGGAGCACTGTCTTGACGCCCCGCATCGAGCGATGCAAAAAGGCGCGATCGGTAATGGATCCGGTGTGCGTGGTGAACTCGGAGGGAAGAACGTCGAGACCAGCTACGTCGTAGGTCAAATCCCTTAAGGTTCTAACCAGTGCTTCGCCCAAATGCCCGGAGCTGCCGGTGACCAAAATCCTCATTTGAGAGATGATAATGCGAGCCGTCGCACTTTCCAGGGCCAAAGCGTTAGGAGTAAAATTCGCGCCTCACCGGGAAGCCCTCTTTCCTAAGCCTCTCCCGGTTCGTGGAGGATGTCTATGAAAATGCCGGGAAAGCAGATTCTTCTGCTCACGCTCGCTGCCGCCTGCTCCCTGTTCCTCGGAGGGTGCGAACGCCACGCCAAATCTGAGCAATACTTCCTCATCGCCACTAACATCGGTCTGCCCTACTGGCAATCGGCGCACGCGGGTTTCACCCGGGCCGCCGTGCAGTACGGTGTCACCGAAGAAATGCGCGGACCAGATTCCTTCACGCCTGCTGCTGAGTTGGATGAGTTTCGCAAGGCGGTTGCCAGAAAGCCCGCGGGCATTCTGGTATCCGTATCGGACCCAGGGTTACTGGGGCCGGAAATCGATAAAGCCATAGGCGCTGGAATTCCAGTCATTACCATGGACTCCGATGCTCCCAGCAGCCAGCGACTCTACTTCATCGGCACCAACAATCTGGAGGCCGGTAGGTTGGGCGGCCAAAAGGTGGCAGCTGAGTTGAAAGGCAAAGGCAATGTAGTTTTCTTCACCATGCCGGGCCAGCCAAACCTCGAGGAGCGGCTTAAGGGGTACAAGGACGTATTCTCCAACTATCCCGGGATCAAAATCGTTGAGGTTTTTGACATGAAAGGCAATTCTGGAACCGCGATGGATAAGGCGCAGGAATACCTGGCCCGAACCGGTCCAGCCAAAATAAATGCCTACATCAGCCTCGAGTCCTCCTCCGGCAAGGACGTCGGGGAGGCTTACAAGCGCTCCAAGCCTGAAGGCGTCATGCTCATGGCCATGGATGTGGACCAAGCCACGCTCGAGCTCGTCAAAGACGGCACCATTGAGGCCACCATCTCACAAAAGCCTTACACCATGGCCCTCCTGGGTCTGAAGGCGTTAGATGACCTTCATCATTACCCGCTCCAGCCGCTGGCTCGGGATTACGCCTCGGATGCATCCGCACCCATTCCGGCTTTTGTCGATACCGGTGTATCGCTGGTCGATAAAAGCAACGTCGATAAATTCCTCACTCCGCCGGGAAAGACGCCGTAGCGGCGCGTGCCTCCGTAGTTCCCCATTAGGGGGATAACACATGCCAGGGAAACGGTTTAGCTTCCGAGATGAGGGATGGGCGGAGCTCGGGTAAATCGTACCTGGTGTGTGGGTAGTGTTCGGCGGTGTTACGCTCGAACGCCAAAGGATAGGCTGCACGCATCTTTCATTAATGTCTGTCCAATGAATGCCGATATGTTTCCTACCGGCGTGGCCTAGATTGCGACGGTTGCCTCCCCGGAAGAAGTTCCGGGAGAGTTCCCACTGCAACTTGCATTCCGACATCATGGGCTGCCCAGACTCTCACAGGTCTTGAACGACGCCTGGAGCGCGCCAGCCCCCGATTTGCCGGCAATGCACCACCTCGCAAGGAATGTCGATGATGCTGCTGCGGCCTTTTAGGAAATCCCCGTCGAAGTTAAATCCCCGAAAGCTGCTGCACAGCGGCTTCCTGCATAATGTCATCGCACTCTACGGCGTCCAGGCGTGCACCTACGCCTTGCCGCTCTTGACATTTCCTTACCTCGCACGCGTGTTGGGTCCTTCGGGCTGGGGTGCCGTAGTGTTTGCCCAGGCCATCGGCATTGTGATCACCTGCATCGTGGAGTACGGGTTCGATATTTCGGCGGCGCGCGAGACTTCGCTGCAGCGCGACGACCCTAAGCGGCTCTCCGAGCTCATTTCGGGGGTTCTAGGCGCGAAGACGCTGCTCGCCATCGCGTGCGTTGCCGGGGCTATCATTTCCCGCCGGTTTACTACGAACGTCGCGCCGTCCGCCGCGCTCTTTTGGTCCAGTACCATCTGGGGTGTTTGCCAGGGCATCAATATGCTCTGGTTCTTCCAGGGCCTGGAGCGGATGCAGTTGGCCAGCGCGCTCGAGATAGCTGGCAAGGTTCTGGCTACCCTGAGTATTTTTGTTTTGGTGCACAAGCCTGCCGACGGCTGGAAGGTGATGGCCGCGCAGTGCGTCGGCTGTGTGGTGGCCCACGGTGTGACGGTAGTTCTGGCCTATCGCGACGTCGGTTTTCGCTGGCCTACCCTGCATTCCATGGGGAAGGCTCTGCGCCTCGGCTGGTCGATGTTCATATTTCGTGCCGTGCAGGGACTTTCCGGTTCCGTGAACCGCCTGGTGCTGGGCGCGGTCGCCCCGGTAGCGGTATTGGGCGAATACGCCGGGGCGGAGCGAATCACACGCGTGTTTCAGCAGGGAATGTGGCCGGTGAACCAGGCCCTTTATCCCAGGCTGACCCAGCAGGCCCACCAGAATCCCGGGGATGCCATGAAGACGGTCAGGCTCAGCATCGTTTTCCTCGGCGGCCTGGGCTTGGTCTTCGGCTCGGCGATCTTCCTCGCCGCCCCCCTCCTCGTCCACTTTGTTCTCGGTCATGCGTTTCAAAACTCAGTGCCGGTCTTGCGCGTATTTGCTTTGTGGATTCCTTTGACGGCGCTGGTCACGTTGATCACCTTCCAGCTGCTGTTGCCTCACCAGCTCGATAACCAGTTCAACATCGTCAATCTCACCTCTGCCTTGGTTGGCATCGGAGCTGCCGTGCTGCTGGCGCCCAAGTTTAGCGCCGTGGGGATTGCCTGGTCCGCGGTTATCTCCCAGGCCTACACGGTGCTCGCCTTCTGTGTCGTTCTCGCGCGGGCTGGGTTGAATCCCTTCGTCCGCCCGCCGGTGCCCGTGTTGGCTCACGCCACACCCGCGGCCAAGCCGGCGCCTCGGCGTAAGAACCTCGCCAGGATGTCCTACCCTGAGCGCCAACGAATTTCTTAAGCGGTTCGCGTGATCCCCCCTTTGTGGGATCACGCGCGTCTCAAAAAAGGTCTATCTATACGTTCATCTCTGTGGTGAAACGAGGCATATGTCCCTGGGATATGGAAAAGGAAGATTGGTGCCCACAGGTACGCGGGAACCAGCAATCTACGTAAGCTACAAAATTAGCCAACAGCTGGTAGAAGCCACCAGCGCAAGCGGTTCCTTCCTAAGAAAGAAAGCCGTTGTTCACTCCATCGCGGCGGAAGCCGGGCAAACGATTGCTCTGGGTGACTATGACCTTCTGGTGGGCGATGAAATCCTACGCTTGAAGCACATTGCGAGCGACCCCGGATGGCTCGTGCTCTCCTCTGACGTCTCCGCGATCCTCGCGTAGGCTACGGACTTTGACGTCCGCCTAAGAACCCGAACCGACCGATCGCGGTTGGTTCGAGTCCGGCCGCCAGCAGTTTGTCTCTCAATCCCAATAACCGACCCCAAATGGAAGCGCCGCCCTCCCCCTGTCATCCCGAGGAGCCGACTTGCCTGCGGCAAGTTAAGGGAGCAATGAACAGTACCGGCCGCCGCGCACTGGACGGGTGCCCCATGTTCGCACCAGCGTACGTGGGCCGAAAAAGACGGGCGAAGCCCTGGGCGAAGCCCCTCCAACGCTCTTGGTCGGTCCAGGGTACGGTTGTTCATTAGGAGCGAAGCCGAGGGACCTGCAGTTCTACGGATCTTTCGGGGAAATGTTTTTCTGCTTTTCGACCGAGAAGCGGAGTGGAAGGAGCGATCGTTTCTTTCCCGGAATTTACTCCTCATTCCTCCTGAATTTGAGGGCATGAAACAACCCTCGCAATCCCTAGTCGAAAAGTGCTAACATCCGATCCGTCACGCCGGTACGCAGGAACCGGCCGGGAAGCACCTTCCCAAAATCCAAAAAGCAAGAAAAGTCCCCTGCCGGGTTTCTAAAAGGAGGCGGACATGCCAATCAACCCCGCAATGACCACAATGGCTCTCGCAGTCCTGATGTTGGGTGGACTATCGTCCCCAGGCCAGGAACCCGTTGCCCCCACCAACGAAGCCCCCGCCGCACAGGCCTCCGCTCCCCAGGCCGCCGCTCCGGCGTCCGGCAATTCCAAGGTTCGCATCATCCGCCTCAGCGAGATCAAGGGCCAAGTACAGTTCGACCGCAATATCGGCAACGGTTTTGAAGCGGCCATCCCCAACCTGCCCGTGACCGAGGGAGACAAGCTAAAGACGGAAGATGGCGTGGCTGAAATTGAGTTTGAGGACAACAGCACGATTCGAGTGACGCCGAACTCCGAAGTCGAATTTCCTCTCCTGGAACTGCTTCCCACCGGCGCCAAATCCTCGACCGTTAACGTGTTGCGCGGGATGGTCTATGTAAACCTGGTGAAGACCAAAGGCAATCAGTTCACCGTAAAATTCGGGCCACAAACGGTTAATCTACCCCCAGATAGCCATGTTCGTCTGCAGGTGACCCTGAACGAAGCCAAGCTGGCGGTAATGCACGGGGACGCCGAGGTGCAGGATGCTTCCGGGACGACCACCGTCAACAAGAACAAGACCCTGACATACAATCTCGCCGAGCAGACCCCGCCCGTGCTTGCCAAGAACGTGGCCCAACTGCCCACGGACTCCTGGGATCACGATGCCGTCCAGTACCACCAGAGCTTTGCCAATGCGAGCGCCTATGGCGGCACCCCTTACGCTTATGGCGTGAATGACCTGAACTACTACGGTGGATTCGTCAACGGTTGTGGTGGTTCCATGTGGCGCCCGTACTTCACAAGCGCTGCCTGGGATCCCTACGGAAGCGGAGCTTGGGCTTACTATCCCAGCGCCGGCTATTCCTGGGTCTCTCCGTACCCCTGGGGCTGGACTCCCTACCACTACGGCAGCTGGTCCTTCTGTCAGGGAATTGGATGGGGATGGCGGCCGGGTGGCGCTTGGATGGGACTAGCCAACAATACCTTCGTGGCGCCGGGTGGCAGTACCCTCGCCTCTGCCCCGGGCCGCCCAACGCATCCTCCATTGGTTCCACCGTCAGCAGCTCGAACCGCGAGCTTGGTGCCTGTCAACATGAAAGCCATTCCGGCCTCGGGTCTTGGAGCGGCTCACGACGCGTTTGTATTCCGCGGCAACTCCGCCGGGATGGGGGTTCCTCGCGGAAGCCTGGGCAATCTCCACAGCTTCTCCGGCCAAACCGCCCGGCAGGGCTCGGTGTCGACGCCCGTCTATTCCGGGGTTCAGCACAGTGCGGCTGGGGGTGAGGCAAGAATGGGTGGCGGCAACATGTCCGCCATGTCCCCGGCGTACGGTCCCAGCCGGTCCGCGGGTCCCAGCATGCAAAGCGGTCCTATGGGAGGCGGAGGCGGTGGCGCCCACTCCTCCATGCAGTCGGCGGCGCCGTCCGGCGGCGGAGGAAGGCGATAGTCCTCAGGCCTTCGTCCAGCAACGAATGGAACCGGCTGTCGCCTCGAAAACCGCCCTCCGAGTAGCCCTACGCCGTGCGGCTCATCAGCTCCACGACCTGCCGGTCGTATTCGACGACCCTGTTGCGGTTCCTATCCTCGGCGCCGCGCATGCGGAGGAACTGAGGCAGACCCCGCTGCGGCCGGATCGCCCCTTCTCCATTGGACTGCGCGCATTCATCGTAGCCCGCAGCCGGTATGCGGAAGACAACCTGAGTCGTGCCCACGAGGCTGGCGTCCGTCAGTACGTCCTGTTGGGCGCCGGACTTGACACCTTCGCCTATAGAAACCCTTACCCCGAGCTGCGCGTCTTCGAGGTAGATCACCCTGCCACGCAACAGTGGAAGCGTGAGCTGCTGCGGCTCAATCGCATCGTCATTCCCGACACCACCACCTACACGCCGGTCGATTTTGAACGCCAGTCCCTCGCCGGGCAGCTGCAGGACGCTGGCTTTGACCGGCACGCACCGGCGTTCTTTGCGTGGCTGGGTGTCGTACCCTACCTCACCCTCGAAGCGTTCCGTTCGACTGTCGGTTTTGTCTCCGCCCAACCCGCTGGCAGCGGACTGGTTTTGGATTACAGCCAGCCACGCGCCGTTCTTCCGCCAGAGGAACAGCTGGCGCACGACTCACTTTCCGCACGGGTGCAGCAGTCGGGGGAGCCCTTCCAGCTATTCTTCACCCCGCCGGAAATGGCTGCCGAACTCTCCGCCTTCCGCTATCTGGAGGACCTGGGCGCTACGGAAATCAACGCCCGCTACTTTAGCGGCCGTGACGATCAGCTCGCGGTTCGCGGCAGCGCCGGCCGCCTTCTTAGCGCGTGGGTATGGCGAGCGTTCTCGGTGCCACATTCCAACCGTCGACCTTGATCTCGACGGCTGCTTCCCCTAGCCCGCTCACCGTCAGTGCTCTGGTGTTTCCAGGCAATAGCGATACGAAGTTATCGCTCCAGAAAACCGGTGCCACTTCTTCCTCTGTGCCGGCTTTCACCGCGCGGAGATGAGTAAAGAAAGCAATTGAGCCTCCGCTGTTTTTGAGCTCAACCCTAACCTCGCCCCGCTGGCTGCCCTGGCTGGCGGACGCCTGCACCACCGTCCTGGGCAAACCTGCGAGGTCGCGCATGTCGGCGTAGCTGAGCGCAGGGGTATTCACATAGCTGCTCTTGTCCCAATCGAGCTGAGCCAGTTTTGCGGGCACCCAATAGAGGTTCTCGCTCACCAACCTGTTCCTGGCGTCGCGAAGTTCCAGCTGCACGAACGCGGTCGCGCTCTGCCGCGGAACCGCAAATGCCACGGCTACTCCGTCAGCGGTTAGGTCCAGCGAAGATTCCTGGGCAAACTGCGGCTTGCTCCCAAGATCGAAAACCTTCGCCGAAGCCCGCAGACCCTGGTACGCCGAAAGTGTGGAGTTCACAACTACCACCTTGCCATCGTCATAGCGGTACTGAATGTGCAGCGGCTCGTTCGCCTTCCTGGCGCCGAAGAATCCCCCGCCGGGAACGAGGTAGTAGTCATACAGGTGCCAGAAGAACGAGGGCCACGCGTTGTTGAGCATCCACTGGATCACCCCGGTCGCGTGGTACTTTTCCGCACCGTAGGCCTCAAACATGGCCCGCTCGCCGTCGTAGGCCATCACCTGGGCCTTCAGCACATAGTCCTCGAGGCTGGTAGCCGGCCCATAGGTCCCCGCCATGCCGGCGCCGAACTTGCTGTACTGCGCGAAGCTGCTGGAGGCGGCGTGATAATTCCACTGCTCATCGATTGGCCACCAACTCTGGCGCGGCAGCGTTCGCCGGATGCTCTCCAAGCCCGGGATAGCCGCCCCCGGCCCGGTTTCGGTGTTGAAGCCGAAGGCGCCTCCCAGGCGGTTCTTGTCGAGGTACCAATATTCCGGTGGAACATAATCGTATGGCCCGGTCATCTTTACGCCGCTCGGCCCGCTGACGGTCGATGTCCGATCCGCCGCGCTGTTTAGAACAGGCTCTACCCAGCCGCGCTCCTTCAACACCGCAAGAAAATCCTTCTCCACGTCCGGGGAAGGCATTTCGTCACTGCCATTGAGCCACACAAACACGCTGGGGTGGACGCGGAGCCGGCTGATCTGGCTATAGAGGGAAGCGTTGGCAATCACATGGTCCTGCGGGGTCCATTTATCCGGTTTCTGCCAAAAATCGCAGCACTGCCACCCCGCCATGACGAGGACGCCCATTTCATCCGCCAGCTCGAACAAGTCTTCGCTGCCCAGCTTGCCTTCCAGCCGGATGGTGTTCAGGTTCATGTGTTTCACATACGCCAATTCCTCGCGTAGTCGCTCTCGCGGCTCGCGATAAAACAAGTCCGGGTTCCATCCTCCGCCGCGAATGAGAATGTTACGGTGATTGATACGAAACTGCAGATGTCCCTGCTCGTTGAGCGAAGCCTGCGCCTCCCGGATGCCGAAGCGAATGCTCTTCGTATCCGACTCGACGCCGTTCACCTCTACGGCCACCCTCAACCGCTCCAGATGTGGATCGCCATACTGGTAGGGCCACCACACTGCGGGATGGCTGACCCGGTCGTCGAAGGAGATAATCCGCGTCTCCTTTGCCTCCAGCGTTATATTTTGTTGCAGGTGCCCGGAGCCGATGGCTGCGATTACCGTAATCGAGACCGGGTGATCCACATTGTTCGCAATGTCGGCCGCTATGTGCAGCTCCGCCTCGTTAAGGTCATCGTTCAAAAAATGCGTGGATACGCTTGGATTTCTAACTGTCACCGGTCCCGTCGTATCGACAGAGACCCCGCGCCACAGTCCAAGGGTTTTGTCCGCGGGTTCGGGGTTCCAGTCGATGAAGTCGAGGCCCAGGTCGTTTTGCGTCTCCGCGAAAACCTCCACCGCCAATACGTTGGGGCCATGCGCCAGATCATGGGAAATATCGAAATCATAGGTTCGAAAAGTCCCGGCGACCTGGTCGCTGGTCGCAATCTGTTTCCCGTTCAGCCATAGATTTGCCCGGTAATTAATTCCGTCGAAATGCAGCCAGGTTGTTTTTCCGCCCGCATCTGAGGCTGCGAATTCCGTGCGGTACCACCACGGGCAGCGATAGGGGCTGTTCTCGCTCATCGGCAGGTAGCCGAAGATCTTCCCGATGGGGTAGTCCATGCCGGGAATTTTGCGCAGGTTCATGCCGAAGAAAGGATCGGGAAACAAACCGGCTGCCACTTGTGAGCCGAGAACTGTGCCCGGCACCACGGCATGGATCCAGCCCGTAGTCTGGTAATGGGGGACTGAAATCTGCTCCCCGGTCGACTTCACCTCGCATCCTGACTGCAGCTTCCAGCCGTTGTGCAGAGGTATGGGAGCAGCCCGGGCAACCAGGGGCAAAAGCAGAAGCAGCGACAGCCAGCCCCTATTCATATTTCAAGGACTCGACCGGATCCAGCTGCGCCGCTCGTGTGGCAGGCAGCGTGCCGAACACCACCCCCACCAGCATCGCCGCCGCCAGCGCGATGATGGCGGACAACCCCGAAATCGGAATGCGGTAATCGGTGAAAAGTCGCAGGGAGTAAGGAACAGCCAAGCCTAGAATAGTGCCGACCACCCCGCCGCTGAGCGAAATGAAGACCGCCTCTACCAGGAACTGCAATTTGATTTCCCGGTAGGTTGCTCCCAGCGCCTTGCGAATTCCGATCTCCCGGATCCGCGACCGCACATTCGCCAGCATGATGTTCATGATGCCGATGCCACCGACGGCCAAGGTTACCGACGAAACCAGCAGCAGAACCACCGTCAGCGCGTTGGCGATCTCTGCGGCCGTGGTCAGCAAATCGGTGAGCGTCTGTGCCTGGTAGACCGAGTTGGGCTGGTGCCGCGAGTGAATCACTTGGAGGATCTGCTTGGTCGCCAGCTCCACATCCCCGGTGTCGCGGATGGAAAAGAAGATCTGCTTGACGTCGTTGGTTCCCGTAAAGTAGCGGGCAACGGAGTAGGGAATCAGGATCGTTTGATCGGCAACCTCGGTTTGTCCAAGCGTATCGACGGCTTCCTTGAACGTACCGATCACGGTGAACGGGATGCCGTGAATCTGAAACGACTGGTCGACCGCGTTGATGGTGCCGAACCTCTGCCGGGCAAACGGCTCTGTGACCACCGCGACCTTGGCATGACTGGCATCGTCTTCTTCATCGAAGAAGCGTCCGTTGATTAAGATCAGGTTCCGCACCTGCCGGTATTGCGGCGACACTCCGAGTACCAGGATGTCCTTCACGACCCCATTCCCGAAGCTGATGCGCGGTTGCATTTGCAGCATAGGGGAAGAGTAGGCTACCGTCGGCACCTGCTCCACCACGGCGGTCTCATCTTCGCGTGTCAGGTAATCGTTGCGGAAGTCGTGTTGAGCGCCGGATCCCGGGCCGCCGCCGGAGTATTCCACCTCCACCATATTGGTGCCGATGGCCTGAATCAGGTGCAGGATGTATTGTTTGCCCGTCATTCCAACGGTGACCACCAGGATGAGCGAAGCGGATCCGATCACCATGCCCAGCGATGTAAGCATGACGCGCACTTTGTTGGTGCGGAAGCTATCGACGGCCAAGCTGACGATCTCGCTGAGCACCATGGTTCGCTTGGCGCTGGCGAGGGTACGCTCGAACGATCTGCGGCTGGCGGTGCGGGCAGCGGTCATGGGTGCCTATCTCATGGTAAACGTCCCCCAGGTTCGCGGTACACTTGCGAGCAATGGTGCTTGAAATTTGCGTCGACTCGCTGCAATCCGCGAAGGCGGCCCAGATTGGTGGCGCGCAACGCGTGGAACTATGCTCGGACCTGGCCGAGGGAGGCATCACGCCCGGTCCAGGCCTCATCGGCGCGGTCCGGGAGTCGCTTACCATTCCGGTGTTCGTCATCGTGCGGCCTAGGGGCGGAGATTTCTTCTACTCTGCCGATGAGTTCGCGGTGATGAAACGAGACATTGCCGCGGCCAAGGCGTACGGCGCGGATGGGGTCGTGATCGGAGTCCTCTCGCAGGATGGTCTAGTCGATACGGAGCGGACCCGCGAGTTGGTGGAGCTGGCGCGTCCCTTGGGTGTGACCTTTCATCGCGCGATCGACTGGGCGCCGCAGATGGAAGAAGCGTTGGAGCAGGTGATCGAGGCCGGAGCGGATCGCATCCTGACATCGGGGGGCGTGCCGACCGCGCTGGAGGGGGTAAGCCAAATCACTCGGCTGGTAAAGCAAGGTGAGGGCCGTATCCGAGTGATGGTCTGCGGCAAGGTCCGAGCAGACAATGTAGCCGGGATCGCCGCCAGGACGGGTGCTTCCGAGTTCCACGCCTCGTTACGCAAACCAATGAAAAGCTCAATCCGGGTCAGTCAGGCTCCTTTGGCCCTGGGCGAAAATGGGGTAGAGGATCTGGTCCTGTATGCGACGGCTGCAGAGGACGTTCGAGCCTTGCACGACGCGCTCAACCCTTCCACAAGGTGAGTGCAGCCGTTGTCGCTCTGGCTGTAGCAGGGGCTTAAAGAGTCTGCGGTGAGGGCCGGATCTCTAGGACCAAACAGAACCTGAACGGGTGCCCCATGTTCGCGCCAGCGTACGTGGGCCGAAAAAGACGGGGGAAGCCCTTCCAAACTTCTTACTCCTTGAGCGAAAGCATTCGAAGAATTCATAATCGGCCCACGTACGCTGGCGCGAACATGGGGCACCCGTCAGGTTCTGTTTGGTCCTAGAGATCTGGTTCCCACGCAGACTCTTAAAGCCCGTTCCCTTTAGAACGTCAGTGTTCCGCTACCTGTTTAGTCGCGTCGTAAGCGTTCAACAAGAATCGGACTTTACAGGTTGCGGAAAAACTCATGTTTTGTATCAGGGCACGACTTTAGTCGGGCCATTAAATGCCAAAAATAATGTGGGCTTTAACCCCTGCCGCTGTTCCTGACCAGAGATTACCAGCCAGTTTTTTCCCCGCGCGTCAGAGTAAGGACCTCTATCCCCGACCCCGAAAGCCTGTCCTTCAGCATCGCCGGTGTCCCGGTAAGCACCGGAAAAGTCCCGTAGTGCATAGGAATGACTTGTTTCACCTTCAACAACCGAGCAGCATACGCAGCCTCTTCGGGACCCATGGTGTAGAAGTCGCCAATCGGTAGGAAAGCCAATTCGGGGTGATAAATCTCCGCGTAGAGCGCCATTTCTGAAAAGACAGCGGTGTCTCCGGCAAAGAAAGCGCGGCGGCCGTCCTTGAAAGTGAGCATGTAGCCAGCCGCATCGCCCCCATAGATCGTTTTGTCGCCGTCGCTAATAGAGGAAGTATGCAGCGCGTGGGTCATGGTGAGCTTGACGAACCCCAGATCCACCGTGCCGCCCTTGTTGAACCCGACCGTGTTCTCCACGCCTTTCGATCCCAGCCACCCGGCAATTTCAACGATGCTGAAAACTTTCGATCCGAACTTTTTGGCCAGTGGAAGGACGCTCGCCATATGGTCGCCATGCCCGTGGGAAACAGCGATGGCATCCGCCTTTTGAATCTTATGTTTTTCCGGGTAAGCAGGATTCCCCTCGACCCACGGATCCAACAGCAGCACTTCTCCCGACTCGACTTGGATCTCAAAGGTCGCGTGTCCGAGCCACGTAATCTGAATCATGTTATTTCTCCAAATCGGATTCTAACAGCGCTCCGTGACCACAGGATGTCTGGGGGGCGTTGACATCGGGACCCGCGGTCCCCGGCCTGATAAGCTATTGACAACACTCACGCGGAGGGATGTGTGAGCGGTTGAAACAGGCGGTCTTGAAAACCGCTTTACCTTAACAGGTAACGGGGGTTCGAATCCCTCTCCCTCCGCCAGATAAATCCCAACGAAGGGCAACAGGCGCTGTGATAGCGCCGAACGCTGCCGGCAGGCAGAAACACCGTCCCTGCACAGCGTTGATTGTTACCTTTTCTCGGCGCTCCGGTTGGTCACTTTGGGCTGTCGACGCCGCGTAGGAGTTCCGATCCCCTCAGCCGCTTGATATCACCGGTGCAACCCACCACTCTGTTCCGACTCTTCACAAGGTTTCGATCCTTATGATCTGCTCGCGCAGGGACGCAAGCTTGGCAACAAGAACATCAGCCTTTTGCTGAGCAATTTCATGCTGTGGGAAATCTTTCAGTATCTTTGCGACGTTTACCGCCTGCCGGCATTGCTGTTCTGCCTCGTTCTCTTCACGTCTAAGCCGTTGGAGGGTGACCGCATCGGTTACAGCCATGTTGTTCCTCTTTTCGATTTGTTTCAGCAATAATCTGGCCGGATCGTCTTCACCAAGAATTCAACTCAAGATCAGGAGCTTGCTCGGCGTGGGTGCGACTCATGGTCAACCATTGCATCGGCTGCACGCAGGAAGACGGTAAGGGGCTTTGCGCCCACGAAAGTACGATGGTAAGGCGGAAATCCGATGCACAGAGTTCAGTGAGGCCGGATGGGAGACATTCCAACTGATAACCAATCAAGATTGCAGCCAAATTCACAGAGCCAACGCCCGAGCGTATTTCGTGCGCCCGAATGCTGGGCACCGTCGGTACCAAAGGCATTCGCCAACGGTGGCGTAAGCTGGCCCTTCGTGGTGTAGTGCGCGTTCAACCTGTTGGCGATACCGAATCACAATCTCCTGCGATATTTTTCTCAGCAGTGGTTGTGAGGGGTGAGCTTGAGGTTTCGCGTGTTTTGGGAGATTGAAATTGACGCCGAAAGTCCGGATAAAGCAGCAGAGCAAGCACGGACCATCCAACTGACACCGGACATGCCGGCGACCATGTTTAACGTATGGGGATACACAGCGGAAACGATGTACCGGATCGATTTTGTAGAGGAGGCCGACAAACTAGATCGTTACGAGCAGCTTGCCGCTAGAGCCCGCCTGCGTTTTCTCCAGTGCAATCCTAGCACCCCTGCGAACATCAAGGGCTGGGCCGCGGCGCTTCTCATCTTCCTGGATAAAGACGAGATGATGTTGAAGGACCGTCGCGGGGGCTAGTCTGGGCTTCCGGGGAGAATTTCTGAGCGGGAAATCGCAGTTAGGTTAAGGCCACCGAGGCGATAGATCCCGTCAGACTGATCAGAAGGAAGGCCTGCCTGAATTTTGGTCGCCCGACGGGATTGGTAGTTTTGGAAAGCTGCTTATCAGCGACGGTCCCGTCACCGTTTCCCTGCCTGATCTGCCTCGGACAAAGTTCTAGCAACTATACTTCTTGACCGTGGGTACACTTGTGGGTATAGTATGCCGTGGAATTTAGCTGGAACGAAGCGAAGCGCGAGTGGGTGCTGGCCGAGCGGGGGATCGATTTTCTCCGCGTCGCTTTCAGCCTGTTTGACGGCCGTCCCCTGCTCACAGTACCGACGCCGAGAGGCGACGAAGAACGCTTTCTTAGCATTGGGTCGATAGAAGGCAAGTTTTTCGCCGCAGTTTGGACGTGGCGCGACGGGACCATAAGGATTATCACAGCCAGGAGGGCGAGAGATGTCGAAGAAGAACGATACTGTGCGCTATACGGCTAAGCAGATCAAAGGAAAAATTGCGCGAGGCGAGGACCGGACCGATTGGCGCAAAGCCCATGCGGTGACGGGCAAGAAACTCGAAGCTTCGATCCTTGCCGACCCGGATGATGTTCATGGGGAACCAGACTGGACGCAGGCGACAATCGGTGTCCCTGCCCCGAAAGATCACATCAATATCCGCATCGACCATGATGTGCTCGAATGGTTCAGAGCCAATGGCAAAGGTTACCAAACACTCATGAACAACGTGCTTCGCGCATTCGTGCAATCGCGGCGACAGCGCGATGAAAGCGAGTCAAAATAACCGGGAGTTCCGATTCGCGACGAATAGGAAAGTTGTACTACTTTTCCTAACGCGCCGGCCTATACAAAACGCAGAACCATCTAATCCAGTCGTCTAACAACGCAAATTTGACAACGCAACTTTGT
Organism: uncultured Acidobacteriaceae bacterium; assembly: GCA_963839025.1. Lineage (GTDB taxonomy): Bacteria > Acidobacteriota > Terriglobia > Terriglobales > Acidobacteriaceae > PALSA-350. Next base: position 79,740 of record CAWITT010000016.1, read on the forward strand.
CCCTCCGCCAGCGCGGCGGTCTTACGGCACTGGCAGGCGCAGGACGAGGCCAGTCGTCAGCGTCTTTTGATCCACACCCGGATCGGAACGCGTAAAGGAATACTCGGCGATCCTCCAATCAAGAAGGGGGAAGATGGTCAGGTCGGCGCCGGCGGCAAATCCATAACTGAAGCTCGTCTTGTTGGTGCGGGCACTCCCCTGTCCCAGCTCGGTATGAGTTCCTCCCGCCAGGCCCGAAAGATAAGGTTTGAGGGGAACGAGCGGGAGATGAATCTGCGCGCGAGGTCCCACGAGCCCGTTCACAAACTTTTGCGGCGAAACGCTGCCGCTGCCGTGCAGAAGCGATGCCCGGGCATCCAGGCCCAGATTGATCAACGGAAGTTTCCAGCCCGTGTAGTAGCCGCCAAACGTCGTACCATAGAACCACGGCTCGTTCCCTTCATTGGTGCTGGTTGCGCTGAAGCCGGCATAAAGCCCTACCTGCCCCCGCGCCGAAGGAATCAAAAATAGCAACCAGATCAGCGAGTGCAATCCGATGCGCTTCATGCCAGTAATCTCCCCGATTAGTGTAACCACAACTGTACTGAGTTGCAGTTTCACGTATGGCCTCGGGTGTCATATTGGTAACTGAGCCACCTCCCCATGCCGCTCTATCGTCACGCTCCCACGCCGTCAACCTCACTCTCCATTCCCATTTTGGTCAGACGGGAAATCACGCTTTGCGCTTGCACAAGGCTCGCGCCGCAAAGTCTTGACCGGCGAGTACTGAAGCAGTAAACCCCAAAGAGCAAGGGCATGTTTCATTCACTTTTGCATCTGTGCAAGACTCGTGAGTAAGAGAAGCCGCTTTACAAACGGCTCAGGAAGCGACCCAACTTGCCGCCGCACCGCTGGCCCGATGATCCCCATAACTGTTGATTGACAGCTAACGCGATTTGCGCTCCTGGTGGAGCAACAGTTTGTCACGGGTTCGTGTGCCTATTAAGGTTTTGAATCGCCGCACGAGATATATACCGACTCTGGACGGCTGGCGTGCCCTGTCTGTGATCGCAGTTCTTTTCGATCACGGCGGTCCCAGTTTCTTCGCCGGCCATCCGCGGCTGATGCACGTGTCCTCTCATGGCAACATTGGAGTCGACATTTTTTTCGCCATTAGCGGCTTTCTCATTTGTGGCTTGCTGCTCGAGGAGTTCGCCCGCACTGGCGACATCAACCTGCGCGGTTTTTATATCCGGCGTTGTTTTCGTATCCTGCCTCCGTACTATGCCACGCTCGCAGTTATTTGTGCGCTCTCCCTCCTAACCGCATTGCCGTTAAATTATTCCGATCTACCCAGCTGTCTATTCTTCTACCGAAACTACCTGCCTCTCGGAGTCGATCGGCAAGGTGGTTTCTATACCGCGCATTTCTGGTCACTCGCGGTGGAAGAGCACTTCTATCTTCTGTGGCCGTCACTGCTCATCGCGTTGAAACCAAAACGCGCCGCCAAGGTAGCGTTTGTGCTGGCGATGCTGGTTTTCGGATGGCGGGAAATGCAGCTCCATGCGTGGCTCTTCCCCCGGATGTTCGTCGTCCCCAACGCCTGGACCGGTACCGATACGAGAATCGATGCTCTGTTGTGGGGTTGTCTGGCCGCAATTTACTTACCCGCAATCAGGCGGACGTTCGAACACCTTCGTGGCCTGCAGTTTTGGCTACCGACTCTTGCCATTCTGCTCGTTCTCGAGGTGATGCATGCACCCGAGATGCCTTTGTGGCACGCGATATTATTGCCGTTGCTGGTGGTCAGCACGGTTATCCAGCCAGGCAGCTTTCTTGGCCGCATTCTGGAGTGGCCGCTACTGCGTTGGGTTGGAACTCTTTCCTACAGTCTCTATCTCTGGCAGGAACTGTTCTTGCCGCTCGAGCCAATGAAAGCGCACGGCATCTTTCATAACCTTCAGCAATGGCCGTGGAATATAGCCGCGATCCTGGTATGCGCGGTTCTCAGCCGTTATCTGATCGAGATTCCAATGACCCGATTAGGACACCGACTAAGCGCTTCCTTACGTACCCTGCCCCCGGCGGCTCAAGAAAGAGATTCTGTACTAGTAGTTATGCCAGACCGGGCGGCCGGCAATACAAAAGCAAGCTCCTGGTAAGGCTTGCCTGCCGTTACGTATCAATGGCTGAGGCATAATCAAAGGCGCCCTCCCATTTCGCCACCACGATGGTGGCGACGCTGCTGCCGATCACATTCACGACGGCTCGGGCTATATTCGTGAGGCGCTCCACCCCAAGCAGCAGAACCAGCCCGGCAACCGGAATCGTATGCAGCGAGGCAAGCGTGCCGGCAAGGGTAACGAAGCCGGCCCCGGCCACACCGGCGGACCCCTTCGACGTGAGCATCAGCACCAACAGCATGACGATCTGGTCGCGCAGGCTGAGGTGGGTATTCGTGGCTTGGGCTATGAACAGCGCACCCATGCTGAGGTAGATCGCCGTGCCGTCCGCGTTAAAGGTGTAACCGGCAGGCATCACCATGCCGACCACCGGTTCCGCACACCCCAGGCGCTGCAATTTCGCCATCAGTGGCGCCAGCACCACTTCCGACGAGGCGGTGCCCACCGTGATCATAATTTCGTCGCCGATGTAACGCAGCAGTTTTAGCAGGCTGACCCCCGCCACATGACAGATGAGCCCCAGCACGAAGGCTACAAAAACGATGGAAACGGCCCAAACCTCCGCCGTAAACCAGGCAAGCTGCAGCAGGCTCTTGATGCCGTACTGACCAACCGTATAGGCCATTGCTCCCAAGGCCGCGAGCGGCGCCAGGTACATCACCAACTTCACGACGTTGAACATCCCCTTCAGGACAAGGTCGATCAGGTCAACCAGCGGTTCTGCCTGCTTGCGGAACTGGGCCAGGGCAACACCAAACAGAACTCCGAGCAAAATAACCTGAAGAATATTTCCGCTCGCGAACGGCTCGGCCGCACTGGAAGGAATGATGTTTAGTAGAAACGCCGTCACACTTAAATGTTGCGCGCTGGCCGTGTACCCGGCGGTGGCTGCGGGGTCGAGCTTCGCGGCATCGATGTTCATGCCACGACCCGGTTGCAGCAGGTCCGCAGCTGCCAATCCGAAAAGCAAAGCGAGGGTGGAGACAATCTCAAAGTAAACCAGCGCCTTCACGCCGACTCTTCCCGCCTCTTTCAGGTCACCCATGCGCGCGATGCCGGCCACCACCGTGCCGAAGACAATCGGCGCCAGCGTCATGCGGATCAGCTTGATAAAACCGTCGCCCAGGGGCTTAAGGCCAATCGCCGTGCGGGGAAAGACGGCGCCGAACAGGACTCCCAGCGCCATCCCGATGACCACTTGCAGCCAGAGCGGAACCCGCGGTGAGGGCAGCGTCCTCTGCTCGATGGCGTTCATCTACTGGGCAAGTTTCCGCATCACGTTGATCAGGTCTGCCTTCCCTTCAAAGCCGATACCCGGCAATTCGGGCATGACTACGTAGCCGTTCTCCACGCGCACACTGTCGGGAAATCCTCCGAACGGCTGGAAGAGGTCCGGGTAGCTTTCGTTGCCTCCAAGTCCCAGGCCGGCGGCGATATTCAGAGACATCTGGTGGCCGCCGTGCGGAATTGCCCGGCTCGCCGGCCAACCTGCTGCTTTCATCACCTGCAATGTGCGGAGGTATTCGCACAGCCCATAAGAAAGCGCGCAATCGAACTGAAGCCAGTCGTGATCGGGGCGCATGCCTCCATAGCGCAGCAGATTGCGCGCGTCCTGATGACTGAAAAGATTTTCCCCAGTGGCCATGGGGCCGGGATAGAACTCCGCCAGCGCCGCCTGCAGCGCGAAGTCGAGCGGATCGCCTGCTTCCTCATACCAGAACAAGGGATACTGCCGCAGCATGTGCGCGTACGCAATGGCCGTCTCGAGATCGAACCGGCCGTTGGCATCGACCGCGAGTTGGGCCTGGGAACCAATCGCGGCGAGCACCGCCTCGATACGCCGGCGATCCTCGTCCACGGGGGCGCCGCCGATCTTCATCTTCACCACGGTGTAGCCGCGATCGACATAGCTCCGCATCTCGCTTCGCAGCGCGTCGAGGTCCTTGCCCGGGTAGTAATATCCCCCCGCTGCGTAGACGAAGACTCGTGGATCCGCCTGCCCACCGTAACGTTCGGCAAGGAGCCGGAATAGGGGTTGTCCGGCAATCTTGGCCACGGCATCCCACACCGCCATGTCGATGGTGCCCACGGCCACTGAGCGTTCGCCGTGACCGCCCGGTTTCTCGTTCTGCATGACAGTTTTCCAAATGCGGTCCGGGTCGAGATTGTCCCCTGCTTCATTCGTCAGAAGTTCGGGCCGCGCCTCCAGCAATCGGGGCGCAAATCGCTCCCGAATCAGCCCACCTTGACCATAGCGTCCGTTGGAGTTGAAGCCATAGCCGACCACCCTGCGGCCGTCGCGGACAACGTCGGTCACCACAGCTACCAGGGAGCAGGTCATCTTGGAAAAATCGATATAGGCGTTCGCAATCGGGGAGGCGATTGGGAAGGTAGCTTCTCGGAGATCGATGATGCGCATGCTATCCAGGCCCCCTTTGTATCACAACCAGCGACCACATCATCCGGCTCTTCGAGCGGTGTTATATTCCCCCTAATGCGAACCTGACGCGAGTTTTTGGAGCGGACAATGACGAAAGCCCGGCGAAAAATTATTGTCTACATCGCAACCAGCGCCGACGGCTACATCGCCAGGCCCGATGGCGATGTGGAATGGCTGAATCGCCTGCCCTCGGGGGTCGATCACGGTATGCGTGCCTTTTACCCAACCATCGACACCATTCTTTGGGGACGCAAGACCTACGACTGGCTTCTTGCCTACAACAAGAAACACGGCACGAAGGGAGATCTTTTCGATAAGAACATCGCCAATTATGTGTTTTCGCGCAAGCCTCCCAAGAGGCCGGCGCCGGGAGTGGAGTTTGTGACCGAGCCGGTGAAAGCTTTTGCCCAGCGTCTGCGCGCGACCCCCGGAAAGCATATCTGGATGATGGGCGGCGGAGGGTTGATCGCCTCGTTCCTCGACGCCGGCGAGATCGACGAGTTCGATATTCACATGATGCCCGTCTTCATTGGTGAGGGCATTCCGCTGGTAGCTCCGCGCCATCGCGACATCTCCCTGCAATTACGTTCGGCGCGAAAGTTTTCTGACGGCGCGGTTCGTCTGCGCTACCTCGTCGCCAGGTAGCCCTCTCGCTCGGGCGAGGACGCAGCCATCACCGCCTGCAGAGCCCGCTCCGCAACCGGGGTCATCAACGCGTAACCAGTCGGGCTGGGGTGGATGCCATCGAACGAAAGCCCCGGGCCGTAGTTTTCTCCGTTGGGGGCGGCGAGCACCGCGTGGTAATCCACCACCGTAACGCCTTGTTGTGCCCCAAACTGCATGATCCATTGATTGAGTTGGCTGATGCGGTCGAGCTTTTGCTGGCTGCTGTCCTCCCCCTCCGCAATCGGTCCCGGTCCCCACGGCGGGATGGTACCCAGCACCACTTGTATGTTTTGCGCTCTAGCCAGGTTCACCATGGTTACGATGTTGGTGGAAGTATCGGACAGCACCCACCCCGCATCTGTGTCGTTGGTGCCGGCGATGATATGCACCACCTGGGGCTGCAGGGGCGGCATGAATTCCTTGAATTCCCCTACAATCTGCTTCGATGTCAGCCCAAGAACGCCTACGTTCAGCCAGTTATTTTGGGGAAATACCGCCTGCTGTCCGTTATAACTTTGCGCCCACTCGTGGGTGATCGAGTCACCAACGAAAATAACGGCGGGGTGAATATTAGCCGTCTCGCCGCAACCGGAAGCGCACAGAAGAACCATCATTGCCAGGAAAGTTGGAAGCAGACGCATGTAGAAAAATGTTAAACGATCACCGCCGGTAAGCTGGTAATGTCCCGGCCACGGATTGGTCATCTCGAGCAGGTGACTTGCCTGGTCAGGTAGGCTCTTCGACTTGAAACGTTTCTCACCCTGCACCTCGCAACCGCACCTCGCAAAAACGCGAGATATGGGCCTCTGTTCTGGTTCTGCCTGGCATCCATACCGACTTGTTCACTAGCAGAGGAGTGAAGAGATCTGCGTTTTTGCTGCATCTAACGCGCATGCCCGAAGGAAATGAGATCTACCGTTATGCTAAGCTCCACACCGAAACATTCGTCGGCAAGACCATCTGCGTAGAGGCGCCCAACGGCCGGTTTGCGGATGCGGCGCTCCTCACCGGGCGCAAGCTGAAATCGGTGATGGTGCACGGCAAACACCTGGGCTACGATTTCGGCCGCGACCGGAAGCTGCACGTGCATCTTGGCCGCTTCGGCGACTTTATCGAAGGCAAAATGCCATTTCCCGAGACCAGGGGCGCATTGCGAATGCGATGGTCGACGAGGACAGATTGGCTGGAACTGCGTGGACCAACGGACTGCTCCGTCTACACCGATCAGCAGTGGCGGGCGCTGGAGGAGCGGTTGGGCGCAGATCCCCTCGCCCCGCATTCCGATCCCTCCCCAGCCTTTGAACAAGTGCGCAAAGCAAAGCTTGCCATCGGCTCCCTCCTGATGGACCAAAGGGTATTTGCCGGCATAGGCAACATCTATCGGGCCGAGCTGCTCTACCGAGCCAAACAGAACCCGTTCACCGCGGGCAAGGACACCTCAGACCAGACTCTGAAATCGATTTGGCAGGATGCGGTGAAACTCATGCCCGACGGCATGGTTGACCGGCGAATCGTGACCACTCGAGCCAAGGACCGGCCTCATCCCAGAGGCTTAGCGCAGAGGGACGAGACTCATTATGTCTATCACCGCCACGGCAAGCCCTGTTTTGTTTGTGGAACCACCATCCTCCGTGTGCAGATGGCCGGCAGAACCCTCTATTGGTGCCCCATCTGTCAGCCGGATGAAACCGGCGCCGAAGCGACCTTTCTCGCCAAATCGAAGCGCTTGCCTACTCCCCGGTCTTCACCGAAGGTGTAGCCACAAAGCGCGGCGTCGTGGCCTCGGTGGCGAACTCCCATGCCGTTAGATACGCGAGCTGGAGTATCTTACGCATCTTGGCGAAATCGATCTTATCCACGGTGTCGGTGGTGTGGTGGTAATCGGGATGAAACCCGGTAAACCACCAGAACGCCGGAATGTTATGCAGGACAAAAGGAAATTGGTCGGAGCGGAAAAAGACATTCAAGGCTGACTCGTGATCGAACCGGTCATCGAGCGTCAAGCCAACGTCCTTGTTCAGCTGCTTGACCGTCCGGTCATAGTCGGGGGAATAGAGCGCGCCGATCAGGTTGAGCCGGTTGGTGGTGTCGGCCGGTATCTTGATCAGCCCGTCGGTTTGCGGGCTGGCTGTCTCGTCGCGGCCGATCATATCGAAATTGATCTGCGCCCGCGTGGTCGCGAGCGGCCGCAAGGGGTGGGCGGCCATCCAGTAAGCACCAAGCAGCCCGCGCTCCTCGCTGGCGAAAACCACAAACAGAATGGAGCGTTTCGGCTTGGCGGGGTTCGCGGCGAAGGCACGCGCCAGCTCCACCACGCCCACCGTGCCCGAACCGTTATCATCCGCGCCATGCCAAATCTGCGGGCACGGATGCGGGTCGGGCGGAACGCTGACTGGCGGATGTTGTGGGTCCGCGCAGGGCGCCATGCCATCGTGATCGTGGTGCGCCGTGATCAGGATGGTCTCACTAGCCAGCTGCGGGTCGCTTCCCGGCAGCAGGCCGGCTACGTTATTCGAAACTCCCAGCGCGCTCAGAGCTGTTACGGAAGTGGAAGGTAAGCTGGGTATCCGGCAGTGGCCGTGATTGAGGTCTTAGGTCGCGATCGATAGCTGTTTGGCGAGTCGCTTTGGCGTCGTACCCGAGGTGGCGAACAGCTCTGCAGCCACCGCATCGAGCACGGTCGCGAAGGGGATCCGCACCTCATCCTGCTCGATAGCCTGAAGCGGCAGCGGGATGGGCCGCACGACGCTGGAGCCGATAAGCTTGACCCGTTCCGCACCGGTAAGGTGCTTGCGGTTCGGCTCGGCCACGATCAGGACGCCTACGGCTCCGTGAGCCTGAGCATTCATCACCTTCACCCGGGCGGTGGCGTAGCGGGTGTTCCCTGTTCCATTAAAAATGGAATGAGGATCGATCCTCCTGCGGCTCGTGGTCAAAAATAAGCACGATCTTGCCTCGGGCATCGATGGTGGAGTAGTCGTCGTAGCCCAATTCGGGAGCTGTGATGCCGAACCCGGCAAACACCACGGGAGCGGTGAGGTCGACCGCATGTTTGTAAGCTCCGGTCGCATCCGGACTGTGCCAGACTGTGGTTTTGCCGGAGCGCGTTAGCGTGATGGAGGAGGCTTCACGATCGGGGCGATATTCCACCAGAGTGACCGGCTGCAGGTAGCTGGCTTTGCCGTCCTTATCCTTGGCCGGCGGTTGCAGGCCGGCTTCCGCGAACTGGGAGGCGATCCAGCGAGTCGCGAGTTCATCTCCAGGCTGCAGGCTCATGCGGCCGGCAAGTTGATCCGAGCTGATGTATGTGAGATCGCGGCGCAGGTGCGATTCCTGAATCGCCTGGAAGCCCGGCAGCTGCCGGGCCGGGACACCGGTCTGTGCGCCCGCGGAGGCAACAGCCAGTGCGGTCAAAGGTAAAGCAACGCTCCAATGCATGGGGGCTCCTTGAAATGAGCTTCTAGAATGCCACGGATAATTGTAATGAACACAGATACGGTTTCTGTCGGGGTGCCTTCGTAATCTCACTTCACTTTTATTCTCGTCCACCTTCGAGAAAACCAGCCTCCCGGACTTTCATCGTTTCAACCAAGAAATATTTTTGCACAGGGTTACTATAGTCGCATTTCTGGCCGATAACGCTACTGACTGCGGCCAAACACGCTGCAAAAAATCTCGTGTTTTTGAAAGCCAGGGACATTCTTGTCCGCGTGAGAACCCACCCGACCGCGATCTCGCCGGGTAGTAGCACAAATGTGAGGAAGCAAACATGCCTATGCGCAATATGTCACGAGTCCTCGTCTGGCTCCTGGGCGCTCTATTGGTCGCAATGACGGGGTGCGGAGGCGAGGGCTATGTGAGCCCGAACTTCCTGAAGATCGTGGTGAAACCTGCAAACCTTGACATAGGCGAAACGGCCGCTCTACAAGCTGTGCTCCACAAGACCGACGGCACCACGCAAGATGTAACCTCCACTACGCAATGGTCGATATCCAACTCATCTTTAGCGACCCTGTTGAATGGAACCATAACTGCCAAGGTGGCTGGTTCAGTAACAATTCAGGCAGTCTATGGCAATGTTACGCCGGTCTCAGTCCCGGCCGTGGCGTTACCGAAAGCAGTCGCCGCCACGGGAAATCTGAGTTCGTCAGCGAATGTCGTGATTGCTCCCACAGTCACGAAAAAAACCAAGCCCACCATCACCTGGCCTACCCCCAGCCACATTCGCTTCGGAAAAGCCCTTACCAATGAACAGTTAAACGCCAGGGCTAGCGTAGCAGGAAGTTTTGAGTTTATCCCCGCGGCGGGCACTATTCTCAGAGCCGGTCCCCATACCCTAGGTGCGATCTTTACCCCGAAGGACACCAGCAAATATATGGTGGCCTACATGGTGGTAACGATTCAGGTGGATCAGGTCATCCCGATGATTAACTGGCCAACCCCAGCCAGCATTCAACAGGGAACCGCACTTAGCAGCACGCAGTTGAATGCCACATCCAACGTTTTCGGCACCTTTACCTATCACCCCGCAGCCGGCACGGTACTCCCCGCCGGCACACAAAACCTGTCCGTATCCTTCTCTCCTAACGACACCACCGACTACGCGGCGATGACGGCGAGTAACTCGATCACTATAAGCGGAACCTCATCGAACGCACCTCCTCCGCCACCGAATTGCGGAGGGCCGACCGTGTACCTGGACAGCAGCATGAGCAGCGACGACATCCAAAGTGAAATTCAAGGCGCCGCGGACTGCTCGTTGATACTCTTCGCCGCCGGAACCTACAACATCAATTCCTCCATCTTTATCCCCTGCCCAGATTCCGGACTTACCATTGCCGGGCCGCCCGTTGTCTGGCCCGGACCATACCAGGCAAAGCTCAATGGATCGGTCTCGGGTGGTTGGGGCTTCGCGTATGGCCCCTGCGCCAGCCCGGTCAATATCGAATATCTCGAATGGAACGGCGGCGAACCTGCTGCCGGCGGCGGCGGATTCATGTATGTGGCGCCGGGAACCAGTAATCTCACCGTTCAAAATAACTTCATTCATGGCAACCAGGCAAACGTCAACTACGACGATGAGTTCGACACGCTGATCTGGTTCGATGGAAACGATAGCGACCCCCCAAGCAATTACGACAATAACAACACGATCCAGTGGAATGTTTTTGGCGCCACCAATGACGGAACATCCACGAACGCCGATTGCGGTGCCCTCAGCGATATCTTCTATTACCAGGGTGGCTATTACGACCAGATAGGCGGGTACTGCGCCGCGATAGGGTTACATTCCTCCACTAATAACTTCACCATCACCAACAACATCATTCAGTATCAGGAAGAGGGATTTAAGCTCTATGAAGGCGGCTCGGTGGCGAGCCAGTTGTTCTATAACTCGAATCTCAATTTCACCTACAACGACCTCGGTTGGATTCACCGTATCGCCGTCGAAGGGCAGGAAGACGCCAATCCAACCGTAAACTTCAACTTCAACGACCTACACGATGAGGCATACCCCGCCTGGTCCACCTGGGGATTCTCTTTGCCTGAGGGCGGAGCCAGCAACTGCGAGCATAATGTGCTTATTGCCAACACGCTCCGGGATAACAGTTCGACTGGAGGCCCGGGCTCAGTCGAGTTCTGGGGTAGTGGCAGTTGCAACAACAACCTGGTGCAGGGATATTGGGGAGCGGGCATGCAGTTCGGTTTTGGCGGCGCGGGCTGGACCATGGACTACAACATCATCCAGCAGCTCGCTAACGACAGTTACATCAACAACGAGGAAAACATCGCTTGTTGTTATCCCGAGATGATAGGAAACGTCGAGACCCAGCAGCTCGCCGCCGTGACTTCAGCCGCCCCGACGATTTCGCCCACTCCCACCGGTAGCTACTCTGCGCCAGTCACCGTCACGTTGACCGATACAGGTGCGACCAACGGAGGGGTTGGGCCGCAAGGCAACACGACAATCTACTACACCACCGACGGAAGCACGCCAAGCACCTCATCGACCGTATGCAATCCGACGCCTGGCAGCACCAGCTGTTCCTTCCAGGTTGCGGCCGGCTCAACGGTCAATGCCATCGGCATGTGGGGAGCCATCAATCAACCTAAGAGTTATGCCTCAGGCTACGGATTCGTGCCCAGCCCTGTGGTCTCGGCGTCCTTCCATTCCTCGGTCGTCAAGCCGCCGAGCACACCCATGACGTCCAAGGTCAACTCAACCGGGGCGGGGGCGATTACCCTGACATCCGTTGCCATCTCGCCCTTGCCGGCCGCGGTGACCATCGGAGGCACAACACAACTAAAGGCCTTGGCTTCATTCAGCGACGGCTCAACCAAAGACGTGACCACCGCGTTCGGTTGGACTTCCTCTGATCTGCGCACCATGACGGTGAGTGCCTCAGGCCTGCTGACCGGTCTCGCGACCGGCAAGGCCCAGCTTACTGGCTCCTACCAGGGCCAGCAGGCGGGAGTACCGGCATCCAGCAGCATCGGCGAAGTTGACTGGAGCGTACCTATCGTGATCACTCAGGGCGGAACCTATTCGGGCAACTGGCAGAGCACCAGCGCCCTGACTCCGGCGGTCACGATCGCCACCCAGGAACCGGTCATCATCCAGGACTCTCATATCCGCGGCGCCGGCGACCTCATACATGCGGCAGTGAAGGGGGCTGATATAACCGTGCGCAACAGCCTCGGCATGGCGGTGAATCCATCGGTCAAAGGGCAACTCAACGGCGTCTTTCTCGACGTGGCTTCGCCCCGAAGGCTCGACGTTGAAAACAATTATCTGGAGAACGTGCGCGATGGAGTGTCGGTCCACGGATACTCGGGCGACCGAAGCGTGCAACAGACCGTTGTCATTCGCGGCAATCGGGTGCGGAATCTCAACGGACTGGTGAGTGATGGCGCCGGTGGCTACTTACCGGCAGAAAGTACGAACCGCACCTCGTCCCGCTTTGTCGAATTGGAAAATGTGCCATCAGTCCCTGCGATCGATGTGGGCTGGAACGAGGTGGTCGATTATCCCGCACAAAGTCTGGAAAGCGACGTCATCAACATCTTCCGTTCGAGCGGAACGGCCAACCAGCCGTTGGAAGTCCACGATAGCTATATTCAGGATGCCAATCGCGGCGGTGGCATCAAGACAGATGGAACCGCGGACGACACAGTGCAGAACGCGTCGGCCTTCACCTACATCCACGATAACCAGGTGGTGAGTGCGGCCAGCTATGGCATCGCGTTCAACGCTGGCCATGACAACATCGCTGTCAACAATCGTGTCATCTCGAGCGGTGTGCTGGCCGATGGTACAAAAATCGCACCGCAACAGGCGGGCCTGAGCAACGCCAACGTACATGGCGGCGCCCTCTACAACAACACAATGCGCGACAACCTCGTCGGTTGGCCTTGTTGGAACTCCCCGTGTGCTGCCCAGTGGCTGCCCGCGTCCCCTGGGGATTACCCAACCAACACGGTCATCTCTACCAAAATGCTCACCCTCGACTTGGAAAAGAGTGAGTATCTGGTTTGGCTGAACAAAATCGCGTCCGCTGGAATCAAGCTCGGCCCAACCTTCTGAGAAGGCTTAGAGCATTGACTCTAACGGTGCCCCACTCATGCCTCTTGGCTTGAGTGGGGCGCAAAACCCCTGTCTTGAGGGGACGGAGAACCCGACCGGCCGGAGTAGAGTTCTCACGCAGACTTAAATGCCCTTCTGCATGTTTGCGGCTTTTTGCAGCGCCGCCTCAACTTCTGACAGCACTTCCTCTGCATCCACCTGCCCTGCCGAGTGGAGGTCTCTTACTCTCACCAGGGCGGCCACCAGCATCTCATTGCTCTCGATGAGGCGTGGCAACCACGCCTCAAGGGTACCGTCGATAGCGGCCTGCGAATCTACAAAGGCGGTAAGGCTTGTAGGAGGTTTCTTAGGCGTGGTCACCCACACTCGGATGCTGAAATGCCGTCAATCCTCAGAAAATATGGCCTTTAGTAACAAATCCACCGAAAAAAGGTAACTTAAAGTCACCATAACTCTCGCTTAGTCGCCGGCCGTAGCGGGAACTGCCCCGGCCAACCGGCCTCGCCGGAACCGATTGCTCAAGCGGTCAAAATACAGGTAAATGATCGGTGTGGTGTAGAGAGTAAGCACCTGGCTAAAAAGCAGACCCCCGGCGATCGCCACACCCAGCGGCCTGCGCAACTCGGAGCCCGTGCCCGTGCCGAACGCCAACGGCAACGCGCCAAACAAGGCTGCCATCGTGGTCATCAGGATGGGCCGAAACCGCAACATACAAGCTTCGAAAATAGCGTCGCGCGTACTCTTGCCATGTTCGCGTTCGGCAATCAAAGCAAAATCAATCATCATGATGGCGTTTTTCTTCACGATCCCGATGAGCAGAAAAATCCCGATAATCGAAATCACGTCAAGCTCGCTATGGAAAACAATGAGCGCAATAATCGCGCCGACGCTGGCCGACGGTAACGTGGTGAGAATGGTGATGGGGTGGACCAGGCTCTCGTACAGCATGCCGAGCACGATATAGATAGCCAGCAACGCAGTGATGATCAGCAGCGGCTCCGTGGAAAGAGACTTCTGGAAGGCCTGGGCGGTTCCTGCGAACGTGCCCTGCACATCCCCAGGCAAGCCGATTCGCTGCTGCATCTGCTGAATCAGTCGGGTCGCCTCGCCCAGCGAAATCCCCGGCGCGAGATTGAAGGAGACGGTCACCGAGGGGAAAAACGATGAGTGATTGACCGCGAGCGGTGAGGTAGAGGCGGTAGCGTGGGTGAACGCACCGAGCGGGACGACTCCGCCGCTGGTGGCGTGTACATACGTGGATTTGAGAGTAGTCGGGCTAACCAGAAGCTGCGGAGCCGCCTGAAGTACCACATAGTACTGGTTCAGCGAAGTGTAAATGGTTGATACCTGTGATTCGCCAAAACCGAAGTAGAGCGAATTATCAATCAGCTGCGGCGTAATCCCGAACCGCGCCGCGGAGGGGCGATCGTAACTGAGCAGCATCTGCAAACCGCGGTTCTGCTGGTCGGTGGTGACGTCCTTAAGCTGGGGCATCTTCCGCATCTCGTCGTAGATTCGCTGACCCCAGGTGCTCAGCCCTGCCACGGTGTCGGCTGAGATCTGATATTGGTAAGCCGCATTGCTCTGGCGCCCGCCTACCCCAAGATCCTGCGAAGCCTGCAGGAAAGTAGAGGCGCCGGTGAGTTTTTGCAGCTTTGGCCTGAGCCGGTCGACCACGGCAGCCGCACTGATGTGGCGTTCCGCCAGCGGCTTGAGGATGATGAAGCTGAAGCCCGTGTTGGTGGAGCCGCCCCCCGGGCCGCCCCCTCCGCCGGTAAAGGCCAAAACATTCTGCACTGCCGGATCGGCCAGCACAACCTTCTCCATCGCCAGAACCGAGTCGCGCATCGACTGAAACGAGGCGTCCTGCGCACCCTGAAGGCCCCCTTGGAGGCTGCCCGTATCCTGCAGCGGGAAAAACCCTTTGGCCACGTGCCCCAGCAGCGCGACATTCAGCGCTAATGTCGCAAACAAAGTTACGACTATCAGCACCGGATGCTCAAGCGACCACATAAGGCTGTGGCGATACCCCGAACGTAGCAGCTCGAAGGCCCGTTCGCTGGCCCTGTAGATGCGATTATGCTGCTGGCCCTCCAGAGGCTTAAGCAACCGTGAGCACATCATCGGCGTCACCGTGAGCGAGATCAGCATGGAGACAGCAATCGACGTGGTGAGAACGAAGGCGAATTCGTGAAAAATACGGCCGATGATGCCCCCCATAAACAGGATGGGCACAAACACCGCGATCAGCGAAAGGCTCATCGACAGGACCGTGAAGCCCACCTCCTGGGCGCCTTGTAGCGAGGCTTCCATGGGGGGTACGCCTAGCTCAATCAGGCGGGTAATGTTTTCCATGACCACGATGGCGTCGTCCACGACGAAGCCGGTCGAGATCGTGAGCGCCATCAGAGATAAATTATCCAGGCTGTACCCGACCAGGTACATCACGCCGAAAGTTCCAATCAGCGAGACCGCCACCGCCACGCCGGGAATCAACGTCCCGCGTGGGCTGCGCAAAAATGCAAAGACGACGCCGATCACCAGGATGACGGAGATGACCAGCGTCCTCTCCACATCGCTCACCGAGGCGCGGATGGTTGTGGTGAGGTCGGTCACGATGTTGAGGTTGTCCCCGGCGGGAATCGAGGCGCGCACGGAAGGGAGGATCGCCTTGATGCGATCCACGGTGGCGATGGCATTCGCGCCTGGAAGACGGAAAACGAGCAAAATAATGGCCGGTTGCTGATTGACGAACCCCGCGGCGCGCAGGGTTTGCAGCGAGTCGTAAACGTTGGCGACATCGCTCATGCGCACGAAGCCCCCATGCCCGTTCGAGCCGATGATCAGGGGCGCATAGTCCTTGGCTTTCGAAATCTGGTCGTTGGCGCCGACGTCGACAGTGGTGAAGTCGTCGGAGATCTGGCCTTTGGGCCGGTTGGAGTTCTGCTGGCTGACCACCCGGGCCAAATCCTGCAGCCCGAGACCGTAGCTATTCAGCTGCTGGGGATTGGCATCGATGCGCACGGCCGGCAGAGCGCTTCCCACCACCTGCACCTGGCCTACGCCCTGCACCTGCGCCAGCTTCTGCTGAATGACCGAGGAAGCAGTATCGTATAGCTCGCCCTTGCCACGAATGGGTGAGGTGAGATCGAGCACCATTACCGGCGCGATGGCGGAGTTGATCTTGCGGTAGACGGGGTTGGCGGGCAGGTTGGCCGGCAGATAGGTCCGGGCGGCGTTGATGGCGGCTTCCACATCGCGCGCGGCGCCGTCGACATCGCGGCTCAGGTCGAATTGTAGCGTAACCGAGCAGACGCCCAGGGTGCTCGAAGAGGTCATTTGCGAGACCCCGGCGATGTGGCCAAATTGCCGCTCCAGCGGGGTGGCCACCGATGAGGCCATCACCTCGGGACTGGCGCCGGGAAGATTAGTGGCCACCGTGACGGTGGCAAAATCGATCTGCGGCAGCGACGAAACGGGCAGGTTGAAGAACGCCAGCATGCCCGCCAGCGTGATGGCGATGGTAAGCAGCGTGGTGGCCACCGGCCGCCGGATGAAAGGGGCGGAGATATTCATGCACCCGCTCCCGAGTCCATTCTTGGCTCAGGCCGGGCCATGGTGGCGCGCGGGCGGCGGGTAAAGCGAGTCGCAATCCGGTCAAAGAAAATGTAGATGATGGGCGTCGTGTAGAGCGTGAGAACCTGGCTCACGAGCAGGCCGCCCACCATCGCAATGCCCAATGGACGGCGCAGTTCCGAGCCGATTCCGGAGCCGAAGGCCAGCGGAATGCCGGCAAACAGCGCGGCCAGCGTAGTCATGAGGATCGGCCGAAAACGCAGCAGTGAGGCCTCATAGATAGCCTCCACCGAATTCTTGCCATGGTCGCGTTCGGCTTCCAGGGCGAAGTCGACAATCATGATGCCGTTCTTCTTCACAATCCCGATCAGCAGGATGATGCCGATAACCGCAATGATGTCGAGCGACTGGCCAAAAAGTCGAAGTGCGAGCAATGCGCCCACCCCTGCCGAGGGCAGCGTCGACAAAATGGTGAGGGGATGGATGAAGCTCTCGTAAAGCACCCCGAGCACGATATACACGGCCAGCAATGCGGCAAGAATCAGCAGTGCTTCATTGCCCCCGATCGCTGTATAGGCAGCAGCCGTGCCCTGAAAGCCGGCGATCACGCTGGCCGGCATATGCAATTGTGCCTGGGCACGCTCCACCGCATCCACCGCTTGGCCGAGCGAGGACCCTTCTGCAACATTGAAGGATACAGTCACCACCGGAAATTGCCCCTGGTGCGAGACCGTGAGAGGGGAGGGCTGCATCTCGAAATGGGTAAACGTTGAGAGCGGAACCGGAGTAGGCATAGTGCCGGTGGAGGCAGTGCCTCCAGCCGAGGACTGCCCCGAGGTTTGGCTGCTGTTCGCGGCCGTCGAACCGCTCGACGAAGACGTTGAAAGCACGTTGGTGGGTGTGCCGGTCGACAAATTCGAGCCGGTAGGGGAAGCGGTGGTCGACGCGTTGTTGACGCTGTTGTTCTGGGTGGTGAGCGACGAGGATGAGCTGCTGCTGGCGGCGGAAGAAAGTTGGGTGCCTCGGGTGGTGGAGGAGTTTGCCGCAGAAGAAGGAGAGAGCGTGGTGACCGCACTGGCAGCGGAAGTATTTCTGCCTGAAGTAGAGCCAGCCGCAGCTGCGGTCGTGGTATTGGCAGCCCCCTGGACATAGAGGCTGTCGAGCTTCCTCGGGTCTCGCTGGAATTCCGGCAGTACCTCAAGGATCACGTGATATTGGTTCGATTGCGTGTAGAGGGTGCTGATCTGCCGCTGGCCGAAAGCATCGTAGAGTGTGGAGTCGATGGTATCGGTGGAGATGTTCATCCGCGAAGCAGTGGCCCGGTCGATAGCCAACTGCGCCGTGATGCCGTTAGGCTGGTTATCCGTCGCCACATCTCGCACCTCGGGAAGCCGGCGCATGGCGTCGACCAGCTTACCCGTCCAAACCGCCAACTCCGCCGGGTCGGGATCTTCCAGCGTGTACTGAAATTCTGTGCGGCTGGCGCGATCGTCTACCGTAAGGTCCTGCACCGGCTGCATATAGAGCTGGATGCCGGGAATAGTGCTCGCATGTCTCTGCAAACGACGGATCACTTCGCTCGCCGTAAGACCGCGGATAGCTGGATCCTTCAAATTGATCTGAATGCGGCCACTATTGAGCGTTGTGTTGACGCCGTCTGCTCCGATGAAAGACGAGAGGCTCTGGACCGCGGGGTCCTTCAGAATCTCATGCGCCAGTTGCTGCTGCTTCCGTGACATGGCGGCGAACGAGATCGACTCGGGAGCCTGGGAAATTCCCTGGATGATGCCCGTGTCCTGCGTAGGGAAGAACCCCTTTGGGATCTCGATATAGAGCACGACGGTCAGCACCACCATGCCCGCCGCGAGCAACAGCATCGGTATTTCGAAGCGGAAGACCCAGCGCAAGCTCCGCCCGTAGGCCGCGATGACGCGCTTGAAGAGCCCTTCCGTGTAGTGGTAGAAACGGTTCTGCTCTGCCTCCGGAGTGAACCGCAGGATGCGCGCCGCCATCATCGGCGTCAAGGTGAGCGACACAAAAGCGGAGATCAGAATGGTGACGCTCAGGGTGACTGCAAACTCGCGGAATAGGCGCCCCACAATGTCGCCCATAAACAGCAATGGAATTAGCACCGCGATAAGCGAGATGGTGAGAGAAATGATAGTAAAGCCGATTTGTTCCGCTCCCCGCAGGGCAGCCTGCAGCGGCGGCAGCCCCTCTTCCAGGTAACGCGAGATGTTCTCGATCATCACGATCGCGTCGTCGACCACGAAGCCGGTCGAGATGGTGAAGGCCATGAGCGTGAGATTGTTCAGGCTGTAGCCCAGCGCCTGCATCACGGCAAAAGTGCCGATGAGCGAAAGCGGCACCGCTACGCTGGGGATGATGGTCGCCGAAACGCTGCGCAGAAAGAGAAAGATCACCGTCACCACCAGCGCGATGGTCAGCGCCAGCTCAAACCCCACGTCTCGGACAGAGGCCCGAATGGTGTTGGTGCGGTCCGTCAAGACCGTGAGCTTCACCGAAGCGGGAAGCGTGGCCTTGAGCTTGGGCAGCAGCTCTTCGATGCTGGTGACCACTTGAATGGTATTGGCGCCCGGTTGACGCTGAATGTTGAGGATGACCGCAGGGGTCTCATTCATCCAGGCGGCTAGCTTGCTGTTCTCGATCCCGTCGCTCACCTTGGCGACATCCGTGAGCATGACCGGCGCGCCGTTCTTATAGGCAACTACCAAGTCACGGTAGCCGTTGCTCGAGAGCAGTTGGTCGTTGGCATTGATCTGAAAATTTTGCGCCGGGCCATCGAAGGTGCCCTTCGCGGAGTTCACACTTTGCGTGGTGAGCGCATTGCGCAGATCTTCAAGATTGATGCCGTAGGAAGCGAGCGCCGTGGGGTTGGCCTGCACCCGGACGGCAGGCTTTTGACCGCCGCTAATGGTCACCAGCCCGACCCCGCTGAGCTGCGAAATCTTGGGGGCTAGCCGGGTATCGACCAGGTCTTCGACCCGCGAAAGCGGCATGGCGGTGGACGTGAGTGCAAGCGTGAGCACCGGCGCGTCCGCGGGGTTCGATTTGCTGTAGACCGGCGGTACCGGAAGGTCGTTGGGCAAGTAGCCTTGCGCGGCATTGATCGCGGCCTGCACTTCCTGCTCGGCGACGTCGATGTTGAGATCAAGCGCAAACTGCAGCACGATCACCGAGCTGCCGTCCGAGCTGGTGGAGGTCATTTGCGTAAGCCCGGCTACCTGCCCGAACTGGCGCTCGAGCGGCGCGGTGACGGCGGAGGACATCACCTGCGGGCTGGCCCCGGGATAAAACGTCTGCACCTGGATGGTGGGGTAGTCGGCCTCCGGCAGCGCCGCGACGGGCAGTTGAGTGTACGAGGCGAGGCCGATCACCAGGATCGCAACCATCAGCAGCGAGGTCGCAACCGGCCGAAGTACGAAGCTGCGGGACGGGTTCAATGTGTTTGCCCGGCCGCGCTCTTTCCTGACAGAGTGCCCGCGGCATCGCCATTGGTAGTCGCCGGCGCCGATTCCTCAATTTCCACCTTAGTGCCGTCCTGCAGTTTGTCGAAGCCAGTCAGGGAAACCGTGTCCCCAGGGTTAAGCCCCTCAACCGCGGAGATGTTGCCGTCGGTGGTCTTCTCCACAATGTTTTGGATCGTGGCGGTGTGATTGCTGTTTATCTTGTAAACGAAGGCTTGCACCCCGTTGCGCTGCACCGCCGCGCTGGGAATCAGCATGGCATTGTGGAGCGTGCTGACCAGTAGCCGTGCGTTGACGAACTGGTTGGGGTAGAGAGCAAGATCGCGGTTATCGAACTCGGCCCGGAAGCGAATGGTTCCGGTGGTGGTGTCGACCTGGTTGTCAATAGTGAGCAGGTGGCCGGTGGCAATCTTGTTCAGCTGCGCGCGATCGTAGGCGTCAACAGCCAAGCCGGTCCGGTGCAAAATCTGTGACCGTACCTGAGCAAGATTATCTTCGGCCACGTTGAAGACCACGGAAATCGGTTGCAGTTGTGTAACTACGACAAGAGCGTTTGCGTTGCCGGCGAAGATCGTGTTGCCGGGATCCACGAGGCGTAGTCCCACGCGGCCGGATGCGGGTGCGGTGAGATGGCAATAGCTGAGCTGCACCTGCTGGTAGTCGACCTGGCCCTCGTCGTTTTTTACTGAGCCTTTGTATTGCTCGACAATTTGCTCCTGATCATCGAGTGTTTGGTGAGCGATAGCGTTCCGCGCCACGGCTTTCTGATACCGGTCGAGGTCGATCTGCGCCTGCTTCAGCAGCCCCTGGTCATGTTGCAGGGTGCCTTCCGCCTGTTTGAGCTGGGCCTCATAGGGCCGGGGATCGATTTCGATCAGCGACTGGCCCTTGCTGACCATCTGCCCTTCGCGATAGTTGACCGCGACCACCCTTCCCGTCACCTGGCTGTAGAGGCTGACGGTCGAGAGTGGAGTGACGGTGCCCAGTGCGTCGACGTGAATGCCGATGTCTCCTTCTCGGACAGTGGCAGCCTTGATGTTGACTACGGTGGGCTGGTCCAGTGCGCTCAGATCCGCTTTGGGCTTGGGTTTGTGCACGAACACCAGCACTACCACCAACACCAACCCGGCGATCAGAAGGATCCCGACCCAGGGACGGCGTTTTCTTGGCGTAATGGGCGCGGGATCAGCCAAGGGTTCGGGGTACAGGCTCGCTTTAGGACTCTCCATGGATCTCTGGACTCCGGCGGACAGCGTAGTTGGTGGTTAGTCTTAACCAGTACTTTAACAGCCCGGTTAAATCCGTTGATGCCGTGGAAATATGTCCATTTTCGGACGTCAATTAATCCTGCTCTCCAAATGTTTGCGGGTAGGTTTTGCCATAGGGGTAGAAGAGCCCCTTGCGGCCCTCATTCCAGGCGGCTCTCAATTCCGGAGTGGTGATATCCCAATCCGGCCGGCATTTTTTTGTGACGGCGCGCAGGTCCTGGCGCAGCTCCTCCATGGTCGGGCGCCCGAAGAACCAATAACCGTTGTAGATCTTGTACACGATCAGCCCCGGTTCCAAAACAATTACGTGGGGAATCATCGGATTGTTATGCGGGTCTGTATATTCCGCGATGTCGAGATCCTTTTGCACCATGCGCCCCGCATCCGAAAGAAACGGCCAGTGTGCGCCGACGCCGGTGCGGTACTCATTGGTAGCCGAGATGTTGTCGGTGCTGATGGTGACCAGGCGGCAATACGCAACTTCGATTTCGCGGTGCAATTGGAGAAGCAGTTCGGACTGGCGGCGATCCTTGGGGCAAAAGCCTCCGCGGCTGAGAACCAGGACCATGGGATGCGGGCCCTGCAATTCCGAAAGCTTGCGGCGCTTGGTCGCATGATCGGTAAGTTCGTAGTCGGGAAACGGTGCGCCGGGCACAATATCAGATCGCATGATGACAGAAGCTCCTTTGGCTACGTGTCGATCATAAATCGACAGGAAAACCATATGTTTTACGAAACCTTAGTGCAGTTACGAGAATCTGGTAGGTTGCTGGAAACAAGAGGAGTAAGAATGGCAGCCGAAAAGACAGATCGGCGTGGCTAGTCTTCCCCTCGGAATGCCCGTCGAGCTTGACGTTATCTTTCGAAGTGGCAGAGTAGAGCATCGATGCATTTTATTTTTGGCTTGCTGACGACCGTGGCGGTCGTGCTTGCCACCACTGCGGGTGTGGATGCGCAGCGAAAGGATAAAAACCATGGAGCAGGTGTTCTATCGCACCGTTACGGTGGATGGGCTGTCGATCTTCTATCGGGAAGCGGGCCCGAAAGACGCTCCCACCGTCCTTTTACTGCACGGCCTTCCGTCTTCGTCGCGAATGTTCCAACCGCTGCTGACCAGGCTGGCAGACAACTATCATCTGGTGGCACCCGACTATCCGGGCTTTGGTCATAGCGACTGGCCCGACCCGAAGCAGTTTGATTACACGTTCGACCACATCGCTTCGCTGATGAACGGCTTCACGGAAGCGCTGGGTTTGGCGCACTACACGCTTTACATGCAGGACTACGGCGGCCCGGTCGGCTTTCGCATGGATTGGCCCACCCGGATCGGGTGCAGGCGCTCATTGTGCAGGATGCGGTTGGGCACAATGAGGGCTTGGGGGCAAACTGGGCAACCCGGCGGGCTTTCTGGGCTGACCGGCCTGCGTATGAAGAAGCGTTGCGCAAAAATTTGTTGTCGTTGCAAACCACAAAGACGCGCCACATCGGCGATGATCCGAACACCGAGCTCTACGACCCGGACCTTTGGAATGATGAATACGCGTTTCTCAACGCGCCCGGGCAGGCGCAGATTCAAAGCGATCTGTTTTATGACTACCGCACCAACGTCGATGCCTATCCCAAGTGGCAGGCATGGTTACAGAAGACGCAGCCCAGGCTTCTAGTTCTCTGGGGTAAGCACGATCTCTCGTTCGACCCGGGCGAACCGGAGCGCTATCGCAAGGATGTCCCGAGCGCGGAGGTCCACGTGCTTGAAGCGGGACACTTCGCGCTCGATACCAAAGCCGATGAGATGGCGGCGCTCGTGCGTGAGTTCATGAAGACGCAGAAGTAATTTTGCAATCCTGAGATAAGAGCAGCGCAAAGGGGCGCCCGGCTGCAGAGCTGCTTCGCCTTGGCTTTAGGGCACTTTTCCCTCAGCCTCACGGGGATTCCGCAGAGAACTGCAGGTCCCTCCCTCCCCTTGTCATCCTGAGAGGTTGTGACTTAATTCGGTTGGCAGCCCGCTGCTCTCTCGATCCCACTAACAGCGCTCAATGGAAGCGCCGCCCTACCCTTGTCATCGCGACCGAAGCGTAGCGTAGTGGAGGGATCTGCAGTTCTCTGCGGGATCTCCACCAGTCTGAGGGAAACGTGCCCTGATACGCGCCCGGCCCGGCACAGCTTTTTCGATCACCCCAAACACAACCTGGTTTCCGCAATGCTGGTCGAAGCATGAAATCAACGCAACCATCTCATCAGCCGTCCCTTCGGGACTCTTGCCAAGTTTTTCCGTAGCTTGTAAAGGCCGAGGGCGCCCTGTCAACCTATTCCACACGCAGGGCTTCTACTGGATTCACGGCTGCCGCGCGACGCGCGGGCAGAAAGCTTGCCGCCATCGCTGCCAGCCCCAACAATACGGCCACGCTACCGAGGGTCATTGCATCCCACGCCTGCACTCCGAACAACAAATTGCGAATCAGCATCGCAGAGCCCACCGAGCACACCAACCCGATAACCAGCCCGGCTACCGTCAACCAACCTGCCTGCCGCAGGATGAGACCATAAACGGAACCCCTCCTTGCCCCCAACGCCATGCGCACGCCAATTTCCCGTGTTCGCCGGCTCACCGAATAAGCGATCACCCCGTAAAGTCCGACCACGCCGAGCAGCAAGGCCATGGCAGCGAAACCACCCACGAGCACAGCTGAAAATCGGTGCAGCAGCGCCGCTTGCGTGCTATCGATGCGGTCGTTCATGGTTGCTTCGTCGGATATGCCCAGACTGGGATCGATCTGACGAACGGTGCTCACCAGTATCGGCAGCAGTCCCTCCGCGTCCTGGGCCGTGCGCACAGCAAGACTGAAAGAGCGGTCCCGTGTCTGGTGGAGAGGGAAATACTCCGCCGGCCACGTATCCACATCGAGCGGTCCTTCGCGCACGTCATCCACGACGCCGACGATCTCCCACACCGTCGGAACGCCACCCTCGTCGTCGGCGATCCTCTGGCCGATCGGATCCTGGCCAGGAAAATACTTCTGCGCCAACGCATAGTTGATCACCGTTACTCCAGGCCTGGTAGCATCGTCGGTCTCGCCGAAGAATCTTCCGCGCAGCAACTTAGCCTTGAGCGTGCGCAGATAGTCAGGGCTCACATGGCGTTCATCCACATCGTTGTGCTCGCCATGATAGGGCCTTCCTGGAAATTGAATGCGATCGCTGGCGCAGTTGCATTCCACGGGAAGCATGCTTGTCATTCCGGCCGATTCGACACCAGGCAGTGCAGAGACGCGGCGCTGAACCTCTCGCAGGAGTTCCGCAGTCTGCGCGTCACCCTGGTAAACCGCGCCAGCGGCCGTCACGCGCACAGTTGCCACACGATTGGGATCAAATCCTAAGGGCACATGCAACAGCCGATAAAGGCTCTGCCCCAACAACCCCGCGCCCGCCAGCAGCACGACCGCAACGGCCAGCTCGAGGACGACCAGGTTCGCTCCCAGGCGGTTCCAGAACAAGCCGGCAGCGCCACGATCTCCGTCAGCCAGCCCATCACGCACCTTCTGAAATGAAAGCCGCAACGCAGGTATAGCAGTGAGCAACAGCGCGGCGAACAACACTGCGGCCGCGGTAAATGCGCCGGTATGAGCGTTCAACCCAACCCCTGCAAGAAATGGCATGTTCGACGCCATATCCTTGGGAACCAGGCCCGCGAGCAGTTGCATGAGCCCGGCGGCGACTATCACTCCCAAGGCGCCACCCACCGCGGCCAACAAAAGCCCCTCGGCGACGAATTGGCGCAGTAGCCGCGGCACGGTCGCACCGAGTGCGCCGCGAACAGCAATCTCTCGCCGGCGGCTCTCCGATCGCACCAGCACCAGGCTGGCGACGTTCACGCACGCAATCAACAAGAGCAGACCGGCGCCCCCCAACAGCGCCAGCAGAATGGGCCGCACATCGCCCACCAGAATCTCAGATAGCGGAACGACGCTTGCGCTCAGGTCGCGCCCGACGATGCCATATTGCCGCTGAAGCTGTTTGGCGAGAGCGGTCATTTCGGCCTGAGCTGCCTGGCTCGTGACGCCGTCGCGCAACCTGCCAATTCCCATGAAGGGATAGAAGGTCCGCGACTGCTCGTGGGGAGAAAGAGCATTCACCGGCACCCAAAACTCGGCGTTCCCACTGGGCGCGAAGGCAAATGAGCGCGGCAGCACGCCAATGATGGTGAAGGCCTGGTTGTCCAAGTCGACCGTCTGCCCCACTACATCGCGCTTTGCGTCGAAGCGGTTGAGCCAGGCCCCGTAACTCAGAAGCACGACGTTTGGGCCGCCCGGGCGATTTTCTCCGGGATGAAAGCTGCGTCCGAGCAGGGGATGCACACCGAGGGTTGCAAAGAAACTCCCGCTCACCCGTTCACCTTGGACCGGCTCGGTACCGGAACTCGTCCTCAACAAAAGGCCGCGCCCGCCATAAATATCGAGCGAGCGGAAGGATTTGTTCACCCGCTGCCAGTCGAGATAGTCCGGGTACGAGAGCGGCCAGCGCGGTGATTCCACGGTGCTCTCGCTCACCGCCATCAGCCGGCTGGGATACGCATACGGAAGCGGCTCCAGCAACGCCGCATCCACAAACGCAAAAATGGCTACACTCACCCCGATGCCGAGCGCGAGCACAACGATGGCGGTGAGGGCGAAACCTCGATTCCTCATCCACTGGCGGACTGCGAATTGAACATCGCCCATCAGGTTGTGAAACCAAACCACCTGGTTTCGCAGCCGGAAGCGCTCTTCCGCCACAGGCACGCTGCCGAACTCAACTCTCGCTTGCCGATGCGCTTCCTCTTCGCTCAAACCCTCGCCGTGCAACTGGTCCGCTTCAAGCTCGAGATGGGCCTTGATCTCCTCGGCAAAATCCTTCGCGCTCCGCCTGCGTCTGAACATTGGCTAGGCCTCCTCACCGCCTGGTTTCGCGCCGCCGGTCAGAATCAACTCCATGGCCCTCGCCAAGCGCTGCCATTCGCTGGTCTTCTGGGTCAGCTGCTCGCGGCCTTTTGCGGTGAGCGAATAGAATCGCGCTTTGCGGTTGTTCTCGCTCACGCCCCACTTGGCGCCGATCCATTTCTTCTCTTCGAGTCTCTGCAAGGCCAGATACAGCGACCCGTGATCGACGAAGAAGACCTCTTCAGACTGGCGTTGAATGGATCGCGCTATGCCTTGGCCGTGAACTGGCCCTAGTACCAGGGTCTTCAGGATCAGCAGGTCCAGCGTCCCCTGTAACAAAGCAAGCCGGTCATCAGAATTGTTTTGGGAAGGCATCCGACCAAAGCATGGCACCGCTCGGGTCGGATGTCAACAGGAGTGCCGCTGAGCGGCCGAATTAAGATGGGTGGATGCTGACATCGATTGCAGGGCGTACGGTCATTGTGACCGGCGCAAGTAAGGGAATAGGCAAGGGCATTGCCCGGGTGTTTGCCGGCACCGGCGCTCGCGTACTGATGGCGGCGCGCGACCTTGCCCAGGCTGAGGCAGCCGCAGCCGAAATTGCGGCGAGCGGAGGAATCGCCAGCGCCGTAGCCGCAGACGTTTCCAAAACGGAAGACAATGCCCGCATGGCCCGAACCGCGATGGAACGGTATGGTGGCATCGACATTCTGTGTTGCAACGCGGGTATTTTCCCTGCCGCAAAATTGTTGGAAATGACTGAGGCGGATTGGGACCAGGTGCTCGACGTGAACCTCAAGGGAACCTTCCTCTCCGTTCAGGCCTGTTTGCCGGGGCTAAAGGCCAGCGGAAGAGGCCGCATCGTGGTGACTTCTTCGATCACCGGTCCGATTACCGGCTACCCGGGCTGGAGCCACTACGGAGCCAGCAAGGCCGGGCAGCTTGGATTCATTCGCACGGCAGCGATCGAGCTTGCTCCCCACAACATCACCGTAAATGCCG
Source organism: uncultured Acidobacteriaceae bacterium (assembly GCA_963839025.1). Classification (GTDB taxonomy): domain Bacteria; phylum Acidobacteriota; class Terriglobia; order Terriglobales; family Acidobacteriaceae; genus PALSA-350. The sequence continues at coordinate 106,843 of CAWITT010000016.1, forward strand.
TGCTGCCGGGCAACATCCTTACCGAAGGGATTCAGGCTTTGGGGCCGGAATACATAGGAAATATGACGGCGGCGATCCCCGCGCGCAGGATGGGATCGGTGGAAGATGTCGCCTATGCCGCGCTCTTTCTAGCCAGCGATGAAGCTGGCTTCATCTCCGGGCAAACGATTGTGGTCGATGGGGGACAGGTGCTTCCTGAGTCGCAGATGGCTCTGGAACCGCTCTAGAGGTACCAAGGGATGTTGACGACGACGATCCGCTGATTGCCTTTGAGCAGCAGTAACAGTTTCAGCAGCTGGACGCGCTGATTGTGCAGCGCATTCTCCCACCAGTGCCGCACCACCAGTTCGGGCAACAGCACCGCGACTTTCCGTCCCGGATTTTCATCCTCCAGCTGCAGGATGTAACCCATCAGCGGTGCGATGACGAAGCGAAACGTGGACGGGATGGTCACCAATTCCGGATCGGTCAAGCCCGCCTCGCGGATCGGGGTGAGTACCTTGTCCTGCCAATCCACATCGATGCCGTGGGCTTCATCTTCGGAGTGAACATGGACAACCTTGATCTCTTTCGAAAGCAGCAGGCCAAACCGCAACGCCTTTTCTGAAATCCGGTTCCAGCCCGCCATGGGAATGATCACTATAGGAGGCTGCAAATTCTCCAGGTTCAACCGGTTCTTATCGCTGGTTTCCCCACGCACTCGTGTGTAGTGTTTCTTCACGGAATACATGAGGAGAATCAAAAAAGGGATCAGCAGGGCCGTCACCCAGGCCCCCGATCGGAACTTCGAAGCCAACACCACCAGGGTGGTGATTCCCGTTGCCGCCGCACCCGTGCCGTTCACCAGCATGTGCCAGGCGCGCCCCGGGTGCTCGCCTTCCTGCCTGTACCAGTGAATGACCATGCCGGCTTGGGATAAGGTAAAGGCTAGAAATGCTCCGATTGCATAGAGCGGAATGAGCCGATCGGTCACTCCTTTGAACAGAATCAAAATCACTGCCGTCAGCCCGGTAAGCGCGTAAATTCCATGCGAGAACAGTAAGCGTCGTCCGCGCAGGATGAACACATGGGGCAGGTAGTCGTGCAAGGCGATGGCCCGGGTTAGGCGCGGGAAATCGGCAAAGGCGGTATTCGCGCTAAGCGCCAAAGCCAGCAGCACGCTCGCCATGGTGAGGAAATAAAACCATCCTCGCCCAAAAACAGCGGTCACCAAAAGGCTGAGCAGACTCTGGAAGTTCGACGCGTCCGGGTCCATGGCCATGATCTGGTAGTGCTTGGTGAGCCATGCGATGCCATACAACAATACGATCAGAATCCCGATGATGATCGAGAGCGTGTACTGCGCGTTGCGGGACCGAGGCTCGCGAAACGCCATCACTCCATTTGAAACCGCTTCCACGCCCGTCATGGCCGCGCAGCCGCCGGAGAAGGCCTTCATGAGCATCCAAAGCCCTAAAACCTGTACGGTCTGCGGCATCGGCGTTGGCAGCGGATCGACAGGATGAGGATGGCCGCCGGCCGCAAACGTCTTGAAAGCTCCGACTGCAATCGTCGCCAACAATGTGCCAATAAACAGAAATGTCGGCACTACGAATGCCGTGCCGGTGTCTTTCACTCCACGCAGATTCACCAGGGCCAGGATGGCGAGGATGAACAGACACAGTAACAAAGTGTGCGGCTGAAACTCGGGCAACGCAGACGTCATTGCGGTGACGCCCGCAGAGATACCGACCGCTGCGGTGAGGATGTAATCGATCATCAGCGCAGCCGCCGCCAGCAGGCCGGCTTTCTCACCCAGGTTCTCGCTGGCAACGGTGTAGCTGCCGCCGCCGCCGGGATACGCAGCTATAGTCTGCCGGTAACTGAAATAAACAATGACCAGCAGGATCAGGATCGAGATGACTATGGGGAGAAGATACTGTGTCCCGACGATCCCGAGAGGGATCAGCAGCGCAAGCGCCGCTTCCGGACCGTATGCCGCGCTGGTGAGCGCGTCCAGCCCGAAGATAGGGATGCCCGCTGATACTCCAATTTGTTCGGCGCGCTCTTCGCTCGTCGCCAGCGGTTTGCCGAAAATCCTGTCCCGAATCACCATTCCGATGTAAATAGTACACCTGTCAAGAGTTGTTATCGGCAGGCGACTTCATACTGTAACAATTCGGGATGATTACTTAGTTAGCGGCGTCTACATCCAGCGAGCTGTAACCATCAAGGCGAACCGTGTCTTTGAAAATGCCCGAAACCGGGATCTGGTTGACTCTGGTCAATTCAAAGCGCCGGTTCAGCTGGACTGAACAAGGCAGGGCAGTAGCATTCATCATGCGCAGGCGATAACGCCGGTCGGGACGCAACTTGAGATGCTTGATGTCTGGAACCCATTGATTCTCGAACAGCATTTCAATCGTTTCATCCGGCTCAGGCGCCCGTGAGCATCCCGCACTGAAGCGCGCGTAGTGCCAGTCAATCGCAGCCGGAGCATCCCAGCGCGCCGGTCCTTCATGATTGTCGTAGCCAATCTCGATGCCGAGTCCACGCTCCCGTGCAGCATCATCCACCGAACCAAGAAGCCAACTACCCGGGGCGTTCATCTCGACCATCGCAGCAATGCGTTCTCCCGCAGTGAGCGAAAGCACGTCGACCGCGGCGCGCGTGGGAACAGGGTTGCCATCAAGGGCGATCACGGTAAAACGATGACCCGGCAGATGGAGGGAAACATCTTCCGTCTTGCCCGCGTGAAGAAAATGGAAGAGGACGCGCTCGCGGGTTCGCACGCGCAGCGCATCGGGTCTGAACGCCCGGCCGCCTATCGTCAGGTAGACTTCCTGGCCGGAAGCACCACGAATCACCGCGTCGGCGGCAGCGCAGGTGGCCAACTGAAGGAAACGCCTGCGTTTCATCGGCTAACCTCTAGTACAGTGGTCGAAGTGTAGCATCGGGGGCACAAGGTACGTGGATCTTCTGCCGCAAAAACGAGATGCGCTGGGCATGGATGCGCCCATCACGCGCGCTGATTTTATGGATGGTGTTCCCCTCGCGCAGCAGGACTGGGACGGCTACAGCGGTGTAGGCGATTACGCCGGCGCAAACGGCAACACCCATGCCGTGATGACCGCCGGCCACGGCATTCGCGACGCGCTCTACACCGGGCAGATCAAAAACGCGCAATCCACCGGCGAGATCTTCGACTGCGTCGTTGTCGGCGGCGGCATCAGCGGATTGGCAGCCGCCCATATGTATACCGAACAAACCGGTCGCGCCAAGCGCTGCCTGGTGCTCGAAGACCACTCCATTTTCGGCGGGGAATCGCGGCGCAATGAGTTCATGGTCGATGGGCAGCGGCTGATTGCTAACCAGGGATCGGCCATGTTCTTTCCCTCGCTGCCGCTTTCACTCACGCAAAAGTTTTATGAATCGATCGGCTTTGACGGCAAGCCGTTTGATTACCAGAAATGGGGCGGCGGCCAGCCTGAGCTGAAGCTGACGAACGTTCCCTATGCGTGGGGCGGTCCCAACGCAGGCATGTTTTTCGGAGCGCGTTTCGGCCACCCCGAGGGATTGTGGTTGATGGACCCCTGGGGCAAAAACCTCGCGGGCGCGCCCCTGCCCGAGCAAATTAAGCAGCAAATGCTACGCGCACGCAAAGGCAATCCGGCATTTGTCCCTCCCAAGAAGGATGGCGACGCGGTTAGCCTGACGCTCGACAAGATGAGTCTTGAAGAGCACCTGATGCAACGCGATGGTTTGACCCGCGAATTCGTCCGCGAATACCTGCCCAACGCGGCGGATGGCGCTGGATCTTCCGCGGATGAAATTTCGGCGTATGCCAGCTACGCCCCAGAAGTGCTTTTCCCGTGGAACAATGCCGCGGGCGAGCAGATTTTTCCCGGCGGCAACACCGGTATCGCGCGGATGATCGTGAAAACGGTGATCCCGGAGGCTCTCCCCGGCCCGGCCACGCTGGGTGGAATTTGTGCCGCACCGGTGGACTTCACCAAGCTTGACCGTGCCAACCAGCCAGTGCGGATACGGCTTGGCGCCACCGTGGCCGAGGCACGGCACGAGGGCGACGGCGTCCGGGTCAGCTACGCAGTCAACGGAAAGCTATATACCCTGCACGCGCGATCCGTGGTGATGTCGGGCGGCTGGACCACCTGGCGCACCATCCCCGATTTGCCCGAAAGCTACCGCCTTGCCTACCAGCAGTTCTACCGCATGCCGTGCATCGTCATGAACGTTGCGCTGCGAAACTGGCGCTTCCTGGCCAAGATGGGCATTACCGAGTGCCAATGGTTCGAGGGGTTGAGCAATGGGTTTGCGGTACGTCGGATAGCGACCTTTGGGGGTGTCCCGCCTACCATCAGCCCGGATGATCCGACTGTGGTGCGCATCAAGATATCGTTCACCGAGCCGGGCGTGCCCTTGCCGCAACAGGCAACGCGGGGCCGCATGCGCCTCTTGAGCACCCCATATTCTGAATACGAAAGGACCATTCGCGAGCAGTTCACGCTGATGTTTGCCCGCAGCGGTTTCGACGCGCGCAGGGATATCGCCGGCATTATCGTCAATCGCTGGGGCCATGCTTATCTTTGCGCCCAGCCCGGCTTCTTCTTTGGGACCGGCGGCAAGCCCGCTCCGAGGGAAATTATTCGCCGCGCCCCGTTCGGGAAGATTGCCTTCGCGAACTCCGATCTTTCTGGAATCATGGATCATCGCGCGTCGATTGCGGAATCAGACCGCGCGGTCAAACAGGTGTTGGCGTAAGGAGTTTGACAGGCCGGCCCCAGCACCTTATACGACAAACTTTAGAAAGACGGGTATGTACAGTGTCTAACCGGCGCGTTGGCATCATCATGCATGGCATCACAGGGCGAATGGGCTACAACCAACATCTGGTGCGTTCGATTCTGGCTATCCGGGACCAGGGCGGCGTAGCCCTCGCGAACGGGGACCGGGCTATGCCGGATCCGATTCTTGTAGGCCGCAACCTGGAGAAGGTATCCGCGCTGGCGGCACGGCACGGCATCCAGCGGGTGGCGAAAAACGTTGAGTCGGCGCTTGCCAATCCCGAAGACACCATCTTCTTCGACGCCGGTTCGACCCAAATGCGCGTCCCCCTGTTGCAGCGCGCGATCGAGGCCGGCAAGCACGTCTACTGCGAGAAGCCGCTGTCGGAGACGCTGGAGGAGTCGCTTGCCCTGGCGCGGCTCGCAGCCAACCGTGGAGTGAAAAGCGGTGTCGTGCAAGACAAGCTTTATCTTCCGGGTTTGCGCAAGCTGCGCATGCTCAAGGACGCGGGTTTCTTCGGCCGCCTGTTTGCGGTGCGCGGCGAATTCGGCTACTGGGTCTTTGAAGGCGATCTGCAGCCTACTCAGCGGCCGTCTTGGAATTACCGCAAAGCCGACGGGGGAGGCATCATCCTCGACATGCTGCCGCACTGGCGCTACGTGCTCGACAATCTGTTCGGCGCCGTCAAGGCCGTCAGCTGCCTTGGCGCTACTCATATCCCGCAACGCGTTGATGAGAGCGGCTCCGTGTATAAGGCCGATGCCGACGACGCGGTCTATGCGACCTTTCAATTGGAAGGTGGCGTGATCGCCCATATCAATTCTTCGTGGGCCGTGCGCGTGCGCCGCGACGACCTCGTGACCTTTCAGGCGGACGGTACGCACGGCTCCGCAGTTGCTGGATTGACTCGCTGCTACACCCAGCATCGTGTGAACACGCCGCGGCCGGTGTGGAACCCTGACATACCGCAGACCATGGTGTTCCAGGACCAGTGGGAAGAGGTCCCCGACACCCAGGTGTACGAGAACGGCTTCAAGCTCCAGTGGGAAGACTTTATCCGCCACGTAGTGGAGGACAAGCCCTGGCGCTTCGACTTGCTCGAAGGAGCGAAGGGTGTGCAACTGGCCGAACTAGGCATGCAGAGCTGGGCAGAGCGTCGTTGGGTCGATGTGCCTGCATTGTCGCTGAAGGCATAAATTCGTATGTCTTTCATTTCCAATACCCCGGCCATCAGTGAGCTTCTGGGGCACGTATCCGGAACATAGCGCCAGGGAGCTTACCAACGCCAGGCCATTTAGGAAGTGAGCTGAAAACCGCAGATCTCTCCACTGCCGCTTCGCTCCAGTCTATGACGGAACCTCTCTGGGTGCCCCATGTTCGCACCAGGATACGTGGGCCGAAGAAGACGGGCGAAGCCCAGGGCGAAGCCCTTCGACCGCTTCTACTCCCGGAGTGAAAGCGTTTGAAGGATCCATAATCGGCCCACGTACGCTGGTGCGAACATGGGGCACCCAGAGAGGTTCCGTCATAGACCGGAGCGTAGCGTAGTGGAGAGATCTGCGGTTTTCTTTACTTGTAGGCATGGATCAACTCGACGCTCACCCCACCGACTGAGTCGGTATCCATGTAGGCGTACTGGCCTGAATCCTTTTTGCCCACGTCCCCCCAGGCTCCCGATTGCCATACGTGGTAACCCAGCATTTCGTAAGCACCGATTGCTTTGTTCAGGTCATCGACGGGCATGCCCAGGTGCTGAATTCCCTCCTTGTGCCGCTTGAGGAAATCGGCATAGATGTTCGGGGGAGTGGCAGGGGAGCTGATCCATTCGTAGCTGAATTGATCGTAGTTCTGATAGCCAATTTCAAACGCGAACCATAGCGGTTTGCCGCGATAGGTTGAATCTTGCCGCGGAGTCGCGTGATCGGGACGAAACGCAGGAAAGCCCAGCTTCTGCCAGTAGGCCGACACCGATCCCAGATCCCTGACCACCGGCGCCAAATGCGAAACCGTCCCCGGCGCACCCGCTGCGGGCGCGCCACCCGGCCAATAAACCAGCCCGAGAACAAACTTGCCCCCGGGTTCGGTATCGAAGTAGGTGAAAGTTATTCGTTTACCTTCCCGGTCGAAACTCAGCTGCTGCAGTACACCGACCCCCAGCCCACGCATGCGCTGGATTTCCCTATCCATTTCCGCTTGCGAACTTACCTCGTGCATGATCGAAAAAATTCCATCGCCATGCTTGCCCAGGAAATCGTTCCAGGCATTCAGCTGACCCTCGGCCGGTTGGATCATGTCCAAGGTCAGGTTTCCCAAGTGCCCGGTGACTTCCCACGCCCACATCTTTACCGGCTTGCCGTGGTATTGACCGGTCAGTACGATATTTGGATATTCGTGTATGTCCGATAGCCCCAGCGGGATCCAGGCCTGCCTGGCAAGGTCGACATTTTGCACCAGCCAAGTCACGCGGTTGACCGCCTTGTAGCAGCTGGGCATTTCCGCGTATCCACTGCCGGCCAACGCGCAAAGCAGAGTAGCCAAAAAAAGGTTGCGGCACATACTTGATGGCGACATACTAAAGAAACATTCCTAATTAATCAACGGATTGAAATGAAATCGTTCCTGCTTGCTTTTCTGCTGATCTGGTCGGTGAACGCCCATGCCCTCCCGCCCAAATTCCGGGTGCTGGCCATCGCAGAAACAGGTCCAACTCCGCACGATAGATTTGTTGCCGCAGCCAAAGTCTGGCTGGCGCAATTGGCGACCGAAAATAACTTTGCCGTCGACTACATCACCAATACCGCTCCCATCAACGACGCGTTCCTGGCCCAGTACCGGTTGTTCATTCAACTGAACTATCCTCCCTACCGCTGGACCCCCGTCGCTAAGCAGGCCTTCGAACGCTACATCACGCGCGGAACGGGAGGCTGGATCGGATTCCACCACGCCATGCTGCTGGGCGACTTTGACGGATATCCAATGTGGCCCTGGTGGTCGCACTTTATGGGCGATATCCGCTACACCAGCTACATCGCGCAGTTCGCTACAGCCACGGTCAAAGTCGAGGACCAAAAGCACCCGGCAACCAGGGGTCTGCCTTCCTCCTTCGCCGTACAGCAGGAGGAATGGTACACCTGGAGCGGATCGAACCGCGCGAATGTTCATGTTCTGGCCAGTGTTGACGAATCGACCTACCAGCCGAGGAGCATGATCACCATGGGAGACCATCCCGTGGTCTGGACCAACGAACATGTCAAGGCCAGGAATATCTACATCTTCATGGGCCATCATCCGGAGTTGTTTCAGAACCAGGATTTCACGAGGCTGTTCAAGAATTCGATTTTCTGGGCCGCGGGCTTGGATGGCTAATACGGCCTCCGCTGTGCTTTACGCTGAAGGGCTGGGAAGCAGAACGGAGGGAATCATTTCCAGGGCAATCGCGATCCCTCCCCACAGCACAGAAATCTTCCCCAGTTTACCGGCGCCGATCCTGGTGACCGCGAACTCGCTCTCCTGAAGCTGCTTCTGCACCGCCGCGATGAGCGTTGGATGGCCGCCGACTTCCCCCTCCAGCAAAATCAGCCCGGGGTTCAAAATAAGCGACAGGTTGATCACGATGTCAGCCACGATGCCGGCGCGATGCTGGATGATCTTCTCGGCGCGAGCGTCCCCTGACTGGGCCAAATTGAGGACCCCGAATGCGTCCACCGTTTCCTGGTCGTCGGTCGATTGGCTTGCCTCACGCCAGCTCTCGAGAATTCCTGCGCTGTTGAGGACGGTTTCCAACTCACCAAATTCATGCAGGGTGGGGCGTCTGCGTGAGGTGCCCGGCAAGCGAAGGTACCCTATTTCACCCGCGGACCACTGCGATCCATGGTGGATTTGGCCATCCAGAACGATGCCCGCGCCGACGTTGGGGCCGATGTGGATCAGGATGAATGTTTCCTCGTCTTGGGCGGCGCCGCAATATCGCTCGCCCTGGGCAGCGAGGTTAGTGTCGTTTTCGATGATCACCAGGCAGCTCACGAGTTTGCTCAGCTTCGTTCGCAAGGGCACGGAGCGCCAGTTTTCCAGGGTGCTGATCGAGAGCACGATACCCTCGTCAACATTGGTAATGGCAGGGACGCCGACCACCAGGACGAGCAGCTGTTCCCGCTTTTTCCGGTGCTTGCGCAGCAGCCGCCGCACCTCGTCGCCGATCAGGATACAGATGGCGTCCGGGGTTGTTTTCCGGCCGGCAAGCGGTACTTCCTCGGCGTCAAGCTCCTTTCCATTCAGGTCCGCGAGCAGAAACGAGACGGAGTCTGCCGTGATCTTCACTGCCAGCACGCATCCGCGCTCCGCCTTGAACGCGATCATGTCTGGTGGCCGGCCGCCGTTTGACTCCCCTTCACCAAGAGGTTTGATCAGGCCGGCGGACAACAGATCGCCGACGACGTTGGTGATGGTCGGAGCGCTAAGGCCTGAGGCGCGGACCAGGTCCGCTTTGGAACAGGAGCCACTCTCGCGCAGGAGCTTAAGGACGCGAAGGGCGTTGGTATGACGGAGGAGGGACGGCCTGCCGACTGTAAGAGGTTCGTTCTTCAATGAAAACCGGCTTAAAAAGCTTTTATACCATTAAGCGAAATCGGGAAACGCGGACCATTGTAATTAACAGTTATAAAGTGCGCTATCGCTACTGTTCCATCACGCCATATTGGAAGCGCGGGGGGAGGCGGCATCCTGTCCGCTCCACCATTGCCAGGGTGAGCGCCTGGGGCACCAGCAGGGAAGTGATGCCTTCCCACGGTTCCGCTACCGCCTCGATCGTGACCGGGAACAACTTGTCGGTCGCGGCTTGCGGCTGGCTGGAAACCAACACCACTTTACCGCCGCGGCGATTACATTCGTGGGCTAGCTTGATGCCGAGGTCCGCAGTGTGCCCCAAGGCGAGGATGATGGCGACGTGGGTTGCGTCCACATCCAAATTGGGGCCGTGTTTAAAGCCGGCGCCGGTGTGCGGCGCAGCGCGGAAGCCGCTCATCTCGCGGATACAGAGCGCGCCCATAAAAGCGCCGCCATAGGCCGCACCACGGCCGATGACTTCAATATTGGCCGCGCCCCGGCAGAACAGCTCGAGCTCGCTGCGTAAGGCAAAGATGGGATCCAAATGAGTCGTGAAGACCTGTGCCGCATGCTCCGCATCGGGCTGCCACGGATGGCCAACGATCTCCGCGGCCACAATGATAGCGGCGGCCGTGGCGTTGGTGTAGGTCTTGGTGGCGTTGCCGTACTCCGGGCCGGCCAGGATGGGGAGCTTGTTCTTCGCCAGTTGCCAGCAAGTACTCACAGGATTGCCGCAGATCAGACCAAGCGCCCGGTCCTCGGACCGCTTGATGAGTTCCACTAACTCCGCACTTTCCCCCGAAGTGGTAAGCAGGATAGAAAACGCCGCGTCGTTCCACACCGGCGATGCATAATTAAGCCATTCCCCAGCATCGACGGAAAATCCGGGGCGCCCGTGCGACTGCAGCAGAACCGAACCGCTGATCGAAGAACAATACGAGGCTCCCATGCCGATGAAAAGCACGGGACCTTTCTTCGCGGCCGCGCTGCGCATTTTTTTCAGTTCCGCCTGAATCGCAGGGTCGTCCGCATAAGCCGCGAGCAACTGACTAAGCCGCTCCGGTTGTTCCCGGCATTCGATTTCGAGAATCTGCGTTCCGGTCGCGGAGAGCAGTTCTTTTGCGGGCTCAACGCCACCCACCCAGCGCGGTATTTGCTGCTTTTTTTCTTCCATGCGCGCCACCACTTTGTTAAAAAAGATTCGTTAAAAAGAGGGTATCATTCGTTAGGTGAAACGTAAGTGAGTGACCTAGTCGCCGCCCAGCCTCGAGTTAACCAGGCATTCATCCGGAGAGTATCCTTCATTGCCGGACTGGGAGGCATTCTGTACGGGTTCGACATGGGGGTCATCGCCGCCGCATTAATTTTCGTGCGCACCTCCTTCGGGCTCTCCACGCAAATGGAAGAGGTGCTGGTGAGCGCGGTCCTGGTGGGATCGATGATCGGCGCGTTGGTGGGGGGCACGATTGCCGACCGCATCGGCAGGCGCAAAACTCTGGTCTGGGGCGCAATCCTGTTCATCGCCGGATCCATCCTCGCGCCCGCTGCCACCAATGTCACCATGCTCATCATCGCGCGCGCACTGCTCGGCGTGGCTATTGGTTTTACTTCGGTAACCGCGCCCGTCTATGTCTCCGAACTCGCTCCCCCGCAATCGCGCGGAATGCTGATTGGCTTGTACCAGTTTGCCCTTACTTCCGGAATCGCGCTGGCAGACTTAGTCGGGTACTGGTTTGCCGGACAACAGGGATGGCGATGGATGTTCGGGCTGGGATTAGTCCCGGCGGTGTTTTTTCTTCTTATGGTTTTAACTGTGCCGGAGAGCCCCCGCTGGTTGTTCGCGCAGAACAGGCTGGCGGAAGCTGAATCTGTGCTTAAGTCGTACACAGACGAGGCGGGCGCGCGGTTGCTGTTGGAAGACATCCGGATCAGCCTGATGGTCAAGATGGAGCGCCGATGGAGCGCGCTTTGGAGTCCGGCTGTTCGCGGTTCGCTCTTTATCGCAGTCGGCTTTACTGTGCTGCAGCAGGTTACCGGCATCAGCACCATCATCTACTACGGTCCTAAGATCTTCTCGCTGGCCGGCATCAGTTCCGACAAGGGTGCGATCTTTGCCACGCTTTTGGTAGCGATAACTAATGTACTCGCGACCGTGATTGCTTTGGTGCTGGTTGACCGCCTGGGCCGCAAGCCGCTTCTCTACGCAGGTATTGGCGGCATGACGGTTTCACTCTTTGTGCTTTCTTTCTGTTTCCATAGCCAAGCTGCTCTGGGTTCGTCGATGGGCATCATCGCCACCGCTTGCCTGATGCTTTACATCACATGCTTCGCCTTCAGCATGGGGCCGATCGCGTGGATATTGGTTTCTGAAGTGTTTCCACTTCGAGTGCGCGGGCGTGGAGTGGCTGCCGCTACGTTGGGTTCGGGTACGTCCAATTTTCTGGTTTCACTTACTTTCCTGTCGCTGCTGAGCGCGGCGGGCAATTCGGTCACGTTCGCCATTTATGGAGCGTTCTGCATACTAACTTTGTTCTTTGTCCGCTTTGTGATTCCTGAGACTAAAGGGCGTGAGTTAGAGAGCATCAGCGCATCCCGAGGGAATTGAGTTGATGTGTGTTGTCGGGGTCGACATCGGGGGCACCAGTCTGCGCCTTGCTTTAGCCGGCATGGACGGCAAGCCGCTATTCAAGTGGAAAGCCTCCACCGCGGGCATTCGCGATCCCCACGTAGTGGTTAGACTGATCCACGAAGGAGTGGAAGATCTGCTGCGCCAAAGCGGAATGCCGCGTGGTTCGCTGCGCGCTGTGGCCGTGGGTGCTCCGGGAGTGACGAATGTGGACGCGGGGATAGTGATTGCCACGTCGTACCTCATGGGCTGGCGTGATGTTCCGCTACGCGATTTGCTCGAAGCCAGGCTTGGTGTTCCGACGGCGGTTGACAACGATGTGAACATGGCGGCCCTTGCGGAAAGTCAGATGGGCGCCGCAGAACGAACGCGAGACTTTGTATTTATCGCCATCGGAACCGGGATCGGGGCCGGTATTGTCCTGAACGGGAGGCTCTTCCACGGGCTCGATTGGTCTGCCGGGGAGATCGGTTACATGCTGGTTCCCGGGGCGAAGGTAGAGCCAGTAGGAAGGGGAGAGCCGGGCGCGCTAGAAGCTATTGTGGGAGGAGAGGGCATCAAGGCGCAATGGCAAAGCCTGTGGCGCGAAGAGCTGACGCCTCTCCCGAGAGACTTGGTGGCCACCGAGATCTTCGATCACGCGCTCGCCGGAGACAGCCTTGCCCAGACGATTCTGAATCGCTGCGCGCGGACCTTGAGCTATGCCATCTACAACCTCTCGGTAGTTCTAAATTGCCCGCTGTTTGTATTGGGCGGCACTATAGGTATGCATCCGGCGCTATGCAAGGCGACCCAGGAGCTTCTAGCGCAGATGGACGAGAGGGTGCAGCCCACATTGTCGCGAAGCACACTAGGGCCTGACGCCCAGCTAGTTGGAGCGATCTGCCTGGCGCTGGAAACAGCCGGGTCGCGCGCTCTCTCCGGCTAGGTTGCTCCCGAGGAATCCGTAAAATCGCAGTCTCTCCGCTACGCTGCACGCCGGTCGAGATGACAAATTGGTTAAGCAACTGGCTGGATCCTACGTAAATACGGACCTTTTGTTGGAACCAATTTGTCATCTCGACCGGCGTGCAGCGTAGTGGAGAGACTGCGGTTTTCTTAGCTCTACAACCAGCCGCAATTGTCTTTTCGATTCGCAAGACACGACTGCGCTACATAGTCGTTGGCCAACTGCTGAATACGCCGTTCGTACATCTGTGCGATGGGTCAATGGTTACAAGTGAAAAACCACCACCAGGATGGGGCTAGACGCGTAGTCGCTAAGCTTGTGAACCTGCCCGTCCACGCCGGGTAGCGCGAAGTCAGGAGCAGGCGAACCAAGAGCCAGGATAGGATGATCCTCCGCCGCAGCAACTTCAACATAGTGTCCTTCCTACTTGCAGGCGGCCGCCGGCGCGGGCTGCGGAGTGATATCCGCCGATTCCAATCCCATCGCCCATTTGATAGCCTCGGTGTACATTTTCTGCACCCGCGGATCATCCCAGTTCTCTTTGGGGTGACCCAGTGTCGAGTAATAGACGCGCCCTTTGCCGTAGGACTTCGCCCAGGTCACGGCAAAATCATGATCCTTGCGATGCACCTTGGGGTTAGCCAGGTCGAGCTTGCAAGGATCGAGGCGCATCAGCACGCGCACTTTATCGCGCGAGAAATCTTTAACCTGGTAGATCTCATCGTGCAGCGTGAACTCAGGGGGCCACTGCTGCATGCCTGGAAAAGCCGGATCTTCCACGAGAATAGGCGCATCGAACGTGAGCCAGGGATGCTCATCGAAGTCTCCTCCCAGCATGTCGACGAACTCCGGCCAGTGGACCCACGTGATGGCCGCGCTGTGTACCCCCACCAGCCCTTTCCCGTCGTCATGAATAAAGGAGAGGAAGTCGGCCTTCTGCTGCGCGTCCATCTCCGGGTCACCGCCGGTAAACATCAGGATCGCGTCGAAGCTATTTAAGTTTTTGGCGTTGTATTCGAGTTTCTTCTTGGTCAGCACTTCCGTGTCAGTGCGGATGGTCGTGTCCCAGAGTCCGGTCTGCTCGCCCAAATGCTCGATGACGGCCATGGCATGAGAAACCGACTCATGCCGGTATCCCTTTTCCTCACCCAGAACAAGCAAGTGCTTCTTCTGGGCCGCCGGCGTTTGTGCGACCGCCACGGTCGCGGTTAACAAAACTGAGGTGACCCAAGTGATTCGCATAAGGTTTAGAAGATGTCTTACGCTGATCTCACCGATACGGACCGGGGCGGTATTAAGTGTGGCTTGGGTTTACGCCTGGATGACGCTGCGAGGGACGTAGCTTTCACGGCTGCCGGACATCAGTAACGCGCGCCGTTCTTTGGTCACTTCCAACCCAATCTGTAAAATCGCGCGAAACGAATTAAACGACTCCTCCGACAGCTTATCGGAGTCAAGGTCGCCTACGGCCTGGCCGAGAATCGCCAACAGCTCGCGCCAAATCTCTTCCAGCCGCGGCAGAAAATCCACCTCCTGGACTTCGCTGATCAGCGCCACAACCCGGTTGCTATATTCATCCGCATTGCTCTTTTGCTGCCGCTGCACCCAGCGCTTCAATTCCCAGATCCAGGACCCAACCATGAGTCCCACCGTAATCATCAAACCTACATAGTCGGGATGAGCCATCAGAAACGACGGCTTGTCTTTGTCATAAAAACTAAGCGCTCCAGGATGCAGAGCGGGGCTAAGTCCGGACTGCAGCTCCGGCCGGTGTACCTGCACCAGCAGCAGCCGAACCTCCTCCATATTGGCTGGAATCTCCTGCATCAACTCCTGCCGTCGATCGAGCAACACCTCCGTGACGGCCCGAACGGCCGCCAAACTCGCATTGTCGCGAGCCAGCAGCGTGCGGTGGATCGAAACCGTGGGGAAGTCCTGCCCGGGAACCGGTGGATTCCCCAGATAAGCCCCTTCCGGAATCACCGCAGCATTGAACGCGGGATACTTGATCTTCATTGCCGCCGCGTGCGCAATGGGCAAAAAGCGAACCCGCCCCGACTGCACCAGCTGTTGAATCGACGGATCGCCAATGGCGCGGACGCGGAAGATAGCATCCGCTTGCCCATGCAGAAAGGCATCGCCCGCCGCCTGATCGCTCGCCCCGACAAACTGGAAGTCGTCAGGGTGAAGACCAAAATGATCCGAAACGTGGAGAAAGGACTGATATTGACCACCGCTCTGCGCCAGAGCAATGCGCCGGCCCTTCAGATCCACGAAGCTTTGAAACGGCGACTCTTTCGCCACCAGCAGCTGGAACGTGTCGTCATATAAAACCGCCACAGCCCGGGCTTTGGGACCAGGCGCGATGTCGGACTGCGCGGCGGCCAGTTGCGCCCGCCCATCCTCCAACATGTTGAGGTTCTCGACCGTCCCGCCGGTTTCGAGCAGAGTCAAACGAATCCTGGGGTAGTGCCGCTCCACCACTGTCTTCAGTGCCTGGCCGAGGATATAGCTTTCCCCGCTCGATGCGCCGGCCGCCATCGTGAGATGTTCTGTCTTGGCTCCTTGCATCCAAACGAACGCCAGAACGGCAAGGAAACCCAAGCTGAGCGTGACCAGCGCAATACGCAGGACCCGGTTGAAGTCGAGCTTGGCCATACTTCAGAATGCGGCCGCCGTTGTTAATAGATCGTGAAGATGCGCGGGTGGCCCGAATCCGTTCGTTAAAATCGCGCATATTCCCGGCAGGTATGCTTGTGTTTGCGGGAGGCAGCCTCTAGCATTCCTCTCGAAACGAGAAAGTTGGACAAACGATGCCCTCCCTTCAGGAAGAAGTCGCCATTGATGACGACCGGACTGGTGTAACGGTCGAAACGCTGAAGCGCGCGATCCTGGAAAATCTGCGCTACGTGGTCGGCAAAGATCCGGAGTTCGCCACCGGCGAAGACTATTTTATGGCCGTCGCCTACACCGTGCGCGATCGCATCCTCGCCCGCTGGCTGGCGACCCGAAAGAACTACCTGGAGCACAACGTCCGCGTAGTTTGCTATCTCTCCGCAGAATTCCTGATGGGCCCGCACCTGGCCAACAATCTGCTCAACCTCAAGATAGAGGATCCGATCTGCCAGGCAACGAAGGAGATGGGCCTGGACCTGGACCAGATCATTGCTGCAGAGGCCGAACCAGGGTTAGGCAACGGGGGCTTGGGACGGCTCGCGGCCTGTTACCTCGACTCCCTGGCAACCCTGGGAATCCCCGCCATCGGATACGGTATTCGTTACGAATTCGGGATGTTCCACCAGGAGATCCACAACGGCTGGCAGGTGGAGCTGACCGACTACTGGCTTCGCTACGGAAATCCCTGGGAAATCCGCCGCCCGCAAGAATCCGTCGACGTGCTCTTTGGAGGGCACACGGAATCCTGGACCGACTCGCACGGCAATCTGAAGAAGCGCTGGATTCCAGCCCAACTCGTAAAGGGCATTCCGTACGATACGCCGATCCTGGGTTATGAGTCAGGAGCAGCTAACGATCTGAGACTGTGGAAGTCGGAAGCCGCCGAGTCCTTCTACTTCGAGAAGTTCAATACCGGCGACTATGACGGCGCCGTAGCGGCGAAAACCTTCGCTGAGACCATCACCAAGGTCTTGTACCCGAACGATGATGAAATAAAAGGCAAGCAACTGCGTCTGGAGCAACAATACTTTTTTGTTTCCTGCGCCCTGCAGGACATGATTCGCGTTCACCTGGCCGCCAAGCGCACCATCGCGACCTTCCACGAAAAGTGGACCATACAACTCAACGACACGCACCCTTCCATTGGAGTGGCCGAGCTGATGCGCCTACTCATGGATGAGCACGATCTGGGCTGGGACCAAGCTTGGCAGATCACCTCGCAGACCTTCAATTACACCAATCACACTCTTCTGCCGGAAGCGTTAGAGCGCTGGTCGCTCCCGCTTTTTGCCAAACTGCTTCCCCGCCACATCGAAATCATCTACGAGATCAACAGCCGCTTCCTGAAGACAGTACGCGACGCCTTCCCGGGAGATGACGGCAAGGTCTCTCGCATGTCCATCATCGATGAGACCGGGGACAAGTTCGTCCGCATGGCGAACCTGGCGACCATTGGCAGCAGGCACGTCAACGGCGTCGCCGAACTACACACTCAGCTGCTGAAGACCGAGCTCCTGCGTGACTTCCACGATCTGTGGCCGGATAAGTTCATCAACGTGACCAACGGAGTCACCCCGCGCCGTTGGATTGCGGTAAGCAATCCTGAGCAGGCGCAGTTGATGACCAGCAAAATCGGAGACTGCTGGATCAACAACCTCGATCAGTTGAAGCGGTTGGAAGCCTATGCGGAAGATTCAGCCTTCCGCGCCGACTGGCGAAAGATGCAGCACGATGTAAAGGTGAGACTGGCGCAATACATTCTCAAGGATGCCGGCTTCTGCGTGGATCCCAACTCCATGTTCGACACGCAGGTAAAGAGGATCCACGAGTACAAGCGCCAGCACCTGAACGTGCTTTACATCATCACGCTCTACCATCGCCTGAAGAAGAATCCCAAGCTGGAGGTGGTCCCGCGTACCTTCCTTTTCGGAGGCAAGGCCGCCGCCGGCTATGTGATGGCCAAGCTGATCATCAAGCTGATCAACTCCGTGGGCGAAGTGGTCAACCATGATCCCGAAGTGAAAGATCGTCTCAAGGTCTTCTTTCTTCCTGACTACAACGTCACCTTCGGCCAGAAGGTCTATCCAGCCGCGGATCTAAGCGAACAAATATCGACCGCCGGCAAAGAAGCCTCAGGAACCGGAAACATGAAGTTCGCCATGAACGGGGCACTTACTATCGGGACTTTGGACGGCGCCAACATTGAAATTCGGGATGCGGTAGGGCACGAGAACTTCTTCCTCTTTGGGTTGACGGCCGCGCAAGTCACAGCAGCGAAGAATGCCGGCTACCACCCGCGGACCATCTACGAGACCAACCCCGTCCTGCGCGAAGTGCTGGACAGCATAGCCGACGGACACTTTTCCCACGGCGATCGCAGCCTATTCCAACCTCTGGTGGACAATCTGCTCAACAGCGACCCCTACATGCTCTTGGCCGACTTCCAGTCGTATTTAGACACCCAGGAGCATGTCTCCGCGACCTACCGCGATCACGATAAGTGGACAAGAATGTCGATCCACAACGCCGTACGCATGGGAAGATTTTCTTCCGATCGGGCAATTGAGGAGTACTGCCGGAACATCTGGGGAGTAAGCCGCCTCGTGTAGGCCATCTGGTGTCGTTTCTAAACGAGGGCGGTCACGGCGGCCTTTCCGATTGAGCGAAAAGTCCGATCTAACGTGATGACCGTTGCGTTGTTGTGTACCGCGAACGCGGCTAGATAGGCGTCTGTCCAGGCGTTTGGACCTCCAGAAACCTGGTTCCCAATTGCCGCCATTCCCTGGCGAAGTTTTTCCGCTCTGAAAGGAAAATTATCCTGTCGTCGCTCCGCCACTCGTCATAGATGCTCCATGCCTGGGATGGAGAGAGAACGTCGTCGCCCATGACGTGGGCATTCGTCAGGAGGCGGAGAAAACCAAGTTCGCTAACGCGGCAAAACGCAACGTGATCCTGTTCTATCGCTTGGAGCCACTCGGTGGCTTTTAGGTGGTGAACGTGCCGATTAGAAGTGAGCGCGATCCAGATATTGACATCAGGCAAGTAGGTCATCAAAGTTAAAGTCTTTCAGGTCCAGGCTGCCCGGTTCGTTTGACGGAACAAGTGGCAGCGTCACCCTCTTGGAATGGGATGGTGCATCCGGTTCGTCTCCAAGCTCACGCTCAAATGCGCGGATAATAAATTCCTCAATCGTCACACCCTGTGTGCGCGCGATCTGTTCACCCTTACGGTAGACGGAATCGGGCAGTTCAATTGTGGCTCGCATTTGAAGCCTCTAGTATATGATAGCGCGTCCATCATTGCGATCGAATGGAGCCGGGGGGAGTAACGCGAGTGGTTTTCAAAAGACGATGGACGGCAGCCAGGATCCAGCAGGATCGTTATAGAGCCCGGTGCTCATGAGTGTCATTGGCTGGACGACGCGCAGGCCGTTCGCGAGGCACCAGCGCAGCAGGGCGCTGTTTCGTGAAGGAACAAGAATGCCCGGTCCCGCGAAGGACTCCGCCGCACTCAGAAGAGCTTGTATGTCCAGGTCCGTCTCCCCCGTCGTGTGGCCGAAGAAACCGAGATTCGTAGTATATCCGGTCACCCTGCCTCCGCGCTCTACGACGCGGGCGGTGCCCTGTTGGATCGCCTCAGCAAGCTCGACGCTACGATCAAATCCGTGAACGCGCCGTGACAAGGCATTGCATGCGGCTTCATCCGCAGGCTGCGCGGAACGCGCCACGCAACCAGGGATGCTTCGTTCGCGCGTCCGTCCCTGCATGCAGGAAAGAGGCTCGCGGATGTCAAAGCCGAGCGATGTATAAAGCGAGAGCGAGCGATTATGAAAGGCAGCCTGCACGAGTCGTATGCCGGCGGCGTTATTCCGCTTGGCACGGTCCATCACAGCCTGCATGAGCCTACGGCCTATTCTGGCGTTTTGTAGTCTGGGATCGATGGTGATCGGGCCGATTCCTTGTATCACTGCCTGCTCAGCAAGTACGTTGCTGCCGGCGATGCGGCCCCCGCTTTCCGCCACCACGCCGTAGAAGCCCGGGGTCGAAAACATCATCGACAGCACCCCGGTGCTTGCCTGCGGCCCAGGAAAATCGCACGGGAACCCGTGAGCCGAGCTAATCGTGAAGAAGGCGTCATAGCAAATCTGACCGCACGCCGGGCCGTCCGCTACTGTGGCAGTTCGAATGGTCACATCAGGCTCTGCGTTTGACGGCATCATCGAATCTCCTCAATCTCCAACACGGCACATCGCCATGCGTATGCGGCCGGATGCGAGGGTCATTATATCTCTGGCATCGAGACAGATCCGGTGTGCTGTCCCCAGGGCCTCCGTTCTACAGTACTGAACAGAAAGGAATTCATTGGAAAGCAACGTGTTTCGGGTTACTATTCCTGCGCAGAAAACCAGGGAGAAATCTGCTAACCAAATGCGGATATCCCTGTTCGCTTGAAAAGGGTCGCCCCTAGCCTTTTTCTGGTTCTGCCTAATAGATATTCGGTTTCCCGGCGTCTGGTGGGGAACCGCCGGCCAAGTAGGACAACAACGTTGTTTTATGGCGTTCAGGAGGTTCAGTGTTGAACCGATTACGATCGCAACTGGTTTGGCGTCCCGCTCAAGCGCACGTGGCTGCTGCAGGTCTGGCGGCAATGCCCCCAGGCGCCGGCCCGAAAAACGAAACAGCTGCGTTTACGGTCCAGGTAGCGCCGCGAGATGAGGCCATCCGTCTCCTGTGGATCGGCGCAGAGGTCGAACATGCCCTTATGGTGCAGTACCTCTATGCCGCCTACTCGTTAAACGCGCATCAACCGGACGAGAACCAACGCAAAGCAGTGAAAGGGTGGCAACGAACGATCCTCGAAATTGCCCGAGAGGAAATGGGGCATCTGGCGACGGTCGAGAACCTGATCACACTGATAGGTGGGCCACTTCACTTTGATCGGGAAGATTTCCCTATTTCAGATCCAGATCTTTGGCCCTTTCCTTTTGAGCTTGAGCCTCTGACTAAAGTTTCTTTGGCAAAATATGTTCTGGCCGAAACCCCCTCGGAAGAGGTCCTCGTCAAGCTTGGTCTTAAAGAAGAGATAGATGCAATCAAGGAGACGCTGCAGGTCAGCGGCGACCTTACCGTCCATAGGGTGGGCGTGATCTACGACAAGATCAACAAACTCTTCTCGCCCCCGCCGATGCAACAGGGACCGCCGGTCCCGCCCTACACAGACGACCACCCTTCGATAGCCACCGTCGATATTCAGGCAAAAAACGAAAGGTACCAAGTCAGCCCCGGCTCGTGGGGACTCGGTCAGAAAGACCTGCTGATTGAAACCGCTCATGATCGGACTTCGGCCCAGACGGCAATCCAGCTCATCTCCGAACAAGGAGAGGGCACGAACGTTCCATCAAACCTCTATTCTTCCCATTTCGGAAAATTCCTGAAGATATACCGCGAATTTCCGGATGGAAGTGAGTGGCGGCCATCGAGCGAGGTCGCTACTAATCCGTCGACCAACCCCCACATAGAGGATCCGTCCAGAAGGACTGGTGGCGATGCGTGTCTTTGGGCAGAACTCAGCAATCTCCGCTACCACATGCTTCTGTTGTACCTGCACCACTCGTTCCTGATCGAGGGGCCTGCCGATCTCCCATCCCGCTCTCCACGCGGTTCACTTATCTCCTGGACGTTCGGTGAAATGTACAACCTCCGGTCGCTCTCCGAGATCCTCATGCAAATGCCCTTGCGGCCCGACTCTTCGCTCAAGGCTGGGCCACCGTTTGAAATGCCGTATTCGGTAGCCTTACCTGCCCGGGAGGGAGATCGCTGGCGCGCACACCGCGATTTGCTTACCGCCTCCATCACTCTGTTGGGAAAGCTCTCAGATGCCCAGCCATCTCGGGCTGCGTATCTCCGCGCGTTGCTGACCACAGATCAAACGACTCTCGAGCAGATAACTGCACTTGTCGGAGCATGAATATGGGGATCAAGAGCATCCGTATCTTTCCACCGCTGGCAGTTGCCCGGCTTGGATCGTCACCCATTCCACTTGAGAATTACGACCTCGAGATTCCGGACGCTGTGAGTCCCCGGAAAATTGTTCCCGCCTCGACCCTGCTTGTCGATGAAGAGGGGAATATCTCAGAGGTCAAGTCGCCTGGCAGTGTAGCGTTTCGTGACGACAATGGATGGATACATCCTGTCGCCCCGTTCTTCGAACTCTGGGCCCAAACAGATGGCTCCGAAGAGTGGGTGCCGCTGACGAAAGGCTTGCTCGAGGCGAATGACTTACGTCCGAGTGCAGTCCGCTGGAAGGTCAGCGTGGGCAATCATAAGATTTTCCGCCGTACGAACGATCCAAACGATCAAATCGAAGCAATCACGGCCGAGATCACCGACCATACCCCGCACGCACTGCTCGGGGATTGCAAGAACTTTCTGGACAACGAAAAACTGCCCCTGGGGTTTGTCCAATACCCCGTGCCGAGTGACGAATACCCTGAAGTTAGGATCCGGTTCACACCAGCCCACGGAAAAGTCTATGGCTCCGCGTCGAGTGAACCGGATCCATTCGTGGTGAAGGCACTCTACGATCCCAAGAAAGGAGGTTGGAAGGGCTATAAGGAAACTTACAATCCTGAAAATAACTATGCGGGAAGGAAGCTGACCAATCCAGCTCAGATATTTGCCGGCTACGATACGCCTAACCCATCCGAGCCCGACTTCCATGTTGGCTACGGCTACGTCGACGACGAATGCGATGGGATCATCGAAGCATCGTTGAGCGTCGGAAGGGAAACAATCACTGCCTTCGCCCGGGTTGCCGCAGGACCGCCAACGTTCGCTCCGGATAGCAAGCCTGTTCGAACAGTCGCTGACGAGCTCGAGCAGGCCCTCCTTGGACCAGAGGCGGAGGCCTTACCGGAAGAGATCGAAGTCGTGAAAGACATCGTGCGCCGGGCTCTGGAAACGGTTCGCCTGCTGAACACAGGACAGATGAACAGACCCGGGACGGTTCGCGGTGTTGGTATGGCGCGAATGGATATCCTGGATTATGCCCGTAAGTCCGAGGCCGTCTTCGATCCGGAAGTCGCGGATGCCCTGGCCATTCGTACCCGCCACGAAAGGGTTTTGCTGGCGCTCGAGAGCGGATCCCTGGCTTGGTTCGCGCGTGTGCTGCGCGAGTACGACAAGGTAGGCGATCTTACCGACGAGGGACGCAGAAAGATGCCCGGTATGATGCGCAACGCGGATGGCCGGCATCTCGCACTTACCAGAAGGCAAGTCTCTAAAGTCAAAGCAATCGCAGCGTACATTGCGAAAAACGGGGCTAAGAATGAGGTGGCGGATGCTGAGCAGAAGATCCGGCCCTTCAATCTAGCCGCGCAGCTCGAATATCGCGCCAGAGGAAATCCTCCGAACAGCAGGCCGGATAGTGCGATCTCCAACGCCTACCCTGGGCTCGAGATGGATTTTCGTAATGTCTGGCGCAAAATATTGGAAGGAATCATCCTTCATGAGTCGGTGAATTTTGTGATCGAGGCCGAACGGCCGGAATACGAGCCACTCAAGGGAATGTTGATACTGTGTATCGCCGGCATCCCAGTTACGGCTCCAGTCTGCGGGCCAAACGCAGACGGTGTTATTGGGCCTCTCAAGGACCAGACCTTCAAACAAGAGGGCATGGCGCTCGAGTGGTCCAATGCCCTGGCAACTGTGGTTCATGAACACACCGGCGAGGAGGTCGATTGCGATTTCGAATCCCTCGACCATAAGCAGAAGGTGTCGGTAAAGCTGAAAGTTCGCAGTTTTTTCGATCAGGGTACGGCGGTGATCGCGCGCGACATCGCAGAGCCCGGCGCACTGACTCAAACCCTCTGCGCACCCTGGCAGAACGACTATCGCGAATGCGCTTGCTTCTACTGGGCTGCAAATCGCCCCGACTTCGTAAATGTAGAAGTCACCTCGAGCGGATCGGCAGCCGGCAACAACTGGATGCAAAAGGACCGCACCCTCACAACTCCAAAGGTTTACATCAACGACGATTGGATCGACGATCGTCTGCTCTCGCATACCGACCTCATTCAAAACTGGGAGAAGCTTCTCCGGTTCATCATTGGGAATCAAGATGAACCGTCGCTGCGATCATGAACCTCGTACAGATTGCTGGCGTATCGGTCGGGCCGCCTCTTCCGCGCGGAGACGTTCACGTCTTTGAGACCGGCTTCGGCGCGTTTGTCCTGGTCGTCGATGGCAGCCGTTTGTACTCAGTTGACGATGAAACCGCCGAGAAGCTGAAACTGAATCCTGCCCAGGATGAGCTTCGTAGGTTTGGGCTTGAAAGCCGTGAGACCATCTCTGACGTTGCCCCAACCGGAATGCCGGTTCGGTCACTCTCGCTGGCCGTGGCACAGAAATGCAATTTAGGGTGTTCTTATTGCTATGCGCAGGAGGGTAGTTTCGGATTAGAGCCACGCAATATGGAGCGAGATGTCGCTCTGCAGGCCGTGAGCCTGCTCTTCCGTACGGCGCTACCGGGGGAAAGCGTCAACCTTGCTTTCCTGGGCGGCGAGCCTCTGCTGAATCGGCCGTTGATCCGTGAGTGTACGGAACTTGGCGGGCGGCTGAGTGAAGAGACGGGCGTGCGAATCACGTTTTCGATCACTACCAATGGAACACTGCTGACGCGCGAGGATGCGGAATTCTTCGAACGGTATGGATTCGCGGTTACGATCAGCCTTGACGGTGTCGGCGAAGCGCATGATGGATTGCGCCCCTTCCGGGGAGGCCAGGGTAGCTACGGCAAGATCATGGCGAATGTCCGGGCGCTTCTGGAATTGCAGCAGCAAATGCAGGTCTCCGCGCGAGTCACGGTCACTCCCAGGAACCTCCGCTTCAGAGAAACATTGGACGAGTTCCTAAGCTTGGGCTTCCACAGTGTTGGATTTTCTCCCATGCTGCACTCTCCTACCGGTCGCGAAGAGATGCGCAGAGAGGATCTTCAGGAAATGCTTGCGCAGATGATCGAGTGCGGCGAAGAATTCGAGCGCCGCACCCTAAGCGGTGAACGCTACGCATTCGCAAATATTGCGACCGCGCTGCAGGAGATTCACAAAGGTACTCACCGGCCCTACCCATGCGGGGCCGGGGCTGGATACTTCGGCGTGTCAGCCGAGGGCGGCCTCTATGCTTGCCATCGCTTTGTCGAGGATGACAACGCACTGCTGGGAAACGTCAAGGATGGCGTAGGGCCTACAGCTCAAGCGCGTTGGTTGCGTGATCGTCACGTCCACACTCAGTCACCGTGCTCATCCTGTTGGGCCCGTTATCTTTGCGGAGGCGGCTGTCATCATGAGGTGATTCATCGTGGCAGACCGGCCTGCGATTACATCCGAGGGTGGCTCGACTACTCGTTGAAGGCATATGTTCGATTGCGAAATCTCAGGCCGGAGTACTTCGTCTGAGATGTTCGATGTATGCGTTATCGGTGGAGGCCCCGCCGGGGCAGCATTGGCGTTGCGTTTGGCGCGACTTGGCCGTTCTGTAATCGTCATTGAGAAACGATGCTTTCCGCGGCGGCACATCGGAGAATCGCTGACGGGCGGGGTAAGGCCGTTGCTCGACGCACTGGAACTTTTGCCGGAGATAGAAGCCGGCGGATTTCTCCAGGCGCCGCGAGCCACCGTTATATGGGCAGGCCACTTGAATGCCCGCGATACCCACGGCGGATACCAAGTGGATCGCGGGATATTCGATGCGATCCTGCTGCATGCGGCTCGCGTGGCCGGAGTTACCATGAAGCAGCCGGCGCGTGTGCTTGACGTGCGTCACACCGAAAATTGGTCGATTGTCCTCGAGGGTGGTGAGGTGGTACATGCGCGCATGCTCGCCGAAACCGCAGGCCGCAGCAGGATACTCGGTGGGAGAAAGATTCTCGCTGGAGCGCATACGCTTGCGATGTATTCCTATTGGACAAACGTGGATCCTGAGGACGGAGACACGCTCGTTGAGGCCGGAGCTTCGCAATGGTACTGGGGCGCTCCGCTTCCTGGTGGCGATTTCAATGCTACTGTGTTCGTCGATAGGGAGAATGCTCAGCGGGAACGCTACTTTGATCTCATTCGACAATCACGTTTTCTCTCAAGACGCCTCGCCGGAGCCCGTTGCGGAGAGATATCTGTTTGTGACGCCACTTCGTTTCTTGACCAGATGCCCGTTACGGATTCTTCGATCAAAGCCGGAGACTCCGTGTTGACCATCGACCCCCTTTCCTCGCAGGGCGTACAAACAGCCCTGGGTACTGCACTCCACGCGGCCGTTGTGATCAATACGATCCTCGATCGGCCGGAACACGCTGAGCTGGCAATGGACTTCTATCGTCGCCGCGTTACGGATTCGGCGCGATTCCACGCTCGTGTATCGGCGCAGTCGTATCACGAACAATGGCAATTTGCGCGCAGCGAATTCTGGCGAGCACGCGCGGTGAACTTTAGCTCTACTGAAAAGCACCCGTCGCCTCCGCTCTCCTCACTGGATCAGTATGTTTGCGTCTCTGGGAGGGCGACGTTCATCCCAGTTGCAACTGTTACAGAAAGGTATGTAGTCGAGACCAATGGAGTGGCGCTGGATGGCGAGCTCTATGGGCTGCTCGGGAATTTCAGCGTTTCAGCCCTATTATCGAAAATAACCCGTCCGACATTAGCCAGAGACGTAGTGCAATATTGGTCGTCGGAAATGCCAACTCGTTCAGCCCTGGAAGTTTTGGAGTGGGCATGGGCTTGCGGACTACTTGAGGCTTCTTCCTCTTTGCGCTAACCGCTCGCTCCTACTCTCAGTAGCGAGGAGCTGCATCGTCTTTCCCGCCGCGGTCGCGGACAAAACTCTCCGGCGTGCCGTCGGCGGGATTGACAAAGATAATGTCCTTCGGGTCGCGCCTGGGGGTGTCGATGGCCAGAAAGACCACGGGAGCCTCCAGGATCTTGGGTAGCGCATGAATAATCCGGCGCTTGAAAAACAGCAAGTCACCCGCGGCAAACTCGGCTCCGTTGGAGGAGTCGCCCATCCAAAACGTGCCTCTTCCCGACAGCACATACAGATATTCATCGGAGCCCACATGATAATGAGCCGGCGTCTCGCGGTAGACGCGGAACACACGCGCGCTGGCCGATTCCTCATTCGTCAAGTAGGTATCGAGAAGCAGCGTCTCCGCCGTCTCCGGAAAAGAGGCTGCCACCTCATCCAAACGAAAACGCTGAAAACTGGGCCTATCCGCCATCGGGTTTACCTCTTGGGGGGAGCCGGTGCCGGAGACGGAGCCGAACCCGGTCTGCTGACAGCATTGGCATTGCCAGGTCCCCCCACCTGCTGCACCACAGGTAGCCGTTGATCGACCGGCGGCAGAGGAGGAAACGCGGCGTGGGGCTCCGCCTGGTACCAATAAGCAACCGAGTAGAAATTATCTGAGCGATGGTTGGCGTTCCCATGCTCGATGGTCGCCTTGAACGATCTCCGGAACGGTATGGGGGCGTCAAGATGAAAACGGTAGACGCTGGACCGGCTTCCCGCCAACTCCGGCCCGACCACAGGCGCACCATACAGCTGGTAGGAAAACGGCTTGCCCCCAAAATCCCAAGCCCCCAGGAAGTAGTCTTCCGAGCCGGTGCCTGCGATGGCGGGGGTCGCATCGTCATCCACGAAGAACATGTCGTCCCCTTCGCCCCACCAGCCATCCTGGTTTTGCACCACCGACATGGTCACTCCGACGAACTGGCCGCTTCCCTTGGCTTCCATCCAGACATAGTTGTCCTGGCCGTTCGGGTTTCGCTTGTCATCCACCACTGGGTCGCCGTTGCTCGTCCACTCATTCGTCCATCCATGGTTGGGTTGAGCCTGGCGATACTGCGCATGGAAATAAAGCGTGCCGGGCGGTAGCGGGTGAGAATCCGTCTGGTAGTCGATGTTGTAGTAAAAGCTGCCGATGGGCTGCTTGCCCTCGTTGGTGATGGTGATCTTCGCATGCTTCTGGAAGGGCATGGGGAAAAAGCTGTTGAGGCTGTTCTCGCTTCCTACCGATAGCAACTCAGACTGCCAGGAGTAGTAATCCCCCAGCCCCAACCCGAAAAAGTCGCCAATGGGCGCTTCCACACTAGGGGTTGTCTCGCCGTCCCAATAGATCCGCAGGACTATGCGTTTGAGGTGGTAGGGCTCGTCGCTTGAAATCGTGAACCAAAGATGCGACACCCGGCCCGGGCCGTCGGTATCCAGCAGCGTCAGCGAGGAGCCGGGCTCAACCCTGCGCGCGTCCGCATTGGCGCCGGTCGGGTCGGAGCTCGAGGCGCGGTGCGAGGTATAGGTCTGCAGGCGAGTAAGATCCGGTTGCCATCCAGCGTTCTGATCTTGAGCCAGCAGCGAAATGCTCGTCGCCAGGAATACGAACCCGATGAATCGCCTCACGATAGCTTCCTCATTCAAAAGAGATTATACGGGCAGCTAACGGGCTCAGCTTCCCAAGGCAATGATGTGCTGCAGGATGACTTCGCCGGTGCGCGCATCGGCACTGTTCGACAGGGGAGCACGGGCGTTCTTCACGAACCGCAGACCCTTTACTTCTTCAATCTTTCTCAGGATGGTCAGCCTCCCGTCGCGCTCCAGGGCGGCGTCCACCGCGCCCGGCTTCCCGGCAAAGATGCTGTAGGCGGGGGTCCCCATAATGGCGGCCTCGCGAGCCATGGTGCCGCCGCCGCTCAAAACCGCGTCGGAATGGGCCATCAAGCTCAGTGCGTCCACCGCTTTGTCAGAGACATGAAAGGGCGCTGAGCGCATGCCGTACGAGCGCCTCAATTCCTCTCCCTGCTCGTGGGTCCGGGGCAGCACAATCACCTGCAAATCCGGGTCCTCGCGCAGACGCTCCACCAGCGCCCGGAAAAGAACCTCGGAGAAAGGGTCCTGATAGTGCGCCCAAGTCGCTGGAGGGCGGACGGTGATAATCAGGCGCCCGGGATCGAGTTTCAACTCATCCATCACCCCCTGCGAGGTGTGCCAACCGCTCAGGTAGACATTCTCCTTGTATCCCGGGTAGCGGATTACCTTCTTCATGTTGATGTGTTGCCGTTCGAGCGTCAGGGAGGGAACTGTCTCCGGCAAAAGAAGCTTGGTCGCCATTCTCGAAAAGAGCTCGGAATGCACGAACTCATAGTCGTAGATGGTCATCACCGGGATCCCCAGCAGCCATGCGGCAATTACCTGGGCCCGGGAGCCGTGGTTCACTGCCATGGCGGGCCGAATCTGGCGGCCATACCAGGCGAGCCGCAGCGCCCGGATGACAGTAGCGGTTGCCCGAGTTAAAAAGAAGTGGGGCGTGCGGTGCTGGCCGATGACCACGTAGCGCAGCCCGTGCGACTGGGCAATCTCTTCCACCTGCCCGAAGCGCCTGGCGGTAAGCTCCACTGTATAGCCCGCCTCTTCGAGACTCCTGATGATGGGAGGGAAGAAGTGAGCGTGGGGCGAGTTATCCAGGTCAATCCAGATGCGCATGTGGCTTCCCGGACGATGATAATTCAACCGCATTCGTTGGTATATCGATGTCCGTGGTGTGGAGCACCCCACAGAGCAACAAACCCTCACTTGCCCGCGCGCAGTAAGGCGGCCAGCGCGTGGAGCATCCAGGCCTGACCCCACCGCATGTACGGCGTGCGGTTCGTCATCAACCGATGTCGCTGATAGTAAAACGAACCGTCTCCAGCCCCCATGTTTTTCAGGGTCCAGCCGAACGCCCGCCAGGCGCGATCCATTGCACCAAACGCGGCAAAGTGCAATATCGCTTGAGAACAGCTGTGGATATCGATTGGGAAGGTGCGGTTGTGGAAGTACTTGGGTGCTCCTTCAGCGGTAAAGAAGCTGGATTCGTAATAGCGATGTCCCCGAACCATGGCTGGTTCGAATGAGCGATCCCCAGTGATCTGCTGATAAGCAAGCAACGCGCAGATGTTATACGACGTGTGGAAGCTGTCGATCCAGCGCTGTCTCCGCAGCTGCCCGTAATACCATCCGCCATCCGGCAGCTGGTGTTCGACCAGGAAGACCATAGCCTTTCGCGCCAGCGACTGATAGGTCTCGCCGATCCGGGCCAGAAAGACCGCGGCGAGAGCGCTGCTGTTGTAAATGAGCGTCTTGTCGTTCGGGGTGTAGCTGAAACAGACCGCGATATCAGACTCGAAAGACCGGTTCAAACGCAAAACCATGAACCGCGCCGTGGATTCAGCAATTGCCCGCGCCTCCTGGTCCCGAAAAACCTCGCTCATCCGCAGCATCGCGGTGGCGCAAAAGTAGGAAGCGATGACGTTCGGCGAGAACGCCGCCAGCCGCGAGCCGCGCAGAGAGACGTAATCCCAGTCATATCCCCAGCAGTAGTCGGATTCGTGCGGTGAACGCAGCCGGATCAGCTCGCTCTTCACCCACCCGGCCTCAGCCGAAACATCGTAGCCGCATTCCGCCAAGTCGCAGTACGCCGAAAGACAAAGACCCAGGGCCTTGGGATTTCGGCTTCGGGGAACCTTCAGCAGGCTCCGCAGGCGCAGGCCGCCATAACGTTTACCGGCTTGGATAAGCAGAATCCCGGGTATGGCCGTCCGCGCCCCTCTGAGATAAGGGGAGTTGAGCAGGTCAAACGGTTCGTGTCCCTCAAACTGCCTGCTCTCGATCCAACCTCGCAGTGCTGCGATCGCCTCGGGCAGCCCGCCCTGGATCACAGAGGCACACGCTCCGCGGTATAGGCCGAGTCGTGCTGCCACGCCTGCTTGAGAATGCCGACGATCCTGGCAGCTGTCTGCCCATCCCACAGCGGAGGCCGCGGGGAACCGTTGTACTGCGGGTGCTCCAGCACTTCCAGCGCGCTCCGCAGCAAATGATCAGGATCGCAACCCACGACTCGGTTCGTGCCGAGGGAGACCGTGACCGGTCGTTCCGTACTGTCGCGATAGGTAAGGCAGGGCACACCGAGGTAGGTTGTTTCTTCCTGCACTCCGCCGGAGTCGGTGATTACCATGACGGCGTGCTGCATCAGGTCGAGAAAGTCGAGGTAAGAGGCTGGCGGCATCATCCACAGGCCAGCCTTCGGGAGCGGACCTCCTTCCCACGGTCTGGCGGCTCGGAGCCCAGCCGTTTCGATGGTTTGCGAGGTTCTCGGATGGGCCGGGAAAATTACGGGGACCTGCTGCGCCAGCTCGGCAACCGCCTCGAGCGTGCGGCCTAGCTGATCGGCATGGTCAACGTTCGAAGGACGATGGAGCGTGAGCACAGCGTAAGCTCTGTCGCCGAGCCCCAACTCCGCGCGCAGCCAAGGCCTCGGCGCAATTTTGAGCGCCTTCACCAGGGAATCAATCATCAGGTTGCCGACGAAGAAGACCTTGTCCGGCGCGACGCCTTCGTTCGCCAGGTTGAGGTTGGCGCTTTCCTCCGTGGTGAAGAGAAGATCGGCCAACGCGTCGGTCAGGATACGGTTGATCTCTTCCGGCATGCTGCGGTCGAAGCTGCGCAATCCGGCTTCGAGGTGGGCGACTGGAATTTTTTCCTTTGCCGCCACGAGCGCGCAGGCGAAGGTCGAGTTCACATCGCCCGCTACCAGCACCATGTCGGGCCGGTCGTGCTGCAGAAGCTCTCCGAACTTGCGGATGATTTCCGCCGTCTGCCCGTAGTGCGTGCCCGAACCGACACCCAGGTTGTAGTCAGGCGGTGGCACCCGCAGCTGATCGAAAAAAACCTGAGACATCGAGTAGTCGTAATGCTGGCCGGTATGCACCAGAACCGGATCGATCTCCTCATGAAGGCGAAATTCCGCCAGCAGCGGCGCTACCTTCATCATGTTCGGCCTGGCGCCGACAATGCTCATTATCCTCAAGTGATTGTTGCCCCTGATGCGCATTTCCGGCCTTAGCCAAGAATATACGGTCGCAGGATGCCCACCCCGATCTGTTTTAATACGGTCAAACGCGGTGTGGGCCGATGTGCGGAATCACGGGAGTACTGGCATTCAAGGGAACTAACTACGAGGTGACCGCGGACTATCTCGCCGCCATGCGGGATACCATGGTCCATCGCGGGCCCGACGGCGCAGGTTTGTGGATCTCTCCTGATCGCAAAGTGGGCCTCGCGCATCGCCGGCTTGCCATCATTGACCTGGCCGATTCTGCTTTGCAGCCCATGAGCACTGTTGATGGCTCCTTGCAGCTCGTGTTCAACGGCGAAATCTACAATCACGCGGAGATCCGCCGCGAACTCGAACAGCTGGGGCAGCGGCAATGGAAAACGGATCACTCAGACACTGAAGTGATCCTGCACGCCTTTGCCGCATGGGGTATCGATTGCCTGCGCAAGTTTCGCGGTATGTTTGCCTTCGCGCTTTGGGATGCCGGGGCACGCCGCCTTTGGTTGGTTCGGGACCGCATCGGTATCAAGCCTCTTTACTGGAGCGTTCATCACGGAAGGATCACGTTTGCGTCGGAGATCAAGGCCCTGCTGCGGGATCCGGAGCAGGCTCGGGCAGTCAATGAAGAAGGGCTGTTTCACTACCTCTCGTTCTTAACCACACCTGCGCCCGACACGCTGTTTGCAGGGATCCACAAACTTCCGCCAGGTTCGTTCCTGGTAGTGGAAGCGGATGGGCGACGCCGGCAGGAGCGCTATTGGGATGTTCTCGACCACACCACGCCGCTGACCGGGGTTTCGGAAGAAGAGATTTCCGAGCGTCTGCTCCACGAACTGCGCACCAGCGTAGCCCTGCGCACGGTCAGCGATGTTCCGGTGGGAGTCTTCCTTTCCGGAGGAATCGACTCCAGCACTAACGCAGCGCTGTTTTCCGAATGTGCTCCGGAAAAGATCCGAACATTCTCGGTCGGTTACGACCAGGAGTATCGCGGATGCGAGAGCGAGTTGCCGCAGGCTTCGCGATTTGCCGCAAGTATCGGAGCCGTTCACCACGAACGGGTGCTTACCCAGCACGACTTTCTTGATTTTCTGCCGCGCATGATCCATCTGCAGGATGAGCCCATCGCCGATCCGGTCTGCATGCCCGTCTATTTCCTCTCCGCCCTCGCGCGGCAGAACGGCGTAATTGTTGCTCAAGCGGGGGAAGGGTCCGACGAGCTTTTCTGGGGATACCGGCATTGGAAGCAGGTGTTGCAGTTGATTCGGTGGAACCAATATCCCGTTCCGCGAACCGCGAAGAAGCTGGGGCTCATGGCACTGAGGGCGCTGGGCAAGTCCCACGGCCCGGAGTATGAATTTCTACGCCGCGCCACTGTGGACCAACCGATCTTCTGGAGCGGTGCGGAGGCTTTCTCGCAGCCCGCAAAACTCAACCTGCTTTCGCCGCGCCTACGCCGTCGTTTCGCTGGTCAAACTTCTTGGGACGCGATTCGTCCCATCCACGAGCGCTTTGTCGAGAAAGCCTGGGAGAAGACACCGGTCAAGTGGATGACGTACGTCGATCTGAATCTACGTTTACCGGAACTGCTTCTCATGCGGCTCGACAAGATGGGAATGGGCGCGAGTCTCGAAACCCGCGTTCCTTTTCTCGATCACAAGTTTGTAGAATTAGCGATGAGCATTCCGGAAAAAGTCATCACTCACGGCAACGAATCAAAGCACATTCTCAAGCGGGTGGTGCGGGGCCTCATTCCCGATGACATTATCGATCAACGGAAGCAGGGTTTTGGGGTGCCGATTCACGACTGGTTCTCGGGCAGCTTCGGCGAATTTGCGCGCCGCGAACTTGCCGGGTTCTGCGACAAAACCGACTTTCTGGATCGGACTGCAGTGATGAACCTCATCCGGCCAGGACGCACGCGGCATGCTTGGCTTCTGGTGAACTTCGCCCTCTGGTGGAAGGAATTCGTCGACGGCAGCAGGCCCGTGATGGATGAGACTCAAGCCGCTCTGGCGGCTCGCTAATGGACGCCGCGCAGCTCGCCCAGGATCACTGGAATGAGACGCCCTTGTTCCTGACGGAGCAGGAGCGCTACTCCCTGTACCCCTGGCTTTACGAGGTGGCAGAGTTTAAGAAGCATGCAGGAGACAAGGTCCTCGAGATCGGATGTGAACCACATCACTGCAAGCCATCCGAGTTCCTGGCGCCCTGGCTCGGTTGGTATCTGGTAGTGAAAGACCAGAAGCCTCAGGCAAATATTGACTAAGCCCGATCGATTTCTTGGCCCGTTGCTCGTCGCTGCGCTCTGCCTGGCCACGCTGACTCTGTGGATTCCCGCATACTGGCCGGTAGCGCTCTTCGAGATAGCCGTCCTGCTCATTGCGGGCGCTGGGTTGATTTTCGGAAACACGCCCGATGGCCGCACCACCTACCCGTTGTATGCACTGAGCTTTATCGTTCTTTGGGGATGTTTCCAGTTACTTACCGGCTATACCGTCGACCGGTTCGCCACCGAGCGCGCGATTCTTCAGTGGATGACTTGGATTGCGGTGTATTACGTAGGTGTATCCGCCCTCAAGGACGAAAGGCTGGCCAGATTCCTTCGTACGGGTATCGTGTGGTTCGCGTTTGCCCTCACGCTGGAAGCCGTTCTTCAGGCATATCTGTTCCCCGGCCGCGTCTATGGTTTATTTCCCAGCGGCTATCGGGATTTCGTGATGGGCCCAATCGTCTATCACACTCACTATGCGGCTTTTGTCGAGACGATTCTTCCCGTTGCCCTTTCCTTGGCCATCAAGAATGCGAAAATCTCCTATGTTTTTCTCGGAGTTTCTGCATTTCTGCTTACCGGTGTGGTGGTCAGCGCATCGCGCGGAGGCCTGATCATCGCCGCCCTTGAGGTCGTGGCTGTATTCGTGCTGTCTCACCTTCGAAGAGCGAAGGTTGGGTTCGGCGCATTGACGCTGATCGGGGTTACGGTTTTACTTGCCTCGATCGTAGGAGTCGAAACCGCGTCGCAGAGGTTTTCTGAGGGAGGGTTGACTGCGGGGCGCCTCCAATTCGCAATCTCCACCCTGCACATGATCGCCGCGCATCCATTGACCGGTTGGGGATTGGGATGTTGGCCCTCGGTGTATCCGGCGTTTGCCACGATCGACGTCGGAGCCATCGTCAATCAGGCTCATTGCGACTGGTTGCAGTGGACTGCGGAAGGTGGCTCGCTGACCGGTCTTGCGATGCTTTCACTCGCGGTTTGGGCGATACGTCCAGCGGTTCGATCGATTTGGGGAATCGGCGTGATTGCCGTCTTCATCCACGCGGCGTTCGACTACCCGTTTTCTCGCCCGGCAGTTGGGGCTTGGCCCATCCTGATTCTTGCCATGGCGGCGGCCAGGTATCAGAAGGAAGTTATTCGGGGCTAACGGTCGACGATTTGCCACCGGCCAAACCGAGAGCCACGCCCACCCCGGCGCCGGCAGCGATGCCCACGATGATCAGGATCTTTGCCGTGTCCGTTGACGACGCGTAAGGAGGCACCGCGGGAGCAGCGTTCGCATCCGCAGGGGCACTCGCGTCTGGGGTTGGGGAAGGAGCTGGTCCAGCAGTGGCCGGGGGAGCCGTTGGTTCAGGAGAAGGGCCGGGAACGCCTGTCGGAGGTGGAGGAGCTTCCGTCGCCGGGGCTGCCGGGGTGGCTGGGTTTGGCGCTTCCCCTCGTATCTCGCTTAGCGGCACCTGGTGGGCGTCAGAAACCGAAATCACCCGGGAAGCCCCCTGCGCCGGTGTCGCTTCGTAGACGCTCCCAACGGCCTCGACCGACGCGCCGACCAGATCATCGAGTCCTGGCCCCTGGAGTTCGTAAGTCAGGTTGGACGTCAAATCCGTCAACAGAAAATGCCCGTAGCGTCCGGGATGGTCTTTGCGCAGAATGCCGCGGACGGTTATCTGGGTCCCTGCAGGCGGCCCAGTCTGTTCCGAAGCCGCCGGGGGCGGAGTTTGCTGCGCGCCGGCAGGGGGTGGGGTCTGCGGCGAATCCTGCACCCCAAAGGTCAAGGTTTTGCCCGCCTCTAGTCGAGCGACGAGCGCCCCAGCCGGGTTGCGAACTTCGGCCGCTCCCCCTTGAGCAGCTACCTTGAAATGAAACCGGTCTTGCATGTCGACCAGCACGGCGCCTTGAGGAGAGAGCGACGAGACTCTCAGACCGCCTGCCATCAACGGGTGCGAACCGCGCTCGGTTGCGGCCCCATGCCGCAAGACACCGTAATCGCGGAATACTTCCACCGCAGCGCCCGGCTGAAGAAGGAGATTCGATCCCCCCGGAAACATCAGATCGGAGGTCGCATCGCCTGCCTGAACCAGATTGCCCTGAAACAGGGTCGAATTGCCACGAATGGTCGCTCCATCGACCTTCACCTGCCCGCTGGTGACCACAAAGCCCACGCTCGAGGGCGACGCTGCGACACACACCAGGCATCCACAGGTGAACAGTGAAATCGCGGATTGTAGGCGTACGAGCACTGCGCACAATCTTATTCTCCTTGAATTCACCTCCGCAACGTAAATTGGGCTCCTGCATGACCGGATGTACCTCATCCAGCTTCACCCTTCCGGGTGATCGGCGAAAGTCGTGCTAGAGTGGCTGCCGGGGTGAAAATGAGAACGGGCTTTGCCACGGTGATTCTCTTGAACCCGAGCAGGGATATCGCCATCTTTATCGGAGCAAACAAGCAGCGGGTGGAATCAACCCCAATTGCAGTCAACAGCGGGCGTCATCTCCCTTGAATCGACGTGACTTTATGATCGGGTCGGCGGCTTTGGCTGCAGCAAGAGCGGGTTTCCCTATGCAGAGCGTAGCGAACTGGGATGAGTTCAGCCTCTATCAGCAACGCCGGCGATGGGAGCTGTGGAGTCTTCTGGGTGATTTGCCCTGGGACCACCAGCCCGCGCCGCCGAGGGTGATCCGAACCGAGAAACATGACGGATACACTTTGGAGCGCCTGGTTCTCGACTTAAATGGAGTGGAGCCCGTTCCGGCGCTAATGCTGATTCCCGACCGGCGGCAGGAGCGGGCGCCTGGCCTGCTCTTCATTCACTGGCATGCCGGCCAGTATGACCTGGGTAAAGAACAATTGCTGCGGGGCACGAGCGTGCAACCGGCTTATGCGCCGGTCTGCGTGGAAAAAGGCCTGGTGACGCTTGCCATCGACAGCTGGTGTTTCGGCGAGCGCAAGCATGAACCGGATGGTCAGCAGGGTGAACAGGACGCCTTCAAGTTGATGTTGTGGCGCGGGCAGGTGCTTTGGGGAATGATGATGTTCGACGAGCTCCGGGCCCTCACCTATCTTGCCGGCCGCCCTGAGGTGGACCCGTCGCGGTTGGGCGTCACCGGTATGTCTATGGGATCAACGAAGGCCTGGTGGCTGGCCGGGCTCGATCCGCGGGTAAAGGTAACGATGGACATTTGCTGTCTCACGGACTATGAGGCGATCATCGCGACCCAGGGCGTGCACCGGCACGGCGTTTATTATTTTGTTCCTTCGTTGTTGAAGCACTTCGACACATTTCAGATCAATGAATTGATCGTGCCGCGTGCGCGTCTCAGCGTGAACGGACGCAAAGACCACCTCACCCCGCCTGAGGGCGTCGAGAAGGTTCGCGACCAATTGCTGCCGTTGTACAAGAAGTATGGTCGAGCCGAGGACTGTAAGATCGAGCTCTTTGATTGCGGTCACGAGGAACTACCGGAAATGCGGCAGCAGATTCTCGCGTGGATGGATCAATATCTGCTCGAAAATCGAACGTGACGCTGATACAACAGTGACAAATAATCGGCGAAGGAGAGATGAGTGTGCCCGTGAAGCTTAGAAATGTAAGAAGTCATGCTTCTGTATTTGCGGTGGCGTTCCTTTTCCTATGCACAGTAATTCCGCTGGCGGCGCAGCGTATTCCTTGCGGAACTACGATCGTGGTGCGGAATGACACCGACTTCAGCTCAGCGACCGCTCGAATAGGGCGCTCCTGGACAGGAAGCATGGTGAATGACCTCTCCGTGAAGGGAAGACTTATTGCTCGCGCGGGTTCGCCGGTGCGCGGCAGAATTGCTGACGCCGAGTCCTCCGGCCGGCTGAGCAAGCCAGGCATTCTGGCCCTGGAGCTTACTTCGATAAACGGTATTCCGGTCCAGACGGATATGTATGCAGTGGATGGTCAGGGCCACACCAAAAGCAACGTCGCCAAGATCGGAGGCGCGGCCGCAGTCGGCGCTCTGCTAGGAGGGATCTTCGGAGGCGGCAAGGGCGCAGCTATTGGCGCGGGGGCCGGAGCGGGTGCAGGAACGGTGGGTGCCGCAGCCACCGGAAAGAAAGAAGCGAAGATCCCTGCCGAATCGACCCTGACTTTTCAGGTAGTCAGGCCACAGTAGGACCCGCACGGCAGGTGAAAGCAGACCCGCTGCGAACAACCCCAATCAAGCCATGCTCTGTATCAACATGCTTTGTATCAGGGCACGACTAAAGAGGCTGCGGAAAAACCCAAGTTTTGTATCAGGGTACGACTTTAGTCGTGCCGTAAACACTTGAAAATAGGATGGGCTTTACCCCCTGCCACAGCTAGAACCGCAACAAAACCGAATTTTTTCCCAGCCTCTAAAAGTCGTGCCCTGATACAAAACATATGGCTTGAGCGGGGTTATTCGGAGAGGGTCAGGGAAGGGTTTTCAGGTAGGCCACAATAGCGCCGGCATCTTGGCTAGTGATGGTGTATTGCGGCATGGGCGGGCCGGCCGGCTTGCCGTTCGGCGCGACCCCTGTCGTGAGGAACTGGACCAGGCCCTTTTCGCCCCAACTCTTCCACAACGGGCTCGTGGAGGTCAGATCGGGCGCCGCGGTCGCCCAGCCAGGAACTGGACCGAGAGGCGCGAAGCCAAGTGGGCTCCCCTTGAGCCACTTCGTTTTGTCGGGGATTCCGGCCTTGCGGGGTGTATGGCAATCCCCACACTTGCCCATCTCGTTCACCAGGTATCGGCCCCGCTTCACTGCTTCGGCATTGTCCTGCGCGAAACTGGCGAGCGGGCAGACGAAGCAAAACACACTAACGAAAACACTGAGCAAGTTGAGACGCATGGCGCCAGCGTAGCAGACCTGCCGGGGACAAGCCAACCATAGGCCTAGGCTGGATGATATTCTCGGTGGTACATGCAGTCGCGTTTTATCTTTCACGTGGTATGGAGGGGATGAGCCATGGGATTTATGGAAGAAGCAGAAAAGCTCGCCGGAGCTGTGATCGCGGTGGAAGGTGTCAAGAAGTTGGATCCGAACGCCTCGATATTTACGGAAGGCGCGGCAGCCATCGCCGGCTATGAAGGTGCGGGCGCCATTGCCGAGCACCTGGAAAAGAAAGAAGAGACAAACGAGTAGCCGAAAGCTGACCAGTTCTGACTGTACTGCACCCCAAAATTTTGGGGTGCAGTACACGCCATCGCGGCGCCGATATCTTACCAGCAGGCGCATGATATGTCGCAGCTATTCACCCCGCTAGTTCCAAAGACAAAAAACCTAAGACAAAGATTGACCAAGCCAGACAAATACGTTCATGCCACGGCTCTTCTTGTTCTGATGCTGGTCGGTTGCGCGCAAGCGTGCTGCCTAACTCCTGATCTGCATGCCTGCGGCTACTCCGACCAAGTTTTTGACGGCGACTTAATGATTATGACTCGGAATCCGCCAACCCATTTTCAACTCATGACGAGCCGCTACGTGCAAATGAGACAGGCAGCGCGCGGTTATCCTTGCACCGGCACTGTCACGATAGGGTTCACCGGACACCACTTCATCCAGGGCGGGATGAGCGACGATCCGGGAATGAGCTGGCTGATTCCAACGATCTCGTCGTGGTCAGGATTGTCTTTGGCCAAGACATTTGACCTGGTGGACTTCGTTGTCATCGTTTTGGGGCTTCTGATCGGCTTCGGCGGATTTTGGCAGCTGTATCCGGATTGGCGAGCGCGTTGGGTGGGTGCCGCCGTTTTTCTTTGCCTGGGCTTGGCCCAGGCAAAAATGGCGGACGTCTACATATTTCAGTCGGCTCCGCTGATCGCAGGCATTCCGTGGGTGCTGCATTTTGGTCTTGGACGCAGACCCTTCGCGCTTAACCTGAGCGCGGCGTTGCTTGCATTCGTTTGTTCCTGGTGTTCTTTGGTGCGGATCGGAACGAGCCTGATTTGCCTGGCATTCCTTATCACGTTGTTCATTGCCCGCCGACGCGTGCAGAATGTCTTCTTATCACTCACGCTGGTTGCCCTTGCGTGTGTTCCAGCCGCGGCCTTCAAGGACTACATGATCGCCCGACGCAATGCCATCCTTGCCAGTCTTGGGGAAACAGCACCCGCGGTGAATCAACATACGGTTTGGCATTCCATTTATATCGGCCTTGCATTCGTTCCTAATTCTGAAGTGCCTGCGTATGACGATTCGATGGGCATGAAGAAGGTTCGCTCCATCGATCTTCAGGTTCCGAATGCAACTCCAAGATACGAAGCCATCTTGCGAGATGCGGTGTTTGACCTGGTTAAGCGAAAGCCCATGTTGGTGATTGGGAACTTAGTGGCGAAAGTGGGAGTCCTGACTCTTCTAGCAGCAGTCCTATTGTTCCCTTCAAGGCGCTTTCTCTTTGCCGACAGCCAAATTCTCTGGCTGGATGCTGCTTTTGTGGCGGCAATCGGAGTGAGTGCAATGAATGCGATCCTGGTGATCCCTCATTCGGTCTATCTGCTTACCTTTCTCTGCCTCACATTCCTATATTCTTCCGTGAAACTGTGTGGCGGCCGCTTTGTGCCGGCGGAAAGGAGACTCGCCGTAGCTTAGGAACGAAGCCGCTGCACGGGGGGCGGGTTAGGCGCTTCATCTCTTTCCACGATGACGTATCGTGGAATGCCCCGGCTCTGATCGTAAACCCGCGCCAAATACTCGCCAACAATGCCGATCGAGACGAGTTGTATCGCACCCAGAAAAGTCACCATCACAATCACCGACGTCCAGCCGGGCACAGTCTTGCCGGCGATCAACGCAGCTATGGCAAAAGCGGCGTATAACACGCAGAAAATTGCGGTTAAGAGCCCGAAGTAAAAGGACAGCCGGAGCGGCTTTGAGGAGAGGCTCATAAGCGCCTGAAGAGACAGCCGGACCATCTTGCGCGGGGTGTAGCCGGTCGTCCCCGTCTGGCGTTGGGCCGCGACGTATTGGATTTTGGCCGTGGGGAAACTGAGCCATGCCACAATACCGCGCACAAACGGGTAGCGATCTTTAAACTGCAAGACCGCATCTACCACCACACGATCCAGGAGCTGGTAGTCGGCAGCACCGCTCACCATCGGCGTGTCACTCACGATATTGACGAACCAGTAGAAGATGCGCGAGGTCTGGGCTTTGAAAAATCCCGCCCCAGTCGTCTGGGTGCGCACCATCTGTACCACCATCGCTCCGTTGCGCCAGGCCTGAACCATCGCAGGCAGCAACTCAGGTGGATGCTGCAAGTCACAATCAAGCGTGATTACAGCGGCTCCTCGAGCGGCTTCCAATCCCGCCAGAATTGCCGACTGCTGGCCGAAGTTACGGACGAAGCGAACCAAACGCACCGAGCAACCGCGCGCACGCAAGCTCCGAACGCACTCCGCGGTTGCGTCGCTAGAACCGTCGTCGATGAAAATAATTTCGTCAAGCTCGGAACCCGGGAGAGACATACGAACTGCTTCGAAGACGGCGGAAATATTCTTCTCCTCGTTATAAGCGGGAATGACCACGCTGATCGCTCGCTTGCCTTCTGCAGCCGGGATTGATTTCTCCATGCACATT
Source organism: uncultured Acidobacteriaceae bacterium (assembly GCA_963839025.1). Classification (GTDB taxonomy): domain Bacteria; phylum Acidobacteriota; class Terriglobia; order Terriglobales; family Acidobacteriaceae; genus PALSA-350. The sequence continues at coordinate 148,238 of CAWITT010000016.1, forward strand.
TATTTCAACACTTTATCAAGACACCGCGCTGCGTGCCCGTCTCGGCCGGTGAGGGTACATTGGGGCATGCAGAACTCAACCGACCACAGCCATCGCACCGCCGCCGCGAGTTACATTGTGGATATGGACGAGACTTCAAAGGCGCAAATGAACATGCCTGTTCCGCTTCAAGTCTATCTCCAATCTTCGGAATACGAACCGGACGCGGAATATGTCGACGGTGAGATAGAGGAACGTTCGATGGGCGAGTTCGATAACAATGCGTGGCGGCAGGCCATCCAGTTGGTTCTGAGAGCATGCGAAGGAATGGAACACACGTGTCGAACCGGAGCAGCGTATTCGTGTGGCGCAGACGCGGTTTCGGGTGCCCGATGTTACGGTAATTGATCGCAGCCACCCCATCGAATAGATTCGCGCAAAGCTAGCCGGATCCGGTTACGGACGAAGTCGCTGCCGACAAGCAAGAAAGCTCCGGCAACGATCCAGGTGTGGCTCGCATGCAGTCACCACCGTGTAAAGGCTCGAATGACGGAATGGGAAGGGAAAGCTCGAAATTTCGATGCGTTGGTAGAAATAGTCGATCAGCAGGAGAATTTCCTTTGCGGTGTTCAAATGCTCATGGCGCATTACCGCGCCATAGTTGAGTCCGCGCCGGAGGCGGTATTCGACTCCCGTGGTGAATCGCCAAGCGAGTCCCCACAATAAGCCGCCCTCGGTCGGGAAACCAGCCCGGAAAGTGCCGCCTTCGCGGCCTAAAAGCCCAGCCCGCGCCAGTATGGACGGCAAGTCCGTCAGATGCTCCAGCACGGCGACGGAAAAGATGCAGTCGTAACGTCTTGTCTGAGGGACTTGCTCGAGATCTGGATAAATGTTGTTTATCCGGGAGCGGTACGGGCTATCCTCCCAAAGCTCCTGAAACGGCTCGACGGCGTCGTAAACACAGGCGGCCGGCAGATATGGAATGTGATTCAGGTTGCCGGCGCCGATTTCAAGCAAAATTCCGCCTTTAATCCCTTCCGCGACGCGCCGATGCATCCAGGACTCAAGCCTTCTCCCGAACTTTGCCAGACCTCGTTTACCTTCACGATTGGACCGATAATGCTCTATATAGCTCGCTCGCTGTCCGGGTGGCAACTCCGGCCGAGATCGTGGATACGTGGACAACAGAGCTTCAGTCTGCAGCCTACGATTCATGAAAATAAACCTAACTTCCGCATAAAAGCTCAGGCTGTAGTACCAGTAACACAGAGCTAACGTAATCATGCCAAGCACATATGGGACCGCCGGGATAGCAATGACCCCCGGGGCAGCGGCAGTTGCTATAGCCAACCAGAATGCCGTTTCAGTGCCTGGAGGCTTTGGCTTCGAAATCGCAGCGGCAAAACCGATGTTAATAGACAGCAACAGCATACAAGCGAGTACCCCGGATTTCGCGGCCATGGTATCCAAGATAAATTTGGGATGCCTATGCACGATATCTTCCACTTGCGAGCGTAGGAGGGCTTCGTACTCTTCTCCGCCATACATCGTGGCTGGATCGATCGCCTGAACATACTCTACCGCCAGCCCATCCCGCCATTCCTTCACAAATGGATTGGTCAGGTAGCCAAGGCCCAAATACGCCGTATGCCAGAACAAATGATGATTCAATGGAGGTCGATAACCGGGTTGATGGGCGGCTAGAAATCTGTCTCGTTGATGTAAGGGGATTCGCGCATATTGCAAGGGCAAGCTCATCCCAGCGATCAAAATAAGCGCCAACAGAATTTTCTGGGATCGCGGCAAAAGGCTGGAATACAAAAGAATCAGAAAGAACACCACTACCGGAGAACTGGCTGGTGTTCTTATCCATTGCGCAAGGCCCAGGATAATGCCAGACAGAAAGACGATTAGAAAGCGGCGCCTGGGGATCGCACCAGCTTTCAAACTATAGACAAGCCAGGGGACCAACATCAGGACCACGGCTCCCTGGATCAGATATACGTCGCCGACTTTGTAAGATAGGTATTCCCCGACGCATATGGGAACAATGGCAATCATTCTTTGCAATAGTCCGGACTCGGTCAGCCAAAAGCCCGCGATGCCGGTGATTGCGGAAACACCCAGCACTCCAAAAAGAAATGAGTCCAGGGACCGATCTGCGCTCCAGTCGGTCGTCCGCGCAAGCAGGGGGACAAGATAAAAGATCCCAGTATCGTCGCCACAGGGCACAGGTTCCCACCGCCCATCAAGCCGGCCGACAAGAGGCACACCAGCCTCGTTCCACCCTGAAGTCGCCTCGTTCACTTCGAGGTATCGGTCTCGCAGCATCTGGATCTTAGTGTTGACAGGCGATGCGTAAGAAGTTTGCCGGAAGCTTACTGGCATGCACAATTTTGGCTGCTGGAATGAGTCAAGGCTGCCGGTTGACTGAGCTGGGCAACATCCCCCCCAAATGGCAGCAGGGAGCCAAAGCAAAATGCAGAGGGCCTTTACAATGCTAGAAGTCATTCGCGTGGAACCCCTGCGGCAGCATGTGCAGTTGGATTTGCATAAGGACCCCGAGCACAAACATGTAAAACAGGTTCAGATCAGAGTAATAGGCCATGCCTACATCAAGACCATAGATTGTATAGACGAGAACACAGTAGAGAAACACCCGCCAACCTAGAGGATTGATCGTGCGCAGTTTCCACATAGCTCGAACAAAATACAGCTGGGCGCCGGCGTAGAGTATGAAGCCAACAATTCCTTCTTCTGCCAGAACAGAGAGCAACGAGTTGTGGGGAACGTTCATAGCGTCAATGCCTCTGAATTGGACACTATACTTCGCATCTCCGGCTATAGTGTCGCGATAGAGATTGAATCCCACGCCCGTCAGAGGATGATCCAGGACTACCTTAAATGTTTGCAGGTCTTGTGCAACCCGTTGATAGACGTTCTCGGGGCCGCTTACTCGATCTTCATAGACACTGGGATAGAACAGCTTGCTGATCAAAGTAAAAGTCAACAACACTCCAAAGATATAGTTCCAAGTGCGGCGAGAAATCAACGGATTCTCGGCAAAATAGTCAATGACCGCGCATACGAGAAGTGCGATGACTAGCGATCGATTCATCGGCATGAGCGCGGCTGCCATGGACGCCCAGACTCCTATCGAGTGTAGCCAGCGATGGCTCCTGGGAAGCGAGCTGCCGATGAGGCGCCGGAGATAAATGATGAAGAAGAATCCCAAGGTCCCAACCAGACATAGAACTCCGGAGTTCTCGAAAGGCCCGTCCACGCGGATGATTTTGAAATCGTTCGCCTGCACCCACGACTCGCCCGCGCCATTCGATGGTAGAAGATTCCGGCCCGCAACGAGCTCACCTCCGGCGACAGCAGCGATACCCAGCATCAGAATGCAAACACACGTATGCGTTGTTTTTAAGTCCCGGGCTATAGGGAAAAGGCTCATCGCGTACAGACCGAGCAGTGCCGGCATCAGCATCCCCTCCACTACCAATCTGTAAAAGTCCAGGACATGAGGTGGAGCGTGCGCCGCAAGCGAGATAAAACAGACCACAAGGTACAACGCCCACAGATACGCGCTGATACGTACGTGACGCACCAGTCGCGTCCCGGCGAAGGCCCGTCGGGAGACGAGAAGCATGTCGATGACGAGCAGCAGGATGAATGCCCGGTCAACAGTGAAAATCGGACGAACCCTCGGAAACGAAGCAAAGTAGTAGCAGTAAGGGAAACAAGCCACCCAGATGGCAGTAATGTAATGGAATTTGCCGCGGGCGAAGCTGATCGCGATCCAAATCACTATCGTCCACCCAGCAATGATCACTACGCTTGTCCTTGTAGAAAACACGGGAAGCACGACGCATAGCGGGACCAAAGAGAACAACACCAGCATCCAGGACAGCAGGCGTGCTGCGGCCGGAGATCCCCAGCTTGTCGTTCCGACGCTCGTTCTTTCGAAGTCTCTAAACAAATCCATCGCCCTTTGTCTTCGCAAAAGCTTCGCGTTCACTCACATCGTAGCCCGGCGCGCCTCCCAGATGCGGACAAACCGAGCGAGGTTGCAAGCCCCCTGGTTCTATGGTACGGTAACCTCTTTGAAAGGTTAGACATGCGACGAAAGGCATGGAATGGAGCCGCTGATCCACTTGGCTTTCGTGGATGACTGGGAAGTTCGGGGTAATGGGAGCGGCGATCCCAGAGTGCTGCAATTTGCGCCCATGCGACGCCTGACCGAGGCTTACCGGAAATTCGGAATTCGCGGTTCGTTCAACGCCGAAGTGATGCAGCAGCTCACCTTCAGGAGTTTTCAGGATCGCTTTCCTGAATTGAAGGCATTAGCCGACGAATGGGAGCAGGTGGCGACTGACTCGTTTCGCCAGGGCCACGACATTCAATTGCACTTGCATCCCCAATGGATCGACGCAGAATACGACGGCCATGGCAACTGGAATCTCGGCGGCGACTGGTCCATCATTAACTATTCAAGCAGCCAGATTCGGGCGCTGCTGCATTCCGGGAAGGAGTTTCTGGAGACGCTGCTGCGAACGGTCGATCCTTCTTACTCTTGTCTCTCCTTTCGCGCCGGCTCCTGGTGTGCGGCGCCTTCAGATTCGCTATTTTGCGTTCTTGCCGAACTTGGGTTTGTGTTCGATACCAGCATCGTCGCCGGAATTCAGTACGATACCCCCCACATCAAACTCGATTACAGGCACTGCGAAGAATCGTTTCTTCCTTACTACCCGGAGATGAACGATGCGCGCCGGGTCTCGCGTACCGCGCAGTCCATGATTTGCGTTCCCACCAACAGTTTTCGCGGGGCGCGCATAGCATTGTTGCAACGCGACCTGAGTAAGGTCCGCGCGGTTGTCCGCAGCAAAATCAAACAGCTGGGCGGAGCAGCCGGGCACGCAGGCGCGCAATCATCCCGTGGACGCAGCGGCGAAGATTGGACCAATCGAGGTGAATCGGGCGCGGTCGGAATTGCGAAGAGATTTGCGAGGCGCTACATACGAGGGCTGACCTACATCTCCGACCTCAGCAGCATGAACTACGCGATGATGCGTCAAATGCTCCAGACCATTCGCAAGCGCGCCGCAGAGTTCGGTGAGGAGCGGGTTGCCGTCATCCTGGAAAACCACACGAAGGACGTCTCCGATTTCTCCGATATCGAGCGCTTTCTTGCTCTGGTCGCTCAGTCACCCGATGTGAAGACGGTCACGCTAACAGAGATCGCCCATGGACTTAAAAATGGGAGCTTCCAAGTCCGTACCGCCTGACCGGCGCCAAGCCATCTTGCACCACGGCCTTCTCAAACGCCGTGCAGAGCTGAGAAGGGACTGGCGGAGTCTCCTCACGCCTGAATGCCTCGAACCACTCGGTGCAACCTCAGCCAAGGTTTCGTCGTTTCTCTCCGGACCGGATGTGTTTCAAGATTGGCGTACGGCCCCGCAATGGACCCATTGCCACGCAAGCCTCGCGGAATGCCTGATCGCGATCGGCTTGGGTGAGACGATTGCGTACGATACTTCGACAGAGGAACTACCTGTGCTATCTTGCTCGGAGTTCAAAAGGCTTTCGACTCCGGCTCGTGTGCACGCTTTATCTGTTCGCTACCGCTGCCCGCGGAATATCGGCGTAGAAAGCGAGTCCGAACTGGCGGAAGAGCTCCTGCGCCAGTTGATGGTGAGGGATCGAACGAAGCTGGAAGCGGGAAGTGAATTTGAGGCTGAAGATGTGCTTCTGAAACTGAATCTCGTTGCCGTCTGCGCCGGGGTCAAACGCGATCTGCGCCTTCTTGACGCGCTCAATTACTATTATGAGCTTCCCCACCGGTCCTTATCTCGCCTGCGGCGGAACCCTCAGTTGCTTGCTACGTGGCTGTGCCTCTATGCGCAACTCCTGTGCGCATCGGAATGGTGATGCGGGTTGCTGTACTTGCTGGATCGCTTGCAGCGGGATTACGGATGGCGACGGAAATCGAGCGAGTTGCCGGGGTGGACATTTCGATCGTCTGCCTCAATCAGGGGATGAGGCTGCCCGTTCTCCGTTGGCTGCGGGAGATCGTTCTGCTGCTGAAGTCTTTTGGGTGGCAATACCTTACAAAGTTGTGGAGCTATGCAAGGTCGAGGAAGCTCGTGATTCTCGCTGGCGCTCCGGATGATCCGGCGGCGGTGGAACGGCTGAGAGGGTTGCAGTCCGATATTGGGCTGCACACCACAAATGTGGTTTATCGCGAAGCCACGATTGCGGCATTTCGCTTGGGGATTTTAAACGCGCACATAGGAATTCTTCCCGGCTATCGAGGCCGCTCGGTGGCCGAATGGTCAGTTTTGCACGGGGATCCGACTGGGGTAACGGTCTTCTTTATCGACAGCGGCATTGACACCGGTTCGCGCATAGTGTTGCGAGAGGTCAATCCTGCTAAAGACAGCACCAGCGTGCAGGCGCTGAAGGCCAGGCTTTTTGCTTCTGATGTTCGCCTCTATCGACAAGCGCTTGAAAAGCTCTTGTCGGAAGGCTTTGAGTACCAGTATAACGATGTGTCGCAGGGCAAACGCTATTACGTTATGTCGAGTCTATTGACCGGTGTAGTCGACACCATTCTAGAGGACCGCAACCGCTGATTCGGTAGAGCGCCAGATCGTAGAGGGCGAAGAATAAAGGGTGGGATGTCTGGGTAGATCAGCTGTTACAGTCAACTGGGAGAATGATCGGGCCCTGCGCCCGCATACACGGTTCTTTGCGTTCTTATCGCTTCCTCAATGGCAAACGTAGCTTCCGTCACCTCTATCAATTGATCGAAGGGGATCGGAGAGGAGGCGCCCCGCTCCATCGCTTCGATCGTCAGCTCTATTTCCCGGCGATGGCCTTTGTCCTGGGAAGTTTTGAAGACCTCTGTCTTGCCTTTGCGAGCAAGCGAGAGCGTCTTGAAATCGTCAATCCGGGCGATGCTGCCCTGGCAGAATACTTCGAGATATTCCTTAGGCACAGACCTATCTCCATTGGCGAGGTAGAGCAGGTTCGCTATAGAGCCATCTGTAAAAGAAATGGTGATGGTGACGTTATCGCGGTTGTAGCGCTGTGCGTCGGGCAGCGCAGCGGCAGTAATACTCCGCATGGGGTACCCGACGATCGCGCGGGCCAAGTCGACAAAATGACACAACTCACCAACGATCCTGCCTCCGTTGCCTGGAGCCTGAATCCAACTGGTGGCTGGAATGAACCCTCCGTTGCAACGGATGTGTATCACCATCGGCTCTTTTCGGTGGGCAAAAAAGTTCATCAACTTTTCTGTGAAAGGCGAGAAGCGGCGATTGTAGCCCACCATGAGGAACGGCGCACGACCGCCCAAATCCTGCTCCAGATAAGCAGTTTTCACCATCTCCAACTGCTCACGGTCGACTGCGAGCGGTTTTTCGACGAATACGGACTTTCGCCGCTCAAGCGCACTCCTGACATAGGCGGCGTGGCTATCATGCCTGGTAAGGATGAAAATGGCATCGACGTTTGGGTTAGACAACAGCTGCGAAGGAGACTCGGCGTTGCTAAAGGCAAATCCTTTGCGCGCAGACTCGGCGGCAGAACCCGCGCTGCTGGCGACGGATTCCAGGATCAGATTGGCAGACGAGCGTAGATGGGGAAAGATAACGCCCCGGGCAAATGCTCCCGCACCGATACATCCGACACGCAGCTTGCCCGCCGGGCGCGGCTGGGCGGAACGGGTAGCAACAGGCTTGCCGGCGGAAGCCTGAAAGTCGGCAGCAGCATGATAGTCGATGAGGCCGGTGTAGATGCCATTGCGCAGCGCGGCATAGGCCTTACTGCCCTCCTCGACCGAGAATCGATGCGCGAGCAGCGGCTCGACCTGGAGACTCCCTGCCGCAAGCAGGTCCAAAAACGCCTCCATGTTCCGCTTCTCTGTCCAACGAACGTAGCCGATGGGATAATCCTGACCACCTTCTTCGTACTGCGGGTCATAACGCCCGGGCCCGTAGGATCGAGACATGACGAGCGAGATCTCTTTGCTGTACATGTTGACTCGGGAAACTCCCATGCCGATGTCGCCAACGACTGATATGCGGCCACGGTCTCGGAGCAATTTCGCCGCCAGCTCAAGAGGGTCGGCGGATTTGGTCGCGGCGGTAATGAGCGCCGCATCGACTCCGTATCGGGAGAAAGAAGCGACCGTGCTTTCGAGCGCAGGATCGCTGGTGCTCAGACCGAGATGCGCGCCCAATGTAGTCGCCAGTGCGGCGCGATCGCCGGAAAGATCGATTGCGATCACTCTGCAACCCGCGGCGCGCAGGATCTGAATCGTCAGAATGCCGACGAGACCGGCCCCGATCACCGCCACCGTTTCTCCGAACCTCACGTCTGCCTGGCGCACGCCCTGCATGGCGATCGCGCCAATTGTGGTCAGTGCGGCGGCCTGGAGGCTTACATTCTCCGGAACCCGGACCGCAAGATTCCGGGGTATGAAGTTGACCTCAGCATGGTTGGCATAACCTGCTCCCGCGCAGGCGACTCGATCGCCGGGTTGAAATTCGCTGACCTGCGAACCTGCCTCAAGCACATACCCTGCGCAGGAGTAGCCCAAGGGCGTAAGCGTATCCAGACGGGCCTGCACCTTTTGATACGCCGCCCTGATTCCGTTGGACTGCGCGTGTTGAAGCACTTGCCTGACGAGATCGGGACGCGCCACGGCCTTGCCCAACAGAGACTTCTGGCCAGCTTCCACAGTCACTTTCTCGGTGCCGGAGCTGATGGCGGAGAATGCCGTGCGCACCAGGATGCCGCCAGGCTGGATCTCTGGAGCGGGTACCTCGTGGGTGCAAACTTCGCCCGTTTTCAGATCTTCGAGGAGAGCGCGCATCAGGCCTCTTTCCATGCCGGCTCGCCTTGTAAGTAGGTGTACCGCTGCCCGCGCAATACGGAGTCGATCAGCGCCGCCAGTTGACGGGCTCTCGCGTCCCAGGTGTTATCCCTCACCACTGCCTGGCGTTGTGCTGCCAAATCCGGAGTGTCGTTCTCCAATGCATCTTCGACCTGCGCGATGAATTCCTCCGCGCTGCGATAGAAGCGCAATCCTGGAGTATGCAGGTATTCATAAAGAGGCGCGATCACGACCGGCTTTCCCGTCGCCAGATACTCGCGGACCTTAATGGCGCTTCCGTAGCTGGTGAAGGCATTCGCCGAGCGCCAAGGCAGCACGCACACGTCAAAGCGTCGAACAAACCGGGGTAGGTCTTTATAGGGCTTCGAACCCATGAAATGAATATTGGGAGCGTCAATTTTCACTAGATTCGATCTGAGACCGAGCAGCACCCAATGCCACTCGGGGCGCAGCCGCGAAACCTCCGCCATCAGATCCGTATCCATTACGTAATCCATCGAACCGAAGTAGCCCAGGATTGGATGGGGCATGCCGTTGAGTTCTGCAGCAGGGTGCACATCCGGGTTAGCGAAGTGTTCAAAATCTACGGCTTGCTCCAGGAAAAAGCGATTCGGCTCCTCAGCTTCCTGGAACAACTTACGGCCTGAATACATCACCACGTCCGCCGCCTGCTTGAGCCGGCGATCATAGTTCTGGATGACTTCCCGGGACAACGCGCTATCTTCGTTGGCGTCGTACTTGTCCGATACCTGGTAGAGCAGGATCTTCTCCCCTAAACGTCCTGCCATGTCAGCGGCGGTGGGAATCGCCACCCACAGAATTGGGCGCGACATCCTCAGCAGCAGCATGGCCAACCGTATTTGCCCAAGCAGCAGGACTCGATTGAGCCATCGGCCCACGCTTGACCCGTAGAGCGGCACATTGATCGGTGTCATCACCCAAAGGCCTTCCGGTACCTTGCGCAACCACCGCAAGTAGCTCTTGAATTTCCGCCGAATCTTAAGAAAGAAATCTGGATTCGACAGGGAGGGTAGTCCCATGGTGATGGAATTTACGAACAGAACCTTGTTCGCCTGCGCGTAACGCTTGAGCAGGTGGTTCTTGGAGTGGGGATGGTGGTACCACCAGTCCTCCCCCGCGAAGCAGATAATGCTTTCACCCTCGAGTCCGAAGCTCATGTGTTCGCGTCCCATGTCACCCGGGTCTGCAGGCTGGCGGGGAGGCACGCCGAGGTTCTGATGTGGATACAAGTCGCTGGTACACTCGAACCGTATTCACGCGAAATCTCAGCCGGCAGTACCTCCAGTGCCAGAGAACTATCCGCCTCGCATTGCAGCGTTAGATGCCGTGCTCCATCGATAACACAACTCACCGTCTTCCCATCGATTATCTCAGGCGACACCCGCCATTCGGGCCCTAGGATAAAACGGAGATCCAGAGAGTGCGTTCCCGATCCGTCCACCTGATCGACCAACGACAATGCGGTGCCAGTCAGCGAAACCGTCCTCAGGTGCACAGCTCCCAGGCGCGCATAGCCTGAATGCGAAGCCCGTAGGGTCATTCCCGAGAGCTCAATCGCGGAAACGGCAGCTTCATTGCCGCATTGGAAGAGGGCGGCGGGAATAATGTTCTGATCGACCTCATCGATCATGAGGGTGTTATGTGCCCGGGTCGAGCGGTCGAGATTTCGCAGTTCGGCCGAACGGGTGTAGCACCGGCTTCCGCTATCGCAGAAAACCTCTTCCCCGCCCAGACGAAAAACGATGGAAAGCTTGTCGCAGTGGGTATGGCTGCCTTTTCCCCCGAGCCCATTCGGCATGGCGGAGAAGATGACCGATGCCTGGCCGGAATGAAGCACGCCGATTCCGGAGTCGCGCAGCACGACCGCGTCCTTCGGAGCGCTTTTCAGCGGCAGCACAGAGGAAGCCAGTTTGTATCGGGAGCCTGTGCGCAGGGAGTGCCGTTCTGTCGGGGCAATATCGTCCGGCAGCAGTTCGACCCTGCCGTTATCGCAGTCCCCCAGGAGGGGCAGCTTCCCGGCCTCGTCGGCCAGGGCAGCGATCCAATGGAACATCTGCAGTAAGCGCGCCTCGAACTTGGGCTCGATGGACCCCCCGCATCGTTGCTGGACCAGGAGGGTATGTAGACCCAATTCGGCTACCAGAACGTGATAACCGGTGGAAGCCTCACGGTCGCCACCGTCGGCGTAGGTTTGGAGCAGAATCTCCCGCTGGACCGCTCGCGCATATTTTTCTCTTCGCCGCTCTAGACCTAGATACGCCGAGAGGGTCGTTAGCCCTACGATGTTGCTGAGGTAATGGTTGCTGCGCACCAGGAACGAGAATTCGTTGTGGGCCTCGATAAAACGCAGATGTTGCTGCAGCGAAGCGGTCATTTGACTGAGCCAGGTCTGCTCATCGTCTGTAAACGGCCATAACCGGTCGAGGGAAAGGCAAAGGCTGATTCCGCGTAGCGCAGCTTCCATCGCGATGGTCCAATTCACGCCGATTCCCACCGGGTTGCGGACGATCCAATCGGTCAGCAAATTCCTTACTGCCACCCTGTATTTTTCAGCGCCGGTGAGGACATGGGCGTGAGCTACCACCGGCGCAAACTGCAAGCGGGAGAGTTCCCAAGGAGCCTTTACATCCGATCCGTCGTGGCGAACCACCACCAATTCGCTCGATGGGTCAAGCGGCCAGGACTTTCCCGAAACCCAGTCGCAGTGCCAGTCGGGATGGGCGCCCAGGCGGGGACTCCCGTAGCCCATCAGCGGGTACTCCCCGCGCAGAATAGCGTCGGCATATGCGACGATGGCCGTACGAGGACGATTATCCAGCGCGGGATAATAGCCGATGGGCTGGAAACGAAACGGGTGAACTCTGGCTTCACCCGTACGCTCAAAGTTCCATCGGCGGATCGAGCGGAGGCCGCGCCAGGTGGCTTCCCCAATTAGTTTGTGCAGAGGTTCTTCCGCCAAGGCGCGCAGCCTCATAACGAGGTCATAACGGTTTGCGCTTCGAGGCGATCGGCTGTTTGCGGCGCCAGATCTCCAAGCGCGCGGGCAACGTTGTGCGCCCAGGAATGGCGTTCCACGGCTTCCCGCCGCGCCGCCGCGCCCAGGGCTTCCCGCTTCGGTCGATCCAGTGCAAGGCGCTCGATCGCCGCTGCCAGCTCTTGTGCGTCGCCGGGGGTTACCAGCAGCGCGGTCCGCTCATGCTCCAGGACTTCCGCTAGCTGATCGAGGCGGCTGGCCACGATCCCCTTGCCCATGGCCATGTATTCAAAAAGCTTGGTCGGTGAGCCAAAGAACTTGCTGCCATCGGGGTTGGGCACATGGGGCGAAACCAGGATGTCGCAGGCGTCAAGATATTCGGCAACTTTGTTCCGCGGCAGCGGGCCGGTGAATATGACCTGCTCGTAGGCACCCAGCGCGGCACGCATTTCTCCGTGGAGCAAACCATCTCCCATCAAAACAAACCGCAAACGGCTTTTGGGCTCCTTGCTCAACAGGCTGGCAATTGCGTGCTGGAGTATTTCGATGCCGTGCCAAAAGCTGAATGTGCCCACAAAACCGACCAGCACTTCGTCTTCATCGGCGGCAAGACGTTTGCGTCCTGACTCTCTGCCGCGTCCAGGGTAGAAATAGTCCGGATCCACCGCGTTGGGATTTATCCGGATGCGCTCCGCTGGAATGCCTTTTTCCAATAAGGACTGCCTTAGCACTTCGGAGACGACCACGATCCGGGTCGCACATCGCAGCGTCACTTCTTCGCACAGACCGATCCAGGCCCGCAGAGGGTTGGGATCCCAGTGATCGGCCATCCATACTTCCGAACCGTTGTATTCCAAAATCAACGGGACTTTCAATCGTCTGGAGAGGAGCGCTCCGGCAATCGAGAACGCTAAATGCCGCTGGTAGAAAAACCGTGGCGTGCAGGAGCCGAGATACTGTTCCACTCCCTTAGCGTAGACAAAGTTATAAGCCAGCATGACCGCGCCCCAAAAAAAGTAGGGACGATGTCGTCCCGGCACAACTTCATTGGGGAAAGCATCCTGCGCCAAGTTTGTTCCGCTAAACACACGGCAAGTGAGACCGGCGGCCCTTACGCCGGAAAGGAAACCGCGGATGTGACTGATGGCCCCTCCGCCTGAGCCCATGCTTACGGGGTTGGGAATGAGGTAAGCGATCTCCGGTTCACCGTTACCGATTTGGTCGATTGGCCGCGCACGCTTGAGCCACGTATGCAGATAAAACCACCAGAAGACGATGCTGCCGCCGTCGAGCAACAGGCTGCGCAAAATGCCGGGCCCCGATCGCAAAAGATCAACATTGCGAATGGACTCCCAATGCCCAAGGCTGTCGCACAACACGGTTTCCTGGCATCGATGCAGAAGATGGAAGCACACCAACACCTGTCGGTGCTTGAAGTCAGTGAGCGATTCGAAATAAAAGATGATGGCCCGGCCGCGAAACCCGCGAAGCAAGCGGATGCGCTGCGCCAGCCCACTGATTCTGAGCCTGCGCTGCGGAAATTCCCTGATTTCCATTTGCGGGTCGCGGCTCGCGACCAGATCGAGCGCACGCTTTGCATCTCCTGACCAGACGCAGAGATAAGCGTGATTAGGAGTCGCCATCTACGAGTCGTCTTGCGTGGTGTAGTGACTGTAATAGCGTGGGCTGTAGTAGTAGTATTGCGAGCTCATGTCCGCTCGCACCCCGTTCAGAACAACGCCAATGATATTGGCGCGCACACGCTTTAGTTGTTCGACCACGCTGGCTACGGCACTCCGGTTAGTGCGTCCGGCACGGGCTACGATGATGACGCTGTCCGCTAGTGCGGCAATTTCCAGCGGTTCCGCAAAGCCGAGCAAAGGGGGGGAATCGATGACCACGAGGTCATATTCACGCTCCGCCTCGTCGAGGATCGATCGCAGCACAATCCCGATGCGGTCTGCGACCCGCCGCGACGATGGACCTGCGGAAAGAATATCCAGATCGGGATACGCATAGGGAGTCTGCACAGCTTCCTTCCAATGCATAGACCCGTTGACCACATCGGAAAGACCGCGGTCGTTGGAAACCCCGAGCTTGGGCACCGGACGCCGCATATCACCGTCGATCAACAGCGTTCTGCGTTGCTGCTGGCTGTGGGCCGCGGCTAGGTAAAGCGCGATCGTCGATTTGCCCTCGCCAGGCGATGCGGAGGTCACCAGAATGCTTTTGGAATGATGCTCCAGACCGCCGGAAAGCAAGATGGAGCTGCGCAAGGTGCGAATGGCTTCATTGAAGGCTGCGTTCGGTGCCGCCAAACCCTCCTTGCCGGAGAGTCCATGGAAAGTCGCATCCGGATCCCCCGGCAGCTCCTGCATGGGGAGGGCTCCGATGGGAAATTTGCCTACCGGCAGGGAAGGGAGCAGAGGCACACGCAGTTCACGCTGCAGATGTTCGCGGTCGAGCACCGTCGTATCGAGCGCATCCATCAGGAAAATGATGCTCAGGCCGATGATGGTGGATCCCAGCAATGCCAGCAGAGCATTGAGTCGCGTCTTGGGAAATGACGGATAAAGCGCAGGACGAGCAACATCCGCAAGCCGGATGGAACTGCTTTCGAAGCTGGCATTGATGCCCGCTTCCCGAATTTTGCGGATGAGCTCCTCGTAGAGCGCCTTGTCCGTGTCCGCTTCCTGCTTGAGCGCTTTGTATTCAAAGGACCGGGCATTCATCTGATCGAATTCAGTCTTGGCCTGTTTCATCTCCTGCCGGAGAAGGCCTTCCCTATTCAGGGACTGCTGATAGTCGATCTGCACCCTTTGCACGATTCGTCGCTGCAGCGAATCGAACTCGCCCTGCAACTGGCTTACCTGGCTGGCTGCCTTCTTGTATATCGGATGGGATGAGCCAAATTGCGTCTGCACCTCGGCGAACCTCTCCGTGGCCTCGTTCAACTTGGTTTCGAGCGAGCGTAGCTGCTCCCCTTCGCTGGAGGCTTCGACGGCCGGCAGCGACCCACTCTTCACCGCGTTGTAGGCGGCCTCCTTGCCGGCCCGCTCCACTTCCGCGGCGGTGAGATCATTGTCCAGGTGCAACAGGCGGGCGGAAAATACATTGGTCTTTTCCTCCGGATTGATCACGTCTAAATCTCTTTCCAGGTTCGCCAGCGCGGCCGCAGACTGCTCCATTTTCGCCTTCAGCTCTTCCAGCTGCTTTTCCATGTAGCCGGTCATCTGCGAGGCCGCCTGGTACCGAATGTCGTAGGTATGGCGGATGTAGCTGCGGGCGATCTCGTTGACGATGTCCGCGGAAAGCTGCGGGTCCGGGGACCTGTAGCTAATAAGCAGTAGAAAGGTGTGCAGCGGGCGGGTGATCTTCAGACCCGGCAATTCGGTGGGTGCATCCTTGAGCCGCGACGACAGCAGCTTATTCTTAGACAGCTTGGCCAAAGCGGGTGTCATCAGATGGTACTTCTCCACCACGGGGCGCAGAACGGCGTCCGACTGGACTATCTGTTCTTGAGTGGTGAGGTAGTTCTCCACATCCGGCGAATTGACGGCGGCGTTGCTCTCTGCGCCTAGAACTGCCGCCGGCGTCTGACGATCGATGTCGATCACCGCTGTGGACTCATAAAGCGGGGTCAGCCGCTTGGAAACGATCACAGTGGCAAGTACGGAAAAGACTACAAAACCGGCCAGCTTCCAAAGGTGACGTTTGACCACCCAGAGATATTGAGCGAGCGAAGCACCATTAAGGGCCGTCTCCCTTTCGGGCGCAGGCAGGATGAGGCGAGGCACCGGTTCGCGATCGAAGCCGTTGGCGCTTTCATCCGTGATCGCGATTTCTGGTCTACGCATTCTGCCTGTTCTTAGTGCCAGATAATGAAATCGGTAGCGGTAGCTGTTCCCAGGCCGGCGAGCCGGTCGATGGTTTGTGCGGTAAGCCGCTTGCCATTGTTATCCGGGATGTAGAGTATGTCGTTGGGTTCCAGGGGCACGTCCGGCGATTGGCGCTTCATGATCTTCGCCAGGGCTACTGGGACCTCGGTTTTTGCGCCCCCGGGCGCCCGGCGGTAGACATAGGCAACCTTGGCGGAATACGGCACCAGACCTTCGGAAAGCGCCAGAAGCTGCAGAACCGTGGTGTCTTCATCGTTCCGTATCGGGTACGCCCCCGGCTTCTTGACGTTTCCCACCACGTAGATCTTAAGCGCCTCGGGAACCAGGACCTCTTCCCCGCCGTGCAACATCACGTTGAGGGTGGGGTCGGCGTGGTCGATCAGCTTCCGTACCGGAATGGTTTGCGTCACCCTGGCCGGCTTGCCGTCTCGAATAACCTGGGTGCTGACGACAATATCGGAGCCGGCGTCTTCTCGCATTCCACCCGCCCGGGCGATCGCGTCCAGCAGCGGAATGGGCCGGGTCGCTTGAAAGACCAGCGGGCTCTTCACCGCTCCCACCACGTTGACGGGACGGCTCTGGTACTCCACGATGGTGACGGTCACGATGGGGTCGACCAGCACCTTGCCTTTTGTCAGGGCTTGGGCGATGGCGGATTCCAGTTGCGAGGGAACCATACCCTGCACCTGGATCGGATCCTTCAGCATCGGTAAGCGGATATTGCCGTTGGCGTCCACCCGCACGGTGCGGGTCAGCTCGGGAGAGTCGTACACCGACAGCGCCAGGAGATCATCCGGCCCAACCGGCTGGGTGGGTAAATTTGAGTAGGAGTAGACGGCGTTCGGCGGCGCTGGCTGCTGGGCGGAACCCAGCCCGGCGAGCGCGAGCCAGCAGCAGGCTGCGACTGCTGCAAAACGACCCCACCGGTTGTTGTGGATAAGATTCATGACGGATTCGCGAGGCGATTCGACCCGATCTCTGGCGAGCTGATGACGCGGCACCGCTTGGCGCTTTTATACGCTTCGTGGTGCATCATGTCACGCTTGGAACTGTCCGCCAGGTAGACGATCCATTACCCTCCGCGCGCTGTTTATTGAGTTTAGCCGCAGAATCAGGCCCCGGGAACCGGGTTTTTCTGCGCCATGCAGTCGTCCGCGGTGGCGGCGGAGAGGCTAACTTTTTTTAAGGCGAGCTTTCCTTCGACCCGCACCGTGCCCGGGTTGCGCTGGTAAAACAGTGCCAGGTTCACGAACGCGGTCCCGTCGGGAACAGTAAAGCAGGCGTTGGCGCGGCCACCCTGCTCTGCGGAAAGGTTCGCGGTTCTGGCCAGCACCGCGCCGGTCGTTTGGTTGGCGCTCCGGGGGTCGGTGACCCGCCATTCCAAGCCGCTGTTTGGCCCGATACCGGAAGTTGCGTAATCGACGGTCAGAACGTAGGCCCTTTGCGCTTTTACTGGCACAGTCTGGTTCAGGAGCAAAAAATTGTCCGGCTCCTCCCCGGAAAACTCAAAGCCCAGCGCATCGGGTTGAACATCCAGGTAGGAGCTCACCCCCTCGACCGTCGCCAGGCGCCAGTCGAAGCCGTGGGATAGGGGCGATTTGCTGAAGCTCCCATTGGTGATGGCGTTCGGGGAATTCGCCGTCAGCGAGGGATACGAGATGCGTGTCGCAATCCCGCTCCAGAGCGGCGCCGCCAGTTCAGGGTGCTGGTGGTCCATGAGCCAGTCGCATGTCTCGAGCAAGGTGTCGGTAGTTTCCTTGCTGTTGATTCGCAGCAGAGGCGAAGCCCCTTCGGCGACCGCTCTTGGGTCGCCTTGTGTCATGAGGAAATGGACGAACTGGGTCCGGATGACCGGCCGCCTGATCTGGAGGCGGTTTTCAATTTCGGAGGCGTTTGGGCTGACATACCAAGCCAGGCGGAATAAGGCCGCGGCGTCGTCTGGAGCGCTTTGGGCGGCTCTCTGCGCCCAGGACCAAAAGCGGTCAGCATTGTCATGACGGAAATAGAAGTTCGCCAGCGACCAGCTGGGAAGGAAAGTAGTGTCCACCGCTGCCGCTCGCATGAGAGCGTCTTCGGCTCGGGGGAGCTCGTTGGCCGCCTCATATAAAAGACCCAACTGGATCCAATGGGCAGCGTCATAGCGGTTAAGCTTCAGCGCTCTCTGGAGCAGCGGCTTTGCCGCTTCCGGATCGCTGGCATAGATCTCGTCGGCCAGTTGTGCCGGATAGGCCCCGTTTCCAGGCATCAGGCGCATGGCCAGGCGAGTCGCGTCCGGCTGATTGCGGCGGGCGGCAAGGTCAGCGGCGGCGACGCGGAGGTTCCAGAAGATGCCGGCGGCGATCGCAAGCAGGGCCGCCCATTTCATTTGCTGAACTTGTCGATCTGCCGATCCAATTCCGATATGGCATCGAAGGGCTTGCTGAACAGGTTTTCCCAAACGATGTGCTGCGTACCGCCGGCGCTATCGAGGTTGATCAGGCTGGCGGCGGTGAGTTCTTTGTTGATGGGGAGGTACACGGCGGCTAAACACTTTGCATACTTGGGCGAGTAAAAAACGGAATAGACCCGGGTTTCGCGAACCACGGCAGTGAACGTCCTGGCCACTCGGGCGGTTTGAGCATCACAGTCGGCCTGGGCCTTGCGCGCCAGGGTCTTCTCTGCCGCCTTTTGTTGCACGCTTTGCCCGGGTGCATACACGGTTAAGAGGACAAGTGCCGCGGGGATCAAGCCTGTGCGCATCGTATGCAATCTCTCCTGAAAAGCATCCCCCATATCATACTGATCTGCCTCTTGGCTTGGGCTTTGGCTCCGTGGGCACGTGCAAAGATCTCTGCGCGAGAATTGAAACTGAAGGACCAAACGGAACCGGACGGTGCGCCATGTTCGCGCCAGCGTACGTGGGCCGAAAAAGACGGGCGAAGCCCTCCAAAGCTTTTACTCGTCGAGTGAGAGCAATCGCAGAGTTCCATATTTGGCCCATGTACGCTGATGCGAACATCGGCACCCGTCCGGTTCCGCTCGGCACTTGTGTCTAGTCGTCGCGCAGGCCTTGGCGGCGGTGCCGGATGTCGTGCACGGGACCAGATGGTAACTAAAACGACTCGTTATAGAACACTCGCCCGCTCCAAATCGGAGCGCTGCCCATTGCCGACCTCTCACGTCAATGACTCTAAAGTTGATTTCCACTACATCTTCTGTCACCGTTTGGTTGAGATCGTAACCGCAAGTGATGTCCTCGTTTGGTAAGCGCCGGATAGTTACATAGCCTCCACCCCACTCGATCACGGTGCTGCCAGCAAAGGTATAAGTAACAGCCGAGAAGTTATCGAATTCATTAGGCGTTTTGAGACCATAGGGAGTATGCATGGCCACTGACTTTCCCGTACCATCTGCGGAGCCGATTGAGTTTCCTGCTTCGTCGGGGCTGGCACAGCCTCTTACCCTTCTAAGAAGCGCGATCGGTGTAGCTATCCCGGCGCTGCTCGATGTTTGTTGCATCGTGCTCGCCTGTTCCGTGGCGATCCTGCTCTATCACCTGTATCGGCCACTCGATGACCACGGCGCCTGGATGCTTTGGGCACAAATCTGCCTTGAATATGGGGCAGCTTTCCTCATTCTGGCCCAGGCCCAGCAACTGTATACGCAACGCGCCACTCTACTTCAGGTCGCCAACACGGCACGCGTTCTAAAGGCTTCTCTCTATGGGCTAACGCTTCTCTCTGTCGGCAACTACTTCACGAAAGCGGAAATGCCGCGCTTGCTGCTTACTTATTTCTGGTGGTTTGCCACCCTGCTGCTGGTTCTCCAGAAGTACTCCACCAGTAAACTGATTCTGCTGTGGAGATCACTGTTTGCGCGCCAGAGACGGGTGCTCATCTGCGGCACCACTCGCGAAACCAGGCGCCTCTTCTCTTACCTTCTGCACTCACCCCATTTGGGCCAGGTCCCGGTGGGATTTCTTGACGAGAGTGGTTTCGATAGCCGGCGTGTGATCTACAGCCACGATTACAATCTCAAAGACCACGCGCCGGTAATTTCCGAGCCTCTCTCGGAATCTCTCTTGCGCTCTCTTGATGTGCAGGAGATCTTTGTTCCTCCCACCATCTCCCAGCCACGCATGAACGAACTTCGAACTCTCTCCGCCGCGGCGGGTGTCAGGTTATCTCTCGTGGGTGTAGGCCACCCTTATTTTGCCGAGCATTCCACTTCGGTGCGGATGATCGACGGCATCATGGTGACCACGTTCGGGGCCGAAGGCGCCCATTCTCTGCCGTATATCGTTCTCAAGCGTCTCACAGATGTGCTGTTGTCTTCTCTGCTCTTGCTGTTCACTCTCCCCATATGGCTGCTGGCGGCCGTCATGGTCAAGCTCACTTCCCCGGGACAGGTCTTTTTCCGCCAGGAGCGGACAGGACAATCCGGGAAGCGGTTTGTCATGCTCAAGTTCCGCAGCATGTATGTCGACACGCCAAAGTATGGCCGCTCCCCGGAAAGCTCAACCGACCCGCGGATCACGCGCGCAGGAAGGTTTCTGCGCAAAACAAGCTTGGATGAGCTTCCACAACTGTGGAATGTATTGAGGGGAGACATGTCTCTTGTCGGACCGCGTCCGGAGATGCCTTACATCACCGAGACCTATACTCCGCTAGAGCGCCGGCGGCTGTCTGTTCCCCAGGGCCTGACCGGCTTCTGGCAACTGAGCGGCGACCGCAAGTTCATTATTCATCAGGCGATTGAGTATGATTTGTATTACATAGAGAATCGTGGCATTTTTCTCGATTTTGCCATCCTTCTCCATACTGTGTTCTTCGCGATGAAGGGTCTCTGATGTTTTAGGGGGAGTCACCCGAACCAACCTCCTCCCATCTCGCAAGAAGCACGAGATATGAACCAACCCGCTGTTTCGGTCTGGCTCGCCCCGCAAGGAAGTTGTTTATTAGAAGCGTGGCTGAGGGATCTGCGGGTCAGCGAAATGTCCTATTTAGTTATTAAGTCGTGTGATGCTGATCAAGCCAGCGCTGAGTGCCGGAATAGTACACGTCGTCTGGTTTCCCGAGGTAGTAAGTGTTTCCGCTCTCGCTGGAGCGAAACTCCCGTCGATGTTGACGGTCGCGCCCCCAATGGTGACTCCTGTGAGTGCATCCAGGCTCGACCCGGTCATGGTTTGCAGAGTCGCCGTCTGGATGATCTGGGGGGTCTCTATGGTGAGATTCATACTCTGCAGCTCATCTTTGTTCACCACGATCAGGTTCAGGCCGCCGCTTGCGTTTTGTACGGCATAGGCATTTGCGTAGACAGCGCCGTCAAACGAGAGCTGCGTCTGCAATAAGTCACCAGGGCCAGCCAAAGAGAAGAGCAGCAGCCCGTAGTACTCGGGCCGGGCTTCGATCACCGCGCCTGAGTCATCCGCTATCGGGGTATAGCCGGGCGCATTGCCGCCGCCATGCAGGTTGACTCCCGTGGCTCCGCCCAGCGCTACGTCAAACAGGAAGTCGATCACCCATAAGGACGAAGCGTACGTGTTGCTCACTCCGGGGGTGCCTCCGTGATAGAAGGAATTGCATTCACTCATCCGGTACGGAATGCCGGACTTCTGCGCACCGGCGTTCAAGAGTGACAACTCGCCGGTAAGTTGAGTGTCAGGGCTGATCAGAAAAGGCACGGTGGCGATCGGGTCATATCCGGCGGCACGATAATAGTGCTGGGTAAGCAGCACCAGCTCACCCGGCGTAAGAGTCTGGCCGAGCGCTAGTGTCCAGGAGACGATATCGTTGCCGCCGCCGGTAGCCGGACCCGTTATGGGAACGTTGGGCGTCCCCTGCAGGATCGCCGAGTGAAAGGAATTCCAGACGCTGAGATAGTCCTCAAAGGTCCAGTCGCCGGGGAAGAAGCTACCGGCAGTTCCGTATTCGTCGGGCTCATTCCCCAGTTCGATACCGAGAAGGTTCGTGCCCAGAGCCGAGACTGCAGCCGCGACCTCTTCTGCCGCCAAAGCCGGGGTGGATGTCGCCAGGTTGACACCGTAGATACAAAGCCAACCAGTTGCTTCCAGGAAGCCGGCAAGCGCCTTGATCTCCGCGGATGTGATGTGAGCGTGGTCGCTGGTTACATCCGTGGTCCATAGAAGCTTGTCGACCGAGCCGCCACCAAGACGCAGGACGCCGGCTCCGAGCAGGCGAAACAGCGCAATCAGATTCTTGTTGGAGGGGTGGAAGTAGCCATAGGTCATGGCCAGCTTCTCGTAGCTCAAGCCCATGAACCGTGACGGTATCGTTCCCAGAGAGGCGGTCCCTACGATAAGTGAACTCTGAACCACAGCGCTCGCGGGCGGATCCACATCACTTCCAGAAATAGCTTGGCTGTTGGGGCTCGATTGGTAGCCGCAACCCGGGAGTAAAGAGAATGCGGCGGCAGACGCCGCTCCCTGAAGAAAACGACGGCGGCTCATCATAAGATGCGAATGATCGACGGGGCTCATGCGCGTACCACTCTCGCAGGAATTCGTTGTTATGGAAGGCTTCGGACTAACACCAGAGCGCATTCTGGATCTGCTGCACCTGGGCGCGCGCATTGCCCCAGGTGAAGCGTTCGCGAAATGCGGCATAGCCTTGCTGACCGAGACTGATGCGCAACTCGCGACTCTCCGCCAACCGGCGCAGGGCGGATGCCAGCTCTGCGGACGATCGGCGCTCTACCAGGATGCCGCCGCCGCGCGCGAACACCTCGTTCGCGCCACCACCCACGGTGCTCACCACCGGCAGGCCACAGGCGAGTGCCTCCACGTTGACCAGGCCGAATGGCTCGTCCCAGATGGAAGGCGAACAAAACATATCCGCGGCGCGAAATAGATCACCCAGCGCTTTCCCGGTGCGATAAGGAAGAAACTCAACCGTCCCCGGCTTGCTGGCTTTCAGGCGCCGGATGTACTCGGTCTCCTGGCCCATTCCGAAACCCGACGAGCCGACGATGAGCGCCTGCAGCGGCACTCCCTCGGCTTCCAGAAGCTTCATGGCGTCAAGCAGAACGTGCACCCCTTTATCTTCTACCAGCCGTCCGGCAAAGAGCACCGTCACGGGTGCAGAATTATCGCGCCTATCTCCGGCCGGATAGAAGATCGTTTCATCCGCGCCGTTATAAAGGACCGACGAGGCTCCCGCTTGGGGAAACTTATTGTGCGCCTGGCGGCGCAGAAACTCACTGACGAAGACCAATCGATCAACATGCACCTGGCGCATCAATCGCTCTGGACCTTCGACCAGGTGCGAATTGTGCAAATGCAGAACAACCCGGCTCCCGGCGCGATGAATATATGGCGTCAGAGCGACGGCGAACTCGGGTCGATTGTGAATCCACACTATGTCCCGGGGCCGCAAACGCCGCAGCAGAGGGCGATAGGCAGTGCGGATCACCCTGCTATGGAAAGACCAGGGCAAGCGGCTGAGCCTCCCACGCCAGCTCTTATAGAGTTTCAGCGCAGGCAACTGGCTCACAGTTTCTATGGGAAATCTCCAGGTGTCATCCGCAGAAGGACACACCACCACGGACCGGGAATCGTTGCGCAAGACGTTGGCTGCCCAACGGGAGATTGCTCCTCCGCTGAATTCGGAGAATGGCTCGGCTTCGGTAAGCAGATGATAAGTGGTATATGGCATGGCTTAGGGTGTCAGCCATCTTAATAAGATGGCACATTTGCGAGAGTAACGTGGAACTGGACTCACTAACGAGGTTGTTTGTGATTATTTGGGCAGTAATTGAGTAGTCCCACTTTAGAACACACTTGATTCCAAGTTAGAACCGCACCGGCCACCACTTCACACTTTCTCTCCAACCGATATTGCTTTGCTTCCCCCATTCTGTCACCTTTGGCTTAGCTTACGTTCCGAACGTAATAACCCGACTGCCCCATTGTCGATTGGCTGTTTTTCTGCCTTGGCTCCTAAGCCCATTTTGTGATGTTAGACGCTAACAGCTGAACCTCTGACTTTAACTGGGAGACTCCCCTGCATGGTCGCTCTAAGTTCAAACACTGCACCAATCACTGGCACGGTTGCATTTCTCGGACTGACGCTGCAACCCAGATCGATGCCTGAAATGAATCAGCTGGTGGAACAAGGGATTCGCGAGCGCCAAAAGTGGGTGATCGCGAACCACAACCTGCATAGCGTGTACCTGTTTCACAGGTACCCCAAGCTGCGCGAATTCTATTCGAGCGCCGACTACACCTACGTGGATGGCATGCCCCTGGTGGCGCTGGGGCGCCTGTACGGATACCCGCTGCAGCGCGAGCACCGGGTAACGAACGCGGACTGGACCGTCCCGCTGATGCAGTTAGCCGCGGAGAAGGGATGGCGCGTTTTCAACCTTGGTTCCCCCGAGCCGGTCGCGGAGAAATGCGCGGCGGAGCTTCGCAAGCTCTACCCGACCTTGCAACTTGAGGTGAGCAGTGGTTTTTTCGATGCCAGCAAAGGCAGCGCGGAGAACGAAGCTCTGATTAGGCGCATCAACGCGTACCGGCCCCACCTGTTGCTGGTGGGAATGGGAATGCCGCGGCAGGAGTTCTGGACCCAGGAAAACTCTGCCCGGCTGGATGCCCACGTCATTCTGTCCTCGAACGGGGCGGCCTTTGACTATCTTGCCGGTGCGGTGCCGACTCCGCCACGGTGGGCTGGACGGGTGGGGTTGGAGTGGTTCTTCCGTCTGGTCAAAGAGCCCCGCCGTCTGTTTACCCGCTATCTCATAGAACCGTGGTACATCCTGCTGCTGCTGCTGCTGGATTATCCGCGCACTCAACTGTGGCCTAAGGTTCGTGCCCGCACCTTGACGGGCTATGCCAACGGGAATGAGCAACCAAGCCCGTTGCAAATGCGAGGCGACTGATGCTGGGTAACCACAGGGTGAGGGATAAGATGACCGGCCGCAGAGACTTCCTCAAGCAATTGGGCGCGTTGGCGGCGGCTGGGTGGGCTTGGCCTCGGGGCATCGCACAGCCACAGGCGCAGCCGCTGCAGCGGCTGGCCCAGGAGAAGGGTCTGATGTTCGGCTCCTGCCTGGCGTTGAAGTATTTCGCGCAATCCGAGGCCTACCAGCAGCTGTTTTTAGCGCAGTGCGACATCGCCACGCCGGAACTGCATATGAAGTGGAGTTCGCTGAGCAATCAGCATGACCAGTATGACTTCCAGACTGCCGACAAGTTTGTCGCGTTCTGCGCCGCTCACCGGATCAAGGTCCGCGGGCACACTCTGGTATGGCATGACGCTGTGCCCGCGTGGGTGGTTCCGCAACTGACGCCGGCCACCGGAACGGCGATCATGACCGGCCACATCCGCAAGGTTGCCGGGCACTTTGCCGGCCAGGTGTACTCCTGGGATGTGGTGAACGAGGTCTTGGATCCAGGGAGCCGCCGTCCGGATGGGCTGCGCGATAGTCTCTGGCTGCAAAACTGCGGGGTCGACTACATCGAGCAGGCCTTCCGGGCTACCGCTGCCGCCGACCCCAAGGCTCTGCTGGTGTGGAACGAAACCTACCTTGAGGTTTCGAATGGCTTTGGCCAGGCGAAGCGGAGGGCCATGCTGGCTTTGCTCGACGCCATGCTCGCGCGCGGTGTTCCGATCCAGGGCATCGGACTGGAATCGCATCTGCGCGGTGAGCAGGCGGCTGTCTTAGGGGACGCGACTTATGAGGCCTTTCTGGCCGACTTAGCGCGCCGCGGCATGAAGATCTTTATCACCGAGCTCGATGTTCAGGATGTAACCTTACCCGCCGATACGGCTGCCCGCGATCGTGCGGTCGCTGATATCTACAGCAAGTTTCTTTCCGCAACTCTGCGCCAGCCGGCGGTCAAGGGGATTATCACCTGGGGCCTTGCCGATTCCTTCACCTGGATTGCCGGATACCGGCCGCGCAAGGACGGCCTGCCGGTCCGCCCACTTCCGTTCGATGCCGCCTGCCAGCCGAAAGCGGCTTATTATGCCATCGCCCAAACGCTCGAAGCGGCCCCGCTGCGCACTTAGAACGTTGTTGCCACCTTGCACGCAAAAGGAGTTTCAAGACATGGTTATTGTCTCTGCCGTGATCCCCACTCGCGGACGGCCTGAGTTGGTGCAGCGGGCTGTGCGCAGCGCACTGGCCCAGACGCTGCGCGAAATCGAAGTGGTGGTGGTTATCGATGGTGAGGATCCGGTCACCAGCCGGGTGCTTGAACAGATGGAACTCCAGGATGGCCGTCTGCGGGTGATTACGCTGGCGCACAGCATCGGCGGATCCGACGCGCGTAACCTGGGCGCCGATGCGGCTCGAGGAGAGTGGGTCGCGTTTCTCGATGATGACGACGAATGGCTTCCCGGCAAGTTGGAGGCCCAACTCAAGGAGGCCATGCGATCGACGTCACCGGTGGTGATCGGCACCTGCAAGATGGTGGCGCGTACCCCGTTTCAAGATTATGTGTGGCCGCGCCGCTGGCCGGCCCGCGATGAACAGATCGGCGAATACCTGCTGGCGCGGCGCACCCTCACCCGCGGGGAAGGGTATCTTCAAACCTCCACTTTTTTTGTACGCCGGTCGCTGGTGCTGACGCAGCCGTTCAAGAGCGGCCAACTGAAGCATCAGGATACGGAATGGGTGCTGCGCCTGGCCCGCACCCCGGGAGCCCAGGTGGTGTATGCCGATGAGGTGCTGGCCATCCACTACATAGAGGAGGAACGGCCCACGGTCAGCAACAGGGCCAACTGGGAGTACTCCCTCAAGTGGCTGCAGCGCGATCGCCACTTGTTCACTCCGCGTGCTTTGTCCGCCTTCGTCCTCTACCAGATCGCGGCCGAGGCCTCGGAGCAGGGAGAGTGGCGTGCGTTTCATCGGCTGCTGTTCGAAGCCTTGCGTCATGGCAGAAACAGCCTGCGCGGCTATGCCATATTTGCGGCGATCTGGCTGCTGCCCCGCCGCCGCCGCCGCCGCTTGCGTGACTGGATGGCGCGCCGTTCCAACCTCCGCGCATTGGTGTACTCGCGATGAAGATCCTGCAACTCACGCGCCAGTTTCTTCCTGCCCAGGGCGGCATGGAAAGCGTGGTCGAGGGCCTGAGCGTGGCTCTGCAGCGAAACGGCCACACAGTGCAGGTAGCCACGCTGCGTTTGCTGTTTTCAAGCGGCGCCATAGCCCCGGCACAGTCGATGGAAGCCGGTCTCCCGGTGCGCCGCATGCGCCACTGGGGTGGGCGCCGCTATCCCGTAGCGCCGGCGGCGCTCAGCGCCATCCGCGGCTACGACCTGGTGCACATTCACGCCATCGACTTCTTTGTCGATTACCTGAGTCTGCTGCGCATGCTCCATCGCATCCCTCTGGTGGTCAGCACGCATGGCGGATTTTTTCATACTGAACGTGCCCGGGCCTTTAAAGAAATGTACTTCAAGACCGTCACTCGCCGATCGCTCGGCGGGGTGCGGGCGGTGGTTTGCGTGAGTCAGCACGATCGCGAAAGGTTCTCGAAGATAGTGCCTCCCGGGCGTATCCGGGTGATCGAGAACGGAGCCAATATTGACGGCCTGTGGGGCCTGAAAAAGAAGGTTGAGCCCGGCTTGATCCTGGGTATCTCGCGGCTGGCCGAGAACAAGCGGGTGTACAAGGTGCTGGAGGCGATGGCTTTGCTCAAGCATCGCTTCCCGCGCTTGCGGCTGGAATGGGTGGGCGCCGACTTCGGCGGGATGCGGGCCCCGCTGGAGCGCCTGGTGGTCGAGCTTGGCCTGAGCGGCCGGGTGCGCTTTCACGGCGCCACTAGCCGCGAAGACTTGCAACGCCTCTTGCAACGGGCGCACCTGTTCGTGTCCGCTTCCAGTTACGAGGGCTTCGGGCTCTCCACCATCGAGGCCATGAGCGCGGCCACCGCGGTGTTGGTGACCGCCGTGGGAGCGCACCCGGACGTAGTCCAGGACGGGGTGAGCGGCTTTCTGATGGATCAGGATGCGACCGGCCTGCCAGCTCACATGGAACGCGTGCTGTCAATGCCGGTGGCGAAACTGGCTCAGGTCGGTGAGGCGGCACGGGCGGCAACGAAACGCTTTTCCTGGAGCCGGATTGCGCCCCAGTACGAGCAGCTCTATGAACAGGTCTTGGGACGCGTGGCTCCGATAAACGAAAGCAAGGACCACCAGGTGATGGGCCAGCAAGTTCTCGACGTGGGGAGACCGTGAGCCAAATGAAACCCCAAATCATGACCCAGGCCACGGGCCACGGTACGGTTGTTGTCTTCCGCATCCAGCTGTTGCCGGCATCGGAGACATTCATCGCGGCCCAAGCTGGGGCCATGCGGCGTTTCTCGCCGTTTTTTGTGGGCTGGCGAAAGATGGCGGGCATCGACTTGCCTCAGGAGGCAAGTTGGACGGTCGATGGCGGCGGTTGGTGGGGAAAACTGCGCGAACTCCAGTTTCGCTATGCAGGCCCCACCCGCGAGCAAGTGGCCCGGCTGCGGGCGCGGGCTCCTCGCCTGGTCTATGCACACTTTGCCCCGGATGGTTATGCGGCGATGGAATTAGCGGAACGCCTCGGGGTGCCGCTGGTGACGGCACTCCACGGATATGACGTGACCATGAGCGATCAGGCCATGGCGGCCAACCGGCTGGGACGCGAATATCTGCGCGGCCGGCTGGCGCTGCAGAAAATGGGCGCACTGTTTGTCGCTTGCTCCGCTTTCGTGCGCAAACGAGGGCTCGAGTTAGGGTATCCGGCGGAGCGCACGATTGTGCACTCCATAGGAGTCGATGTGGACCGCTTTACGCCACCTCCGGCGCGGCGCCGGGAAAAGATGGTGTTGTTTGTCGCTCGCCTGGTGGAGAAGAAAGGTTGCGGCACTTTGATTGACGCCATGGCTGAGGTGCAGCGCCACGATCCAGCGGTCGAGCTGGTGATCATCGGCACCGGCCCGTTGCGCGCGGATTACGAGCAGCGCGCGGCGGGGTTGGGTGTGCGCTGCCGGTTTCTGGGCGCGCAACCACCCGGCGTGGTGCGGGAATGGATGGGCCGCGCCGCTGTTTTCTGCGTGCCCAGCGTGGTTGCCGCTTCGGGCGATGCAGAAGGCTTTGGCATGGTGTTTATCGAGGCGCAGGCCATGGGGCTGCCTGTGGTCAGCACTGAGAGCGGGGGAATACCGGAAGCGGTCAGACACGGAGAGACGGGTCTGCTGGTGACGGAGCGAGATTCCCGGGCACTGGCGGAGGCAATTCTCCACCTGCTCCAAGACAACGAACTCTGGCGGCGCTACAGCCTCGCCGGCAGGAAACATGTGGTGAGTCATTTCAACCTGGCTAAGCAAACCAGCAAGCTGGAAGGGCTCTTCGACCAATTGCTGACCCCCGCGGGCAGCCACACCACGACCGAAATCCAAACCA
The DNA here is from genome assembly GCA_963839025.1 of uncultured Acidobacteriaceae bacterium. GTDB lineage: Bacteria > Acidobacteriota > Terriglobia > Terriglobales > Acidobacteriaceae > PALSA-350. The sequence continues at coordinate 177,392 of CAWITT010000016.1, forward strand.
GGGCAGGAGCGAATTAGGTAATGGGCCAAATGACAGGAGTCTTAAGTGGCCGCCCGGCAGCAGCGGTGCACACCGGGCGCAGGTTCTATCAGCCGGAACTCGATGGATTGCGCTTCTACGCGTTTCTTGGGGTGTTTATCTGTCATGCGCTGCCCTTTGAACCGGCCCTGTACCGCCGCTTTCATCTGCCTGTGCCGTGGCTGTGGGGGGCGATTGCCAAATCGGGTGCGGCCGGCGTCGATCTCTTTTTCGCCCTCAGCGCTTTCCTCATTACCTCTCTGCTTTTACGGGAGCAGGAGCAGACGGGCGGCATCTCGCTGCGCAACTTCTACCTCCGCCGCATCCTGCGCATTTGGCCGCTCTATTTCCTGATCGTTGCTTTAGGGGCCGTGTTCGCCCACACCGTGGCCGGGCAAAGTCTTCCCTGGTACTACGTGGCCGGCTACTTGCTCTTTGCCGGCAATTGGGTGCATGCGGTCTTTGGTCGCCCGGAGTCGGTTTGCTCGCCCTTGTGGACAGTATCGATTGAAGAGCAATTCTATGTGTTGTGGCCGCTGTTGATGAAGCTGCTGCGGCGGCGCGGAATGATCATAGCCGCCATAGTTACGTTTCTGCTGGCGACGGTCAGCCGGTTAGGCGTTATGCTCGCCGGTTGGAGCGGGGGGTTTATCTATTACGGCAGCATTTGCCGCTGCGATTCCCTGGCGCTGGGTATTTTGATGGCGCTGTTTGTGGATCGCCTGCCCCGGCTTACGCGCGGGTTGCGTTGGCTGCTGCTGCTGGCCGGCTTATCCGGGTGGGTTGCTTCTTCAGCGTGGCTCAATGAGCAGCCCGGACCGGTTGACATACGCATGGTGCTGGGACGGTTGATCGTATCGCTTTCCGCGGGAGCCATTTTGTACGCCGCCCTGCACAGCCACAGCGTGCTGGTGCGCGGGTCCTGGGTCGTGCAGCTCGGCAAGATCAGCTATGGGCTTTATGTGCTGCACCTTACCGGCATTCTCCTCATGCTGAAGTTATTCCATGCGGTGTGGGGATGGCAGTTGCTGGCCGTCAAGGGCTTGGGATTTGGCATGACCGTAGTCCTTGCCCTGGCGTCGTATCGCTGGGTCGAGTCTCCCTTTCTGCGTATCAAAGATCGCTTTGCCACAGTTCTTAGCCGGCCCATCTGATGACAACGATGCGCCGCGTAATTGGAGGTCTATGCTGGACAAAATAGCGTTGGACAAAATATCTGTGCAGCCCTCGGCGGTGGTCATTGCCGCAAACCACTCGTCGCCGCCGCCCGAGTTGACGCTGCGCGAGGTAGGCATGATGCTCTCGCGCCGCCGTTGGATCATCTACTTCAGTCTCCTGCTGTGCTTTGTGCTGGCAATTCTGGCTCTCATCGTTTCCACGCGGCGCTATAAGTCCGTGGGTGAGATTGAACTGCAGAAGGATTCCACTGCTTCGTTGGGCATCCAGACGACGGACAACGCGGACGCGCCGTCGGACGCGCTCGAAGTGAACATGATCATCCAGACCCAGGCCAAGATTCTGGAGTCGGACTCCCTCGCCCTGCGCGTGATTGAAGATCTTCACCTCGAACAAACAGATGATTACCGGCAAAAGTGGTCGCCGCTGGACTGGGTAGCCGCCGTCTTCGGGACGGCCGGTCCACCGGATCCCAGGAACGGCTCGCTCGAAAACTCGCCTCACCGGCGCATGCGGGTGTTGAAAATCTTTCATCGCAAGCTGACCGTGAAGCCGATAGCGGGCACGCGGCTGATCGACGTGGAGTATCTCAGTCCCAACGCAGAACTGGCGGCGGCGGTGGTCAACCACCTGCTGCAGGGGTTGATTGAAAAGGGCTTTCAATCTCGATACGACGCCACCATGCAAGCGACCACGTGGCTGAGTTCCCAACTTGCCGATCTGCGCAACAAGACCCTCGAGTTACAGGCCGAGGAAGTGAAGCTGCAACAGGAGGCGGGTGTCTTCGCCTTGGGCCAGGTGGATAAGGATGGCCGGGACCAGGTGTATAACCCAACGGTCGAGAAGCTGCAGATGGCCACCCAGGCGGAAGCCGAGGCACAATCGAATCGCATCCTGAAGGGCGCGATCAACGAGGTGGTGAAAAGCGGCAATGCCGAGCTGATCTCCGGGCTGGCTGGAAACACTGCGAACGGCGGTTCCAGCGCCGTGAACACCTCGCTCAATCTGATTCAAAACCTGCGCCTGCAGGAGGCTACCCTGCAGGGCCAGCTGCAGGAACTCTCGGCAAAGTTCGGTCCTACTTATCCCAAGATCACCGAGGTGCGGAGCAACCTGAATGCGGTGCAGGCAGCCATTCGCGCGGAGGTGGGCCGGGTGGCCGGGCGCGCCCACAACGACTTCATGATCGCGCAGACGGCGGAGCAGAAGACGCGCCAGGACTTCAACAGCTATAAAGCCGAGGCGGAAGCACTTAACAACAAGACCATTGAATATCAGATGGTCCGCCAGGAAGCTGACCAGACCCGGACTGTTTACGACGATATGTCGCGCCATCTCAAGGAGTCGGGCCTGTTGGCCGGTCTCCGCTCCACGAATATTTCGGTGGTTGACTGGGCCAAACCCAGCGATACTCCAGCGAAGCCTGTCGTCCTGCTCTATCTTTGCGGATCGATTCTTGTGGGTCTGATTGGCGGCGTGCTGGCCGCGTTGCTGCGCGACGTGACGGACACCAAGATTCAGGACTTGCGAGAGATCTCCCGCGAACTCGGTCCCATGCCGCTGTGTGTATTGCCCTTTCAAAGGGATCGTCCTGCTTTACCGTCCGGAGACGGTTGGGTGGCCAAATCGCCTCTGCCGGCCTTGGACAGCCCTCGCTCTTTGTTCGTCGAGTCGCTGCGCTCGTTGCGGACCTCCCTGATGTTGTCCCGCAGCGGAGCGCCGCCCCGTTCGGTGCTGGTGACCAGTCCCCTATCGGGAGAAGGGAAGAGTTTTCTCAGCTGGAACCTGGCCATCCTTTTCGCCAAGCAAGGGAGGCGCGTCTTGTTATGCGACGCCAACCTGCGTCATCCGTGGCTGCACCGCAATCTCGAGATCAGCCCGGTGGTCGGGCTCAGCACGGTACTAACCGGCCTTTCTCCCGACCATGGCGCCTCGGTAGTGATTCCGGTGCTGGAGGTGCCTGGGCTGTTTCTCATACCCGCTGGGCCCTTGCCTCCCTATCCTGCGGAGTTGCTGGGATCCCATCAGATGGCGGACCTGGTGAAGATGTGGGAAGTCCAGTACGAGCTGGTGATTTTCGACGCTCCGCCAGTGTTGCAATTCACCGATGCGGTGGTGCTCAGCTCGCTGGTTAATTCCGTTTTGCTGTTGGCCAAGCACCAGAAGACTCCCTTGTCGGCGCTCGAGAAGAGCTACCGCATGCTGGAGGAGGTGCAGTCGACCAATGGACGCAAGATCAACATTGTGATCAACGGCGTGAAAGAACAGCCGGATGAAAGCTACGTTGCTTTATATGAGAGGGAGGCTGCGAGAGCCTGATGAAACATCGAAACCGGTTTTGTTCGCTTCTACTACTTCCTTTCGCCTTGACGGGTGGCCTGTTCGCGCAGACGGAGACGCTGCTGATCGGGCCTGGCGACGTGCTGCACCTGCTGGTCTATGACACCCCGGAGATGGAACAGCGGGCCAAGGTGACGGACGCAGGGACCGTTCCATTCAGTTTTCTGGGCAGTGTTGCCGTTTCGGGAATGACCCCGGAGCAGGCATCGCATGAGATCGAGCACCGGCTCGTAGCCGCGGGCGTGATGCTGCACCCGCAGGTGACGATCCGGGTCGAACTCTATGCAACGCAGAATGCTTCGGTGATGGGGCAGGTGCTGAAGCCCGGCGTCTACGAGATCGACACACCGCGCAAAGTGGTCGATGTGCTGGCCCTGGCAGGCGGGCTTACCGATTTGGCCGATCGTCACATCACCATCCAGCGCTTTGGCCCGGAGAAAAAAAAGGTCGAGTACTACTTTTCGAATTCGGCCGACACCGCCTTGTCTCACGATCCGCTTGTCTATCCCGGCGATTCTGTCATCGTTCCCAAGGCCGCGGTTATCTATGTGTTGGGAGATGTTGCCAAGCCAGGCGGCTACCCGATCAGCACCAACGACTCGAGAATGACCGTGCTGCAGGCGATCGCGCTTGCCGGCTATGCCAATCACACCGCGGCCGTCGGCAAATCGAAGCTGGTGCGCGAAAGTGATGGCCGCGTCGAAGAGATCAACCTGGAAGTGGGTGCGATGCAGAAAGGCAAAAAGCCGGATGTTGCCTTGCTGCCCGACGACGTGGTGTACGTACCTTTCAGCTTCGTGCGCAACATCGGAATCAACGGTCAGGGCATCCTGGCTTCGGTGGCCTCCGCAGCCGTTTACATCCATTGATGGCTAGCCTGGTAACTTCGCAGAACATTGGCCTGGCGCCGACTGGCGACACCGTCATCCGGCGGGAAAGCCCGGCTGAGGAGTCGGTAAACATCTGGGTCCGGGCTTCGACCTGGGGACTACTGTTGCTGTTGCTTTATTTCGCCCTCGACGGCGTCTCTCCGTTTGTGAACGAGCCGACGGCCACCCGGGCCGTGGCCACCGGCTCTGCCGGCGGAGTTATGGTCGATCGCCTGACCAAGTTGGTCATGTTTTTGTTCTGTATGCTATTCGCACTTCACCGGCACCATTCCGTTCGCCGCTTGAGCATGCAGATGAAGCTGGTGACCAGCTTCCCGATCGTCGCGTTGCTGCTCTTTCCGCTATCGCAGATGCCCACGAGGACTATCAGTTCCGGCAGCCTGCTCCTCGGCAGCATTCTGTTGATCTACTACATGATGGCGCGGTACACCCTCGACCAGGTACTGGAATTGCTGCTGGTGCTCGGGACCGCAACTATGATGGCGAGCATCGTCTTTGCCCTCGCCCTGCCGCAGTATGGTCTGGATCAGATGGGTGGCCACTCTGAAGCGTGGAAGGGCATTTTCAGCGCGAAAAATTATCTTGGCAACCTGGCGTTGTTTTTTATGACCGCGGCTGTATCATATCGTCCGCGCACCGCGTTTCTGCGCTCGGTTCGCTTCTCCCAGATCCTCTTTTGCCTGACTGCGATTGCCTTTTCGCACGCCGCCACTGCGTATCTGCTCACTGCTGTGTATGTCGTCTGTTTTGTGATCCTGAGGAGCCTGCGCCGCTTACGGAAGAAGGACTACTTTCTGGTTTGCGTCGTCTTCGCGGTGGCTCTTTCGACCGCGGTGGCGGTCATGGTGCTGTGGCCGGACTTCCTTTTTGCCTTGCTGGGGAAAGACGTTACCTTGACCGGGCGCACTGGCATCTGGAGTGCGGTTTTGGATTCGATCCTCAAGCGGCCGCTGTTTGGCTATGGCTACCAGGCGTTCTGGCTTGGCCTTGAAGGCGAATCCTACCGTGTGATTCTCGCGGTCTCCTGGGTTTTGGCCCAGGCACAGAACGGATTTCTGGATGTGCTTCTCGAAGTGGGCGTGACCGGACTGGTGATCGTGTTGCTTGTGTTCGGCTTTGCATTTCGTGATGGGGTGACGTGCCTTTTCCAGTCTCATGATCGGACGCAACTGCGGGCGGTGGAATGGTATCTTGCCATCGTGGTGCTCACGCTCATCTACAACCTGGATGAAAGCTTCCTGTTCGAGCCCAAGCACCTTGGTTCGATGATGTTCGTACTCGCCTGCGTGGGGCTCAAGATCGAGTGGCTGCGCCTACGCGCAGCCACTCGAACCCGATGAAATCATTATTTATAAAATCAAGACTTGCTAGAACTGCCCGAAGCGACATACCCGTCTTTGCCGGCAGAAATCTTCACTAGCTCTTCTTTCGCATTCTCTGTCGTTGCCTGCTTCTGGGCAGCTGAAATATTCAATGCGGAGGCAATCTTAGCGACGTCTATGTCCGGATCGGGGAGTGGCTGGAAATCTCGCCAATCTTGATCGTGGAGATCAACTTTACTCATCTTCGTTTCCCTAAATCCGCTTAATCAGCTAGTTTAGCACACCATTCAAAGCGGATGGAGGACGCTCCTGTCAATAGAAGGGGGCTCACAGCTTGCAAATACTTCCAACCTTTCACGGTCGAACGCGCCGACTCTTCCGATTGAAGACCGGAAATAGATGAGGTCAGCTTCCTCGCCACGCTTTTTACCAGTCTTATCAAAGATCCTAATTTCCCTTGTAAACACCGGATTGGCCATTGCGGCAAAGCCTTCTCGCGCCTTCCTGTGCGATGAAACAATGACTTCGTCCGGAACGACACGTTGATCGGCCAGGTTTGCAGCGTGTTTCGCTCTAAACGCGCTCAGTTCCTTTGATTCTTCAACCGGGCGATGCGTGTAGTTTATTGAAATGACATACCCTATTTGCTCGGCCAGCGTCACCAGTTCAGACACGCTCAAACTACCCGGAGCATCAAGGATTACGTCGAATCTATTCCGAAAAGCTGCTGCCAGTAAATCATTACGAATATCGCCGGCTTCTTCTTGAAGAAGTCCCGCTTTGTCGGTTCCTTGGATAACCGCAAATTCTGGCAGGAGAACGCGAATTTCATCCGTATTCACGAAAACCGCGTCAGGCGCATCAGATCGAATTCTTTTTACAGCTTCTGTCTTCCCGGACGCTGCACCACCGCACGCGAGGAATAGTTTTTGTTGTTCCGACGTGGAGGAGCCCTCTAGAAAGCGCCTCAAAATTGCTTGGTGTATTTCTTTTCGATCAGACCGATAGTCGCGGGTATCTGAGTCCAGGTCGAACGTCTTTGTAGCTACATCCCCTGCAAAGTCGCGCGCGGACCATTCTGGTTGACTCATCGTCGGGCATTCTACGGGAGCCGCCGCTTCATGATCTGTGAACTAGCTGTTAGAGCTTTAGCTCTTGTTGTCGAGTGCAGATTCGATGGCGGCCTGGACCTGCGGCGAATCGGGAGTGACAGCCGGTTCAAAGCGATCCACCGGTTTGCCGTTGCGGTCGAATAGAAACTTTGTGAAGTTCCACTTGATCTCCCCGCCAATTTGCGGATTGACAGACTTGTCGGTCAGAAACGCGTACAGAGGGGTCTTATCGTCGCCCTTTACAGAAACTTTGGACATCATGGGAAACGACACATTGTAGCGGTTGCGGCAAAACGTCTTGATCTCCTCGTTTGTGCCCGGCTCCTGTTGAGCGAAATTGTTCGCCGGAATGCCGACGATCACCAGGCCGCGATCTTTGTATTTCTCGTAGAGCGCCTCGAGGCCGGCGTACTGCGGCGTATAGCCGCATTTGCTGGCTACATTTACCAGGAGGAGCACCTTGCCGTGGTAGCTACGCAGGCTCACAGGCTGGCCATCGATGGATTTCAGGGTAAAGCTATAAACGCCATTCGCCGGTATTGCCATGCAGACCGCAGCAACCGAGAACAGAAGACCAAGGACTAACTTACGCATAAGAACCTCCACTTATCTTATACATCGCACAGGTCAACGGCCTGTAAAAGCGAAGCTCGCGGATCGCCGGTGGGGACGAATTCGTGGGCAACATATCCCGTATATCCCGATGCCACTATTCCGCGCATGACGCCATCCCACTGCACTTCCTGTTGGTCATTCAGCTCGTGGCGTCCGGGCACCCCGCCGGTGTGGAAGTGACCGAGCCACTGAATGTTCGCCTGGATCGTGGCGATTAAGTCCCCTTCCATAATTTGCATGTGGTAGATGTCGTAAAGCAGTTTTACGTGAGGGGAGTTTACTTCCTTCATGACCGCTACGCCCCAGGCGGTGTGGTCCGCCATATAGTCCTTGTGGTTGACTTTGCTGTTCAGTAGCTCCATGCAGAGGACTACGTTGTTGTCTTCTGCAATTTTCTTCATCCGGTTCAAGCCCAGGATTACGTTTTTCGCTCCCTCTTCGTCAGACATGCCGCGGCGATTTCCGGAAAAGGTGATGACGTTGGGCACTCCGGCTTTTGCAGCCAACGGTATGTTGGCTTTCAATCCGGCCTCGATCTTGTCGTGATTCGCCAGGACGTTGAGCCCATCGGGAATCGTCCCGCCGTCGACATAGCCCATGGTGCAGAGAAGCCCATACTTTTTCGGGGTCTCGAACTCTTCCGGTTTTAACAGGTCGATACCCTTGAGCCCGATTTGCGCGGAATAGACGCACAATTCATCCAGGCTCATCTTGGGGTAGCACCAGCGGCTGACGGATTGGCGAATGCGGCCCTTTCGTTGGGTTGGGGCCGCGGGGGTCTGGGCAAAGGACATCGGAGAAGCGGAAGCCAGTGCCGTGCCGGCGATGGCGCTTTTGAGCATTTTGCGGCGGGAGATGGAACGGGTTGAGGTCACGCGGGTATTTTAATACTATGAAAGCGCGCGAAAGGCGGCAGGCACTTCTTCGCGTCGCATTGTTGCTCTCCCTACTCCCTTCCGCGGCGGTGGCCCAAGTGGCAGTCTTCTGGCAGCCGGGCTTCCCCACCGTCGCCAGCCAGCCTGTGGATCGTGACACGCTCTCGACGGCACTCAATCCTGTTTTTCTTGACCTCGAGGCAGTGCGAGCCCCGGGCGCGCTGGAGAAGACTGAGCTGTTGGTGCTTCCCTACGGGTCATCGCTACCCGCCGATGGTTGGAAAGCCATCGATGCATACCTGAAACACGGCGGCAATCTTCTCATTCTTGGCGGTCAGCCCTTGCGTGTGCCCGTCACCCAGGTGGGCGCCGCTTTTGTGCAGGAACGCGCGCAGGATACCTACTCCAGGGTTTTGGATTTGCGCCACACCTACGAGGTGCCGGTGGCAGGCGATGCACAGTTCGCCTGGAAACCGGGCTATGCGTTCGCGAGTGTTCCTAAAGTGCAGGCGGAGAAATTCTTCACCGTGGAGGGCCGTCTTAACGGGCTCGGCTATATGGTCGAAAATAACCGACGATTGGCAGCCGCGCCGGTCGTCGTCATCGACCGCCCATCCGGCAGTCGTATCGTCTGCCTCGACTTTCAACCGTCCGCTGGTTACTGGGAGAGTCCGGATGGCGTGGCGTTGATTCGCCAGGCTGCAGGTTATGCGCGCCACGGCTCCGCCAGCCTTTCTATCGAGACCATGTTTTCTGTTCTCAGGCCCAATGAGCCGCCTCAGATCACGGTTCATCTGCGCCAGGCGCAAGCCGGCAAGGGCGAGATGCGCGTGGAACTCCTTTCCGCTGACAGGGTGATTGATCGAGCGACCCTGCCGGTTAAGGAGGATCAGAACACTGACCTGCCGGCGCCATTTAAGAAGCCGCTTCCCTTGGGTTTTTACAAAGTCCGCGCTACGTATTGGCAGGAGGGACGATTTCGCGAGTTTTACGAGAACGGTTTTTGGGTGGCGGAGCAGGGTTCGCTCAACGAAGGCCAAGCACTGGGAGTGAAGGGGGATTTTCTAACTCGGGATGGAAAGCCATTTTTCCCGGTGGGGACGAACTACTTCACCACGGAAGAGAACGGCTGGGATTTTTCTGGTCCTCGCAATGCGTCTGTATGGGAAAAGGATTTCGAGGAGATGGCCGCGCATGGTGTGACGCTCGTCCGCACTGGTGTGTGGATGAAGAATGCCAAATTCATCGATCCCGCGACGGGCGAGCCGAACGAGCGCTTTCTGCGCAATCTTGAGGCATTTTTCATCTGTGCACATCATCACGGGATCTCTGTCAACTTCACGTTCTTTGCCTTCACTCCCGATGCGGCCGAAGGAAAGAACCCTTATCTCGACGGCGATGTCTTGCACGCCCAACAGGCCTATGTGCGCGGGGTCGTAAGACGCTTTGCCGGCGTGCCGTGGCTCTGCTGGGACCTGATCAACGAGCCCAGTTTCTCGAACCCGCAGCAGATATTTAAGGGCAATATCCCCAACGGAGACGCGGCGGAAGTAACCGCCTGGCGTGGATGGCTGCGCGACAGATACAAAGATCCGACCGCCTTGGCCGGGGCATGGGGCGAGACGCCTGAGCAACTGGGCAGCTTTGACAATATCCCGCTGCCGGACCTAGCTGGGCTGACCTATCAACGCCATGGGAACTTGCAGCAGGTGCGCGCGTTCGACTACAACCTGTTCGCTCAGGATATGTTCAGCCGTTGGGTGCAATCGATGGTCGCGGTGATTCGTGAGACCGGCAGCCGCCAGCTCATCGACGTAGGACAGGATGAAGGCGGCGTCACCAATCGCTTGCTGAATCAATTCTATGGAGTGGCCGGCGTTGGGTTTACGACGAATCACACCTACTGGCAAGACGATGCTTTGTTGTGGGATTCGGTGGTGGCCAAGCTTCCGGGTGTACCCAATATCACTGGGGAAACGGGGTATCAACCGGTGTGGAGTCCTGACGGAACATGGCGCTATGACGAGTTCGCGGGGCTGCCGCTGACCGAACGCAAATGGGCGCTAGGTTTTGCCGCCGGCAGTTCGGGAGTATTGCAATGGGATTGGGCCCGTGAAGTGGATTTTGGGATGTTGCGCAGCGACGGCTCGGCCAAGGTGTGGGAGGCCATGTTGGGCCGGATAGGAGAGTTTGCGAAAAGCGCTGCGCCCTATGCTACGAATCTGATCAAGCCGGAGATCGCGATCATTCTGCCGCAGTCCTTGCAACTTTCCGTGTCGAACGCGCTCGCGATCGAGGCCCAACAAAATGCCGTTCGGGCGCTCTATCACTATGCGCGTGGAGAAGCGTATTCAGTTGGGGAGTATCAGATTGCGTCCCTTGGTTCGCCGAAGTTAATCATCCTGCCCTCATCGTTTGTGCTTAGCGAAGATGCGTGGCAAGCGATTGCGTCGCGGGTAAAGGCAGGAGCCATATTGCTCGCAACCGGGCCTTTTGATAGAGATCCGCACTTTCATTCAACGAGCAGACAGCGTCAAGTAGGACTTGACTATCTCGACCTGCCACTGACTCTTCGCAATCACAGGTTCCACTGGCCTGGAGGGGCAGCGGAGCTAATTTTTGCCGGTAATAAAACCACTATCCTCACTCGTGGGGGCGATCAGGATTGGGTGGAAGTGCCTTTGGGCAAAGGGAGAATTCTATTCTCCGCGCTACCCATCGAACTCAATCAGAACCTTGCGGCGGTGGGAGATGTTTATCGCTATGCGATGAAGTCAGCGAATGTCGCCCCGACTTACACGACGGAGTTGGTGGACCCCGGCATACTCATCTGCCCGACCCGCCTACCCGGAGCCACGCTTTACGTGTTGACCTCCGAATCAAACCAGACCGCGGTCTCTTTCCATGATCTGCGCAGCGGGAAGGACTTTTCCGGGCAGCTTGAAAACGGACGGGCAGCACTTTTGCTTATCACCGATGCAGGTCAATTGATTACCACCTATAACTGGCCGGGAAAGTAGCGAGTTGTAGGGCCAAATAGAACTCGGCGGGTGCCCCATGTTCGCGCCAGCTAACGTGGGCCGAAAAAGATGGGCGAAGCCCTTCAAACGCTTCTATGCCTCGAGTGAAAGCATTCGAAGAATTCATAATCGGCCCACGTACGCTGGTGCGAACATGGGGCACCCGTCGAGGTCTATTTGGCTCTGTAGATCTGGTTCTCGCCCTTACTTCACAGCGGTTGGGTATAAGTCCGGCAGTGGTTTGTTCTGTTCTTCTAGCCTTTCAGGGTGAGGCAACGGCTTGCGCGGAATCATCTGTTCCCGCATGGCGGCGTTGTAAACAAAAATGGCTTCGACCACTGCGAGCTGCTTCAGGTCAGCAGGCTGCAGGTGCTCATACGTATCCATGTTGGAATGGTGCGTGCGCGTCTCGTAATCCGCCGGATCCTGGATGAACTGGAATCCAGGAATTCCGACCGCATCGAAGGAGAGATGGTCTGTGCCTCCCGTATTACGGCTGCTGATAGTGGTCACGCCAAGGTCCTTCAAGGGCGCCATCCACTGCGCGAAGATCGGACCGACCGCGGAGTTCCCTTGGGTGTAGATGCCACGGATCCTACCCGTTCCATTGTCCACGTTGAAGTAGGCAGAAATCAGTTTCTGCTCCGGTTTCAACGTGAGCGGACCCGCCGCCTTCCTCATGAACTCCATCAGCTCCATCTGATCGGGCGCAGTGGAACGCGGAAAGGTACCGAAGTGCAGGCCTGCATACCCCTTGCTGCCGAAGAGCCCTTGTTCTTCGCCCGACCAGAGAGCAATGCGAATGGTCCGCCGCGGCTTGGTGGGAAGCGCATTCAATATCCGCATGACCTCCATGGCAACAACTGAGCCTGCCCCGTTATCTGTCGCGCCGGTGCCCGAAATCCAGCTATCGAGGTGGCCGCCCACCATCACCACTTCGTCCTTCAGCTTGGGATCTGTTCCGGGAATTTCGGCAACCGTATCGAAGCCATGCTCATGGTCACCCGTGAATTTGGTTTCGACGTTCATCTCAATCGAAACGGGCACGTGATTCTGAAGCAGCCGAAAGACCCGGCCGAAGCTCTCAATCTGCGTCACCACCATAGGGAAGGGCACCGCGGTATCCCGGTGATACGGAGTGGCGCCGAGCGCGGCGCCATTATCGTCGAAAATGATCCCCGTGCCGCCACCGCTACCGCCATCGCGGCTCAGGCTGATGACACCTGCGACCTTTTCCTCGGTAAACAAGGAAAGCACCAGTTTGGACAGCTTTCTACGCTTGGCGATGTATTCGTCGCGCGCCTTTGTGTCTTCCGTCCGGATCGGCAGAGACTCGAGATCTTTGAGGTCCTTCTCGGTGTAGCGTTCGAAAAACGGTTTGTCCGCCACCGGCTCATCCCGCATCGCGCCCAGCAGGACAATCTTTCCCGAGAGCTTCCCCTTGTATTTCGCGATGTCGGCCTCATCGCCAATCACCACGGAGATGGCCTGCGCGGTCACCGGCCCTTTGGTCGAGGGTGACCACGGCACGGCCTGGGCCAGGAATATGGACGTATCCGGCTCCGTCATGCGGACCCAGGTATTGAGCTGCTGCCAACCCATGCCGAACTCGCCCCAGTCTTCCAGATGCGCGTTCACGCAGCCCATTTTGGTGAGCTGGTCGCGGGTCCAGGCGTTGGCCTTCGCCATGTTGGGCGAACCGGTCAGACGGGGGCCGATACCGTCCATGAGGCCGCCGGCATAGTCCATCACATGCGAGTGCTGCAGCCCCTCCTCTCGGATTGCGTTATAGGCATTAAGGTCAATCGACTCGGTGGCCGGCTGCTGGAGCTGTGAATCATCCCAGCCTGCTTGCGCGTTGGAACCCGCTGTGCCGGCGAACACGATCGCTACCAAGACCAGAATGCGCTTTAAGATCACGAATGTTGCTCCTCTAGTAGTGTCATAGACCATATCTTGCGCCAAGGACCTTACGGCTGCGATCATGGCTGCGGTGTGAAAGGTTCTTCGAATGCGCAAGCGCCTAATTATATTTGCTCCCTTGTTTGTGGCCAGTTTGTTCGCACAGACGCCTGCCTGGCCGCCCAGTCCCGACCATCTTACCCTGCCGCTATGGCCGGCCACGGCGCCGGATGCGCAGACGGTTCCGGGGCCCGAAGGCGATATGACGACCGCCAAAGACGGCAGTCCAGGCGGCAAGCCCGTGATTCGTATCGGCAATGTTTCCAAGCCCACGCTTACGCTGTATACGCCGAAGGGGAATAACACCGGGGCCGCCGTGGTTGTATTCCCCGGGGGCGGTTACCGCATCCTGGCCATCGACCTCGAAGGTACCGAAGTGTGCGATTGGCTGAACTCGGCAGGCATCAGCTGCATTCTGGTGAAATATCGCGTGCCTGTACCCGGCCCCTACCCTCAATCTTCTGCTCCGCTCGACGATGCTCAGCGGGCAGTGGGCATGGTACGCGCCCACGCGGCTGAGTGGCACATCGATCCCAACCGTGTCGGGGTGCTGGGCTTTTCCGCCGGGGCGCATCTTGCCGCGGCCCTCAGCACACATTTTGACCAGAGACTCTATCCGGCGATCGACGATGCCGACAAGATGAGTTGCCGTCCTGATTTTGCCGCCATCATTTACCCCGGGTATCTTGCACTCGCCGATCAGAACTACGCCCCGAACGCCGATATTCACCCCACCGCCCAAACTCCGCCGACGTTCCTGCTACAGGCCGAGGACGATCCGGTCCACGTTGAAAATGCGGTAGTTTATTTCCTCGCCCTCAAGAACGCCAAGGTACCGGCGGAGCTGCACATCTACGCCGAGGGCGGTCACGGCTATGGCCTGCGCCGGACGGCTCTCCCTGTGACCACCTGGCCTCAAACAGTCGAGATATGGCTGCACACCATCAAGATTTTGCGATGACTAAGATCCTATGGCTCCCGTTGCTGGCGATCGCGGTATGCGGCGCACAAACGACACTTCCTCCACCTCCGGCCCCGAGCGGAGTGCCGTCCCCCGGAACCCCGACGAACGCGCCGTACGCTCCCTTGCCCATATTGCCGGGTGGCGTTGTGGTGACGCTCTATCCCTCGGGCTCTCCCTTTCTCAAAATGGATCGGGTGCGCGAGGCCGAGCAATACAACATGAACCCGTCGGTGCCGGGGCGGATCAACAGCATCGTCAACATACACAACCCGTCGATCGAAGTGCACACCGTTGACCGCGGACTCAATACCGGCGCTGCTGTCATCCTGGTGCCGGGTGGGGGCCACAATACGCTGAATGTGGGCTCAGAAGGAGCCGACTTCGTTCCCTTCTTCTATAACTACGGCGTCAATACCATCATCCTGCGCAGCCGCCTGCGCCGCGATGGCTACAACCCCCGCACCGACGAGGTGTACGACGCGCAGCAGGCTATCCGGCTGGTGCGCGCACATGCCAAGGATTGGAATCTCGACCCCAACAAGATCGGCATCATGGGATTTTCGGCGGGCGCGGAATTGGCAACAGCGGCGGCAGTCCTGTACGACGATTTTGACAAGCAGAACAGCGCCCCCGGCGACCCGCTGGCCGGCATCTCTTCGCGCCCGGACTTTGTCGGTGTCATCTATCCTGGCCCGACGCCTTTTGCCCGCAATCGCGTTGCTCCCCCTATCCCGCGCAACGTTCCTCCGTCGTTCATTGCTTCTGGCGGTTCTGATGATCAGATCCACGCGATCTGGGCGGATGAATATTTTGCCGCGATGCTGGCGCTCCGCGTGCCGAATCTCGAGATGCACATTTATGCGAACGGCAGCCATCCTGGCGACTTACTGCGCGATGGCAGCCATATGACCGGCGGTCTCACCGATCGCAAGGGAATCCCATTCGGAACCTGGCAATTCCGCTTCATCGATTGGTTTCACGACTTGGGCTTCTTGGGCGCGCCGGGCGTCGAGACCAAAGCAGCGAAGGACATCGCCTACCATCTCAGCCAGCCAGCAACCGTCTCGGTGGAACCCCCGTCCGGCGTAACCTTGATGCTCGCCGCAGCGGGCGAGGGCTCGCAGGTGTACACCTGCACCGATGGACATTGGACCCTCAAAGCTCCCGACGCCAAACTGCTCGACCAACATGGACAGGTGATCGGTACTCATTTCGCCGGACCAACCTGGCGGTTGACGGACGGCAGCGAGGTGAAGGGCAAGATGATCGCGAGCCGGCCGGCGTCGGATGGCACCTCAGTGCCATCGCTCCTGTTGCAAGCCGTGCCTGGTAGCGGCACCGGCAAGCTGGCCAATGTAACCTACATTGGGCGCACCGAGACCCATGGCGGTGCAGCCGATACCAAGCCCTGCGCGAGCGGCGAAGCGCGCGTTCCGTACACCGCTAACTACAGCTTCTACACAGCAAAATGACGACCAGGATTCATCACGTGGCAGCCGCAGGTTTTTCCGCCGGTGCGACAGCCTATGTCGAAGGCCGTCCGGACTATCCGCCGGAACTGGAATCCTGGCTCGCGCATGAACTCGGGCTAAGCGCCGGCAAGACGGCGTTGGATCTTGCTGCCGGGACAGGGAAGTTTTCTCCGCGGCTCTTAGCCACTGGGGCAGCCGTAATCGCGGTAGAACCGGTGCAGGCGATGTTAGATCAGCTGATCCGGCAACTTCCTGAAATCGACGCCAGGAGTGGTTCGGCGCAAAATATACCGCTGGACGACGCCTCGGTGGATGCGGTGGTCTGCGCGCAGGCATTTCACTGGTTTTCCACGCCCGAAGCGCTGCGCGAAATTCATCGGGTGTTAAAGCCAGGCGGCGCCTTCGGGTTAGTCTGGAACGTCCGCGACGACAGCGTGCCGTGGGTCGCGGCCCTGACCCCGATCATGAAGCCCTATCAAGGCGATGCTCCGCGCTTCCACTCGCAAAAATGGCGCGATGTTTTTCCCGCCGAAGGGTTTAGCCCTTTGCGAGAGAAGTACTTTTCGCACAGCCACACCGGTCCCCCGGAAAAGGTGATCGTCGAGCGGATTCTCTCGGTCAGCTTCATGGCCGCGCTGCCACCCAGCGAGCAAGGGCAAGTTACCGAGGAGTTACGGAAGGTAATCTCTGCTTATCCGGAGCTCGCCGGTAAGCCCCAAGTGACCTTTCCTTATCGAACTCTGGCCTGCGTCTGCAACAAACTGCCCTATACATCCGCGAGTGGAATACTCTAATCTTCTCTCCAAATTGGAGGGTGGCAATGAGCGAGGCAAACAAACTTCTCCTAAGACGCTGGTTCGAAGAGGTGTGGAACCAGAAGAGTGAAGCCGCGATTGACCGAATGTTTGGCAAAGATGGAAAGTCGCATGGCTTTCCTGGCCCGGACTCTGTTCTTGTGGGACCCGAAGCTTTCAAGGCTGTTCATCGTGTCTTCCTTGGAGCCTTTCCCGATCTTCAAGTCGATGTGAAGGATGTTCTCGCCGAGGGCGACCGGGTCGCGGTCCGCTGGCAAGCGACGATGACTCACCAGGGCGATCATCTTGGCTTTCGAGCCAGCGGGAAGAAGGAGACGTTGGATGGGTCGTCTTTTCTAATCGTCAAAGACAACCAGGTCGTGGAGGGCTGGAGCCAGATGGACCTCGGAGCACTCATGCAGAGGCTCCAGGCAAACTAAGGCAAAAATATTTTTTGCCGATTGTCGATTTCAATCCACTCGGACGTCGTACTCGCAGAGGGGGAACAAACAACATGCAATATCTAGTCCTGATCTACGAAGATGAGTCCCGGTTTGCCAAGGGATTTGACGAAGCCGAAATGGCCGAGTACGGCGCATTCGGCAAGAAGAACGCCGCCGCCATCAAAGGGGGCAACGCGCTGCAGCCTACCACAACCGCCAAGACGGTCCGCGTGCGCGGCGGCAAGAGCGTCACCACCGACGGCCCGTTCGCGGAAACCAAAGAGCAGCTTGGAGGCTTTTATCTGTTGGAAGCCCCGGGCATCGACGAGGCAGCCACGATGGCTTCTGGCATCCCGGCGGCACGCTTCGGCTCCGTGGAAGTACGGCCGATCATGTGCTTCTCCTAAACTGGAAGACAAGGAGGCAGCGTGCACAGTACTTTGTCTACCATCACTGCAGATACCGGCCTGACGCCCGACGAAATCACGCGGGCGTCACGCCACCTCTCGGTCACCCGTGGTTTTCTGCTCGAATCGATCAGCGGGCTTTCCGCGCCGCAATGGGACTTCAAGTCCGCTGAGGATCTCTGGTCCATCGCTGAAAACCTCGAACACATTGTGCTCATCGAATGCGCCGTCCATGGAATCATCGAACGCTTGAGCAATGGCCCCGAGGCGCCGGGACCAGACAGCCGGAACGAAATGGATGAGTTGATCCTGCGCGAGGTTCCCAAACGATCGCAAAAGCTCAAGTCTCCACCGACTGCCGTTCCGACCGGGCGCTGGAGCGGGGCCGAAGGCTTGCAACGTTTCCTCGATTGCCGGGGAAAGACGGAACAGTTGCTGGTTACCCGGCGGCTGCGTGGACCTGTCCATCCGCACCCCCTGTTCGGACCCTGGGATGGCTATCAATGGCTTTTGGCAGCAGGATCGCACGGGGCCAGACACACGGCGCAGATCCGCGAGGTAAAGGATCACCCAAACTTTCCCCACTGAGGGCCGCTATGCGCTACATGATGTTGATCTACTCCCAGGAAAACGAGTCGGCTACGCCACAAGAGATGCGCCCGGTGGCCGAGGGTCATCTTGCTTTGATGGCAGAGGCGCGGCAGCGCGGTGTATTTTGCGCTGCCGACCCTCTGCAATCGACCGCTACCGCAACCACCATTCGGATCCACAACGGCGCTGCCGTGGTCACCGATGGCCCCTTCGCCGAGACGAAGGAGCAGTTGGCCGGATACTACATCCTCGATTGTCAGGATCTCGATGAAGCGCTGGAGTGGGCGGCCAGGATTCCGACGGCTTGCGCCGGCGGCGTTGGATGCGTCGAGGTTCGTCCCCTGCGCGTCTATCCCCCAGGTGCGCCTGTGAATGGATGATGCGGCCATCGAGGCGGTTTTCCGGAGCGAGTCGGGGCGTATCATTGCCGGGCTCATTCGCGTCTCGCACTCCTTCGACCTGGCTGAGGAAGCGATGCAGGATGCCTTTGCCGCCGCTGTGGTGTGCTGGCGGACGGAAGGTATTCCACTCAACCCAGGAGCCTGGATCACGGCCACAGCGCGCCGCAAGCTGATTGACTACGCACGGCGTGAACGAACCCGGCGCAACAACGAAGACCAACTGTTGTATGAGTACGAATCCCGCAGCTGTGAACTTGAGATGAGCGGTCCCTTTGAAGACGACCGTCTGAGTCTTATCTTCACCTGCTGCCACCCGGCGTTGAACCAGGAAGCGCAAATAGCACTGACGCTCCGGACCCTGGGTGGGCTGACCACTACCGAGATTGCCCGCGCTTTTCTGGTTCCCGAAGCGACGCTGGCGCAGCGCCTGGTGCGTGCCCGGCGCAAGATCCAGCAGGCGCGTATTCCTTACCAGGTCCCTGCTCCGGGGTCCTTGCCTGAGCGCCTTACCGCGGTGCAGGCCGTTCTTTATCTCGTTTTCAACGAAGGGTACTCCGCCAGCTCAGGAGACAGTCTTGTGCGCCGGGAACTGTGCGCCGAAGCCATTCGGCTGGCGCGTACTCTACTCGAACTGATGCCGGCCAACCCGGAAAATATGGCGCTGCTGGCGCTGATGTTGCTGCATGATTCCCGCCGCGATGCCCGGTGCTCGGGAGACGGTCAACTCGTGCCTTTGGAAGAACAGGATCGCGGGCTTTGGCATCAGGATCAGATCGTCGAAGGAATCCGGCTGGTGGAGCGGGCGCTGGGCCGCCGGAACCTTGGCCCGTATCAGTTGCAGGCTGCTATCGCCGCTGTTCACGCGGAAGCCAAGGCTGCCGGGGAGACGGACTGGAAACAGATCGCCGCGCTGTATGGCATTCTCAGCCGGAGCCAGGTTTCCCCCGTTGTCTCTCTCAATCACGCCGTAGCCGTCGCGATGAGCGAGGGTCTGGAACGAGGTTTGGCATTGATCGATGGCTTGGGAGCTGGCGGCGAGCTGGATGATTATCATCTGTATCACGCGGCACGTGCTGACCTGCTTCGCCGCCTGGGACGCAAGCCGGAAGCGCTAGAGAGTTACCACCGGGGCCTCGCACTTGCCACCAACACGGTCGAGATACGTTATCTGAGGCGTCGTATCTTTGAACTAACATTGGAAAATGAAACGCAAACAGGTTGCTGACGAGAATCCTCCGATACTCGTTTTCGAGCACCGGGAGGCTTGGGAGGAATGGCTCTCGCAGAATCACAATAGCGTCCCCGGAGTATGGGTGCGGCTGGCAAAGAAGGGATCGAAGGTCCGTTCGTTGACCCATGCGGAGGCATTGGAAACTGCGCTCTGCTACGGATGGATCGACGCGCAGAAAAAGCCGGAAAGCGCGAGCACCTGGTTGGAGAGATTTACACCGCGCGGAAAGCGAAGTATCTGGTCGAAGATCAATCGGCAGAAGGCCGCGGCCTTGCTGGAATGCGGCCGGATGAAAGAAGGCGGTCTCCGGGAGATGCAGCGTGCTCAAGAAGACGGCCGCTGGGAGAGAGCCTATGATTCCCCGGGCAGCGCAACCGTCCCCGAGGACTTTCAGGCTGCGTTGGATAAGAACGTTCTGGCGAAAGCCTTCTTTGCCACCTTGGAGAGTCGAAACCGGTATGCCATTTTGTTCCGCATACAGACGGTAAAAAGAGCCGAGACCCGAGCGCGCAAGATCACCGAGTTTATCGCCATGCTGGAGCGGCACGATAAGATCCATCCATGAGGCGGAATTCTCAGGAGACATCGTGACGGAACTAACCCAGGCCCTTATTGGCGACAGCGCGGCAGCACCCCCGGCCCACATCCTCGAAGGTGTTTCGAACGATCTTGCCCATCAATCCTTGGCCTTCGCTCCGCATACCATCTATGAGGAGCTCTGGCATATCACTTTCTGGCAGCAGGTCACCCTGGATTGGATCACCGGTATCGAGACGGAGTTTCCCGTGAACCCTTCCGTTGGTTTTCCCCGGGCGGCCGATGTCGAACTCGAACCCTGGGATCAGTTGCGCCAACGCTTTTTTCATGGACTGCAACAAGCCGCCGCGGCAGCCAGTGACGAGAGCAAACACGACCGTGCGGTTCGCTGCCCCTCCCGGCCCGGCAATCCCGTCCGCATTATGTCAGTTCGCGAGCAGTTGGAGAGCCTGGCAGCCCACAACGCCTATCATTTCGGACGCATTGTTCTGCTTCGCCAGCTCTTTCAAGCATGGCCGCCGCCGTCGGGCGGCTTTACCTGGTGATACTCTCGTCGCGAGGGTTCTATTGATGCGCTTTGATCGTTCGCTGATAGCTGTTTCCGTATTCCTGCTGGGAGGTTTGGCTGCGTGGCCGCAGAAGGCCGATTATGATCCGCGGCTGACCTTTGCGCCCCTAACGCTGCCCGATCCGGTGAATGCCTATCGCTCCAGCAATGGGGCTCCCGGGCCGGCCTACTGGCAGAACGAAGCGGACTACGAGATGCACGCGGCGCTCGACACCGCGGCCAAGGTCTTGCGCAACGACGAGATCATTACCTACACCAACAATAGTCCCGATTCGCTGACCAGCCTTTGGATCCACCTCGAACAGAACATCTATCGCGAGGACGCGCGCGGGCACATGGTGTTTGGACCGCAGCGGCGGCGGCGGAACCCGGTGCCCGATAGCGAGGAGAATCCCAACGCGCGCACGACCGAGGGGTTTGTGTTGGACTCGGTCGAGATCGAGCACGGTAGGGAATCGGTCAAGGCCGACTACGTGGTGGCCGATACGCGGATGCAGATCCGGCTGCCTCAGCCCATGGCTCCCAAGGGCAGTGTGGTGAAAATCCACATCAAGTATCACTACCAGATTCCTGGGGTTTGGGGCGGCCGCACATCGTGGGGAAAATCGAAGACGGGCGACATCTACGACATGGCGCAGTGGTATCCGCGCATGTGCGTTTACGACGATCTCCACGGGTGGGACACGCTCCCTTATATCGGCAGCGAGTTTTATCTCGAGTATGGCCACTTTGACTATTACGTGACCGTGCCCAGCGAGATGATCGTGGCCGGTTCGGGTGAATTGGTGAATGAGAAAGACGTCCTCACCAAAACACAAATACAGCGTTTGGAGCAGGCGCGGAATAGCGATAAGACCGTAATGATCCGCACTGCGGACGAGGTGAACGACCCGGCGAGCCGGCCGAAAGTGGGTGGCACGCTCACCTGGCATTTCCGGATGGACCGCACGCGGGACGTAGTGTGGAGCGCGAGCCCGGTATTTGTGTGGGATGCGGCGCGGATCAATCTGCCGGATGGAAAGAAGAGCCTGTCGGAGAGCGTGTATCCACCGGAGAGTGTGGGCGAGGGCGCCTGGGGGCGTTCGACCGAGTACGTGAAGGATGCGGTGGAGCGATTTTCAACCCAGTGGTTTCCTTATCCTTACCCGGCGGCGATCAACGTGGCTGGATTCTCGACCGGGATGGAGTATCCGGGGATGATCTTCGATGGCATCGAGGACAAGGGCAAGGTACTGTTCTGGATCTCAGCGCATGAGATCGGTCATACCTGGTTTCCCATGATCGTGGGGTCGAACGAGCGACGGAATGCTTTTATGGATGAAGGGTTCAACACCTTCATCGACATCGATGAGTCGGCGCAATTTCAGGGTGGTGTGTATGGGCCGAAGCGCGATGGGGAGTACTCGGCGGGAGGTGAGCCTCCGGATACGATCCTTAAGGTGCTGGACGATCCTGCTGCGCCGGTTCTGCTGATGCCGGCCGATGGGTACACGTGGCCGATTACTCATCCCGTGAGCTACTTCAAGGGCGCTTATGGCATGGTGCTGTTGCGGGAGCAGATTCTCGGTAAGGAGCGTTTCGACTGGGCTTTTCGTAAGTACATCAAGGACTGGGCATTCAAGCATCCGGGGCCTTCCGATTTCTTTCGCGAGATGAGCAGCGAAGGCGGCGAGGACTTGGATTGGTTTTGGCGTGGCTGGTACGTGAACAACTGGCGGTTCAATCTAGCGGTGACCAAGATCGATGGTGAGCAGGTGACGTTAGTCAACAAGGGGCAGCTTGTGCTGCCGGCCACTGTGGAGGTGCGCTATACGGACGGCACGACGACGCGCTTCCGGCTGCCAGTGGAGGCCTGGGAATCCAAGGCGGAGACAGTATGGGCGGGCGAAAAGCCGGTGGCCTCGGTAAAGGTGGATCCCGATCATCAACTGCCCGACGATGACCGCGCCGACAATGAGAGGTCGGCAAAGTAGGGCCTCAGTTGATCGGGCTTTAGATCGGAAAAAGCAAACCGCAGATCTCTCCACTGCGCTACGCTCCGGTCGAGATCTGCGGTTCAGCGAACCTGGCTTGAGAACGTCAGCTTTAGTTGAAATTGCAGATTGTCGTTTGACCATGGTCTGACCAATTACGTACCATGCCCCTCGTGGACCCAAAAGAGAAGAACAGCCAAGTGGAATCGCGCAGAGATTTTCTTAAGATAACGGCAGCGATTCCTTTGACCGCAAGTCTGCGCGGTCTTCGCGAGACGGTCGCGCAAGCCGCGCAGTCACCGGCGCCTTGGTACAGCAATACTTACCGCTGGGGGCAAATCAACCTCAACGAACTCGATCCTCAGAATTTTGACCTGCAATGGTGGCGCGGCTACTGGAAGCGTAGCCAGACCCAAGGCATGGTGATCAACGCCGGCGGCATCGTTGCCTTCTATCCCACGAAGGAGCCGCTTCAACACCAGGCGCAGTTTCTGAACGGCGGGGATCTCTATGGAGATTTGACTCGCGCCGCGCACGCTGATGGGCTCAAGGTCTTTGCCCGCATGGATTGCGGCAGCGCCTTCGAGCCGTTTTACAAGGCGCATCCCGATTGGTTTGCGGTGAATGCTGCAGGCGAGCCTTACCGCACGGGGTCGGAAGACAGTGGCGTCATCCTCTACACCACTTGCATTAATGGACCTTACTACGACGAGTACATTCCTCGCATCCTGCGCGAAATCATCGCCCACGAAAAGCCGGAAGGGTTTACCGATAATCACTGGGCCGGGCTCGGCCGGGAGAGCATGTGCTACTGCAACAATTGCAAAAGCAAATTTCATCAGTTCAGCGGAAAAGACCTTCCCACCAAAAAGAACTGGGACGATCCAACCTACCGGCAGTGGATCGAATGGAGCTATAAGCGACGCCTCGATATTTGGGATCTTTTTACCGGCACGACCAAAGCCGCAGGCGGACCCGACTGCATCTGGAGCGGCATGCTCAGCGGGAATTTCGTGCAAGCCGCCGCATCCTTCCGCGATATGAAAGAGCTATGCCGGCGGGCGGACATCATCATGTTGGACCACCAGGGTCGCGCCAACAATGGATTAGGGCCCCCGGGAACCGGCCAGAGCGAGGGATTTCAGGAGAACGGGGATACCGGCAAACGGGTGCATGCCCTCGGCGGATGGGATAAGCTCGCGCCGGAAAGCATGGCCACCTACGGACCCCGCAAAGCCGCTCGCCCGATCCCCGAAGTGCGGATGTGGATGGCCGATGGAGTCGCTGGAACCATCCAGCCCTGGTGGCACCACGTGGGAGGCTATCAGGAGGACCGGCGCCAGTTTCAGGTGGTCGAACCCTTCTTCCGCTGGTACGCCGACCGGCAGCAGTACCTCATCCACCGTCAGCCTGTGGCGACGATAGGCGTGGTCTATTCGCAGCGCAATTTCGAGTGGTATGGCCGCGACAAAGGCAACATCCTGGCCCTTGCCCCTTACAACGGAATGGTCCAGGCACTCATTCGGGCGCGCATTCCTTACCTGCCCATCGACGCCGACTCTGTCGAGCGTGACGGAGGGCAATTTTCCGTGCTGGTGCTGCCCAGCCTGGCGGCCATGTCCAACGCGCAAGTGGAGGCCATTCGCCGTTATGTCGGCCAGGGTGGGTCGCTGATCGCTACCGATGAAACCAGTCTCTACGACGAGTACGGCGACCCGCGGCCAGATTTTGCTTTGGCGGATGTACTTGGCGCTAACTACACCGGTAACCGCTACGGTCCTAATAACCCGGCTGGTTTGGAACATACGTATCTGCGGCTGACGCCAGACGTAGGCCAGGACGTAGATGGCCCGCGGCACGGAGACGAGCCGGCCAAGTCAGCGCCCCGGCACCCCATACTGCGGGGCTTTGAAGCAACCAACATTGTGACGTTTGGCGGTGTGCTTCCAGAAGTGAAGGCAGCTCCGGGAACTACAGTGCCGATTACGTTTGTCCCTGAATTTCCTATCATGCCGCCGGAGAATTCCTGGATGCGTCACCCCAGGACCGGAGTTCCAGCACTCGTGCTCCGCGAGCAGAACGGCGCCCGCATCGCGTTTCTGCCGGCTGACATTGACCGGCGCTATGAACAGGGCAATATTCCGGACCATGGCGATCTGCTGGCCAACCTGGTCCGGTGGGGTGCAAAGGAGAACGTTCCGCTCGAGGTCAAGGGACCGGGGCTGATCGACTGCCATCTTTATCGCCAGCCGGGCCGGGTAGTGCTGCACATGGTGAATCTAACCAGCGCAGGCACCTGGCGGATACCGGTCGAGGAACTTATTTCCGTAGGTCCGCTCACGGTGAAAGTGAAACTTCCGGAAGGAGTGGCGGGCAAGCGGCTGCTCCTGGCCGTATCTGGCGGAACAGCAACGGTGAGCCATCAGGGCGGATGGGCTCAGTTCGAGGTGAAGTCCATTCTCGACCACGAGGTTGTGGTCTTGGAGTAGCTTACGGATTCAGGATGCGATGCAAATCGAGGGAAGGCGGCTTAACAGCTGTTTGGCTGAGCATCACGTGCACTTGTCCCCGATGATGTGTCTGGTGGTTAAAGAAATGAAGCACGGCTCTGGGAGTGGATTCCTCGTAGTACTTGCCCAGGCTATTGGTGTAAGACAGCAATCGTTCAAGAAAGGCACTGTCTGCCCCTTCAAAGAATGCTTCGATGTTCGCGTCTTGTTCGGCTCGGGCCAGCTTTAGTTCAGCGAACGTCTCATACAGGATGGTATTGAGTGGCGGTGTTGTGCTGCCGCCGCCGGAAAATCTAGACATCCAGATGCGATCGCCCAGCAGCATATGGTTAAGCAGGCGATGGATGCTTCCGAACGAACCTTTTCGTTCGCGGAGATATTCGTCAAGGTCGAGTTGGCCGCATTGCTCATACAGCCGCTCGTTGGCAATTCTGTTATAGCGGGCAAGCATCCGAAAAGCATCGATCATGCTTAGATTTTACAAGGGTGGCCGAGTCTGCGTGAGAGCCCGAACCAGCTGCGACCCCGGATGCGAAAACCAACCCCGAGTCAACCGCGCTCTCGACGGGTGCCCCATGTTCGCACCAGCGAACGTGGGCCGAATATGAATTCTTCGAATGCTTTCACTCAACGAGTAGAAGCATTTGATGGGCTTCGCCCGTCTTCTTCGGCCCACGTACGCCGGTGCGACATGGGGCACCCGTCGAGAGCGCGGTTGACTCGGGGTTGGTTTTCGCACGGAGCGCGCGGTTGATTTGGGTATCTGGTTCAGAGGCGAACGGTGCGGGGGTGGCTTGCCCACCCCCAGGGCTTCCCGCCTAATCGATGGACTCGTAGGCGACCGAGGTTAGAAATTCGGGCAGTTCCTTCGCGGCCGTCATCTGGTCGAAGAGCTTACCGGCAGCGGTGAACTTGGTGGCGGCAAACTTTTCCGGCCCGAGTTCCTGCTTGATCCGCTCCAGGACAACGGGAATCGTGGCCTGCACCGTCGGAACATCGAGCGTAGTGCCGTCCGTCGTCCGGCCCCCGTGGTGGGCCCATTGCCAGAGTTGTGCACGCGAAATTTCCGCGGTCGCCGCATCCTCCATCAGGTTGTAGATGGGAACGCATCCCAAGCCATCGAGCCAAGCCGCCAGATAGCGGAGACCGATGTCAATATTCATCTCCAACCCTTTGCGCGTGATGTCACCATCCGGCACCGCCATCAGGTCAGAAGCCTGCACATGAATACCCGGGTTGCGCCGCTCAATCTGGTTAGGCCCAGGCATGTATTCATCGAAGACAGCCTTGGCCACCGCCACCAGCCCGGGATGCGCCACCCAGGTTCCGTCGTGTCCGGCTCTTACTTCGCGAAGCTTGTCCTGGCGCACGCGCTCCATGGCTGCGTCATTGGCAGCCGGGTCACCCTTGATGGGAATCTGCGCCGCCATGCCGCCCATCGCATGGATGCCACGCCGGTGACAGGTCTCAATCAGCAGCTCGACGTACGACTTGAGAAAATGCCGGTCCATGGTGATGGTGGAGCGGTCGGGAAGCGCCAGGTCTTCGCGATAACTGAATTTCTTGATAAAGCTGAAGATGTAATCCCAGCGGCCGCAGTTCAATCCGGCTGAATGGTCCTTCAGCTCAAACAGGATTTCATCCATCTCGAAGGACGCCGGCAAAGTCTCGATGAGCACCGTGGCACGAATGCTGCCGCGGGGAATACCAAGCTTATCCTGGGCAAAATTGAAGACGCTGTTCCACAACCGCGCTTCTTTATGGCTCTCCATCTTGGGCAGGTAGAAATACGGTCCCGATCCCTTCGCCAAGAGCGTCGCGGCGTTGTGGAAGAAGTACAAGCCAAAATCAAACAGCGATGCGGAAATGGGTTGGCCGTTCACCAGGAGATGCTTCTCCCACAAGTGCCAGCCGCGCGGCCGAACGAAGAGCGTAGCCGTCTTTTCGTTGAGCTTGTATTGTTTGCCTTCAGGACTGGCAAAGTTGATCTCGCGCCGCACAGCATCGCGCAGGTTCAGTTGTCCTTCGATCACGTTTCGCCAGGTGGGCGCGGTGGAATCCTCAAAATCCGCCATGTAAACATTGGTGCCCGAATTGAGCGCGTTAATCACCATCTTGCGATCGACGGGGCCGGTGATCTCCGTCCGGCGGTCTTGAAGATCGGCTGGAATGGGAGCCACACGCCACTCACTCTGGCGAACGGATACAGTCTCAGGCAGGAAGTCGTAGAGCTGCCCTTTGCGGAGCGCCTCCGCCCTGGTAACACGGGCCGCCAGCGACCGTTGGCGCTCCTCTTCGAAGGTCGTCGCTAAGGCGGCGAGAAAGTCGAGCGCTTCCGGGGTGAGGATCTCCGCTTCCGCTGCTCCTTGCGTTGCTTCGATGCTTATTGTGGGAACCGATACCATATTGTGAGTCATGATTTCTCCGCACCCGTATTTTACGGCATAATACGCCAATCCTGCTGACGAGACCTATTTGGCTGTCATCCCCGGTAGCGGAACGTTGCGAATCGAGGCATCCAGCAATTCCACCATATGAAAAGTGGGCATGGTCGCCAGGCCGCGCCGCCGCAGCCCACTCATAAGTTGCAGCAGGCACCCGGGATTGGCGGAGATGACCGCTTCCGCCTTGGTGGCGAGCAGATTCTCAACTTTGCGGTCGCCCAGCTGGTTGGCCGGCTCGGGGTTGAGCAGGTTGTAGACCCCCGCCGAACCGCAGCAGAGCGTGGCCTCGTCGATCTCCGCCACTTCGAGGCCCGGAATCGCGGCCAGCAGGCTCCGCGGCTCGGCGTAGATGGCCTGGGCGTGGCGCAGGTGGCAAGCGTCATGGTAGGCGGCTCGCATGGGCAGAGGATGGCGCGGTGCGATCGGGGGCAGTTCGCACAGGATCTCGGAAATGTCTTTGCACTTGCTGCTGAAAGCCGCGGCGCGGGCGGCCCATGCCGGGTCGTCGCGCAGGAGGTGGCCGTAGTCCTTCATCGAAGATCCGCAGCCCGCGGCGTTGATGACAATGGTGTCGACGTTGGCTGCCTCGAAGGTTGCGATCATTTTGCGCGCCAGGGCAGAAGCGTCATCATCGAGGCCCGAGTGCAGCATGAGTGCGCCGCAGCACTGCTGTTCCTGGGGAATGACCACCTCGCAGCCTTCGGCAGCCAGCACCCGCGCCGTAGCCTGGTTCACGTGCTGGAAGAAGACCTGCTGCACGCAGCCAGCGAGCATGCCGACGCGCCGCCTGGGTTCGGAGGTGGGCGAGACCCCGCTGGGCAAGCCCCGCAGGAAGCCGGTCGGCACGCGGGGGAGTAACGACTCCATTTGCGCCAGCCGCTTGGGCAGCAGACGCAATAGGCCGGTGGCGCGCAGAAGTCGCTGCAATCCGGAACGCTGGTAGACCAGCATGGGAAGCGCCATCAGGCGCAGGCGCTTTACGTACGGGAATGTGGCAAAGAGCAGCTTGCGGAAGAAGCGATCGCTCGGGCTGCGGGGTATATTGCGTTCCACCTGGGCGCGGGTATCTTCGATGAGCTTGTTGTATTGCACACCGGAGGGACAGGCAGTCATGCAGGCCATGCATCCCAGGCAATTGTCCATATGCAGCTGGAATCGCTTGTCGAGCGGAGCCTCGCCCTGGGAGGACTTCTTCATCATGTAGATGCGGCCCCGGGGTGAATCCATCTCGTCGCCCCACAGCGTGTAGGTGGGGCAGGCGGGGAGGCAGAAGCCGCAGTGCACGCAGTCCTCGATGAGCTCTTTTTCCGGCGGCTTGTGCGAGTCAAAATTAGACGGTTTTGCGGATTCGAGTTGGGTAAGTTGAGCCATAGAAGTCCTCAGTAGAGTACATCCTGGGAGAGGTCCGTTGAACTGCAGATCCCTCGGCTCCACTTGTCATCCCGAGAGCTTATGACTTTATTCGGTTGGCAGCCCGCTGCTCTCTTGATCCAACTAACAGCTCTCAAATGGAAGCGCCGCCCTACCCTTGTGATCCCGACCGGAGCGTAGAGTAGTGGAGGGACCTGCAGTGCGCCTCTACCTTCTCTCAAATGCCGCCCAGAAAGCGTCCAGGGTTCAGAATCCCTTCGGGATCAAACTGGCGCTTAATTTCTTTCATCAACGGGAAGCTGTCAGGTGGAGTTCCCCAGCACGCTAACTTGGTTTCCGCCGGTTGCTTCACCACCATCAGCGAGCCGCCAGCCTCTTCCAACTCACGCCTTAACTGCGGCACCTGCCCGGCGGCCGTGACAGGGAATCCGGCCATCATGATGCCGGTGGCCTGGGTCACAGACTCACCCCCCAGCACACGCACCCGCTCAGCAAAACGCGCAATTTCGGTGGGCAGCATTGTTCCTTTACAAACCAAGTCCTGGCTCATCAACTGCTGGCGCGCCTGCCAAACGTCATGACCTTCACTCGGAGTCATAGGCGCCAGCATGGCGACCTGGCTATTCAGCACTTCCGGAAGACAAGCGAGTTGGATGTCGAGCGCGAATCCCTCCCCCGCACCCCGTAGCTGGATCGCAACCGTGCTGAGCTGCGCATGCAGCAACTTGAGCAGCAGCTTGCCCAACGGCTCCGCAGCCGGAGCCGATAGGCTGAAAGTCTGCGTTGACGGCGGGATGGAATGCAAACGAAAGTTTACCGAGGTGACAATCCCGAGAGTCCCAAAGGCCCCGATCATTAGTTTGTGCAGGTCATAGCCCGCGACATTTTTCACCACCTTGCCCCCGGTGTGGGCAATGGTGCCGTCAGCGAGCACAATGGTCATGCCAATGATCAGGTCGCGGAGCCCTCCGTAGCGCAGGCGAAGGGCGCCCGAGTCATTGGTGGCGACAATGCCGCCGATCGTCGCCCGCTCCGGCCATAGCGGATCCAGCGCGACGTGCTGGCCATGTTGCGCGAGTGCTGACTCCAGCGAAGCCCAGGTGCAGCCGGCCTCCACAACGCAGGTCATATCCTGCCACGTGTGCTCTCGCAACACATTCAGGCGATGCGTTTCCAGGATCAGCGCCGGCTCTACCGGATTTCCCCAGCCCTGCTTGGTTCCCCCGCCCAAACCCACAACCGCGCAATGGGTTTTCTGCGCAAGGGTAAGCACCGCCGCCACTTCTTCGGCGCTGCCTGGAGCAACAGCGACCGCGCCGTTCAAGCTGCGCACATGTTCCGAACCGGTTATGGCCTCGAGAGGACTCGTAATTTCCTGCATCAAAAGAACTCTGCGACGCCAGCCGTCTCCAACGGGTGTGGGGTGTACTTACCGGTCTTCTCCCCGCACAGGCGGGGGCGGGGAAATACCTTGTCGGGGTTGGCGATATTCTGAGGATCGAAGCTGCACCGCACTCGTTGCATGGTGTCCAGGTCCGGCTCGGAGTACATGTACCCCAGGGCCTGCTGCTTCTCCCGGCCCACTCCGTGCTCCCCGGTAATCGAGCCCCCGTGGTCGACGCACAGGTAGAGTATGCGCATGGAAAGATCGATGGCGATCTCCTCCTGACCGGGAATCGAACCGTCATACAGCACCAGCGGGTGCAGGTTGCCGTCCCCGGCGTGGAATACATTGCACACTCGCAGGCCAGTGGCCGCCGCCATCTGTGCCACCTGTTCCAACACGATAGGAAGCTTGGTGCGTGGGATCACACCGTCCTGCACAATATAGTCCGGTGACAGGCGGCCGGCGGCGGCAAACGCAGCCTTGCGCCCCTTCCATACCAGCAACCGTTCCTGCTCACTCTGCGCCAGCCGGTCTTCCCATGCACCATTAGCCTTGCACAACTCGCGGACCTGCTGCATATGCAGATTCACCTCGGCGGTCGGACCGTCAACCTCGACCAGCAGCAGGGCATCGCATTCGGGATAACGCGCATGCACGGCCGCTTCCGCCGCCTGAATGGCGAGGCGATCCATAATCTCCATGGCCGCAGGCAGAATGGAAGCGGCAATAATGTCGGAGACGGTTTGTCCCGCGGCCGATATGGAATCGAAAGCGGCCAGCAGCACCTGCACCGTCTCTGGCCGGCGCACAATGCGCAGCGTCATGGAACTGGCCACCCCCAGCGTGCCCTCAGAGCCCACAAACACGCCGGCCAAATCGTAACCAGGAGCATCGAGTGTTGCTGCGCCGAGGTGAGCCAGCTCGCCCGTAGGCAGAACCACTTCGAGCCCCAGCACGTGGTTGGTGGTAAAGCCATACTTGAGGCAGTGCGCGCCGCCGGAGTTTTCCGCGACATTCCCGCCAATGGTGCACACCGATTGCGACGAGGGATCCGGAGCGTAAAAGTGACCTGCCGGTGAAACGCGCTGGGTCACGTGCGCATTGATGACCCCGGCTTCCACCGTGACGCGCTGGTTGGGTATATCGACGGCCAGGATGCGCGTCATGCGGGCAAAGCTGATCACAATGCCCCGGTCATCGGGCAGCGCTCCCCCAGAGAGACCGGTGCCTGCGCCGCGGCCTACAAAAGGTATGCGATGTTGGGCGCACACGCGGACAATCGCTTGCAGTTGCGCCGTGGACCGGGGCAGAACCACCGCGGCGGGCAGGCTGCGCAGCGCTGCGAGGCCGTCGCACTCGTAGGTCTGGAGCTGGTTACGCTCGATAATCAGGCCGTCTGCGCCAACGGCATCCTGTAACTCGCCAAGGATAGCGGCGGTAAGCATATTGCTATCATCTTAGAGCAGTTTCGCAATTGCCGTGGACTCCAGAAAATCGCGAGGCGTGGTTTTCCGGGGAGAAAACCACGAGAAGGTCTGACGCTTCGGGTTAGAGCCAATGCGAGACTGCTCAAGCGGAATAGACTGATTGGCGGAATGGACTGACCTTTGCTTACATCGTAGAATTCGAACTGCAAATTCTCTTCAGAAAGAGCCTGCTCTACATGATCCCAGTCTGGTCCCAAAGCTACACCCTGTTCGGGCGTGGCCTCGCCGTTTCTTCGGTGATCGCCTGTGTACCGATTGTTACGTTGCTCTTTCTGTTGGGTGTGCGGCGCAAGCCGGCTTGGTTCGCTGCCCTTTGGGCTTTGTTGGCAGCGGTGCTGGTGGCGTTATTTGCCTATAAGTTACCTCCCGTACTTACTCTCAGCTCCGCGGCCTACGGCGCCGGCTTTGGGTTGTTTCCCATCTCCTGGATTGTGTTTTGGGCCATCAGCCTGTACCTGGTCACGGTGAAAACCGGCAAGTTCGAAATTATTAAAACCTCGATGGGCAACTTGACCGGCGACGCACGCCTCCAGGCGCTCCTGATTGCATTTGCGTTCGGCGCGTTTGTGGAAGGAGCGGCTGGCTTCGGCACCCCAGTCGCGGTAGCCGCGGCCATGCTGGTGGGCCTGGGCTTTTCTCCCTTCTACGCATCGGCGCTTTGCCTGATAGCCAACACCGCTCCGGTTGCCTTCGGCTCGATCGGTATACCGGTCATCACCCTGGCGGGTCTCACCGGCCTGCCGCTGGACAAACTCAGCGCCGCCGTGGGCCGGATCTGTGCTCCGTTGTCGCTGTTTGTTCCCTGTTACCTGGTCTGCGTCATGGTAGGCTGGCGTGGCATGTTAGAGGTGTGGCCCGCGGTTGTGGTGGTGGGTGGAGTCTTTGCCTCGGTGCAGTTTCTCATGTCGAATTTCGTTGGCCCACAACTCACCGATATTATGAGTTCGCTCTGTGCCCTGGGTTCGCTGCTGCTGTTGCTCCGCTTTTGGAAGCCGGCAGCAATGTGGGATCGGGAATTGGAACCGGTCCACCCGGTCGGGTCGGCGCGACCGGCGGAGAGAAAGTTCGCCGCCATGGCTCCGGCATCCGATCTCAAACATACGATTGGCCAGACGTGGGGCGCCTGGATGCCCTACTTGCTGCTGGTGATCCTGGTACTGCTCTGGGGCTTCAAGCCTTTCCAGGCCCTGTTGAATACCGTCACCTTCAGCGTCGGATGGCCCGGGTTGCACAATCACGTGATTATGATGCCGCCGGTGGTCACCAAGCCTACCGTCTACAAGGCCCTCTACCAGCTCAATTTTCTCTCCGCCGCCGGCACAGCTTGCATGTTTGCCACGATTCTGTCCGCTCTCCTGTTGCGGATGTCTCTGGTGGACTTCGGCCGGCTCCTGGTCGGGGTATGCCGGCAGCTCTTTTTGCCGACACTGACGGTCACCGCCGTTCTCGCCATGGCGTTCGTGATGAACTATAGCGGCGCAACCGCCACGCTTGGTTTAGCCTTTGCGGCGTCGGGCAAAATGTTCCCCTTCTTCAGCCCGCTGCTCGGTTGGCTGGGTGTCTTCCTGACCGGATCGGATACCTCGGCAAACGCGCTCTTCGGCAACTTGCAAGTGGTGACGGCGGGTCGTCTCGGATTTGAGCCTACACTCATGGCGGCGGCCAACTCCGCCGGTGGCGTAGTAGGCAAGATGATCAGCGTGCAGAACATCGCAGTCGCGGCGGCGGCCACCGCCATGACGGTCAGCGATCAGGCAAAACTTTTTCGATTTACTCTGCGGCACAGCATCGTGATGGCGACCGCCCTCGGCATCGAAGTCATGCTGTATGCCTACGTCTTCCACGTTGGTTAGCAAACTTTTGTTCAGGAGAAACATCTCGTGGCGAAGCTAGGATTCTTAGGACTCGGCATCATGGGTGGCCCCATGGCGCGTCATCTAGTGACGGCCGGCCACAACGTGGCCGTTTGGTCTCATAACCAGAAGAAGGCTAAGCAACTTGCCGATTCCGCGGGCGCACTTTTTTGTGCTACTCCCGCCGAGGTAGCCCAGAACAGTGAATGCGCTTTTCTCTGTGTGGGTGACACCGCTATGTCCCGGGGAGTGATCCTGGGTGAGAAGGGCCTGGTGAAGGGAGCCGGCAAGGGGTATGTCATTGCCGACTGCAGCACTGTCTCGCCCATCGAGAGCGCCAGTATGGCGGAGGAACTCGAGGCTCTGGGCATCGAGTTTCTCGATGCTCCCTGCACTGGCTCCAAGGCCGGTGCGGAAGGGGGAACGCTCACCTTTATGATTGGCGGCAAGCCGGAGGTGTTTGACCACACCAAGCCATTTTTCGAAGCCATGGGTAAAGTTCTCTATTACTGTGGCAAATCCGGCATGGGCTTGCGCGCCAAGCTTACTCAGAATCTGATTCTGGGTAATTTGCTGCAGGCCTTCAATGAAGGATTAGTGTTGAGCACGAAGGCCGGGGTGGATCCGGACCTCATGCTCGATATCCTGAACAACAGCGCGGCACGGTCGGGATTGATTTCCGCCAAGGCGCCTATGGTGTTCAAGCGCGACTTCTCCACCAACTTCTCGGTGAAATGGCTGGAGAAAGATATCGGCCTGGCGCTGGACCTGGGTGCGGAGATAGGGGTCCCGCTTCTTCTGACTGGCTTGACAAAGCAGCTCTTTCAAACCGCCATGGCCAAGGGGTACGGAGAAGACGACATCTGCGGCTCCATTCGCGTGCTCGAAGAGGTGGCAGGCTGCGAAGTGGCCAGCGCGAAGAGCGGAGCTTCTTCCTAAGCAAATGCCCCATTCAGGCCAAAACCGGGCTTGAATGGGGCATCGTCAAGTCTGTTGAATTCGAGGGCCGAGGGTGCCCATTTAGCTGGCTGCTTGCGCCCCTACCAAATCGTTAGCATTGCTTTCTACTTGCTTGCGGGCAGTTCGTTCCACCTTCTCGGTTTCCTCCAGGAGGTGTTGGATCACAACCTTGGAGTAAAGGACAAAATGGTGGGCGGAGAGTAGCACGGTGAAGCCCATCCATATTTTTGCCGGTGAGTGCCGGCAGGACGAAACCATCCGATAAAGAAATCGCCAGTAGCTGAGGCGGTAATCGGAGCGCATACCCTGCCGCCATATGGAAGAAAACAGCACCCGTAGGTTGTAATACATGCCAAGGTTGGGCGGCTTCTGGGTCGCCTTGGGCTGCCACACTTTTAGCGAGTTATAGGCGCGCTCGAAGAAAGCGTCAGGCTGGTACAAGCCCTCGAGCAAGGTGGCCAAACCGCGCAGCAGGATCGGCAGCGGGAGAACGGTGCGGAAGTTAGGCAGCCCAAATTGCATGATTGACTGACTGTCCTCGATCAACCGCCCTTCCCGCTTCATTCGATCGAACAAAGCCGTTGTCGGCGGCGCCATCAGGATTCCGGCCATAGCCCACGCGATTGCGGTGCGGTCGATAAACTCCAGCTGCCGGGCGAAGATCGTCTCGTCATCGGAGTCGAAACCGACGATGAATCCGGCCAGCACCCACAAGCCCTTCTCCTGGATAATGCGCACCTGGTCGATGTTGTTCTTGCGCAGGTTTTGAAACTTGCGGGATTCCTTCAGTGCGTCGGCAGAGGGAGTCTCGATGCCGATGAATACGTACATGAAATTTGCCGCGACCATGGCGTCCATAAGTTCCTCGCGTGACGCCAGGTCGATCGAAGCTTCGGTATAGAACGAAAACGGTTGCTGATGCACTTTTTGCCATTCGATCAGTTCGCGCGAAAGCTGCAACGCCTGCTGATGATTGCCGATGAAGTTGTCATCGACAATAAACACTTCGTTGCGCCAGCCCAGTTTGAGCAGCGTATCAAGTTCACGAATGACTTGTTTTGGTGTCTTTGCCCGGGGGCGGCGGCCGTAGATGGTGATGATGTCGCAGAACTCGCACTGGAAGGGGCATCCGCGAGAAAACTGAATCGGCATCGAGGTGTATTTGTCGCGCTTAAGCAGATCGAACCGGGGCACCGGGCTGTGCGTCATGTCCGGCTTGTCGATGATGCGATACAAGGCATGCGCGGTCCCATTTTCGAGCGCGATGGCGATCCCCGGAAAGGCCTCTTCGGCTTCACCGACCATGACGTGGTCGGCGACCTGCAGCACGGCGTCGGGGTCCGTGCTGGCCCAGGGACCACCCACGAACGTGCGCCGGCCGAGGGCGCGGGCGCGGGCCAGGACGCTCAGTGCGTCGGCTCGCTGGGCATGCATGGCGCTGACCATCACCAGGTCGGCCCACTCCAGATCCTGTTGCCGCAGTTCCTCGAAGGCATGGTCGATCAGCCGAATCTGCCAGGTCGCAGGACAAAGTGCGGCGACTGTAATCAGGCCCAGCGGCGGGGTCATCGCGCGCTCGGGGATCATCTCCAGCACGCCCTCGAATCCCCAGAACGACGGCGGAAAACTGGGCCAGACCATCAGCACTTTGATATTCGGTCCGAGAGGCGGCAGGGAATTGGAGGCCGGCTCATCGGAAAACTTGGGCTCATCTATTTGCGGAAGTACCGGAAGAGAAGATGTAGGCGCAGTGGGCAGCACGTTGAGTCGCGGATCTGAGGACATGGCGCCCCCCTTTCTAGGAAATCGAGGGCCCGTGAACTCAACCGCCGAGACCTTAACTACGGCGCAAGTGGCGCAATGGGCTTGAGTCTACGCCAAACCCTCGGCCATGTCATCTGTTTGCTCTTATGGGCTTTCAGCGAAAAGGAGGGGAAAAGCAAGTGGCCGCTCCTGGCGAAGCGGCCACAGCGTCGTTAGCGAACTGCGGCGTTGTGTTTGTCGCGGTAGATGCGGCGGGACTCCTGGTTCTGCTGCGCATGCAGGGTGCTGCGATCCTGCCCGGTCAAGTGGCCGTTATCCTGCGCGCGCATCGCATGCTCTTCGTGGTTGATGCCGGCTTCCTGATGTTCCAGGTGTCCCGTCTCACGCGGGGTCAGCTGCCCGCTCTTGACGCCGTTGGCGATACGATCCTGTTGATCGACCTTGCGCTGGTTAATGTTATGGTCGTATGCACCAGGAGTTGGGGTCTGCGCTAGAAGAGCCGCAGGCGCGATGAATAGAGCGGATGCAAGAACTGCCGTGACAAGTCTCATTGGATTCTCCTCTGACTGCTGCGGCTCTTTTTGATTTCATTGCCGCTCGCTCCACATAGACACCACACGAAAAACGGAGTTGCTTGGCCTTTGGTAACTTATTTTTTTCCGAGACCCGCGCAACTTTATAAAGCTCTAAACTCAAAGGGTCCACGAAATCGTTTGAAGGAAGCTGTCATCTTGCTGAGATCTCGCTTACTGCCGACCTGCCTGTTGCTCCTGCTCGTTATTCCTATCGCCGCTGCGCAAGAAGCCGCCAAAGAAACTCCGGCGAACCCGCCCGCCAAGGACGACGCCAAACCAACGCCCATCGTTCCCAAAGACTCCACCACGCAGGGCTCCGTGACGGTCGGTGGTCACGTCATCAATTACCAGGCGATTGCCGGAACCATTGTGGTGGCAGCGACGAATGATGCCGACGCCGCGCTGGGCATGACCGCCCCGCCGCCCAAAGAAACCCCCGATGCCCCGCCCACCGCGCGCATGTTCTACGTGGCCTATTTCAAGAAAGATGTCCCCCCCGAATCGCGCCCCGTGACCTTTGTCTACAACGGCGGCCCCGGGAGCTCCACCATGTGGCTGCACATGGGCGCCTTCGGTCCCAGGCGCGTGGTCACCGCCAATGACCAGCACACCAGCCCCGCCCCCTACGGCTTGGTTGACAACGCGGAAAGCCTCCTTGACGCCAGCGATCTGGTCTTCATCGACGCACCCGGAACCGGCTTTGGACGTATTTACGGCAAGGAAAAAGAAAAAGCATTTTGGGCCGTCGATCCGGATGCCCACGCCTTCGCCCGCTTCATTGCTCGCTTCCTTTCCACCTACCAGCGCTGGAACTCGCCCAAGTATCTGTTCGGCGAGAGCTACGGCACGACCCGCTCGGCGGTTCTGGCCGGTATTTTGGAAACGGAAAGCAGCATCGACCTCAACGGCGTCATCCTGCTTTCACAGATCCTGAACTTCGACAACAGCAGCGATGCACCGCAATGGAATCCGGGCGTCGAAACACCCTACGAACTGGCGCTACCCACGTTCGCAGCGACCGCCTGGTATCACAAGCGCCTGCCCACCCAACCCCCTGCGCTCGAGCCGTTTCTTGCCGAAGTGGAGCAGTTCGCGCTCACCGACTATGCTTCCGCGCTGGCCCAGGGTTCGCAGCTGCCCGAAGCCACGCGCCAAGCCATCGCCGAAAAACTGCACCAGTACACCGGCTTACCGGTGGCCTACATCCTCAAGGCCGACTTGCGCGTCAACACCGGGCAATTCAATCACAACCTGCAAGGCAATGAAGACCTCACCACCGGGCGTCTCGACAGCCGCTTCTCCGGCCCCACGATCGATCCGTTGGCCGAGGAGGCCGCCTACGATCCGCAGGCAGCCTCCATCTCTTCTGCCTATGTGGCAGCCTTCAATGACTATGTTCGCCATCAACTGAAATTCGGCGAGGGTCTGACCTACTTGCCCATGTCGGGTGCTGTGAACGGCGCCTGGGAATTCAAGCACCAGGCCCCCGGCGCCCCGGGCGCATCCTTCGGGGTTAACGTTTTGCCGGACCTCGCCACAGCGATGAAGTTTAACCCCCGATTAAAAGTCATGCTGAACGGTGGTTATTTTGATCTCGCCACTCCGTTCTTCGCCGCCAGATACGAGATGTATCACCTGCCCATTCCGGCCAACCTGCGGCAGAATCTTCAATATTCGTGGTATGAGTCCGGACACATGGTCTACGTTCACGAAGACTC
Source organism: uncultured Acidobacteriaceae bacterium (assembly GCA_963839025.1). Lineage (GTDB taxonomy): Bacteria > Acidobacteriota > Terriglobia > Terriglobales > Acidobacteriaceae > PALSA-350. Next base: position 216,172 of record CAWITT010000016.1, read on the forward strand.
GCTCAAGCAAATCCACGATAAGGTCGCCGCTTTCATCGACTCCACCTACAAACCCCTGAAGTAGTTTGGTGCCAACGGCAGGCCGCAAGCATCAGAACATGGGAGCAAGGAGAATCTCATGGCAAAGATGCGGGCAGTACAAGTCCCTCGCGCAGGTGGTGATTTTGAAATAGTGGAGCGGGATATTCCCGAAGCCGAATCGGGTATGGTGCGGGTCAAGGTTCAGGCCTGCGGCATATGTCATAGCGATGAAGTCACGAAACAGGGGCTATTCCCAGGAATCCAATACCCTCGCGTGCCCGGCCATGAAGTGATCGGCGCGATCGATGCCGTGGGCTCCAATGTTCCCCGATGGAAGGTGGGCGACCGGGTCGGCATCGGTTGGAATGGTGGATACTGCGGCTACTGTGACAATTGCCGCCGGGGAAATTTCTTCGCTTGCCAGACCAGCACGCAGGTCACCGGCGTCACACGGGACGGTGGTTATGCCGACTACCTGGTTGCCCCGTTTTCGGCTTTGGCCAAGATGCCGGAGGAGTTATCCGCGGTGGAGGCTGCCCCGCTCATGTGCGCTGGGGTCACCACGTTCAATTGCCTGCGCAACAGCGGTGCGCGGCCCGGCGATGTGGTCGCGGTGATTGGCTTGGGTGGCCTGGGCCATTTGGGAATTCAATACGCCTCCAAAAGCGGATACAACACGGTCGCGATCGGCCGGGGCAAGGATAAGGAAGAACTGGCCAGAAAGCTGGGTGCCGCGCATTACATTGATAACGCAACCCAGGATCCGGCAGCGGAGTTGCAGAAGCTTGGCGGAGCCAAGGTAATTCTCGCAACAGTAACAAGTGCTGATGCGATGAGTGCGGTGATTGGCGGACTTGCCGTGACCGGGACGTTCATGATCGTCGGCGCTGTGCCTTCACTGGAGGTGCCCGCACTCCAGTTGCTGCTCAATTCGCAACAGGTGAAAGGCTGGTATTCCGGAACTTCGCTTGATTCGCAGGATACGCTCGCCTTCAGCGTGCAGTCGGGAGTGCGGTCCATGAATGAAAGCTATCCGCTGGATAAGGTCAACGAGGCTTACGCCCGCATGACGGAAGGCAAGGCAAGATTTAGGGTGGTTCTCACCATGGAAAAGTAACAGCTGATTAAGTAGAACCGCAGATCTCTCCACGAAGCTTCGCTCCGGTCGAGATGACAAACTGATTGAGGGTAATTGCCCTCTTTCCAGTAGAAACCCGCCTTAGATCGCTCAGCCAATTTGTCATCTCGGCCGGAGAGGTCATGGGCCTGCGGCTCACCCAAGGGGATGAAAATCGCCACCGAGGTCGCCACAGAATTGTCATCTCGACCGGAGCGCAGCGGAGTGGAGAGATCTGCGGTTCTACTCAAGGGAGCCAATTCCTTGGCTCCCTTGAGAAAGACTTACATGCCCCGCCATTCTTCCCAACGCACTCTGCGGATCGTATCGTCCACCGTGCCGTGAGCTTCGTCGATGTGGCGGAGGGCGCGGTCGCGCATGCCCCTTGCCTGGGGAACGTCTTCCGCCCGCGCGGTATCGTTGTGCGCCTTATCTAACAACTCCAATGCTTTGCGGAAGCGGCCGTCAGGACGCATGCGCGCATCGATCGGAGGGTGATCCCCAATGTTTTTGCCGTCGTCAATCGATGCCCGCTTGATCTCGGCGATCGCAGCATCAATTTCTCGAATGGCGTGTTCTTCATCGCGCTGAACGGGCGGCCAGGCAATCTGGTCGAGATAAGCGCGAGCCAACCGTAAGTCGGAGAGTGCATGTAAATAGGCCGGGTGTGGTCCCGGAACTTGTTGGGCCGAAGCTGCCTTGGGACTCAGCACCAGGATTCCCAAAAGCGCTACAAACATCGTGAAAGCTGCCGTTCGGATGCGCACGATTTCGTACCTTCTTTCTGGTTAGGGGAAACTGCTGACCGAGTGAACCCTAACAAACCAGTGAAAGTTGCGAAATTGCTGCTATGCGCGGAGGACCTACCACAATGGTTGTAGACTGCAAACCATCAGGCGTAGCTGCCATCCCGGTAAGTACTCACCGTGGCAGTCTCGGTATTGATCTTCCAGTCTTTCAGTTGTGGACCCTTGATCTTAGCCGCTCGTTCGCGGATCTGTTCCAACTTACCTTCATCGTACGGCGTGAATTGTTGTGCGATGCGCACATCGTCTTCCACCTGGCCGGGATCTGCCGCATGCAGCGGCATCAGGATGGTGTCGTAGTGGTCGTATTTCTTGAGTATCGCCAAGTGCACCTGGGGATCATGGTGGCCGGTGAAGCCAATGAAGCATCAGTATGCTACCGTTGCCGGTAGAGATGCACCGTCTATCGTTTTTCCTGCTGTTATTCCTGGTTGCCTCGGCCAACGCACAGCCAAACCCGGGTTTCCGCATCATCAGCTGGTCTCCGCTGCGCTTGGCCAGCGGTTCGCCCGTGCTTTTCAAGGTCCAGCTGGACCAGCCCGCCAGCCAGCTTCACGGCGACTGGTTGAAGCACGAAGTCACCTTCACCAAGGCTAAGCAGGGGAATAGCTGGTACGCCTTGGCCGGTGTCGACGTGGAACAAGCCGCGGGGACGTATCCGCTCGATCTGACGGCCACCGCGACCAACGGCCAGGCGCTGCACGCCACCGAGCAAGTGAAGGTGCAGCCGGGCAGCTACAAGACGACTACGATCCACGTAGCCGAAAACTTCGTGCAGCCCGATACAGTCACCCAAAAGCGCATTGCCGCGGATGGAGTGATCAAGGCCGCAGCGTACGCACGCCAGATCGACCAACCTCTATGGAAGGGCAGTTTTCGCTCTCCAGTGCCTTTCAAGGCGACTGATTCCTTCGGGACGCGCCGCACGTTTAACGGTGAGTTGGCTAGCATTCACCGGGGAACCGACTTTCACGCGGCTTCTGGAACGCCGGTACTGGCTGCGAACGACGGCGAGGTGATCATCGCTCAACCCATGTTTTACGAAGGAAACCTGGTGATTATCAATCACGGGCTCCAGTTCGACACACAGTACATGCATCTCTCGAAGATCGAGGTGAAGGTGGGCCAGCGGGTGGTGAAGGGACAACGCATCGGCCTCAGCGGAGCTACGGGCCGGGTGACCGGCCCCCACCTCCATCTGGGCGTCCGTTGGCAAGGCATGTACGTTGACCCGGTGCTGCTACTGCATTTGCCGCTGCCTACGCCGTAGGGCTATTTGTTGGTGTCTTCCAGCGCAAACCGGCCGAGCTCGAACGGACGGGAGGTTTGCGGTTTGTTTTGCAGTTGGTTGCTGGGGTACGACTGGGGTGCGAGCGTGGGGAAGCCCCAGATTTTCCCGGTGCGCAGGTCCACCATCACCTTCCCATAGACCTGCGTGGTGCCATCGGGCGAGCGCAGCAGTTCAGAGCCAGGCTCGATGTAGAGCGGATAGACCGCGGATTGTGCCTCCGCCGCCGGCGGCGCGACGATCGGACGCACGGCGATGACGACCAAGGCCGCGGCGATGATCGACAACAAAACAATGGTCAAATTTTCCTTCCGCATGGGCTTCCTCCTAACAACTTATTGAGCGGCCTTCGGCTGAATCGAAAGCAACTCCACCTCGAAGATAAGTGTTGAGTTCGGCCCAATGGGGCCCTGACCGCGATCTCCATAGGCGAGATCCGCGGGAATGAACAGCTGCCACTTCGATCCCGTGGGCATCAGTTGGAGAGCTTCGGTCCATCCCTTGATCACACCGCTGACCGGGAAGGTCGCAGGCTGACCGCGCTTGTAGGAGCTGTCGAACTCCGTGCCATCGAGCAGGGTGCCCCGGTAGTTGCAAACCACGGAGTCGCTCGCGGAAGGCTTGGGCCCTGTTCCTGCCGTCAGGATTTTATATTGCAAACCGCTGGGCAAGGTCACGACGCCCTCTTTGGTTGCGTTCGCCGCCAGGAATGCAGCGCTATCTTTCTTGTTGGTCTCGACCATGGCTTGCCTCTTCGCTTCCAGCTTTTCCCGCACTTGGGATTGCAGTTCGGTCATGATGGTTTTGATCTGGTCATCGGTTAACTGCAGCTTGCCCTTGGTGGCCAAGGCATCCTGAATGCCCTGGAGCACAAATTTGGGTTCGACATCGATGTCGTCGCGATGCAGGCTCTTGCCCACGTTCACGCCAACGGCATAGCTGAGCTTGTCTTTATCGGTCGTGGGCACTAGCGGTTTTGCCGCTGTGGTGGCGTGGTGCGTCGTCGTCCCGGTGCTCGTCCGCGGCTTCGCCGGCGTCGTCTGCTGGGCTCCGGCGCTGCCCAGGAGGAAAAGGCAGGCAGCCAGAATTTGGGTGGCCTTAGTGCAGGTTGTTTGCATACAGCCATTTTCGCATTGTCTGGTTACAGCTTAAGGTGACCGCATAGCTGAAATAATCGAGAGATGGGCCAAACCCAAGTTCAGATCTCTGCCATCGGTATCGATTTCGGCACCACCAACAGCACGGTCGCGCGCGCCACCGGCAAATCGCAGGTCGAGTTGGTGTCTTTCCCTACGCTTGCGGGCGAGACTTTCTCTTATCGCTCGGTTCTCTATCTGCAGCAAACCAAGAAAGCCGGCCGAGCGACAACCCACACCTGGACGGGCCCGGCCGCGATTGAGCACTACCTGGCGGCGGAGAACAAGGGCCGCTTGATCCAATCGCTTAAATCTTATTTATCGGATCGCACTCTGAAGGGCACGGCGGTATTCGGCCGCCATTGCAGTCTCGAAGATCTCATCTCCCGCATCCTCGCCGATCTGCGCCGGGCGGCGGAACGGCAGTTCGGCATCCCGATCAGCTATGCCATGGTGGGCCGCCCGGTTCGATTCGTCGGCGCCGAGACCGAAGAGGATGAGATGTTCGCCCTTGGGCGCCTCCGCGAGGCATTTGCGGAGGCGGGCTACGAGAGGATCGATTTTGAAATGGAGCCGGTTGCCGCGGCCTATGCCTACGAATCGACTCTCGACCACGACGAGCTCATTCTCATCGGTGACTTTGGCGGGGGCACCAGTGACTTCTCTCTGCTCCATGTTGGGCCTGGCGTGCGCAAGCGCGGGCGCAAGCCGGAGGACCTGCTGGGCAACAGCGGGGTGGGTCTGGCAGGGGACGCGTTCGACGCCCGGATCGTACGCAAGCTGGTGTCGCCGGCCTTGGGCTCGGATTCGTTGGCGCGCTCCCTGAATAAGCTTCTGCCGGCTGTCCCGGCATGGATTTACGCCAACCTCGAGCGCTGGCATTACCTGTCATTTTTGCGGACGGCGAATGTGGTGGAGATCCTGAAGAGTGCTCGTCTGCGCGCGTTGGAGCCGGAGAAGATCGAGGCGTTGATTACGCTCATCGATGAGGACCTCGGCTATCACCTTCACCAAGCCGTGCAGCGGGTGAAGTTCGAGTTATCTCACGCCGAAACTGCGCAATTTCGTTTTCGCGACGGCAGCATGGATTTGGAGGTGGCCGTTCGCCGGCAAGACTTTGAAGGCTGGATCCGTGAGGATCTGGTTGCTATTGAGCAGTGCATCGATTCTCTCCTGAAGACTGCGGGTATAGATCGTCGCCAGGTGGATCGGGTTTTCCTGACCGGCGGCACCTCGCTGGTGCCCGCAGTCCGCCGCATTTTCGAGACCCGTTTTGGAGAGCATCGCATTCGCACCGGCGACGAGTTCGTGTCGGTGGCTCGAGGCCTAGCCCTGCGTGCAGAAGAAGCCCTGGCTGCAGGACCAAGCTGAACTAGACGGGTGCCCCATGTTCGCGCCAGCGTACGTGGGCCGAAAAAGACGGGCGAAGCCCTTCCATTGCTTCTAATCTTGGAGTGAAAGCATTCGAAGAATTCATAATCGGCCCACGTACGCTGGTGCGAACATGGGGCACCCGTCCGGTTCTGTTTGGTCCTAACAGCCCTGTGCACACCTCAGAAGTGGAACCCCAATTCCGCTGATAGCGTGCGCGGCGTGACGAAGTGCGTGCCGCTAAAGGTCGACAGAAAGTTGTAAAGTGCACGTTTGTTAGCCATGTTGACGGCCGTAACGTGAAGGCTCCACTTGAAGCGGTCGCCATGGAAGAGGTTGTCATCGCCAGCTGAGGCGTCGAAGAGATTCCGCTGCGCAATGCGGGGAGGATTACGGTCGTTGTCTCCTGTGCCTGGAGCCGGAATCGTCAGCAAGGTCGAGGAATACTCCGAAGCAGGACACGGCGTCGGCAGCGGCGTGGTCAATGTCGCCTTGACTCCCCCGCAGGTGAGACCCGCTTCGACTTCCTGGTCGGCGGTCAGGCTGCTGAGGTCGACCGCCGGCTGGCCATTGAGCAGCGTGGACGTCGCGTCGCAGGCGCTGTTTGGATCGTTGGAAAGGGGGTTGTAGCAGGGCGCCGAGCCCGCCACCATGCCACTGTCAAAGCGCCAGTTAAAGCCGATCCAGGGACTGTTCTTGAACGGCAACTGGTACTGCACGTGGGTCGTCTGGTTGAACCTCTCGTCGTGATCGATGCGGAAGGGCAGCCCGGTCTCACCCACAGTCGCGCCCGCTCCCGCAACCTGGGGAGGAAAGAAGCGCGCGGCCACCGACGACATCACGGCAAAGGCCGATAAGTTGTGGTAGCTGGGTACGTCTACCCGCAGCGCAAAACCCGGAACCTTGGAGTTGTGCCAATCGATCGGAAAGGTAATGGGAGTATTGCCGAGAACACTGAAGTCAAAGGCATTGTGCGTGTACTTCCAGATGTAGTCGCCGCTGAAGACGAAATTCTTCCCGAAAGCTTGCTGCAATCCGGCGTGAAATTCGTTGCGGAAGCCCGGCTGCAGCGTGCCGGCTACTCCGCTAGTGCAATTAAGCAACGGAGACAATACCGCATTGGCGCAACCCTCGCTCGAAAGCACCAGGTTCTCGTTGAACGGCGACTCCAGGGTGCGCGCATACGAAACGCGCAGGACTGTGCTGGTGCGTTTCACGTTGTAAGACAGTCCCAGCCGCGGCTCCGCCTGCGAAGCGTCGGACAGGCCGTTGTATAGGTCGCCGCGAATGCCAAGATTGAAGACCCAGTTGCCGGCCTTGATCGAATCCTCGATATATAGCGCCAGTTCTTTGATATCCGCGTGCCCGAAATAGCTGAAGTTACTCCCACCCCGGGTGAGATCGTAGGGCACGAGGACCGGCTTGAACGCCGGGTTGGGCAGGTAATCCGCTGCGGCGCACTGCCCGGTGCTGGTGAATCCCCTGACCGGATCCCCATCGACATTCAGGCACGGCGAGTTGAACATGGGAGCCACCACTCCGAGGCTGTCCCTCTCCCTGAGGAAAGTGTTGGAGTAGATCACGCCGCCTTTGATCGTTTGGATCCCCTTGGTATAGGACAGGTCGGAATGAACGCCGGCATTGGTAAGCGTCCGGTACTGTCCGATGGTTTGATTCTGCAGATTCGCCGGCCCGAGGTCGGCTAGCGGATTTCCGCTCGGGAAGTACTGGTAGCTATCTTTGCGGATGTAAGGGCCAAAATTGAACACGGAGCTCTTGCCTATGGTCCGGGTATAGGTGGGCGCGATATCAAAGGTCTCGATCTTTGATTTCTGGTCGGCATTGCCGACGTTGTTGCCGAATTGATCGCGCACATTCAGGTTGTCGTAGCTGTTCGGAGTCTGAAACCACGACCGGCTGTAGTTCAGATTCAAGTGAAACGCGTCGGCTGGCGTGACTTGGTAGTCCAAGCGCTCAAACACGTTCTGCTCGTTCCCCTTGTCGTGGAAGACTGCGAATTCAGGCGGATCCAGAAATCGGCCGGTATCCAGTCCGTCGAGCTCGAAGAAGTTCCCCCAATTGGCCGAACCATAACCAATATCAAAGCCTCCGGTGGCTGACCCGAATGTTCCGTAGGAAGAGGTGATGCTGCCGGTCGGCGTGGTCAGCCCCTGTCCGGATCGAGTTGTCACTTGAATCACCAGGCTGGTTTTGCCTCCGTACTCGGCAGGGGGCGCCCCGGCAATCACTTCAATCGACTGGATGGAGTTGGAAGGAATCTGGTTGGAGAAAACCTTGCTCTGCTGGTCGGTGATCGGCTGGCCGTCGACCGAGAAAGAATTAGAGGCATGATCGCCAAGGCCATGAAAAAGTCCGTTGGAATCGGCAGAGACGCCAGGGGAGGAGAGTGTGACCAGCGAACTGACCGAGGAGGATTGGCTTTCCAGCGGCAATTCCTCCATCTGTGACCGATCCATGTCGCTGTGGAGTGAGGAGTCGTTCTCCACCAGATCACCGCCGCTCACAGTGACCGTGGTCGAAGCGCCGCCCACCTGCAGGCTGATCGCCGGCGTGACCGCAACCGTCGAGCGCACGGAAACATCCTCGCTGAACGTCGCAAAGCCGGGCGCGTCCACCACCAGGTGATAGGGATTGAAGGGCAGATTGTTGAATTGATAATGGCCGGACGCATCCGTGGTGGCCGTCCGAGTGAGCCCACTAACCGGATTGGCGATCGAAACCTTGGCGCCGGGCACGACCGCCCCCGATGCGTCATTTACGGTGCCCGTAATCGTCCCGGAGGACGACTGGGCATAGACACTCGCGCAAGGCAAGAGCAGAAGAAAAGGCAGAACTACAAAGACGAAACGTCTGGGAAACGAGTACATCGACCGACCCTCGGGGAGTTCACTATCTGGCTGGTGGAACTGCTCTAGGCAAAAGCAATTTCAACCGGAGGGGGCCGTGTGTATAAGGAGAAGTCGAGCAGTCGATGCGCAAACGCGGTTTGTTGATCGGCAACCGGCGCCGCGGTCTGTCTAGCTGCGGGAGGAACCGCCAACGGGGTTGCGGGGGAAACAACTACATGTGCCGTGGCGCAGAGAGCGCACCCGGCGTGAGATACTTCCGCCGGCGTATGTATGTGGGTAACCTGGAGCGTGACGCCGAAAAACACCAGGAAAGCACAGCAAAGAACCAGTGCGAATTTCCAGGGGCATCGCACGAGATTTTTACTTTGCTTACTGCGCATCCCTCCTAACTATAACTTAGCGGGCAGGACTGAAGCGGGAAGGGCGCCTGCGTGCAGTCAAAACAGATTCCATAAGAATACTAAGCCAGCGCCTTGGGAACTGCTTCTTCCCATCTCCCCTGGGCCTTCAGGATCAGTTCCACAACCTCTCGCGCAGAGCCGCGTCCGCCTCCTCTGCTGGTGACATAATGGCAGACTGCTTTCAGCTCCGGTACTGCGTCGCCCACCGCCACCGCCAACCCAGCGCGTTTGGCCAGCGGCATATCGGGCAGGTCGTCGCCCATATAGGCCACCTCGTCTTGCTGCACGCCGGCTTTCTGCAGCACCTCGTCAAACGCGGCCGTCTTGGTTTCCTGGCCTAGGTACACGAACTCCACTTTCAGCTCCTGCGCGCGCTGCGACACGGCGGGAGATTTTCTTCCGGTAATGAAGCCGGTGCGAATGCCCATGATGTGCGCGAGCTTTAGCCCTGCGCCATCCTGCGAGTTGAAAGCCTTCATCTCCGCGATGCCACCACCGCCAGGCAAGGAAATGAGGTTGACCGAGCCGTCGGTGAGGGTGCCATCCACATCCATCAGGAACAGCTTGATCTTGCGCGCGCGCTCGAGAATCTCAGGGGAAGGAGCCATGCGTTCATCATACTGACGACTGAACCCCCTGTTCGTGGCAAGGAAAGATGTTCAGCCATGTAATCTATAAATGTCCCCTCCCTATGGCAATACAGATTGCACTGAATCATAAGACTCACTATCGCTACGACCGGCCGGTACTGCTCGGCCCGCAAACCATCCGCCTGCGCCCCGCTCCGCACTGCCGCACGCCAATCCTTGCCTACTCGCTCAAAGTGGAGCCGAAAAACCACTTCATCAACTGGCAACAGGATCCGCAAGCTAACTACCTGGCTCGCCTGGTTTTTCCGGAAAGAACGACGGAGTTCTCGGTGGAAGTGGACCTGGTTGCCGAAATGGCAATCTTCAATCCCTTCGATTTTTTCCTGGAGCCCTACGCCGAGCAAATCCCGTTCACCTACGAAGACTCGCTCGCGCGAGATCTCCGCCCCTACCTCGAGGCAGAAGCTCCGGGGCCCAAACTGGCCGCATTCTTGAGCCGGGTGCCGCGCGTTCCCACCCGCACCCTCGATTTTCTGGTCAACCTCAATCAAAGGGTGCAACGCGACATCGGGTACGTGATCCGTCTCGAGCACGGGATACAAACCTGCGATCAGACGCTTACCCTCGGTACCGGCTCCTGCCGTGACTCCGCGTGGCTGCTGGTGCAGGCTCTACGTCACCTCGGCCTGGCTGCCCGCTTCGTTTCCGGCTACCTGATCCAGCTCACCGCCGACGTAAAACCGCTCGAAGGCCCCGCCGGCGCTTCCATGGATTTCACCGACCTGCACGCCTGGACGGAGGTCTTTCTTCCCGGAGCGGGTTGGGTGGGCTTCGATCCCACTTCAGGGCTGTTGGCTGGGGAGGGACATATCCCGCTCGCCTGCACTCCCGACGCCAGTAGCGCCGCTCCCATCTCCGGACCCCTGGAATTTAGCAAGACGGATTTCAGCTTCTCCATGACGGTGCACCGGATCTTCGAATCACCGCGGGTCACCAAGCCCTACACCGATCAGCAATGGGAGCAGATCGAAGCCCTTGGCCACCAGGTGGATGTGGACCTGCAAGTGGGCGATGTCCGCCTCACCATGGGCGGTGAGCCCACGTTCATTTCAGTCGACGACCGCAACGGAAGCGAATGGTCGACCACCGCCATGAGCCGCGCCAAGCGCCGCCTGGCGGGGGAACTGCTGCTTAAAATGCGCGACCGTTTCTCCACTGGCGCCCTGCTCCACACCGGGCAGGGCAAGTGGTATCCCGGAGAGGAACTACCCCGCTGGGCGCTGGGTTGCTACTGGCGCAAAGACAGCGTGCCCATCTGGGAAAACCAAAGCCTCTTCGCCGAAGAATCCAAAGATTACGGCTACGGCCCCGAGGACGCGCGCAGATTTCTCGAAGCTCTCGCCCACCGCTTGCAGGTGAGTTCCGCGTTCACGATCAGCGCCCACGAAGACATTTTCTTTCACTTGTGGAGGGAACGGCGTCTGCCCGAGCTGATCGACCCGCTCGACCCCAAGCTGAAGGAGTTCAGCGAACGCGCGCGTCTGGCGCAGCTCTTTGAAAAAGCCGCGGAGGAGCCCATCGGCTTTGTCCTTCCGTTGCGCAGGATTCCCACCCGGTCGGGCACTCCGCGGTGGACCAGCCAACCGTGGTTTCCCTGGGTGGAACGGATGTTTCTCACGTCCGGCGACTCTCCCATGGGTTACCGTCTTCCGCTCGAGGCAGTTCCTTGGACCAAGCCGGAGGATCTCACCTACGCCTTCGAGACCGACCCCTTCCGGCGCCGGGACAAACTGCCGCCGCGGCCGGAACGGCGGATGAATCTGTTCTCGAGCCCACCGGCCACCGATGAGCCGGTGCCCGCGGCGGATAAGCGAAAGCCGGAGCCCGACTCCGACAAAGCGGTAACTCAGACCCGGCCGGCGCTCTGCGTGCAGGCACGCGCCGGCAAGATCTACATCTTCATGCCCCCGGTCGACTACCTGGCGGACTACCTCGACCTGACGGCCGCCATCGAAGACACGGCATCGCACCTCTCGATGCCGGTATTGATCGAAGGCTACACGCCGCCCACCGATACGCGGATCGCGGTCTTTAAAGTTACGCCAGATCCGGGAGTCATCGAGGTAAACATCCAGCCCGCAGCCAGCTGGGACGAATTAGTGGAAAACACCACGGCAGTCTACGAGTTGGCCCGCCAGACCCGGCTGGGAACAGAGAAGTTCATGCTGGATGGGCAACATACCGGAACCGGCGGCGGAAACCACCTGGTGCTTGGGGGCCCCACTCCCGACGACAGCGCGTTTCTGCGCCGGCCCGACCTCCTGCGCAGCCTGGTCAACTACTGGCAGAACCATCCTGCGCTTTCCTACCTGCTTTCCGGCTTGTTCATCGGGCCTACCAGCCAGCATCCTCGGGTCGATGAGGGACGGATCGAGTCCCTCTATGAACTGGAGATTGCCTTCGATCAGATTCCCGAGCGGAGTGCCGCCACGCCCTCCTCGCACATAGTCGATCGCCTCTTCCGCCACCTGCTGATCGACGTCACGGGCAGCACCCACCGGGCCGAATTTTGTATCGATAAGCTCGATCCGCCGGAAGGCGCGGGACCGCGCCTGGGCCTGCTCGAGCTGCGCGCATTTGAAATGCCGCCGCATGCGCGCATGAGCCTCACCCAACAACTACTCGTGCGGGCGTTCATCGCCCAATTCTGGCGCAAGCCTTACCGGCAAAAGTTGATCCCTTGGGGAAACAGCCTGCACGACCGCTTCATGCTGCCTTATTACGTGCAGCTCGATTGGGAAGACGTGGTGGCCGACCTGAATCGCGCCGGCTATGGGTTCCGCAGCGAATGGTTTGCTGCCCACTTTGAGTTTCGCTTTCCTTTAATCGGCTCGGTCAGTGTGCAGGGCATCCAACTGGAACTGCGCCACGCGCTCGAGCCATGGAACGTTTTGGGCGAAGAAGCCTCTAGTGGAGGTACGGCTCGCAGCGTGGATTCGTCAGTGGAGAGATTGCAGGTGAAGGTGACAGGCATGATTGCCCCCCGCTATGCCGTGCTCTGCAATGGCCGGCCGGTGCCGCTGCAGTCTACCGGGGTTGCGGGCGAACTCGTGGCTGGGGTCCGATACCGGGCCTGGCAGCCGATTTCGTGCCTGCATCCCGACATTCCCGTTCACAGCCCGCTGATCTTCGACATTGTGGATACGTGGTCGAACCACTCCATCGGCGGCTGCACTTACCACGTGGTGCATCCTGGGGGCCGAGCCAATGAGCAGTACCCTGTGAATGCCTATGAAGCCGAGAGCCGCCGCTTGGCCCGGTTCACTCCTTTCGGCCACACGCCCGGTCCTATTTCCGTTCCCCACGAACGGCCTAATTTGGAATTTCCTTTGACGTTGGATTTGCGCCGGAGTCCGTAGGGAATGGCCGAGATACTGGAGGACCCGCTCTTGATCGCCGACTATCGCCAGGCTCCTGGCGTTTACGACGAGATGTGCTCCGGGGTCGGCGTCCTCCGCCCTCATTGGGACCGGTACATCGGGTCATTGTCTTCGCTCGGCAGCAAAGAGCTGGCCCACCGCTGGCAGATGGCGCGGCAGCGGATCCGCGAAAACGGGGTCAGCTACAACGTCTACGGCGATCCACTCGGTACCGACCGCCCGTGGAGTCTGGATGCGGTTCCACTCCTGATTCCGCCGGCGGAATGGAGCTACCTGGAAGCGGGCCTCATTCAACGCGCCCGCCTGCTCAACACCATCCTGGCAGATCTTTATGGTCCGCAGAAGCTTTTGCTGGACGGGCATCTTCCACCCGCCCTGGTATTCGGCAACCCGGCCTTTTGGCGGGCTTGCCACGACGTCCCAGTTCCCGGCGGGAACTACCTTCACTTGCTGGCGGTCGATCTCGCCCGTTCACCCGACGGGCAGTGGTGGGTGATTTCCGACCGCACCCAGGCGCCCTCCGGCGCCGGCTATGCTCTCGAAAATCGCATCGTCATGGCGGAGACGTTTCCTGATTTGTATCGCGAGGCGCAGGTGCATCGCCTGGCTGGGTTCTTCAGCGCCTTTCGCGAGACGTTGACCCGCATTTCCCCTTCCGGCCGCAGCCAGCCCCGGATCGTGCTGCTGACTCCCGGACCGTGGAACGAGACTTACTTCGAGCATTCGTACCTGGCCCGCTACCTCGGTTTCACGCTGGTGCAGGGGGCTGACCTGACGGTGAGGGAAAACCGCGTCTTCCTCAAAACGTTGGAAGGGCTGCGGCCGGTGGATGTCATTTTGCGCCGCATGGATGACGGCTTCTGCGATCCGCTCGAACTTTTGTCCGAGTCCTATTTGGGGATCCCTGGGTTAGTGGAAGCGGTGCGCTCGGGGAACGTAGCGGTGGCTAACGCCCTCGGCAGCGGGTTGCTGGAGACGTCGGCCTTTATTCCTTTTCTTCCTGGCCTCAGCCGCCGCTTGCTCGGTGAGCGCCTGGCATTGCCCTCGGTTGCTACCTGGTGGTGCGGTCAGCCGGCGGCGCTTCGCTATGTGCGCCAGAACCTGGACTTTCTGGTCATCAAGCCGGCCTACCCATCGAAGGGCATGGAGCCGGTTTTTGGGGGAAGGCTTGATTCCACCGAGCGTTCGCGCCTATTAGGCCAATTGGAGGCCAAGCCCAACGAATTTGTGGGCCAGGAGCTGCTTAACCTGTCCAGCGTTCCCGTCTGGTCGGACGGCACCTTGACCCCGCGGCGGGTCGTTTTGCGCGTCTACATCGCGGCGGTAGGCGATAGCTGGATGGTGATGCCGGGTGGCTTGACCCGGGTTTCGCCTTCTCCCGACACTCCGGTGGTTTCCATGCAGCACGGCGGCGGCAGCAAGGATACCTGGGTTCTTTCGCCCCAGCCGGTCGACCCTTTCACCCTGCGCCGCCCGCGCGATCTTGCGGTGGAGTTGCATCGCGGGGCCGGCAGTGACCTGCCCAGCCGGGCCGCCGAACATCTCTTCTGGCTAGGGCGATATGCCGAGCGCTGTGAGCACCTGGCGCGCGTACTGCGTTGCATCCTGGTGCGCATGGCGGATGAATCCTGGGCGCCGGAAACTGCCGGGTGGAACTCGCTCATGCAGATGTATGAGTGTCTGGAGTCGCCTTATTCGCGTCTGGCCAAGGACGATCCGCAAGGTCATCTTGACCAGCAGGGAGACTTGGAGAAGGAATTGCTCTCCCTGATTTTTGAAGAGCAGCGGAGCGACAGCCTCAACGCGAATCTTAGCCGGGTCACGCGGGCGGCGGCGCAGGTCCGGGATCGTCTGTCGAGCGACCTGCTGCGCATTGTGAGCCAACTGGGCAGCTTGGCCCGGGCCTCGGACCGCGTCGCCTGGGGCTATGTGTCAACGGCGGACGCGCTGGCGGTGTTGAACAGCTGTATCTTGAGCCTGGCCGCCCTGAACGGGATTGAGACTGGCAACATCACTCGCGGCCCCGGCTGGCACTTCCTTAACATTGGCCGGCGTATTGAGCGATGTATGCAGGTGGTTGAGTTACTGCGCGCGATCATGGTCCATATCGACCCGGAAAACTGGCCGTCGATGGAGATGCTGCTTGAGGTGGCCGACAGTTCGATCACGTACCGTTCGCGCTACTTCACGTCTTTGCAGGCGGCGCCAGTGATCGATTTGTTGATGAATGACGAGGCCAATCCCCGCTCGCTTGCGTTTCAGCTGAAAGATTTGGCCCGGCACTCGGCGGCGCTTTCCGGCATGCCGTCGGGAAGCGGTTGGCCGGTTTTGAAGCAGAGGCAAACCGAGGCGGCCGCGGCAAGGTTGCTGAGCGCAGACATTGAGCTGTTGTGCGAAGGACCGGCAGGAAGCAACCGGACGCGCCTGGACAGCCTTCTTGAAGACTTGGGGGCAGCTCTGCCGGCATTCTCAGAGGCCATCGCCATCACCTACTTCAGTCACGCCGAAATGGAACGGGCGACTTAGATGGACTGGGGCTCAAGAGTCCGCGCGGGAACTGAAACTGGAGGACCAAACAAAACTAGACGGGTGCCCCATGTTCGCGCCAGCGTACGTGGGCCGAAAAAGACGGGCGAAGCCCAGGGCGAAGCCCCTCAATTGTTTCTAATCGTTGAGCAAAAGCATTGGAAGGATTCATAATCGGCTCACGTACGCTGGTGCGAACATGGGGCACCCGTCTAGTTTGTTTAGTCCTTCAGTTTCAGTTCCCGCGCAGACTCTGAAGCCCCCGCCACAGCCGGAGCTTCAACCATACGACCTTTTGCGCAGCGCGACTTTACCGGCTGCGGAAAAACTTATGCTTTGTATCAGGGCACGACTTTAGTCGTGCCGTAAACGCTTGAATAAGATGGGCTTTAGCCCCTGCCACTGCTAGAACTACAACAGATATGACTTTTTCCGCACCCTGTTTAGCCCCTGCCACGGCAGATCCGCTTGGCAAATGACGGTGAGAGGGACTAAAGCCCAGGTCTTTTCTAGGCAGCCTGTTCACCTTACCCTTCATTCCTCTCCTTCCCGATAGGATAGAGATACAAGACATGCTTTACCGCGTGCGGCACCAGACCATCTACGACTACATCCAACCGGTTTCGGTCTCGCACCATGTCGTTCGCCTCACCCCCCGTGATATTCGAGGGCAGCGCCGCCGCGCCTGTGAGCTATCCGTTTGGCCTGTGCCGCCTGCTCAGGTCACGACCCACATCGACTACTTTGGCAACACCGCCAGCTCGTTTACCCTGCCCGAGTCGCACACCCGGATGAGCGTAGAGGCGATCAGCGACCTGGAAGTGCAAGCGCTGGCGCACCCTATCTTTTCGGAATCTCCCTCCTGGGAAACAGTTCGCGACACGGTGCCCAGTGACCACACCCCGGACGGCCTCGAGGCCTACCAGTTTGTTTTCGACTCGATCCGCGTCTCAGCCAAGCCGGACCTGGCCGCCTATGCCCGCGAGTCGTTTCTCCGGGAGCGGCCACTCCTTGAAGCCGTTTTCGATCTCACTGCCCGCATCTACCAGGACTTCCGCTTTGACCCCAAAGCCACGGAAGTGACCACCCCGGTCGAAACCTTCTTTGAAAAGCGACGCGGCGTTTGCCAGGACTTTTCCCACCTCCAGATTGCCTGCATGCGGTCGCTCGGCCTTCCGGCACGCTACGTCAGCGGATACCTGCGGACTTTGCCTCCCCCGGGAAAGCCGCGTTTGGTGGGCGCCGACGCCTCCCACGCCTGGTGCTCGGCCTGGTGCCCCGGCTTCGGCTGGGTCGACTTCGATCCCACCAACAATTGCGTGCCCACCGATGGCCACATCACCCTCGCTTGGGGCCGGGATTACAGCGACGTCAGCCCCATCCGCGGCGTCCTGCTCGGGGGCGCCAAACACAGCTTGAAAGTAGGCGTGGACGTCATGCCTCTGGAGTAAGGTGTGCCAAACTGGTTGTGGCGCGTCTAAATAGCCTCTGGAGAGATTGAATTGAAGTTAAAAGCTCTGCTGCCTTTGCTGTTTCTGCTGACCCTGCGGCTGAACGCTGCCGATCCCAGCAACGTTACCCGCGGAACCCTGTCCAATGGTCTGCAGGTGATCATCGTGCGCAACGCGCTGGCGCCGGTGGTCACGGTTGAGCTGAACTTCAAAGTCGGTGGAGACGAAACGCCCCCCGGCTTCCCCGGATCGGCCCACGCCTTAGAGCACATGGCTTTCCGCGGGTGTACCGGCATGACCGCCGATCAGACCGCAGCCATCTACGCCCAGCTGGGCGGCCGGGACAACGCCGATACCCAACAAAATATCACTCAGTTTTTCACGACCGTGCCGGCCGCCGACCTGGATGTGGCCCTGCAAGCACAGGCTTCCTGCCTGCGTGGCGTCGACAATTCCGAAGAAGAGTGGGCACACGAGCGGGGCGCGATCGAACAGGAAGTCTCCCGCGACCTCTCCAACCCGACCTACAAATTTATTGATCGCCTGAACCAGGACATGTTTGCCGGGACGCCCTACGCCCATGATCCTCTGGGCACCAGGGCGTCGTTCGATGCCACCACCGGCGCCATGCTCAGCGACTTTTATAAGAAGTGGTATACCCCCGGGAACGCCATCCTGGTGATTGTCGGTGATGTGGATCCCACGGCCACCATGGCCAAAATCAAACAACTATATGGCGATATCGCCAACCACCCGGTGCCTAAGCACCCGGCTGTCAATCTGACTCCGGTCAAGCCGGAAACCTTCACCCTCGACAGCAATCTGCCCTATGTGCTGGGGTTCATAGCCTATCGCATGCCCGGAACGGATTCTCCGGACTACGCCGCCACGCAAATTCTGGCGGACATCCTGGCCAGCCAGCGCGGCGACGTCTATGCCATGGTGCCTGCGGGCAAGGCCCTCTATGCGAGCTTTGGCGTCGCTGAGAGCTATCCCAAAGCCAGTGTTGGTTTCGGCGAGATTGCGCTACCCGCAGGCGCCGATCCCGCCGGCCCCATCAATGAATTGCGGCAAATCGTCGAGAACTATGCCCAGAAGGGCTTGCCCCAGGATCTGTTCGACGCCTCCAAACGGAGCGAGATTGCCTCCGCCGAGTTCCAGCGCAACTCCATCCCCGGACTCGCCTCGGTATGGTCAGAGGCGCTTACCGCCGAAGGCCGCAACTCTCCGGATGATGATCTCCAGGCAATCCGCAACGTCACCCTGGCGGACGTAAACCGGGTGGCCAAGCAGTATCTGGTGGCTGCCAATTCCATCACCGCCACTCTGAAGCCGTCGCCTTCCGGCGAGGCTGTGGCCTCGAAGGGGTTCGGTGGGGGAGAGAAGATGACCTCCGCTCCGACCAAGCCGGTGGTGTTGCCCGTCTGGGCTCAGGCGTCGCTCTCGCAGCTGAAGGTTCCTGCCGATTACGTGGTCGCCTCCGATTCCACCCTGCCCAATGGCCTGCGCCTTATCGTGAAGACCGACCACACCAGCCCCACCGTGACTGTGGTTGGCACGGTCAAGAACAACTCTGACCTGCAAACGCCTAAGGGGCAGGAGGGAGTCTCCGATCTGCTCGATGGGCTCTATTCCTATGGCACCACCACCCTCGACCGCTTGGCGTTCCAGAAGGCCCTCGACGACATTGCCGCCAACGAGAGCGCGGGTTACGAATTCTCGGTGCAGGTGTTGAAGGACCATTTTTCCCGCGCCGTGGAACTGCTGGCCGATAACGAACTCCACCCTGCACTGCCTGCGGAGGCATTCGCGGTGGTCAAGGACCAGACCACGCAATATGTTGCCGGCAACATGAAGAGTCCCGGCTACCGTACCTCGCGGGCCCTCGATCTGGCTCTCTTGCCGGCGGGTGACCCCGTGCTGCGGGAGGCCACGCCGGCCACCCTGGGCACGGTCACGCTGGAAAACGTGAAGCAATACCACGCCGTCACCATGCGTCCTGATTTGACCACCATTGTGGTCATCGGCGACGTCAGCCCGGAAGAGGCCAAGGCCGTGATCACCAAGTCGTTTGGGGACTGGAAGGCGGTGGGCCCTAAACCGGATACCACCCTGGCCGCAATCCCGGTAAATAAGGCCTCGGCCGCCAACGTACCCGATCCCCAGGCGGTGCAGGACTCGGTTATTTTGGCGCAACAGTTGAACCTCAATCGCTTCGATCCCGACTACTATCCCCTGCAGCTGGGCAATCACGTGCTGGGAGGCGGCTTCTATGCCACCCGCCTCTATCATGATCTGCGACAGGTAGCGGGCTACGTCTACAGCGTGGACGTCGGCATGGAAGCGTCGAAGACCCGGGCCAGCTACACGGTCACCTACGGCTGCGATCCGGACAAGGTCTCGAAGGCCAGGGCCTTGATCCAGCGCGACCTTGACCAGATGCGCACCCAGAATGTAACCCCCGACGAACTCCACTTGGCGAAGGCCATGCTTTTACGGGCGATCCCTTTGGGCGAATCAAGCGAAGAGGGCGTGGCGCAGGGGCTGCTGCGGCGGGCGGTGATTGGGCTGCCTCTGGACGAACCCATCATCGCTGCGAAGAAGTACTTTGAACTCAGCGCCGATCAGGTCAAGGCGGCTTTTGCCCGGCAGCTCCGGCTGGACGACTTCGTCCAGGTAGTCCGGGGCCCGGCTCCCCAGTAGGGCGGCTGGTAAACTAGACCTGTCTGTCGTTTTCGAGTCCATTTTCAACCAACCGCTTTCCGCAACCCGGAAGAATAGGAATTCCCCGCCCGTGAGTACGCCCATTCGCAACATCGCCATCATCGCCCACGTCGACCATGGCAAGACCACCCTCGTGGACGCTATGTTGCGCCAGGCCGGAACCTTCCGCGCCAACGAAGCTGTCGCCGAGCGAGTGATGGATTCGAACGAGCTGGAAAAAGAGCGCGGGATTACCATTCTGGCCAAGAACACGGCCATCCAGTTCCAGGACAGCAAGATCAACATTGTCGATACCCCCGGTCACGCCGATTTCGGCGGCGAGGTGGAGCGCGCGTTGAAGATGGTGGATGGGGTCATGCTCCTGGTGGATGCGTCCGAAGGTCCCCTGCCCCAGACCCGCTACGTGCTTTCCAAGGCCCTCGAAGCCAAGCTGCTGCCGATCCTGGTCATCAACAAAATCGATCGTCCCGACGCCCGCCCCAAAGAGGTCCTGGACGAGGTCTACGACTTGTTTATTGATCTAGACGCGGCCGAAGATCAGCTCGATTTTCCCGTGCTCTATACCAACGCCAAGGTGGGCACAGCCAGCCTGTCGTTGACGGAGCCCGGAGAAAGCCTGCAACCGCTCTTTGAGACGATTCTGTCCACCATTCCGTCGGCCAAGGGGGATCCCGACGGACCGTTGCAGATTCTGGTCACCAATCTGGATTACTCCGACTACTTGGGCCGGCTGGCGATCGCGCGGGTCTTTAACGGAACCTTGCGCAACGGGGAAGAGGTCAACATCTCCAAGCGTGATGGATCGCTGCTCAAGACAAAAATTACCAAGTTATTCACATTCAACGGGTTAAAGCGCACCGACACCGAGATCACCCAGGTGGGCGACATTGTCGCCATCGCAGGTGTCACTGGCATCACCATCGGCGAAACCATCACCGGGCTCGAAAATCCCGCGCCGCTGCCGCTGATCGTCATCGACGAACCCACCATCGCCATGCAATTTTCGGTCAACAACTCGCCTATGGCGGGGCGCGAGGGCCAGTACGTCACCTCCCGTAACTTGCGCGAGCGCCTGGATAGGGAACTGCTCACGAATGTTTCGATCCGTGTGGAAGAGACGGGAAGCCCGGACAGTTTCAAGGTCCTGGGGCGCGGTGAGTTGCAGTTGGCCATCCTGATCGAGATGATGCG
Source organism: uncultured Acidobacteriaceae bacterium (assembly GCA_963839025.1). Classification (GTDB taxonomy): domain Bacteria; phylum Acidobacteriota; class Terriglobia; order Terriglobales; family Acidobacteriaceae; genus PALSA-350. Next base: position 237,104 of record CAWITT010000016.1, read on the forward strand.
CCGCGAAGGCTTTGAGCTGATGGTGGGGCGGCCCGAAATTGTTACCCGCACGGTGGACGGCAAGATCCAGGAACCGGTGGAGCACCTGACTATCGACGTTCCCGACAATTTTGTCGGTACGGTGATTGAGCGGCTGGGGCCGAGGCGTGGAGAGATGTTAAAGATGCACAATCACGGTTACGGACGTGTGCGTCTGGAATTTCGTGTTCCCAGCCGTGGGCTCATCGGCTTGCGCAGTGAGATGCTGACCGAGACTCGCGGCACCATTGTGATGAATTCGCTCTTTGACGGTTACATGCCCTACCAAGGGGAGATACCGCAGCGGCCCACCGGAGCCCTGATCGCCGACCGCACCGGCCCAACGACAGCTTATGCCTTAAATGGGCTGCAGGATCGGGGAGTGCTTTTCGTCACTGCGGGCGTTGAGGTCTACGAGGGCATGGTGATTGGCGAGCACTCGCGAGACAACGACCTGGACGTGAACGTGGTGCGCGAGAAGAAGCTCACCAACATGCGTGCATCGAGTGCGGATGATGCCATCCGCCTGGTACCCTTCAAGCCAATGAACCTGGAGCAAGCGATCGAGTTCATCGCGGAGGACGAGCTGGTGGAAGTAACGCCCAAGTCTCTGCGTCTACGCAAGAAGATCCTGCAAGCGAACCGCCGGCCAAGGCGCAACAACGCGTCGGCCAGCTAGCGCATCGACGACCTGAGGCAATGAAGGGTACGGCCTTTACGGGCTGTAGACAAGGTGTTGAAGGGCATGGGCTTTACAGGCTCTAGAAAAGCTCATGTTTTGTATCAGGGCACCACTTTAGTCGTGCCGTAAAGGCCTAAAAATATGATGGGCTTTAGAGGCTGCGGAAAAACTCGGTTTTGTATCAGGGCACGACTTTAGTCGTGCCGTAAACACTTGAAAATAGGATGGGCTTTAGCCCCTGCCACAGCTAGAACCACAGCAAAACCGAGAAACTCGTTATTTTGTCACCCGACTCAATGGCCCGCGTGGTAACCGGATCTGAGGACCAACAGAACCTGACGGGTGCCCCATGTTCGCACCAGCGTACGTGGGCCGAAAAAGACGGGCGAAGCCCTTCCAATGCTTTTAGTCTTTGAATGAAAACATTCGAAAAATTCATAATCGGCCCGCGTTAGCTGGCGCGAACATGGGGCACCCGTCAGGTTCTGTTGGTCCTCAAATCCGGTTACCACGCGGACTCTTTTGCCCTTGCTGTGGCAGATTTGCATAGAAAATTATGGTGGCAGGGGCTTTTAAAGCCCAATTCTCTTTGGGTTTCTTACGTCCCGACTAAAAGCCGGGCCCTGATACAAAGCGTGAGTTTTCCGCAGCCTACAAATCCCGTACCCTTCGGATTAAATCCGCTCTGCGATCGACTTGGCTTGCGTAAACAGCAGAAGATAATCCGGTCCGCCGGCCTTTGAATCCGTTCCCGACATGTTGAAGCCGCCGAAGGGATGCGCTCCCACCATGGCTCCCGTGCACTTGCGGTTGAAGTACAGATTGCCCACGTGAAAGACTCGCCGCGCATGATCCAGTTTCGCCTGGGAAGTGGAATACACCGCGCCCGTAAGCCCATACTCCGTATTGTTTGCAATCTCGAGCGCATGATCATAATCATTCGCTTTGATCACCGCCAGCACCGGCCCAAATATTTCCTCGAGAGCTATGCGCGCCTTGGGCGCGACATCCACGAACACCGTCGGTTCCAAATAATACCCGTTTTCCGTGCTCGCCACCGCGCGGCCCCCGGTTAACAATCGTCCCTCACCCTTACCAATCTCGATGTAGGAGAGAATCGTATCCATCGCTGAGCGGTTTACCACCGGGCCCATGCTTGCGTTTGCCACTGGGTCGCCCACCTGCAACGCCTGTACCCGTTCCCGCACCCGCTCCACGAAAACATCGTAGACCGGTTCTTCCACAATCGCCCGCGAACACGCGGAGCACTTCTGCCCATTAAATCCAAACGCCGAACCCACAACGCCTTCGACGGCAGCGTCAATGTCGCAATCCGTGCTCACGATGATCGAATCCTTGCCGCCCATCTCGAGCACCGTGCGCTTGATCCAGATCTGCCCTGGTTTTGTCTGGGCCGCGCGGGCATGAATGTCGAGCCCAACTTCCTTCGAGCCGGTAAAAGCAATCAAGCGTGTCTTAGGATGTTCAACAATCGCGTTGCCGAAAGTGCTGCCCGAGCCGGGGCAGAAATTCACGACACCCGGAGGCATCCCCGCCTCTTCCAGCACATCGATAAACCGCGCGGCGATGGTGGGAGAATCGCTCGAAGGCTTCAGAATCACGGTATTCCCGGTGACGATCGCCGCCGCCGTCATCCCCGCCATAATGGCAAAAGGAAAATTCCAGGGAGGAATGACCGCGCACACCCCCAGAGGGATGTACCACAGCTGATTCTTTTCCCCGGGATAAGGAATAGGCGTCGTTGCCCCCGCCAACCGGAGAGCCTCACGCGCATAGAAATCGAGGAAGTCAATGGTCTCGGAAACATCGGCATCGGCTTCGCCCCAATTTTTCCCTACCTCGTAAACCAGCCACGCGCAGAACTCAAACTTCCGCTTGCGAATCAGTGCAGCCGCCTGCAGCAACAACGCCGCGCGCTCCTCGACCGCCGCGTACTGCCAGGTAGCAAACGCCGCCAAAGCAGCCTTCATGGCCTTCTCGGCGTGTTCCTGTCCAGCTTTCTGATGTATCCCGACAATCTGCGCCGGGCGCGCCGGATTCAACGACTGGATCTTCTCCGCCGTACGCGAACGCTCCCCGCCGATGACCAGTTGATACTCGTGGCCCAGCAGATCTCCCACTCGGGCCAGCGCGTCCTGCATCGCGTGTACGTTTTGCCGATCGCTGAAATCGATGAAGGGTTCATTGCGGAACAGCCCCTGCGGTGCAAGTGGCTGAATGACGGTGCTGATCTGTGCGGTTGACATAACAGCCTGATTTTACTCTTTATCGAGTGGCTGTGAGACGCTCGGTCTGCGCGGACAATTTTGCCGTACGCTCCAGCTTGTCCCAATTGAAGGGCCGTCCATCAATCGCCCGTTTCACGGTCTTGAACAGCACCAGCGAGAATAGCTGCCGATAGGCGAACCGCTGCAGCCATATATGGAAGAGCAGCCAGCCATCTCCCCGGCTCGCAGCGTGGCGCCGCTCCAGGCTGAAGGCCAAGGCCGAAGTGACGAAGTCGATGACCAAAAATGCAAGAAAGAAGGTCAGCAACTTCTCAAAGTTCGAAGCGTTGGCCGCTTCCGGATGGAAATGCCGGTCAAGCAGATAGTGAACCACCCCACCGACAAACATCAGGTCGATAAACGGCGAGACCAGCGGCAGCAGGATCTGGAATATCAAGATGTTCGGCAGGGCAAACAACCCCATGGCCCGGTTCCTGAGGAAGGCCGCCTGGTGCTTGTACACCGCTTGCAAAGTCCCAAAGGACCACCGGAACCGCTGCCGCATCAGCCCGCCCGCGGTGGCCGGGGCCTCGGTAAAGGCCAAGGCGCGATCTTCGTAAATCACCTTATACCCCTGTTCCAGCAGATTCATGGTCAGATCGGCATCTTCGGCCACCGTGTTGACCGGGTAGCATCCGCCCTGCCGCACGGCGTCGGTCCGCCACGCGCCAATCGCGCCGGGAACCACGGTGACCACGTCGAACAGGTCTAATGCCCGGCGCTCGAAGTTCTGGCTGGTGATGTACTCGAGCGCTTGCCAGCGAGTCCAGAGGTTCACCCGATTGCCCACCTTGGCATTGCCGGCCACGGCCCCGACCTCCGGGTCGGCAAAATGGCAAATCAGTTTCGCCACCGCATCTGCGGCGATCACGGTATCGGCATCGATCCCCACATAGAACTCTTCTTCAAGCTCGCTCACGGCGAAGTTCAGCGCTTCGGCTTTGCCCCCGTTCACCTTCCGCAGGACGGTCAACATACCGGTCGCAATCTCTTCCGGGTAAGCAGCACGCGCCACCTCTGATGTGCGATCCGGCGAACCATCGTCGATGACCACGATGCGCAGATGAGGATAGTCGGAGTTGAGCACCGAGCGGATCGTGCGAACGATCACTTTCTCCTCGTTGTAGGACGGGATCAATACCGCCACCCGGGGCAGAAATCCACCGGGCACCGCCGGGACATGACGGACCCGTAGCCGGTCGATCAACGCAAAAACACCCACCAGGATGAGGCGCGTGCTCATCAGGATGTCGCCCGCAAAAAACAGCGTCACCACGAAGTGGTTAAAGAAGGCCCAGGCGAAGAACGCCACCGAATCCACCCGCGCCTGCCAGCGCTCCTTGGAATTGAGCGGCGGCATCACTTCGGCCTCCGTCTTCCCCATCAGGTCGGAAACCTGCTCGATGACAAAACCGTGCGCGCGCAGCCCGTCGATCAGCACCGGGAGGGCCGCCACCGTCACGCGGCGATTGCCCCCTCCATCGTGTAGCAGGATGATGCTGCCCCGGAACTGTGGCTTGGTCTTCATCAACTGCAACTGGTCGAGCACGTCCCGCAGGATGCCCTGCGGCGTCTTGGGCTGCCGCTCATCCCAGTCGCCCGTGTCGATCTTGTTGCCGATGATGGTGTAACCCATCTTCTGAATCATGTAGGCCGGAAGGGCCTGGTCGTTGGTATCGGGCTCCTGATCGATCGAATACGGAGGCCGGAAAAACAGCGGCTTGATGCCCAGCTTGCTGCCAAACAGCCGCTCGGTAAGGTTCAGTTGCAACCGCACCTGTTCCGGGGAGATCTCGCTGATGTCGGGATGGGTCCAGGTGTGATTGCCGATTTCGTGGCCTTCGTCCCGCACCCGCTTCATCAGGCTCACGTTGTCCTGCGCCTGCTCGCCGATCATCATGAAGGTCGCCTTGACGCCCTTCGCTTTCAGTATGTCCAGGATCTTCGGTGTCCACGTCGGATCCGGCCCGTCATCGAAGCTGATAGCCACCACTCCAGGCTTGTAGCCGTAATACTCAATCGAGTACGGAGATGGATAGGTCAGCATGTGCTCATCGGTGATGGTCCAGTTGTAGGAATCCATGTCGATGCTGCGCGAGCCGCGGTGTGGTTCTCCGGTAATGTGCAGAATGTCGCCCTCGCCATCGGAGACGACATCATCGCCAGGTGGAATCTGCTTCAGCGATTGCGGCGCTGCCATGTTGTTGGGGTGGTCCCAAATCGACCACAGCGACGGATCCTCCTCGCCCAGCCTCCACAAGGCAAAGGTCTGCAGGCCCATCTGCCGAGCGGCGCGCAGCTCGTTCAATGCGGTGACCGCATCCAGCATCCAGACCTGGTGGCGCACGTGGGCGTCTTCATCGTCGTAGGTAAAGTGCGGATTCAGCTCGTCGCCCGCGAGGCGTACATCAGCGTTCGCGTCGGAAGCCGCCTGCCATCCGTCCTGCACCGAAATATCCTCGGTGTCCAGCACCTTCGGTGGATGGTGTTTGTATGCCAGCGACATGGTCCAGTTGTAGCCGTAATTGCCGATGGCGCAGATGACCTTCTCTTTAGGAACCAGCTTGAGAACCCGCCGCAGATTGCCTTCAAACCAGTCCTGGGCGGCGATCGGGCCGGGATCGCCAGTCTCCTCATGCTGGTCATAGTTCATCAGCAGGATGCCGTCGGAATTCTTGGCCAGAAAAGTAAATTCGCTGTCGTCCGCGCCGACTCCCTCATTTACGAACAGGCGCAGATTCTTCGGGTGCATCTGGCTGTACAGCTCCGCAATCAAGGTGTTGTAGTCACCTTGTGCATCGTCGGGAAGATCCTCAAGATCGAGACTGAGGCCGCGGTAGCTGGGGTTCGCTGCCAGGAAGATGCCGAACTGGCGCTCCAGGTTCTTTCGCGCTGCCGGATCCTTCAGCATGGCGGCTACGCCGTCGTGATCCCATTGTTGCGTAAGCACGTCGAAGTTCTTTACCAGCGGGAAGAGCGCGATATCTTCGTGGGCCGCGGCGATCAGGTCATGAACTTTATTTTGCGGATCGACGCTGTGCACTCCGTGCGCATCCACAACGTCGAATACACGGAGTGGCGCCTCGGCTGTGGAAGCGCCTTGCAGCGTCCCGTCCGCCTTGGTCACATGCAGCCACTCGGGGAACAGGATATCGATCTGGTGGATGTGGTTTTTGAGCGAAGCGTAGCTGCCCGCGTCGTCATCCACGTAGTAGGCCGCGCGCAGGCCTTCGCCGGTATTGAAAGGAATCTCCGAAGGCTTGCGGTTGGTTTTGCGCCGCGCCGGCTTCAGGTATCTCGCCTTAAAGGCGGCGGCCTGCTCCTGGATAGCGCGATAATTCCGCTTCGGCGCCGGCAGCAACAGCTCAGGCAAATGCTGATTCTTCACCACGTTGAGGAAGAACAGCACCAGAATCACAGTGGAGAACACCGCCACCGCGTCGAGAATGCGCCGGAGGCGTTTCCAGCGTTTCCGCTGTGGATCGAAGAAGATCTGGCGATTCATGCCTGCAGAAAGCTTACAGGATAGCTGCCAGGTTGTAGGATTCTGATGGATGCCCTCCCTGTTTACGCTGGCTGCGCTGGCCGTTGGAGCCGCCTTGCGCCTGTGGATTATCCACGCGCACCCCCAAATTCAGGGCGACTCGCTGCTCTACGGGGATATTGCCGCCAACTGGCTCACGCACGGCATCTACGGCCACACGGTGGGCCACGCCGCAGGTCCAAGCACGGTGGAACCGACCCTGGTCCGGCTGCCGGGTTATCCGGGTTTTCTGGCCCTCTGCTTTGTTGTCTTCGGGCTGGCTAACTACCACGCCGTGATTTATCTGCAGGCGCTCATCGATCTCGGAACCTGTCTGCTGGTTGCCAGGCTGGCAGCCAAGATCTGCGGTCCACGAGCCGGACGGTTCGCCCTGTTACTGGCGGTGGGCTGCCCTTTCACCGCAAACTACGCGGCCGCCCCGCTTACGGAAACGCTGTCCATCTTTTGCGTCGCCCTCGGCTTTCTCGCCCTCCCGGAGGTGCTCGAAAACCCCCGCCCGGTATGGGTGGGCTTGCTCACCTTTTCCTGGAGCTATGCCGCGTTGCTTCGCCCCGATGGCGCCTTGCTGGCCGTGGTCCTGTGGGCGGCACTCATTGTCTACGGCCGCCGCACGCTCGGGCTTGGCCCTGCCATTCGCTTGGCGATGGTGGCGGGAGTACTCTCCATTCTTCCCTTTGTGGCCTGGAGCGTCCGCAACTGGCGGACCTTCCACGTTTTTCAACCCCTGGCCCCGCGTTACGCCAACGATCCCGGCGAGTTCGCCGCTCCCGGCTTTGTTCGTTGGGTGAGAACCTTTGCCGCCGATTTCACCGTTACCAGCGAGATCTACTGGAATGGAAACAGCGATCGCATCGATCCTGGGAATCTGCCGGCGCGCGCGATCGACAATCCGGCTCAATTCCAGCAGACGCAGCGCTTGCTGCATGATTACAACGCGATCACAACGTTGACCCCGGAAATCGATGCACGTTTCGAGCACCTCGCCCAAGAACGCATCCATTTACACCCATTCCGCTACTACGTCACCCTGCCTTTGCTGCGCTTGGCCAACATGTGGCTACGTCCCCGCGTAGAGACGCTCAACGGCCATCTACGCTGGTGGCAATATGCCCAGCATCCCGCCGAGACGCGCATGGCCATCTTCTACGGAGTGCTCAACCTGGCCTACCTGGTGGCGGCCTTTCTGGGGATGCTGCGCTGGCCGCGGATGGCGGGGTCGATGGTCGCGTTGATCGTCCTCCGCAGCCTGCTCCTAGCTACGCTGGAAACTCCCGAATCGCGCTATACGCTGCAGTGTTTTCCGCTGCTGTTCGTGTTTGCGGCGTGCTACTTGACCACTACGTTGGCGTCACGCGGTACTTTGAGCTCGAAGACGCCTGCCGCAATGGGCTGGTTGTAGCGGATGTTTTTATAGATTGCGGTGCGCGAATCGCCCGAAGGCTCGTAGAGAATCTGCTTATAACTAATGCTCCGGATGGGATCGATCCAGATGGTCACGTGGGAGAAATTGTTGGCAACGCTCTTCTCTTTCGGCACCAGGTCCAGCTTAGCCACCGCGACTCCTTCGATAGACTCGGCGCCCAGAAAGCTTACCGTCCAATTGGCCTCGAGATCGCTGCCGCTGCCCCCGAAGCCCAATGTTAGAAAGCTTTCAAACTGGGCGCGATTCGCACCCGATCTCAGGCGAGTCAACTGTTTGATGGTGGGCTGGTAAAGCTTGAGCTCGGTCCCATCGTAGAGCACCATCTTAGGCGCGGCCTGCCCATTTTCCTGCTGGATGTCCAGCGCCATCTCGGTGACGCTCTTCTTGCGTTGGTAATAGATGGTGCCCGTCTGCACATCGTGATCCTGCACCGAGGCCGTTAACTGGTCCCAGCTGAAATCCGCCTGAGCACTCTGAAACTTGGCTGCCGCACTATTGAGCTGGCTGATTACCTTCTGCACATCGGGACTGCTTTGCCCCCAGGCTGACCCACAGAGCAACACTACCAGCGTGAGTCTTTTCACGATCCAAACCATGCCTCTCCTTTGTCCCATTTAGCGATGTGCCCACACACGATAGGTGGTCACATGCCCGCTGGCATCCTTCTGCTCCTGATATCGGTCAATTTGAACGTTGCCCGATATGGGTTGTATCTGCTTCAACAGCTCCGCTTGGACTCTGTCACTGTTGCTGGTATCAGCCAGTTGATGGGCGCCGATCTCGTAGATCCAAGCGTTCGGGCCGTCGGCTCGAACCAGGATGTCCTGCTTGGCAGTCAGGGTTTCCTGGGGTCGATCCTGGTAGTTGATCAGCCGTGGCGAGACGAAGAGAAAAACCAGGATCAGGGTTACCATCACGTCGTAGTGAAAGCTGCCCCGAGGGTAAGTCCAAAACAAATAACTTTTAAGAATGCGCTGCACTCCTGCCATTCTACCGTTGCCGGATGACTTCTTCGCCACCCATATACTTCTGCAGCGCTAGGGGCACCCGGACCGAGCCGTCAGCTTGCTGATAATTCTCTAAAAGAGCCAGCCAGGTGCGCCCGATTGCCAGGCCGCTGCCATTGAGCGTGTGCACCAGTTCGGTCTTGTTCTTACCTTGGGGCTTATAGCGGATATTCGCCCGCCGCGCCTGGTAGGCCTCGAAGTTCGAGCAGGAAGAGATCTCGCGGTAGACCCCTTGTCCGGGGAGCCAGACCTCCAGGTCGTAGGTTTTGGAAGAGGCCGCGCCGGTGTCTCCGGCGCAAAGCAGCACTTTGCGATAGGGCAGCTCCAGGCGCCGTAAAATCTCCTCGGCGTGGCCGGTAAGTCGCTCATGCTCTTCGTTGGACTGCTCCGGCCGGGTGAACTTCACCAGCTCCACCTTCTGGAACTGGTGCTGCCGGATGATGCCGCGCACATCCTTGCCATAGGAGCCTGCCTCGGAACGGAAGCACGGGGTGTAAGCCACGAGGCTTAGGGGCAACTGGGCGTCGTCGAGCACCTCGCCCCGGTAGAGATTGGTGAGCGGCACCTCGGCGGTCGGGATCAGGTAGTGGTCGCTCCCCTCGGCCTTGAACAGATCCTCAGCAAACTTTGGCAGTTGTCCTGTGCCGAACAGTGAGTCGCTATTAACCAGGAAAGGAGGCAGCACTTCGAGGTAGCCGTGCTCCCTGGTGTGGATATCGAGCATGAAGGCCGCCAGCGCTCGCTCCAGCCGCGCGCCCATGCCCCAGTACACGGCAAAGCGGGCGCCGGAGATCTTCGCGGCGCGCTCGAAATCAAGGATACCCAGGCGTTCGCCCAGCTCCCAATGCGGCTTGGGGGCAAAGTCAAATTCCGGCTGGCTGCCCCAACGCGTGAGCTCAACATTGTCCGACTCGCTTTTCCCTGGCGGCACGCTGTCCTGCGTGAGGTTGGGAATGGCCACGAGGACCGCCCGCATCGCTTCGTCGGCCTGGGCCGCCTTTTTCTCCAGGTCTTCTGTTTCTTGTTTCAACCCGCGAATCTGCTCCGTGAGCGCTGTGGCATCCTCGCCCGCTTTGCGCAGGCGAGCCACCTCCTGGGAGAGCTTATTTCGCTGCGCCAGCAGACTTTCGGCCTGGGTTATGCGGGAGCGTCGCTCCAAGTCAAGCTCACGAAAATTGCCCAACAGGGCAGCAGGATCCGCGCCCCGGGCCCGCAATTTCTCCTCCACCAACTCCAAGTTGGCCCGTACAAAACTCAAATCGAGCATAGCTTTACTTTACAAGCTGCGGAAAAAACTCACCTTTTGCTATCAGAGACACACAGGAAAGCCTGCGCAAGAACCCGAACCGAAGGACTAAACAAAACTCGACGGGTGAAGTGAACCCCTTGAGTGAGACACGAGGGGGCCGAAATAATTAGGGACAACTCAACGGGTTGTTTATTTTTTGCTCTGTTTTTCCGTGGCCGGAGTGTGGGAAGCCCAGGCGCGCAGGCGCTGGGCTTTCCAAGGCCTGTGGAAACGGTGGTAAACCGTTCTGTGGTTTTCTCCCGTTTCCATCAGCGCCGTCACTCTTTTCCTCTCGGCAGATGCGTTCGAACTCCTCCGGTGTTTGATAACCCAGGGAGGAGTGCAGCCGCTTCCGGTTGTATACCTCTTCCAGGAACTCTTGGATACGGTGTTGGGCCTCCTCCAGGCTTTGGTAGTTGGTTTGGTAGACCTCTTCCTGCTTGAGAGTGCGCATGAAACGTTCTGCACGCGCGTTGTCATAAGGATTGCCACGCCGGCTCATGCTGATCTGAATCTTATTGTCCTCAAGCAGAGCAGTGTAATCTCCCGAGGCATATTGTGCTCCCTGGTCAGAGTGATGGATCAACTCTCCCTTTTGCCAGCTCCGCTGCGCCAGGGCCATTTGTAATGCGGCGATGGCCAACTCCGCTTCCAGACTGCGTCCTAACTGCCAGCCCACCACGCGCCGTGAGTACGCATCCAGAATCACAGCCAGATAAACAAACTCACAGCGCAGGCGAATGAACGTGATGTCGGCCACCCACAGCTGGTTCGGCTTGGTCAGTTTGATGCGACCGGCCAGATTGGGATATACCGCCAAACCATGCCCCGAATCGGTCGTAAATACATACCCTTTCCGCCGCAAGCACAGCAGATTGTCCTGCTGCATCAGACGCAGCACTCGCTTGTGATTCACCACTTGACCTTCCCGCCGCAACAGCGCCGTGAGCATGCGGTACCCACGCCGGCGATGATGCACGGTCGCCAACTGCTGCAGGCGCGATCGCAATTCCAGATCCGCAGCTTGGGGAGCGCTACGGGCTAAATCACGATAGAAACCGGCTCGGCTTACCTCGGCCAGCTGACATTGTTGTTCCACGGTCAGTACTTTGCCTTCGAGTGAGAGCGTGCTTTCGATGCTGCGATAGACTCCTTGCCGCCACCGCCGGTAGGACTCGCTGCTGCTCCCCTGACATACTCGAAGGTTCGTTTTAAAAAATCCAGTTCCGCTTGCTTTTGCCCAAGCAGCCGTTCCAGTTGCGCGATCCGCAACTGCGATGGGCTCGGGCCAGGTGCTTGTTTCTGCTTAGAAACACTCCCAGCAGGACGCCCAGGGGGCCGCTTCAACGCCGCCTCCCCACCCTTCTCGTACTGATCCTTCCACAGGTAAAGAAACTTGCGCCGAACTCCTAGCCTTCGGGCCAACGCTGCAATTGAGGCCGCTTCCTCCATCTGCTTCACAGCAGACAACTTGAAATCTGCGCTAAATCGTCTTCGCTTTCCGCTCATCGGTCATCTCCAGTATGACCGCTGACTGTCCCCAGTTTCTTCGCCCCAGCCCTGTCTCACTTTTGGGGTCCACTACAGGGTGCCCCATGTTCGCACCAGCGCACGTGGGCCGATTATGAATTCTTCGAATGCTTTCACTCGAGGCCTAGAAGCGTTTGAAGGGCTTCGCCCGTCTTTTTCGGCCCACGTACGCTGGTGCGAACCTGGGGCACCCGTCGAGTTTTGTTTGGTCCTTCGGTTCGGGTTCTCGCGCAGGCTTCCAGGGGGCACCATTTTTTCGAGCCTGTTTAGCCCAGCGCTCAGTACTTCCAGCTCATGTCAGCGTTGGCAGGGGCAGTCTTGCGGATGCGATCCACGATCTGAGGCAGGTACATGGTGTTGTAGTGCAGGCGGGAGAGCGCATTCGGCAGCGTAGGATCGCCATTCCAGCAATGCTCAGCCCGGTCACCGTACTTCACTTCTCCCTCGTAGGGCACCCCGTGACCGGGAGTTCCAGTCTTATCCAGAAAATCCTGCATCAGGTAGACCGCGTCATTCAGGAAATAAGTGTCGGCGGACCCGACATAAAGATGGAGTTTCCCCTGCAGTTGAGGGCCCAACTCGTCCCAATTCTTTTGCAGAATGGCATTCAGGTCGTAATGGTCATGCCAGTAGGCGGCCACCTGGCGATCAATCGCCCCAGTCTGCTTGTCGAAAATCTGCGCCGGATATCCATCGGGCCCCACGGGCCCGTAAACCGCCTGCCAGATGTCGAACTGCTCCCCCGACCGCCCATGGTCGCCCAGAGCCGCCTCATACGCCACGTTATTGCGCATGGAGATGAGCGTCTGCCCCAGGTAATTCCGCATGGCCGGTTGCTCCACCTGCTTGTGCGCGCCCTCGAGATAAAACGCGTTGGGCTGATGGTAGAGATCGACGGTCATGTAGGCGTGGAAGTCCACCGGGTCAGGGCAAGCGACAAAGGCGCCGTTGTAGTCCTTGGGATAGAACATCTGCACTGCCAGCGATTCCCAACCGCCGGTCGACCCTCCATACACGAAATGCGCCCAGCCATCGCTCAACCCGCGAAACTGCTTCTCAATGGCCGGCAGCAGTTCTGTTTCGATGGCGTCCCCGTAAGGGCCAAGATTGGCGGAGTTGACCGCATAGGAATCGTCATAAAACGGGTTGGCATGCTGAATTTTGACCACCAGGAGGCGCGGGAACCCCGGGCTGATCCACTGCTGGTATTCCTTGTAGGCCTCCTGCTGCTGGATGCGGTTGTAGCCGGCCAGATGGAAGCGCTCCGAGTAATTGGGCTTCAGGTCAGGATCGGGAGGGGTGGTGCGAAAGTCGTCCATGCCATCCACGAAGTGGTCGTGAAAAATGGCGATGGGGAAGTGGGCCGCTGGATGCTCGTCAAACCCCTCCGGCACCAGGACGATGGCCGAGAGATACATAGGAGCACCCCAGAATTTGGTCAATAACTGACTTTGGACGCGGATGTGGCGAATGTATTTGGTGTCGGGCTGGGCCGGGATCGCTGGGATAGTCTCGCTGAGCACAATAGCCAGCTTGGCGTGGCCGTCGATGTGGGCCTTCACCGGTTTGGAATAGAGATTACCCGGGGCCAGGTTCCAGTGCTGCCCTTCGCCACGATCGGGCGCCAGCTTGACCGTGGTGCCGTTGGCGCGATGGAACGTCTGGTAGATGTTGAGCACGGCCTGCACATAGTAATCGCCCGCCGGCACGTCGCTGAGTGAGCGGATCGGGTAGCCCGCGGCCGCGCTCGTGATGGCAACTGGTTGGCCCGGGGCGAGTCCATCGACGGTCGTGCCGAAGACCAATTGAGAGCGCGGGCTATCGTCGATCTGCATCCGCGGCTCGGCGGAAGGATCGGTCGAGAGCAGTAGCAATACGCGGCCGTCGAGCGGCTTGGTCGAAACGCCGGCGGGAAAACTGACCGTGATCTGCGCTGCCAGAGAAGTGGTAGCAGACACCAAGGTAGCCAGGAAGAGGGCGCGCAACATAGTCGAGAGTATACGGGGAGCTGGGTGTCGAACTAGCTACTCTCCCGGACTGCGCCGATGTTTTTGCGATACTAGTGCAGTCGCTATGTTCACTTTAAAGTCGCTGGTTGCTTTACTGCTTATTTCTGCCGCGCCATTGAGTTGGGGGAGTGCCTACGATGGGCATCCGAAACTGGTCATCATCCTGGTCATCGACCAATTTCGTGCCGACTACCTTGATCGTTACCGCGCCGATTTCAAAGGCCGCGGTTTCAAGCTTTTTCTCGATAAGGGAGCCTACTTTGAGGATTGCTATTACGACTACGCCAACACCAAGACCGCTCCTGGCCACGCCACGATAGGTACCGGCGCTTACAGCGATGGACATGGCATCTCCGCCAACGAATGGTGGGACCTGAACCGCAACAAGACTCGTCCTGTTTCCTCGGTTGAGGACGACCGCTATCACATCGTCGGCGCCATCCACGCCGGTACGGGGCCTGGAGCGTCGCCCTTCAACCTTCGCGCCTCCACGGTGGGCGATTCTCTGCGCATGGCGACGATGGGCCAGTCCAAACTCTTCGGCGTTTCCCTCAAGGATCGGGCGGCCATTCTCCCCGCTGGCTACTCGGCCAACGGCGCTTATTGGGTCGAACCGGCTTCCGGCGCCTTCATCACTTCCAGCTACTACATGGATTCGCTTCCCGACTGGGTGACCGCGTTCAATTCCGGGAATCGGGCCGTCCAGGCGGAGCAGGAAGCGGGCGTCCCCGCGACCAAGACATTTTTCAACTCAGTGGGGCCCACGCCGGCGGCCGACTCCTACGAGCTCGATTTCGCCCGTGCCCTCATCACCAATGAGCAGCTCGGCAGCCATCCGGTCACCGACATGCTGACCCTCAGTCTCTCCGCCCCTGACCTGTTGGGCCACCGGCTTGGGCCAGATTCGCCCCAGGAGCGCCAGCTGGTCGACAGTATCGACGTCCAGCTCGACGCCTTTTTCTCCTGGCTGGACAAGAACATCCCTGGTGGCTTGGCAAACGTGTGGATCGCCCTTTCCGCGGACCACGGCGTGGCTCCCGTCCCCGCGGAAGCCCTGGCATTAGGATTGCCCGCGGCCAGCATCGATATGGGCAAGTTCCTCGCCCACCTCAACGAAGCCATGAATGCCAAGTTTTCTCCTGGAGAGAAGGTCGAATACCTGCTGCCGAACCAGGAGTTGCCGTATCTGTCGCTTAACCGCCCATCCTTCGAAGTCGCCGGCATTAATGAGCAGGAAGCGGAACAGGCCATGGAAGTGGCAGTCCCAGCAGCGATCGAGGCGCTAGCCCCGCCTCCGGGCACCGTGGTTCCCAAAGTGGTCGAGCCGGCGGTGGCGCCTGTCCAGCCACCAGCTCCGGTCGCCCCCTTAGCGAGTCAGCGCACGAGAGGCCGTGGCGCAGCCGCCGCCAACCCGGTCAAAATCGTACCGCCGCCCCCGCCGGTGACCCGCCTTGCCGTCGCCCCCATCGTTGTGCACACCTACTCGCGCCAGGAGCTCGCTTCCGGTCAGCTGCCGCCATCAGAATGGGGCCTGCTGCTGTCCCACAGTTACAGTCCAAATGGAGGCTGGTACATCATGGTGATCCCGGAGGCCTTCCAGATGCAGACGCTGGCTGCCGGAACAACGCATTTCAGTCCATGGTCTTACGACCGCCACGTCCCGTTGGCGTTTTATGGTGCTCCGTTCATGCCGGGCATTTACCACGGCAGAGTGCAGCCGGTGGATTTGGCCACTACCTTGGCTTCTATGCTGGGCATCAACCAGCCTTCGGCGTCGGTGGGCAACGTCCTCACCCAGGCTCTTCGCACCGTGCCGGCGGTTCCCCGGGCGCCGAGGCTGGTTCTTCCACCCATTCCCGCTAGCCAGCCGGCCCAGCCGATCCCGTGAAGCCCGACATGAGCGTTCGTTTTGCCGGCCTGCTGCTGCGCAATCCGGTCGTTGCTGCCAGCGGGACGTTCGGCTATGGCGTCGAGTTTGAAGACGTTGTGTCCATCGATCGCATCGGCGGTTTTGTCACCAAGGGCTTATCCCTGGAACCGATGGCGGGCAACCAGGCGCCACGGCTGATTGAGACGCCGGGAGGCATGATTAACGCCATCGGCTTGCAGAACATCGGGGTCAAAGCTTTCATCGAGAAAAAGCTCCCTGCGCTCCGGCCCCATTCCGGGACGGCGTGTATCGCCAATGTTTTTGGTTATGAGATCCGCGACTACATCGGGGTGATCGAGGCCCTGAACGGCGCGCCCGGCATTGCTGCGTATGAGTTGAACGCATCCTGCCCCAACACCCAGCACGGTGGGATGGTTTTTGGCACCGACACCGGAATCCTGGACCAGCTGGTGACCCGCGCCAAGGCGGTTTCGCGGCGACCCTTGATTGTGAAGCTTTCGCCGAATGTCACGTCGATTGCTCAAATGGCCCGCTGTGCGGAAAATGCGGGTGCGGATGGGTTGTCGCTGGTGAACACGTTTCTATCGCTGTCGATCGACGTCGAGACCCGTCGTCCGCGGATTGCCAACAACACCGGTGGTTTATCGGGGCCGGCGATCAAGCCCATCGCGGTGCGCATGGTGTATGAGGCGGCGCGTGCCGTATCCATTCCGATTTTTGGTCTCGGTGGTATCACGACTGCGGAGGATGCGGCAGAATTTCTGCTTGCTGGAGCGACTGCGGTCCAGATTGGCACGGCCAGCTATGCCGATCCACGAGCAGTGCAGCGAATCGCAGAGTCCTTGGAGCGCTGGTGTGCCCGCCACCACGTGGCCAAGGTCAGGGATCTGATTGGGGCAGTGCAAGTTAACTGAGGGATCGAAGCCGGTAAGGGCTTGGCGCCTATCGCCTAAAGAATCTGCGTGAGAACCGGATCTCTAGGACCAAACAGAACCTGAAGGGTGCCCCATGTTCGCGCCAGCGTACGTGGGCCGAAAAAGACGGGAGAAGCCCTTCCAATGTTGTTGCTCGTTGAGTGAAAGCATTCGAACAAATATTCCTGTCACTTCGGACAGGAGTTACGCTACGTTTCGCATCAGGCGTTCGCGCAGTTCCTCGGGGATACGGTCCTGAAGAACGCGAGCCTGGGCCATAGCTACCTCAGCAAGGTAAACCGGCACTGGAGTGGCTACCGCTACCAGCACCCAGGTGAGTAGAGAGGCGAGCAAACCCGCAATGGCGGCCGCCTGCAGGCTCAATACAATCGACATCTGCCACAAATGCAGATCGATCAGAGCCCAGTGTTGCAGTGGCTGTATCCGGTGGATCACCGCCAACCCGAACAGAAAAGCAGCGATCGACACCGTACTCAACCCAATCAGCGACACATCAATTGTCCGATGCAACCGCTGCCGTGAACAGCAATGCGCACATTCCACCAGGTGCTGTTCGTAATCTCGGCGCATCTCCGGCGTAATGCCGGAAATGTCATACCTCCAACTGGAAAGTATGTCGCCTACCACTCGATCGGTACATGCTGTAGTTTGCATTTTTATAATTAGCCGTGAAACCCTATAGTAACATTCCACCGCTGCCGCGGACCCACCGAATTCCGCCTCACCGCGCGGAACCTACTCGATTATAAGCAAATAGGGGCCAGCGGAGCATCTTGCTGGGCCAGCATCAACTTGTTCGCCAGCAGGCTCATGCGATCGCGTAGCGCCCTTTCTGCCGTAACTCGAGCAATCTCGGGCAGATTGTTACATTCTGAGAGATGCGCCAAAACGACATAAGTAGCATTTCCGTCGTAAGTTTTCTCCAGAAAATCGGAGGCAGCCTCGTTGGACAAGTGGCCCACGCGGGACATGACTCGCTGCTTGACTGACCAGGGATAGGGTCCATCCCGCAGCATCTCCAGGTCGTGGTTACTTTCGAGCATAAGCACGTCACAATTCCGGATAGCCATCTTGACATTAGGCGGCATGTAGCCCAGGTCGGTAGCGATCGCCATGCGGACTCCGTCGGCCTCAAAAACAAAACCAACCGGGTCGGCCGCATCATGGGGAATGGTGAATGGGGTGATAGCGATGTCGCCAATGGAGAAATTACAACCCGCGGCGAAGTACTCCACCCCGGGTAGACGGCAAGGGTCTACTTCCTTGGCCGGGGGACACTCCTCGTCCTCTGCATCCACTTCTACTGCGACTTCGGTGGCAACCGCTTGCTGTCGCTGGGCCAGCCACTGCGCGTAGGTAAGCCGTTTCTGGGGTGTCATCCAGCGCATCCAGGCCCGGTGCGTCGCGTGGGTAAAGTAGACTGGCACGCCAAGTTTGCGGGCCAGCACGGCCACACCCTGCACATGATCCTGATGTTCGTGGGTGATCAGCAGAGCATCGATGGCAGCAGGGTCTTCCTCCGCCATGTGCATGCGTTTCAGCAACTCCCGGCACGAGAGCCCCGCATCCACGAGGATGCGGGTGCGGCTGCTGGCGACAAGGGTGCTGTTCCCCTTGGAGCCTGAGGCCAGCACTGTCATCCGCATCATCCCCAAAGCATACGCTCCCCACCTGTTGATTCAACGCGACTTCTGCAAGGGGTTACCACTCGGGGTACCCCTGTCGGAAAGGCCCGCGCTACCGGCCCGAATTGGCTCTTACCGGAGAAAGTAAACCGCAGATCCCTCACTCCGCTACGCTCCGGTCGGGATGACAAAGGGGAGCCGGGCGAAGCCCCATCCAACGCTTTTGGTCGGTTCAGGAGACGGTTCTTCATGAGGAGCGCTTGTGCTACTTCGGTTTGCAGCTGTGTGCACTCTCGATCCCACTGACCATTGCCTCGTGGAAAAGCCGCCCTCCCCTTGTCATCCCGAGGAGCCAACTTGCCTGCGGCAAGTTAAGGGAGCAATGAACAGTACCGGCCGCCGCGCACTCGATGGGTGCCCCATGTTCGCACCAGCGTACGTGGGCCGAAAAAGACGGGCGAAGCCCATCCAACGCTTTTGGTCGGTCTAAGGTGCGGTTGTTCATTAGGAGCGAAGTCGAGGGACCTGCAGTCACTTTCTCGGATTCCAACCATGCAGCTCTAGAGCGGGCCTCAATACTGGTAAAACCCGCGGCCTGCCTTACGTCCGAGCCACCCAGCATCGACCATCCGGATCAGCAGCGGGCAAGGCCGGTATTTGGGGTCGCCAAGGCCTTCCAGCAGCACGCGCATGATGTCCAGGCAAACGTCCAGGCCAATGAAATCGGCCAGCGTCAGCGGCCCCATCGGGTGAGCCATGCCTAATTGGAAAACCTGGTCCACCGCAGCCGGGGTGGCGACCCCTTCCATCACGGCGAACATCGCCTCATTCAGCAGCGGCATCAACACCCGGTTCGACACAAACCCGGCGGCGTCATTGACCTCGACTGCCGTTTTACCCAGCGATTCCGCCAAGGTCTTTACCGTGGCGAAGGTTTCATTGGTGGTCTCCAGCCCCCGGACCACTTCCACAAGCTTCATCACAGGTACTGGGTTGAAGAAGTGCATACCGATCACTTGGCCCGCCCTCTGCGTTTGCGCCGCCAGCCGGGTAATGGAAATGGAAGACGTGTTGGACGCCAGAATCACCTGCGGCTTAAGCAGCAAATCCAGCTGCATAAATATTTCCTGCTTGAGCGCGAAGCGTTCCGGCGCCGCTTCGACGACAAAGTCACAAACCATCAGGTCTTGTGCTTGCAGCGTGCCGCGAATTGCTTCCAGGGCGCTTTGCACCTCCGCGGTGGTCGCTTTGCCTTTGGCCGCCTCGCGTTCCAAATTGCGGCGAATCGCTTCCAGCCCACGATCGAGAAAGCGCTGTTGCACCTCGCACAGCACCACCTCGTACCCACTCCGGGCGAAGACATGAGCAATGCCGTTGCCCATGGTCCCGGCGCCTACCACTCCCACTACTTTGATTGTGCTCAAATGGTTTACCGAGCCTGCTTTACCGGCCTCTGACCAACAGGCAGGTGATATTATCCCGGCCGCCCGCGTGGTTGGCTGCCTCAATCAACTGCGCGCAGGTCTGTTGCAGATCCTCCGCGCCGCGCAAAATGCCGGCGATGTGCTTGTCATCCACTTCCCGCATCAGGCCATCGGAGGCCAGCAGGTACAAGTCGGCGGGCTCAACCGTGAAGTCGATTACATCCGCATCGACCTCCTCCTGCGTGCCCACCGCCCGGGTGATGACATTACGCATCGGAGAAATTTCGGCTTGCGCCGGGGTCAACTGCCCCAACCGCACCTGTTCATCCACCAGGGAATGGTCGTGGGTCAAACGCTCCAGGCTGCCGTCCCGAAACCGGTAACAGCGACTGTCTCCGACGTGGGCTACCCAGGCGCGGTTGCCGCGCGTCGCCATCGCCACCAGCGTTGTTCCCATGCCCGCACGGGACGGATTCTGCTCCGCACTGCAATGGACACTATGATTGGCCGCGTCTACCGCCCGCTGGAAGATTTCCCGGTTGACCGGGCCTTCGCTCATGGCGTCCAGCATGGCTTCCACGGCCATCCGGCTGGCGATTTCGCCCGCCGCCGCGCCGCCCATGCCATCGCAAACCACGAAATTACAGACGCCCCCCTCATTGTCGAGCTTCATCCCGTAGAAGTCTTCGTTGCTCTTGCGGGTCCGCCCTTGATCGGAGGCGCCGGCGGACTCATACTTCAGCACTCTCAGCTGCTTGTCTGCCATCTGCTCTTCCTGTGAGGCCGCCGCACGTAATTGAGCCACCATAATCTGTCCTGGACCCGGCGTAAAGCAGCTTTTGCCTAACGGGCCTATTAGAACGGATTTCTGTGCTTGTGCAAAGGGGCGACCGCCAGGTTAGTTGGCCAAGCCGAGTTCTTGCAACTGGGAGAGAGAAAAGATTTTGCGGGATCCGGTAGCGCGGTCGATGAGAGAAGCGGTCAACCCAGCGTGCAGCGTCCGGTACATGGCTTTGAGGTGAAAGCTGCTCGCCACTGCTGAGAGGCAATGCGACAGCGCTTCCCAATGTTCGAAGAGGCTCCGGTGGGTCTCGCCCGGCCCTTCGGGCAAGGCGAGCAATTCGACCCGCTGGACTCCCGATTCGCCCGGGATACCACTCACCAACCTCAATTGCAGAGAATAAAACATAGCGTCATTTTGCATAGGAAGTTGACTCATTCATCGGCGTCGCGGGCCCGCAGGAGAGGCTTGATTTGACGGGCTGGAAAAACGCCTTGTTCGTTTTAGTCGCGCCGTACCTGACTTCTAGAGAAGCATGCTTCGCTGTGGGAACAAAGCAAAGATTTGCGCAGGGGGAACTCCTTGGGTACGGGGCAGCCCGATTTCGTAACCTGCTGGTAACATCGCCCGGAGCGGGCCGAGCAAATCGCGGCAGGTTCGTTTTATCTCCGTCTGCGTCCGAGCTCCCAGGCCTTGGCGTATTTCCAGCTTACGTAGACCGAGTGGTACGCGTGCAGCAACCAGCCCTCCCGTCCATCCAGAAATCCCAGCCGAAAAAAGTAGTTGTAAATAAACGTGGCGACAGGATTCAAAACTACACTTGCCACGAACCCTATTCGTCGGCCTTTGCTTACCGCTTCTTCGGCGCCCAGGGTACTGTAACGGTCCATGTGCGCGATGTAAGTTTCCAGGGTGGGATAGGCAGGATGCACCATGTCGCCCCGAAGCCGCCCGGCTTGGCCTACGAAGCGCAGCGTTTCGTGGACCGGGCGGCCCTCAAACTCCGCCACTCCGCGACGAAAGAGACGCAGCTTGGGGTCAGGGTAGAATCCCCCATGCCTTATCCACCGGCCCAGAAAGAGATTCCGCCGGCGTAACGCGTAGGCGTCGAGTGGAGGATCTCCCGCCAGCAACTCCCGAATCTCCCTTGCCAGTTCATCGCTCAGGGACTCGTCCGCATCCAGCGACAGGATCCAGTCGCAAACGCACTTTTCAATCGCCGAGTTTTTCTGCGCCGCGAACCCCTTCCACTCTTCGCAAAAAAAACGGCAGCGAAACCTGCGGGCAATCTCTTCCGTGCCATCGCTCGACCCGGAATCCACCACCACAATCTCGTCTGCCCAAGCCACGCTGCTCAAGGTCCGCTCGAGATTCGCTTCTTCATTGCGAGTGATGATGGCGACGGAGAGCGTTTTGCGCATTCCTGTGCGGCTACTGCAGATGCTCCTGGATCACCCGTGCGACCACCGCAGGCAGAGTCTCGCCCGTCTTGGGGAGCACAAAGTTTTTTGCCGTTTCCGACCAGTCGAGCTTAAAGCTGGTGGAAAGCGCCGAAATCCAAATCTGACGCGGCGGCGTGTTGGGCGTAATCACAAACTTGCCGGGCGGATCTTCAAACAGGATGTTGAGCACACCGTTCTGCTCCTCCACTTCAAACCCGCCCTCTTCTTCTTCTGCGATCAGACTCTTCTTTAGAGCTTCGATCGCGGCATCGCAGTGGCGGCGGAATGTACTCTCGTCTAGCATAAGTTGAGTGTAACAAGGCACAAGATGAGACCCATTCTGGCCCTCGCTGGGGCGTTGCTGTTGTGTGCTGTGCCGGCTCTCGGGGGGCAAAACCCCAGCGAATCCCCGCACGACCTGGTCAAGGACGTGGTTTACAACGAACTCCAGGAACGCCATCAAATCAGCCTGTGGCAATACCGGGTGAACAAGCGGGTCGGGTCCCAGACCATGATCGCGCAGGAGGTGGAAACCCTCTCGGGGCCGGTCTACCGGGTCCTCGAGCGCCAGGGCAAACCACTGGACCAGGCGGCCCAAAAGAAGGAAACCGAGCGGCTCCACAACCTGATGCACAATCCCGGCGAACAGGCAAAGATGAAGCAAGAGTCCCAGGCAGATGAACAGCGCTTGGAGCGGCTGGTCGCGGCCATGCCCGAGGCGTTTCTCTGCACCTACGAAGGCGAGACGGACGGTGACCTGCGGCTCTCGTTCAAGCCCAACCCGGCTTACAATCCGCCCAGCTATGAGACTCGCGTGTTCCACGCCCTAACGGGAGAGCTATGGATCCAGCCGCAGCAAAAGCGGCTGGTGAGGATCGACGCCCACGTTTTCAACGAGATTGACTTCGGCTACGGGCTGCTGGGCAAAATCGAAAAGGGCGGCAGCTTTCAAATCAATCGCGAATTCATTCGCGGTGTCCGCTGGAAGACAACCGTGCTGAATGTCCACATCTCGGGTCGAGTTATCTTCTTCAAAGCCATCAACAAAGATCAGGATCTGACGCGTTCAGCTTTTCAGCCCGTTCCCCCAACCACCACCGTGGAGGACGCAGTGGAACTGCTGGATAAAGAAGTTACCCCTTAACCGCCGCCCGAATTTTAGGATTACCCGCGACCACCGCGTGCAGCTCGGGTTCCTTCTCCAGCATCTCCACCAGCTTGCGGGTGATCTTCTCGTCTATTTCGGAAGCCTGGTCCAAACCCACCGGGTAGCGTACGACGTACTCCAGGCCGCTATCTCCGTACTGCAGCTGGCCATGCGGCTCGGGCGTCTTCATTTGAATATCGAGATGCCGTTCTGTGGTTCCCAACTGCCTCTGCAACTCGTCGCCGTAGTGGGAATGCACGGATTTCACGGCGTCCAGCAACGGGCCCTCCATCAGGCTGTGGTTGCTGCCCGGGTTGAGTCCCACTGCCACCTCGTGCCACGCATACTCTGATCCTGGCAGCTGCTTAAATAGTGGGGTGGTGGCTTGAAACAGAACTGAGTTGGAAAAGACTACGATGCGGCCGGTGGGATGCAAATCGATCCCGGTTCCCGCCAGTTCCATCAGGTACAACCGGACCAGTCCTACCTCGATGACGTCTCCGGTCACTCCCGCGACGCTGATGCGATCGCCAACCCGGATTCCCCACCTGCCGACCAGGAAGAAATAAGCGGCGACCGACAGCAGGATGGTTTGCAGCCCGACCGCCACGCCGGCAGTGATAAAGCCGGCAAAGGTCGCCAGCGAACTGAACTCGCTGACAAAGCCGAGAATGATCACGATGCCCATGGCGAAACCAATCACCACCCGGCGCAGGGCGAGAAACTGCCGCCGCCTGCGCATGTCGGAGACGTAGCGGAAAGTGATCCGGCGCCACAGCTCGGAGAGCAGCAGGATGACGCCCATGGCCAAGGCAATCCCCAGGACGCGCAGGACAATGGATCGCAGGATACGGTTTGACTCGTGCAGGATCGACTCGCGCCACTCGAGAAAATTGGAGTTGCTCTGGTCGAGCAGAATGATCTCCTGGCTCAAGGGAAGCATGGCGCCGGCGATCTGCTTAAAGCGGGTCGCCAGCACATCGAATTGCTTCCTCGCCTGGTCAGGCTGGGCCGCTGGAGTGGGCGCCGTCTGGGGTGCATTGCTGCTCGCATCCGCCAATTGCTGCCCTTGCTGCATGGTGGCGCGCAGCGTGTCCAGGAGTGGGCTGCGCAGCTTCATGGCCGAGCCGCGAACCCGGGTCGTTTCCTGCATCATCAGGCTGATCTGGTGCATCGCCGCGAGCTGGTCATAAAGGGCAACCACTTCGCCAATGAGGCCGGTGGAGACGGCGAGTGTGTTCGCCGCCGGGACCGGCTTGGCGGCGGTTTTGCCGGTCGTGGGGGAGGAGAGTTCCGGAACCGAACGGCGCAGTTCGCTGATGCTGCCTTCGAGGCCGCCTTTGCCGCTCTCGCCATTGGAGTTGATGAACTGCAACATCTGCTCCAGGGCATTGTGCATGGCGTTACGGAGTTCCAGCTCGCCCTCTGCCCGCTCCTTCTCTTCCGTGAGCTGCTGGAGCTGACCCTTGCGTGCTTTCGCCATCTGGTCGTTGAGGGAGCTGATTTGCGTCTTGAGAACGCCGATGCGGGCCTCGACATCGCTCTCCATCTTGAGCAGGGCGGGCTGCGAGGTGATGGAGCCGCTCCCCTTGTTTTGGCTGCTGGCAGAAAGCAGCGCGGCTTCGGCTTGCGCCGACTGGAAGGCCAGTTGCACCGCCTCCGACGCCATGCTCTGGGCGTTGAACTGGTACACCGCGTCGCTGGGCAGACCCACGCTCGAAACCCGGGTCAGGCCATGGCGATACCAGTTGATCACAGCATTTAAATGATCCAGGATGGCATTACTGCGATCTGTTCCCGAGGTCTGCGCCCGGGCGCCGGTAAGAGCGGCCGCCAAGGCGATTGTCAACATCACCCATGTTCTTTTTCTGCTCCACGCCATCGTTCAATCCTAATTTGCTAAGGTAAGGCTTGGTCACTCGTCGTGAGTTGCTCAAGCTTTCCGCTTTGACCGCCGCCTCTACGGTCCTGGCAGCGCACGCTCAACTGCTGCCTCCTGCTGACTACACCATTGACATTGCGGGCTATGAGTTCGAGGCTGGCCCGCGCCGGCATATCAAGACGACTGCCTACAACGGACAGGTTCCCGGGCCGCTCCTGAAATTGAAGGAAGGGCAGCCGGTCACCATCGATGTAACCAACCACACCTCCAATCCTGAAGTGGTTCATTGGCATGGCCTTTTTCTGCCTTCGGCGGTCGATGGAGCGATGGAAGAGGGAACCCCGCCGATCCCGCCCGGTGGCCATGCGCGCTATACCTTTACTCCGCGGCCTGCGGGTTTCCGCTGGTATCACACCCACGTCTTTGCCGGTAAAGACCTGCACAAGGGCCAGTACACCGGTCAGCACGGATTTCTGCTCATCGAACCGCGAGACCATCCGGCGCCCTATGATCAGGAGATCTTCCTCGCGCTGCATGATTGGGATGGCCAGCTACTCGCGAGTGGCGATGGCGCCATGGATCCAGCCTACAATTTATCGACCATCAACGGTCGGGTTCTCGGGTTTGGCGAACCTCTGCGGGTAAGGTCTGGGCAGCGGGTGGTTTTCCAGATTCTCAACTCAAGCCCTACGGAAGTTCACTGGATCGCCTTTGCCGGACATCAGTTCAAGGTCACGGCCCTCGACGGCAACGACGTGGCCCAGCCCCGGCTGGTCTCCATGCTTCGGCTGGCTCCCGCCGAGCGAGTCACCGCGGTGGTGGAGATGAATCATCCCGGCGTCTGGGTGATGGGTGAAGTTCGTAAGCACATCATGGCGGCCGGCATGGGCATCGTGGTCGAGTACGCGGGTTCTACCGGGCCGCCGCGATGGGAACAGCCGGACGAGCTCTCCTGGGATTATCTGCAGTTTGCTGCGTCCGGCCCACGGGCTCCGGCCGCGACCGGTGCGATCGACATTCCGCTCGTGTTCGCATCGAAATTTGCCGGACACGGGGCCATGGATCATTGGACCATCAATGGCAAGTCCTACCCGGAAACCGACAGCCCTGTGTTAACTGCGGGACGGCGCTATCGCCTCTTATTTAAGAACCGCAGCACCAACGATCATCCCGTTCATCTGCACCGGCACAGCTTCGAACTGCACGGCATCTTAAAAGATACGATCCTGGTGGACGCGCAAACTCAGGTGCAGGTGGAGTTCACCGCCGGCGATCCCGGACCGACGCTTTTTCATTGCCACCAGCAGAATCACATGGATGCCGGCTTCATGATGCTTTTTCGCTATGCGTAAATTTTGCGCGCTGGTGGCCCTGTTATGCGGGGTGGCGGCCGGCGCACGCCCAAGGCAATTACGAGATTCAGGTCTATGGGGCAGACACGGTGGAGCCCTGGAGCACCATGGTGGAGCTCCATTCGAATTACACACCAGAGGGCCAGAAGCAGGTCATCGACGGCGTCTATCCCACCAACCACCAGGAACACGAGACCATCGAGCTCACCCAGGGGCTCACCAGTTGGTCCGAGGTGGGGCTCTACATCTTCACCAGCGAACAAAGCGGGCACGGGGTGCAGTGGGTAGGGGACCACATCCGGCCCCGGGTGCGGGTGCCCGATTCCTGGCATTGGCCGGTGGGCGTCAGCTTATCGACGGAGATCGGATATCAACGTGCGGTCTATTCGCCGGATACCTGGACTTGGGAGATAAGGCCGATCGTCGACAAGTACATGAACCGGTGGTACCTGGCGTTTAATCCCGCCTTCGAGCGGACGTGGCATGGTCCGGATATCAAGCAGGGGGTAGGTTTTTCTCCATCGGTCAAGGTCAGCTATGACTTCAGCCGGAAGATCAGCGGAGGAGTCGAGTATTACGCAGACTACGGGCGGCTGGGGGCGTTTGATTCTTTGCACGATCAGCAGCAGCAAATGTTCGCAGTGACAGACCTGAACGTTTCGCCAAAATGGGAAATCAACATCGGCGTAGGCGTGGGCGCCACAGCGGGCACAGACCATCTGATCATCAAAGGAATCCTGGGCCGTCACTTCACCTGGAAAAAGCCCTCTCTCCTGGACTAAGCAGCTACTGCCGTGCCCGCGCGCGGGAACTGAGAGTGAGAACCAAACAAAACCAGACGGGTGCCCCATGTTCGCACCAGCGTACGTGGGCCGAAAAA
>CAWITT010000017.1:0-25930 GCA_963839025.1 uncultured Acidobacteriaceae bacterium
GGCCCCTCGGGATCGGCTTTCAGGAGCAGGTCTCAAACCAGCCCGAGCTGCTGCGGTAAAGAGCCGTGGTGGTGAGCGTCGGGTTAAAGTTCCGATCAAGACCATCGGCAAGGTAATTGTCGGAAAGACGAGCGCAAGAAACCCTCCGAGGACGCGTCGTTAAGTATCAGAAGCTGTCGAAACCAGGGGTGATTGTGTTCTCTGGGATAAGCCCGCTAGGAGCCTGATGACTGGGCGGGTGGCAGCCGGCGTATAGGGGGCGTGAGTCCGATACAGGCTTTTATGCGGAACTGCAGGAACCAAGCCATCGATGCTAAGGGAGAAGCTCAAGGGCAAACAACCACGAGGCGAGAGTACCGATGCGTTGGCTTGGGGCGGACCGGTCTGTAGTAGCGATGAAGGCCCTGTAATGGGGCTGGAGCGAAGGGATCAGGTCAGACAATCATGGGTTCGAAACAACTGGAGACAGGATGACGTCGAACGCTATGAAAGACAAACCGTTCCAGATTGATAAGCGTCAAGGGTACAAGGCGCGCCAAATGCAGATTTCGTAGCTGTGTCCGGCAGTTCGGCTCTCGTCATTCAAGTGAAGACTGCACGCAAGGACGTAGAGCGCGAGCTGAAGCGTCTTCACAAAGCGCGCCGCATGGCAGTTTCAGATCCCGAAATCATGGGCGGAACGCCGGTGTTTCATGGTACCCGGGTTCCGGTCGAGATGATTGCTGCGATGCTGGCGCAGGGCGCTTCGACCCAGGAGATACTGGACGGTTACCCGTCCCTGAAGCAAGAGCAAGTCGAACTTGCGCCGCTTTATGTTGCCGCGTTTCCGCGTCGTGGCCGGCCCGCCCGCCGTCTGTGGGCGAAGCAGAAACCATTACATGTGGCGCGGTATAAGCTAGCAAAAAAAGTGTAGTGGCCAAACTGCTTATCGACAAATGCCTGCACACATCTCTGCTCGAACTGGCGCACGTGGCGGACACATCACCCATCATGTTACGTACCTCGGTCTCGGTAGTTCTAAAGACTGGGAACTTGTAAAGCTCGTTGTTGAGCGAGATTACACTTTTGTTACGAACAAGCGGGCGGATTTTCTGGCCCTTTGTCCTCGGACACAGCTGCACGCTGGACTCGTAATCATCGTTCCGAACGTCAAACCTGCTCTTCAACGGCAACTCTTTAAGGCGCCGCTGAGTTTGATCGGTGAACGAGATCTGGTCAACACCGTGATTGAAGTCGGTTACAGTGATGAGGAAATAGAGTGACGCCAATATTCCCTGCTACTGGGTTGACGGTGGTGGAGAATGCGCACAAACCATGGGCCCGATGCCAGAGCGCCCGCACGATATTCTATTCGGCGGGAAGGATGGGCCCACGCTTTCCATGCTCAGCGGGCACTAGCTTTACCCGGTACGACAAGGAGAGACACGTTGACTCAGGAGAACGCAACCGTAGTTCGCCGTTTTGCAGACGAGGTGATTACCCAAGGCCAAATCGATCGAGCCGTGGACTTTGTCTGGGAGGACGTCGTAGAGCAGGTTCCCTTGCCCGGACAAGGTCCCGGCATAGAAGGCTTGAAGGACATTCTTCGCGCGATGCGCGCTGGATTCCCCGACCTGGTCTTCTCAATTCACGAGCAAATCGCGGAGGGAGAAAAGGTGGTGAGCCGTTTCGAGTGGACCGGAACTCACCAGGGCGAATTCTTCGGGGTGCCCGCAACCGGGAAGCCGGTTAGCGTTTGGGGCATTGTCATCGATCGCCTGGAAGCCGGCCGGATCAAAGACACCCGAATCATCATGGATACCATGGGAATGATGATGCAACTAGGGGTGATTCCAGCTCCGGGCTCATAGGTCTGTCACGCGTAGCACTGTCTCCGTAGGAGGATGATCTGGCTCGGCACCCCACTTTGGCGGATTGTAAACCTCTGCCCTCCCGCCGGTATCTTGAGGTTCCTTCCAAACTTAGGTATAACTGTTATACCTAAATGCGCTTCGATTTTGATGCACGGAAAAGCCAACGATTGCGCTCGAATCCGAAAAGGGGCATTGGCTTCGAAGAAGTCCAGGAGGCCTTCTCGCACCCGTACTATCTGGATCAACGCTTGGACTCGCCCGAACAGTATCGTGCGATCGGCTGGGTAGAAGACCGTCTCTATACCGTTATCTTTGAGGTGCGGGAAGACAAAGAAGGAGAGTACTACCACCTCGTGACGCTATGGAAGGCGACTAAACAGGAGCAACAACTATATGAAGACCAGTCATAAGCCGAAGAAGGCTTTACCCGCAGAAGCAATCGCACGCCTGGCGGATCGCGGAAAGGATGTCTCACATCATTTCACCAACGCTGGCCGCATGATGGCGCCCATCCAGCGAGTGAATGTCGACTTCGCCTCCCCGATGCTGGAGGAGCTCGATAACGCTGCGAAGGAACTAAACATCAGCCGTCAGGCGGTTATCAAAACCTTAATCCGTCAGGCCCTGGATCAGCATTACCTGGCTACCTCCCGGCGCACGGCGGAGAAGAATTGACCGATGGGATCGATTGGACAGAAACGGCGCTGAGTTTGATCGGTGAACGAGATCTGGTCAACACCGTGATTGAAGCCGGATACGGTGATGAGGAAATAAAGTACCGCCAATATTCGCTGCCACTGGGTTGACGGTTGCGGAGGGCGGTAGACATAATCGATCAGGACGTGGACCCCCCATGGTAACTCTCGCGGCGAGAGCGTCAGTTAGCTTTGTAAGCGTCCGGCCGAGGCCGTATTGACAAGCCAGGCGGCCCGGAGTTTGGCCAGTCGCTCGTAGCGGAGATTTCTCTCCAACACACTGCGGAACTGACACTTAGGGAAGGACAGGCAAGAGTAGTCAGGAGAACCTCGCATGCGCCAGAAAGATGCAGTATCCGGTGCGGAGAACAACCCCAAGGGCTACGCGCTCCTTCCAATTCGACTGATTGTAGGATACGGATTTGTTGCCCACGGAATCGCAAAATGGAACAAAGGACCGGATGCGTTTGCCGCAATTCTTGCCGCCATTCATACACCGGCGCCTCATCTCATGGCATGGCTCACAATTCTGACAGAAATCTTCAGCGGACTCGCCATTCTGTGTGGGGCCTTTGTATCGTGGGTAAGTCTACCGGCCATCGTGTTGCTGGTGGTCGCGATATTCACAGTCCATCTCCCCTATGGTTTCAGTTCCATCAAACTCATGAGAATCGTCGATGGGCGCGCACAGTTTGGGCCGCCGGGGTATGAGTGCGACTTGCTCTACATTTGCTGCTTCTTGACACTTGCGTTCGCTGGCCCAACTCCCTGGTCCTTGGATGCCTACCGCTCACGCGCGGAGCGGGCCACCCTGGATTGACGCTTTGTCTCCTTTTCCTGGCGGGTGAGACGTGTCGTCAAGCGAATAAGGTCTCCGCGATACGAGAGACTTTCGTAGTCGATGGGTCAACCCCGGGCACGGGCAGGTCCAAATGATATCTGCCGCGGCAAGCCGTTTGTCAGTTAGTGGCCGAGGTTTGATCCGACCGTCAAAAGCTTAAAGGACCCGCGCATTCTTCGCACCCTTGGTCACGCTGGTAACTATGGAGCCGACTCCTTAGTGCGCAAATCTCCGTCCCCCTTCGACCTGTCCGGAAAACCGTACTACTGTCGAAGTGACGACCTATCTGCCAGTGCCCGCCAAGTCGAAAGCGCATATCGAAACGATCTTCTTCCCAGCGAAACACGACGCGGATGGCAAAATCAGGTCCCAGCCAATGACCAACTCCCCTTACTCGCGTTTACGCACCCCTTCGCCCACCGGCCCCTGATGGCCAAGCGTGCGGTTGAGCCACTCGGTCATCTGCACTTCCCAATCGGGCACGCCCGGAAGTTTGTGCCAGCCGCCTGTCCCATGCATGCCTCCAGGAATACGAATGATTTCGCTCGGCACTCCCACC
Source organism: uncultured Acidobacteriaceae bacterium (assembly GCA_963839025.1). Taxonomy (GTDB): domain Bacteria; phylum Acidobacteriota; class Terriglobia; order Terriglobales; family Acidobacteriaceae; genus PALSA-350. The sequence continues at coordinate 3,949 of CAWITT010000017.1, forward strand.
TTGCGCAGCGCCCCATCGAGGTTCGTCGCTTCGCTGAAGGGAATGTACTCATCCTTGTCGCCAAGAATCTGCAGGAACGGCGGGTCGCCCTTCGAAACATAAGTGATAGGCGACGCTTCACGGAGCGCCTCGGCTTCACCCTTCTCCTTAATCAGCGGATCAAGCAAGGCATGCACGTCCGCATTGAGAGGCACCGTCGCAAAGCTGCTCTGGGCGAAGAGCGTTACCACCGCTTGCACTTGAGCGCTCTCGCGATCCACGGGATCGTGCGCGGAAGGATCTCCGGGCAAATTTAAGAGTCCCACCATGTTGCTCAGAAACCCGCCTGCTGAGCCACCCACTAAAGCAATACGATCCGGCCGACCATCCCAACGGGCAGCATTGTGGCGAATGAAGCGGATGGCCCTCTCCACGTCATAGACCATATACGGATAGGGATACTGCGGCGCCAGGCGATAGTTGACGGAAAACACAGCGTAACCCGCAGGCGCCAAAAAATCTGCGCAATACGCTTCGCTGCCGCTCTTGCTATTGCCCCTTTGATAGCCGCCCCCGTGGATGATGATCGCGATCGGATGCGGCCCCGCACCCTTGGGCGCGTAGTAATCCATGGTCAACTGCTGGCCGTCGGCCACACCGTACACGATCCCATCCTGGGTAGGTGTGCGTACATCCGCAGCAAATGCGGCTGCGCTCAAGATCAACGTGAGAAGAAACCCAAACTTCATGTCGTCACCAGCGGGCGCTCAGGATGCACGGTCATCCATAAGAACCCGCCCACCACCGCCAGCGCGGCGGCAATGGCGAAGGAGGTAGTCCAACCGAATCGCTGCGCCACCCACGGTGTGAGCGAGGCCGTCACGGCTCCGCCGACTTGGGCTCCGATGTTGACCATGCTGGAGAAAACTCCGGAACTGCGACCGGCGATATCAGCCGAGACTGACCAGAATGAGCTTTGCGAGACGTAGAGGGAGCCCGCTCCGAAAGCAAGGATCACGCCCGCAAGCTGAGGGCTTTGCACCCGCGACCCCAGCACCAGGAAAATGGCAGTCGCAAAGAAGGCCGCCGAAGCCAAGCCGCAACGGCCTGCGCGGAGGCCGTAGGCTTTGGTGATGCGGTCGCTCAGCACTCCTCCGCCCAGGCATCCGACCGTCATCGACAGGCCGGGAAGCGAGGCGAACATCGCACTTGCCTTCATATTGAAACCCCGCACCTGTGCCATGTAGAGGAAGAACCAGCTGAAAAAGATCCAGGCTGTGTAACCGAAACCGAAGTAGCTGACGATCAGCGCGGGCAGATCGCGACGGCTGAGGATAGCTCGCCACGAGATGACCGTCGCTGCCGAGTCGGGGTTCAGATCACTCTCCGGAATGCCCTCGCGAATAATCTTCAGCTCGGCTGGCGAAACCTTAGGATCCTCTTCGGGAGTGTCCCGTGCAAACCACCACCACGCAACTCCGGCGACCACACCGACCACCGCGCTGAACCAGAAGGCGGAGCGCCAGCCGTGATTGATAATGAACCAGGCGAGCAGTGGGGGAGTGAGACCGGTGCCTGCGCCCACCCCGGCAAAAATAAGTCCGTTGATGAATCCGCGTTCCTGCTCCGGAACCCAGCGGGCCACGAACTGGTTAGCCGCCGGATATATCACCGCTTCGCCCGCGCCCAAGAGGAAACGAATGCCGATCAGCAGCACCACAGCCTGAGCGCCGGGCGGAATCACCGTGATGAGGGCAGTTGCAATGCCCCACCACACCACCCCCAGGGTAATCACAAGCCGGGGGCCAAACCGGATGGCAAGCCACCCCGCGGGAACCTGAAAACCGGCATAGCCGATGAGGAACGAGCTGAAGATCCAACCGAGCCGCTGGTTTCCCAGTCCGAACTCTGAGCTGATCTGCAGGCCCGCAATGGAAATATTCGTCCGGTCGAGGTAAGAGATAGCGCTCAGAACGAAAAGGCAGAAGGCTAGGAAGAGTCTCTTTCGGGTGATTTGCTCTGTAGGCATTCGCTAGCCGGCTCCTATACCGCAAGAAATGATACCCTACCGCAAAACGCAGCTATGTCTCACGTTATGATTCGGTTGTAACGCGAGAGGACCACCCAGTGTGCTTTTCAGCAAGTGCAAACTTTATCGGCAGTGCCGTACTCGGCGCCATCGGAGTCGCCACACTGACCGAGGTAAAGCATCGGCGGGAGCTGCTGCTTGCGGCCATGCCCTGCCTGTTTGCGCTGCACCAGTTCACCGAGGGGTTTGTCTGGCTGGGCCTCGACCAAAAGCTGCCGCCCGTCGTGGCTCCCATCGTTGCGCACGACGCGGGGGCCGCGTTTGTCCTATACGCTATGGGATTGCTGCCGTTTCTGTTGCCGCTGAGCGTCTTGCTGATTGAGCCCACCCGCGACAAGCGGAGAAGCATGCTGTTTTTCTCGACCCTGGGCGGCGCCCTCGCCGTCTATCTGCTGTGGGGGCTGATCGCCTATCCGCTGCAGGTGTACGCGAACCATCACGGTATCGTCTACCTCAACCAGATAACCAATACTGACATCGTCGCCGTCCTGTATGTCACCGCGACCTGCGGCGCGCTGTTCTTTTCCGGCTTTCGCGAACTGGTCTTGTTGGCGTGGCTTAACCTTGGGGGTCTCCTGGTCGTGATGGCGGTAAGGCGCTACGAATTTACCTCTATCTGGTGCGCCTATGCTGCGGTGGTGAGCATCGTTATCTACTTCTTCTTTCGCCGCAGCCGTCTCAGCCGGCCGGTGAACTATATGCGGGAAGCCACCATATGAACAGCCTGACCACATCGCAGCCGATTCCGGACCTGGGATTGTGCTGGTGGTCCTTTGCCGTCAGAGGGGGCTTGGCCACTCTCTTTGCCGTGGTGCTGTTCCTGGTCAGCTTCTTCTTGGGAATTTTTTTCTTCGATCCGGTCACACTCGTTTACCTGAGTGTGCTGCTCGGATTCTTCGTCGTCGGCAACGGCCTGCTCCTCGTCGTATCGGCTTTCTTCGCGTACGAACATCATCTGCACTTCTGGTGGCTGGTATTAGGCGAAGGCTGCTTTGCCTTGTTGCTGGGCGTTTACATCGGCATTTCTCTCATGTTGACTCCCCAGTCCCTCGCGTTCCTGGCCGGGATCCACGCCGTGGGCACGGGGTGCTTTCAATTCGCGCTGGCAATCAAGATGAGAGACGATCGGGGCAACCTGATGCTTCTGGCCGGGGCGGGACTGGTCGCTCTGGCGGTCGGGATCAGCTTTCTGACCCACTACCACCAAGCTCCGCGGGTCACCACCCAGGTGCTATCCGCCTACGAACTCTTCGACGGAATCGTCTGGATGCTGTTCGCATTCCGCTTGCGCAGCTGACACCTCATCTCGTAGAAGCCCGGATTCATAACGTCACAACGCCCGATTTTGCACCAATCGCGCGCGTCCGCGCAGCCACCAGAGCATCCAATGCGGAGAAGGAACACCCAGGAAGCTCAATTGCCGCTCAAGTCAGTCTTCGACTCCATCGGACGGATCACTCTATTTGGCGCCAAGGCGCTCCGCGATGCCTGTGTGCCGCCCTTCGAAGGCGAGTACCTGCTGAAGCAGTTCAACGAAATTGGTGTGGGCTCGTTTCTACTGATCGTTGCCTCCGGCTTTGCGCTAGGCGTTGTCATGACTCTGCACACGCGCAGCACTCTGGTGCAGTTCGGTGCGGAGGCAGAGATTCCGGTCTTCCAGTCGATGGCCTTTTTCAACGAGATTGGCCCGCTGGTGGCCGGGTTGCTGATGGCGGGGCGGGTGGGCGCCGGCATCGGAGCGCAACTCGCCAACATGCGCGCCACCGAACAGATCGACGCCATAGAAACGCTTTCCGTCAACTCCTTCAAGTTGCTGGTCGTGACCAGGGTCATCGCCTGCATCGTCATGCTCCCGCTGCTGACGATTTTTATGGATGCCGCAGGTATCCTCGGCGGCTTTCTCTCCGAGCACGTCGCTTCAAACCTGAGTTGGACTCTTTACATGGAGCGCGCTTTTGACGGCGTAGCGCTCGCCGATTTCATCCCGCCCACGCTCAAGACCGCCGTGTTCGGATATCTCATTGCCACCATCTCCTGCTATTACGGCTACACCACCAATGAGGGCTCCGACGGCGTGCGCAAGGCGGCTACCAACAGCGTTGTCATCTCCTCGCTGGTGATCATCCTGGCAGACGTGATTCTGGTGAAGTGCATCTTCTTCCTCTTCCCGGATCAGGCCATATGAGTGATACGGCCATCTGCTTCGATCAAGTAGAAAAAGGCTTTTCCGGAAGAATGATTCTGGACAAGGTGTCGTTTTCCGTCGCCCGCGGAGAAGCACTCTGCATCCTGGGGCGAAGCGGAACAGGCAAAAGCGTGACCCTGAAGCTGATGATTGGCCTGCTCCAGGCGGACAGTGGCAAGGTTCTGGTGGCAGGAGAAGACATGTCGGCGCTGGATGAAAACGGCCTGATGAAGGTCCGGCGGAAAATGGGTTACCTGTTTCAAAGTGCCGCCCTGTTTGACTCATTCACGCTGAGCGAAAATCTTGCCCTGCCGCTGCATCGCCTGGATCGCAACAAGTCCAAGGAGGAGATCAAGCGCAAGGTGGACGAGACCTTAGGAGAAGTAGGACTGGCAAAGGATGGGCAGAAGTTGCCGAACGCCCTTTCCGGTGGCATGCAGAAGCGAGCGGGACTCGCGCGGGCCCTGGTATTGGAGCCGGAGATTCTGCTGGTGGATGAGCCGGCCAGTGGACTGGACAGAATTACCGCATCGGAGATCGACGATCTTCTCATCAAGGTCAAGAAAGAACGCAATACCACCATGGTGATCGTCACCCATGACATTCATGGAGCACGAAAGATAGCGGATAAGTTCGCCGTGCTGGACCAAGGCAAGCTCTTGGCATTTGGCACACCTGAAGAGTTGGACAGCAGGCAAGACCAACACTTGCAGCAATTCATAGCGGAGCGCTAGTCGCATGAAAAATCACTATGTGCTGGTAGGCATTTTCACGGTCGCGGCCGTGGCGCTTTTCGGCCTCGGGCTATTTCTCATTGGCAATCAGCACAAGGCCTTCAATCGCCATATCGTCTTCTATACCAACTTGCAAAACGTCAACGGACTGGCAAAGGGAGTGAAGGTAAGAGTCGACGGCATGGATGCCGGGGAACTGCAGACGATCGAGATCCCTTCCAAGCCCTCGCAGAAGTTCCGGCTTAAGTTGAATGTAGACGATCGCCTCCATGGCCTGATACGTCAGGACTCCTTGGTAACCCTCGAGACCCAAGGCGTGGTGGGCGATGCGTTCCTGCTCATTCACTCAGGGACCGATCGTGCTCCCGAAGCGCCGGCGGAGAGCACCCTGCCAAGCAAGGAGCCGCTCGAACTCAGCAAGCTGTTTGAACAGGCGCAAGGCATCATGAAGCAGGCGAGCAGTACCATCAACGACCTTGACGGCACCATGAAGGACGTTCAAGGGCGCCTCGACACCACCCTCGATACGACAACCAACACCATCAGGAATGTGAACGGCGTCGTCGGGGACATCCGCCACGGAAAAGGCGCTGCGGGACTTTTGCTGGAAGACAAGGCCACCGCCGACGACATCCGGCAATCCGTCGCGAATGTCCGCCAGACGACGGAGAAGCTGAACGGATCCATAGTCCGGGTCGACAACCTGCTGGCCGACGTTCAGAACCGTCAGCTGGTGGGCAAAGTGGATCAAACGTTGACCAAGGCAAATTCCGCCGCGAACAATCTTGACCAGACCACCCAGCAAGTCAATACCACTCTCAAGAGCGCCTTCGCTGAGGACCAATATGGCGAGGATGCGGGCGCCAACCTGCGGCAGTCTCTTACCAATATCAACCAGGCCACCGGCAACCTTACCGACGACACCGCTGCGCTGAAGCACGAATTCTTCTTCAAAGGCTTCTTCAAGAAGCGTGGCTACGACGACCTCGATGATCTGCCTGTGGATAAGTATCGTTCGGGACAGATCTTCAAGTCGCTGCCGGTAAGCCGGCAATGGATCGATGCTCCTTCACTCTTTACCAGCGATGGAAGCGGGGAAGAGATGCTGTCACTGCAAGGCAGGCAGAATATTGACCAGGCGATCGGGCAGTTCAAGACCGTCTATGGAAGCCCGCTGATTGTGGAGGGCTACGCGTCTTCAGGCTCTGAATCGGAGGAACTGGTCAAGTCGCGCAGAAGAGCCAGCCTGGTCCTTGGATACCTTCAAGTGCACTACCACCTTTCGCCCAAAAATACCGGGATTGTCGCACTTCGGAACACGCCTCCGGAAAATACCGGAAAGGCCACCTTTGATGGAGTCAGCCTGGTGAGCGTCGGCAGCAAATAGGGGGCCATCGTATACTTGTCTTATGTCCATAGTTCGGAACATCGCGGGAGTGGCGAAGGGGATGAGCATCACCTTTCGCGAGATGCTGCAGCCAACCGAGGTGGAAAATTATCCGGATGGGCCGGGTCCGAACCGCGGGGCCCATTTTCAGGACCGCTTCCGCGGCGCCCATATTTTGCAGCGGGATGAGAACGGCCTGGAGAAGTGTGTAGCCTGCTTCCTGTGTGCGGCAGCCTGTCCGGCCAACTGTATTTACATTGAGGCCGCGGAGAACACGGCTGAGAAGCGAATCTCAAGTTCCGAACGCTATGCCAAGGTCTACAACATCGACTACAACCGCTGCATTTTCTGCGGTTATTGCGTAGAAGCCTGCCCGACGGACGCCATCACCCACGGACACGGTTTTGAGCTGGCGTCTCTAAACGCGACAACCTTGATCCATCGTAAGGAAGACATGCTGGTTCCGACTATCGGACTGCCGGGTTCCACGGCGGCCCAAGCTGGCGGAATCAAGTGAAGTCCTTTCTGGTGCAACCTTCCTTCTGCTGGTAGCATCGGCTTGATGCAGACAGCGGAAAACCAGGGCCAGAAGCGCATCTTCCACGTCAGCAGCCGTGAGAACATCATGAGCCTGCGCGACGAGATTCTGCGTTTGCATGGATTTGAAGTACGGTCCTCGGTCTATTCCAGGCAGGCCGTGCGTGAAGCCGCCATGGAAGACTACGACCTGGTTTTGATTGACGTCGAGGCCGACGTGAAGGTGCAAAGCGCCCAGGAATTGTGCGAAGAAATCAAGAAAGTCCAGCCGCATCAGCACGTGGCCTTTGTGTGCAACTACCGCGTAACCATCGAAAGTGACTGTCCGGATGAGATTATCCGCGCCGAATTCAACCCCGAAGCCCTGGTCCGAGGGGTGAGGCAGGTCCTGGGCGAGCACGACGAACAAAACTGATGTCTGGAACGGAACGAAGGGTACGGCCTTTAGGCCGTACATTTGGTTATTCAGAATAACCCGGCTTTAGCCGCCGAGGGAGCGACCCTCAGGGGCTAAAGCCGGACCTGTTTGAATTGGTTTACGTACGGGCTGAAAGCCCGTACCCTGCAAAAGCTAGCTGGCTTTCTTCCTCGGCTGCGCGGCCTGGAATTGCGCTCGCAACGCTGCTTCATGGATCGGCTTCTCATGCAGCAGTAGCTGCGTGGCCTCCAGGTGGGCATTGGCGTGGAACCAGTCCTGCACGATGTTGTCGTAGAGCAGATTGAGCACCGCGAGCAACGACATCCCCATGTGATGGGCCATCCACTCCTTCACCAGCTTCGGCGTTTTGAGCGACTCCCGATAATCGGCCGCTTCGTAGAAGCCGTACTCGCCCGTCCAGCCCAGCTTCGCCATGCGCTTAAGATTGCGCAACGCCTCGACCGGATCGATACCGAGCGCTAAACAGGTCGAGTAAGGCGAAATCACAGGCCCCGCCTCAGCGTCCCACTTGAGCGCGATGGGGGGAATACCAAAAGCCTGGTAGTGGTAATGACCATGGTCGTCCTTTTCCGCCCAACCCGATTCCGAAATACCCCAGGGGATGCCATGCTCCTTGCCGAACGCGCGCTGAATGGCGACCACACCCGATAACGTGCGCGACACCAGCGTATCGGGATAACTGCGCATCCAGATCGACGGCATCAGGTACTCGAACATGGTGCCCGTCCAGGAAATGAGGACGGGATGCCCGTAGGCCATGGTGTGAGTCCGGCCCAGTTTGAACCAGCTCTGCTGCGGGGCTTCCCCCTTGGACACGGTGATAAAAGCGGCAATGCGGGCTTCGCTGCAGAGCAGGTCATAACAGGCCTGGTGCAGATGCTGCCGTTCGATCTCGTAGCCGATCGAAAGCAGCAGACGGGACCGGTCCATTAGGAACCCGAAATCCATTTCGGTAGCGACACGCATCGCTTCGGCGGAAATATCTTTTAATCCGACGGCCACAGTCTTCAGCCCATCCCGCGCCGTAGCCAATGCCACGCGCAACTCCTCGGCCAGCACCACCAGGGGCGAGTCTGACGCCAAATTGGTGGCCGCCCGCGCGATTCGCGCATCGAGCTCCGCAGCCCAATTGCTGGCCGCTCCCGCTTGGACGGTGGCCGCAGCCTCACTAACTCCCTGCAACTGGGGTAAAGCCAGCAGCGGAGCAAACTGGGGCAACAGCCACGGCATGTAGTCCTGAACGATGGCGACGAACGCGCGTACGCGCTTTTGCGTTTCCGCCAGCCACCAGGAAGCTTCGCCCGATGCGGCGCTAGCCGAGGCAAACTCGGGCGTATCGACAGTCTTCAGCGCCCAGGCGACCCAAGCATCGGGATCCGCATCCGCGACCGGCGGCGCGAGCTTTTTAAAGCTTTCGGGTATGCCCTCCAAGCTATCGAGTAGTTGCCAATGATCCCGGATGCCCGAAAACTGTCCTGGGTGCAGCAGCGGCTCGCGCAACAAGCTGCGGGCGCCGCTGCGCAAGGTATAAAACGAGGCCGCGAGATTGCCGCTGTCCACGGACGAAATGGTGATGGGACGGATCGGCGCAAGGGTGCGGGTGTCGTACCAGTTGTAGATGTGACCGCGGAATTTCTCCAGCTTCTCGTAGGTCTCCAAGACTGTGTTTGGTGAGCGTGATGAACTCGGGTACGGTGAGGTAGCCGAACGTAACCGCAGCCTGGCGGGCATTGAGCAACAGTCCGAAGTTGGTCGGAGACACACGCGCCGCCTCGAACAGGCCTTCTTCCTCGACATTATCGGGGATCAGGTAGTTGTGGTTTGGGCCGCCAAACTGATAGAAGAAGCGCCAGGTACGCAACGCCAGATGGCGTACGAAGCGATCCTCTTCGACGGTAAGCTTGGGCTTGGTTTGCTTCGGCGGCGCATTGAGCCACGCAGTGATGCCGCCCGCGAACGCCCACAAGACGAGAATCGGCAAAGCAACCAGCAGCGATTCCGGGCGCTCCAGAAAGACGATGAGACCCACCACCACGGAAACCAGGGGCGTGGCCGCGAGATAGCGGTCAACGGGTGTGCGCCGCTTGTCCGTCGATTCAGCCTCGGCGGCTGTTTCCCACTCCAACAAGCGCTGCCCGGTGATGAAGCTCCGCACCAGCGAGCGAATGATGGCATCCAGAGCCAGCAACGTCTGGTGGGGTAGGTAGACCAGATTCAGCAGGCTGATGAAAAGCCCCTGCCCGAACCCGCCGACAGCATCGCGTTTCGCACCCTGCTGCTTGGTGAAGTAGGCCCGGCCCAAGCTAAAGAAAAACTGCACCAGGTTGGGCACAAACATCAGGAACAGGGTGAAACCCGTCCAATAAAGTGCGCCCCCTGGCAGTCCTAGCCAGCCCGCGAGCAGCAGGAGGAAAGTAAACACCTCGACCAACGACCGGCGCAGATTGTCGAAAATCTTCCAGCGGGAAATCATGGTGATGGGATTGCGGACGTAGCGTCCCGACTCGTCGGGAACCTTGCCGAAGAGCCATTGCGCAATCTGCCAGTCCCCGCGCAGCCAGCGGTGCTTGCGCTTGCTGTACGCGCTGTAGTGGGAGGGGTAGTCGTCGATGACCTCGATGTCCGTCGTCAATCCAACGCGGGCATACGAGCCTTCGATCAGATCGTGGCTCAGCAGGGCGTTGCGAGGAAAGCGGCGGTCAAGAACCGCATGCAGGGCGTTGATCTCGTAAATGCCCTTACCGGTGAAGATGCCCTCGCTGAACAGATCCTGATAAACGTCGGAGATCGCGCGAGTATAGATGTCGAAGCCCGTTTGCCCGGAGTAGATGGCAGCCAGCCGTGACCGCGACGCCGATTGCACGCTGACCCCAACCCGGGGCTGCATGATGCCATACCCCTCGGTGACGATACGCAGTTCCGGGTCGATGACCGCCCGGTTCAGCGGGTGAGCCATGGCGCCAATCATGACTTGCGCCGTGCCCCGCGGAAGCTGCGTGTCTGAGTCGAGCGTAATGACGTACTCCGCGTGCATGAGCGCATCGAGATTGCCGGCTTTGACAGGGAACGGATCGAACTGGCCTTTGAGCAGCTTGTTGAGGTCGAGCAACTTACCGCGCTTGCGCTCCCAGCCCATCCACACGCCCTGGCGCGCGTTAAAAATACGGTGGCGATGGAGCAGGAAGAACGATCCTGCCCCCGATCCGTCATAGCGTTCGTTTAGCTCGTCGGTAAGCTGAATCGCGAGATCCACCAACGGATCGGTGTCGTTCGCCCGAGGGCGCGTGACTGAATCGGGCAGATCGGTAAGCAAGCCGAAGTGTATGTTGGGGTCCTGGTTAGCCAAATAGCGGACTTCCAGTTCGTCGAAAAGCTCGCGCACCTGCTTCTCGCTCATGAGCAGGGTCGGCACCACCACAAGAGTGGTGAAGGCTTGCGGTACTCCTTTGGCGAAGTCGAGCTTGGGCAAGGCGTAAGCCTTGAAGATCGCGGTGACGGTGTTGTTCACCAGGTCCACCGCGCCTTGCGTAACCGGGAGCAGCAAAAGAATAAACGCGAGAGTCAGGCCGCCGAAGATCGGGTAGGTGGGCACCAGGGGAGCCACAATCAGACCGATAAGGATGACCGTGATCACCTGAATGCCGCCGATGTAGAAATCGTCCGCGTTGTCCAAGAGGGTCTGACGCACGCGATCGATGAACCGGGGACGGTAGCCGACCCGGGAGGAAAGCTGGGGGAAGCCGCGATCGATCAGGTAATAGCCGACGTGGGCGCGGCGGGTGCGCAAGCGCGGATCCTCAGTCCGCTGTTTTTCCTTCGATTCCAAGGCCAGAGTGAGAGCGGCCTTGGCGACCTCTAACTCGCTGCAATCGGAATAGCGGGCGATGGACGCCACCCGTTTGCGGTAGGACTCGCGGCTTTCGAAGTCCATGGCGAGATAAGCGCCGGCGGGGTCTTGCTGCAGGATCGAATCGTAGATCACCATGGGTTCGATCAGCGAGAACCAGTCCGCGTATCCGATGTCGCGCAGGCTCCGCATGCGGGTTTTGAGCAGCTCAGCCCCGGCTTCGGTGTGCGATGCCTCATCCTGGATGACGGCGTTCGCCTGCACAATGATTTCTTCGAGCAGCAGGAATTTGAGCACCGAGGCCAGGGCCCAGAGCTCGTCCAACTCCAGCGCATCGTGGGTCTGCACCCGGTTGATGAAAATCTTGATCGCGTCCGGGTTGTATTCCGAGCTATTTGCCTTCAGGTAGGCATCGGCCACGGTCACGATGCGCGGTTCGTCGTCGTGGTCTCGCACCGCCCGAGGTAAGCGGGCCATCCGTTTGCGGACGGTCGAAATCTCGCTGACCACCGAGCGCAGCAGACGCGGATTCTGCCGCAACTCCAGCAGGGGGTCCAGCGGCTCTCCGGGCAGGTAAGTAGGCACAGGCCGCTTATCGAGAATGGCATAGAGCTGGTCAAGCGACTGGCCAGTGGCGTCGATGCGCGGACCGAAGTTGCCTGGGCCCTCCGGCTTGTGGGCGACACGCCAAGTGGGCGCAACCTGGTCGGCATACTTCTTGAGGGACTCGGCCGAGTACGAGGGCTGCGCGGCGACGCCGGCGCTGGATGCGGTTTCGGTCATAAGGACTTCCTTAAGGTCAGCGATAACTTGCCGCCTGCATTTCAAACATACTTGCGTATCGGCCGCCCAGGGCCATCAGTTGCGGATGAGTTCCCTCTTCCACTAATTTCCCGCCTTCGAGCACCACGATGCGATCGGCCATGCGCACGGTAGAGAAGCGATGCGAGATCAGCAGCGCCATTTTGCCCATGGTGAGCTCGGCAAAGCGTTCGAAGACTTCGAGTTCACTCCGCGCGTCGAGCGCGGCCGTGGGCTCATCGAGCACCAGGAGTTGGGCGTCGCGCAGGTAGGCGCGAGCCAAAGCCACCCGCTGCCATTCCCCGCCCGAAAGCTCGACCCCGGTTTCGAACCGCCGGCCCAGCATCTGGTCATAACCGCCAGGGAGCTTGGCGATCACGCTTTCCGCCAGGCTCTTGTGCGCTGCCGCCTCGATTTCCGCATCCGAGTGCTCACTCTCCACCCGTCCCACGCCGATATTTTCCCGGGCGGTCATTTCGTAACGCATGAAGTCCTGGAAGATGACTCCAATTTCGTGGTGCAGGTCTTCCAGCTTGTACTCCCGGAGGTCCTTGCCATCGAGCAGAATCTGGCCTTCGGTGGGGTCGTAGAGCCGCGTAATCAGTTTGACTACGGTGGTCTTGCCTTGGCCGTTTTCGCCGATCAAGGCGATGCGTTCCCCAGGCTCGAGGGTGAAGTTGAAGTTGCTCAACACCCGCCGGGTCGTGCCAGGGTAGGCAAAGCTGACGTTGCGAAACTCAAACCCGCGCCGGACGGGGCGGGGAATCAGGTCCCCATCGGGTTTCGAAACTACCGTCGGCTTCATCTCGAAGAAGGCCAGCAGGTCTGTCAGGAACAGGGCTTGGTCGGCAATGCCCGAAGCGGTCGAGAAGACCTGCTGCAGGTTGCTCGAGGCCTGGATGATGGCGTTGGTCAGGTAGTAGAACTCGCCAATGTTGTCCAAGTGGCCCGTGACCGCGCGCCAGATGACATAGAAATAAGCGCCGTAATAGCCGAGCGTGGCGATGATGCCGAGCATGCCGCCGGCCACTAGCTTCTTGCGCGATAGGTCTACATTCTCTTCATAAATCTGCTTCGACAGTAGAGTGAAGCGGTTGCTCAGGTAGTCGCTCAGGTTGAAGAGCTTCAGTTCTTTGGCGCCCTCGCGGCTACCGGCTACCTGGCGTAGATAGTCCATCTGCCGCTTGGCCGGCGTCTGGCGGAAGTTCTTCGCGTAGCCCAGAAAGGCGAAATGGGTCTCCCCCAGGAAGGTGGGCAGCACCCCGAGCGCCAGCAACAGCACCAGCCACGGCGAGTACCAGAGAAGGACAGAGGTCCAGATAAGGGTGGTGAGGGTCTGCTGGAAGAGCCGGCCCATCTGCTGGATCATGGCCAGCCGGTCAGTGGCCTGCACCCTGGCGCGTTCGAGGCGATCATAGAAGACCGGATCTTCGTACGTAGTCAAGTCCAGGGCCGCCGCCTGCTTCATGACGCGCACACTGACGAAGTGGGTGTAGCGGTCGGCCAGCAGGCTGTCGCTGTAATCGACGCCGCGGGTAAGCAGGCCGGATAGCACGTTCAGGCCCGCTTCCAAGCCCACCAGCCACCAAAAATGAGGCATCAGCGTCTTGTGGCTGAAATATTGCTGCACCCCATTCAGGATTTTTGCCGCAATGTAGGCGATGCCCGTGGGCAAGCCGGCTACAAAGACGCGCAGAATCATGCCCCAGGTAACGACCGCGGGGCCGGACTCCCACAAAATTCCGAGCACAGGCGGAACGTTCTTTAGGGCTTGCAGGCGCTCGCGCCATGCATTGCGAGAGGACTGTGGACTGGCTTCTGTCATTAAGTTGTACTAATGTTACCAATCGGATGCGTCAAAGCGTTCAGTTGTTGGCTGAAGGTCCACTTGCGATCTCGATGTGAGTGTGCTAAAACTCGAATATTCAAGTTTGCTCCTTGTGAGCGAGCCTGAATTTCATGAAGAGTGGCTGAGGGACGGGCCCTGTGACGCCACGACAACCTGCCTGGGCAAACCAGGAGTATGGTGTCAACTCTCTCCTGCGTTCTGAGAAGAAACGGGGAACATGAGATTCGGGGTGCAAAGTATGCGCATCTCGCTAATTCCATGATGTAACGCGGTTTTTGAGTTCGTCACGTAGTGCCCGTGCATCTGTCACTCTGAAAAGAGGGCATGATGGCATCATTTTACGAGTTGCGCTGTAGGGAGTGCGGAAAACGCTTCCCTAACCAGCCGCTGTCGAGCTGCGACGAGTGTTTTTCCTCGCTCGAAGTGGATTACGATTACTCCGCTGCGAAAGCGAGCTTCACCCGGGAGAACATCGCCCGGGGGCCGCTGAACATGTGGCGCTACCAGGCGCTGCTGCCGGTGCCGGACGATTTCGTACCTGCCACTCCCACGGGTCTGACCCCTCTCATGGCAGCTCCGCGCCTCGGGAAGCGGATTGGCGCAACCAATCTCTACGTTAAGAACGATGCCGTTTGCCTGCCCACGCTGAGCTTCAAAGATCGCGTCGTCTCGGTTGCCCTTGCCGCGGCGAAGAACTTTGGCTTTGATACGGTGGGCTGCTCCTCGACCGGAAACCTGGCCAATGCGGTGGCTGCCCATGCTGCCCGCCTCGGATTCAAGACCTACATCCTGGTGCCCGCGGATCTGGAGCCGGCCAAGATTCTGAACACCCAGGTCTACGGCGCCAATTTGATTCGAATCGATGGCAACTACGACCACGTGAACCGGCTCAGCACGCAGATTGCCGAGCGCTTCAATTGGGGATTCGTCAACGTGAACCTGCGTCCGTATTACGCTGAGGGTTCCAAAACCGTGGGCTACGAGATCGCCGAGCAACTCGGCTGGAAGCTGCCGGATAACGTGGTCGTTCCCATGGCTGGCGGGGCGTTAATCTCCAAAATCTATAAGGCGTTCGGCGAACTGATTGAGCTCGGCCTGGTGGAGAAGAAGCGGGTGCGTTTCTTCGGAGCGCAGGCTACTGGATGCTCCCCCATCTCTCACGCGGTAAAGAATGGACTGTCGCACCACGAACCGCAGCGGCCCAACACCATTGCGCGTTCGCTGGCCATTGGCAATCCTGCCGATGGACCGTATGCCATCCGGGTGATCAATGAAAGCGGTGGCTGGGCGGAAGATGTTTCGGACGTGGAAATTGTGTCGGCCATTCAGGAACTGGCCGAGACCGAGGGTGTCTTCACGGAGACGGCCGGAGGCGTGACCACTGCGGTGACCGCACGGCTCTACGCCCATGGCCGGATTGCTCCTGATGATCTGACGGTAGTCGCGATTACCGGCAATGGACTGAAGACCACGGACGTGCTTCAGGGCAAGTATGAACAACAGCAGGCGATCCGCCCGCGTTTGGCCGATTTTGAGGCCTTGTTGGAGCGGGATCGGGAGGAAGTATATGTCAGTTAAGGTAGTACTGCCGAATGCTTTTCAAAAGCACACCAACGGCACCCGGGAGTTGCAGTCCACAGCAGAGAATTTGCCCCAACTGATTACCGAAATCGAGACCAGCTTTCCCGCTCTGAAGCCCCATCTGCGGGATAATGACGGCAAGGTTCGGCGCTTCATCAACTTCTATGTCAACGAAGAAGACATCCGCTTCCTAGGCAATGAGACCTATGCCTTCAAGGATGGCGACGAAGTCCTGGTAATTCCCTCCATAGCCGGAGGTCTTTAGAGCATCGAAGGGCACCTGGTGAACTGTCGGGCGCGTGAACTAAAACTGCAGGACTAAACCGACCCTGATGGGTGCCCCATGTTCGCGCCAGCGTACGTGGGCCGAAAAAGACGGGCAAAGCCCATCAAGCGCTTCCAGGCCTTTGGTGAAAGCATTTGAAGAATTCATATTCGGCCCACGTACGCTGGCGCGAACACGGGGCACCCATCAGGGTCGGTTTAGTCCTTAGCTTTAAGTTCGCGCGCAGACTCTGAAGACCGGATGGTTCGGGCTTTGCCTAGAGCGAGGGCAATCCGGCCGACTGGTAAATTTTCGACATATACTGCATGTCGAGCAAGCCTTCCTCGCCTGCCGTCTTCGGCGTCTTATCCTGAAGGACGCAGTCAGAGAAGTAATCGGCCTGCGCTGTGAACTGCGACGGGTCGGTATTTGTGTTGGGCTCATCGATAGTCGTAGGCTTGCTGCCCTTCTCGAAGAACGTACCCGTAAGATGAAGCCCCTGATAGGAAAACGCCGGCTCCACATACAAATACCCCATCGATCCATGCACGCGGTAAAAACCATTCATCGACGCCCCGTACGTGGTGTTGACACTAGCCAACGCTCCCGAGGGAAATTTCATCGTCCAGGACACATTCTCCTCGACCGTGTCGAACCGGCCGTCGTGATCGATGGTGGACGCAAAGGCCTTGATCTCCACCGGCTCCTCCCCGGTGAGATAGCGGCAGGCGTTCAGGGAATAGACCCCCATGTCCATCAACGGCCCGCCCCCGGCCAGCTTGCGGTCAAGCCGCCACTCCCCCGCCCGCTCATTGAATCCATTGGCGCTTTCAATCGCCATGATCTTGCCGATACGGCCCTCGCGAATCAGCTGCATCGCGCGGAGATTCGTCGGTTCATAGTGACACCGATAAGCAATCATCAACTTCTTGTTCGCTTCTTTGCATGCCTTGATCATGGCTTGCGCATCTGCAACCCTGGTGGCCATCGGTTTCTCGCACAGCACGTGCTTCCCGGCACGCGCGGAGCGAATGGTGTACTCGGCATGCATGCTGTTGGGTAAGGCGACGTAGACTGCGTCGATGGCCGGATTATTCTTGATCTGGTCCATGTTTTCGTAACTGTAGATGGAGCTTTCCGGCACTCCATACTTCGCCGCCTGGGCCAACGCTTTATCCCGATGACCGCTTACCAGCCCGGTAAGGCGCGAGTTCTTGCTGGTGAGGAGCCCCGGCATAAAGTGGTCCATGGAAATTCGGCCCAAGCCGATCATGCAATAGCCGATCTTGCGATCGCTTTGCGCCAACAACGGCGAAACTACTTGGGAGGCGGCCCCGGCCACGGCCAGGCGAGTGAACTCTCTACGGGTGAGCATGACGCATGTATTCTAGACCCCGGATGCCGAAATCACTACTCTGTCTTGCGCTCGTCTCACTCATCATCGCCCCCGCGGCCCACGCTGCGCTCCCGGAAGATGCCAAGGCAAAGGTCGATGCTGCCGTGAACCAGGTTTTGTCGTCGACCAAAGTACCCAGCGCCTCCATCGCTATCGTGATGGACGGTCAAATCGCCTATCTGCAGGCTTACGGCCAGGCCCGTCTCTCGCCGCCGACGGAAGCCACGCCGCAAATGCAATACTCCATCGGATCGATCAGCAAGCAGTTCACCGCGGCCACCGTGCTGCTACTGGCGCAGCAGCACAAACTGACCCTCGACGACCCGGTGGCGAAATATCTTCCCGATCTAACGCGTGCGGGAGAAGTGACCATCCGCATGCTGTTGTCGCACACTTCGGGCTACCAGGATTATTGGCCCGAGGACTACGTGATGACCTCGATGATGGTGCCCACCACCGCGCAGCACATCCTGGATGTTTGGGCGAAACGACCTTTGGACTTCGACCCCGGCACGCAATGGCAGTATTCCAACACCAACTTCGTGATCGCCGGCCGCATCGTGGAGCAGGTCAGCGGCACACCCCTGATCGATCTACTGAAGAAACGCATCTTTCTGCCCCTGGGCATGAACGACGTCTACGATTCGGATGCGAGCAAACTCCCTGCGACTGACCCCGTCGGTTATGCGCGCTACGCACTGGGTCCGCCGCGCCCGTCACCGCAGGAAGGCGCAGGCTGGATGTTTGCCGCCGGGGAACTGGCCATGCCCGCCCACGACCTGGCGTTGTGGGACATCAGCCTGATGAACCGCTCTCTGCTCGACGCCGGATCCTACGCGCAGATGTTCAAGCCAGTGTTCTTGAAGAACGGCGTCAACACCAATTACGGCCTGGGAGTCTTTCTGGGCAGACGCGACGGCCATCCGTACATTGAGCATTCAGGGGAAGTTTCCGGCTTCGTTTCGGAAAACATCGTCTTTCCTGACGACCGGGCGGCCATTGTTGTACTCACCAACTCGATGGCCACCCAGGCTGCTCGCATCATCGCCGACCGGATTGCACCGATGGTTCTGGGGATCCCCGCATCCGCGCTGACCAAGGAAGAAGACCAGGCGCTGGCCATCTTCAATCAGCTGGCGGACGGGCACATCGACCGCAAGCTCTTCACCAACTATTGCAATGCCTATTTCAACCAGCAGGCGCTGGATGATTTTGCCGCGAGCCTCAAGCCGTTGGGGCCGCCGCTTACCTTCAAACAAAGCAAAGAAGAATCACGCGGCGGCATGACCTTTCGCGTATTCAAGGCGACCTTTCCCGAACGCGAGCTGCAGGTGACCACCTACACGATGCCCGATGGGAAGCTGGAACAATACCTGGTCATCCCGTAAGACGCAAAAACAATGTTTGGTAATAAAGCACGACTTTAAAGGCTGCGGAAAGACTCATGCTTTGTATCAGGGCACGACTTTAGTCGTGCCGTTCGGCAGCAAAAAGAGACGGGCTTCAGAGGCTGCGGAAAAACTCGGTTTTGTATCAGGGCACGACTTTAGTCGTGCCGTAAACGCTTGAAAATAAGATGGGCTTTAGCCCCTGCCACCGCCAGAACTACAACAAATATGCCTTTTTCCGCAGCCTCTTCAGCCCCTGTGTGCGCCGGAATTTGCCAAGCAGATGTGCCGCGGCAGGGGCTAAAAGCCCACGGTTCTTTTGGATCTTTACGGCACGACTGAAGTCGTGCCCTGATACAAAGTATGAAGTTTTCCGCCGCTGCCTGCGCTCATTTTCCGACTAATGGCTGGAACTCCGGATTCTTAGAGAGGAAGTTCGCCACCAAAGGACACACCACATCCACCTTCAAATTGTTATCCCGGGCATATTCAAGTGCGTTCTTGGCGAGTAGGCCGGCGATCCCGCGACCACGCAGGGCTGGAGGTACCTCGGTGTGATACAAGGTGATCCAGCCTGCTTGATCGACTTCAAATTCCAGGTACGCGGTCTCGCCGTTTTCCTCCAGTTCGAACCGGCTCATCATTGCGGCAGCCAGAAGCTGGGAGTGGAGTGCGCAATCTCAACTTCCTCCGGAGTCATGTCGACGGACACTTCGGCAAACAGCGGAGTGCTCAGATAACGCTCGCCAGTGTCGGGCAACATGCAGAGAACGGTGGATCCCTGTGGAGCCTCTGCGCCAACCTTCAGCGCCCCGGCAAACGTCGCGCCGGAGCTGATGCCAACGAAGATGCCTTCGTTGCGCGCCAGGTCTCTGCTGCAACGCATAGCCTCTGCATTCGGGATGCGCACGATCTGGCTGAAGGACTTGGAGTCCACCGCGTCGCCCGTGAGCTTGGGAATAAAGTCCGGGCTCCAGCCCTGCTGAGGATGGGGCTTCCACGCCGGGTGGCTGGCGACGGCCGACCCATCGGGTTTGCGCTCTTGCGGGATTCCGCTCGACAACATGGGCGCGTCGTCAGGTTCACAGACTACGATTTTGGTCTCGGGCCGCTCCTTGGCCAGCACCCGGGACACACCTTTGAGCGTGCCGCCGGTGCCGAAGCCGGTCACCCAGTAGTCGAGCCGCTCGCCGGCGAAATCCGCCAGGATTTCCTGCGCCGTGGTGCGGGAGTGCATATCCGCGTTGGCTTCATTTTCGAATTGGCGGGTGAGGAACCACCCATGCTTCTCCGCCAACTCGATCGCTTTCGCGACCATGCCAGTGCCGCGTCCCGCCGCGGGAGTAAGCACAACCTTGGCGCCGAGGAACCGCATCAATCTGCGCCGCTCGATGCTAAAGCTTTCCGCCATGGTGACCACCAGCGGATAACCTTTGGCGGCGCAGACCATGGCCAGCCCGATGCCGGTATTGCCGCTCGTGGCTTCGATGACGGTCTGGCCCGGCTTGAGCTTGCCGGTCTTCTCCGCATCTTCGATCACGCCCAGGGCAAGACGATCTTTGACGGAACCAAGAGGATTGAAGGCCTCGATTTTGACGAACAGGTTAATTCCAGGCGGTGCGAGCTTATTGATCCTGACCACGGGCGTATGGCCGACTGTCTCAAGGATGCTGGCATATTTGTGTCCCACTCAATGCTCCTCCGGAACGCCTGTCCAAGATAACGCTTTTGCGCAGTCTGTGCCGTCGCGGTATCTCTATCGGGGCTGCGATGAGCCGCGACATACGTGAGGGTGTGATGGTGCCCCACGCAAACCCGGTTTTGGCTTCAGTCTCACGTCAGTTGGGTTTTGCCTCATGCGCCTGATCGACGTCCCCTGCGGCGACGATGACGGAGAGGGATTCCATCGCCTGCTTCACCAGGAGCGCGGCCTCGGCGAACATCTCAGGCGCCATGTTAAGGGTGACAGGGCCGATACTCAGATGAATGCAGTCGCATCCGCAAAGCCGGACTGCGCCCGTACCGTTTCGCTCTGCAAGAATCACGTTAATGTCGCTCATGGTCGATGTCCTTGAAAGGCGATGCCGCCAGAAGCGCACCGAGTCAAATCTCCAAAGGGCTGCACCGCTTCGCCAAGACTCCGCAACCCCCTGCTTTGAGTGCAGACTAATGGTCCGAATTCAAAAGTCAAGCGATGGCAAGCAGGCGGGAGACTATCGACAATCCGGCTGCCACAGAAGTTAGAGAGGCATTGTCGGCACAGCCGGCATCTTTCCTGGTGAACTAAATTGGCTAGCCAGGAGAGAAACCGGTGCGCGCTTACGTTGTGGAACATACCGATGGGCCCTTTACGCAGGTCGACATTCCGCGCCCGGTTCCTTTGGCGGGGCAAGTGCTGGTGCGGGTTTGCGCGAGTGGGGTCAATCCGCTGGACACCAAGATCCGTGCCGGGAAAGCAGCTCATGCCAAGCAGCCATTGCCCGCGGTGTTGGGGCTTGATATGGCGGGCGTCGTGGAAGAGGTCGGGAAGGAAGTCACCGGTTTTCGCCCCGGGGACGAGGTCTACGGGATGGTAGGTGGAGTTGGGGGGCGGCAGGGCACGCTGGCGGAAATGGTGGTGTCGGACGCAGACTTGTTGGCTCTCAAACCCAAGTCCGTGTCGATGCGAGAGGCTGCAGTTTTGCCACTGATCACGATTACCGCATGGGAGGGCCTGGTGGATCGTGCCCGGGTGCACGCAGGGCAGAAGGTGCTGATCCATGCAGGCGTGGGTGGAGTGGGATACATTGCAGTGCAACTAGCCAAGGCTTTCGGCGCGGAGGTTTTTGCCACGGTCTCGGCGGGCAAGCAGCACCTGGTCGAAGCGCTGGGTGCTACGGCCATTGACTACCGCGCCCTTTCGACGGAGGAGTATGTTGGCATGCACACGGAAGGGCAGGGCTTCGATGTGGTGTATGACACCGTAGGGGGTGCGACGTTGGACGCTTCTTTTATTGCGGTGAGGCGCTATACCGGGCATGTGGTGAGCTGCCTTGGCTGGAGCACCCATTCGCTGGCGCCGCTTTCGCTCCGTGGCGCCACCTACTCTGGAGTATTCACGCTGATGCCGATGCTCACCGGCTTTGGCCAGGCCCACCACGGTGAGATTCTCCGCGAGGCGGCGGCGCTAGTCGACGACGGCAAGCTTAAGCCGCTGCTCAACCAACAGATCTTCTCGCCAACGGAAATTGCCTCCGCCTATGCGTTGGTGGAGACCGGAGCGCTGGGCAAGGTAGTCATCGATTTCCAGGGTAAACTCGGTGGGGATAGGCCGGCTGGTTTAAACTAAGTGCACGTTCCAAGCCGGGATGGCGGAACTGGCAGACGCAGCGGACTCAAAATCCGCCGAGGGCAACCTCGTGGGGGTTCGACCCCCCCTCCCGGCACCAAGATTCTAAAAGACTTATAACGAAAATGGCCTCTCCAACGCGAGAGGTCATTTTCTTTGGTGGCTGTTTTGATGGCT
>CAWITT010000018.1:0-19570 GCA_963839025.1 uncultured Acidobacteriaceae bacterium
GGGACATATCTGATACTGCGGCACAAACTTTGAGGGTTAATAGGTATGCTGTGCCGCATTTCCCCGAAGAAGTCCTGAAACGCTCTTCTGGATTTCGCCGTGTCGCCCGTTTGCGAAGAGGCGCGCGCCAACCGCCAACAGTCGATGGCGCGAACACCAACTTGTCAAGAATGGGGAAACCTGCGAAGGTATGCGCAG
This sequence comes from uncultured Acidobacteriaceae bacterium, assembly GCA_963839025.1. GTDB lineage: Bacteria > Acidobacteriota > Terriglobia > Terriglobales > Acidobacteriaceae > PALSA-350. The sequence goes on from CAWITT010000018.1 coordinate 199, forward strand.
CATATGAAGCAGTTCAAAGTCCTTAGCATCGACGGCGGCGGCATCAAGGGTTTCTATTCAGCCAAGATCCTGAGCTTTTTCGAGGCGGAGCTTCGACGGGTGCACGGCGACACAGCGCGGATTGTCGATTATGCGGACCTAATCTGCGGCACTTCGACCGGTGGGCTTATCGCCTTGGCCCTGGCGTTGCGCATCCCGGCGGAAGTTGTTTGCGAGTTCTACGAGACGCAGGGACCAGAGATCTTCAAGCGGTCCCAAGGTTTTGTTGCGCTGCTTCGGCAAACACTGTTCGGGGGGAAGTTTTCGGACAAGCACCTACGCAGCGCGCTAGAGAAGATGTTTCAGGGAAGCACGATCGGTGACAGTCACTGCCTACTTTGTATCCCAACATACGACTTCACGCGTGGCACCTACGAAATCTTCAAGTTCGATCATAAGGAGGGAAACCTCAACCGCCACAACATATTACCTATGGTTGACGTCGCATTGGGAACATCCGCTGCGCCTACATTCTTCCCCTTGGCGGAGATCGAAAAAGAAAACAACACCCAGTATGTGGATGGCGGAGTTTGGGCCAATAACCCGTCGCTAGTGGGACTAACCGAAGCAATCTGGTACTTTGTCGGTCCTGGAAAAGCCTTCGACCACCTGAACTTGCTTTCGGTGGCGAGCCTGAGCTTCAGCTCCGGCAAAGCACCGCTCCTAAAGCGCCGCAGAGGCTTCCTACGCTGGGCGCCCGATCTCTTCGATCTCGGCCTCATAGCTCAAAGCGAATTCACGGATATTTTTCTGGGTTTGATGCAGCGCCGACAAATTTTTCCGATCACCTACACGCGAATTCCAAGCGCGACGATTGGGAGAGAACAGATGCGATTTATCAAGCTCGACCTTGCCACGCGGGAATCATTCACCCTAATGAGCCAATTTGCTAAGGACATGTACTACCAATATCGCAAGAACCTTGACATTCAGGGTTTTTTTTCCGCGAGTAAGACTTACCGAGTCAGAGATTGAATGCCAGCACGGTAAGAGAGGAACAACGCGCTTTAGCCAGATTCGTTGTCGCGACGACGAGATTGCAACTGTGCCCGACGAATTGGAATTGTCAACCGCGAGCGCTCATCGGGACGCAGTGCCGCGTGGCCTCTGTGCGAATGAAGCGTAGTATTCTCGCACCTGACTAGGAACGCCTTGAACGCCAACCCTCTCTAGACTGATTAGCTGGACCAAATCACCAAATACTACGCCGTCAGCGATACAAACAGATGCGACCTATCGAGCTCGATTTGACCTACCCGCGCACAACTAATTGTCTCCGGGCAGGGCTATCTTGAAGAGCGGCAACCGGCCTTTTTCCGAATTCGTTCAAATTTCGGTACCTTGGATGGACGTTCTCGACCGCGCACAGTTCGATCCGGAAGTTCCCGCAACGAGCCGGAAGTAGATCCGGATCCTCAGAAGGGTTTGAATTCTATGCCTCTGGACATCCAGCACTTGCCGACCCTGATTGCCGACCCATTGCGTCGCGCAGATCAAGTCGCCAGCTCCGATCCATTTCTGTCTCTCAGTTGGGAGTACGTCGGGTTCGCCAACCTCATCCGAATGCTTACGCTATCGGCGTTGATGGACTACATCCAGTCACCGGGAGGTGGTGATCCTTCAGTAGAAGAGGGTATCAAAGCCTGTCAGCGCCCTTCGATGGGCTCATGGATCAGTTTACTGCGCAACTTGGTGAATTGGGCCGAAGGTGCGGAACAATCGCTATTCCTCAATGACCTCCCTGCGGCTGTTTCTCAAATTACAAATCAGCGCATGTTTGTACCGGGGGATTTCATCGATGGACAGCCCGGTCCCCCACGCGATGTACCGTTGTTGGACCTAATTGTGCAGCAGCGCAATCAATTGGCCATCGCACACGGCAGTGGCGGGCTCTCGAGAGAAGGTGTGCAGCACGTCCTCGATTTGGTGAAAGGAGCTCTAGAGCAGGTGCTGGGAAGCATGGATTTCCTGGGCAAGATCAAGCTCGCTGTGGTGGTCAAATGGGAGCGAAATGGGCTCTCAGCAGTTCAGGAACTCGTGGGTCCCGACCCGACACTGGATTCGCTGGACCTGTCTGCTTTGGAGGAGAACCCCGGTATTTTTCTTATCCGTGAGCCTGATGGTCTCATGCAACAGCTTTTCCCGCTTTTCATCTCTCAGGTTTCTGCCTCACCCGAGCAGCCATCACCGGACGATTGCGCCCTTCTCTATGATGGCATTTCGGGGCGGCGCGTCGTCTACCGGGGCGTTCATCGACGTCAGCTTTCGCGGGCGAACTTCGGGCGCATCCAGATATTGCTTTCACAAAAGAGCGCCGATATTCGCTTATTCAGAGCGGAGAGTCTGAACTGGCAAAACCTGGGTAACTTCTCTGCTCTGCTCGCTCACAACGTGCTCGACACCCGGCTACAGACAGGGCTCTTTTCACCAGCGCTCTACATCGAACGAACCGACGTGGGGAACTCGATGAGGGCGTTTCTGGCGAGCGAGCTGCCGGCACTCATACTTTCCGGCGGCACAGGTATGGGCAAGACTTCCTTCCTCCTCGCCGAGGTACATCGCACCGAGATGAGTGCTGTCGAAACAGGTCGTCGAGTCACAATTTACCTCGATGCCGCAGAGTCGTTACCAGCTCACCCCGACTTCGACTTTGATGGAGTGTTCGAGCAGCATCTCCGTTTGGCATTCCCGATGCGCGAAGCGCTAGAGACGCTCAATCGTCAGGCCGCAGCAGCGGACGCAAAGCACCTGCTCCTGCTGGTGCTGGATGGCGTGGAACGCCACCTGTACCCTGCGCGTGTACTGGAATCAGCCGTGCGCTTCGTTGAACGCCATCGCGATATCCCCTGCTTCAAGGTCGTTATTGCTTTACGCGATGTTGCGCTGGACGTCTTGGAGAGGCAGGTCGAAATCCCCGTTCGGCTCTTCTACACCGAGCGTAGTCTGCGCCCGGATGGGAAGGACCAATGGAGGCCCCGCCTTACGATCGGGCTTTTCTCTTTCGACGAGCTTCAAAGGGCGACTCAGCGAGGCGAACGCCCACGATCAACTGGGCCGAATGTGGCAGATATAGGCACCGGAAACTTCACCGAGATATTGCGACACCCACTATTTCTCAGCTTATACCTGACGCAAAGCGTACAACTGTATGGCGCACATCGTCCCCAACCACTTGATCTCGTTCATTCTTTCGTTCAGGAGCGCGTCCTCGATAAGCAGGGACGGGGGAGCGACGAAAAGAGAATGTTGATTGCAATGTTGGCCGATCAACTTTTCGGCGACGGGCGAACGACAATCCCGCTCGAGCGTTTAGCGGACAGCAATCCGATTGTCTCTCATCTGTTGGATGCGGCTGAACCAGATTCACCCTATGTGCAATTGCAAGCCGACCGAATTCTCATCGAATCCGTGGTGGCCGGAGCGGACGGACAGCCCGAAATCCGACTTAGCTTCGCGTGGGACTTGCTGTTCGATTACTTCGTCGCCTGGCGTACGTCCCAACGATACCTGGACCAGATCGAAGGGCTTATGAATCTATCCGAAAAGGCAAATGCGTTTTTTCCTCTGATCGGACCGTTGACACTTAGATTTGCGGATCTCCTCAATGCCGGTCAGGAAGAGGGGATAGCCAGGGCCGCGACCGGAATGGTCCCCGAGATTCTCGCGCAGGTCTTAGTTCGCTTGGTGTCGGAGAGCCTCTACGCTACAAGCGAGGGCCTTGGAGAAGCGCTGGTCAGAGTGCTTCAGGGCTTGAGTCAAGTTTGGTTGCGTTTGCCGGAACTCGTTGTGGAGCAAGTTGGACCTTGGGTGCGACTTGCGTCAGAGCTCTCAATGCGCAATCGTACCGCGCTCTTGGATGAAGTGCTCGGCGCGATCACTCGGCATACTGTTAACCTGAGCCCCTCGATGGCCTTCGAGCTTGCGAACGCAGGCCGTCGCGTCGCCGCCTACCGCGGCCAAAGGGATGAGGAACTTAAGACAATCGAAACGATGGTCAGTGTCGCTCGACGCGGCCGACGACGCGACCTAGCCGGCACGGCTCAAATGTTCGAGGTGATGAACCACGTACGTGCCGGCCGTTATGCGTCCGCCACTGCAGCTGGGCGTCGAGCCGTGAATACGTTTCGGCGCTCGGGTACCTCCGGTCGAGGTGAGGCCGACGCTTGGACCTATGTAGCGACGGCGCAGCTGTACAACGGTAATACAAGTGGCGCCCTGCGTTCGATTCAGAAGGCGCGGCAGCTGGCGCTTAGTCTCGACGATCCGGAAATCGCCGCAGACGCTGCCTTCACATACGGGCTCCTCTGCCATCATTTGGAGGAAGGACCACAGAGTATTCGGGCTCACGAGTCAGCAATCGCTATCTATGCCTCTCGGGGCGATCGACTCTCTGAGGGGATGGAGTTGGTAAACTTGACGGACGCGTACTGGTCCTCGGGACTCTTCGATGAAGCCGTAGCCCTCGGCGAGAAGATGCTCGACCGCGCCCCAGCCCTCGGGGCGGAGATCGACGATGTCGCAAGAATCTGCCATGCAAACACTCTCGCATCCCTGGGTGAATGGCGCCGCGCCGACGCTCTTTATGCGGAAGGCATTCAAATCGCGCGCAGTATCGACAACCGTTGGGACATTGCCTACGGTTTGCTTTACCATGCACTCCTGGCGTTTGACGAGCGCCGCGAGTGGCAAGCCGATAAGTTCGCCGAAGCGATTCGAATCGCCGAGGAGATCAACAACCCCTATCTTCGATCGCTCGGGCTCGCCCTGGATACCGTTTGCCGAATTGAGAGTGAGTCAGAGTGCGCCCGCGACGCAATAGTCCAGCTCGACATGGCCGAAGAGATAGCTGGGCGGACGGGTGCGATTGGCGGGCTGTTTTATGCTGCAGCTGCTCGTTGTCTCGCACTTCGTAGCCAAGAGGAACGCCAGGGGGCCGCCGCTGCCGCCCGTCGTGTGATGCAACTCCACGCATCTCATCCCTACATCAAGTGGCGCCCCGAGCTTGGTGTGGTCATCGCAGCTCGGACCCTATGCTGGGCTGTCAGCGGCAACTCACAGAAGATTGCTCTTGCCCGTGCCTGCTCCCATCTTTTTGCGAAGGCATACGCAATCAACGGAACGCAGCGGCGCGAGCGTTACCTGCGCGAGCCATGGATAAACCGGGATCTGATCGCGCTGGGGATCCAGCAGGGGGTGGTTTTATGCTGAGACTTAGAGGACGAGGACCGCTCTCGAAGTGTGTAGTAATGAAGGTGATGGTTCGCCGGGAGGCGCTATTCCCCGGGCGGACGGATGTCAAGGGGAGAGCGACCGACCCACCGTGGCGGAAAGGTCCACTAAACAGGAGGCCCTCTGCCTGCCGAAAAAATGCACTAAAAGGGTTGTTGGTGACGATTCCGAAACAGAGCCGGGCAGGACCGAGGGCTGGGGGAGGAAGAAATGCCCATCCGCCGAGATTTAGTGTTAACTAAATTCGCCTGAAGCGGGCTGTCCGCGAGGATGAGATGGCGCCCGTGTTCTTCATGAGAGATGCTCGATGGTTTTCATCACGTTATCGAGGCCATGACGGATATGTATTCGCATCACCGCTTCCGCAGTCTCGGGACCATTGGCGCTGATCGCATGAATCAATTGCTCGTGCCACTTGGGGGGCAGCCGTTGCCGCGGGATCATATCTAATAGCCACTTGAAGATCAGCATCTGGTTCACTTCGATGGCCCGCGTCAGGGCGCCACAATCTGCGCACACCGCAATCCGCATGTGAAGCCGCATGTGAAGACGGTGTTCGGCGAGAATGAGCTGCCGCCGGTGATCGCTGTCATCGGCCTTCTCAATCTGTGCGTCGAGGTCATCCAAGTTGACAGCCATCCTTTCTACTTCATCCCGGTCTTCGCCACGTGCCCTCTCCGAGAAGAGGCGGGCCGAGTGAACTTCTAAAGCCTCGCGCAATGTGAACTGATCGCTGATATCCCGCGTTGTCGGCACACGCACGCGCGTGCCCACGCGCGAACGAGTTTCCACCAGCCCGTCATGTTCGAGTTGCTGTAGCGCCTTCATCACAGGAACTGGGCTCACGCGCAGTTCGTCCGCGAGGCCACGGCGGGAGAGTCCAGTGCCCACAGTGAGATCGCCATGGAGTATCCTTTCCCGGATCGCAAGATAGGCCTGATCCGCAAGCGTGCCCAGGTTACGGATTGGCATCTTGGCCCTAACTGTAGATTGTTTTGGCATTTTCAGAACACCATCCTCGCACGTCCGGAAAGCAGCCGCAACCTGGTATACCAGAAGGATTGAGTGGGCTCCTTCCCGGGGTTCACCTCGTCATCATGGCTCCTTTTAAAATTAGATGCGGCCCACAATATCCACCTTGACAGGCCTCATTTTTCGCTGGTATACCAGAGAACGCAATTTGAACCTTGTATTTTCCGTTACCTGACAGCATTTGTTTAGGTCTCTGCGCAACTGAGTTGCGTTCAGCCCACTAGATTGCCGTTCCCCTGGGAGGATTCGGGAGGGTGATGACTGAGTTTCGTCCAGATCGAAGGCAGTTCATCAAGCTGCTTGGCGCCGCTGCGGCCGTCCCCCCAACTCTTCGGAGTTCCCCTGACGCGCCCATCCCGATTCATTCCGGCCGTCAGCTATTCGTTGACGATTATTTGATTTCTGAAACCTCTCTCCGGCGTAGATTTCAGAAACCCCGGCTTCACGAAGCAAGCCCGGTGCTGGTTCCAGAGACCCCGCTGGAAATGAACAACGGTTATTGCCCGGTTGCCTGCCCGTTCCAGGATGGAGTTTTTTACGATCCCAAGGACCGTCTGTACAAAATCTGGTATGAGGCTGGATGGTTTGACGGTACGGCTTACGCATACAGCGAAGATGGCCTGCGATGGATTCGTCCGAATCTGGATGTTGAACCGGGCACTAACCGCGTGTTGCCTCGTCGCGATCCTTATCAGCGGGACGGGGCCGGTATCTGGCTCGACCAGGAAGCCACAGACCCGCGTGAGCGCTACAAGATGTTCGTCTATTTCCGCAAGCGGCCATCGGCTGCTTTCCGCTACGGCGAACTTTACTCGGGCCCGACGGAATCACAGGGAGGCTACATTTATACGTCGCCCGATGGCATTCATTGGAGCGCAGGTAAACCTACCGGCCCGTGCGGCGACAACACGAACTTCTTCTACAACCCCTTTCGGAAAAGCTGGTTCTATTCGATCCGAACTACGAATCAACGCGGCCGCATTCGAAGCTATCGGGAATGCAGGGATTTTGTAGAAGGTGCGAACTGGACAGCGACTGATGTGATGTTCCTGGGAAGCGCAGACGATCAGGATCCCCCCGACTCCGCCCTGGGATACCAAACACAGCTGTACAACATGGATGCGGTTGGGTACGAGAGCCTCATGCTCGGGGTCTTTGCGATTTTCGAAGGGCCTCCCAACGAAATTTCAGAGAAGACCGGGATCCCGAAAATTACGGAGCTAATGCTGGGTTTCAGCAGGGATGGGATCCATTGGGATCGCCCGGATCGCACACCCTTTCTGGCTCCCTCCCGCAAACCAGGCACCTGGAATCGAGGCTATCTCCATACCGCAGGCGGCGTTTGCCTGATCGTTGGGGACGAACTGCGCTTTTACTTCGGGGCATTCTCGGGGATATCACCGCGTCTCGGTCAGAACATGTACGCCGGCGGAAGCACCGGACTCGCGACGCTTCGCCGCGATGGTTTTGCTTCGATGGACGCGGGTACCGAAGGTGGTTTTTTAAAGACCCATGGCGTTGTCTTCAACGGACGGTATCTGTTTGTGAATGCCAACGCCCGCGATGGAGAACTAAGAGTCGAGGTGCTGGGGCAGGATGGCGCGGTGCTGCCACCGTTTGCACTGAAGAATTGCCAACCGTTGCGGTCCGATCGCACCTGCCACCGCGTGTCGTGGAACGGAGCGGAAGATCTGGGCCGCCTCCAGGGTCGTCCGGTCGCTTTCCGCTTCCGTGCGACCAACACACAGTTATTTTCGTTTTGGGTGAGTCCCAATCAATCCGGCGCAAGCCACGGATACGTAGCGGCGGGAGGTCCTGGATTCACAGGCCCCACGGACACAGTCGGCACGAACTAAGTTTGACATTTGACGGTTAACTCGAAGGGATGGCCATGCTGAATAGTAAATCGAAACGTTTCGCCCACTGGAGAGCCGCGCTGGCGTTGATGGTATTTGGATCGGTTCTCACAACTTTGCATGCACAGCTTTCAACCACAAGTATCAGCGGAACAGTTACTGATAACTCCGGCGCCATTCTGCCCGGGGCGCAGATCACTATGGTTAATAAAGACACCAGTGCGCGGGTTGACGCCCAGAGCAACGACAAAGGCATCTACATTTTCCCTGCTGTCAGCCCCGGCTCTTACAGCATGTCGGTGGAGATGCCGAACTTTCGCCGTTATGTCCGGGACTTGACGCTCGTATCCGGACAAGTGCTTGCGCTCGACGTCAAAATGGAAGTCGGACAGAGCTCGCAAACGGTAACGGTGACTGCCGCTACGCCCTTGGTACAGTCGTCTACCTCCGACGTTAGCCAGCTGATCGAGCAAGCTTTCATCAAGAATATGCCGCTCGAAAGCGGCCGCTCCGGAGCCTTGGTCCGGCTCTCACCGGGGGTTACGTTCATCAGCGAAGAGACGTTCGAGCCGCAGCTGAATTTCTCCATCAGCGGCGGCCAGGGTCGGTCCGGGGAGTATCGTCTCGACGGCGGCAACGTTACCTTGAACGCCCTGCTGACGCGCACGATCGAGTTCAACCCGCCCATCGAAGCGACGCAGGATATGCGGGTCGAGGTCAACTCCTATCCCGCTGAATACGGGCATTCCACGGGGGGTGTGTTCTCCATCACGAGCAAGTCTGGAACCAACAAGTTCCACGGCGTGGTTTATGAGGATTTCCGCAACAATGTCCTCGATGCACGGAGTTACTTTGCGCCTTCCGTAGCGCCGCGGAAATACAACGTATTCGGAACCGAGGTCGACGGTCCGATCCGCAAGGGGAAAGCTTTTTTCATGTTTTCGTATGAAGGGACGCGAAGAGTTGACGGTCAAACGCGAGTCTATAACTTCCCTTCACAACAGGAGCTGCGGGGCGACTTCTCAGACCAAGCGGCTGCCATTATTGACCCCGTGACCCACCTGCCCTTCCCAGGAAAGATCATTCCTCCATCGCGGATGGATCCGGTGGGAGCGAAAATCGCTTCTCTCTATCCGGCCCCCAACGTGCCTGGGGCCGGTCCCGCCACTAATAACTACATCGCGAACACTTCGGATCACGTAACCGAGGACAGCTACTTCGGCAAGGTGGACTACAATCTTACGGACCATGACCGCATCAGCGGCAGAGTGATCGAATATCCCTCGACACAAAGAACAGGGAATGCGATCGCCAATCGCGCCTTAGATCCTAATGCGATTTCCCAGTCGTTCAATTTGATTAATCTAAGCCCCAGCTGGTTCCACACGTTCGGTCCGACGCTCTTCAACGACGTTCGCTATACCTACTCCAAGCGCAACGGGGAATATCCGGCTTTCACACCCTACGGCGTCGCCGGGAGTGTGGGCCTCACCGGGGTTCCTTCGGACGGGACCCCACAAATCAACGTTACCGGCCTTACTTCCCTCGGCTCCAGCAATCAGTGGCGCTTTCTGAAACCGCAGATCACACAGACACTTGATGAAGCGCTGACCTGGCTTAAGGGGAAACATACGTTCAAGTTTGGCGGCGAGTACCGCTACAGCTTCAATCGTGACACCTGGGGGACAGCGTATGCCGGCCAGTTCAGCTTCAACAATATAGCCACTGGGAACGCCCTGGCAGCGCTCGAACTGGGGTGGGTCAACACAGCCGCCACGAACAACGGCGACAGCAAGACGCGTACCGACTATATAGGGCTTTACGTGCAGGATGACTGGAAGGTAAGCCCGACGCTCACCCTGAATGTCGGGCTGCGGTACGACCTCGATACTCCGCGGTGGGAGGAAAGAAACCGTCAGACGGGATTTGATCCAAATGCTATCAATCCTGTTTCTGGAACGCCCGGTGTCATTACATATGCCGGAGTCAACGGCGTTTCAAAATATATTTCCAAGTGGGATATCGATAACCTCGGCCCGCGGTTCGGCTTTGCCTGGCAGGCTCCGCATAATGCCTTCGTGTTCCACGGGGCCTGGGGCCTTATTTTCGGCCCGGAATATGACAGTTCTTTGGGCCGCGCTTTCAATGCCGGGTATGGCGATAATCGCAGCTTGACATCCCCCGACAACGGTGTGACGCCGCCGTTTCTTCTTAGCGGCGGTATGCCTACACCCAGCCTCGGGTCTGGCCCCGGGTTTGGGGCGGTACACGTTGGGCAGAGCCCCATTTACAGCCCGACGTTCATCGATCACAACCACCAAAATCTTTACGCCAACCAATTCAGCGCCAGCCTGCAAATGCCACTGACCGGAACCATGGTGTTTGAGTTGGAATATCTCGGAAACATGGCTCATCGAATCGGTGGAGGAGGTACGGTTAACATCAACGAGACCCTCCCGAGCTTGCGGGGACCAACGCAGAATCAGGCGCTTCGTCCATTTCCGCAATACGGTAACGTGCTGTGGTATTCGCCGGATTGGGGTAATTCGAGCTACAACGGGCTGAACGTTGAAGTCGAAAAGCGCTTCTCCGGCGGTTTGAATTTTCTTAACACTTATACCTGGTCGAAGTTTCTCGATGATATTGAAGCCCCGCAAGAGCTCGCCCCCGCCGCCAACAGCGGGCAACAGAGCTACTATGCCCGCCACATGGATAAAGGGTTGTCGGGCAATGACATTCGGCAACGGCTGACCATCAGTTTAGTTTATGAGCTTCCGGTCGGGGAAAACAAAATGGTCGCCATCCACAATCCCGTCCTCAACGCGGTGATCGGAGGGTGGAGCCTGGGGACGGTAGCGGAGGCCCGTACCGGATCACCGTGGGGAGTGTACGAGCAGACAAATCAACTGAATGCCTTCTCTCCTGGTCAACGATCGAACCTCGTGGGAAATCCGAATCTACCCACGAACCGGCCGCATGCGCAACTGGTGAAGCAATGGTTTAATACGGCGTCATTTGTGTTTCCGGGGAAGGGCATGTTGGGCTACTCCTCGAAGTCTGTAGGCACGGGTCCCGGATATATCGATTTCGACACCTCTCTACTCAAGACTTGGCATGTGGAGAACCATTCCGTGCAATTCCGCAGCCAGTTCTATAACCTTTTCAACCGGCCGAACTTTGCCATTCCCAATGGATTGCGGGGAGGCGCCACATTCGGGCAGATTTCCAGTACGGTGAACGGCGGGCGCTTTATACAGCTGAGTCTGCGGTACATGTTTTGATCCGCCGGCGTGCTTTACGTCTTAGACGAACCTAAATGCTTCCGTGTCAGAAAGGGCGACATGTTCTTCCACCAATTGCGTCAGCGATGCTTTCGGTACGTTCTCATCACCTCTTTCCTGTTCCCTGCCGTCTGCCCTTCCCCGAGGGTGGAAGCGCAGGTTTTGTATGGGTCCCTGCAGGGAAATGTTACGGATTCTTCCGGCGCCGTCCTGGCATCCGCAATGGTGAAGGCGACGAATAACGAAACCACTCAGATCCGGGAGACCACGACTAACGGGTCCGGCGGTTATATTTTTCCGGACTTGATCGCCGGCACGTACACGCTCACCGTAACGGCCCAGGGCTTTCAGACTGTGATGCAGAACGGCATTGCCCTTTCCGCAAACGATACCTTGCGCGAAGACATCCAGATGAAGATTAGTGGCACCAGCCAGCAGGTGGTGGTGAACGGAACTCCGCCGCCGCTGCAAACTGACAGTCCCGAGGTGAAGAGTGATATCGAGGCGGAGACGCTGGCTTCGCTCCCCGTACCGGTAGGACGGGATTATCAGAATTCATTGAGAATCGTTCCTGGCGTGGCGGTATCCGGCGGGGGGACGATCAGGGGGTCGAACCCTTCGGGCTCTCTCACCATGAATGTGAATGGGAGCCCTTCGAACGGAAATAATACAAGGATTGACGGTGCGGTTTCGTCCAACACTTACGATTCCACTCTCGTGGCGTTTATTCCCACCCTCGATTCGATCGCTTCGATCGACGTGGTGACCAACAGTTTTGCGGCTGAAGACAATCAGGCGGGAGGATCTGCGGTCAGCATTCATATCAAGAGCGGGACGAATTCCCTCCATGGATCCGGTTTCGAGTTCTTCACCAACCAGGACTTTCAAGCGCACCCAGCTATCAACCCGTTGAATTCTCCCAAACCTGCTTACAGCTATCACCAGTATGGCGGTACGCTTGGCGGCCCGATCCGCAAGAATAAAATTTTCTACTTTGGGAGCTTCGAGGGTATCAAGTGGCGTCAAGTCTACACCGCGTTCGGAACCGTCCCGACGGATGCCGCCAAGGCCGGCAATCTCAGCGAATCCCCCTATCCCATCTACGATCCCGCAACGGGCGCGGCAAGTGGCACGGGACGCACGGCATTCCCGGGAAACAAGATTCCAGCCACGAGAATCAGTCCCATTACCCAGAAATTGTTGTCACTGTGGCCGGAGCCCAATGTAGCGGGTCTGGCGAACAACTATTTCGGCAGTGGCCAGTCCCCCTATGATCGCTATACGGGCGATGGCAAGATCAACTGGAATGTTAACGACAAGCTGCTACTCTTTGTCCGGGCGGGAATAAGCCGCTTTGACGAATACAATGCGCAGATTTTTGGACCACAATTGGGCGGTTACACGTTCGACAACCAGCAGTCAGGGCACGCCTATGGTGGCGTAGACAGCCTCACCGGGGCAGCCACGTATGTCTTCACTCCGAACCTGATTCTGGATGGATATTTCGGCTTTACGCTGGATACCCAAAACGCTCAGCAGGATCGGCTGAACGAAGACATCGGGTCGAATATCCTGGGCATTCCCGGCACCAACGGCAGCCGATCGTTTGAGGGAGGTTGGCCCATCATTGTGATCGATGGATACGGCAGCATCGGTGGCGATAACCGCAACGACCGCGGGATGCCCTGGTTCCGCCATAACTACACGTACGAGTACACGTCAAATATCAACTGGTCTCGCGGCAAGCACAACTTGCGCGGCGGAATCGACATCTACCAGCGGAACCTGAATTTCATCCAGGCGAATGTCGTTGGCAATCTCTTCGGGGCTTCGGGCGGATTTGAATTCAGCAACGGGGTTACGCAACTAAAGGGCGGTGGCTCAGCCAGCCAAGATAACGCCTTTGCCGCGTTTCTGCTCGGCCTGCCGCAACAAGAGGGGAGCACCTATTCGGTCCCTAATGCCTATAGCTACTACAGTCACGGTTACGGAGCTTACTTTCGCGACCAATGGACCGTCACTCCAAAGCTGACGGCAACGCTGGGTGTGCGGTGGGACTACTATCCTTTCGGGAATCGCGGCTACCGAGGACTCGAGAGCTACAACTTCTCCACCAATCAAATGAATATCTGCGGAGTTGCCAATGTGCCCCGGGATTGCGGAGTGACTGTCTCGAAGAAGGAGTTTTCTCCTCGTCTCGGCATTGCATGGCGCCCCAGCGAGAAAATGGTCGCGCGTGGCGGCTTCGCGATTAGCTACGATCCCTATGATTTTCTTCCGCAATGGGGTTTTCAGAACTTTCCGGTACAGATCTCTACCGATATTGTTGGTCTGACATCGTATCAAAGCGTTGCCCCCTGGGAGCAGGGCATTCCCCCCACGGTTCCCCCCGACACGTCGAGCGGCCACGTAACGTTGCCACCCGCCGCGATCATCTATACTCCGAAAACCGAAATCAACAGAGGGTACATCGAATCTTGGAATGTGAGCCTGCAGCAAACTCTTCCGTTAGGATTTGTGAGCCAAATCGGTTACGTTGCCAACCACGGAGTTCGGCTTATGGGGACCCTCGATTTGAATGCCGGTCAGGTGATCGGAGCCGGTGTTGCGGGTCAGCCGTACTATCAGCAGTTCGGCCGGACGGCATCCACGTACCGTGCCGGACCTTTGTACGCGAGTACGTACAACGCTCTGCAGGTCACTCTCGAACGCAGGCTTTCCAATGGGATCCAGCTGGCGGCAAACTATACCTGGTCGAAAGCCATTGGAACGAATAACGGTGGTGGGTTCGTAGCCGACACGCAATACTACTATCTCAACCGGGCGATCCTGAGCTTCAACCGCGCCCAGATATTCAATCTCTACGGAACGGTGCAACTGCCGTTTGGCAAGGATGAGCCGTGGGTGAATGGGAGCGGTGCCGGTAGTAAAATTCTGGGCGGATGGCAGCTGAATCCTCTCTTCACGGTTCAGACTGGCCTTCCTTTCAGTGTTACTTCCAGCAATGTCTCTTTGAATTTGCCGGGTAGCACGCAAAGAGCAAACCAGGTGAAGCGCTCGGTCGCCATCTACGGTGGTGGTCGCACGGGATATTATTTTGATCCTCTGGCTTTTGCTTCTGTGACTACGCCCAACTTCGGCAATGCCAGCTACAACTCGTTGATCGGCCCCGGGATCGTCGATCTGGATCTGGGTTTGTTTCGAGATTTTCCGATTTCGGAAAGAGTGAAACTGCAGTTTCGAGCGGAGGCATTCAACGCGACGAACACCCCGCACTGGGCGAATCCGGCAGCGAATGTTTCTTCTATGACCTTGAACCCGGATGGGTCGATTCTCTCGAGTGGCGGTTTTGCTCAGATCACGGCGACGAATGCCAGCAACCTCGGCAGGAGCGGAACCGACCAGAGGACCATCCGGCTTGGGGTACACGTGGCCTTTTGATTACGCAACGTTGAGGAGCAAGAAGGTTTCGATGACAATGAGGACCATTCACTGCGCGTTGTTCAGCCTGCTTTTGTTGGCGGCAGGGCCGGCTCACCCTCAGGCTTCACCCAACTCCGCTTCTCCTGCGCCGGAGGTCTCTGACCATATCGAGATGACTCCCGCAGAGGTGGCGGATGAGCAGAACTACGATCAGCCGTTGCGCCCGCAGTTTCACTACACGACGCTGCAGGGCCACATTGGCGATGCGACGGGGCTGGTTTCGTACCAGGGCGAATATCATTTGTTCAACATTTTTGATGAGTGGGCAAGAAAGAATGGGGCCCATAAGCGGTGGGGCCATGCCGTCAGCACGGATCTCATCCATTGGACGCAAATGCCCGCCGTGCTTGACACGGTGATTGACCACGGTCCGGGAAGCGGTAGCGGCATCGTGGATTGGAACAATAGCAGCGGCCTTCGCACCGGTGCAGAGAAAACCATCCTGATCTTCTACACCGATTACGCGAAGGGCTCCAGCATTCTCTACAGCAACGATCGGGGTAGAAGTTGGGTGCGTTACAAGAACAATCCGGTTCTGCCTGGATTTCAGGATATCCGGGACCCGAATGTGTTCTGGTACTCTCCCGCGAACGAATGGCGGATGGTCCGTTATGAAAAGAAAGGGTTCGTCTTCTACCGCTCAACGGACCTGATTCACTGGACCTGGCTGAGCCGGCTCGATGGGTTCTACGAATGTCCGGATCTGTTCGAATTGCCGGTCGCGAATGTGCCCGGCCAGAGGCGCTGGGTCCTGGTGGATGGCAATGGGTCCTATGTCCTGGGAAAATTCGATGGAACTCAGTTTCTGCCGGAATCCGCGAAGCTCCGGGTCGAGTTTGGTCCTGCTCTCTACGCCACGCAGACCTGGAAGCATCCGCCGGAGGAAGGAACTGTCTATCAAATGGCATGGATGAAATACCCTCCGAACTTCGATCTGACGTGGAATGGCCAGACATCTTTTCCGGTAAGAATGTCGCTGCGCCAGTTCCCGGACGGAATCCGGCTGACCAGAGAACCCATCCATCAAATCGATGGCCTCCGCGTATCGCAGCGGACATGGAGTGATTTGACCGTCGCTTCCGGAGAGAAAAAGATGAGCGAGATCCAGGACGAGCTTCTGGATCTTAAGACCGAGATCGAGTCCGCGGGAGCTGAAGAATATGGCATTGCCGTTCACGGTCAAACGGTCCACTATTTCCCGTCCCGGCATGAGTTGCAGGTTGGCTCGGTGACCGTTCCTTTGACCTTAGCTGACAATAAACTGCGCCTGCGCATCCTGGTGGATCGTTCTTCAGTGGAGATATTCGCTGATGAGGGCGAGGTAACGTTCTCCCTCGTGGATCTGCAAAAGGAGAGTCAGGACGTTACATTCTTCGCTAGAGGAGGAAAGATCAAGGTGACGAAGTTAGAGGCGAATCGCCTGGAGTCGATTTGGCTCGATCGGCAAGCCAAGACAGGCAGCGGCCGGTAGGCATGATTCGCCGGCGCGACTTTCTGAGGTCATGGACGCTGGGGCCGATGTGCTCTGGAATAAGTCACCGCCATGGTTTGCTGGCGTCCCTCGTTGGCCGATCGCCGGACTTCAGCCAGGCTTCCCCTCCCGTCTCTATCGATGTCGGTCGCCAGCTTTTTGTGGATGATTTTCTGATTGGCGATTCCAGTCTCTCGCGACAATTCCATAAGCCGTACATACACCCCTCGAGTCCGGTGATGAAGGCGGAGACTGCCATGGAACTCAACCACGGAGTGATGCCGGCGGCTGCTCCTTTCGGGGATGGTGTCTGGTATGACGCAAAGGAGCAGCTCTACAAAATGTGGTACATCGCGGGATACGATGACGGTTTCGGATACGCGATCAGCAAGGACGGCTTTCATTGGGAGCGTCCTACGCTGGACGTGGTGCCGGGCACGAATCGCACGCTCGCCCCCATCCCGGGCTATGTTCGCAACGGATCGACCGTATGGCTGGATCATGACGCCCAAGATCCCAGCCAGCGATTCAAGATGTTTGCTTACTTTCGCATGGGCAATGGACAATGGCCGCGCATGAGGATTCCGTCTCCCCCGCCTGCGAACTATGCGATGGGGCATGCTTACACATCCCACGATGGTGTGCATTGGAGCACGCCCGTCCGCACTGGGGTTTGCGGAGACAACACAAGCATGTTTTACAACCCTTTCCGGAAAATGTGGGTTTACAGCATTCGCACCAATGACAAGCAGCACGGACGTACGCGCAGCTATCGGGAGTGGCCTGACTTTTTAGCGGGTGCTCCGTGGCAACCCGAGGATGTGAAACCGTGGCTGGCTTGTGACCAGCACGATTTACCGGATCCGGCCCTTGGTTACCGTCCTGAGCTCTACAAAGTCGACTGCACTCCCTACGAGAGCCTTATGTTGGGGTTGTTTGCGATTTACTACGGACCTCCCAATGAAGTTGCGGAGAAAGGCGGGTATCCCAAGACGAATG
Source organism: uncultured Acidobacteriaceae bacterium (assembly GCA_963839025.1). Classification (GTDB taxonomy): domain Bacteria; phylum Acidobacteriota; class Terriglobia; order Terriglobales; family Acidobacteriaceae; genus PALSA-350. The sequence continues at coordinate 17,589 of CAWITT010000018.1, forward strand.
ATCTGGAGCTTGGGTATAGCCGCGACGGCTTGACGTGGACGCGTCCCGACCGAACCGCATTTCTTGCCTGTTCGCGTACAGCGGGGACGTGGAATCGCGGCTATCTGCACGCCTCCGGCGGCCTGTGCTTGATTGTTGGTGAGAAGATACACGTTTACTTCACGGCATTTTCCGGGATATCGCCGAAGCTGGGTGGATGTTTATATGCCGGCTCCAGTGTTGGGCTGGCCATTTTACGTCGTGATGGATTTGCATCACTTTCGGGCCCGGGCGCTGTCACAACGAGGACAGTTATTTTTCGCGGCAAATTTCTGTTTGTAAATGTGAATGGAACTCTTCGGTGCGAAGTGCTAGACGAAAATGGCGCAGTGATCAAGCAACTTTCGGAAGCGGATTGCGTCCCGATCCAAACTGACAGCACGAAACACTTGGTTTCCTGGAGAGATGTTGCCCATTTAGGGAAGCTGGCCGGCCGCCCAGTCAGGTTCCGCTTCCTGCTCGAGAAGGGTGACCTGTACTCGTTCTGGGTTAGTCCTGAACAGGATGGCGCCAGTCACGGCTACGTTGCTGGCGGGGGTCCCGGCTTTACGGGTTCCACGGATACAACAGGAGCCTGAAATAGGGGAGGCGGCGCATCGCTTCCGCGAACACGCCGGGAATCAGGAATAGTGCCCACTCAAGACCGGCTTTGGCTTGAGTGGGCCAGGCGTACGACTCACTGCTTAAAATCTAAAGGGGGGCTTCCGATTGCCCTGGACACCGCGGGGCTTTTGCACGAGGAACGTGGTACGCGATGATAGTGCTCGATGCCTCGGCGGTGGTCGACTGGCTGCTCCAAGCACCGGATGGGCAGCGCATAGAAAAACGTATCTATGCGCGCAACGACACCTTGCACACCGTTCATTTGCTTGATGCGGATTTTGCTCAGGTCATGCGACGCCTGGTGCGCGAGGGGAAAATAGCACGTAAGAGGGCCGAGGAGGCAATGGGCGTTCTCATCGCGCTTCGTGTCACTCGATATGCCCGTGTTGTGCTACTGCATGGGATATGGCAACTACGACAGAACCTAAGTGCTTACGATGCAGCCTACGTGGCGCTTGCCGAAGAACTGCAGGCTCCTTTGATTACGCGGGATCAGAAGATCGCAGTGGTCCCCGGTCATACTGCGACTATAGAGGCCGTCTAGCGGAAGGACTGAGCTTCAGGCGTATCGGTCTCAGCGTCCTGGACCGGGGGCGGATGGTGGCAACACAACCCAGTTCAGTGAGGACCGGGTTCTTTTAAGTCTCCCTGGTGAATTAGTCGCGCCTAGCGCCGATCATTCGGTTTGCGCTTTGCCTGGCTCGGAGAGGCCGGCCCGCGGGTGTTCGGCCGTGAGTGGTCGAGTAATATGAGTGGATGAAAAACCTTCTGGCAGCCTGTCTCCTGGCCTCTTCTCTGACGACCGCATCTATGGGCGATGCGCAACAGCCGGGTGAAGTGGCATTGAAGGCTTTATCTTTCTTATCGGGCAGATGGGTGAGTGAAGGGAAAGATGAAGTGCAGGAGGAGACCTGGTCACCTGTCAGCGGCGCTAGTATGACTGGAAGTTTTCGCGTTGTGCATGGGGGCCGACCGCGGTTTTATGAGTTCTGGGCGGTGGAAATCGACGACAGCCAGCCAACACTAAAAATGAAACACTTCAGCGCCCACCTCGTGGGCTGGGAAGAAAAGGCTGACAGCACACAGATGCCGCTCATTTCCGCGTCACAAGACGACGCGATCTTCGCGGCGACGGATGGCAGAGTGTCCCTGCACTATCATCGCAGCGGTGACACGCTCAGCTGTAGCGTACATCACGTACGAGACGGCAAGGGCAGCGATGAAATCTTTGTCCTGACGCGAGCCCCGGGTTACTGAGCGTTCGCCTGGAAGCTATCGGTTCTTCTACCCCTTGCGTCCTTCTGCAGCGCACATCTCCCCATCTACCGATTGGACTCGAA
>CAWITT010000019.1:0-11965 GCA_963839025.1 uncultured Acidobacteriaceae bacterium
CCTGTCGACAAAACTCCCTCTATATGTACTCGCCGCCGGGCCGGGCGGTCGAGCCAGTCATCATCGAGGGGGTTGCGCGAACGGGAAAATAGTGTAAAGTCCGCTTACTCATCTCGTTGGAAGGTCACTAGCTACAGACTTCCATCTGCCCCGCACGGATTCAGTGTCCTGCTGGGCTTCGTGTTTCTGGATAGCAGATTTCTGGATTCGTTCAAGGTGTTCGAAACAGCCCTGACAACAATTTTCACTCCAGAAACGCAAAAATCTCCGACACCAGCATTTCCGTGTGTAGCAACTCATTCCCTACGATGGCGTCCAGTGTCACCTTGTCGCTCAGCGTGGCCTCCACGTCACCGGCCAGATACGTTCCCTTCAGCCTGAGTTGATCGATACCCAGCTCAACATAGAAGACACTCATCTTTCTCCCCGGCATCACTTGGCCTTCATCGGTTTCTTTTGACTCGAACACGCGTCTTCCACGCTGAGCGCCAGGGAGTTCCCGGGTGTAGGTTGTGGTGGCGAAGGTCAGGCATGCCGCTGGCACAGACAGCGTGACGATGTATTCTTTAATCCGCTCGTATGGAGACACGTTCTCCAGAACCGCTGTCACCATCACCGTTCTAACATCGCCGCTTCTGCCTGCCGGGCCGATTTCCAGCGAAACTTTCGCCAGATTCTTAACCTCAGGAGATTCTTTCACAAGCACATGCCGCTCAGACATGTGCTTGGCGAGATGGCGTCCGACCAGCCGCCGCAAATCATTCGTATTCCCGAACTCAAAGTACAAACCCCGGCTTGCGAGTTCCCGTTTGTATTCGTTCAATTGTTTCAGTTGCTCCGAATCATGCTCACGGGGTACGGCCGCCGTAGAGAAGTAGACGAAAACAGCCTTCCCGCCTTGTCTGCAACGCTCTATTTCTTCAACCGTTCCTGACACCGCCACCCCTGTCGGGCTGCCAAGCCTCGCTGAAAAGACGGCAACTAACATATCCGCATCGTCCACGATTTGTTTGTTTATGATCGCCTGCGGACGTTCCCCTAATTCCGGCACGGTATCAAGCTCCCACCTTCGCGGTTGTAGATTAATGCCGAAGGATTTTGCATGCGACGCGTTCCAGTCATCTATCACCTCGACCACGACACCGCGTTCGGCTATCACATCCCCAGGTGACGCGATCAAGACTTCATATACAGTTGATTTCCTCGGCATCGAAATATTCTATTCGACCGTGAATCAGCACCATTTTGGTTGCAGTCCGCTATACTGGCTCGTACTAAGGAGGGCGGCATGGCGGTGGCGGCGTCGCGGGGCAAGCTTCTAGTTGCAGTTATCGGGGCGGCCGGGCTGGTATTCGCGGCATTCTTCACCGGCACTTCTGGAATCGTTCAGTCCGTCATAAATTCACATGCTGCCGCCAAACCCCAACCGCAAACCACGCTTTTTCAGGCGCCTCCCAATATCGTGGTGTCGCCGACAATCCCGGTGACGGTCAATAACAATATTTCAACCGATAGGCCTCCAGCACAAACAGACACACCCGTCCCGAAGAACACAGTTCGGCAGGCGAGACACAAGGATCTGCTTAGCGAAACTACAACGCCTCCGCCGCAGGATAGCGGTTTTCAGAATAATCAGGGAAACCTACGACCTGAAATCGCGCCACAACCCAGCCGTCCAGCGTTGCGGCCGGCGTCTAGGCCAGAAATAATCAGCTTCCACTACCATTTCATCAGTAGAGGTGAAGGGTCTGAAAAGGGACTTATAGGGTTTGACTGGACGGTTGGTCCACTCCCGGAGGGCGACTGCAAATATTCGCTTTATGTCGGAAACACCGCCGTGGGTTCAGGCAATCAATTCAATAGAGCAATGCGCACCCAAGCTCCTTTCCTGTCCCATCTGGCACAGGAAGCAAAGACCCTGAAGGTCTTCTGCGGCGGGAAACAGGATGAGGCTCAAGGCATCCCAGATACACCAGGAACTCAGTGATTCCCGAACCTCCGACATGCGGGGCGCTGAAGGAGACGGACTTTAGCGAGTCGGCCAGATACAGGGACAGCTTACTCATCCCCGCCCGTCGTGCCGCAGTAGGTGATTATGTAAGCTGTCCCCCATTAGCCCCGCGAGTCTGGTTGGAACGCGTCTGCCCGTGAAAATTCACAGTCGGATTGCCTGGATCATCCGGTGGATCCTGCTTGCTATTGCTGGGCCGAAAACTCTTCAGGCTCGCCCACGCCTCCAACAGCGTCCCGTCCACGGTGAAGTGCTCGTCAGACATCAACCGCGCACCCCGCGCCCGCTCCACCACTTGCGCCAAAAACTCCTTCGCCACCGCCGCTTCCAGCAAACGATCACGATTCTTGGTGAACGTCGTCGCATCCCATACCGCATCGTCCAAGTTCAGCCCCACGAACCAGCGAAACAGGATGCTGTAGTCAATTTCTTCCATCAACAGACGCTCCGATCGCACCGAGTACAGCATCTGCAGCAACTGTGCTCGTAGCAGCTTCTCCGGAGCTATCGACGGCCGACCACCTTCCGCGTACATCGCATCAAATAACGGCGACATCCGCTTCAATATCTCGTCCGTCAGCTCCCGAATCGCTCGCAGAGGATGATCCTTCCTCACTCGCTCTTCGGGAGAAAGATAACTGTACATATCGCCCTGGTCATGATCAGTTCCACGCATACTCCTTTCTTAAACAACTCTTAAAGCATGCGAAAGTGACTTTTTCAGCACCCTGCTAGAGGGGGTCGAGATCCAGGAAGTGATGATTGATCGTAACGATGCCCCCCCTTCCTCACCATCATCATCAACACCACCATCAAGGTGGCGGCGGATACGAACCAATGGATGAGGAAATCGCCAAGCGCGCTTGGGTAACGTGACACGCCGCAGGGGGGAAGATTCCGAACGATGAACTAACCGTGGCTATCTGGCTTGCGGCGGAATGTGAGTTAGTCCGAGAGGCCAGCCAGCGTGATCCCGCAAGCGTTTCTTCCTGGGGCGAGTTATGGTGTGAAGCCAAGCTCGCCGAGGAGACGCAATGCCTCGTGATGGCGTTTGAGGCGGCGGGGCGCGGGTGGACAAATTTGAACAGAGCTGCTTAACGCGGGCCGCGATATTTCGCGAAGAGCTTCACTCGATCGAGTAAAGTTCACGGTTGCATAATTCGTGTTAATGTGGTGTCGCTCCAAAAACAAGTTTTTCTTATGCTGCTTACTTTGCTCCAGAACGCTCAAGATGCGGCCCAAAAAGTTGGGCAGGCGGCTCCGCCCGCGCACGAGATCAATCATCTATCGCTTGCGATCCAGCTTCCTGAAATCATCGGCATCCCTCTCGGGTGCCTCGCCGTCATGACCATGATCAAGGGGGACACGACGCCGGATAACCGGGACTTTGGCACCCAGGACATGGTCGAGATCGCGATGGACCTCGCGATTATTGCCACCGGGGCCAGTGGGTCCGTGTTTGCCAACGACGTTCTTTATGAGAAATGGAAAGTCGCAATGGTGATCTACGGAATATTTACTGTGCTGCTGTCGATTTTCTGCGTGCTGTGGCTGGCGCGGATTCGACGTTACCATAATGAACCACCCGTTACGATCGAGCAGGCGAGGAAGAACATTATGATCGGCTTCCTCCCCGTAAGTGCAGTAACGTTGATTTTGATACTGGGATATACTCTTTCACCATAGAGAGGATTAACGGGCCATGGTACAACTCCTTTGGATTGAATCCGGTAGCGCATTGCCGCTGGCACTGGTCGCGGTCCTCGGGGTAGGTAGCTTGGCTTATTTGTTGAGTAAATCCACTCCGCTGGCGATCCGGCTTGGCCGGATCATGCAGAACTGGTCAAGGAAGCGTCGCAAAGCGACAGACAGAACCCACCAGGGGCAGAACGGCGTAACCATAACTTTGCACCCTCGGGCCCCTGAAGACATTAAATTCCCCGGAAGGTGTTATTTAAACTGCCATGAAATTGCTGTATTTGGTCCTGCTGGTATTCGTTGTTTGCCTGGTTGCTTAGCTTCACGACTCCCCTGGCGGTGAGGTTGGGCCGCGTCATGCAGCGCTGGGCCCGTCAACGCTCGTTTTTGCACCATGTAGGTGCTCTTGAACGTCAGGGAATTTTTCCTCCTACGCCAATTGGTTCCCGATATGAAGGCCCTGACGATCGCGCCCTGGGTCATGGCGGGAGCGGGGGCTGGGACCATGATGGCTCACTATTCTGGGCCTCACCCATTCCCACCCAGAACTGTCCCACGAGCCTTGCCTTTATCTGGATATTCGGACAAGAGGGTTTCGCAACGGGTCAAGGAGCTTGAGGAGCTGCAGGATTTTCTCGCCAGTCGCGACGCCCAGGTGCTTGAGTCCGAAAAGCAGGAGAAGCTCGGCCAACTGGTCGAGGAAGGAGTTAGATCCAGAAGCCCCGGATTGTGACCCCAACGGCGGTGGTTGAAACGGCCATCAAGCCGGGGACACGGCTTGATCGGGATCTCGATGAGTTGATGACTCGCTCGCGCCAGGAGCGTCGCATGACGGAGCTCGCGGTTCTCTCCGCACTCGTCATGCAGAATGTCTACATCCAGGTCATGATGCACCAACTCTCGACCCAGTCGATGATGACGACCCGTTCGCAATCGACCAAGCCCGAGTTAGACTACTTCAACCACCTCATGCGGTCGCTCAACGGTGAGCAGTTTAGCCGTCTCGACGAGGTCCTCCGGACGGTCTACCGTCGCCGCCTTACCTCCGGAATGAGGAACGTGATGCGCGAGGAAGAACTGGAACAGTTCGACTACACCGTCCATTAACGGAGTTCCCAGGGCCGTCTTATAATCCTGTTCAGATAATTCTCAATCCCATTGAGCTCCCCGAGGGTAACTAACTCCAGGCCGCCACGCTCAAAGCCATCCATGCGCAAGAGGATACCAAGGCCGCGAAAGAAAAGCCTGCCAAATAATACAAAAGGTAAAGCTGATGCGGTTATCCAAAGCAGCTGAGATCGTGGAAAGCGGTCTTGACGAGACGCTGAGTTATTACAGCCTGCCGGCGGAACACTGGCGCCGCTTGAGAACCAACAACCCGCTGGAACGACTGATGCGGGAGATCCGCCGACGAACACGGGTGGTCGGCACCTTTCGCGATGGCCAGTCATCTCTGATGCTGGTAGCCGCGCCCTACGACATGTTGCTGCTACCAAGTGGGGCACCAAACGGTACCTACAGATGAACCGCCTGGCCGATGTCGTTGCCATCGCATAATCATGTTTTGCCGAAGGTCATGCGAGCCAGAGCAAAAGAACCTCAAAAACCTCAACCCAACGACCTACGACTATGCCAACGAAAACGAAAGTGCGAAACAATCGAAAAATCTGGACACTACCGCCGTTCATCAACAGTCCAGTGTTTCCGAGATTGTTTAGACGCAGAGCCGACTTGTCTGTACTGGTAGCGCGAACTGCCTCTAGGTGATTTGCGAATAGACAGAGGGTGCGTCTGGTCCTGCTCGTGGCCTGTCGCAGAGAGTTCGTTACTGCTGATGCAGCGGGTAAGGTCAGAAATATTTCCATCGAATGGGGCGTGCATTTGCCGAGTACGCGTTGATATATCTGCGAAGCTTTCGCGCCAGGTCGGAGACGGAAGAGAAGACGCCGCGTGCGATCACGTCACGCTCAATTTTGGCAAACCAGAGTTCAACCTGGTTTAGCCACGAGGAGTATGTAGGCGTGAAGTGGAAGCATACGCGTGGATTCTGCTCCAGAAACTCTCTCACGTGGGTAGTCTTGTGAGCCGAGAGATTGTCGAGGATGATATGGATCTTCTGGCGAGCCGGGCACAGGGCAACGACTTCCTTCAGAAAGGCTATGAAGTCTTGACTTGTGTGGCGCGCGGCGGTCTTTCCATGAACACGACCGGTGGCGGTATCCAGTGCCGCATACAAAGAGAGCGTTCCATGGCGGTAGTATTCAAACCCACGTCGTTCGACGCGGCCGGGCGAAAGCGGCAGAACCGGGTCGAGCCGATCCAGCGCCTGGGAGATTTGTCGTCAGACGGGGCTGGAACTTTGCGATACTCTAGCACGTCGCTGTCCGTTTTCTGGATCGGTGACAATCTTATCCCCGAATCTCTGCCCCAAATCTCCCCAGCCCCTTCCGACCCAAAACTCAAAACTCTGCGGCGCTATATGTCGAGGATTTCTTTGAAATTATGCAGCTGGCCGGCAATGGCTACGGCTACGGTGCTCTAAAGCTACTTCGCTCGCTGTTTGAGCATGCTGTGACACTGGCGTTCCTTAGCGAAAATCCCACCCAAGTGGACGCCTAACCCAACCACCAAGTTCCCTTGACTGTTACCTTTAATCGTCGTCCCGCATCCTCGTCCCGATCCCACAAACCCGCCGACGACAAAGATGTTGGGCCTTATTCCGCAGTGGCTCTGTCATGCGCGCACCTCGACCCTGATTTCACCCTTTGCTGTCGGGCGCAGATCCTCGTTAAAGGTCACGACCATCCGGTCTCCGTGGCGGCTCAAGCGGCTTTCTACCTTCCTTCCGCCGCTTTCGACGGTAGCCTCCGTGCCGGATCCGGCGATCTCGCAGGAACGGCAGAACAATGTTCCAGAAAGCACCTTGATGGCAAAGACCGTGCCGCCACCCCGACGCCGCAAGGAGAACGTACCCCAGCCCGTGCCCGTGGCCCAGAAGCTTTCGAAATCAGGATGAACAATCTTCGGCATCGCGATCACCGATCCGAGGACGCCGTCATAGCAGAAGCCGCTCAGCGCGAGGAAGGTCGACCACGACGACATCGCGCGCGCATAGTGATGCCCACACTCCGCTTCATCCCAGGGATTCCTCTTTTCGCCGTCATAGCGTAGCCGGACATTGTTCACGGTCTCCACGCCCTCCTCGACCATGCCCCACGACATCATCAAGGACGCTATCAGGTATTCAAGGCCCGTCCACGCCTCGGCGAAGTAGGGGAATGGAATGTGCGGGCGTTCGGCTTTTCCATAGTCGCAGACCACGACCGCCGCCTCGTTATTCAGAGCGTAAGTTCGTTCCACGTTGTCGTGCGCGGCCAAACTTGGCTTATGGTTGTATCGATAAATGGACTTCAACGCCGTTCGTATGTTCCTCGCTGACACCAACGGTCCGAGACCGCCTAAGTCAGCAAAGTATTGACCAATGAGTTGATCGACGAGGCAGCCGGCGCCGACCTGATATTCAGGAGCCTCGGTGTCACCCGCTCCCATACCGCTGCGCAGATGATCGGCAATCTCATCTTTGCGGAATCCCCTTACCTTCTGGATATAGAATTCGCCATTGAACAGATTCGCATCGATCCATTGGCTGCCCTGTTCGAACAGCGCCCTATATGTCTTCGCGGATGCCGCATCGTCCGCAGCGCGCGCCATCTCTTCGCCGGCTCGTAGGGCCCCGAGATAATAGATACCGCACATTGGATTCGGACCGTAAAACTCCACATCGTACGTGTTGTGTTGCACACCTTCCAGAACTCCATCCTTATTGGCGTCCCATCCGCCGGGAACCCATGCAAACTCCAGCGCCCGCTTGGCAAGTGGCCAGGTGGAGCGCAGCAATTCGTCGTCACCGGAGATTTTCCAGTCCAGCCAGGCATGGATAATTTGTCCCATCTGACCGTCCGCCGCATCGACTTCCGAGCGGCCCTTACCGTCGGGCAGCATCTGACGGAAACGCATCCCTCCCAATTCGTCCATCGAATAGCCAAAGGCGCTTCGCCGCAGCGACCTGGCAAAGGAAGGAAACAAAAAGGGAGTCGCCATCTCGTAGTTCCACACATGGGTACAGTTGCCGTAGCAACAGCCGCGCGCATCGTCGCTGCCCTCAAAACCGTGAAACTCGCCGTCTGCCGTGCGGAAGCAGGTGGTTGTCGCCAGCGTGGAGAGGTTCGCACTGGCTGCCTCTTTTACCGCGGCAGGCAGCGTGCTGGCGCGCAAGGCGGCCGTGAACATGCGGGTGCGTCCTTCCAGGCTTTCGAGATGTTGCGCCGTGTAGGTCACAGCTTCCCAAGCGTCGTGGAAACGGGCCGCATAGTAATTGCCAATGATTGTCTTTCCCTCGCCCGCCGGCGACGCCCAGCCACACCACTCCGGCGTACGATTGGGGAATCGCCACCCCAACAGAAATTCGAAATTCGCGGATTGCCCCGGCGCGATGGTGCGCTGCAGGCAGAGCACGCCAACTGCGTTGTGCGCCGCAGGCTGTTCGCCCAGATTCCCCGTCTTCGAAAACTGATCCCAGAAAAGCAAGGGGGAGTTCCACCACCGCCCAAGAGGCCATCCCGCCCATTGCGAAACCCGCACGCCGGAATCGACAGTCGCAGCCAACACGAAATCTCCAGCCATCGGATCATCACCCGCCAGGCTTGGGTTGGTCATCACGAACCCGGCAATTCCGTCGCTGCTACGATACTCGTTTTGCCGCTCACCGTTCGTCCTCTGGATCGCCGCTCCGCGCCGGTCCTCTTTGGCGCCCACAGGGTTGTCGATGGAAAACGCAATGCTCACTTTGGCCGGTAGACGACCGGGGTTGGTCACACGATAGCGCAGAATAGCCACCGGCAATCCCGAGTCGTCCGGCTCGTGAGGGATGAAGGGCGAAAAGGCATCGAGCGCCACTCTCACCGGCAGCACAGGATCCTGAAAATCGATGTGCGCCAGCGGATATTCCCCGGTAAATGTCGCCGATGCAAGCCGGCTCAGCCCGGGAGCATTGTTTGAGGCCAAGCCATCCTGCCCTTCATACGGCGGCAAAATGCCTGACTCAAGCACGCGCGCCACAGGCTTCCCGGTACCGGCCTGCGCCCATATGGAGGGGAAAGCGTAGGAAGGGTTATATCCCTTATTCGGCCGGTTGAATATCTCCCAGTTGATCAGTTGCCCGCGACCGCCCAGTCCGATGCTACCCGCGGCCACTCCGCCCAGCGGAAAAGAGATCATCTTCAACTGCCGTCCGCGAAACTGGCGAGGATAGTTGAGGTCTTCGGCCGCCCCGCTCTCCTTTCTTGCCCCACGAGACTCTTCCGCCGTGGCCAGCGTCGTCCAATGCTCTGCCTGAGTAACCGCACCCACCGCCACTGCCGCCTGCTTGAGGAAATTCCTGCGATCCAGCGAACGCTTCTCTGACATACCCGCCCTTTTGCTTCGGTGTTTGGAGTAGGGTCAGAACTTAACCCGTGCGCCGAATTGCATCGTTCTGGGACTATTCTGCTGCCCGCTGACAACCCCAAAAGCCGATGAATTGATGCTGAGGTTAGGAGGAGAGAACTGCACGCGATTGAAGGTATTGAACACCTCCGCGCGCAACTCGACCGTGATTCCCTCGCGAATCAATGTGTCCTTAATGAGTGACATGTCCCAGTTGTTTATCCCTTCCTGAAAGAGCGTCGGGACGAGGCGGGGAGCGGTCCCGAACGTGAACGGTGCATTGAACGTAAATTGGCTGGTGTCAAAAAAACGATTGAGCCGCTGCGTGACGGCGCCCCCGAGGGTCGGATTCTTTCCAGTCCAGTTAGGCCTCTGAGTTCCATCAAAACTTCCACTACTGTTTCCCCCGGATACCTGCAGGGGAGTTCCGCTCTGGAAGGTTGTCAGCCCGTTAATCTGCCAACCACCGACGGCTCTCCCCACCACGCCCCCACCGTTCACAAAAGGCTTGCCGGGTCCAAAGGGAAGTTCATAGATATAGGAAATCACAACGGTCTGCGGCGTATCGAAGCTAGCCACCGACCGTTCCGCGCGGGAATCGTAGAAATTCTGCGGGTTCGAGGCTGAGAACGACGATCCCGAGAACCCATTCGGAGCGGGTATCACATCATCTATTTCCTTGGCCCAGGTCCAGGAGGCCGAAACCAATAAACCTTTGGACATACGCTTCTGAAAAGACAGGAACATCGCGTTGTAAGACGATTCCCCGAAAGTTTCTATCCTGCTGGAGACGTCGGTATATTGCGGGAACGGGCGTAAAGACTGCCCCAATGTAATCGTGGGGCCCGCCAGCGGCCCGGACGTGATGATGCCATAGTAGGGATTGGCTACCGGACCGTTCAGGGCCGCTCCCAAGCCGAAGTACTTCGGGTTGAGTTGGTTATACTCATGAATTCCATTCAGGTGAACACCGCGAGAACCCGAGTAGGCGATCTGGACAACCATGTTCCCCGGCAACGATCTCTGAATGTCAAGATTCCACGACTGGAGGTACGGCGTTTGGTAATTGCGATTGATGAAGTACACAGTTTGGCCAAGGCCAGTGAGAAGGCCTGCCGAACTGCCGCTTGGTGCACAGAAACCGGTGGGAAATGGATTCGACAGAGTCGCTGCCGGCGTCAGGCCGTTATTGTTGCTTGTGTTCACCTGCGTGGAGCAGAAGAAGCCGTACTGCGGCATCGAGTTATTGTTGCGACCGTTTCCCCAACTGTTACCGAAGAAGATGCCGTATCCGGCTCTCACCACCGTGGATGAGTTCAGGCTGTACGCAAACCCTACACGAGGCGCGAAATTCTTGTTGTTGCTTTGCCAATCGCCTCTCGAAACGCCGTTGACACCAGGAAATTTAAGACCGCCCGTAACCGCGGTGCCATTACTCAATGCGGATGTAGTCGTGAAGTCGAAGTTCGACATTCTATTTTGGGCCTCGGTACGAGGAGATTCAACGTCCCAACGCAGACCAACCGTCACCGTAAGATTTCGATTTACTTTCACATCGTCCTCGGCGTAGACGCCGTAATAGGGCTGCTTGTAATTTCCAATAATCCGGGTTGGGTCCTGGGTACCTGAGCTCATTGTGCCGAGAAGGAATGAGGCAAAACCGAAACCGGATGTGGTGCTGGCGGAGAGTGGATTGGGACCCTGGGTAAAGGCGTTGGTCGATGCATAGCTTCCCGTCGTGTTATCCACCGTGTTCACCGGATACAGTCCAAGACCATAGAGTCCACCGATTTTTAGAGTATGTTTTGACCAGACCTTGGAAATATTTGCAGCAAATTCGTATCGATCCGTGCTGTCGTTCTCGTTATAGTAGTTGCCTAAGCTCGACATTTCCCCCGGGCTGATCGATGGAAAACCTAGATTGCCGGCGCTGTGTGCCGTCAGATAGGCCGGAAAACCCAGAGTGGTTGGATCGAATCCGTTCGACAGGCCGCGCGACAAGTAAAACCAGCGGGCCCATGATCCATGGAATTCCCCAAAGAAAGTCGGCGAAAAGGTCCGAATCACCTTTCCCAGCGCATACGGATGATGCTGTGGTTTTGTCACGTATCCGGGGCTTGCGATGTTGCTCGATCCGAAGGTGGCGGGAACGATCCAGGGGCTGAGTTCCTCGATTGAGTACCGGCCCATGATCTGGGTGTTGGCATTCAGCTGGTAATCGCCCCTTCCCGAGAAGTTGTTCGTGTGCTGAATGTTTCCACCGCTGAAAATAAAGTTGTTGAGTCCGGTGCCAGGATTTCCCGCTTGATTCGGCGCTGGAAAATACTTTTCGATCGCCAGCGCGACCGGATCCAGCCGTCCCTGGGGGATCTTGTTGCCGGGGAATGCCGTTCGAATATAGTTTCCCGGGCTGCTGGGGTCCGGTACAGTCGAATTCGGATCGTAAATCGTCAGCAGGGCTCCCGAGGCGTTAAACGTCTGCGAGAAGTCGCCGCTTCTCTGCGCCGCCGTGGGAACACTCGTGGTTACCACGTCAGGAGTAATCTGCCTTAGTCCTTCATAAGCAAAGAAGAAGAATGCCTTGTTTCTCAGGATCGGGCCGCCGACCGTTCCGCCGAATTGGTTATAGCGGAGCTTTGCCCGTGGCACACCCGCCCGGTTTGAGAAGAAGTTATTGGCTGAGAAAATGTCATTCCGTATGTATTCAAACGCACTTCCATGGAATTGATTGGTTCCGGACTTGGTGGAGATATTAATGACACCGCCTGCGGA
>CAWITT010000020.1:0-9457 GCA_963839025.1 uncultured Acidobacteriaceae bacterium
GACTCATCCGTTCGTTCGGCTAGAGTTGGCTCTGGGTTCCATCACGACCCGGGAAAAGGTGCTGGCCGACCTGGCTCTTTTGCCTCAAGCTCCGATCGCGGCGACCGGCGAACTCTTTAGCCTGGTCGAGGTCCGGAGGCTATACGGGTCAGGAGTCGGCCTCACCGACCTCCACTTGTTGTGTTCCGCCCTTTTCGATAGGTCGATCTCGATCTGGACCAGAGATCGGGGACTGGGAGAGATGGCAGACGAGCTTGGCGTTCGCGCTTCGCTTCCACGGCCTTAATTCGCCATTCGGTGCGGGCTGAAGTGATGAAAATCGCCTTCCGTCCGACGACCACTCTCCATGGAAGCGTCACGCTCCCCTTTTGTCATCCCGAGGAGCCGACTTGCCTGCGGCAAGTTAAGGGAGCAATGAACGGTGCGGGCCACCGCGCACTCGATGGGTGCCCCATGTTCGCACCAGCGTACGTGGGCCGAAAAAGCCGGGCGAAGCCCATCCAACGCTTTTACTCGGTCCAGGGTACGGTTGTTCATCCCGAGGAGCCGACTTGCCTGCGTCAAGTTAAGGGAGCAATGAACAGTACCGGCCGCCGCGCACTCGACGGGTGCCCCATGTTCGCACCAGCTAACGTGGGCCGAAAAAGACGCGCGAAGCCCCTCGAACGCTTTTGGTCGGTCCAGGGTACGGTTGTTCATTAGGAGGAGCCGACTTGCCTGCGTCAAGTTAAGGGAGCAATGAACAGTACCGGCCGCCGCGCACTCGACGGGTACCCCATGTTCGCACCAGCTAACGTGGGCCGAAAAAGCCGGGCGAAGCCCCATCCAACGCTTTAGGTCGGTCCAGGGCACGGTTGCTCATTAGGAGGAGCCGACTTGCCTGCGTCAAGTTAAGGGAGCAAATGAACAGTACGGGCCACCGCGCACTCGATGGGTGCCCCATGTTCGCACCAGCTAACGTGGGCCGAAAAAGCCGGGCGAATCCCCTCGAACGCTTTTGGTCGGTCCAGGGTACGGTTGTTCATTAGGAGCGAAGCCGAGGGACCTGCAGTTCTACGGACCTTTCGGGAAAATGTTTTTCTGCTTTTCGACAGAGCGCACCCGGATTTCGTGCCTCGCGAAGCTAGTAACAACCACGCATGCGGCTCTCCGTACAGAGAGCCGCTCGAACTTCTTCAACGCCACTACGCTCAACAGGAAATTCGGAGCGAAGCGTAGTGGAAAGATCTGCGGTTTTCTTTGGTTAGTTCTCACACAGGCTCTTCAGCCCGTACGTTTCCAGCTGGGTCACATGGCGTGGCACATCGAGTGGGGATGCCCATCATTCTATCGCCCTCCTGAGCACGATGGGTCCGCCTGCATGGCCGTCTAATCGTAAGTCACCTTTAGGTACAAGCCCGCCAAGACTGTGAACCGAAACTCTTAACCAGAAATGCACGAGTGAACTCTCTTTGGATCGTAGGCTAAAAGATAAGAGCTTTGATCTTAAGATAGATGTTTTCATTTGGAACCATGGGTGAGCGATATATATGCAACAACTCGCGTGCCTTTCCGTCTATGTCGATAGCGAAGCGTGAACCAATACTTCAATTAACTGCTTCGTCGCGACGTTTGGAGACCATGGCACGTTTTACTTTTCGCACTCTTGACTTCCAAGGTTTGCTCGCGGTCGCCCTTGATCGCTGCGCACTTGTGAGAGATTCCTGCTTTAATCCCAACCTTAGGCGCGGGTTGCCCCCCTCGATCGCGGGTGTTGTTCGCGCAGCCGTCTTGCCGCTGATTCTAGTGGCGCCGTCGAATGGTTTCGCACAAAATCCAACACAGCCGGCGGCTGTCTTTTACCCGCGCCTCAACCACGTCAAAACACGAGCGTTAAGGTCCCTCTATTTCCCCGGGGAACCGCGAATAGTGGCGTGTCGTCGGCGGATATTGAAGCAGGAAGAGCACCAGCGCATTTTAGGGGTAATGCCAAACTTCAATACTGTTGAGAGCTCGGCGGATGTACCGAGTCTCTCAAAGAGCCAGAAGTTCCACCTGATGTACAAGAGCTCTGTTGATCCATTCGTTTTCGTTGCCGACGGTTTTGTAGCGGGTCTTAGCCAGGCGCAGAACACCAATCCTGGATTCGGGCAGGGAGCGCAGGGCTACTTTAAGCGCTTTGGGGCGGCTTATCTCGATACTGCGGATGGCAATCTTTGGGGCAATGCGATTCTGCCTGTACTCTTTAAGGAAGATCCGCGTTACTTCCGTCTCGGCCCAGGTCGATTCACTCGTCGCTTTCTCTACTCCGCTGCCACCACCATTGGTGCCGGCGCGATAACGGCGCCTGGGGACCAAACTACGCGAATGTGCTGGGAAACTTCATCTCCGGTGGCATTTCGAATGCTTATTATCCTGCTGCGGATCGCGGCTTTGGGCAGACAGTAGATGGGGCGCTTACAGTGACCGCTGAAGGTGTGATCGGTGCGGAGTTTGTCGAATTCTGGCCAGACATTTCCCGGCACCTCTTCAAGAGGCGTCAAGCGACGCCATAGGAGCGACCTTTCGCTTATTCCGGTTCCGGGGCCTGGCGACCCATCGGGGCACCCCTGTCGCTAACCGAAGGAGGGGGAGCATCCCTGTAGCTCTCACACTCTCTACAGCCCAACATTTTTTGCTTCCAACCGGAGTTCACAGCTACACCGCGCAGTATCCTGCGGATCGCTACTACCGCACGCTTAACTTCGGTGCTGTCACAGTAACGGCGACGCGGTCGCACTGACGCCAACAACCTCAAAAGTCATATTTCAGGGCAAGTTGGAAGAAGCGTGCATCGGGCGTATAAGCTCCCAGCGAACGCGCGGAAGCAATGTAACCGCTGCTGCTGTTGTCAGAAAGGGCCGACGGAGTCCCGTATGCCGGTGTATTGAAGACATTAAACGCATCCACGCGGAATTGCACACGTTGTTCTTTGATTGTTCGAAAATCCTTGAATAGAGAGATATTCGTATTGGTGTACCCCGGTCCATAACTCTGAAACCGGGGCGGACCGAGATAGCTGATTGCCCCCGAAGTCACCGTTCCAGTGATCTGGTTCCCAGGCAAGGGGTTCGCAAATGCGCACGGATTGTACCAATTCGTCAGGTTGCGCACCTTCGCGGGGCAGGCGATACCCGGGTTGGTTGCGTTGGGTTGGCCCCCACCTTTGAACGGGTCACCTACCTTGAAGGCACGAGCCGTTCCGCCGGCCGCAGTGGTGATATTTGGCGTGATGGTGATTGGACTTCCGGACTGCGCCGCAAAAGTTAGGGCTGTTGACCAGCCGCCAATGAACAAGTCAGAAATCGCACTCCCGTTCGCAAACTGCCGCCCCTTGCCAAAGGGCAATTCGTAGCTACCGTTAAACGTGACACGATGGCGAGTATCGAAATCGGAATTGGCCGTCTCCTGGCTCAGCGGAATCATTCTCAGGTTCCGGAAAGACGTATCTCCCAAACCAGAGTCGCCATTATCGAGCGAGTGCGAGTAGGTATAGCTCGCAAGGAAGCTTAGACCGGACGTAAAGCGTTTCTCAAGGGCGGCCTGAAGCGCATGATAACTGGCCGTTCCCTCGTAAAGGTTGTAAACGATTGTCCCTAGCTGAGGGAATGCCGAATAGGGTTGGGTATTTACGCCTGGAGCAGCAAGCACGGCCGGCGCGTTGAATCCTGTTGGATTGAGGTGCATGCGTCGTCCCGCAGATCCCACATAACCGATCGTGGCGCTCAGACTCGGAGAGACGGCATATTGAGTCATCAGATTCCATTGCTCACTGTAGCCGTCTCGATATTTTGCGTCCTTCCCAACCAGGGTTGGAAGCGAGACAGGACTCTGAGGGCCCGGACCTGCAAGATTGCCAAATCCAGCCGCAAGAGTAATTCCATTTGTCTGACACTGAGATCCGAATTTGCACGTGGGAGCAATATAAGACGACGTCGATTCGAAGGGGTACTGCTGTCCCAAGGTACCCCCGGTGTTTTCCAATCCTCCGTAGAACATCCCAAAGCCAGTGCGGATGACCAGCTTATCCGTTGCGCGGAAGGATATCCCGACCCGCGGAGATAGCTCCGTCTTTGAGCTGGTGCTAAGGCCACGGTTGTTGGTGAATTGGATGGCTATGTTGTCCTGCGCTGCGATCGAATAAAAGCTGGTTGCAAGAGGGAGGTTAATCCACCTCGCCGGCAGCAAAAACCTGGCCGTGCCGGTACCCGTGCCCAGGCTTTGTACCACCAGGTTCGCTTGCCGATCGCGTATCTCAAGATACGGTTGATAGTAGTCGTAGCGAAGGCCAATGTTGAGGACCAGGCTTCTGGTGACGTTCCAGTCATCCTGAGCGTATCCCGCCATGTACCAATGAAGATGATCCACATTGTTAAGTTGCGAAAGGTTGGCGGAGTTCTGATAGTCCGCTATAAAATCAGCCACTCCGTATCCAGTGAAACTCGTTCCTGGAGAGCTCGTATAGAGCCCGTTGTAGCTATAGGTCCCCCTCGGCGCCTGGATTTCCAGGTAGCTGAAGCGAACACGCTCGAAATCCGCGCCAAAGCGAAGCGCATGGCTACCGTGAATCGTAGTGACGTTATCCAGGATCTGGAAGATGTTGTCGTGCTGCAAAGCAGGGTAAAAGGTAGGGGACCCAAAGCCATTGATGCCGCTGATCGTCACGGCAGGAAGGCCGCCATTGTTCGGCCCGTAAGGAATCCCTCCCAGGCCTACCTGAGGGGCGTAGTTTGTGTCGCGATTAAGCTGCGTGTGCGCGATCACCATGAGGCTTTCACCGAGGCGGAATTCGTTCGATACCCTGGGGCTGAAGGTGTGAGTCTCGCTTAGAACAATTTGTTCAACCTTCGACGCAAGATTATCTCCACCAAACGAACTTCCATCCAGAACGGGACCAAGCGGCGGAGGAATGGAACCGCGGTCGTTGCTGTAACTCACCCGGCCAAAGGCTTGATCCTTCTCGGAAGCGTTCCAGTTGACTTTGCCATCCCATTGGACAGTGTTGTCCACTGTATTTTGATTCGCGGTGTAGTTGTTGTAGGTACGCCCGCTGTTGGTGTTAGGGAGAGGGTAAAGCGAGAGAATCTTCTGGGCCACGGAACTCAATTGTGGCGCGCAAAAGACGTTGTTGCTTCCGTTGCAGGATAAAGGGGTCGCGCCGCCACTGCCCGGCTGGTACAGTTGGACCGGCTGCTGTCCGGTCAGGTTTGCGTTTAGAAGTTCGCTGAAGTTGCCGGCTCGCATCAAGGGTGTGGGAACGGATACGAAGACCGGATTCCCGGAGATGATCCGATTTGCCTCCCCATCGCCAAAGAAGAAAAGCCGGTTTCGGAGGATCGGGCCACCGATCGTGGCGCCGAACTGATTCTGGTGATACTCGGGAACACTCTGCGCATTGAACTGCCGTGCATTGAGCGCATCGTTTCTGAAATACTCCCATAGATTCCCGTGGAGAGAGTTCGTTCCCGTCTTGATGGCCGCATTGATCACAGCACCGCTGGAATGCCCGAGCTGAGCGTCATAGGAAATGGTTTGAATTCTGAACTCTGAAAGCGCGTCGGGCGGGGGTTTAATCGTGTAACTCGTGCTGTTGAGAAGATCGGCGGCGGTGCTGTTGTTGTCGATGCCGTCCAAGACGTAATTGTTTTGCTCAGGGCGCTGTCCGTTGGCGTCGAAGTCACCCGTCGATTGGCCGCGTGATCCTGCCGAGGTTGCCGGAGCAACCCCCGGTGTCAGCTGCGCTATGAAAGTGTAGTTGCGGCCGTTCAACGGAGTATTGTTGATCGTCGCCGAGCTGAGAACCTGCGCCACCGATGCATCTTGCGTCTGAAGCAGTGGAACGTCCGCCGCCGATACCTGAACAGACTGCGAGGCGGAGCCTACGTTGAGCGTCAGGTTAACGGACAGTCTCTGATCGACGCGAACCTCCACGGAACGCATCGTGGAAGTGGCGAAGCCGTTCGCGGAAGCTATGACATCGTAGGTGCCGACTGGCAGAGGAGGCAGCGAGTAGAGGCCGTTGGCGTCGGCGCTTCCGTGCATTCTTTGCCCGGTACCGACGTTCAAGACCTCAATCGACGCCTTCGGAATGACTGCCCCCGTAGAGTCCGCGATAACGCCTGTGATTGTGCCCTGGTCAACCTGCGCCTGAGGGATGCGGACCCCTAGTGCAAAAACGAGAAGCAGGATTATCACCAGGCCCCGTATCTTGCCCCTCGTCGACAGGGTAACTTTCATCTCAACTTTTTTGGTCATCTCAATCGCCTCCTGAGTGGTCTGGACAGCCTGCCTGGCCTCGAAATCAACCGGACGAAGACCCCTATCTCATCCCGGTCCCCGATGAAACACGATTCGTCTCGCGTCTGTCAGGTGCATTACGGTACGCCGGCGACATAGATCGCAATCGTGTTATCGCCCCTCAGCCTTAAGCTGCTGATTCAAAGCGACCTACTTGTTTATTGATACGGATTTCCGGCGGCCGCTTTGCCCCGCGAGAAGGCCCATTTGGCAGGTACAGTACCTCTCGACGTGGGGGTGGTCGCTCCCGAAAATTAGGTATATAAAGCATGGCAGGAGGCAACGTGCGATACATCGAGCTTGAATCGGAACAGGCACTGATTGATAAGGCACTCGAGGATGTGCTGGCAGGGTCTGTTTTTCGATCCAGCCGGCAATGTCAGGCTCTCTTGAGCTACATCGTTGAACATTCCAGGGCCCATCGGGAGGAGATGCTTCGCGAACGTGTGATCGGAGCTAATGTGTTTGGCCGCGCTCCAGGCTACGACACCGGGAATGATCCGGTAGTCCGCAATCGAGCTGCCGAGCTCCGCAAGCGCCTTGCGCAGCATTACATGCGAACTCGTGGCTCGAAGGGAGCGATACGAATAGAGATTCCAACTGGATCCTATCGCGCCATCTTCGAAATAGCCGATGAGCTTGAATCTGGTACTGTGCTTCCGGTTCACGGCCCCGGCGCTGATCTTTCGGGCAATGTCGCCGTTCAGAAGACAGCAGAGGATAGTACGCCCCGGATCTCCTTGCTCGAGGAGGATTCTGCCGCTGGACCGGTGGCCAAATTCCAATCCAGAAACTCTCAGGGGCACCGCTCAAGGTCGACCAGGTGGGCAGTTGCTGTGGCAGTGGCGGTAGTGGCATTGCTGGGGGCCGGATGGCTTACCATCCACCAGATGCGAGTCGTACGTCACAGGCCATTTGATGTGTTCTGGGCGGAAATCATGGATACGCAACACCCTGTGCTGATCATTATGGGCGCCAACCGTGTCTACCGTCTCAACTACGATTTCCTCGACCGCTATCGGGTCGAGCATCACATCGAAGACACAAATTACGAGTCATTCATCGACCTGAAAAAGGGGGACGCGATTGACGGCAGCCAACTGAAGAAGATTGAGTTAATCGGATTTGGTGACGCAGCGGCCGCGGCTCGAGTAGCCTCCTTGTTAACGCGGTTCAATAAGCACTACGATCTGCGCTACGGAGGCGATATCGCGGTAACGGATTTTCAATCCTCTCCAGCATTTCTGATCGGCGGATTTAGTAATGTTTGGACGCTCGAAGTGATGAGACAACTCCGCTTCCAGTTGGAAGGCTACGATCATATCGTGGATAAAAAGGATCCGAGTCACACCTGGAGGCGCAAGTCGGACCGTGGGACACTTGCGGGCGACGACTACGTTGTGATCTCAAGACTTATTAAACCGGAGACCGGAAGCTTTATCCTGGCAATCGGAGGCATCGACACCTACAGCAATCAGGCGGGGGCGGACTTCGCTGTCTGACCCAGATAGGTTAGACGCGCTGCTGAAAACCCTACCAGCGGGGTGGGAGCGAAAAAATGTGCAGATCGTTCTGCACACGAACGTGGTAAAAGAAGTCCCCATAGCGGTGAACGTGGAGGCGTGGGACATCTGGTAATCCCCTTGCGATACGGTTAACCATCACCGCGGTGCATCGCCCAAGAGACTACTTATCAAATAGACCCAGATCGATCGAATTGCCCATCAGTTGGTAGCCCGCGTCGCCCGGATGGAGATGGTCGTCCGATCCGGTTGCAGGCGCCATCGCCGACGGGTTTGCCGGATCCTGCAGCACTTTGTCAAAATCGATCACAGCATCAAACTTGCCTGATGCGCGAATCCAGTGGTTGAGAGCCCCTACCATCTCTTCCCCGGCCGGTGTTTCATAGTGTGCTCCCCCATAAGGCGTTAGCGTCGCTCCGATCACTTTGATGCCGTGCGTGTGTGCACGCTCGATAATCTGGGTGTAGGCCTGAATAAGCTGAGCGACGGTCACCGGATCGTTTGCACCTTCTGCCGCTGTAGTACGCTGAATGTCGTTGATCCCCTCGAGAAGGATGAGATACCTCACATTCGGCTCGGAGAGAACATCCCGGTCCAATCTCGCAAGAGCGCTCTGTCCAGCCCGGTCGTGAAGAATTCGATTTCCGCTAATCCCTTCGTTCAGGACACTTAGCTGGGCTGTTTTTGGGTTCGTGTCGAGGCGCTTTGCCAAGACATCCGGCCAGCGTAGATTGGCGTCACGTTTGCTGTGCGCCCCGTCTGTGATGCTGTCACCGAACGCGACGACGGCGCCCGCCTTTGGACCCGAGTCCACTTCCACTCCTTTCAAAAAGGGCCAGGAGTAGATCTCCTCAGAAGAGTTGAGGTGCGGGAACCTCGTCGCGTTTCCATGAACGGCATAATTGGTCTGATTTGCGAGCGCATGAATCGTCGCGCTTTGTATGCGTTGGGCAGGAATGAAGATGCTTACGGCGAGGTCCGTGAGTGACGGTAGCTTGAACCTGACCGGATCGCTCAGGACCATCGCTCCCGGCGGAATCACGATCGATGGTTCGCCACCAAAGGTGATGCTATGGATCGTTGCGCCACTGACGTCGCTCTTCCCAGTGCTGAGAGCCACTGCCGCAGCTCCGATGGTTAGCGGATCGTCTCCGAACTCGTTACTGAGTACAATCCGGATGCGATCTCCGCCAAGGGATACGTGCACAATTTCGCGGTAGGTAAGATCGGACGCGCCGAATTGAGCGGCATCATTTTTCATTGCCAGAGGAGCTGCAGCCCATGTACCGACCCAGTGGTCCTGGGATTGGGCGGCGGCTGTGAATGGGATAGTGACGAGTAGGCTGAATAGAAAAGTCCTTTGCGAAAACCTTATCAGCGACATGTTGAGGTTGGCCTTTTGCTCTGAGGTTTGTGATTCGTTGGCGCCCTGAGAATTCCACGTGTTCCGCGCGCACGCCCAAGAACAAATAAACTCAGCCCAGGTCCGGTTGTAAGGTTCTGTACGGTACGCTTAAGAGTGCGTACGGTAACTTGTTTAGTATGAATTTTTTATGGGTGCGCGGCACGGGAATGACGAAATGGGTAGTTGAAGTACAGTACCTCGGCGAAGCGGACAA
>CAWITT010000021.1:0-34533 GCA_963839025.1 uncultured Acidobacteriaceae bacterium
TGTGAGACCTAGCAAAACCGCAGATCTCTCCACTACGCTGCGCTCCGGTCGAGATGACAATTCTGTCGCAGGATCAGCGATTTTTCACGTTTAAAGCATTAACCTAACAAATTTGTCATCTCGACCGGAGCGTAGCGTAGTGGAGAGATCTGCGGTTTTGCTAGGTTTCACACACCCTCTACAGCCGTGCTGCGGCAAATCCGTTTTTGCAAGTGACAGCTGCAGGGGATAAACAGGCTGCGGAAAAAACTCATGCTTTGCATCAGGACCAACTTTATAGGTTGGGGAAAGCCATGCTTTGTATTAGGGCACGACTTTAGTCGTGCCGTGGCAGATTGAAAAATGATTGGCTTTAGAGGCTGCGGAAAAAGTCGGTTTTGTATCAGGGCACGACTTTAGTCGTGCCGTAAACACTTGAAAATAGGATGGGCTTTAGCCCCTGCCCCCGTCATTTGCCCAGCAGATTTGCCGCGGCAGGGCTAAAGAGTCTGCGTGAGAACCGGATCTCTAGGACCAAATAAAACCTGACGGGTGCCCCATGTTCGCGCCAGCGTACGTGGGCCGATTATGAATTCTTCGAATGCTTTTACTCAAGGACTAAAACAATGGAGGGGTTCCAGCCTTCGCCCGTCTTTTTCGACCCACGTCAGCTGGCGCGAACATGCGGCACCCGTCAGGTCCTGTTTGGTCCGTTGGGTTTTGGTGGTCCTCAGCTCAGGTTCCCGCACACTCTTTATCCCATCGTTTTTTCAAGCCCCAACGGCAAGACTAGTCGTGCCCTGATAGAAGCCATAAATTTTTCCGCCGCCCCTTCACCCCAAATCCAGGCTTGAATCCCTACCCTACGGCTTGGCAAAAACTTGGTACACCGCGAGGCTCTGAGCCGGGTAAGAAAACAGCGGCTGATAAGACCGGCCGGCCAACAGAGTATGCAATTCGCCGGCATACATCTCCCGGGTTATGAGGATATGCTCCCCGGCAGGAACCCCATCCTGCTCATAATTCCCAACCTGGTGGTTCCGGTAAAACGACAACCCGTACTCAACATCCCGCCGCACGCGATAAACCGCGATACCCTCGTTCGGCCTGGCAATCTGGCTAATGATGGAGGCCAGCGGCCGAGCCGAGTAAGCAGCATCGAGCAAGCGAATATTCTTCTTGGTGGAAGAAATAGCCGGAAGGCCAAAAAACGGGCCGACCCCGAAGATAAACAGCAGCATAATCACCAACGGCACCATGGTCACGACACGCAGCCGCTTGACCCCAAACCGGGCCACCACGATCAGGATGAGAAGCCCCGCGGCAAAGCCGCTCGAAAGCGCCGGCACCAGAAAATTGGCCGGTGGAAAGGCCCCCGGATGCACGATATGCCAGGGCAGAAGCAGCACCAGGATGATCGTGACCGCGGAGAGCAAAGCATGCAGCACCAGCAGCCATCCATTCAGACCACGCTGGCGAATACGGTTGATGTAATCGCCGGTGAGAATGGTGAGAGGAGGGATCGAGGGCAGAACGTAACCCGGGAGCTTGGAATGGGAAAGGGAAAAGATGACAATCGGAAATAAAGTCCACAGCACCAGAAATTCCGGGAAGGCATCTCCCCACCGGCTATGGCCGATGTAATGGTGCTTGGCCCGCCGCGCTCGCCACTCGGCAACCGATTGCCGGCTTGCATCCACCAGCGCGCGCATGGCAATGACCGACCACGGCATCAGCGCCAGCAGCATGATCGGGAGGTAGTACCAAATCGGCTGCGAGTGCATGTAGCGGTTGGTGGCGAATCGTTCCAGGTTGTGTTCCAGAAAAAAGATGCGCAGAAAGTCAGGATTCCGCCGCTGCACCTCGATATACCACGGCAGCACCATGGCGAAATAGAGGATGAACCCAGGAATCCAGATGGACCGGCGCAGCAGCGACCACTCCCTCCGCAGCGCAGCAAAGCTGAGGATGATGCAGGCAGCCATTACCGGAGCCACCGGCCCCTTGGCCAAAGTGGCGACGCCGACAAAGAAATACAGATCGAAGAGCCAGAACTTTTTCCCCGTCTCGTACCAGGCGTACCAGCCCAGCATCCCAATGCAAAAGGGCGCCGCCATCTGCATGTCGGTCGAGGCGCCGCGGGCGAATCCGACGACCCCTGCGCAGGAAGCGGTAATCAGGGCAGCGTCCAACTGGCTGCCCGGCCGAAAGCGCCGCAAATGTAGATAAATCAACGCCACTAGGATGAACGCAAAGCTGGCGGAGGGAAGGCGGGCCGCCCAGTCGTGGACCCCAAACTCGAGGAACGCGAACATGGCCCGCCAATAATAGAGAGCAGGCTTTTCCAGCCAGGGATGACCCCAAAGAACCGGGGTCACATAGTCATGCCGGAAAAGCATCTCCCGGGCAATCTGTGCATACCTGGGTTCATCCGCGCCCACGAGGCCAAGACCATCCCCGCCGAACACCGGCACCAGCCCATAAAACAGGAAAAATGGGGTAAAAACGAAAAGGCTGACTGCCTCCAGGCTATCCGCCAAGGCAGGGAAGCGAACCTTCAACGCATCCAGACCTGTGCTGGGCCGATGAAGGACTCCAGGAGTACCCAGCACTGTTGTTTTTTCTGCCATTGGTTCTGCCAGGTGGTCTACGGGCCTAAGGCTATCAGATTCATCGGCCAGGCGAGAGGATGGCCCCTACAGCGGCCGCTATCTCTGCGCGCAGGCGGTCCAGGATCAACTCCGTGGCCATGGGAAGCGGACCGTCCAGGGTGCAGCCGCTAGCGTTTTCGTGGCCCCCTCCGCCAAATCGCTCCGCGATGCTGGCCACGTTTACCCTGCCTTTGCTGCGCAGGCTGAGCCGAACGCGCCGGTCCGGGAGTTCGCGCAGAAACACCGCCACCTCGATCCCCCCGATAGCGATGGCATAGTTGACGATCCCTTCGCAGTCTTCCTCCTCTGCGTGGTGGCGCTCCATGTCATCTTGCGACACCCAGAGCCAAGCCAACTGCCCGTTGTACTGCAGGTTGGCGAGCGCAGCGCCCAGCAGAAGCATTTTCGCCGGAGGATTGGAGAAGTAAACATCCTGGGCAATCCGAACGGGGTCGGCTCCGCGGCGCACAAGGTTCCGCGCCAGCTCAAACGTATGGGCATCGGTGCCCTCGTAGCTGAAGGATCCGGTGTCGGAGAGCAAGGCGGTATAGAGGCAGGTGGCCATTTCCCTGGAGATCTCTACGCCGGCCGCACCAGCCAGTTGATAGACCAGCTCTGCGACCGCGCAAGCGCTGCTGTCGATCCAATTGACGTTGGCAAAGGCCCGCCCACTGGTGTGATGGTCGATATTGATCAGGAACCGGTTCTCGAGGCCGCTGAGGCGGGTGCGCGGGATTCCGTCGCACTCGAGCAGGATCACGGTATCGTAGTTGCCTTCTACGTAACTCCAGTGGCGAACGTGCCCGGCGCAGGGCAGGGACCGGTAAATGCGGGGAACCCGGTCGCTCAGCGCCATGTCAGCGTTCTTGCCCATCCGCTGCAACATCATCCAACACGCCAGCATGGACCCGACCGCATCGCCATCGGGGCGCGCGTGCGCGGTCACCAGCAGGCGATCAGCCCGGGCGACGGAGCTGAGTACAGCGTCAATCGGTGGAGTAGATGGCAGCGGCTACTCCTTCTTCTGCGCGTCCGCTTTTTGCGTCTTTCTCGTGCGCCCCAGCAGTTCGTCGATACGCATCTTCAGGTCTTTGGATTTATCGATCTGAAAGGTCAATTCAGGAACGTGCCGCACGCCCATGCGCTCCAGCAGTTCGTGCCGGATGAAGCCGCGGGCTGCCGTCAGCGCCTCGCGTGTCTTCTCCTCCTCTACTTCGCCGCCATCCACGGCGATATAGACCCGCGCAGACTTGCCCCCGGGATTCAGTACAACCTCGCTGACGTAGGCAAAGCTGATGCGCGGATCGGAGAGTTCCCCGACGATCATGCCGCTGATTTCTTCGCGTAACGTCTCCGCTACCCGATCCCGATGGTACTTTCGTGCCCGTGGTTCCACCATGAAAAAAGTCCTTAGCTAAACCCCTAAGAATATCAGAAAAGACCTATTCTTCAGCCTCTTCTTCCAGGAAGGTACACCAGGAATCCGCCACCTGCGCGCCGAGGTCATTAGCGATGCGCACCGCGGCGTTTTCCACTTGCCGCATAAGGCCGGAGAGGTAATCGCGTGAACTGGAGATGGCAGCGACGCCGATGGTTGCGGACTGCCAAGTGACCGCCTCATCCAACTCCGCCACCGAGATGTTGAATCCCTGACGAAGCTTGTCTTTGAGGCTGCGGACCACCTGGCGGCGGTCCTTCAGCGAGTGGGCTTGCTCGATGACCAATTCCAGCCTGAGGGTAATGACTGCCATGACTACGCCAGCGCCGTTTGCGCGGCCACGATGAACTCCGCCGGTTCCATGGCCGCCAGCGAACTGCATTGCAGCAGCCCCTTGCGGCAGGGCGTATTGCCGCGCAGCTGGAGGCATGGAGAACACTCCGGCTGATGGAACAGGCTGGTGCTGCGCGGACCGGTAGGCCGGAAGCGGTGGGGATGGGCCGGACCAAAATAACCAATCGCCGGCACGTCGTAGAGCGACGCCAAATGCAGGGCAAAACTATCGGGCGCGATGACCAGATCCGCAGCGGAGATTTTCTCAAACAGCTCTTGCACCGACCCTTGTCCATACGCGACGACCCGTGGGTGCGCCGGGAAATCTTTTATCGCGCCATGAATGACGATCCTATGCCGCGGGAAGGCTTGCACCAGTCCATCGAGGATGCCCTTCCATTGCTCATCGCTAAGCTGCCGGGCCCGCCACCCGGCCTCGGCCGCGCAGTAGATGTAGGGTGGGCCGGTGCGGGTCGCCGGCAGAAGTGCATAGCTGCTGCGGTACTGGGCCAGGGGGCGCCCCTCTCCTGGCACGTTGAGAAGTTCGAGCTCCACTTCTGCATCGTGCTTGTCTTCCGGGAGGCGAACCCTGCCCGGCCGGTAAAAGCGCTTGACCAGGGCCGAGACCCATGGGCGAACGCTTTTCCAGGGGAAGAACCCGCCTTCCGCATAGAGCAGACTGATCCCCTGCACCCACCCTGTTTTCCGTTTGCCCCGCACCAGCAAAGAGAAGAGGAGCGTGGTGCGGCTGTCGTCCATGGCGATCACCAGGTCGGCCCGGGGAACAGCGAGCAGCGTGCGCAGTAATTGCTGCTTGGAATCGCCATGGTCCAGAACGATGACTTTCAGGCGGGAGTCGACGAGGGGATAGACCTGGCCGCCCTTGCGGTTAGTGATGAGGGTCACCTCGGCCATGGGATAGAGACGGTCAAGTTCGAAGAGAAACGGAGCCTTGAGTACGTAATCGCCAAAGGTGCGAAAGCTCAGGAGAGTAATGCGCACGATGTTAGCCTCAATAATTATTGTGCGTTACATTTTTTTAGATCGCGATGGTGTTTTGAACCGCAAGCTGCCCGAGGGAGTCTTCGTCAGCACCTGGGAGCAATTCGAGTGGCTGCCGGGAGCCATCGAGGCAGTGGCCCGCATGACTCGCGCCGGCTGGACGGTGCTGGTGGTGAGTAATCAACGCGGCATAGCGTTAGGGCTGGTTACCGTCGCGCAACTGGAGCATATCCACAAGAAGATGCAGGCGGAGATGGAGCAGCAAGGCGCGCGTCTGGACGGCATCTTTTACTGCCCGCATGACCGGGGCCAATGCCGTTGCCGCAAGCCCGGCATAGGCCTTTTCGAGCAGGCCCAGCAACAATTCCCCCAGGCGACTGCGCAGAACAGCATCGTCATAGGAGATTCGCTCTCCGACATCCAAGCCGGCAAACGTCTTGGGATGAGAACCATCTTCATCCGCGGAGACGCGGCCACGCAGAAGGAAGGATCTGAGGTTGCTGCCGATTTGTCGGATGCCGTTGCCGGCTCATTGTTAGAAGCGGTCGAGACCCACCTCGGTCCCAAGGAACTAAGGAAAACTCCAGAGCCCGACCGAGTTTCCTGAGGACTCGCTAGAACAGCGGATCCCTCCATTTCTGCGGCTATTCAGGGCCAAACCGAACTCGGACGGGTGCCCCATGTTCGCACCAGCGTACGTGGGCCGATTATGAATTCTTCGAACGCTTTCACTCGATGACTAGAAGCTCTTGATGGGCTTGGCCCGTCTTTTTCGGCCCACGTACGCTGGTGCGAACATGGGCCACCCGATTGGTTCCGTTTCGTCCTGCAGCGTTCATTTCGCCCCGGACAGGTCACGCGTTCCCTTGCGGCTTTTAACCGACTCTTCAAGGTATCCAGCGACCTGCTCCCCATAACGCCCCCACGTATAGTGCTCAGTCACAGTCCTCATTGCATTTCTCCCCAAGGAACAACGCAGTCCCTCATCTCCTGCAAGCCGGCCAATCGCTTCCGCGAGCGCCTCGGAATCGTTCACCGGAACATAAATCGCGCTCCTGCCATGCTCCAACGGCAAACCGCAATTCTCAGTCGTAATAATCGGCATTCCAGCCGCAGCCGCCTCCATTCCCGACCGCGACGAACCCTCAGCAAACGTGGGGAAAACAAACAAGTCTGCACTCTGAAACGCCGCCGCGACCTGCTCTAGCGGAGCAAACGGAGTATGCGTGAAGAACTCCTCATCCCCAGGCGTCAAGCATGAAGCCCCATTCCCCAAATTCCCCATCAACTCCAGACGAACATCGATCCCCCCGGCCCGGCACCTGCGAACCGCCTCCAACAACACCCGCACTCCCTTTCGGATATCAAAATTCCCCGTAAACAAAATCCGCACCGGCCCCTTGATCCGGTAATCGCGCTTGAGATCGAAAAACTCTTCCCGAACCCCGAGATAAGCCACCCGCACCTTCTCCACCGGGTAACCCTGCTCAACAAACGTCTTCTTCACAAAATCAGAATTCACTAACAACAAATCAGCATCGCCACAATCCCGCAACACCAGCTTCCATAAATCCGCCCGCGGATCATACCCCGCCGGCAGTCCAAACCGGGTAAACTCCTCGCGAAGCGCCGAGTGCATAAAGGCTGGATGGGCAATCGAATGATCGGTGACAATCGCCATCCCATTGCGGCGCGCTCGACGAATAGCCCCGGACTGCCCCGCCCCGCTGCGCACCAGCAGCACATCGGCATCCTTCAAGTATTTCCGGCTGCCCCACGCACCCACCCGGAACTCCATCCCATACGCCAGATCCAAAGGAAGGACGCGGGTACGCTGGATCAGCTTAATGAACGTTCCCGCGACCTCAGCCCAAGCCACCGGTGTAACCGACGCCCCAGGAATCTCAATCTGCCGCGCGGCCATCCGCGCCGAGAGATTTCTCTCTCCGAGAACCTTCCCCACCAACTCAACCAGACCTTTGTTTTTGGGAACCCAACCAGTGAGGAAATTCACTTCCACGCCGGCGGCGGCCAGAGCGCGGGCCGTTTCGTGGAAGTGCAGCTTGCCAAATCCCGTGGCGATGATTGCTTTCAAACCCTACTCTTCGTCACTCACACGCGACTGGTAGTAGTCGTTATAGGCCCGCCCATAGTACTCGGCATAATCCGAAGACTGCAGATCCACCGCATTCAACACCACGCCCAGCAGGTGGGCTCCGGAACGCAGTAAAATCTCGCTGGCGCGCGCAACGACATTCCGCGAAGCCTGACCGTAGCGCAGAACCAGCACCACCCCATCACTAATCGACACCAGCACCGCTGCGTCCGTGACCGTCAAAACCGGCGGAGTATCGATCAGAATAAAATCGTAATTCGCGCGCAAGCCTTCCACCAGCCTCTGCATCTGCAGAGAACCCAGCAACTCCGCGGGCATGGGAGCAACGGGACCGGCCGGCAGGACATGAAGCGAGGGCACCGCCGGGATCGACGTGATGGCTTCCTGCAGAGAAGACTTGCCGGTAAGCACCGAGGTGAGCCCGATCTTATTGGCAATCCTGAAGCGGAGATGCACCGACGGCCGCCGCAAGTCAGAGTCGATCAGCAACACGCGGGAGCCATTGAGCGCAAATACGATCGCCTCGAGCGTAGTGATCGATGTCTTGCCCTCGGAAGGCTTGGCGCTGCTGATTAAAATCACCTGGGGTGGAGTGCCTGCACGAGAAAGAAGAATAGTCGTGCGCAACGCCCGGTAAGCTTCCGCCAGCCGCGACCAAGCGCCCGGAATCGACGAAGTCGCATCTCTGACAAACGTCTCGGGGGAAAGCAGCTTGGTGTCTACCTGGGGAACCACACCCAGCATAGGCAAGCCGAGCCGCTCCTCGATGTCGTAAATGGTCTTGATGTTTGTATCCAGGGCCTCGATCAGAAACGACAGCACGAGTCCCATGCTGAGCCCGGCAAGCAAGCCCAGCATCAGGTTGACGGACTTGCGCGGCGAGCTGGGAAAGTCGGGCGCGTCCGCAGGATCGATGCGCCGGATATTCGTTGAGTGAAGGCCGGCGATAATACCCGCTTCCTGCAGTCGCTGTTGCAGCCCGTCATACAACGACCGGTTGGATTCGTATTCCCGGCGCGCCAGCGAGTACTCCACCGCCTTGGAATTCCCCATGTACGCCGTGCTTTTTTCCTGATCCAATCTGCGCTGCAGCGCGTCCTGGTTCTGCTTGGCTGCGTTCATTTCCTGCTGTGCGCGGTCGAGCACCGTAGCCTGCTCCACCTTCATGCTCCGCTCAACTTCCGCCAGCTCGGACCGAATCTCCAGCAGCTTGGGATTCTTCTCTCCATACTTCGCGCTCAGGCTCGCGTTTTCCGCTTGCAGCGCCGTCATTCTTTCCTTCAAGCCCAGCAGTACAGCATCGCCGCTCAGGGTGGCCAACACATCCGGCGGGGCACTCTGCAGAGTGATCAACCTGGCCTGCGCGACCAGCCGCTGGGACTCCGCCTGCGTAACATCGTGGCTGATGTCGACCAGCCGGGAAAGCACGATGCTCTGCGTCTGATCGATGCCGACCAGCCCGATATCCTTCTGCACCGAGAGCATGTGCGCCTGACTTGATTCCAGCCGATGCTTCAGGTCGCCTAACTGCTGCTGCAGCCAGACCGAAACCTCCTGCGTGGCCGCATAATTCTCCGCAAAATTGTGCTGCACGTAATTGTCAATCAGAGTGTTGCAGATGACCGCCGCCAGCTCAGGATTGCGCGCCGTAAAGCTGAGGTCGAGAATATTTGTGTGCCCGTAACGCTCCGCGGCTAGCCCGCCTTCAAAGATACCAATCAACGCATGACGGTCCGGGAGCTTCGACAGGTCCCACACATGATTCGATCCCAACGGAAGAAAATCCTTGTTCTGATCCAGACGCAGCGACTGGATGGTCTTCATCGCCAGCGTCGAGCTCTTCAGGATCGCGATTTCGGTATCCAGCTTGGTGACGTCGATATAGCCACCGTCGTAGCCGGCATTGGTGTCGACCCGGAATTGATCGGCCGTATCCTGAGTGATCTCAATGTTCGCCGTGGAGCGGTATTCTTTGGGCGAGGTCGTGTTCTGGATATATCCGGCGCCGGTGCCCAGGAGTGCGCACACTAACACCAGCCAGACATATTTCTTCCCGATGAGCAGGACGTGTTGCAGCGTCTGTCCATCGTTCAAACCAAGGCTGAGGAAAGAGCGCTCACGCTCGCCTGGCTCCCGATAGTCGGGAAAAACCGCCGGTTCCGTCGGTGGAGGGTAAACGCTCATGGGCCTTGGAAGTTCACCGCATCAGTAGATTTCGGGAGGTTCTCTTCCTTTAGAACCCAGATTATAAAGGGCCGCAAGGTCCTTCACCAATCTTTCTCACCCGGGGTACCAGCTTGACTAAATCTTAGCTTCTTCGCACCCGTGCCCGTATCGCGGACTCGACAGCTCCCGGATGAGTCAAGATGCGCTCGATGCGAAAAAGATAGACGCGCATCGCATCCAACACCGTCCAGCGCCGTCCGCTGGAGAGCGAAAACATACGGTCTGCGTCCGCTTTCATCATTTCCCGGTGCCGTCGCGAGCCCGTGATGGACTGAGCGTGGATCCGGAAGAGCGCCAAGTCCTGGTTGAGATAGCGAACCTTCGCGCCCTGCCGGATCATATCCACTAGCAACTCACCGTCCCAGCACGAGCGGTTATTCACATTGAATCCGCCGACAGCGGCAAACGCCGCGCGCCGGAAGAACGTCGCCTGTTGCAGCCACGTGGCGCCCCCATAAAAATAACGGTCCAGCGTGAACCCACCGGCGCGGATGCGCCGGATCCGTGCGCCGTGGGCGTCAATGGTAAAGCCGCTCCCCATCACGATGTCGCAATCAGGATGCTGCTCGAAGGCCTTGGCGACGCTCCTCATGGCTCCCGGCAGCAGCACGTCATCGGAGTTCAGAAATCCGAAAACATCCCCCGTTGCCCGCGCAAAGCCTTTATTCAGGCCATCCGCAGCACCCTTGTCCGGCTCCAAAACCACGCCTGACAAACGGCTCGAGTAATCGGCGATCAGTTCGCGGCTGCCGTCCGTCGAGCCCGGATCCACCACGATGTATTCGATCGCAGGGTAGTCCTGGTCGAGCACCGACGTGATGGCTTCTTCCAGGTATTGCCGCTGATTGAAGGAGATGGTGACGACGCTGAACTTCATCCGGTGTTTTCTATCGCTGGTAGAAATAGGCTTGGGTGGCGAATCCTACCGCGGCCGTCAAGGCATATTTTCCCGTCGCCTTCAGTGCGCTCGGCGGAATGAAGACAATATCATCGGGCTGCATGGTGATATCCACTTCCTTGCCGCGCAGTACGCTCTCCAGTTTGACCTTTTGCACCACCCGGGTCCCGCTTCCCGAAGCTCTCAGCAGCAGGGTACGGTTGGTGTAGGAGGAGGGCTTGGTTCCCTGCGCAAGGGCAATGACTTCGGACAGCGTCGTGTGGTTGGACTCACACAGCGGATATGCTCCCGGCCTGGTTACGTTTCCTCCCACGTACACCACCCCGCACCGGCTAACCAGGATGGTTTCCCCGGTCTTGATCTGCAGTTCGGCATTGTCGTTTTCGCGGAGCGTCGGATCCCACAGAACGGTCTCCGGATTTTTCATCGAACCCGCAGGAAAAATTTCAATGACGTGCCCCGCCCGGTCGCTCACTCCGCCTGCCTCGGTGAGCATGTCGATCAGCCGCTTCTTGCCGGCCAGCGCATAGATGCCCGGGCTCTTCACCTCGCCCATCACGGTCACGCTGTAGCCGAACTGCTCGGTGGTGACAATCACGCGCGGATCGCGCAGGATCTGGTTCTGCACAAAGAGCTTCGCAATCGCCTGCGCCGCCTCAATCGATGTCATCCCCTCGATGTGAAACAGTCCCGCATACGGAATCGCAATTTGGCCCGCCGGGGAGACGGGCATTCTTACTGAGTATTCCGGAGCCTCGAAGATATTCACTTCGACGAGGTCCCCCGGACGGATAGGTCCGTAGCCAAGTCCCGCTCCCGATGACGGGCCCAGGGGCGCTGCGTCTCTCGACGTGCGGGCAGCCGGCGCCGCCAAGGGCGCGCTGGATTGGGGAAAGATAGGTTGCAGCGGCGTGGCCGCGGGATTGCTCGGCGCGGGAGTGATCTCCACCGGCGCTGGATTCTGTGAAGACAGGCCGTTGTTATCTTGTCCCAGTGCTGACGCAGTGCAGAGCGCAAAAACAGTAAGGAATCGCCAAACAAGCTGCATAGTTGACAACACAGTAACAGGAGAAATGGACGAAATCATTCCTGCTCTAGCGAGTGGAGTTCAACTCATTACCACTCTCTTCTTGACCGGTAGTGCGGGAACGCCCGCATACACCGTCCACCGCTCCAGATCGCGCGTGGCCACAGAACCGAGGCCAAGCACCGCGCCCTCGCCGACGTTCACTCCCGGAGAGACAGAGGCGCGCGCGCAAACCCACGAGTAGGCGCCCAAGCTCATGGGGAACGAAATGAGGGGGAACGCCGGGTCGTTGTAGTCGTGGGTAGCGCCGCAAATATAAGCCTGTTGGGAAACGATGGCGTGGGATCCGATAGAGACGGGCGAGGGATTATAGATCTCCGCTCCATCGCCAAGAGAAACACTGTCCTCGCACATCAAATTCCAAGGAGCCCACACCCGGGACTGGGGATAGAAACGGCAATTGGCGCCCAGCGTAGCGCCGAAGCACCGCAGCAGAAACGCGCGCCATGCGTGAAAAGGCCGGGGTGAGGTACGAAACAGCAGAACCCAACACCACGACCACGCCAGCCTCCGCACGCGATTGGACACGGGGAAAGAAGGCTGGAGGTACGGGTCGACAGCTGGGGACGCTCGATACATCTTCACTTCAGATGACATGATGCACCTTGCGCGCCCTGGGATGCGAGTCCCAAGCCGGCTGCACTCTCAATCCCACTAGCCATTGCCTCGTGGAAGCGCCGCCCTCCCCTTGTCATCCCGAGGAGCCGACTTGCCTGCGTCAAGATAAGGGAGCAATGAACAGTACCGGCCGCCGCGCACTGGACGGGTGCCCCATGTTCGCACCAGCGTACGTGGGCCGAAAAAGCCGGGCGAAGCCCCTCGAACGATTTTGGTCGGTCCAGGGTACGGTTGTTCATTAGGAGCGAAGAGGTCCTGGGCTCGCGGCCCACCCAAGAGGATGAAAATTGCCTTCCGTCCGATGACCACTCCCCTGGAAGCGTCACGCTCCCCTTGGTCATCTCTCAATCCCAATAACCGATCCCAAATGGAAGCGCTGCCCTCCCCTTGTCATCCCGAGCGAAGCCGAGGGACCTGCTGCTTCTCCCGGCCTCACGCAAACTCTCTGGTCTATCATCCCGACTTGAGCGTTCCACCTGCGGTTGATCAAAACGCTTCGAAGAAAGCTTCACCGTACCCGAATCACAACCCCAAAACTCAGAGTGTAAGGCTTAAGCTTGGTGTCGATATAAACCCCGGGCTGCCCGGGCAAAAACCCGGGGGGATAGTAATGATTGCCCAAATCCCAAAGCTGATACTGAAAATCAACCACGCGAAAATTCAGAGTTCGGTTCTTGTGGTAATCCACGCCGCCGCCGAACTCATAAACAATGCTGTTATCCGTCTGGCCGGTCTTGTACGTAATGTCGCCCGGGCCGATCAAAAAGTTGCCGTAAGGGCGCCAGCGTTTATAGATGTAGTGAAGTTCAGGGCCAAACAGGAACGTTCTTTGGCTGCCCAAAGTGCCGGTACTATACGTGTAACGCGCCCCCAGCGCTGGTTGGCCAAAGACGAATCGACCCAGGCGGAAGTCCGCCCCTGCGGAAAATCCCTGGTTGTAGCCGTTCGCGTCTTCGAAGCTCGGCGGCGGAGGATTCTTGGGCGGGTAGTCGAGCGCAGAATTGAAGTCGGTCTTTACCAGAGCATAGAGACCATAAACATTGATCTGACTTCCGCCACCCTTGATCGCGGGGACTACCTGGCCATTGGATAACGTGGCTCCCGCCAACAGAACTGCCGCGCAAGCTAGTGCTCTTGAGAGAAGTCGCATGTTTTCCGCCCGTGGTCTCAAATCTTGTTCCCTTTGGGGTTTGGAGAAAATCTGAAAGCCGAAGGGACGCATTTCGCGTCCCGGTCAGGCTTCCATCTCATCGCAGAATACAGATGAATTTAGAGCATGCGCTGCATCCACTCGTTTCTATCAAGTAACCTCGCCGGTTACACATCCAACAATAGTTGCAGCATGAACTACACAGTATGGTGCTCAGAAAGGGAGGCTTGCGCACGATTCCCAATCCGGCACTGAGAAACCTGCTCCAACCTGGAAGCAAAATACCCCGCGGCAGCTAGGGTCACGACAGCGCGAGGTACTTGTTTTTCAACACTTTCCGCCAATGCACGTTCAGGGTAATCAAATCCCACACCTCTGTCTAGAAGAGAAACAAAGGTGTGTCGGAATAGAACAGCGCTCACAATTAACGCGC
The DNA here is from genome assembly GCA_963839025.1 of uncultured Acidobacteriaceae bacterium. Classification (GTDB taxonomy): domain Bacteria; phylum Acidobacteriota; class Terriglobia; order Terriglobales; family Acidobacteriaceae; genus PALSA-350. Next base: position 13,932 of record CAWITT010000021.1, read on the forward strand.
GAGGTACCGCTTCCCTTAGGTGCAGAGCCAGCAGAGACGCGCCATGCTAGGCTTTCCAACGACCCGTCCCCACCGCCCTCGTAAGCCTCAAGCCACTCGGTGGAACCTTGCAGGGTAATAGCATGGAAAGCACACTTCGGCGCCGAAGTTTTCATTCTCCCCGACCCCTTGGCTTGCTTCCATGTTTACCGCGGGATCAATCTATTGCTGCATAACGAGACGACCCTGTTACCTTGATATTCATGGCGAAGCACCTGGAGTTTTGATGCCAAAAACCGCAGTTCTCATCGGCGCCGGCCCCGCCGGGCTCACCGCCGCGTTGGAGTTCCTTCGCCGTTCCGATGTCCATCCCATCGTGCTCGAGGCCAGCAACGAAATCGGCGGCATCTCCCGCACCATCCGTCACAACGGAAACCGCATTGACATCGGCGGCCATCGCTTCTTCTCCAAATCCGACCGCGTCATGAACTGGTGGATGGATCTGATGCCGCCTCAAGCGAGTGCGGATACCGGGCACGCGCTGCGTTACCAGAATCAGCAGCGAACCCTCGCGACCACTGGCCCCGGGCCATCGCCCGACACCACGGACCTGGTGATGCTGGTCCGCCCGCGCAAAAGCCGAATTTATTTCCTGCGCAGATTCTTCGACTATCCCATTAAGCTCACCGCGGATACCCTGGCCAAACTTGGGCTCATCCGCACCCTGAAGATCGGTGTCAGCTATCTGAAGGCCAGATTTTTCCCTCGCAAGGTGGAGAAGTCGCTCGAAGATTTTCTGATCAATCGCTTCGGCCGCCAGCTCTACCTCACCTTCTTCAAGTCCTATACCGAGAAAGTCTGGGGTGTTCCCTGTGAGCAGATCAGCGCCGAGTGGGGAGCGCAGCGTATCAAGGGGCTGTCCCTCACCACCGCGGTGCTGCATTTTCTCAAAAAGATTTTTGCCAAGCCCCACAGCGAAGCCATTCAGCAGAAGGGAACGGAAACCTCGCTGATCGAAAAGTTCTTGTATCCCAAGTACGGCCCGGGCCAGCTATGGGAGCACGCGGCCGATCTCATTCGCAGCCAGGGCGGAGAGATCCTTCTCGGTTGGCGGGCCACCCGGCTGTTCGTCGACGGCGAGACCATCACCGCGGTCGAAGCGGTCAACGAGAGCGGTGAGCGGCGCCGCTTTCCGGCAGACTACGTTTTTTCCACCATGCCCGTGCGCGAACTGATCGACGCTATGGATGTCCCCATACCAAGCGAGGTTCGCGAGGTGAGCGACGGCCTGCAGTATCGCGACTTCATTACCGTTGGCCTTTTGGTGAACCAACTGGCTGTCCGCGAAGCCGACGGCGGCCCGCTCAAAGACAACTGGATTTATATCCAGGAGCCGGACGTTCTGGTGGGACGGCTGCAGATTTTCAACAACTGGAGTCCGTATATGGTCGCCGACCCGGCCAAGACCTGGATCGGTCTGGAGTACTTTTGTTACCAGACTGACGCTTTATGGAAAATGTCCGATGAAGATCTAAAACAATTCGCCATCGCGGAGGTGGAAAAAATTGGGATTCTGCGGGCTTCCGACGTAACCGATGCCCACGTCGTGCGAGTTCCAAAAACTTATCCGGCTTATTTTGGCACTTATGAGAAATTTCACGTAATACGGGAATATCTCGATCGCTTTGAAAATCTCTTCCTTGTAGGCCGTAACGGAATGCACAAGTACAACAATCAGGACCACTCCATGCTGACCGCCATGACGGCCGTCGATAACGTTATCGCCGGGGTTCCGGACAAGAACAATGTCTGGTCGATCAACACAGAGATGGAATATCATGAAGAAGAAGCGAAAAACGAAGCGGGACGCTCTGGCTCCCCCAGCCAGAGCAAGAACAGTGTCGGGGCTACAGTTCAGGCGTCCTCTCCACTGTAGCGCGGTTTAACCATAAGTGGATCTAATGCTTGCGAGAAGCGGAGAACACCACGAAAAGGCCAGTTCCTCCCGTTCACTCCCTTGGGAATCCTCTGCCCTCGGGTTTTTCTCGGTAATCTGGCCCGTTGTGAGTATGGCGTTCCCCCAAATTTCGGCGTTCCATCACAGTATTTGAGTTCAAAGGCGGGGTCGACTGGACAAATGAGCGAATCCATTGCAATCACGGTAGTTGGATCAGGATATGTGGGCTTGGTGGCGGCGGCATGTTTTGCCGAGATCGGTCATCGGGTACTATGCGTCGACAATGACGAAGACAAGGTCAACAAGCTCAACCAAGGCGTGGTGCCGATCCACGAGGAGTTTCTCCCCGAGTTGCTCGGCCGGCATCGGGCCAGCGGTCAGGTCCAGTTCACCACCGACCTCAGCCATGCCACCCAGGCATCCCAAGTCATCTTCATTGCCGTGGGTACGCCGCAAAGCGAAACCGGCAACGCAGACCTTTCCTACGTGGACGCAGTAGCCAGTGAGATTGCGCGCTCCATCGACTCCTATAAGGTCATCGTGGAAAAGAGCACGGTGCCGGTGTATACCAACGACTGGGTTCGCCGCACCATCGAACGCAATGGAGTCTCGCGGCAGCTGTTTGACGTCACCTCGAATCCTGAGTTTCTGCGCGAAGGCACCGCGGTCAAGGATTTTCTCCATCCCGACAGAATCGTTCTCGGGGCTGACAGTGAAGCCGCCGCCAAGCTGCTCGCTGCCATTTATGAACCCCTCACCTCGGGCTCCTACTACGATCGCTCTGACGCCGTTCCCGGCAGCCGCAGCGCCGCGGACCTTCCTCCCTTCCTGCAAACCTCGACCAAGGCAGCTGAGCTCATCAAGCATGCCTCGAACGCCTTCCTGGCCATGAAGATTTCCTTCATCAACGTAGTCGCCAACCTGTGCGAAGCGGTAGATGCGGATGTGGAGCAGGTCGCGCGCGGCATGGGCATGGATAAGCGCATCGGCAAGCGCTTTCTCAGTGCCGGCATCGGCTACGGAGGATCGTGCTTCCCTAAGGATGTGGCGGCTTTTCGCTACGTCGCGCAGCAATTGGGGGTCGACTTCAATCTGCTGAAGGAAGTGGAAAAGATCAACGAGCTGCAGAAGGAGCGGTTCTTCCAGAAGGTCCGCTCCGCATTGTGGACCCTACGCAAGAAGCGGCTCGGCGTGCTCGGCTTGGCGTTTAAGGGCGGCACGGATGATATCCGCGAGTCCCCGGCGCTCGAAATCATTCAAATGCTGCTGGACGCAGGGGCCAGCATCACGGCCCACGACCCGGCTGCCATCGATCGGGCCAAGCTGGAGCTGCCCCCCGGCGAGTGCCTGCAATATACCGACGATCCCTACGCCGCCGCGGACAACGCCGATGCCTTATTGATCCTGACCGATTGGGCGGAATTCAGCCGGCTGGATCTCAAGCGGCTGCGCTACACGCTGCGCTATCCTATTGTCATCGACGGCCGTAACCTATTCGATCCATGGGTAATGCAGGAAATGGGTTTCACCTATCTGAGCGTGGGCCGGCCCTCGCAGCACACGTCGGTTGAATCTGCATCCACAAAGCGCTGGCCCTAAAGCGGTTTCACGATAGGTCTATCCGGCGAAATTGCTCTCAAAGGGGGCTTTTTTCAACAAAAGCCCCACCGCGCCGAGATTAGATAGAACACAGTAATCGTGAAACCGCTTTAAACTCCAAACGGGGGAAACGGTATTTTGACGACTCAACGGATCTTGGTTACCGGCGCCGCCGGCTTTCTGGGTTCTCATTTGTCCGATGCCTTGATTGCTGAGGGCCATCAAGTGGTCGGGGTAGACAATTTCGCCACCGGACGCACTGCTAACTTGGCCGGTCTGAGCCGCGAACCGCGCTTCAGCCTGGTCGAGCAGGACATCTGCCAGCCATTTGATGTGGGAGCCATCGATTTTCTGTTCAACTTCGCATCCCCGGCCAGTCCCGCCGACTACGCGCGGCTCGGACCCGAAACCCTCGATGTCGGGTCGCAGGGCACCAAAAATGCTCTCGAAGTGGCCCGTAAATACAAGGCCGGCTTCCTCCACGCCTCCACTTCCGAGTGCTATGGCGATCCCGAGGTTCATCCTCAGAAGGAAACCTACTGGGGCCGCGTCAACCCCATCGGGCCGCGCTCGGTCTACGACGAAGCCAAACGCTTTTCCGAAGCCCTCATCATGGCCTATCACCGCTATTACGGCGTCGATACCCATATGGTGCGGATCTTCAACACCTATGGTCCACGCCTCCAGCCGACCGACGGGCGCGTCATCTCCAACCTGATGATCCAGGCGCTCCTCGAAGAAGATCTCACCGTCTACGGCGATGGCATGCAGACCCGTAGCTTTTGCTACGTCTCCGATTTAATCGCCGGCATTGTGCTTCTGTCCCGTTCCGAGGAGCATCTTCCCGTCAACATTGGAAACCCGGTAGAGTGGACGATCAAGGATTGCGCGACCGAGGTGCTGCACGTCACCGGCTCGCGCAGCAAGGTCCGCTATGAACCCCTGCCGGTCGACGATCCCATGCAACGTTGTCCAGACATCACCAAGGCCAAGACCCTGCTCGGCTGGGAGCCAAAGATCCCTCTCCGCCAGGGTTTGGAGCTGTCACTCGAGTACTTCCGAGCCAGCCTGCCCACCCGCGCGAGGTAAGAATGCTAACTGACCAATCCCCCATTCTGGTCACCGGCGGAGCCGGCTTCATCGGATCGAATTTCATTTTGGACTGGCTCTCGCTGGTAGGCGCTCCCGTCGTCAATCTCGACAAACTCACCTATGCCGGCAATTTGCAGAACCTGGCTTCGGTGGAGCAGCACCCCGCCTACAGCTTTGAGCAAGGCGATATTTGCGACGCGGCCTTTCTCGAGCGGTTGCTCGACCGCTATCAACCCCGCGCCATCCTGCACTTTGCTGCGGAAAGCCACGTCGATCGCTCTCTTTCCGGTCCCGAGGCGTTCGTGAAGACCAACATCGAAGGCACTTTCCGGCTGCTCGAAGCCGCCCGTGCCTACGTGGCCAAAGGTTCTCCCGAGGATCGCAAGAAGTTCCGCTTTCTCCATGTCTCGACCGATGAGGTTTACGGCACTCTGCGTCCGCAGGATCCGCCGTTTGAAGAGACCACTGCGTACGCCCCCAACAGTCCCTACGCCGCTTCCAAAGCGGCCTCCGACCATCTGGTGCGCGCCTACATTCATAGCTACGGGCTGCCCGCCGTAACCACCAATTGCTCCAACAACTACGGGCCTTTTCAGTTTCCCGAAAAGCTTCTCCCGCTGATGATCACCAACGCGGTGGCCGGCAAGCCGCTGCCGGTGTACGGAGACGGGCAGCAGGTTCGTGATTGGCTCTATGTTGGCGATCACTGCTCCGCGATACGCGCGGTGTTGGAGCGTGGGGAGATCGGCGAGACCTACAACATTGGCGGCCGCAATGAGCAGGCCAATCTCGACACAGTGGAGCTGTTGTGCAGCCTGCTGGACGAGAAGCTCCCCGGCTCGCCTCATGTGCCTCACCGCAAGTTGATCAACTTTGTGACCGACCGGCCGGGCCACGACCGGCGCTATGCCATCAATGCGGACAAGATCGAACGGCAGCTGGGCTGGCGTCCCGCGGAAACGTTCGCTACCGGTCTGCGGCGAACGGTGGAGTGGTATCTGGCTCATCAGGACTGGGTGGAGCAGGTCACCACCGGCGCGTACCGGCAGTGGATCGATCTAAACTATGCCCATCGTGGGGGCGACATCCGATGAAGGGCATTATTCTGGCGGGTGGGTCTGGAACCCGCCTTTACCCCGTCACTCATGTTGTCTCCAAGCAATTGCTGCCGGTGTACGACAAGCCGATGATTTACTATCCGCTGTCGGTCCTCATGCTGGCCGGCATTCGCGAGGTGATGATCATCTCCACTCCGGCGGATACGGCTTTATTTGAGCGGCTTTTGGGCTCCGGCGAGCAGTGGGGGATGTCCTTTCAATACGCCGTGCAGCCTACGCCGGACGGCTTGGCGCAGGCGCTGATTATCGGCGAAGAGTTCATCGGCGGCGCTCCGAGTTCGCTGATTCTCGGCGACAACATCTTTTACGGCCATGATTTCGCCCACAATCTGAAGGCCGCGGCGAGTGTTCAGGACGGAGCCGTGGTATTTGCCTATCCGGTCTCGGATCCGGAGCGCTACGGGGTTGTAGAGTTTGACGCTTCCGGCCGCGCGCTCTCGATTGAAGAAAAGCCGGAGAAGCCAAAATCGCGTTACGCGGTGACCGGGCTCTATTTTTTTGACGGCGAAGCCTCCAACGTAGCCCGGCACATCAAGCCCTCGGCGCGCGGTGAGTTAGAGATCACCGATGTGAATCGCTGGTATCTGGAGCGCGGCAAGCTGCGCACCCAGGTCCTGGGACGTGGTTTTGCTTGGCTTGACACCGGCACGCACGACTCGCTGATCGAGGCCGCCATCTTCATCGAAACCATTGAGAAGCGTCAGGGCCTGAAGGTCGCCTGTCCCGAAGAAATCGCCTATCGCCTGGGCTGGATCGACGCCGCGCAACTGGAAAAACTGATCGCCAGGGTAGCCAAGAGCGGCTACGGCAAGTATCTGCGCTCCGTCCTGGAAGAACGCGTCTTCTAGAGTTCCGCTCCTTGCCATCCGAGCGGAATCAACACAACAGGCCCAAACAAACCTTGATGGGTGCCCCATGTTCGCACCAGCGTACGTGGGCCGATTATGAATTCTTCGAATGCTTTCACTCAAGGACTAGAAGCGTTGGAAGGGCTTCGCCCTGGGCGGAGCCCGTCTTTTTCGGCCCACGTACGCTGGCGCGAACATGGGGCACCCATCAAGGTTCGCTTGGTCCGTAAGACGAGCTTGTTCATAAGGAGCGGCTGGGATTCAATCGTTTCCAACTTCCCGTCCAGTCCCGAAAGGACGGCTCAACTATACCCAGCACGCAGTGCTGGGTATAGTTGGCTAACCGACTAAGTCCCGCCAGGGACGGCTGAATTCCTCCGCAATTACGGCCGAGCACGCAAGCCCGCCAGAAAATCCCCAACCGGCCTGGTATTCAGCACATCATCTTTCGTCAGCCACGCGCGCCGCAGTTGTCGTATCCCATACTGCATAGCATCCAGATGACTGATGTGGTGCGAATCGGTATTGATCACGATCGCGCATCCCAACTCCTTCGCCCGCCGCAAATCGATATCGCACAAATCAAGCCGGTCAGGATACGCATTATGTTCGACCGCCACGCCAACCTTCGCCGCCTGCTTGAGCACCGCCGTCAAATCCATTTCGTAACTATCTCTGCGCAACAACAAACGCCCCGTAAGATGACCCAATATCCTGATGTACGGATTCTCCAAAGCCCTAAGCAACCTTTCCGTCATCTGTTCCTTAGGCTGCTGAAAAAGCGAATGAACGCTGGCGATCACCACATCCATCTGTGCCAGCACATCCGGCGACAGATCGATTTCTCCATCGCCCAGGATGTCGACCTCGATCCCGGTCAATACCCGGATGCGTCCTTCCATGCGCGCATCCACTTCCCGAATCTGCTGCAGATGCTCGAGCGCCCGCTGATCGTCGAGTCCATTGACCATAGCCAAATTCTTAGAGTGATCGGTAATCGCGATGTATTCATATCCCCGCGCCAAACCCGCTTCCGCCATCTCCAGGATGGAGTTTCGTCCGTCCGTGGCGACCGTATGCATATGCACATCGCCGCGCACATCCTTAACCTCAATCAGCTGCGGCAAGCGATGCTCCGCTGCCGCCTCCAGTTCGCCCTGATTCTCGCGCAATTCCGGGGGAATCCAATCCAATCCCAGCGCCTGGTAAATCTCCTCTTCGGATGCGGCCGCGACCACGGCGCCATCGTCCAACCGCGCCAGCGAATACTCGCTCAGCGTGTAGCCGCGCTTCAACGCTCGCTGACGCACCGAAACATTATGCATTTTTGATCCCGTGAAATATTGCAGAGCTGCGCCGTAGGACGCCACGGGCAACAACCGCACATCGATCTGAAGACCGCTGCGCAGGCGAAAGCTTACCTTGTTCTGTCCCTTAGCGAGCAGCTCGGCAATGGGAGGATAAGCAGCGGTGTAATCCACAGCCGCGGCAACCACATCTTCCGCGCAAGCCGGGCCAGTCATCAGCAGATCCAGGTCGCCGACCGTCTCCCGTCCGCGGCGCAAAGAACCTGCCGGCATCACCTGATCGACGCCAGGAAACTGTTTCAGGTACAAAATCACCCGCTCGGCTGCGGCTTCCGCATCATCGAGCAAAAATCGCCCGCTGTTTTTGTGATAGTCCGCGATGCCGCGCGACAGCTTGTCGATCAGTTTCTGCCCAAAGCGCGGCAGCGTCGCCAATTTCCCGGCGTCGATGGCAGCCTGCAACTGTGGAACATCGCTTACCTGCAGTGCTTCCCATAGCAGGGCGACTGTCTTCGGTCCCATGCCTGGCAACTTCAACAACTCCAGCATGGTTGGCCGATATTTCGCCAGCAACTCGTCGCGCAGTTTAAGGCTGCCACGAGTTTCGATTTCCTGAATGTTGGCGGCCATGCCCTTGCCGATGCCCTGGATGGCCAGCAGCCGGGCAGGTTCGTGCGCGAAGGAACTCAGTTGCTCAGTACTGTTCTCTACCGCCTCAGCGGCCCTGCGGTAAGAGCGGATACGAAAAGGGTCCCCTGCCGCAATCTCCAGCAGGTCAGCGGTTTCACCCAGCATTTGCGCGATGGATTTGTTATCCATTCATCGCACATTACATCATGGAACAAGCGTCCGCGAGTCTAGGCTACTTCTCTGACTCGCGTGACGGAGTCTGCTTGCGGCCCCTTCTGTCCCTGTACGATGTCGAACTCGACTTCGTCGCCTTCTTTCAAGCTCTTGTATCCATCGAGTTGAATTGCGCTGTAATGCACAAACACGTCGGGACCGTCATCTCGCCCGATAAAGCCGTAACCCTTCGCGTTGTTGAACCACTTGACTTTGCCTTTGTATTGAGCCACGAGCTGGCAACCTTCCTTGATGCGATCCGAGCATGGGGGAAAACAATCTGCTCTCCTTTACAGACGCATCGCAGCGTGGTTTGGTTTTCCCCAAGGGCACCGATTGCGTTCGTCCTTTCGATAAAAGCGCCCTATCGGCTGGTCTTCTTCTTCGCGGCCTGCAGCAGACGTGCGTAAAGCATTACTGAAATCAGAGTCTTGCCATCATGAATCTTGCCTTCGTCGATCATGCTGAGCACCCGTGAAAGGGGCATCATTTCAATTTCAAGTTGTTCGTCGTATTCCGGTTGTGCTTCTCCGACAGTCAGGCCTTCGGCGATAAATACCTGCATCCACTCAGCAAGAAATCCAGGGCTCGCAAAGTACCGTACCAATTTCCGCCAACGCTTGGCCCGGAACCCGGTTTCCTCCAGCAGTTCACGCTTGGCGGCGGGGAGTGGCTCCTCGCCCGCTTCCATTTTTCCCGCGGGAACCTCGAGCAGATATTCCTTCGCCGCGTGGCGATACTGTCGCTCCATCACGATCATGGGATCGCGCTTGTTCTTGCTGTCGTCCACGGCCAGGATGACTACGGATCCGTTATGGCGCACCACCTCGCGGCTGACCTCGCGGCCGTTCTCGATAATTTTGTCCGTGTATACCCGGAAGAGCGGCCCATCGTAACTCAATTCTGACGAGATCACTTCCACCTTAGGTTCGTTCTTGCCCGCTGCTTTCTTCGCCATTCCCGGGTCCCCCACTTGCCCGATGATTTAAATTACCATCCGGTATGGGAGCGCGAGCCTGCGGGCCTCGGGGCGAGGGACGGGCGACAGACAATCGTCTGCATCTTCGGAACCTCGATCCTCATCCTATGTTCGCGAGCCCTATACGACCGTTCGGGTGGGAGAGCCGTAGGCGAGCTGAAGTCCTGTCCCTGAGGTTTGTTGAAAGTTCTTTGGCTTTGTATCAGGGCACGACTTTACAGATTGCTGACAAACTCGGTGAGAGTCCCGAAGGGACGGCTGAACTTAGCCCAGTCTGCGCTCTATTTGCTGGACGGAGTGCCGCTCTCAACGAAGGGCACGGGTTTAGCCGTGCCAAACAAGCTTACTAAATTGACCGGCTTTAGCCGCTGAGGTACGGTTTTTCATCTACGGTTGCAGCTGGTTTTCGACCGTGCCGTAAAGGCTTGAAAATATGATGGGTTTTACAGGTTGCGGAAAAACTCATGTTTTGTATCAGGGCACGACTTTAGTCGTGCCATAAATACTTGAAAATACGATGGGCTTTAGCCCCTGCTACAGCGGAGCCGCAACAAAACTGAATTTTTCCGCAGCCTGTCTAGCCCCTGAGGCCGCTTCTTTGACGTGTCGAGCGAGCTAGAGTTCTGTCCCTGAGGTTTGTTGGAAAAAGTTTCTTTGGCTTTGTATCAGGGCACGACTTTAGTCGGGCCGTAAATGCTTGGAAATAGGATGGGCTTTACAGGCTGCGGAAAAACTCGGTTTTGTATCAGGGCACGACTTTAGTCGTGCCGTAAACACTTGAAAATAGGATGGGCTTTAGCCCCTGCCACAGCTAGAACCACAGCAAAACCGAGTTTTTCCGCAGCCTGTTTAGCCCCTGAGGCCGTTCTTCGACGTGTCGAATTTCAGGTACAGGACGCTGGGACCGAGTGCAAGAAGCAGCCTCGGTAGGGGGATCCTGCCCGTCGGGTGGGAGAAGTCGTAAGCATATGAGAAACTGGCAGCAGGTGAGCCCATGGCGGTGGAGCAACTGAAGACCGAGTGTTACCCCATCGCGATGCTGCCGGGGCTCAGCCGCCTGTTTCTGGATTTTGTGGAGCGGCGTGAGACACTGTCTCCCTTTTACCCGGGCAGTGCCTACTCCACTGACTGGATGACCGCATCGGCCGTACTCCCTCCACCCCATCGCGAAGCCCTGGCCGATTTACTCGAGCAGCAAAACCGTAGTTTCGGGGCGGGAGATCCGGTTTTAGAGAACATCGCGCGGTTACGGAACGGCGCCGGCGCGGTAGTCACGGGCCAGCAGGTGACCCTTTTCGGCGGCCCGCTCTACACCATCCTTAAAGCAGCCACCGCGATCCGCAAAGCCAAGGACGCTTCCATCTCCGGCAGACCGCACGTGCCGATTTTTTGGTTGGCCACCGAAGACCATGACCTGGCCGAAGCCGATCACGTCACGTTGCCCGACCGGCACGAAGTAAGAACCTTACGCCTCGCTACCGAGCCCACCAATGGCTCTGCGGCCGGGGCCGTGACTATAGGCAAGAACGTTGAGGATCTCCTGACCGAAGCAGGCGCCATCCTGGGCGAAGGTCCGGTTTTGGATCTGCTGACTGCCAGTTATCGTCCGGGCCAGACTCTGGGGCAGGCGTTCGCGCAATTGATTGCCCAGATCTTCTCCGCCCAGGGGCTGGTGGTCGTGGATGCCTCCTCCCGCGATTTTCACGCCCTCGGCAAGGATGTCTTGCGCGAGGCCATCGTGCGCGCCGATGAGTTGCGGGTAGCCCTAACCGATCGCGACCAGCAGTTGGCCGCGGCCGGCTACCACTCCCAGGTGTTGGTTCCACCGTTCTCCAGTCTCCTGTTTCTCTTCGACCGCAATTCTGGGGCAAGGGTTCCGCTGCGGCGCACGGCGGAGGGTGGGTGGCACGCTGCGCGTCAGGCCTACACCACGCAAGATCTGCTGGCGATTCTGGACGAGGAGCCGGAGCGGCTCAGCCCCAACGCGCTGCTACGGCCGGTGTTTCAGGATTCCATTCTGCCCACCGCGGCGTACATAGGCGGGCCCTCGGAAATAGCCTATTTCGCTCAGTCACAGGTACTTTATGAGCGCATCCTGGGCCGCACAACACCGGTTCTTCCCCGTCTGTCGGCGACGCTCATTGAGCCCGCGATCGCCGGTCTGCTGGAGCGCCACGACGTTTCGCTGCCCGACGTCATACAAAGTGGGTTGAAAGACCCGCTGGAGCTGGCCCAGCGCCTGGGTGCGCGGGCCATCTCGGTAATGGGGAAGCGCAAGCTGGCCGCGGCCGGCAGTGCTCTCGATACCGAGCTCTCGGCGCTGGCCACCTATATGCACTCGCTGGACGCTGGCCTTGGCCGGGCTGCGGACGTCAGCAGCTCCAAAATGCGCTACCAGATGAACCGCATGCGCCGGCTGGCGGCAAACTACGAACTCCGGCGGGAGCAGAGTCTGTCTCGCGACGCCGGCTTGATCGCGCTCAACCTTTTCCCCAACCGCCACCCCCAGGAGCGGCTGCTCGGCGCAGCCTGGTTTCTTTCCCGTTACGGAGAAACCCTTCCCGAACTGTTGGTGGAGCAAGCCGGGCAGCAATGTCCTGGCCACAAGGCTGTCTGGCTCTGATAAATGTTCTAGAATGTTGCCAGCATGAAGGCGAAGCTGGCAAAGCCGTTCGACGTCACCTGCCCTGACTGCGGGGCGATTCTGCGAATAGACCCGGAAACCAGGGCGATCCTCTCCCACACCTCCGCACCGCGCAAGCGAACCTTTGAGGATTTCGAATCCGCCGCCAAAGCGATGCGTGAACAGGACGAACGGAAGGAAGACATCTTCCGTCAATCGATCGAAGCCGAAAAGAACAAGCAGCAATTGTTCGATAAGCGATTCGAGGAAGCGTTGCGCAAGGCAAAGGAGTCGCCCGACGAAGGGCGCCCGCTGCGTGAATTTGATCTCGATTAGGCATTCCCCCGCATCTATAACAAACAGCGCATGTGAAAGGGAGATAGCAATGGGGATCACACACATTCCGCAGCAAGTGGCAGGCACCGTCCAGGACGCCGCGAGCAGCGTGAAGTACCAGCTCGAAGGCGGCTGGGAAAAGAACTGGGTACGCACTGTAGCCGCTGGGTCGCTGGTGACCGGCGCGATTCTACTGGCCACAGGCAAACGCAAGGCCGGGCTGACCGTAGCCGTTGCGGCCACCATCTTCGCCCTGGTCGAGGATCCGGAAGGGGTCAAGAAAGTCTGGAACAACATCCCCGATTACCTCGACAGCGGCCACAGCATGCTGAGCCGTTTTGAGACGTTTATCGGGGAGCTGACCGCCCAAGGGGAAAAGCTGCGCTCCGTGGTGGAAAAGGCCGTCCGCGTCTAGAGTTCTCCACCGTGCCCCCTTGAAGCCTTCTCTTGGCTTGATGGGGCAGACGCAATGCCCAGTTGTTCCCGCGCCTGTTGGCTGATGCGGTGGGGCGTCCACGCCGGCTCCCATACCAGGTTGACCTCGGTGGCGCTGATCTCGGGGATGCCTGAGAGCCGGTTGCGCACCTGCTCCATAATGGCGACGTGCGAGGGGCAGCCACGGGAAGTCATGGTCATGTCCACCTCCACACGCTGCCGGGGAAAGGCTCGTTTGGAATTTGGATCTGGGCTTAACGCGACCCTGTAAATCAATCCCAGGTCGACGATGTTGACTGGCAGCTCGGGGTCGTAGCAGTCCCGCAGGGCAGCATAGATATCTTCTTCGCTAAGAGCCATCAATTCTTCCGCTCTACCAGGTAGCGCGCGACTGTCTTCAACCGGTCGGCTCGTTCACCGTAAACGGTGAGCTGAGCGAACGCCTCATCCACCAGCCTCGCGGCATCCTGGATGCTTTGTTCCACTCCGTACACCGCCGGCCAGGTTGCTTTTTCGCTGGCCACGTCTTTGCCGGCAGTCTTGCCCAATTGCGACGAATCCTGGGTTACATCCAGAACGTCGTCCATGATCTGGAACGCCAGCCCTGCCTTTCGTCCAAACTCAAACAATCGATCGACGTCTGCTTCGGCGCCGCCCCCATAAATGCCTCCAGTCATCAAGCTGACGCGAATCAACGCACCAGTCTTGGCCCGATGGATGGCTTCCACCAACTCCGCGGTCGGCTTATGTTCCTCCGCCTCCAGGTCCATCACCTGGCCACCGATCATGCCATCCATCGTGCCGGTCGCCTGGGCGATGAGCCGCACGATCGCCACCGTCTGAGGAGCGGGGCATTGCATGCCGGCCAGCACTTCATACGCCTGGGTCTGCAGCGCATCCCCGGCAAGGATAGCCATCGCCTCGCCATAGACCACGTGACACGTGGGCTTGCCCCGCCGCAGATCGTCATTGTCCAGAGCCGGCAAATCGTCGTGGATGAGGGAATAGGTGTGCAGCATTTCGATGGCCGCGCCCAGTTCTTCCACACCTTGGGGGATGGACCCGGCGATCATTCTCGCTGCTTCGATACAGAGGACCGGCCGCAGGCGCTTACCTCCGGCAAACACACTATGTCGCATCGCGCGGTGAATCGAGACCGGGGCCTGATCTGGACTGGGCAGCAGACGATCGAGAGCACGATCGATACGAGCAGCGCCGCCGGCCAAAATCTCCTGAACATTCTCTTGCATTTTCGTAATCATACCCGACGCTCCACCAGAGCCACCCCACCTGCGCCAACCGTCGGTGCACAGGATCCCCCAACGAGGTCGACACAAAATTGTCATCTCGACAGAGCGAAGCGAAGTGGAGACCCGCCGTTCCGTCGATCCCACCGACCAGCGCTCAATGGAAGCGCCACCCTCCCTTTTGTCATCCCGAAGAGCCGACTTGCCACCGCCAAGTTAAAGGAGCAATGAACAGTACGGGCCGCCGCGGACTCGACGGGTGCCCCATGTTCGCGCCAGCGTACGTGGGCCGAAAAAGCCGGGCGAAGCCTATCCAACGCTTTTAGTCGTTCCGGGTACGGTTGTTCATTAGGACAGGTTATAACTCTATTCGGTTGGCAGCCTGCTGCTCTCTCGCCCACTGACCAGCGCTCAATGGAAGCGCCACCCTACCTTGTCATCTCGAAGAGCCGACTTACCTGCGGCAATTTAATAGAGCAATGAACGGTACGCGCCACCGCGCACTCGACGGGTGCCCCATGTTCGCGCCAGCTAACGTGGGCCGAAAAAGACGGGCGACCCGGATTTCCTGCCACGCTGCACTGGACAGGACCGCGTGTGCGCCTTTCCGCGAAGAAAGGCGCATGCACTCTATCAACGCCACGAAGTCCAATAGGAAATCCGGGGGAAGCCACATCCAACGCTTTTAGTCGTTCCGGGTACGGTTGTTCATTGCGACAGGTTATAACTTAATGCGGTTGCCAGTCCGCTGCTCTCTCGATCTTACTAACACCGCTCAATGGAAGCGCCACCCTCCCCTTGTCATCCCGAGGAGCCGACTTGCCTGCGGCAAGTTAAGGGAGCAATGAACAGTACCGGCCGCCGCGCACTGGACGGGTGCCCCATGTTCGCACCAGCGTACGTGGGCCGAAAAAGCCGGGCGGAGCCCCTCGAACGCTTTTGGTCGGTCCAAGGTGCGGTTGTTTATTAGGAGAGCCTGTGACTTTTTGGCAACCGTCCCAGCCGCCAACGCGAGGGTGCCCTATCTCGCTCGTTTTTTGCGAGATGTGGGATACCGCGGACCTCAACCTTTAATCTGCCAGTAGTGCCCCAGACTTCTACGGGAAACTTGGGCACTCTCAATCCCAATAACTGATCCCCAATGGAAACGCCACCCTCAACTTGTCATCCCGAGGAGCCGACTTGCCTGCTGCAAGTTAAGGGAGCAATGAACAGTGCAGGCCACCGCGGACCCGACGGGTGCCCCATGTTCGCGCTAGCTAACGTGGGCCGAAAAAGCCGGGCGAAGCCCATCGAACGCTTTTATTCGGTCCAGGGTACGGTTGTTCATTAGGAGCGAAGTCGAGGGACCTGCAGTTCAGCGGACCTTTCGTAGAAATGTTTTCGACAGAGTTGTGACGGGCCTTCGACCCACCAACGGTGATGAAAAACCTGACCCCCAAAAATTTGTCCTCTCGACCAAGCCACCTGCCTGACGCCAAGTTAGGAGCGGAATGAACTATCGGACGAACCAATAGGGGGTGTGCGGACCAGCGCAGTGGGAGCGAACAACTCCGTCCCTGCACCTGCTCGGACAGATACCGAAAACAACCCCAGCAATCCGGAGCGACTTCCGTTGTGACCAAACTACCCGTCCCCGTCTGTCACTGCTTTTCCCCTGTAACAGAACCCTGCAATCCGCCGATGAAGTAATCGTTTCGATCCGCGACAAAGAAGGTCCCCGTGCCACGTTTACTCGTCGTTTTACTCATCTCCCTGCGGGTGTGGGCTGGGGGCGCGCATGCCCAAACCGCTCACTTCAGCGAAGCACAAGCCACCGTGCCCGTCGTCGACCTCGACAATCCCACCGGCATGGCGGTGGATGCGAGCGGGAACATCTACATCGCAGACAACAGCAGTAACTTGCTTTGGAAATACACATTGTCGGGCCCCGTAGCGGGCGGGGGCTACTTTTACAACGGAGAAGGAAACCCCTACGGAATCGCGCTGGACGGCGCCGGCAACCTCTACTTTATCGACAGCATCAGCAACCAGATCGTGAAGGAGACCATATTCCCCAACGGCACCGGCACCCGAACCGTGTTGCCGATCACCGGCCTCAGCACTCCCCGGGGCATCGCAGTGGATACCCAGGGCAACCTGTACATCGCCGATTACGGGAACAACCGGGTGGTCGAAGCCACGCCATCGGGCAGCACCTACACCCAACGCACGGTGCCTACCAGTAGCCTGTCGATGCCGGAGGCGGTGGCCGTCGATGGCTCCGGCAACCTCTACGTCGCCGACACCCTCCATTTGCGGGTGCTCAAGGAGACGCTCTCCGGAAACATCTGGAGCGAGAGTGTGGTCGCGAACCTGGCAGACCGCGGTTCCGAGAGACCGGTGAGCATCACCTCGGATGGCGTGGGAGATGTGTTTGTTCTTGATTACGGGAATGGATCCTATGACGTGCTGAAAGAGACACCGTCGAGAGGCGCCTACACCCAAACCTCGATCCCCAGCTTCGGGCAGTATCCCTATGCGATCGCGGCGAGCGCCGCCGGCGACGTCCACATGGTTTCTCCTCTGTCGAACCGGCTTCTGGAGCAGTTCGGTCCCACGACGAGTTTTGGCGCGGTGAGTGGCGGGGCACGAGTCCAGCCATTTCGTTGACCTTCACCTTCGATACGCAAAGTACACTGGCCGCGCCGGCGGTCTTCACCCAGGGCGTCGCAGGGCTCGATTTTGCGAATGCCGGCACCGGGACCTGCGGTACGAAGGCGCGTGGCTATGTCTACCTCCCGGGCGACACATGCAGAGTCGACGTGGTCTTCAAGCCGCAGCAGGCCGGAAGCCGCTACGGCGCGGCGGTATTGCAGGATGGCTCCGGCAACACCATTGCGACCGCGTACCTTTCCGGAACCGGAGTGGCGCCGCAGACCAGCTTTCCGCCGGGGTCGCACATCTCTGTCGGCACGGCCTTGGCGGACATTTCCGGCGTCGCGGTCGATGGACGCGGCAACGTCTTCCTGGCGGAAAGCAGCACCGGCAATATTTATAAGGAGACGGCGTCCGGTAAGTCCATCTATTCCCGGACCACCATTGCGAGCGGGCTGAACCATCCCACCGGACTGGCGTTGGATGGGGCGGGCAACGTCTATGTCGCTGCGGGCAGCACGGTCTACAAAGAGACGCCCGCACACTGCGGATATGGACAAACCGAGATTGTTACCGATCTTACCGGCCTGGCGGGCATCGCTGTGGATGGCAGCGGCAACCTATATCTCACTTCTTCCGCGTTAGGGGACGTGCATAAAGAGAGGCTCGAAGCCAACGGCAGCTACACCGAGACGGCGATCGGCTACGGGATTGATCATCCACAGGGCGTGGCGGTGGATGGCCGCGGGGATATCTTCATCATAGACGTGCACGACGATGAATTTTATAAGGAGACGCCGCAAGCGAATGGCAGCTATCTGCAGACGGCGATGGGTCTTGGAGTTGAGGAAGCGGAAGGTCTGACGGTCGATGAAAATGGGAACGTTTACGTTGCTGAAACCAGCATCGGCCGGATCATAAAGTTCACATGGCAAACCAACGGCGCCTTTGTCGATAGCAAACCCGCCATAGGGCTGCGCCATCCTGCGTGGCCGGCAGTGGACGGGCAAGGGAACCTTTACTATGCCGACGCTGCGGCAGGCACGGTGACGATGATTGACCTTGCCGATCCACCGGCGCTTAGTTTCGCGACTACCAAGGTTGGGTTAACCAGTACAGACAGCCCGCGGTCCGTGACAGTTGCGAATACCGGCAATGCTCTGCTGGTTATCCAGCCGGTGGGCTCGGCCATCAGCCTCGGCTTTGCGGTGGACGGGGACTCCTCGTGCCTGCGAGTGTTCGGTTCGGGTCCCGTCTATGGGCTGGAGGCGGGTAGCTCCTGCGTCTATGACATCAGCTTTGTGCCCCAGGTGTCGGGACTCTATCTCGGAGAACTGGTGCTGTGGGACAACGACCTGACCACTGGGCTGGGCTTCCGGTACGAAGGACAGCATATCGCGCTCAGCGGGACTGGACTCCCGGGAGATACCACGGGAACCGCATTGCAGCTCTCGCCCAACCCGGAACAGTAACGGCTGTCCAGAGTTGTTTGGTCCTAACACTAGCTTGGACACGGACAAATGCGTCGATACAAACCGCGATCTGCTGACGCCCCGGTATACTGGCGAAGCCGTTTTCCGTCTGTTCTAGCTTCCAACCGATTTTCAGACCTGTGACGTGTCTACCGGAAAGTAACCCGGCCTTCTTTTATGGTGCTATGTTTAGAACTCGTTTTTGCTACCCTATAAGTATGAAGATCACAGTCCAGCTTCCCGACGACCTTATCGAACATGCCGAACCAGGGCGGGAGGCGCTGGAAGCTCTGGCGATCGAGGGGTACCGGACGGAGGTACTCTCCCACTATCAGGCCAGCCAACTACTCGGGCTGTCTCGCTTTGAGTTCGACGCTTTTCTCAAGCAGCGACACGTCTACGATCATGCGTATGACCTAGAGGACCTGGAGGAGGACCGTGAAACCTTACGCCAACTTCAGACTCTGGGACTTCTCCAGGGATGATTGTTGTAGCCGATACAGCTCCGCTCAATTATCTGATTCAGATTGACTGCGACGCCCTGCTTTTTCATCTTTACGAACGGATTATCGTGCCTGCCGGCGTGATGCAAGAATTACGCCACCCGGCTGCGCCGATGTCCGTGCGGGCGTGGCTAAGTTGCATTCCTGCCTGGATTGATGTGCTTCAGCCTGCCGCTACCCCGGATGCGGAGCTGGCGGATCTGGACCTGGGCGAACGGGAAGCCATCCAGTTAGCTGAGGAACAACAAGCCGACTTGCTGCTGATCGACGAACGTAAAGGGCGACGGAAAGCAAAATTGCGCGGCCATAGAACGACTGGCACGCTAGGCGTTTTGCTGAGCGCGAGCGAGCTTCACCTGATTGATCCAGAAATCGCTTATCGGCGGTTGCTGAGCGAGACGGCTTTTCGGACTTCCGCGACGTTGGAAGCACAATTTCTCGCGTTGATCCGCCCATCGATGTGAGCAAACCAAGACGCAAATTGGGGGGGGAAAGGGGACAGCCAGGCTGTCCAACATGTCCAACCATTTCCTATGCGGATCAGTTACTCGGGCGCATTGGAGCGAACAACTCCCTCTCTTCCCGCACTTGCTCGGACGGATACCGAAAAGGGGCCCAGGCAAATCAGGAGCGGCTTCCGTTTTTGAGCATAGCCTCAGTCCGTCTGCCGACCATTAATCCGGCCACGAATCAGATCACGACCAGCGGGTACAGTTACGACGCAGCGGGGAACCTGGTGAACGACGGTGCGCACAGCTATCAGTACGATGCGGAAGGGAATGTCCTGCAGGTCGATGGGGGCACGACGGCGAGCTAGTTTATGATGCCTTCAACCGGCGGATTGCGGAACAGACGCCGAGTGGGACGCATGAATTCACCTACGACTATGCGGGCTGTCGCATCTCAGGCTGGTTGTCGTCGAGCAACTATGGAGACCAGGGAAGGATTTACTGGAACAACCAGCAGATTGCGTTTCGTGCAGGAGACGGAACCAACTTCGACCATCAAGACACGCTGGGGACGGAGCGGATGCGGACTCTGTACGATGGGTCGGTGGGAGCGAGCTACCAGTCGTTGCCCTGGGGCGACGGCTACACGGCGACGGTGAACAACAGCTACGCCGGTTTGGACAGTTTGGACTTTGCAGGATTGGAGCGCGATGTGCAGAGCACCACGAATCCTGAGGAAGACACGGAGCATGCGCAGTTCCGCAACTACGCGCCGGCGCAGGGAAGATGGCGTCCCCGGATCGATACCTTGGCAGCTACGACTTCGCCAACCCGCAGAGCCTCAATCGATACGCCTATGTGTTGAACAATCCGACCAGCTTTACCGACCCGAGCGGGCTTCTGAACTGCAAGTTTGGGCCATGTGCTTCGCCCGCGCCGGGTTGCGACGATGGCTGCCGCCAGCTTCGCCGCCTAGTCCCTCGTCGGGCGATCCCGGCTGCTGGTCGTGCGGTGGAACTCCCGGCGGAGGCGGCGGGGGCGGAGGCGGCCGACCAGGGACCCAGCAAATCTATACATTTAGCAAAACAGTGTATAGCACCGGGCTCCAGAATTTTGACCTGCAACTTTGCACTTTGACGTCCGTTCTGTTTTCGTCGTCCTGAGGCCAAGGAGTAGCC
>CAWITT010000022.1:0-31958 GCA_963839025.1 uncultured Acidobacteriaceae bacterium
CTTGCTGTCGCCTACGAAGAGGACCCCGTCGGGGCTGAAGGTCAGAGGCCCCGCCGATTGTGGGATGACTTGGTTACTGGTGTTCATGATGTTCTCCATAGATTCGTCCGCTCACGGCGGCGGTCAGGTTGAATGAAAAGAGATTGCGCCTCACGGGTCAGGCCGCGAACGATAGCGCTTCTTTAGAGGGCAGCGTGGCTACCGTCGCAGAAGACGCCGCTCTTGCTGCTCTTGCAGCCGCAAAGGTAAACAGTCTTGGTTTCTGCGGCCTCAAACTTGATCGGAGAGAGACCTGTGCCGGCGTGGCTGCCATCACAGAACGGTTGATTCTTGCTCAGTCCACAGGAACACCAGTAGTAGCTCTTGCCGGCTTCAACTGGAACAGGATATGGACCCTTTTGCGCGATTGTTGGTACTGACATTTGAATCTCCTTGGTCTACTGTTTGGCAGCAAAAGTGTCCCTTACGAAAGAGACTTAGAGGCTCGCCATACCACCGTCTACGAACAACTCGATTCCTGTTGTGTAGGCAGACTGATCCGAAAGCAGGAACAGGGCGGCCTTCGCCACATCGTGGCCCTGTCCAATCCGCTTCAAGGGGTTTCTCTGAAGCATGTCCGCAGCAAAAGCTTGAACCACTTCGGAAGGCAAACCGAGCTTCCCGAAGATCGGGGTTTCGATGGGCCCAGGGCTGACGGTATTGACGCGGATCTTGGGAGCCAACTCTGACGCAAGGCTGCGCCCGAAGGACCGCAGCGCGGCTTTGGTGGCGGAGTAGACGCTCGACATGGGTTCCGCGATGCTCGTCACCATCGACGCGGTGAAGAGAATGGCGCCACCGTCAGCGATGAGCGGAACTGCGTGCTGGACGGTGAAGTAGGCTCCTCGCACGTTGACATTGAACTGCTCATCGAAGAATTCAGGTGTTGATTGCGCGAGCGGGGCAAACTTCGCTACACCGGCATTCACGAAGAGCGCATCGATTTTCTTGTACCGTTCCGCGATGGTCTTGAAGAGCTGTTCGACTGCTTTAAGGTCACTGGTATCTGCTGCGATCACATCTGCGTCAGACCCTAATATTTTCCTGGCCTGGTCCAGTGTCTCCGGGTTGCGGCCAGTGACGATGACCTTCGCGCCCTCTTCGATGAATAACTGCGCTGTGGCGAGACCAATGCCAGTGGTTCCACCCGTAATGACTGCAATTTTGTTATCTAGCTTTCCCATTGTGTTCGTCCTTTCTGGAACGAGCGTTCAAGTTTAGGGCAAATGAATTAACGGAGAGCAGCCAGAGTGACTGACACCACGTTATCGATCATTGCTTTGGAGGGTCGCGTCCTCGCCAGCAGGCGAAGGCCGAAAAAAGCATTGACCAGGAACTGCGCCAACGCAGAAATAGAAGATGAATTCTTTAGTTCGCGAGCGTCCCTCGCTTGCACTAAACAGCGTTTCAGAAATTCTTCCAGCCCGTCGCGCCCGATCCGTACTCTCTCGGCGACTGCCTCGTCCGAACTCCCCAGTTCCGCAGCGCAGTTCACAACAAAGCATCCGCGAGCATCACAGACCGTCTGGGAGGCACAACTTTCAAAGATCGCTCGGATGAGCGACAAGCCGCCTTTGGGATGCTTCTTTGTGAGCTCGCTTACATGGTGGCCCTCCAACGCCTGATACCGCATGAGGCTTTGCAGAAACATCTCATGCTTCGATCCAAAAGTGTCATAGAGGCTTTGACGCTGGACGCCCGTAGCATCTACCAGTTCTTGAATCGATGTCGCTTCGTATCCCCGCTCCCAGAACACGTGCATGGCGGCATCGAGAGCCTGTTCCTGATCGAACTCCTTTGTACGCGCCATGGCTCGGTTATACCGTTTCTGGAACGATTGGTCAAGTATAAGGAAAGGAGTCAAATTTGCAGATGGCCTTTGCCACGGTGCGCAAGGACACCGCTCATCTCATCATCTGGCGATCGCTTCCGATAAGCCGACTTGAACGAAGCCGCTGCGGCGGCGGACGCTTTCGCGTGCGGCTGAGCCGACATTTGCGGCTGCCCCGGTAGTTTGGTTCGCAGAGGAGGATTCTCTGTGAACCAACTACGTCAGCTCATGCTTGAGGAGTTGCAACGCCGCAACTTCGCCGATACAACCATCCGCACCTACCTGCACGGTGTTGCGCACTTCAGCCGGTACTTTCGGCGTCCGCCCGATCAGCTTGGCCCTGAAGATATTCGCAAGTACCAGGCGATGCTGTTCACCAAGTTGAAGTACAGTCCGAACACAGTCATCCTGCGGCTGGCATCGCTACGTTTCTTCTACATCCACGTGTTGAAGCGTGGCTGGAGCATCGCCGAGACGCCCTATCCGAAGAAGGTGCGTCACCTTCCGGGGGTACTCAGTCAGGAAGAAGTCGCGCGACTGATTGAGTCCGCGGACACACCTTTTCATCGCATCCTGCTGATGACGATGTATGCCACCGGCGCACGCCGCGCAGAAACGGCTCACCTGAAGGTCAGTGACATCGACAGCAAGCGGATGGTGGTTCATATCCGAGAGGGCAAGGGCGGCAAGGACCGCGATGTCATGCTCAGCCCGAAGCTGCTGGAGGAACTTCGCATCTACTGGCGAGGTCTCCGGCGCAAGCCGAAGGAGTGGCTGTTTCCCGGCAACCGCTGGCACACGGCAAGTTATCCCGTCACCACCAAGGTCCTCTGGACTGCCTGCCAGATCGCTGCTGAACGTGCGGGCCTTGAGCAACAGGCGCATCCATCCGCACACTCTGCGTCATTGCTTCGCCACACATCTTCTTGAAGCCGGCGCCGACCTGCGCACCATTCAGATCCTGCTCGGCCATCGAGACCTCGAAGTAACTACGGTCTACCTGCATCTATCCCAACGGCATCTGAGTGCGACCGCCAGCCCGCTCGATGCCCTCATGTTCTCTTCACAGGGAGGAAGCAAGCACCGTTGAACAACCGGCCTCTCGTGGAGATGGCCGACATTGTTCGCTGTGCTGGACAGGCGTTTATCGAACGCAGTCGTAAGTGGATCAACTGGCAACACCAGAAGGTGTTGCTAGCCATTACACGCTGTCGCACTGCCGCGCTGGGCGGACATCGCGACCGCTGCACCGGCTGCGGACATACGACCAGGATCTCCTACAACTCGTGCAGAAACAGGCACTGCACGCGGTGCCAGGGCAACGCGCGCCGACGCTGGCTCAAGGCGCGCGAACGCGAGCTTCTGCCCACTCGCTACGTACATGCCGTCTTCACGCTGCCGCGGGAACTGGCTCCGCTCGCATTGCAGAACAAGCGGCTCATCTACAACCTGCTCTTCCACGCCAGTGCAGAGACTCTGCTTGAAGTCGCCCGCAATCCACGGCATCTCGGTGCCGAGATCGGTTTCTTCAGCGTGCTCCATAGCTGGAATCAACGCTTGCAGTTTCATCCCCACATCCACTGCGTCGTTGCCGCTGGCGGCATCACCCCGGACCACTCAGGCTGGATCTCCGCCCGGCGTTCCTTCTTCCTTCCCATCGGCGTGCTCAGCCGTGTCTTCCGCGGCAAGTTCGTCGCCGGACTTCGCAACGCCTTCCATCGAGGTGAGCTCCAGTTCCACGGCAGCCTGCTGCCTCTTGCCCAACCACACGCCTTCAGCGCGTGGCTGCGAGTACTGTTCCGCCACGACTGGGTCGTCTACTCCAAGCCGCCCTTCGGCGGACCGGAACATGTGCTGCGTTATCTCGGCGCCTATACTCATCGCGTCGCCATTTCCAACAGCAGGCTGGTTGCTCTCTCCGATGGCAACGTCACCTTCCGATGGCGCGATTCCGCGCACGGCAACAAGAAGCGGCTCATGACTCTGGCAGTCGATGAGTTCCTGCGCCGCTTCCTGCTCCATCTGCTGCCACCCGGCTTCGTGCGCATCCGCAACTTCGGATTCCTTGCCAACCGCAACCGCGCTACTCTGTTGCCGCTGTGCTTTCGACTCCTCGGCAACTCAGAGAAGATGGCTGCTCCGCCAGCATCACCATCCACCGATCAGACTGACCCACTCTGGAACTGCCCAGTCTGCGGTGGAACCATGCACGTCGTCGAACGGCTCTCCGCCGCGCAACTCCTGCTTCGCTCGCCACCTCAACCAGACCGATGCGCTGCATGAAGCTCTATCCACATCCTCGACCTCTGCCCGTGCTTCGGCGCACACGCGGATCCCTTGTCTCTTCCGGCCAAAACCCCTTGGATGCCAGCCTCTCCAGCGTCCACAAAAGGCCTCGGCGAGCCAACATGCTGCTCCATCCGGCCCTTCAGTCATCCGACGCTGCCCAACTCAGCCTGTGCCTGATCCCTCTGCACCTGTTCAGACCGATTCAAAGTACATAGGCTTCCCTGAGGGCGGCTTCCTTCAAGTCGCTGTATCAGAAGCGCCCCCTCTAAGACCGCGCAGCCGCGCACTGTTACCTGACGGGGCGCTCCAGATACAGCACTAAGACTTATCGTTACCTATCGCCAACTGGTGAGCCACTAACCACATGGAGCTATCCGACTCCACGATGACAGGCTGGGCAAGGCGGCCAATAACGGCGGGAAATACCTCAAGCGCAAGTATAAGAATGGAGATGCTGATTACTAATCAGCCTTGCGGAACGCACGGCTCGTCACTTGGATGTTATTTCCGCAAGGGTCTTTAGCGTTCGCGTAGCAATATCCGTCTGCCGGATGGGGGGAGCTAAAAACAAGCCCGTCGCGGGCACTCCTCTCGCAGAAGCCGAAGACGTCTTCGACGTCAAACGCCAGTTTCACGGTAACCTGTCCGGTCTTCACTCCCTTTGCGGCGGCATGAATCATTAGATTTGCTCCGCCACCCTGTGCCACCAGCTCAACGATTTTGTCGCCGGGGAGACGAAGCACTTTGAACCCAAAATGCTTTTCGTAGAAGGCAACCGTTCCCTCTACGTCCCGAGCATAAAGAATCAGCCGGTTTAGCGCGAAAGACATCGTGTCCTTTCCCAATGTACGGGATCTCAAAATGGCGAAGTCGCAGCCGCAGGCGCTCCCTCTGTTGGTAATGATAAACGCGCTTCAAGTCAATTGTGAACTCGACAAGCGGAAAATAGCCAATGTTCGTTTCGAGTGACTGCAGGCTTGGAAGAGTGCATTCGCCCGTAGTCACCAGCCGAGATTCGAACGCACCAGCGAGGAGTAGATACAAGCCTACTCGTACTAAGACTTGTGAGAACTATCTGCTAACTAGGCGAGCCCGCGAGGGGAGGAGGATTGCATTGTAGCGAGAGCTGGATCGCATTCCTGAACCTAACTTCGATCAAGCAGGTCTTGTGACAATTTCGGGCCCGGCATTGGCCTCGGCTTCGACTACCGGTGAGCATGGCTGCCTGCAGCTCGCCCTACGCATTGGTCGAACGTTGGCACTTGTCAGCTTCCTAAAGTTTTTTACTCCGAAGCCATGTGCGGATGGCTTGAATGAGTTCTGCCTTGCATTCCAGCGGCAGCCAATGGGCTCCGCGCAGACTCATCACCGTAAGGTCTGGGCAAGTCGCGCGCATTGGATCTCCATAATGGTTTCCTTCGATTGTATTAATTGCATCAAGGTCGCCGTTGACGAACAATACAGGCTGCGAAATACGACCGCCATGTGGCGCCTTGCGCGCAAAAGCGATGTTCGCGTGGTCATTCAGGTACCACGCGCAAGGGGGGCGAAAGCCGTGAGCATTGAACGACTGCACCAGCGCGTCGAAGTCCTCAGCCAGCCAGAGCGTCAGGTCCGGTGGGGTTGGCGGAGCGTGATGCGCGGCGCCAAAACGTCCTCCCTTACGGGTGACCATCGCATTCGGCGAAGGCTTACCGACGCTGGCGGGGTCGCCACGTCGGAAGATCGACGCCAAGGACGCCGCCTTGTCCGCATCCAGGTCGGCAACTGCGGATTTGAAGTGCGTCGTGTAGTAGCGGTAGTAATCCCACTGACCATCCGGATACTGGTCAGCCGGGTAAATCGATCGATCGACCAGCGGAATGAGCGTCGGCAAGGCATTCGCGTCAGGGAAATAAGGAACCGAAATCAACACGACGCCTCGGCTCCGTTGAGGCTCATGCGCGACCAACGAACCTGCCACGACACTGCCCCAATCGTGGCCAACCCAGATCGCAGGTTTGCCGCCGACGTGGTCATGGAGTTCCGCCATGTCCGCAACGATTTGCTCGTTGGTGTACGCGTCATCGGGTGCGGGAACGGACGAGCCACCATAGCCGCGCATATCAGGAGCGATGCAGTGCCAACCGTCCGCAGCGAACGCTTCCATCTGGGCGCGCCATATTAAGCTCAGCTCCGGCCAGCCGTGGAGAAAGATCATCAACGGCTGGCCCGCAGACCCGCACTCGATGTAGCGCGTAGTCTGACGAGGCGTGCTGAACATGCGCGAAACCAGCGTCGAGGAGGGCATACCCAATGCTAAACGCGACAGGGCGACTGCCCCCATCCCGAGGAGCATAGATCGCCGGTTGAGAGTAAGTCCATCTTTAGAAGTGAGCGGCTTAAGTGGGGTTATCATCGTGGGTCTTCGCGATCTTCGCAGCATTTGAAGCAGCGGAAAGAATGATGTGAGGCTTTGATTGCGCCGTTCGCCGCTTTCATGCATTCCGCTGCATCCCTGCGATGCCTTCCCTCCATGTCACCTTCGGTACATAGCCAAGCTCCCTCTCAGCCTTCTGAATGTTTAGCGTGAACGGCTTCCCAATGAGTCCAAGCCTCTGCCGCGTTATGGGTGGTTCCCCTTTGAGCCGTAACAGTTTCCAGAAGAAACCCATGACCCCAGCCAGCATCCATGCCATTCCGAACGAGACCGACTTGTCACCTGCCTTGACGCCGCGAGTCGCAAGCAGACCGCCGATCACGCTTTTCAACGTTCCTTGCTCCGCATCCGCGACAAAATACGCTCCGTGGCCGCGTTCTGCCGAGAGCAACAATGCCTCGACGAGATTGTCGATGTGGCAGGTGGAAATCGTCTGCGTTCCACCGTCCGGCCATTGCCAGTTGCCGGACTGCACCACATCGACCATATTGTCGAGCATCGGCATGCCCGCGCCCCAGATCATCGGTGGCCGTATCGCGACCGTCCGGAAGCCTGCACGCCGGCCGTCGTACGAAAGCAGAATCTTCTCTGCCGCCGCTTTCGAGGCGCTGTATGGCGCGAACTTCGGTTCCTGGACCGGCGTGCGTTCATCGATATTCACCAGCGGCTTCGGCTCGCCCTGCACCACAGCACCGGCACTAACCATGACGACCGCGCCGACGGACGCCGTGCCCATAGAGGATTCCACAATGGCGCGGGTCCCGTTCACATTCACGTCGTCGAACTCTTTCCGGCTTCCCCACATCTTGAAGAGCGCTGCGACGTGGAACACCACCCGGCAGCCGCTCATCGCACGCGAAAGCGCATCACGGTCTGTCAGTTCGCCCACAACTGGTATCGCCCCCAGAGCCTTTATCTTCAACACTGCCTTCTCGCCACGCGCCAACGCCCGCACCTCCCAGCCTTGGGCGATCAGTTCCTCGATGAGCCTCCCGCCGACAAAACCCGATCCGCCCGTAACAAACGCCGCCTGCCGCACTCCTGCCCGCTCACCCATCACGATCTCCTTTCTCCAATCCAGTTCATTGGATAGATGCTGGTTAGAACAAGATTCACAAAACGTATTTTGTTCGTTGACTTATCATACATTGAGAGTCCAGGAGTTTATGCATAACGAGAAAGGCACTGCCGACGAGTCGTTGACTCCAGAGAAAATTCTGGCCGTCGCCCGCGACCAGGTGCGCCGTTTCGGCGAAGCGAAGACCAACGTGACGGACATCGCGCGCGCACTGGGAACATCGCATACCACCATCTATCGTCACTTTCGCTCAAAGGCGGAGGTCTTTGACGCGCTGGTCGTCACCACCATGAAAGACGAAGAAGAGTTCGCCCGAACCTTCGTGGAGGCGAAAGGCCCTGCGTCTAAGCGGCTGGAGGGCTTCGTGCTCGCCCTGCACAGGCGCAAGCTCGAACGCTTAACAAGCGATCCAGAGATCTACCGGCTTGACCGACGCATCATCGAAGAGCGTCCGGACATCATCCAGGACTATTCAGCGCGCATGACCCGTCTGATTGCGGCCATTCTTACCCAGGGTGTACGCAAGAAGGAATACAAGATCGACGATATTGAAGCCGCCGCTGCCGTCGTGCGCGATGCCGTCACCGTCTACGTGTATCCAGCACATGTGGAGGCCGCTGCGAAGGCAGGCTACTCCATGGAACCGGCTCTGAGACGCTTGATGATGACCCTGGACGTAGCATTTCGTTCAGGGATCGCTCTTGACGCGACCGCCACGCAAACCCGAAGCCGATCTGACGTCTGAACGATCGCTGTTAAATAGATACTGGCTTAAGGCCTGTCCCTCTGGACGATTGCAATCAGACGGAGGTTTTCAAGTGCAGCCAAACGGTGTGGCTCCGCATCGCGTTGGTATTCCTCGCTTTGCGCGAGGGTTTGGAAGGCTTCGAAGTTCGGGTATTGAACCAGCGCCATGTCATCCCACTGTTCGTCAGCAGGCCCCACAATCGATTGGATGACGGAGCCGATGAGGATTGGCTTGATGCCTTTCGTAGCTTCGGATTTCCCGGCGACGATGCCGAACGCGGGCAGATATCCCTGAAGATATGCCTCCCGACCGGTGCTGAACCGGGTTTCGGTGGAGGCGCTGTACGCAGCATGCTCTCGGTAGCGCTGGAGGTTGAGCATGAGGAACGGCGTGTTTACCGGGATCTTCCCAGCAGCCGCGGAAATATTTTTTGTATCCAGTTCTGTGGTGATCATGATCGCCTCTTAATCTTCGAGTTATGGCCAGTTGACCGTTTTGATCCTGTTAGGAAATTACTGCTGTCCGATGCTTCTATAAGGATGGCTTCTGAGCGAGCGCTGATCCACGGTTCGTGAGCTTTTCCCAATTTCCATACGCAAACGCTTCTTTCGCTTCCTGCGAAAGCTCAGCGCTGTGTAGGAAGGAACGCCCAGGTTGCCCGGGACGGTACTGATAGGGGTAGTCGCTGGAAAACAGGATCCGTTCCTGCCCCACAACCTTCACGGCCCGTTGCAGATACTCCTCGCTCCACATGCCGCTTGGGGTGACATACAGGTTCTGCCGGAAGTAGTCCTCAACGGGACGCTCGAGCTTCGCCACACCCGCGAGCGACTTCAGGCGTTCCAGGTAGAAGAGCACAACCTCGCCCCAGTGACCGAGGATGATCTGCAGACCGGGAAAACGATCGAACACGCCTGCCAGAATCAGGCGCACAAATTGGATGCCGGCCTCATAGTGCCAGCCCAGGCCAAACGTTGCGAAGGCCAGATCGACCCGCTCTCCGAATCCGGCATAGAGGCCTGCTCGAACAGAGGCTTGCGGGATTTGGGGATGGATAAATAACGGTACGCGCTGCTCTACCGCTGTGCGAAGCAATGGAATGAAGTCAGGGTGATCCAGGTTTTTGTTGCGCACACGACCACATACCATCGCACCGCGAAACCCGAGGTGCTCTACTGCACGTTGCAGCTCCAATGCGGCTTCCTGCGGCGCGGCCATCGGTAGGACCGCAAACCCCTGAAATCGAGTTGGGTATCTTGCAATGGTTGTAGCGATCAGATCATTGGTTTCCCTGGCCAACTGGATGCTTTCTTCCGGCTCCAGGTTATGAAGTGCGGGAGTTGTGACAGAAAGGACCTGCACATCAATTCCGCTTTCATCCATCAGCGCTAAACGGCCTTCGCCCAGGTCTTCAAGCATTCGTCCCATGTCGCCCTGGTCCAGAAGGTCCGTACCTTCGGCACCGATCGGGGACGCGTCCCACGCGGCGTGGATGTTCCGGGTCAAGAAGTGCTCTTCAATGCTGATGATCTTCATAGGTCCCTCTTTTTGCGCACTGCTTCGTATTTAGTATGACGAGAACGGTACATGCAGCCAATGGCTGAAAGGGCATACTCTCTATGCAAAA
Source organism: uncultured Acidobacteriaceae bacterium (assembly GCA_963839025.1). Lineage (GTDB taxonomy): Bacteria > Acidobacteriota > Terriglobia > Terriglobales > Acidobacteriaceae > PALSA-350. The sequence goes on from CAWITT010000022.1 coordinate 10,032, forward strand.
AATGAATGCTTCCTTTGAGAACCTCGACCTTCGCTCGTTGCGCATGTTGAAACAGCTTCTCGATTTGAAGAGCGTCACTAAGGCCGGTGACGCCTTAGGACTTAGCCAGCCCGCTGCAAGCCGTGTGCTATCCCAACTACGGATTACCTTTGGTGATCCACTCTTGGTTCGAGGTGGTCAGGCGAATACATTGACGCCACGGGCCGAGGAACTTCGACCAGCGGTCGCGGAAGCACTGAGGTCTATTTCAGCTTTGTTGGAGCGAGAGGGCTTTGCGCCGTCCACGGCAAAGCTGATCGTACGAATCGCGACGACGGACCATGGTGCGACCGTAGTTCTGTCACCGCTGGTCAAGATGCTCGGCACGGTCGCTCCGGGTATCACGTTGAAAGTCACCCCATGGAATGCACACACTCTCCGCGAACTGGAGACAGGCCGGCTTGACCTTGCTCTGGACTCCGAAAGCCGCCTGCCCCAAAACTTTCATGCTCGTACCCTCTATCGCGAGAGATCGATCTGTCTTGTTCGGCAGGAGCATCCGTTGCTAGACGGGCGACGGAAAGATGGAAGCCTCGATCCTGCACTGGCGTCCACTTACCCGCAGATCGTGTTGCTGTATCCGGTGGGTGACCGGTTGGAGGGAGACGATCCGCTTGCTCGACTCGGTCATCCATCGCAGAGAGTTGCGCTGCGGACGCCTTACTTCACTTCCGCTCCAATGATGCTCACGCATACCGATCACTTCATGATCCTGCCCTCGCGCCTGGGGCGCGTGCTCGCTGACTCGGCACCGCTCGCACTTATTCCTTTGCGCGGCGAAACACCGTTTGCTTACCGCCTCATCTGGCACGAGCGAACGCAGAAGGACGATGGCTTGGGATGGTTGAGGACCCAGATGTACCGGCTTCTCAAACGGCAAGAAACGCCGTTCTCGTCAGTCGGGGCAGAGTCGTGACGAGAAGCCGACCTGTCAGGACCACAGAGTGAACCCACTGTGGGGTGCAGGCCACTCCACACAGGATGCGATAAGCTGGTCTTCCGATGAGGTGTCCCTTGAAACATCTATTCAGACCTGTTCTCGTCTTAGCGGCTCTTTTCTTTGTTCTACCCGCATATTCGCAAGTGGCCTCCACGCATTGCAAAGCCACAGTGACGGGCGACTTGGAAGTCGTGCCAGTCACTAGCAAGATCTATGGAAACCAACGCAATTTTCGTGTCTGGCTCCCACCTGGATACCACGATCAAGCGAATGCACAAGTCACGTACTCCGTTCTCTACATGTTTGACGGAACCTGGCTTTTCGACCGCTGCACCGCTCCCGGAACTCAAGGGGAGTGGAAGATTGATGAGACTCTCACTGGTCTGATTGCAAGGCATGAGGTCGAGCCCATCATCGTTGTGGGAATTGATAGCAATGCAAACCGTGACGTGGAACTCGCACCGTTCGGCAACCCTCTCTTCTATGGAAGCCCAAAAGTCTTCCAGGGTGCGCACGTCTCTGAGTTCCTCACAGATGAGGTTCTTCCGAATGTTTCTTCTCACTACCGGGTGAAGAAAGGGCGCGAACATACTGGCGTAGGTGGTTCTTCGCTTGGCGGCGTCGCCGCTCTTACCGCTTTATTGAGCGCCCTGACGTTTTCGGTATTGGCCTGCTGGAGAGCACCTCAATGCAGTATGGGAACGGCGAATTACTCCGTGAGACGACGCCTCTGGTGGTTGGCCCGGTCCGAGTTTCTATCGGCGTCGCTTCCGCCGAACTTGGACCCGACGCCAAGATGCTTGGGGTTCCCAACTTCGACGATGCTTTTGTCTCACTGAATCGCCAGCTGGCCGATAATTTCAAGGCTGCCCTCGCCAACCGGCCAGAGGTCCTTTTCACCCTGCAACCAGGCGTTGGTCACGGAGCGACGGCATGGGGCTCGCGTTTTCCCGCCGCAATCAAATTTCTTTATCCCCCTCCAAAAGCTGTTCAATAACGATAAACGCTCTTCTCGTCAGCTGTGATCTCGACAAATGCAAAATCGTCCATGCGCTCACCGAGGAGATCAGTAACAGGTCGGCATGCGTCTACTTACGCGATCGTTCTCCGCTCTTGAATCTCAGCCTGTGAGCGCTGTAACTCATCAGCGATGAGCTTTTCATCAGGCAGGACAGTCCGATACCTCGCGGCAAGGACCCTATTGGGAAGGTTATCGAGTGCGTAGTGAGCTTCCGCTACGCCCTTCTCCGTGCAAAGGATCAGACCAACGGGAGGATCTTTACTCGGCTTTACCCAGCGATGTGCGATGCCGCGCTGAGGCATGCTCAAAGCGTTGGCCCGCCTCGCGAACGAGGCTCTGATCGGACGCGAAGGTCCCCGCTCAAGTATCCTGAGAAACACCATGATTACTTCCAGAGATCTCGAGAAGGTTCCACTGTTTGCGGGCGTTGACGAAAAGGAACTACGCCGCCTGGCGAGCCGCGCCGCCGACATCTCGGTCGAGCCCGGCGAGTGGCTCATGCGGGAAGGCGAGGAGCCACGCTTCTTTGTCATTCTTGAAGGAGAGCTCGAAGCTATCAAGGAAATTGGCGGTCAGCGCCAGGTGGCGGGGCGGCATCACGCCGGGGAGTTTGGTGGTGAAACGTCGATTTTCGTGGGTTCAGCCGAGCTTGCCTCCGCTCGCGCCGTCACTAAGTGCCGCATTGCACGTTTCGAACGCCAACAACTGCAGGAGCTCGTCCGCGATAATCCATCTGCCGGCGAGATCGTTTTCCGAACCATAAGCTCACGCCTCGCACTGGCTCAGAAGCTCGTGTGCGAGACGCCTTCCTCGCGTGTGCGCATCGCCGGATCGAAGTACGACGACAACTCCCGGGTCGTCCAAGCTTTCCTGTCTGCCAATCGCATCCAGTACGACTGGTTTCCGAGCGACACAGATCCGGCGCCGAGCCTCACCGTCTCAGTTGATGGAACGCCGCTCGAAAGTCCCACCGTTCGACGTGTAGCCGAAGCTATTGGCCTTCAGACTGTTCAGAAGCACCAACACTACGACCTCGTCATCGTCGGTGCCGGCCCTGCGGGTATATCTGCCGCTGTCTATAGTGCTTCGGAAGGACTCAAAGTCCTGCTCGTAGAGCGGTTCGCCGCGGGAGGCCAGGCGGTCACCTCTTCACGAATCGAAAACTATCCCGGATTCCCATCCGGTATCTCTGGAGATGAGCTTACCGAGCGCGCCCTGAAGCAGGCACAGCACTTTGGAGCTGAGACTCTGTTCGTTCGCGAGGTGGAGCGAGTTGAATCGTTCAACGACGACCACTACGTCATCCTCGATGGCGGTGACCGCGTCGGCGCACGCGCTCTTCTACTCACCACAGGCGTTGCCTGGCGTCGTCTTCAGTTCGAAGGTCACGATAGACTTCTCGGCCGCGGCCTCATCTATGGGGCGTCTGGCTTTGACGGCATATCGGTGATAGGTAAGCGTGTTTTCATCGTCGGGGGCGCCAACTCCGCAGGACAGGCCGCCGTTTTCTATGCTGGCTACGCTGTCGAAGTGATTATGCTCGTCCGAGGAGCCGGGCTCAAGCAGAGCATGTCCCAATACCTCATTGAGCAGATCCGGGATAAAGCCAACATAAGGGTCGAGCCCTATACGCAAGTCAGCAGGGTCCATGGTGAAGACCATCTGGAACAGATCACGACCGTATCTCGGCCGCCGGGCCATCCTGAATCGAGCTGCACTCGGGAAGCGAAAGCGCTCTTCATCATGATTGGAGCCGAGGCCAAGACTCAATGGCTTCCCGCATCCCTCGAACGCGACGCGAACGGCTATATATCTACTGGTCGCGACATGCAGACGTGGTCTCAAGATCGCGAGCCGTTCGCGCTTGAGACCAGTATTCCCGGGATCTTCTGCGCTGGCGATGTCCGCCACGGCTCCGGCAAACGCATTGCCAGCGGCGTCGGCGAGGGCAGCATGGCAGTTGCCTACATCCATGAATTTCTCGCGCTCCACAAGAGGTACCGGTAACTCGCACATGGCGGTCTTGATTGGCGGCGCCTGTGCTCAGGAAGACGCGAAGGAATGTAAGCGGCGGTAATGTTTACCCACCAATCCTTGCTGCACCCAATGAATCCGAAGTGTCCCGAGCTGTTTGCATCGTCTCAAGGCCGATTTGTCACGATGGTGCTCGCGATAATGCGAGACAGGCGGTCTGCCAGCGGCGCGAATGAGGGTTGGTCGACCGCCCAGCCGAGCGCCGCCATCAGGGCAAAGAGATCATCCCCATTCATATCGGCACGCGCCGTTCCTTCGGCCTGAGCACGGAGCAGAAGTCGTGCGCTTGCTGAGTGCACCGCAGCGCATGAAGCATAAAGAGGAGACTCCGGGTTCGTGTGGGCAGCCGCCATCAGGGTGACAACGCCCTTATAGCTCTGGACGAACGCCACCCAGTCGCGAAACCACGACAAGAGCGCTTCGCCCGGTGAATTCGCCCCTTCAAGTTCACCCGCCTTCTGCGTCAGTGTGTCCAAGTTATTGCAAAGCAACGCCTCATATAGCGCTTCTCGTGTCGGGAAGTGACGAAGCAGCGTGGCCGATCCCACGCCTGCGCGGCGGGCAATGTCCCGCATCGATGCATTGACACCGTTCTCGGTGATGACCTCACGTGCGACTGCAAGTAGGTGGTTGTAATTCTTTCTAGCGTCAGCTCGCATAGGTCCCCTTGACAAGTGGATCAGTGATCCAGATAATACGAATCAGTGATTCGGTTGTGCAACCAATATCCGGATCACTGATTCATATAATACGGCGCACAGAGAGTGCGAGCGACTCAACCGAATGAAAAAGAATCTAGCGAAGGAGTAATCATGGGAAAGCTTGAAGGTAAGGTTGCAGTAATCACAGGCGGAAGCAGCGGGATTGGCTTGGCCACCGCCAAGCGCTTCGTCGAAGAAGGTGCCCACGTAGTCATCACTGGGCGGCGCGAGAAAGAACTAAAGGAAGCAGTCACCCACATTGGGAAGAACGTCACAACGGTCACAGGGGACGTTTCACGCCTGGAAGATCTGGACCGCCTCTATGCCGTTGTGAAAGAGAAGCATGGTCACATCGACATCATCTTTGCGAACGCGGGCGCGGGGACAATCGCACCGCTCGCGATGGCTACAGAGCAGCAGTACGACCAGACCTTCGACGTGAACACGAAGGGAATGTTCTTTACGGTGCAGAAGGCCCTCCCCCTCTTCAAAGACGGCGGCTCGATTATCCTCAACTCTTCCGTCTCAAACGTGAAGGGCCTCGCGGGCTTTACCGCCTACGCCGCGAGCAAGGCGGCTGTGCGCAACTTCGCGCGCGGTTGGACGATGGAGCTGAAGGACCGCAACATCCGCGTGAATTGCCTGAGCCCGGGAGCCATCGAAACTCCGGCCCTAGCGACGACGACGGGTCTCACCGCTGAACAGGCTGACCAAGCAGTCGCTCAGTTCACCTCGCAGATTCCGATGGGTCGCAGGGGCAAGCCCGAGGAAATCGCCGCCGCAGTCGTATTTCTCGCTTCCGATGAAAGCTCCTACATCACCGGCGCAGATCTCCCCGTCGATGGGGGCTGGGCGCAGGTCTAATCGGCGCGGTTCCGGGGCTGTCACTCCAACTTCGCCAGTCCTGGGATCACGCTACACAAGCCTTTCGTTCTAACACCAGATTGGAGAACATCGTGAGCTATGCAATTGTAGGATTCGGAGAGATAGGCCAGGCTCTCGCCCACGCCTTCGCCCGTAAGAACATTGAAGTCACCGTCGCTAGTCGCCGGAAGCCCGAGGAGTTAGCGCTGCAGGCCCGGGAGATTGGTCCCACCGTCGTCGCAAAGTCGCTGAAGGATGCACTTCAGGCCGACACAATCATCCTGGCGGTACCGTTCGGGCAACATCGCGAGATTGCGAAAGGCCTGCCAGGTTGGAAAGGCAAGACGATCATCGATGCGATGAACTCGTTTCCAACCCCACCTGAAGAGCTGGACGGTCTGACTTCCTCCGCCTTCGTGGCGAAGTCGTTCGCCGGCGCCAAGTTTGTGAAGGGTTTCAATCACCTGGGTGCGGCCAAGTTGGCTACCGACTCGGTCGTAGAGGGCGGGCATCGCGTCGTCTTTCTTTCAAGCGACGACGAAGACGCATTCGCTCCCGTGGTGGATCTGGCAAAACAACTCGGGTTCGCTCCCGTGAAGTTGGGAAAGCTCAACGAGGGCGGCGCGTTGGTGAGCGCACGCGGCCCGGTCTGGGGTCCGCTTATCTTCCAGGATCTGTTCAAGAAGCAGCAGTGATCAATTGGTCACGCGAGCTATTCCCAAGACATTCCAACAGATTGAATTTGATTTAGGAAAAGAGGAGATGTCGATGAGTATCGAGAAAAATGTGCAGACTGTGAAAGATTTTCTTGCGGCCCTCGGCCGCCGCGATAAAGAAGGTTTGCTGGCGTTAGCTGACGAACATATCGAGTGGATTATTCCCGGCGAGAACTGGCCGTTAGCTGGCACGCACCGCGGACACGCGGGGTTGGAGGAGCTACTCCAGAAAGCGAACGAGACGATGGAGACATCCTTCCCAAAGCCCCCCGAGTTCATCGCGCAGGGAGACCGGGTTCTGGTGATTGGCTTTGCAACAGGGAAAATACAAGCTACGAATAAGAAGTGGGAGGATCATTGGATCTTCGGCATTACCGTTCGAAACGGCAAATTGACGAACGTCCGGGAATATGTCGATACGCAAGCACTGGCGCGGGCCTCCGAGATGGCATCGCCCCCCAAGCTCTAACGCCTCGCGCTGCTTCTTGTCGGCGGACGATACGCCATTAGCCGCACCCATCAGTGGAAAAACACACTTCTATTGTAGCTTGGCCCCGCCGCAAAAGTCAGAATCCACCGCTTCCAAAATTTTCCGCCATTCCCGTAATACTATGGCCTTCAAAACCGCGTTTGAGGTATTTACCAGGGTTAGCCCCGACAACTCGCTTGAACGCCTTACTGAATGCAGCATCGGACTCATAACCGACCGACCGAGCAACGTCTATGAGCTTTTTGTCACGCTGTTCGAGTAATTGCATCGCCTTCTGCATTCGCCACTGGGTTACGTATTCGAGCGGTGTCTGTCCGAGTAGCTCTTTGAAACGTGCTGCGAATGCGGAGCGAGACATGCCCGTCGCCTCGGCCAGGGATTCGACCGTCCAAGGCGTGTTTACTTTGCCGTGAATGGCACTCAGGGCAGTGCCCATTTGCCGATCGAATACAGCACGAAGCCATCCTTTGCTGCGTTCCGGTCTCGAAGCGATATGCGCGCGGAGTACATGAATAAACAGAATCTCGGCTAGCCGACTCGCGACGACTCCCGATCCCGGCGCCTGTTCTGCCATTTCTGACGCCAAAGCCTGCATCGTGATGTGAAGAGCAAGCGTGCGTGCCTGATCGGCCTTCATCAGAATGAAGCTCGGCAATAGCTGCGTGACTGGTTTCAAGCTGGTGCGATCGAAACTGAAGGCCCCACAAACGATGGTGGTCGGTGCGCCACCCCCACCATGATGAATGACATTGTTGTTCGCTGTGGCACCGACCTCGCGGAAGCTCAAGCTCGGAGATGTTCGCGGGCTGTCGCGCAAAACAATCGCAGAGTCACGGGCCAGCAAAAAGCAATCACCACCGGTGAGGGGAATCGGTTCTCGCTTCCCTTGCACAGTCAGCCAGCAGTTACCGCGTGACAGCATAGCGAAGTGCACCAAATCCGTGGGAGTCATCTGCTTGTCGCCAGGCGTCACATTTTCTTCGGTCTGCTGTTCCTGTCTTATCCCCCACGGGGCCGTGGCTTCGAGCCTGTGCAGACCGATAGCGGTAACGTGCATCGTTCTGAAGATGTCTGTTATTGGGTCCAAGTTAGACTCCTACTCTTGAAAGCTGTGGTGTTCAGCGAGGACAGGACGAAACCGTCTTCCATCGCTACAAATGCTGCACTCATTTACCTTCGAGCCACGCGTTCCAGCTCAGTCATAAAGATGCAACAGGACTCCGTTGGAGCCACTCTTTGGACGATTAGACAAAACTCTTGGACTCCTGAGCAGTTCTCGTCCCACGCCAAAGCACTCTACTCAAGTGTACCGAGTGCAACACACATCCGAAGGGAGATCGACACGAGACCCGCGTCCTGACCCATTGACCCTCATACCGCACTCCATCAATGCTACCCGGCATCTCCGTAGACCGGATAAAGATCGCCTCATTGATGACGTCAAATACCACCTACTCTTGGTCTTTGGATTCCGTGCGAACTCAAAAGGAGAGTTTATATGCCATCACAATTCCCTGCAGCACCGAGAACAACCCTGGAATTAGCAAAGATATTTTTTGAGGCGAAGTCGCGACACGACATTGACACCACAATGTCTACGTTTACGGAAACGGCCAACTACATCTTTCCTCTACCTGCTTCGGGAGAGCAAAAAGATTGGTTCCGGTACGAAGGCAAAAAGGCGATCACAGAGTACCAGGCAAAGACGTTAAAAGCCTTCTCGCAGATCCGCATGTTTGATCAGCAATTTTATGAGTCCCGTGACGGCGAGACGGTGTTCGTTGAGTCCAAGGGCGACTACATCGCGGAAGAGGGAAACAAGCACTACACGAATATCTACGTATTCAAGTTCGTTGGCCGTAACGGGCTGTTGGAAGAGGTTTTGGAATACGCCAATCCAGTGACTTATGCCAAATTGGTCGGCCTTCCTATCGGTTAGGTCTGAGGATAGTCGGATACCAAGTCGTTCAGAAAGGATCATGTCTTGGCGTGAGTCCGCGTCCTGACCCGGATCGAAGTTGTGAACCGCGACGCGTTTCATGCGCCATATATCGAGGCCGTGGCTAACGCACGCTCAACCCCTGAAGGAGTAGTCCATATGAAGATTGTTTCGATTGTTTCTCGCTATTTGCTTGGCCTGTTGTTTACGGTCTTTGGTCTGAACGGATTTCTAACTTTCATTCATCAGCCGCCACCCCCAACTCCGTTAGCGAGTCAGTTCTTTGTGGCCATAAGTGCATCACACTTCGCTGCATTCTTCTTCGCTGTGCAGGTGCTTGGCGGACTGCTATTGCTCTCCGGCTTCTTCGTGCCACTCGCTCTGACACTGCTCGCGGCGGAACTCTACAACATCCTTGCCTTCCACCTGGCACTGGAGTCAGGTTCCGGTATTGCTCCGGGACTGCTGGCCTGTGTGCTTTGGGTGCTTGTCTTTCTACAGTACCGCGAGAGCTTTAGCGGCATTTGTAACGCGAAGCCTGCGCCTCAGCCATAACCTTCGGTCCCGATCTCTAGGATCGATAATCCCCGCGCTCGCATTGAAGCACGCTAGCAAGAAAGCTTGAGTTTCCTTTTGAGGCGTAAATGTACGGACGTAGCTATGACGAACTTTGCGGGCTTGCAACGAATGCCGCAGCGACAATTCAGGGCAAGTGGAGGATTCCCATCCTCTGCGCGTTGCAAGGTGGCCCGGTGAGGCTGGGCCAACTGGTTCGCCTGATGCCCACCGCTTCCAAGAAGGTGCTCGCCGAGACTCTTCGTCAATTGGAACGTGATGGAGTCATAGTTCGGACCGACCTGAGCGACATCCTGCTGCATGTGGAATATGACTACGCTGTAGGGTTTCGCCTGGCTTGCGGAGACAGTGGAGTGGTGCCCAGAGCGGGACTTGAACCCCCACGGCCTTGCGGCCTGCGGATTTTGAACTACTGCGGCGACCGTCACGTGAACCGGCTTACCAGTTCTACCCCGGGGGACGGCTTATGGAGCTGGAAAGAGGAGAGTCGCATCTCTCGAGACGGTGCGGAAGTTGAGATGAACGGGAAAGGGACAAGCAGTCTCTATTGGTAGCTTAAGAGTAGGAATCACAAAACGAATCAACTGCAAGGCGGCAACAGCGAGAGTTCCCTTCCACGGTTTCCACACGGCTGCTCAACAGACGTCCTCAGATCTCACCCGACCACTGTGGTTAGCGCCTGGCAAACTCTCTGTCGCTCCTCTATCTCTTATCATCCCGCATGGCAGCCACAGTGCTGCTGACAAGTGAAACCTGTCGCCAATACCCATCCATGCGTGGGGGTGGTTCCGTAACTAGGCATTGCACAATTCTTGGAGAGAATCTCGTCTGATAGCGTTTCATCTGTTAACTAAAGCTGAAGATCCCCTGAACTCCGGCTACGTCGCGTGCTTGGTCGGGGTCTAGAACGCACTTTGCACGCAGCATCGTTCGAGCCCTCGAGATGGTTCTCAACCAGCGTGGCTGGAAAGCGGGGCAGCTGATCCATCACTCTGATCGCGGCGTACAGTATGCATCCACCGACTACACCAAGCTGCTGGCGGAAAACGAGGTTCAAATCAGCATGAGCCGTCGCGGCAACCTATACGACAACGCACGCGCGGAGCGGTTTGTGCGAACGCTGAAGGAGGGGCAAGTGCATGGAGCCGCGTATCGGGACACGCCGAACCCATCGCCTGCATCACGTTGAGTCCGGAAGGTCTTCACCGTCAGGGGCCAACCTGCCTTCCGAATGATGGCCTTCCATTTTCCAGACGGCGTTCAATACTTGAAGCCACACGCACCTCGCGATGCTGGCCTGTGTCCGCACTGTACCCGGAAGTACCCAGTGAAGCATATTTCAATCGACGAGTAGCAGTCCCAGGCTCCGTGCTTACTACATGTATTTGACTTTATTGGGTTTAAGTTGGCTTCCGATGGTGCCCGGAGGGGGACTTGAACCCCCACACCCATCGAAGGGCTACGGATTTTAAGTCCGCTGCGTCTGCCGATTTCGCCATCCGGGCACTTGCGCTAGCGCGGTCAACCCTTCCATCGTACCAGTCCGAAAACTGCCGGTGCGGCGCTTGCTTAAAGGCCATTTTCCACCATGAGCAGCAAGCGATCTGACAGGAGACGGATCTCCTTGTCGGAAGCACCGCTGAGCGGCCCCTCAATAATCAGGAAGGCAAAGCCGTGGACCGCCGACCATGCCACGTACTCCGCGCCCGGCCTCCGATCTGGCGGAAGCACTCCCGTTTCCACCAGCAGATCCAATGCGGACCCCAAAAGCTCAAACGGATTCAACCCCGTCTTACCCGTCTTGGCGACATCCTTGTCATCCTCCACCGGCTCGGGCGTCGAGAATGCTGTGCGGAATAGCCCCGTTTCGGCTAAGGCGAATTTGATATAGCCTGTCCCCACTGCTCGGAGCATGGCCCTGGCCAACTGCGGCGGAGCCGGCTTGCGCCGCCGCGCCGCATCCATCTCCGCTTCAATGGCAAGGGCCAGCGAGGACAGAGCCGCCGCCCTCACCGCCTGCAGAAGATCCCGATGACTGGAAAAATGGCGGTACGCCGCGTTTGGGGCCACGCCCGCCCGGCGTGTTGCCTCCCGCAGAATCACCGCCTGCGGTCCTCCTCCGCGCGCCAACTCAATTCCCGCCTCTAAAAGCGCCCTACGCAAGTTTCCATGGCGAAACGTCTTTCGAACCGGCACCCGGGGTTTTGTTGTGGAATCCATGGGTCTTTGTGGACAGTGTACAGTTGGTCCTGTAATTTAGTGGACAGTGTCCACATCTAATGGACGCGCATTCCAGCCCTCGAGGTGACATGCATGGGACCTTTTGAAAGTTTCCCCCGCATCACACCGTTTCTCTGGTTTAACGACAATGCCGAGGATGCGGTCAACTTTTACCTTTCCGTTTTCAAAAACTCCCGCCGCCTAGACAGGTTACCGAACGACGGCAATGCCCCCGCCTCAACCAAAACCCTCACCATTTCTTTCGAACTTGACGGACAGCGGTTCACCGCCCTCAATGGTGGCCCAATCTTTAAGTTCAACGAATCAGTCTCGTTCGTCGTTCGCTGTGACAGCCAGGCAGAGGTCGACGACTACTGGGACAAACTGACCGCCAACGGTGGCAGCGAATCGCAATGCGGCTGGCTCAAAGACAAGTTCGGCCTCTCCTGGCAGATCGTACCGTCGCGGATGATCGACCTGATCAAGAAACCAGCCGCGATGCAAGCCATGCTGAAGATGAAGAAGATCGACATCGCGGAACTGGAACGCGCGGCAGAGGCGGAAGCCCTCACGATCTCCTAAACCATTCCATTACGCACCAAAGGAGCAAACCATGAGCACAATCGCGCAACAGGAAGTGATCACACCGGCGAACGTTACCACGGGCAATTTCGTCTGGCATGAATTGAGAACCACAGACGCCAAAGGGGCTGAGGACTTCTATACCCACGTCGTCGGCTGGACTGCGGGCAGTTCGGGCGACCCCGGCGGCATTCCCTACACACTTTTCTCCGCCGGCGAGTTCAACGCTGCCGGGGTCATGCAGCTAAACCAAACCATGTTGGACGGTGGCATGCGGCCGGCCTGGGTGGGCTTCATCGGAGTCGACGATGTAGATGCTTATGCCACGCGCGTTCAGGAAGCCGGCGGCAAACTACATTGCCCGGCGATGGATATTCCGGGCGTCGGCCGATTTGCCTCGGTAGAAGACCCGCAGGGCGCTACCTTCCTGCTGTTCAAAGGCAATCTAGACTACGCCCCACCGCGTCCCGCCTTCGGCACACCCGGCACCATTGGATGGAGTGAGCTCTCGGCGAATGACGAGTCCTCCGCCTGGAAGTTCTATTCCGAGTTGTTCGGCTGGAACGAGGACACCGCGATGGACATGGGACCGATGGGGATCTACCGGATTTTCAATAACGGCGGACCTCAGCTCGGCGCCATCATGACACGCGACAAGAGCAAGTCGCCGGTTCCCTTCTGGCTGTTTTACTTCAACGTCGAAGATATTGATGCCGCAACCGCGCGCGTCAAGGAAAAGAACGGACAGGTGTGCATGGGGCCGCACGAAGTACCCGGTGGCCTGTGGATCACGGTTGGTTTCGATCCCCAGGGAGCCGCGTTCGCTCTGGTCGGGAAGAAGAAGCACTAGACTTGGCGTGGCAGCGCTCTCAGGGGCGCTGCCCACCTAGTGTTTTCGTCGGGAACGGACAGCATGGCCAATTCGGTCTCTCCCCTCGGTCGCCTACGCTTCCCCGCGATACCGGTTGAACAAATCTCTGAACCAGCTCTCCTTGCGCTTCCACTGGCTAAATAACTCTTCGACGGGGAGTTCTGAGGTGGCGCCAACGCCGATTTCACCACCGCCTTATATAGTTGCTCTACGTTCTCATCAATATTGAAGTTTCGGAGTTCTCCTGACATCTCGAACGGGAAAAACCCCTCTGCCGGGCGAGAGAGTTCCGTTAGACGAATACAAAGCGCGCAAATGGCAGTCATCAAATGAGATCGCGCGTCTCAATTCGGTTGAGCTGTCATCCTTCTCCCAACCCATCCGTGTGCGGCCGGCATCGAATAGCGCCCAGGAGACAGATCGGCGAGCGGGTTGGTCGCCTTTCAGGGTGTCTCAAAGTTAGGTACCGGTTTCAACCGGCTACTTCGAGCTGATCAGCCGTATGCGCGCCGTTAGCGCTCTCCCAGGAAATTCGCTGAAGGTTCGAAACTGCGGCGAATCGACAACGTTGTTCACAACGGCTGGGTCGCTGGCGGTGGTGGCGTTTTGCAGGACGCCGCGCAAGCCGAAATAAGACCCTCGGAAGTGGAATCGCCATTCGAGTCCGGGACTGAACGAAAGATAGTCAGGAAACCGAAGGGAACCGGCCGCACCCACCACCTGGTGGTTGGCGTCCACCGCGTTGAATGGAAAGCCGGTGTGCCAGTCGAGAGTGTAGACAAAGTCCCAACGCTTCTTTAATTGCGGCAGCGGCACCGGCAGCCAGCCCCAGGAAATGATGCGGTTGGGAACATCCCAAGGCAGCGGTCCGCTCTGTTGAGGGCCCAGCAGCGAGATCGTGGGCACATAGTCGAGCGCCGCATTGGTGTGCGCTGCGGAGTGAGTGTACGCCGCAAACAGCCGGTAGCCGTTGGCAAAGTTGCGGCTCAGGTCGAACTCCTCGGAAGTGTAGTGATCCTGACGATTGTTGGTCAGCAAATAGGCTCCCGACAGTCCGCCTGGATTTGCATAGACGAAGCCGTCGGAGGTTCGCTTCTGCAGAAAATTCGCACCTGCATAAATCGAGCCGGGCAGTTTTCTCTGGATGCCGACACTCCAGTTGATGGCGCGTGTTTGCTTTAAAGAGGCAGCGTCCGCGGTAAAATTCGTCTCCAGCGGGCCGCTCACCGGGGTCACCCCATCGGTTGCATAGTAGGTGTCATCCCGCACCCCCGCCAGGGCGCGCGTCAGATATTCCAGCTGCGTGTGCTCGTAATAGAGACCGATGCCCGCCGATAGCTTGGTGGCCGGCTCTGCTGCGGCCAGCGAATATGTTGCTGCGATACGAGGCGCAAACAGCGGACGCCCGAGAATCTCATCCGAGTCGAAACGTATACCCGGCTCGATGAGCAGTCCCGGACGCGCCAACCAACGGTCCTGCAGATAAGCGGCGGTCTCGAAGTTATGGCGAGTGAAAGGAGACTGCCCGGGAAATGTGCTACGCCGCAACAACGTCCCGTCTTCGCGCAGATAGTTTACCGGGGAACGGGCCGCGTTTACGTCGAATGTGAGGTGGTCGAGATCGACGCCGGCTTCGAGATCGTGGCGCCCCAACCAATGCCGTGGAGGCAGGTAAAGCACGGCCGTTCCCTGCTCGCGCCGCGAGTGCGCCGTCTGATTTTGAAAATAGCTGCCCCGAGTCTGCTCGGGAGTAATCTCGTACGGAGCGTCTCCGTGCGATTCGTAACCGTCGCGGAAGCTAACCACCCCTACACCCACCTGCAGCAGCGCTCCGTTGGTAAAGCCGTGTTGGTCCCTTACGTAAGGGAGCCACGCGATAATGTCTCTCCTGGTCGTGCTCTGTTGCGGCACCAGAGGGGAGATGCCGTCAAAGGGAGAGCGGTAATCGTTAAAGAGCAACCCGGCGGAAAGGATGTTGGCGGGAGTCAGGTTTACCTGGGCCTTCACCAGATTGCTGCCGCGCACCAGTTGGTTGGTGTTGGCATTGGGCGGAAGCTCGTGAATGTAGGTGTTGTCGTACTCCACTTCCATACCGTCGAAGAACCAGGCGCGATTGCGCCGGATGGGTCCGGAAAAACTGACGCGAGGAACAAATTTGTCGAAGCGCAGCCCGTTGAGCCGCCGGAACGAGGGAATGAAATCCGTGGTGTTGAAGTGGAACTGGTTATCGCCCATCCCGGTGTAAAAGGCGACGACGCCCCCGGTGGCTTTGCCGAACTCGACCGGGTAGCGAGTGGTTTCGGTATCGATGGAACGGACCGCGTCCGCGCTGACGCGCATTGCGAGCGCGCCGCTGACCGGGGACCGGATGTCAAACCCATCCAGCAGATCGAGCGTGGCGTAGGTGGGTGATCCAGCGACATGAATCTGCCCGGTTGCGTCCTGCACCACTCCCGGAGTGAAGGGTAAGAGATTCCGGATGTCGCGCGACGTTTGATACGGAACGTTGACGATTTCGGCCGTGTTGAAGGTGCTCTTGTCTGAAGTTTGTTCGAGATCGATGCCAGACGGGGAGGAGAGGACCTTCACCTCCTGAAGCACTTCCTGCTCATGGGCCAGCTTCACTTCGATGATCTGACGGTAGACGTCGGTTTGGTTCTCGAGAGCCTGGTAAAAGCCGGGCTTTTCCACCCGCAGATGATAGGGCAAGTCGGTCTGCAGAGTGTAGGTCGATCGCCCCGCGAAATCGGTATGCAAGTGGCGAGGGCTGCGCCCCGGCTCGGAAAGGGTAACCTCGGCGTCCTCAACCGGCAGGCCGTCTTCGTCCACCACCGTTAGGGTGACAGTAGGTCCGGGGGTCTGGCCGCCGGCGACAATAGGGCTGCAACAGAAGACCAGGCCAAGAATCACCCCGCAGGCGTAGCTACGGCGCAGCATACCATTTAGTGTAGCCGCCTTGGCGTCCGGACGAGTGTGCGTCAGAACCCGGGAGAAGAAATCGCAGATCTCTCCACTCCGCTTCGCTCCGGTCATCTCTCAATCCCAATAACCGATCCCCAATGGAAGCGTCGCCCTCCCCTTGTCATCCCGAGAGGTTGTGACTAAATTCGGTTTGCAGCCGGCTGCCCTCTCGATCCCACTAACAGCACTCAATGGATACGCCACCCTCCCCTTGTCATCCCGAGCGTTTTGACTTGCCCCTGCGGGGCAAGATAAGGGAGCAATGAACAGTACGGGCCACCGCGCACTGGACGTGTGCCCCATGTTCGCACCAGCGTACGTGGGCCGAAAAAGACGGGCGAAGCCCATCAAACGGTTTTGGTCGGCCCCGGGGTACGGTTGTTCAATAAGAGCGCAGCCGAGGTACCTGCAGTTCTACGGACCTTTCGGGGAAATGTTTTTCTGCTTTTCGACCGAGTGGAACGTAGTGGAGAGATCTGCGGTTCTTCTCGGGCGCGTAGGATAATAATCTCTTGTTCCGAAGGCCCTACTATGCAGCGTCGTGATTTCATCAAGTCAGTAATTGCGCTAGGAAGCACATTCTCCACCAGCTCGTTCGCTTTGCAGGCGCCCGATGTTCCAGTAACGCCCGACGAAGAGGTCAAGCGCATCCTGGTGATGTACAAGTGCCATTTCGATGCCGGCTTCATTGACACGCAGGCAGCTGTGGTTGGGCGGTACTTCACGCAATTCTTTCCCCTAGCAATCCGGGTAGCGGAACAAATGCGCCAGGCCGGTTCATGCCGCTACGTCTGGACCACCGGTTCATGGTTGCTCTACGAATATTTGGAACAGGCCGGGGCCGAGGATCGCAAACGAATGGAGCGCGCGATCTCGCAGGGCGACATCGCGTGGCATGCCCTTCCCTTCAGTTGGCAAACCGAGCTGATGGATGCCTCGATGATCACCGGAGGAGTCGCCTTATCGAAGGCCCTCGACCGGCGCTTTGGCCGAACCACCACCGGAGCCAAGATGACCGATGTCCCCGGCCATACGCGGGGGCTCATCCGTCCGCTGGCCGATCAGGGAGTGAAATTTCTGGACATCGGCGTCAACGGGGCGAGCACGCCGGCCGAGCTCCCGCCCCTGTTTGTGTGGACGGACGTGAGCGGAGCGTCCCTCGCGGTGATGTACCACCGCCAGTATGGCGCTGTGGTGCGCGTGCCGGGCTCCGACCTGGCCATTGCGGTCGTGGTGCGAGACGACAACAAAGGCCCACACACGCCCGAAGAGATCGTAGCGACCTGCGCTGATTTGAAACGGCAGTTCCCCAACGGTGAGGTGGTCGCCACCAACCTCACGGAAATCGCCAACGCCATTGAGCCTTATCGGAGCAAGCTGCCGGTGGTGAAGCAGGAGATTGGGGACACGTGGATTCACGGAGTTTCGAGTGATCCGCTGAAGCTTGCCCGGTACCGTGAGGTGGCGCGGCTTCGCCAGGGTTGGCTCGGGCAAAAGAAATTTCAGGCAGGCGATCCTACGGACCTGGCCTTGCTTCGCCACCTCCTGCTCGAAGTCGAGCACACCTGGGGAACCGATACCAAAACGTGGCTCGATTTTGACCACTATACCCCACACGATCTTGCCGAAATGCTGCACACCAAGAATTACGAGGTCGTGCAGCACAGCTGGGTGGAAAAGCGCCAGGATCTTTTCGACGGGATCCGCGCGCTGCCCGCGCCGCTGCGCGATGAGGCGCTGGGAGCGGTGCGGCAACTCGAAGCTACCCCGCCGCAACTGCTGCATCCCTCCCCTCATCCGGCAGGCAAGGAAATAGAGACCCCACACTTTATCGTCGCTCTCGATCCAGTGACAGGAGCGATTCGCCGCCTGCGCAGCAAGAGATCCGAGCAGGAGTGGGCGTCGGCGGATCATCCTTTGGCGCTGTTTTCGTACCAAACGCTTTCAGCGCAGGACTACGCGCAGTTCTTTGCCAACTATGTGATCAGTACGGAGGATTGGGCAAAGAAGGATTTTGGCAAGCCCAACATCGAGCGTTTCGGGGCAGAGCATCGTGACTGGCTGCCGTCTTTGCGCGAAACAGCGATTGAGGAGGATGCCGAAGCTCACCGCGTGCTGGCGCTGCTCGAGATTGCCGACGCGGAAGCGTTGCAATCGGGACGGGCTGCGTTTCCGCAAAAGATGTACTTGGAACTGCGGTTGCCCAAAGCCGAACCCGTCATCCAGCTGAATTTCTATTGGTTTCAGAAGCCCGCCACGCGTATGCCCGAAGCGCTTTGGCTGACATTCAACCCGATTGTCGCGAGCCAGCAAGGCTGGACCATGGATAAGTCAGGCGAGCAGGTTTCGCCCTTCGAAGTAGTGAGTTCCGGCAACCGCCACATGCACGCCGTCGGCACAGGGTTCGGCTACACGCATGAGCAGCAGTCGTTTTTTGTGGAGACTTTGGACGCGCCAGTGATCGCCTTGGGCGAGAAGTCACCGTTAAACTTTTCTACCTCGCAACCGGATCTGACCGGCGGCATTCACTGCAATCTCTTCAATAACGCGTGGGGAACAAACTACATCATGTGGTTCGGCGAAAATATGCGTTTTCGCTTTGTGCTCCGCGCGTGATCTATTTCTTCACCTCAACAGCGAGCGCTTCGAAGGGCTGGTCGGTGAGATTCTGTTCCGTGTGCTTGAGCGGCATTTGCCAGGTGACGTCGCCGGCCTTGTGCTCTACGATGCTGGCTTTGCCCGCGGCATCCTTGATGCTGAATTTCTGGTCGGTCAGAAAGACGGTGACTCGATCCAGAGAATGCTCGTGCAGAGGCGTCATTCCGTGGGGCTCGATCTTGACTCGCAGCACGCGCACCTGAGGGTTCTCGAATTCCACCTTGTAGTGGCGAGGGTCTATTTTCACCGGATCCATGCTGCCGCCAACCGGCTGGCTCGTGCCCGACGTTTTCACTTCCACTTCGATGATGTCGAAGGGGTTATCGAGGATCCGCGCCGCGTGCATGCCGTCCGCCAGGCTCCACACTACCTGGCGCGCTTTCCAATCGGACACCTCCGGTTTTCTGCCGTCCTGGTATTCGAATCGCTGCCGTCCCGACTGGAGGTAAATCATCACCCGGTTCAGATTGTGCTGATGGAACTTCCCCAGCTCGCGATTGCTTTCGAGGGCGCGGGAAACCTTGACCTCGCTATTGTCAAGCAGCACCGCGGAAGGCAGCGTTGGGATCGAGGCCATGGCAGCGCCCAGAAAAAGCAACGCAGGAAGCAGCAAGATTTTCATGTGCCGGAGGATAGCTCATCGGCGGCGGCGGCGCAAATTGCGGGCGGGAGGATCACAGCGTGGGATTTGATCTCGACTCTCGTGGCGTAGTTTTCGCCGATCCAATATGGTGAGGCAGGTGAGGAAAATTGCCACAAGGGTGAGGCCGCCCGTTAACCAAATGGCTGGCCGTTCGAGCGGAGTTTCGAACGTCGGCGGTGCCTCTGGATGACCGATGAGATACCGCATCGCGCCCAAGAAGACGAGGTTCGGGCCAATTACCAGAATGCCTTGGACGAGGATCGTTATCAAAATTCCGAAGCCACCGTCGCTGCAGTGAAGAGCCTTGGAGGCTTCCCACGGGGTCACTCGGGGCGCCACCTCTGTCAAGTACTCCGCGAGTTCCTTCTTCTGGTAAAGGGCAAGCGCGTTCACCATGCGTTCATTGTGAAAAATGATCCAGGTTGCGGCCAACGCAAGAAACGCCACAACCACGCCGGTAGGAAACGCCAGCGCGCGGAGGTTGGCTAAATGTTCGGATCCTATGCTCGCCTGGTACATCCAAGCGGCGATCGCTCCCACAGCACCTACATAGACGGTCAAGGTCTGATTCGAGAGCTTCATCCGGTCCAGGATCTCGGAGCGAGCCATGTCCAGATACTTGAGCGCGAACTCGTCTTGGCGCTTGTCGCTCTCTTCGCCGCCCATCTTATTTCCTCAGCATGCTCAATTCAAAAGAGACTCCCAGTTCTCTGGTACTCTCCCCGCGGGACCCGGCACAGGTTGACTCCTGGGGTGAGAATGAGGCGGCAGCAAGGTCGCGCCCTTGACCATTTTCTCTTGCTGATAGTCGTAGAACCAATCCTCCCCCGGCTCGAAACTGGTGGCGATCGGGTGTCCGGAAGATTCCGCATGCTTGGAGGCGTGTTGGCTGGGAGAACTATCGCAGCAACCGATGTGCCCGCAGTCTGCGCAACGGCGAAGATGGAGCCACCATCCTTCCGTCGCCAGACATTCTACACAGCCGTCTCCACTTGGCTTTGAGGATGGATTGATGCCTCGATGATCGGTTTTCATTTTTCTGCCCTCTCCTTGACCCATTATCATCGCAGGGGATAGACACCCAATTCTTTGCTAATTTTGCTGCTTCAAGAAGCTGACGGAAAACTGGATCTGTACGACAGACAGAACTGGACGGGTGTAGTGGACCCCAAAAGTGAGACAGGGCTGGGGCGAAGAAACTGGGGACAGTCAGCGGTCATACTGGAGATGACCGATGAGCGGAAAGCGAAGACGATTTAGCGCAGATTTCAAGTTGTCTGCTGTGAAGCAGATGGAGGAAGCGGCCTCAATTGCAGCGTTGGCCCGAAGGCTAGGAGTTCGGCGCAAGTTTCTTTACCTGTGGAAGGATCAGTACGAGAAGGGTGGGGAGGCGGCGTTGAAGCGGCCCCCTGGGCGTCCTGCTGGGAGTGTTTCTAAGCAGAAACAAGCACCTGGCCCGAGCCCATCGCAGTTGCGGATCGCGCAACTGGAACGGCTGCTTGGGCAAAAGCAAGCGGAACTGGATTTTTTAAAACGAACCTTCGAGTATGTCAGGGGAGCAGCAGCGAGTCCTACCGGCGGTGGCGGCAAGGAGTCTATCGCAGCATCGAAAGCACGCTCTCACTCGAAGGCAAAGTACTGACCGTGGAACAACAATGTCAGCTGGCCGAGGTAAGCCGAGCCGGTTTCTATCGTGATTTAGCCCGTAGCGCTCCCCAAGCTGCGGATCTGGAATTGCGATCGCGCCTGCAGCAGTTGGCGACCGTGCATCATCGCCGGCGTGGGTACCGCATGCTCACGGCGCTGTTGCGGCGGGAAGGTCAAGTGGTGAATCACAAGCGAGTGCTGCGTCTGATGCAGCAGGACAATCTGCTGTGCTTGCGGCGGAAAGGGTATGTATTTACGACCGATTCGGGGCATGGTTTGGCGGTATATCCCAATCTGGCCGGTCGCATCAAACTGACCAAGCCGAACCAGCTGTGGGTGGCCGACATCACGTTCATTCGCCTGCGCTGTGAGTTTGTTTATCTGGCTGTGATTCTGGATGCGTACTCACGGCGCGTGGTGGGCTGGCAGTTAGGACGCAGTCTGGAAGCGGAGTTGGCCATCGCCGCATTACAAATGGCCCTGGCGCAGCGGAGCTGGCAAAAGGGAGAGTTGATCCATCACTCTGACCAGGGAGCACAATATGCCTCGGGAGATTACACTGCTCTGCTTGAGGACAATAAGATTCAGATCAGCATGAGCCGGCGTGGCAATCCTTATGACAACGCGCGTGCAGAACGTTTCATGCGCACTCTCAAGCAGGAAGAGGTCTACCAAACCAACTACCAAAGCCTGGAGGAGGCCCAACACCGTATCCAAGAGTTCCTGGAAGAGGTATACAACCGGAAGCGGCTGCACTCCTCCCTGGGTTATCAAACACCGGAGGAGTTCGAACGCATCTGCCGAGAGGAAAAGAGTGACGGCGCTGATGGAAACGGGAGAAAACCACAGAACGGTTTACCACCGTTTCCACAGGCCTTGGAAAGCCCAGCGCCTGCGCGCCTGGGCTTCCCACACTCCGGCCACGGAAAAACAGAGCAAAAAATAAACAACCCGTTGAGTTGTCCCTAATTATTTCGGCCCCCTCGTGTCTCACTCAAGGGGTTCACTTCAGGGTGCCCCATGTT
>CAWITT010000023.1:0-346222 GCA_963839025.1 uncultured Acidobacteriaceae bacterium
GCCCCATGTTCGCATTAGCGTACGTGGGCCGAAAAAGACGGGCGAAGCCCATCCGATGTTTCTACTAGTGGAGTGAAAGCATTCGAAGGATTCATAATCGGCCCACGTACGCTGGCGCGAACATGGGGCACCCGTCCAGTTTTGTTTGGTCCTAGAGCGCGTGGTCGGCGCTGACTTGGTCTCCGTTCCAGACCTTTTTTGACGTCCACGGCGACGGAGCGCCGGACCAGAAGGGATCCGAAGCAGCTAAGCCGAGGGGAAGCCAAGCGGCTGAGCACAAATAGCAACTGCCGGTCGAGATGTAGGACTCAGCGATCGATGGCTGATGGCCGTAGAAGCCAACCCTTAACCATCCCCGCTCGTCGAAGGTGCCGGGAGCCTGGATCATTCGTCGCATCACCGCAGTCAGAGCGGAACGAACCTGCTCGGGTGCGACCCCTTCAGGCAGCTTGCGTCTCAGAGCCATTTCCGCAAGCAGGTGGAATGCGCCGAAACGATAGCAAAGAGAGCGTCCGATCGGTGGAAATGTGGCGTCGGGACCAATGAGGCGTTCCTGAATCGCAGCGTATCGCTGCGCCCGCGCCATCATCGCGGGTTGAAACCCATTCCACGCAGGCGAAGACGGCGCGATGGCGTCGAGGATATTCAGGAGCATGGGATGGATGACAAAGCTGTTGTAGTAATCCCAGTGGTAGAGTGGGCCATCCGAGTAAACGCCGTCGCCCTTGTACCAGGTTTCGGTGGTGCGGATGGCGTAATCGATGCGCATCGGGTCCCACCACACTCCCATAAGCGACAGTGCCGTCTCCACCATGGCGGAAAATAACAGCCAATTGCTGTAAGCAGGTTGGATCTGCCGGGAAGACTCGAACGCGGCAATCACGTTGCGTTGCGTGCGGGTATCGAGTTTGCGCCAAAGCTGGTTGGGTGCACGGACGAGGGCAAGCGCAAGAAAGGCAGTGTCCACGACCGGCTGGCTGCCTTGGTGGAAGTTCAGAAAATCAGGCGATGCCGGATCGGTGCCCGATTGGATCGCCATCCGCGACCACTCCGCATATTGATTGCGCAGCTTACCCTCGGCACCGGTTTCAGGACCCGATTCGAGCCAAGGGGCCATGCCGGAGAGGAGGCGGCCGAGGGCTTCCAGGTAGGTAAACTGGCGGCGCTCCTCCACGTTGCCGTGTGGGGCCTCGACGGGCATCTCCGCCTTGAGCCGCCTCTGACTGGCAGCCTGCAGGACTGGAGCAGCTACTTTGTTCACCACTTCGAGCCAGAACTGACGATCGTCTTCGGAGGATGGAATGGCGGGGAATGCGCCCATCGAGGAGATTGCTCCCAGGCTCACGCCGCCATGCAGAAATTGTCTGCGATCCATCCCCGCGGCGGTCTTGGAAGTCATTGAGTGGTCTCCTGGATTGTGATCGTAGTTCATCGGGCCCTCAAAGTGAAAAAGGGAGGCGCCTGCTGATGCGGGCGCCTCCCTTGTCTGCCGACTTCTGCTCTAGTGCGGTTTTCGGTACTCGATTCCTTCGTCGTTCAGGTAGTACTCCGACGAGCAATAGTCTGAACCGCAAATCATCGACTCCAGGCCGACGTACTGCAATCTTGTGATCAATCCCAACGCGCCACATTGAGGACAAGCCAGAACGGCAACGTACGGGTTGTTCGCCTCACCCATCGCTCCCGTGTTCTCCAGCACAAACAAGGTTCCAGGTTCCATCTGCTCTGGAATCCACTCTCCAAGCAATTCAAGATCTGTCAACATTGCTACCCCTCCTGTGCGATCTCGTGAGCTGTGCTTCACCAAGCCTATTCTGATTTCCTCGCTTGCCTGTGTTCTCTCTCTAGCCTCGGCCTCCCTCTTGCGGTGCTATTCCATGCTCGCTATTCCAACGGACGCTGCCGCTCGCCTTCTTGGTTACAAAATCACAGCCGGTTTGGCGACGGAACGACAACACCTTGGCTCCGCCCCGCTTCTGCTTTCGATCGCCGGCAAAATAACTGCGAACGAAGTTCCAGATCCAAGTCAACATCACCAACCATAAACCGCGAGACAGAGTAGGCATGATGGCCATGCGTACGGGCCGAAATTTACGCTGCGTTGTCCGATCAAAGCCGGCCGGCCAGCGCTGCTGTCGCCTCTTGTCATCCGCCGGAGGCACGATCGCGAGCCTGCGAAACTTGTTTTGCGGATGTTTACCCATTGGCCGAGTCACCTGTCCAGGTGAGTTGCAAGTTGCCCAACATTGAACTCATTCTTTCCGCGAGTCTTGTTTTCGTCAATCCACGATTTGTTCGCTGCACCAAACCACCAACTATTGCCGCGCGGCCACCGTCTTTTGTTGCGCCACCGTGCTCGAAGGCGATGCTGCTCCGTTCAACGCGCGGTAGATCGACTCATTGCGAAGAATCGCCTCCACGTACTCACGCGTTTCGGTAAAAGGAATGGACTCCACAAACTCATCCATGCCGTGGTACTTGCCGATGGACTGCCAATCCGTCACACGGCTGTCGCCCGCATTGTAGGCAGCAAATGCGTAGGGAGCCTGGCCATCAAATTTATTCAACGTCTGCTTCAAGTAACGCGCACCCAACCGGATGTTTGTCTCAGGATTGAACAGCTCGTTCTCGTTGAAATGCTTCACGCCCTCTTCCCTAGCCATCGACCGCCCGACCGACGGCAGCAGCTGCATCAAGCCGAAGGCATTGGCGGAGCTGATCGCGGAGGGGTTAAACTCCGATTCCTGGCGAATAAGCGAGGCCACCATGTAGGGGTCGAGCCCGTTTTTCGCAGCTTCCTGTTCGATCGCACCCCAATAAGGTTGAGGGAAGAGTATCTTCCAGCAACCCATGGGAATGGTATCGATCGGCGCTGAGGTGTAGAAAGGCAACGCCCGCTTTAACACCCGCATGGCGCGATAAGTCTCGCCGTCGGAGGCGTAAATTTCCGCCTCAGCAAAGGCGCCCCACTGCTGGCTGCCGTCCGCTGCTTGAATTTCTACCGGGATGTATTCGTTCAATCCAGCGTTGGCGAGCAGACGCGCTTTAATAACGTGCTCGTCATCTTCCGGAACATCGTCGGTGAGCGCGGGGATTTCCTCGGGCTGAAAATTATTCAGCAACGCAATATCCGCGGGGACCACCTGGGGCAGCGCCACAAGGTGATCGCGGGCCACCTGCGCATAGTAGTAATGCGGAAACACCCGGGAAACGGTTTGGTAGTAAGCAGCGGCGATCGCCGGTTGATGCTCCTGGTCCGCGTACAACCGCCCACGCCAATAGAGCGCCGCGGGGATCTCCTTACCGTTGGTGTAGAGCGCGATCTGCTTGTCGAACAAGACCGCGGCGGCGGAATAATTTCCCAGACGATAATTCAGCCAGGCCGCTTTCCAATGGCTGCTGGGCGCGTAGCGGTGGGTTGGGAAGCGAGTCGCGAGCTGAGTGTAATATTCGATGGCCTGAGGATAGTCTTTGCGCAACAGGTACATGTTGGCCGAAGTGAAGAGCGCTTCCGCCAGCCATGGGCTGTCGGGAAAGCGCTGTTCCATCTGCGAAACCAAGCCTTGCAGCGCGCCGCCGTCGTCTTTGTTGCGCGCCAGTTCGACGGCCAGGTACGTGCGGCGGGCGCCGGCCTCATCCTGCGTATCGGGCAGCGCGTCGATTTCCGCTTTGCTCAGGCGCTTGGTTTTAAAGTCGCAGGCTGCGGCAGCCACCAGCAGGGTATTCCGGGCGTGGGGGTCGGATTCCGCGGAGTCGTTGGCCAATGCGCGATACTCTTCGCCCGCGTCGGCGTAACGCCCGCCAGCATAAAGGGCATCGGCATGCGCCCTGCGTTCGCTAATGGTGAGGGGAGCCGCGGCGCCCACCACGGCCAGCTGCGCCTTGGCTTGCTGGCCTTCATTGCTGAGGGGAAAGCTGAGAAAGATGTGGCGATAGAGGCGGGCGGCTTCATCCACGCTGCCCGTCATTTGATTCGCCCGGGCGAGCGCGAAGAGAAAATCCACATGGGAGCCGATGGCGTCTGCCTGGTGCTCGTGCAAAATCCGTAGGGCCGTCTTGGGGTCGTTTTGATCGAGAGAAAGATTGGCGATCATCACCGGAAGACGGGGTACGAAAATGCTGTCGGGATACTTTGTGGCAAAACCGGTCAGCAGTGTCTCAGCTGCGGACAGTTTGCCGGATTCCATCTCCGCCTGCGCGGCCAGAAAATCTGCGTAGTCATCCAGAGTTTTTCCCACGGCGTTCGCCTTCTGGAAACTGGCGACAGCGTCGGGGTAGCGGCGGTCGAGGAGGTAGGCGTGCCCTAAGGCGAGGTAGGCCGCGGAGGCTGCTTCCCCGGTGTGCGCGCGCGCATAAGCCGTCACGCCGGTGTACGCCGCCGGGGACCGCATCGAGATGAGTTCCTGGGCCATCGGCCGCAGTTGAGACGAGGCCACGAACGCTTGCTGGAGTTTGCGGCTGCGGGCAATGCTCTTGGCGCTGCGCGGCTTGCGCCTGGTTTTGACGTGACGAACGTGGGTTTGCGGCTGCGCCGTTTTGGGATGTGTTTTATGGTGGGCGGCGGGCTTTGGATGTTTCGCCTTCGAGGGTGTCGTGGTCTGCAAAGCTGCGGCGGTTCCACTCACAACAAGGAACGAGGCTGACAACAAAGCCCAGGGCAGCAGAGTTCGTACAGTCTTCATTTGATACGCTTCTTCCGCCAACTCGGTCACTTCCTGTCTGTTCCGATTAACGGCTACCTATAAAGACTCTAAGCGGAAAGTTTGGTTGCACGATAGGCTTTCCTGTAATCACAGGGCGTAACGGGAATCCAATCCAATACCGTTCCCTGTCTGTACGGGGTCATGCCCTATTTCGGAGGTTACGCATTTTGCCGTGCGCCGCCATGCCCATTTAGTATGAGGAAGACGCGCAGCCGCCGCTGGTGGCCCACCCAAATGCTTTTAGTATCAATGCCCTTTCTTCCCGCGCGCCCAGCCACAAGGCGCACCATGGGAAGAATGGTCTGGAAAGGCCGAATTTCTGAACCCGACTTCAATGCCTATCATCCAAGCACAAGGGACTGAAGAAGTTCATCCTGATATTTTACTGGTCAACCGGGCGCGCGAAGGCGATGTGCAGGCTTTCGAGCAGTTGGTGAAACAGTACGATCGGCAGGTTTTCCGCATCGCGCAGCACATCACGCAGAACCGTGAGGATGCGGAAGATGTGGTTCAGGATGCGTTTCTGAAAGCCTACGAAAAGTTGGAACAGTTCCAGGGAAATTCGAAGTTTTATACCTGGCTGGTACGGATCGCGGTAAACGAGTCGCTGATGCGCCTGCGAAAGCGGCGCACCGGGCGGATGGTGTCGATCGACGAGGACGTGGAGACCGAAGAAGGGTCGATGCCGCGGGACTTGGCGGAGTGGAGACCCGATCCGGAAATGATGTACGGGCAGTCGGAGCTGGCAGAGATTCTGCGCAAGACGATTCAGGGCTTGCCACCCGGGTTTCGCGTGGTTTTCGTGTTGCGTGATGTGGAAGGGCTTTCGACGGAGGAAACCGCGGAGACACTGGGGTTAAGTGTGCCGGCGGTGAAGTCGCGGTTATTGCGGGCGCGGCTGCAGTTGCGGGAGCGGTTGAGCCGCTACTTCCGCAAGAATGAGGATGGAAGCAAATGAACTGCTCAGAGTTTTTGGCGCAACTCGGCGATTTTCTGGACAACCAGGTTCCGACCGGCCTGGTGGCCGAGTTGGAGGAGCACCTGGAGGGCTGCGATCACTGCGTGATCACGATGCGCACGACGCAGAAGACGATCCAGATTTATCGCAACCACGAGATTTATGAGTTGCCGGCAGGGCTGCGGGAGCGGTTGCAGATGGCTATCCTGGCGAAATGTAAGAAGGGATGTTGAGGTTTCAAGGGGTTCCGCTGAACTGCAGATCCCTCCCAATCTCCTTGGTCGTGGGGACGAAGTTGTTGGCTAAAGAGTCCGCGCGAAAACCCATCTGTGGGCCAAATTAACCTGGACGGGTGGCCCATGTTCGCGCCAGCGTACGTGGGCCGAAAAAGCCGGGCGAAGCCCTTCCATTGGTTCTAGTCCCAGAGTGAAGGCATTCGAAGAATTCATAATCGGCCCACGTACGCTGGTGCGAACGTGGGCCAACCTTGGAAGTCTGTTTGGTCTACAGCCGCTAGTTGTCGTCGCGGCGCTGTAGGGTTGGGCGGTCGTTGCCCTTCTGATCGGAATCCGGCGATGCGTTGGGATCGCTGTTGGTGCTGCTGGCACGGCGCAAGGTCGGCTGGTTGCCCTTCCCGCCATCGTTCAGCTTGCGCTTGTTCTCAATCCGCGCCAGTCGCGCCTTGACGTCGTCAAACTCGGACGTGGTCACCACGTACTCCGCCCGCGGCGGCAGCAACGTGGCAATCTCCTTTTGCGTCGCCTCGATGCGATCGGGAGTCTGCGGATGGGTGGAAAAGGCTTTGGAGATCAGGTGCGGCTTGGTCTTCTCCAGATTTTCGAGCTTCTCAAAGATGGTCACAAACGCCTGGGGATCGTAGCCCGCTCGATACATATACTGCACGCCCAAAAAATCGGCCTGGGACTCAAACCCGCGGGAGAACTGAAGAAACGCCACCGGAATACCAATCTGGGCCGCTTCGTAAATGCCATAGCCTGTCCAGCCACCGATGAAGATCAGCGGAATCGTGCCCAGCTGCGCATAGTTCATGCGGGTCTGCTCACGCACTGCGTGGTGTGCTGCTACATGCGATATCTCGTGAGCAATCACACCCGCCATCTCGGCTTCGTCGTCCGCAGTCAGGATCAGACCGCTGTTCACGTACATAAAGCCGCCCGGCAACGCCATAGCGTTCACTTCGTCGGAATCGATGACCTTGATGGTGAAAGGGACCTTAGCGTCGGAATTCTTGACCAGGTTTTGCGCGATGCGGTTTACGTACTCAACCACCGTCGGGTCGTTGACGAATTTGACACTCTTTTCAAGTTGCATGGCATACGACTTGCCCATGCGAATTTCGGTTTCCGTGGAATACCAATTTCCCATACCACGGCCACCGATATCACGGGTGCCTACCGCGCTGACATCGTCGACGCTGCCGGCTTTCACCCCAGGCATTTTGGCATCCGTCGGCGGCGCAGGCGTAGGGTCCGCGGAAGGTGGAGTGTCTGAGGGGGCCGGAGAGGCTGCAGCAGGCGGCGGAGTGCTGGAAGGCTGACTGGGTTGAGAGCTATTTTGCCCGTACGCGACAGGCGCCAGCAGCAAGCTGCCAGCAACTACGAATTCCACCATTTTGCTCATGGCAACCTCTTGTGACACGTGGACGGATAGCCGAACGCTCACGGCTATTAGACCAAGTATGCTCGCTTTGGCTAGCGTGCGGACGGCAATTTCGCCAAAAAGAAAAACAAAGTATTGGCTATAGCAAACGCGGCTGGCTTCGTACCAGCTGGGGACCAGCTTCCACCGGACCCCGCATCCGCCGCAAAAAGGAATTTACGATCCGGGTAAGAGTGTCGGGACATTCCTCGTAAGGCAAATGCCCGGTGCCGGGTAATACCTCGAACTCAGCATGATCGAAACACCGCTGCAAGTCCTGGGCAGACTTCATCGCGACGGCCCGGTCCCGGTCACCCCAAAGCAGGAGCGCAGGAAATTGGCGCACGTGGGCGAGCGATTCCTCCAAGCGGGCCATATCGTCAAACCAGGTCCGCAGCATATCGAGTACGTACTCGATCGTTCCCGGAACGCGCAGGGAGCCTATGTACTTTCCTAAAGAGTCGTTCTGCAGACGGGTGGGATCGCCATACATACGTCCCAGGGCGAGCGCCTGCATGGACGCAGGGAGGTCGGCGATGCGGTGCGCGAACCACGTCCCGAGCCCGGATAGGTAGAAGTTAATGAGGGGATCGGTGATACGCGAGAAGGGATTAGCCGGGGCGTGCAGCACCAGCCGCTCGACCCGATCGGGATACTTCGCCGCAATCGTCAGGGCCACGGCGCCGCCGTGAGAGGTCGCTAGAAAGTCCGCCGAGCGAATCCCCGAGGCGTCCATGAAACTAACTACCCGGGCGGCTTGGGCTTCGAGCCTGGCGTCGATCCCGGGTACTCGTTCCGATTCACCGATACCCAGCGCATCGACGGCGTAAACCGTAGACTCCTGTGCCAAGCGGGGGGTCACTGGCTCCCAGGTCGAGGCGGTACCCAACAGGCCGTGAAGGAGAATAAGTTCTGGGCCTTCCCCGGCGGTAAGATAGTGCATCTGGTGCCCTTCCACCAGCACCCACCGCTTTTCAATCGGGAGACGCCCGACGGCGTCCAACATCCAGCGCCCCAGTGCCATACAGACCCCTTGCTGCTACCCCAAACTGGCAGAATTCACATTCTATTCAAAGTAAATAGGAACGCAACCGCTGAACAAAAGATGTCTGAAACCAACCATTGGTGTTGTTCACAAAGTTCCCAAAAATAAGATTAAGCCATATGTCCCGCCATATCCTCATGGTGAAAATCTGAAGTTTTGCCGAAGAGGGAATTACTACGAGGACGACCGCCCGGTCTGATGTTGTATATCTCTTATCGAATCAAGGGTATACTGTGGCAGCAAAAGGATCGCTGTGGCGGGGCCGTTCCGGCCGGCGGATCTTGCTGTTGGTCCGCGGCGTGCTCTAGGTGGTGAGGGCCTCTCTTTCTACATTCGCAGTAACGCGATGCTTAAGCCGTTTCAAATTCGGGTGGCAGTGGTCGTTCTGGCTGGGTTTACCTTGGCCGCCGCGGTGCTTGCGTCTTTGAATTATGCCAAGGAAGGCTCCTTCTCCCAACCCACGGACCAGATTTCCTGGGTGGAGGCGCCTGGCGGTCTAATAGCCCAACGGGTGCTTAAGGATGGTCCCGGCCAACGAGCCGGAATCAAAGCCGGCGATCTGCTAGTGGCGGTAAAATCGGCGCCGACTGCGCCCACCGTGCAGACCCCGCGCACCTCGTCCCTGGTCCGGGAATGGTCATCGGCCGGAGTGTGGGGCCGGATGGACTACCATCTGGTCCGCTCCGGGGTTCCCATACGCGCATCCGTCATCCTGGCCGAAGCTGACCGCAGCCAGGATCAGGGTCTACGGCTGATTGCGTTGGTCTATCTTTCCATCGGCCTCTATGTGCTGTTCCGGCGGTGGACTGCGCCCCGGGCCACCCACTTTTACGTGTTTTGCCTGGCCTCGTTTGTCCTTTATTCGTTTAACTACACGGGCAAATTCAATACCTTTGACTGGACCATCTACTGGGGCAGGATTCTGGCGGAGGCACTGCAGCCGGCGCTGTTTTTGCATTTTGCGCTCGCCTTTCCGGAAGAAGGCCAGACATCTCGGCGGAACTGGCTCTACTCCCTCATTTACCTGCCCGGCTTGACGGTCATTACGTTGCAAGTGGTGGCGATACTTCGGTGGGAGGCTACCGGCCTGCTGAAGACCCGGCTTGATCAGCTCGCCATGGGCTACCTGGCGATCTACTACGTTCTGGCCGCAGTGGTTTTCTTTGGCAACTACGTACGGCAGACGAATCCGCTTCGCCGGCAGCAGCTAAAGTGGCTGACCCGTGGGACCATGCTCACGGTCATCCCCTTCACGGTGCTGGACGTCGTCCCGATTCTCACCGGCATCCCCGCGCCCAGCCTGCTCGTCCGCCTGGGAGGCATTTGCCTGGTATTTTTGCCGCTTACCTTCAGCTGGGCGATTGTGCGCTACCGGCTGATGGACGTGGACCTGATTTTCAAGCGCGGCGTCACCTACACGCTGGCGACCGCGGCGCTGGTCGGTCTCTATTTTGGCGCAGTGGCGTTCGCGGCAGAGGTAGTCCACA
This sequence comes from uncultured Acidobacteriaceae bacterium, assembly GCA_963839025.1. Lineage (GTDB taxonomy): Bacteria > Acidobacteriota > Terriglobia > Terriglobales > Acidobacteriaceae > PALSA-350. The sequence goes on from CAWITT010000023.1 coordinate 9,853, forward strand.
GCCGGTTGCCCAGTGCGGGAGCGTGGGGCCTGATCGCTGCGATTATTATCACGGCCCAGCTGTTCGAACCGCTCAAACGCGCCATTCAGGACTGGGTAGACCGTATATTCGACCGCAAGCGCTACGATTATCGCCAAACCCTGATCACCTTTAGCCGCGGCCTGAGCTCCCAGACCGACTTGAGCCGGTTGCTCAGCTCGATCGTGGACCGGCTGTCGGAGACCTTGCTGGTGGCCCGGGTAGCGATCATTTTCCCCGAAGTGAATGCCGGCTACCAGTTGATGGCTGCTCACGGTCTGCCCGCACCGTTGCTGGAGCGAGGGAGTCTTCCAGGACTGGGCTTCCTGAACTTCGATCAGCCGGGTGCGGGCACTCATATATTTTTGGAAAACCCCCAGCAGGCGCTTCACCTCACCGATGAAGAACGGCATGCGGCCGCGGTCCTTGACCTCAACTACTACCTGCCGTGCCGTCTGCAGCAGAAGACCATCGCTATTGTCGGTCTGGGCCGGACGACCCACGGAGACTTTCTCTCCAGCGAAGATGTGGAATTGTTGGAGTCGATGGCCAGCTATATCGGTATCGCCATCCAGAATGCGCGCTTGTATGCCAGCCTGGAGCAAAAGATATCGGAGTACGAGCGGTTGAAGGAGTTCAACGAGAATATCGTCGAGTCCATCAATGTGGGCGTGTTCGCGGTGGATCTCGAGGAGCGGGTCGAGAGCTGGAACGCGCAGATGGAAGTGATGTATGCCATGTCACGCCAGGAAGCCGTGGGCCAGTATTTGCGTGACATTCTGCCGGCGAATTTCGTGACCGAGTTCCTGCGGCTGAAAGATGAACCGGGGGTACACAATCTGTATCGCTTCCGGCTGCACACCCGCAGCGGGGAGAACCGCTGCGCGAATGTGGCGATCGCGCCCCTGGTTTCGCGCAACTTCGAGGTCGTGGGCCGCATCATTATCGTTGACGACATAACGGAGCGCATGGAGCTGGAAGCGCAACTGACGCAGGCTGACAAGCTTTCCTCGATCGGATTGTTGGCTGCCGGCGTAGCGCATGAGGTCAACACTCCGCTGGCGGTGATTTCCTCCTACACGCAGATGTTGGCCAAGCAGGTGCGGGGGGATCAACGCGTTGCTCCCCTTTTGGACAAGATCACACAACAGACGTTTCGCGCCTCGGAAATTGTGAATGGCCTGCTGAATTTTTCGCGCACCGGCGCGGCGGAATTCACATCTCTGGATTTGAATCAAATCATCGAGGAAACGTTGAAACTGTTGGAACACCAATTCCGCACCTCCCAGGTCGACCTGCAAATGTCACTTGGAGAAGAACCTGCCTCCGATCCTGGGCAACTCAGGCAAATTGCAGCAGGTCTTTCTGAATTTGTTTCTGAATGCCAAGGACGCGATGGCTGCGGGTGGTACGCTGCGGGTCGCCACCCAGGTGAACGGACATGTCGCGGTCGACGTCTCCGATACCGGCTCCGGCATTGCGCTCGAAAACATGCAGCGCATCTATGACCCCTTCTTCACCACCAAGACGACGGTGAGCGAAGGACAGCGCAGAGGCACTGGATTGGGGTTGGCAGTGAGCTACGGCATTATCCAGGAGCACGCGGGCAAGATCCAGGTAGAGAGCCAGGTGGGCAACGGTACTACGTTCCATCTCGAATTCCCCATGGCAAGGAAACCGGCCCATGTCTGAGGTCGGCATCCTTGCTCCGCAATCGAAAGCCAACGGTCTAACTCCCGAACCATCCCCTCGCATTCTCATCATCGATGACGAAGCAGCCATCCGCGAATCGCTGGAGACGCTGCTGGTGCTCGAAGGCTATCTGGTGGATCTGGCCCCCGAAGGCCAGGCGGGACTGCGCGCTATCGATAGCCGGACCTATGACCTGGTTTTATTGGACCTGGCGCTGCCGGGACAAAATGGCCTGGAGATTCTGGCGCGTATCCGGGAGCGGCAACCCAATCTGCCGGTGATCATGATTACCGCTTACGGCACGATCGGCAACGTGGTCGACGCCATGAATGGCGGGGCGCAGAACTTTGTCCAGAAGCCCTGGGACAACGAGAAGCTGCTGGCCGATATCCGCGCGGCCACGGCACGGCAACGGGCAGAAGAAGAGAATGTTCAGCTCAAGCGGGCGCTGAAGCAGCGCTATAACTTCGAAAACATCGTCGGCAAGAGCGAGGCGATGCTGCGCATTTTCGACCTGGTGGCGCAGGTGGCGCCGACCCGTTCCACTATTCTGATTCAGGGTGAAAGCGGAACCGGCAAGGAGTTGATCGCGAAGGCGCTGCATGCCAATTCCCCGCGGCGGGACAAGCCTTTTGTGCCCGTGAACACCGGGGCCATGCCCAGCGATCTGCTCGAGTCCACGCTTTTCGGCCACGTCAAGGGCGCCTTCACCTCCGCCGTTTCCGCCAAAAAAGGACTGTTTGAGGTGGCCAATTTCGGCACCTTGTTCCTGGATGAGATCGGCACCATGCCGATGGATACGCAAGCGAAGGTGTTGCGCGTGTTGCAGGACCGGCGCTTTATGCACCTTGGCGGAGTGCATGAGATCCAGGTAGACGTGCGGATCATCGCCGCCACCAACGTTGACTTGCGTCAGGCGGTGCGCGACGGCAAGTTCCGCGAAGACCTGTTTTACCGTCTCAACGTAATCACCATCGATCTGCCCCCGCTGCGCACCCGGCGCGAAGATATTCCGCTGCTGGCGGCGAGTTTTCTGAAACGCTACGCGGAGGAGAACGATTTGGCCCCACGTACGCTCGCAGCCGAAGCCATGCGTGTGCTCATGGATTACGACTGGCCGGGCAACGTTCGCGAACTGGAGAATGTGATCGAGCGGGGCGTGGTCCTCTCCTCCACGCCGAGCATCGGTTTCGACCTGCTCCCTGGCTACCTCACCGGCCGCAGCTACTCCTCGAGCCTGCTGGAACACAACGCGGATGCTTCTTTATTTGACATTCTGGAAGATATCGAGCGGCGCATCATCATTGACAAGCTGGAGCGCTGCAAGTGGAACCAGACCGATGCGGCGGAGCAATTCCGCATTCCGCTCTCCACTCTGAACCAGAAGATCAAGCGCCTCTCCATCGAGATCAAGAAGCGGATGAAGGACTAGGCAGTGCGGTGTGGTACCCTCGGGCTTGCATATGCCCATTGAATCCATAGAAAGCATTGCCAAAAAGGGCGTTGTATCGGTGCAGGACTACGCCATCCTCACCGCGAAGGCAATCGTTAACATCTTCCAACGTCCCCGGTACTTTTCCGACCTCATCGTGCAGGCGGACTCGATCGGAATCGGATCAGTCCCCATCGTGCTCCTCACCGGTTTTTTTACCGGCGGCGTGCTCGCGCTGCAATCGGCGTCTTCTCTGGCACAGTTCGGCGCCACCGCGATCACCGGGGAGCTGGTCAGCCTTTCGATGATCAAGGAACTGGGTCCGGTACTCACCAGCCTCATGGTCTCTGGCCGCAATGCCTCGGGAATGGCCAGCGAGCTCGGCTCCATGATGGTGACGGAACAGATCGACGCTATGCGCGCGTTGGGCACCGATCCGCTGAAGAAACTGGTGACCCCCCGCCTTTACGCCACCGTGTTCATGCTGTTTTTTCTCACCATCCTCTCCGATACAGTAGGGACGCTCGGGGGAGCGGTTATTTCAGTCTTTATGCTGGGCCAGGATGGGTCGCAGTATTTTCACACCGCCTACCAGACCTTGCAGTATCCCGATGTCATTCAGGGCCTGGTGAAGCCGATTGTGTTCGGCTTTATCATCGCCAGCGTCGGCTGCTTCTACGGGATGAACACACGCGGCGGTACCCAGGGTGTCGGCCGTTCGACCACCCAGGCAGTGGTGGTTTCCTCGGTGCTCATCATTGCGATTGACCTGGTCATCAGCCAGTTCATGATTGGAGTTTTCGGCCGCTGAGCTTATGGTGACCGCTTCCCAGCCCGCCGCCACGACGACCGCGGATGATCCGTCGCAACCGGTCCTCATTTTTGACGACGTCTCGATCGGATTTGAAGGCAAGAAGGTTCTCGAAAATATCTCGCTGACCGTCGCTCCGGGGGATACCCGTATCCTTCTGGGGCCTGCCGGCAGCGGCAAGAGCGTTCTGCTCAAGCTCGCCAATGGATTGATGAAGCCCGACTCCGGGACAATCACGGTGTTTGGGGAAGAGATCAACAACATGCGCGAGGAGCAGCTGTTCCAGTTGCGCGGGCGGATTGGCATGGTGTTTCAAGAAGGTGCCCTGTTCGATTCGCTGACGGTGCGGGACAACGTCGCCTACCGCTTGATGGAACAGAAGGTGCCGGAGGCCGAGGTGACGCGCCGGGTGACGGAAGCGCTTCGGTTTGTGGAGTTGGAGCAGACGCTGGAAAAATTTCCGTCGCAGCTGTCAGGCGGCATGCGGCGCAGGGTCGCGATCGCGCGGGCGATTGTTAACCGGCCGGATCTAATCTTTTATGACTCGCCGACCGGGGGCCTGGACCCGATCACGTCCACGACGATTGTGGAGCTGGTCATGAAGCAGCGCGATGTGTATCACACCAGTTCCCTGCTGGTGACGCATCGTTTGCAGGACGCGTTCGCGCTGGCCACGCACACCTTCGACCGGGAGAAGAACCACATGGTTCCCATCCCCGACGGTGGTCTGGATCCGAAGACGAACTTTCTGGTGTTGCACGATGGCCACATCGTCTTCGATGGATCGACGCATGATCTGGTACACAGCGATGATCCGTTTCTGAAGGAATACCTGTCGTAGGCACCAACAGTAAACCGCAGATCTCTCCACTGCGCTACCCGCTCTGTCACAGCTATTGACCCTTTTCATTGTGCTAGCCTGAGAGGGGTTAGCGCATGGCTTTTAAATTCAGGGGTGTCGACTTCATCCAGTTCGATGGGCTGCTCTCGGGCGATGAGCTGCTGGCTCGCGACACCACCCGGCAGTTCGTCGAAGACAACGTAATCCCCATCATCGAGCAGTGCAATCGCGACGGCCGCTTTCCACGGGAACTGATAGCGCCTATGGGCCAGCTCGGCTTTTTTGGAGCCAGCCTCGAAGGCTATGGATGCGCCGGCATGTCGAACGTGGAATATGGCCTGGTGATGCAGGAACTGGAACGAGGCGATTCCGGCCTGCGCAGCTTCGTCAGCGTGCAGTCTGCCCTGGTGATGTACCCGATCTATACCTTCGGCAGCGATGCACAAAAAGACACCTGGCTGCCGCTGCTGGCAAGCGGCGAGAAGCTCGGCTGCTTCGGCCTGACAGAACCTGACTACGGCTCCAATCCAGGCGGCATGCGTACGCGTGCGCGCAAAGACGGCGACGAATATATCCTCAATGGCGAAAAGATGTGGATCACATCGGGCTCGATCGCCGATGTAGCCGTGATTTGGGCCAAGGTCGACGATGAGGATGGAAAGATCCGAGGCTTTCTGGTGGAAACCAATCGCCCCGGCTTCTCCGCCTACGATGTACACGGCAAGTGGTCGCTTCGCGCATCTGTCACCTCCGGCCTTTCGCTGCAAGATGTACGGGTTCCGGCGTGCAACCTGATGCCCGGCACAGGAGGGCTCAAATCCCCGCTCATGTGCCTCAACCAGGCGCGCTACGGGATCAGCTGGGGCGCGTTGGGCGCCGCGATGTCGTGTTATGACACGGCGCTTCAATATTCCTTGCTGCGGAAGCAATTCCGAGAAGAGCCGATCGCCAGTCACCAGCTGATACAGGAAAAACTAACCTGGATGATCTCGGAAATCACCAAGGGCCAACTGCTGGCGCTGCAAGTGGGCCGCCTGAAAGACGCCGGAAAAGTGGGCTTCGAACATATTTCCATGGCCAAGCGGAATAATGTGTGGATGGCCCTGGAGTGCGCCCGCATGGCGCGCGACATCCTCGGCGGCAATGGCATCACCGACGATTATCCGGTCATGCGGCACATGATGAATCTGGAATCCGTGAAGACCTACGAAGGCACCCATGACATCCACGCGCTCATTATCGGACAGAGCGTTACCGGAATCCCTGCCTACTAGTTCCGCGAGCGTCACGATCTTCCCCGGTTGCAATCAAGTGCAACCCATCGGCTCCGATTACGCAACCAATGGCTTCAAACTGCGTCTCTAATGGAGTAGGAGCGGGCCTGCGGATGGACATGAAGTTCGCGTCAAGCAAAGTGCTTCGGTTGGGGAAGATACAGCGCCGGCCCGAGCTGGACGCCCTGCGCGGGCTTTTCCTGGTCTGGATGACGCTCACCCACCTGCCTACGCGGCTCAGCGACGTGGTCAATCAGCCCTTCGGGTTTGTCACTTCGGCCGAAGGTTTTGTGTTCTTGTCCGCCATGCTGGTGGCCACGCTCTATATCAACCAGGCCGCGCAAGATGAAGATGGGATGCGCACCAAACTGTGGAAGCGAGCCCTCACCATCTACGGTTACCACCTCATCATGTTGGCCGTGGTGTTTACCGTAGTAGCAGCGTTTGCCGCCCATACCCATCGTGCGGCCATCTACAATCTGCTCAATTTCTATCTCGCGCATCCGCTGACGGCCGTCGTCGGGTCATTGCTGCTGATCTATTGCCCGCCGCTGCTCGACATCCTGCCCATGTACATCGCCTTTCTGCTGATCACGCCGTATATTTTGAGTTTTGCCGTGCGGCGCGGCTGGAACCTTATTCTTGCCGGCAGTGGAGTGATCTGGCTGATGGCCCAATTCGGGTTGAGGACCTGGGTACACGACCAAGCGGTGCGCGCCACTCACTTACATATACCGCTCCAGGAAACCGGCGCATTCAACCTGTTTGCCTGGCAGGCCATCTGGATCACGGCATTGTGGCTGGGAGCCAAATCCGCGCAGGGCGAGAATCCTATAGGAAAACTACCCCGGTTCGTATTTCCCCTGAGTACCGCCGTTTGCCTCTTCTTCATCGGCGTTCGCCATGACTGGCTTGGCCCGCATCTTACGCCGGAGACATTTGGCTTAGCCTTGGACAAATGGCAGATCGGCCCCCTGCGCGTGCTAAACCTATTCGCTTTCTCGTGCATGATCTATTGGTCGCGGAAATTTCTTACCCGCCTGGTGCTGATAGAGCCGTTTTTAACCCTGGGGAAGGCTTCGCTCGAAGTCTTCTGCGCCCATGTCTTCTTCGTTTTTGTGGGCCTCGCCCTGCTGTACGGTGAGATGAGCGAACTGCATGGCCGGTACGCTATCAGCCTCTTAGTCATTACGTTTACCGGGCTGATGCTGGTGGCCATCCGCGAGGTGCGGCGCAAGCAAAAGGCACGGCGGTCTCCGCCGCAAGAAGAGTCGTTCCGGCCGGTATCAGGCCTCACCCCTCCTCCCGCAGAACGCCGGGCTGAAGTCTAGACAGCCACCGTAAACGTGTCTTCACTGCGGACAACGCTGCGGTAAAGCGTGTCGCGCTCGACCGGCTCACGCCCGGCTTCACGAATCAAACGCATCAGGTCAGCCCGGCGCATTCCCTGCGGCGTCTTCGCTCCAGCGTCGTGGTAGATTTTTTCTTCCACCACGGTTCCGTCGATGTCGTCGGCGCCAAAGCGCAGAGAGATCTGCGCGATCTTGGCGGTCATCATTTGCCAATAGGCCTTGATGTGAGAAAAGTTATCCAGCAGCAAGCGGCCAACCGCGATCTGCCGGATGTCGGTGAGACCGGAGGTGGTGGGCAGATGATCGAGAGCGGTGTTCGCGGGATGGAAGGCAAGCGGAATGAAGGTTTGAAAACCTCCGGTGTCATCCTGCAGCGCCCGCAAACGAAGCATGTGGTCGACCCGATCCTCATCGTTCTCGACATGCCCGTAGAGCATGGTGGCGTTAGAACGCAGACCCATCTGGTGAGCGGCGCGCGCGGTCTCTAACCACTCGTCCCCGTCGATCTTGTGGTCGCAGATGATGTGCCGAATGCGATCGGAAAAGATCTCGGCGCCCCCACCAGGCATAGAATCCACACCCGCTTCCTTCATCTGCTTCAGTGTCTCGGGTATGGTCAGCTTGGCGCGGCGAGCTAGGTACGCCACCTCGACCATAGTGAACGCCTTGATGTGTACCCGCGGAAAACGCTCCTTGAGACCGGCGACGAGGTCGAGAAAATACTGGAACGGCAGATCGGGATGGAGACCGCCGACGATGTGAAACTCCGTCACCGCCTCGCTATAGCCCGATGCTGCCGTCTGCCAGGCTTCTTCCAAAGCCATGGTGTAGGAACCCTCGGCGCCTTTTCTGCGGCCGAAGGCGCACAGCCGGCACGAGGCGACACACACATTGGTCGGATTGATATGGCGATTGACGTTGAAATAAGCAATGTTCCCGTGCATCCGCTCGCGCACGTGATTGGCCAGCCAGCCGACGGCCAGAACATCCCCGGAGCGATAGAGCGTGACGCCATCGTCAAAATTGAGACGCTCCCTCGCCATGACTTTTTCGGCAATCGGCTGCAGGCGGGCGTCGTCGGTCTGAAAGTTGCTCACTTGGTTATGATACTGCAATCAAAAGGCGGGAGCGGCCAGGATAGGGCTGGGTTAAGATTTGGTAGACCGAATGCGGCTGCATCAAATCCTCGCCTATATCCTGCTTGCCTTACCCTGTTCCTGGGCAGCTTCGCAAACCTCCAATACTTCTCCGGTTTTACCGCCCGTGACCGCGTATGCGCTGGATAAAGCGAAGGTTACCCTGCCTACCGACTTCGCGGCTCCGCTGAATCTGCTCATTCTTTCTTTTCAAAGGGACCAGCAACCGGCGGTGGACAGCTGGGTGAGGGTGCTGCCCCAGAGCGGCCCGATGCAAACCTGGATACTACCCATCTCTCCGCAGGAGAACGGCCTCTACCGGTGGTGGCTGAACGCCTCCTTACGGGGCAGCTTATCGCCCCCTCAGCCGCGGCGCTATACGGTCCCTCTATACGTAAACAAGGCGCGGTTTCTAGGCACCCTGCAGGTGAAGTCGGAACAGGAAATCGTGTTGTTGCTCACCGATAAGGCGGGACACGTAGTGTGGCGGACGGCAGGGCCAGTGACCGATGGCAAGCGCGCCGCACTGGACAGTATCGTGAAATCACCGTCTCACTAACCGTGAATTATCCTTTCGCCGCCACCTGGGCGCCGAGCAACTTGATCGCACGGTGCGCCGAAAGCGCCGCACCCTCCTGCCAGCCGACGATATGGCTGGTGTGGTCCCCGGCAAAATATATTCGGCCGTGGGGACGGATCCACTCGTCGTAGCCAGGCACAGTGCCGGTATCCAACCCGCTCACCCAGGATCCCAGGTTGTAGGGTATGTGCCCCCAGCTGACGTAGATGGGGTTCTTCAATTCCTGCGAACGCCCGGGATGCAGCAGTTCAATCGACTGGCGCGAGGCGGCGAGCTTCGCATCCGTATCCGGTAGGGCGCCGAACTCGGAGCCGTTTTCGACTCCATAGCCACCCAGGATGATGCCGGTGTCAGAAAACATCGTGGCGCTGGGATACCAGACCGTGTCCACCGGCCGCTTAAGGAACGATATGCCGCCGTAAATGTTGTTTTCCTGCTCCCAGAAACGGCGCGACTCCCAGGCAATCTTGTAAGCGGAATCGTAGCTGGCGCCGTCAATGGCCGATTTCAACTTGGGCGAGAAGTCGTGGTCTGTTTTCTTGAGGATGGTCAACGGCATGGCGCAGATGCAGTAGTCCGCGCTTACTGTCTCGTGCTGGCCGCTGGCCAGGTCGAGGTAGACGACTTTTACGCCGGAGTCGTTCTGCCGGATCTTGATCACTTCAGCGCGCTGCCGGATTACGCTTCCCAGCTTCTTTTTGAACGCCATGGGAATCTGGTCCATACCGCCCACCGGCTGAAACATGGTGGCCTGCCAGTCGACCTCGTCCTCTTCCATCATCTCCCGCCAGAGATGGGCTGATAGAATGGCGCGCATATCGAGGGGGTCGTTGGGAACTCCTTCCACATCTCCTGCTCCCGGCTTGATCTTGTACCCGGAACGTGAAGAGCCTTTGTAGAAAAGATCGGGAGAGAGACTGCCGTATTGCTGCAGGAAGGCAATCATCTGCTCCTTGTCGTCGTGGCTCAGCTCCTGATCGAGTCCGCCCCGCTTGACGCATTTGGCCAGCAGTTCGGAGACGTGGCCGCGGGTATCGTATTCCACCTGCCGGTTGAGCACGGGCTTGCCGCCATTGAGGTTACTGGCCTCGAGGAAGGCGCTGCGCGAAGCATTGACCTCGACCTCCAGCGGAACCCCGAGTTCGCGGCAATAGCCGAGCATCGTTTGATGGATCGACGGCAGCCTGGCAGGGCCCACATTCTGGTAAAGGCCGGGGCCAAAGACGCAGTTTTGGGTGAAACCGGTAGTGAAATCCACTTTGCTGCCGTTGCGTACGGACCAGTTCCTGCCACCCACCCGGTCCCGGGCTTCGAGCAGGGTGCAGGAGTAGCCCAGCTTGCCCAGTTCATAGGCCGCGGACAGGCCGGCGATGCCGCCTCCCAGGATAACCACGCTTGTGCCTTTGCCCGAGGCGGCGGGGAGGTCGACGGTGGATGCGGCCGACTCCAGAACGGGCAGCAAGCCCAGGGACTGCATCATGGTGAAGGCGGCGCCGTAACCACCGGCCTGGCCCACCTTCAACAGGAAATCACGCCTACTTAAAGCCATTTAGATACCTCTGGCCTACTCCCCCAAAGGCTTTGGGCGGCCGGTTTGAATGGTAGAATGGAGACTTTCCGGACTGCTGTCGATTTGGGAACAAGAGCTCCGTCATGGCAGGGCAAAACATACTGCGCCACCCCAAACATTTGGGGCGGAACAGTGAACAACTATCAGTCTTCGACGGGGAAGCTGGCAGCGCGGGAAGAATTTTTAGGGTAACGGGAGCAGGGCGCGAAAAGCAACACCAAAAATAGCGCATCACTCTCATGGCTTTTAGAGGACTGGATGTGGGGGCATGAACGAAGACGGCTTTGGGCCTGAGGACGTACTGGATATTGAGTTTCTGCACGAGATCGGCAGCCGTATGGCCGCCGCCGATCCCTTTCACGCCGTTTTGGAGCGCGTGGTTGAATTTGTTTCGACGATCGCGATGTGCGATTCCTGCTTTGTATACGTTCTGGAAAACGAAAAGTTGGTGTTGCGTGCATCCAAAAACCCGCACGCAGACCTGGTGGACGAGCTCGACCTGCCATTGGGCCAAGGTATTACCGGGTGGGTGGCCATGCATCAGCAGCCGGTTGTGATTGCTTCCCAGGCGTGGAGCGATCCCCGGTTCAAGATGTTCAACGATTTGCCCGAGGATCATTTCGAAGCCTTTCTTTCTGTGCCGATCCTGTGCCGGGGGAAGCTGGTGGGGGTGATTAATGTGCAGCATCGCAAGCCGCATCACCACAGCCGGCGGCAGGTTCGGTTGATCTCTACGATCGGCTTTCTGGTCGGGGCCGAGTTGGAAATGGCACGATTGGAAAGCGAACGGATGCTGCTGGCCGACCGCCTCGAGGTGAGGAAGCTGATGGATCGCGCCAAGGGAATTCTGCAGCGGGAATTGCACCTGGATGAAGAAGGAGCTTATCTGGCTTTGCAAAAGCAGAGCCGGCAGAAGCGGAAGGCGATCCGCGAAATTGCGGAGGCCATTATTCTCACTGAAGAAATCCGGCGTTCGCGGAAATAAGCCGAAGCAACCGCGATCTGCTGCGCGGGAACCGGCGGCGGCCCCTACGCCGCGCTCGATGGGTGCCCCATGTTCGCACCGCGTACGTGGGCCGAGTATGAATTCTTCGAATGCTTTCACTCAAGGACGAAAAGCGTTTGATGGGCTTTGCCCCTCTGATCGGCCCACGTACGCGGTGCGAACATGGGGCACCCATCGAGCGCGGCGTAGGGATCGTCGTCGGCTCCCGCGTAGGGGTAGCCTTTTTCCACAGTTGCGGGAAAACGTTATAGCATCTTGGCAATGAACCCAACTCAGCTTGAGATTCAGCCCAAGAGGGCTCTCGGTTTCTTTGACTCCACGATGATCGTGATCGGAGTCATGATTGGCTCCGGGATATTTATTGTGCCGGCCGATATGGCCCGCATTCTGGGCGGACCGGGATGGCTCCTCGCCGCCTGGGTCTTTGCTGCGGTGCTGACCATTGCGGCTGCCTTCTCCTTTGGCGAACTGGCCTCGATGATGCCCAGCGGCGGCGGAATGTACCTCTACCTCAGAGAGGCGTACTCACCGCTCTGGGGATTCCTGTATGGCTGGACGCTGTTCACTGTGATCCAGACGGGGACAATTGCCGCAGTGGCGGTTGCGTTTGCCCGCTACCTGGGGGTCCTGGCGCCTTCGATTTCCGAGTCGCGTTACTTGTTTGCCCCGCTGCACATATCGGCTCACTACGCGATTACCTTGTCCACGGCGCAGTTGGTCGCCTTGGTGGTGATTGCGGTGCTGACTGCGACCAACAGCTTGGGCGTCGAGTATGGCAAGCTCATTCAGAACACGTTTACTGTGGCCAAGCTGGGCGCCATGGCCGCACTAATCCTATTAGGCCTAACGGTGGGCTGGCGTGCTTCCGCGGTGCACGCGAACCTCGCGATGTTCTGGCAGCGGCCACCTATCCCTCCTTCCACCAGCGGCTTCACGGCGCTGCTGAGCCTGGTGGTGGTGTTTTGCATTTCCCAATCGGGATCGCTGTTCTCAGCAGATTCGTGGCACGACATTACCTTTGCCGCGGAAGAGGTGAAGGATCCCAGGACCACGCTTCCCCGCTCGCTCGCATTAGGGACGGTGATCGTGATGCTCATCTACCTGGCTGCGAATGTCGCCTACATGGCCGTGCTGAATTTTCCCGCCATTCAACATGCTCCTCACGATCGGGTGGCGACCGAGATGCTGCAACAGATCTTTCCTGCATGGGGCGCACAGGCGCTGGCCGTGCTCATCATGGTGTCGACGTTCGGCTGCGTCAACAGCCTGGTGCTGGCGGGTCCGCGGGCCTATTACACCATGGCCCGGGACAAGCTCTTCTTCCCCGCGGCCGGGCGCTTGAATCGGGCCCGCGTCCCGGGTTGGTCCCTGTTGCTTCAGGGCCTCTGGGCCGGGGTGCTGGTGTTGTTGACTACTTATTCCCCGCTGAAGGGTTACGGCAATCTCTACAGCGATCTGCTCGACTACATCATCTCCGCGGCGCTGCTCTTTTACATCCTCACCATCGCGGCGGTGATCGTGCTGCGCTACAAGCGCCCTGATGCGGAGCGTTTGTACCGTACACCGGGTTACCCGGTGGTTCCCGCTGTGTATGTGCTGGGCGCCAGCGTGGTGGTGCTCTGCCTCTTTATTGCCCGGCCAGCGACGACCTGGCCAGGGCTGGTGCTGGTGATAGCCGGGCTTCCGGTTTATTTCCTCATCCGCCGGCGTTCGTAAGTCTGGCGGCGAGGGCGTCGGGAGTTGGGCTTCACCCAGCTGCTATCTCCCTACCTACTGATAATTCATTGCTAAAGTGTGTACACATGGAGGAGCTATGTCAGCAATCAGGGTAGGGGTACGGGAATTTCGCAAGCAGATCGCACGATTTCTGGAATCAGATACACCGGTCGCTGTGACACGGCGTGGTGAGACGCTTGGGGTCTATGTCCCGACTCCGGGAAAGGCTATTCAATCCGCAGATCAGGGAGAACTCCGCGCAGCGGCAGACCGGCTCGCGGCCGCCCTCTCTGATCTAGAGGAGGAAGAGATCGTCGCTGAGTTCAAGCGGATGCGCCGTACGAGAAAGTCTGCCTCTCGTTGAGATGCTTGTTCTCGACGCCAACATTCTAGTTCGGGCAGTTCTCGGGAACCGCGTCCGGCAGCTTCTTGAGAACCATGCCGCACGTGGCGTTCGGTTTCATGCCCCCGAAATCGTGTATGCGGATGCAGCGAAATACTTGCCCGCAATTTTAGCCTCGCGGAAGAAGTCAGACGCTGACATTCCCGCTGCACTTGCCTACCTTCAATCCCTAGTCACGCCCGTCAGCCAGGAGGTATACGGTCCGTTCGAGACCGAGGCTCGGCAGCGTCTGCGAGGCCGGGATGAAGATGACTGGCCGGTGCTGGCGTCGGCCCTATCATTTTCTTGTGCGATCTGGACGGAAGATACGGATTTCTTTGGAGCAGGGGTCGCGGTCTGGACCTCTGATCGGGTCGAAATCTTCCTAAAAGCGCAGTCCAAGCGCGGCGAACTGGAAGAGGGCTCGCTGTCCCCGTCGACCAGATCATTTTGGAGATACCGCAGCCTCGCCCTGCGGGCGACGAAATAGGGGTGCCCCATATCTCGCACGTTCTTTTTGCGAGATGTGGGTGCGAAGCTGAGGTAAGAAGAGAATTCGGGTGAAGAACTAATCGTTCATTATTACTGAAGCGCAGCAAAGTGGAATCCACCTTTCATCCCGGCATTCCACCCTCCCAACCTTTGAAAAGCAGCTGAGTTGCATTTCGCTGCCATGCGGTTTACTTTTCTACTGCAACCACTCGGACCCGCAAGATAAGCAAGTGACATTCTGCGCAGGCTCGCGCTGAGCGCAGAAGACTGCAACGGGCGTCTGCTCGGAGAGTAGGCTTTGCTTGGTCGATACAGTAGCTCAAGCACTCGAACATCGTGCCCCGGGTAGTTCCCGCTTCCGCTCCCTGGCCATGGTGGCGGTTATCTCCTTTTCTCTGTTCATCGACTACTTTTTGTATGGCATCTTTTTCCCTCTGGCGGCGCACTCCCCGGCAAAGCTGCAAACTGAAGAACAGTTCGCCTTACTGTATGGAGCCTATGCACTCAGCGTGCTGCTGGTCACGCCCCTGTTTGGTTATCTGGGGGATCGCTTGGGCGGCCGCACTGCCATGCTGTGCGCTCTAGGGCTGGCTACCGGCACGCTCGCGCTCTTTGCCCTGGGTTCGAACCTATACGTTTTGCTGCTCGCCCGGTTCTTCCAGGGCGCAGCCTCGGCCGGGCTCTGGACCTCTGGCCTTGCTCTCGTCGCCACCCACTACGTCGAAAAGCGGGTGGAAATGCTGGGATACGCGTTCGCTGGTGGAACCCTTGGCTCCGTCCTCGGGCCTATCGCGGGCGGAGCCCTGTTGAACGCCGGGGGCTATAGACTGCCGTTTGCCTTCACCGGTGTCCTGGTGCTGATCAATGCGGCTTTAATCTTCTTTCTGCTGCCCCATAACCGAGCCACGCGCCAGGAGACAAGTAACCTGCGCGCCCTGCTCTTAAGCAAGGCGGTGGTTTTGCCTGCATTGGCCGTGGCCCTGGCCGCCTTTTCTGTGGGCATCATCGAGCCGCTCCTTCCGGTGCGGCTGGCGCGCTACGGCGTTTCCTCGATGGCCGTCGGTCTCGTCTTCACCATCTCGACCCTGGTTTATGGCCTGAGCGCGCCCATCGTGGGCTGGGTCTCAGAGAGGTGGCCCATCCACAAAGTCCTCCTGCTGGGTACGATCGCGATGGCCGTGGCGCTCCCTTTGTTGGCCGTGTTTAAAAGCATCGTGCTTGTTTGCGTCGTGCTTTGCCTGGCGAACATCTCGTTCGCGTTTATGTTGAATCCGGCCTCGGCCGAACTTGGAAACGCCGTCGACCGCGCCGGTATGTCGTGTTATTCGGCGGTTTACGGCGTCTATAACGTCTTCTATTCCGCCGGCATGCTGGCCACCGCGGGGCTGGCCTCCATGGCCGGTCACGCATTGACTTTCTCTGCCGTTCTACTATCCTGCAGTGCCATCCTGCTGCTCTCTATTCCGCTTCTCGGCAAGATAGGTGCGCAGCAGCCGGCAATCCCTGCAGCATCCCGCGGTTAACCATTCGTAACTGTCGTGCCAAGGAGCTAAGCCCAAATGATCCAGATAACCGAAAACCTGGCCGTGGAAAGTCCCGATAGTTTGCTCGCGGCGCTTGAGAGAGGCGAGTCGCTGCCTGCGCACTGGTACACCGACCCGTCGATCACCACGCGCGAAATCGAAAAGATTTTCCGCAAAACCTGGAGCTACATCGGTCCATCAACGGAGCTCGTGAATCGCGGCGACTACATTACCGGCTACGCAGGCGAAGTCCCCGTAGTAGTGATCCGCAACGAATCTGGTTTGGCGGCCTTCGTCAATGTATGCCGCCATCGCAGGCATGAGGTCATGAAAGGACGCGGTAACGCGAAGACCATGCAGTGCGGTTATCACGCCTGGACCTACGATCTTACGGGTTGCCTCAAGGGCGCGCCACGTTCGGCTGCCGAGCGCAACTTCCGGCTGGAAGATTATCCGCTTCTGCCCCTTCGGGTCGAGGCACTCGGTCCATTTGTATTTGTCAACATCGATTCCCATGCGAAGCCGCTCGCAACCTACTTCGGTGATCTTCTCCCGATCATCGAGGGCAGCGGGCTTAAGCTGGATGAACTCCGGCTCTACAGTCGCGAAGAGTGGGGCGCAGAAGCCAACTGGAAGACGATGCTGGAAAATTACCTGGAGTGCTACCACTGCGCCGTGGCCCATCCCGGGTTCAGTGCCGCCATCGACGTAAAGCCGGAAAATTACAACCTCACGATGCATGGCTGGTTCGCCAGTCAATTGGGAGAAGTTCGCCAATCGGCTCTCGAAGGTAAGGCCGCCGTCGAGATCTATGATGCGCGAGGAGACATTGCCCAGGCTCAATATCATCTGCTATGGCCCAACATCACGTTTAACCTCAATCCCGGGTTCCCCAACTTCTCGATCGATGTGTGGATGCCGGATGGACCAAACAAAACCAAGGGATTTTCTGAGCAGTATTTCGGACCGGGCGTAACGGAAAAGTTCGCCACCGATCTGATTGCCTTTAACAAGCAGGTGGGTTATGAGGATGACGTTCTCACCAATTCCGTTCAACGAGGTTTGCTGGGCGGCATTCCAGACCGTGGCCGTTTTCTCACGAACAGCGAGCATCTCTGTATCCATTTCCAACGTTTGGCGGTTGAGGCCCTCACAGGAGAATCTTCTAGATCAACAGCAGCGATCCCGGTTTCGACCACCATCAGCGCCGAGCCCACATCATCGGTCACTGCGGAACACGCGCAAAATGCCTATGTGGAACTCGAGGTCGCCAAGGTGGAAAGGGAGAGCGCGACCATCAGCTCTTTCTACTTACGTCGTGCGGATGGCGAGCCAATTTCTCCCTGGGCGCCGGGTCAGTTTTTGCCCATCCGCGTGACCGTCCCGGGATTGCCGGAGCCGATTCTGCGGACCTACACGCTTTCTACTTGTGCTAACCCCGAATTTTATCGGTTGTCGATCCGGCGAGGCGAGGGAGCTCCAGCCGTCTCTCAGTTCATGCACGCCAACGTGAAGGCCGGCTTTCGTATCCAGGCGATGGCGCCTCGGGGTAAATTTGTTCTCGATGAAAGTACCAACCGCCCGGTGGTTCTGGTTTCAGGCGGTGTGGGCGTCACTCCCATGGTCGCCATCGCTGAGCACCTTGTTGAGCAAGGGAGAACGAACGGGGCGTATCGGCCCATCCACTTCATTCACGGCACGCAAAACAGCAGCGTTCACGCCTTTGCCAACCATGTTCGCGGCCTTGCGGCCCGGCATCCCGCAATGAGCGTGCATGTCCGTTACAGCAATCCCACCGCGGACGACAAAGTCGGTATGACCCACGATAGCGAAGGGCGCATCGACATCCACCTGCTCACGCAGCTATTGCCTCTGGAAGACTACGACGTTTACCTATGCGGACCATCGCAGTTTATGAACACGTTGTACGCAGGGTTGACCGGGATCGGCGTTCGCCCGGAGCGAATTCATTACGAGTCTTTTGGTCCGGGAACTGTTCTCAAACCGGAGTTGCCGAGAAAGCCTATTGAAGAGCGGCGCGACGGCTCGGTGCGGGTTCAATTCGCCAAGTCGAGAAAAGAAACGGTATGGTCCGAGGGGGCCGGCACTCTGCTGGAACTTGCGGAAGAAGTTGGGCTGGCGCCGCCTTTCGGCTGCCGCTCGGGCATTTGCGGCACGTGCAAGACCAGAATTCTAGCCGGCGCAGTGGATTACCTGGAAGAACCACTGGCCGATCGCTGCGAAGGTGAAATCCTCCTCTGTTGTTCGGTCCCGCGCAAGAACGGGCACGAACTCGGGGAAACTTCGGCAGTCATTCTCGAACTCTAAGTGGAGATTGCGTGACCAACTTAAGAACCAACAAGCGTATTTTCCGGATAGGCAGTCTGCTCGTCCTTCTGGCGTTCGCAATCGCCGTTTCCGCCTATCCCGCCGGAAGCACAAACAAAGGCTGGCCAAGGAATAGCTCGACAGCCGCCGGCGGAGGTCTGTCCACAGCGAAAGGTGGAGGATTGTGGACGGGCCCGGGAGGAGGTGCTTCTACTGGCCCGAATGGCGGGATGTCGACCGGCCCTGGAGGGGGACTCTCCACAGGTCCCGGCGGTGGTTTATCAACCGGACCCGGTGGCGGGCTATCCACGGGTCCGGGTGGAGGACTCTCCACAGGGCCGGGTGGAGGCCTGTCAACCGGGCCAGGCGGGGGACTCTCGACTTATCCCGGAGGAGGCTTGTCAACGGGCTCGAAGCCCTATTACAGTAACATTCCGCCCAGGCAGGTCTATCTCAAATATCTCAAGCAGCACAAGTACAGTGACGCCTACAAAATACTTAGCAAGGCTTGGAATATGCAATGAAAGCCTACGGTTGTGTCACCAGTACGTAACAGTTGTCCCCGGAGCAGGATAGCGAGGTTGGGTTACCGTACGACGGCGGCACCCTGACAATGCTCCCAGTAGAACTTAACCTTAAGACGTAGTTAGCCCCGGCCGCCTTCACCGGTTGAATGTTTACGAATCTGCCCATCAGGAATCCAACCACAAGGGCAACAATGATTGCGGCAAATGTCCCCATACGATTCATCGAGTCTCCCTCCATATCACGCTGAGTCTACACCCATTCGAAAGCTCAGCGGCGCGCGGCATCGAGCTCTCGCACGAGGCCGTTATGGCTGCCAAAAAGAATGCGATCTCGATTTTGCCGTGCCGCACACAGCCGCAGCCAGTCAGGGCTTTAAAGTCTGCGTGAGAACCGGATTTGATTACCCACAGAACCCAACGGACCAAACAGAACCTGGACGGGAGCCCCATGTTCGCGCCAGCGTACGTGGGCCGAAAAAGACGGGCGAAGCCCTTCCAATGTCCTTACACGTTAAGTAAAAGCATTCGAAGAATTCATAATCGGCCCACGTACGCTGGCGCGAACATGGGGCACCCGTCAGGTTCTGTTTGGTCCTCGAGATTCGGTTATCACGCAGACTCTTTAGCCCTTGAGGTACGTTTTTCCAAGTTTTAATCCGGAACTGCCCGGTCCTTTTATAGAATTTCCTGCGGCAAATCCAGAGGCGCACAGCGATGCACGTTAGCAGCAAAACTCTTGAGGAAGTTGAGGCGGCATACCGAGAATACGAGCACGAAGTTCATGCGTCAAAGATGAAAGCCTCCACCAAGCCCACCTATCTGCTCCACAGTGAAAATTTCGTGAGGTTGCTGAAAGGTGAGTTTACGCCAGGTCGTCGGGCAGAGTAGGTGCGACTTTTCCTTCCCACATAAGCACGAGCTAGCTGTCTTTTAGAAGTAGTCGGCTGCGAAGGCGTCGGCGTCTTTGTTCATCTCGCCGGGCTGCGGAGCGCGGGGGAGGAGAAGAATACGATACGTGAAGGTTACGTTTTCGTTCTTCTCGATGGTGTAGTCCAGTTGCGGCGCCTTGGGATCGAAGATGTGCTGCCCTAATGGATTGGCAGCAAATAGACCATAGCCTCGCGCGTGCCAGTAGGTCGGGTAGTTCGGATTTCCCGGATGGTCAAACATGGCGATGGTGACCGTGTGCCCTTCCGTGTTGCCGGTGAGCGAGCACCAACGGCCTCGCGTACCCCAAGCCTCGCCGCCCTTCTTGCCTTCGCTGGTGAGATAGACTCCCGTGGCGCCGGGCTGCGTGGCTGCCGCGACTTGCGTTGGCTTTCCGTTGGCGTCGGTAAAGGTCCCGCCCTTCTCATCCGGGGACTCAAGCCAGCGCGCAACCCGCATGCCCAGCATGCCTTCCTTGTCGTCGTGAAAGACGACGCGATCGAGCGCGTGCAGGGTGATGATCTCGTCGATCACCCGTTGATCACCATGTTGGGAGAATACGTAGCGGGTCTTCTGCTCGAGGATGTTCTGGCCCGTGCCCGTCGTCCATACAGTCTGGGTGGTCAGTTCCCCGCTCTCGGGCCCGTTCCTGGTGGAGACAATCTTTTGCTGATGGATCGACCCCATCTTGGGCTGGTCGGCGGCTTTGATGGCGTCGGAGTTGTTCCAGAAATCAAAGCCGTTTACGTTACCGTAGTTGAACCAAATTCCCGCATGGTGAGGATGATCGACACGCTCGCCTGGACGCGGGGCCAAGGGAAATCCACGAACGACGTCGGTGCCATCCGCCATGATCACGGGAAACAACACCGGTTTCTTGAGCGTGTCGGGCCAGACATACGAGGTAAAGGGCTTGCCGTCGATGGTGATATCCACGCGCTGATGCGCTTCATCCGCAACGACCTGCACGCCCTTGGTTGCCGCCATCCCTTGTAGTGTCCCGGCTGCCAACAGGCAGCCCCCAGACATTATTCAGAAGCCACCTATTCATAGACCTTATCTCCAGCCATCACCTTCTGCGACTTATCGTCAAAGGTGATACGCTGGCCGGTCTGTATGGCGGCGACGTTCATGCACAGGGCTACAGAGTGGCTGTATCCAGCATCGATGCTCGCGTTCGGCGTCTTGCGCGAACGGACACACTCCATCCAGTTGCGCATATTGGCCGAAGTCATGGGATCGTTGCCGGTATTGGCCGCAGTTTCAGCCTTCAGCACCGTCTCGCTGAGAGAGTAGTCCCCCAGCAGGTTCTGCTTCATGCCCATTTCGGCCGCGGACTTCGCCGTGAGGCCTCCCTCGGAGGTGACGCACTGCTTATCCATATCGAGCGTGCCGCCGTTGGAGCGGTAGATCTCCTTCACTCCGCCTGCCGAGTTGGTCATGCGCGAGGAGTAGATAACCTGGAAGCCCTTGCTCGGATCATCCAGCGGACCGTAATCGAACACCGCCGTCATGGTGTCCCAATTCTTACGGCCATCCTTCCACAGATAGATTCCGCCGTTCGCCACCACGCTGCGAGGATGCGGATAGCCGGTGAACCAGTGAACGGTGTCGATCTGGTGTACCAGCCATTGGTCAGGAATTCCAGAAGAATAGGGCCAGAAAGTACGGAACTCAAGATACTTACGCGCGTCAAACGGCTCGTAAGGCCGGTTGATCAGATAGCGCTTCCAATCCGTGTCCTGCTCCTTCAACAAAGGCACCACGTCGGGACGGCGCCAGCGGCCAGGCTGGTTGACGTTCCAGGTCATCTCGACGGCCACGATGTCGCCGAATTTGCCGGACTGGATGTACTCGCAAGCTTTCTGGTAGCTCGGGGTGCTGCGGCGCTGGGTGCCGACGGCGACGACTTTTCCAGTCTGTTTCACGGCGTCGCGGAAGTTGCGCGCGTCTTCCATGGTGTGGGCGGTGGGCTTCTCCACGTACGCGTCGCGGCCAGCGTGAACAGCCTCGATGCCGTGCGTGGCGTGCTGAAAATCGGCGGTGGCAATAATGACCGCGTCAATATCCTTGCGCGCGTACAGCTCGTCATTGTTGCGCACAGCGGCGATGTTCCCGCCACCACACTTCTTTTCGATAAAGGCCGCCCCTTCCTCACGACGCCGGTTCCAGATATCGGAAACGGCGACAAACTCGAAGTTGAGCTCCTTGGCATGATCGAGAAACGCGGGGACCAATGCCCCCTTAGCTCGATCGCCGGGGCCGATCAGTCCCACGCGCACGCGATCGTTGGCGCCGACGATGGCAGCGTAGCTGGACGCTGACCATGGGACGGCTGTGGCGGCGAGCGCGGCGCTACCTAGTTTTAAGAAGTCTCGGCGGTTCGGGTCTTCGAGTTTCATGGACGTTCCTCCCCTTTTCAAGGTCGGTGGAAAGTGTACAGGTCAGACCACTAAGTCGTCACCGGCTACTTAAGCCGACGGGTTTCTGGTCCGCTCTCCATCGACCAGGCGCATGATTCCAAGCGGGTTACTGCTCTTGAGCTCATCGGGGAGCACGGCGTCGGGAAAGGATTGGTAGCAGACCAGGCGGGTGAAGCGGTAAATCGCCTGCGTCCCCACAGAGGTGGAGCGGCCATCGCTGGTGGCGGGGAAAGGCCCCCCGTGCACCATGGCATGACAAACTTCGACTCCAGTGGGAAAGGCGTTCAGGATCACGCGGCCCACTTTGCGGGAGAGGATCTCGATGAGGTCGGCGTACTCGGCCAGTTCGCTTTCGTCGGCCTGCAGAGTTGCGGTCAGGTGGCCTTCCAATTGCTCGGCCAGGGCCAGCAGCTGCTTCCGATCCTGGTAGCCGACGACGACAGTGGTAGGACCGAAGATTTCGTGGGCCAAGGACTGATTTTCCATCAGGTCTTTGTAATCGGCGACAAAAAGGGAGGCCTGTACGGTCGCGGCAGCGGTGGCCTCGGGTCTTGCTCCTTCAGCGAGAAGAGTGGCGTCGCGGCCTTTGATCGCCGCGGTGAAGCGGTCAGCGATGGCCTTGGTGAGGAGGGTCTGGGTCGGTGTGGTGCTGACCTTATCTCCCAGTTCCTGCATGAAGGCGGGTGTGCCGTCTTGCTGGGGCACGAGCACCAGGCCCGGCTTGGTGCAGAATTGGCCGGCTCCCAGGGTGAACGAAGCCTGCAGGCCGGTAGCGACGGTGCTTCCCCGCTTGCTTAAGGCTCCGGGGAGGACAAAGACGGGATTGACGCTACCCATCTCGGAGTAGCAAGGGATCGGCTCTGGGCGGGCGGCGGCTAACTTCATCAAGGCTGTGCCGCCGGCGTAGGAACCGGTGAAGGCCACGGCTTTGATGGCGGGGTGTTTTACCAGCTCCACTCCAATTTCGATACCGGAGTCGAACAGCATCGAGAAGACGCCTTCCGGCAGACCGGAGGCCTTCACGCTTTCGCGGATGGCATGGCCGACCAGGGCGCTGGTCCCGGGGTGGGCGGGGTGAGCTTTGACGATGACCGGGTTGCCGGCGGCAAGGGCGGAGGCGGTGTCTCCACCGGCTACGGAAAAGGCCAAGGGGAAATTGCTGGCGCCGAAGACGGCTACCGGGCCGAGGGCTTTGTGCATGGAGCGAATGGCGGGTTTGGGCAGGGGCTTGCGGTCGGGATCGGCGGAGTCGAGGCGGGCGTCTAACCAGGATCCTTCTTCGACGACCTGGGCAAAGAGCCTCAGCTGACCGCAAGTTCGGCCAACTTCGCCTTGAAGACGGGCTTCCGGGAGCGCGGTTTCCAGCCGGGCGCGCTGGACAATGGCCGGCGCCGCGGCTTCGATGGATGCCGCGATTTGGCGCAGAAAGGCTCCTTTGGCCTTGCCGGAGAGGTTGCTGTAAATGGGGAACGCGGCTTGGGCCAGGGCTGCGGCCTGGTTGAGGTCCTGGGCTGTGGCGGAGAAAAACTCCGGCTCGAGCGAGGCTCCGGTTGCTGGGTTGATCCCGGTGAAAGAGGGGCCTTCTGCGCCATCCGCGAAGCCGATGATTGATACGGGTTTTAGATCGAGTGCAAGCTCCATGGTGTGTGCTCCCTCGGCGGCGAACGCCGCGTCATTGGTTCTATTCTACGTCGGGATTCCCCAGCAGAAGGCATCGCGCGGATCAAGCACGAGGGTTGATTCGGCAGTGATAAAGGCTGCGCCCGTGATGGTGGGGACCAGATGCCCGTTGCGCTCGACGACGCTGCCTTCAAATACACTCCCGATCAGGCTTTCCTGCCGCCAGACTTGGCCCGGCGCGAATAGCCCGTCCGCGTAGAGGCAGGCCAACTTGGCGCTGGTGCCGGTACCGCAGGGGGATCGGTCGTACTCCTTGCCCGGACAAAGTACGAAGTTCCGGCTGTCTACGGCTGAGGACGACCCGGGACCGTAGAGTTCGATGTGATCGATCTGGGCTCCATCCTCGGCGCTAATTCCATTGTTCCTAAGCGCTTGACGAATGGCCCAGGTGAAGGCAGTGAGTTGCTCGAGGTTGGCCCGGTCGATGGTGTAAGGGTGATGCTTGACCAGGAAAAACCAATTGCCGCCCCAGGCTATGTCGCCGGTAACGCGGCCGTATCCGGGAACCTCAACCTCGACAGCTGCGGCAAATCGGTAGCTGGGTACGTTCTCGAAGGTCACGGTGTTGTCTTCGTTCAGCGTGGCGTCCACTACGCCTACCGGGGTTTCGATGCGGTGGCGGCCGGGAGCAATCTTCCCTTGATAGGCGAGCGTGGCCATCAGGCCGATGGTTCCGTGGCCGCACATACCCAGACTGCCGGCGTTGTTGAAGAAGATGACGCCAGTGACACAGCCGGGCTGCGTGGGTTCACACAGCAACGCGCCCACCATAGCGTCGGAACTGCGGGGCTCGGTGACGAGCGCCCGGCGGAACGCCTCGTGGTCGCGCTCAAACAAATCTCGCCGGGTTTTGAGGTCGCCGTTGCCTAAATCGGGCCCTCCTTGGATGACAGTCCGGGTGGGCTCTCCCCCGGTGTGAGAATCGATAACCTGAACTTGTTTCAGGAGATGCTCCCTCCTTGCTTTCTGAGGAGATTGTAATGGGGCGCCGGGGAGCAACGAAATACCGCGTGGAGAGCACTCGCGTCTTTCCCCGTTGTATTCTCGTCTGCATCAGGAGCTTGACCGGCATTGCTGCGGTTTTCTGTATGAGCGACATTCATCCTATGCTGCCTGCGGCTGATGGGAATGCTCCTACCCCGGCTCCTATCCTGGTGGCGGTGGACGACGTCAATAAGACCTTCGGCGCTAAAACTGCTCTGCGGAATGTTTCCTTCTCCGTTCCTTCGGGGCAAATCTGCGGACTGCTCGGCCCCAACGGCGCCGGCAAGACCACCCTGTTCCGCCTGCTCATGGGCATTCTCAAAGCCAGCTCCGGGCGCCTGCTGATCGACTCGCTCGACGCTTTCGAAGACCGGGTCGCCGCCAAGCGCCTCATCGGCTTCCTGCCCGATGAGCCTGTCTTCTATTCCTACCTCTCGGGCCGGGAGATTCTTGAGCTGAGCGCTGCCATGCATGGCCTCGATGTTCCGCAAACCATGACGCGCATAGGGCCGCTGATCGCCCAGCTCCGGCTTGCGGACGACATCGACAATTACGCGGAAGACTATTCCCGGGGCATGAAAAAGAAGCTTGGCTTGCTGCTCGCCATGCTCCACCAGCCGAAACTGCTGGTGCTCGACGAGCCCACGAACGGCCTGGACGTAGAAGCAACCCACCTTTTCTATGACCTGATCTCCGCTACGGCTCACGACGGGGTTACCGTCTTATTTTCGACCCACCTCATGGATCATGTGACGCGGCTGTGCTCCCATGCTGTGATCATCAACGAGGGGACGGTGATCGCGAAGGGTTCAATCGGCGAGCTGCGGATGCAGCACGCCCAATCGCCAGGCGAAACACTGGAAGACATTTTTCTTCGGCTCACCACCCGGCCCGCGCAATCGTGACCCTCGCCACGCAAGCGCCGGCCGGCTTCTGGCGCACGGTCGGGGTGCTGTTGGGCGCGGCGCGACGGCGCGCGAATGGCCGCCGGCGGCGACAACGCGAGCTGCTTAACCAGCGCAGCGGGAAGCAAACATCCACAGACTGGGGCTTCTTCGGCATCGCCATGACCGCCCTATTTATGGTGATACTGCACGGAGGCGCGGGCTTTGTACTGTTGCAGGCCGTCTACGCCGCTCAACGCGTGGATACCGAGTTGGGCGGCAAGATCGTCGTCGACGGGCGCTTCTACCAGGCAGTCGAGAAAAGGGAGGCGGTGCGCGCCGGACGGCAGCCCGGAGGTGGACCCGAAGGTCCGTCTGAGCCGGCTGAATACGAGGGCCTGCCCTACCACCGGGAGGCCATCAATCTCGCTCGCCGCTACGGTGGCTCAGCCACCGCCATCGAGCAGCGGCTGCGCGAACATGTGCAGGCACATGGAACCGCCGATCTCGTTCCGGCGCGACTCGCCACGCCGGACATGACAGCGCTGGCGGCCACAGACCTGACGCCGATCATGTTCGGTTCGCTGGTCCTGCTGTGGTGGAGTGTCATGCTCATCTTCCAGGGCGAAGGTCTCGAGCTTGATATTCAGCGCCGCCGCCATCCTCTCTGGGAGTGGATCTTCTCCCATCCCGTCGCCCCCGGCCCCGTCTTCCTGGCTGAGATTCTCACTCCCATTGCGGCCAACCCCGTTTACTGGGCGAGCCCGATCTTCCCGGGCGTTGTGTACGGCGCGGTGTATGGACCGCTGTACGGCGCGCTGGCGGTCCTGCTGGCCGGGATCCCCATCACGGTCGCCGCTGCCTGCCTGGGCAAGGCGTTCGAGATCGCCGTAATTCTCCGCTTCTCTTCCCGCACGCGCGGCGCTGCGATCGGCCTGATGAGCTGGATCGGTTACTCGACCCTCATGCTTTTCTTCGTTGGGTTCTTCGTCATTTCCAAAGTCGTCCCGGTGCTCACGCAACTTCTGTCGCCGCTGGCCCCGGTCCTATCGCCTTTTCTGCGACTGTTTCTGGGCGGCCCGTGGCCCTCTGATGTTGCGCATGCCACGCTTGCCCGGAGCTTGTCCATGCCTCCCGGCTTTTCTTTCTTCGCCGGCGTCCTTACCTGTTGGCTCGGATCGCTGTTGGTGACGGCCGGCGCGGTGTGGTTCACGGTCTGGGGCGCGCAGCGTGGGCTGGCCGGCGTAAGCGGCGATATCGCGCCTGTGCGTTCCCGGTCGCACTCCGCACACTTCGGGCGCGAACCGCTTTACCGCAAGGAGTTTCTCTGGTTTGTGCGCGATCGCAGCGCCATCGTGCAGACCATCCTGATTCCACTGACGGTCGCCGGCTTTCAGATGTTTAATCTGCGCGGCATCCTCAGCCAGGCGAATGGCGCTTGGAACTACCTTTCGGGGGCCGCCATTTTCTTCGGCACTTACTTTCTCTGGATCCTGGGCCCCAAATCGCTCGCTTCCGAGGGTCAGGCGTTATGGATCGCACTCACCTGGCCCCGCGGACTGGAGAGCCTGCTCAAAGCAAAAGCGTGGCTCTGGTCAGTCATCTCCTCCGGCCTGGTTTTTCTGGTGCTTGCTTGGACAGCATTTCTGTTTCCGTCGCAGATCCCGCAGATTGCGCTGGTTGGGTTAGGCTGGTGGTTCTTCGGCCGCAGCATGGCCGAAAAATCTGTCACGCTGGTCACGATTACCTCGCCTTCCGGGGAGACGCAACCGATTCCTCGCGGACGCCGCGCCGCCGCCCAGCTCGGTATGCTTACGTTCGCTCTCGGAGTGGTCACCCGGCAGTGGAACCTCGCCGTCGTGGGCATCGTGTTCTCGTGGATCACCGCTGCCGCCATGTGGCAGAACTTCCGCGCGCGTTTGCCCTACCTCTACGATCCGTGGTCGGAGAAGCTGCCTCCCCCGCCAACCCTGATGCACGCCATGGTCGCCATCAGCTTGCTGGTAGAGGGCAGCGCGGTACTCGTAACCGCCGCGGTGGCGTGGGTGCCCCGGGAAGACTTCGCGATTGCCCGCGCTATGGCTTATGGGATTGCGGCCACCGTGGCGTTTGTCGCCACTTCAAGGTTTCTCTCCGGGCGCGGGGTCGCGCCAAACCAGGTGTGGACGTGGATCGATGGCCTACCTCCCACGCTCCGCCAAGACATGGCTCTTGAGGAATACCTTGCCAAGCCGGATCTTTCCTTTGCCGAAAAATATGGCTTGGCCGGCGGCGGGCTTTTGCTTGGGCTGCTGCTCGGCCTCGGCGGCGGGCTGACCCTCGGTGGGTTGGCTCACGGGTACACAGTGGTTCTCCGTCACATTCCCGCGCTCACGGAGATGCTGCGCAACGCACAACAAAATGCCTCCCAGTTCCCTGGCCTGCGGGTTGCGTACCTCGTTACGGCTGTGGGGTTCGCTCCCTTCGCCGAGGAGTACCTCTTTCGCGGGCTGCTCTATCGCGCCCTTGACCGCGATTGGGGCGGCTGGCGTGCTGTGCTGGGAGCCGCAGCGTTCTTTACTGTTTACCACCCGCTGCTTGCGTGGCCGCCGGTTTTCTGTGTCGGGGCTGTGAATTGCCTGGTGTTCAAGCGGACGCGGCGCCTTCTTCCCTGCATCCTGCTGCACATGACTTACAACGCGGTGTTGCTGGTGCAATGAGGAAGGGCAACGCGAAACGTAGCCGATGGATCAAAGAAATAAGCATCGGTTTCTACGAAGCGTCTAGGGATTGATTTTGATCAGGCCAGGCGGATCTCTGCGTGGCCTAGGCATTATTATGCGCACAGGGAGGCTTCCTCAATGCACTGCCTCCGACAAAAAACCTGTTGCAGGAGATTCTGGATGCGCTATCTTTCCGCTTTCGTGATGTTTGCCTCGCTCGCCTGGTTTGCACCCGCAATGCATGCAGAAAGCCACAATCCAGCGGATTACCCTCTGCGCATTCACATCTTCCGCCGCAACGAGACTACCTTTTATCACAACCGCCAAGCAGAGGAGACGAAAGGCGAGGGCCGGGCCAATCTATTTGAAGGCGGGGCGCCCAAAGGGATCGATTTCCAGTTCGAGTGCGACACAAAGCTGCAGACCTCATCCGGTTACGAGACTTTCCCGGCCAAATGGAAGAAGCCCGGGCAGGAGCTGGTTATCCTCCAGCAACATTTCGGCAAGACCAGCTACGACACCTGCAGACTGAAGGTACTCGTTAAGGATTTTGCTTACGTTACGCACGACGGCAACCTGGCCACCGAGCCGATTGATGTTTTTAAGCAATGGATGGCGAAGCACGACTACGACCCCGAACACGGCAAGGACACACCCGTCAGAACCAGCACCGAAAATGCTCCCGCCGCGACCAACCCGCCTCCGCGCAGCTCAAACCCGCCACAGTAGTCAGGCTGGGAAGCTGGGCTTTTTGGTATCGCCTGTCTGCCGGCGAAGGTTGTTCAGGGGCCTGAGAAGTTTTTGCCCTATTTCTCTGCTGCGAGGCCAACATCGGACTCGCTAGTGTTCTGTCCCTGAAGTTGATTGAAGAGTTTCTTTGGCAAGGTATCAGGGCTCGACTTTTCGGCCGAATGGGAAGGGTACGGGCTGCCTCGCCGCAACGAGCGTTAGCCCGTACATCTAAGCCACTAAAGAATGAGCGGCTGAAGCCCGTACGCTTCGAAAGCATGAGTTTTTCCGCAGCCTCTTTAGTCGGGCCGTAAATATGCTGGACTCTAGAGCCTGTGTGAGAACTAAGCAAAGAAAACCGCAGATCTCTCCACTGCGCTTCGCTCCGGTCGAGATGACAAATTTGTTGGAGGATCACCAGCTTTTCGCGCTTTAAAGCCATTTGCCTAACAAATTTTTCATCTCGACCGGAGCACACCCGGATTTCCTACCTCGCAGAGCTAGCAAGGACAACGGATGCGGCTCTCCCTAAAGAGAGCCGCACACGCTTCATCAACGCCACTACACTTAACAGGAAATCCGGGGGAGAGCAGTGGGGAGATCTGCGGTCTTGCCAGGGCCCTGTACCTGAAGTTCATTGAAAAAGTTCTTTGGCTTTGTATCAGGGCACGACTTTAGTCGTGCCGTAAATGCTTGGAAATAGGATGGGCTTTAGCCCCTGAGGCCGTTCTTCGACGTGTCGATTTTTCCATGACCTTCAGGGACAGGACACTACTCCTAGCCCGCCGATAAGTCCTAACAAGGGGGGTTAGCTGACGCGTCACAAATACACATTCGTTAAGACCTTGATCTCCTTGGGTGCACCGCTTACCTTGCGCCGATCATGATCCAGCACATGCAAAAGATAGAGCTGGTCGAGCCACGAGGTGTGCTTGAAGAGACGCTTGTGACGCAGGCCCTCGAATAAATGGATTTTGCGCAACTCATTTTCTTCGTTGAACTCCCGCACGGCTGAAAGCTCTCCGACCCAGGGATTCGCGCTCTCAAATCCAATGTCGTCCAAGTAGACCAGCGTCCATGGCAAGTAGCTGTCTGCGTCTGCGAGAAAGACATTCAGGCATTCTTTCGCCGACCAGTAGTAATCCACATCGATAACGACGAAACCGACAGGGCTGGTTGCGGAAATCTCAGCCATGAAGCGGGGCAAGGTCTCTTGAATATCGCCCAGGATGAGCTTGGCGTTCGGGGGTAGGGCTCTTATTAATGCAGTGCGGTCGATAAGTGGATACGATCCTTCGCTAAAAAACTCAGGGTGGTCGCGATGATCGCGAGGTGGGGGCATCCCCTTGCCGGAATCGAAACCGAAGATCTCGAAATCGACTCCCGTCAACTTGGTGATTTTTCGGGATATATCGCAGATATTCACGAGCCCCGCGCCTGCGGCCACTCCGAACTCGATTACCGTCACGGATTTCAGACCTTGGGCCTTGGCAAGTTCCGCTGTTTTGAGGAGGCTGTAAGCATACTGTTGTCGCACCACCAGATCGCAGGCAATTTTCATTTTGTAATTGCCGAATAGCGCGACAAAGATCGATAGAAGGTTAAGGTGTAACGGTTCCGGGAATCGTTCATAAAGAACCCTACCTAGCCGTCTCGGCACCTTATGCAGCAAAAAGTTCAGTTTCACGTGTGCCTCCGTTCGGGGTGGGGACAGTTAAGCTACCAACCATAGGGGTGCTACGAAGTAGCTGCTGCCACTAGGAGTAGCTTTACACTTGGGTTGGTCAACGGAGGCGATAGCTTTCCCCGAGGGGACCTAATGTGAAACAAATTGGTGCCGAATTGGAACGCAGATGAGATTGGCTGATTAAACTCTACCCTGCGAACTTGTCGGTCGCTGCGACCAATGCTCGGCTGTTCGGCGGATCGGTAGCGCTGTGGCCGCCATCGGCGGTGATGATGAGCTCGGCTTCGGGCCAGGCACGGTGGAGCGCCCAGGCGCTTTCCATGGGGCAAACAACATCGTAGCGGCCCTGCACAATCACTCCCGGGATGTGGCGAATCCGCGTTGCGTCGCGGAGGAGTTGGCCGTCCGTCTCCAAAAAGCCCTTGTTGATAAAGTAGTGCGCCTCAATACGCGCGAAGGCGAGTGCAAACTCGTCCTCCTGGTAATGGCCAGTAAACGCAGGGTCGGGCAGCAGCTTCGAGGCGGAGCCTTCCCAGCCGCTCCAAATTTTCGCTGCCGCGAGCCGGACCGCGGGATCCTCACTCGTGAGCCGCCGATGATAGGCTGCAAGCAGATCATCACGCTCGCTCTCTGGAATGTGGGATACGTAGGGCTCCCACGCATCCGGAAAGAGAACAGAAGCGCCGCGTTGGTAGAACCAGTCGATCTCCTGCTTGCGGAGCAGGAAGATGCCGCGCACCACTAGTTCGGTTACGCGCTCCGGGTACGACTCAGAATAGGCGAGAGCCAGAGTGGAACCCCACGATCCACCGAAAACCTGCCATCGCTCAATCCCCAGGTGCTGGCGGATCTTTTCAATATCGCCGACGAGGTCCCAGGTGGTGTTGGCTTCGAGCGATGCATAGGGTGTGCTCTGACCGCAGCCGCGCTGGTCAAAGTTGACGATGCGATATTTTTCCGGGTGGAAGAAGCGGCGCTGCTTCGCATCGGAGCCGCCGCCAGGACCACCGTGCAGAAAAATCACCGGTTTGCCGGAAGGATTGCCGCTTTGCTCGAAGTAGAGCTCGTGAACCGGGGACACCTGCAGCCGGCCGGTGCTGTAGGGCTCAATGGGTGGGTAAAGCCAATTGACAGAGTCCTTCATCATAGAAACGGTACGCGACGCCCTTCGAGTCTACAGCCAATCGTTATCCCGTGTGGACTGGCATCGTCCTATTGCGACAGCATAATCCGGTAACGCAGGCCTTCCTGCCCTAAACCGTATTGCGCCGGTTTCTGAAAGCGTCCGACCAGAACTCCACCATTCGCCACAATGACTTTTTGCGAGGCCGGATTGTCCGGGTCAGCGGTGAGCTCTACATAAGGTAGCCCTTCAGCGCGCGCTTCTTCGAGCATCAGCGCCAGGGCTTTGGTTGCATAGCCCCTCTCACGCTTCCACGGTACGACCGCGTATCCAATATGGCCTAAGACATGGGCCGGCAACGAAGGCGTGCCCGGTTGCCATCGAAAGCCAATGCTGCCGCAAAATTCACCATCCCATATCCAGCGAATGAAGCCGGGAAGACGCTGTACGGTGGAACCATCAGGCAATGGAATAGGGCCACCTTTCGCTTCCCGATCGTCAGCCTTGGTTTGGAGAAAGCCTCGTGGATCGCGCTCGATCTTTACCAGTTCTTCTTGCGCTGCCGCCGCCCCACGAACATTGTCCGGCGACCAGCCCCGCCGGAGCGCAGCCACATATTCCGGCAAGTAAATCTCGCCAGGGATAACCAATTTGACCGGGGACGTGGACAGCATAGGCTATTCTACTGGGATTGAGCCGGGAACCAGGTCGATGCCGCACGCTTCTATCGCCAAACTGTCCGAACAGGAGCAGCAGGAACTGATCGATCATCTCAACTATCTCAATCTTTCTGAAATCAAATCCCTTTGTAAGCGCCTTTCGATCCCCTTCAAGATCGCCATCCAGACGGGTGAAGGAGACATATGGATCACTAAGGATGAGGACAGAAAGGGAGTCATCTTGAATCGGATCAAGAGATTTCTTGAGACCGGTATCGTCCCGGAGGGGACCTGCTTTCCAGCCAGAGTCGTTTGCTCGGACCCCCTTCCCAAAACTCTTTCAGCAAGCGATCGACTGTATTACGGTCAATACGATAAGAAAAACCGGGCGATGGACACGCTGCTGAAAAATCTGACTGCCGGTCGATTCAAGAATGGCGCTATCGCCAGGATTCTTGCCCGTGAGTTTTGGGCCACGGGGACGGCTCCAACCCTCGCAGAGTTCGCCGCCGCTTGGATGCGAGCTTCGGAAAGCCATACCAAGCCTAATCCGGAGTGGGCTTTTCTGGCAGATCGAGCCCGCTACGGAAACATCCCCAACTGGAAACAAATGAGGGCCAAAAAAGCGGCCAAAGCACTGCGTGTTCTGGCCGGCCTTGTTT
The DNA here is from genome assembly GCA_963839025.1 of uncultured Acidobacteriaceae bacterium. Taxonomy (GTDB): domain Bacteria; phylum Acidobacteriota; class Terriglobia; order Terriglobales; family Acidobacteriaceae; genus PALSA-350. The sequence goes on from CAWITT010000023.1 coordinate 42,993, forward strand.
CCGTTTCGGATATAAACAAAGGAGAGAGATGACAACACCGAACGACATCACAGATCCTACCCGCCGGGCTTTCCTGCAGAGCGGACTCGCAGCGGCAGGGACGCTGCTCGCATCGTCGCTTGGCGACCAGGCACAAGCGCAGACTCCTGTACACCGGCCGAATCTGGTCTTCTTTTTGGGAGAAGGACAACGTGCCGACGCGCTCTCGATCGCCGGCCATCCGATTGTAAAAACACCGAATCAGGACCGGATCGGCCGCGAAGGCATTCGCTTCCGCAATGCTTTCTGCACCAATGCGCTGTGCGCGCCGGCCCGCGCCACCGCCCTGACCGGCATGTATTCACGCTCGACTGGAGCGTTGTCGAACAAGGGCCTGAACGAAGCTCTGCCCCGCGACATCCCCATCTTTACCGATCTGTTGCATGCAGCCGGCTATGAGGTGGCCATCCTCGGCAAAGTGCATATCCGCAACGGCGTCGAGGATCGCTATTGGGACTACTACTTCGGTCACAACGATCCCAGCAACAACTACGTGAACCCCTTTTTCAAGGAAGGCCGCAAAGGCCAGATTGGGCCGCAAAAGCAATATCACAACGTGTATCCCGACGATCTCACCGTGGACCGCGCTCTGGCTTGGCTTGAGGAAGATCGCGCCGGCAAGCCTTTCTGCCTGCTGGTTTGGTTTGTCGCGCCGCACGAGCCCTTCTTTCGGCCGCGACGGCATTTTGATCTCTATCGCGACACTACGGTGCAAAAGCCGCCGACCTTCGATGACGATCTCAAGGGCTATCCAGGCAAGCCAAAGAGCTTTGTAGATGCGGAAAACAAGGTTGGAACCACCCCGACGCATGTGGCAGTCGGTTCGCACGAGGGTATGGTGAAGAACTATTACGCCGGACTGGTCGCGGTGGACGAGAATATCGGACGCATCCTGAACTATCTGGAGAAGAAGAACATCCTCGATGACACCGCGATCGTGACCGGCTCTGATCACGGTTACTTTTTAGGCGAGTGGCGGTTGTTCGACAAGCGCCTGATGCACGAGCCATCCATCCGCGTGCCGCTGATGATCCGATATCCCAAGCGCATTCCCGCCGGCGTTGTGCGTGACGAGATGGTGCTCGATACGGATCTGGCCCCGACGTTTCTCGATCTCGCGGGTTTACCTATCCCCGAGCACGTCCAGGGAAAGAGCGTGCTCCCACTGGCGCAGAGCGCAGATCCGGCCTTTCGCGAGGCATGGTATTACGAGTACTTCGAATGGCCAAATCCAGAAGGCGTGCGGCCGCACCGCGGCATTCGCACAGAGCGCTACAAGCTGATTCACTATGTGATGGAACCGCAGGAATTCGAACTCTACGATCTGCAGAACGACCCGGGTGAGACGCACAACCTGTACAACCTGCCGCAGCATCAGAGCGCGCAGGCCGATTTGTGGAAGCGTCTGAATGATTTACAGTCGGCCGTTCCGCAGAGTCACGAACCTGGGACCGCATAAGCCGGTAGAATTAAGACCGTGATGAGCATGCGGCAGGCGCTCGCGGGCGTCCGGAATGAGAGCTTCGATCCGCCCAACCAAATCGAGACCGGAGCTACGGTGAAGCTCACAGACTTGCGCGCAATCCTGCAGTACGTCCCGCAATTCCGGGAGAAAACCTTCATTATCGCAGTGGATGGAGGTGTGGTCACAGACGAGAATTTCGCCAACATTCTCGTCGATATCGCCCTCTTGCGTTCCTTGAATATCCGAGTGGTGGTTGTGCACGGCGCTGCCGAACAGATTCAGGCGCTCGCCCGGAAGCAGGATGTCCAACCCACCAACCTCGACGGCACCGGCGTGACTGACGCCGCAACATTGCAGCTCGCCGTCGAAGCCGCCAACCATGTCACCCACGAGATCGTGGGCGGCCTTTCGGCCAACGATCTCGGCGCGGCGACCACAAATGCCGTCATCACCCTCCCACTGGGAATCCTTCACGGGATCGACCATCTCTTTACAGGGAAAGTGGAACGGATTGACACCACGCTCCTTGAACCCCTGCTGAACCAGGGCATTGTCCCGGTCGTTTCACCTGTCGGCTTCAGCACCGAGGGCAAGGCGTACCGGATCAACTCCGATAATGTCGCGGTCGCGGTGGCAATAGCCTTAAAGGCAGTCAAGCTGATTTTCATTACCCTGCAGGACGGTTTGCAATACGACGGCGAACTCATTCGTCACATGGTGGTGACGGACTTGCAAAAGCTTCTCCAGTCCGGGGGCGAGGGATTTGTGCCGGAGATGGTTTCCAAAGCGACCCATGCAGTCGCCGCTTGTTCCGCAGGCGTGCCGCGGGTCCACATTGTCAACGGGCATGAGGACGAAGCGCTGCTGGCCGAAGTCTTCTCCAACGAAGGCATCGGCACGCTGATTTACGCCAACGAATACGAACAGATCCGGCCGGCCAGGAAAAAAGATATCCGGGCGATCCAGCAGCTGACCCAAAAGGCCGTGGAAGCCGAGGAACTCGTCCGGCGAACACGTTCGGAAATGGAAAAGAACTTTTCCGAATACTACATCTTCGAAATCGACAACAATCCGGTCGCATGCGTGGCGCTCCACGTCTATCCCGGGCAACAAAAGGGCGAACTCAACAGCCTTTATGTCAATCCGTCGGTCGGGCATCAGGGCATCGGTCGAAAGCTGATGCGCTTCGTGGAAGACAAAGCCCGCGAAATGGGCCTCGCGGAATTGATCGCACTCTCAACGCAGGCATTTACTTTTTTCGAGTTGAAAGGCGGCTTTGTGGAGGGCACCCTGGATGATCTTCCGCCGGCGCGGCGCGAGAAGTACAACCAAAGCGGCCGGAACTCCAGGGTTCTGATCAAGAAGCTGAACGTCCCGGCGTCAAAGCATTTTTCCTAATACCCAAGGGCCGCTCTCGCCTTCCGCAACCGGGGACTATCCCTGTTTATCCCGTCTGGCATCCCGTTTTCCGCGCATATTGAGAAGCGTGAGACCGCTCACTTCCGGAAAATCCGATATACCGAGGCGGGTGGGACGTTGAAGAATGTGTGTCCGATGTGGGTCGAGCTCAGGCCGCATCGGTCGAGAATTGCCGGAGCTATCGGGCACTTTTGTCCGTAGGTGAATTGGTAGAAGAACGAATCGTCCTTCAGGCTTCGAAAAGCAAACCTCATGATGGTGATTACCTTGCGCGCCGGCATAATGGCCAGCGGGAGCCCGCTGATGACGGCCCCGACGGTACCAGGTTGCACATGCTCATGGACGCTCAGCTTCGATGCGTCACTACAGATGACTCTTGCCTTGGGGAAACGCCATCCCAGTAATTCGGCGAACGCCTGACTGCTCTCAACGAGTACAAGATTTTCCTGGGGTATACCCTTCTGAATAAGCCGCCTCGTAAAAACGCCTGTACCTGGCCCAAGCTCTAAAATCGGCGCATCGGAGAAAGAAATCTCACTGGTCATGATGTGGGCGAGCGACAGACTGGAAGGCGCAATGGCAGCCACTTGCAATGGGTCACAGACCCAATCGCGTAAAAAGAGCACGTGATCTCTAACAGACATCCAGGAACCCCATGTTTTCTGGCATCGCGGCGAAATCGATCGAGCGACCTTGCCTCGTTTCCTTACTTCAACATAGCAGGGAAGACTTTACGGTCAAGCTCAGCCAATTTTAGCGACTGCCATTCCTCGATTTACGTGAAAAGTCTGGTTCCCGGTAGGGTCCCAGCCGTGCCCAGCACTTTGCCCAAAATCCCGTTTTTTGGGACTTACGGATGCCCCCAATTCGACGGGAACTTTTCACTTTGTTCCAGCGTACTTTTCTGGGGCGTAGGAGGCTCGGCGCACTCAATGACACGACAAGTCCTGTCGAGGGGAAGCGTCATGGTTGTCGTGGCAACGGGCTTATTGCTCGGGATCGCGGCGTTTGCTCACGGCGCCGACGGAACCAGCACTCATGCAGTACGCAATGTTAAAGGCAGAACAATTTTTTCCAAGTACGCGGTGACAACCTGTCTCGATCCCTCACACGCGAAGCGTCCAGATGGGGAACACGCCACCGCTCACTTGTCGAGCCTTCTTGCCACTCGGATGCCCAACCCGCTGCTGCGATAGTTTTCAAGTGTGTCTCCGACTGCCGGCGCCGTGTTCCGTGACGCCGAGCCGATCATGCTTGGCGGGTCCCCCCAGCAGCCGCCGCGAAGCATCCGGTACGAACAAGAGTTGGTTCCGTTCATGGAACTAAGCCACTCCGTCATTCCGGTCACCGGTACGTTGGCCAGAAACGCCGAACCATCTGTGGGCACACCCGAGTACGAGCCCGCAAGGCAATCCTCCACCCATTGCATGACGTTTCCATTGGTGTCGTAAAGGCCGAATGCGTTCGGCGGAAACGATCCAACCGGCGAGGTGAACTCCCACTGGTCGCGGCCCAACGCGACTCCCCGCCCCGCCTGATCTTCCGTCCCGTAGTTGACGAATTCATGGCTGGCCTTCTTTCCCCATGGGAAGGGATCGGTGGATCCGGCGCGCGCCGCGTATTCCCACTCAGCCTCGGACAACAAGCGAGCAACACCAAACTTCAAACAAGCGATGGCCATGACACTGAGCGCACTGTGCACGTGCACCATGCAGATTGGTTGGCGAGGCCAGAAATCGCGAGCAGATTTGCACCGCCGACTGTCATAGTGTACCTTACCAGCAGTACAGTAAATACCACTATGTTTTTTAGAATATCATCCAGCTCGGGACAGCCCCTTTACTTGCAGCTGATGCAGCAGATCCGATATGGCATCGAGAGTGGGGCGCTAGGGGATGGCGACCAACTCCCTGGTATCCGGACGTTGGCGCAAGAACTGGTCGTGAGTCCAAACACGATCGCAAAAGCATATTCGGAGCTTGAACATGAAGGGGTTTTGGAGCTGCGTCAAGGCTCAGGCGCATTCATCTCAGTGAATCGACGGTCCCGATCCCTTTCAAATCATATTCAAGCTGCGAGTCGGAGCGTTGGGGACTTGGTCGAACAGCTTCGTGGAAGAGATTTTCGCGATGAAGAGATTCGAAGGATGTTCGAAGCGGCTCTGTTTCACCAACCCGAGGCAGCGAGTAAAAGATGATAACCGACGTAGCTATTCAAACGAACAAACTCAGTAAGTCATACGGAAAAATTACAGCGGTAACAGACCTTACCCTATCGGTCAGGCCGCACGGCATAACGGCGTTCCTTGGCCTCAACGGGGCTGGTAAAAGTACAACGATCAAAATGCTTCTCGGCATGATCCACCCAAGCGGCGGAAGTGGGACTATCTTGGGCCAGCAGATCAGCGATCCAATCGAGAGCGTTCGCGTGCGCAAAAAGATCGCTTATGTGGGCGAAAATAAACGGCTTTACGACTACATGACCGTAGAGCAGATGATCCGATTCACGAGTGGCTTTTACCCGGACTGGCGTCCTAACGAACAGCAGAAGCTCCTGCGACAATACAAGTTGCCGCTCGATCGCAAAATCAAATCGCTTTCCAAAGGAATGAGAACAAAACTTGGCCTGTTGATGGCCTTCGCTCGCCAACCAGAGTTGTTGATTCTGGACGAGCCAAGTGATGGACTCGACCCTGTTGGTATTGAAGAACTCCTAGAGATTCTCGTAGCGCGGTGCAGTGAAGGTACTACCATCTTCTTCTCGTCGCATCAGATTGCGGAAGTCGAGCGCATCGCCGACCATATCTGCTTGCTCCATGGGGGACGTCTGGTACTAGACGCCTCGCTCGACGATCTACGCCAGTCATATCGGCGAATTGATCTCATATTCCCGTCAACACCGCCGGAACGTGATTTTCGTGCGATGGGAGTCGAAGACTGCCGAACTCGCGGTCATCAAATAAGCTTGCTCGCTAGCCACAACACCGACGCCGTTGTCGCCCGTGCGCGCGATTTGAATGCGACTTCGATAGAAGTGACTCCTGTTGGACTGCGGGATATCTTTTTGGAAAAGGTAAAGGAGCGCTGAGCGATGCTTTGGTACAAGGCTTGGATGGAAACCAGATCTCGGTTCCTGATCTCTATTATCGGAATGGTGGTTCTCTGTGCGGGATTCGTGTTCCATTTGGATCGAGATGTGATCTACGACGTAAAAGTGGATTATTACTTCTACGTGCTATTTGCGGGGAACTCGATGCTCGTGGTGATGTGGCTTTTATCGGTCACGTTGATGATGATGGGCGGCCTCCTGCGAGAAAAGGCAAACGGAGCTTTCGCATTCACCTTGGCGCTGCCGGTTAGCAGGACACGCATTACGGCGGTTCGGATATGCATGGGACTTGCCCAGGCCGTCGCGCTAGCGGTGATTCCGTGGATAACGATGTTATCCGTTGGCAGCATCCTTGGAAAACCGCATTCGATTTCACAGGGTGTCTACTTCATAGTCTTGATACTCGGGGGCGGGATGCCGTTTTTCGCGATGGCTGTCCTGGTGTCTTCTCTAGTCAATGGTGAATACACGGCCCCAATTGTAAGCTTTGGTGTAGTCATCCTTTCGGCGGTTGGGCTGAGTAGTCACGCCTTACGGCCCTACAGCCCCTGGGAGTTTATGACGGGGAGAGAATACCTAGATTTACGGACAAATCTGCTCTTGTTTCCGATACCGTGGCTCCAGGTCGTGGTCTATATCGTTTTGGCTGGTGTGTTGCTCGCCATATCCGTCAGGGTCGTTCAAAGGGAGGAATTCTGAATGTTACCGCTTTGGAAGCCGGCATCGCCGGAAGCTGCGTTTCGTTGTAAACGGTTTGCTGGACTCTCGGACAGATGAATGTAAATTCGGCGTAAGGGCGCTCGGCAAGGGCTTTCGCTGTCGGGCTCATCGCCTGAAAAGTCTGGTTATCGGTAACTTCCCAGGCGCCTTAGGTCTTTGCATTCTTGCCAGCGTCTTGAGAGTATGGCTCGATGGTGCTGGCTTTTGTCGGAACATGCATACTCTTGGGGGCCATTGCCTTTTTCGAATGGAAGGGAAAACGAAGACCTTTGTGGCATTGGCTAATGCTGTCCGTTTCGGTTGTGGCCATCATTGCCATTCTTCTTCTGTGGGTTGGGGAGTACAGGTTCGAAAATCAACACCTTCTTCGGTAAGCGGACTAAGGAGCACGCCGCAGGAAGCTAATACCTGCGATGTCGCATTATCGGCAAGTTCCCAGCAACCATGTAGTTGCAAGACAAAGAAATGCGTTAAGTCAGAGGCCGGGCCGCCCATGCTATGACTGTCTGGAGATTCTTCAATCTCCACATGGCAAGAAGATAACGAACACTGTTCCTGAACAACGCGTGGTCTGACGGGATTTCACTTTGAGTGATCCCTGGTGCCGCTCGATGATTTCTCGGCTGATCCATAGTCCTAGGCCCGTACCCTTGCTGCCTTTCGTCGTAAAGAAAGGCTCAAAAATGCGAGCGATCGTATTGCTGGACATTCCCGAACCGGTGTCCGCGACTGTCAGCGTAACTCCGCGTCGGCCCGTGTGCCAATCTGTGCTTTCCCGGCTACGAATCAAAAGGCGTCGGTCTTCTTGAGACATCGCGTCGATGGCATTGCCGATCAGGTTGCTCAATACTTGACGTATTTCACCGTCCAAACATGTCACGGACTGCCGCGCGCGATCACGTCGCTCGATCTTGACTCGAGCGTTCGAAATTCTGCCTTGGTAAAGCGGAAGCGTGGCATCGATGAGAGCAGCAGGCGTGACCGGCTCAGAATGCGTCGATTGCCTATGGAATTGCAATGTCTGGTTGGCAATCGCCGAGACTCGGCGCAATTCAATTTCCGCAGTAGCGAGGTACTCTTTGGTCTTTGGATTAACGGCGGCCTTCAGCGCCAGAAAGATAAGGTTCGTGACCGCTTCGAGCGGGTTGTTGATTTCGTGAGCGATCGAGCTGGCAAGGCGACCCACAGCATTGAGCTTTTCCGACTGGAGAAGGACTTCCTCAGACCTCTTGGCATCTGTCACGTCGATGCCAAGAACGATAATCCCGGATACGGATCCATCCTGCTCCCTCTTCGGCTGGTAAACGAAGTCCAGATATCGCAGTTCGAGTGGATGATCCGGAGTGCGAGCCAGTTGAATCGGAGTGCCGCGGCCGACAAAGGGCGTACCGGTGCAGTACACGCTGTCCAGCAATTTGATGAAACCCTGTCCTTCTGCCTCCGGCACCGCTTCACGCACCGATTTGCCAAGAATGCTTCGATGGCCAATCAATTGCAAATATGGACCGTTAACCATCTCAAAGATGTGTTCAGGCCCGCCTAGCAATGCGAAGAACGCTGGCGCCTGCTCGAACAGTCCTGCAATCCGTTCCATCTCGCGCTGCTGCAGGCGCTTTGCCAAAACGGTATTGGTTGTCTCTGTGCAGACCACCAGGGTACCGGCGATTTTCCCGGCCGAGGTGTAGACCGGGCTGTACCCATAGGTCCAATAGACCTCCTCCAGCCGGCCATTTCGAATGATTGGCACAAGTTGATTCTCGTGCCAGCTTGCCTCGCCTTTCGTCATGACCGCTTCGATCTGCGGGAGGATGATCGGCCAGATTTCCGGCCAGCAATCCTTACCCTTCTGGCCCAAGGCGATCGGATGCTTGCCCCCACCGAGGCTGGGCCGGTAAGCGTCGTTATAAAACTGAACAAGGTCCTCGCCCCACCAGAGGAACATCGGGTGGCGCGAGTTCAGCAGAGTATTGACAGCGTTGACCAACACTTCGGGCCATCGATCAATCGGGCCTACCGAGGTCTGACCCCAATCGAACGTGCGGGTCAGATCGGCCATCTCGCCGATCCCGAAAAGCTTACTCGTTCCTCCGCCCACGCCTTGGTAAGATGCGGTATCGTCCTTTTCTTCCGCGGCCACGTTTACACAGCTTTCCCTGCTCGGTTGGGAGGAGTTCGTCGCAATTCTACGACAATCGCGCCGGGAATGCCCCAGCCCCCGAGGTCGAGTGGCTTGCGCTAGTTGCTCGATCGCTGTAGCTTGCCCAAAATGGGCTCTTCGGAAGTGACCGGTTAGCTGCCAAATCGGGCGCCTTTGTGCGATTCCATGAAAAATCGCATTATCGGTAAATTCCCAGCGCCCGCGCGAGGGTGCTGGAGGTGCTCAAAAATCCCGTTTGCGCCCACTGTCGACGACTCTGTACCAATGCCGCTGAGCAAAATCGAGCCCGAACGATCAACTCACGAACGGGCGCCCTTCCCTGCAGCCTTGAGGAGTGTGAGCACGTAGGCCGGCGTGAGGGGAATGTGGCGCGGCGCGACGCCGGTCGCGTTGAGAAATGCGCCCGTCACCGCCGCCGGAACCAGCGCGTTCGGCGCTTCTCCTCCGCCCCCAAAACCCTGGTCGTCCCGCGACAGTTGCAGCGTTTTGATCTCGGGCATTTCCGCCATGGTCAGAATCTTGTAACGAGTCCAATCCGTGCTGGTGACCTTTCCCGTGTCGAAGGTCAGCTCTTCCTTAAGCGCTTCTCCCAGGCCCATGACAACTCCACCCTTCATACAGCGTTCGAGTTGCCGGGGATTAATGACCTTGCCGCAATCTACACCCAGCGTGAACTTAGTCACCTGCACCACGCCCGTGGAAGGCGTAACCGCAACCTCAGCGATCCCGGTCCAATAAGCACCGGCCCGGATCATGACGCATATGCCTCGGCCGCGCAGAATCTCGTGCTCATTTCCGCCCGACAGCCCCTGCGAAGGAACTCCACCATCCCAGCCGGCCGCTTTCGCCGTAGCCTCAAGCACAGCGATCAACCGCGCATGCGTCGTGTGCGCCAGCCGGAACTGAATCGCATCGGTCTTCGTCATCGCCGCAACCTCGTTCATCATCGACTCGAGAACGAAGTTTTGCTGCCGCTGACCAGGGGTGCGCATGATAATACCCCGCAGTCCGCCGTAGCGTGAGGATGCGCCCAGATTCTCTCGCGCGTAAACCTCCTCCAGGCGATTCGCAATGCGATCGTAGGGCCACTCGGTCGCCAAAAAGCCACCCGGTTTGGCTGTACCCGCCGGCATCCCGGCAAGGAGCGCCCCCGATGGCCGCGGATCCATCATGTGCGGGGAATAGAACGAGCTGTGGACAGCCGTCACTCTGCCTTCCCCGTTCCACGCTGCCCGGATATCTGCGACCCAGCCTGGCGAAGCGGCTGACCAGCCAAAGTCTTCCTGCAGGCTCCATTGCACGCGCACCGGCTTTCCCGTGGCCTGCGAGAGAATTGCCGCATCGGCCTCGGCGCCGTCGCCCCCGAACGTCGACCGGCCAAACTGCCCGGCGTGCTCGAGGGCAGCGGACAACGACTTTGTCAGGAGCAATCCCCAACAGGTTTGCCAGCCGCGCGCGCAGTGCTTGCGGGTGCGCGGAGTGCGTCCAAACGGTCACCCGATCGCTGTGCACATCCGCAACAGCGACATAAGGGCCTATGGGAGCATGCTTGACATAGGGTTGTTCGTACGCAGCGGCGAGTGTGTGCTCCGCCTTCGCCAAGGCTGCGTGGGTCTCGACCGCGGGACCGCGGCTCTGATCCGGCGCGCCCCAACGCTGCGCGCGCAGGGTTGCCGTGAGTTGGTCACTACCGGGAAGGCCGGCCCACTCACTCCACTTGCTATGGGTGGCAACCGAGCGGACCGCACTCAACGCTTCCCATTCATTTGGAGAGACCACGGCGACCAGGTTTCCCCGGTGGACGACTTCGGCCGCCGGATACTGCTTTTTATCCACCGTGCCGGGAGAGATCAGAGTGCTGCCAAGCGTAGGAGGCCGCACCACCCGCGCGTGCAACATGCCCGGCAGCATCACATCGCAGCTCCACTGCGTCTTCCCCCGCACTTTGTCCGGGATCACCGGCATGGGGAACGATGTGCCCACCACCTTGTATTGGCTGATGGGTTTGAGCGGTGGATTCCCGGCCACCACCAGTCCGTCCATGCCGGCCCAGTCGAGCCCCGCAATGTTGGCCACACCCTCTCTTGCCCACTGCGCAGGTTTTCCGGTCACAGGGATCTTCAGGTCGAGTTGCCGCCCGCGCACCAAGTCACTGTAGCTGATACGTTTCGCTCCGGCGGAGACGACCCCGTTCTCCACGCTGAGCACCGCCGGACTCACGCCAAGCTGGCTCGCGGCAAGACGGAGCAAGGCCTCACGCGTGTAGGCCGCCGCTTTGCGAAGATTGACGGCGCCGTTCAAAAACCCGGCCGAGTAGCCTCCCTCGGAAGTGCGATCGGTATCCCCGGTAACCAGCGTGATCGCTTCCGGGCGAACGCACAATTCTTCGGCGGCGACCTGGGTATAAAACCCCGTCATTCCTGTTCCAATCTCGGTCCGGCCGGTGCGCACGGTCACAGCGTCTTCGCCGCGCAGTTCAATCCACAACGCGATGGGCTCTTCCGCGGTGGGCGAAGGGTCGGCAAGCCCGGCGCCGCGCGCGTCCCGTAGGGCAATCGAAACGAAAAGCGCTCCCCCGGCCTTGATGAAATCACGACGGGTAATTTCCAGGGCGACAGCTGGAACTTCTTCCGGCTTCGGAATCATGGCTGGTGCTCAACACTCGCGTCTTGCATCTTCCGGCCCGCGCTCTGCACCGCATCGATAATCGCCGAGTAAGTGCCGCAACGGCAAAGATGCGGGGAGGGCGGCGTGTTGGTATACGCATCCTTAATCTCTTCCACGGTCGGACTGGGATGCTTCGCCAGCAGCGGGATGGCTGCAATCATCATGCCGCTTTGGCAGTAACCACACTGCGGTACCTGCTCATCGATCCACGCCTGTTGCACCGGATGCAGCAAGCCGGCATGCTTATCGAGATCAAGACCGTTCGCCGCGGCCCACAACGCGGGCAGCCCTTCAAGGGTGGTAATCCGCTTGCCCGCCACCGCGGCCAAAGGCGTAATGCAGGAACGGATTTCCTGTCCATCCGCCAGCACGGCACAGGCGCCGCACTGCGCAGCGCCGCAGCCAAAACGGGGACCGGTCAGCTTCAACTCGTTGCGCAACACATACAACAACGCTGTCTCCGGGCTGGCGGAGACGGCGTGCGTGGCCCCATTTACCGTGATGCTCTTTGCGTCCACCACTGCTTGAGCCTCCCCTCGAGCGACGCCGGTTTTTCCGCAATAACCACCAGGTACCAGGCTGGCCAGCTCAGCGCCCAGTTGGGGAGCCAAGCGCCCGGCGAACTCCAGGTCGGTATCGTGATCAGCGTGACGCCAGCCGCTAGCAGCAACGCGGTGCGAAACCCGATACGTGCGATGCGCAGGCTGTGTACCGCCCCCCAGAGTGCGGGTGGCAAAAATAACAGCAGGCAAAAGCGGGAGAGGGACTCGATGCGAAATCGCTCCAGGCAGAACAGGCAGGGAGCGAACGATAAAACCATGCTGACCCACAAGGTTCTGCGTGACACCGAACCCACAACAAAGGCGCCGGCCCAAGCCACCGCGGCTAATAACACGATGTTGCACAGCAAGAGCGTGAAGCCGGGACCGCCAATCCATTGCTGATAGACGCGGCTTACTGAAACAGAAAAGCCCATCAACATGAAGCTGCCGGGAATCGCCAGGCCGAACGCAGCCAGCCAGGGACGCCAATTTCGCCACAAACAAAGTTGCCGTCGCTGCCACAGACCGATAATCGCGAAGATGGCCTGGAGATTGCTTTCGCCCGACTCGACCAAGTCGCCCATCACTGCTTCGCGCTCTGCGGGCTCGAGCAGAAGGCCTAAAATACCCAGCATCCGGGATCCTCGATCAGTCATGCGCCCCTCCCGCTTCCCAGGAGACACCGCGGCTTACGCGCTGGACCGCTTTATAGAACGCAGTCGCCGCCTGCACTCCTTTAGGAGTAACGCGCACCATACGCTTTGCCCGCCCTCCGCGCTGCGGAGTCGCTTCTCCCATCCAGGTTGTCAACAGGCCCTTATCCTGCAGGCGATCTAGGGTCGTGTAGAGCGCACCGATAGAACAACTGCTACCCGTGGCCGCGGCAATTTCTTCGCGGATGGCCGCGCCGTACGCGTCATCTCCCAAACGGGCCGCTGCGGTAATGAGCAGGTATTCGAATTCACCAATCATGATTACTGATACATTGTGATACTAATGGCGGCTCCGGTCAAGATACCGCAATTGCGCGTAAACCGGAAAGCTGGGCGATCCGGAACCGCGCAGAGAAGTCCGCACCGTCTACGGCGTTGCTTTGGCCTTGCCGGGGACCTTCGGAGTGATGCGCCTGAAGATGAATTCACGAAATATGCTGTCGGCCGAGTAGGCTCCCAACGCTATGGAACCGTGGGCGAACGTCCGGCCAGCGGTGTGGTTGCGACTGGGGTGATAAGCGTTATTCAGAGCCGCCGAGGTATAGACCCCCAGGATACGGGAGTAGTTCGGCTGTTCCTCGCCATTGTCTCCCCGGGTCACAAAGGCGCGCGTGACAGCGTAGAGGGCGCGAGATTTCTTGCTTCCGCTTCCCTGGTAGAAAAAGCGTGGGTCTTGATGAAACAAAGACGGATAGATGGCGCCTGATAATAAGCGATTGCTTACTTCATTCCCGAAGCCGGCTCCAAAGCGCTTTGCAAATCCTTCCGCCCCCTGCCCGTAGTCCGGGGAACCATCGTTGGCCTGGTCTAAGCCGGCGCCCACGGCAGTGGTCAGAAACACGACCGGGTCGACCATGGACCGGGCCGCCAAGCGGAATTTCAGCCCCGCGGTGAGTGGCGCCGCATTCCAAACGTAGCTCATATTAAAGTTCGGAAACACACCCAGCAAACGCTGCTTCTCCTGCAGACGTAGCTCCTCTTCGGCAATCCCGAGGGGCGAAGCGGTAACCATCACGCTGACGTTCGCCGAAGTAAAAGCGAGGGCAATTCCCCTCAGTTCAAACTCCTGGCCGGGTCGCAAGACGATCTTCGGCGAAGTGTACGGCCTGATCCCTTCCAAAGTGAACCTGACCGTGTAGTTGCCCGCGGCGAGATTCGGAAAGACGAATTTTCCATCGGCGCCCGAGGCAATGGTTACGTCGGGGTGGCCCGCTTGCACCAGCGTAACCAAGGCGCCGGGTACCAAGTCTCCGGACATGTCAAAGACAGTGCCAACGATACTGCTGTCAGCTCGCTGCCTAGGTTCCGCTGTTTGCTGCCGCACCCCTGCCTGTGGAGCCTCCGGAAGATCGGCTAGGGCGACCGTCGATACCGGCTGAGCAAACAGGCAGGCCGGCACGAGGCAGAGAACGAGCGCCAGAAATGACCAGCCTTTCCTCGTTTTGAATTCGTTGTTGCGGCGCCCCATACGCGGAGCATAGTGACCCATCCGGTAATTTGCAATCAGGGACGATCCTGAACAGGACGATCCAGGGAATAACCTCGAAACGTAGGAGGGCCGAGGGCCGGCGGGGCCTACGTGGAAGGGAAATCTGCCGCCCTTTCTCTTGTTTAAGGCGATCGACTCAACGTATCATCCAGCTTGTTCGACGCGTCACGGCGCAACGCGGGGTCTGCGAATGAATTCACCTATGCAAACGCTGAGGACGGAATGATGGAATATACTTCGGTCGCCGCCGATCCGTTTTCGATCCTCACCATCGTGGTAGCCCCAGCTGTGCTCACCAACGCGTCTTCAGTCTTGGCACTGGGCACGAATAATCGCCTCGCGCGTGTGGCCGATCGTACGCACGCGGTAACCGCCCAGTTAGTTAAAGTCGAGTCGGGAGCAAGGGATCGTACGGTTTCTGTCCCCGAGCTCGCCGCGCTGCAAACTCGCGGTCAACTACTATTGCGGGCGCTTCGCTGCTTTTACCTGGGTCTCGGACTTTTCGCCAGTTCGGCGCTCATCTCGATCGCCGGTTCTATGGCAATATATTACGGCCTTCCGTCCGTATTCCGGATAGCAGCTGCTATCGGCATCGTGTGTGGAGCGTCGGCGGTTATGGCGCTCGTTTGGGGCTCCGTCCTCATGATTCGTGAAACGCAGCTTGCCGTAGAAGGTTTGGCCCACGAAGCAAAGTCTCACAGCACCTAGTGGCCTGTAACAGCCAAATCGGTAGAGCCGCATATCGAAGCTTGGACCACCCTGCTTAGGTGAAAAAAGGAGGGTGGTCGATTACAAGCGCTAGGCTGCCACGGTTTCGTGATCGGGGCTGCTTCCAGTCAAAAGATGATGAAAGGCAATGGAGTACTCCGAAGCGGAGTATTGACTTTGGCCAGTAATCAGCTTTCCGTCGACCACCACGCGAAGCCCATTCGGTTCAGCGCTCCCTCGGCCGCCAAAGATTTTGCAATCGCCGCTCCGATCCTTTCGAGGCACCGGTGACCACGGCTACTTTTCCCTTGAGTCTGTTCATGGCACTTCCCTTCTCTGTTCGTCGATGAGGCGCGCCGCGCTTACCGCGCGGACGACGTCAGATGCTTTGCCATTCTTTTCAAGGCCTTCTTTTCCATGCTCTTGGCAAATTGGGGCGTCTCCTGGGCGTTGTGGGCTGCCGATGCGACGTCTTGTGCATGCCTGGCAACTTCGAAGGGCACTCCGCTCCTACCCAGGTTTTCCAAGTACTCCGGTGTCGTCTTGCCGATGACATGGTTGCTTAGCTCGCACTTATCGGCGTCGATAGACTTCACACTTAGTTCCCAAACAACACCGGACTTGGTGCGGCCGCCAGAGCCAATAACGTCTGAAGTGGAAAGCAAACGAACATGGTGGGGTCCTCCAATATCCTCGACATAATGCTGGACCATCAGATTGCCTCCGATCGTCTCCACGTTCAGCGACATCCGGCGTCCATCGTCGCTGGTGGTGAAGCCTGCGGCAATGTGGGCAGGAGAGCAACGCTGGTATTCGGCATCGGGGAGGGTGAAGACCCAGTCGGCAATATCTACAAACTCGATGGGTGCGTGGATGACAGCTGTGGAAGTGGACTCGGTAATGATGGTGTCGGTCACTGTTAATTCTCCTTTTTGGATTAGTTGGTGGTATTTCTATGCGCCGGAGGCCGCTAAGTCGTATGCATGGCGCTGGTCGACGCCGTCGCGCAGCACCGCCAGGAACTCGTTCGTCGTGAGCTCGCTATGAGCAAATAATTTCGCGTTCACGCGGGCTGCCACCATTCCTTCGGGGTTGAATGCGGCGGTCGCATCCTTAATGAGCGTTACGTGATACCCAAGCTCCATCCCCATCCGTGCCGTGGCTTCCACGCAGGAATTGGCAATAAACCCGACGAACACAAGTTTTGTGATGCCGTGTTGTTTCAATTGCGCATCGAGGTCGGTATTGGCAAATCCGTTTTGCGCCCAGTGCTCCAAGGCCACCACATCTCCAGGCTTGGGCCCGAATTCCGGATGGAACTGCCCGCCCCAGGCGTCGTCGGCAAAACAGTTTTTCCTTTTGGTTTCCTGCTGGGTCGGATTGATGGCCGCCCAGTTCGCGAAATCCGTAGGCCGTGTTCTGTGGTGCGGAACGATGAATACCTGTATGCCGGAGGCGCGCACAGCAGGAATCAACTTCCGCATGTTGTCATAGAAGCCGACGGAGTCGGCCTGGGGTTTGGTGATGTCGTAAAGCTTGCCACCTTCCGACATGAAGTCATTGTAGGGATCAACAACGAGAAGGGCGGTTGAGCTTGGCTGGTAGAGCGAGGCCGGCATAGTGCTCCTTTTATAGTCACTTCAAAATATGAAGCTAATTAGTTACACACCTATGATGCTGCCAAACCCGATTGGTTCCGCCGAATTGTCTCGGTGGCACAATTACTTCACAAAAGGAAGATAGGCGTGTCTCAAGACGCGTCCCGGCAACGGACCGCTGACGATGCGGCTGTTCTGAACCGGGAGTGCTCGCTAGCCTTGTTTGTCGATCGCGAGATATTGGTGAACGAACGCGATGGCCATACTGCCTTCCCCGACTGCGCTCGAGACCCGCTTGATAGAGTCATGGCGGACATCGCCGGCGCAGAACACCCCTGCAAGGCTGGTCTCCAGCGAGAAGGGCGGCCGGTTTTGGGGGAAGCCGGAGAGATCGCGCCCAGTGCGGATGAAGCCGTTCGCATCGCGCTGCAGCTCTTCCGGCAGCCAGGATGTATCTGCGTGCGCGCCGATCATCACGAAGAGAGCATCGGCTTTTCGTTGCGACGTTTTACCCTCTCTGGTGGTGCAGATGGTCTCGAGGTAATCTTCACCATCCACGGAGAGCACCTCGGTGAGCGTTTCAACGGTTATGTTGCTGCGCTGAGCCAGTTGATCGATCAGATATTGGGACATGGACGATTCCAATCCAGAACCACGGATCAGCAGAGTGACGGAAGCGGCATAGCCGCAGAAGAACATGGCCGCCTGGCCGGCAGAATTGCCGCCGCCCACAATGAAGACCTTTTTGCCGACGACGGTGGAAGCTTCTGTGCGCGCAGCCCCATAGAGAACACCCTTGCCGGTAAGGCGATCGACTCCGTCCGCCAGCAGTCTTCTCCATTGCACACCTGTGGCTAGGACGATGGTCTTTGTTTCAACGCGTAGATCGCCCTCCAACTCCACCATGTAGCCGCCAGGCGAAGCAGCGAGGGTTTCGACATTGCGCGTCATGACCATTTCAGCCTCGAACCTGGTCGCTTGTTTTAGAGCGCGGGAGGTTAGCTCGTCCCCGGAGATGCCGTTGGGAAAGCCCAAATAGTTTTCAATGCGCGACGATGTGCCCGCCTGGCCGCCGGTGGCATTCTTTTCCAACAGCAGCACATTCAGACCCTCTGAGGATCCGTAAACCGCGGCCGCGAGCCCGGCAGGGCCTCCTCCCACCACAACCACGTCGTAGGCGGTTTTGCTGGGTGAGGTGCGGATTCCCAATGCTTCCGCGACTTTGCGAACGGTAAGCGGTTCTCCCAGAAAGACGGCGTTGTCCACGACAACGAACGCGCCCTTGCTGGTGGCTACTCCGTCGGATGGAACGCGTTCCGGCTCCCGATCGGGGTCTACCCATTCGTAGGGGATGTGATTGAGCGCCAGGAACGAGCGGACGAGACGACATTCGTCATTGTATTGCGAGCCGACCACCAGGACTCGCAGTGGGTTGTTCTCGCGCATGTATTCCTGGATCGACGTCAGCCTCTTGGTCATGGTCTGGACAACCAGGTTCGCGCATTCGGGCGAAGTGTCCATCAGCTCCTTGAAGTGATTACGGTCGAGACGTACGAGGCGGGAGGGCTCGGTCGCCCTTAAAGATGCGATGGTGGGGCTGCCCAACAGGATCGGAGTCTCTCCGTAAAAGTCACCTGGTTTATAACGGCCCCGAACCCTGCTTTGTCCTCCGTATTCTTTCTCCACGTCGAGAGCGCCCTCGAGTAAGACAAAGAAAAAGGGAGTCTCTCCTTCGCGAACAATCCACTCTCCGGCTTGGACATTCAGTTCGGCTGCATGGGCTGCCAACCGCTGTAGTTGCGCCTGGCTAAGACAGCGAAACAGTGGCATTTCTGCCAGTTCATCGGCCTGGATCATGGTGGTCTCCTGGTGTGTCAATCAGCTTCGACTCTAGGCCGAAGCGTGAACGCGGTCTTTTTCACTTCAAATTATGAAGTTACTACCAGAAAGTGTCAACCGGGGAGCGGCTGCGGCCGGGTGCTTGACTTGGTGATCGAGGTCTTTCTTGCAGACGTCACACAGGAGCTGACTGGTGAAGAGCGACCCTTCGCCATCGCAAGCAGATATGGAAGGGAGTGTCGATGCGGCAGTATACTGATAGGAGAATCTGCTTCGGTCGGAATTTTATTTGTCGCCGGGGCCCCCGTTGATTAGAGGTGGCGAATTATGGGTTGGGCTCGCGTTTCCGAAAGTTTTTGTAACATCGCTCGCTCGCTCTCCGTTGTTGGGGATCGTTGGACGCTCCTGATCATGAGAGAGATCAGTATGCGAAATCGTCGCTTCGAGGAAATTCAGGCGCAGACCGGCATGTCTTCGCACTTGCTGGCGAACAGGTTGAAGCGGTTGGAAGAGGACAAGATCGTGGAGCGCCGCGTCTATAGCGCGCGGCCACTTCGTCACGAATACTTCGCAACGCCCAAGGGGAAGGATCTGGATGGCGTCATTCTTGCACTGCGCAATTGGGATTTACGGTGGGGAGGGTCCGATGGCAAAGGATCTGCAGCAGTGAATCTAACCGATAAGACTACGGGCAAGGTGATCGATGGTTCCTGGCATAAATCGGAGGATGGAAGTTTCAGTTTTTCGGACACGAATTCGGTGATGAGTGAAGAGTGGAAGGCCGAGCGCGAGGCCAACGCTGCGGCTTTCTATGCGGGCAAGCAAACGAAGAGCAGGAAACCTGCGCGGGTCAAGGCCAAACCAGCAGGGGCGAAATCCGCACGAGTGCGAGGCGCCGCGGCGAGAGCTTCGAACGGCGGCTCGGCGGCTCGGAAGAGAGCGAAGAAACGGGCGAGTTGAAAAGAACGCCCGCGAGCTCTGCGGAGGCCGGCACGTTTTTTCACACGCACTCACGAGGCATTTCTGATGACAAGGTGTGAACACTAGCCTAAACTCAGAAGAGCGGTTAAGAAACATCGCTATCGTCTCTGACTGGGAGTGGGATCCACAGCACGTAATTTGTTTTTCAGTTACTCCAGGGTCCCGTGGTAACAGCAATTCAAAATTTCAGCGACGTTAAAGAGACGATGACGAATTTCTGTTCTAACGCTCCCGGTAAAAAGTTCACGGTTAATTGGGTAGGTAAGAACTTTCTTCCCCGCGATTCGTTTTTCCCGCTGTTTTGCAACCTGACAATCTGTAGATAAGCTGCTGTCCTGCGTAGGCGATGTTTAAGCGCCGGTAGATGGTTCTACCGCACAGCCTGATTGTGACTCATGACAGCACGCACTATCCCTTGGCGCCAGACCAATTTTTAGATTGAGGTGAGTCTCCCGATGAAATTAGTGTTAACCGCGATCGCGGTAGCTTCTCTGTGTGCTTGCTTGACCGAGGGAGCGTCTGCTCAATTGATGACGCTGACACAAGAAGATCCTCAGGGATTTTTCTGGGACGCGGGAGATTCCCTGCGCGGTCAACCGGGCTTAAAACTTTACCAAGCCTTTCTGCCGGGTGAATCGACCCAGGCATTCACCTGGACGCCCGTGCCGGGTGGTGGTTGGACGGTATGTAGTTTGAACATTTGCCTCTCCGACGCCGGCCAGGGAATCGTGGTGATGAGCGACAAGGCGGATGTCTTCACGATTAACGAACAAGGCGCCGTGCAAGACGTGAACACCGGCAGATATATCGAGGAACCGCCTAACCCGGACAACGGTACCTTTCTCCTGATGGGAACGACTCCCGTACCATGGACCTTTGGTTTGCCTGCAGCTGCCATCACCCCGGGTAACGGCTACGGCAGTGGCACCAGTCCGATTACGATCATGCCGCTGGGTGATTCGATTACCCAGGGTTCCGCAGTTGCGACGACGTTTGCGGATGGTGGCTATCGGTGCCCGCTCTCTCAAATGCTGGGCGAGGGGAACGTGCAGTTCAGCTTTCAAGGGGACAGTGCCGCTCTTGAACCCGGGGTTGTCACCGCTTGCCCTGATGTGCACTGGGAAGGGCACGGAGGTTATGACATCGCGAGCATTCAGGATTTTGAAAACGCTGATGGCTCGATTCAGAATTACCAACCTCAGATTGTTCTTCTTTTAGCTGGGACAAACGACATCGGTCAGGACGAGACCTCCAGTGTCTCGGATCACCTGACGAGCCTCCTTAACGATATCTATGCCAAGGATCCCAATGCTTGGGTGATCCTTTCGACCATTCCTCCGTTTAATCCCACTGCGCCGGACGCGCTTTCCAATGTTGCCGGTTGGGCGCCGCAAGTTCCCCAGGTAAACGAGGAGATTCGAGCGACAGCCGCTCAATTCCCGCGAATCACTCTGGTGGATTTCTACTCGGCCATCGCGGGCAACGTCACTGCCAACATCGGCTCGGACGGGATACATCCGACTGCAACCGGCTACGGCATCCTGGCAAAGCTTTGGTACGACGCGATCGCCGCTCATCTAGCAGGAAATTAGGGTCCACAGAACAGGGAGTAGAACCGCATCTCTCCACTCCGCTACGCTCCGGTCCAGATGACAAATTTGCTGCAGAAGTCACCGCCAGTACCCCCACAAATTTGTCATCTCGACCGGAGAGGTCATGGGCCCGCGGCCCACCCAAGGTGATGAAAATCCCCTTCCGTCCGACCGCCGCTCTCCGTGCAAGCGTCACTCTCCCCGTGTCCTCTCTCCCCTGTGTCCTCTCTCCATCCCAATAACCGAACCCAAATGGAAACGCCGCCCTCCCCTTGTCATCCCGAGGAGCCGACTTGCCTGCGTCAAGTTAAGGGAGCAATGAACAGTACCGGCCGCCGCGCACTCGACGGGTGCCCCATGTTCGCACCAGCGTACGTGGGCCGAAAAAGCCGGGCGACCCGGATTTCCTGCTACGTTGCACTGGACAGAACCGCGTGTGCGCCTTTCGGCGAAGAAAGGCGCATGCACTGTATCAACGCCACGAAGTCCAACAGGAAATCCGGGGGAAGCCCATCCAACGCTTTTACTCGGTCCAGGGTACGGTTGTTCATTAGGAGGAGCCGACTTGCCTGCGTCAAGTTAAGGGAGCAATGAATAGTAGCGGCCGCCGCGCGCTCGACGGGTGCCCCATGTTTCGCACCAGCGTACGTGGGCCGAAAAAGCCGGGCGAAGCCCATCCAACGCTTTTGGTCGGTCCAGGGTACGGTTGTTCATTAGGAGGGAGCACTGAACAGTAGCGGCCGCCGCGCACTCGACGGGTGCCCCATGTTCGCACCAGCGTACGTGGGCCGAAAAAGCCGGGCGAAGCCCCTCGAACGCTTTTGGTCGGTCCAGGGTACGGTTGTTCATTAGGAGCGAAGCCGAGGGACCTGCCGTTCTACGGACCTTTCGGGGAAATATTTTTCTGCTCTTCGACCGAGTAGCGCAGTGGAGCGACCTGCTGTTCCACTCCCCTCTTCGGATTCCGCTGGCTTAAAGCGTAAACGTAATTCCGGTGAGCTGTTCGGTTTCGGTCCAGAGGCGTTTGGCCAAGCCAAGGTCTTTTGCCGCGGGAGCGATCTTTGCCGGAACGGGATGACCCTTCAATTCCTGAAAACGGTTGGGTCCGTAATAGCCGCCGGGAGTCACCGCGGGAGAAGTGGCGGCGAACAGCGTGGGCAGGGCTCCATGAGCGGCGTCCTGCGATGCGAGAGGCTTGAGGATCATCGTGGCAAGGCGAAGGCCAAGCGGCATGGCTCCGGCAGGACCACTGGTCTGCAGATTAGTGATGGCATAACCCGGATGGGCGCCGGTGCTTAAGATCGGCGAGCCGGCAGCAGTCAGGCGTCGCTGGAGTTCGAGCTGAAAAATCAAGTCGGCGAGCTTGGACTGAGAATACGCTCCAAACATCGGCTTGTAGACGCGCTCAGATTGCAGGTTGTCGAACTCGATCTTGCCCTGATTGCTCACACCACTGGCCACGGTAACAATGCGCGTCCCAGGCTGAACCCTGAGGCGCGGGTAAAGCAACGCAGTCAGCAGGAACGGACCGAGATAGTTGGTGGCAAACTGGCGTTCATACCCATCCACTGTGAGCTCACGCTGCGGCACAGCCATCACTCCGGCATTGTTGATCAGCAGGTCGAGCGACTGGGCAGGATAGTTCCCGGCAACCCATGCCGCAAAGTCGCGTACGCTGGCTAGCGAAGCCAAATCGAGCAGCGCCGGAGTGAGCTTCGCGCCGACCACTTCCCGGCGAATCCGGCCGATGGCTTCGTTGGCCTTGCTGAGTGAACGCGCGGGCAGAATGACCTCTGCTCCGCGTCTCGCGAGTTCAAGCGCGGTCTCGTAGCCAATGCCGGAGTTTGCGCCGGTGATAAGAACACGGCGGCCCTGCTGAGAAGGAATATCGTTTGCGGTGAATTCAGTGTTCGTTTGAGTGCCCATGCAAGGAGTATCCTTCCAATAGTATCCTTTAGCAATAAGGCACCTTTTTGGCTTGTACTTACCTTGAGGTAACCATCGTGAAGAAAAGAATCGACTGGGCGGAAGCGAACGCGGCCTGTGAGGCCCTGACCGAAGGCCAAGACTCGCTGACCCGCGAAATCGTGACGCGGCTCGCGGAGAAGTGGACGCTCTGGACCATGGCCGAACTGGCGGAGGCAGACGCTCCAATGCGCTTTTCGCGGCTGATGGAACGGGTGGAGGGCGTCAGCCAAAAGTCGTTGACCAAGGTCTTGCGACAGATGGAGCGCGATGGCCTGGTAACGCGCATGGTGTTCGCGGAGGTGCCTCCGAAGGTCGAATACGCAATTACTGAGCTGGCGCTCGAGATGCTTGAGCTCGTCCATCCACTTTGGCGATGGGCGGCCAGCAACGTTATCAGATTTCAAACCGCGCACGCAGAATACGATCGCAAACACACAGCGGCGGCAGGCCGCAAGTCCGTCTAAGGACCTCCGACTACGCACTCCTGTTTTAAAATCCGGCATATGACCGTTCCCCTTCAACCCGCAAAGGAAGCCGAATTGCCGGCCATCGTAGCCATGATGAACGCCGCTTTTCGGGGCACAGATGGTGAGCGGGGCTGGAGTGTGGAATCTGACTATATAACGGGTGAACGCACGAGTGAATCCTTGCTCAAAGAAGAAATCGCAGCCGGCGCGCTCTACCTGCTCGCGAAAGACGACGTGACATCGCTTCTAAAGGGATGTGTAAGTCTGCAGGCATCGTCACCTACTAAGTGGTACTTAGGTGCACTTACAGTAAGTCCCGCGTTGCAGAACACGGGCCTTGGACGAAAGCTCCTTGAGGCAGCGGAGGAGTATGCCGCCACGCAGGGAGCCCGGACGATTGAAATGACCGTAGTCAATCTTCGCGAGGAAGTGATCTCCTGGTACGAGCGGAGAGGCTATCGGCGAACTGCTGAGACTCGCCCCTTCCCGTACGACGACCACCGCTTTGGAATACCAAAGCGAAGCGATTTGGCGTTTGTCGTCCTCGAGAAACACCTACACGAGTAGTACGCCGGACGGGCGCCCCATGTTCGCACCAGCGTACGTGGGCCGAAAAAGACGGGCGACCCGGATTTCCTGCCACGCTGCACTGGACAGTGCCACGCATGCGCCTTTCCGTGAAGAAAGGCGCAGAATCTGTATGAACGCCACGAAGTTCAACAGGAAATCCGGGCGAAGCCCTTCGAACGCTTCTACTCATTTGAAGAATCATATTCAGCCCACGTGTACGCTGGTACGAACATGGGGCACCCGTCCAGCTCTGTTTGGCTCTGCAAGATCCGCCCTCGCGCTGACTCTATGCCGGTCTTAAACCTCTAAGGCGCTTTCTCGCAGCGATGAGCTCGCGATGCCAACGCCCCTGGCGCGCTTGCGTTGGAAACGATGCAGAGACAGATAAAGTAGCGGAGTGATGTAAAGGGTTAGCAATTGCGAGAGCAAGAACCCTCCAACGACTGCGATCCCGAGCGGTCGCCGGGCCGCGCCCACGTTGATATTCGTTCGCGACCTCCAAAATCACGTCGTAACGCTCCGATGCCACCATGATGGTGTTGGCACGCCGGTTTCCGTAAGCGTCATAAAGCGTGTTGGCGATCTTTTCGGGGTCCACATCGAGCGACATGGCGAGGTCACGACGTATGTCAACGTTCAGCCTCGGAGCGGCCAACTGCAGGTCGCTGGATACGTTCAACAACTCGGGCATCGATTGCAGTTTCGTCTTCAAACGCCGCGCCCATCGATACAGATCTCCGGCGTCCGGACTTTCCAGGGCCGCCGAGTATTGCGAGCGGCCCTCGCTTTCGCCCAGGTCGACAAAGTCGCGATTGCGAAGATATACGTTCAGGCCCGGTATGGTGCGCAAACGATTCTGCAGATCGGCCATGATGAGCTTGACGTTGGGCCGGTGCCGGTCGCGATCAAGATTGACCCAGAACCAGCCGGCATTCTGAGAAGCGACACCCGAAATGTAGCTTTGCATCCACGGAACCGTCGCGAGGAGCTTATTGACCTGTTCCCCATACGAGATCATGACTTCCATGGAGGTGTATTTTTTGAGTCGCAATACATGTATATACATCCAAAGCGATATGAAGGATCTCCCCCACCTCCCTTGTCTTTGTGCCACGGTGCGTCGTGCGGCACGCACCTTGACCTCGTTTTACGACGAGGTCCTTCGAAAGCACAACATGACGATTACCCAGTTCACGATCCTTCAAGCCTTGCAGCTCGCCGGACCAGTGGCGCAAGGGCAATTGGCGGAGATCCTCGCTATCGACAGCACCACACTCACACGCAGTCTGCGCCCGCTGATTAAGAATGGTTGGATCGGCCGGACGCCGGGGAACGACCGTCGCGCCTGGAGTCTTTCTCTCTCGAAACAGGGAAAGTTGGCGTACGAGACTGTGCTTCCCGACTGGGATGCGGCTCAGCAAGTCCTACGCAAGAAGCTTGGCCCTGAGGCATGGCTGAACACTTTCCAGTCTTCCGACCAACTCACAACCGCAGCACGAAGCATAGGAGCAAACAAATGACAACGTCTACGTACTCCAAGCTCACCGCTAGTATCATCGCCGTGTGGTTTCTGATCGCCTTCTCAGCATCGGCCCTGCACTGGATTCAGTCTTCACCTACGGCGCCCCCGGCTTCCCTCGGCATCGCGGCGCTTATTCCCCTTATTCTTTTTGGAGTCTGGTACGCGTCGTCGCGATCGTTTCGGGAGTTCTGCCTGAGCCTCGACCGCACTGTTCTGACGATGATCCAGTCGTGGCGTGTGGCGGGTTTTGTTTTTCTCGCCCTCTATACCTACCATATTCTTCCGGGTATGTTTGCCCTGCCGGCGGGTTGGGGAGATATGGCCATCGGAGCGACCGCACCGTTCGTGGCGATGAACTGGGGTCAGCCAAACAACAAGGTGAGGTACATCGTTTGGCAGCTCTTTGGTATCGCCGACCTGGTCTTGGCCGTAACTCTGGGCAGCACCGCAAACTTGATTCAGCCGGAAGGCATTCCTACCAGCGCGATGACTGTCTTGCCCATGAGTCTGATTCCGGCATTCGCCGTGCCTCTCTTCCTCATGTTCCACTTCATCTCCATCGCGCAGGCGTATAGGAAGTCTGCCAGCGGTCGTCAGTCGTTCGATCGGGTCGCGCACCCTGCGGCCTGATGACGTCACTCCGTCTCGGAGCCCGGAAAGTTGTAGCGTGTGCTGATCGAGCGTTCATTTGGTCCTAAGGTATCTTGGCGCGAAAGTGCTACTGCGACATGCCTGGTGTGACTATAGGTTAGAAGCAGTAACGGGTACATTACTATGGTTGGATCGAATCTGATCGGCTTCTATGACATGCGGCTGGTCGTCCTTTCTATTGCGATAGCGATTCTTGCAGCATACGCAGCGCTCGATCTGGCAGGTAGGATCACCGCGGCCCAGGGAACGAAACGTCTTCCCTGGTTGTGTGGAGGCGCGCTGGTCCTGGGCATTGGTATCTGGACGATGCATTACATCGGGATGGCGGCATTTCATCTCCCGATCGAGATCCAATATGACTGGCCAACGGTCTGCTATCGATGTTGGCAGCGATCCTCAGCTCCGGAATCGCACTGTACATAGTAAGCCGTAAGACGATGGGGTGGGGAGCGACCGCCGTTGGGCGCGCTGCTGATGGGCAGCGGCATCGCAGCTATGCACTATATCGGAATGGCCGCCATGCGGCTGCCGGCTATGTGCAGCTATACACCATGGCTGGTGGTGTTGTCTGTAATTGTGGCAGTCATCATTTCGTTTGCTGCACTTTGGCTATCCTTTTCTCTGCGGGAAGAAAGCGGTGTCGGATGGAACCGGCGCAAACTCGGCAGCGCAGTGTTAATGGGCCTCGCCATCCCGATGATGCACTATATTGGGATGGCCGCCGTTCATTATCGGGCGGGAGCAGCGATGAACGCCGACGTCTCCCACACGGTCAGCGTATCGGCACTGGGCCTCTCTGGGATCGTAGTCACCGCAGTTACCCTTATGGGACTGGTATTTCTCACCGCCGCACTGGATCGTCGCATGTCGTTTCACGCAAGCCAGCTGGCATTGAGCGAACAGCGCTTCCGGATGATGGAAGAGGTCGCCGCAGAGAAACTCAAGACGCGGCTGGCCGAGGCTTCCAACCATGCCAAGAGCGAATTCCTGGCCAACATGAGCCACGAAATTCGCACCCCGCTCAATGGCATCATCGGCATGACGGATCTGACGCTCGAGACCGAACTGACGCGCGAGCAACGGGAGTATCTTGAAACGGTAAAGCTCTCCGCCGACGCGTTGCTCAATGTCATTAATGACATCCTCGACTTTTCAAAGATCGAGGCGGGTAAAATCGATCTGGATGAGATGGACTTCGATGTGCGTGAGTGTATCGAGGGCGTGCTTAAGACGGTGGCGCTCCGCGCGGATGACAAAGGGCTTGAACTTTTGTGCGACATCTCGCCGGACGTTCCTGAGGTTGTCTCGGGGGATGCGGGCCGGCTCCGGCAAATCCTTCTCAACCTGCTCGGCAACGCATTGAAGTTTACGGCTGAGGGCGAAGTATCGCTTAAGGTGACCTGTGGGCCCAAAGAAGGTGACACGTCGCTGCTCACCATGGTTGTAGCCGACACCGGAACGGGCATACCTGAGAGCAAGCTGAAGACGATCTTCGATTCCTTCACGCAGGCAGACACTTCGACGACGCGTGAATATGGGGGCACCGGTCTGGGGTTGACGATCTCCAAGCGTCTCATCGAGATGATGGGTGGCGAGATCTGGGTGGAAAGCGAAGTCGGCTTGGGCTCAAAGTTTGGCTTCACCGCGCGGCTGCGTGAGTCCGCAAACAAGATGGCGGCCGTCAAAGCGGATACGGCCACCGAGAGCTTGACCGGGCTGCGAGTTCTGGTGGTGGATGATAACCGGACAAATCGTCGCATTCTGGATGGGTTGTTGAAGCACTGGGGAATGCGCCCGACGTGCGTGTCGGATGCCGACCTTGCCCTGGCGGAGCTGATGGCGGCCCGCGATATCGGCTCAGCCTTCGATCTGGTGCTGACCGACATGCATATGCCCAAGATGGACGGCTTCAGTCTGATCGAAAACATCCAGCGCAAGGCCGGCTTGTCCACGGCAACTATTATGATGCTGACGTCGGGAGGCCACCGTGGGGACGCGGCGCGTTGTGCGGAATTGGGTGTGGCTGCTTATCTTCTGAAGCCGGTTCGTCAATTCGAGCTCCGCGAAGCAATCGTTCGCGCGGTTACGCGGAAAGCGCGCAAGGTGGAAAGCGAAATGCTTACCCGGGCTACCTTGCATAAGGAGCATGAGCCGAGCAGGAGCCTCAATATCCTGTTGGCGGAAGACAATCCGGTCAACCAGAAGTTGGCAGTGCGCCTTCTGGAAAAGCGGGGCCACAGCATCACGGTCGCCGGCAATGGCGACGAGGCTCTGGCAGTACTGGCAAAGACGTCCTTTGATCTGGTGCTGATGGATGTGTTGATGCCCGAGAAGGACGGGCTGACCGCGACTGCGGAGCTGCGCCGGCGGGAGAAAATGAGCGGCTTGCACACGCCGGTAGTGGCAATGACTGCGTTAGCAATGAAAGGGGACAAGGAGCGATGCCTGCAAGCGGGAATGGACGGCTATCTTTCCAAGCCCGTCCGGCCCCAGGAACTCGACAGCATTCTGGAGGAATACATCTCACGACGAAGAGCGGCTGCGACTAAGCAGAATGACCCGCTGGACTTCTGCGTGAATGAGAAGGAGCTTCTGGAGAGAGTGGACGGAGACCGGGCGTTTCTTGGCGAGTTGGCAGAGATCTTCCGTGGAGATTACCCGAAGCAGATCCGTATCGCGCAGGATGGTCTTGCAGCCGGCGACAGCGAGAAGGTGAGTCAGACCGCACACGCCCTCAAGGGTGCTTTGTCGAACCTGGCGGCAGGGCGAGCTTTGGCCTTGGCATCGTCGCTTGAGAGCATGGGCGAATCAAGAGACCTCTCAAATGCGGGGACCACACTCACCGAGCTTGAGAAGGAACTGGGCCGGGTCGACCGGAAGCTGCAGGGGATTTGTCCGACACTAGTGCAATGACGGTTGCATTTGGCCGGCGCAAACCGGAACTGAAGGACCAAACAAAACCGGACGGGTGCCCCATGTTCGCACCAGCGTACGTGGGCCGAAAAAGACGGGCGAAGCCCCTCAAACGCTTCTACTCCCAGAGTCAAAGCATTCGAAAAATTCATAATCGGCCCACGTACGCTGGTGCGAACATGGGGCACCCGTCCAGTGTAGTTTGGTCTTTCAGTACTTCCGCAGCCCAACATTGCGACCGAATAACAGGCGGCCCTCAACCAATAACAGGCCGGGGTCGAACCACCCCACTCAAGCCGTTAAAAGCCGCGGTGCGGAGAAAACTCATGGAATATGTTCAACAGCAGATCGCCTGCGATATTGAACGCGATGGTCTTCGCCACCAGGCGATTGGTGGCGAGTTCGGGCACGCCTAGACGCTCGTAGTAAAGGTGCTCGGCCGTGAAGGCGGCGCCTACCGTGCCCCCAAGCAATGGCAGATTCAGCGTGCGGTTCCCGGATTTGGTATGAGCTATGGCTATCTGGGCGAACGCATTCCCAAACCTGGACGCCACGCCCTGACCGCCGCCGGTCGGAATGAAGCGAGGATCCACCCGGAAGGTCAAGGGGATCAGACAACCGCCCAAAAACTGCTGAGTTTCGGACTCGCTGAATCCACCGATAAATCGCCGGCCGCGGTAACGTACCTCCTCATCGGTGGTCCTGCGCCAGGTTTCCATGTCCGTTCCATATTGCTCAACGGCTTCGGCATAGGCAAGTTCCGCCGCCTTGCTGGTGAGGGGCGGTTCCACTGGGTAGTCGGGCTCGCTGGGAAAGTTTGGCACGCCTGCGATCAGCGCGCCTTGAATGAAATTCCTCGGGGCATAGATATCGCGGACCCAGGAGAGAAGAGTGCCAGCCGTGCTGAGGGGATAGTAGTTGCTATCCGTGGCGTTCCCCTCGCGATCGATGCGAATGAGGTCCTGACTTAGCGAGGCACGGAGCAGTTCATGGGCAAGATTGGTCGCCTCGTCCCCAGCCAGATTGTAGCCGATGTAGCGCCAGATGAATCGATTGGTGTTGAGTTGGGGCACACCGAGCGGGCTCGCATAGAGATGCTTGGCGATCAGCGCTGCGCCCACCGTACCGATCCATTTCGAATAGTTAGGGACTCGCCGGCCGGAATTGTCATTGGTGATGAAGATGGATTCGGCAGCATAGCCGAGGCGGCTTTCCAACGGCATCTCGAAGCTCGGCGGGACGTAGCGGGGATCCTGGCGCAGCGCCACAGGTAGCACGAAATTGCTCAGCAAGTCGCGCGTTTCCGCAGTGGCGAGCCCAAAGCCAAAGCGACGGCCGCGATAACGCAGCTCGTCTTCATTGGTACGGCGCCAATCATCCATGCCCGCACTGTATTGCTCCATGGCGTCGCCGTAGGCGTCTGCCGTTTGCTCATTGACCATACTGGGTGGTTGAGGCTGAACGGGAGCGCTGGTCAGGTTGGGAACACCGGCGATCAAACCCGCTTCGACCAGGTTGCGTACCGACCACGTGCTGCGCAGGTAATAGCGGGCATCGCGCACCACGGGACTGTACGACTGCGCCGGGGGTCGGACGATTGGCAGCTTGGGATTGGTGGTTGAGGGCGTCGACGCAGCGGGAGACGGCGCATTGGCGTCGTCGCCGTGGGCCACTCCCATCGCGCAGCAGAGAAACAGACCTGCTCCCAACATGCGGAAAGGTTTTTTGTGCAGGTTATCGGATAGCATGCTCAACGAGATCGTGGCATTGCTGCGGCTCGCGAACAATCACACTAATATGTGACCATAATTGTGACGATATAGCGTCGCAATTGTCCGTAGAGAGCCGTTCCGTGTCAGCCAAAACCTTTGTGCCACTTTCGGTACAATGATGGCAAGAAAGAGGATGCGACCCGCATGGAACACCGGACACGGAGCCGTATTGAAGGGAAAGGGCGAGTGCTTATCCCCGCATCCTTTCGTGCCGCTTTGGGACTGCAGGTTGGAGATGAGATCGAGTTGCGGATCGTGGATAACGAGATCCGCCTTTCCACGCTGCAAAGCCGCCTGAAACGGTCACGGCAGCGTTTGCGGAAATTTATCAAACCGGGACGGAACCTCGCGGATGAACTTATCGCTGAACGACGGGAGGCGGAGAAACCTGCGATTCGATAGAGCAAGCAGAGCTGATCTGCCGGGAGGAGCGTGTTCCTTGTACGATACAGCCATGGGCCTTCTACCCTTGGCTATGAGCAATCTCTCTCATTATGATTACGCGGATCTGCGGGCTGCCATCGAAAAACTCGAGACCCAGAGTTTCGCGATGAAGGTCACCTCCAAGGCCGGCACGCCGATCGAGGCGCTTCTCCACAGACTCCCCCTTCCCGCCCAAACGGCCATACAAACTTCGGTGGATCGCGCCCTCGAGCGTTGTTTGCACGTCGCGCTCAAGATGCATCGGGCGAACTCGCAGGCCAGGATTTTCAAGCGCTCCCACACGGCTGCTACCGCGATCACCGGGGCCGTCGGTGGATTTTTCGGCCTCCCCGGCCTGCTGGTCGAGCTTCCAATTACCACCACGGTGATGCTGCATTCCATTGTGGAGATTGCCCGTAGCGAGGGTGAGGACTTGACGAACCCGGAGAGTGAGCTGGCCTGCCTGGAGGTGTTCGCGCTAGGACCCCAAAACGGTCATCGCGAAGCGCAAGAGAGCGCCTACTACGCAACCCGGACGGCGATGGCACAGGTTACGCGCGAGGCTGCGTCCTATCTCGGCCGGAAAGGACTCATCAAAGAGAGCGCGCCCGCGCTGATGTCATTCGTAGGAAGAGTTGCTGCTAAATTTGGGCTCGAGGTGAGCGAAAAAGTGGCGGCAGAGATGGTCCCCATTGCGGGTGCGGTGGGTGGGTTGACACTCAATATCGTTTTTAGCCAACACTTTCAGAGCCTGGCCGAAGGGCATTTTACGGTCCGCCGGCTGGAAAGAAAGTATGGGAAGGAAACGGTTCGCCAGGAATATGAGATCCTTCGTTCTGAAACCAGGGCGTCATGACGTTCTGCACCAACAACAAAAGGCCGGGGCTTTGGACCCCGGCCTTTGTCGTAGGTGTAGACATTAGTTGCTGAAGAGCAGGATTCCCGTCGACTTGTCTTCTCCCACTTCCCCTACCGGTCGATAGAAGAGTTGGTTGTTTTCGAGATAGACCTCGAGGAAAGCCGGACGCTCGGAGATTCCGCCGGCGATCAGCGCTTCCGACAACGGATCCTCGACATAGCGCTGCAACGCGCGGCGCAAGGGACGCGCGCCGTAGGTGCGATCGACCAGCGTCTTTTCGAGAATCCACTTCTTAGCGTCTTCAGTCACTGACAAGGTGATGGCCTTCTGAATCAGATTGGCGTTCAGCTGCTGTACCAGCAACTCCAGGATCTGAATCAGATCGGAATCGGAGAGCGACATGAAGATGATGACTTCATCCAGACGGTTTAAAAATTCCGGATTGAAGGTCCGCTTCACTTCGTTTTTGACCAATTCCTCCATCTTGTCCATCAGCAGGTCTTCCCGATCGGACTGGAAGCCCAAGCCCTGCTTGCGCTGCAAGTGCCGCGCGCCGATGTTCGAGGTCATGATGATGATCGAGTTCTTGAAATCGACGGTGTTGCCCAATCCGTCGGTGAGCTGACCATCTTCAAAAACCTGCAACAGGATGTTGAAGACATCGGGATGCGCCTTCTCGATTTCATCCAGCAGGACCACCGAGTAGGGAGACCGCTTGACCCGCTCGGTAAGCTGGCCACCTTCCTCGTAGCCCACGTAGCCCGGAGGCGAACCGATCAACTTGGAGACCGAGTGCTTCTCCATGAACTCCGACATGTCGAAGCGGATCAGCGCCTTCTCGCTACCGAAGAGGAACTGGGCCAGGGTGCGTGCCATTTCCGTCTTGCCCACGCCGGTCGGTCCCAAGAACAGGAACGAACCGATGGGACGATTAGGCGATTTGAGGCCGGCCCGCGAGCGGCGGATGGCGCGAGACAGGGCGGAGATCGCCTTATCCTGCGAAATCACGCGCTTGTGCAGTTCTTCCTCGACGCGGAGCAGTTTCTGGGTTTCCTCTTCCTTGATCGAAGTGATCGGAACCCCAGTCCAACGGCTAACTACGTCCTCGATGTCCTCGCGGCCTACGATGCCGGCCGTCGAATCATCGAGGTGATATTTGTCGCGCAGGGCGCGCAGGTTCTCGCGTTCCTTGCGCTCTTCATCGGAATAGAAGCGCGCCTTCTCAAATTCATGGTTGGCAATCGCATTCTCCATGCGATGCACAATGAATTTGATACGCTTCTGCACCTCGGTGATCTCTTCCGGCAGGGATGTCTGGCGCAATTTGACGCGCGCACCCGCCTCGTCGATCAGATCGATTGCCTTATCGGGAAGGAACCGGTCCGGGATGTAGCGGTTGGAGTGCGAGACCGCGAACTGGATCGAATCGTCGGTGTAGCTGACCGCATGGAACTTTTCATAACGGTCCTTGATGCCCATGATGATCTTGATCGCGTCTTCCTCGTTCGGAGGAGGCACTTTGACCGCCTGGAAGCGCCGCTCCAAGGATCGGTCTTTCTCGATCGATTTGCGATATTCGGCGGGTGTGGTGGCACCGATGCACTGAATCTCGCCGCGAGAGAGAGCCGGCTTGAGGATGTTGGCCGCGTCGAGCGATCCTTCCGCGGAACCCGCGCCCACCAGGGTGTGCAGCTCATCGATGAAGATAATGGAGTTCTGATTCTCCATCAGCTCCTTCATGATGGTTTTGAGCCGCTCCTCAAATTGGCCGCGGTATTTGGTGCCGGCCACGATGAGCGACAGATCGAGAGCAAGCACCCGCTTGTCAGCCAGGAAGCTGGGCACCTCTCCGTCCGAAATGCGTTGCGCCAAGCCCTCGACGATGGCTGTCTTTCCAACTCCAGGTTCGCCGATCAGCACGGGATTGTTTTTGGTGCGCCGGCAAAGGATCTGCACCACACGCTCCAACTCCTGGTCGCGGCCGACCAGCGGGTCAAGTTGGTTATCCATAGCTGCCTGAGTCAAATCGCGGGAGAACTCGACTAACAAGCTAGACTCGCGATTGCGCTGAGAGGGCGGGGCCTTTTCCTGCGTGGCCCGGGCCAATTCCTCGCGAATCGCGAGCAGACGCAGCCCGCGCTCGTGCAGTATTTCCGCAGCGAAGCATTTTTCTTCGCGCAGTAATCCCAGTAAAAGATGTTCCGTACCGATGTGCTTGTGCGACAGGCGCTCGGCTTCTTCCGCCGCGTACGCCAGAACCCGTTTGCACTCGTTGGACAAAGGCAGATCTACGGAAGTGGAAACCTTCTCCCGAATGGTGGTGTGTCCTTCAATTTGTTTCCGTATGGATTCAACCGAAGCATGGGAGCGGAGAAAGCGATTGGTTAGCGCCTTGTCCTCACGCAAGAGACCGAGCAACAGATGCTCTGTCTCGATATATGGGGAACCAAACTGGCTGGCCTCATACCGTGCAAAGAAGATAACGCGCCGCGCCTTTTCTGTATACCTTTCGAACATGTTCCCCCTTAAAAGCTGCCCCCGGCAACTCTCGTCCTGTTCCATCTTCCCGGAACCGTCGGCACCGGGAAAACCACTCGGCTGGGCGGATATAAGCTCTTATACAATCTTATATCGGCTCAACCCCTGCCACGGTCACCCTTTCGGGTAACCCGTGTCTTACTATCGCCGCTCAGACATCAACCGGCGACAACTCCTCTACCCGCCCATGAGCTAACCGCAATACCCGCTCACAACGCCTTGCTAAAGGCAGATTGTGGGTCACCAGGATCGAGGTCAGGCCATAGCTTGCATGCAGACGCTGAATGAGACCGAACAAGGCGTCCGCAGTCTGAGTATCCAGATCTCCCGTCGGCTCGTCCGCCAACAGCAGTTTGGGCGCTGTAATCAACGCTCTAGCAATTGACACCCGTTGTTGCTCTCCCCCCGAAAGCTCACCCGCACGGTGAGTCGCCCGGTCAGACAGCCCTACTTCGCTCAGCCAATGAACAGCTTGCCGAACTGCTTCTTTTTTTGACGTACCACGCGCCAGAAGGGGGAGAGCGACGTTTTCAGCGGCTGAAAATTCCGGCAAAAGGTAGTGAAACTGCCAGACGTAGCCGATCTCGCGATTACGAAAGTCCGCGGCCTCGACGGGGGACAAGGATCGCAAGAGTGTTGAGGCAAAGTATACGTCACCCGACGAGGGTGCATCAAGAGCCCCAAGAATGTGCAATAGGGTGCTCTTCCCTGCCCCAGACTGGCCCACTATGGCCAGCATCTGGCGTTTCTCTACTTGAAGATTAAGATTTTCAAAGAGTACCAGCTTACCGTAGCGCTTGCCCAAGTCCCGCACGTCCAGGAGCGTCGCCAGATCGCCTGGGGTGGCTTCCTCTGCGGCGGCGGTGGCTTGTTCCATCATCGGCCCCTGCGGTCGGTAGTCAAATTTTGAACCTATCTTCATGTATCACTAATGCACCCTTCTGCGGAAGAGGCTTCGTGAATGGGTTGCTTCAAAATACATCAATCCGGGATTCGATCCCGTATCTCACTCCTTTTCTGCTGAGTACTTCTAGATGAGAAGCGGTTAACGTTTTGATGCTAAATCAGGCTGGTTCGATTCCGGTGGGCCTCATTCGTAGCGGAGAGCTTCGGCGGGCAGAATTCTGGCGGCGGAACTGGAGGGATACAGCGTGGCCAGCAGGGACACGGCGAGCGAAACTCCAGCCACGATCAGGCTGTCTGTCCAACGGGCAGCGAAGGGCAGATAGTCGATGGAATAGACCTCCGCGGAAAGATGGATGAAGCGGTAGTGGCCGCCCGCCCAAGACAGGAGATAGCCGGCGATGAGGCCCAAAATAGTGCCGGTAAATCCGATCAACAGGCCCTGCAAGAGAAAGATCAGCCGCACCTGACTGGGCCGGACTCCGAAGGACATCATGACCGCGATGTCCCGGTTTTTCTCCATCACCATCATGGTCAGCGCGGTGAGGATATTGAGCGCCGCCACACACACGATGAGGCCGATGACGATGAAAGTGACTACCTGCTCCAGTTTGAGGGCACGAAAAAGAGGACGATTTTCTTCCATCCAATTGGTGGTGAGGAACCCAGGTCCGGCAGCCTGCTCGATGGTTCGGCCAATCTGGTCGGCGCGGTCCAGATCGTCCACTTTGAAAGAGATGACGGAGACGATATCGGGCTCGCCAAAGAGGCGCTGGGCGTCGGCCAGGCTGGTGAATGCCATGCTGGAGTCGTATTGATAGAAGCCGGAGTGGAAGATGCCGGCCACGCGGAAGCGCTGGAATTTGGGGATGAGGCCCAGGGGCGTCAGCTCCCCTTGCGGGCTGGTGACCAGGACGGTCGTTCCAACCTTGGCGTCGATGGTGTCGGCGAGGTCGTAGCCGATGACGATGGGGGGCGGCGTTTGTCCTTGAGAATCGAGCGCGGTGGCGCTACCCAGGGTTACGGCGCCGAGCAGGTCGCTCACGCGGCGTTCCTGAGCGGGAATAACGCCCTCGATCAGCGCTCCTCCGGAACGGGCTCCATGGGAGATGAGTACCTGCTCGTAGAGTCCGGGGGCGGCGGCTTTTACGTGGGGCAGCTTCTCCAGGCGTGCGGTCAGAGCGCGCCAGTCGCGAATGCCGTCGCTGGCGACGCGCATCAATTGCACATGAGCCGTTGAGCCGAGGAGCCGATCCTGCAGATCGCGGCGCATGCCGTTGGTGATGGCCAGGGCGATGATGAGCGAGGCTACGCCTGCGGCCACTCCCGCGATCGAGATGACCGTGATGACACCCACCACCGCCTGGCGGCGCTTGGCGCGGAGATAGCGGACGGCAACAAAAAGCTCAAAGCGCATGGGGTTAGGGCACCAGTTGGGTTACAAGCATTTTATGAAGGGTACGGGTTTGGTGCCTGGGAAAGAAACCAACCTTAACCCGAAACCGCTCTCGATAGGTGCCCCATGTTCGCACCAGCGTACGTGGGCCGAAAAAGACGGGCGAAGCCCCTCCAACGCTTTTACTCGGTCCAGGGTACGGTTGTTCATTAGGAGGAGCCGACCTGCCTGCGGCAAGTTAAAGGAGCAATGAACAGTACCGGCCGCCGCGCACTCGATGGGTGCCCCATGTTCGCACCAGCGTACGTGGGCCGAAAAAGACGGGCGAAGCCCCTCAAACGCTTTTACTCGGTCCAGGGTACGGTTGTTCATTAGGAGGAGCCGACCTGCCTGCGGCAAGTTAAGGGAGCAATGAACAGTGCGGGCCACCGCGCACTCGATGGGTGCCCCATGTTCGCACCAGCTAACGTGGGCCGAAAAGACGGGCGAAGCCCCTCCAACGCTTTTACTCGGTCCAGGGTACGGTTGTTCATTAGGAGGAGCCGACCTGCCTGCGGCAAGTTAAGGGAGCAATAAACAGTACCGGCCGCCGCGCACTGGACGGGTGCCCCATGTTCGCACCAGCGTACGTGGGCCGGAAAAGACGGGCGAAGCCCCTCAAACGCTTTTGGTCGGTCCGGGGTACGGTTGTTCATTAGGAGGAGCCGACCTGCCTGCGGCAAGTTAAGGGAGCAATGAACAGTACCGGCCGCCGCGCACTCGATGGGTGCCCCATGTTCGCACCAGCGTACGTGGGCCGAAAAAGCCGGGCGAAGCCCCTCGAACGCTTTTACTCGGTCCAGGGTACGGTTGTTCATTAGGAGCGCAGCCGAGGGACCTGCAGTCCTACGAACCCTTCGGGGAAATGTTTTTCTGCTTTTTGACCGAGAAGCAAAAAATCTGTCATCCCGGCCGGAGAGCGAAGCGGAGTGAAGAGATCTGCGGTTTTGCTGGTTTAAATGCAACCTAGCGGACTACCGTCTTGGTTGCTGTCACGTTTTCGTAGCGGTCATACACGCGTACGGTAAGAATATGTTCCTGCGGGTCGGTCGCGGGCGCCGGGGCCGCTTGGGTCTCGTCTAGCGAAGGCCTTGGTAGCGCGGCGAGCGGTACAGTGAGGTCGTAATGCTCGGTCAATGAGTCCGAGAGCTTACCCACCGGTTCCAGGACCTGCCATCGGCTCGCATCCAGTGAGTATTCGGCACGGGTAATGGGCGAGGTGGCATCCGTAGCTGAGAAGGTGGCGTGTAGGACGCCGGATTGCACCCTTCCCTCAAGCGCAGTGACCACCGGCGGCGTGGTGTCGATGATGAAGCGATCGCCTTCCCGTTCAGCCGTCAACGCGTCTCCCAGAGGATGGGCAGGAGCATCGCTGGCCACGACCCGCACGCGGTAACCACCGTCCGGGACGCGGATAGCGTCGAAGGAATAGAACCGGTCGGTGACGCGCGGGCGGAGCAGGCGCCAATTCTTCTCACCGTCCCCACGAATATAAACGTCGAAAATGAGTTCATCCCCGTTGTCGTCATGCGCGCCCCAACGCACGGTCACGGCGGAGCGGTCGCGAACCGCGGATAAAGGCCCGGTGGACTGATCCTGGGTATAAGTCAAACCGCTTTGACTCGAGTTCAGATTGATAGTGATTTGTTGCGGCTGACCCGTAGTCGGCGCAGTTTGCGTCGCCCGGGCCCCGGGCTCGACAACAATCTCATCCACCACCGGGGCAAGGTTCACCGGCAGGTAGTTGACACCTACGGAGTCAACCTGCGACCCCGGCCCCAGAACGGCCTTCCACTGGATGAAACGGGCAGCGGGCGCGGCGCTGGAATCCCCACTCACCTTTCGCCATTCGCTCCAGTTGCGCTCCGGGTTTTCCACATTGCCGGAGCGGGCGTAAATAGCGCCCTCGCCGTTAACCTCGACCCTCCCGAATTGGGAGAAGACCCCGGAGTCAAAAACGTCGCTGAGATAGTTACCTTGGGCGGCCGGCTGGCCGGCAAGCTTATAGAGTCTGCCGGTGTTGCTGGTGGCCACATAGATGCCATCCGGCGCGGGGGCAAAGGCGGTTACCTGACCG
Source organism: uncultured Acidobacteriaceae bacterium (assembly GCA_963839025.1). Taxonomy (GTDB): domain Bacteria; phylum Acidobacteriota; class Terriglobia; order Terriglobales; family Acidobacteriaceae; genus PALSA-350. The sequence continues at coordinate 82,129 of CAWITT010000023.1, forward strand.
GTAGCCGCGCGCGCCAGGTCGAGGTAGGTCCCGTCCTCTTGAATGCGGTAGATTCTGCCCCGGTTGCCGGTGGCAACGAGGAGTCCCTGGGGAGTGGAACGCAGAGCGTACACCACGTCCTCGCGAGAAGCCCAGAGCTTGCGCGGAGCTCCCTGGGGACTCAACTCATCGATCTGGGAGCCGTCGGGAATAAGACCGTTGCTACTCGAAGCTTGGACCGAGCCTGGGGTCACAATGGTGATGGTTGCCGTGGCAACCGCGATTCCCTGCACCGGCAGCGGGGGCAAGGTGCTCTTGGTCTTCTCGCCAACGGCGGCAACGTACAAGTGTCCATCCGCGGACTCGGCGATCGCGGTCACTTCGCGCTTGGGCGCGTTGTAGATGACCAGGCCTTTGTGGTCTTTGCCGATGCGATAGACCAGTCCCCCGCCATCGCTGCCGGCAATGAGATTTCCGTTGCGCTCGAAGAGGAGGCAGCGGATATGCTGCTCGTCACTCTGGAAATAGACTTCCGCGTGCGGGCTGGCGGCGGATACATCGACGCGGTAGATCGCAGCCGGACCCCCAGTCGCTACGTACAACGCACCCTGCGCGTCAAAGGCCAGATCCCAGATGTATCGCGCCTGCTCCTGTTTGGCCGAAGCCGCGCTTGGGGCGCTGGCGGCGGAATCGAAGACCAGGGTGGCGGTGGTCTCATCGAGACCGGACTGGCCTGGCTTGATGCGGTAGACCTTGCCTGCGGGAACCGTGGCCGCGTACACCGAGCCGTCCGGGCCCACCCGAACTGCTTGCACGGTGAGGTCTTTGGTCGAAAAGAGCTTGGTGGACGCGCCTGCGGGCGTGACCTTGAGCACAGTGGCCGGCGAGCCGGTAGCGAGATAAGCGTTTCCCTCTTTGTCGGAAGCTGACGTCCCAGATGTAGGTCGAAGGGGTCAACAAGACAGATCGCAGCTCGGGCCCAGCCTCCAGATATCCCCGGCTGGAGATGGCAATGCTTTCGGGTTGTCCTTTTTCGAATTCCTCGTAATGGGATTGCGCCCAGAGGCGGGTTCCCTGGGCTTGAACGGCGTGTGGGGAAAGGATCAGGGCCAACAGACTTGCGGTCACAACGCGAAGGATCATGCTGAACCGAGTCTACTAGGGTGCTTTTGTTCGCTACAAATGGGTGTGAAACCATTCACTGCGCTTCGCCCATCATTTTCGGCCCACGTACACGGCTGCCAACATGGGCACGCGTCTAGATCGCGTGGAACAGGTTGCGGAAAACACCACGCAAGTCCCGAAGGGACGGCTGAGAATAGCCCAGGATGAAATCCTGGGAATCGCATGTCATACGAGTAGTCCCCAAGGGACGGCTGAAAAATACCCAAGGCCCCATCGTCATTTGGTTTCAACCGTCCCTTCGGGACTTCCGTAGTGTTTTTCCGCAACCTGTGAAGCCCAGGTCCCATTACTACTTAGTTGGCGAGAACGGCCCGGTAACGGACCTGGTTTCTCTTTACTTTGACCACGGCTTCGTTGGCCTTGGCCATGGGGAAACGCTCGGTGATGGCCTGCACCTTATGGCGCTCGGCCACGCGCAGCATTTCCCGAATCATGCGCGGACTTCCACTGGGACTCCCGGTGATTACCTTCTCCCCGGAAACAATCGGGTTGACCGAAAGTCCCAAGAGTTCCCGGCGGAACGCCGACAAAGCAGAGCTTGCCATGAGGACGCAGCGCGGCGACGTAGGCGCCCCAATCCTGATCGGCCTCAACCGTGGAGAGGATGAAATCGAAATGGCCGGCAAGCTTCTTGAGCGTCTTGCTTTCCCGGGTGTTTACGAAGTTGTCCGCCCCCAGCGAACGAGCGTCCGCCTCTTTAGCCGGGGAACTGGAGAACGCCGTGACCTCGGCTCCAAAGGCATGGGCGAACTGCAGCGCCATGTGACCCAGACCGCCGATGCCGACAATCCCGACCCGGGAAGCCGGATTGACGCCATGAGTACGAATCGGGTTGTAGACGGTGATGCCACCGCACAGCAGAGGCGCGGCCCGCTCGCTCTCCAGGCTTTCCGGGATCGGGATGACAAAGCGGGCGTTGATGCGCACCCGGTCAGCGTAGCCGCCATTGCGGTGAACGCAGGTGCCCTGACTGTCGGCACATAGATTTTCCTCGCCCTGCAAACACCACTCGCAGTGGCCGCAGGAGTTGGCCTGCCACCCCACGCCCACACGATCGCCGGAATTCAGCCCCAGCACCGCGCTGCCCGGTTACCGTGACCTTGCCGACAATTTCGTGGCCAGGCACCAGCGGATAGCGGCTGTTGCACCAATCGTTGTCGACCAGGTGCAGATCGCTGCGGCAAATGCCGCAGTGGGTGATGGCGATTTCGACCTCGTTGGGCTTGATGTCCCCAGGGTCGTATTTGTAAGGCAAAAGCTCGGCGCCGGCGGCGTGCGCGGCGAATCCTTGAATAGGCGGCATAAAGGCGTTGTAAGTCTACCTTACTGGACTTCCAACGACACGACCTGCATTCCCGTCAGCATGGCATCCATCGGAATCGAGGTCACAGGAACCACGGATTCGCCGTTGAGGGAAATACCGCGGTTGGTTCGCAACGGCTCGAGTACGTTGACCATCGAGATGGGAATGGACGCCAGCGTTTGCCCATCGACCACTGCCTGGGCATTGGGCAGGAGAAGAGTCACGTACAAGCGGTCGTCGGTGTGGGCCGCATTCATCTGGTGAATGATGCCGCTCAATTCCAGCGGTCCCTCGCTCGAGGGAGACGAAGTGGTCAGCCGGTCGAGGGTGGGTCCATCGCTCAGCAGGATGCGCAAGGGGCCAGGATTCAAAGTCAGGGGCAGCGGAATCGGGATGCGAAGATTTTTGGTCTCCCCACGGAACGGACGCAGGGTCGCTTCAACCATCACGGTGTCGCCGGGGCGGGCGGTGGGTTGCGTCGCCTGGGCACGCTCCAACTGGACGCTGAGCCGGCCCGGCAACGAGTCGACGTCCAGTTCAATGCTCTCGATGTTGCGCACCCGGGCTGAATTGCCGTAGACGGCTTGAAAGCGCTGGCCAACGGTGAGCGCCGCGCGCAAGGCGGAAGGCAGCTGCTCGGTGGGTGCAATCAATGTCTCCAGGTGCAGCGGCGGATAGCCATCGATGGTGACGGTGCCGCGCAGCTCGTAGGTAAGCTCCTCGCTGTAGTTATTGGTCTCGAGCAACGATTCGTATAGGGAGACCATGAGCGCGCCGGGAGTGATGTCAGGATTGTCGACCACTTCGATATGGAGGGTGCGGTCGTGCGGGCCGCCGCGGGTGTGAATGACCACGGGGATCATATGGGCAGACTCGCCCGGCACTCCACGAATGGCGGATGACCGGTCCTCGGTAAAGGCGCCGACGGTCTGGGTAGTGTTCACGATTTTGAAGGCGTTCATGGGGGAGGCCAGGGTGGCCACCACGTCCGCCTTGGTCATCGGGATGGAGACATTACCGTAGCGGGTGATGGGGTGTCCGCAGGCCAGCACCTGGTGGGGATCGACGTAGGTGACGGTGCAGGTGGCGGCGACCTCCAGATCGCCCCGCACCAGCAGAGCGCTCACTGCCGATCCCGGCAGAAGCGGTGAGGTATCCATGTGCCCGTCGCCCGTGGCGTTCCCCGTAGCGTTCCCGCCCAGGCCGGCTACTGGAGTAACGCCCATGACCGAAACGTGCTCCTGGAAAAACTTGACGGCCTCGGGGGTGAACCCGGAGAGAAGCAGCGGCGTTTCAATGGGGTGGATATCTGTGGCCGCGGCCACCGGGAGGGCGCTGGACGACTGGTCCGCAGGTTGGGGTGTCCACATGGCCGTGTGGATGGCCGTCTTGGGGGAACCGTTCACCGCCAGCATCTCGGCGATGGGCGTGATGCCGGCGATGGGTTCCTTGCTGAATTGCCCGATCCGATATGACAACGCGCCTAGTAACTTGCCGTCTATGTAGACGGGGCTGCCGCTCATCCCGGCGACAACTCCGGTGTACTCTGGTTTGGAACCGCGGAGACGCGCCAGGATCATATCCTGATCGGGACCTAAGACATTTTTGAGCACCCCGAGTATCTCCACGTCCATGGCTTCTGGCTCGGTACCCTCAAAAACGGTATAGGCCACACCATGGAGGCCGCGATGCACCTGCGCCAAGGGATAAATGCCGGCCGTGGCAGACGGAGGCGGCGTGGCGGGGTTATCCTGGGCGACCAGGCTGCCCGCAGCCACAAAAAATGCGGTAAGCACCGAAAAGCAGGTTGATATACGGCTGATAGACACGTCTACAGATTAGACCTAACGAGGTACTAGATGAAGTTCGATTACCAAAAGCTATCGGTTGCGTCCCTGGGAGTGTTGCTGGCTGCTACAAGCTGGGGCTGGCTGGCCGAAGGTCAGTCGTCCCAAAGCACGCCTGCCGCCAATCCCCAGCAGCAACAGCAGCAGCAGCCGGACCAGTCTACGCCTGATTCCGGAGGTCCGGGCGGTGACAACGGGGCGATTGCCATTCCCAAGAAGGCCGAAAAGCCGGACGTGCCCCCGCCACCACCCGAGCCCAAGGTGAAGAATCCGCCGGGTATGGGGAACTACTCGTTGCGGGTGGACGTGCCTGAGGTGACCTTGGATGTGGGCGTTATCCTGCAGAAAACGCACGAGTTCGTACCGAATCTGCAGTTGAACAATTTTCGCGTCTACGAGGATGGGATACCGCAAAAACTGGTGGGCTTCCAGCGCACCCGGGCGCCGATCACGGCCGTGCTGTTGTGCGAATTTGCGTCCACCAACTGGTATTTTGTCCACGACATGCGGGAAGCCGCGTATGCCTTCGCCCAGCAGTTGCAGCCGGACGATTACATTGCGGTCGTGACCTATGACCTTAAAACCCAGATCCTTACCGACTTTACCCAGGACAAGCGGCAGGTCTACCAATCCTTGAGTGCTTTGACGATTCCGGGTTTCTCGGAGACGGACATGTTCGACGCGGTGTACTCCACGATGGACCGGCTCACCCGCATCGAAGGCCAGAAATACGTGGTGTTGATTGGGTCAGGGTACGACAGCTTTAGCAAGATCAACCTGGATAAGGTGCTGGCGAAGATCAAGGCGACTCCGAATGTCACCATTTTCAGCGTCGGGACGGGCCAGTTTGCCAGGATCACGGGGAACGCCCGGAGCGGGATGTTTGGCCCTAAGGGGATTGATTATCTGCAGGCGGACAATCAGATGTCCACGTTCGCGCGGATGACCGGGGGGATGTCCTTTTTCCCACGGTTTCAGGGGGAAATGCCGGATATTTTCCACTCCATCAACGATTCGATTCGTAACAAGTACGTGCTGACCTATACCCCGACAAATTCCAAGCAGGACGGGACCTATCGGAAGGTCCGGGTGGAACTGGTGGACAACGAAGGCCAACCCTTGAAGATGCAGGATGAAAAGCACCACCCGATGAAGTACGACGTGGTAACCCGCGACGGCTATAAGGCTAAGCAACAGGTGGATTAGGAGCGGGCTTAACAGGCTGCGGAAAACTCGCGCTTTGTATCAGGGCACGACTTTAGTCGTGCCGTAAACGCTTGAAAATAAGATGGGCTTTAGCCCCTGCCACCGCCAGAACTACAACAAATATGCCTTTTTCCGCAGCCTGTTTAGCCCCTGCCACCGTTAGAACTACAACAGATATGCCCTTTTTCCTCAGCCTCTTTAGCTCTGCCTCCCCTGCAACTTCCTCGGGCTATACCGGTGGGGCGAAGCTTCGTACAATCAGAGGAACACATTCCCCCATAGGTTTAGAGACTAGCTTTTGGCTACAGCGACTCTACCGTCACAGCGAAAGACGGCCGTCAAACGGGTGCACCACACCTCCGTCGAAGGGTGGCATCCCAAGCACAATCCGTGGTTGATCGCGCTTACCGTTACGCTGGCTACATTTATGGAGGTGCTCGACACCTCCATCGCGAACGTGGCGCTCCCCCATATGGCAGGAACCCTGGGCGCCAGCCAGGAAGAAGCGACTTGGGTGCTGACCAGCTACCTGGTGTCGAGCGCCATCGTTCTGCCCATTTCCGGATGGCTCTCCACACGGTTTGGACGGAAGCGCTTCTACATGACTTGCGTCGCGTTGTTTACGGCGTGCTCGCTGCTGTGCGGGCTTGCGCCTAGCCTCCCGCTGCTGATCCTGGCCCGCATCCTGCAAGGCTTGGGCGGCGGTGGGCTGGCCCCCAGCGAACAAGCCATCCTGGCGGATACGTTTCCTGTGGAACAAAGAGGCCAGGCATTCGCCGTCTACGGCATGGCGGTGGTGGCCGCGCCGGCGATCGGACCAACACTCGGCGGCTGGATCACCGATAACTTCAACTGGCACTGGATCTTCTTTATCAATCTGCCCATCGGCATCATCTCCCTGCTGCTCAGCAACCGGATGGTGGAAGATCCACCCTACCTGGTGAAGGAACGGGCCAAGGCGAGGCCCATCGACACCGTGGGTCTGGGCCTGGTGGCGCTGGGAGTCGGATGCCTGGAATTTGTGCTCGATAAAGGGCAGGAGAAGGACTGGTTCGGCGATCGCAACATCACCCTCACCTTTATGCTAGCCATCTGCGCGCTGGCGTTTTTTGCCTGGTGGGAGTGGAGACACCCCGACCCCATCGTCGATCTAAAGCTGCTGAAGAATCGCAATTTCGGCACCGCGGTGGGCTTTCAATTCATCCTGGGCTCGGTGCTTTTCAGTACCACCGTTCTGATTCCGCAGTTTCTGCAAGGATTGATGGGTTATACGGCCGAGCGTGCCGGCATGGCACTCTCCGCGGGGGCACTGGTTTTGATGGTGATGATGCCGGTGGCCGGGAAGCTGGTTTCGCGCATGGATGCGCGCTTGATGGTTTCGATCGGTTTTTTGGCAACGGCGATAGGCCTCTACAACATGACCAGGCTGGACCTGAACGTGAGCTTCGGGCATATCGTGATGTGGCGCGTCTTCCAGGTGCTGGGACTATCGTTCATCTTTATCCCCATCAGCACGCTGAATTATGTAGGGGTGCCGCCGGGCAAGAACAACCAGATTTCCAGCTTCTCCAACTTCGCCCGCAACTTTGGCGGCAGTATGGGCACGGCGCTATTGACCACTTTCCTCACCCGAACGCAGCAGACCCACCAATCCTCACTCGCGGCAAACTTCGTTTCCGGCAGTCCCGGTTACGAGAATTTCTTAACCCAAACCAAGAACGCGTTGATGGCGGCGGGGCAAACCGCGACCCAAGCCAAGGCTGCAGCGAGCGGATACGCCTACCAGCAATTGCTGCGGCAGTCGTCCATGCTGAGCTATCAAAATGCCTTTTGGGTTCTGAGTATTGTGGCGATGGTGCTGGTTCCCTGGCCGTTCATCATGCGCCGTCCACCGAAGCGCAAGCCAAAGCCCGAAGAAGCCATGGGCCACTGAAGCGGTTCCGGTCACCTTGCCTCACCCAGGATCGCAAAATGCAGCTAGTGAAACCGCTAGCGTCCTGTCCCTGAAGTTCATCGAAAAAGTTTCTTTGGCTTTGTATCAGGGCACGACTGTAGTCGGGCCGCAAATGTCTGGAAAATGATGGGCTTTACAGGCTGCGGAAAAAGTCATGTTTTGTATCAGGGCACGACTTTAGTCGTGCCGTAAACGCTTGAAAATAAGATGGGCTTTAGCCCCTGCCACCGCCAGAACTACAACAAATATGCCTTTTTCCGCAGCCTCTTTACCCCCTGCCACAGCTAGAACCACAGCAAAACCGAGCTTTTCCGCAGCCTGTTTAGCCCCTGAGGCCGTTCTTCGACGTATCGACACGACACTAGTCGTGTGCGCCGATGTAAGGCCCCTGGCGATGGAAGCGAGGATCGGTGAGTTGCTGCAACATAAAGTCGGCAACGTCGGCACGGGAGACGCTGAGCGCGCCCGGTGGAAGCGCGTCGGGCAGGACCCGATAATTCCCGGTAAAAGGCCCATCCACGAGCCGGGGAGCGCGGACGATGGTGTAATCCAGGTCGCTGGCCGCGAGCAACCGTTCCTGCACGGTCTGATCCAGAAAGGGATATTTCAGAGCGGTTTTCTTCGCCGTCCACCACGCTATCGTGGTCAGGGCATTTTGGTATTTACCGTAATTGGGGTCAACCCCGGCGGCTCCCAATACGATGAGCCGGTTCACGTACTCCTGGCGCATTCCTTCGAGAATGTGAGGCACGGCCTGGGCGAGTATGTCTGTTTTTTTGCGGGTACGGGGGCCGAGCGCGGAGAGAACGGCGCGGTGACCGCGAATGGCGTCCACGACCGCTCCAAAATCGAAGATATCTCCCTGAATGACACGCAGATGCGGGTCCTGCGGCAGCCCTTCCGGGTTACGGACAAATGCGGAAACCGTGTGTCCCTTTGCCAGCGCCTGCGACACGATCAGCCTGCCCGTACCTCCGGTGGCGCCGAAGACAATGATCTTCATCTGAGCCCAGTTGTTCCCTTCCCGATTGGGAATGCAGCCATCACACTAAACAAGGGCACAACCCTTCACCCGGCTGTTCCCCTCCCCTATGGGTGCAACCATCACACTATACAAGGGCGCAACCCTTCTGCAACGCAGACATCTCAGAGGAAAGAGAGGATGTACCAATGTCAGAAAACCTGGAAAAAACGGAAAAGAATTTGCGTGACCTGATCGAAACGTTGCTCGATGGACATAAAGGGTTCATCGAACTGGAAAAGAATTTGAAGGATCCGGAAGCGCGGCAGCTGTTTCGCGAAGAAACGCTGGTGCGCGCGAACTTTGCCGCAGAACTGGAGAATGAACTCCATCATTTCGGGGTGAAGGACGTAAAGGTACCCAGTTCGACGGCCGGCAAACTGCATCGCGCCTGGGGCGAACTGAAGTCCCGGCTCGGAGGCGGTGATCACGCGTTGCTGGCGACCGCGGAGAAAGGCGAAGACGAGGCAAAGGAAGCTTACGAGGAGGCCTTGGCCAGCGAGGACTTTCCCCTTCCACTGCGGGAGCTGCTGCTGCGCCAGCAGAGGCATATTCTCGGGGCGCATGATCGGGTCAAAGCGTTGCGGGACCGCTTGGCAGCTTAGATACCCTCTCTAGTGGAGAAGGCCGTCGGCCACGAATTTGCAGACGAGGAAGGCGGCAACTCCACCAAAGAAGACCAGAGCCATGCGGATGCCGGGCTCGCGGTTCACCTCGGGAACTAAGTCAGTTGCGGTGACGTAGATCGCGACTCCTGCAGCGATCGGGAGTCCCCCACGAACCCAAGCGGGAAAAAAGTTGATGACCAGAACGCCCGCCAAAGTCGCGGCAGCCACGATGGATGCCGAGCTGAGCGCTGCGGTGCGACTGTGACCGCTGGCCAGCATCACCGAGGCAACGGTGAAACCCTCCGGCAGTTTGTGCAGAAGAATGGCTACAAAAATAATCCAGCCTAGCCAGGCAGAAAGCACGAAGCCGGAGGCAATGGCGACTCCGTCAAAAAGAGAGTGCGCTGCCAGGCCGGCTACGACGGAATTGCTGGTGCGGGCTGAGAGAAACTCAGAATCGGTGGCTCCTCCGAAATGAAAGTGCGCAGTAAGCGTGTGCTCCAGCAGGTGGATAAGACAATAGCCGCATAAAACCAGCAGCGGGGTCCAGCGAAACCCCAGGCGAAAGCTTTCCGGGATCATCTCCAGCAGTGCGGCGGACAGCATGAAACCCGCGCCCAAGGCCACGAAATAGCGTAAATACCGCTTCTCCCAGTGGGTTCTGACCAGGAGGAGTGCCCCAAACACGTCGGCCAGCGCTGCCACCAGGCCCAGTACCAGCGAAAGTGTGAAATTGGACATGCGACCTTGCAGATTGCTGTTTAGCCGCTGTGGCGGATGTGCATGACATCCCCATCCTCGACGCGGTATTCCTTGCCTTCGAGCCGGAGTGTGCCCTGGGACCGCGCAGCGGCCTCCGAACCGGCGCTGAGCAGGGTGTCCCAGTGGATCGTTTCCGCGCGGATGAAGTGCTTCTCCAGATCGGAATGGATGGCGCCCGCAGCCTCCTGTGCTCGGGAGTTGACCGGAATGGTCCACGCGCGACACTCATCTTCCCCGACCGTGAAGAAGGCGACCAGGCCGAGAAGCTCGTAACTTTTGCGGATGAGCCGCCGCAGACCGCTTTCCACAAGTCCGTAGGAGGCTAGAAATTCAGCTGCCTCTTCGTCGCTCATCTCGGCCAGTTCGGCTTCGACTTTGCCACAAATGGCGGTGGCGCCCGCATTGGGCCGCGAAGCAACTTCCTCCAGCTTGTAGCGCGCCACTGCCGATTCCAGATCGGCGCCAAGGGTTGTGCTCTCGGCAATATTCAAGACGAAAAGCATCGGCTTCTGGGAAAGGAACATGAAGCCGCGGATGAGCTTCTTCTCGTCCGCGGACATTTCCATCTCGCGGAGAGGCTTTTCCTCCTCCAACTGCTGCTTGCAGCGCAGCAGCAGAGCGTTCTCTTTTTCGAGATCGGGCGTGCGCATCTTCTTCAAGTCTTTTTGCAGGCGCTCCAGCCGCTTCTCCACCTGGGTGAGATCCGAGAAAATGAGGTCGAAGTCGACGTTCTTGATATCGCGCAAGGGATCGATGCCGCCGACGCGAGGTATGGATTCGTCCTCAAACGCGCAGAGCACGTGGATCAACGCGTCGTTATCGCGCAGGTGGGTGAGGAAGGCACTCTCCTTGAGTGCTTCCTGGCCGACGGCGGCGACGTCCGCGTACTCCACCGTCGCGTAGACGGTTCTTTTCGGTTTGTACAGCGCGGCGAGCTGATCCAGGCGATCGTCGGGCACCTTGGCCACACCGAGGTGGGCTTCGCGGGGATTGGAATACGCCGGCGTTTCGACCTTCGCCCGAGTGAGGATTTTGAACAGAGAGGTCTTGCCCACTTGAGGCAGACCGATGATTCCGGTTTTCATGAGGTTTGCAGTAAAAGCAAGTATATCGTCCTTAGATTTCCCGCCGCGACAGATGGGCGGTCGCCACCAGCGCGGCGACTCCGCACAACAGAATCAGACCTTCCACGTGCACCGACCTTTGGTGCAGACGATCGAAAATCTGGCGGCCAGGATTGTTCGCGGCGGCCGCTTCGACGTTGCCGCCAATCGAATCGCGCGCCGTATCCATGCGGGGGATGATGGAGAACTGCGAATAGGCAGTCAGCACCAGCATCACCAGCACCAGAAGCGCCTGGGGAATGATGTGGCGGTAGTGCTTCCGCGCTAGCACCAAAATGGCCAGGAACATCAATCCGCAGAGCAGGCCCATCCAATGCAGGCGCACCAGCGAGCCACCCACCACCACCCCGGCGGCATGCAGGCCTTGGGCGCCAAATAGCGGTGGAAGCTGGCTAAACGCAACCGGCGCGAGCACGGCGGCAAAGAAGACCAGCGCGCCCAACCAGACAGCAAGAACTAGATTTGCCAGCGAGTGAAAAAGGGTTCTCATGGAGAGATGGATGAACTCGGCGCAGTGATCACTGCCTCCATTGTGTCACGTCGCCGATGATTGACAAACCCGGCGGGAGAGGTTTCAATGGCGCTGGAACCGGCGCCCATTCCCTTTCCATCACGCTATGAGAGCCTTTATCCCAATCATGATGACGTTACTCAGCGCTTTGCCCGCCTTGGCGGATGCTCCTAAAGTTGAAATTTCGAACGACCTGATGAAGGTAACGCTTTACCTGCCCGATGCCGCGAACGGCTTTTATCGCGGCACCCGGTTTGACTGGTCCGGAGTGGTTGGCGACCTGCAGTATGCCGGGCATAGCTACTACGGCCCGTGGTTCACCAAGACCGATCCGGATGTCTCCGATTTCGTTTACCGGGGGGACGACATCGTAGCCGGCCCCTGCAGCGCCATCACCGGACCGGTAGAGGAATTCGGTGTGCTGGGATACGAGGAGGCCAAGCCCGGGGGGAGTTTCCTCAAAATCGGCGTGGGCATTCTGCGCAAGCCGGATGAAAAGCCATATACCCAGTACCGGCTCTACGAGATTGTCAACGGCGGGAAATGGAGCTTCACGAAGAGCACGGACGGAGCGGAATTCACCCAGGAACTCCACGATTCGGCTACGGGGTATGGGTATGTTTACCGGAAGAGGATAAGCCTGGTTCCGGGCAAGCCGGAGATGTCAATCGCGCATAGCCTCAAAAATACGGGTACGCGTCCGATCCATACCAGCGTCTACGATCACAACTTCCTGGTGCTGGACAAACAGCCGACGGGCGCACCCTTCCGGATCACTCTGCCCTTTACGATGACCGTAGACCCTACGCCGCACAAGGAGCTGGCAGACGTGGAGAAAAACCAGATTTTCTATCGCGGGAAATTGGTGGGCAAGGACACCGTCTACTTCACGATCGAGGGCTTTGGGAAGAGTGCTGGCGACTACAAGATTCACATAGATAACGCCGATGTGAAGGCGGGGATGATGATCTCCGGAGACCATCCCTTGGCCAAGATGTCCCTGTGGTCGATTCGCTCGGTCATCGCGGTCGAGCCCTTCGTGGACATATCGCTCGAGCCCGGCGGCGAGTCAACATGGAAATACGATTATGAGTACTACACAATGCCCCATCCGGGCGGTGCCTCCCATTGATAGCGTCGCCCGGCTTGGTTCGTGTCCTAACCCACGAACCCGGTCGGGATGACATGCCCCTGCGGGCAACCTAACGGAGCAAATAACAGTACGGGCCACCGAGCACTCGACGGGTGCCCCATGTTCGCGCCAGCGTACGTGGGCCGAAAAAGACGGACGTAGCCCCTCCAACGCTTTTGGTCGGCCCAGCGTGCGGTTGTTCATTAAGAGAACTTGTGACTTAATTCGGTTTGCAGCCGGCTGCCCTCTCGATCCCATTAACAGCACTCAATGGAAACGCCGCCCTCCCCTTGTCATCCCGAGGAGCCGACTTGCCTGCGGCAAGTTAAGGGAGCAATGAACGGTACCGGCCGCCGCGCACTCGACGGGTGCCCCATGTTCGCACCAGCGTACGTGGGCCGAAAAAGAAGGGCGAAGCCACTACAACGCTCTTGGTCGGTCCAGGGTGCGGTTGTTCATTAGGAGCGAAGCCGAGGGACCTGCAATTCTACGGACCTTTCGGGGAAATGTTTTTTCTGTTTTCGACAAGAGACTGCTGTTCATCGAGTCAGGACACAAACCAAGCCGTAACAGGTTGGCTAACTGAGCGACTTGTTTTTGCTCGCGACTGACAAAGGCGACGCGATCATCACGTTATTCGCCGAGGGTTGGTCGCGGCGCTTCGCCCGCTGCAGTGCGTTGTCAGCTGCGATTCTCAGCAGCTCGGGCATTCTAGCAGTCGCTCCGGGCCTGGCCCTGACAGCTGCGATGCCGATACGCACAGTCACCCAGCCCTCGGTTAAGGTTCCCCCGTCAGGATGAGACCGCAAACTTTGGACGGCGGCGACTACCTTTTCAGCCACCTTGGCAGCGCCCGCTGAGCCAGTGGAGGGAAGGATGACGGCGATATCTTCTGTTCCGTAGGACGCCGCGAGGTCGGTGACTCGCAAGGCCGAAATAACGGCCGCAGCCGCTTTGGCCAGGCAACGGTCTCCCTCCCGATGTTGGCGCCAGTCATGAAATTGCCGGAAGTGATTGAAGTCGAGCAACAAAAGAGCGAGGTGGGAGCCTTCTCGAAGGGCGCGGTTCCATTCTCGTTCGAGGGCTTCGTCGAAGCCGCGAGGAGTAGACAGGCCAGTCCGAGTATCGATGAGCTCCATCACGCTTAGGCGGTCTTCGAGGTTCTTGAGTTCAGTGATGTCGTGGATGACGATGACGGTTTCGCTTGGGTGGGTGGTTGTACTCAGGAAGCCGAGCTTGATTTGAGCCCACAGGATCGTGCCGTCTTTTTTCTGCATGCGGACGGTCAGAGGTTGACCCGGGTCTGCGTGGTTGTGGTGAGTCAGGGAGGAGGCATCTTCAGGAGAGACGAAGGCCTCAAGCTTTTTGCCGATCATTTCGTCTGGTGTGAAGCCCAGCAGCCGGAGGGAAGACGGGGAGACCGATTGCAGCAGCAGCTCAGGCCCTGCGCGGCAGATGACATCGATGCTGTGCTCGGCCAGGAAGTGGAGCGCTGCCTGGTCTTCCTCAGGCATAGGAATCACGGGGCCAGGACGCAGTCTGCAGTGTCTCTTCGGTGAAGCTGCTTACGGCTTGGCCTAGTTGGAAGTCGATTTCGTCGGCAATGGTCATGACGCCGACCAACAACACGCTGTAGTCGATGTTTACGAGGTTTTTTTGCAGAGTGTTGAAGATGCTGACCTGCAGAATGCGTGCTTCTTCCACCAGCATGGCAGCGGTGTACCCGCAGCGGAAGCGATTGGAGCCATGCTCGCTAGCGGCTGCAGAAGCGGTTTCCGAACCGCCGATGGGCCGTTCGGAGAGAAGACGGCTTACAAGTTCGCGGAACAGGACGGGGAGATGGGCGCAGCGCTCTTCCCGGCTCATGGGGATCGACATCAGCGTTGGTTCCGCTTCGACCCGGCTGTACCATTCCTGGATGGCGGCTTCCGTGGTGCGTTCCAGAATCGCGGCCACGGTCTCGATTTCGCGCTTGCGCTGGGGTCCGCTGGCCACCCTTTGCCGAATGATCTGCACCAGCGTGAGCAAATCCATGGGCTTGACCAGGATTTCGTCCGCTTGGTGCATGATGGCTTGCGCCGCGGCGGTCATCTCCGGGAAGGCGCTCAACAGCAACGTCACGGCCGTGGGATTGGCGTGACGCATGGCACTGACCACAGTGAGCCCATCGCCCGCTCCCGGCATGTGCAGATCGCTCAGCAGCACGTCGTAGGTCTCTGGCCCGGTGATCAGCTTCAATGCCTTGGGTACGTTGGGCGCCGTCGTCACTGAGAAGCCGGATTGTTCGAGTACACCGCTCAAACTCGAGCGAATGATCTCATCATCATCGACTAGAAGAACCTTGATCGCTGCCATTGTGTCTTATTGAAACTATCGGCCGATTTTGGTACTTGCTTAGTGCTGCGGAGGAATTCTTTGCAGCCTCGAAATCCCGAAATGCGGCTTTCTCAGAGAGGGTGGAGGCGCGGGATGGAGTCGAACCACCTAGCAAAGGCTTTGCAAAACCTTTCCCTCGTCGCTTGGGTTCCGCGCCATAAAAAGCTTGATGCGTCATCGAAGTCACAAGAGGTCTCCCCCGGGTAGTGGAGAGACCTCCTGTCCTGATTCAGGACCTACTTCATCGAGGTGCTCCAAAACAGATACTTCACTTTTAACCCCTTGGTCATCGTTGGCGGATGCGTGGTTCCCCAAGCCTGATGGTCCCAGGTGAGTGGCTGTAATTTGTCGTGAGCCGTCTGGAACACCATCGCCGGTACCTGCGGCCCATCGTCGGTCGCATCGAACGTGACCTTGACCTGAGTTCCCTGCTGCTGCCAATGACCGAACCACGTGCTCGATCCCTGTCCTGGATCCTGGGTAACCGTGGCGGTTCCATCTTCGCCGAGGCTTACGGACATCGTTGGCTCGGTTTTCGGCGCGTGGGTGAAGTAGGTGCCGACAAGATGCGGTGAATTAGTGGAATCGGCAGCGAACGCAGCCATGGGCGTAAGCGATACGAGTGCGCTCGCCAGCAGGATGCGCAGGACGGAAGTCGCAGGTTTTAAAAATCTCATTTCCTCACCAGGCATAAAGAAACTCCATAACTGCAATTTGCTAGTAGCACTCTAGCGTGGCTACATCTTTAGTGGAATCGCGTTGTTGGAAAGTCGCAGTCAGGGGTAATCCGGCGGCGATGACTATCGGAATGAAGTCACTTTTGCTGTAACGAACCAGCTGCCGGATGCACTACTTCATCGTTCCAGCGAAGGTACGGGAGAAGGTGCGTCATGAGGTCGTTCCAAATTTCTACGATATTGATTCTGTTGTGTGTTTCGATTGCTGCCTTCGCGTAGTGGTCCCCCTTCTCCCGAAAAGCGCAAGGTAAGGGGACGCCGTCTCCGATATACGCATCCAAAGCGTATGGAGAAAACGCAATGAAATCTGTTTTGTGGTTGATCGCGGGCGCGAGTGTCGGCGTTGCCGCGTACTTGATACTGAATCAGCCTGGTCCGCAGTATGTGGCTGGGGACGACGACATAGAGTACGCAGCTGGGCGGACGACTTTCTGGGGATCCAAACAACGCCTCTCAGGAACCGGAAGGGGTCTGGCCGGCAAGCTCAAAGAGGGGTTCGGCCAAGTGACCGGAGATGCGCAACTGGCTGACGAAGGAGTTGCCGACCAGGTGATTGGAGCGGTGAAGGATACAGCCGGAAAAGCGGCCCAGGTAGCAGGCCAAACCTTGCACGAAATCAACCGTTAATCCGGTTTCCCGGAAATATGCCGACTGATTCAAGTCACCTGCAGGAACACATCGACGTGATCCTGAGGCATGAAGAAGAATTCCTGGCGCGGCGGAGCACCGCTGAGCGCGTCGGGGATTCTTTGGGTGCGTTTGTCGGGAGTCTAACGTTTATCGGGATCCACCTGGCTTGGTTTGGGGGTTGGATCCTGATAAATACTGTCCACTTTCCACACGCTTCTCGCTTTGATCCACCACCGTTCCCAATCCTCGACACAGTGGTCGCCATCGAGGCGATTTTCCTCGCCAGCTTCATCGTCATGAGGCAGATCCGGCTGGGACGCCGCTCCGACCAGCGCGACCACTTGATTCTGCAGGTGCTGCTTCTGGCTGAGAAGGAAATTACAGCGGTGCTGCAAATCGAACGGCAAATTGCCGCCCGCGTCGGGCTTACGGAAGTGGCGCGGGACGCTGCGATCACCGAGCTCAGCCAGCAGACCTCGATCGACAATGTGGCTCAGGTCGTGAAGGAATCCATGCCTTCCGAATGAGGTGAGCTTACTTTCCCTTCTTATCCTGTTCGAGAGGATCGATCCCGGGCCCCTCTTCGTCCATGGCCTCGACGACGCTATCGTCGGTGGCAGGCCGCCCGTCCCGGACGCTCTCCGCACCCAAAGAATTTTCACTCCCGGCAGGTGCATTGCGATCGATTTTGTGGGTATGTGGGGCAGTTTGTTCAGGGGTTGCCATAAGCGCACTCTCCTTCTTCCTGTCACAGATGAGATGCAGAGAGCGGCTGAGGGGAGTGCCATGACTTCGGCTTCAGTGTACTGGCATATATGAGAGCGCTGGCTGTCAGGGAAGACAAGAGGCCGTCGGGCCTAAAGAGTCTGCGCGCGAACCGGATCTGCAGGACCAGACGGAACTCGACGGGTGCCCCATGTTCGCACCAGCGTACGTGGGCCGAAAAAGACGGGCGAAGCCCATCAAACGCTTCTAGGCCTCGAGTGAAAGCATTCGAAGAATTCATATTCGGCCCACGTACGCTGGTGCGAACATGGGGCACCCGTCGAGCTTTTTTGTCCCGCATCATTGATCCCGACCCTTTAACTTGCCGCTAGGTTGCCAGAAGAAGGTTCCGCTGTTTAAGCTCATCGCGCAGGACGGGTGATGAAAACAAAAAAACAGCTCTTCTTTGTATCCATTCTGACGCTCACTGTCATTGGCGCCGCATCGACGATGGCACAACAGCGTGGCTCTGGCGCCACTCCGCCAAGGCCGGCCGGGCCATGTGACATCTATGCCGCCGCCGGCGACCCGTGTGTCGCCGCCCATAGCACCACCCGCGCGCTTTACTCTTCTTACTCTGGCCCGCTCTATCAGGTGCTGCGCCAATCGGACGGTAAAACCCTTAATATTGGCGTCGTCCAGCCCGGCGCGGATGCCGGTGGTTATGCGGACGCTGCCGCACAGGATGCGTTTTGCGCCGGCACCTTCTGCTGGATCACGACGGTGTACGACCAGTCCCCCAAGCACAACGATCTGACCCAGGCGCCCCGCGGTGGATTCAGCGGTCCGGCCTTGGGCGGGTTCAATAACCTGCCGATCGCCGACATGGCGCCGGTCACCATCATGGGCCACAAGGTGTATGGCGTCTTCATTGAGCCGGGCATGGGCATCCGCAACGATGACCCAAAGGGGACCGCGGTCGATGACCAGGCAGAGGGTCAGTATTGGGTCGTCAACGGCCTGCACTTTAACTCCGGCTGCTGCTTCGACTACGGCAACGCTGAGATCGACAGCCGCGACGACGATAACGGGACCATGGAAACCACCTACTACGGTGACTCCGGGGGATGGTTTCACGGTCATCCCCCAGGCCCGTGGATTATGACCGACCAGGAAAACAACCTGGTCGGCTGCGTCAACCCCGATGGGTCCAAGCCCTGCCCAAATCTGCCGAGTATCTCCTGGCGATTCGTGACCGCGATGGCCAAGGGCGAACCGCACCACTGGACCTCCCTGGGAGGCCACGCACAAAGGGGCGCACTCTCAGTGATGTTTGACGGGCCGCGCGTGAACGCTACCTATGATCCGATGCGCAAGCAGGGCGCTATTCTGCTGGGCAACGGCGGCGATAACAGCAACCGGTCCCAAGGCACCTTTTACGAAGGCGCGATGACCGCCGCAGGCACCTTCCCGACCGATGCTACCGATCAGCAAGTGCAGGCGAACGTGGTGGCTGCGCGGTACGGCGTGCCGCCGCTGAGCCTGGCGCCCGCGTCGTCAGTGAACACACCGCCCGGACTGCAAACGTTCTCACCGGGCTCATCGCAGGACACCACTTTGACCTTTACGAATGACACGGAAGCGCCGGCCACAGGGGTCACCCTGAGCATTGGCATACCTGGGAAGCTGTGGACCTCTTTTCTTGAGGGAACGACCGAGACGTCGAAGACCCTTACCGAGCCGGTCGCGCCGGGCGCGAGCGTGAGCGCGACCTTTAAAGTCACCTCCGGGCCGGCAGCCTTCAACGGCGACCTGGTGGGGAAAGCGTCGTGGACGGGCGGTACGAGCGGCGCGAAGCAATCGGAGACGACAGCAGAAAAAGTGCGGAATGTAATCCCCGTCAAGATCAACGAGTTTCGTATCAGCGCTGGTCCTCCCACCAATACGACCGACTCGTTCATCGAGCTTTACAACGCGGGCGCGCAGGAAACCGACGTTTCCAACTGGACCCTGACGGAGCACGCCAGCGAACAAGCCATTTTCTCGTCCGTGAAGATTCCTGCCGGCACGAAGCTTGCTTCTCACGGGTTCTACTTGCTCGGTCTCTCCAACTCCGGGCTGGTAACGGTTGCGCACGCGGGCGAAACCACTCTCCACGTCAGAAGCACGGCCGGGATGTCAGCCGGCGATACGATCAGCATTGGGACCGGCTCTGACGCCGAGACGCGCAAAATCGCGAGCATCGGTACGGCAGCCTCCACCAGCACAACGTTGTGGCAGCCGCTGCCGGACGGGCCCGTAATGACTGTCCGTGCCGGGTCAACCAACGTCCCGGTCACGAGCGCCGCCGGCTTCGCGGTGGGCCAAAAAATCGCCCTCGGCTACGGCGCCACATATCCCGCCGTTGCGCGGGATATCGAGCGGTATGAGGTAGCCACGGTCACGGCGGTCGGCAAGCAGGGCACGCAAGGCTATTTAGAGGCGGACGCACCCGCGGGTTCGACGAACCTCAAGGTGACGTCCGTTGCCGATATCTCGGTTGGCGACAAAATCAGGTTGGATATCGACAGCCTCGGGCATGGAATTGAGACCGTTACGGTGGCACATGCGGGCACGCAAGCGCACCGCACGAATCTCCTCACGGATGCGAGCGCGGGCGCTACGAAGATCAAGGTCCGCAGCGTCAATGGCTTCACTGTGGGAAGCAAGATCACCGTCGGCACGCCTGCGAACCGGGAAACGGTACGCATCGCGGCGGTCGGCACCTCAGGTCCGGGCGGCACGGGTATCGACGTAACGCCGGCCCTCGCCCGGGCACACATCGAAGCGGAGACGGTAGTCGATCCGGGCACGGGGCTTGCGTTGGCCGCACCGCTCAAGTTCAGTCACGCGTCCAACCTGCCCTTCGCCAATCGCGGAACGGGCATCAGTTTCACACCGGCGACCGCGTTTGCGCACTCAAGCAACGAGCCCGTCCAGGCGCTCGGGACCGGAATCATGCTCGACAAGCCTCTGGCCCATGATCATCCGATCGATGCGGTCGTTCGTGACTCCGTTGTCACCACGGCGGGCTATCAGGGAACGCCGGTACCGAACCAGTGGTTCGGCGGTCCCGCGCTCTTTACCAGCACGGTCAGCTTCGGCCGCTCGACGATTTCTTTAAGTGCCGGAAACATGGTGCTGCGCGATGCATCCGGCCTGGTGGTGGATAGCCTCAACTACGGCCTGATCGTCGACCCGTGGGCTGCGAAGGGTTACCAAGCCGCCTCCGGCCCGGCGGAGAATGGTTGCCGCGTGATTGCGCCCGGCCTCTCCGGTGGCGTCGGGCCAGCCGCATCCCCCGACGGTGCGGCCGATACGAGCGCCGGCCGTTTTCCAGACGGCTCCGACAGCGATAGCAACTGTGCCGACTTTCAGACGGAGCCCGCCACAAAGCTATCGGCTGCTTCGACAGCCGGCGCGACTAATGTCAAGGTCGCCAGCGTGGCGGGATTCAACCCAGGCCAGACGATCCGGATCGATACGGGGGCGAACCTTGAGACCGCGGTCATTGCCACGGTGGGAACGCCCGCAGCGACCACCGTGGCAACTGCCACAACGGCAGGCACGACATTGATCCCGGTAGCGACCGTGGCGGGATTCACCGTGGGTCAGGCCATCATCGCCGGCAGCGGAGCCAACGCTGAGGAGGCGGTCGTCTCCGCCACCAATAGATTCGGCATGACCCTCACCGTCGCTGCGCCGCTAACGCGCGCGCACACGAGCGGCGAACAGGTAGCCGGCACCGGCATCACGCTAACGGCCGGATTAACGCGCGCCCATGACAGCGCGGCGCACGTCGCCGGCAACGCCTCCACGCCCGGCGCACCCAACCACTACAACAAGAGTTCGTCGAGGTGAACGCCGCGCGAGAGTCTAGTATCCTGCCCCTGAAGTTCATTGAAAAGTTTCTGTGGCTTTGTATCAGGGCACGACTAAACACTTGAAAATAATATGGGCTTTAGAGGCTGCGGAAAAACTCATGCTTTGTATCAGGGCACGACTTTAGTCGTGCCGTTAAACGCTAAAAATAATATGGGCTTTAGAGGCTGCGGAAAAACTCGGTTTTGTATCAGGGCACGACTTTAGTCGTGCCGTAAACACTTGAAAATAGGATGGGCTTTAGCCCCTGCCACAGCTAGAACCACAGCAAAACTGAGTTTTTCCTCAGCCTGTTTAGCCCCTGAGGCCGTTTTTCGTAGTGTCGAATTTTTCACTTGAGTTGATAGGAGATCCGCTCTGGTGCAGGTTCCGCGTAGGAAGATGCCTTCTCACCCTTAAAGGTTTTAGGCATGTTTTGCCAGCAGTAAAGCACGAAACAGTACGCGAGACCATACACCGGCACCAGGTGTCTCTGGTACAGAAAGCTCGTGAAGTACGGCAAAACATACGACACTACCAGGATCCCGAAAACTAGAGAAGCTTGATCGCGCCGGCGGCAGGCAAGGATGACAGCCAGTCCAAACACCATGTGATCCAGGATCAGGGTCATGCGGAAGAGATGAGTGGGCAATAACATTCTTGGCGTTTCGCCAACGTCATAGAGAAGCACCGCAAGTTTCTTTAGATCCATCTGCAGCACATCCCGCCGATGTTCTGCTACGAACTTCTTTCCCATCGCTAATTGCCAGCGATGGAGATCCCACTCATTGGACACGTGCACGCCAGGCGGTGGATCCAGAGACCGGTCCACATCCAACAGGTCGAGATTGGTCCGGGGATAGTAACGAATCGCGGTTGCGTTGTTGCCCTTGTAGAAGTTCCAGCCATTCCATGAAGAAGCATTCGTTCCAACCGCAAAAACGCCGGTGGTTTCGTATATGAAGGATCCCCACGCGCAGGTCGCGAGGCACAGCGCCAACACAGGGATCAATGAGCGGAGCCGAAAGCTTCGGGAAGCCAGATCCTGGGCGGCGACAAGGCAAACAGCCGCGAAACAGAAAACCACCATCGAGCTCTTGGTGAGGTAGATAACCGCAACGAGCAGGCCAACGGTGAAATAATCCGATTTGCGCCTGGTGAAAAGAATGGCAGCAAGACTGACGACAAAAAAGAAAAGGTACCCTTCTTCCACTTCGATCGCGGTCACGATGCTGGCGTGCGGCGGCAAAAGGTATACGCAGGCGACCAACAGAACTGTCTTCAGGGGGGTAAGGGAGAGCTTGACTGCTGCGAACAGAACGAACAGGCTGAAGATCGCGTTCTTCACCAGGAACACTGCATTGTAGGTGTGCAAAAGAAGCGTCAGACCGGCAAGGAGCAGTGGAACGAACGGCAAGCGGGTCGCGTACGCCCAGTAGCCGCCACTCACCTCACGCATGCCGAAGCGATGTTCAACGACGATCCCGCGGACCACGGGGCCGAAGCCATAAAGGATGCGGAAAACGGACCCGACTGGCGGATGTCTGTAGAGCATAGTCGCGCTGATCGCGACCGCGAGGAGAATCAGGTTTAGCCCCGCCACGTAGTGCCAACTTCGCAGGCGCAGTGAAGTCGATGGGTAAGAGGAACCTTCTTCCTGGCCCGCCAACAAAGCCCTCAAAGCCCAGCTACCCCGCTGGAATGAAGACTAGCACCACCGTTGGGGCAGCAGCCGGCGGCAGAAGGCCGTAGTTACCCATCCGGTAAACACGAGCGCAGCTGGATTTGTTAAGGACAACAGTAGCGGTCTTGAGAGTCTGGTGGGAGGATTGGTAGCGTCATCGGGGATCGAACCCGAACTCTCCGCCTTGAGAGGGCGGCGTGTTAACCAATTACACCATGACGCCACGCAGACCGTAGTATAGCAAAGCGGCGGCGGCCTGCTAAACGCCCAGTTTCCTTACCTCATCGTTGTAGTACTTGCGGTAAAGAATGTCCCACTCCTGGCTGCCTTCGACGATAATCTTTCGCTGCGAGGCGATCTTTTGGCGGGCGGCCTGGTCGATCTTCATCTCTTCGGTCAGGATTTTCTCGAGCGCCTTGCGCGCCTCCTGGCGGATGGTGTTCCGGTCGTCGAGAAAATCACATTCGTCGGTCTCGGCCAGCGTGTCAGCCACGACGTGAGCCAGCTTGTTGAGCTTGTCGCGAGAGAGCCTCACAGGACCGCCTTGTACTTGCGCGCCAACTCCTGCTTGACCTTCTTGAACATCTCGGCGTAGCTGGCGCCGGTGCGGCGCATGTCTTCCTGGTAGGCGTCCAGAATGACGCGCACCTCTTCGTTGATGCGGTCCTCGAGAGAGAGCTCTTCAAGGATGCCCGCATGCACACGCTCAACGACAGCTGAAAGTTTCCCCACCCGGATCATCTTGGCTTCGATCAACTGGTTGACCGTTTGGCGCGCCAGATAATTCACGTACTCACGCGAAAAAATCATTTGTTCTGAATCGGACTATAGCATATTTGCAGGCCCTCCCCGGGCTGCCCGGAGGGTCCGGCTGACCCTCCACACCGGCATCTGCGACAATAGAGGCGCGAATATGCACCCCGACGATTTGATCTCTCTGAAAGATGACATGGTGGCCTTCATCGAAGGACACTCGATGCGCCGCCTGCCCGGATTTATCACCGAAGACCTGCCAACCGTGCTGTGGGAAGACGACGAGAATCCCGACAGCTGGAAAGACTTTGTGGAGATGGCCAAAACAGCCTCCGCACCGTTCGTCACCATGAGCGAGGTGAAGCTCGAAAAGGAAGATATCGCGATGCTGCTGGAACAGATCCGCGACGATAATTTTCCCGACGAAGCGGCAGCCGAGGTCCACGAGGCCCAGTACCTGGTGAACTATGTCGGCAAGATCGGATATATCCAGCTTGGCTTTGCCCACCAGGGCATCCTGTTCGTGCACGAGAACGCCACCCCATGGTACGAGCGCTATCAGCAACTGCTGGAGTTTGTGGAAGACTTCGGGGACGTGGTTTTCGAAGACGATGAGGACGACGAAGAAGGGTGAGTGAGTGGGTCCTGCCCCAGGGTAACTCCGCCGCGGCGTCGGCCCTGGCGCAAAGCGCGGGGCTCCCGCTTCTGGTAGCGGAATTGCTAGCGGAGCGTGGGGTGCGCAGCGCTGCCGACGCCGAGACTTTCCTTCATCCCCGCATGGAACACCTGCTGGATCCCTACGCCATGCAAGGCATGGCCGCGGCGGTCGCGCGGGTGCAGGCGGCCATCGCCGGCGGGGAGTTGATGCTCATCTACGGCGACTACGACGTGGATGGCACCACCGCGATTGTGCTGCTGAAGACGGCGCTCGAAATGCTCGGCGGCAAGGTGGACTTCCACGCCCCCCACCGGTTGCGCGAAGGCTATGGCATGCAGGCGGAGGTGCTGGTCGCCGCAGCCGCTCAAGGCGTCCGCCTGGTGATCAGCGTGGACACCGGGATCCGCGATTTCGCGGCTGCGGAAGCCGCAGCCCGGCTTGGCCTGGACCTCATCGTCACCGATCATCACCTGCCGCACTCCGGCCTGCCGCACGCTTTAGTGGTTCTGAATCCCAATCAGCCTGGCTGCGGCTACTCCTGCAAGCACCTGTGCGGGGCGGGGGTGGCTTTCAAGCTGGCACAGGCGCTGCTGGAGGCATGGGATGCGGATCGGGCCCGGCGCAAGATTCTTCCTTCTTTCCTGAAGATGCTGGCCATAGCGACCGTGGCCGATGCGGTGCCGTTGCTGGAAGAGAATCGCGTCTTCGCCAGCCTCGGGCTGGAACAGTTGAGGAACCCCGTCGGCGCCGGCTTGCGCGCGCTGATGCAGATGGCGAAGCTTGATCCGTCCCAGCGTGCGCTTACGGCAACGGACCTTGCCTTCCGGATGGCTCCCCGCATCAATGCAGCCGGGCGCATGGATGTCGCTTCCGATGTGGTGGAGCTGTTCACTACGCGCGATGTCGCCCGCGCCGGCGAGCTGGCCGCCAAGCTCGATCGCCTGAACAGCGAGCGGCAACAGGCCGAGGCCGCGATGCTCGAACAAATCGAGCGCAGGCTGCGGGAAGAGCCCGAATTCGCGTCCTGCCGGTGCGTTGTGATTGAGGGGGAGGGGTGGCATCGGGGCATCATTGGCATCCTGGCCTCGCGGGTGCTGGAACGTACGCAGCGTCCAGCGATCGTAATTGCGCTGGAGGGTGGTGAGGCATACGGTTCGGGCCGCTCGATTCCCGGCTTTCATCTGCTGCAAGCCATAGAAAGCTGCAAAGAGCTATTCACTCGATTTGGCGGCCACGCCCACGCGGTCGGGTTTTGCCTGCCTCGAGAACGGCTGCAGGAGCTCAAGAGCGGTATCGAGGCCTGGGCGGCAGCCAACGTAGTGGAAGCCGCGCCCAGCTTGCGGTGTCACGCGGTGTTGCCCCTGGATCAAATCACTTGGGCGCTCTACGGCTGGGTGCGCCGCTTGGAGCCGCTGGGCATGGGGAATGAGGAGCCCATCTTCGTCGCCTACAACGCTAGGCTTACAGCTCCGGTGCGGGCCATCAAAGATCGCCACATCTGCCTGCAGCTGGCCCGGGGATCGCGGGGTGGGAGCTGGTCTGCCCTGGGCTGGGATTGGGCCGCGCGGGTGCAGGCTCTGGGGTTGGAACAAGGGTCGGTCGTTCACTTGGCGTACAAGCTCAGGGAGAATTCACATCCAGAGTACGGTGGCCTGGAGTTGGAAATTGCCGATCTGGTTGCTGCGGGGTGAGACGCTTGCCACCCTGTGGTGTCGGTTCGGTGCCGTCATCCCACCCACATCTCGCAAAAACCAGAAGAAACCGCAGATCTCTCCACTCCGCTACGCTCCGGTTGAGATGAGTAGCCTGCGGCCAGTTAGGGGTGGAATCAACCGTACGGGCCGCCGCGCACTGGGCGGGTGCCCCATGTCCGCGCTAACTAACGTGGGCCGAAAAAGACGGGCGAAGCCCTCAAACGCTTTTGGTCGATCAAGGGTAAAGTTATTCACTAGGACCGGAGAGGTCATGGGCCTGCGGCCCACCTCCGTCACGCTCCCCTGTGTCATCTCTCAATCCCAACCATTGATCCCGAATGGAAGCGCCACGCTCTCTCTCCATCCCAATAACCGATCCCCAATGGAAGCACCGCTCTCCCGTTGTCATCCCGAGGAGCCAACTTGCCTGCGGCAAGTTAAGGGAGCAATGAACAGTACAGGCCGCCGCGCACTCGACGGGTGCCCCATGTTCGCACCAGCGTACGTGGGCCGAAAAAGACGGGCGAAGCCCCTCCAACGCTTTTGGTCGGTCCAAGGTGCGGTTGTTCATTGGGAGGAGCCGACTTGCCTGCGGCAAGTTAAGGGAGCAATGAACAGTACGGGCCCCCGCCGACTCGACGGGTGCCCCATGTTCGCGCTAGCTAACGTGGGCCGAAGAAGACGGGCAAAGCCCCTCCAACGCTTTTGGTCGGTCCAGGGTACGGTTGTTCATCCCGAGGAGCCGACTTGCCTGCGGCAAGTTAAGGGAGCAATGAACAGTACCGGCCGCCGCGCACTGGACGGGTGCCCCATGTTCGCACCAGCGTACGTGGGCCGAAAAAGCCGGGCGAAGCTCCTCAAACGCTTTTGGTCGGTCCAAGGTGCGGTTGTTCATTAGGAGCGAAGCCGAGGGACCTGCAGTTCTACGGACCTTTCGGAGGAAATGTTTTTCGCCTTTTCGGCCGAGCGTACCCGTAGTGGAGAGATCTGCGGTCTCTCTGCTTTTTGCGAGATGTAGGGGATGCCTATTGTCACCCAGCCCTCCCGCCATTCAAACCCGCAAGTGTAAACTCCGTGCATGCCGCGTGGGTTGTTTATAACGTTTGAGGGCCTCGATGGATCAGGCAAAAGCACCCAGCTTCGCCGCCTGCAGGAGTGGCTGGAAGCAGAGGGTATCGCGGTAACTTCGACCCGGCAGCCCGGAGGCACCCGGATCGGCGAGCGCATCCGCAGCCTCCTGCTGGACTCGCGCACCGACAACCTCGCATCCCTCGCCGAGCTCGGCCTGATGTTCTCCGACCGGGCGCAGTCGATCGCCGAGGTGATCCTGCCTGCTGTCGAGGCGGGGCGTGTGGTGTTGTGCGATCGCTATACCGATTCCAGCGAGGCATACCAGGGGGGCGGCCGGCAGCTGGGCAGCCAGGTAGTGCTCGACCTGCACGCCGCTTTATGCGGCGGCCTCCAACCAGACCTAACACTCCTGCTCCTGCCGAATTTCGATATCTCCCTGGCGCGTGCGCGCCGGCGGAACCAGCGTACCGTCACCACTACCGGAGAGGATGAGAACCGCTTTGAAAAGGAAAACAGCGAATTCTACCGGCGGGTTTTCGACAAATACCAGGAGATTGCCGCTCGCGAGCCATCCCGTGTGACCGCCATCGATAGCGATGGCTCCATTGATGAAGTTCACCGCCTCGTTATAGAAGTGGTAAGAGGACGTTTGTAGTGGGCTTCGAACAATTTGTCGGCAATCAAGCAACCGTCCGCCACCTGCGAGAGGCCATCGCGGCACAGCGCGTACCGCCGGCCCTCATCCTTGCCGGCCCACGGGGTGCGGGCAAGTACACCCTGGCCATAATGCTGGCGCAGACCATGGCTTGCCTCAAGGCCCCGGTCACCGGCGGCCTGCCCGACTTCTGCGGAGTCTGCAGCAACTGCACCCGTATCGCCCTCTCTTTGCCTCTGACGGACCGGGTAAACGAAGCTATCGCCGCGCGGGAGGAGTTGCGCGAGGTGGATAAGAAAGAGACCCGCATTCTCGTCCAAACGCACCCCGATGTGGTGGTCGTACCGCCCGACCCTCCGCAGCTCTTGATCAAGCTAGGGCAGGTGCGCACCGTGCTGCAGAGAATCTACCGGCTGCCGTCCGACGCGCAGCGCGCGGTATACATCTTTACCAGCACCGCGTTCATGAAGGAGGCCGCCAATTCCCTGCTGAAAATTCTCGAGGAACCGCCCGCCTACGCGCACATTCTGCTGCTGGCAGAAAACGTGGGCGAACTTCTGCCCACCATCCGGTCGCGCGCCAGTATTTTCCGATTGGGCGCGTTGCCTCCGGAGCAGATCGAAGCAGTCCTTGCCGAGCAGCGGAAAGACTGGGCTCCCAAGCAGCGTGACCTGGTCGCACGCCTGGCGCAGGGCGCCGTGGGGCAGGCGCTTGGATTCGACCTGGAAGGTTACCTCGCCAGCCGCCAGGACGCGCTGGTGATGCTGTCCAACGCTACCCAGGAAACGGAGTACGGGCCGATCTTCCGGGTAACCGAAACGTATCGTGCCGGAGCAGAGGGTCAACAAAAGACCAGCGCCCTGCTGCATGCCTTCGCCAGCCTGCTGGAAGACCTTCTATTGCTGCTCGCAGGAACGCCCCACCTAATACGTAACATTGATCTAACCACGGAGCTGACGCGCCTGTCTCAGGGCATAGACGTGGCCTGGATTGAGTCGGCGATTCGGGGCGTGGACCAGGTGGAGCACGGGATGCGGCGGAATCTGCTGCGCTCTCTTTCCCTCGATTCCTTCGCGACCGGTCTGGAGCGAAGTTGAAGGGAATGAAAAATTCTGCGATTTTTTGACAGAAATACCTAAGTGTCGCATCCTGCATCCAAATCCTTAGTTTTCATAACGACTATGTCAGACACCACTGTCATTCCGGTTCGCCGCGTCGATGCTTCGCGCCAAGCCCAGGTGAAACCTAAACTTGAGGCTTCGGAACCATCGTCTTTGCCATCGATCAGCCCTTCCGGTCCACGCAAGCTCATTCGGCCGCACCTGCCGGAATCAGCGGGCAGGTATGCCCCCCGGTCGATCGCTCCAGTGTTAACCCACCAGAATCAGCCCGCACCGGGACACGGAGAGAGTTCTCATGCGGAAGCGTTTTATTTTCAGAAGCAAATTCAGAGCCGGACCACGATGATCTTTTTGCTGGAAGATGGGGAGCGAGTCGAGGGCACCATCGAATGGTATGACCGCAACGCGATCAAGGTGCGGAACGGCGGCGTGCGTACGCTTATTTATAAGACCTGCATCAAATACCTGTACAAGGCTGGGGAGAAAGAAAAGGTCAACGCGCGGCTCTGATTAGGCGGTCGCGGATGGCGACGCCCAGCCCTTTATCCTCCGGCAACGGACAGACGATCACGGTTGCTCCGGCCGCGTCCAACTCCCTGAGACCCGCAAACAGTCGCCGCGCCAGCGTCTCCGCATCCTCCAGATCGCCCCAAGGAAAAACAAGGTAGGGTGCGGGCATTCTGAGGTTGCTGGGCAACATCAGTCCAACCGTTTCGCCCGCGGCTTGCAGTTGCGTTGCCAATGGTAAAAGGTTGTCAGGATCGGCGGCCTCGAGCAGGATCACACGGGCTCGGGGAGAGTAATGCTTGAGGCCGAGGCCGGGCGAGGCCTGCAGTGCAGACGCGCCATCCCGATAGGCAACCAGCGAGGGGCATAAAGCTTGGATCTGTTCGAACGTGACCATGCCCGGACGATACAGAGTCGGCGGCTCAGCACAAATATCAACCACGGTGGATTCGAGTCCCAGAGTCGTTTCCCCAGAATCGATGACCGCGTCGATTCGTCCGTCCAGATCCTCGAGAACAAAGTTGGCCCGGGTGGGGCTCGTTCTGCCGAAGGAATTAGCGCTGGGCGCGGCAACCGGGACGCCCGCGAGCTCGATCAGCCGGCGGGCAACCGGGTGACGCGGCATTCTGACCCCGGCTCGGGGGCGATCCGCAGTCACAATCGACGGTACGCGCGAGTTTTTTGGCATTAACAAAGTCAAAGGACCGGGCCAGAACGCTTCCATCAACGGGCGGGCGCCGGCCGGAATGTAGGCAGCCACCATGGGCAATTGCTCAAGATTGGCGATGTGGACGATCAGCGGATCCCACGCTGGTCTCTGCTTGGCCTCGAAGATGGACAGAACTGCAGCGGGATCGAGAGCGTTCGCACCCAGTCCGTAGACTGTCTCGGTTGGGAAGGCCACTGTGCCGCCCCGGCGTAACAGCTCCGCAGCCTGGGACAAGGCGGCATGCGATGCCGGCGAATCGATGGCGGCGGCGTCCACAATCAGCCGCAGTGTTGTTTTTTCTGTCACCTGTCTCATTTTCCCATGGTGCGAGTGGTATAGACTCCGGCCTATGCAGGCCATAGAAACAGAAGTGAAGATACGACTGGCGGACCGCGCGGCCTTCGAGGAGAAACTGCCGGGGCTTGGTTTCGTGCGCGTGACTGCCCGTACGCTGGAGCGAAACACACTTTATGACACGCCGGACCGTGCTCTGCGCAGCTCCCGGCAAATCCTGCGCATTCGCCAGTATGGAAGCAAATGGGTGATCACGCACAAGCGCGTACCCGCCGGTCTTACCGCTGAGGGCCCGCACAAAAACCGCGTGGAAACGGAGACCATGGTCGAGGATGGTCCGGTTCTGGGACAGGTTTTTGAGGCGCTGGGGTTCAGTCCGGTCTTTATCTATGAGAAATGGCGCACGGAATGGGCTGACCAGCGGGGACATTGCGTACTCGACGAAACCCCTTTGGGCCTCTATGCAGAGCTGGAAGGCCCTGATGAATGGATCGACGACGTGGCGCAACGGCTAGGGATTCAGGAAAGCGAATTCATTACGCTCAGTTACGGTCGCATTTTCGAAATGTGGCGAGAGCAAGCAGGATCCCAGGCAAAGAATTTCACCTTCGATGAGATTCCGGAGAAGTTTCGGGCGTAACCACAATTGTTGTCGGGATGTTTCCTGAAATCCAACCAGACTCCAGTCCCGAAGGAACGGCCAGAAAGTCCTGGGTGAGAACTGGCTCTTAGGACCAAACAGAGCTTGATGGGTGCCCCATGTTCGCACCAGCGTACGTGGGCCGAAAAAGACGGGCGACCCGGATTTCCTGCCACGCTGCAATGGACAGAACCACGTGTGCGCCTTTCCGCGAAGAAAGGCGCATGCACCGTATCAACGCCACGAAGTCCAACAGGAAATCGGGGGAAGCCCATCAAACGCTTCTAGGTCCTTGAGTGAAAGCATTCGAAGAATTCATAATCGGCCCACGTACGATGGTGCGAACAAGGGGCACCCATCAAGCTTATTTGGTCCCAGGATTCTTGCTAGCCTGTGAAGCGGAAACGGGGCTTAGGACTCAATTCCGTGGCACTTTTTGTATTTCTTGCCTGAGCCGCAGGGGCAGAGATCGTTGCGGCCTACCTTCTCCCCCGTCCTGCGTTGAGGACCAGGGCCCTCGGAGCTTCCGTTCGCGCCGCTCATCCTGGCGTGTTCCAGCTCGCGCTTCTTCTTGCGCTGGAACTCCTCCTCCAACGCATCGATGGTGGTCGATGGCGCCCGTACCGGCACCGCCACGGGTCGCGGCGGAGGGGCAGCCGCAGGCTTGGAGTGGGTGCCGTTGCCCTGTACGGTCGCCGGAGGAGCTGAGGGCTGAGGAAGAGCGGGGGTCGGCTCTGGGACGGCTTGGATGGTGATCTCGGGCGCCTGGCGACGAGGAACCTCCGTCACCGGCTGGCCGTCGGGCCCCACGATCTGCATCAGGAAGAGGAAACGAACCGTGTCCTCCTGGAAGCGGCCCATCATGGCCTCAAACATGTCGAAGGACTCTTTCTTGTAAGCCACAAGCGGATCCTGCTGGCCGTAGCCGCGCAGACCGATGCCCTCCTTCAAGTGATCCATGCTCAGGAGATGGTCTTTCCACAATCCATCGAGCACGCTCAGCATGACCATGCGCTCGTGCAAGCGCATCGTGGGAGCGCCCAGGATCGCTTCCTTCATCTCGTACTTTTCTTTCAAGCGCTCGAACAACGCCTCGCCCAGCTCGTGGCGATTCAGTTCGTCGACGTGAATGCCCTCTTTCTCGAGGTCGATGCCGAACTGCCCGGCGAGCTGCCCCTTGAGCCCATTCACATCCCACTGGTCGGGATGCATCGCTTCCGGCGCGTGCGTGTCCATAGCCGCGCTTAAAAGATTGGCGACGTAGTCCTCTAGAATCAGCTCTTTCTGGTCGAGTCCTTCAAGTAATTGTTGACGCAGACCATACACCGCCGTGCGCTGCTTGTTCATGACGTCGTCATACTCAAGCAGGTGCTTGCGGGCTTCGAAGTTCTGGCCTTCCACCGCCTTCTGCGCCGCCTCGATACGGCTGGTGATCATGCGCGATTCGATCGGCACGCCTTCTTCCATGCCTAGCCGCTGGAGCAGGTTGGAGACCCACTCCTTCGCGAAGATGCGCATCAGGTCGTCTTCGAGCGAAAGATAAAAACGGGAAGCGCCGGGATCGCCCTGACGGCCGGCGCGGCCGCGTAACTGGTTGTCGATGCGCCGCGACTCGTGCCGTTCTGTGCCCACAATGTGCAGCCCGCCAGCAGCGATGACCTCGTCATGCTCGCGATCGGCCGCAGCGGCGTACTGGGCCAACGTCTTATCCCAGATCTCCTGCCTGGTCTCGAATTCCTGCCCCTGATAATAGAACCGGACCATGCCCGGGCCAGCCATGGGATTGATGGCCCCCTGAGCCGCGTTCACGGCTTGCGCCGTGCCCCGCTTCATAAGCTCCTGCTTGGCGGCAAACTCCGCATTGCCCCCGAGAACGATGTCGGTACCGCGGCCGGCCATGTTGGTGGCAATAGTGACCATGCCGAGCCGCCCGGCCTGGGCCACGATCTCAGCTTCCCGCTCGTGAAATTTGGCGTTGAGCACCACGTGTCTCACGCCCTTGCGCTGCAGTATCGACGAGAGCAGCTCCGACTTCTCAATCGAGGTGGTACCTACCAGCACCGGCTGCTTAACCTCATTCAGGCGGGCAATCTCTTCCGCCACGGCAAAGTATTTTTCTTTGGCAGTGCGGAAGACGACGTCCGAGTTTTCGAGGCGGCGCATCGGCTTATTCGTGGGAATGACCACGATTTCCAACTTGTAAATGTTGTCGAATTCGGTGGCTTCGGTTTCCGCCGTTCCGGTCATACCCGAGAGCTTCTTGTACAGGCGGAAGTAGTTCTGGAAGGTGATCGTCGCCAGCGTTTGATCTTCGCGGCGAATATTGACGTTTTCCTTGGCCTCGATCGCCTGGTGCAAGCCATCGCTCCAGCGGCGGCCGGGCATGAGGCGGCCGGTGAACTCGTCGACGATGATGACTTCCCCGTCCTTCACCACGTATTGCACATCGCGCCGGTAGAGCGAATGGGCTTTGACAGCCACCTCAACGTGATGCTTCAGGTCCCAGTTCTCCGGATCGGCGATGTTGCCGATCCCCAGCAACTGCTCAATCTTTTCCCAGCCCTCATCCGTGACGCTGATGGTCTTATGCTTTTCGTCGACCACAAAGTCGCCGGTGAGGATTTTTTCTTCGCCGCGCTCAATCTCTTCTCCCTGTTCGAGCGAGGGGAGAATGCGGTTGACACGCGCATATTTGTCCGTGGTCTGATCGGTGGGGCCGCTGATGATCAGTGGGGTGCGCGCTTCATCGATCAGAATCGAATCGACCTCGTCCACGATGGCGAAGTAGTGCCCGCGCTGCACGCAGTCGGCAAGCTCGAACTTCATGTTGTCGCGCAGGTAGTCGAAGCCGAATTCGTTGTTGGTGCCGTAGGTGATGTCAGAGCCGTAGGCAGCGCGACGCTGCGCATCGTCCAGATCGTGAACAATCACTCCAACGGTCAGACCCAGGAACTCGTAGATCTTCCCCATCCACTCAGCGTCGCGTTTGGCGAGGTAGTCGTTGACGGTGACGACATGAACGCCATGGCCAGCCAGCGCATTCAGGTAACAAGGGAGGGTGGCGACCAGCGTCTTGCCTTCGCCGGTTTTCATTTCGGCGATTTTGCCCTGGTGCAGCACCATGCCACCGATCAACTGAACGTCGAAGTGGCGCATCTGCAGAATCCGGCGCCCAGCCTCGCGAACCACCGCAAAAGCTTCGGGCAGAATCTCGTTCAGGACCACCTTTTCTTCCGCTACGCGTTCCTCGGCATCCGTGATGCCGTCGAGGCGAGCAGCGATGCGGGCGCGAAACTCCAGGGTCTTGGCGCGCAGCCCTTCATCGGGCAGAGCCTTCATGGCAGGCTCGAAAGCCCCGGTCTGTTGGACCATGGGCATCATCCGCTTGATCACGCGTTCGTTGCTGGTCCCGAAAATCTTGGTGAGAGTACTGGTGATCAATCGATAATTCCTTTTGCCGCGACCTTTTCCGCTCAGGGGCTATTTCTACTACTCTAGTTTAGTTCACCCCGAGGAAAGATACCCCATGCCCAGACGATCTTTCTTGTTGGCGGTCCTTTTGCTGCAAGCCGGAGCGGCCATCGCCCAAATGACGATGCCCATGCCGATGGGCGGCGATCCGGTGCCGCCGGAGCAGCTACCCAAACCGCAACATATTGAAGGCGTTGGCAATGTCCGCTTTCCCATCTCCGCCAAGGCAACCGCACAGGTGTGGTTCGTACAGGGCATCAACCTGCTTTACGACTTCTGGGACTATGAAGCCGATCGCGCCTTCGAAGAATCCATCCGTTCCGATGGCAACTGCGCCATGTGCTACTGGGGACTCTACCAGGCGGAGTCGTTCAACCATAGCGTAACCAGGAGCTACGCCCAGGCAGCTCTGGCCAAGGCTGTGGCCCTCGAAGGTCACCTGAGCGCGCGGGAAAAGCTTTATATCCAGGCCTCCGAGGCGCATGAAGCAGCGATCCGCGAGGCGGGCTCGGAGGAAAACGCGAAATTCGACCATGAAATCGAGATTTTGCGCACCCTGGTGCGCGAGAATCCTCACGACACCACCGCCCGCATCGCTCTCTCCGAGGCCGTGCGCGACGGTTACGACGATGCCGGCCAACCGCGCAAGGGCCAGAAGGAGCAATTGGCGCTCTTGCAAAGTGTTCTGAAGGAGGAACCGCAGAACTCGGCCGCCAACCATCTTTGGATTCATGCCGTCGAAGCAAGCCCGCACCCGGAACAGGCGCTGCACAGCGCGGAGATACTGGGTACGCTGGCCCCGGCGTCGGGCCACATGGTTCACATGCCCGGGCACATCTTTTACCGCACCGGGGATTATGCGCGGGCGCAAAATTCCTTCGACGCTTCCGCAGTGACGGACGAGGGGTACATGCGGGAGCAGGGTATCGCGCCAGACAATGACTGGAACTACGTCCACAATCTCATGTACTCCGTCGCAAATTTGCTGGAAGCGGGCGAGTTGCACCGGGCGGTGGAAGTTTCCACCAAGCTTGGAGGCGCTCGCGGCCATCTGGAGGACACTTTGTATCCATGGTCCCCGCGGGATTCGATTGCGCGCCTCAACCCAACGCTGCCGGTAGCTTTGCGGACCGCCGATTGGGGGCGGGTGTTGGTGTTGCTCAACGCCGCCAAACTCTCGCAGGATTTGCCGCACATGGAGTTTCTCGCCGGCGGCCTCTCTCAGTTTGCCCACGGCATGCAGGCGGTGGAGGCGCACGACGCCGAGGCGGCGGAGCGCCATTCGGTTTTGCTGGATGCGAGTTTGTGGCGCATGTCCCAACAGGTCAAAGATCAAGCGGCGAAGGAGAAAAAGGCCGGTGCGCCTAAGGGAAACTACAGCATGTCTCCCGATCCCCTGCCGGACCCGTTGGTCAAAATGATGTCGATCATGTCGCTCGAATTGCGGGCTTCGTTGCTGGCGACGCAGGGGAATATACCCGAGGCGGAGAGGCTGTTTGCCATCGCGCGACGGGAGGAAAAGGAGCTCGGCTATCATGAGCCTCCCTTCTACATTCGTCCGGCGGAAGAGGCGGAGGCCGCGGCCATGATGACAGCTGGGAATTGGGCGGCCGCCAATACGGCGTTGCAGGCGGCGCTAGTGGAGCGGCCGAACTCCGGTTTTGCGCTATATGGGGTCGCTCTGGCCGCGGAGAAGAACAGCAATGCCGACGCTACCACTGTGGCTTATAAACAATTCTTGAGCGCTTGGAAGCGTGCGGATCGCGATTTGCCTGAGGTGCAGCATGCACAACAGTGGTTGAGTCTGCATGGTGGGTCGGGGGTTCCTGGTTCCTAAAAGCTGGCGCGAACACGGGAACACGCACGGGCTCCGGTTCGTACTGTATGTTTGTCGGCTCTGTAAGGCCTGGCAATTGCCCGAAGACCTCAGGAGGAGTGGATGGGAAGTTGGTTGACGCGGGTGTTCATCGGTAGCGACGGAATTCGGGTAGGTTGGCGCGCGCTTTTGTTCGTGCTGATCGTGGTTGCGTTTGCCGCGGCTGAGTCCGCAGTACTGCGGCATTTTGTTCCGCCCGGTTATCACCCTTCGGTTCTTCCGGTGAGCGTGGCGTTGGCCATGGAATGTGCTCAGTTGCTTCCCGTGGTTGTCGCTACGGCGATCATGGCTCGATTCGAGGGCAAGCGAATTTCGTCTTACGGCTACGAAGGGAAGTCTCGCGGCCTTTACCTCGTCTCCGGACTGGTTTGGGGCTTCGCCGCTTTCTCCACCCTTATTTTTGTTTTGAAGACGGCAGGGTTGTTGGTTTTCGAGGGCGAACAACTGCACGGCGGAGCCATTCTGAAGTATGCCCTTGGTTGGGGCCTCATGTTTCTCATGGCCGCCGCATTCGAAGAATCAGCACTGCGAGGGTACCTGCAATTCACCCTCAAGCGAGGGATGGGGTTTTGGTGGGCAGCCTTGCTGCTCTCGGTAGTGTTTGCCCTGGGCCACCTTCTCAACGCCGGCGAAAATCCTGTCGGCATCGTGGGAGTCATCGCCGTCGGCCTCATGCTATGCCTGAGCCTTTGGTATACAGGATCGCTTTGGTGGGCAGTCGGTTGCCACGCGAGTTGGGATTGGGCGGAGTCCTACGTCTATGGCGCGTCCGATAGTGGCGTGGGCATACAGGGGCACCTGTTCGGCAGCCACCCGGTCGGGCCGGTGCTGTGGAGCGGGGGGACAGCAGGCCCCGAGGGGAGCCTGCTGACGTTCGCCGTGCCCGCATTGCTGAGCCTGGGCATGTGGTTCTGGTGGGGACGCAGACGCTCTTACAAATAGGCCGGGTCGGCGGTCTCGGTGTCCACTCCCAGTTCCGCGAAGGCTTCCTGCGCTCGCGATGAATCGAATTTCCCTTCGCGCACCAACTTGGAGAGGGTTGCCGCCACAATGGACTCCGCGTTCACCTCGAAGTGGCGGCGCAGATATTCGCGGTTGTCGCTGCGGCCAAAGCCATCTGTACCCAGCGACACCAACCGGTTCGAAAGCCACGGGGATAGTTGATCCGGCACCACCTTCATGTAGTCACTCGCGGCAATGATCGGACCTTCGGTTCCCTCGAGCGCTTGCACGATGTACGCAACCTTTTCCGGCTGCCCGGGATGCAAGCGATTCCAGCGCTCCACACCCAGCGCCTCACGCCTTAGCTCGCTGTAGCTGGTAACACTCCATACATCGCACGGCACACCGTATTTTTCCGCCAGAATACCCTGCGCCTTGACTGTCTCATTCAGGATGGGGCCGCTGCCGAATAGCTGAACGGTAGCCTTGCCCGAACCCGCCGCCTGGAAGCGGTAGATGCCACGGACAATGCCTTCGCGTGCCCCTTCCGGCATAGCCGGCATGGCATAGTCCTCGTTGTACATCGTGACGTAGTAGAAGATCGGCTCGCCTTCCTGGTACATGCGGCGGATGCCATCCTGCAGGATGACCGCCAACTCATACACGTAGGCCGGGTCGTAGCTAACACAGGTGGGGACTGTGCTGGACAGGACGAGGCTATGCCCATCCTGGTGCTGCAGGCCCTCTCCCAGCATGGTGGTGCGCCCGGCGGTTCCTCCCATCAGGAAACCCTTGCCGCGCGAATCCGCGAAGGCCCAGATCATGTCGCCGACCCGCTGGAAACCGAACATGGAGTAGTACATGTAGAACGGGATTGTGGGTACGCGGTAATTGGAGTAAGCCGTGCCGGCCGCGGTAAACGAGGCCATGGAGCCGGCTTCGGTGATACCCTCTTCCAGAATCTGGCCGTCCTGCTCTTCGCGGTAGTAGAGCAGCATGTCGTTATCGTGGGGGACGTACTTCTGCCCCTCGGGAGCGTAGATGCCCACCTGCCGCACTGCCGATTCCAGACCGAAGGTACGGCCCTCGTCCGGGACGATGGGCACGATGAGCTTCCCGATCACCGGATCTTTCAGCAGATGGCGCAGGATGCTGACAAACCCCATAGTGGTTGAAACCAGCCGGCCCTTGGAACCACCTGTCCACTCGTTGAACTCCTCGAGTTGGGGAGCCTTGAAGTTGAGCTTGGTCGTGTCCCGGCACGGCAGGTAGCCGCCGAGAGCCTTGCGGCGCTCTTGCAGGTAGAGGATCTCGGGACTATCCGGCGCCGGCCGATAGGGCTTGCCGGCCTTCGCCTGCTGTTCCGGAACAGGGATCTTGAAGCGCTTTACGAACTGGGCCAGCCCGGTGTCCGTTAATTTCTTCTCCTGGTGGGTGGCATTGCGGGCCTGGTTCGCCCCCAAGCCGTAGCCCTTCACCGTCTTGGCCAGGATCACGGTGGGGGAACCACGATGCTGAATGGCCCTGCGATAAGCGTTGTAGATCTTCACCCGGTCATGGCCGCCGCGATGGAGATTCTCCAGTTGGTCGTCGGTATAATCGCGCACCAGTTCCAACAACTCGGGGTACTTGCCGAAAAACTCCTGCCGCAAGTAGGCCCCGCCTTTGGCCTTGAATGCCTGGTAGTCGCCGTCGACGCACTCTTCCATCCGCTTGAGCAGCAAGCCGGAGGAATCGCGTTCGAATAGCTCGTCCCAATCGCTTCCCCAGACGACCTTGATAACGTGCCATCCGGCGCCACGGAAAGTGCCTTCCAGCTCGTCGATGATGCGCTTATTGCCGCGGACTGGGCCATCCAGGCGCTGCAGATTGCAGTTGACGACAAAGATCAGATTGTCGAGCTTTTCCCGGGAGCCGATGCCGAGGGCGCCCAGGGTATCGACCTCATCCGTTTCGCCGTCGCCGACAAACGCCCAGATCTTGCGCTCAGTCTTCTGGATGAGACTCCGGTTCTCCAGGTAGCGCATGAAGCGCGCCTGGTAGATGGCGTTCAACGGGCCAATGCCCATGGACACGGTGGGAAAACGCCAGAAATCCGGCATCAGCCAGGGGTGGGGATAGGAGGAGAGGCCGGGCTTTCCCCGCAGTTCGTGGCGGAAGTTCAGCAGCCGGTCGTCGTCGAAGCGCCCTTCCAGGTATGCGCGGGCGTAGACGCCCGGGGAGGCGTGGCCCTGGAAGTAGATAAAGTCGCCCGGCTGGTCGCCGTAGGTGGCGTGGAAGAAATGCTCGTACCCCACTTCCAGCAGGGTGGCGAGCGACGAGTAAGTCGCGAGGTGGCCGCCGATGCCCGCATCCTTCTTGTTTTGGCCATGGACCATGGCCATCGCATTCCAACGGATGAGCGCTTCGAGCCGCTCTTCGAGCTTGCGGTCGCCAGGGTAGGCCACTTCATCATGCTTGGGAATGGTATTGAGGTAGGGGGTAGTCAGCGCCACGGGGGTGGAGATGCCGGCTTCGCGCGCGCGCTGCCGGAGGGCGGCGATCAATTCGGCGCCGTGTTCGGGACCTTCGCCAACGATCAAGTCGTCGAAAGCCTCAATCCACTCCGCTACTTCCTCTGAAAACTTTGAATGCACGGGAACATCGACTTTGGTTTCCATAGATTCTGCCTCTTGTAGTATATCCGTCAGCCGCAAAACCATGGTCAGGATTACCAAGTACGCCCAACTGCACCGCGATGAGTCGGATCAACGCTACGCACCACCGCCATGTACTTTGTAATCTCGATGAGACGACAAGCCTGCGACCACTCAACGGTGGAATCAACAGAACGCACCACCGCACACTAGACGGGTGCCCCATGTTCGCACCAGCGTACGTGGGCCGAAAAAGACGGGCGAAGCCCATCCAATGCTTTTAGTCCCTCAAGGGACAGCCGTTCATCAGGACGACACGACAAGCCTGCGACCACTCAACGGTGGAATCAACAGAACGCACCACCGCACACTAGACGGGTGCCCCATGTTCGCACCAGCGTACGTGGGCCGAAAAAGACGGGCGAAGCCCATCCAATGCTTTTAGTCCATCAAGGGACAGCCGTTCATCAGGACGACACGACAAGCCTGCGACCACTCAACGGTGGAATCAACAGAACACACCACCGCACACTAGACGGGTGCCCCATGTCCGCACCAGCGTACGTGGGCCGAAAAAGACGGCGAAGCCCATCCAATGCTTTTAGTCCTCAACGGAACTACCTACTTAGCCCTGGGGTGGGTTCGATCGTAGACCTGCGTGACCTGCCCCACCGTTAGCTGCGTGTACCGTTGCGTAGTCGAGAGACGCTCATGCCCTAGCAATTCCTGAATAGCGCGCAAATCCGCACCCTCCTCCAGCATGTGTGTCCCAAAGGCGTGGCGCAAAGTGTGAGGATGAATCTCCGCCGGCAGACCCTTCGCCAGAGAAATACGCTTTACGATTCGTCCGACACTCCTGGTCGTTAACCGTCCCGTTCCCTTCATCTGGAGGTTCAAAAGCAGGGCCTCGGTGGATTTAGTCCCCACCTTAACCGCACGCGACGGGAGATACGCCCGAATGGCCTCCGCCGCGGCATCCCCCAACGGAACATACCGCTGCTTCCGCCCTTTGCCCCGAACCAGAATCACCTCGTTCGCCCAGTGCACGTCGCCCAGATTCAGCCCCACCAGTTCGGCATTGCGAATCCCGCATCCATAAAGCATCTCGAAGATCACCCGGTCGCGCTCCGGCCAGGTAGCCACCGGCTCGCCTGCCACGGTTTCCACCAGGTGGTTCATCTGCTCGATCGAGGGCACTCGGGGCAGGTGCTTGGGCAGTTTGGGAGTCGCGACCAACGCCGCCGGATTGCTGGTCACAAGTCCCTTCCTCGCCATCCACTGGAACCAGGACCGGATCGCCGCCAGAGCCCTGGCGACAGACGCCTTGGACAATCCCCGGTCATAGAGTTCGCCCAGGTAAGCCCGGATCTGCAGATGATCCAAGCTGCGCACTTCAATCGATTGCTCCCTGAGATAGCCGGCGAAGTTGCGGATCTCACGCTGGTACGCCCGCAAAGTATGCGGGGACGCGGTCCGCTCATGAGCCAGCATGGCCAGGAACTCCTCCGCCAGTTGCGTGGTCATTTTGCTCCTACCCGTGTGGCCCGGGGATGGTGGGCCCGATGCACCGCTTTCAGACGTCCCAAGGCTACATGCGTATACACCTGGGTGGTGGAAATATCGGCGTGGCCCAACAAGGTTTGGACCGTCCGCAGATCGGCGCCGTTCTCCACCATGTGGGTGGCGCAGCTATGCCGGAGGACGTGGGGACTAGCGCGGGAATCCAGTCGTTTCACCAGCTGCCAAACCCACTGCCGGGTAAGCGCGGCGCCGCGCACCGACAAAAAGAGTCGGCCCTCTGCAGGACGCGTCGCGAGGCTCGGACGGCCCCGAGTTAAATAGGCCTCCAAGGCCTCCACCGCCTTGCGGCCCAGGGGAACGAGGCGCTCCTTGTCCCCCTTACCACGCACCAGCATGCGTCCCTCGGCCAGCAACAGGTCTTCGATCCCGAGCCCGGTCAACTCGGAGACGCGCACGCCGCCGGCGTAAAGCATCTCCACGATGGCGCGGTCGCGCAAGGCGACTGCATCGGCCTGGGGGTGATCAGCCGCCGCCCCGGCGTGCTGCATCATGCGGTCCACTTCTGAGGGCGCGAGAGCCTTAGGCAAGATCTTCCAGGAAGCCGGCGATTCGAGGTTGACCGTGGGGTCGTGGGCGATGCGCTTATCCAAAAGCAGCCACTTGTAAAAACCGCGCAGGCAGCTAAGCTTACGCGCGACCGACCGCGACTGCACCCCGTGCTTCTGCAAATGCTCGAGGAATCCCGCAACCTGGCTTTGCCCGGCGGTCACCGGCAGGGCATGCTCGCCTTCGAGGTATTCGGCGAATAGGGTAAGATCCCGCCGGTAAGCCTCGCAAGTGAGCGGGCGCAAACCCTTCTCTACCCGCAAATAGGTAACGTACTGCTGGAGGATGCTGTTGCGCACAAGCTCGATTATCTGCTTCCGGCGGCTTTGATCGGGTCAGAGCCCAAGATAGGAATCAAGAGAGACAGCCTGGACAGGATTGACGAACCATTTACACCCCGAGTGCAAAATTGCCGCAGATCGCCGACAATCAACATACAGGGGCTGGGCCCCGGCCAGGAGCGCCATTCCGTTTTGACCAGCGGCAAATCCAGCGACATCGTTCGTCTTTCCGGCAAAGACTTTATTGATTCGGTCCTCTCCCGTGAGCCCGCGATCGCCGTGTTCGATTGCGATGGCACCCTTTGGGCAGGAGATTCCGGATACGACTTCATGATCTGGTCCATCGAAGAGGGCCTCGTTTCGCGCAATGTGAGCGATTGGATTGACTCCCGGTACCGCTTGTACCGCGCGGGCAAAATTTCGGAACTGGCCATCTGCGGGGAAATGGTCCAGATCTACGATGGCCTGAGCGAACTGGAGATCCGCGGAGCCGCTGCGGTTTTTTTCCGCTCGCGCTTCTCAGGGAAGGTGTTCCCGGAATTGCGCTCTCTGGTGGCCTCTCTGCAGAAGCGCGGGACCGATATCTGGGTGGTCAGTTCGACCAACAACTGGGTAATCGAAGTGGGCGTTCACGGCCTGGACATTCCGCCCTCCCGGGTGATTTCTGCCCGGGCTGCGGTGGTGGGCGGCGTCATCACCAGCAAACTGCTCGACGTGCCCACGGACGAGGGCAAGGCCGAATCGCTGATCAAGGCCGGCATCGCCACTCCGGACGTGGTATTCGGCAACTCTGTCCACGACGCGGCCATGCTGGAGATAGCGCAGAAGGCGTATGCCGTGAATCCCACGCCGGCTCTGGTGAAAATAGCATTGCAACAGGGGTGGCCGATTTTCTATCCGGACGGCGTTCCGGCCGTCTAATTTCTATGAGCTTACGCAAAGAGATCAAGGCGGTCCGGTTAGTGGTGGCGGCGCTGATCCTGCGGGGACAAGAAGTTTTGATCTGCCAGCGCCGGCCGGACCAGCCGATGGCGCTGAAATGGGAGTTTCCCGGGGGCAAGGTAGAGAACGGCGAAAGCGCAGAGCAGGCCCTGCGGCGCGAGCTCGACGAAGAATTGGGAATCGACGCCGACATCGGCAACCGAATCGCGCACACCCGCCATATCTACCGCAGCGGGAGCGCCATCGACCTGCAATTTTTCGCCGTGCACCAATTTGCCGGAGAGATGACAAACCGCATCTTTCACGATCTGCGCTGGTGCCCTCTCCAGGAACTTCCCCGCTATGACTTCCTGGCCGCTGACCGCACCCTCATCCGCGATTTAGCTGCGGGTAAGCTGTTGTGACCGCAGATCCCTCCACCCTCCCGTCCTAACGGACAACTTCCCTCCCCCATCAAGCAGCGAAGGGTACAGGCTTTAAAGGTCGCCGAAAAACTCATGTTTTGTATCAGGGCACGACTTTAGTCGGGCCGTAAACGCCTGAAAATAAGATGGGCTTTAGAGGCTGCGGAAAAACTCGGTTTTGTATCAGGGCACGACTTTAGTCGTGCCTTAAACACTTGAAAATAGGATGGGCTTTAGCCCCTGCCACAGCTAGAACCACAGCAAAACCGAGTTTTTCCGCAGCCTCTTGAGCCCGTACATCTAAGTCACCAGGAATGAGCGGCTTTAGAG
The DNA here is from genome assembly GCA_963839025.1 of uncultured Acidobacteriaceae bacterium. GTDB lineage: Bacteria > Acidobacteriota > Terriglobia > Terriglobales > Acidobacteriaceae > PALSA-350. Next base: position 125,904 of record CAWITT010000023.1, read on the forward strand.
GGTATGTGAGAACTATAGAAACTCCGTCTGCGCGCGAACCGAAACTAAAGGACCAAGCCAACCTTGATGGGTCCCCCATGTTCGCACCAGCGTACGTGGGCCGAAAAAGACGGCGACCCGGATTTCCTGCCACGCAGCACTGGACAGTGCCACGCGTGCGCCTTTCCGCGAAGAAAGGCGCAGGGTTTGTATCAACGCCACGAAGTTCAACAGGAAATCCGGGGCGAAGCCCATCCATTGCTTTTACTCCTTCAGTGAAAGCACTCTGATTTTTGAAGTGTTTCAGAATTGGAAATAAATGAAGTCGCGGTGGCCGAAAAAACCGAAGAAGACAATCGCGTAGAGGCAGGCGTTGTACGCCAGGGCACGAAAGGCCGGACGGGCCCATAACCGCGGCCTGCGCTCCGGATGGGCGATCCACCACTCCACGACAAACATGGCAACCAACGACAGCACCAGGTAGGGCGTCGTGGCTCTCGTAAAACCGCCAAACTTCAGCAGAATAGGGTCCAGCCTACCGAGCGGAAGAAGATGGGTGGCGATATACCAGGAATCTCCCAGCGTGTTGGCGCGAAAGAATATCCACGCAAACGTCACCGCGCTGAAAGTAAGAACGACCTTAAAGAAGGCGGGCAGCTTTGCCAATCGAGAGGTGGACTGGGAAACAATCAGGTACAGTCCATGCAAAAATCCCCAGGCGACAAAGGTCCAATTGGCCCCATGCCATAGACCGCTGACCATAAAAGTAATCATCAAGTTGGCGTAATGGCGGGACAAGCCGACGCGGTTCCCACCCAACGGAATGTACACGTAATCGCGAAACCAGGTGGAGAGCGAGATATGCCATCGTCTCCAGAACTCCCCTACCGAACGGCTGAAATACGGCTGCAAAAAATTGATACGCAACTCGTAGCCCATCATCCGCGCCAAACCTAACGCAATGTCGGTGTAGCCGGAGAAATCGCAGTAAATCTGGACGGAAAACAACAAAGTCGCCAGGAGCAACGCAACTCCGTCGTAATGCCGCGGCGTGTCATACACCAGCTTGACGAAATCGGCGGCGTTATCGGCCACCACCATCTTCTTAAACAACCCCCAAAGCGCCTGCACCATACCCGCCCGTACACCCTCAAACGTGACCTGGGGCTCACGGTGGAACTGAGGCAGCAACTCATAAGGACGCTCAATCGGCCCGGCAACCATCTGCGGAAAGAACGCGACGTACAGGGCATATTCCAGCAGCTTCTTTTCCGCCGGAACCCTGCGCCGGTACACCTCGATGGTGTAGCTCATAGCCTGAAAAGTGTGGAAGGAAAGACCAACCGGCAGAATGATGGCCAGCAACGGAGGGTCGTAGTGCAGTCCAAAGAGGTGGGTCGCGCTGCGCAAGGAGCCGGTGAGAAAGTTGAAGTACTTGAAGATCACCAGCAGCCCGAGGTTACAAAACAGGCTAATGCCCAGGTAAAGCCGCCGCCGCGCGGGCACCTCGGCTTTTTCTATCTGCAGGCCGGCCACATAGTCGATCAGCGTAATGGCCCAGATGACAAAAATGTACCGGGTGCTCCAGCACATATAAAAGTAGTAACTGGCAACGAGCAGAATGACCTTGCGCGGAGTCCCCCGGGTGAGCAAAAAAAGCACCCACACCACAAGGAAAAAGAACAGAAACTGGAAGGTGTTGAACAGCATTGCTCTAGCCTGCACCGCCGGTCAGCATCAAGACCAGTGACAACACAATCACCACCGCCGCGGTGAGCCACGCAACGACGTTGAACCAGGTGGAGTTTACGTACTCCCCCATCAAGTCCTTGCGATTAATCAAAAGCAGCATAAAGACGATCACCAGCGGCAGCAAAATGCCGTTTAACACCTGGGACAGGATGACCATGCTGATCAACTTGGCGTTGGGAACAAACAGAACGGCAATGGACCCGCCCACAATCAGCAGGGTGTACAGCCAATAGAATACGGGCGCGTCTTTGAAGCCGCCATCCAGGCCGGACTGCAATCCCAGTCCTTCGCAAACCGTGTATGCAGTAGAAAGCGGAAGAATGGAAGCGGCAAACAACGAGGCATTGAACAGCCCGACGGCAAACAGAAGAAAAGCGTAGCGCCCAGCCAGCGGCTTCATGGCCTCAGCCGCATCCGCCGCCTCCCCGATGGCCCCCATCCCATGGGCAAAAAGGGTGGCCGCGCAGGCGACCACGATGAACCAGGCCACGATATTGGTGAAAAACGAGCCGACAACCACGTCGAGCCGCGAAGCCGGATAAGTCTTGGCGGTGACCCCCTTCTCCACGATCGAAGACTGCAGGTAGAACTGCATCCACGGCGAGATGGTAGTGCCGATGACGCCCACGATCATATAAATGTAACTTTTAGAGTGCCATATGGAGCCGCGCGGCAACTCCACCGTGGCTACCAGGGCATCGTGCCAGCTGGGCTGGGAGAGAACCCCGGTGATGATGTAGGCAATGTAGAAGACCGAAGCGGCCAGGAAGACCTTTTCCACTCCCTTGTAATCTCCCTTGACCACCAGCAGCCAGATGGCCAAGGCGCTGACCGGCACGGAGACGTACTTGCTGACGTGGAAAAGTTGCATGCTGCCGGCGATGCCGGCGAACTCAGCCATGACATTGCCAAAGTTGACCACCACCAGCAGCAGCATCAACAGGAACGTCATGCGCAGGCCGAACTCTTCCCGGATGAGGTCGCTCAGGCCCTTGCCGGTGACGGCTCCCATGCGGGCACACATTTCCTGCACCACCAACAAAGCCACCGTGATCGGGATCATAGTCCACAGGAGGCTATAGCCGAACTGAGCTCCGGCATTGGAGTAGGTGAGAATCCCGCCTGAGTCGTTATCGATGTTGGCGGTGATGAAGCCGGGCCCGAGCACGGCGAGGAAGAGCAGGATTCGGATTCGCCAGCGCTTGAGCATCAGGAATGTTTTATTTTTTCGCCCGCAGGAAGGCGATGACATCGTCTGCCTGCACAACTCCCGCCAGCCGGTTGGCGCTGTCCACCACCGGGAGGGCCTGCAGGTTGTACTTGTCGAAGAGCTCGGCGACCTCATCCTGGTGGGCATCGGAATGACAGGAAATGGTGCGCGGCTCAGAGAGGACGGTCAATCGGGTTTCCGGAAGGGCAAGGATCAGGCGAGCCAGCGGGACGACTCCTTCGAGCACGTCGTTCTCGCCGGTAAGGTAAATTTCGGTGAGGCCCTCCGGGTAGCCATCGAACTCGCGTAGCGCGCGGACTGCGTCCGCCACGTTTCCACCGCCGGTTACCTGTAGGAAGTTGGTGGTCATCCGGCCGGCGGCGGAGTCTTCGCGGAATTCGAGGAGATCCTCCACCTCCTGGCGCTCTTCCGCCCCCATTTCCTCGAGAATCGCCTCGGAACGTTCGTCAGAGAGGTTGGCCAGCAGATCGGCGGCCGCGCCCGGATCCATCTCTTCCACGATGTCGGCTACCCGGCCGGAATCGAGCGACTCGAGCAGAGACTTCTGCAGGCCAGGATCGACTTCCTCCAGGGCCTCAGCCGCTATCTCCTCGTCGAGGGAGACGAAGACGGCCTCCCGCTCCTGGGGCGGCAGATCTTCCAGGATGTCCGCCAGATCGGAGGGGTGCATGTGAGACAGTCGTTCGTGCTCGATCTTGAGCTTCACCCGTCTCGCTGGATCGACTTCGATAAGGTCCACAAATTCCCAAGGAATGATGCTTGCGGGGAAACGCATGGCGAACTGTCCCAGGGTTCTGTTGGGGATCAAGCCTTTGAGCAGTCTGCGGACCGCGCCTCGTAGTCCGATGGCGACTTCGGCGACCCGCAGGCCCTCGCGGCCGTTTTGGGAAAACCACTGCAGGTCGATGTCGTTAACCCGGACGACCTTGCGGCCATGGACGTCGATGATTTGCCGGTCGATCACGTCTTGCTGCAGCAGCAGCAGATTTTCGTCGCCGCGCAGGGGCTGCAGGACGGCGTCCTCCCGGAGTTCGAGGGTTCCGGCGGGAGTCGGCAGCACGTCCTTCACCGCGACCAGCCTGGCTCCTTCGCGGGTTTTCAGCACCAATCCGGCAACGTTGCCTGCGGACGGGCCAGTGGCCACAGCGACGTCTTTGAGACGACCCTGGACGCGACCCTGCGGATCTGTGATCAGCGTGCCGAGCAGCAGCGTTAGGCTGGCGTGTGTAGTGTGCTTTTCGTGCATCGACGGCCCGTTGCAGTCTAACAGCGGTTGGGGGAAGGGTGGAGTGGTTTTACCAGAGTGCGTTCGTTCTCCTGACCCTCGGTCCGTGACTCGTTAGCCGTTTGTGGGTTACTTGAATGTACGGGCTGAAGAGGGTGTGTTAGAGCTAGCAAAACCGCAGATCTCTCCACTGCGCCTTTGCTAGTGTCCTGTCCCTGAAGCTCATCGAAAAAGTTGCTCATGTTTTGTATCAGGGCACGACTTTACAGACTGCTGAAAAACTCCATGAGAGTCCCGCAGGGACGGCTGAGCCTAGCCCAGGACGCCAGTCCTCGGTAATCCCGCGCTACAGGAGCAGTCCCGTAGGGACGGCTGAAAACTGCTTAAGGCAGCGTCCTGGGTGCTTTCCAGTCGTCGCTGCGGGACTGGATCATGTTTTCGAATTTACCCAGGACTGCGTCCTGGGCTAAGTTCAGCCGTCCCTGCGGGACTCTCACCGAGGTTTTTCAGCAATCTGTTTAGTCGTGTCCCCATGAGCCGGCGGCTCACCCAAGGTGATGAAAACCGGGCGAGCGCCTGCGCTCTATTTGGTGCACGGGAGTGCCGCTCCCAACGAAGGGCACGGGTTGACCCGTGCCGCATAAGCCTACTAAATTGACCGGCTTTAGACGCTGAGGTACGGCTTTTCATCCAGGGTTTGCGGGTGGTTTTCGACTGTGTCCCCATGAGCCTGCGGCTCACCTAAGGTGATGAAAACGCCCCGAGTTTTTCATGATGATTCTAATCGGCTTAAATGCGCTTTCGACCGTGCCTTAAATGCTTGGAAATATGATGGGCTTTAAGAGGTTGCGGAAAAACTCGGCTTTGTATCAGGGCACGACTTTAGTCGTGCCGTAAACACTTGAAAATAGGATGGGCTTTTAGCCCCTGCCACAGCTGGAGCCGCAACAAAACCGAACTTTTCCGCAGCCTGTGAAACCCTTACTCTTCATTGCGCGACTATTTGAGTAGCCCCTGCGCCTAGTTGGGTCTGTCGGGGCGAGTCTTTTGGAAACGGTCGTCGAGAGGCTGCCGGCCCTGGAATCCAGCCTCCATGGTGTGCCAGTAGTCGATTCTTGACTCCCCCAGCTGCCAGCACAGCAGAACGACCTGCTCCCCGAGCTGGCAGGGGAAATCCAATAGCCCTTTGTCGAGATCTTTTACCTGCACGCCGATGGAGTCGATTTCCTGAAGCGCGTCCTGAGCCTGCTGCACAGAGGTTCGCTGGGTCAGGCGTTTACGCGCGACCGAAGCGACGTCCACCAGCATGCCTCCCGAAAGGAAGATGTTCTGGCTGAGCATTTGCAGTTCTGCTTCGACCAGACCCGCACTCGCCTTGGCGTCAATCGCACGCCGTAGCAGCGACTCGAGTATGGGCAATAAGGATTGAGCCTCGTCAAGGGAGAATAACTTCAAGGAACCAGCCTTCTACTAGATCTTATGGTAATACAGGCCGGTTTGTGGACCTGTTATCGGGGCAGGTATCATGGCTGTGCGATGAGTTTGCCCGATACCATCTTCATTTTCGGATTGGCCCTGGTGATCTTCGGGCCCAAAAAGCTGCCGGAGATCGGGCGTCAGCTGGGCAAGCTGGTGCTCGAGTTCCGGCGCGCCAGCAACGAGTTCAAAATGCAGATCGAAGAGGAGTTACGAGCTGCGGAGCAAGCCGATCGCCAAAAACAGCTGGAAGCTCAGACGGTGACTCCGGCTCCTGCACCCACACCGGAACCTGTTCCCGAAGGACTAACCGTACGGCCGCCCAGCAACGGGACCTCGGTGAGCACGGAAAGTCCGGCGTCGCGGGTGATCCCGGTGCAGGAAGAAGTCGCAGAGCTGACGTCGATCGCAGGCGATCACCCAGAACTGCCCAAGAATGGGCTGGCACACGAGCCGGAGCAGACGACCACTCATCATGACTGACATTGTGGACCGGGCCCGAACGGCAGTGACTGAACGAGCGGAACTACCGGGCATGAGCCTCCTCGAACACCTGGAGGAGCTGCGCAAGCGCATTATCCATTCGGGTCTCTACCTGATTGTCGCTTTCTTCGTCGCCTATAGCATTCGCGAGAAGCTTTCGTGGTTCATGGTGAAGCCCATCACCGCGGCGCTGAATGCGCACCACCTGGACGCCCACCTCGTCTACTTGAACCCGGTGGATCCCTTCAACTTCTACATTAAGATCAGCCTGGTTTGCGGTGCAATTATTGCTTCGCCGTTCATTCTTTTTCAGGTTTGGTTATTCATTGCTCCCGGGCTTTACCGGCAGGAAAAGCGCTACATCCTGCCGTTCATGACGGCCACGGTGGGATTATTTCTGGCCGGAGCGTTTTTTGGGTATCACTACGTATATCCGGGCGCGCTGACTTTTTTGATAGGCTACGGCTCTCAATTCCGGCCGATGGTCACGGTAAGCGAATACACCGAACTGTTCATGACGGTGATTTTGGGCCTGGGAATCACCTTTGAATTGCCCATCCTGGTATTTTTTCTGGCGCTCTTCGGCATTGTGACGGCGGGCTGGCTGTGGAGAAACATCCGCTACGCCATCCTGGTCATTTTTATTATCTCGGCAATCATTACCCCCACGCCGGATGTGCTGACGATGTGTGTTTTTGCCGCGCCGATGCTGGTGTTGTACCTGATTAGTATTGGGGTCGCGTACATGGTCCATCCCAGCCGCAGAGAAAAGAAGGCGCAGCAGGCAAAACAGGCATGATGCTGGCCTCCAAACCTACTTACAGACCTGTGAGTCAGCGGGCCGGATGGTTAGTCTCACTCCTCCTTTGCTGCTCGATCAGCGCAATGGCGCAGGCGACCGCTCCACTTCCTCGCTTCGATGGCGCACGCGCGCTGGCCTACACCCGGGAGTTTGTCGCTACCGGACCCCGCTGGCTGGGTAGCAAGGGACACGCCAAGGCCCAAGCCTTCCTGGAAAAGCAGTTCGCCAAGGATGATTTGGTGAAGGACAACTTCACCGCCTCCACGCCCGCAGGACCGCTGGCGATGACCAACTACATCGTCAAGTTTCCTGGGACCAAGGACGGCATCATCGTCCTGGCCAGCCATTACGACACCAACTACCCCCTGAAAGACACCGGATACGTGGGCGCAAATGACGGCGGCTCAAGCACCGGCCTGCTGATCGAGTTGGCAAATAGCTTGCGCGGCAAAAAGCTGGATGGGTACAGCGTATGGTTGGTGTTCTTTGACGGCGAAGAGGCCGTTAAAGATTGGACCGACACGGACTCGGCCTATGGCAGCCGTCACCTGGCAGAAAAGTGGCAAGCCGATGGGACGCTCAAGCGCGTCAAGGCTTTCCTGTTGGCGGATATGATCGGAGACCGCGATCTGGATGTGGACCGGGACATGAGCTCGACCCCCTGGCTGGAGGACCTGGTAGGACAGGCCGCAGCCAAGTATGGCGACCAATCCTACTTCTTTCAGCGGCGCAACTCGGTGGGCGATGACCACACCCCGTTCATGCAACGCAATGTGCCCTGTGCCGACATCATCGACTTCAACTACGGATATCAAAACGCATTCTGGCACACCCCTCAGGACACCATGGACAAGCTAAGCGCAGCGAGCCTGACCATCGTGGGCGACGTCTTCCTGGAGACGATGCGGCTAGTGAATCAGCGATAGACCCTGGGATCTGCAGTTCACCGCCGTCGTAAGCTACATTAAATTATGCTCGATGGCGCTCCGGTCGCATGGTGGATTGGCTTTCACGTTGTAGTAGTGATCCTGATCGTCTTTGACCTGGCCCTCCTTCATAAAGGTCCAACCCAGAACCGCCGCGATTTTCTCTTTGTTCTCGTGCTGCTGAGTCTTGCCGCAGGTTTCGCGGTGTGGCTCGGTCATGTGGAAGGGCGCCAGACCGGGCTTGAGTTTGCTTCCGGCTACCTGATCGAGCTCTCGCTGAGCATCGATAATCTTTTCGTCTTCCTGGTGATGTTCCGTTCCTTCGGCCTGGACGCGGAAGAGCAACGAAAGGCGCTGCTCTTGGGAATCATCGGCGCCATCGTCATGCGCGGAATATTCATCTTTACCGGGATCGAGCTGCTGGAGCGATTTGCGTGGATCCAGTATGTCTTCGGCGCCTTCCTGCTAGTAGCCGCTTTGCGGCTGTTGCGAACCAAGAAGGAAGGCGCTCCCTCCGCCCCGGCAAAGTGGATCGGCCAGTGGACCAAGAGTTGGACCACCAGCCGCAGGGGCACCTTCACCCTGGCAGTCATCGCCATTGAGCTGGTCGACCTTGTGTTCGCGATGGATTCCGTACCCGCGGTGCTGGCCATTTCCCATCATCCCTTCGTGGTGTACACCTCGAATATCTGCGCCATCCTGGGATTACGCGCGTTGTATTTCCTGCTCGCCGGGCTCCTGGTCCGGCTGCGATTTCTTCACTTTGGGCTGGCCGCGATTTTGGGGTTCGTGGGGACCAAGATGCTTACGGCTAAATGGCTCGAAGTGCCGGTGGCCGTGTCACTCGGATTTATCGTGGCGGTGATTGCCATAGCCACGGTTACTTCCCTGATTTCAACTCCACACGGTACGATGAACTAAGCCGTGCCAGAGATCGCCGTCACAACCAAGCTTGGGCAATACACCGTTTCCGTCGGAAGCGGCATCCTCGGTTCTTTATCCACCCAAATGCCGGAACGCGGCGGCATTTTTGTCATCACCTCGCCAGAGATCTGGTCGCTTTGGGGCGAACGTTTGCGAACCTCGCTCGCACCCAAAGAACCGACCGTACTTTTTTTGCCACCCGGTGAGCGTCACAAACGGTTAAGCCAGGTCGAGCGCCTCGTCACGGAGATGACCCGTGCTCGCGCCGACCGGTCTTCCTTGCTCATTGCTTTCGGCGGTGGCGTGACCGGAGATGTCGGCGGGTTTGTGAGCGCCATCTACATGCGGGGAATCGACTACATCCAGATACCCACTACCCTCTTGGCCCAAGTCGACTCCTCAGTCGGGGGCAAGACGGGAGTGAATTTGCAAACCGGCAAAAACCTTGTGGGCTGCTTCTACCCTCCGCAACGGGTCATTGCCGATATCGAGATGCTGCGCACGCTTCCGCAGCGGGAACTGCGGGCCGGCATCTACGAAAGCATTAAGGCCGGGCTGATCCGGGATAAAGATCTGTTCGACTTCATTGACAACTGTCGCGAGACCATCGATCAAGGGGACGCCGCCTCGCTCGAGAAGATGGTGGCAAGGTCGATCGAGATCAAAGCGGAAGTGGTTGGCCTGGATGAGCGCGAACTCGGGGTGCGCATGATTCTCAATTTCGGCCACACCCTCGGCCATGCGATTGAGGCCGCCACGGAATATCGCGCCCTGCTGCATGGCGAAGCGATTGCCTGGGGCATGTTGATGGCGCTCGACATCAGCCTGCAGCGAAATCTGGTGACGTTGGACGAGGTGCAGCGCATTCAAAACCTCATCCTCTACTTTCAGCCTCCGCCGTTACCTCCCGTCCGCCCCAAGCGCCTGCTGGATGCGGCCTCCGGCGACAAGAAGAACCGGGCCGGAGTGCGCCGCTTCGTCCTATTGCAGGGCCTGGGCAATGCGATCGTGGTGGAAGATGTGAGCGATGTCGAAGTGCTGGCAGCCATCGAGTCCACTCGGCAGCTTTCCGAAAGCAACAAGTAGCCGTGGGAGCGCCAGGAGCTCAACCGGAGGGGACCCGGGACGAAGCCGCCGCAGCTGTGGCGGTTCGGTCGATGTTCGATCAGATCGCCCCCCGCTACGACCTCCTCAATCATGTCCTCTCCTGCAATATTGACCGGATCTGGTGGTGGCGGACAGCACGCACCTTCCGCCGGACCCTGGCCCGGCCCGAAGCCCAGGTCCTCGATCTCTGTTGTGGAACCGGCGACATGACCCTGGCCCTACTGCGCCTGCGACCGAAAAACGGACGGCCAGTACTCGCGGCCGATTTTGCTCACCAGATGCTGGTACGGGGGTCGGCCAAGTTTGCTTCCAAGGGAGCGATTGCTGTAGAAGCAGATGCCCTCCACCTTCCTCTGCCAGCGGGTTCGCTCGATTTGCTCACCACCGCGTTTGGCTTCCGGAACCTGGCAAACTATCAAGCTGGACTTGAAGAGTTCTACCGTACTCTGAAGAAGGGGGGAGAGTTGGGGATCCTCGACTTCAGCGAGCCGGGCGGGATTGTCGGCAAGTTTTATGCCTTTTACTTCCGCCGGGTTTTGCCGGCCGTGGGGTCATTACTATCCGGAACATCCGGACCGTACCGCTATCTGCCCTCCTCCGTGCGCCGGTTCCCCGCCCCCGCGGAATTGCTGCGAACTATGCAATCGGTGGGGTTTGAACAGGTTTCCTGGACCCCCTACAGCTTTGGCATCGCCGGCTTGTACCGGGGCGTCAAGCGTTAACCATGTGAGGTCACCCGCGATTGCCGATTTCCGGGCACGCGGGTAACTGGATAAACTTGGGAAATGCGCGCAGCCGTAACCTGGCAGAAAGACCAGCAGTACGATGGCGAATCTCATACCGGCAACCACGTAACCATCGACGCCGACGCCGCCCACCGGGCCGGCCCTGGGCCGATGGAAATGGTGTTGATGGCCCTGTGCGGCTGTACGTCGGTGGACGTGGTCTCTATTTTGCACAAGAAGCGGGAACCGCTTACCTCCCTGACCGTCTCTGCGGTTGCCGAACAGTCCCCGGAGATTCCCCGGGTGTTCACCCATATCCAGCTCACGTATCACATTGGTGGGAATGTTTCGACCAAGGCTGCCGAAGATGCGGTTTCGCTGTCAAAGAACAAGTACTGCTCGGTTTCGAAGATGCTGGAAAAGTCGGCGACCATCGATTGGGTCGTCACCTACGCGAAGGAAGCATGATCAATTTCTTCCGGCTGGTGCTTGCGGGGTTAGTGCTCGCCATGGCGGGGCTGATCTCGGCTGTGACGACGATGCATTTCGCCATCCACGGGGCGGAAGTGAAGGTGCCGGACTTGCAGGGCCTCACTCTTTCGGAGGCGGTGCGAAGGACGGCGAATCTGGGCTTGAATCTGGGCATCGACAACAGGTACTACAGCGCGGATGTTCCGGCAGGGAGGGTGCTGGCCCAATCTCCGCTACCGGGGGCCATCGTGCGACGGGAATGGCGCATGCGGGTGACTGCCAGTCTGGGCCCGCAGCGGGTAGCGATTCCCAAGGTCGTGGGTCAACAGGAGCGAGTGGCGGCCATTGAAGTGCGGCGGGTGGGCCTCGAACTGGAAGAGACTGCGCAGATGCCCTACGGGGGGGCGCCGCAAGGGACTGTAATTGCCCAGAACCCGGAACAGGGAGCGGCGGGAGTAGAACGCCCCAGCGTGAGCCTCCTGGTGAGCGCGCCGGCTCTGACCCCGGCTCCGGCGATGGTTATGCCTCATCTGCTAGGCATGCCAATGGCGGCGGCAGCGGCGCTAGTGGCGCACGCCGGGTTGAAAGTAGGCCCAGTGGAGAGCAGCTACGCAAACGTGTCGGCGCCGGCGCCGCTGAGCGGAGATGATATGGCCCCAGCGGACACCGCAGACCCGGCGGGCACGGTGGTGGGGCAGATTCCGCTAGCGGGATATCGCGTGGAGCCGGGCATGATCGTTACCTTGCGGGTGGCCCAGTAGGGCGAAGGTTTACCCTTGGCGCGATAAACAGAGCCGGAACTAAATCCACAGGGCCAAATGGATCTTGACGGGTGCCCCATGTTCGCGCCAGCGTACGTGGGCCGAAAAAGACGGGCGAAGCCCTTCCATTGTTCTGACTCGTTGAGTGAAAAATTCGAAGCGGGCTCGCCCAGTAGGGTAGGATTTAGCCGCTGCTAGTACGCGATAGGCAGGCAGCGAAGAAGCCGTCGCCTGGATATTGACCAGGGAAGGTGCGCAGGAAGTGGTCAGGCGCGCCGGCAGGAAATAGACGGTCTGCGGTTCCTGGATGAAGTGTCCCTTCGTCTTCCAGTGTCTGAATTTGGGGACGCCAGGGTAGGAGGCGAAAGCCTTTCTGGCCGTCCAGTGCTTCCTCCACAACAGCATCATTTTCTTCCGCTTCCAACGAACACGTGGAGTAGACCAGCCGCCCTCCTTCGCCCAAAGCTCGCATGGCCGAACGGAGAAGGCTTACCTGACGGTCGTGTTGACGGCGAAACCCCTCCACCGTGATCCGCTGCTTGATTTCAGGGTTGCGGGCCAGGGTTCCGGTTCCGCTGCAGGGAGCGTCACAGAGCACCAGGTCAAATTCGCGCTCCCAGGGCAGCTGAGTGGCATCCAGGACGCGATAACGGATACCCGGCAGCATCTTCTGCATGGCTTTCAGGCGGGGAGGGCTGATGTCACAAGCAGTTATCGATGCCGTGGGGTTGCGCTCCGCCAGGATGGCGGTCTTGCCTCCGGGCGCAGCGCAGCAGTCCAAAATATTTGCCCCGTGGCCGGCCAACTCCGCGATCAGCTGCGATCCCTCATCCTGAATGCGGACATGCCCCGCTTCCCCAACAACAACTCTCCTGGCACGAACTACGAAGTCGCCTGGCTCCAAATCTGCTGCATCCGACCGGATGGTCAGCGGTGGAGGCTGCTGGTCGTAACGGCAAATGGCATCCGCGATCTGAGGGCCATAGGCGGAAACCCAACGGTCAACCATCCAGGACGGATGGGCCGCCCGCGCGTCACCGGGCGACAATTTCGGAGTCTGCGCCAGCTTGCGCAGCACCGCATTCACCAACCCAACGGCAAATTCATTTCCCGACTGCCTGACGAGTTCAACCCCCTCGAAGATCGCGGCATGATCCGGGATGCGATCCAGCAGCAGAAGCTGCAGCGCCCCCAATTCGAGCGAGACCTGCACGGCATCGGCCAGATGGCCCTTTCGAGTAAGCGCCTCGCGGATACGTTGCTGGAGCACCAGCTGCCAGCGTAATACCCCCATCACCAGGGCGGTGGCGAGATTCTTGTCCACAGCCGAAAGCACCTCTACCCGGCGGGAGCGAAGCAAAACGTCGCTGTGCAAGTCCGGCTTGCGTTTCAGCTCCAGCAGCAGCTCGAAGGCGGCCTTGCGGGCTGGGGCGATCAAAGTGAGACGCCACGGAGAAAGTCGGGCACGGGCATTCTCTTCTTGCCCTCGAGTTGAACCTCCAACAGCTCCAACCGGGTGGAGGAGCCGGCCGCCGCGAACAGGCGGTCCCCTTCCACATACAACTCCCCGGGAGGATGCTGGGTGGTCCCCGCGGGCAACAAACGATGCAAAGTCAGCTTCTTGCCGCGGAAGTAAGTGAAGGCCCCCGGCCAAGGCTGAAAACCCCGCCAGCGGTTGTAGATCTCCTGGGCAGTCCGGGTAAAATCCACCCGGGCATCCTCGCGCTCGAGGATCGGCGCCAGGGAGGCTTGTGCATGATCCTGCGGAATCGGCTGGATGCGGCCATCTTTCAACCCTGCGAGCGTCGCGAGCATAAGGCCGGCGCCGCTCGCCGCCAATAGGGGAAAGAGATCCTCGGCCGTCTGATCCGGTTCGATGGGCAGCACGCGCTGCAGCAGGATATCGCCGGTATCAAGGCCAGGATCGAGCCGCATGGTGGTGGCTCCGGTCACCGTCTCCCCGTTGGCCACAGCCCACTGGATGGGAGCGGCGCCACGATACTTGGGAAGGAGCGAGGCATGCAGATTGAGATTCCCGTACCGGGGCAGGTTCAGCATCCACTCAGGGATGATGCGGCCATAGGCGACCACGATGATGGCGTCGGGCCGGATCGCTTCCAGCCGCTCGCGCAGCTCGGCGTTATTGCGGATTTTTTCCGGTTGCACCACCGGTATGCCGGCCTTCTCAGCCAGTTCCTTAACCGGCGGCGGAGAGGGAGCCTGATCACGCCCCCGCACCCGGTCAGGCTGGGTAACCACCAATTCGACGGTATGAACCCTCAGCAACTGTTGCAGGGTGGGGATGGCGAACTGCGGAGTGCCGCAAAAAACAAGCTTCACCGTCTACCATTCCCCGGCTCGCTGCAATTTGCGAATCTTGCGTAGCACAAAATCACGCTTGAGAGCGCTAATGCGAAAGATGAAGAGTATGCCGTCAAGATGATCAATCTCATGCTGAAAAGCGCGGGCCAGCAATTCGTCGGCGTCCCTTTCGAACCAGTTGCCTTCAAGATCCTGAGCCCGGATTTTAACCCTCGCGGCACGCGAGACCTTCTCCCGAATATCGGGCAGGCTCAGGCAGCCCTCTTCCTCAAAAATTTTGCCTTCCTTGGTGACGACCTCGGGATTGATCAAGGCAATCTTCTCTTCAGGGTCCTTCTGAAAGCTGAGGTCGATCACCGTCAAGCGCTTGGGAATCCCGATCTGGGGCGCAGCGAGGCCGATGCCATGGGCCACGTACATGGACTCGAACATATCGTCGACCAGTCTGCGCAGCTCGTCATCGAAAACGGTGACTGGTTCTGTCGGCCGCTGCAGGATGGGGTCGGGGAATTTGACGATCGGATAAACCATCTGGCTCAAAAGCGGCGGATTTGCTCCAGGTATCCCTGGTAATTTCTGCAGAGTTCCCCAGCCGAGTCGCCTCCAAATTTTTCCAGCACGAGCTTCGCTATGACGAAAGCAACCATCGCTTCCGCGGCGACTCCCGCAGCCGGCACCACGCATACGTCGGAACGCTCGTAAGCTGCCTTGGTTGCCTCGCGGGTACTGAAGGAAACGGACCCGAGCGGCCGGCGCAGGGTTGAGATGGGTTTCAAGTAGCCGCGCACGACAATATCTTCCCCGTTGGAGATGCCACCCTCGACACCGCCGGCATGGTTGTGTTCGCGGGTGAATCGGGTCTTCGCGCCGTCGATTGGCTCCTCACTGTAACCGATAGGGTCATGCACCTTGGAGCCGAAAGATTCAGCGGCCGTAACCCCTTGGCCCACTTCCACCGCCTTGACCGCCTGCAGCGACATCACCGCCCAAGCAAGCAGGCCGTCGAGCCGCTCATCCCAATTGGCGTAGGTGCCGAGGCCCGCGGGCGCACCGTGAACCACCACTTCAAAGACGCCGCCGATGGAGTCGCCGGTGCGCAAGACCTGGTCCACTTCCGCCTTCATCTGCTGCTCGACGTCGGGATCGACGCAGTTCAACAGGATCTCTTTTTTCTCCCGCAGCGCCGCGATTTGCGGCCAGGAGGCGGTCGAGGGCAGCTCCACATGGCCAACCCGAATGACGTGGCTGCTGACTTCAATGCCCAAGGACTTCAACAGCAATTTGGCCAAAGCGCCGGCCGCGACCCGGGCGGTGGATTCTCGAGCCGAGGCCCGCTCCAGCACATAGCGAGCTTCGGGAAAATCGTATTTCAGCGCCCCGGCAAGATCGGCGTGTCCAGGCCGCGGAGAGGCTACGGCTTTGTGCTTTTCCGGATCGCCCACGCCCACCGGGAGAACTTCCGTCCAGTTCTTCCAGTCACGGTTATCAATTTGAATGGAAATTGGCGAGCCGATGGTCTTGCCATGGCGCACCCCGGAGAGAATGTGGGCACGGTCCTGCTCAATACGCATGCGCCCGCCACGGCCGTAGCCCTGCTGGCGGCGCCAGAGCTCGTGGTCGATAAATTCCACATCGACATCAAGGCCCGCAGGGAGTCCGGAAATGAGGGCGATGAGACACTCGCCGTGTGATTCACCAGCCGTTGAAAAACGTAGCATCGAATATTGGATTGTAGACGATTTCTAGTTGTGGACGATCCAGTCGTATTGGGCTTCATCCAAAGGGGCGACGGAAAGCCTCGACTGCCGCACCAAAGGTGAGGCCTCAAACAGTTTCTGCTGTTTGATCTCCGCCAGCGTTTTTGGCCGTTTGATCGCCGCACCGGCCGCGATCCGGACCAGCGGTACTTTGGGGTCGGACAAGTCAACGGATGTGACACGGGCTGTACCGACCGCCGTCTTTTCGTCACCAGTGTGGTAAATGACGAGCTGGTCTCCCTTCTTCATGGCCGCCAGGTTCTTCACGGCCTGAGGGTTGGTCACACCGGTCCAGTCGGTTTCCTTCTCCTTCAGTAGGTCGGCAAAGGAATAGGCAGTGGGTTCGGTCTTGAGCAGATAGCGCATGCGCTACTCCTTCTCTTTAAGAGCGTCCTTGAGGAAGTTTGCCGTGTCGAGCAAGGGACGGTCCATCGAGCGCACCCAGCCGGTCATCTCGCCCGCTTCCCCACCTTGCGCCTGATGGCGTTCAAACTCGCTACTCATGGTGTGCATCTTGGCGTCCAGGTCGTCGAGATAATGCAGCACGACCGCCTCCGGAATCATGGGCAGCTTCGGCGAACCAAATTCCAGCCTGCCATGATGGCTCAGTACCATGTGCTCGACCAGGAGACGAAGCGCTGGGGGAAAACCGGGTAGCGTAGCCAACTTATTTTCAATCATCGCGATAGCGATCGCAATGTGACCCACCAGTTGACCTTCCAGGGTGTACTCAAAACTCATGCCCCAGCTCAGTTCCTGGAGCTTGCCAATGTCATGCAGAATGATGCCCGTCAAGAGCAGGTCGCGGTTAAGCCCGGGGTAATGCCGGGCCGTCATGTCGCCAATTTCCAGTAGCGAGACGACATGCTCCAGCAAACCACCCAGCCAGGCATGATGGAGTGATTTTGCGGCCGGCGCCTCACGGAATTCCGCCGCCAGGGCCGGATCGTCGATAAACGAGCGCACCAGCGATTGCAGCCAGGGGTCAGAGAAGCTATCCACCGAGCGAACCAGCGCCGACCACAATTCCTCCACGTCTTTTTGCGTGTGGGGAACATAGTCAGCGAGTTCAAACTCTTCGGTAGCGGCGGGGCGCAGTTTTTCCAGGTTCAGCTGCAGCCGGCTGTTGTAACGGCAGACCTCGCCCCGAACTTTGACTACGTCGCCTTCCTCAAAAGCGGAAGCGACCTCGGCAAAATTGTCCCACATGCGGGATTCGACTTGCCCGGTACGGTCACCGAAGGTGACGGCCAGGTACTGGCCGCCATCCTTCCGGCTGCGCAATTGCTTGGAGCTAACGGCGAAGAAGGCCACCACGGACTGATTTTCGAATTTGCCTAAATCGGCGACGTAAATGTCTTTCATTTCGCCTTTAAGGCTGGGTGATCCCCGGAGGTTCCGCAGCCGGCGCGCCGGGTACAGCCGGCTGGCTGGCGGCGGGAGCAGCCTGAACAGGAGCCGGTTTCCCAAGATAAGGCGCCGGAGTCTGGTCAGGCTCTGCCGGCTTTTGCGAGAGGCGGGTCTTCTCGCCCTTCTCCTTGGCTTTCTTCTGGGCTGCCGTCTGGTCAGCCAAGCCAAGGGGAGCATTTTGCACCTTCTGGCTGGCCAAGTCGTCGGCCGTCGGCTGATCCTGTGGTGTGTCCGCACCGGCCTTGGGAGTCTTTACTTTTTTCACCGGGGGCCGGTTGGAGAGGCGAGTCTTGCGTTCAGGCGGAGCGTCTGTGGGAACGCTCACCGTGCCGTCCGGATTGACATAGCGCGTATCGGGAGTGGTAACCGCCGGAGTATTGTCGGCGGAGGCGACTTGCGCGTTCGGCAGAGATTCTCGCGGAGCCTGCCCAAACCGGATCTTTTCCCGTTTCCCCGGCTTCTCGACTCCGGGGTCGTTCTTGCTGGCCGTTTGCGTTGTCTTTGCCGCAGGTGCGGGAGCTGTCGTGGCGGGCGCCGGAGCCTTGGTTCCAGCGCTGGCCGTTTCCGCGTTAGCCGGGGCCGTAGTTGCGGGTACCGCTCCTCCAGCGGGAACCGGAGCAGTCGCTGCGTTTCCAGCCGCGGCGGGGGCCGTGCTTGCCGTTTGGGTCGTTTGGGCCGAAGTTGTGCGACGATTGCCGCGGAACCGGCTGCGGGCAAATTTCTTCTTTTTCTTCTCGGCCGGCGGGGTATAGGCGCTGTAGGTCAAGCGCATTTCATTCCCGCTCGAGCCGGTATCCACCACGCCCGGCTTGAGTTCTACATACGCTTCTTCGCGCAGCTTGGTGAGGTACTGGCGAAGCGCCGGTTGCATACGCTCCAGGAAAAGCGCCTCTTCGACCTGCGGCTCCACCTGCTTGAAACCGGCTTCGCCCCCAAGATTGTGCTGGGTTACCTGCAGGATGATGAAGCCCTGCTTGGTACGGATCGGTTGGGTAAATTGGCCGGCGTTGAGGGCAAAAGCTTTCTCCTCAATTCCCTTGTCGAGCTGTCCGCGATGAAAGTCACCTAACACCACCAGTTTCGGCGCGGTGGGGTCGGTTGGGTTGGGCTTGGCCAGATCCTCAAGCTTGGCGCCCGCCTTTAGCTTGGCCACCAAAGCGTCTGCCTGAGCTTGCGCTGCCGCAACATCGGCTGCGTCGGCGCTCTCGGTCGCCGCCTTCGCTGGGGTCGGGATCAGGATTTCGTTCAGGTTCACCGATTCCGGCTGGGCGAACTCGCTTTCATGTTCCTTGAAGTAGCGCTGCACGTCTCCCGGGGACATGGTGATGCGCCGGCCCACTTCATTCCGCACCACTTCCTGGGTGACGATGCCGTTGCGGATGTTGGCCTTGAAGTCCTCGTAGGAGACACCCTGCTGCTGGGCTGCCTTCTCTAGGTCCTCAAGCGAATCCATATGGTTCTGCTTGCGGATGTCGTCCAGCCGCTTGATCAATTCGGTTTCGCCGGTGATGCCCAGTTCCTTGCCTTTGGAAAGCAACAGCTGCTGATCGATCAGATCGCGCAAGAGATCAGCCTTCTTTTGTTCCAGTTGCTGAGCGGGGACAGCCTGCTGCCTGGCCTCGCCCTCCAGCTGCTCGGCGGCGCGATCGTAGTCCGACTGAGTGATGATCTGGTCGTTAATGCGGGCGACAATATCTTCCACCACTTTGCCCGTAACGGGCGGGGTGGCTGCCGGTGTGGCGGCGGCTTTCGCGTTGGGGGCCTGGGCTATAGAAGGAACAGCGCTTAGACCCGCGCTGAGGATCAAAATTGCAGCGGACTGGGTGAACCGGGTAACCGTCATTTGTCTGAACATCTCATCTGTATTGGACCGCCGAGCCGTTGCCATACACCAGAAGTAAAACGCTCTGGCCCGGATGTGGTAGTTTGCCTGATTTCCTGATGTGGAAGCGGGAACAGGCCGAATTCCTGCTGCGATCGCAGGCTGAGTACCTATCAGAGTAGCTTACGTCCAATGATATACTTCGAGTCAAGAAAGACCCCGGGCCGCGCAGCAGAGCCGCCTCTCCCTCCGCCTCCGGACCCAGAGGAAAACCACACGATGGCCTCCCGCACACGACGCTCTTTGTTCTCCATACTCCTCTTCTTTGTGGTTTGCGGCTTCCTTGGCACCGTGGTGAGCCAGAGGGTGGGTGCGCAGTCCAGTACCGATGAGTCCGCGCTGCGCGATGACCTGCGGTCGTTCACCAGCGTATACGACCTGGTGGAGCAAAACTACGCGGAGCCGTTGACCGGAGAAAAAGCGGAAAAGGCTGTCTACGACGGAGCGATTCCGGGCATGCTGCGGGTGCTGGATCCCCACTCCAGCTTCTACGACCCCAAAGCCTACGCCAAGATGCGTGAAGACCAGCACGGCAAGTACTACGGCGTCGGGATGCTGATCCAGCCCCAGAACAACAAGATCGTGGTGGTCAGCCCGTTTGAGGGCACGCCGTCGTTCAAGGCCGGCATCCGGCCAGGGGACGTAATTGTGGCGGTGGACGGTAAGTCCACGGAAAACATGAACTCGGAAGACGTTGCCAATGTGCTGAAGGGACCCAAAGGGACCCACGTACAGATCACCATCGCACGCGAGGGAGCTGCCAAGCCGCTGGTATTCGATTTGATCCGGGACGAGATTCCGCACAACAGTATCGATCTCAGTTACATGATCCGGCCCAGCGTCGGGTACGTGCACATCACCAATTTCCAGGAGACGACGGGCCGTGAGCTTTCCGATGCCCTGGATCATTTCGGCAACGTCGACGGACTGGTGCTTGATCTGCGCGGCAACCCCGGTGGCTTGCTGAGCGAAGCTGTGGCGGTATGCGACAAATTCCTGGAAAAGGGCCAGGTAATTGTCTCTCAGCGCGGGCGTGCCTTTCCCGAGCAGACCTATCGTGCGACCCACGGAAATGGCGGACGCGAGTATCCCATTGTGGTGTTGGTGAATCACGGGACGGCCTCAGCGGCGGAAATTGTTTCCGGCGCCCTGCAGGATCATGATCGCGCGATCATCGCCGGCGAGACCACGTTCGGCAAGGGACTGGTGCAGACCGTTTACCCGCTGTCTGAGAACACCGGCCTGGCGCTGACGACCTATCACTACTACACCCCCAGCGGGCGCTTGATTCAGCGGAATTACAACGGCGTCTCGCTGTACGACTACTACTACAACCATGACCAGCCGCAGGATGAGAAGAGCCGCGAGGTGAAGGCGACGGACTCCGGGCGGACGGTCTTTGGCGGAGGCGGGATCACGCCGGACGACAAGATCGACACCCCGAAGTCGGTGCCGATGCAGGATGTGCTGTTGGAGCACTACGCATTCTTCAATTTCGCCAAGCACTACATGTCGAGCCGGACGGTGGGAAAAGACTTCCAGGTGGACGACGCGGTGATGGACGCCTTCAAGCAATTTCTTACCAGCCAGCAGATTCCCTACACCGACGCTGAACTGAGCCCCGTAATGGACTGGGTCAAGGCCAACATCAAGGCCGAGATCTTCACCACCCAATTCGGCCAGGAAGAGGGCTTGAAAGTTCGAGCGAATTGGGACCCAATGATCAACAAAGCGATCGACTACCTGCCCCAGGCGAAAGCACTCGAGGGTGCCGCGAAGCACGCCGAAACCCAGCGTGCCAGTATGCGGTCGAGCCAGTAGCGAAGAAATTAGATCGGCTGTTCTGCGGCGATGCATCTCGCAAAACATGCGAGTAAGGGGCGCCAAGCCGGTGCTTTCCAAGCTGCAGAAAAGCCCATGCTTTGTATCAGGGCACTACTTAGAGGCCGCGGAAGACTGGCTTTGTATCAGGGCCACGACTTTGGCTGTAGAAAGACTTGGCCCTGTATCAGGGCACGACTCTAGATGCCGCGAAAAGACCTAGCGTTGTATCAGGGCCACGAATTTGGCTGCGGAAAGACTTGGCCCTGCATCAGGGCACGACTTAGATGCCGCGAAAAGACCTAGCTTTGTATTAGGGTCACGACTTTGGCTGCGGAAAGACTTGGCCCTGTATCAGGGCATGACTTAGATGCCGCGAAAAGACCTAGCTTTGTATCAGGGCACGACTTTAGTCGTGCCGTAAACACTTGAAAGTAGGATGGGCTTTAGCCCCTGCCACAGCTAGAACCACAGCAAAACTGAGTTTTTCCGCAGCCTGTTTAGCCCCTGCCACGGCAAATCTGCTTGGCAAATGATAGGGACACGCCTAAAAGACTCTGAGTGAGAACCGGATCTGCCGGACCAAACAAAACCTGACGGGTGCCCCATGTTCGCGCCAGCGTACGTGGGCCGAAAAAGACGGGCGAAGCCCTTCCATTGTTGTTATGCGTTGACTGAAAGCAATCGAAGAATTCATGCCCGGCCCACGTACGCTGGCGCGAACATGGGGCACCCATCAAGTTCCGCTTAGTCCGTCAGATCCTGTTTCTACGCAGGCTCTAAAGCCCAGCAATTGTCCAAGCCTAACGGCCCTGATACGGAGCCCGCCTTTTCCCCAGCCGATAAAGTTCCTATCACTCTGCCAATAGGACGGCCGGGCACTCGCTTATCAAGAATGCTCAGTCGTTTTTGGCGGTAGCCAAGTCCACGCCCGGCAGACTACTGCCGTAACGAATCATCAGGGAGAGCAGCTTGCGCGCATCCCAGTACCGCGGAGTGTAGCGCAAAGGATTCGACAGACACCGAAACAGCCAGCCCAGATACATGTGGTCGGCCCATTTAGGAATCTGCACCTGGTCACCACTGAGAAAAGCGATCGCCGCTCCAATGCAGTGGATCGACGGCTTGCCGCTCAGATGGCCTCTTAAGTAGAAGCCGAGGCGCTCCTGCGTGCCCCCGCCAATGGTCACCACAATGTGGCGAGGACGCCGCTCATCAATCCGCTGCAATAACTCAGGATCGTGGATTGTCTTGCCATAGAACGGGGCAACATAAGTATCTTCCGGAGCTAAGTCGATCCCCTGCCGCCGGAGCCACGCGCAATTACGATGGGCGCTCTCTTCACTCGCCATAATCCAAAAGCTGCCGCCTGGCTGATAAAAGTCGGGCTGCTTCAAGAGCGAAGAAAGATACTTGAGGCCGGAAACCCGCCGAATGGAATCGCGCTCCAGGCGATTCCAGATCATAACCATGAAGGCACTATCGGTGATTACCAGATCAGCCTCCTGGAGCGCTTCCCGATAACCAGGGTCGTGCGCCAGATTTTTTAAGGCCGGCGCGGCCGGCACCACCAACAGCCCACCACCGCGGATACGAGCAATCGCCTCCTCAGCGTTGCCCACGAAAAATCGAATACCTAAAATTTGCCGGAACGGGGGAGCGCTTGCCGTCGCCACTGGACTCCTCAACAGGTGGTTAGGTTTTGCTTACTGCCATCATTTCGCTTTCGATCCATTCGTATGTCTTGGCCAAGCCTTCTTTCAGACGGACAGAAGGTTCCCAACCCAAATACTGTTTGATCTTGGTATTGTCACTGTTGCGGCCGTTCACGCCTTTGGGCGCGTCAAGCAAATACTTCCGCTCCAGCTTAATCCCGGCAAAACCTTCGGCAAGAGAAACCAACTGATTGATTGTGACTAATTCATTGCTTCCCAGGTTGATTGGTTCGTGAATTTCGCTTTCTAGAATGGCTTGTGAACCATAAGTGCAATCATCGATGTACATGAAGCTGCGAGTCTGCTTCCCATCGCCCCAGATCTCGATCTCATGTTTACCCGATGCCTTGGCCTCGATCACCTTGCGGCAAATCGCAGCAGGGGCTTTTTCACGTCCGCCGGTCCACGTACCGAGTGGACCATACACATTGTGATAACGCGCTACTCTGCACTGCAGGCCGAAATCCTCTTCAAAGTGGCGGCACATGCGCTCGCTGAAAAGTTTTTCCCAACCGTAGCCGTCTTCAGGAAGAGCGGGATACGCATCCTCTTCCTTGAGCGCAACGACATCTGGCGTTTTTTGCTTGTCCCCGTTATAGACACAGGCGGAGGAGGAATAAAAGAATCGCGTGACTCCCTTTTCCCGCGCGGCCATGAGCATGTGCGTGTTGGCCAAGACGCTCAACATGCAAAGTGCTTTGTTGTTTTCGATAAAGCCCATGCCACCCATATCAGCAGCCAGTTGGAAGATGATCTCGGCGCCCTGCGCCACCTTCATGCAACTGTCTTTGTCTTTCAGGTCGAGCGACAGGTTCTCTACCCCGGACGATGACTGATACCACTCATCAATGGGCTTCACATCCACCGCGCGGATGACGTGTGCCCCATTCTTGAGCAGACTCTTAACCAGGTGTCCGCCGATGAAACCACCGGCTCCACACACCACGACCTTGGCGTTCTTAACCTTCATTTACACCCTCGTCAAAGCCCAGTTTCTCACACTCAGTGCACTTCCAAACGCGTTGGTACATCTTCGGTAACCACTACGGGGCAACATCAGTAGAGGGCATCGTGCGCCTCTTCTTCCAGTGCCTGAAGAAAGGACTGGAGCAAAATGACTCTTGGACCAGCCAGCTTTTTCGCCGCTTCCAGGTGAAGCTTACCCGGCAAATCTGCCAAACCTTTGCGCAGTGTGGCTGCGGCATCCGTGAAGGTTTGGTACCGTGTATCCCGGCCGATCTTCGCAACTACTCGTAGGATGCCGACGGCGCCCAACTGCTCAAGAATATCCGCATCGCGCAAAATGGTTCCCTCCAACGTGACCGGAGTCAGATGAGGTTGGTGGGTGCGAATCGCTTCCACCACTTGTGCCACTTTCGCTGCGGGAAACCCGGCCCGCTGAAGCGCGTCAGGCGCTCGCTGCATCGCGTAGGCGACATTGTCCCAACGCGAAAGTTCAACCGGATCTTCCGGCCGATGACCGATGAACACGCCCAGGTCGTGGAGCCACGCGGCGGCGTACACCACGTCGTCATCATAGGACATTTCCTGCCCGATCAGGCGGGTGAGTGCGTACAGTCTGGGCTGATGACCCAGCTTATCCACAGGCAATGCCTGGCTGCGAACATAATCAGATAACGCCCGGCGGAAACCACCGGGGGTATCCAACTTTGGCTCAGGAATCGGCTCGGGGTGCAGAGCAGAGGACATAAACCATTATATTGTTTTGTGAAAACCGGTTGCCACGCTAAGAACGTCTCAGTGGTAGATGAGTTTGGCGGTTTCGTGTCACACTTTGTGTACCCATGAACAGACTGGATGCTCACGAAAGACTCCGGCGCGCAGCCTCCCTGCTGGCGCATGAAGGCGCGAACGCGGGGGATCGCACACTCCTTCTTCAGGCGTGGGAGGTTTTGCGCGGACTGCGCAGCGACGACTTCCCGGCCGACTTGCAGGCGCCGTTCAATTTTTTGAAGCACGAGATCGCGCGGGCAGAAGAAGAAGACGTCAGCGCCCGGGATGTGGCGTTCTTGTCGAACAAGCTCCGCCAGCTCGAGCTGATGTGGGTCGAGTCGCCCGATACAAGCAGCCGACTGGAGTCGTGAGCCTCGCGCTCACTTGGCCCCCCTCCCAAGTTCCCAGCACCATCGCGGCGAACGAGGTTCATCTCTGGGCCTGGGTTCTTGAATCCGCCGCGACCGATCCGTCTGCGCACGCCGCGATCCTCGACAGCAACGAACGGCAACGGATGAACGCCTTTTATTTTGTGCGGGACCGCGTCCGCTATGCCGCCAACCATGCCAACCTGCGCAGAATTCTCGGCGCCTATCTCCAGCAAGCGCCGGAGCAAGTGCGCATCGAGACCGATCGCCTTGGCAAACCGCAGCTCGCAGGAGAAAATCCGCTGACCTTCAATCTGAGCCACAGCCGGAGCATCGCCGTGCTGGCGGTGGCCCACGGTCAACCGGTAGGCGTCGATGTGGAGGACGTTCGTCCCATCGAACCGCAAGTGGCCACCCGGTCCTTCTCGGCGGCCGAGCTAGCCAAGCTCAACACCTTACGTGGCGATGCCTGGCTCGACGGCTTCTACCGCTGTTGGACCCGCAAGGAGGCCATCCTCAAAGCCGAGGGCGTAGGCCTCCATCGCGCCCTTGATAGCTTCGATGTGGCGTTGCTCGCCGGCGAGCCGGCAGAGCTGCTGGCGACGCGAGAGGATTTTCGCTATCCGTGGAAGCTGCACCATCTAACCCCGGCGGAGGGGATCGTCGGGGCGCTGGCGACGGCGCAACCTGAAGTTCGGGTGGGCTATTTCAGTTTTGTGGCCGCCTAGTTCAGGCCATCATTCCGGCGGAAGCGGTCTGCGCGCTGTGCACCAATCTGTGCCTGATTTCGCGAGCGAGCAAGGTCACTTGCGGACGGGAAAGCATGGTGAGGTGAGTGCCGGGAATGAGGCAGGTCGCACACTCACCCAGAATTTTGCCTGCCCATACGCTCGTAGGGTCCGCGTGGAGCCCCGGCTCGTCCTGGGCTTGGAATAGGATGGCGTCGCCAGAATAGGACCTCAATTCATATTCACGCAGGGCGAGGGCAAGATATCCTTCCACACCCGCACCGGGACGCTCGCGGCCGGAACGGCGCGATTGCGCGGCTAGCCAGGTTCTGATTTTCATCTTTTGGTATTCGAGCCTGCGATCCAGCCGCTCGGCGAAACTAAACCCGCTCTCGGTCAGCTCTGCGTAGGCGCGGCGCAAGGCAGCTTTGAAGGACTTCCAATCCTGAAACGGCCGATGCACTAGCTTCCCGATATTCGGATCGCAATCCAAAAGCGCCAGTAGGCCTACGCTTTCGCCTTGCTCAGCGAGCTGACAAGCCATTTCAAAAACGATCACGCCACCCGAGGAATGCCCGGCAAGATGGTAAGGGCCATGCGGCTGGAGGGCACGGACCTGTTTCAAAAAATTGGTCGCGAGGGTTCTAAGCCCGGCGTGGTCAGGATCGATGAATCCCGGCAGCTGGAGACCATAAACGGTTTGCTCCCGGCCCATTTCCGCCGCAAAGTCCACGAAGCTGAGTACGCTCCCGCCGATTCCGTGGGCAACAAAGAGGGGCGGTTGATGGTTGCCGGTTTGGATGGGCACCACAGCCGGCCACTTCCCTGCCGGGGTCTGGCGGAGATAAGCCGCCAACCGGTGAATGGTGGGATTTTCTACCAGCACGGAGTGTGGAAGCTTGGAGCCAAACCACTGCTCGACTTGGGTCAACATGCGCGCTGCCAACAAGGAGTGGCCACCCAGTGCGAAGAAGTCATCATGAAGGCCAATCGGGCGAAGCTTGAGCAACTTTTCCCAGGTCGTCTTGAGGCGCGCTTCAATTGGATCGATGGCTTCGGCCGAACCTGCTGGTGGTTCTGCATGATTCGTTGCCTCGCTAAGACGCATGGCGTCCAGTGCCCGAAGGTCAACCTTGCCACTCGCATTCGTGGGAAAAGAGCTCATGGATACGAACTCCGAAGGCACCATGTAATCAGGCAGCTGCTGTTGCAGAAACTTCTTCCATCGCGAGCGGTGACTTCCATCGCCGACGACAAACGCGATCAGGCGACGGTCACCCTGCTCCAAGTCGATGACTCTCGCCACCACTGCTTGCACGCCTTCACATTGCATCAGCGCAGATTCGATCTCTCCCAGTTCAATGCGATAGCCGCGAATCTTGACCTGGTGATCGACGCGTCCCAGGAAATCGTAGTCGCCCGTCGCGAGCTGACGGGCAAGATCGCCGGTCTTATAGAGCCTGCCGCCGGTAAACGAGTCGGGAAGAAATTGCGCAGCGCTAAGCTCTGGGCGATTGAGATAGCCGAGACCTACACCCGCACCGGCAATGTATAACTCGCCGATCGATCCTCTTGGAACTGGCCTTAGATTTTGATCGAGCAGGTAAATGGTGACGTTCGGGAGCGGCTGGCCGATCGTGATCTTGTCTACATCGACATCGATCTTCGCCCGGGTCGCACAAATCGCCGCTTCTGTCGGTCCATATTGATTCCATACGCTGCGGCAGACGCGGGCCAAGGTCCTGGCAAGGGCCAAAGGAAGGGCTTCCCCGCCCACCGCTATCTGCATCTTGGCGTCGCCTGGCCATCCGCGTTCAAGCAGCAGCCGATACATAGTCGGTGTACCAAACATCACCGTTGCTGCAGATCGACGAACCTGCTCCGGCGACGGTCCGCCTGCCCGCGCTGTATCGCTCAGTAACAGATACAAACTGGCGCCAGTGGTCAGAGGCAGATAGATCTCCAGGCCCGACACATCGAACGAGAGGGTGGACCAGGCGAGCACTACGTCTTTCGGGCTGAGCTGCAAATCCTGGGCCACGCCCTGAATCGTATTGGCGAGACCTCCATGCGTGACTTTTGCCCCTTTCGGCTTGCCTGTCGAACCGGAGGTGTAGATGACATAAGCAAGATCGTGCGCGGACACAGGGCTTTGCGCCACCCAGGACGAATTTCCCCCGGCACAGAGGTCTTCAAGATAGAGCACCCGCACGCCAAGCGCCTTATTTGAGAACTTTTTACGGGTGATCAGAACGGTAGGAGCGGCGTCCTTCAGCATGAACGCAGTGCGCTCTGCCGGCGCCCCGGGATCGAACGGGACCCAGGCAGCAGCCGCTTTCCATACGCCTAACAGCGCTGCAACCATCTCAGGCGAGCGGTCAAGAAGAAGTCCAACCAGACAGCCGGGTGAGATACCCGCCGCCCTCAATCCAGCTGCGATACGCTGTGCGGTGAAATTCAGCTGGGCGTAGGTTACCTGGCGACCTTCACAGGTAATTGCGTAAGCATCCGGAGATACGGACACTTGTAGCTCGAATGACCCCAGGATAGTTAGGTGCATAGCGTCTCACCATCTCGGGGGGAATACCAAACTAAAACAGTCCAGCTTACAAATCAAGACTTACTTTGGTGTTTCTCGCAGCGCCAGACTAATCAGCGTCTTCTGCTCGAGGTCGTGCGCTTTGGCCGAGCCGGTTGCCGGACTGGCCGCAGCCGAGCGTTTGATGCTAAGCACTCTGCGATCGGGAAAGAGCCGGCGCAGGCGGGGGACCACGAAGGACAGTGGGCCCATGTTGTCAGGTTCTTCCTGCACCCACACCAACTCGTGGGCTTCGGGATGACGGCTTACTTCCTGAACAAGCTCTGCCTCGGGCCAGGGATAGAGTTGCTCCAGAAACACGATGCCGGTGGTGCTGTCCTGGTGCTTGGCGCGCTCGATGCGCAGTTCGTGACCTATCTTGCCGCTGCACAGCAGCAAGCGTTTGACGTGCTGTATCTCTGTCTCCGGCAGAACATTCTGGAAGCGCGGAACCTCAAAAGCGGCAACCGGAGAACTGGCGTCGGGATTGCGCAGCATGCTCTTGGGAGTGAAGACAACCAGCGGCTTACGCCACTGCCGCAATGCCTGGCGCCGCAACAGATGGAAATACTGGGCCGCCGTCGACGGCTGGCAAATCTGGATGTTATCGTGGGCCGCCAATTGGAGATAGCGCTCCACCCGCGCGCTCGAGTGCTCTGGTCCCTGACCCTCGTAGCCGTGGGGCAGCAGCATCACTAACCCACTGAGCAGTCCCCACTTATCCTCGCCGGAGGCGATGAATTGGTCGATGATGATCTGCGCTCCATTCGCGAAGTCACCGAATTGTGCTTCCCACATCACTAACGTTTCAGGAAAATCGCGGCTGTAACCATATTCGAAACCGAGCACCCCGGCTTCCGATAAGATCGAGTTATAAACTTCGAACCGTGCCTGGTTACTGGAGAGGTGAGCGAGCGGGAAAAAGAGCTGTTCGTTCTCGATATCCACCAGCACACTGTGGCGCTGATTGAAGGTACCGCGTTGGCTATCCTGCCCGCTAAGACGCACTGGCGTGTCGTTTAGCAGCAGCGAGCCGAAAGCCACTGCTTCCGCCATACCGTAATCGAAGAGCCGCTTGCCTTGACCCATTTCTCTTCGTTGCTCGAGGAGCTTCTTGATCTTGGCATGGATATGGAAGTTGGCGGGGTAGGTGGTGAGCTTGTTGCTGATCTCTTCCACCGACCCGGCACTTAACGCGGTATCGACTTCATATTCAGGCTTGTAGGGTCCACCAAAATAGTTCGACCAATGCGGCGGAAGGGTGGCCAGCGAAGCGCTCTTCTTCATCTGCGCCGCTTGCTTTTGCGCTTCGGCAAGCTCCACCTGGAGCTCCTTAACGCGGGACGAGGTGTCGGCGCCGATCTGCCGGGCATAGAGCTCGTAGAGCGGGGGATGATTCTTGATCTTGGCGTAGCGCAGCGGCTGGGTGATGGTGGGATCGTCGACTTCGCTGTGCCCGTGCCGGCGGTAACCGATAAGGTCGATGATCACATCGGTGCGGAAGGTATAGCGGTAATCGATCGCGATCGCGGCGACGCGCATCGCAGCGTCGGCGTCTTCGGCATTGACGTGGAAGATGGGAATGGGCAGGCGCTTGCCGATGTCAGAGGAGAAGCGCGAGGAGTAGCACTCGTCCGGATCGGCGGTAAAGCCGATGAGATTGTTCACGATGATTTGGATGGTGCCGCCCACAGTAAAGCCGGACATGGTTCCCAGGCTCAGGGTTTCTGCCCAGATCCCTTGACCGGCAAACGCCGCATCCCCATGGATGAGCACCGGCAGCACCTTGGTTTGGCCGGCGTCTCCTATGCGGATTTGCTGAGCGCGAGCGCGCCCCATCGCGACCGGGTCCACAGCTTCCAGGTGGCTGGGATTGGAAACCAGGTGCAGGCCCATACTTGCCCCGGTGCGGGTGGAGAACTGCCCAGTCGCGCCGACGTGGTATTTCACATCGCCGCCGCCCAGGATACTGCGTGGGTTGGCATCTTCGAATTTGGAAAAAATGGCGGCTGGGGATTTGCCGAAAGTGTTGGCCATGACATTCAAGCGCCCGCGATGGCTCATGCCCATGACGGCTTTTTCCGCGCCGTGATCGGCGGCGCGGTTCAACACCTCATCCAGAAAAGGAATGAGGACCGTGACACCCTCGAGAGAAAATCGCTTGGTCCCCAGATAGCGGGACTGGATGACCTGCTCGAAAAGATCGGCCTGGGTCAGCCGCTCCAGGATCTGCTGCTGGTTGGAGACGCCCGCCGGCTGCTCCATGCGCTCCTGGATCCATTCCCGCCTGGCCGAGTCAGGAAGATGCATGAACTCGACCCCAATGCTTCCGCAGTAGTAGCCCCGGGCTTCTTGGGCATCCTCCCCATCGAAGTGGAGTTCGGGTATGGGTTCGGGCTGCAGATACTGCCCGAGGGGATCAAGTTTTGCTTGCAAATGACCCCAGCGGCGAAAGGCGTCAAAGATCTGATCGCGCTGCGAAATCAATAACTTACCGGGGTGAGATTGTAGGGGTAGATTTTCAGTGACCATATGCGTGTCGACTGTTTCATTATAGCTTCCGGATGAGGATCCGGATTCTTGATCACGAAACAGACATAGAGATGGAGATTGCTGCGGGGTGCGGCGCATGGTAAAACCGTGCCATGAGCCTGCGTCTTAAGCCGGAAACCGAAGCCAAGCTTACCGCTTGCGCGGCCGCACAGGGCGTTTCGGTTGACAATTATTTGGAGGCGCTCGTCGAGAAGCAATTGCCTGAACACGCCGGCTCCGTGGCTGTTTTCGAACAGGGACTCGGTTTATTCGGCAGCCCGGAAGATGCGGCCTTGCTCGACGAGGTAGTGAGCCTCGCTTACGAGGAGAGACGCCGCCCCGCCCGCTCGTCTGACTCGCTGTAACCGATGGTTAAATCAGTTCTCGATACAGACATCCTTTCGGAGTACTTCAAGGGGCATAACCAGACCGTCGTCGACCACGCCGCTCGCTACGCTCGCGAGCATGGGACATTTACTTTCACCAGCGTAACGGTCTATGAGATTGTTTACGGACTTGAGCTGAAGGGCGCTACCCATCAATTAAAAAAGACCTTAACTTGGATCGATCAGAACGAGCAGATTACCCCAACATCTGCCGACTATCTCTCCGCCGGAACCATCAGGGCAACGGCGCGGAAGCAGGGTTCCACACTCGAACTCCCCGATTGCCTGATTGCTGCTATCGCCGTCCGGCGCGGGCTGCCACTTGTCACCGGCAACACAGAAGATTTTCAGGCCGTTCAAAGAACCGGAGTTGAGTTAACTCTTGAAAACTGGCGCGAAGCTTAGCCTACGAGGCGTAGAGATATCGAAACGTACGTATCTTGATTCGACGGTGCGACCGGTATCTTTATGCCCGGTATGCACTCACTCTTGCAAAACCGCCTTCACCAGGTTGCGCGGCTTGTCCACGTTGACGCCGTTCTGGATCGCCAACTGGTAAGCAAGCAGTTGCAGCGGAACCACCTCCAGCATCGTGGCTAACATGTCTTCGGTTGGGGGAACCTCGATGCAGTGGTTGGCGAGGGCAGCAGCCTCTTTATCTCCCTCGCTCGCAACCGCCAGGATGGTCGCCCCTTGAGCCTTCATATCCCTCATCAACTGCAGCACTTTGCTGTAACGCAGCATGGCGTCGGGATCGGAAGGGTCGTGTGTGGCAATCACAACCAAAGGCGCTTCCGGACTCACCAAGGCGTTGGGACCATGCTTCAGCTCGCCGGCCGGATAGCCCTCGGCCTGCAAATAGGCGGATTCCTTCAGCTTCAGGGCTCCTTCGCGGGCAATGGCGTAGTGGACACCCCGGCCGAGATACAAAAAGGCACGCGATCCCTTCAAAGAGGGAGCCAGTGCGGCAATCTGATGCTGCCACCGGTCGAGCGCGGGCTCGAGCAGTGACGGAAGACGGCGTAGACCCGCAGTGTGGCTTTCCACCGCCGGCGAGGTCATTCTTCCCCGGATGCGCGCCAGGTAAAGAGCCAGCGAGTAGAGGACAGCCAGCTGCGTGGTGAAACTTTTGGTCGCCGGTATGGCTTTCTCCTGCCCGGCATAGGTCGGTAACGAAGCATCCGCCTCCACGGCCATGCTGGAGCGAGGGTTATTCGTAATGGCCAGGGTGGGCAGGCTGCGGGACTTGGCTTCCCGCAGGCTGGCCAAAGTATCCGCCGTCTCTCCGGATTGGGAGATAACCAGCACCCCTGGGTCCTGAATCGTGTGCGTCGAGCGGTAGACGTACTCGCTGGCGTACTCGACGTCGACCATCAAGCCGGCCAAATCCTCGAGCATGATTTCCCCGGCCACGCCCGCGTGGCGGCTGGAACCGCTGGCGGCAATCACCAGCCGTTCCCTGGAACGCAAGGCCTCGGCCACCGGTTGAAAGACGTCGGCCGCAAGCTTGCCGTCAGGCGCATAATGCTCGATCGTGTCGGCGAGCGCCTGCGGCTGCTGGTAAATCTCGCGCAGCATCTCGTGTTCAAAAACGGCGGCGGTAGTCATCATGGGCGCTCCATCCTGTGGCTTATTCATAACAGATAGAATCGTTGAGCGTGAGGTCTCTCTTGCTCCGGATTGTAGCGATGACTTTGTTGCTGAGCTGTCTTGCCGCGGAGGGCCAGGCGGCGCTGCCATTGATGCCTCTTCCCCAAAAAGTGGCTACAGGCACAGGCGAGTTCGTCATCAACAACGGCTTCGGCATCGCCTTTGAAGGCTACCAGGAGCCCCGCCTGGAAAGGGCCAAGCAGAGGTTTCTAAACATTTTGTCACGAGAGACCGGCATCCCGTTGTGGCGCGAAGCAGCACTCAACCAGCCGGTCCTCTTCATCCAGACCGCCGGCCCCAGCGCGCCGGTGCAACAAGTGCAGGAGGATGAGTCCTATCACCTTCAGATCATGCCAGGTCAGGTGCACCTGGAGGCGGCCAATCCGCTGGGCGTCCTGCACGGATTGCAGACCTTCCTGCAACTGGTGCGCGTCACTCCGCAGGGGTTCACGGTCCCGGCCGTGACCATCGACGATAAGCCGCGCTTTCCCTGGCGCGGGCTGATGGTCGACGAGAGCCGCCATTTCCAGCCGCTCGATGTGGTCTATCGCACTCTGGACGGCATGGAAGCGGTGAAACTGAACGTCTTTCATTGGCACCTCTCGGACAACCAGGGTTTTCGTGTGGAGAGCAAGCAATTTCCGCTGCTCCAGCAAAAGGGCTCCGACGGCCTCTTCTTCACCCAGGATGAAATCCGCCAGGTCATCGAATATGCGCGCGAC
The DNA here is from genome assembly GCA_963839025.1 of uncultured Acidobacteriaceae bacterium. GTDB lineage: Bacteria > Acidobacteriota > Terriglobia > Terriglobales > Acidobacteriaceae > PALSA-350. Next base: position 159,371 of record CAWITT010000023.1, read on the forward strand.
CGGGGTATCCGCGTGATCCCCGAATTTGATATGCCGGGGCACACGACCGCCTGGTTTGTGGGCTACCCTGATTTGGCTAGCGGCCCTGGCCCCTACGCCATAGAACGCAATTGGGGCATCTTCGACCCGGCGATGGACCCGACCCGTGACAGCACCTACCAATTCCTCGACAAGTTCATCGGCGAAATGAGCGCGCTCTTCCCCGATGCCTACTTTCATGTGGGAGGAGACGAGTGCACCGGCAAGGAATGGGACAGAAACCCGCGCATTCAGCAGTTCATGAAGGACCACAGCATTAAAGACAACGTTGCCCTGCAGGCTTATTTCACGGGGAAGGTACAGGAGATTGTTGCCGCGCATCACAAGACCATGGTGGGCTGGGACGAGGTTCTGCAGCCTGGCACGCCCAAAGACGTCGTGATCCAATCGTGGAACGGTCCCCAATTTGTCGGCCAGGCAGTCAAGGGTGGCAACCGCGCCTTGCTATCGGCCGGCTATTACGTGGACATCAACCACTCCGCAGCGGAGCACTATCTCGCCGATCCCGAAGGCGACGGTCCCTCAAACCCGGGGATATTGGGTGGGGAAGCGGCGATGTGGTCGGAGTATGTTTCGCCGGAAAACATTGACAGCCGCATTTGGCCGCGTAGCGCTGCCATCGCCGAACGCCTCTGGTCAACTCGCGATACCCGCGACGTGGCGTCCATGTACACCCGGCTCATGATCATCTCGCAGAAGCTTAATTACTACGGACTCGAACATAACTCCAGCTACCCCGCCATGCTGAGCCGCATGAGCGGGATGCCGGATCCGTTGCCGTTGCGGGTGTTTGGCGATGTCATGCAGCCGCCCCGCGGATACACGCGCGGGCAGATGCGCCACCACGACGCCTTCACTCCTCTCAACCGCATGGTCGACGCGATTCCGCCGGAAAGCGACACCGCGCGGCAGTTTCTTTCTATGGTCGATCGCATCGTCAGCGGCAAGGCCGGTGTGCAGGATTGGGAGCAAGCCCAGGAGTGGCTGGTGCTATGGCGCGATAACGATGCGCAGCTGCAACCGCTGCTCCCCAGATCGCAATTGACGGAGGAACTTGCGCCGATGGCGGCCAATCTGCATCTTGTATCGCAGGCAGGCCTGGACGCGATCGGCTACCTGCGCGAACATCACAACACGCCGGCAGAATGGAAAACGCGGGAAGTGACTTTTCTCGAAAATGCAGAGAAGCCGCAGGCCGTGTTACTGAACATGATCGCTCCCGCGGTCTTGAAGCTGGTACAAGCTACGCAATAGAAGGATTGAAACATGCCCGTAACAGAAGTTGTTGAGACTGCAAAGAATGAGTAATGGCCGTTGGGTGCTCTTGATTGCCAGCGAAGTGGGTGGGACGAACTCCGTATCGGACCGGGCCATGGACAGGCTGTGCGGCGCGATCGCAGAAGAAGGCTATGAGGTGGTGAGAACCTCGACCCCGGAGGACGGGTTGTCGATGGTGAACTCGGATCCGTCGTACAGCGCGATCTTGCTGGATTGGGACCTCGAGCAGGAACATCAGTTCGACGAACGTGCCGCGTTGAGGATCATTCGCGCGGTGCGCCGCAGGAATAAGAAGGTCCCGATTTTCCTGATCGCGGACCGGACGCTGGTCAGCCAGTTGCCACTCGAAGTGGTAAAGCAGGTCCATGAATATATTCACCTGTTCGGCGATACGCCGGCGTTTATCGCCAACCGGGTGGACTTCGCCGTCGCGCGCTACAACGAGCAATTGCTGCCGCCCTACTTTCGCGAGCTCAAGAAATATACAGACCAGGGCGCTTACTCCTGGGACGCACCGGGACACATGGGCGGCGTGGCTTTCCTCAAGCATCCGGTGGGCATGCAGTTCCATCGCTTTTTCGGGGAGAACTTGTTGCGTGCCGACCTGGGCATCTCCACGTCATCGCTCGGCTCCTGGCTTGACCACATCGGTCCGCCAGCGGAATCGGAGCGGAACGCTGCCCGCATCTTCGGGGCGGACTGGACCTTCTACGTGCTGGGCGGGTCTTCCACGTCGAACCAGATCGTGGGCCACGGCGTCATCGGTCACGACGACATTGTTCTGATTGACGCGAACTGCCATAAGTCGATCTGCCATTCGCTCACGGTTACGGGCGGGCGGCCGGTTTACTTCAAGCCCACCAGGAATGGCTATGGGATGATCGGCCTGGTGCCGCTACGGCGATTCTCTCCGGAGCACATCCAGCAATTGATTGCCAAAAGCCCGTTCAGCGCCGGGGCTGCCTCACAGCAACCCACCTACTCCGTGGTGACCAACTCGACCTACGACGGGTTCTGTTACGACGTGCAGCGGGTTACCAGCGAGCTGGCGCGCAGCGTGCCGCGCATCCACTTCGACGAGGCTTGGTACGCCTATGCCAAGTTCCACGCCATTTACCGGGGCCGCTTCGCCATGGATGTCCCGGAGGACATGCCCGACCGGCCTCTACTATTCGCGGTGCAGTCCACCCACAAGATGCTGGCCGCGTTTTCCATGGCCTCGATGATCCACGTCAAATTGAGCGACCGCGCACCGCTCGATTTCGATCAGTTCAACGAATCTTTCATGATGCATGGCACCACTTCGCCGTTTTATCCGATGATCGCGTCCCTCGACGTGGCCACATCGATGATGGACGAACCTGCCGGCCCGACGCTGATGTACGAGACCATTCAGGACGCGATCAGCTTCCGGAAGGCCATGTCTTCCATCGCGCACCGGCTTCGCTCCACCAATGGGGAAGAATGGTTCTTCAGGATCTACCAGCCGGATACGGTTACCGATCCCGTAACCGGAGACGTTTCCCTTTTTGAAGAAACTCCTGACAACGTCCTCACGCAGTCTTCGGCCTGTTGGACGCTGAAGCAGGACGAGGATTGGCACGGCTTTCTCGATGAAGACATCGAGGAGGAATACTGCATGCTCGATCCGACCAAGGTCACGATCCTCATGCCGGGGGTCAATGCCCGCGGTGAGTTAGCGGATTGGGGAATTCCAGCCGCCATCCTCACCGAGTTTCTCGACGCCCGTCTGGTAGAGATTGCCCGCACCGGCGATTACACGGCGTTGATTCTGTTTTCGGTGGGCACAAGCAAAGGAAAATGGGGGAGTTTGCTCGAAACGCTGTTTGAGTTCAAGCGGCTCTACGATAACGACGGAACCTTGTACGAAGCATTGCCGGACCTGGTCGTCGAACATCCGCTCCGCTACCGAGACATGACGTTAAAAGAGCTGAGCGACGAGATGCACACAGCTTTGCGGCAATTGAATCTGACCAATTTGCTACACCAGGCGTGCGATGTGGATCCCGATCCGGTGCTGACCCCGGCGGAAACGTATCAGAAACTAGTACGAAATGGAACGGAGAAAGTCCGTATGTCGGAGATGGCGGGCCGTGTGGCAGGTGTGATGTTGGTTCCCTATCCTCCGGGAATCCCGGTTCGTATGCCCGGAGAGCGTTTCGGCGGAAAAGATAGTCCCATCATTCAACTGTTGCTGGCCCTGGAAAAATTCGGCAAGCAATTTCCGGGTTTTGAACGCGAGGTCCACGGGATCGAGGTGGACGCCGAAGGAGCCTACTGGATGCGCAGCGTGATTGAAGGTACTCCTGCGCCAGTAGAAAAAAAGTCCGCCAGGCGTAACGGAAAGCGTAGAACGAAGAAAAGCGGAACTGCCGGCTCCAAGGAAACCCCCTGAGATCTCAGTCTGCTTTTCCGGGCGCAAGCAAACTGCACGTCCCTTGAAAGAGCGGACAACACAACCCAAGCCAAATCCGCATTTTTGAAGGGCACAGCTGAAAGTTTTTTGTGTGAGCTGTGAGAGCCGGCTGCGGAAAAGCACCGCGCAAGTCCTGAAGGGACGCCTGACGATAGCCCAGGATGAAATCCTGGGTAGAGTTGACAAAATGATCCAGTCCCGAAGGGACGGCTGAAACTAGCCCAGGAGGAAATCCTGAGAAATCGCATGTCCTATGATAGTCCCGAAGGGACGGCTGAAAACACCTAAGGCCGCAGCGTTATTGGGTTTCAGTTGTCCCTTCAGGACGCGACCATGTTTTTGAACCGACCCAGGATTTCATCCCGGGCTGTTCTCAGCCGTGTTCGCGCGCGAACCGGGACTAAAGGACCAAACTGAACTCGATGGGTGCCCCATGTTCGCACCAGCGTACGTGGGCCGAAAAAGACGGGCGAAGCCCCTCAAACGATTTCAATCATGGAGTGAAAGCATTCGAAGAATTCATACTCGGCCCACGCACGTTGAGGCGAACGGGCACCCGTCAAGTTTAGATTGGTCCTTCAGTTCCGGGTCGTGTTCTCACACACCCCTAAAGCCCGTGTTTCAAGGGCTCAAATAAGCGGAGAGTTATTTGGCAAACCTCCTGGCTGCGCCTCAACGCCAAAAGGCTAATTTTTCCGCAACCGTCCCTTAGAGTAGTCTGAGCAGTGCAATCTTCGATTCCCAGACGCCGATGGCGCATCGCTTTTCTACTCGGCTTCGGGGTGGTGGTCAACTACTTCGACCGAGTGAATTTGTCGGTTGCTCATGAAGCCCTCATCGCCACCTTTGCCATTTCCAACATCACCTTTGGCTATCTTTCCGCGGCCTATAACTGGACCTACGCGCTGTGCCAGCTTCCCATAGGAGTCGTACTGGACAGGTTTGGAGTCCGACGCGTGGGACGCATCAGCAGCTTTCTATGGAGTGTCGCCTCCTTCGCGGCCGCGATCACCCCAAACCTGGGCGGCTTCTTTGCCGCGCGCCTGTTGCTGGGTATCGGTGAGGCGCCCACCTTTCCCGCCAACGCCAAGGCCATCGGCTACTGGTTTCCCGCGAGAGAGCGCAGTTCGGCCACCTCCATCTTCGATGGCGCCGCAAAATTGGCGTCGGCCATCGGAGTTCCCCTCATCGGCATGTTGTTATTGAAAGCCGGCTGGCGCTGGAGTTTCGCCGCCACGGGTCTGGTCAGCTTTCTTTATTTCCTGCTCTTTTGCTACGTCTATCGCGATCCGGTCGATGATCCGGAACTCACTCCGCTGGAGCGCGATTACATCCTGGAGAAAGACGCTGCTGCCCCCGTCCTCCCGCTAGAAACCGCGTCGTTCGGCTATCTGATACGACAGCCCAAAGTGATCGGTATTACCCTCGGCTTTGGCGCGTATAACTACGTCTTCTACCTACTGCTCACCTGGTTGCCCAGCTATCTCTCTTCTGCCCTCCACATCGACCTCTTGCACTCATTTCTCTATACCGGCGTGCCCTGGCTGATCGGCTTTGCCAGCGAACTGCTGATTGGAGGATTTCTCGTAGACCGGCTACTGCAGCGGGGATGGAACGCCAGCCGGGTACAGCGCGTGGTGCTCATCGGCGGCACCACCATGGGCCTTGGCATCATCGGAGCGGCCTATTCGCACACGCCACTAAGTGCGCTGACCTGGATCAGCGTGTCCCTCGCTGGACTATCGGCGGCCTCGGCCGTCGGATGGTCGGTACCCTCTCTGATTGGACCCCGAGGTAGCGTCGGCACCCTGGGCGGCATCCAGAATTTCTCGAGCCAAGTCTCGGGGATCGTGGCGCCCATCGTGACCGGCTACCTGGTCACGGCGCGTCACTCCTTCGGATGGGCGTTCGGGGTGGCTGGGATCTATCTATCCATCGGGATTTCCGCTTACATCTTCCTGCTCGGCCGCCTGGAAAAGATTCCCAGCGAGCCTCCCCACGCATTTCAACGCCCCTTGTAGTCTTTGGTCGCGCCCGTGCGGGAGTTGAAGATGGCGAAGCTGCCGCCGGGATCGGCCGTCAGCTTAAGGTAGCTGGCCGCATCCGTTCCCGCGGGGTTGGCGATATACTCTGCCGCCGTGTTGTGGGCGCCGGCGTCGTTGGCGAAATGAAGCTGCCACAGGGTCTCGAGTCCCGGCGTTTTCGCCAAAGTCTCGAAGGTTGGCGTGGAGCCGCCCTTGGTGGCGCCATTATTCATAATGGCGACCCGCGGTGCAACCGCATCCACCAGAGCCGGGCTTGAACTCTGAAACAAGCCGTGATGCGAAACCACCAGGACATCCACTTTGCCCAGCTTGTTGACCGGGCACATCAGCTCCATTTCTTTCGCCCAGGTAAGGTCGCCAAGATCCAGGATCTTGAGCTTGCCGAAGGTAATCAGAACCCCGAGTGAGCGGGCATTTTCCGTCTGGTCCGCAGGCCTGGTTTCCGAAGCCTTACAGTAAGGATTGGGCTCACCAGCTCCGGGCAGAGGGTGGTCGATCAATTGGCCGTCGGCGCTGATCACCAGCACGTTCATGCCTGAGATCGGCAGTGTTTCTCCCGGCTTGGCTACGATATGGCCGTAGCGTCCGCCGGCCAGCACCTTCTGATAGGCCTCGTAAAATCCCTCGGTAGCCCCCGTCGTTTCACGGCTTGGCCCGTGGTCAATGAAGGTTCCAACGGGGATAGTTTGCGCCAGCTCGGGGACTCCGCCAGTATGGTCGGCATGATAGTGGGTCAGCAGCACGTAGTCGATTTTGCGGATGCCCGCGTCTTTGGCCGCCGCCGCGATGCGCTTGGCGTCGAGGCCGTTGTTCCCAGCCCATCCGGTGTCGATGAGCAACGATTTCCCTGCCGGGTTCACAAAGAGCGTCGACTGACCCCCATCCACGTCGATGAAGTACACCTGCAACGTCTTTGCTTGCGGCTTGGGCAAAGCCTGTGGCGCCGAGCAGGAGAAGGAGAGCGGCGAGCTTACGCACTGGGATCCAGCACCACCTTCATCAGATTTGGCTCGCCCGAGTGCAGCCGATCGAACCACCGAGGCCCGTCCTCGAGCGGAGCGACAGCGGTAATCAGTGGCTTGACTTTAATCTTCCCGTTCGCCAGCAACTCCATCGCCTGGGGATATTCGCCCGAAGAAGCGCAGGATCCCTGAAGCCGAATCTGCCGCGAGACCACAACCTGTAAAGGAAGCTTAACCTCGGGCTGGATGTTGCCGATGAGGGTGACAGTTCCGCCCTTGCGCACGCTGGCAATCGAGGCAGCAATGGTTTCATTGCGGCCCACAGCTTCGAGCACCAGGTCCACGCCCCGGCCGCCGGTGCGGCCATGGATCTCCTGCACCAGCGGATCCCCGGAAAGCAGCAGAGTATCGTCGGCGCCGAGCCCCTTGGCTCTTTCGAGACGTGTCGGATCGATGTCGGCAATCCAAACCTTGGCGGCTCCTAGAGCTTTAGCGGCTTGCAGCGTCAAAAGACCGATCATGCCCGCGCCAATCACCAGCGCGGTCTCGCCGCCTTTCATCTCGGAAACCCGGACCCCGTGCAGCGCCACCGAAACCGCTTCCAGCATCGCAGCTTCTTCGAACGGAAGCTCCTTGGGTAGGTGATAGGAGATGCGGTCGGGCACCACAACATACTCCGCAAACGCGCCCTCCCGGCGGAATTCCTTGCAGGAAACTCCGATCACCTGGCGGTTGTTGCACAAGTTGATCTCGCCCTGCAGACAGAATTCGCACTGGCCGCAGTAGACGGTCGAGTCGAATGTGATTCGGTCACCCGGCTTGAAGTCGGTCACCCCGGTTCCGACCGAGGCCACCACCCCAGCCGCTTCATGACCCATAACGATGGGCGGAATCCGCCTGCCGGAACCGCCGTCGTAACCGTGTACGTCACTACCGCAGATTCCACAGGCGGCGACGCGCACCAGAATCTCACCCTCACCAGGCTCGGGCTCAGGAACATCTGCAATGTCTAGTTGGCTGTACTGCGAAAGTAGCAAAGCTTTCATAGGGGAAGGGTACATGGTTGGTAGCCGTATCCTCAAGCTCAGCCATGTACCATGGTGGATGCCGACCCCCCATGAGCCCACCCGGTCTTAAACGCAGACTGATTGCAGGATTCGGCGCCAATACATTCAGCCGGCTCTCCACCACACTCACCCAGATTTTCTCCGTTCCCGTCTTCCTCAGCCACTGGGGGGTCCACGTGTACGGCGAATGGATCCTGCTCAATACCATCCCGAGCTATCTGGGCCTGAGCGACGTTGGTTTTGGCAGCGTTGCCGGCAACGAGATGACCATGCTCGTGGCGGCCAAAGATTTGACCGAGGCGCTGGTGGTCTTTCAGAGTGTGTGGGTGCTCACCACACTCATCACCAGCGTGGTGGGCGTGCTCCTCATCGTGGCGGCTTGGCTCTTGCCGCTAGGCACGTGGCTGAACATGCATGCCATCAGCGCCACGGACGCCAGGCTGATTGTGCTACTGCTGGGCCTCGCCGTTCTGCTGGGCATGCAGGAGACCCTGTTCCAGGCCGCCTTTCGCTGCGTCGGTAAGTATCCGCTCGGGACCATGGCCAAAAGCATGGTGGTGCTGGCCGCCTTCCTGAGCACTATGGTTGGCGTCGGATTGGGTCTGTCGCCCTTGCCGGTTGCCGCGCTGTATGTGGCGGTCAATGCGGTGGGGGTGGGTGCCCTGTGGATGCTGCTGCGGCGGGAAGTGCCGTGGATCCGTTTTGGCATTCGCCACGCCCAATGGGGTGTGATTCGCCGCCTGACCGGCCCGGCGCTTTCCTTTATGAGTTTTCCGTTAGTGAACGCCCTCAACTTGCAGGGCATCCTGGTAGTGATTGGGTACGTGATGGGACCCATCGCGGTGGTGACTTTCAATACGGCGCGCACCATCTCCCGCAGCGCCGCTCAGGGAATGAACCTGATCAACAACTCGATCTGGCCGGAAATGTCGGCGGCCTTTGGCAGGGGAGCCATGGGGACGGCGCGCACGCTGCATCGGCGGGCCTGTCAGGTCTCGCTGCTTATATGCCTGTGCATCACACTGGTCGTGGCGTTACTGGGCGACCAGATCTGGAAAGTCTGGACTATCGGGAAGGTGCCAACCGACCCCGTGCTGCTAAACATCATGTTGCTGCAAATGGTGATTTCGGCCTTTTGGTTCACCAGTTCGGTAGTTCCGATGGCCACGAATCAACACCAGAGGATGGCTCGCGTGATGCTAACCGCCACCTGCGGTGCCCTGGTGCTCGCCTGGCTTCTAATGCACGTAAGCACGCTCGGATTGCGGGGCGCCGCGATCGGGCTGGCGGCGGGGGATCTTTTCACCGCCTCCTACGTGCTCAGCGAGAGTCTGCGATTGTTGGACGACAACCTCGGAGACTTTATGCGCAGCATGCTGGACTGGTCAGTGTTGCCACAGGTCTGGAGGAGACCGAAAGTGGCTGTTAGCAGCAAGGATTAGCACTGAGACGGAGGGGTACGCAAGAAACAGACGCGATCAGTCCAATCCCAGTCCCATGCTTCCTTCACCAATGCCGCCAAGGTAGCGACTAACGCTCCAATGTTTGCAGGAAGAATGGTCTTGTCATCAATGAAAATCACTCCTGCGTGCGAACGGGACTCTTCAGCCCAAGTTTTGAGGAGGGGCGGGATGGTTCGGCAGTCGTATGTGACGACCGTTAGCCCTGAATGGCTGCTTCTTGTAGGCAGACCGGGTCGTCCTGACCGAGAAAGCCTCCACCCTCCCACTCAACCATGCTACGAACGACGACCTTGGAGTCTCGGCGCCGGATGCCGATCGCTACCTCTGGCGAGATATGCTCATCCAGAAGAAGCTTGAGCATTTCAAGCTTGGGACGGTTTTTCTGTGGGGAATTCAACGGCCGCCCTCCCCGTGTCATCCCCAGGAGCCGACTTGCCTGCGGCAAGTTAAGGGAGCAATGAACAGTACGGGCCACCGCGGACCCGACGGGTGCCCCATGTTCGCGCTAGCTAACGTGGGCCGAAAAAGCCGGGCGAAGCCCCTCCAACGCTCTTGGTCGGTCCAGGGTACTTGTTCATTAGGAGAGGTTGTGACGTTATTCGGTTGGCAGCCGCTGCTCTCTCAATTCCATTAACAGCTCTCAAACGGAAAGCGCCACGCTCACCTTGTCATCCCGACCGAAGCGTACCCGGGTTTCCTACTTCACAGCGGCTGGTAACGATCAAGGATGCGGCTCTTCGTAAAGAGAGCCGCACTCACTTCATCAACGCCACTGCACTCAACAGGAATCCGGGGCAGCGTGGTGGAGGGATCTGCAGTGCTCTACGGAATTCCCATAAAGCTGAGGCAAACTGGCCCTAAAGCCAAGGCCCAGCAATTCTGTAGTCGGGCGCTCCTTTGCCTTAGCGCTGCTCTCAGCTCACGACCGCAAAATGTCTAATTTGGACAGCTCTGACTCTTAGCCGTCGGGACTCTCACGTGGCGCTTTTCGCAGTCCAAAGTCGGCCTGGATCCACCACATGTGGCTTGGCAGAGCCCGTCACGTCGAGGTAATTTGCGACGCTCAGACCTTTTCGGCAGACGCGGGAACCACGGCGGCCGCGGCCTGAAAACCGATTTTGGAGTGGGTTCCGTCGCAGAAGGGCTTCTTAACTGACGCTCCGCAGCGGCAAAGGGAAATAGCAGGTTTGCCGGCAAGATCAATCAGCGTGCCGTCGGTGTCGATCAGCTTGATGGGACCCTCTACACGAAATGGTCCGTTCGGACGCACCGTAATTGTTACTTCACCCTCAGCCATGCCACGCTCCAGTTCAGAGATTATGAGTTCGAATTCGAGTCTATCAGTCGACTAAAGCATTTTCATTTCTGCTGCATACCGCACAACCGCTCTCAACGCTGCTTTTCCTCAAGAAAAGCCGCACATAACCAAGCTGGCATATGCAGAGTAGAAGTGAAAACGCTCTAGTCGCTGTCTAGATTCTGGGTTGCTTTGGGTTCGTCTTGCGGAGGCTTGGGCTGGACCGCCTGCGTATCGCCCGGACTGCCGGTCGTGGAACTGGGAACCGGCCCGCTCACGTTCGAGCTTTTGCCGACTTTCTGTCCTTGGTAGCCAGTAGTGCTGACATTTTGGGCAGTGCTGCCTGTCTCGCAACCAGCAACCATCCCGCACGAGATAACCAGAAGAAGGGCCGACGCTCTGAACATGATTTCTCCTTGAGAGCGATTTTATACGGAAAGGAAAGAACCGCAGGAGGGTTTGCAGAATAGGCCACACATCGATAAGGGCCAGAATTTAGTTCAGGAACCTGACGGAAAGACGGCTAAGCCGTCTTTCCGTCGTATAACAGATTACAGACTACAGAACTTGGACGTTCTCTGCCTGCCAACCCTTCGGGCCTTTGGTTACATTGAACTGAACTGCCTGGCCTTCTTGAAGAGTGCGGAAGCCGTTTGCTTGGATTGCTGTGTGGTGTACGAAAACATCCTCACCATTCGCACGGCTCAAAAAGCCGAACCCCTTGGCATCGTTGAACCATTTCACTGTACCTTGTTCCATTGTGTTTCTTCCTTAGTAACGAGATGACGCTGAATTCAATCGGGGTATCTGCAGGTAGTGCGGACTCCTAGAGCAGAACGAGCTGAGAACCAAAATCGTATTCGACGCTCTTTTAGGATATACCGCCGATACGGCGAGTGCAATAAAAAAATGCTGGCCCGGTTACTCGTACTTCAGTGATTCTACAGGATTCATTCGCGCCGCCCGCACTGCCGGAAACGTCCCGAAAGCAATCCCCACCGCGCACGAGACCAGGATGGCAATCACTGCCGAGAGCCAGGACACCTGCAGCCTGTAATCAGTAAAGAATGCGACGAGAAGTGGCAGAGCCATAGCCAGCACCGTGCCCACCACGCCTCCGCTCAACGATATCAGCACCGCTTCCGCCAGAAACTGCAGCTGAATCTCCCGGAAGGTCGCACCCAGGGCTTTGCGGATGCCAATCTCCCGAATGCGGGATCGCACCGTGGCCAGCATGATATTCATGATCCCCACTCCGCTGACCAGCAAAGTCACCAGCGAAAACAGGAGCAGCACAATGCTGAACGCGGTCGCTGTCTTTCCCGCCATGGAAAGAACCTCGGAAAGATTGCCCACGTCGTACACGGACTCGGGACGGTGACGACCCTTGATGGCCTTCAGGATATCCTGCGTAGCCCAAGGCACACTGCCCGAGTCGGTCATCGAGAAATAAATCTGATTCACCGCATCGGTGCCGGTGAAATAGCGCGCGACGGTGTACGGAATCAGCACCGTCTCATCGACAATCTCCGACTGCCCGAAGGTCGCAACCCGCTCGCGAAAAACGCCGGTGATGACGAATGGCACCCCGGAAATCGCCAACGTATGACCTACCGCTTCCCCAGCACTGCCGAACTGGATCAAAGCAAATTTCTCCGTGACCACCGCCGCATGACTGTGGGTCAATGAGTCCTGCTGATCGAAGAAGCGGCCCGCAACCAGAACCAGCCGGCGTATATCCGCGTATTCCGGATTCACGCCCAGAATCAGAACATCGCGTTCCTTGCCCCCACCACTGGTGAAGAATTGGTGCAGGTTCAGCACCGGCGATGCGGCCTGAATGCCGGGAACTTGCTGCTCCACGGCGCGCATGTCGTCGACTGTCAGGAAATCGCGCACCGAAGCAATGCTGGCGTCCGTCAGCCCGGCGTACTCCGCCCAAACCAGATTGGTGCCTATGTTCTGGATGGAGGTGAGCACATAACGCCTCCCGGAAAGCCCGATGGTGACCACGAGGATCAGGGACGCGGTGCCAATCACCATGCCCAAAGCAGTCAGCGCGAAGCGAACCTGATTGAGACGGAAGGAGTCGATCGCCAGCATTACGATCTCGCGGAACGCGATGCTTTGCGTGGGGCGATCGGAAACGGGAGTGCGAACCGAAGTGCTCATCGATTCCCCAGGAACACCAGCGTGACCCCGATGGAAACCAGGCAAACGCCCACCCAGCGCCGTGGGCTGACACGCTCGCCCAGGAAGAACATCGCGCCGCACGCCCCAGCTACATAGCTCAAAGCAGTGACCGGCACAACGAAACTTACATTAAGGAGCGAAAGAGCGCCCAGCAGGGAGAAGAAGGCCAGAGCCATCAGACCCACTCCTGCCCACATCCATCCTACGCTTAAGGCGCGAAGGATGACCTTCACGATGGCCCGAGGACGAAAATCGTTCACTTCGCCCACCGCCTTCATGGCGCGGGACACGCACAGTTCGCCGCAGGTCCCGGCTAGGATGATGAACGAAAAGAGGATTACCTCAGTCAAACTACTTGTGCTCCAGACTTCGCGGATCTGTCTGCCCAACCACGAGAACGCCCAGGCAGATGATGGCGATCCCCATCCAGCGCAGCGGCGAAACCGGCTCGCCCAACATCAGATATCCGAGCAAGGCGGCAACACCATATCCCATGGAGGACGCAGGCTGCACGTAGCTGTAGTCCGCCCACGACAGAACCAGCACGTTCGCCAGAAAGAAGGTGAGCAAAGAGGCGACGCCGAGCCAGATAGTGCCGGTGCCGAAGACGTGCAAAACGGTGTGCAGCGCAGCGGAGGGGGGCCAGATAGCCAACCTGCCCGCTTGTTTCATCCCCTTGCCCAGCAGAACGTTCCCCAGAGGGCCCGCAATCACCATCACCAGGATCAATAAAAAAGTTTTAAGATGCAGCGGTTTCGGAGACGTCATTCACACCCCTGATTGTACTAGAGCCCCTGCAGCCGCTGGGCTCGTTTGGTTTATAACTATAGATTGGTGAAATGCGCCCCCAGGTGCGAGAGGTGTTACTGATTTGTGTGGCATTGCTGGCTTTACCCAGAAAGGCTGGACCCCCGACGCGGAGAGGATTCGGGCGGCGACAGCGACCCTGATTCATAGAGGACCCGATGAGCAGGGCGTGTTCTCCTCGCGGCTGTGCTCTCTGGGCGCAACCCGGCTGAAAATCCTGGATCTGGCAGCGGGCGATCAGCCGATCACCTCGAGCGACGGCGACACGGTCATCGTCTTCAACGGCGAAATTTATAACCATCTGGAATTGCGGCCCGAGCTCGAAGCGATGGGCTACGAGTTCCACACGCATTGCGATACCGAGACCGTACTTTACGCTTTTCTGGCCTGGGATACGGCCTGTTTTTCCCGCCTGCGCGGTATGTTTGCCGTCGCCCTGTGGCGCAAGTCGACCGGGCGGCTCGTTCTGGCCCGTGACCGGATGGGGATCAAGCCGCTCTACATAACAAAATACGGCGAGGACGTGCTCTTTGGGTCCGAACTCAAGGCGATCCTAATCCATCCCGAGGTAGACCGCCGCCTAAGCATGGAAGGCCTCGATTGCTACCTCTCCTTGAACTACGTTCCCTGCCCGTGGACGCTTGTGGACGGAGTGGAGAAGCTCCCCCCAGGTCATTGGTATGAATGGCGCGATGGCATGGTGCGCACGGAGTCTTATTGGCGCCTGCCAGCCGCTGCGCCCCAGGCTCGCGACCTCGAAAGCGCGAAGCAGGAACTGGACTTTCTGCTCGAGCAGTCGGTCCGCGAGCACTTGCTCTCCGATGTACCCCTGGGCGTATGGCTGAGCGGGGGGATCGACTCTTCCACCATCCTGCACTACGCCGCAGGAACCAACCATGCGCGCCTCAAAACCTTTTCCATTTCCTTCAATGGTCGCAGTTTTGACGAGTCAGAGCACATTCAGAGCGTGGTCTCGCACTACGGAACCGACCACGAACAGCTCGACCTGAATCCGCAGGAGGACCTGCAGGGCGCGATCGAGCAGTTCGCGTACTACTCCGACGAGCCAAGCGCGGATGCCGGAGCGCTGCCGGTCTGGTTTCTCTCCCGCATGTGCAAAACCCACGCAACAGTCGCTCTCAGTGGAGAAGGCGCGGATGAGATCTTTGCCGGCTATCTCACCTACCGCGCCAACCAGCTTGCCCAAAAGATGCGGACCATGCCTGCGCCGGCGATTAAATTAGCTTTGGACGCCCTGCGCTTTTGGCCGGTGTCTGACGAAAAAATAAGCTTCGAATACAAGCTCAAGCGCTTTCTCGAAGGCAGCCTGCTGCCGCCCGAACGGGCTCACATTCACTGGAACGGCACCTTTTCCGAGGCAGCCAAGGCGAGATTGCTGCGGCGTCCCCTGCCCAGTGCCATGGGCGACATTCTGGAAGGGCTGGCCGGCAGGAACGGGCTATATCCCTATCTTGCGTTCGATCAGCAGTACTACTTGGCGGATGACATCCTGGTGAAGTCGGATCGCATGAGCATGGCTCATGCCGTGGAGGTGCGTCCTCCTTTCCTTGACCATCGCATCGTCGAGTTTGCCGCCGCCCTGCCGGACACGCTGAAGATCCGCGGCTCACGGCAAAAGTTCCTGCTCAAGGAGTTGATGAAGGACAAGCTGCCGCCATCGATCCTGAATCGCAAAAAAGTCGGCTTCGATATACCTGCGCACGAGTGGCTTCGCGGTTCCTTGCGCCCGCTCCTGCTTGACACTTTGAAAGAGGGCCTTTCTGAGCACGCTGAACTATTTCGCGCCGATACCATCGAAAGCTATTTGCAGCTTCACCTGGAAAAAAGAGCCAACCTGGGATATCACTTATGGGGCTTAATGATCCTGTTCCTGTGGATGAAGCAATGGCGCATTCAGTCGACGCCGGCGTCGGCGCGGAGATTACCGGTCCTGGCAGCCGCTGGAGCTGGCACAGCTATCTAGCCGTTTTACTTCTCATAGCCGCCGCGATTCACATGGCGTGTATTGTGTCTCCCCCATCCCTCATGGATGACGTCGATGCGGTCCAGGGGCAGATTGCGCGCAATATGCTGCAGTCAGGAGATTGGGTCACCGCGCGCCTGGACGGGGTAGCCTACCTGGAGAAATCGCCTCTGATCTATTGGCTGATGGCGATCTCCTATAAGGTCTTTGGTGCCTACGATTGGGCTGCGCGCATCCCGATGGCGCTCTCCTCGATCGGGCTGGCATGGCTGACGGCAGCCTTCGGCAGGTGGGCCTTCGGCAAGGTAGCCGGTTTTTATGCCGGCCTGTGCATCGCCACCTGCATAGGCCTGTGGCTCTTCACCCGCATCCTGATTCCCGACGTCATGTTGACCTTCACCATCGCGCTCGCGATGTGGGCCTTCTTGCGGGTCCTGGATCCGGAGGAGAAGCATTCCCGCGCCTGGGCCTACACCCTGGCCGCAAGCCTTGGCGTCGGCTTGCTCCTTAAGAGCCTGATCGCCCTGGTCTTCCCGCTGGGGGCAGCGATCCTCTACCTTTTGATCACCCGGCAGCTATTTTCGGCCGCCACCTGGAAGCGGTTCTATCCCCTCAGCAGCCTGGCCATCCTGTTGATCATCGCCGTTCCCTGGCATGTAGTGGCGACGGTCAGAAATCCACCAACCTTCGCTTTTACCATGCATAGCGGCGGCGGGGAATATCACGGTTTCCTCTGGTTCTATTTCATTAACGAACAGCTGCTGCGCTTTCTCAACCTGCGCTATCCCCGGGACTACGCCACCGTTCCGCGCCTCTACTTCTGGCTGTTCCATTTGATCTGGCTTTTTCCCTGGAGCGTTTACCTGCCTGCGGTGTTGAAGCTGTCGTACCGGCCCGTGGATCGTGCCGGACGCACCCGCTTGCTGGCCCTCTGCTGGACCGGTTTTCTATTGCTCTTCTTCACCTTTTCGACCACTCAGGAGTACTACTCCATGCCCTGTTACCCGGCGCTGGCCCTGCTGCTGGGGTCGGCCATGGCGGCGGGAGGAAGCTACATCCGGTGGGGTAACCGCGCGCTCACGATCATTGCTGGCCTAGCGGCAATGGCGGCAATTGCCATCCTGGTTGCGGTGCGCCATGTACCCACGCCGGGTGACATTACCGAAGCCCTGAGCAAACATCCCACAGCCTACAAGCTGTCTCTGGGGCACATGGAAGATCTAACCCTGGATTCCTTCGCCTACCTGCGCTTTCCCCTGGCCCTTGCCGCAATCGCGTTCCTGGTGGGCGCCGCAGGGGCGCTCCGAGCCGGCAGCCGGCGTGCCTTTTTAGCCTCGGCAGCGATGATGGTGCTCTTCTTTCAGGCGGCGCGCCTGGCCATGGTTAAATTCGACCCGCTGTTGTCCTCTCGGCCACTGGCACAGGCCATTCTCGACGGGCCGCCAGGGACCATCATCTTCGACAGCCAGTACTACACCTTCTCTTCTGTCGCCTTTTACACCAACCGTCCCGAACTGCTACTCAACGGGCGTTGGAATAATCTCGAATATGGCTCCTACGCTCCGGGGTCTCCGCGCGTCTTTATCAGTGATCCTGAGTTTAAGGAGTTATGGCTTAATCCTGCTCGCTACTACCTCGTAACCAAACTTTCTGCCCTACCCCGGCTCACAGAGCTGGTGGGCGAAGAGAGGTTACACCTCGCGTCCATCGGCGGGGGTAAGGCCGTCTATACAAATTATCCTCCTGTTAAACTTGCTAATAGGGCAAATGAAGCGGGCGAATTGAGGAAACGATGAAGATTGCTGTACTTGGAGGCGACGGCTATTGTGGTTGGGCCACCGCTCTCTACCTTTCAAACCGAGGCCATTCTGTTGCTATTATCGACAACTTCGTGCGTCGCCTTTGGGACCATGAATTGGGTGTTCAGTCGCTGACCCCCATCCGTCCCTTGGCGGAACGCCTGCGCGTCTGGCAGGAGCTCACGGGCAAGACGATCGAGTTGTTTGTCGGCGATGTGACGGATTTCGAGTTTCTGTCTTCGACCATCAAGGCGTTCGAGCCCGAGGCCGTCGTTCACTTTGCCGAGCAGCGCTCCGCTCCCTATTCCATGATCGATCGCAACCACGCGGTGAGCACCCAGGTAAACAACGTAGTGGGAACGCTGAATCTGCTGTTCGCACTGCGCGAGTTTCAGCCCGACTGCCACCTGGTGAAGCTGGGAACCATGGGCGAGTACGGCACTCCGAACATCGATATCGAAGAAGGCTACATCACCATCGAGCACAACGGGCGCAAGGATACCCTGCCTTTCCCGAAGCAGCCGGGGTCCTTTTATCACCTCTCGAAGGTCCACGACAGCCACAACATGATGTTCGCCTGCAGGATCTGGGGAACCCGCGCCACCGACCTGAACCAGGGCGTGGTGTACGGCACCATGACCGACGAGGTCGCCCTGGACGAGGCGCTGATCAACCGGTTTGACTACGACGAGGTCTTCGGCACCGTGCTCAACCGCTTCTGCGCGCAGGCGGCGTTGGGTCATCCGCTCACGGTCTATGGCAAGGGCGGTCAGACGCGGGGTTTCCTCGATATACGCGACACTGTGCGCTGCGTGGAGCTTGCCTGCCTGAATCCGGCTGGCAAGGGAGAATTCCGGGTCTTCAATCAGTTCACGGAGCAATTTTCGGTGTTGGATCTGGCTCATCTGGTGAAAAACGCCGGGCACGAGATGGGATTGAACGTGGAGATCGACTATTTGCCGGATCCCCGGGTAGAAGCCGAGCAGCATTATTACAATGCGAAGCACTCCAAGTTGATCGACCTGGGGCTTGCACCGCATTTCCTTTCCGACTCCCTGCTCGATTCGCTGATAGACATCGCGGTTCGCTACCGGGACCGGATCGACACGGCCCTCTTTCTGCCGCGCGTGAACTGGAGGCAGACCAAGAACGACCGCCGGGTAGAAAAACAACCAGTATTTGCGAAGACGGGCGGCTAAAGAAGCTCGAGAAACATGCCACGGAATTCCCGAAGGGACAGCTGAAAGCAGCCCAGGACGTCAGTCCTGGGAAATCCAATGCCGTTCGAGTAGTCCCGTTGGAACGGCTGAAAACCAGCTAGAACCGCATCCTAAGTAGCTTTCAGCCGTCCCTTGGGGATTACTCTGGAATTGTCCGCAGGCACTGGCCCATATCTCGCGCTTTGCGTCATGAAGGGGTCGGGCTTCACAGGTTGCGGAAAAGCTCATGCTTTGTATCAGGGCACGACTTTAGTCGTGCCGTAAACACTTGAAAATATGATGGGCTTTAGCCCCTGTCACAGCTGGAGCCGCAACAAAACCGAGTTTTTCCCCAGCATGTTTAGCCCTGCCACGGCAAATCTGCTTTGCAAATAACAGCGTACAAGGCTGTCATTTTTGCTGCGAACGGCCCGACTAGATGTTGCGGAAAAACTCACTGTCGAGGTTGATATCGAGCTTAGTTAACAGTTTGCTGAGCAGCACTTCTTCGGCCGAGTATGAAGGGTACGGGCTTTAGCCCGTACATCCAAGCCACTAAGAATGAGCGGCTTTAGCCGCTGAGGAAAGCTCCCCTCAGGGGCTTAAGAGGCTGCGGAAAAACTCGGTTTTGTATCAGGGCACGACTTTAGTCGTGCCGTAAACACTTGAAAATAGGATGGGCTTTAGCCCCTGCCACAGCTAGAACCACAGCAAAACCGAGCTTTTCCGCAGCCTGTTAAGCCCAAGTTAACTGAGACCCCAAAACGTCCGGGCTGAAGCCCGTACCCTTCAAAAGCATGAGTTTTTCCGCGGCCTATTAGCCGTGCCACGGATCGTTGAGTTCTGTCCTCCCAACCCACCCGTAAACACCCTATTTCGGCTGATCCGCTGCGCGTCGATGCCAGCGATAGGCGGCTACGGAGTTCTTCCAGAAGAACTTCTCCGAAGCAACGGTCCCCTTGGCCTCGACGTAGCTGCGCACGATGGAGATGGTTTCCTCGTAAGTCGCGTGGTGGTCGCTGTTCGGCCAGTCGCTGGCGTAGAGCACGTGATCTTCGCCGAAAATATCCCATAGAGCATCGAGCCTGTCCTGATTAAAGGACGCACCGCCGGCCTCTTCAATATGGGCCGCGGCCACTTCGGAAAGCTTGGCGAAGACATTTTTGTTCTTTGCCAGGTGACGCAGGAGCGACCAATACTCGTCTCGCGCGGCCGCATCTGAGGGTATGCGCCCGGTGGGCAGGTGGTCGATTACGATCCGCAGGTCAGGAACGTGGTCTGCCACGCCGGCAATCGCCCGAATGAGCGCTGGATTGGGATTGGCGCTGTCCAACACCAAGCCACGCTCGGCCAATAGCTTCAGTCCAGCAAGAAATTCAGGCTTTTGGGCGTCGACTCCCAAGTCCCTGCCCCATAAATTGCCATACCGAATGCCGAGAAAGAGCGGATTGGCATGCAGCCGGTCGAGGTCTTTTTGAAACCCCGGCGTTCCGGGGATCAGGTCGCCGATCATTCCAACAATGATCGGTTGGTTCGCAGCAACGCTCAGCACCCAGTCGTTGTCGCTGGCCAGTGGGCTAGCTTCAATGACAACGGCGCCGACCACTCCCAACGGCCGGGCGATGCGAGCATACCGCTCCGGCAGGGCCGGCTGATAGAGCGCGGTGTCAGTCTTCGCGGGCCAGGGTACTCCCCCGGGACGGCTTGGATCGAAGAGGTGAATGTGAGTGTCGATGACTGGTATGGGCGATGGCGCGGCGTGGGCAACGCTGGCGGTTGCCCAACCTGCAGCCAACGAAGCTCCGAGCCGGAGAAATTCACGTCTTTGCATAAGACTGTCCACACAGAACGGTACCAGAAGAAATACTTTAGAATGCTGCTTTGTCTGGAGGAGCTTTGCAAAGACGCCACTTCCTCTCTTCGTCCCTGGCCGCGGCCGCGGTTGCTTTGACACCCGGCGGTTCCCAGGCCCAGGCGCCATCCAAGGCTCGTGAGTACTACGAGCTGCGTAAGTATCAGCTCCGGTCGGGCCCGCAAATAAAGCTGACGAATAGTTATGTGTCCGACGCGCTGATTCCGGCACTCAATCGGCTAGGCTTCACACCCATCGGCGCTTTTAACCTCTATTTTGGACCCGAGACCCCGGCACTGTATTTGCTGATCCCGTCAACTTCCCTGGAATCCCTGGTCACCACCGAACTGCAGTTGGCCAAGGATGAGACCTTCATGAAGGCCGCTGCGCCGTTCTGGAGCGCACCGGCGAGCGCGCCCCCATTTGACCGCGTCGAAAGCTCGCTGATGCTTGCCTTTGAAGGATTCCCAAAGCTGGTCGTTCCCCCGGTAACCGCACAGCACGGCAAGCGAGTGTTTCAGCTGCGCACCTACGAGAGCCCCACCATCCAGGACCACATCATCAAGGTGGACATGTTCCATCACGGCGAGTTCGACATTTTCCAAAAAGCGGGCTTCTGGAACGTTTTCTTCGGCGACACCTTGATCGGCCCTCGCCTGCCCCAGTTGACCTACATGGTCAGCTTCCCCGACATTTCAGAAGTGGACGTCAAATGGGACGCCTTTCTCGGCCACCCAGACTGGAAAAAGTTGGCGGCCCTGCCCAAATACAGCTCGGAAGCGATCGTAGGCGATATTTCCAATCTCATCCTCCGGCCAGCCCCCTATTCCCAGATTTAGGGATGAAAGGCCTTGCGCGACAACTGGAATTTAAGGACCACACCACACTCGACGGGTGCCCCATGTTCGCACCAGCGTACGTGGGCCGAAAAAGAATTATTCGAATGCTTTCACTCAAGGCCTAGAAGCGTTGAATGGGCTTCGCCCTTCTTTCTCGGCCCACGTTAGCTGGCGCGAACAAGGGGCGCCCGTCCCGAGCCGTGTGGGCCTTCAGTTCGACTAGGCTTCGAGACCGAGTTCTTTGATGCCTTTGCCACCGTGCTTTTTCAACTCCGCGAGCAGCCCCTCATCGGTGAGATCAAGTTCATGGGAGTGTTTCCAATCATGATGGACGACATCGTTCAGACGATCGACAACGGGTGGATCACACACTTCGATGGCCAACTCGCGCCTGCTGTCAAAACTACCCGGCGCCAGGTTGATCGATCCGATGATCGCCCGCTCGCCATCGGCCAGCAACATTTTCGCGTGTAGTTTAAGCCCCTTCAACTTGCGTACTTCGACGCCCACATCATTCAGGATGCGCAGCCCTCCCACACCCTCGAGCAATTTCTCTTTCTTAAGCGTGTGCGGGGGGCGCGCCATCACATGCACCTTAACCCCGCGCGCATTCGCGCGAACCAGATGCTCGATGATCATCTGGTCCTGGTACCGCTCATTTTGTAGCCACAACGAGTGCTTCGCTGCATCAATGAACTCGGAAATCCTTTCCCGGCCGTTTCCGCGGCACCAGATCAGCCGGGCAGTCTTTCCCGACGCAAATTCCTGGCGGCTCCAATCTGCTTCAAAGCAGTGAATGATCTCCGCGACCTCGTGCGGGTCGGAGGTGATGATCGCATAATCACGTGTCTCGGTAAGGTTTTCGACATCCCAATTAAGCGACTTCACAAACGCGGTTTTATCATCCACAACCATCGACTTCTCGTGGGTAATATCAAACGCGGGATTGCTGTCCAGCACCTCGATCCCCGCCTTGAGCAACGCAGCGCGGGTTTCATCGTTCTCCGAAACCCCACTACGGCGCTTGGGATTGAGCATGATGCGAACCACAACGCCGCGCTGATGTGCCGCCTCCACCGCCGCTATCAAGGACGGATCGGTAAAGAGAAACATCTTGATGCGAAGCGATTTAGCCGCCTGATTGATAGCGTCCAGGATCGGCTTGGCGGAGTCATCAGGTAAAACAACCAAACTACGGGACATCTGAAACCCTCCGCGCGCTTCTAAATTGTGGCTTTGTCCGGTGCGGTATCAAACTGTATACGATACAACTCAGCATACGTTCCGCCCAGGGCCAAGAGCTGGTCGTGTGTGCCCTGTTCCGCAACCACGCCGCCCTTCAGCACAACTATCTTATCCGCATCGCGGATGGTGCTCAGCCGGTGGGCAATGGTGAGCACGGTACGCCCCTTCATCAATCGTTCCAGGGCCTCAATCACTAACCTCTCCGATTCCGTATCCAGGGCGGCCGTAGGTTCGTCGAGAATCAGGATCGGGTTGTTGCGAATGACGGCGCGCGCGATCCCGATGCGCTGGCGTTGGCCGCCGGAGAGAGTTTCACCCCGGTCGCCGACCAACGTGTGGTAGCCGGCAGGCATGCGGGCGATAAACTCATCCGCATTGGCCAACTTGGCCGCCTCCACGATCTCCTCTTCCGTCGCGTCGATGCGGCCGTAAGCAATGTTATCCCGCACGGTGCCGCGAAACAGCACGGTCTCCTGCAGCACGTAACCGATCTGATCGCGCAATGCCTGTAACCGGTAATCGCGCACATCCACTCCGTCGACCAGAACCTTGCCTGCGGTGGGGTCGTAAAACCGAGGAATCAGGCTCATGATGGTGGACTTTCCACCGCCGGTGGGCCCGACCACGCCGATCATCTGTCCTGGCTTGACGCTAAACGATACATCGCGCAACACAGGGGAGCTGGGATCGTAAGCAAACGCGACGTGATCGAAGACGATTTCCCCCTGAATCTGCTGCTCGCGAGGCTTCGCACTTTCCGGCAGAATGGCATCCGCATCGAGAATAGTCTGAATGCGTTCCACCGCGACAGCCGTCTGCGCGATGGAGTTGTTCATGCTCGCCAGATCTTTCACCGGCTTGAAGAAAGAGGTGAGATACGACAGAAAGACGGTCAAGTCCCCGGCCGTCATCCCACCGTCAAGGATTAACCGGGAACCACGCCAGAGCACGTAAGCGACGCAAAACGAGATGATGATGTTAACAATGGGCGAGAGCAGCGCCTTGACCTGACGCGCTTTAAGCGCAGCGGCAACGGTAGCCAGGCTGACCGTTGCGAGTTCCTGCTGTTCCAGTTCCTGCCTGCCGAAGGCGGTAACCACCCGAATGGATTCGAGATCCTGCTGCACCACGGCGACAATATTGCTCTGCTGCTTCCGCACCTCGTGGGTCGATTTTTTAACCTCTCTTTTAAACCTGGAGGCCAGCAACAACAGCACTGGAGTAATACCAACCGCGACCAGGGTGAATTCCCAATTCAAGAAGAACATCACCACGATCATGCCCACTATGGTGAACGTGTCCACCAGGATGCCCAACGTGGCAGAGGAGGCAAAGCTCTGGATGGTGAGGACGTCCGCGGTGATGGTACTGAGCAGGACACCGGACTGGTGAGTATCGTAATAGCGCAGCGACAGATACTGAAGATGATGGTAGGTGCGCATACGCAAATCGTTGGCCACCCACTGCCCGACGCTCTCGGTAAAGTAGTTGGTCAGATAGGATGCGGTAGAGTTCAGGATGGCGATTACGATCACCGCCATGCCGGCCACAATGGCAAGGTGCATGCCATGCTCGTGGGCGCTGATCCAAGGCTGCAGCAAATGGGCGAGCCAGGGATCCAGCTTGCGACCGACGACCACATTGTCGATGACGATCTTGAGCGGCCAGGGGGCGGCCAGCGTCATGAGACTCTGGATGAGCATGGTCACCAGGATCAAGGCGAGGCTGCTCCGATAGGGGCGGAGCAACTCCCAAATCAAGGCCATCATGCCGTGGCCTTCGGGGGTTTTCTCGTCCTGCTGGTCCGTGGGCCCGTCGGCCATTCCGTACACCCGTGGCGAAGAAGATTTGGAACTACTTTACCTCAAACGAATTGCGTTTTTTTGGCGGGCTTAGCGTTGAGGAAACAGCCGAGGTCTTGAAGATTTCTGCACAAAGCGTCATGCGCGATTGGAAGACGGCCAGATCGTGGCTTCTAGCCGAATTGGCACGGTAGGATCTTAAAGAAACAACTAAGATCCGCCACGTAAAATGGATGTATGTCCAATATTCTCGAACGCCTGCCCGTCGGCCAGAAGGTCGGAATCGCGTTTTCTGGCGGCCTTGATACAAGCGCTGCTCTGCACTGGATGAAGCTCAAGGGCGCATTGCCTTACGCCTACACGGCGAACCTGGGACAGCCGGATGAGTCGGATTACGAGCAAATTCCGCGCAAAGCGCTGGAGTACGGCGCAGTCAAGGCTCGCCTCATCGACTGCCGCGCCCAACTGGTGCGCGAAGGTTTGGGAGCGCTACAAAGCGGCGCCTTCCACATTTCAACTGCAGGGGTCACTTATTTCAATACCACTCCGCTGGGCCGTGCTGTGACCGGCACCATGCTGGTGAACGCCATGAAGGAGGATGACGTCAGCATCTGGGGCGACGGCAGCACCTTCAAGGGCAATGATATTGAGCGGTTCTACCGCTATGGGCTGCTGGTGAATCCCGGCTTGAAGATTTACAAGCCGTGGCTCGATGACGCCTTTATTGAAGAACTCGGCGGCCGCGCAGAGATGTCGGAGTTTATGCGAGCGTCGGGCTTTGACTACAAAATGTCGGCGGAGAAGGCCTACTCTACCGACTCGAATATGCTCGGCGCAACCCACGAGGCGAAGGACCTAGAACACCTGAACAGCAGCATGCAGATCGTATCGCCGATTATGGGAACGGCTTTCTGGCGTGACGATGTCGAGGTGAAGCGGGAAGAAGTCACCGTGAGGTTCGACGAAGGTTGGCCGGTGGCTCTGAACGGAACCGAGTTCACCGATCCGGTCGAGCTACTGCTTGAGGCCAACCGGATCGGCGGCCGCCACGGCTTGGGCATGAGCGACCAAATCGAGAACCGGATTATCGAAGCGAAGAGCCGCGGGATCTATGAAGCTCCGGGTTTGGCATTGCTCTACATCGGCTATGAACGCTTGATCACCGGCATACACAACGAGGACACGATCGAGCAATACCGCGAAAACGGCAGGAAGCTAGGCCGGCTGCTTTACCAGGGACGCTGGTTTGATTCCCAGGCGATTATGCTTCGGGAGAGCGCGCAGCGCTGGGTAGCAAAGCCTATTTCCGGCGAGGTAACGCTTGAGTTGCGCCGGGGGAACGACTACTCCATCCTGAACACCGTGTCGCCCAATCTCACTTTTAAGCCGGAACGTTTGACCATGGAGAAGGGGGAGTCGGCCTTCTCTCCGCGAGATCGCATCGGGCAGCTGACGATGAGAAATCTCGATATCACCGACACGCGGGAAAAGCTGATCACCTACGCCCAGACCGGTTTGCTCACGATGAGCACCGGAACGACCATGCC
The DNA here is from genome assembly GCA_963839025.1 of uncultured Acidobacteriaceae bacterium. GTDB lineage: Bacteria > Acidobacteriota > Terriglobia > Terriglobales > Acidobacteriaceae > PALSA-350. The sequence continues at coordinate 185,226 of CAWITT010000023.1, forward strand.
GCAATTAAACGGTGGAGGCGACAAAGAGTAGCTGTCCGCCGCACTGGATCCCTCCCTTCGGGAGGGATGACAGATCTTGTGGTGAGCGAAAAGATTTGAACCTGTAACAAGAACTGTCATCCCGAGGAGCCGACTGCCTGCGGCACGTTAAGGGAGCACTGAACAGTACCGGCCACCGCGCACTCGACGGGTGCCCCATGTTCGACCAACGAACGTGGGCCGAAAAAGACGGGCGAAGCCCATCCAACGCTCTTGGTCGTTCCAGGGTACGGTTGTTCATTAGGAGGAGCCGACTTGCCTGCGGCAAGTTAAGGGAGCAATGAACAGTACCGGCCGCCGCGCACTCGACGGGTGCCCCATGTTCGCACCAGCGTACGTGGGCCGAAAAAGACGGGCGAAGCCCATCCAACGCTCTTGGTCGGTCCAGGGTGCGGTTGTTCATTAGGAGCAGCCGACTTGCCTGCGGCAAGTTAAGGGAGCAATGAACAGTACCGGCCGCCGCGCACTCGACGGGTGCCCCATGTTCGCACCAGCGTACGTGGGCCGAAAAAGACGGGCGAAGCCCATCCAACGCTCTTGGTCGTTCCAGGGTACGGTTGTTCATTAGGAGGAGCCGACTTGCCTGCGGCAAGTTAAGGGAGCAATGAACAGTACCGGCCGCCGCGCACTCGACGGGTGCCCCATGTTCGCACCAGCGTACGTGGGCCGAAAAAGACGGGCGAAGCCCATCCAACGCTCTTGGTCGTTCCAGGGTACGGTTGTTCATTAGGAGGAGCCGACTTGCCTGCGGCAAGTTAAGGGAGCCATGAACAGTACCGGCCGCCGCGCACTCGACGGGTGCCCCATGTTCGCACCAGCTAACGTGGGACGAAAAAGACGGGCGAAGCCCATCTAACGCTTTTGGTCGGTCAAGGTGCGGTTGTTCATTAGGAGCGAAGCCGAGGGACCTGCAGTTCAGCTGATCCCTCACCAATGGTACTCAAAACACCACCACCCTTGTCATACCGACCGAAGGGAGGGACCTGCAGTGCAGTCGAAACCTCGTGGAAATCTTACCCGGCAGTTTCAATCAGATGGTAGATCTGCGCACCGTACTTTTCCACAGTACCCATGCCGATGCCAGGGACAGCAAGCAAATCAGAATCGGTCCTGGGACAGCTACTGGCAATGTTGCGTAAGGTGCGATCGCCAAAGATACGAAAAGCAGGCATCTTGCGGCGCTTGGCTTCGGTCAGTCGCCAGGCGCGCAAGGCCTGCTCCAAACGCGCCTGCCGCTCCGGCGGAACCTCGGCCGCTTTTGAAGTCGCAGCCTGCGTCAAGGTCGGAGCCTCGGCAACACGCTTCTTGCTGCGCTTGGCAGTGACTCCCGGAGCAGCCGCATCTCTCATCACCAGGGCCTGGCTCTCATGAAAATTCTGCCCCGAGGGCAAAATACTGACATTCCGATAAGGAATCCGCTTACCTTGCGTCTCAAAAACAGCATCAGTGAAGGCAATCAAGTCCGCCCGCGCCATCGATCCCAGAACTTCTTCAAACTCATCCCGGCTCATTTCGCTACCGGGAAACAGATCAGAATGCAACTTACCCGTCGACCGGGCAGGAATCGACCGCAGCCTTTGCAGAACCCGGCTACAGGCCGTTCGCTCAGCGTGCGTGGGAGAGCGAAACCGCTGCGCCACACAATTAGCCGGCATACAAAAATCGCACATTCCGCAGGCGGTGTCGCTATCCGACGTATCTCCGAAATGGCGCACCAGTGACTTCATGCGGCATTGATGGCTCTCAGCAAAGCGGATGATCTCCTCCAGCTGATCCTTCTTCTGATCTGCTTGCACGGTGTAGGAAGCGCGCCAACCATCGATACCGATGCTTACATTGTCGGCAAAGTCCACGACTGCGCCTTTGTGGATCCATAACTTTTCCAGAGCCTTGTCGAAGATGTCTTCTTCCATCTTGACCAACCTGCGTACTTCCTCCTTGTTTATCGGCTGGTCCGTAAGTTTTTCGAAGATGCGATCAAGTAGGTTCACCGGAGGATAGTCGCGCCCGAAAAAGAAGTCGTGCGTATGACGATCCGCATACGAGTACATGAGAATAGCTCGGCTCGGCTTGCCATCACGTCCCGCGCGGCCTATCTCCTGGTAGTAGCCTTCCAGGCTGCCCGGCGCAGCGGTGTGAATCACCGTACGAACATCGGCTTTGTCGATGCCCATGCCAAAGGCCGTGGTGGCAACCATCACATCCAACTTGCCCGACATGAATTCTTCCTGCACTCGCCGCCGTCGCTGAGCATCGAGCCCGGCGTGGTAGCCGGCAACCCGGAAGTCGCGACGCCAGGTAGTGGAGAGAGCTTCCGCCTGCTTGCGAGTGGGGGTGTAGACAATGGCCGGGCGATTGCCGGCTTCACTCAGGATCGCGTGAGCCAGTTTAGGACGATTGGATGGGACCGCTTCGACAATCTCGATCCCGATATTCTCCCGCCGAAAACCGTGGATGAAATGCTTGACCGTGTTCAAGCCCAGCTGAGAGGCAATATCCTTCTGCACCTGAGGGGTCGCGGTGGCTGTGAGCGCCAGCGCCGGAGCAGGACGAAAACTGGGCAGATACTGGCCCAGCATGCGGTAGTCGGGGCGAAAGTCATGGCCCCATTGCGAGATGCAGTGCGCCTCGTCGATAGCAATCAGAGAGGGCTTTCGCTTGGCCAACAACTCGGGAAAACCAGGCACCCGCAGCCGCTCGGGAGCAATAAATAGAAACTGCAAATTGCCCTTCACATAGTCGATGCAGGCCTGCCGCGAACTCTCCCGCTCCCGGCCGGAGTGGATGCACTCGGCGGCCAAGCCCAGGTCCTTCAGCTTGCGCACCTGGTCGTCCATCAACGCGATGAGCGGGCTGATCACCAGCGTCGTTCCCCCGCGCGCCAATCCCGGCAGCTGATAACAAAGAGATTTGCCCGACCCGGTGGGCATCACCAGCAGCGCGTCTTCTCCCGCAGTGACCGACCGGCACACCGCCTCCTGGTTAGGGCGGAAACTCGAAAAGCCAAAGACGCTCTGTAGCAGCTCGCCCAGGCTGGCATCGCTGGGTATTGCCTTCGAAGGTGTGCGCTCAGGCGGAGCGGGGGGCGGCGTCTGACTCACCCGGCCCACCACGGAGCGCACATACTCACTGATGCGTTCGAGGAAGGGATCCAGCTGCGCCTCGTTTTTCTGTATCCGGTTGAGGAAGGCTTCCCACTGGCCGGTCATCGCCGGACTCTTCACTTCAGGGTGCACCACCTCGATCAGGTGGAATCCTTTGTCGGTGGCTTCCAGGCTCTTGCCGGTTCTGATGATGTAGCCGCGCTTCAGCAGCACCTCGAGGATGGCTGCCCGGGTGGCCGGTGTCCCCAACCCGTTTTCCTTCATGGCGTCCGATAATTCCTTCTCATCCAGAGTGCGGCCGGCAGTCTGCATGGCAGTCAGGATCGTCGCGTCGGTAAACCGCTGGGGCGGCCGCGTCTTCTTTTTTTGCGCTTCAATATTCGTGAGAGTTTGCGGCTGCCCCTGGGCGAGCGTAGCCGGCAGCGCTTGGGCGGGCTCAGCCTCTTTCTTCTGCTTGCGCGCATCGGCGCCGATATCGAGAATTTTCCACCCGATTTGCCGCTCCACGGTCCCAGTTGTGCGGAAGCGGTCCACTGCTGGTTCCCCTTCACTGCGGATGGCAGTGATGACCGTGGTCACTTCCTGCAAGTGGTCCTGGTGCCACAGCATGAGCAGGCGGCGGCAGACCAGGTCGTAAATCTTGCTCTCCTCGGGGGGGAGCCGGTCCGGCTGGAGCGTCACCGTAGTGGGAATAATGGCGTGGTGGTCGCTGACCTTGCTGTCATCGACGTAGCGCTTGCCGAGGGCGCGCTCGCCTGTTCCCGGCGCCAACTTGTCTTTGTAGGGACCGGAAATGGCGGCCACAATCCGCGGAATGGTCTCGGCAACATCGGTTGAGAGATGACGGCTATCGGTTCGGGGATAGCTGATGAGCTTGTGCTGCTCGTAGAGTGCCTGGGCCAGATCGAGTGTCTTCTGGGCGCTGAAGCCGTACAGACGGTTGGCGTGGCGTTGCAATTCCGTCAGGTCGTAGAGCAGCGGCGGCGGCATCCGCACCGTCTCTGCGCCGAGCGTCTCGATGGCGGGCTGGCCACGCTTCGCCCGGGCCATGATTTGCTCGGCATCCTGGCCATCGGGAGCCAATCGGCTGCTTTCGGCCGTTTTGATCTGAGGGCGAAACCAGGTTCCTTTGTACGTTTCGGTGGACTTCGGAGGCTGGAAGGTAGCGACGACCTCGAGATAATCCTCAGGCACGAAGCTGCGCAGGGCCAACTCGCGCTCGACAATCATGGCCAGCGTCGGGGTCTGCACGCGCCCAACGGAAAGCTCTTCGTTGTAGACGATCGAATAGGCACGGGAAAGATTCATGCCCACCAGCCAATCTGCGCGGCTGCGACCGCAAGCGGCATCGGCCAGACCGTCGTAGTCACTACCCGGACGAAGGCTGGAGAAGCCCTTGCGGATGGCATCCGGCGTCAGCGACGAGATCCACAACCGGCTGAAGGGCTTGTCACTCTTCGCCGCCTCGTAGATGTAGCGGAAAATCAACTCCCCTTCCCGCCCGGCGTCGGTCGCGCAGACGATGCGCGACACCCGCGGAGATACGAGGATCTTCTGCACTACCTCGAACTGCTCTTTACTGCGCTCGTAGACCGTCAGCGGCCATTGTTTCGGCAGCATGGGCAAGGTTTCCAGCCGCCATTGCTTCCAAGCGGAATTGATCTGATGCGGCTCCGCCAGCGACACCAGGTGGCCTATGGCCCAGGTGACCACATAGCCGTTGCCCTGTAAATAGCCCTGCCCCTTCTTGTCGGCCCCAAGTACGCGGGCAATGTCACGCGCGACCGAAGGCTTTTCCGCCACGACCGCAATAGTGCCCGATTCACTCCCCTGCATAATGATTCTCAGTTTAATCCCTCGACCGTCTTCAACCAGGTCCCCTCCCCTTTATGAGCAACATGAGAAATGGTTTAATCGAGTGTGGACGTTTCCCTTGGTCAGATAAAGCAAGCAGAACAAAGAATTCGCAACTTCATCTACTTCTCCCCCTGCCAGCTCTCGGCCGCGCTCTCCGAAGTGACCGGACAACAGGTTTATCTGAAGCTGGATAACCTGCAGCGCACCGGAGCCTTTAAAGAACGGGGCGCGCTCAACCGCATTCTGCTGCTGAACGAAGAGGAGAAGCGGCGCGGGGTGATCGCTGCGAGCGCGGGCAACCATGCCCAGGCCGTAGCGTTCCATGCCACCCAACGCGGTGTGCTGGCACGCATCGTTATGCCGCTCATGACCCCGCTGGTGAAGATTTCGGCAACCCGCGGCTTTGGCGCCGAGGTCATCCTGCACGGCGCGAATTACGACGAGGCGTTTGAGGAAGCGCTCCGGATCTGCGCTGCGGAAGGGCTGACGTTTTTGCATCCTTTCGATGATCCGGCAGTCATCAATGGCCAGGGGACCATTGGCCTTGAACTGCTGGAACAGGTGCAAGGCCTGGAGGCAGTGGTGGTGCCGATTGGCGGCGGCGGCCTGATCAGCGGCGTAGCCTGCGCTCTAAAAGAGAGCAACCCAGCGATTCGCGTCGTTGGGGTGCAGACGGAGCGGCTCCCTTCTATGCTGCGCGCCATTAAACACGGCGGCCCGGTGACTCTTCCCCCGGAAGCGACCATCGCCGACGGCATCGCCGTGCGCCGCTCGGGTGACCTGACCGTGCCTTTGGTCGCGCGCTATGTCGACGAGATCGTCACCGTCAATGAAGAAGAGATTGCCAACGCCATCATGGTGCTGCTGGAGCGAGAGAAGACCCTGGCCGAGGGAGCCGGCGCGGTGGCGCTGGCGGCCTTGCTGCAGAAGAAAACCTCGCTTCAGGGAGAGCGTACCGCGGTGCTGGTGTGCGGGGGCAATATCGATGTGAGTCTCCTGGCCCGGATCATAGAACGCGGCCTGGTGCAGGACGGACGGCGCATTCGCATCCGTGTCTATCTTGCGGATCGGCCGGGAGCGCTGCATCACTTGACGAAAATCCTTGCCGACCAGCGGGCGAACATCGTCGAGACTCTGCACAATCGTGCCTATTACGGCGTCAATTTAGGCGATACAGTGATCGACATCACCCTCGAAACGCGGGGTGCATCGCACATTACCGCGATTGGAGAGGCACTGGTCGAGGGAGGCTATCGATATGAGCGTATCCAGTAAAGAGTTAGGAACCAAGCCGATGCAAGAGTTTTTACGATTGAAGCGCCTGCCACCGTATGTGTTCAACATCACCGGCGAGCTGAAGGCCGCGGCACGCGCGCGTGGAGAAGACATCATCGACTTCGGCATGGGCAACCCTGACGGGGCCACGCCCAAGCACATCGTGGACAAGATGATTGAAGCGGCGGGCAAAACGGCGACGCATCGCTACTCCTTGTCGAAGGGCATTCCTCGGCTACGGAAAGCGATTTGCAACTGGTACTACAAGCGCTATGGAGTAGAGTTGGATTCGCTTACGGAGGCGATCGTTACCATTGGCTCCAAGGAGGGCATCGCCCACCTCTGCCTGGCGACGCTGGACCGCGGTGACGTGGTGGCGGTGCCGAGTCCCAGCTACCCCATCCATATTTATGGCCCAGTGATTGCAGGAGCCAATGTTCGCGCCATCCCGGTGCACAGCACGGATGATTTTTTGGCGGAACTGGAGCACACAGTACCTCTGATGTATCCGCGTCCCAAGATGTTGATCTTGAATTTCCCCGCCAATCCGACAACGCAATGCGTGGACCTGGCATTTTTCGAGCGCGTGGTAGCGCTATGCAAGGAATTTCAAATCTACCTGGTGCATGATTTGGCCTACGCGGATATTGTTTTCGATGGCTATCGTGCGCCGTCCATCTTGCAGGTGCCAGGTGCGAAGGATATTGCGGTTGAGTTTTTTACCTTGTCCAAGAGCTACAACATGCCTGGCTGGCGGGTCGGGTTCATGGTGGGCAACCCGGAATTGGTGGCCGCCCTGGGACGGCTCAAGAGCTATTTCGATTACGGCACCTTTACGCCGATCCAGGTAGCCTCGATTCTCGCCCTGGAGGGGCCGCAGGAGTGTGTCCAGGAAATCTGTGACACCTACCGCAAGCGGCGGGATGTGCTGGTCAAGGGGTTGAATCAGTTGAACTGGCCCGTGGCGCTACCGAAGGCCACGATGTTCGTGTGGGCCTCGATCCCTGAGCGTTACAAAGCAATGGGTTCCCTTGAATTTTCAAAAAAGATGCTGACCGAGGCCAAAGTCGCGGTCAGCCCAGGTGTCGGTTTTGGCGAACATGGAGATGAGCATGTGCGCTTCTCGCTGATTGAGAACGAGGAAAGAACGCGCCAAGCCTTGCGGGGCATTAAGCAGATGTTTTTACAGGAGAGCTAGGCCTTAAGGGCCTCACCAGTGCAAGCGGCATGGTCGCATTGGCAGGTGAGTTCGGTCATATCCTTTGCGTCCTCACAGACTTCGCTGCAGTATTTTTGCTTATCGGCGGGGATACAGCTACAAGCGGGGTGTGCACACTTCTTCACGTCGGTCATTACTTCTCCTCTGGTTGGCATCCCAACACATTGGTATGATGCCGCCCGAGCGGAATGGACACCCTGTTGGCAAACTTTAATCCTGCAGCGATTGAACCGATTTGAATGCTGCTTGGGAGATAACTAGCCTGCGGCCAATTAAGTGTGGAATCAACACTACGGGCCACCGCGCACTCGACGGGTGCCCCATGTTCGCATCAGCGTACGTGGGCCGAAAAAAACGGGCGAAGCCCATCCAACGCTTTTGCTCGGTCCAGGGTACGGTTGTTCATTAGGAGGAGACGGCTAGCCTGCGACCAATTAAGTGTGGAATCAACACTACGGGCCATCGCGCATTCGACGGGTGCCCCATGTTCGCATCAGCGTACGTGGGCCAAAAAAACGGGCGAAGCCCATCAAACGTTTTTCGTCGGTCCAGGGTACGGTTGTTCATTAGCAGGAACAAATTTGTCATCTCGAGGAGACGACAAGCCTGCGACTAATTAACAGTGGAATCAACACTACGGGCCACCGCGCACTCGACGGGTGCCCCATGTTCTCATCAGCGTACGTGGGCCGAAAAAAACGGGCGAAGCCCATCAAACGCTTTTGCTCGGTCAAGGGTACGGTTGTTCATTAGGAGGAGACGACTAGCCTGCGGCCAATTAAGTGTGGAATCAACACTACGGGCCACCGTGCACTCGACGGGTGCCCCATGTTCGCATCAGCGAACGTGGGCCGAAAAAGACGGGCGAAGCCCATCCAACGCTTTTCGTCGGTCCAGGGTACGGTTGTTCATTAGCAGGAGATGACTAGCCTGCGGCCAATTAAGGGTGGAATCAACAGTAAGAGCCACCGCGCACTCGACGGGTGCCCCATGTTCGCGCCAGCGTACGTGGGCCGAAAAAGCCGGGCGAAGCCCATCAACGCTTTTGCTCGTTCCAGGGTACGGTTGTTCATTAGGAGGAGACGACTAGCCTGCGACCAATTAAGTGTGGAATCAACACTACGGGCCACCGCGCACTCGACGGGTGCCCCATGTTCGCGCCAGCTAACGTGGGCCGAAAAAGCCGGGCGAAGCCCATCAACGCTTTTGCTCGTTCCAGGGTACGGTTGTTCATTAGGAGGAGACGACTAGCCTGCGACCAATTAAGTGTGGAATCAACACTACGGGCCACCGTGCACTCGACGGGTGCCCCATGTTCGGACCAGCGTACGTGGGCCGAAAAAGCCGGGCGAAGCCCATCAACGCTTTTGCTCGTTCCAGGGTACGGTTGTTCATTAGGAGGAGACGACTAGCCTGCGACCAATTAAGTGTGGAATCAACAGTACGGGCCATCGCGCACTCGACGGGTGCCCCATGTTCGCGCCAGCTAACGTGGGCCGAAAAAGCCGGGCGAAGCCCATCAAACGCTTTTGCTCGGTCAACGGTACAGTTGTCCATTATGACCGCAGTGGAGAGATCTGCATTTTACCTAGCGGTCGACAATGTGGTCGATTACCAAAAATTTGTCATCTCGACCGGAGCGTACCCGGATTTCCTACCTCACAACAGCTGGCGACGACCACGCATGTGGCTCTCCGTAGAGAGAGAGACGCACGAACTTCATCAACGCCACAAAACTCAACAGGAATCCGGGGTAGCGAAGTGGAGAGATCTGCGGTTTCCTTTACAGGGGTGCAGCTTTAATGGAAGTCGTGGGACCTGACTTCCAAGTTGCTAAAGGCTAACGACTGTATACGTTTGGCCTTGATGTGGACGACCCTATCCTGATTTTGCAATGCGCCTTCGACCAGAACAAATTTGCTACGAGTCACCACCAACCGCTCCCGCTCATACAGATCAGGAGTGATGATCACATTGGCAATTCCAGTCTCATCCTCCATGGAAAGAAAGATAAAGCCCTTGGCGGTACCAGGACGCTGCCGAGCAATGACACAACCGGCCGTGCGCACATATTCTCCATCCTTGAATTTTTGCAATTCAATCGCGGTCAGCGCCCCCATGGCGTGCAATTCCTGACGGCGATAGTAAAGCGGGTGCTTCCCCACCGTCAGCCCGGTACCGGAGTAGTCCGCATTCAACCTCTCATCCGTTGTCATTTTCCTCAAAGGAAAGTAACTGGAGGAACGCTGAGGCTGCTGCTTCAGCAACGGACCCACCGGCCTGATTGCCTCTTCCGCCGCCCAAACCGCATCCCGGCGATGCCCGACACCATCCAGCCCATTCAACGCACCGATCCGCGCCAGCAGCGTGAGCTCTTTGCGCTGCAACAAGGGAACACGCCGGGTGAGATCTTCCGCGGAACGGAACACACCAAATTTAGTCCTGGACTCGACCAGCGCCTCCCCCACTTCCTTACGCAACCCCCGGGCATACAGCAAACCCATACGCAGTGAGCGCTCGCCATTCGTCTCATGCTCTATCCTGCATACCCACTCCGAAATCTGCACATCAATAGGCCGCACGCGCAAGCCATGGCGCTGTGCATCCTTGACCAGCACGGCAGGGGAATAAAAACCCATGGGCTGGTTGTTGAGAATAGCGCAGGTAAACGCCGCCAGATAACGCACCTTGAAATAAGCCGAAGCGTAGGCAATCAAAGCAAAGCTGGCCGCATGCGATTCAGGGAAACCATAAAGCGCGAACGACGTAATGTTTTGAATAATGTTGTCCTGGGTGGCCGCGTCCAGACCGTTATCCGTCATCCCCGCCCGCAGCTTCACTTCCAGCTGCTCCATTCTCTGCCAGGAACGGCGCATGCCGACAGCACGGCGCAATTCTTCCGCTTCCGCACCGGAAAAATTCGCTACCGTCATGGCCATACGCAAAAGCTGTTCCTGAAACAAAGGCACGCCCAAGGTTCGTTTGAGTACCGGTACAAGCGAAGGATGAGGATAAGTGACTTCCTCTTTTCCCTGCCGGCGGCGCATATACGGATGCATCATTTTTCCGACGATAGGCCCGGGCCGGATAATGGCCACCTGCACCACCAGGTCATAAAATATTTTCGGATGATTGCGCGGCAACGAAGCCATCTGCGCCCGGCTTTCCACCTGAAACATGCCCACCGTATCGGCCCGCTGCAAGGTTTCGTAGACCAGGGGATCCTGGGGCAAGTCCGCCAAGTCAACGGGCTTGTCGTAGTGCTGCGAGACCAGAACAAGACACTCCTGGATCACCGCCATCATGCCCAAGCCCAGCAGGTCGACTTTGATGATGCCCATGTCAGCGCAGTCTTCCTTATCCCACTGGACCACGGTTCGTCCGGGCATGGATGTTCGTTCCAGCGGTACCACCCGATCCAGCTGGCCCTGGCAGATCACCATCCCTCCGGAGTGCTGGCCAAGATGCCGCGGCAAGTCCTGAATGCGCATACTCAACTCGAGAAATTTGTGGATACGGGCATGCTTGACATCGAAACCCGCATGCATAAACGAGTGTTCCAGGGTGTCGTTTTTCCCCTTCCACTCCCACTGCGATACCAGGCTCGAGAGTCGGCCCAGAGTCTCAGGATCGAACCCCATCGCCTTGCCTACTTCCCGCGCAGCCGACTTGCCGCGATACGTAATCACGTTCGCGCACACCGCTGCGCCTAGTTCCCCGTAACGCTGGTAGACATACTGGATGGCCTGCTCGCGCTTATCTCCAGAGGGAAGGTCAAGATCGATGTCCGGCCACTCTCCTCGGTTTTCACTCAAAAACCGCTCAAACAGCAGGTCCATGCCGACCGGATCGACCGCCGTGATTTCAAGCGCATAGCAAACGGCGGAGTTGGCCGCGCTTCCCCGCCCTTGCACCAGGATGTCGTTTCGTTTGCAGAAATCAACCAGGTCCCACACGATGAGAAAATAACCGGCAAAGCCCAGCTTCTGAATCAAGGCCAGCTCATGCTCCACCTGCTTTTCCGCTCTTTCCAACAGATTGCGATTGTGTTTGGCCCCGTACCGCTTCAAAACCCCTTCCGCTGTCCGCCGGCGCAGAAAGCTATCCATCGTTTCGCCCTCAGGAACGGGATAACGAGGAAATTCATATCCCAGATCGTCGAGCGCAAATTCCAGCCGCTCAGACAAGGCGAGCGTATTGGCGATAGCGGCAGGCAGATCGCTGAATCTATCCGCCATTTCCCGGGCATCGCGCAGATGCCGCTGCTGATTGACACTGAGCAGCCGCCCGGCGTGTTCGAGGTCAGTATGGTGGCGTATGGTGGTAAAAACATCGAGAATTTCCCGGTCATACGCGGTTGCATAGCGAACCCCGTTGGTCGCCAGCAGGGGCAAACCCAGACTATCGGCAATGCGGATGGCTGCCTGGTTCCGCCATTCTTCCTCCCTCTCGCCATGACGCTGCAGTTCGATATACACATTTTGCGGCCCGAAAATGCGCATGAGTTGTTCGGTAACTTTGACTGCTTCTGATTCCCCTCCCTGCACCAGCGCGGCGGCCATAGGACCTTCATCGCCGCCGGTCAGGCATACCAGCCCGGAAGAATACTGCTGCAAATCTTCCAATGTCGCCGCGCCTTCGCACTTGGTCTTCTCCCGCATCTTGAATTTGGTAATCAGTTGGCAGAGATTCTGATAACCGGCGCGGGAGGTGCACAACAGGGGAAGACGCGGGGCTTCCGCAGGATGCTGGTGAGGCAGCCATGCCGGAGGTGCGAGACGCCTTCCCAGGCTGGAAACAGCAACCTCCGCTCCCACATGGGCGCGTATGCCGTACTTGCGGGCAAGGGTATGAAATCGCGCCGCACCGTAAACCCCGTTTCGATCGAGCAACGCCATGGACGGCATCTGGAGCTCGACAGCACGCTGGATAAGGTCTTCCGGCAGGGATGCTCCTTCCAGAAAGCTGAAGGCGCTGGCCGCATGTAGCTCTATATAGCCCTCAGTCATAGAGTGCGTCCACCTGCCATCGTTCCTGGGTAAGATCCCGCGTCAGGCAGCAGCAAAGCCAGGCGGAATCCTGCGCCCTGGCAACCAGGTCCCACTGTTCGAGCGACCAGAGGGTGGGTTTCCACCAGTCTCCAGCAGAAGACCAGGGCCCATAAGCTCGCTCAACCAGATAGCGCTTTTCTCGAAAGTAGAAGGACTCCGGCTTCCGATTGCGTACATGGACGATTACCAATTCCGGCGGCCGTAGCTGGCGCATGGCCAGACGCTGGACTTGCGATTTTCTTTCACCCGCTGGAGAAGACGCCACGGTAAACGGTTCTACACGAAAAGCATCGGGGTGGTGGGTGTCTTGGAGCACCGCCTGCCCTACATTTCCCTCACCGACAATACTGCGAATCCTGGCCAGGGTGACATCGAGCCGCATGGGCTCCGGGACCTGGGGAGAAAAAAGCCCAAGCTGCACTTTGCTGGTGCTGCCCGGCTGTGCCGTCAAGGTAAGCGATCGAATGGCGGCCTGCGGTGGATGCGCCTGAAGATCGAGATGGATCAGCTTCAACCAAAGGTTCCGGTCAGTATTCGGCAGTGCGGGCTGTACGATGCGGGAATGTACTGTGCCCCCTTCCAGGTCGAGACGCAGAGTGATGGAGGCCAGCGCCAGGATTTGCGACCGGGCACGCACCAGGATCTGGTCGAGCATCACACCCAGGACAAAAAGCAGCGAATCCAGCAGCTCGACGGGAGCGTCCAGTTCGATTCGCTCTTCCAGCGGTAACCCGGCCTCAATGGCAGTAAACAAATGGGGCGATTCTCCCCGCGCCAGCAGGCGCAGCTCTTTGCCGGCTTGTCCAAGCCGGGCAATCAACTCTGTTTCCTTGAGACTTCCTAATTCGCCCAGGGTGGTGATGCCCCACATGGCGAAGGTTTCCGTGTGTTCCGGAGAAAGATCGAGCACGGCCAGCGGCAGCGACGCAAGCGCTTCGCTTTCCCTGCCGTGCGGAACAACACTTATTCCAGACTGGCCGCGGGCGAGACATCGGGCGGCTTGAAAATTGCTGCTGATCCCGATGGAGGTTCGTATCCCCAGGTTTGCGGTCTTTTTGAGCAAGCTCTCGCTCAGCGCCCGGGAAGAACCGAAGAGGGCTTCTGTGCCGGTAATATCGATCACGCAAATAAAGCAACCGTCACTGCTCTGATTTTCCACCCACGGAGAAAAGCTCCCGGCACACTCCAGCAACGCTGCTCGCGCGGCTGACTCCTCTGCGCGCGAACGGAGCAATACGATGACGGTAGGAAACATCTCCATTTCCAGCTTTGTCATGCCGGGAGCGACGCCCAGGGTGAGCGCCGCAGTGTTGAGAGAGCACACCTGCTCAAAAGGGGGCTCGCCGTCCAGCACGACGACTGGTTTACGGCGCAATTCAGGCCGTAAACGCAGCAGCGCCTGCAGCGGAAACTCGTGGGCGACGAAGCAAGCGTAGTGAGTGATCATCGGCGGCCTGCCCAAACGGCTTTCGTCTGCCATTGCGCGGCTGGCACGCTTTGCGGCGGCTTGCGCAGAGGAAGCACATTGCCCTGAGAGAATCGCTGGCGAGTTAACTCTGCCCGATGTTGCAGGCCGGTGAAAAGGGTGGAGCGCTGAAGTTCGCTGCCCGGGTCAAGACGTAACACGAGGCCAGCACTGTTCCGGGAGCAGCCCTGTTGCGTCAACAACACGACATTCGATTGCAACCGCTCGGCTGCGGCGCGAAAGCGAAACCAGGTCGCCAGGGGCACACGCAAGGCATACTCCGCGCTCAGGCTGCCCATGTCGAGCACCATGCAACTAAAGCCGCCTGCCTGCAGCAAAAGATCGCTGACCCGCAATCCTTGTTCCAGCCGGGACCAGGATTTCCGCTTGGGAGCAGTAGCGCTACAGCGAATCCAGAGCAGGCGAGAGAGGTCGACTCCGAGGGCGGCTGCGGATTCAGGATGCAAGGTGTCAGAAACATCCACCCAAGCGCACACCTTGCCGGCCTGCGTCATGGCGGCGATGAAAGTCAGCGCCAGTGAGGTACGTCCGGAGCATTCCGGCCCAACAATTTCGCTGATGGCGCCTATCGGGAATCCACCATCCAAGAGCGCATCCAGCTCGCGAATTCCTGTGGGAGCCACTGGGTAGTGCATTCGGGGCAGCGGAGTGAGCGCCGAAGGGATTCGTTTGGCCAGGTTGGCCTCAATGTGGGCACGCAGATGCTGGGAGGAAGGCATAGCGAATCTTCGCCTTATTTTCGCCCATGGCGGCCTCTTCCTGCCAATCAAATCTGTGGGAAAGTTCCAATTTGGACCTTCAAATGGATGAAAGCAAAATACTTAAAAATACCTCAGGGTGAAACAGCAAGGCTCTAGATTGCGTCTATATGTGGATGGGCCACGGGCGGTAATCAAGCATAGAAATTAGAGGCTAAATGATCCCGAGTTTTGTGCATTTCACGATCTTGGGGATGGCGCTTATCCCCTTCATTTATTACGCACTTGCACTCTGTAGCGCCGGTTTGTTCTTTCGCTCTTCACGCAAACCCGGCCGCTCGGTTGGTTATACCCCTCCGATCAGCAATCTCAAACCAATTCGGGGACTCGATCCCGATGCCTATGAAAACTTCGCCAGTTTTTGCCGCCAGGATTACCCCGAATACGAAATTGTTTTTTGTGTGGGCGATGCGTCGGAGCCTGCCTTGCCGACGATTCGCAGACTCATGCGAGACTTCCCGGACTGCCAGATCCGGGTGCTGATGGGCTCTGGCCGGGTGGCTACCAACGATAAGGTCGCCAAGCTGGCGCGACTGACGGCGGAAGCAAAATATGAAACCGTGGTGATCAGCGACAGCGACGTCCGCGTAGACCCGGATTATCTGCGCACCGTCGTTGCCCCGATGGCGAATCCCAAAGTGGGAGCGGTCACCTGCTTTTATGCGCCCGTTCCCAGTGAAGAAAAAACCCTGGTGCAGCGCGTTCAATCAGTAGGCATGCTCTCTGATTTCTATGCCGGAATTCTGGTTGCCAAGCAGTTGGATGGGGTTAAGTTTGCCCTGGGGCCGACGATCGCCACCACCCGCACACGCTTGGCAGGATTTGGAGGCTATGCGGCGATCGAAAATCGCCCGGCAGACGATCTGTTGGTGGGACGCCTGATCGCGGAGCAGGGCTACGAAGTGGAATTGCTGAATTATTCCATCAACACCGTTTCCGACTTTCACTCGTTGCGCGATCTTTTTCTCAAGCGCCTGCGCTGGACTGTGGTAATGCGCATCATGCGTCCTTGGGGCCACTTTGGCCTTATTTTCACCCTTGGCCTGCCCTGGGCCCTGGCTGCGATCTTTGTCCAACCTACTCCGGAGACGGCTTTCTTTTATTTGAGCGGCTATTTCGCCTTCCGTATCGCCATGATGGAGGTGATTGGAAAGTGGGGCTTGAAACAGCCGGGCATTTATAAAAAGCTGTGGCTGCTGCCGGTCTGGGATCTGCTCGCTGCTTGCATATGGCTAACCAGCTTTACCCGCAATACCATTCGCTGGCGCGATGGCTACTACTACATTCGCAATGGCGAGTTGGTTCCGGTGGACCCTGCTACGACGTTGCGCGCAGCAGAGAAAGCTCCGGAAGGGGTTCAGCTAAGACGGGCCGAACGGCTGTGAAAAAGCTCGTCAATTCTTGATCAGCTTTTGGGGGAAAGTATATTTCCCCCACGTACACGTCGCCGAAAAAGCAGAGAAGAAGAATAACCCTGAGGGCTATTTCTCGCTGCTGGGCGGCGTTATCCCTTTCAAACGCATATATAAAGCCAGGGTCGCGTATTGCTCTGTATCGTGAGAAACGTTGCCCCAGAGCGCACCGAGCCGCGAGCGCTTTGCCGGCCCGATCTGCAGCATGTCTGTCCCGGTGGCATCCGTTAGCGCAGCGTAGGCTTTGTCACACTCGGCAAAAGATGCCTTGAGTGCCTCGACGATCGCCGCTTTATCCGCGGTATCTGCCGGTACTTTTGGCCCTTCGGTGCCGTTGGCAGCTCCGCAGATGTGGGCTTGCGCCTCGGTTACGTGATTGATGACCCGCGCGAACGTCCGAATGTCCGATGCGGGCTTGTAACTATAGTCTTCTGCCGGCATCTTATCCGCGGATTTGAGGATGTTCACTTTCGTGCGCGCATAAGCCGTTTGCACTTCACTCGACAATGGATTTCCCTGACCGAGCGCTGCCGCCGAAAACGATAATGCCAAAATTGCAGACGCAGTTGTGCTTAGCCGCCACATTTGTGTTGTCTCCTGATGTCAAACCAGCCTACCTGTGGTGGGGGGAGTACACAAGGGGCGATTCATGAATTTAGATCAGCTTTGCGGGCGCGGCAGGGCCCACGCGAAAAGCGTTGCTCCGCTGCTGGTGATTAGATATTGGCGGCCGTCTAGTTCATAGGTGATGGGCGAGGTTCCAATCGGTCCTCCAGAACCAGCGTGCCACAGTGTCTTGCCATTGCTGGTGTCGAGGGCCAGAACGTTGCCGCGCACATCGCCGGTGAACGCCAGACCGGAACTGGTGGTCAAGACTCCCGCACTGGGTGTTCCCGTACCTAACTCATGAGTCCAGCGAATCTTTCCCGTCTGATAGTCGATCGCTTCGATAACTCCCTTGCCCCAGAGACCATAGTCAGCCCCCGCCCAGCCGTACGTACCATCTTCCGGCTTGGCAAAGTAGATGCTGTAACTAGGATGGGCGGATACGATGAACAGGCCGGTCTTCGGGTCATAGCTGGGAGAACGGTAGTTCGTCATCCCACTTTCGTCAGGCGCGATCAACCGTCCGTCGGGCGTCGGCTCCTTAGCCGGATTGGGAATGGGCCGGCCTTGCTTGTCCACCCCGGTTGTCCAGTTCACCGGCCCAAAAGGGACGGTAAGCAGGCTCTCCCCGTTGGTTCTGTCGAGTACAAAAAAATAACCATTGCGCGAACTCTGCAGCAGCAACTTGCGCGGCTTCCCTTGGAAGCTTCCATCCACCAGGACCGGGGTTTCAGCGGCGTCCCAATCATGCGTGTCGTGAGGCGACGGTTGGAAGGCCCACGCCAGCTTCCCCGTATCGGGGTTGAAGGCGATAATGCTGCAGGTATAGAGATCGTCTCCCGGACGCGTGGAACCGGTAAGGACAGGGGTGGGGTTGCCGGTCCCCCAGTACACCAGGTTGAGGTCAGGGTCGTAGGTGCCTGTCATCCAGGTGTTGCCGCCGCTCGGAGCGCCTGGTGTTCCCAAGGGTGGGGTGGAGTTCCACTGCCACTGCATCTTTCCCGTCTCAGGATCGACCGAGCGGATGTAGCCGACCAGATTGTCGAAATCGCCTGAGGTGCCCACCAGAACATGATTGCCCACGATCAGTGGGGCCATGCTGGTCCAATACCCTTTGGTTGCGTCGGCGATAGGTACAATCCAACGCACGGATCCGTCTTTGGCGTTGAGAGAGACAAGATGCCCGTCGGGCGTCAGAAAATAGAGCCAATCTTTGTACATGCCCAGACCACGATTGCCGATATGCAAGCCCGGATTCGGCGGGTAAATGTACTGCCACAAGCGTTGACCGGAGAGTGCATCGACTGCCCACACCTTATCGGGCACGGTGAAGTACAGCACACCATTCACCATCAGCGGGGTCGATTTGATTTCCATGGCCTGGTTGGTCTGAAAAGCCCATGCCAGAGTCAGGGAGTCCACATTCTGCGGCGTAATCTGTTCCAGCTTGCTGTGTCGCTGCCCGTTATACGTCCCGTGATATTGGGGCCAGCTATCGGCAGGTGGATCGAGAAGCGTAGAGTGATCCACACCTTGCGCCCAGGCGGATGCGGCGACAGTGAGTAGGGCGGCAACGAAAGCTGACTTCATTCCCATGGAGACCTCAGGCCAGTGTGACTTTGAAGGTGATACCGATATCGGAAAACTTAGCGGCGGGCATGCGCACGCTCAAATCCTGGCTGCTCTGCTTCCAATGCAGCTTTCCATGGTGGCCGAGCAGTTGCACGTCGAGAATCTTCCCCGGCTCCTGCGGGCTCTTTGTCCCCAGCGGCTTGATGAGTGATTCGCCCGCCGGTATGCCCATGACGAATGCATAGAGAATTTTTCCCTTGGTGGTAAAGCGCACATCCTGCGCTGTCAGGCCGGGCTGCTTGGTTTCGTTGAATCCCTTCTGATCGACCACTACCTCGGTCGATGGCCCGGCGCCGTGGATCTTCCACGGACGAGTGCCATAGATGCCCTCGCTGTTGATGGCCATCCAGGCGGTGATACCCTCGAGCACCTTCATTTCCTCGGGATCCAATTCGCCGCTGTTGGGCAAGGGGAAATTGAGGAGCAGATTGCCGTTCTTGCTGACGATATCCACCAGCAGATCGATCACCTTCTTCGGGGTCTTGTAGACTTGGCCCCGTTTATAGTGCCAATCGCCGATGCAGGTGTCGGTCTGCCAGGGTGCAGTGGAGATGGCATCCGACACTCCGCGCTCATGATCGACAATGCAGGTGCCCACCGTGCAGTCGCTGGCCACCTTGCTGCAATAGACCGCCTCCACTTTGCCTCCATGCAGGCGGGCGCTCACGTTATAGGCTTCGGCCACGGTGCTCAAACCGTATTCTTCAAAAGGAATGCCGCCATCGGTGTAAAGCAGATCGGGTTGATGCTGATCGATGAGGTCTTTAATGCGGTTAAAGTATTGCAGCTTCCAGTCGGCGGGGGCGACGCGCCCCATGGCTTTGGCGGTCTTGGCGAAGTCGGCGGGCATCTCAGAGTAGCTGTGGTACAGGTCTGCGAATGCGGGGTTCACGCCGTCATAAGGCACACCGGCGAGCGGGCCGGTACTGTCGCTGGTATGTGCCGGGGCTAACCAGTCAAAGCTGTTGGAGAGGTGCTCGCTTACGCCAAAGCGCAATCCGCGCTTGCGGGCGGCCTGTTTGTAGAGACCTACGATGTCTCGCATGGGCCCGACGGCAGTGGCATTCCAGCGGGGCTGGTACTTTGAGTTCCACATATCGTAATTGTCATGGTGCACGCCCATGCTGACGAAGTATTTGGCGCCGGCCTTGACATACAGATCCATCAAATGCTCAGGATCCCACTTGTCACCCTTGAACAAGGGAATCAGGTCTTTGTAGCCGGTCTTGGACGGATGCCCGTACGTTTTGAGGTGGTACTCATATTGCGGTGTGCCCTGGATGTACATGTTGCGCGCGAACCAGTCACCATCCTCGACGCCGGACTGTGGCCCCCAGTGCGACCAGATGCCGAACTTGGCGTCACGGAACCACTCCGGAACGCGGTAAGCGTCGAGCGAGCCGCGCGTGCCGGTAAAAGGCCCGGGCGTAACCGAAAGTGTGGCTGGATCGGCGAAAAGAAGTTTCGTTTTCGCCCAAGCCGCCGAATAGCCGAGCAATTTGAGAGCACCGCGCCGCGTAAACTGCATACGGAAGAGTCTATGCGAGAAACGGCCTCTCCGGCAGCCTGGCACTTTCAAAGTCTCTCCTTTACGACCCGAACCCACAGGAATCAGAAGCCCTCGATGGGTGCCCCATGTTCGCACCAGCGTACGTGGGCCGAAAAAGACGGGCGAACGCTTTCAGTCGATCAAAGGTACGGTTGTTCCTAAGAGCGAAGCCGAGGGACCTGCAGTTCTCTCCCTCCCAGGAACCGCTGCCCGATGGAAGCACCACCCTCCCCTTGTCATCCCGAGGAGCCGACTAGCCTGCGGCCAGTTAAAGGAGCAATGAACAGCACGGGCCACCGCGCACTCGACGGGTGCCCCATGTTCGCACCAGCGTACGTGGGCCGAAAAAGACGGGCGAAGCCCATCCAATGCTTTGGTCGGTCCATCGGTACAGTTGTTCATTAGGAGCGAAGCCGAGGAACCTGCAGTTCTACGGAACCCCAATGGAAACGTGGGGCCCCGTCCTAACCACCCAGGAATGGCGAGGCGCCCTCGTCCCCACTCCATCGATAGCGCAATTCCAGTGCGGATTTGGCGGCCGGCTGCCAGCGTTCCGGGGTGCTGGTTTCAAGCCAGTCGACCGGCCTGGCAGCCAGACCGCCGGCAGCCACAATCCCGAAGGCAGCGCGCAGGGCCGCGCGCTGCTCCGGACCACGCGAAGGCGGCCCCGGAGCAACGATGGTCGTGGTTCCGCTATGAGCCAGCACCTCGAGCCACTGCCGGTTCAGCTCCCACGGAATGTTCTCGGTGATTCCCACAATGTCGGCGTCCAGAATATGAAACGTCCTATGCTGGGGTAAGCGGAACGCCAGGGTGTTAACTCCCATGCGCCGAGTGCGCTCCCATTGGCGGCCGCTGGTATCGTCACCTGTCCGCTGCAGGTCGAAGACCCCCTGACCCAGGTGGGTGACTGTGTTGCAGCCTTCCAGCAGCACCTGCGGCCCTGCCGTCTCGCGCAGTTGCGCGTAGAGGCGAGCAATCACCTCCGCATTGGTACGGCTCCGGTCGTGGAGCGACCAGCCAGGCACCGTCGGCTGAGGCCCCATCTCGAAGCCCCACTGCCCGAGCAGCTCGTAGGTGGAGAAGTCGTGCTTCACCAATTCATACCCCCATGCCGTCACTTGGCGCAGCTTGGCGAGGATTTTTTCCTGAGCCTCGGGGACCGTGGGATCGTAGGCGAACTCACGGGCCCGCTCCTGCTTTGCCCCAAACCGGGCGCCCGGCAGCAACAGCCCCGGCGCAGTTTCGGGGGGCGCCTTCAGTGGCCGGATCCAGATCCCGGGCCGGGCGGTGCTCCGCTTCATTTGCTCCGCCAGCTTACCCATATCGGGCCATGCGGGAGTCGCGTTGGCGTAGCCATCGTCGATCACGGAAAAGGGCCGGACGCCGCCGCTAGGAGACAGCTCGACGATGAACTCCGTGTCGCGCAGGATGCTTTCGGCTGTGCTGTGCCCATAGCTGTAGTTCCAGTCATTGGCTCCATAGATGGGGGTGAAAGGACGCGGGGCACGGGCGCAAAGCTTCCGGCACAACGCCCCCACCGCTTCCACCATGTTCTCGCCTTCGCCGCCGCGGCGGGTCACCACGGTCGCCATCGTCAATGTTCGAGACCCGAGCTCCACGCCATTGCCGCCATTGGTGACATTCAGCCATAGCGACACACCCTCCGGGTCAAGCTGCCAGAAGCACAGCGCGGCCGCATCGGTTTTTACCCCGTAGCCATGGCAAGCCGTTCCGTCGTGCGTGGCAAAGTACCAGGGCATCACCCGTTCCGGTATCAGGTCGCGCCAGCCGAGTTCTCCATAGCTGCGCTCCCAGGCGTCACCCAGCACGCGCAGCCCGGATGGCACCTGCACTCGCCAGCGCACATGCACGACGGCAATCGGAGTGGATGGGGCGGCCAGCGTCAGCACCAGTGCCTCCGGATGCAATGCAAACCGAACCACCACATCACCGCCGCTAAACTCGAAGCCCGAGGGTTGCAGCGGGATCCTGCCCGCGGGGAGCGTCTTCTGGAAGCTTCCGTAGGCCGTCACCGCATCGGGCGCCCGCAGCAGTTCCAAAAAAGACGACGGTTTCAAAGACCGCTGCGCGCATGCGGAAGATACTGTGATCCCCCCAATCGCAGCGGCTGCTGAAGTAACGAAAGTTCGCCGCGTCAACACGTCGACGGTTTCCTTTTTGCTCTCCATAAATTTCCTTATCACAATGCAACCGTAATTCTTACCGTTCTCCGCCGCGCGTACAACTCGCTTCACCATTCGGCACTCACACTAGCCAGTTCAATATGGTGGCACGACGCACGCGCCATGATTGCCAACTACTAGAGGAGGATCTATGTACCACCATGTAAAGAAGCTTATGTATACCGTGGACGTCGGTGAACCTGACCCGAAATTCGGAAAAATGTTATTGGAACAGTTCGGCGGCGCGAACGGCGAATTGGCAGCGGCCATGCAGTACTCCATTCAGGGACTCAATTGTGAGGATGCTGCGCGCAAAGATCTTCTGATGGACATCGGCACCGAAGAATTAAGCCACCTGGAAGTCGTGGGAGCGCTGATCCGGATGCACCTGAAGCCGATGAAGAGCAGTCGCGAAGCGGCGGAAGCTGATCCTTTGGTGGCCATCGCCGGCGGCGGTGGGGTTTCTCTTTTCGACTCCATGGGCAATGCGTGGACAGCCAATTACTTGAAGATCACCGGTGATGTCGCGGTGGACCTTCGCAGCAATATCGCCGCGGAAGCGCGGGCCAAGATTGTGTATGAGCGTTTGATCAGCTTCACCCAGGACCAGGGCTCGAAACAAGCGCTCCAATTCCTGATGACCCGCGAAATCACGCACATGCGCGCGTTCACTGCGGCCCTCGACAGCATGGAAAAACCCCAGTTTGCCGTAGGAATTATTCAACCCACTCCAAACCTGGTCGATCAGTTCTTTAACGCATCCACCGGCGAAAGCCAGTACGGCGAAAGCGATTTTGTCGGTCCCTGGAATCACGGTAACGGCCTGGTCCCGGTTGAGTCGGAGATCAAGGGTGGACAAGGGCTCGACGTCACCCCCTACGATCCACAACCCGGAACGGAAAAGACTTCCCCCATCGATTCCACGCCAGTGGGCGAGTACACCAACGGTGTAGGCAAGAAACAGGCGGCTTTGCACGAAAGAGTCAATGCCAAAGCAGCCAAGGAAGCAACCGTCGAAGTTTAACCTCCTCAGCCGGCTGGCGCCATCGCCAGCCGGTTTTTTCAGATCCGCAACGATGGTAACCTGAAACACGATGCGGGTTCTTATCACCGGTGGAGCAGGTTTTCTCGGCAGCAGACTAGCGCGGACTTTGCTCCAGCGCGGACATCTTTCCGGCCATTCACTTCAGGAAGTGGTCTTAACCGATCTGTTCCCGCCTCCAACGGACTTGGCTTCCAACCCACTTGTTCGCGCGTGGACGGGCACGTTAATCGAGCAGTGCAACACCCTCCGGCAAGAAAACTTCGACCTGGTCTTTCATCTCTCATCGGCAGTTTCCGCAGAGTGCGAAGCCGACCTCGATCTAGGCCTGCGGTCAAACCTGGACAGCACGCGCGCCTTGCTCGACGCTTTGCGGGCGGGGGCTAGGCCGCGCTTGGTCTTCTCCAGTTCCGTGGCCGTTTTCGGCGGCGATGTCGACGTACCGATGCCGCGGGTGATTCACGATGACACGCTGCCGGTTCCGCAGACCTCGTACGGCATTCAGAAATTTATTTGCGAACAGTTGATAGCGGACTACACGCGCCGGGGATTGTTGGACGGGCGCAGTGTGCGCTTAATGACGATCACCGTTCGCCCGGGAAAGCCGAATGCGGCCGCGTCCGGCTTTCTTTCTTCCATAGTGCGGGAGCCCCTGAACGGGCAGGAGACGGTGTGCCCCGTTCCACCCCAGACGCTGGTGGCGGTTGCTTCACCGCAACGTGCGATTGAGGGTCTGATCGCAGCAGCAGAGGCTACGCCCGAAGCGTGGGGCGGTCGAACAGCTTTGAACCTGCCCGGACTTACCGTGACCGTGAGCGAAATGCTGGACGCTCTCAAAACCGCTGGGGGAAAGGCGGCCCGTGACCTCGTGCGCTTTGAAGAAGACCCACGCATCTCCAGGATGATGTTGGGCTGGCCCTCCGCTTTCGAAAGCGCCCGCGCGCGAAGGCTGGGTCTTTTGCCTGATCCGGATTTCCTCTCGATCGTCCGCCAATATCAGAAAGAACAGGCCCTCTAAGCCGTGAGCTCCCCGGTCCTGGGCTGCATCGCGGATGACTTCACCGGCGCCACGGACTTGGCCAACAATCTCGTACGCGCGGGCATGCGGGTGGTCTTGACCGTGGATGTCCCGAGCGAGAGTGATGCGGTCAACGCAGATGCGGTCGTGATCGCGCTGAAATCGCGCACAGTGGCGGCATCCTCAGCAGTGGAGCAGTCCCTACGCGCCTGCCGGTGGCTCCGGCAACGCGGCGCGCAGCAAATTTATTTCAAAGTCTGCTCCACCTTCGACTCCACAGCCGCGGGCAACATCGGCCCGGTGATCGAGGCGCTGATGGAGGAATTGGGTCGTGATTTCAGCATTGCCACGCCGGCGTTTCCTGAGAACGGGCGAACCGTGGTTCACGGGCATTTGTTTCTTGGCGACACGCTGCTGTCCGATAGCGGCATGCGCCATCATCCCTTGACCCCAATGACCGATGCGAACCTGGTACGGGTGCTGCAGGCCCAGCTGGATCCTGCCAAAGGACGCAAAGTCGGGCTGATCGATTACCGAATCGTTGCACAATCGGCAGAAGCGATAAAACAACGAATGCATGAGCTCCAGGCCCAAGGCATCGCAATCGCCATCGTGGATGCGCTGAACGACGAGGATCTGGGCAGACTAGGCGAGGCCCTGTACAATTCGCCATTGTTGACCGCTGGATCCGGCCTAGGCGGCAGCCTGCCGCGTAATTGGGGATTCCGTGCCGCGACTGGCGAGAGCCTGCCGCCGGCGCGCGGGCTCAAGGCCATCCTTGCTGGGAGTTGCTCGACAGCAACCAATGCCCAGGTGCACCATTTTATCCGCGGCGGAGGCGAGGCTTTCGCCCTGCAGCCGAAGCAGCTGGCGGCCGATTTCGAATTCCACATCGCCCAGGTATTGGAGTGGGCCGACGCCTGCTGGCGCAGTGAAGCCGAGTTGCCGCTGCTGGTCTACTCCACGGCAGAGCCGGCGCACGTGAATACGGCGGATGCGCCCTTGGTGGAACGGGCTATGTCCACTCTGGCGCGCGCCTTCGTAGACCGCGGCGTAGGATGCCTGGTAGTAGCGGGTGGAGAAACCGCAGGCACATGCGTACAGGCTCTCAATATTCAGCAGATGCAGATCGGCCCGCAGATCGATCCCGGGGTGCCTTGGTGCTACGCGGGTGGGCTTCACCTGGCGCTAAAATCGGGTAATTTTGGAGCGACTGATTTTTTCTGCAAAGCCTTCACCCTCGTGGATTGAGCAATGAATGAGTTGGAACTAAGGCAGGAGATTTGTCGTGTCGGCCGTTCCCTCTTCGAGCGCGGCTATGTTCACTCGACCGCGGGGAACATCAGCGTCCGCCTGCCGGACGGCTTTCTCATCACGCCTTCGGAAGCATGCCTGGGTTTTCTGTGCCCTGAGTCTCTCGCCAAGGTGGGAGCGGATGGGATACAGATCAGCGGCGAGCGCGCGAGCAAAACGCTGACCCTGCACCGCCGCATCTACGGCGCAGATCCGGACGCCGGTTGTGTGATTCACACCCACTCCACTCACCTGGTAGCGCTTACCTTGAGCGGCGTGTGGAAGGGGGACGATATCCTGCCCCCCATTACGCCTTATTTCGTGATGAAGGTAGGGCACGTACCGTTGATCGGCTATCATCGCCCGGGCGATCCTGCGGTAGGTGAACTGGCGGCCGAGAGGATCGAGCACATGCGCGGGCAGGGCACGCCCATCCGTGCCCTCATGATCGAGCGGCTGGGCCCGAACGTCTGGCACAGTACCCCTACGGGAGCCATGGCGGTGCTGGAAGAGTTGGAAGAAACCGCAAGGCTGTGGCTACTCGCCTCCCCCAAACCTGAGCCGCTTACGGCAGAACAGATCGATCAACTGCGCCGCCATTTCGGCGCCTTCTGGTAGGAACCTATGTTGCGCTTTGCCGCCAATCTCACGTTCATGTATGGGGAATATCAATTTCCCGAGCGCTTCGCCGCCGCTGCCAGAGATGGCTTCGCGGGGGTGGAGTACCTATTCCCGTATGAATATCCGGCGCAGCAGCTCGTGGCCTGGCTACGAGACCACGGTTTGAAGCAAGTGCTCTTCAATGCTCCGCCCGGAGATTGGGCTGCGGGTGAGCGTGGCTTGGCCAGTCTGCCAGGAAGAGAGCAGGATTTCCGCGCTGCCATGCACACCGCCTTCACGTATGCGCAAGCATTGCAGTGCCCGCGCGTGCACGTCATGGCCGGTATCGGTGAAGACCGAGCAGCCATGCGCCAAACCTTCGTGAAAAATTTGGCATGGGCAGCCGAAGTAGCGGCGGGTGTAGGCATTGGGCTCCTGATCGAGCCCATCAATCCGCGAGACATGCCGGGATATTTTCTGAACCGGCAAGACGAGGCGCATGCCATTGTCGAAGAGGTGGGCAATCCAGCGTTGAAGGTGCAGATGGATCTCTATCACTGCCAGATTGTGGAAGGCGACGTGACCATGAAGCTGCGCAAATATCTGCACCACGGCGTAGGACACCTCCAAATCGCGAGTGTACCCAACCGCAACGAGCCCGATGGCGGCGAGCTCAATTACGATTACGTATTCGGCATCCTTGAGGAACTCGGTTACGACGGTTGGATCGGCTGCGAGTACCGGCCCAAAAAGGGTACTTCCGAAGGCCTGGCGTGGATGAAGAAACATTAGGACCAAACAAAACTCGATGGGTGCCCCATGTTCGCGCCAGCTAACGTGGGCCGAAAAAGACAGGCGACCCGGATTTCCTGCCACGCTGCACTGGACAGAACCACGTATGCGCCTTTCCGCGAAGAAAGGCGCATGCAGTATATCGACGCCACGAAGTCCAACAGGAAATCCGGGGGAAGCCCTTCCAATACTTTTAATCGTTACGTGAAATCACTGCCTGCCTGATGACGCGCCGTTCTGGTGTCGGAGGAGCTGGATGAAAACATCGAATGCTCAACCCACTTAGTTCAGAATTTGTCCGTATCAGGCAATCCTCAACGATTGCCTGTACCTGGCCGCTCTCACCAACACATCTGAGATTGAGCAGCAAGTGATGGGTCTGCGCCGGAGACGCATCGAGGTCGCCTTCAATCGCCGGTTCTGCGCCATTGGCGCAGATCGCCGCCTTTAAGAACCCACTCTGCGAGTTGAGGATAGCTTTGAGATGAACGATGGCAATGCCTGCCTCAGTCAGACCGCTATCCAGGCTATCGAGAAGAGGCCCAAGGATGGCGGCGGGCGAAGCTGGAACCCGTGGCCGCATCGTTACCTGCAAGTTCAACCAAGCCAGCGCAGCTTCGGCCTGTGCATATTGCTCATAGTCGATATCGAGCAGCTGCCCCCCGGCGGAGACCGTCCCCGACAACACCTCGTCCAACCAAGGCGCTACACCGACTTCCGGTTTTAGCGCTGATCTGCCGAACGCTTCGCGCGCCAATCTCCGGAACATCGGGGCTTACGTCGGATTTAGTAAAACAGATCAGATCAGCTTCCTCCAATTGCTTGCGAAACAGGAACGACAGATTCTCATCGGCGTCATCGCGCAGCAGCGCTTCGGCGTTCTTCGGATCCACCAGCACGGTAAACGGAGCCAAACGGTAACTATCACGGTATTCTTGCAACGGGTGAAGGATGGTCGCTGAGATGTCGGTGCAACTCCCAACCGGCTCGGCGAAAATCACATCCGGATCGTGCGCACGCAAGCTCTCCATGGTCCGCATCAAATCAGAAAATCGGCAGCAGAAGCATCCGCCGGTCACTTCTTCGCTCGGGATCCCGCTGTGTAAGGCGTGTTGCGTATCCACCAGTCCCTCGCTCTGATCGTTGAGGATGATGGCGCTCCGCAGCCCACGTCGCTCAAGCTCTTTCGCCGCAGCAAGAAGAAGAGTTGTTTTTCCAGCGCCGAGAAACCCACCGACCAGAACGATCCAAGGTACCTTGCCACTCAAGCATGTACCTCCATGCGGATTTCGCTATTTTGCGGCAGGCGAAGTGTATCGCCGAATGTGACAACAGATCGACCAGCCTGCCTCGTCACGCGATTTTCAATCGACCTGCCGCCGCTTTTAACCATCGCCGTGGCCGCGGTGGCAGCGATCTCGCAGGAACGGCAGCTCAGTGTTCCGGCCAGCACCTTCAGTTCAAATACGGTGCGGCTACCTTGGCGTTGCAAGGAGAAACTCCCCCATCCCGTCCCGGTCGCCCATAAGCAATGGAACTGATCGTGAGCCCCAGGTGGAACCGCAATCACGGCTTGGCTCACGCCGTCATATCGGAATCCGCTCAGTGCGAGAACGGTGGACCATGACGACATCGCCCGTGCGTAATGATGTCCGCACTCTGCTTCGTCCCAGGGATTCCGCTTTTCTCCATCGAATCGCAGCCGCGTGCTCTCGACGATTTCAACTCCCTGGGCCACCATCCCCCAAGACATCATCAACGCAGCCACCGTATATTCGAGACCGGTCCAGGCTTCCGCGAAGTAGGGGAACGGAATCCGAGGGCGCTCCGCCTTGCCATAGTCACAGACCACAACCGCAGCTTCCTGGTTCAGGGCGTAGGTTCTCTCCACATTATCGTGGGCAGCCAAACTGTGCTTGTAATTGTAGCGATAGATGGAATGCAGCGTAGTACGTATCTTTTCCGGTGACGTTAATGGCCCTAGACCGCCGGCATCCGAGACATACTGGCCGACCAACTGGTCGACCAGGCACCCAGCGCCGGCCTGATATTCCGGATGTTCCGTGTCGTCCGCCCCCATGGAACTGCGCAGATTCCCGGCGATCTGGTCTTTACCAAAGCCTCTGACCTGTTGAATGTAAAACTCCCCGTTGAACAGATTCGCGTCGATCCAATGGCTGCCTTGCTCGAACAAGCTCCGATATACCTGGGCGGACGATGTATCTCCCGCGGCGCGGGCCATCTCCTCGCCCGCGCGCAGAGCTCCAAGATAGTAGATTCCGCACATCGGATTGGGACCATAAAACTCGACATCGTACGTATTGTGCTGCACGCCTTCCATCACGCCGTCGCGATTACCATCCCATCCGCCCGGAACCCAAGCAAATTCCAAGCCCTTTTTGACCCGCGGCCACGTGCTGCGCAGCAGCTCTTCGTCGCCGGAAATCTTCCAGTCGAGCCAGGCATGGATGATCTGCCCCATCTGACCATCCGCCGCCGCGAACCCGGAACGATCTTTCCCATCCGGCAGCAGCTGACGG
Organism: uncultured Acidobacteriaceae bacterium; assembly: GCA_963839025.1. GTDB lineage: Bacteria > Acidobacteriota > Terriglobia > Terriglobales > Acidobacteriaceae > PALSA-350. The sequence continues at coordinate 214,685 of CAWITT010000023.1, forward strand.
AAGTGCATAGCCCCAGCATCATCCATGGAGTAGCCAAACGAACTCCGGCGCAGAGACCGTGCAAACGACGGGAACAGGAACGCAGTTGCCGTCTCATAGTTCCAGACATGGGTGCAATTCCCAAAGCAACATCCCAGAAAGTCGTCGCTGCCCTCAAACCCGTGAAACTCTCCATCGGCCGTTCGAAAGCAGGTGGTGGACGCCAGGATCGAGATATTAGCGCTCGCCGCATCCTTGACTGCCGACGGCAACGTGCTTTCCCGCAAGACCGCGACAAACCCGCGGGTACGCGCTTCCAAATCCGGCAGGTGCGTGGCGGTATAGGTCACTGCTTCCCACGCATCTTTAAACCGAACCGCATAGTAATTGCCGATGATGGTATTTCCTTCTCCCTTCGGCGAGGACCAGCCGCACCAAGCGGGCGTGCGGTTAGGAAAGCGCCAGCCAAGGAGGAACTGGAAATCTTCTGTCCGGCCTGGTTGGATCGTCTTCTTCAGGCAGAGCACACCCACGGCATTATGAGGATCCGGTGTCGTGCCAACATCTCCGGTCTTCGAAAACTGGTCCCAGAACAACAACGGAGAGTTCCACCAGCGGCCGGAAGGCCAACCCTCCCAATGCGACACCTCAGTGCTTGGGTCCACGGAAGCCGCAAGCACAAAATCTCCCTTCATCGGGTCGTCCGCGGCGAACGACGGATTGCTCATAAACAAACCGGCAATTCCGTTTGCCGTACGGTATTCGTTCTGCCGTCCGCCATTGGTTCTTTGTTCCGCAGCTCCGCGATTGTCCGCCTTTTTGTACACGGGATTGTCGATCGAAAACGCGATGCCAACCTTGGCTGGGCTATGTCCCGGATTGGTTACGCGGTAGCGAAGGATGGCCACTGGAAGCCCGGAATCGTCCGGCTCGTGGGGAATAAACGGCGAGAAGGCATCGAGCTTAACCGTGACCGGAAGCGTGCGGTCGTGAAAATCGATGTGCGCGAGCGGATACTCTCCCGAAAAGGTTGCCGACTCCAAACGCGACAAACCCGGCACGTTATTGGAACCGAGACCATCCTGTCCCTCGTACGGCGGCAGAATGCGCGACTCAAGCACCCGAGCCACCGGATGCTCGTTGCCCGTCTGCGCCCAAATGGAAGGAAAGACGTAAGGCGGCCGGAACCCTTTATTGGGGCGATTGAATATTTCCCAGTTGGTAAGCTGCCCCCGGCCGCCGAGTCCAATGCTGCCCGCAGCCACTCCCCCTAAAGGAAAAGCGATCATTTGCAATTGCCGTCCAGTGAAGACACGCGGAAAACCGGGGGTTTGGCCGCCCGGCCTGTGCTCGTCCTCTTGCCCCAGAGCATTCCATCCTGCTACCTGCGACACGGCGCCCACGGCACCGACCGAAGTTTTGAGGAAGTCTCTGCGATTGAACGAAGGCTTATCCGTCATGCACGCTCCAGGAGCCGGCAACGCCGGCGCTTCCTCTTATACGGTAAATGCCAACCGAAACGCCACCACTGGACTCTAACAGCTGATTCCGCAGAACCGCAGATGGCCCACCCAAGGTGATGAAAAACGCCTCCCGTCCGACGACCACTCTCCATGGAAGCGTCACGCTCCCCTTGGTCCTCTCTCAATCCCAATAACCGATCCCAAATAGAAGCGCCGCCCTCCCTGTCATCCCGAGGAGCCGACTTGCCTGCGGCCAGTTAAGGGAGCAATGAACAGTACCGGCCGCCGCGCAACTCGACGCGGTTGTTCATTAGGAGGAGCCGACTTGCCTGCGCCAAGTTAAGGGAGCAATGAACAGTATGGGCCACCGCGCACTCGACGGGTGCCCCATGTTCGCACCAGCGTACGTGGGCCGAAAAAGACGGGCGAAGCCCATCGAACGCTTTCGGTAGGTCCAGGGTACGGTTGTTCATTAGGAGGAGCCGACTTGCCTGCGCCAAGGTAAGGGAGCGATGAACAGTACGGGCCACCGCGCACTCGACGGGTGCCCATGTTCGCACCAGCGTACCTGGGCCGAAAAAGCCGGGCGAAGCCCCATCCAACGTTTTTACTCGGTCCACGGTACGGTTGTTCATTAGGAGGAGCCGACTTGCCTGCGCCAAGGTAAGGGAGCAATGAACAGTACGGGCCACCGCGCACTCGACGGGTGCCCCATGTTCGCACCAGCGTACGTGGGCCGAAAAAGCCGGGCGAAGCCCCATCCAACGCTTTTGGTCGGTCCAAGGTGCGGTTGTTCATTAGGGACCTGCTGTTCCGTCCATCCCACTCACGGAGGCTCAGGCAAGCGCCGCCCTCGCCTTGTCATCCCGAGCGAAGCCGAGGGACCTGCAGTTCTACGGACCTTTCGGGGAAATGTTTTTTCGTTCTTCCACCGGAGTTGTCATGGGTCTTTCGGCCCACCCAAGCTGATGAAAAACGCCACCGAGGTCGCCACAAACTTGTCATCTCGACCGAAGCGTACCCGGATTTCCTACCTCACTTCGGCTGGCAACGACCACGCATGCGGCTCTCCGCAAAGAGAGACGCAGGAACTTCATCAGCACCACAAAGCTTGACAGGAAATCTGGGGGAGCGTACTGGAGCGATCTGCGGTTTTGTTGACCTTTCGTGGATCTATTTTTCGACAGAGCGTACTCTGCTGAGGGCATGGGCCGCCCGGAACGGATGCTTGGCGTCAACCTGCATTTATAAGGTAAGGTTCCCATAGCCTGAATCATGCCGCGCCAACAGGAGAAGAACACGGGATGAGCCTAAACCCCCACATAGCCAAATCGACCATCGTCGGAGCGTTTGGCGGTTTGCTTTTCGGATTCGATACAGCAGTAATCTCGGGCACAACCGAGGCCCTCACGGCGAATTACCACCTATCGCCCTTCCTACTGGGCGTAACCGTATTCAGCGCCCTTGTGGGCACGGTCATTGCCTCTCTCCTCGCCGGCTTCCCCGCACAGCGTTACGGGAGACGCGACACCCTCCGCGTCATGGCGTTGCTCTACATCATTTCAGCCGTTGGCTGCGCGTTAGCCTGGAACTGGTCAGCACTCATCGCCTTCCGCTTCATCGGCGGTCTCGCCATCGGCGGATCATCCGTCATCGGCCCCATGTACATCGCGGAGATCGCTCCACCCGACTGGAGAGGCCGCCTGGTCGGATTCTTTCAAGTCAACGTGGTGGTCGGCATTCTCCTCGCCTACATGTCGAATGCGGCCATCGGCGCCCTGCACCTTGGAGCCGACCAGTGGCGCTGGCAGCTCGGCGTTTCCGGCCTCCCTGCGCTGCTCTTTCTCATCACGCTCTATTTCATCCCAAGAAGCCCGCGCTGGCTGGTGATGAAGAAAAACCTCGGGGAGGCCCTGGAAGTTCTCAAGCTAACCGGTCTCGAGCACCCGAAGCAGGAACTCGACGAGATAGTCGCCTCCGTCCACCTGGAGCTTGCTTCCTCGTCTGACCCCCTATTCTCACGACAATATCGCAAGCCAGTCATCCTAGCTCTCACGGTGGGCCTGTTCTGCCAGCTCTCCGGCATCAACGCAGTTCTTTACTACCTCAACGATATCTTCGCGCTCGCAGGCGCAACCAGCATGTCCGGCAATCTGCAAGCCATCGCAGTGGGAGCCACAAACCTGGTGGCGACGTTAGTCGCCATGTCGGTGATCGATAAAATCGGCCGCAAGAAATTGCTGCTGACCGGGACCGTCGGACTGGCCTTTTGCCTGGCGGCGATCACCGCCATTTTCTTCACCCACCAGCACATGGGTTGGCTACTCTGGCTGCTGATGATCTACATCGCCCTCTTTGCCATCTCCCAAGGAGCGGTGGTCTGGGTATATATCAGCGAGGTATTTCCCAATCGCGTCCGGGCCAAAGGGCAGAGTCTGGGCAGCGCTGCTCACTGGTTGACGAATGCCGCAATCTCGCTGGTTTTCCCCGTCATGGCGAAGTCATCGGGAGCCTACCCCTTCCTCTTCTTCTGCATCATGATGGTGGTAGATTTCTTTCTGGTGTGGTTCTACTACCCCGAAACCTCGAGCATATCTCTCGAACAGATGCACCATCACCTTGCGGTCGACTCCGTTGAAAAATTGTAAGAGGTGGCAGTTATGAAACGATCCGTTCTCCTGTTTATTCTCGCGGCAGCAGTAACACTTCCCCTCGCCGCCCAGACCTCTGGCTGGCCGGACGCGATCCAGCAGCTCACCTACACTCCGCATCGCGCGTCGAGCACCGACCCCACAGGGGCAAACCATGACTCTCGGCCCGTAGCGCCCGGTGGCACGCTGACGGTTCTTGACGTGGACGGACCCGGTGAGATTGCTCATATCTGGTTCACCATCGCCGATAACGAACCCTATCACCTGAAGCGGATCGTCTTACGCATGTACTGGGACGGAAACACATCCCCGAGCGTCGAAACTCCGGTCGGAGACTTCTTCGGCCTCGGCCTGGGCGAATATCACTCCTGGGAGTCAGCCGTGCTTTCGGTGGGCAGCGAGAAGAGTCTGAATTCGTTCTTTGTGATGCCCTTCCAGCACCATGCGCGCATCACGGTTACCAATGAAGGCGAACAACCCGTTCGCTCCTTCTACTACAACATCGATTACCGTACCTACGCGCACCCTCTGCCATCCGGCACCTTGTACTTTCACGCTCAATACCATCAGGCGCAGCCCAATCATGGATGGACCACTGACTGGAAAACCAACGGCGACCCTGCCGTCAACGGCAAGACGAACCTCGACGGTAAAGACAATTACGTCTGGATGGAGGCAAAGGGACACGGCCAGTTCATGGGAGTGACAATGTCCGTGCTACAGAACCAGGACATGTGGTGGGGCGAAGGCGACGACATGTTCTTCATCGACGGAGAAAAGACTCCGTCCATTGTCGGCACCGGCACCGAGGACTACTTTCTGGGTGCCTGGGACTTCGGAGGAAAACCATTTTCCTACCAGCTCTACGGCGCCCCCGTGGTGGGTTCAGAAGTGGCAGGGAGTAAGTCGACCGTCTACCGCTTTCACCTCGACCAGCCGATCCCATTCGAGAAGTCGTTCAAAGCCACCATCGAGCACGGACACGCCAATGCCCGCTCCGACAACTTCTACTCCGTCGCGTATTGGTATCAGGGGGAGCCAAGCGATCCGTTATCTCCTCTGCCCCCGGTAGAGCAGAGACTCCCCAGATTGCAACCGGTGGGCGGCCCTGGGAGCGCTAAAACAGTCTCGCCTTAGCAGGTTGCGGAAAAACTCATGTTTTGTATCAGGGCACGACTTTAGAGACTGCTGAAAAACTCCGTGAGAGTCCCGAAGGGACGGCTGAACTTAGCCCAGGACGCTAGTCCTGGGTAGGTATGCAAAAATTGATTCAGTCCCGCAGGGACGACTGAAAGCCCACTAGGACGATGTCTTAGGCAACTTTTCAGCCGTCCCTACGGGACTACTCCTGCACCATGAAATTTTTCAGGACTGACGTCCTGGGCTAAGGTCAGCCGTCCCTTTGGGACTCTCGCGGAGTTTTTCAGCAGTCTCTTTAGTCGTGCCGTAAAAGCTTGAAAATATGATGGGCTTTACAGGTTGCGGAAAAACTCATGTTTTGTATCAGGGCGACTTTAGTCGTGCCATAAATACTTGAAAATACGATGGGCTTTAGCCCCTGCTACAGCCGGAGCCGCAACAAACTGAATTTTTCCGCAGCCTGTCTAGCCCCTGCCACAGCCGCAACAAAACCGAATTTTTCCGCAACCTGTTAAACCCCGGGGACTGGCGGACAGCCCGGAAACTCGGCAACGTAGCCATTGCCGATGTACCCCAGATACTGGATGCCAATCTTGCTGGTGAAGAAACCGTCCGCGGTCAGGTTGCGCAAAAACGAGAAGAAGGCAACCCCCTGGCTCAGCGTCGGATCCTGCACCACGTTTTTGCGAAACGCGATGAGGTCGAGTATCTCGGTCTGCTGCTGCGGCGTGCAGTTTATCCACGCCTTACCGTAACGGTCGATGCAGGTAGAGTCGAGCCACTCCATGCCGCCGCCCAAGGTCAACTGGTATTTAGGATTCTCGCTGGTGAGCAGATCGATGAACTCCGGCGCACCGCCCTCGACGGCGCCCCCACAATCAGAGTCGGCAGGGAAAATCTTCTCGCACAACGCCTGCAGCGTCTTGTACTGGTGCGGGGAAAAATATTTGGGCGTGTAAACGCCCGTCTTGCTCGTCGCCTTTTCCGTGTCGATCATGTGGTGCGCGTATTCCGCCGCCTGCAGCGGAATCACCCGCAGAACCGAGGTGGCCGCAGCCCCCATGCTCAACGACTTCAAAACATCGCGCCTGGATACAGACATGCTAGATCTCCCCTTTTTTCGCCTGATCGAGCAGGTATTCTGAAGTTCGCCACGACAGTGCCGTGATCGTCAACGTCGGATTCTTGTCCGGGCCGGTCACAAAGCAAGCCCCATCCCCCACAAACAAATTTTTCACGTCGTGCGCCTGGCAATTTTTATTGAGCGCCGAGGTCTTGGGGTCGTTGCCCATCCTCACCGTTCCCAGCTCGTGAATGATCTCGCCCCCTTCGGAGATTCCGTAGGGTCGCCCTGAAGGCATTTGTTCATCGTTCTGCGGAGCTTCCGGGTCCCGCTTGGCGCTGCCAAACACAGTGCCCCCCGCCGCTTCGACAATCGCCGTGAAGGTCTCCTGCATATCCTTCGCCATCTTGATCTCGTGGTCGCTCCACGCGAAATGAAAACGCAGCACGGGGATACCCCACTTGTCGACCACCACGGGATCAATCTCGCAGTACGTCTTCTCATTGGGAATCATCTCCCCGCGTCCCGAGAACCCAATAAACGTGCCGTACATGCTGCGGCAATTCTGTTTCAACGATGCGCCATAGCCTTCATGGTGTCCACAGATGCCATCGAACGCGCCTACCGAGGGCATGTGGCGCCCGCCGCCGAATTCAATGTGGTAGCCGCGCGGAAAATCGTTCTTGCGATCGGCCTTCCACCACGGCATGTACATATGCATGCCGCCTGAACCGTCATGATTGTGCGGAGCCACCGCACCCAGTTGGGGAAAATATCCCGTCACGCTGCTGCCAACCGAATCCGTAAGATAGCGACCGATCACACCGGAGGAATTCGCCAAGCCATTGGGAAACTGCGTCGAGCGCGAATTGAGCAGCAGGCGCGCCGTTTCGCAGGCGCTAGCGGCAACCATAAACGCTTTGGCGTGGACCCGCATTTCCTGGCCTGTCGCCTTATCGATGTAGGAGGCGGCCTGCGCCTTTCCGTCCTTGCCCACCACGATCTCGCGGCACATCGCGTTGGGAATCATGGTAAAGCGGCCCGTAGCCTGCGCCGGCGGAATCATCACCTGGCTGGAGCTGAAGTTTGAGGCGCTGATGCATCCTCGTCCGCACTGCGCGCAATAGTGGCAGGGCGCCCGTCCATTCACCGGTTTGGTGAGGATGGCCATGCGCGAGGGAATGCACGTGATGTCGAGGTGATCGCAGGCCTTCTTGACCAGCGTTTCCGTACACCGCGGCTTGGGTGGAGGAAGAAACACTCCGTCGGGAGCATATTTTAGATTTTCCTTGGTGCCAAAAACTCCGATGAATTCTTCCGCCTTATCGTAATAAGGTGAGAGTTCCTCATAGGTAATGGGCCAGTCGTCGCCCAATCCATCCCGGGAGCGGGCTGTCATATCTGCCGGCGACATGCGCAAAGTGATGCGTCCGTAATGATTGGTGCGGCCGCCCTCGATGCGTGAGCGGAACCACCGAAAGCTCGATCCCGGAGCTGAGGTGTAGGGCTCGCCGTCAATTTCCCAAAACCCATTGGGAGCGAGGAATTCGCCGTTCAACTCATGGCGGGCCCGGCCACCAATGTCGGCCCCGCGATGCGGCAGCGCGTAGGGCCAGACGTGCTCCTTGTAGTCCTTCCGGGGATTCAGCCGCGGCCCCGCCTCCAGCATCACAACATTGAGTCCACCTTCGGTCAGCACCTTGGCGGCGGTACCGCCACCAGCACCAGAACCGATAATGCAGACGTCATAAACCTTGGCAGAACGGACTACCTGGGACATTCACCATCTCCGGCAAAACATGGGTATACGCGACGCAATTTTGCGCCTTCCGCAAATATAGTCCAAACCAATCCTGTGTGCACCGCATCGGCCCGGCCTGTAAGTACAGGCTTGCATCCTGCTCCTGCCGGGTTTAAAATACGTCGCATACGATACGTCGTATGCGACGTATATCGCAAAACTGAACCCGAAGTACTGGAAAGGAGGCCCACAATGAGCCTCGACTACTTCAAAATCGCCCGTGATCTCTGGTACGTTCTCGGTTTCGTCTGGCTCTTCGGCCTGGTCACCACTAAACCCGTCGCCCGGGTCCAGTCCCTGGACTCCCGGGTGCTGCACATAGGACTCAGTTTGCTCGCGTTCTGCCTGGTCTTTACCCCATATTTCCGCAGCGGGTGGCGGGCCTGGTCCTTCGTTCCGAACGCCAAGGCAGGCGGCGCGATCGGCCTCGCCATGGTTTTGCTCGGCGTCTCTTTCTCCATCTGGGCGCGACTGGAGCTCGGTGGCAATTGGAGCGGGTCCGTCACCATCAAGGAGGGCCACACCCTCATCCGCCGCGGTCCCTACACCATCGTTCGCCATCCCATCTATACCGGCCTGCTGCTTGCTCTGCTGGGCGTTGCCGTAATTATCGGCGAACTTGGCGGCCTGCTGGGTGTAGCCATCCTCTTCCTGTCTTTCTGGCTGAAGTCGAGAGTGGAGGAGCGGTTTATGCTGGATCAGTTCGGCGAGGGTTATCGCCAGTATCAACAGCAGGTAAAAGGACTCGTCCCCTATGTCTTCTAGAAGGGCTTCTCCTGAGGAAGCCCTGATGAAGTTGGCGAAAGAACTGGATCAGCATCTCGGCGTCATCCGCCAAAAACTCCGTGAACCGCTGGAGACGGAGTTTGCCCGCGGCGAACTCACCGGCCCCCAGCGTATGGTTATGCAGGCGCTGGTCCGGTCAGAAGGTTTGAGCTTGAAACAACTCAGTGTGCAGGTGGGCCTGGCGCACAGCACCGTCTCCGGCATTGTCGACCGGTTGCAGGCCCGCGGAATGGTCGAGCGCCGGCGCGATGCGACAGACGGCCGCGCGACCGTAATCGCCCCATCGAGCGAGGTTCGCGACTTCCTATCGAATCGCATGCCGCAACTGATCATCAGCCCCTTGACGAAAGCATTGGAAGGGGCAAGTGACAAAGACAGAGCGATCGTCCTCCGGGGGTTCAGAAAAATGCGCGCTTTGATCGAAAGCAGCCGGCATCAGGAGAAGGCCCAGCTATGAACCGCAGAGCATTCATGCAAACCGCCGCAGCAACCGCAGTCACCGCCTCTTCGCTCGGCGAAACCGCCTTCTTTGCGGACCAAAACACAGCGGAGCCGGGTTGGTGGATGACTGAACCAATTCGCTGGCTGCAAACCAATCTTCGCGAGACAAACGCTGCCCTCAACCCCAAGGAATTTGTCGCAGAGGTGATCAAGTTCAACGCCAATGTCCTGATGATGTCCGCGGGTGGCATCACGGCTCTCTATCCCAGCAAAGTTCAGTATGCCTACGTGAGTTCCTACCTCCCGAAAGGCCAGGACACTTTTGGAGAGGTCATCCAGGAGGCCCATGCCAATAAGATCCGGGTCGTAAGCCGCTGGGACTTCAGCAAAACACACAAAGATGTCTACGACGCTCACCCGGATTGGTTCTTCAAGATGGCCGATGGTCAACCCGCTCTCTATAACGGCCTCTACCTGGCTTGTATCAACGGAGGCTGGTACCGCCAGAAGTCGATCGAAATTTTGTCGGAAGCTCTCGATCGTTACGATGTCGACGGATGTTTCTTCAACTTCTTCAGCAATCCAACCACGGACTACAGCGAACACCAACTCGGCCTCTGCCACTGCGACAATTGCGAGCACCTTTATCGCGAGCGCTTTCATCGCGATGTCCCCATCGTTCCCGACGCGGACTATCACGCCTTCCTGCACGACGCCGGGGTCACGATGTCGCTTGCCATTCGCCAGGTAGTCAGGACAAAGCGCCCCAAAGCCGCGCTCTTGGGGACCGCGGTCGAGATCGGCGATATTGCTTATGGAGAAGCAAACACAGCCGTTCGCCGGCCGCTACCGCTCTGGCCCTACACCGCAAGCAGCAATACCAACCAATGGCGCAACAGCTATCCCGATAAAGGCGTCGTGTGCCAGGGCATGTCGTTCATCGACTTCCCCTGGCGGTTCGCGGTCGTGCCCCAGCCTGAGATTCGTACCCGCATCTGGCAAGACGTCGCCAACGGAGGAGCGGCCGCCTTCAACCTCCACGGGACCATCTCAGAACAGCAGGACAGGGCGGCCATTAACGTTGCGATTCCGGCCTATGGTTGGCTCAAGGAACACCAGGACTATTTCGTTGGGCAAACAAATGAAGCGCGCGTCTTTCTGCTCGCTCCCAGATCCGGCGGGGTCGGTTTTCAGATAACGAGTGATGCCTACCGTGGCTTCTTCCGCTTTCTGACCGAGCAGCATATTCCGTTTGCCGCGGTTGAAAATCTCAGCTTCCTCGGCAAGCGGGAAGTTGATTTGGTGATCAGCCCGGGAGAGACACCGGCAGCGCTTGAGGCCTACGTCCAAAACGGCGGACACCTCATCCTGGCGAGCTCCGCTGAACCCGGGTTTAAGATCGCTCCTGCGGTAAAACTATGGAAGTCGCCGGACGGCGCGTACTTCCGCATCCGCAACAAAGCGCTGTTCCCTTCCCTCAAGGACACGGACGTCGTCTTCATGTACGGCGATTATCTCCAGGTGCAAGCGGAGGCCGGCAGCCCAATCACCTTCATTCCTCCCTCCATGTATGGCCCTCCGGAGTTTGTTCACATCGATTGGAAAGATACCGATGACCCCGGCCTGCTGCTGAAAGACATAGGCAAGGGTAAGCTTGCCTGGCTGCCCTGGGACATTGGCGGCCTCTACTACCGGCATAGCTCAGAGGCCCATTCGAAACTCCTAAGCGATCTGGTCGATAGCCTGCTGCCGCAAGGCAGACAGCTAACCAGCAACGCGCATCCTCTGGTCGAGATCACCTTCTTGCGTCAAAAGGGACGCTATCAGATGCACTTTATCAACCTGTCCGGGCATGCAGACACGGCCTATTTCAACCCGGTTCCCATGGCCAACATCAAGGTGCGCGTAAAGGGAAACTTCCCATCGGCCCGCGCGCTGCGGTCAGGCGAAACCATCGCAATTACGAATACCGCCGGATACGCCGAATTTACGCTGCCCTCACTGGACGAATATGAGCTGCTCGATCTGGAGGTTGTGACTTGATTCATTTCCTGCTTCCCCGTCTAGTCCCGAAGGGACGGGCTGAAAATAGCCCAGGACGCAGTCCTGGGTAACTTCGACAAAATGACCTTGCGTCCTGTCTCTGAAGTGCATTGAAAAAGTTTCTTTGGCTTTGTATCAGGGCACGACTTTAGAGGCTGCGGAAAAACTCGGTTTTGTATCAGGGCACGACTTTAGTCGTGCCGTAAACACTTGAAAGTAGGATGGGCTTTAGCCCCTGCCACAGCTAGAACCACAGCAAAACCGAGTTTTTCCGCAGCCTGTTTAGTCGTGCCGCACACACTCGAAAATAGGATGGGCTTCAGCCCCTGCCACAGCTAGAACCACACCAAAACCAAGTTTTTCCGCAGCCTCTTTAAGTCGGGCCGTAAGTGCATGGAATATGATGGGCTTTACAGCCTGCGGAAAAACTCATGTTTTGTATCAGGGCACGACTTTAGTCGTGCCGTAAACGCTTGAAAATAAGATGGGCTTTACAGGCTGCGGAAAAACTCGGTTTTGTATCAGGGCGCGACTTTAGTCGTGCCGTAAACACTTGAAAATAGGATGGGCTTTAGCCCCTGCCACCGCCAGAACTACAACAAATATGCCTTTTTCCGCAGCCTCTTTAGCCCCTGCCACTGCTAGAACCACACCAAAACCAAGTTTTTCCGCAGCCTCTTTAAGTCGGGCCGTAAGTGCATGGAATATGATGGGCTTTACAGCCTGCGGAAAACTCATGTTTTGTATCAGGGCACGACTTTAGTCGTGCCGTAAACGCTTGAAAATAAGATGGGCTTTAGCCCCTGCCACTGCCAGAATTACAGCAAAATATGACTTTTTCCGCAGCCTCTTTAGCCCCTGAGGCCGTTCTTCGACGTGTCGAACTTTCAATCAACTTCAGGGACAGGACCATAGTCCCGAAGGGACGGACTGAAAGTAGCCCAGGACGCAGTCCTGGGTAACTTCGACAAAAATGACCCAGTCCCGAAGGGACGGCTGAACTACATCGGAATCTTCAGTACATTCGTAATGTAGTTCGCCGTGATCCTGGCGCTTTCCTGCGGGGGACGCCAAGGCGAGGTATCCAATTCGACATTCAAGAATCCTCGCCACTGGATACTGTCCAGATACGCCATGAGCCCCGGAAAATCAACCCCACCCGTCCCCATAGGGAAAAAGTAAGGCGTCTTCATCTGATCCACTTCAGGGCCAGGAACATGCCGGGTACCGCCCTTGTCCTCGGGTTTAGTGTCTTTAAGGTGATACTCCAGCACCCGCAGGCCATATTTCTTACCCATAGCTAAAGGATCCATCCCCGCCATGGTGAAATGCCCCGTGTCGAGCACCAGGCCCACATGCTTCGGATCGGTATTGGCCATGAGGAAATCCAACTCGTGCTGCGTTTGTAACTGGCTGCCCAAGTGCGGATGAACCCCCAGCCGCATCCCCAGTTCCTCACTCATTCGCTTGCCCAGCACGTCCAGAGTTCCAGCCATGACCTTCAGGTCGTCATCGGTCGTGCCTCCAGGACGGCGGCGCCCGGTGTTGGTCTTCTGCACCTGGCAGCCGAATTGCCGGCTAAACCGCGCCATGGCGAAATGGTTCTCAACCACGGCGTCGCGGGAGTCAAGATCCTCAAAACGCGTGTTCCCGGTCGCCGAGCCGCCGCTGATGCTGACAAAATTAACCCCGATCTCGAAAATGCGGCGCATCAACCCTTCCGCATTGTTGGGGTAATACAAACTGTCGGGACGGCAGAAAGATGCGCCGAATATCTCCATGTAGCGAAAGCCGACCTCGCGGCCTTCCCTCATCCCTTTGAACGGTTCGCCTTCCCACCCACCCCGCGTATTGGTGGTGTACCCGATGCGGTACTGCTGCTGCTGTGGGTACAGCGGTTCCGGCTGCAGAGGCTGATCTGGACACACAGCCCCTTGAGCAGGGACCGCTTTCGACGCCAGCAGCACTCCGGAACTGGTGAGGAATTGTCTACGGTTCAGCATGGAACAAGCCGCCGGCTGGCATCGATTTTGAGATAAAGAATAGCAGCCAAAAGCGATAAGCCGGCCATCACCAGAAAAGGCGCATTCCAACCCTGAAACACGACCAGATACGCGGAAAGAGCAGCGCCGATCGCGCCGGCTAAGTTGCCGCAGGTGTTCATCACCGCCGAAACCGCGCCTGCGGAATCGCACCCAATGTCGAGCGTAATCGCCCACGAAGCGCCGACCGTCGACTCAATGGCGAACATCGCCAGGCAGGAAAGCCACACCGAAGTAAGAGAGTTCGTGGTAAGAGCCGCGGGCACCATACAAACCGCCGAAAGCAGAAATCCTCCAGCTCCCACGTTACGGCGAGCGCTCTTCAGGTCGCCGGACCGCTTGGCCAGCCAGTCGGAGAACCAACCGCCGAAAATGTCCCCGACCACACCAGCCAACAACGGCAGACTGGCGTAAAAGCCCATCTGCTTAAGATTGAAATGCCGATGGTCATTCAGATACTTGGGAAACCAGACCAGATAAACGGACAAGTTATACCCGTAGCAGGAATACATGGCCGAAAGGATCCACATCTGGGGGCTGAGCAAAATCGTCCTCCAGGGGACGTTCTGCATGCTCTTAGCGCCACGGGCCAGTTCGAGAGACGAACGTATCAGTTCGCGTTCCCCTGGGTTAACGGAGCGGTGCTCCTCCGGAGTATCGCGGTAGTACCAAAACCAGACCGCGGACCAGACTAATCCGAGCGCGCCGCAACAAACGAAGGCCGTGCGCCATCCATAATGCACGATGATGAGCACCACCAGGGCGGGCGTTATGGCGCCGCCGAGCCGGGAGCCGGCGTGCGTGGCGCCCTGGGCGAACGCGCGCTCCGTGGGCAACATCCACCGCGAAAGCGATCGGGTAGCGATGGGGAAAGAACCAGCTTCGCCCATTCCAAACAGAAAGCGAATCAGCGCCATCGAACTCGCGTTCCAGGCCACGACCGTCGCGCAGGTAAAAATGGACCACCAGGTCACGATGAGGGTCATCGCGCGCCGCGGGCCGATGCGGTCACCCAACCAGCCGCCAGGGATCTGGAAAATGGCGTAAGTCCACTGAAACGCGCTCAATATCCATCCCATCGTCACGATGGAGAAACCGAATTCCTTCTGAATGGAGGGGACAGCGGACGAAATGACGACCCGATCGACGTAGGTGAGCATGTAGGCGCTGATGGTCAGGCCTAAAACGACATAGCGAACGTGCGTCGGACGGGGCGTCTGCGGGACCAGCACTTCGGCGGAGGAAGTCCCCGGCAATTGTTGAAGGGTCATCTCTTGGGTCCGTCCCCGGCGAGGATAACCTTACACAACGGACGCTTCGGGTGGCAAGAATGCAAAGGGCGGGCCATCTGTCCCCGGTCGAAGAATAGATGGGTGCCCCATATCTCGCGTTTTTGCGAGATATGGGGCGGACGCCGGGGTCTATGATAGAGCGTTGGATGAACGCGCAGGGCCGGCAGGTGTGATATGAAGATCAGTGCTGAAAAGTGTGTAGCGTGTGGAAACTGCACCTATGTGTGCCCCATGGGCGCCATCTATATCGACCCGGTCTTAAAGCGTGCCACCATCAACCGGGACGAATGCGTGGAGTGCTACGCCTGTTACAACGGGCTGAGCCAGGAACACCTGAACCCTACCGTGGTGCGCACGATCCGGCGCGTCTTTGCCGCCTTGCGTATTCGCTTTGAACCGGAGCCCGACGTCTGCCCAACCGCCGCCTTTGAGCCGGACGAGCTCGTTTGGCCCCGCATCGTGCGCAGAGCCTTCTCTGACCCCAGCGTGCCCCACGAATCGACCGGTGTTGAAGGCCGCGGCACGGAAGAGGTAAAGACCAACGACGTGACCGGCAGAGTCAAAGTCGGCGAGGTTGGTTTCACCATCGAATTTGGCAGGCCGGGCGTAGGGGTTCGTTTCCGTGACATCCAGATCATGTGCACAGCCCTGGCGCAAGCGAACGTGAGCTTCGAAAAAAAGAACCCCGTCACGTCGTTGATGTCCGACGTGAGCACCGGCACTCTGCGCGCCGACATCCTGGATGAGAAAGTCATGTCAGCCATTGTCGAGATCAAGGTACCCGTAGACCGCACGGAAGAAGTGATCCGCCTGGTGTGGGACGTGGAGAAGAAACTCGACACCGTGGTCGCTCTCGGAGTCGCCACGCGCTGCGGCGAACACGGGGAAGAAGTGGTGGTGGCGCCTGTCCTGGAACGGTTGGGGTACAAGCTGCAACGGGCAAAGACAAACATCGGTCTGGGCCGATTGGTGCAACCGGCGGTGGAACCAGCCAGGGAGACGGCAAGCGTATGACCAACACACTGCATCGGTTTGGCACGGCTGAGAGCTTCAAAGACGACTTCATCGTCTTTGCGATCCCCAGCAAAACCAATAAAGATCCCAACGCCCTGCCCAAGCTCCGCCGCTTTCTCGAGATTGCCATGGAGTACAAGCCGGTAAACCTGGGCGATGCCCGCCACGGGGGCGCGCTGCGGTCTTCAAAGAAATTGGGCCCGCTGGCGCACTGGAAGCGGGACATGAAGCCCGATTTTCAGGCCGTCATCAAGGGGCTGACCATTCCCACCACCTGCGCGGCGGTCTTTGACAATCTTGAGGCGGCGGAGCAGTTCGTGAAGCGGATCAAAGAAGAAGATCTGGGAATGAGCGTCAACGTTTCGACCTCGATTGAGGGTGCGGAGCAATGCTGCAACTACGCCTGCATCAACCGGCACAGCGTCGGCTACTCCCTGGGCTTCGAAGGCAAAACCGAAAAGATTCCCAATTCCCAGGTCGCCACGCTCTCGACCATGTGCGGGCACGGAATGATCAGCCACTCGCTCGCCAAGAAAATGATCGACTTCGTGAAAGAGAACCGTCGCAGCCCGGATGAGGCGGTGACCTACCTCTCGCGTTTCTGCTCCTGTGGCATTTTCAATCCCTCGCGCGCCAAGAGGATTCTTGAAGATGCCCGAACGAATACGAAATAGCCTCAGCTACTTCCCTGAAACGGCCCGTATCGGGTCTAAAGAGGGTGTGTGAGAACTCACAAACGCAATCTGCGCGCGAACTGGAACTAAGGACCAAACAGAACTTGACGGGTGCCCCATGTTCGCACCAGCGTACGTGGGCCGAAAAAGCCGGGCGAAGCCCATCGAACGCTTTTATCGGTCCAGGGTACTTCCTACCTCGCCGAGCTAGCAACGACCACCGATGCGCTTCATTCGGTAACCCACAGAATTGTCATCCCGAGAGGTTGTGACCCAATTCGGTTTGCAGCCGGCTGCCTCTCAATCCCACTAACAGCACTCAAACGAAGCGCCGCCCTCCCCTTGTCATCCTGAGCGAAGCCGAGGGACCTGCAGTTCAGCGGACCTTTCGTGGAAACATTGTTCGCCAAAGTTTCGTGGCAGACGGAACCGGGGCATTTGCGAAGTTCCTGATATTTGGCTTAAGCGGTGACGGGTGTTGATCCAAGATCCGGCTCTCTCTCCAGGGCATAAAAACATCGTCGTGCGTTACCCAATGCTGAGGAACAGTCGCCGTAGCGCTTGGCTGTAAACCATGTCGCCGCTCTGTTTAGTATCGGAAGTGCTAAGCACGCTCAACCCAGAGGCCCATCGAGGGCAAATTTATTTACCCACCAGTCTAAACCTCAGCAGATCGCGTCTATACATGTGCAAGGGTCCCGACCCAAACGACATTACCAGCTTTCCACGCAGCCGTTCGTCGCCCCTTCAGCCCCAGGGCTAACGCACAGATGTTTGACAATTGATTTGTAGGCGGTGCGCTCTCCAGCGGACACTTCCTTCTCCCAAGCCGTCGGTCCTGCGCGGCTTAGCACCCGAAGTGTCCCTCCCGGCCGTCACGAGAACGCCGGATGGGCTTTTAGCGCTTATAGCGCTTTTAGCGCATTCTTTTGCGGAGGCAGAGAAAACAGCAGGCGCCTCCGCTTTCCTTTTAAATCACAGCCTCTCAGAATGACAACCGGCTTCCCTTACAACCCGGGACTGTTCTGCATCATGCCGCCATCGGTGACAATGGTAGTGCCAGTAATGTAGCTGGCGCCGTCACCGGCAAGAAAAGCCACCACGCTGGCTACCTCCTCAGGCTTCGCCATCCGCCCCAGGGGAATCGCGGCAGTCAATTTCTGCATCAGCGCCGGATCCGCCATGGTGGCGAGATTGATCGGGGTCGCGACCGCGCCCGGGGCCACCCCAACCACCAGGATGTTATGCGCCGCAAGCTCCACCGCCGCGGTCCGGGTCAACATGCGCATTCCGCCCTTGGAGAGGCAATACGCCGTGTTCCCCGGCATCGGCCAGTCTTCGTGAATGGACGTCATGTTGATAATCCGGCCGCCTCCTCCCTGCTTGATCATTTGTTTAGCAGCAAGCTGAGTACCGAAAAAAGCGCTCTTCAAATTGATCGTGAGCACCTTTTCGTACTGCTCCTCCGTGGTATCGAGAATCGAGGTGCGGGTTTCCACCCCAGCATTGTTCACGATAATGTCGAGACGTCCAAAGTGTTCGACGGCAGAAGCCACGAGGCGTTCGAGATCTCCCAGCTTGCTGACGTCCGCCTGAACGCCAATGACGCCGACTCCCAGAGCGCTGATCTCCTTTTCGAGCGCATCCGTCGCCTCAGGATGGGACACGTAATCGATGACAATACTCGCACCCTGTTTGGCGAGCTCCAGCGCAACCGCCTTGCCGATGCCGCTATTGCCTCCAGTTACGATGGCAACTTTATTCGCGAGTGACATGGAATTCCTTTCGGCTATTCATAACCTGGGCGGGGCTCCAAAAGCTTGGCAATAATCCCGGTCCAGCCAGTCTGGTGAGATGCGCCTGCTCCGCGCGCGGTATCTCCGTCAAAGTACTCGTAGAATGGCACGTAATCACGAAAATTTTCATCTTTCTGGAACCGCGGATAGAGGGCATTAACCTGGCGCTCCCCGACGCTGTTTTTAAGAAAGATGCTGGTCAGACGCCGGGTGAGCTCCGCGGCCACCTGATCGATAGTGAGGAACTTTCCCGATCCGGTAGGGCACTCAATCTTGAAATCGTCACCATAGTAGTAATAAAACTTCTGCAGGGACTCAATAATAAGAAAATTGGTCGAAAACCATATCGGACCCCGCCAGTTGGAATTGCCCCCAAACAGGCGTGAGCGAGACTCAGAAGGCTCGTAGTCGACACTCAAATCGCGCCCGCCGCCGTGAAATATGTAAGGATTCCGCAGGTGGTAGCGCGACAGCGAGCGGACCCCGTAATCCGAAAGGAACTCATTCGGGTCAAGCATCTTCCCCAGGAGCGCCTTCATGCGGTGCCCCCGAAGCAGCGAGAGCAGCCTGCGTTCGCCCTCACCCGGTAAGGCCCAATGCGATACCAGGCGGGCGAGATCCGGCCGATTCTTAAGAAACCACTCCAGGCGTTGGTTGAACCCCGGAACCTTGGTGAGCAGCTTGGGATCCAGGGTCTCGACCGCAAACAGCGGGATCAAACCCACCAGCGAGCGGACACGCAACGGGATGGTCTGTCCGTTCGACAGATTGAGCACGTCAAAATAAAAGTTCTCTTCGTCGTTCCAGAGGCCCACACCCTGGCCGCCCATATCCGTCATAGCGGCGGCAATGTACAGGAAGTGCTCGAAGAATTTGGTCGCCATGTCGTCATAGGCGCCGCTGTGCTGTGCAAGCTCAAGAGCGATCCGCATCAACGAGAGGGTGTACATCGCCATCCAGCTCGTCCCATCCGATTGACTCAGATAGGCCCCGTTGGGAAGAGCCTGGTCGCGATTGAAGACGCCGATGTTATCCAGACCAAGGAAGCCGCCCTGAAAGAGCCCGCGGCCATGGAGGTCCTTCTGGTTGACCCACCAGGTGAAGTTGAGCAACAGCTTGTGAAAGATGCGCTCGAGAAAAAGCAAGTCCCCGGGGTCCTCCGGATTCGTCCGGCGCCGCTGCTTGCGGTCGATTTCAAAAACCCGCCAGGTGGCCCACCCATGCACTGGAGGATTGGCGTCGGAAAAGTTCCACTCATAAGCAGGCAGCTGGCCATTGGGGTGCAGAAACCAGACCCGCAACAACTCGCTCAACTGGTGTTTGGCGAATTCGGCGTCGATCAGGGAGAACGTCACTGCATGAAACGCCAGGTCCCAGGACGCGAACCAGGGATACTCCCACTTATCGGGCATGGAAAAGACGCAGCCGCAGTCAACATGCCGCCAGTCCGCGTTGCGGGCGAACTTACGTTCAGCCGGCGGAGGAGGAGCGTTGGGATCGCCGGAGAGCCAACGGCGCACATCAAATTCGTAATATTGTTTGTTCCATATCATTCCGGCGAACGCTTGCCGTTGCACCAGCCGCGCGTCCGGATCTTCGATTCCAGATTGAATTCCGGCATAAAACTCATCGCATGCACGAATCTGACCAGCCGCGATCTGGTCGAAGCCGGCAAAGGGCGCCTCCTGCTCCTGCTGCGACAGCCGCAGTCGGAACTTCGCGCAGGCGCCTGCTTCCACCCGCGTAGTGAAATGCGCACCGGCCTTGGATCCGCGCTGCGACGGGTTCACCGCAGACCGATTGCCGTGTACCACGTATTCGTGGAAGGCATCTTTGTAGTAGCCGTTCGGCTGCGCTCCCCACAGGCGTGCTGCGTTGGTCTCGTTCTCACAGAACAAGAGCTCTGCCTGCCCCTCAACGTAGAGATAATAGGCTCCGAGTTGGGGATCTTCCGCGACCACCACCGGGCCTCGGGCGCTGATCTCCGGCCTGGGCTTCGAGTCGCCCCACGACCAGGTATTGCGAAACCATAATTGGGGAAGCACGTGCAATCCGGCGGCCTCGGGACCGCGATTGTGAACCGTTATCTGCACCAGGATGTCTTCGGGGGCGGGCTTGAAGTACTCGACAAAAACATCCCAATAGCGGCTTTCATCAAAAATGCCGGTATCGATGAGCTCGAACTCGTTGTCCCCCAGACCACGGGCGGCGTTCTCCTGCACCAGCCGGCCGTAGGGGTAGGCCGCTTGCGGATACTTGTAAAGCATTTTCAGGTAGGAGTGATTGGGTGCGGCGTCCAGGTAGTAGTAATACTCTTTAACGTCTTCGCCATGGTTGCCTTCGCTGTTGGTAAGGCCAAACAAGCGCTCTTTCAGGATCGAGTCCTGCCCATTCCAGAGGGCGAGGGCGAAGCACAACCGCTGCTCCTGGTCGCTAATCCCCGCCAAGCCATCTTCACCCCACCGATACGCACGGCTGCGGGCATGATCATGGGGAAAATAGTTCCACGCATCTCCGTTTGCGGAGTAGTCCTCGCGGACCGTGCCCCATTGGCGCTCGCTGAGGTACGGACCCCAAAACGAATCGGGTTTGCTGCCTTCGGTCATGAGCCCCTGCCGATTGTACCGGCAACTCGTGTCTTTACAAGAAAAGACAGCTACCTCTCGTTGTAATGGCAGGGGGCTAGGGACCAAGGGTCCAAGCAGCACTAGATGGGTGCCCCATGTTCGCGCCAGCGTACGTGGGCCGATTATGAATTCTTCGAATGCTTTCACTCAAGGATTAGAAGCAATGGATGGGCTTCGCCCGTCTTTTTCGGCCCACGTACGCTGGCGCGAACATGGGGCACCCATCAGGTTCTGTTTGCTCCT
The DNA here is from genome assembly GCA_963839025.1 of uncultured Acidobacteriaceae bacterium. Taxonomy (GTDB): domain Bacteria; phylum Acidobacteriota; class Terriglobia; order Terriglobales; family Acidobacteriaceae; genus PALSA-350. Next base: position 235,740 of record CAWITT010000023.1, read on the forward strand.
CGGGTCCAATTCGCGCGCAGAGTTTTTAGCCCCCCGAGGGCGTCTTTTCTTTTCCCGCCTTCGCAGCCCTCTGCGGTTTAAACAAGCTGCCGTCAGTTAGAGATGGGCCAGACCGCGCTGCAACGCGACCACGACCGCCTGGGTGCGGTCGGCCACATTCAAACGCATCAGGATTACGCTCACGTGCGACTTCACGGTGGCCTCCTTGATGGATAATTTGTCGGCGATTTCCCGGTTCGTTTTGCCCTGAACCAGCAGCGACAGCACTTCCCGTTCGCGAGCGGTGAGGTCATCGTCGGGCATGCGCGAAGCCAGCGCGCGGGTCACCGGCGGAGGCAAAAAATTCCGCCCCGCATGTACCTTGCGCAAGGCCTCCATCAACACCTCGTGGGGCATGCCTTTGATGAGGTATCCCATGGCCCCGGCCTCCAGAGCCTGGTGGATATCCTCGTCGCCCTCATACGTGGTGAGCACGATAAAGCGCGCCTGTGGAGCAGACCGCCGAACGGCACGAATGACCTCAACGCCGCTCCTATCCGGGAGCCGTAGATCCATCAGGGTGATGTCCGGCCGATGTTCCCAGAAGAGGCGCAGCGCTTCCTCGGCGGTGCCGGCCTCCGCCGCTACAGTCATATTCGGGTGCGACTGGATGATGGCGGCAATCCCAAAGCGCATGATGGGATGATCGTCGCAAATCAGGATCTTGATTTTTTGCTGGTCGTTCATATCCGCATGCTGTCTTCGGCGGCCGGGGATTGCAATTGGGAACGCCGGATGCTGAAGGAGACCGTGGTTCCCCGCGCAGGAGCGCTGACGATGCTGATACGGCCGCCCATGCGTTCTACGCGCTCGCGCATGCCGGCGATACCGTAATGCTGTCCTCCCTCGTTCTTTCGCGCTGCCGCGTCAAAACCGCATCCATCGTCGCTAACCGTGCTGTCGAGCTCATCGCGGGTATAGACCAGCCTGATTTGAATGGACTGGGGATGCCCATGCAGTGCCCCGTTGTAGACTGCCTCCCGTATCACCATCAGCAACTCACGCGCCACCGAGCCGCGCATGCTGAAGGGCCGGCCCTCTTCTGTACAGTGGACGGCAATGCCGAACTCCTCGCTGGTGCGGGCGGCGATGGCGGTGGCCGAAACGCCCAGGTCGGCCACAGAATCCTCTTTGTGACGGAGATTCCAGACCGCCTGCCGCGCCTCATCGATGGTGGAACGAACCTGCATGCGCGCATGGTCGAGTAGGTTCTCCTGGAGCGCGACATTTTCCCGCCTCAGGCTGGAGATCGCCTCCAGGAGCGCCGAGATGCTGGTGCATCCCTGGATAACGGTATCGTGCATTTCTCGCGCGAGGCGGTTGCGTTCTGCAAGCACGGCCTTGAAACGAAGGTGCAAAGATCGGATGCGGGATTGGTAACCGGCAAAAATCAGCAATGCCGCCGCCAGCAGGCAAAGCGTCAGGAACCACCAGGTTTGATAAAAATATGGTTTCTTTTCCAGCTCGAACGCTGCTTCTGAAGTCGCCGACGGATTGTTCACTTCAAACGCGGCCACGCGAAACCGGAATCTGCCCGCAGGCAGGTTGGTGTAACTCGCCGAACGGTTGGCCCCCGCGACAATCCAGTCCTGATCGAATCCCTCTAGCTGGTAGCGAAACCGAACCTCCCCCTGGGAGCGCAGCAGCAGCGGCGCGAAGCTGACCTCGAGGCGAGACAACGAAGCTGGAAATACCATCGAAGACGTCAATGGCAGTTCCCTGCCATCGGCGTTGATCCCCGTGAGCAGCACGCGCGGCGCTCCCGAGCGAACGCGCGTTTGGGGCAACACGCGCACCGCTCCCCGGCTACTGGCAAACCAGATGGCGCCATCCCGGCCCACACAGCCGGCGGGTTGCCGCCCACCGTACATCTGGGCCGGAATCGTGTCATACGGAAGCTCGTAGACATTCACCTTGAGGCGTAGGTCAGCCGGCTCCTGGGTGGGCGCGGGGAAAGAGGAGATGGTATTCGGGCTACTAAGCCAGAGAAGGCCGCGCTGGTCAGCCAGCAACTGGTAGATGCTGTTGCTCGCCAGTCCCTGCGCGGTGGTAAAGCCGGTCATCTTGCCCTGCGCATAGCGAAAGAGACCATGATTGCGGGTGGCAAACCAAAGGTTCCCGTCATTGTCCACGGCGATCGACCAGACTTTCTCTTCCGCCAGCACTGCGGTGGCCTCATCTTGCACAAATGCACCGGCGTGCAGATGGCTTAGACCACGATCGGTGCCGATCCAAATGTCACCTTCACTGTCCTCAAGCAGGGCGCGGGTGCTGAAGTAGGCCAGACCATCTCGTACCTGGTAGTTGCGAGTCGCTTGGCCGTCGATGCGGCTCACTCCTTCATCCGTCGCGATCCACATCGCTCCGTCCCTGCTCTGCAGAAAGGCGCGCACAAAGTTATTGGTGAGCTTGCCCGGCGCGGTGTAATGAATTATGCCCGCACGCGTGAGGCGATAGGCGCCGCTGCCGTCGGTGCCGATCCAAAGATCACCCGAGCGGTCGCGAAAGACATTGCGGATAGGCACATCCGGTAGACCGGGAAATTTATAGGGCCGCGCGACTCCTTCGCGGATAGCGAAAACACCCGACGATACCGCCCACACCGTTCCATTCGGGTCGGCGGAGATGGTGCCGATGTCAGGGTCGGTATCCCCAGGCAGAGGCAGCACGCTCACCGGCGTCTTGCCCAGGCGAACCATTCCTTCCTGGGTGCCGATCCACACCTGTTGTTCCGCATCTTCGAAAATGCTCAGCACGGTGTTGCTGGGCAACAGGTCGGCGCTGGTCCAATGAACGAAACTGCCGTTCGCGTAGCGGTACAGGCCATGGCCGATGGAACCGATCCAGAGTGCTCCATCGCTGGTCTGGCGCAGGGTGCGGACGGTTCCTTTGATCTCCTTTACCGGCTGAAACTTGCCTCCGACCAGCCGGTTGAGACCGCCCACCGTGCCCACCCACACAGTTCCATCCTCTGTTTCGAGGATCGATTTCACTCGATTTTCGCTGTTTCGCTCTGGCAGTTCCTGCGCGGTCACAGCGCTTTGATCGAACACCAGAAGCGCTGAGCCCCCAACCCATATCCGATGCTCCCGATCCTCAATGATGGAGTGCACCGAAAAACCCGGCGCGTAAAGAGAGGTATCCACCTGGTGCAATTTGTCGTGCACAAGTTGAAAGAGGCCATTGTCGGTGCCGATCCAGAGGCGTCCTTCATCGTCTTCGAACAGGCTGCGCACGAAGCTGTTGCTCAGCCCATCTGCGGCGGTGTATGCGTGGAAGACTCCATCTTTAAAGTGAACCAACCCGCCCCCATCGGTGCCCATCCACAGGCTGCCATCGTGCGCGGCCAGGATGCAGAAGATGCTGTTATCGGCCAAAGCCGGAGTGGTCGCGTGATCATATAGATGAAAGTGCGAACCGTCGAATCGCACCAGGCCGCCCGTTGTGCCGATCCAGAGATAGCCATCCTGAGATTCTTGAATCGCTTGCACGGTGTCTTCGGGCAGGCCGTCCTGGATTCGCCAGATGCGCCGCATGTATCGCTCATCCGGCGCGGCTTTCGCTGCCCCGGTGAAGGGGAGCGCATTAGCCGCCGGAACCGGAAGCAGAAGAAAGAGCAACGCCCAGCGCAGATACCTTTTCACAGCCATCGCAGATCGCCCTGGCATTTCTGAGGAAGGAGTGTACCACCCGTTCCACTCATCGGGAGCTAAGTGCATCCTCAGAAATTATTTTTCGAAAGTCATACTTTAGGCGGATTCGCATGCTGCGTATGAGTGCCTAGAGTTCTAGCCGATTCGAACCCAGGTTTGCGGACGCAGCGTAACCAAGGTTCCGGCAACGCGACAGCATGCATGCACAGTGCTGCGCGAATCGTTTCGGAGGATAGCTTTATGACGCAAGCGCACGCTTTCCGGATTTTCGTCCCGTTTCTGATACTTTTCGCATGGCTTCCCCTACCTGCGGCCGCGCAGGCGATTTTTGGCTCCGTCAACGGGCTGGTGACCGATGCGAGCGGCGCTGTGGTCGCCGGCGCTTCCATCACAATGACAGACACAGATAAAGGCACGACTCGGGTAGTGGTGACCAACGCCTCGGGCGAGTACGTGGTCCACGACCTGATTCCCGACCACTACAAATTCAGAATCGAAGCGGGCGGGTTCGCCACGGTGGAGTCAGACATCCTCTCGGTCTCGGCCGATAGCTCGGCGCAGGTGAACTTCCAGCTCAAGCCTGGAACCGCATCGCAGACGGTCGAAGTGACGGCGGAGGCTCCACAACTGAAGACCGACCGGGCGGACGTATCCACCACCCTCAATACGCTTACCTTGGAGGAAACTCCGAATCTGGTCCGCAATACTACCAGCCTCGTCTTGCTCGCCCCCGCGACCACGGCTTCTACGTTTTCCAATGCCAATGCCGAAGACCCGCAACGGTCGATCCCGATTTCTTCGAACGGGCAGTCGCCCTTCTCCGCCGGTTTCGTGCTGGATGGCGCCAACGACAAAGATGGGTTTATCGGGGAAATTGTCGTCAATCCTCCGCTGGATTCGATTCAGGAGTTGAAGTTCATCAACCAGAATTACGACGCTGAGTTCGGAGCCGCCGTGGCCGGAGTAACGGTGATGCAAACCAAATCCGGCACCAATCGCTTCCACGGTTCGGTTTACGATTATCGGCGCAGTGACGCGCAACAAGCGCGGGATCCATTTACCCAATATCCGGGGAACAATCCGGTGGGGCCGGACATCCCCAGCACGCTCTCGAATGTTTTCGGGGGTACGATTGGCGGTCCCATCCGCAAGGATAAGCTTTTCTTCTTCGCCGACTACCAGGGCACCCGCCAGAAAATCGGCAGCTCTTTCAAACTCACGGTGCCCACCGCGTTAGTCCACACCACGTGTACCGGAGTGGCCGGCAGCAACTGCGACCTGAGCCAGTACCTGCAAGGTGGGCAGGGGCAGGTTTATGATCCCGCGACCGGGGCAGTGAATGCCGATGGCGCCTCGACCGGTGTGGGCCGGGTGCCCTTCGTCAATAACCAGATCCCGAACGCCCGCGTCTCGGCAGCCGCAGTGAATCTACTCAAGATCATCCCGGCTCCCAGTTCGACGGCCATAGAGAACAACTATGTCGCCAGCGGCTTCGGCGTGTACAACTTCAACCAGGCCGATACGCGGATCGACTACCAGGTAAAGCCGACGCTGCATATTTTCGGACGCTATGGGTATTTGGGCTCCAACCAGAGTTCGCCTGCTTCTCTGGGCGCGGCCGGCGGCAACGGCTTTGGCGTCGGAGGCTGGGCGGGGAGTGAGACCGGGGGCAATCACAGCCTGGCGGTGGGCGCCGATCTCGCCGTGTCTCCCAAGCTGGTCACCGATTTTCGCTTCTCCTATTTTCGCTATGCCTTCGTCGAAGCGAAATACGACGGCACGACTCCGCTGATGACCAACCTGGGATGGGTCGGCCTGAACACCGGGGCGCCGGGATCGGGGGGCGCCGCGCAGATTGAGGCCGGGGATGCTGCGGGCAAGGTCGGTGACATGGCGTATTTTGGCTCCGGCAACCATGGCGCCAACCATTGCAACTGCCCGCTCAACATGACGGAGCAGGAATATGCTTTTGTCAACGACTGGACCCGCGACATTGGCCGCCATTCGGTGAAGTTCGGGGTTGAGGTTCGCCATCTTCAAGAGCTGCGCATACCCAGCGATACCAATCGCAGCGGCGAGTTGCAGTTTGCCACCGAGCGCACGGCCACCGCATCGGGATCCACACCGGGGGGCTTGGGAATTGCATCGCTCATGTTCGGCGACGTTTCGACCATATCGCGCTATTTCAGTACGTCCACGACGGCGACCGAGCATCAGTATCGTCCGTTTTTCTATGTCCAAGACAATTGGAAAGTCTCTCCGAAGCTCACGCTTAACCTCGGCGCACGCTACGAGATTTACTTTCCTGAATCGGTCAACGGCAAAGGCATGGGCGGGTTCTACGATTTGAACACCAATACGATTCGCGTGGCCGGGTATGGGAATATCGGCCTCAACCTGAATATTCGGAACAACCTCACCTATGTTGCGCCGCGGGTTGGCTTTGCTTACCAAGTGATGCCGCGGACCGTGCTTCGCGGTGGATACGGACGCGCGTTCGATCCAGGCTTCTTCGGCGACATCTTCGGCCAATTGGTAACCCAGACGATTCCAGTTCTGCAGAACCAGGGACTGGGGCAGCTGGACGGCGAGCTCTACGACGCTGCCCGCAATTTGAATGGAGCTGTCTATAACATCGCGGGTGGACCCACCGCTCCCACGAACCAGTACAACATCCCGGCCAACGGCCAGCTTCCTCTCCCGGCGGGAATCTACCCGACGTCGCGGCCCGATCGTGTGAGGATTCCGGAAGTGGACGGATGGAATCTCACGCTGCAACAGCAGCTAGGTCCAACCACAAGTTTCAGCATTGCGTACGTGGGCAATAAGTCGACCCACTCTATCCCCAACTCCACCTGGGGCGGCATCAACTGGAACGACTACACCGTGGCTGGTTTTGCCAAAGGCTTGACCCAATGCCAGCGTTCGGTTTTCTTCGCCAAATGGGGCACGTGCGGACCAGGGTACATTGGCTATTACGCCAATGAAGCGAATGCCCACTACAACTCGCTGCAGGTAACGTTTGAACGGCGCTTTGCCCGCGGGCTGCAAATGAATTCCAGCTACGTGTGGTCGAACGCAATGGGGGTTGCGAACGGGGGCTATTTTGAGATTAACCCACATGCCAACTGGGGCCACTTCGACTTTAATCGCACCAATGACTTCAAGCTGTTTGGCAATTATGCGTTTCCTTTAGGACGCGGGCAGCAGTTTGGATCGAATCTTCCCGGCTGGGCAAACGAGGTCATCGGCGGTCTCGCTTTGAATGCAAATCTGCATTGGGCGAGCGGGCTTCCTTACACACCATCGTACGGAGAGTGCGGATCGGATGTGGACAATGGCCCTTGCCGGCCCAATCTACTTCACAAGATAACCCAGAGCGCGAGTTCGCTGAATACGGCGACTCACTCGGCGACCTACTTCGTTCCAGTCGCGCCCTTAACGGCCAATGGGCAGATCAGCGGGCCCTATCAACGGCCCCAAGTTGAACATTTTGGGGACCTCCCTTACAACGGCTTCTGGGGACCGGGATCATTTACGACAGACCTGGCGCTCAGCAAGGTGTTCAACCTGTATGAAAGCCTAAGCATGAAGTTGGAAGTGCAGGCGCAGAATGCGTTCAACAACGCCAATTTGGGGAATCCCAGCAACACCTGCGTGGATTGCGCCGGCAACGGGCAGATCAACGACATTCTAGGCGGAACCTTCGCCGGGATGCGTCAACTGCAGTTTGTCGCCCGGTTCTCGTTCTAGGTTTTTAGGACCAAACAGAACTGAAGGGTGTCCGCGCGAGAAACGGAACTGCGGGACCAAACGGCATTGGACGGGTGCCCGATGTTCGCACCAGCGTACGTGGGCCGAAAAAGACGGGCGAAGCTCATCAAGCGCTTCTACGCCTTGAGTGAAAGCATTCGAAGGATTCATGTTCGGCCCACGTACACCGGTGCGAACATGGGGCGCCCGTCCAGTTCTGTTTGGTCCTACACCTCGTCCTCAACTGCCTTGACTGGATGGCGGAGAATTTGCTCCAGGCTCTTGGGAGCCGCAGTGTAGGCTTTCCCGTGGTACTTGTCGATCTCATAGCGATAACTCATGCGCGGCCCAGGAAACCCGATCATCTTCCAACCCACCATGCCGATGTTGCCTCCGTGCAGCGGATCGCAAAACATGCCCTCCACGGTATGCGCGTGCAGCAACTGAAAGAAATGCGTCTCCTGAATCTTCTCCAGGTGCAGATCCTGCTGCTCGGGCGGCAGTGCTGCGAAATCTCCCAGTTGCTCTATCCCTGCTCGATAGATCTGCTGCGGCGTTTCCTTGCCTTGGTAGCCATGTTCCGGCACCGATTCCATCCATGGCCCCTTGGTGTAGCGGTACTTATCTCTGCCGTAGGGGCTCGCGAGTTGCCGATCGATGTAGATCACGACGCCTGCTTCGGTTGCCCCAGGACCTCTCTCGTCACTGGGAAAGATACGCTCGCAAGCGGCCTGGATGACTCGGGCTTGCCGCGCGGTAAAGAAACGCAGCGGCACCTTGAACGTATCTTCGGCAACCAGCTCACCCAAAAACGAGGAGAGCAGCAGCCCCCCGAGCGCTTTGACCGGAACCAGGATGAATTCGCGCCGCTTCATGCGATCGGCCCTGGGCTTTTTAGATATCGATCGATTAATCCATCGGCTGCGCGATAACTCACGGCAACAATGGTAAGGGTCGGATTGGCAGACGAGTTTTGGGGAAAAGACGATGAGCCCACCACGAAAAGATTAGGCACTTGCCAATGTTGAAGCCACGGGTTGACGACGCTTTGCTCCGGGGATCTTCCCATGATCGCTCCTCCCTGAATATGGGTCGTCATGTACTGCGCGGCATTGTAGTGGTGAAAAGCGGTGGAACGCTCTCGCCTTACCAGTCTGGCCCCGGAAACCTGCGCAATCTCCTCCATGATCTGGTTGGCGATCCGCCCTCCAAAAGCCATCTGGCGCATTTCGTAATCAGTCCAATCCAGAGTCATCCGCAGTAGCGGGTCGCCCCACTTATCGGTGTAGGTTGGATCCAGATCCATGAAATTTTGCCGGTAAGCAAAATGCTCTCCCCGCATCTCGACACCAGGACCAATCCTGTCCCAATGTTCGATGGCAGCTTTCTTCCACGCAGACCCCCAAGTGCGCGAGACCTCCCCGGCAGGCACTCTGCCAAAAGATCCCGCCGGCCCTTCCCCCGTCGCTGCCCCGCGGAGGAAGGTGCCTCCGCGCAATATGTTTTCCGGAACCTCTTGCTTCAAATCCCCATCCAGATCAGAGACGCCATACCCCACTGCGCCTGATCCCATGAAGAGATTCAGCCGCTCCTTGAATACCAGCATCCCCGTCGCTCCGCTGGTGACCTGGTGGGTGAGATTCTTTCCCAGTGTTCCTTTCCCCGTCGCCGGATCGTAGAACTCGCCGATGCCCGATAAAAGCAGAAGCCGTACGCTGTTCGGAGTCCATGCAGAGAGCACCACCACCTCGGCGGGTTGCATGGTCTCCTCGCCATGTTCGTCCATGTACACCACGCCCTCGGCTTTTCCGTTGCGGTGCACGATTTTCCGCACCCAGCAGTGGTTGCGCAAAGAAAAGCTCTTCTGCCGGGCGAGGACTGGCACTAGCGTGTTGGTCGGCTGCGCCTTGGCGCCGATCATGCAACCATGGTTGGGACAATAACCGCAGAAGACGCATCCGGGCCTGGATACGTTGTCGGGATTGGTATAACCCTGGCTCAAGTTCGCGGCCGGCAACGGGAACGGATGATAACCCAACTGCACCGCAGCCTCATGAAAGAATCCCATAGTGTAAGTGGGCGTCAGCGGCGGAGTGGGATACTCATGGCTGCGAGGACCCTCAAAGATATTTCCGCCCGGCTGTAGCTCGCCGCGCAAATTACCGGCCTTGCCACTGATCCCCATCAACTCCTCAGCCCGCCAGTAATCCTTCTCAAATTCCTCGTAGGTCATGCCCCAGTCCTGGATCGTCCAATCCGGCGAAAGACGGGGAGCGCCAAATTTTTCCCTAAGATGGCTCGCCAGAATAAAGGACTCGGGCAAATACCGGTCCGAAATGCCTCCCCAATGTTCCGACGTACCTCCGGTTCCAGTGCCCGGCGTGAACGAACCATACTGGCGTATGGGGGCGGCGTGATCCTTAATGGAGTGCCGATGGGTTATTGTCTGGTCGGCCGGATTCTGCAGCAACCCCAGACGGCGGGTGTTGATTTCGTCCATCCCGTCGGCGTACTGCGAGATGTTCCGCGCCGGGCCGCGCTCGAGCACCGTCACCTGCAACCCGGTGCGGGTAGCGACTTCTTTCGCCATCACCAGGCCGCTCCATCCGCTCCCAATCACGACGACGTCGGTAGGCTTAAGACGCTTCAACCACTATCTCCAGCGAAAGATTCGCAGGGAGATAGTAAACGCCACGACAAGCCAAGTAAGCAAGATTGCCATTTGCATCGTGAGTTGCCCCAGGTTCAAACCTTGCAGCATGTTCCCGCGCAACGCCTCGATCGCAGCGGTCAGCGGCAGCGCGCGCACCACCGGTTGAATCACTGCCGGAAAGCGGGTCGCGGAAAAGAACACTCCGGACAGGATCCACATAGGGAGCATGACCAGGTTCATGAGCCCGGAGGCAGCCTCCATGGTCTTGGCGCGCGAGGCCACCAAAAGGCCCAGCGCAGAAAAGGCCAATGAAGTCAGCACGCACAAAAATCCCAACTGCCACAACGACCCGCGAAACGGCACGCCGAACACCAGCCGCGCGAACCCCAGAAAGCCGACCACCTCGATGACCAGCATCGACAAGCGCGACAGCAAGTACGACGCCAGGTACTGCCAGCGCGGCATGGGGGAGGCCACCAGCCGCTTCAGCAGTTTCTTCTGCCTGGACTCGACAATCGAAAAACCCATTCCCCAGATCGCGGAACCCATCAAATTCATCCCCAACAACCCGGGAACTACAAAATCGATATACCGCGACCCGGTCTCACGCACCAGCTGATTATGGACAGGAACAGCTTCATGCCGCCCAGCGCCCGTCTGTACCGCGCGATCCGCCACCATGCGGGCGGTGCGGGCATCGGGGTTGGTATCGTCGTACTCGTACGCCACTCCATTCGCCGTCTGGATAGCGAGCACCAGAATCGTTCCCTTGGCCAACGCCTGCGCGCCCTCCGCCTCGGTCATGGTGGCCGCGGTCAATCCCTTGTCGGCCGCGAGCGAACGGGTAAGCTGCGGGGTGGTGGCTCCGACCTGTAACACATCCGCGGGACGGCTCCGGAACGCGAGCCCCAGGCCCACCGCCAGGAGCACGGGGAAAACAAAAATCCAGAAAATGGCTTCCGGCTCACGCACGAACAGGCGAAAGCGAACCATCGTCAACTGATAGAGGCTGCTGAGCTCGAGCTTATTCATCGCGCAGATTCCTTCCCGTGAGCCCGACAAACACATCTTCGAGGGTGGCCGAGTGGGTGCGAAGCTCGCTCAGATGCAGGCCCTGAGCGGTGAGAGCGGCAAAGATAAGCGGCACCGTGGTATGCAGCTCGCGCACCGAAAGCTGGTGCACGCCTGCATCCACCCGATGCGACATGACACCCGGAATACGGGTTAAGACAGCGGCCTCGACCGTGCCGCGGCCGCCGTCGCTGCCGGTAATGGCAAACTCAACCATGTGCTCCCCGCCGAGGGAGGCGATCAGCTGCTCCGGACTGTCGAGCGCAATGATGCGTCCGTGATCCATAATGGCCACCCGGTCGCACAGCCGCTCCGCCTCATCCATGTAGTGCGTCGTGAGAATGATGGTGCGCCCGGACCGTTTCAGATCATCCACCAGGTCCCAGAGATGACGGCGCGCCTGCGGATCAAGTCCGGTGGTCGGCTCGTCCAGAAACAAGAGCTCAGGGTCGCCCACCAGCGCGCATGCCATGGCCAGACGTTGCTTCTGTCCGCCGGACAATGTCCCGACGCGCGCGTGGCGCTTCTCTTCAAGCTGCGCGGTGGCGATCGACTCGTCGATCGAAAGCCCGCGGCGAAAAAAACTCCGGAACAGGCGCAGGGTCTCGTCGACGGTCAGCTTGTCGGGAAACTGTGTCTCCTGCAGTTGAATGCCGATCCGCTGGCGCAGTTCATCTTCCCCCTTGGCCCAATTGAGGCCGAGCAGTTCCACCGTCCCGGCATCGGGAGGTGTGAGCCCCTCGCAAATCTCGATGGTTGTGGTTTTGCCCGCGCCATTCGGGCCCAGCAGCCCGAAACATTCGCCTCGCATGACCTCGAGATCGAGGCCATCCACCGCCACCACATCGGCGAAGGATTTTCGCAGGCCGCGGAGTAAAAGCGAGGTTCCGTTCTTCTGTGTCTCTGGTGCATTGGCCAGCACGGCATCAGCTCCTGAATCGATCACTTTTGGTTGGAAGGCCCAAGAGATTGGTTAACTCAGTTTGCAGGTTATGGTCGTATCAAGGGATGGAGCACTCCGATATGGTGGAGCGATACGCTGAATCGTTGCATAGTAGTTTCTAATTTTAAATGAGGTTACACAAGAGTGATCCGCCGCTGTGACGACCAGGATTTTGAATCGATTTGGGCCATCATCAACGATGGCGCGCAGGCATATCGCGGGACCATCCCCGAAGACCGCTGGACGGAGCCTTATATGTCCCGCGAGAAGCTCCAGCATGAAATCGACGACGGGGTCGTGTTCTGGGGCCACCAGGATAACGGGACGCTGAGCGGCGTAATGGGGCTGCAAAATGTCCAGGATGTCGTTCTCATTCGTCACGCCTACGTTCGCACTGGAGATCAGAAAAAAGGCATCGGATCGCAATTGCTTTCTCACTTGCGGCAACTGACTGAGTCTCCGGTACTGATCGGAACATGGGCGGACGCCGTGTGGGCGATCCGGTTTTATGAGAGCCACGGTTTTCGCAGGGTGAGCCCTGAAGACAAGGACCGGCTGCTCAAACGATATTGGGTGATCCCAGAACGCCAAATTGAAACTTCCATTGTTCTGGCGGATGCCAAGTGGTGGCGCTAGCTGCTCGGATGCGAAAGCACCGCGAGCGAGCGGTAGAGCCCGTCCGCATCCACATAGCATCCCTGTAGATGGCTATCAACAGAAAAAGCGGAATAGCCGTGAAGGATCCGGGTGTTATCGAATAGGACAAGATCTCCCGGCTGCAACAGGTGCAGGACCAACCTTTCCGGCTCACGCAGCAGTTCGGCCAGCTGACGATAAGCAGCGTAGTACTTTTTTAACCTCGGGCCCTTGAGCGGCAGCGGTGCGATCGAGCGTTCGTCGTAGTGGATGGCGCGGAACAGTCCCTCGGTATCGAGCTCCAACATGGTCCGCTCGGCGAGGAGATCTTGCATACGAAAGTGGATGGGCACTTGACTGAGCGTGGAGAAAGCATCGGAATCCCGCGCGCGCAGGTGATCTGCGGCCGCCATACCATCCACAAAGGTGGCTTCACCTCCGGCGGCGGATAGACAATGAAGCAATTGGAAGCCCGGCACGGGGTCCCGATAGGGACTGCCGGTGAAAGCGAGATCCCTTCTGCTGGCGACATTGCGAACATCGAAGGTGCGGCCGAAGTCGGCCTCGCGGACGAACCCAATCTGAGCGGCGGCACGCAATACGGCGGAATCTTCGATGGGGACGTTGCGCAGAAAAGCCAAGCCGTCGCGTCCGGCATAGTAAAGCCAGTCCCTGCGACTGGCCGGGTTCTGAACCCAGTCCTCATAATCGCACGCAGCAAACGCCGCTGAAGGCTGGCCCATCCAGGGCAGTCGCATAGGACGGCCGCCGGTGCGCAGGCTACGGTCGTACGCACGCAACCAAAGCAGAGAGAAAATGCTGGTCGCGCCGTCCTCCCAGCGGAGGGTGATGTGTCCTGACGGGACAGGCTCAGCGCTTTGTAGGCGCGGTTCCTGAGGGAGATCAAGGAAGCTGATCAGCCGCGCACCGGTACTGGCATCCCGGTGCGCGGGGTCGTTATCGCGTAGCCACAACGCGTTATATACGCTGTACGTCGAATTTTGCCAGGAAAGAGTGATCTCGCCCGGCGTGCACTTTACCGCCGTGAGTTCGATAGTCGCTGCGGTCATTTGTCCCTCCACCGGACGCAGCCAAATCGCAACTGCACGACGGTGCGCTGCCAGAGAGCGAGCCGAATGACTCTAGTAGATGCAGCGTAATTGCCCGCTGTTAACCAAAGATAAATTACTCGCGTCCTCCGAGTGACGATATCTGCCCGCACACCACAGACTTACTACCAATGGAACGCCTGTCAGCGGGAGAAACGGCTTTGCCGTAAACTAGATATGTAAGTGTAGAAGGAGATTTTCATGGCGCAGTTGATGAGGACATCGAACCCCGTATTGAGTGAGAAGCAGTTTCGGGGGGTTGCCGTACTGGGCGAGAGAATGACCGTCCAGGGAACGGCCAACAAGACGGGTCTGCTTCTGCTTTGCGCGATTGCCACGGCAGCTTGGACATGGCATGTTGCCCTGGAGGCGCAATCGCCGGCCGCGGCGCTTCCCTGGCTTTGGCTCGGGACCATCGGCGGATTTGTCTGCGCCCTGATCACCGTTTTCAAGAAGGAATGGTCCCCCGTGACTGCTCCGGCCTACGCGCTCTTGGAAGGTCTTGCGCTGGGCGGCATATCGGCTGTGCTCGAAGTTCGTTTTCCAGGGATCGCCATTCAATCAGTGAGCCTGACCTTCGGCACGCTGCTGGTTTTGTTGCTGGCCTATCGCTCCGGCCTTATCCCGGTGACGCAGAATTTCCGGCTGGGGATCGTGGCCGCGACGGGCGGGGTGATGGTGTTTTATCTCCTGCAGTTTGTGCTCGGCTTCTTCGGGGTTCACTTTAATGCGGTCAACGGATCGGGGCCCCTTGGTATCGGAATCAGCCTGATTATCGTCGCCATCGCCGCACTCAACCTGGTGCTCGATTTTGACTTTATCGAGACTGGGGCGCGCATGGGTGCTCCGAAATACATGGAGTGGTACGGCGCTTTCGGGCTGATGGTCACGCTCGTTTGGCTGTACCTGGAAATCCTGAGGCTGCTCACCAAGCTTCGTGGGCGCGATTAAGTTAGAGGACGCTGCCGAACCTGAACCGGCAATCGTGAAGGGTATGGGCTGCCTCGCCGCAGCGAGCTTTAGCCCGTACCCTCCCCGATTGCCGTTCAGGCCCGGTTGAGGTTGGTATAAATCTCTCCGATGTTGACCTTGACTCCGTTCTGCAGCGGAGGCATCTTCCCAAAGTGCGCTTCGTTCTCCTCCGCCATGCGGGCGAGATATGCGTCATACCCGTTCGACTGAAGAGACTTGAGGGAAGCCACGGTAATGCGCTGTTGCATTTCGGCCACCGTCTGGCCGGCCTTTCTTCCCTGCTCTACCTTGCCCGTCAACTCCTCGATATAGTTGCGCAGATTGGTCATGACCGTGCGGTCGGTCTGCAGAGAGGCGTGGCCGGGCATAATGGCGCGAAAGTCGTCCCGACCGATGGAATCGATCGTGCGCGGCCAAATGTGAGGAAAGCCGTCTGCAATGAACGGCAAAAAGCCATGAATCACATCTCCGGTGGCAATAACGCGCTCTTGCGGGCAATAGACCTGTACATCCCCCGCGGTATGAGCGTGACCGTGAAACTCGAGGTGCAGATCGTAGGCCGGATCTTGCAGCAAATAGGTTTTGTCAAAAGTGATGGTGGGCAGCACCGGAGTGTAATCCGCGAGCTCGGCCTGGTATGCCTTCAGCTGCCGGATCTGGTCCGTACAGAAGGTCTTTTCCGCAGCCGAGGTGGAGCGGGCGGCCCGTTCGCGGAGAGCGTCAATCTGGTGTGGCGCCAGTCCAACCGAAGCCTTCATCCTCTCCACCGATAGCTTTTCCATCGAGTCGCGGGTGGCGACGCTGGCAATGAAATCGACTTTTTCACCGGTGGCGCGATAGGCGTGGCTGCCTTGGGTGTGGTCCCAATGGAAGTGGGTATTGATGACGTAACGCACCGGCTTGGGGCTGACTTCCCGCTTCAACTGGGCAAGCAGAGAAGCGGCGGCCGATGGCTTGGAATGGGTGTCCACCACCACCAGGTCCTTGGAGCGGACAAAGATGGCGGCATTGCAATTTAACATCGCCTGCGGGCGCGCTTGGGCAAAATAGATGCCGTTCGCCACTTTTTGAATATGGAAGAGGCCGTCATCCGCCACCGGAGCGGCTGCTCGAGCCCACGCAGCCCGATGCCATGCGAGTTCCACAATCGAGGCGCCCGCCAGGGCACTCCCCATCAGCAGGCGGAGAAAGTCACGGCGCGAGGTAGGATGCTCATGATGGTGATGCCCGTGAGCGTGATGGCCGTGAACGTGATGGTGCGAATGTTTCTCCATGCTTCGATGGTCCCCCTTTTTCTGCTAACCACCTTAATCGAAGATTGATAGTGCCGGAAACGTACGGAAGGTATGCCGCACTATCACGCCAGTCCTGTTCTAAGGAGATCGACAGACAATGAAGAGATTAAGCCTTGGTTTGATATTGATGCTTTCGATGATTGCCGGCCAAAGCATCGTCCCGCCGGCGGCAGCTCAGCAAAGCACTTCGGGGCGGCAGTCGCGACGCGCACGCCCGCAGAAAACGGCCCCGGGGCAATTCGATTTCTACCTGCTGAACCTTTCCTGGTCTCCGGAGTTCTGCGCCACGCACAGCAACAGCCCGGAGTGCGGGCACGGCTTGGGATTTGTCGTGCACGGCATGTGGCCGCAGAACAACAACGGCAGCTACCCCGAGAATTGCAGCAATGCGCCTGGTCCGGCGAATCCTCAGGGCGATACCGACATTATCCCCACCGTGAGCCTGGTGGAGCACGAATGGCAGACGCATGGAACATGCTCCGGACTGGCAGCCGACGATTATTTTGCGCAAATACATAAGGCGTTTGCAGCCGTGAAAATCCCAACCGACATCGGCGCCGGCAAGGATGCAAATGGCGTCCCGCCAGCGAACCTGCTGGCGCGATTTGCCAGCGCGAATCCTGCCTACCCCGCGGGCAGTTTCGCCCTCAGTTGCGGCAATAACCGGCTCACGGCAGTGGAGATATGCCTGACGAAAGACCTGAATCCCGAGGCTTGCCAAGGGGTGCGATCCTGCCGGGCTAACGTAGTGAAGGTAACGCCAAAATAGGGTGGTCCGTCAGGGTTGCGGCGGATGGACCGGCGGCGCGGGCGGGGGCGGGGTCTGGCCCATCTGCTTAGCCAGTTTCTCCGCCTGCTTCCGGCGATGATGGCGCACGATATCCGGCCAGAACTCGATTACTTCGCTGCCAATAATTGCCTGGGCCGTGACGGCAAAACCGCGTCCGAGAGTACCCCCGACTGTGCGGTCGTTTTCCGGGTAGTAAACGTTGGAAACCGCCGCGCCCATCAGGTTACCCATCACATTGGCATAGTTGGGTCCCCAGGTGCCGTTATCACGCTTGCACCACACAGTGCCGCCCGCTGCCCAGAGGATGCGGCTTGCATAACTCCCAGTGCCCTTTTGAAAATAGCGTGGATCTTCCTTTAGCAGGGACGTCAGCACCGCATTCCCCAGAAGATTGCCGGTGAAGTAATCGGCGTAACCCGCGCCCCAACGCTTGGAATATCCTTCGATTCCCTGCCCGTACTGAGGAAAGCTGTTTTCGGCCTGATCAATGCCGGCGCCAAAAGCGGTCAGCAGGAATGGCCAGGGATCCGTAGCACTCTTAAAAAATAGCCGGTACTTTTGGCCCCTAGTCAAAGGCAAGGCATCTCTGTTCCGGGTGGTGTTGAAGGAGGCCATCACCCCAAATACCCGCTGATGCTCCTCTTGCTTGAGCTGCTCCTCTCCCTTGGCCCGCGTGTCTTCCGTCGCCGCTGGGGTAGACTGCGGGGGTGGAGTTTGCGAACTGGGCGCGGCGGCGGGAGAAGTCTGACCGGAGTTCGCGATCGGATTGTCAGGCAAGTCAGGGACTAGAATGGGAGCGGGATTGACCGGCTGCGCGCTCGCCCCCAGCTCTGCACAGGTCAGAACCAGCGCTAAGCATCCTGCCGCAAACCATCGAGTTAGAGCCAATCGGTTGACCTCAATCCTGATGCATATACCTCTTAGCTCAAAGCGGCCTTCTCCATTTTAAATGCAAAATTACGGATCAAACCGGGGAATCCATAAATGCTCATAACATGAACAATGATGTCGCCCGATATAACAACCATTACACCGAGACAACATCTTTGAATAGAAGGACCAAAAGGAGAGATGGGAATGGCGAAGTATGCGTTGTACGTTGCTTTGAAGGCCAAGCCGGGTAAGGCGGCTGAGGTAGAAGCGTTTCTCAAGCAGGGCGCGGAGTTGGCAAAGGCCGAATCGGGTACTGTGACCTGGTACGGCATCAAAGAGGATGACGGTGCTTATGCCGTGTTCGACACGTTTGACGACGAATCGGGCCGCGATGCGCACTTGAGCGGCGACATCGCCAAGGCACTGATGGCGAAGGCAGACGAATTATTCTCCAATTCGCTGCAAATTCACAAGATCGATATCATCGCGAACAAATAAGCCTCTGTTCGCGAGAGATCCAACCTGTATCTGAAAGCACTCCCGACAGGTGTCCCATGTTCGCATCAGGGTATTTCGGCCGATTAGGATCAGAAGCTCTTGATGGGCTTCGCCCGTCTTTTTTCGGCCCACGTACGCTGGTGCGAACATGGGGCACCCGTTGGGAGTGGCTGCGGATTGAGGCTGGTTGTCGCGTGGGGGTCGTGTGTGGCTCGCGTCCGCAGAGACGATTTACCGCGGATGCCAGATCGGGCCTTCGCGGCCTCGCGCGCTGACTGCCTCAACGCCGGCAACCTCACCGTCTTCCACGATCAGCGCCTGGGAGAAATTATTTACCGTCGGACAGACGTGTTTGGGCACCAGATACAGAATTTCTCCGAGCGCAGGCGTCACCGCACCGGCAGCGACGGAGATCGGCAGGTGCTCCTCACTGGGGTGCAAGGGGACCAGACCATCCCAACCCAGTACCACACAGTTGGGGACCCCGGCATCCACTGAGACCGCCTTGTGCCCCGCATCGCAAGCGATACGGCCGGCTACAGAGGTGCTCACTACCCGCGAAAGCACCAAGGCTGCCGGCCGATAGCCAAAGCTCGAGGGCAGCACTGACAGAGTGTCGTTATCGCAATAGACCACCGCGCCCGGGGAGGTGCGCTGGATAAACCTCGTCCCCTTAAAACCCGGGTATGAAAGCACACAGGGGAAAACCGGAGTACCCCCGGCGATCACTTCCCCTACCTCGATTCCCCTGCCTTCCAGCAAGCTAACGATCTCGATCAGGCGATCGTAGCCCGCATGCGCCTTCCGGGTCCGGGTCTCCAGATCCGCATCTCGAAGGTGGCCGTCGTAGTAATGCAAGCCGCGGAAGCGAAATACCGCGCTCCTTCAAGTTCTGCGCGATCCGCAGAATCAACTCCCCGTCACCCTGGGGTATTCCTGTGCGTCCCATTCCAGGGTCGATGTCCAGAAAGACGCCGATCCCGCTGCCCACCCATGGATCGGTCTGGGATAAGGAGTCGACCAGAACCGATACGACGACCTGAGGGTACGCGCGGGCGATCTCAAGGGCACGTTGGGCGTTGCTGCCCGCCACGGGGTAAGCCAGGAGCACGTCTTCAAAACCTGCTTCGCATGCTTCCAGAAGCTCCAGTGTGGTCGCGCACTTGACCGCTTTCACTCCCCGTGCACGGAGCATGCCCATGACGTAAGCGAGCTTCGCCGTTTTCAGGTGCGGACGCCAACGGTTGGGATCATTTCCCAGCAGCGCAATGGTGGTGTCAATGTTGTGGGCAACGTTGCCGCGATAGATCGCCAAGGCGGGAGTGAGTAGATGGGAAAGATCCCGGATCGCGTACTCTGCTGGGGCGGACTGGACATCGGACTGGACGGGAGTGGAAGGCACAACCACGATCTTAACAAACTGGCAGGGCGGTCTTGACAGTGGTCTTGTGGCGTGGATAGTATCGTCGCGAAATGAGACGTCTCATATTCGCCTGGGTCCTCGCCGGCTGTGCGGCCTCCGCGCTTGCTCAGTCCCCCTCTCCAGAGTGGACAACCGATAGCTTTAATCCCCAGCGAGACGGATGGCAAAGAAACGAAAGCGGCATCACGACCGCGAATGCCCACAACCTGGCTCTGCTTTGGAAAACAAAGACTGACAACAAGACCATGGGCATGCAGTCTTTCCGCGAGCCCTTGGTGGTTGCCGGCGTGCACACCGCAAGCGGCAGCAAAACGCTCGCCATCGTCGCCGGCAGCAACAACGATGTATATGCCATCGATGTTGATACCGGTTCCATGGTGTGGCAAAAGAAATTGAAGTGGTCGGCGGCCACCCCCCCGGAACCCGGCGAGGGCCGCGGATTCATCTGTACCAATGCTTTGAGCGCGACGCCGGTCGTGACTCCGTCCGGAGAAGGCGAACGCTTCGTCTATGTTCTCGCGAGTGACGGGTACCTGCACATCTTGAATCCCGGCGACGGAGAGGAAAAAAGCGCTCCCGTCGAGGTGCTGCCTAAGCCATACGGAAAGGCGTATGGCCTGAACCTGGTGCACGGCGTCGTCTTTACCATCACCGGGCAAGGCTGCGGTGGCGTGCCCAACGCGTTATACGCATACGACACCGCGAACGGAAAGGTCACCGTATCGTCCCCGCCACAGGGCGGCCTGTGGGGCGTAGCCGGCCCGGCAATCGGCAACGACGGAACCATCTACTTTGAGTCGGGAGATCACCCGTACGACGCCAAGGCGGGACTGTTATCGACCAGCTTTCAAGCCTATACCTTTTCGCAGGATACGCTCACGCTCAAGGACTACTACACACCGCCGAACTACGAGTGGCTAACCAAGCGCGACCTCGACATGGACACAACTCCAGTGGTGTTTGCATATCAGGGGCGCGACGTTGTGGTTGGCGGAGGAAAAGAGGGGCGCCTCTTTTTGTTGGATAGCAAGTCCCTGGGTGGGGCCGATCATGAGACGGCGTTGTTCCGCTCTGAGCTCATCTCCAACACCAACGTAAATTTTCAGACGCAGGGGCAATGGGGGAGTTTTGCGGCGTGGAAAGATGCGTCGAACACGCAATGGGTCCTGGCTCCCAATGGCGGACCGACCGCGGTGAAATTCCAGCGTGACTACGGGCCTACTCCGAACGGCGGCATTGTCACCTTCAAAGTGGAAGAGAAAAGTGGAAAGCCGGTTCTAACTCCGGCCTGGCAGTCGCGCGATATGGTGACCGCTGAGCCCCCAGTGATCGCCAACGGAGTGGTTTTTGCGATCGCCGGGGGAGAGTTCACGGGACAAGCCAACGATGTCGAAGGCGGCTTGTTCTCCCCGCAGGAGCGAATACAAAGGTCAGTTCCTGCGAAGCTCTATGCGCTCGACGCGCTTACGGGGAAAGAACTGTATTCAAGTGGAGATCAGATATCTTCTTTCCTGCACCAGTCGGGTCTTGCCGTCGCCGGCGGGCGAGTAATTTTCGGCACGTTTGATGGAACCATCTATTGTTTTGGGATCAAACAGTGATCAGCCATATGCGCGGTCTATCCGTTGCTCTCTCGCTCGCAATCCTTGGCCTGGCGCCGGCATACAGTCAGGCGCGGGGCAACTGGCCTATCGCACACAACGATGCGGCCCATAGCGGTTGGCAAAAAGCCGAAACCAAGCTATCGCCCGATAACGTTGCCGGGCAATTCAAGTTTCTGTGGAAGATCCAATTAGAGAAGGGGAAGACGGCGGCTGCTTTCACCGAGCCTCTGCTGGCTCCTGGACTGATCAACGGCGAAGGATTCAAGGACCTGGTGATCTGGGGCGGCAAAGATACTGTGTACGCCGTGGATTCCGAACTGGGAACGATGGTCTGGCAGAAACACTACGATTCGCCAGGCGCGTGCGGGAGCCCACTGGCAATTCTCATGGACCCGCCGCACGTGATCAACTTCGGTGCGCGACGGGCTCCGGGAACCACTCCCCCGCCGCAGGCACCGCCGCTCACGGCCGGAGCGCGACGGCTGGGTGTAGCGGCGGGCGGCGGTGGGTTTGGTTTTCGCGGGATTTATGTTGTGACCGGAGATGGCTCGCTTCATGAACAGGTTCTTTCGACGGGTGCGGACTTTGCGCCACCGGTCAAATTTCTACCGATTCCCGCCGGCCTTTCCAATGGGCTGAACCTTGCCGACGATGCCCTCTACAGTGTGACCAGTCACGGTTGCAAAAGCGCGCCGAATGCGGTGTGGGCCATCAATTTGGCTTCCCCTGATTACACGGTCAGCAGTTACCCAACCGGGACTGTGAGCTTGCCGGCATCGATGGGGGTCACGCTGGCGGGCGGCGAAGCGTATCTGCTTACCGGAAGTGGAACCGCCACTGCGTCTGATCCGCCGCCAAATAGTCTAGTCGCACTCAGCGGCAAGGACCTGAAGGTGAAGGATTGGTACACGCCGGCGGGAGACGTGGCCGTGGCTCCGCTGGCTTTCACCTACAAGCAGAAGGAGCTGCTGGCCGCGCCAGGCAAGGACGGGAGCCTCGTCCTGTTGGATAAAACATCGCTAGGCGGAACGGATCACCATACTCCCTTGTTCCAAACCGGGAGTATCGCCAAGGCAAAGAGCAAGAGTTGGGGAGGCTTGGCCAACTGGCAGGATGCGGAGGGCACTTCCTGGATCCTGGCGTCGGCGCCTGGTCCGTTGGCGGCGGAAACCAAGTGGCCTTCCAGCAACGGCGAGGCCGCTCACGGCAGCATCGTGGCTTTCAAACTGGCCGAGCAGGAGGGAAAGACGGTGCTGGTGCCGGCATGGTCATCGCGCGACCTGGTCAACCCGGCACCGCCGGTGGTCGCCAACGGGGTAGTGATCGCGCTGGCCGAGGGAGATAGCAAGACGCCCGCCAAGCTCTACGTCCTCGATGCCAAAACCGGAAAAGAACTCTACGCCAGCGGATCGGAGATTACGACCTACGCGCAGATGTCGGGAGTATCGACCGGGGATGCGCATGTTTTTTTCACCACCCATGACGGCACGTTGTATAGCTTCGGGATTGGGATTCTCCACTAAAAAATAACCAGGTAAAGGGACTTGCATGCTTAAGCGATCCGAAGTGCAGAATGCCGTTGACGCCGGCTCAGGCGTATTAAGGCTGCGGCCGTGCTGGGTGCCGCGTTCCTTCATGATCCCCGGCCGGCGGCTCAAGCTTCATCCCGATGATCTGTACGCGTTCGGCGGCCATCGCGGGGGCATCAACGAGCGCTGGTTCTCTTCGACCACCAAGGCATCGAACGGACCGGCTGCGCTTCCCGACGAAGGCTTGAGTTATGTGCAACCAGACACCGGCGAAAAGTTTCTGTTGAAGGATGCGGTTGCGTCCGCGGGTGACCTGCTGCTCGGCGCAAGCGTGATGGAACGCGAAGGCGGATGGAACCTGCTGTGCAAGTTCTTCGATAACCTGGGCCCAATCCCTCACCACATGCACCAGAGCGATGAGTTTGCCAAGCTCGTGGGGCAGAAGGGCAAGCCGGAGGCATACTACTTCCCTCCTCAGTACAACCAAATCGAAAACAATTTTCCGCATACCTACATGGGCCTTGAGCCGGGCACCACGAAGGCAGATATACGGCGATGCCTGGAGAAATGGAACCAGGGAGACAACGGCATCCTCGCGCATGCCCGCGCCTACCGCCTGGTTGCGGGCGAGGGCTGGCAGATAAACCCAGGTATTCTGCATGCGCCCGGATCGCTGGTCACCTATGAGCCGCAAATTAACAGCGACGTGTTCGCGATGTTCCAGTCGGAAGTGGACGGCCGCATCGTCGACTGGAACCTCATGGTCAAAGATGTGCTGCCGGAGCACAGCCATGACCTCGATTACCTGGTCAGCATGTTGGATTGGGAAGGGAATGTAAACCCGGAATTCGGAAAGTCCAACAAGACCAAGCCGCACCCGGTGGCGCCCATCGCCGGGACGGAAACGCATGGCTATCGCGAATTGTGGGTGACGTACGGAACGCCGCATTACTCCGCCAAGGAGCTCACGATCTTGCCCGGGCGTAGCGTGACCATCAAGGACAGCGCCGCGTATGGGGTTATTCTGACTCAGGGTTTTGGCCGCATAGCCAAACAGTCGATCAGCACCCCGTCGATGATCCGTTTCGGTGAGATGACTGAAGATGAGGTGTTCGTCACCGCTCCTGCAGCGGAGCAAGGAGTGCTCGTCGAAAATCTGAGCAAGACGGATCCGCTGGTGATGTTGAAACACTTTGGCCCAGGGAACCCCGATGCGCAAAGTCTGGTGAAAAGGCCATGAGCAAAGCTGCATTCCTCTGCTGCCTGATTGTCTCAACCGCGCTGGCCGCCGTGGCGCAGAGCCGTTTCACCCAGCCGGACCCCATCGACTTTAACGACCACGAGGGGTGGACGCAGATTTTCGATGGCAAAACGCTGAATGGCTGGGATGGTCCACCCGACGTGTGGCACGTTGAGGATGGGTCGATTGTCGGAGTTTCCAGCAACGACCATCCTTCCGGGACAACCAACATTATCTGGCGCGGCGGCGAAGTAGGAAACTTCATGTTGAAGGTGGAGATGAAGCTGGAGGGCACCGGCGCCAATGGCGGAATCCAATATCGCAGCCTGAATGTGCCGCCGAAAAAGCGGGAGTTGCCGGCACGGTTGACTGATGAGCAGAAGCAGCGGATACAACAGAGTCAGTCACTGTCGCAGCAGCATGCCAAGTGGAATCTGACCGGCTACCAGGCCGATTTCGACTACAACAACCGTTACACCGGCCAGCTTTATGAGCAGGACAGTGAACGCGGCATCATCGCCTGGCGAGGGCAGATGGTGATCACAGAACCGGGCCGGCCGCACCGCCTTCTCGCGTCGCTGGGTGACCCCGACGCGCTCAAGGCCTTCATCAAACCCGGAGAGTGGAATCAACTCGAGATCATTGCCGACGGCCACATGCTCACTCACATTGTGAATGGCCATGTGATGGCGGTTTTGGTCGATACGGATCCGAAATTTTACCAAGCGAAGGGCCTGATAGCCTTTGAGATTGAAGGCCCGGGGGACGTAAAGATTTCGCACCGGAATGTGTGGTTGAAGAAGCTGCCTTAATGTTTTTGCTCGACGAGTAGAAACAATGGATGGGCTTCGCCCGTCTTTTTCGGCCCACGTTAGCTGGCGCGAACATGGGGCACCCATCGAGTGCGCGATTGATTCAGATTTCGTTTTCGCGTCAGGATCTCGGTTGGTTTGTGTGCTCACGCGAAGCTGAAGTCCGTGCGCTTCAAGGAGGTCGGTTTTTGCTTTACAAGCGTGAGTTCCTGTCAGACCGCACTGGAAGGCTTTCGCAGATCGGTGGCATTTCTCATTTCAGCCATGCCGAAGGCAAAGCTAAAGGGGTATCGACCCTGCGCGTCCGCACCGCGCCGGGACTCGAGTTCTGGGTCGTCCCCGATCGGGGAATGGATATCTTCGAGGCCAGCTTTCAAGGAAAGTCGCTCTGCTGGCACTCGCCCGCAGGCATGGTGCACCCCGCGTATTACTCCGACCAGGGCAGCAAATGGCTCAAGAGCTTTCCTGGAGGTTTACTCGCCACCTGCGGGCTCACCACTGCGGGCGCACCGTCAGAAGACAACGGACAGAGCCTGGGACTGCACGGTTCCATATCCAATACTCCTGCGGAATCTTTCCACTGGTCGGAGCATTGGCATGGCGACGATTGCCTGCTGAGCGTTTCCGGCAAAGTCCGGGAGGCGTCGGTGTTCGGCAGCAATCTGCTTCTGGAACGCACGATCTCCACCTCGCTCGCAAGCGCATCTTTCTCCCTGCACGACGTGGTCGAGAACCAGGGTGTTCACGAATCCCCCCTGATGGTGCTCTATCACTTCAACTTCGGATTTCCGCTGCTAACCGAACGCAGCCGTATTTATGCGCCCTCCCAGGCCGTCGAGCCCGGAACCCCATCTGCCGCCAGCAGTCAAGAGTCATGGAATCACTTTGAACCGCCGCAAGTCGAAGTGGACGAGCGAGTCTACTTCCATCGCATGCAGCCCGGCCCCGACGGGAAAGTAACGGTGGTTTTGGTGAGCGACAGCGGCCAACTCGACTTTGGCGTAGCGTTGAGCTACCAAACGGAGACTCTGCCCGAACTCATCCAATGGAAGATGACCGGAGCCAATCATTTTGTCCTCGGACTTGAGCCCGCAAATTGCCGCACGCTGGGCCGTAAAGCAGAACGGGAACGCGGGACTCTCCAAACCCTCGCTCCAGGCGAGCGGCGCGAGTTCCACGTCGAGTTCCGCGTGTTGAACGGGGCCGAAGAGGTCGCGAACGCGATCTCACTTGGTTGAAGCGCGCGAACCCTTTCGACTCTGTGCCTCTTTCGCCTGCACGGGAGTACTGGACGACTCACGAACCGTAAGCGTAGCGGGCAAACGAACTTTCTCTCGAGGCTTCCGTGTTTCCCCCTTTTCAATTCGCCGCAACAGAACCTCAACCGCGCGATGGCCCATCTCAAACGTAGGCTGCACCACGGAGGTAATACCGGGCCGAAAAAAATCTTCGGCGGAGAGTTCGTCAAAGGTCACAAAGGAGAAATCTCTCGGCGTACTTAATCCGACGGCGTACAAGCTTCGAAGCGCCGCAAGACCGGTAACACCGTTGGTGGCAAATAACGCCGTCGGGCGGTCCTCCAATTGCAGCAACCCGTTCTGGCACATGCCCGCAACATGCTGCTGTTCAAAGCTGCTGTTCCAGATCAAGGAGCGCTGGACGGTGATGCCCGCCTTCTGCAAGGCCTGACGGTATCCGCGAAGCCGTTCCTGTTCATTCTGTAGAGTCAGCGGTCCGGTGATCACGGCAATGCGGCTGTGGCCCATGCCGACGAGGTGGGAGATGGCCATCTCCGCAGCTCCGCAATCATCCACGCAGACGGAATCTACTTCCAGATCCATGGGCAGGCGATCCAGGCAAACCACCGGCGAATGGGAGGTTAAGGATGCCAGGCGTTCGGAGGATAATTCCTTGCCGCTTGCCGTGACCAGCAGAATGCCTTCGACGCGCTGCGCCTGCAGCAGGGCGAGCATGTCAGCCTCTCGCTGTGCACTGCCCTCAGAGTCGAGCACGATGAGAAAGTACCCCTTCTCGCGGGCGGCACACTCGGCGCCGCGAATGATCTTGGGAAAGAAGGCGATGGTGATATCCGGGATAACAATGCCCAAAGTGCGAGTGCGGTTAGTCCGCAAACTACGGGCGATGAGATTTGGGCGGTAGTTGAGAACGCGAATGGCTTCCAGAACTTTTTGTCGAGAGCTTTCGCTGACTCGGGTCGAACCGCTGATGACATTAGACACAGTTCCGGCTGAGACGCCAGCTAACTTGGCCAGCTCTTTCTGGTTCGCCGCCATGCCGAGATCCTAAATGAAGGTGAGGTAAATCCACGTACGGAAATGTCGCCTTGACAGTCGATTCTTCGCGTGGGTAGGATGTCGTCCGAATGAGACGTCTCATTTAATAGGTTGACGCAAAGTTGACCTCCACTTCTTAGAACGCCTCGGCGATGAAAAAACATGGCAGTAAACTTAGGAGGATTCCAATGATGCAGGCAAAATCCATATCAACCCCGGTCAGGGGGCCGGCCCGCACAAAGCTCTTGTGCCTGTTTGTTCTCATGATCACGGGAATGACCGGGGTCAAAATCTCTGCGCAACAATCATCCGTCTCGAACATCGTGGGCCGGGTAAATGATTCGTCCGGCGCCGTGATAGCAGGGGCGACCATCCACGTCGTCAACCAGGCCACCGCCGCCGAACGCACCAGCGTCAGCAACAACGATGGAGATTTTTCCATCCCGAACCTTCCCCCGGCGACCTACGATCTGCGCGTCGAGAAAGCAGGCTTCAAGACCACGACCCTTCCCGGGGTGGAATTGCTGGTGGGCAAGACCGCGGATGAGACCATCGTGTTAAGCGTCGGAGAAGCAAATGAGACGGTTCAAGTAACGTCCCTGGCGCCTCAGTTGCAAACCAGTGAGGCGGCGGTTGGCCAGGTGATCGATCAAAAGCAGATCTCTGACCTGCCCCTGAACGGCCGAAGCGTTTTGCAATTGGCCACGCTCGCGGCCGGGGTGTCGCCGGCGCAGTTTGCTAACACGGGAACGCCGGGACAATTCGGTACCCGTAGCCTGTACATCACTGTCGACGGCGGACGCGCCAGTTCGACCAACTACGTTCTCGATGGCGTGTACATCCGCTCTTTGCGCTTCAATGTGCTCTCCATGCAGCCCTCGGTCGATACGCTGCAGGAGTTCAATCTTCTGCGCAGCAGCTTTGGTACCGAATACGGACAGGGGCAGGCCGCGGTCTCGATGGTGACCAAGTCGGGCGGCAACAAGATTCACGGCAGCCTGTTCGAGTACACCCGCAGCTCGATCTTCGACGCGCGGAATTACTTCTCCACCTACACTGTGTACCCGCACAAGCCAGTGTTCCACCGCAACCAGTTCGGGGGAACGATCGGTGGGCCAATCATCAAGGACAAGGTCTTCTTCTTTGCCGGCTACGAAGGCTTGAGAGGAGCCCAGTCTATTCCTCAGCTGGGAAACTTCCCGACTCCGGCACAGTTAGGCACACCTACCTACTTGTTTGCTCAAGTTCTTCAGCCTTCCTTCCCGGTGCCCAACTGCACGAGCTGCGGCGCCAACGATTACTCGATCACCGCGATTGAGCCGAATGATTATGACCAAGGCGTGGCTCGGGCGGATCAAACGCTGTCGAGCAAGCACAGCCTCTTCGAGAGGTACGTTTACTACACCGCCTCTGAGATCGTGCCCTCGGTGCAGACCGGTGTGCTCTACCCCCAACTTGGACACAACGTCAGCATCGGCGATACGTACCTGATCTCTTCCTCTATGGTCAACGAGGTGCGGCTTGGATATAACCGGGCGTACGGCTTCACCGGCGAGATCAATCCGGTTCCGGGCAAGAACTGGGTCGGGTTAGCGGGCTTGACGAACATCAGCGGCGGCGTAGAACCCGCCGAGTATGGCCGTCCCGCGATCACAATCACGGGATACACGGGCTTAGGCGAGGGAGGCAACTCTCAGGGCGATACAGAGAACATTTATAGCGCCGGGGACACGATCAGCGACGTGATCGGGAAGCACACGTTGCGGGCGGGCGCGCAGTTCCAGTGGCGCCAGATTCGACAACTGACGGATACGCCGGCTCGCGGCTCCTTTACCTTCGCGTCGCTTGCTACTTATCAGCAGGGTGTCTGCTCCATTTGCCAGGCCGGTTCGGGAAGCTCACTAGGACATTACACCGACAACACCTACGGCCTCTTCATGAACGATGTCTGGCAGATCGGACACGGCATTACCTTGAACTACGGCCTGCGCTGGGAGTACGCCTCGCCCTTCATCGAGAAGAATGGGCTAGCCGGTATGTTCGATCCCAAAACCGCCCTGATCGCGTTTCACAAGGTACCAGCGAATATTCCTACCGCTCTTCTTGGCAGCGTGAACACCACCCCGAATTACTTTCCCGCCGGCATGGTTCAGCCTGACAAGAGGGGCTTTGGCCCGCGGCTTGGCATCGCCTACCAGGCGCATCCCGGAACCGTGGCTCGAGTGGGCTACGGCATTTACTTCGACAATACGAATGCCAATGAACTTCAGTTCCAGCGGAACATTCCGCCGTTCTACTTTAACGCCACCATCAACAACGCTTCCTTCATCACACAGCAACTGATGCCGTCGCTGAATCAGTTGCCTTCCATCCCGGCGCCATTCAGTCTGTCGCCCGGGAATCGCGTTCCGTACACCCAGGAATGGACAGTAAGCGTGCAGCAGGACCTTGGCCACAGTACGGTCTTCGAGTTGGGCTACACGGGAAGCGTGACGCATAAGCTTTGGAAGCGCTTCGACCAGAATGAGGACTCCTTCGCCGTGGTGGGTGGAGCGCCGGGACCGCGTCCATTCCAGGGTTTCCTTCATGGCATGTTGACCAGCTTGAACGAGGGGGGCTCTGACTTCAACGGACTCTCGGCCAAGCTGGAGCAGCGCAGCCGCAACGGGCTGTTTTATCTCGTCAATTACCAGTGGTCGAAGAACATGGATAACAACTCCGGAGAAGCTGACTCCAACGACACATCGTATTCGACTCACTTTTCGTTCGATCGCTCCTACTCCAATTACGACACCAGCAGCCGTGCGGTGGGGAGTGCGGGTTACGAGCTTCCCTTCGGCCAAGGCAAGCCTTTCCTGAACCGCGGCGGCATCGCGAATGTGATTGCCGGCGGCTGGCAGGTTCAGCCCATCGTCCAGCTCCGCACGGGATTTCCTTTTTCGATTACTGGTGGATCTGGATCGTGCACGTGCGGCACCTACGTCCCGCAGCGCACCAACCGTGCTCCGGGGCGTACCAGTGGAAAGCTTAACCAACGCAGCCCAGCACTTTGGTTCGACAAGACCGCTTATGTCGTGCCTACAGCCGGGGTTCAAGGAACGGTGACACGGAATGCTCTCCGCGGCCCTGCCACGGCCGAGTTTGACTTCTCAGCGCTCAAGAACTTTGCTGTCACAGAAAGGTTTACGGCCCAGTTTCGCGCCGAGGCGTTTAACATCATCAACCACCCCAACTTCGGGAATCCGAACGCAAATATATCGAACGGCAATGTGGGAACGATTACGGCCACGTCGTTCGATAACCGGGACCTTCAATTCGCCTTGAAGCTGTTGTGGTAGCAGACGCGGTGAACCGAGGGGTCCGCTGAACTGCAGATCCCCCGGCTTCGGCCCTCATGAACAGCCTCACCCTGGACCGGCTAAAAGCGTTGGAGGGGCTTCGCCCGGCTTTTTCGGCCCACGTTAGCTGGCGCGAACATGGGGCACCCATCGAGTGCGCGGCGGCTCGTACTGTTCATTGCTCCTTTTACTTCGGCGCAGGAAAGTCGGCTCCTCCTAATGAACAACCGCACCTTGACCGACCAAAAGCGTTGGAGGGGCTTCGCCCAGGGCGAAGCCCGTCTTTTTCGGCCCACGTACGCTGGCGCGAACATGGGGCACCCATCGAGTGCGCGGCGGCCGGTACTGTTCATTGCTCCCTTAACTTGACGCAGGCAAGTCGGCTCCTCGGGATGACAAGGGGAGGACGGCGCTTCCATCGGGCGCCATTTGTTGCGGCGGAAAGACTTGATCGCCCATCGGGCTAAAGTAACACGCGATCTCTAGAAGGCGTGACGGCTCAGAATTTCGCGCGTGATGGTTAGAAACATGATGCGGAGGTCAAACCAAACCGACCAGTTCTCAATGTACGCCAGGTCGCAAGCAACCCGATTTTCTATCTGGTCCAAGGTCTTGGTTTCCCCACGCCATCCGTTCACTTGAGCCCATCCGGTAATGCCTGGCTTCACGCGATGACGGAAGGCATAGTTGGCGACGACATCGGTAAACAGCTTGTCGTCCGCCTTGGTGTTGGGCGGGTGAGGACGCGGCCCCACCAGAGACATATCACCGCCTAATACATTCAGCAATTGTGGCAGTTCGTCGAGGCTTAAGGCCCTCAGCCATTTACCCACCCGCGTTACGCGTGCGTCGCCCCGCGTCGCCTGCCGATCCCCCATCAGGTCCGTCATCGCGTGATGCATGGTACGAAATTTGTAGCAGGTAAAAAGGCGATTGTTGAAACCCAGACGGGGCTGCCGGAATAACACCGGTCCCGGAGAATCGAGACGGATCGCCACCGCGATCGCGGCGAGCAAGGGCGAGGCGACGATCAGCATCAGGGTGGCGAAGACGATGTCAAAGGCAGACTTGCTGGCGGCCCGCCAATCTTTCAGCGGCCGCTCCTCAAGCAACACCACTGGATTGGAGCCGACCGAGGAAATCTGGCTACTGCGATAACGAAATCCGACAAAGTCGGTGGCCAGGCAGATGTCGGCGACGGCGCTCTTAACCTGACTGAGAATCGCCGATATTCGTGTCATGGCCTGCAGCGGCAGCGCAATCACAATCAGGTCAATCTGTTCCTGACGGCTGCGCTCGAGAAGATCATGTACGGTACCGCGAACCCTGACCCCGTCCTGTACCTCAGGGACGCGGGAGAGACGATCGTCATAAATACCGACTACCGTATAGGCATGGGGTTCGGCGCGCAGGCGTTCAATGAACTCCTGGCTAAACTGGCCTGCGCCGATCACCGCTACCCGGCGGGCAAGGCGTCCGGATTCCATCCATTGACGGAGCAGCTGGGATAAATAGCATCGCGATGCGGCCAGCAGAATAGCGCTGAGCAGCAGCCACAGAAAGGGCCATCGGCGAAAACCCGGCCCGTCTTCACGCATAAGGAAGAGGCAGACCATCATGCTGCAACCCCCACCCAGCAGTGGCATGGGCAGCAGCTGCAGCTGTTTGACCAGCGAACCGAGCGAAGTGAGCTGATAAGCATCGGCACGGGAGAGAAAGACAGCCGCCACAACACTACCCGTCACGGTCGCGAGAAAGAGGGAGCCATCGGGGCGCAGTCCGCTGAGAAGCGACGGCATGCTGGTGGCCAATAAACCAGCGAACAACAACCACGCCACGTCAGAGGCCTTCACAATACTCACGATGACTGAGGACGATAGTCTGTGTCTGTCGCCGCGAGAGCCTCTTCGAGCCGGCGATCGGCGCTCCGTAGAACGATGCTGGACCGGTGGGTCGATCGGCTTCGCTGACAGGCGGAAAAAGGTCATGGCTCGGCTGAGAGTTGTCACTATCAACAACATCGGCGGATCTGAAGACGCCGACGTAGCACCTTTGCGCTATACAGGGTGTACCAGGGCCGGGCGAAGGTGTCCGCGTGACATCGTAAATGCAGGACCAAACAGCTCTCGACGGGTGCACGATGTTCACGCCAGCGCAGGTGGGCCGAAAACGATTTTTTTCTGCTTTTGGCGGGATCACTCACGGTCGTCACGGAAAAATAATGGTAGGGCTTCGCCCGTCTTTTTCGGCCCACGTACGCTGGCGCGAACATGGGGCACCCGTCAAGAGCTGCTTGGTCCGGGGGTGTCGCTTAGACCGGTCTGGTTCGGATGACTTCGAAGCGTTTCTTGTACCGCAGGATGGGGGCCTCAAAGAAACGGTAGGACAAAGATGCGACAAGGACGGTGAAAGCAAAAGCAGCAATGCCCATAAGGCTGCGGGCCAAGAGCGGCGATAAGAGCTGGCGCCCGACAAGCGACCTGGCAATGTGAACCGCAGCCGTCACAATCATCCAATGGAATACGTACAGGCCGTAGGAAATCCGGCCGAGATAGGTAAGCACACTCCACTTGCCCATACGTGACTCGCCCAGGAAGCTCAGGAAAATAACGATACAGCCGGCATTTACGAGCAGGAAACCGGGCGCGAAGTGGGCGAAGGTAAACTCGCGGGTAAGAAACAGCCGCGGTGCAGCGACGAGCATTCCTATGCCAACCGCGAAGAGCACCAGGCGAGCTGGGACGGAAAGCCGGGGAGCCCGGCCGCGCAGGGCAAACGAAAGCAGGGCGCCCGTACTGAAGAACTGAAACTGAAGAAAGGTATTCGGCCAAGGATTCCAGGCATGGGTCGCACATAACCAGGCCAGCACAACGTACGACACAACCAACGCCACGATTGCGAGGATGATCGAACCCCACCGGCCGACGTATTTCCGGAAAGACGGCCAGACGAGATAGAACTGCTCTTCCACCGAGATGCTCCACAGCGGCGAAGAAAGTGTGAGGGGAACGTTGAAGCGGCCGACGTACCAGTTGCCGGCAAGCAGAAGGAAGGCGAGCAGTTTGCCTACAGGAAAGTTATGAGTATGCCGGATTTGCTGAACGAAAAAATCAAAAAACAAGAACGCAAAATAGAGTGGCCATATCCGCAGAACGCGGCGGACGTAAAAGGCTCTGAGCTGGATGGTCTGGGTAACCTCATGCTCTCGCTCCAGCAGATCTGTAATAAGGAACGAACTCAACATGAAAAACACGCAGACGCCAAAGCCGCCCGCATAACGAAAAGACCCCAGCCAACCGCTATCCGCAAAGACGCCATCGTAGGGCAGCATGTGGTCGAGGAAGACCATGGTGAAGGCCAGAAGACGGAGCACATCCAGCTCAGGACGGTAGAAACGAGACTGCGCTTTCTTCGTCTTCGACGGCTCCAGAACCGCTGCTGTCTCTTCCACCGGCGCCTCACCAAAACTCTTGATCACTCAACATGTTAGCTGTTGTGGGAGAAGCAAGGAAGGCCATGAAAGTGGCATCGCCCATCCTTCGGTAAAACGGCGTACCGGCTTAGCAAACAGTCCCGAAATGAGTCAATCAGGGCTTTTGTTTTCTATAGGATGGCGTTTACGAGAAAAGTGCTGCCGGGACGACTGCCCGGGCTTCGGCCGGAAACTACCAAGCGGAACTCTTCAAAGTTCCGCTTGGTCGCTATGCCTTGATAAAAACGTACTCCCGTAAATACCTCAGCCCAACGGTGAAGCCAGTCTTATAGCCATCGTTGATGTCGTTCCCGTTGTAGCCGGGATGATAGGTTTCATCCTCGTGCTCGATATTCATGGCGCCCGTATAGCCCTTGTCCTGCAGAACAGTAAAGAACTTCGGCCAATCGATCTGTCCCTGGCCGGGAATCCGGTAGCGCCACCATTTCGTAGGGCTCGGCGGGTCGATTCCCACTCGCTCCAGAACGTTGTACTTGATTTCCGTGTCCTTTAGATGAACGTCATATATCTTATCGACCCAGTCGCGGGCCGCCTGGTACGGGTCCATGAACTGGCGCACGTAATGCGAAGGATCGAATTGGATGCCGACATACGGCGAGTCTCCGAACAACTTGAAGAGTGCCTCGTATCCCAAGGGACCGGTTGCGACATTCGGCCCATTCGGCCACGGCTCCCATACGAGCCGCACTTTGTATTTCTGGCACAGGGGAAAATACTTCTCCTCGTAGACCCGCTGGATCTCCTCCGCCTGGGCCTGCAGTGGTTTCGACGGATCCTTCCCCGACATGGTGCCGATGTTCGGCACACCGAGTTTGCCCGCGATCTCGATCACGCCGGCCACATGATCGTTGATGGCTTTGCGTTTGGCGGGATCGGGATCGATGTGGTTTGCGGTGACTCCGAGCACCGAACAGTCGAGGCCGGACTGCTGTATGTTTTGCCGGATCTTGTCGAGCTCAGCATCCGTCACCTTCCCCGGCGCGAGATTCCCATTTGTCTGGGCCCAGAGTCCGATGCTGGTAAAGCCCGCCCCCGCCGCGTAGGCGATGTTGGCCTCGGAGTAATTCGCTAAGATGCCGACGCGCGGCTTCCACATGGTTGAGGCGAGCTGCGCCTTCGCGCTCACCGCGGGTAACGAAGCGATCCCTAATCCCGCCGTTCCCAGGCCGAGTTGCTTGATAAATCCTCTGCGATTCACGCTCACATCATACCGGATCGGGCTCTCCTATCGACCGCCGGGGATTCTCCGACACGAGCTTCCACGCAATCTCCCTGCTGAATCCCAACTTCCCGATGAGATTTTGCAAGCTGCCTTCCATGGTTATGGTCGAGCCGGCCAGATGAAACCCGCCGGGTGAGCGCGCAATCAAGTCCTCCCCGATATCCAACTCCAATCGCCCAAGCCGGTACCTTCCCGGGCCCATGCTGGCCCCGGCCATCGCGTCCGTCACCACGATGGCCCGGTCAGTCCCCACCAGATCCAGATACGTCTTGAGGGCAAAGAACGGGATGTGCGCACCATCCGCGATAAAGCAAAGCCAGAGCCGCTCCCGCAGACTTAGCACGCGCTGGATGATGTTGTCATGGCGCGGCAGACTCGATGGGCATCCGTTGCCGAGATGCGTAAACATGGTCAGCCCGGCGTCGATGGCAGCCTTCAAAGTATCCATGGACGCGTTGCTGTGGCCGGCCGATACCACCACGCCGCTGTCGGCCAGCATCCTGGTCACCTTAAGTCCGGGATCGCATTCCGGCGCTAGAGTCACCAGCCGCGTTAAACCATTCGCCGCATCCAGCAGCTCTTGCATGGCTGCCACGTCGGCCGTGAGCACCGAGTCCGCAGGATGAGCGCCCCGGTATCCATCGGCGGGATTGATGAACGGTCCCTCGATATGAAATCCGCGCATCACCTTTCGAAGCAAAGGAAGCTCCTGACGTAATTGAACCAAACGCTTGAGTCGGGCGGCCATGAAAGGGAGCGAATCTGTGATCAAAGTAACGAGAATGCCGTCCACTCCGGATTGCAACAACCGCGCGCACATGGCCTCGACAGATTCCGCGTCGAGAGTGCCGGCATTGAAATCAACCCCGGCAAAACCATTTACCTGCAGATCAAAAAACCCCATGAGCCGTGTATCTCCTAGCAATTTGCACCGATCTGTCTCATAACCCTACGGCAAAAGAAAAGCGCAATACAACTAAAGTTCGCGACCATTCATTGCCGATGATGCAGCAAGAGAGAACGCCGCCGTGAAGACTAAGTTTCCTGTATCGATTTGCGTGTTAGTAGCACTCTTAGGTCTAAGTGCTTTCTTCCTGGGATGTGGTTCCAAAGGCACCAGCACGATTAACATCGTCGCTAACAATGCCAGCATGGCTGCGGGTATGACCACGCAGTTGCACGCGATCGAAAGCGTGAACAGCCAGGGCACTGACGTCACTACATCCGTCACCTGGACTTCGTCCAACCCCGCGGTGGCGACGGTGAGTGCGACCGGCCTGCTTACTGGCGTGACTCAAGGCTCCGCCAACATCAGCGCGGTGCTCAATCAAGCCAACGGTTCGCTCGCGGTTGCGATCACCGCCGCCGCCGTCAGCAGCGTGGCGGTCACTCCCCCAAACACACCGCTCGTCACTGGTGGCACACAACAATACACGCTGACCGCGACCAACTCGGATAACAGCACGACCAATGTCACCTCGTCCACCACCTGGAATGTTACGCCCGCAAGTGTCGCAAGCATCAACGCAAGTGGTCTGCTCACGGCCGTCGGCCCCGGTAGTTTCGCGCTAACCGCAACCTACGGAACATTCTCGGCAGCGGCAGTGGGCACGGTCACTGCCTCGGCTCTCACCGCTATTGCTGTCACCCCGGCCACCGCCAATGTCTCCGAGCGGCGCCACCCAGCAATTTATCGCCATTGGTACATTTGCCGACGGGTCGACGGCCGATCTCAGCAAGGCGGTGACCTGGACATCGAGCAATGCGTCCGTACTCACCATCAATGTCAACGGACTGGCAACGGCCGTTCGCACCAATAATCCTGCCACCACGGTCAAGGTGATCGCCCAACTGGGGAATGTGAGCGCAACCGCATCCGTAACGGTAAATCCGGCCGCGACCGTCACCTCGCTGAACGTTGCGCCTACCAGCAGCAGCATCGCCGACGGAACTGCGGAACAACACACCGCCACCGCACAATACAGCGACGGTACACAGCAAGATGTAACCTCACAGGTGACTTGGAGCGTTGCCGCTAATGCTCTCACGTCGAGTGGCCAGGGATCGGAAGTCCAGCGCCCCCGTGGCTCACGCGGATACCTCAGGCGAGTGGTCAATGTTGCTCAAACCGGCATCGATTCTGCAACCACACCCGGCATCGCCACGTTGCAGGCGACTTTGGGCACCGCACAGTCGCAAAGCACGGTCATCGTCACCAACGCCACCGATTGCTGCCCTTCAACGTCAAGTCATCGAGCAGCCTGTTTCCCGTTGGATCCACCCAGCAAATTCAACTGATCGGGACCTTCTCCGACGGCACGCAGGCAGGATCTCACGCCTCACCGCCAATTGGCAGAGCTCCAATCCGGCGGTCGCGACCATCACGCAGCGCCGGTGTCGCCACTGGCATCAGTCCGGCTCGGTTATATTCACCGGGAGCTTTGGCGGGCTGACAGGCATCGAGCACCGGCACGGGAGTCGTGCCACAGACCCTTCTGTCGACGGTCATTAACATCAACATTGCCCTTATGGCCCAAGGGACTTCGCAGCAACTTCAGATCCTTGGCGCTTATACCGACGAACGATCCAGGATCTGACCTCGCTCGCCACCTGGACGTCCACCAACCCCAGCATCTTGACCGTAGATAGCTCAGGCAACGCCTATGGGTAGCTCCAGGAACAGCGCAGGTAATCGGATCCGTCTTCGGTCAAGACCGCGATCGCGAGCATTTCCGTGGTCTCCACGCAAGTGACGGCGCTCCAGATTATTCCCACCAACGCCACGATCGCGCTCGGGACCACCGAGAAATTTCGACTCAATAGCTAATTTCGGACCTAGCTTTCAGATAGATCTTTCTCCTGTCTCCATCTGGCACTCGAGCGATCCAACCATCCTCACCGTCGATGGAAAGGGGCGAGTCAAGGCAGGAAAAGTCGGCACCACTACCATCACGGCGACCCTGCTTGGCGTCACCGCGACGAGCACTCCGATCACGGTGACCAACCCTACCATAACCCGGCTCAGCATCACTCCAACGACGGCTCAGATCGCTGCCGGTACCAGCCAGCAATTCACCGTGACCGGCATTTTCAGCGATGGCAGCACTCAGGATCTTTCTGCCGATTCGGTGTGGAATACCTCGGATGCAACCGTCGCCGCCGTCGACGCCGATGGTACGGTCGCCGGAGTGAAGCAGGGTCAAGTCCAGGTGAATGCAACGTTCCGGGGGCAAACGCGTCTCCTCGAATCTGACCGTCAGCAATGCCGTCCTCAATTCGGTAAGCATGACCCCATCCAATTCCAAGCTTCCGCTCGGCATCATCCGGCAATTCCATCTGATAGGAAACTTCTCCGATGGCACAACGCAGGATCTTAGTCCCTGGTCCCAATGGTTCGCGTCGGAGCCGTTAACGGTTACTGAAATCTTTCAAGGCGAGGTCGTCGGGCTCAGCGCCGGGGTAGGGCAGATTGGAGCGCAATTCGGCAGTTTCAGCGCTTCCACGCCCGTAACTGTTACCAATGCCACGCTGAGCTCGATGTCGGTCACGCCGGCTTCCATCACTCTCCGTCAAGGCCAATCGCAGCCGCTCACCGCTACCGGCAAGTTCAGCGACGGATACAGCCAGAACCTCCTCCTCAACGCGGTCTTCACACCTGGCAATCGTCAGATCATTCAGATTGGGGAAGACGGCATCGCTTTCGCAGACGGCGTCGGTTCGACGCAAATTACCACCACTTTCCAAAACCAGACTGTTACCACCCCGGTACTGGTGCTTAGCAATACTCTCAGCGCCCTCACCGTCACCCCCTCGGCGCCCGCCTTGGATTCCGGCGCCCAGCAACAGCTCACCGCCACCGGTACCTACACCGATGGAACCGCCAGCGATGTCTCCAGTTGGACAACCTGGACGTCTTCCAACCCCGCGGTGCTGAACGTGGACGAGAACGGTCTGCTGACCGCCTATCCAACCACTTCGCCGGTAACTGTCACCGTCACTGCGCTGTCCGGCGGCACCAGCCAGAGCGGTGACGGTCACCGTCTATCCCGCAGGCACCAGCTTGCCTGCGCCCACCCTCGGCACCCTGATCGTCATCCCCACCAGCAGCTGGCTCGAAGCTGGCAACGCGGAACAGCTCCTTGCCCTCGGCAGCTACTCCGACGGGAGCGCCCAGAACCTTACGTCTTCGGTTACCTGGGCCAGTGCAAACCCCGGCTCGGTTACCATCAGCAGTTCCGGTGTGGCTACCGGTGTGGCGCCCGGGCATAACCACCATCACGGCGCAATCCGGATCGATACAGAGCCAAACGACCGTCGTGGTCGGCATCCGGCATCCTGACCTCAGTCGCGATCAGTCCTAGCGGGAACAGCTTCGCTGCCTGGAGCTTCCCAGCAGCTTACCCTCACCGGCAGCTTCTCTGACCTAGCCGAGCAGAGCCTCAACCTGGTGACGACCTGGACGAGTTCGGCTCCGTCGGTCGCGACTGTCTCCGCCGCCGGAGTGGTGACCGGGGTGGCCCCCGGAACAACGCAGATTACGGGCAGCGCGCTAGGGCAAACTGCCACCACTCCGGTGATCATTACTTCCGCGACGCTGAAGTCGATCGCCATCACCCCATCCAATTCAAGCATCGCCGTAGGCACGCTGCAACAATTTGCCGTCTTTGGAACCTACTCCGACGGCAGCACTCATGACGTGACCGCGGGAACGACCTTTACCAGCTCCAATCCGGCCGTGATGGAAATCTCCGGCGCCGGGCTGCCCCCGGCCGAGGGCTTGGGCGTCATCCCGGGCTCGGCCCAGATTACGGCCTCGTTTGGCGGGCAGACCGCGACCACGCAGTCGGTCACAGTGACCGCGGCAACCCTGGTTTCCCTCGCCGTCACCCCCAACACCGCGAGTTTCGCGAATGGCACCCCGCAACAATTCATCGCCACCGCAACTTTCTCCGACGGCACGACCCAGGACCTCAGCGGGCAAGTCACCTGGACTTCGAGCAATCCCCAAGTGGTCACGATCGATGGGTACGGAATAGCGACCGGCGGGAGTGCCGGCTCGGTCCAGATCACAGCGTATCGCAACGGGATCTCGGCCACCACCGGCACCGTGAACGTGACCCCGGTGTCCCTGACCAACCTGGCGATCACACCCACCAGGGCCAGCATCGCCAAGGGCGCCAGCCAGCAGTTCACCGCTACCGGAACCTACTCGGACGGTAGTTTCGAAAACGTATCCAACCTGGTCAATTGGAGCAGCTCCAACGGAAGCGTCGTCTTCATCAACGCTGCCGGACTGGCTACAGGGACTGGCGTCGGCTCAGCTCAGATCACCGCCTCCTACCAGGGCCAATCCGCTTCCACTACATCCTTCCAGGTCAGCGCCGCGACTCTG
The DNA here is from genome assembly GCA_963839025.1 of uncultured Acidobacteriaceae bacterium. GTDB lineage: Bacteria > Acidobacteriota > Terriglobia > Terriglobales > Acidobacteriaceae > PALSA-350. The sequence continues at coordinate 276,372 of CAWITT010000023.1, forward strand.
GTTTCCATCTCCTTCAGCCCGGTGAACCCCAGCCTTGCTCCCGGAAGCAATGTCCAAGTCACCGTCACCGGCACTTACTCTGACGGCACTACCCAGAATCTATCCAGCAGCGCCACCTATAGCTCTTCCAACCCGGCGGCCGTCACCGTCAGCAGCTCGGGCTTGGTCACCGCCGTTGCTCCGGGCACCAGCACCATCACGGTGACGGTCGGCGGTCAAACCACGACCTTTACCGTCACCGTAACCACCGCAACGCTCACTTCTCTCGCCATAACACCGGCCAACCCACCAGCCCTTGCCAAGGGCGCGACGCAGCAGTTCACCGCCACCGGTACTTACTCCGACGGCAGCACTCAGAATTTGTCCACAGCCGTCACGTGGATCAGCACCAACTCCTCCGTGCTCACCATCAATTCCAGCGGCCTGGCCACCGCGACCGGGGTAGGCTCGGCAACCATCACCGCCGTCTTCCAGGGACAAACCGCCTCCACACCGCCGGTGCAGGTTACCTCGCCGGCCGTAGTCTCCATCGCCGTATCCCCGGCGAACGCTAGCATCACCACCGGCAGCACGCAACAATACACAGCGACCGCCACCTATAGTGACGGCACCGCGCAGAATGTCACTTCTTCGGTTACGTGGTCTTCCAGCAGCCAAGCCGTCGCAACCATCAGCGCCACCGGCTTGGCTACGGGAGTCGCCGCCGGCACCACAACCATCGCCGCCCAACTCAACAGCGTCTCCGGCTCGGTTGGCCTTACCGTAACCACGCAGTCAACCCCGAACCCCGTCGTCACCTCCATCGTGGTCGTCCCGACCAGCAGCCGGGCCGCGGCAGGAACGGCGGTGCAGTTCACCGCCATCGGCTACCTCTCCAATGGCTTGACCGAGAACCTCTCCAGCGTCGTCACCTGGAGCAGTTCCAACAACGGTCTCGCGACCATCAGCAGCTCCGGCTTGGCCACCGCCGTAACCCCCGGAACGGTGACCATCCAGGCGACCTCAGGCTCTCTGCAGAGCCAGGCCACCTTCATCGTCAGTCCGGCTACGCTGGTTTCGATCGCCATCAGCCCCAGCGGCGCCAGCTTTGCCCCGGGGCGGCCCAGCAGCTCACTTTGACCGGGACCTTCTCCGACGGAAGCACGCAGAACCTGAATGCATCGACAACCTGGACTTCGGCGGCGACAACAGTAGCCACCGTCTCCTCCAGCGGAGTGGTCACAGGTCTAACGCCCGGGACGGCACAGATCACCGCCTCCTACCAGGGCAACACCGCCACCTCGACCGTCACCATCAACGCAGCCCTGCTGCTGTCGATCGCGATCTACCCGGCCAACCTGAACTTTGCCAACGGGACGACGCAGCAGTTCACCGTCATCGGAACTTACTCCGACGGCAGCACGCATGACGTAACCTCAACCGCCACCTTCATCAGCTCCAATCCGACCGTAGTGAGCGTCTCGAGCACCGGCTTGGCCACCGCCGCCGGCCCAGGCTCTGCTCAGATTACGGTTACTTTTGATGGGCAGACCACGACCACGCAGTCAGTCACGGTGACCTCGGCGACCTTAGTCTCGATCGCCATCAATCCCAGCAGCGTCAATTTTGCCAACGGCACCACGCAGCAGTTCACTGCCATCGGCACCTTCTCCGACAACACTACCCAGAACCTCACCAACCAGGTCATCTGGAGCTCGAGCAATCCCCAGGTGCTCACCATCAATCAGTACGGGGTTGCTGCCTCCGGCGGTACCGGCTCAGCCCAGATCACGGCCGCTCTCAACGGAATCTCCAGCACCACAGGCACGGTGCAGATCACCCAGGCCGTTCTGAGCAGTCTGACCATCGCGCCTACCAGCGCCACGATCGCCAAAAACACCAGCGTGCAATTTACTGCCACCGCAACCTACTCCGACGGCAGCACCCGAAACCTCACCAACTCCGTCATCTGGTCCAGCTCCAACGGAGCGGTAGCCTCCGTCAACGCCGCCGGTCTGGCCACCGGGAACAGCGCCGGCTCAGCCCAGATTACCGCTTCTTATCAGGGCCTATCCGCCTCCACCACTTCCTTCCAGGTCACCTCGGCGACTTTGCTCGCTATCACTTTCAGCCCAGACTCCCCGAGCATTCCGGTCGGAACCAGCATACAAGTCACCGTCACCGGCACGTTCTCCGACGGCAGCACTCAGAACCTGAACAGCAGCTCCACCTTTAGCTCTTCTAATACCGCCGTCGTCACCGTCAACAATGTTGGCGTGGTCACCGGCGTTGCCTCCGGAGTCAGCATCATCACCGTGCAGGTCGACGGCGTGACCAGCGTATTTACCACTACCGTCACCAGTGCCACGCTCACTTCCATCACCATCACTCCTAGCAGCCCCCAGTCCTTTGCCAAGGGCGCAACGGACCAATTCACTGCCACGGGCAATTATTCCGACGGCAGCACCCAGAACCTGACATCGACTGTCACCTGGAGCAGTTCGAACACCGCCGTGCTCACCCTGAGCACCAGCGGCCTGGCGACCGGGACCGGGGTTGGCTCGGCCACCATTAGTGCCGCCTACCAGGGACAAACCGCCACGACTCCCGCAGCCCGGTTACGGCCGCCACCGTCGCCTCCATCGCCGTCACTCCGGCAAACGTCAGCATCACCACGACCGCCACCCAGCAGTTTGCCGCGACCGCAACCTACACCGACGCCACCACCCAGAACGTCACCTCCTCGGTGACCTGGTCTTCGAGCAACCAGGCGGCCGCAACCATCAACTCCGCCGGGTTCGCCTCGGGTGTTGCCGCCGGCTCCACGACCATCGCCGCTCAACTCAACAGCATCTCCGGCTCCACCAGCTTGACCGTGACGAACCCGGGCAGTGGGAGTCCGACTCTCACGTCCATCACCATCACCCCTTCCTCTACCACGGTGCCCAGAGGAACTACGCAGCAGTTCGCCGCAACCGGCAACTATTCCGATGGCTCGACCCTGAACCTGACGACTCTGGCCACTTGGCAATCCTCGGTAACCTCGGTTGCGACCATTAACAGCACCGGCTTGGCATCCGCTGTCGCCGGCGGCAACACACAAATCTCGGCCTCTTATCAAGGCCAGAGCGCAACCGTGGTGATGACGGTTACCACCGCGACCCTCTCCTCTCTCGCCGTTACCCCGGCGACCGCAAGTATTGCGGATGGGACCAACCAACAATTCACGGCAACCGGAACACTGAGCGACGGCTCGACCCTGAACCTCAGCAACTCGGTCGCCTGGTCATCGAGTTCCCAGGCCACCGCCACCATCAATGCTTCCGGCCTGGCGTCTAGCGTGGCGGCGGGAACCACTACCATCACTGCCCAGGCAGGTAGCAGCACCGCCACCGCATCGCTCACCGTAACCGCGGCCACTGTGCTGGTCCTCCAGCTTTCCCCATCCACCGTTTCTCTGCCGGCGAGCGGGACCCAGCAATTGACGGCGACCGCCACTTTCTCCAATGCGACTTCGCAGAACGTCACCACCAGCGTCGCCTATACGACTTCGAACGCAGCCGTTGCCACGGTCAATACCAGCGGCATCCTGCAGGGACTCGGTGCAGGTTCCGCAACCATTACGGCGACGCTCGGTGGGTCCACCGCCAGCACCACCGTTACTGTAACCAGCGCGACGTTGAATTCCCTGGCCATTACTCCAGCGAATCCGCGCCTTGCGGCCAGCATGAGCCAACAACTCACCGCCACCGGTACCTACTCCGACGGCACCACTCAGAACCTTACCAACTCTGTTGCCTGGTCCAGCTCCGCGACCAGTGCCGCCTCCATCAGCACCACCGGCAATGTGGTCGCCGCCCATAGCGGCACGGCCACCATCACCGCAGTCACCGGGAATGTCTCAGCAAGTAGCACGGTTACCGTTACCAACGCTACGATCACGGCCATCTCCGTCAGCCCCGCATCGACGACCCTGGCCGTCGGGCAGACGCAACAGTTTGCCGCGACCGCCACGCTCAGTGACAGCACGCAGCAGACCAACACCACGACGGCCCACTGGAGTGTCTCCGATCCCACCAAGGCGACGGTGAGTAACTCCTCCGGCAGCAATGGATTGCTCACCAGCATCGCCGCCGGAACGGTCAGCGTGACCGCGACGCAAAACTCGGCTTCCGGGTCCGCCCAGACAACCATCACGACAGCCACCCTCAGCTCGGTCACCATCTCGCCGAACCCGGTGACTCTGCCGGCGGGCGCCACCTCGGCCCTGACCGTAACCGGAAACTACAGCGACGGCAGTTCGGCTAACCTGAACGGCTCTACTACCTGGACCACCGGCTCCTCTGCCATCGCGACCGTGGATACCACGGGCCTGCTCCATGGCAATAGCACCGGCGCGACGACTGTCACCGCCACGGTCGGGTCGACCACGGGTACAGCCGTGGTCGTCGTGAGCGCCGCCACGCTCAACTCGATCACCATCACCCCGGCTGCCCCCAACGTGCCGATTGGTCTAACCTCCCAGCTCACGGCCACCGGCAATTATTCGGACGGCACCACGGTGAATATCACCTCCCAGGTCAACTGGACCTCCTCCGCGTCCTCTGTCGCCACCGTGAGCACCAGCGGACTCGCCAGTGCGCGGGCCAGCGGGGCCTCCACCATTACGGCGACCCTCAACTCGGTTTCCGGTACGGTGCCGCTCACGGTCACCTCGGCTGTGCTGCAAAGCATCGCCGTGCAGGCCACCCAGTTCAGCTTCCCTCTCGGGTTATCTGTTCAATTGACCGCGATTGGTACGTATTCGGATAGCTCCACACAGAATCTGACCTCGAGCGTAACCTGGTCGTCGGGGACGCCCAGCGTTGGTGTGGTGAGTTCCTCCGGACTTGCGACCGGCGTCTCTCCGGGCAACTTTAATGCCCGGGCCACGCTCAATGGCATTACCGGCACCGCGACGCTTACGGTGACCAGTGCCACGCTTCAATCGATCACGATTGCGCCGGCGAACCAGATCATCGTGAATTTACCCGGCAACACGCTGCAGTTCACGGCCACCGGGCACTATAGTGACGGCACTACGCAAGACCTCACGAACTCCGTGCACTGGGCGGTCAGTGGCGGCATCAATCTCGGAAACATCTCCCAAACCGGCTCCTTCACTGCCGTGGCAGTGGGGGTCGGTGGGCAGGTCACCGCAACCTCTGGATCCATCTCCGGCAGCACAGGGTTCACAGTCATCTCGCTCTAGAACCCTGGGCTCCGAAGGTTGGCTCAGGCGCTGGTCTTCATCTGTCTACGGAGAGACGCCTGTTTTCTGCAGGGGACGGGCTTCAGAGGTTTGTGAGAACTACGGGAATCCTCCCCTCCATCGGTTGTAACCAGGGGGTGGCCCGGGGGTGGCCCATATCTCAACCGGAGTTATGTCCGTCAAGTTCAGCAAAAGGGATGGGCCAGTTAGACCTTGAGCGGGATGGGGTGCAGGGGAAGGGACGGCGTTTGAGTCCCTTCTCCTGCCATCGCCTTCAGTCAGGCCACTGCTGCCATTCGTAATCGTTCTTTCTTCAGTTCGTCCAGAGGGTCCATGTTCAGATAGCGTATGGCCTCGATCCAGTTTTCGTGGATCTCCACGGCCAGAGCTCGTACTAACCGCAAGCAGCTTTCGTCGTTGGGAAAAATGCGCACCACCAGGGTTCGCCGCTTCAACTCCTCCATCAACCGCTCGAGCATGTTGGTCGATTTCAGATGCTTGTGGTGTTCTCGGGGCAAGCGATAAAAACTCAACGTCGCATCGATGTTCTCCTCCACCCACAGGCACAGCTTGGGATAGCGAGGCGTCCATTTTCCCAGCCAGGCTGCCAAATCCCTTCGCGCCTCCTCCAGGTCCCGCCGGTCGTACAGCCAGCGCAGCTCCATCAGGCAATCGTCGTCGCCCTTGCGCGGCAGGTAATCCAACGCGTTGCGCAAAAAATGTACATAACACCTCTGCCAAGTCGCTTCCGTCAGCACTTCGGCGATCGCCCGCCGTAGCCCCGCGTGATCGTCGCTGACCACAAATTCCACTCCCCGCAGGCCACGCTTGCGTAACCCCTGCAGCAGATCCTTCCAACTGGTGGCGCTCTCCCGATTGGCTAGCTCCACCCCTAGAACGCACCGCCGGCCTTCCCGGTTGATCCCGATCGCTATCAACACCGCCTGGTTGCGCACCGTGCCACTCTCTCGAACCTTCTCATACCGCGCGTCCAGTATCAGGTAGGGATAGTCTTCCCCCAACTGGCGATGCGCAAACGCATCCAGCTCCTCATCCAGCGTCTGCACCATCTCGCTCACCGTCGAAGCACTGAACTCGTGGCCGCACAGCTCCTCGGTGATCGCCTTTACCTTCCGCGTCGATACCCCCTGGATGTACATCTCCATCACCGCGTGCACCAACGCCTTCTCGCTCCGCTGATACCGCGCAAATACCTCCGTACGAAACCGCCCCTGACGATCTTGAGGCACTCGCAACTCCAGCTTCCCCACACGCGTAATCAGACTTCGACCGTAATATCCAGAACGATACCCTAACCGACCTTCGCTACGCTCGCTCTTGCCGGCTCCCAACGCCTCCGACATTTCCGCTTCCAGTACCTGCTCCAAGGCCTGCTTCATCAACCCACGGAGCAGATCCTCGTCCTCTAACAACAACTCCTTCAGCTTGCTCGTTCCTGCGATACTCTTCTTGGGGGTCATCTGCCCTTTCCTTTCTAACCCGTCGCCTAAACGGATAGTGAAAGGTCTACCATGACCCCCCCCTTTTTGCTGAACCTTCAAAACATAACCTCAACCGGTAACGAAACTCGACGGGTGCCCCATGTTCGCACCAGCTAACGTGGGCCGAAAAAGTCGGGCGAAGCCCATCGAACGCTTCTACTCATTTAGCTAAAAGCATTCGAAGAAATCATATTCGGCCCACGTACGCTGGTGCGAACATGGGGCACCCGTCGAGTTTCGTTACCGGTTGAGATATGGGCGTTATCGCTGAGCGAGAAGTTCGCGAGTCTCCGTGCGGATACGCTGGCGCGCATCCTCGAGCCGGTCGAGCGTACTTTGCAGCCACACACGGTCCGTGCCAAGTTGTCTCCCGGCGCGATCAATCTCGGGGTCAAGAGCCTCCGGCGCAGGACCACCGGGAATCCGTCGAATGGCGATGAAATGTGCGGCTTGAAGTGCTTGGCGTAAAACCACAGGATCCGGGATGGAGTATTCGGGATGGCTTGTTGCGAGGATCCGTTCTACGCTGGCGGCCATCTTCTGGGCGTCGTAATGGCCATCCAATTCCTTGACGCCGTGGCTGACGATTTCATGGGCGACGCGAAAACTCATGCCCGTGGAGCGCACGAGCGTGTCGGCCAGCTCGGTGACGGTCAGGAAACTGCCTTCGGCCGCGGTCGCCATCGTCGCTACATCGAAGTGCACCTCGCTCAGAATCCCTGCCAGCAGCTCCAGGCTCCGGTGGGCGTCGTCGAAGGCGCGGTAAACAAGCGGCTGCAGCTGATCTTCGGCATCGTTGATATCGGTGAATGGCGTGTTGTGCAAGTTACCGAGAATGCTCTGCGACTGGGTCAAGGCGCGGCTGGAAAGAATGCGTACGTGCTCGAGCGCGACGGGATTACGCTTCTGTGGCATGATGCTGCTGATTTGTACATAGCCATCACTCAGCCGGAGATAGCCGAACTCGACCCCGCTCCACTGCAGCAGATCTTGCGCGAAACGGCCGAGATTGAGCATGCAGACGGAAAGAACGGAACAGCTTTCAGTCACGTAATCCGCGGCCGCGATGGCCCCATAGGAATTCATCTGCAGGCTATCGAACCCCAACAGCGCAGCGGTGTGATAGCGGTCGATCGGGAACCCCGTCGTGGTGATGGCACAAGCTCCCAGTGGACATTGGTTCACGCGGCCGAAGGCAGATTGCAAACGCGCAGTGTCCCGCTCGAGGCACTCGATCACAGCTATCAGGTAATGTCCTAGCGTTGTCGGCTGGGCTGGCTGGTTATGCGTATAGGCGGGCATCAGGCTCCCGCGGTGCTCCCAGGCAAGATCGACCAGCTGTTTGCGAACGGATAAAACCACATCCACCGTATTCGTAAGCTGATCGCGCAGAACCATGCGGTACATGGTGAGATCGATATCATTGCGGCTGCGCGCGGTATGCATCTTGCCCGCATTCTCAACCCCGCATCGTTCGGCAAGCTTTCGCTGCACAAAGAAGAAGAGGTCTTCGAACGAGCCATCGTACTGTGCGTTGCGGATCTCATCGAGGTTGAGATCTTCCAGGGCCTGCAGGCATGGAATAACGTCCTCCGCCTTCAGGATCTGCTGCCGCCCGAGCATAAGGGTGTGGGCGTACTGGATGGCGATCAGTGGCTCGAGAAAATAAAGGAGCGCGTCGTGAAAAATCGGCTCGAGCACGGTGCGGCGATAGGTCGGCGCTGGGAACACCGATCTATCGCCGGCACGGTCACGTTCAGTCTGGCCCATTTACTCTTCCAATCGACTCGTGGACTAGAAGTCGATCTTAAGCCCAAACTGCAGAATCCGGGCTTCAAGAAGTGTGCTCGTAGGCAGCAGACTTGGCTTCGTGGTGATGGTGCCGATCGGACCTGCCGCATTTCCAGCAGCAGTCACGACCGTCGCGGTTGTGTTGATCGTGGTGACGTTGGAGTGATTCAGAAGGTTAGTGCCCTCAATCAGCAACTTGGGTTGCACGCGCTCATGAAAGAAATTGCCGAGTGCCCGGGTATAGCGGAGGTCGAACTGATAAACAGAGGGTCCCCGGACAGTATTGCGCCCAACGAAGAGTGGCCGGCTGGTCGCGATCCCGTCGCCATTGAGCTTAGGGCTCACGGTGACGTTCTGCTCGTCCCCGGAGGACGCGACACCTAAGAACGCAAAAGTATTGCCAGCGATCGCACCATTCACGTATTTATTGTCGAAGTGGGTGTTTGGTTGATAGACGGCACTCACGGTGAAGGAATTTGGCCGGTTGATGCCGCTGTTTCCGCGGTCGCGCAGCGGATTTGTCGGATCCTCAACAGCGGTACTGAACTCGTAGGTGTTGCCCTCAGGGGTATTCGAGATGGCATGGGACCAGGTATACGACGCGCTGGTGATCAGGCCGGCCGACATGCGATGTTCGTACGTCGCGATCAGTGCATTGTAAGACGAGTTTGAGCCGGTATCGATCAGGGTGATGTTGTTGAACTGGGGGTACAGGCGAGTCGTGGCGCTGACCGTCGTGGCGAATACGGGGCGGCCATCCGCGAGAAAGCTGGTCGGATTGATGAGGTTCAGGTTGCGGAGGAATTGCATGTTGCGCCCGTTCGTCAAGATGTAGCCAAGAGTGAGCGAGTCATTTTTCGCCAGCTGTTGTGCCACCTGCGCATTCGCATTCCACGTGTATTCGTTCTTGAAGTGCGGCGTCAGGGCATAAATGCTCTGGGTCGCGATGCAGGAGGCCGGCACATTCTGCGGCGTGTTGGGATAAGCAGGCTGGCAGGGGCCGGGTGTTGCTGTCCCTGCGACCGTCGCGATGAAGGAGCCGGTGCCTGCCGCCCCATTGCTGTAGAGCGGGTTGTACCAGGTGTTGGTCGGCGTGGCTTCATAGAAAACGCCGGCGTTCACCCGGACCACTGTCGTCGGGTTCGGGGAATAGGCGAAGCCCAGGCGAGGGGAAAAGTTTGCCAGCGGAGTCACGAAGCTCTGGGTGTAGATGAAAGGCTCGCCCGCGGGCGGCGTAGGCGCCCGGTACTGGTCGTACCGGACTCCATAGGTAAGCAAGAGATTCTTACGTGCCTGCCAGGTATCTTGAGCAAAGAAGTTGAAGAAAATCGAGTGATAGGCAGCGCCGGGCCGCCCGATGCTGGCTGCGACGCTGGAGTAGACGGCGGGGGTCGTACCGTTCTTTGCGCTGGCATACTGGGCAATCGATGCGAAGGTGTATTGCGTGTAGACATCCGCAAGTTGCGTATCAAGGTTCTTCTGGAAGCCCACCCCGAACTTCATCGAATGAGCGCCTTTGATCCACGTTACGTTGTCGTTGAAACTGGGAATCTTTTCCTGAAACTTGTCTCCGACACCATTTGAGCCGCCGAAGTTGGCAAGGCCCGAGATGGTGACCATTGGGCCAGGGCCAGTCAGCGGATCGGCCACATGGTGCTCGTTACGATACGGCCAGGAACCGCGGAATTCATTCAAAAGGCCCGCCGAAAGAGTGGTGACCAGTTGTGCGCCGATGATGTGAGCGCGATCCTGAAAGTCCGCTGCGGCGCTCAACAAGTACTGTCCACCGACATTCGTATTGAAGGGGTACCGGTTGCGGAAATAGTTGTAGCGCACGAAGAATTGGTTCTTGCTGTTAATGCTCCAATCTCCTCGAGTGTCCACCCACTGCGCGTACTGTACCTGGCCTGCGGTGGCGAAGTCGCCCGGACTGACGCCAAGGTTGATGAGCGCGGCCTGGTTCGATGCGCTGATCGTGTTTGCGGTCGGATTCGCTCGCTTCAAATGTTCGTATGCGACAAAAAAGAAAAACTTGTCCTTGATGACCGGGCCACCAACATTGCCGACAAAGTCATCGACGTGGAGGCTGGGCTTGACCACGCCGCCCGGCAGGCTCGGATTGCAGGTATTGAGGATTGGGCAGGAGCTGGCGGCCTTGGGGCGCCAAAGATACTGCGCCGACCCGTGATACTGGTTGGTGCCTGAGTTCGTGATGCTGTTGTAGATGACCCCGGCCGTGTTGCCGAACTCGGGAGCATAGCTGTTGGAGACGGTAACGATCTCTTTTACATAGGAGTCAGATATAGCAAAGAGCCGAAGACCATAACGATCGGACTCAGTATCCACCATGCCGTCAAGTTGAAAGTTGACGCGGTCTACGAGGCCGTTGGTATCCAGGGTTCGCGGAATGCCGTTTTCCGGATTTGGGTGCCCGCTAATTCCCGGCTGAAAAAGGATAAAGTTGTAGGGGTTTCGTGATGGGAGCGGAAGGTTTTGAGTCTCTTGGGCGGATATTGTGCGCCCGAGATCGAACCGCGCAGGTTCGATGATGGGCGCGTCGCCCGTGACTTCCACTTGCGTGACGACATTGCCCGGCTTGAGCTGTTGATCGACGGTCGCGCTGCTGCCGGCATCGAGATGGACTCCGGTTTGCGTGATCCCGGCGAAGCCGCTTGAGCTGGTCTGAACTGAGTAGTTCCCGATCGGCAGATTGGGTGCGATGTAGACCCCGTCAGAAGCGGTCGTAGCCTCCCGGGTAAAGCCCGTATCCAGATTCTTGACCGTGATTTTGGCCCCCGCGATGGGGCTACCGCTCGCGTCGGTGACCACGCCGCGAATCGTGCCGTTGATCGACTGGGACTGCGAAAAACTGGGAAAAGTACTTGCCGTCAGCAAGGCGCCGAGAGCGACAATCGAAAGGGCCGTTCTTCGAATCCTATAACGCATCAAGTTGGCCTCCACAATCATTCTGAAAAGTGCCTCTTTGGACACCATAAGTCCATATCAGTTGAAATCCAGCCGGTCTCCTGGCGGGTGGCCCGGGCATTGCTCCTTGCCGTCCGCGGTGGCATCGTCGGGCAGTAGCAAGGCGAATAAAAGGTAGTTTCTTCCCTCACCGTGGCTGCAGGAAACTAGATGCCACCTGTAATAACAGCTACAGCTTCTTATCGGGATAAAACGGCATGTAAACAACAACACAAGCGGCAGGGTACCGGCTCGAAAAACTGCGTAATACGGTCTCGTAAATACGTGGATTCTCTCACGGTTTTGTTCATTAGAAAGCGTCCAGGGCATCCTGTCAAGGCAATCCCTGGTCCTAAGGCATAGGACGAGACACCACCGGGCGAGCCCCGGTCAGTCAACGCTGGCAAGAGATCAATCAAAAGGCGCGAATGGCGCGAACTCTTCGCGGGAAATCCTTATCATCATAATGATGAATGCCGTTGTCGGCGAAATCGCAGTGGCGTGCCATATCGGTCGTGACCTGGCTGGATGACCAGTAGTTGTAGTTATCGGGAACGCTCGCGTCTCCAAAATCGGACAATCCTGTTACTTTCAAGTTCTGGTACATCTCCGTCAACTCATCGATGGACGGCAGAAACCAGTCCCGAAAACCGTTCCAGCTGCAGTTCATACAAAGGTCGGCGGCCGTTCCCTCCGCCGCACAACCAGCTTTCATATCCAGCGTGTTCTGTTTGCCGGTTCCGATTGCCGTTCCAGAGGCGCCGGGAATGGACGTACGAAAGCATCCCCATTTTGCGCCGGCGCTTTGATCACGCGGAGCCGCTTCCAGATACCGCCATCCGTCCGCCTGGTAGTGTGGGTTCACGTAGAAGATAAAACCGCCTGCGGGACCGACATCCCCGATCGCGTATTCCCTCTGCGAGAGCCACACCGCCATTTGACCTTGTCCGCGATTGGCCCAAAGGTGGTAAGGAACAAGCGTGATGGGCTTGAATTCAGACGAGGGCAGGCTCATGCTCTTCGCCTGACCTTGAATGACCGTCGCTCCGGAATAAAGACTCTTATCAAACGAGGAGGTCAAACCGTAGTCTTTATTCATTAAGGCCGTCAGTACGTGGCCTCCCTGGTAGTCCGGCCACTCGGCAGCAAAAACAATCGGTCCTTTTGATACCGCGAAGCGGCCGCTGTTCTCTCTCACCCTCGCATCGGCCGCGATCGTCCTGATCTCGAAGGGAAATTCAATCGCGACTACGTCATCACGCCGCCACACTCTATCGAGAGTCACATATCCGAACTCGTCGGGCTCCTGAGAAATCGCCTTTCCGTTGATTGAAATCTCGACCGGAGCGGATGAACGGTCTACATAGGAATAGAGCCCTCCCGGCGCGGGTTGATTCCTCGCCCATCCAGGGATTCTCAACTTGATTTGGGCCTTGCTGCCCCCCTTTAAAACCTTTATCTTCGATTTGCCTCCCCAGGGCATTTCGCTATCGACGGCGATGGCAAGCTCCCCGCCGTTGAGAGCGAAGGACGCTTCGCTCGAGACATAGAGATTCACGTACAGTGCGTCTTTGGTCTGCGCGTAAATGTACTTAGGCATCGAGGCCATGAATCTGACAAGATTCGGAGGGCAGCATTCGAGCGATGCCCTCTGCCATCGCAAGTCTCGTCCATCCCCTGCACTGGCGAGACGGTTGACATAAAAGAAGCGGTCACCGGAGAACGAAACGCCGTCCACCACATTGTTGTAGATCGAACGTTCCATCACATCGATATACTTCGCGTCCCCAGTAGCCAAAAACATCTTATGGTTCAGCGTGGAAAACATGATGCCGGCGCAGGTCTCGGAATAGGCCTTAAGGTTCGGCAACATGTAGGGCCCGAGGAAACCCTCGTTGCCGCTCGATCCTACTCCTCCGGTGATATAGAGCTTGGTGCTGACCGTATCCAGCCACAGGGTGCGCGCGGTGTCGGAATACGGCTCCAGACCGGTGAGGGTTCCCACATCGAGCAGCGAAACCATCAGGGTTACACCATTCACTGCGTGGCCCACCGCCGTGGTCTGCTCCAAAACCGGCTTGTAAGACTGATTATGCCTGCCACGATTGACCGAGTTCGGCAGCCCGCGAATATCCAGGTAGTTCTTGGCCAGATCGAGATGCCGTTTGTCTTTGGTGACGGTGTAGAGCTGTATGCAGTTGACCGCGTCTCGTTCTCCTCCGGAAAATGGGGGGGAATTGGGAAAATAGGTCTGGTAGAGCGAGTCGGCTGACTGAAGCGCTGGATCCAGAAGGGTTTTATTTCCGGTGGTTACGTAGTATGCCGCGGCAACTTCGAAGAAGTCGTTGCGTGCGTGGTTGGTGGCGCGGCCTGTCGCGCGACGAGGAGCCGCTGTGACGTGGGCCACCGCGGTATCGACCTTGGCCTGCAAAACCGGGTCAGGAAAGCTGCGCAGCGAATAGATCGCAGCCTCGAGAACGTTATTGTTGACCGGCCTTCCGCCTTCCTCAAACTTCTGGAACTCAAACGGAATCGTGACAGTGGCGTTTTTCGATCTCCTGGGTGCCCAGAAATCATCGGTCAGCTTGACTTCCCAGAACGGCGTAGCCTCGATAGGGTAATCGGCGCGAGGGGTATATTGCATTCCCGGTGGGGAGGAGATCCCTCCGGTATCGGCGGCAGCGGCAAGAGGTAAATTCTCCGCAGCCCGCAGCCCACTGCTCTCCAGGCCCAGGGCCAGAAAACTGGCCGCGGCAGGCGCGGCCTTCAGGAAGTCTCGACGTCCAATCTTATTCTTCACAAATCCCCCATGACCCCGCGCTGAATCAATCCTAAACCGAGCCCGCGTTTACCACAGGATCTTCAACGCTACCTGAATATTGAACGGTTCACCGGGACCGATACCCGGGTCGCCACCAGCGTCGCCGACGGTGTCCGAAGTCTGCCCGAAGGTGCTGCCGCCCACGGTCCCGCTTGGACCGGATAGGTTGGTACGGTTAAACAGATTGAACATCTCAAAGCGGAACTGCCCATGCAGCCTTTCCTTGATGGGAATGTTCTTCAGGAAAGACAAATCGACATCCCCATATCCGGGGCCCTTCACGAAACCGCGCCGGTACGTGCCGTAGGACCCGGCAGCTGGGGCGGTAAACGCCGCGGGATTAAGCCATTGCACCGGGGTGGCCTTCACCACCGTCGAAGTCTTATACCTGGCTCCCCCGACATAGTTTGCATACTGCACGTTTTCCCCGGTTCCCGTCGTATCCGAAGAGGTCTTCAGGGTAATTGGGCCGCCCACATGGAAACCAGCTACCGTACTCGCTTCCCAGCCGTTTGTGAGCCATCTTGGTCCGTGGCTCGAGCCAGGAATGTCGTAAACGGTATATGCATTGAATTGGTTGCGGCGGTCGTTATCCGAGCTGCCATAGTTCCCCGGCAGGTTGAAACTGTTCTGGGGGAGCGTGCCGGTATTGGAGGTCATATCGTCATTGTTGTGAGACCAGGTGTAATTGACCCTGGTGAACACGCCATGCCACATCGACGTGCTGAGCGACAACTGCAGCGCGTTGTAGTTTGCCGTGCCGTTACTCTCGACCGTATTGATAACTCCGAAGTTAGGAAACTTTGAGAAGTACGGCCGGCTTACCTGCGCCTTGGTAAACCCTGACGAGGTCAACGCGGTGCCGGTGCCCAGGCCGGCCTGGTTCACATCGAGCAATGTGATCTGGTGCCGCGACTGGTTCCCGACATACGCGATCTGGAGCACCGCATTCTTACCGATGGCTTGTTGAATATTCAGGTTGTAGCCCAGGATCTGGGCAGGCTGCAGGTTTGGATTCACCCCAAACAAGCTGAACACGTTGGTGCCGCTGATGGTAGGTGCGCTGGGAAAGATAAGCTGATTGGGTACGATCGTGTAGGCATTTCTGTTCACCAGATAGACTGGCTTGGTCCCGGAGGGATTGCCGTTTACCCCGATCGGGCCGCCATTGGGCGCGCCGTAACTTGCCAGGCTGTTGGAGTTATTGAGGAATGGAATGATAGAAACAGTGTCCGTGTACCAGCCGATGCCCCCGCGAACGACCGTGTTGCCACCGCTCCAGGGCTGATAGGCAAAGCCCGCCCGGGGTAGAATATTTTTCCAGTACTGCTGGTACAGATTGGGGATATCGACCCCGGCCGTCGCAATACCTCCTGGAACATTTGGATCGAACACCGAAAGGTCCTTTGTTTTATCGTGCAGCGGCCCGACGTATTCGTAGCGCAATCCAAAGTTGATGTTCAGTCTTTGGTTCACCTGCCAACTATCCTGGGCGAAGAAGTTGAACCCGTTCATGGTGACGAACCGCTCCGGATCACCTTCCGCGATGTTTGACTGATAGACATAGCCCGCCATAAAGTCGGCCAGGCTAGCCAGGTTAGAGTCGAACCCGGTCGTGCCGATCAGCTTGCTCCAGGGACCCTGCGAACCGTTGAAGGTGAACGATCCGCGGGCGCCGGCATGATAAAAGCCGTCGATTCTCCCCTGCATCAGTCCGCCGCCGTACCGCATCTGGTGCGCACCTTTTAGCCAGGACAGAGTGTCGCCCACTGTACCCGTTACCGAACTGCGGCCGGAGGGTGGCGTGGACCCGATCTTATCGAAGCTGCCGATGCTGATGTACGGTGCTCCCGACAAGTTCGCCGCTGTGACTCCGGTGTTGAGCCCAAGCGCGGGAGGATTGAAGCTGAGGTTTTGATCCTGCTTCGCAAGAGAAAAGAAGTTGTCCCCGAACAAAACCTCGTTTTCCATGTGGGCATTGATGCTGGTGTTGAAGGTCACGTTGTAGTTCTGCGAATGTACCGGAGTCACCGCGTAGTAGTAGACAATGTTGTCGCCGATGGTCCCAATCTGGAAGCCGTAGGCGGCATAGGCGCGAGCCGAGATCCGGTTGCGTTGGTTAAAACTGTGATCGATCTTAGCCAGTGCGTTATGGCTGTGGCCCTGTTGCGGGTCGGTGTTGAAGTAATTGCTCGAGGTAGCAGCTCCCGTCAACGCGTAGGCCGGCCATAACGTCTTTAACAGATTCAGGGAGACGGGATTCACGGCCACGTTGTACTGGTTCATAAGGCTGGTCGCGGCCGCCTGGTACGCGAGCGAGGGCTCCGTATACAAGCCGGTCAGCCCGATGATGTATTTCTGCGCTTCATAGGTGGTGAAGAAAAAAGTCCTATCCTTGAAAATGGGCCCGCCCACGGATGCTCCATATTGCTGGTTGCGCATGATGGGCTTGGCTTTTCCTACAGGGAGAAATGGGGAAGCCGAGGCCAGCGCTTCGTTCCGGTTGAAATAGTAGGCGCTGCCGTGCAGCTGGTTCGATCCCGATTTCAAAACCAGGTTCACCGTGCCTCCCGGGCTTCGGCCCATGTCGGCGCCGCCTTGGGTCACCAGCGAAAACTGGTCGATGGCGTCGATCGGCACGACCACCGCGGCGATCCCGCTAACGCCCGTCTGATTGGCGGCGGGGAAATTCCACCAGGGATCATTATTGTCCGAGCCTTCTATCTGCCAGTTGACCTGGTTCTGCCTGGCGCCGTTCAGCGATCCCGCCAAGCCGTTGGTTGGATTACCGGCCCATCCCGGAACCGATGCAATCATCTGCGTAAAATCACGCCCATTCAGCGGCAGACTCTGCACCGTCGACGTGGGCAACGAACTCACCAGCGTGGTGTTCGTCGTCTCCAGAGCCACTCCGGCCGCCGAGACTTCTACCGTGGTGGCTGTCGAGGCGACGCTGAGTTTCGCCGGGATGTTATATACCTGGCCCGCCGTCACGTGGATGGCAGTAAGCTGCAGAGTAGAAAATCCGGGCTGGGTAATCGTCACCGTGTAATCGCCAAGCGGCAAATCGGAAAAAGAGAAGACACCGGCACTCGACGCGGCGGTATTGTAGGAGAGCCCGGTCGCTGTGTCCGTGGCCTTCACCTGACATTCTGGAACGATGTTGTCGGATTGATCGGTGACAATGCCGTTGATGCCTCCCCGAAAGTTCTGAGCGGATCCTGCGGCGACGTTCAAAAGTATGAGTAGGATGACAAGACCGTAGCGCATATACGAACCCTCCAAAATCTGTGAGTTACCAGTGGAACGACAGATCCATAACCTGAGTCAATCTAGCGAGCAGCTATCGGGAACTCACTTGCTGCTGGACTCTTTAGGCCCGAAATTCCTGGTCAAGTAGTCGACGATGATCTTCAGTTCTTCATCTGTGCCGTCGGCTCCACGCGCTGCCATGGCGTCCACCAACTTCTGCCAATCCACTCTGTCATGGCGCTCAGTTACTACTGTGTCGATAGTGTGGCAACCGGTACAAATACGGGCTGTTTCTTTCTGGCCTTTACCCTCGGGCAACTTACCTGTGGCGGGATCGTCTGCAAATGCGGGAAAAGCCATGCCCACGAGGACGGCTCCTGCGATCAATCGTCTCATTGCTTTCCTTCCAGGGCCCGGGTAACGACACCGATAGAAATTCCGAGAGCGGGTTTTCTGACGACCTGTATTTGCCGGGGATATTACAAAAGGGGCCGAAACTGCCTAACGATAACGGGAGTACAAGGATCCTACTGACGCGTGCAAAATTGTATACATTTGCACTTTAGCTAGGTTACAAAGCTAATGCAAGCACTTTTTAACACTGCGTTCGTCCTTCTATCGCACGTAGTAGAAACGACAGGCTAAAGGGCCGCTGCTCTGTAAACAGTCCAGCGGGTCTCTCCCCAGTGATGCACGTTCACACCGCAGGCACTTATCTCCCGCCTGTTAAGACAACTTAGTCCAGTACCGTCCGGGTCCCGGGAAGAAACTCGATCAAGCTGCGATCGAAGGACGCGAGATTGGGAATGCCGGACTGTGCCATGGCAACCATCATTTCGCCGCGCAGCATCTCGATCACTCTCTGCACACCGACCTGGCCAAAAGCCGCGAGGCCCCAGTAATAAGGGCGTCCGATCAACACTGCGTTGGCGCCGAGCGACATTGCTTTCACGATGTCACTCCCGCGGCGAATCCCGCCGTCCATCAGCACTGGGATTTTGCCGTTGACCGCAGCGACGACCTCCGGAAGCGCATAGAGGGTAGGGATCATGCCGTCCAACGTACGGCCGCCATGATTGGAAACAATAATTGCTTGTGCACCCCGCTGCACCGCGGTATGCGCGTCTTCCCCGGTGACGATTCCCTTGATCACAATCGGCAGTTTGGTTGAGGCATGAAGCCAATCCAGAACATCCCAGGTCATGGTAGTTACAAAGGACCAGATAGTGCCCGCAATCGCAGGCTGCTCCCTGAAATCAGTTACACCTGGATTCGGCGGAACACCGTCTTTATTACTCGACCACACGTAATCAAAGTGATTTTTAATTTCACGGTCGCGCGGGGGCGTGTACGGATAATCGATTGTAACCGAGATAGCTTTGGCGCCTGCATCCTCCGCCCGCTTGGCGAAGGCCTGCGCTGCCGCGCGGTCGGGCAGCCCGAGTGCGGACGCCCACCACACGGGAGCATCGGGCGTCCCCTGCAGTTTGGCCATCCATTCGCTGGGCCCTGTCATGTATAGCGCCTTGGAGTGGGCTGCCCCCATGGCAGCCACCCGCTCGCCGTCGGCATAGATCAGGTTCTTGTGACCTCCCGGACCGAGGAGAATCGGAAAGTCCAATTTCGTGCCCAGCAGATCGATCGACGTGTCGAGCCTGCTCACGTCTACCCCAACGCGGCGGCGAAGCTGAACGTGGAGAAAGGCCTCTCGATTGGCCTCCAAGGTCAACTCGCCCGCGCTGCCGCCGGCAATGTAGTCATAAGCGATGGGATTGACTTTGCTCCGGGCCACATCTTCCATCTCGTACACGTTGACCGGAACCATGACGTCTTCGCTGTAAACGGGTGGATAGACTCGCGCCGGCCGATAGGCCTGCTGAGCCGGCGCAGGCGCCGCTGCCGGGGCCTGTTGAGCGGCCCGCGCAAGCAAAGGAGATCCAGCTGCCATAGCTGCGAGACGCAGGGCCGACCTGCGCGTCATCTTGCCGCCCGTCAAGTTATTCACTTCCCCACCCGATTCCATCATGTCGCTCTCCAACGAATTCTCCTTCGCTATTTAGCCCGCGCCCGAACTTTCAACCGCGCGGTTCCCAGGCCCTGCACACCAGATCAGATTTAATAGACTTCAAATCGCTGACACCGGCTAGTCCCATGGCGAGCACCAACTCGGATCGCAAAATGTCGAGCACTCGCTGCAAACCCTCTTTGCCGAAAGCAGTCAAGCCCCAGACATAGGGTCTGCCGATCAGGACCGCAGTCGCCCCGAGCGCTAGTGCTTTCAAAACGTCATCGCCGCGGCGGACTCCACTGTCCATCAGGACCGGAACCCTGCCATTCACGGCCTTAACAACCGCAGGCAATGCATCTAGGGTGGCAATCCCACCGTCCAGCGCCCGGCCGCCATGGTTGGAGACAACGATCGCCTGCGCCCCCGCTTTGATTGCCTTGTCGGCATCGTCCGGCCGAAGAATGCCTTTCACGCATACAGGCACCTTGGCCGCGGTGCGCAACCAGCCAATGGTTTCCCATGTCATGCTCGGGGTCGCGGGTATAAGCATTCCATCCATGGACGGAGTACGCGGGGTTAAAGTCACTCCATTTTGCGGAGGCCCGGCCTGGTGATAGCCCCAGTCGTAATGGTTGCGACTATAGCGATCGCGGTTGGGGGTGTACTCATAGTCCATGGTGAGAATGATGGCCGAGCATCCGGCATCCTCAGAGCGCCGCGCAAAGTTGGTAGCGATCTGTTGTGTTCCCAGCCCGACAGAGTTGGACCACCACACCGGTGCGCGATTCTCGGCATGCAGCTGTTTCATCCATGGCCCGGCAGCGACGCAATAGATAGCCTTGGCTGGAAACGCACCTTCCGCGGCGTGCTGGTCTGCGTTCACATCGTCGATATCTTTGCCGCCCGTGGGATCCAGAAGAATGGGGTAGTCGAGCTTGGTCCCGAGTATTTCGAGCGAGGTATCGATCTTACTGACATCGACCATGGCGCGCCGCCGCAGCCATACGCGGTTGAACGCGGCCCGGTTGGAACGCATCGTCACCTCGTTCTCCACGCCGGTGGCGATGTAGTCGTAGCCCCATTTGGAGAGTTTGGTCTTGGCAATGGCTTCGAAGTCCAGTACACTCGCCGGCCCCATGACATCGGTTGCGTACTTAGGGGGATAGGTTATGGCCATGAGTCGATAGTCCTCTCAGAATGCAGGTCAGGGTAGGGGCCCGGTTACAGCGGGTCGGATCAATAAACCAGGGGCCGTCGGACTTGAAACTTCGGGGTTAGCTTTCGTTCAACACAAGACTGTGGAAGAAGCAATATGATTTCGGAGTTTAGCTAGGTAACAAAGCTAATGCAAGGAATAGTTTTACCCTACAGAAAAAAATCCGTGGAACACATCGTCTGCGGGGATATTGTATACAATCAAGGGCCGCCGGCAAAGGCATATTTTGCGCCTTTGCCGGTTCCGGTTATCGAGGGGAGGTGCTGCTAGGCAGGGTCGAAGTAGTGGATTTCAAGCAGGAGGCAACCGGTCTCGGATTTAAACGGTCCATGGAAGACACCGGGAGGGCGGCAGGCGTAGGTATTCGGCTCAAAGCTGACGCCGTTCTGCCCTTGTTCGTCGTTCCCCACCGTGAGCTGGCCGCTGAGTAGATACACTTCTTCCCAATACTCATGCACAAACGGCTTGGTGGTAAACACCCCCGGGTCGAACCGCAGGAAGCGTGTCCGGCTTCCGCTTTTCGCCCGCTCATCAAGCTCTCCGGAAATGATTTTCTGCTGAATACCGGTAGGGTAACCGGGGGGCACGTGCCACCCCTCGGTCATATCGAGTAGGTGAAACTCTTTGTGCTGTTTGTTGACAGCCATTTCTGCTTCTCCTCCTGCAAATCGTAGCTGGCCAGCAGCCGGTTCACCATATCGGTGCCTCGATCCCAATCGTAGGTGCGATAGGAATGTGCCTTGGTCACAAAGGCGGCGCCGGCATAGAACATCTCGTATTGGGTATGGCGCGATGCGAATTCAGAGCCCACGGCATCCCACGCCATCTTGAAAAACTTGACCCGATCTTCCGGATCGAAAACGGCCGAGCGCTGGACGCGCAGCGAGTAATCCGCAACTTCCGGGGTAATCAGGTCCTGGATGCCTGAGGGCAGCATGATCATGCTGCCGCCCGCGAGTTCACGCAAGGTCTGTATGATTTTCGGGTAGAGCTGTTGCGTCAACACCTGCGCGCTGTAGAGTGTATTGCCATCAGGAACGAAATATTTGCCGTGCGTGGATCCCTTGATCTCCATGGCGTGAAGCATGCTGTCGACCATGGCGGATTCGGCGGCCAACTGCCCCAGAATCTCTCGCACCTGCGGCATCTTTTCGATGCCATTGGTCGAGGCGATCATGCGGCCGATCCCTACCAGGAATTTGAGCTTCACATTCAGCCGGATCTGGGCCTGGTAGTTCTGATAAACATGCGCCGGCGTCTGATAAAACTGTTTCTGACACATCTCCGGGCTACCGGCAATGAACACCCGCTCCCAGGGAACCTTGACCTCGTCGAAATACAAGACAGCGTCGTTCTCATCGAACTGGTGTGACAACGGGCTATCGAACCGCGATCCCGCACCCAACTCGTACGATTTCCGCGAAAGCACCTTAAGCCCCTTGGCATTGATCGGAATCACAAAGGAAAGTGCATAGGGTTCATCGCCGGGACCGAGCGGTTGAATGCAGGTGACAAAGACCTCATTGGCCATGATGGTGCTCGTGCCCAGCATCTTGGCGCCCTTGACTGTGATTCCCTGAGAGTCCTGGTCGCACAAGTGCGCGGTCAGCATCGTATCCGCCTGCTGGTGCGGATTCTTGGAGCGCTCCGCTTGCGGATTGATGATCACATAGGTAAGAAACAAATCGTTGTCGCGCGCATAGCGGTAGTAGTCACGCAGAGCCGCGGCACGCTTCGGGTCAAACTCATCGAATAGTTCGGCCCCCATGTACAAACCGGAGATGCAGGAGGCAACGTGATCCGGAGACCGGCCCATGAAGCCGAAGTGGGTCTCAGCCCAGGCTTCCAGCGCTTCCCGTCTCTTCACCAGCGCCGCATAATTTGCGGGTAGCTCCCAGCAGCGGCTGACGGGGTCGCCGGTGTCGGGAGAGAGAAACGTCATCTTCTCCAGGTTATCCGGATGGCTCTGGTAGTCGTAAAGCCGCCCCGCGGAGGCGACTGCGTTGCAGAACGCAGGGTGCACGGTAACATCATCGACTCGTTCACCGAGCAGGAAAATCTGGCGTCCATCGCGTAACGAATCGATGTGGCTTTCGCCGGTTTTCATGGGATCTCCGGGCTCAGCGCGTGGAAAGGTACGCGCTGTTCTTGAAGTCTTTTTTGGCTGAAGTGAATGAATGGTAGCCCCGCCGGGAAAGACGAGCGGAGAAGGATATTTCCGGCATTATCTCTTGCCTCTTTGTTTGGGCTTCGCATCCAGCGCAAGAGGCGCAGTCACCTGGCTCGGACGAGTGAAATCTTTGGAAACGTAATCGAGCAGCGCAATGGCACGATCGCCGCAGGCCACAATGTGGTCGATGCTCTGACCCAACGCCTTTAACTGCTCAGCATCTAAAAACTCGAACATCACATCGTTGACTTGCACCTGGGCGGGAGCCAGATCGCTGAGAAGGTCGCGGCCTTTGGGCGCCACCCGCAAGCACACACGGCGGCGGTCGGTAATGTCCTGGACCTTGGTGATAAGGCCGGCGCGAAGAAGTTTGCCGGTTTCCGTAGTGACAAAGGCGCCGCTCAGATGCAAATGCGATGCCACGGCGCTGACGGTAACTTCGCCTTCGCTTTGCAGCTGTCGAATCGAGATTAAAATCGTGTATTGGATTCCAGTAAGACCCAGAAGACCGGCAAAGCCATCGCGAACCGCCTGCAACCGCGCGGCAAACGCCAGCACTCCGTGGAGTAAAGTGCGGAACTGGTTGTCGGATCCATTTACCAGCAGGTCCGGTCTGGATACGGTCAGAGGTCTGGTGGGGGCGCTGCTCTCCCGTCGCCCTGGTGTCTTGGCCGCCATATAGTTTTGTAGTTTAGCTAAGTATCAAAGGTATCGCAAGAGGCTTGGCGGCAGTGTTTCCCTGCGTCGTTGCGGAGTGCCGGTTTATTGTGCCTTTGCGGGAATAGCGCGGTCAACCACCAATCCTGTTGATAACAAGGAATGTAGCTGGCCGGCCACAACCGCCCTGATCTACCCTTTCAGTATCGAATTCGAGAGCAAGAACCGGAGTGTGTGCTCCACACAAGGTCGCTACAGTTGTTTCTGTAAGCAGAAAGGAGCAGCCGATGAGCAAGGCAGCTACAAAACTTGAACTCGCCAACGCGGCGCAGCAAGACCCGCGATGGCAATCCGTAGTCGATCGCGACCCCAAGGCGGACGGAGTGTTCTTCTATTCAGTCAAGACCACTGGAGTGTACTGCCGGCCCTCCTGTGGAGCTCGCCTCGCCCGGCCGGAAAACCTGCGGTATCACCGGACGTGCGAAGAAGCGGAAAATGCCGGCTTTCGCCCCTGCAAGCGCTGCAAGCCAAATCTGATCGGTCTGGCTGCGGAAAATGCCGGCAAAATTGCGAAGGCGTGTCGCCTGATCGAGGAACGCGAGCACACGCCGCCGCTAAAACAGCTGGCGAAACATGCCGGCATGAGCACGTTTCACTTCCACCGGACATTTAAATCGCTCACCGGCCTCACACCCGCCGCCTATGCGAAGGCGCACCGCAATCAACGGGTACGGGCCTCTCTCGAAAGGAGCAATTCTGTGACAGACGCCATCTATGATGCTGGATTCAATTCGAGCGGCCGCTTTTACGAGAACACCAATCATGTCCTTGGCATGACTCCCAGCACTTTTCGTGAAGGTGGTGCAGACACCGACATCTATTTCGCCATCGGTAAAGCCTCGCTGGGCTCGATCCTCGTGGCGCAGAGCAACAAGGGTGTTTGCTCCATTCTGATTGGGGATAACCCTGAAACCCTGATTCGGGATCTTCAAGACCAATTTCCTAAAGCGAATTTGATTGGAGATGAGACCGGCTATCAGGAGCTGATCGCGAAAGTGGTCGGGCTTATCGAGCAGCCAGGAATCGGCCTTGATCTACCATTGGACATTCGCGGCACCGCGTTTCAGCAACGCGTCTGGAAGGCCCTGCAGCAGATCCCTCCAGGCTCAACCTCAACTTATACCGAGATCGCCACGAAGATCGGCATGCCCAAAGCGGTCCGGGCAGTTGCCCAGGCCTGCGGAGCAAACGCCCTTGCCGTCGCGATCCCTTGTCACCGGGTCATTAGAAACGACGGTTCCCTTTCCGGTTACCGCTGGGGAGTGGATCGCAAGCGTGCGCTTCTCGAAAGAGAGGCGCACGCATGAAGACCCTCTTCGCAGAAGAACAAGCCTCTTTGCCGGCGCGCATAGAGGCACTCCATTGGGCACAAATCGCAAGCGAGCTGAATGAACAAGGGAGCGCCGTGCTGAAGAGCGTGCTCACGCCCGGCGAGTGCGCCAGCCTGGCGAGCTTCTATCCCGACGAAGCGGCATTCCGCAGCCGCGTGGTCATGGGTCGCCATGGCTTTGGACGCGGGGAGTACAAATACTTTAGCTACCCCCTGCCGGGAATCGTCGAAGACCTGCGGACGACCCTGTATCGTGAACTCGCGCCAGTCGCGAATCGCTGGAACCAGAGCATGGAGATCGACGTGCACTATCCCAAGGAACACGCCGAATTTATTCGTCGCTGCCACCATGCGGGGCAATCGCGCCCAACCCCGCTGCTCCTGGAATATGGCCCTGGGGATTACAACTGCTTGCATCAGGACCTTTACGGCGAGCATGTATTTCCGATCCAGGTCGCGTTTCTTCTCTCCGAACCAGGAAGGGATTTTGACGGCGGCGAGTTCGTACTCACCGAACAGAGACCGAGAATGCAGTCCCGGCCTGAAGTGGTTCCTCTTCGCCAGGGCGATGGGGTCGCTTTCGCTGTTCATCACCGTCCGGTCCAAGGTACGCGGGGGATCTATCGAGTCAATCTTCGTCACGGAGTGAGCCGGCTTCGTTCCGGGCGCAGACACACCCTGGGCGTGATCTTTCACGATGCGGCTTAGGGTCCTGTGCCCGAGTTCATTGAAACATTGGACACGTCGAAAAATGGCTTGAGGGCTTTAGAGGGTGTGTGAGAACTAGCAAAACCGAAGATCTCTCCACTACGCTCCCCCGGATTTCCTGTCGAGTTTTCCGGCGTTGATGAAGTTCCTGCGTCTCTCTTTACGGAGAGCCGCTGTGAGGTAGGAAATCCGGGGGAGCGTAGAGGAGAGATCTGCGGTTTTACTAGTTCTCACACATCCTCTAAAGCCCATCATTTTTCCAAGCATTTACGGCCCTACTAAAGCATGTGGGGGAAAACCGGGGAAGATCAGATCCTGGCAAATTCGGCTTCTCACGGAGGCACTTCAGCAGTGCGTACTAGAATGGAAGAGCGAAGGACGCCCAGGAATTGTGAAAATCCTTATCGTCTCCATTCTGTCGTTTGTCTCGATAACTTCCGTTTCCTCTGCTCATGCTCAATGCTCCACTACGCAGCCGGTTGGAATCTTCGCTCCCCTGACGAGTCTCATAGAGGAACGGCTGAGCTTGATGACCGACGTCGCCCGCGCGAAGTGGAACACCGGATCAGCGATCGAAGATCCCGACCGTGAACAGCAGCTGCTCGCCGGAGTTGCCTCGCAAGCGCAAGCCGCCGGTATACCACCCGGATGGGCGCAACACTTCTTCCGCCTCCAGATCGAAGGAGCCAAAGAAGTGCAGTATTGCCTCTTCGCGCGATGGGCGGCGCAACAACAAGGGTCATTCCAGGGTGTCCCAGATCTGAAAACCGAGATACGCCCTAAGCTCGACCATCTCACATCGGAACTGCTGACTGTTCTGTCTAAGGAGTGGTCTACTCTGCAAAGACTTGGGCCGAGCGAAATGGAAAAGCTATCCAATCCATCAGGAAAATCGACGGCTATTCAATTGGCCCTGCTGCCACTCTGGGATGGGAGCCTTCAGGCAGAAGGCGTGGGTCCGGCAAAACGCCCTCGGTAGAGCCCTTCCCCCAAATTTTATTGGCGCATGCCGGGCCGGGATCCCTGCGACTATCATCCAAAATCGGACGAATACGCAGACGAGATTTTCGTTATGACGAACGACAGCGAGCTTCGATCCTATGAGACCGCTGCCACCGATGACTACGATTTTCACACTTGCTCCTTTCACTTTCGAGCGGTGTAACTTGCATCTGCCGCCCGTACTTATTAAGACCGCACACACATCGGCTTTGTGACGAGCCGCAATCGGGTCTTTTCCTCCGGCTATATACGCAACCGTTCCTTGATCAGATCTACTCGTCTAAAGAAAGTTTGCGCGAATTTGAAGCGCCAACGCTTTTGTTTGACCACACGCCGGGCTGCGAATTTACTTCAAAATCGGGGCATCTCGTCAGGGCTGAAACGGCTCTACCCTCGCAGCGTCTTCGTTCTAGTCGAACGCTGCGGGCCCCCATTTCCTGCGATGCTCTCTTGTTTGTATCGCTCCCAACATCGTCAAGACCAACCCATTAAGGACCCCCATGCCGAAAAATTTGATCGATGAAGTTGTCTCCGCCTCCCCCAATCGACGCCGTTTCCTGAAGACGATCGGTATCGCGACCGCCGGCGTAACCGCGCTGTCTATGACAGGGCTCAAACCGGCTGAAGCGCAAAGCTCCACCGAGATCGAGGTCCTTCAATTCGCTCTCAATCTCGAATACCTGGAAGCTGAGTTTTATTCGTATGCGCTCTCAGGAAAGGGTATCGAGAGCTACGGCATCGGTGTCAGTGGACAAGCAAATGGTGATAACCCTTCCAGCGGCGGCGCTACCATCGGAGGAACACAGGTCGATTTCACAGATTCGTGGACCTATGACACCTGGCTAAGCGGTTACGATATCGCCTCCGACGAGCGCGCCCATGTGACTTTGCTGCGCACGGCGCTCGGTTCCATGGCCATCGCCAAGCCAAACATTAACCTCAATGCTCTTGGTTATGGCTTTCAAACGCAAAATTATTTTCTGCTACTTGCCCGAATTTTTGAGGACATCGGCGTGTCTGCGTACGCCGGAGCTGCCGGCTTGCTGACAACTCCAGCCATCATCACGACGGCGGCCCGGATTCTGGCCGCGGAGGCCGAGCACGTCTCCGCGCTCCGATTGCAGATTGCTCTCTATAAGCTCATCGCCCGGCCGATCGACGATGCCGACCTGGTTCCACCACCCTATAACAGCGACACACAGCTGTTTTCCATGAACATCGCAAATGGTTTGGTGGCCACGAGAACACCCGGACAAGTTCTTTATCTTGCTTTCGGCGGCCAGGCCGGGGCCACCAGTGGAGGCTTCTTCCCTTCCGGCGTGAACGGTGCCATCACGACCAGCACTGGACCTGCTCCGGCAACCAACCTGAATACCTAACCCGTCGCAGGCAGTGGGCCCTCCCCCCGGGCCCCACTGCCTGCGCGGTATGCAGACGTTGGTTAGGTGGCCAACAATTCGCTCAGCGTCTTTTGTGGTCGCCAATTTGGACGACTACGGCGAAATGATGTGGGGTCGGCATCGACAACTCCGGTGAGCACCTCGGCGACGATCAAGCTCCCGACCGGACCAAGACGATCCCCGCCTGCGCAGACGAAAGCTTCGCGAAGAACGTAGTACCACAACGGAGTTTCGCCACGCCAACCCGTGGATGCGATGCCAACCTGCTCGGTGGTCAGCGGAGCGATCCCAAGGTGACGAGCCACGGTCTCGCCGGAGGGTAATCCCACTCCTTGGCCACGTTGCAGGTCGCGCACGGCGAGGGAATGATAGTCTTCAATTTCGCATTCGCCGCTGACGGCAACTGGCAACTCAATCAGCGGCCGCACCAGCATTCCATCAATCTTCTTGGACCTTTGGGCCGGCGCCATACCGGGTGTGTCGAAGAAGAGCGTCCAATCGATAGTATTGCTGCGCGGCACAGCACGGAATCCCAGGAGCTCAGGAAAGAGCGGCACGTGATCGGTCTGTGCGTTCAGCCGGTAGTAATGGCGAATCTGACAGTGACCATATCGATAAGCAGCATCTGCAAATTCCAGTGGTATAAATGCTCCCTGGTCAACGTCAAACCATCGCCGGCCTTGTTGCAGCACTTGATCTGCGAGCGTCTTCCCGACGATCGCTGGTAGCAATTCGTTAAGGACGATCCATTGATAGTGCCAGCGCAATTGCCGTGCAGCTTCCTGAAACACGTCGCCGCTTGCTATTCCTTCTAGCCGTGCTTCATCGACAAATGCATTGTGGGCCTTCAGCATTGCGAGATGGAGTTGCGAGATCAGCATGTGCGAATCGTTGCGAGGGTCACCGATGATCGCGGTGCCCTCTCTATTTCTCTGCAGATCCGCTTCCTCTGGACCCAGCAGGAACTTCGCCGGATCATCCCGTTGAAAAAGGAACGGATGGCCTGCCGGTCCGTCGCCATACAGACCTTCGAGGTCGAGTTGTGGACTCCTGGCATTGCGTAGTTCTGTCGTGTTCGTATGAGAACGCAAGACGGACCGGTCGGCCGTTAGATCGTGCGCCACAAACTGGCCGAAGACCGGCCAACCCGCAGCAGAATCTCCCAGTGAGTCAGCAGAATCTTCCATATCTCTGCAATCGCAAATACCGCCGGCGCGGCCGAGTGCGTGCAGGAATTGTTCATCAGCCTCGAAGGAAGGCAGCCCGGGAAACATCCGCCCGTACATCGTCGGACCAAGGGGTGCATCGATTGCCACTTTGGCTCGTGCGGGCGATAAACAATGGGTTCGGAGCGATGTAGCGTGAGAATCCATGAATCCATCCACTCAGTTGTGCCCGGTCTCGGCATTACGACAGCCCGATTGTACATGGCAGCCAAAGGTGAAAACCCCAGGTTGAGCGTAGGTGGAAATGCGAAGTGGGAAGGACATAAGCCCTTCCCACTTCTTTGGCTGAGTGCCCTCTAGCTTAGCGTCTGTTTGTAGAGCGCCACCCGTTCTGCCCATGCGCGCTCGGCGCCGGCCTCGTTGTAGACCTGGCTTCCACGAACCGTCCAGCCGTGGTTGCAGCCCTCAAACACCTCGACCGTCGCTTTCAGATGCGCTGCGGCAAAGGCCTCCTTCAGCTTGTCCTTCGCCGCGGGGTCGCGCTTGTCGTCGTTGTCCGCGACGCAGCACAGCACCTCGGCTTTCATCTGCGGAATCATGAGGTGCGGACTATCGGGCTTGTCCGTAACCAGTCCTCCGCCGTGAAAGGTGGCCGCGGCGCCAATGCGATTCGATACCGTTGCCGCAGTACGAAATGTCAGCGGTCCTCCCATGCAGTAGCCCTGCACGCCCATCTTCTTATGCTTGTCGGTCTGCGGCTGCTGATCGAGGAACGCAGTGTATGCCTTCGCATCGCTGATATTTGCATCTGCAGTCAGAGCCGCAGCCATCGGCATCACCTTCGCGCGGTCTTCCGGCTTAGAGAAATCGAACGATCCGTCCACAACCGGGGCCTTGGCATTGCGATAAAAAGGATTCGGCACCAGCACGACATAGCCCTCGGCGGCCAGTCTGCGTCCCATCTCACGAAACACCGGCCGCAGACCCAGAATGTCGGTCCACACCAGCACAGCCGGCCATTTCCCCTTGCCTTCCGGATAGAACAGGGCCGAGTCCGCCACGCCTGATGCCATCGGCACGTTCACATCCTTCTCAACCACATTGGTCTGCGCCGACATGCGTGTTGAACTCAGCACCACAACCGCCGCCGTGCCGGCAACAAACGCCCGCCGCGAAACCGAAGGATCATGCGTCAATCCCTGGTGAATAAAGTCATCGCACATCTGATGCTCTCCGCCTCCATGTCATCCATCATGAAACCCATCCGGTTCGCGATCAGGCGTTCCCGGCGGCCTGACGGAAAACCACTCCAGCATACAACACGGGTGGGACCTGCTGTCCGGCGTCGCTGCGAATTATAGGTTGCGATGGGTAGCTTGAGGAAGAACAGGATGGCCGGCTTCTCGATAGATCGCCTAGGAACTGGGATTGATCCGCGTAGTGTCGTCCAGGTGGATCCGCGCAATCAAGCTCAGGGCTATCTTCTGCGGCACCCCGCCGTTCGCGCATTTCGCGAGCCCTCAAATGCTCAGAGGAGAATTCTCTTTAGCCTTCGCTTAAAGACTCTGGTGAGGAGCTATCAAACTCAGATTCCATCGGTAGTGGGAACATAACTTCGACACTCTCCGTTAGAAATAAGCCGGTTAACCTTCCGCTCGAGTGCAATAGTGCAAGATGCTCATCATGAATCTCAATGCGCTCCGCCAGCACAATGCAACTACCAGCGCCTTCTGGCTTCAGTTTGACGACGAACTTTCTATCGTTCAGCTTCTGCATTTGTCCTTTCGCTATCTCGACCATCATGCATCGTACTTCATACAGTTTTACGCATGTTATCTAAGGACCAAGGTTCTACTTGTGTTATAAGTACCTTTCTGCGAAGCATATAACAACTAGTGAAAATCGTAGGTTTGAGTAGTTATCTCTACCTTTCTAGAAAGTTTGCGCCTAAATAGAAACTTTCGCGCCGGCATCAGTTATCTGTGATGCCTGAATCAATAATCCAAGGCTGTTGTGCTCAAAGGCGGAAACGGAGGTCTGGTTTGTATTTCCGCTAGCCGCCGGATAGATGAACACTTGCGAGGCCGGCCGCTGCTTCCGGCTGCATCCACTAGAGTGAGCGGCCAACACAAAGATCTCAGCCGCCTCAAGGCGAGCACGACAGAGCGCGGAATCGAGCAATCCAAAAGACCCTGCGGACGCTGCAATAATTGAGGATCCGAGTGAGTGGCCTGTGTAAAACCGCTTCAGGGTGAGAGGTTAGCGTGACATCCGGTTAAGCAGTTTTGGAGCAAACCATTT
The DNA here is from genome assembly GCA_963839025.1 of uncultured Acidobacteriaceae bacterium. Classification (GTDB taxonomy): domain Bacteria; phylum Acidobacteriota; class Terriglobia; order Terriglobales; family Acidobacteriaceae; genus PALSA-350. The sequence continues at coordinate 307,950 of CAWITT010000023.1, forward strand.
GGAGTTGGCGTCTAAGCTCAAAAACTTCTGCCTGCAGCGCTTCGATATGCCCAAGGAGCACTGAACGGTCCAGCTCGTTCTCGTCAGCTCGTCCGTCTGAAAGTTGCTGAGATCGTACCCAGGCGTCGACCTCAGTGATCACAGCAAACACCGTGGATTTGCTCGTGTGGTTGGGTCTCCTTATCGGGAGGCCCATTTCTTTTTCCCAGCGCTGTACGGTTCGCACGCCCTTGCTAAAGTAGTGAGCGATATCTTTCCACGAAGTGAGAAGAGCAATGCCGGGTTGTACCTCGTAGATCTGAGGGTGGCGATAGCTAACGTTTTCTCCCAGTACCGTCATCATTACGCCTTGGTGTGGATTTAGCGAGGGCTCTTTTCCCTGTATAGTGCCTGCGAGGGAAAGAACGTAACTAGGGAATTTACTAGGGTTTTTCTGCCCCGTCGTGTGGTAAAAGTTTGCGAGGCGTTTTGTAGCGTGATCAACATTGGAGAGAAGCCGCGTTTTAGAAAAATACTCGAAGGCTCGGCTCTCGACGCCATTCTTTCCGCATGAAAATCGAATTTCCAGAGCAGCCGCCCGGTGGCGGCATCCAGTGCGATGACCTCCGCTTCGGCTTGTAAGCAAATAAAATTCGCCCAATCACAAGTGGCGCTGTCTCCAACCCACCGGTCTCGCGAGAGTCGTATCTCCAGGCCTTGAACAGTTCTTCTTTTGGGAAGACACTATCAGCGAATTCTGAGAAGATTTTTCAGTTAAGTCCAGTTCTCACGGGCAACCCAGAAAGGGATAGCCACATGTCAGTGGGGTTTCTTCGTTGGTTGTGCAGGTTCGCAGTGTCTGCGGTTCTCTTCGCTGCGTTGCTGGGCGGCATCGCCGCACATGCGGAGCCGGGAGAAGTAAAGACCCTTGCCCCGGGAGTCTATGTGTGGCAGGGAGACCGGGAAAAACGCGAGCCCGCAAACTGTATGTGGGTAGTCTTCAAAGACTACGTGCTGGTGGTCGATGCCAATTTCCCATGGGGGGCGCGCGCGATTCTTCCCAAGATCAAAGCGACGACCGACAAGCCGATTCGCTTTGTGCTGGACACCCACTATCACGGGGACCACGCATACGGCAACGCGATTTTCGTTGACGCGGGAGCCATGATCGTGACCTCGGAGGCCACTGACAAAGAGGCAAGAACCCGTGGAGCCGACGGCTGGGCGAAATGGAATGACCAGGAGCACAGCCTTAAAGACACGCGGCAGGAGTTCGCTTCCCTCACGTTCTCTGATCACCTTGTGTTCGACGACGGCACGCAGAGAGTCGAGTTCGTCCGTTTGGGCCCCGCGCACTCGCACGGCGACACCGTGGCCTACCTTCCCAAACAACACATCGTGGCGACGGGGGACCTCTGTGTCACTTGGGCTCACGGAAACAATACGGGCGATGCCGGCGGCAGCTACAAGGGCTGGCTCGCAGCCCTGGACAAGATGACTTCGTGGGGAGTGACGACCGTCGTACCCGGCCATGGAGCGGTCGCGGGCGCGGAGGCTCTGCAGGCACAGAAAGCCTACCTGAATGCCATGTGGACCAAGGTTCAATCGGCTAAGCAATCGGGCGAAACTCCCGACCAGGTGATCAAGGAAATCGACTTTAAGAGGTACGGGTTCATTGCCTATGACGAGGCTGCGGATGCGACCAGCATACGCAATATGTTTCACCGCATCGAGGCAGGGGGCGATTGAGGGTTTTCCCAAGAAACGCCGTACCGAGTTGTCCTACCCCTGAAGTTCATTGAAAACATCCGATAAGTCGAAGAACGGCCTCAGGGCTAAAGAGGATGTGTGGGAACTGGATCTCAAGGACCAAACAAACCCGGACGGGTGCCCCATGTTCGCACCAGCGTACGTGGGCCGAAAAAGACGGGCGAAGCCCATCAAACGCTTCTAGGCCTCGAGTGAAAGCATTCGAAGGATTCATATTCGGCCCACGTACGCCGGCGCGAACATGGGGCACCCGTCCGGGTTTGTTTGGTCCTTGAGACCCAGGTCCCACGCGGGCTCTAAAGCCCCGTGCCACGAGAAATCTGCTTGGCAAATGACGGGGGCCGGAGCTTGTGTTTTAAGGCCATCTGTATTTGGGAAGCAGTTATTGCGGCGTCAACTTCAACAGCCTGCTGGTGGGCGGCGTGTCGTCTTTAATTACGCTTACACCGCTATCGGTCAGCACGTAAACAGCGCCGTCTGGCCCGACGCGAACATCGCGGATACGACTGTGCAGTTCCGTAAGCAGCGCCTCCTCGTTCACAACGCGGCCGCCCGATAAGGTCAGGCGGTCGAGGACCATTCCACCCAGCCCACCGACCAACACGCTGTGTTTCCAATCGGGAAACAAGTCCCCTTGGTAAAAGGCGAGCCCCGATGGAGCGATGACGGGGTCCCAGTAGTAGACAGGTTGCTCCATTCCTTCGTGTGCCGTGATCCCGGCGCCCACGGTCTGCCCTCCGTAGTCAATGCCATGGGTAATCACCGGCCAACCGTAGTTTTTGCCGGGCTCGATGAGGTTAAGCTCGTCCCCACCCCGTGGGCCGTGCTCGGTTTCCCACAGTTGGCCGGTCGCTGGATCAAACGCCAGACCTTCCTGGCTGCGCTGCCCGTAGGCCCAAATTTCAGGCAATGCACCCGGCGTGTGAGCGAACGGATTGCCAGGGGCAGGCTTCCCATCAGGCGTAATGCGGATGATTTTGCCCAGGTCATTGTCCAGTTTCTGTGCCACATCCCAGGGCGAAGCTCCCGCGCTATCCCGGTCACCCAGCGTCACAAACAAATTCCCATCCTGGCCAATGGCAATGCGGCCACCGGTCTTCGTGGCCGCACCCAGATTGCCGCGCGAAGGAATGGCCGGGCTGCTACGGAAGATGACCTTTACATCGCGCAGCGCATTGGCACCCTCGTCGAGCCGGGCGCGGGCAACGTTTGTGTTGCTATTGTTCCCGTCGACCCAGTCGAAGAAGGTAAAGAAGAGAAGGTGGCTGACGGCAAAATGAGGGTCCAGCGCCACATCCAGCACGCCAAACTCAGGCGCTGTCGAGACCGCCGCCAGTCCTGAAAGCGGCGCGGATAGGCCACCCTGGGGATCGACAATCCGGAAGGCGCCGGGCAGTTTCTCCGTAACCAGAATTTTGCCGTCCGGAAGGAATGCGAGGGACCAGGGAGCGTGCAATGTGCTGGCGAGGATAGTGACTTTGTAGGGGGCTGTCGCGTGGAAAGGAGCCCGCGTCTGCTCGGGAAACAGCGGTTTGTCATCACTCTTCTCGGGAGGGCGGCTTTCTACCGGCTGTCCCTCCACCCGCGTATAGACGGGAGGAACCCGAAAGGCACGCTTCGCATGCGGTGTTTTTTGATCGGCTGGAGCGGTTGAGCCCTCCGTCGAAGGGGGAGGAGTCACCTGCTGGCCGAAAATGGCGCTTGCCAAGAAGACCATACTGACCAGCAAAACCTTGGCCGGCAATCCACCATAAAAGGGTGCACTCTTCAAGACATTCATGATTGGCAAGCATCTCATGATCCATCGGGACTCGGAAAACAGTGTAATTTGCTGGAGTCAAAATGCAGACTCCTCGGACAAAGGAATGACACCGTCTCCGCACTTGAGCCTGAGAGAATGAGTTTGGATTGTCAAAAAGGACAGGCTATCGGTGAGTGATGCGTATATTCAACGGATCTCGGTTGCTGTTCCCGACCACGGGGTTCATAGTGCGTTCGTTGCCTTTGCAACCGGGATGCTTCCAAACCAGCGCGAGCGGGCGGTGTTTGAACGATTGGCAGCCCGATCGGGGATCGAACGGCGCCATTCCGTTCTGGCCGTTTCGGCGCGAAGCTCTTCCGAAAGCGTGAACGCGTACGATTTTTATCGCAAAGCAGATTTTCCAGGAACGAAGGAGCGCATGCGGGTCTTCGAGCAGTGCGCGCCCAAACTGCTCTACCGGGCACTCGACGCTCTCAAGCTGAACGATTTAGAACGCGCACGAGTCAAGCATGTCATCGTTACTTGCTGCACCGGTCACTACGCACCAGGGCTGGACTTTGCCACAATTGACTACTTGGGCCTTGACCCTGAGATCTCGCGAACGATGGTCGGTTTCATGGGCTGTTATGCGGCAATCAACGGCCTCAGGCTCGCGCAAAGTATCGTGCGTTCCCAGCCAGATGAAAGCGTTTTGTTAGTGAATCTAGAGCTCTGTTCACTCCACCTGCAAGAGACTCAAGAACTCAACGAGATGCTCTCGTTTCTGATATTCGCCGATGGTTGCTCAGCCGCTCTCATCGGCAGCCAGCGAACAGGTTTTGCGATCGATTCGTTTCGCAGTATTCCTATCGCCGATACCCGCGACCTCATCACCTGGCGCATCGGCGACGGGGGGTTCCTCATGCATCTCTCGGGGAAAGTTCCCGGAGCAATCGAAAAGCTCGTGCGTCAGAGACGCGACGAACTTCCAACGAAAGACGATATCGCTCTGTGGGCCGTTCATCCCGGCGGCAGGACCGTCCTCGATGCTGTCGAGCAGGGATTCCTGCTTGACCCCGGCGCATTGGCGGCATCTCGTGATGTTCTTCGATGCCATGGCAACATGTCATCCGCCACAGTGATGTTCGTTCTAGAGAAGCTCATGCGGTCCGCCCAACCTGGAGAGCAGGGATTCGCTCTCTCCTTCGGTCCTGGCCTCAGTGCGGAAACGATGCGGTTCCATGCTGTCTAGCTCAATCGATTTCTCATCGCGCGCGCACCTTGAAGAACTCATGGATGCTCCCTGCACCTATCACGAGTACAGCGCGTGCATCCGTGACCTTGAGGCGGTGAATCGCCTGCTCCAGGGTTACCGGCCGGCGCTCGAGTGGCTCCAGCGCTACATAAAATCACATGACGGACCGCTGCTCGTTCTGGATGTCGGTTGTGGCGGCGGCGGGCTGCTGCGCAGCCTGGAGGCTTCCTCCACATCCGAGGGGAGCAGGGTTACGCTGGTTGGAATCGATCAAAACCCCTATGCGGAGCGGGTATCCCGGGAGGCTACGCCTCCGGGTTCTCGAATCCGATGGGTCACCTGTAACGCCTTCTCCTATGAACCGGACGAAAAGATAGATGTGATTGTCAGTTCGCTTTTCACTCATCATCTGTTGGAGGAGGAGATCGTCCGATTCCTGATCTGGATGGAAGCCAGAGCCCAGGGTGGTTGGTTTATCAACGATCTCCATCGCAGTGAGCTGTCCTTTTACACATTTCGAACGCTGGCTTGGGCGATGGGGTGGCATCGCTTTGTTCGCCATGATGGTCCGGTCTCGATTCGGCGTAGTTTTCGATATGAAGACTGGCTCCGCATGTGCGGGGCTGCCAGTGTTCCCATGGAGAAAGTCGAGATAAAGAAAAGAGCGTTCGGGCGACTGTGCGTTTCGAGGATGAAACCCTGACCACCGCCGTTTCACCGTCGAAGATAGGAAGCCGTGTTCTCATAATCGGGGGCGGCCCAGCTGGCACGGCCGCCGCGATTCAGCTGGCACGGCAAGGCAGATCGGTGACGCTGGTGGAGAAGACGGCGACGCTCCATGACAAAGTCTGCGGTGAATTCGTAAGTGGAGAGAGCCGGCGCTATCTCGATTTGCTGGGCGTTGATATTGACACGCTCGGGGCGCAGCCAATCCGCACGGTGCGAGTGGCCATGGACACCGTGATCGCCGAACATCGGCTTCCGTTTCCAGCGTGGTCACTCGGGCGGGCTTTGCTGGATGAAGCATTGTTGAAGCGCGCGGCCAGCGAAGGCGCAGACATTATCCGCGGAAAGAGGATCGAAGCACTCGAACGTCAATCCAACATGTGGACCGCCCGGTCGAGCGATGGAAGTTCACTGGAGGCCGACGAGGCGTTTCTGGCTACAGGTAAGCATGATCTGCGTGGGTGGGCCCGCGGTGCAGGCAGCCAGAATGACCTGGTCGCATTCAAATCGCATTTTGCCTGCTCAAACGAGCAGCGGGAGCAATTGCGTAATTGTGTTGAGCTCATATTCTTTAACCGTGGCTACGCAGGTCTGCAGTTGGTTGAAGATGGCCGAGCGAACCTTTCTCTTCTCCTCTCGAAAGCAACCTTTCGCAAGTGCGGCTTGCGCTGGAGGGATGTGCTGGATTACCTGCTTTCCGCGTCAAAGCATCTGGAAGGGAGGCTTGGAGGAGCCCAAGCGCTTGATCCCCGGCCTCTCGCTCTGTCGGCGATTCCTTATGGCTTTCAGCGTTCGCAGGCTGCGAATGCGCCTTGGGCAATCGGAGACCAGGGTGCGGTCATTCCTTCCTTCACTGGTGACGGGATCGCAATTGCTCTGCATTCGGCCTTTGTTGCGGCAAGGGCTTATGATCGTGGCGCCAGTTCAAGAGATTTTCAGCGAGAGCTGGCTGGTCAACTTCGGCGACCGATCCGGCTGGCGACCTGGATATCTCAAAGTGTCATTGCCGTACCAAGCCTGGTTCGAGCGCTACGGTTCTGTCCACAAATTCTGTCTTACATCGCGCATTCAACCAGGGTGCCTCGTCGTTTCTGGGAGCCGAATGGAATTCTGTGAAGGAACCAGCTACAAAACGAATTGAGTCGCACAGCCGCCTTAGGAACGCAGCTTATTTCTGAGCAGGGAAAGCGCTTGAGTGTTCGTCCTCTCGAACTGCAGAGGTGTCACCGACACTCCGCCGCTCAGAACAATTGCTGTCTCGGAACCTTCAGGATCCGTCCGTGCTCCTCTGGTGAAGTTGAGCCAGTAGTAATGAATCCCACGCGGGTCTGCTCGTCTGGCGATGTTGAGTCCTTTCATCAACCCCACGCCCTGCTCCGTGAAGACCATGGGCTTGGTCTCGGATGCCGGGAAATCTGGGAAATTGACATTCATGCAGCAGCCTTCCGGCCATTCCATCTCCGCCAGTTGACGGATGACGCCGGGAGCTAGTGCAGAGGCCGTCTCCCATCGAATTGGATTTGGGTTGGTGAAAAGCTGACTCAGAGCGATCGACCGGACACCCAACAGCATTCCTGCCATAGCGGCGCCTACGGTGCCGGAAAAGACCGTCTCCACGCCGAGGTTGGAACCGCGGTTGACTCCCGACAGGATCAGATCCGGCGGTTTGTCTTTCATGAGTTCCTGAACTGCGATGGCGACGCAGTCCGCGGGCGTGCCGGACACTCCGAACTTGCGGGATGTTCTGGTGGAGACTCGCAGAGGATGGTGAAGGCTGACCGAATGAGAGACGCCGCTCTGATCGTGCTCCGGGGCTACTACCCATACCTCCCGGGCTATGGTTGCAGCCACCTCTTCGAGCACGTTGATTCCCGGTGCATCAATTCCATCATCGTTCGTCAACAACACTCGATCGACAACAAAATCCGTCAAATCGTTCCTCCTGTCACACCATCTTTAAGTCTACCGGTCGACGCGCTATCTGACTGCATCAGCGTTGGATCGTTGGCGCATTTGACTGGCGGCTGGGTACGGGGAGAATCGAAATGCGGAGCAGCTTGTCAAGCTTCGGAAACTGCTGGACGAGGTAAGCGTTGCCGCCGCGAAACATCTGATCCTGGCGGCCACCGCGCATCCCACCACCGGCGCGCTCGCCGCAGCCGGCATAGAGACGGTTCACAACATCCAAGCCGTCGACGACCTGCGCAAACGGCGCAAAGCTGGTTCACGTCCCGCAGCACGAGACGATACTTAGGTATGAATCGATACCTTAGTCTAATAGGTTCTTCTCCCCGCTTCGGGCCTAATCGCTTCATCTGCTGAGGAATCAGCGCACGGATCGCAGGAGGATTTATGCCAACAGCAACAGTCGCAGTAACAACAATGAAGGCCGCGCAGGTTTCCAAAGGGGGAGCGGGCTTCGAAATCGTCGAGCGGGAGATTCCTGAGCCGGGTTCCGGACACGTGCGAATCAAAGTGCAGGCCTGTGGTGTTTGCCACAGTGACACGCTGGTAGTTGAGGGGTTATGGCCTGGAATCCAGTATCCTCGCGTTCCTGGACATGAAGTGGCGGGCATCGTCGATGAAGTCGGGGCCGGCGTCTCCGATTGGACCAAAGGACAGCGCGTGGGCGTGAGCTGGCACGGCGGACATGACGGCACTTGTCCCGATTGCCGGCGGGGTGATTTTATCAATTGCCGCAACGAGAAAATCACGGGGATAAGTTACGACGGCGGGTACCAGGAATATATGGTCGCTCCTTCCGAGGCGCTGGTGGCAATTCCAGCCACTCTCAGCGACGTTGACGCGGCGCCCCTACTTTGCGCGGGGATTACCACTTATAACTCGCTGCGCCACAGCGGAGCGATGCCCGGTGACCTTGTGGCCGTGCAGGGTGTCGGCGGCCTGGGGCACCTTGGGATTCAGTTTGCGAGCAAGTTTGGCTACAAGGTGGCCGCGATCGGGCGTGGGCCGGAAAACGCGGCGCTCGCAAAGAAACTCGGAGCCACTGTTTATATCGACAGCAAAGCAACCAACGCAGCTGAGGAATTGCAGAAGCTCGGCGGCGCCAAGGTAATTCTGGCAACCGCCCCAAGCTCAAAAGCGATGTCCGAGTTGTTCGACGGTCTGGGAAAGAACGGCAAGTTCATCGTGGTGGGTGTAGCATTCGACCCCATCGAAATTACGCCGGTACAGCTGATCAGTGGGAGCAAGTCCATCCACGGCTGGGTTACCGGGACACCTGCCGAGGCGGAGGACACACTGCGCTTCTCAGAACTGAGCGGCGTGCGGGCCATGATCGAAACCTATCCTCTCGAACAGGCAGCCGAGGCCTATGCGCGGATGATGAGCGGCAAAGCGCAGTTCCGCGTAGTTCTCACAATGTGAGCTTGGCCTGCAAACCGCTACTGGGGCAGAAGTTCGTAGCTGGTGAAGGCCAGCATCCTGCTGTCGGGCGACCAAGACGGAACGTTCATGGTGCCACGGCCGCCGAGCAGCTTAGCAACAGTACGCACTTTACTGTCCGCGAGGGACAACACGCAAATTTCAACGTCCTGATTGGCTGGATGACCTTGCGTGCCTGGCTTGTACGCGAGGAAGGCGATCATTCTGCCGTCCGGGGAAATGTGTGGAAACCAATCGCTCTCGGCGCTGACCAGGAGTTGTTCCTGTGCGCTCCCATCTGGATGCATACGCCAGATCTGCATATGGCCCGTGCGGTCCGACTGGAAGTATATCCACTGACCATCTGGGGAGAATTCCGCCACGTCGCTCTTTGACAAAAGGAGAGTTTCGGGGCCACCCGCGGCAGGAATTGTATAAGTGTCGGAGTTATCACCATGCAGGCTGGTAAAGGAAAGGGTCTTGCCATCAGGCGACCAAGCGTGAAAGTAAGCAGGACCATTCGGGGTAATGCGTCTAGGCGTTCCGCCGGTCGTGGGGACAACGTAAATCCGGGCCTGCCCGTCGGTATCCTGATTGCCGATAGCAATCAGGGTACCATCGGGTGAAATGCCATGGTCACCATTGATCTTCGTTTGGGGGTCGGTGGGGATGACCGTTGAGGAGGTGGAGCGTGGAACCGTGCTGTCAATGGGGTGGATTCCATTGTCGAGTACGAATTGATGGAGGGTTCCTTCCTGGTTGAAAATCAGCGCCTTGCCGTCAGGAGTCCAGTTGGGATCTTCGAAATGCGCCGGTGCGGTGTAGCGGACGCGACGATCGGTGGAGGCAACGATGACTGACTCCAGGGTGCTGTGCAGGACAGGTTGACCGGTCATCGGGGACAAAGATTCAGCCTTGACGTTCGAGAAGATTGCTGTTTCTATCACTTTTTCATCGTGAGAAGAGACACCGAGACCGACGTAGAAGTCGCCCTGGATGCTGACACGCATGGCTGCACCGGAAGGCGCCAGGTTGCCGTTTGCGTCGGGAATGGATACATATACGTAGTCGCCGCGTTTCTCGATGCGTACGCGATGCGGGCCTTTGCCGTAGGTTTCTACCTCGTGGGTGTTCGCGCCAATGGTATCGCGGTACTGCAGTGAGGTGAGGCCGTCCCCGTGACGGGCGACATCGGCGTAAATCGAATGCGGATCCAGCGACTGACGAATCATCAGCACGGCCTTGCGGTGCGCATTGCCCTTCTCCCCAACGAAATCGATGTCGGCACTTAAGGCCACGTCGCCGGACATTTTTCTCCAGACGTAGTGGAAACCATCCACCCCAAACCAGATGTCTGCGCCGCTGCCGGAGACGGTGTAGCTATCCTTGGACGCGTCGTAATGAGCGCTCCCAGGAAGGAGAATAGTGCCTACGTCCCCCTGACCCGCGAATTGGCCGAGATCTTGGTTGCTGGTTTGGCCGCAGGCGACAGCAGTACCGAACAAAAACGGCAGGGCGAGCAAAAAACTCCAACGATGTCTTCCGACAGGACTCATGCGTTCCTCATATCTCCGGAAAGCGGGCTTTAAGCAGCGCCCGTTGGCGAATTCCGTCAGGCTGGGCGACTTATCGTGAAAGTTGTAGGATGGCGGGAACAAACGGATCCTCGGAAACGTTCCAAGTATAGAGCAACTTAAAATTTCGATTTCACCGGGCCGCGGTGGGGGAAAAAAGAAACGAGACCTGCGATTTGCAATTCGCATGCTTTTGAAACAACCGGGCTTTAGCCTGATCGCGGTCCTGACCCTGGGGCTCGGGATCGGTGTGACTTCCGCAGTGTTCAGTTTGATCCAGGGCGTGTTGTTGAGGCCGCCACCCTACAAGAACCCGCAGCAGCTGGTGCTGGTGCAGAGCGCACGGATAGACGGGCAAAAGAGGACAATCCCCGCGGCTGGCCCTCTCAACAATGGCTGGAGTGGCAGAAAGAAGCGAAGTCGTTTGCGGGCATGGCTGGCTACATTTGGAACTTCAATTTCCTGATCCGCAATGACGGGAGTCAATCGATCCAGGGCATGGCCGTGACCAAGGATTATCTGCCGATCACGGGATTGCGTCCCGTGATCGGCCGCGGCTTCGCAGAGCAAGACTTCGTCCAAGGACCGGTTAAGGTGATTGTCCGGGGCTACGATCTATGGCAACGGACCTTCAACGGCGACCCGCAAATCATAGGCAAAACGATTCGTATCAGCCGGTGGGATGTGCCGCCGACCGTCATCGGCGAATGCCAGCCGGGCATCTACTCGGTCCCGCCCTTGTTCGTCTTTCCCCGCAATGGCTCGTGATAAAGTCACGAACTGGCGGATGTGCCGCTGTCGCTAAAAATGGCCCGTCGGGTTTCCGCGAAGTCTTCGAATTGCCCCAACCGATACGCCTTATACCCTGTTTGCTCCAGATGGTGCATATACATCTCGCCACCGATATCGACTCGCGTTTCCTTCGGAAGCTTCTTCTGGGCGGCGCGCTGTGCTGCCATGATCCCGGGAAAGTCGCTAGGGTATAGCGTGTCCTTGGGAATCGCGTCTTCGGGAACGCTGGGCTTGACGTAGAGTCCAAACTCAATTGGGCGAGGCTCGAACAGCTCCTCCGACTTGTACGCAAACGAGTGAATCAGGCCCGTCTCCTCAGAGAAACCGAAGTGATAGACGGTAGTGGTCTCATCCATACTCGGAAATTGCTTGTTAAAGGTTCGTAAGACGTTTAACAAGCCAGTCTGTGCATTCTCGTTCAGTGAGTCGATGCCTCGTACCGGCGAGGCGTTTACGGCGACGAGCCAATGATCCAGGAAACCCGCCAATCCGATCCCCGCGATGACCATGCGCAGATGTGGTAACGGGAACGCTTTCGTTGCGAATTGTCTCATTCCGTTCACGGTAGCCAGCGTATCCGTTGCTATGAGAACTTGCGATTTTTCAACCAGGAAAATCAGGGATGACATACGCTGCCCAACCTTTCTTTGCCGCTGTTGTCGACTTGGTGGAACGCTTGCCAAAGCGTTTCTTTCCCGATTGCACCATAATTCCTGCCGCCTGAGGAATGACAAAACGCCGTGCCCTTGAGTTGCGACGCACTTCGGCGATAGTTTGGTCATCAGGCAAATTTGCGCTCCATCGGACCGCGTTAGCTTATCAGAGTTTTGGGTGATAGATGCCGGCTGTCGGGCATTCAGCGGCAGGCAAGAAGCGGGTTATAGGACGACATTCCCCCTAATTCCCCGCTCTTCTGTGGCGCTACCGTGCCGCGATGGCTAGAAATGCGCCTACGGAAACTTAACCGTAGTTACGTTATCGGTCAGTGAGACGTTCCGCTTGTTCTCCGTGCCTACGATCTCAACCGCAACCTGACGGCCAGAGCCGGACCTTCCCTTTGCATCGCGGGTGAGCGTCAACGTGCGGCTGCTGTCCTTCCAATCGCACATCACCGCCATGTATTCTCCCCGTTCGTTGTCGAAGCCATCCCCCGCATCCTCATACCAACGGAAGCGGCCATCGGCGCCCGGATAGATCTTCAAAGTGGCCGCTTCGGTGGAAGGCTCGCCCGTGTATTGCTTGATTGGACCCATGGGAATAATCGCGCCTGCCCGGACGAAGAGGGGCATGGAATCGAGCGCGGCCTTCGCAGTGACGCTTGTGCCGCCCTGGAGCTGTTCCCGCGTCCACAAGTTCCACCACGTACCAGATGGAAGATAGACTTTTCGCTCCGTGGCGCCGCGCTCATAGATGGGCGCGACCAGGACGTGATCGCCCCAGAAATAGGCGTCGTCGATCAACACTCCTTGCTTGTCCTGCGGGTACATGAGCCACATGGCGCGGATCATCGGCATCCCGCTTTCGTGGGTCTGCGCCGCGGTGGAGTAGATGTAAGGCAGCATCTGATAACGCAGGTTGAGAAACTTGCGGCAAGTCTCCTCAACATCCGGACGATGGAGATCCTCCGGAGGTGGCCAGCCTTGCGCCAGTTGTCCTGTTACCTCGATCGCACCAGCCGAGCCCAGATTCCATCCCCAGGGAAGGCGAAGCTTCCACGCACGGCCGTGGCAACGAAACGAGGGGCAGAATGCGCTGTACTGAAACCAGCGAACAAACAGCTCCGGCGTCAGCTCCCGCGTTGGGACAAAGCCGCCCGTATCCGTGCCCCAGTACGGAATGCCCGAAAGGCCGGCGTTAATGCCGATCATGATCTGTTGCTTCAGCGTCTCCCAGCGAGACTCAGTGTCTCCTGACCAGAGCCAGCCGTAACGCTGGAGACCGGCATAACCGTTCCGATGCAGCGCGAAGGGGCGCTTGTTGGGGACCGCCTGCCGCGATCCCTCCCAGTACATCTGGTTACGCTCCAGCCGGGCATATACCGAGAGACGGTCTCCTTCATCCGGCCAAAAGCCGTCGATACCCGCATGAAGCAATGGCACGTGCTCCGGCCAGTAGGTCACGGCATCGCCCTTCGATGCGGCCGCACTGCCGGTGTCCTCAATGGTTCCGTGAAGATCGCCCGGTGGCACGATGTGGACAATCACTTTGAAGTTTTCATCATGGAATTTCTTGATGGTCGCCGGCGGGTCAGGAAATACTTTCTCGTTGAAGGTGAAGGCGCCGGCCCCGGTGTTCCAGCCCGAGGGGCAGAATCCGGTTCCTAGGTAGATCATCGCGTCGCAGGGCAGCTTCTTCTCGCGAAAGGTCTTGGCTTCGTCAAGAATTTCACCTTCATCGACTAATGTGCGATGCGACTGTTGAAATCCGAAGGACCAGAGGGGCGGCAGATGCGGGAAGCCCGTCAGGAGCGCGTACTCACGCATCACGTCCGCAGGCGTGTCGCCGAGCAGCACATAGACGTTGCGGGTCGACGTTGCTTCGCTGGGATGAAACACCGCGTATGGCCCGGTGAAATCAATTATGCCCTGGGGCTGACCGATGAAGACTCCCCAGGAGTCCGCGCTGAAAAGCCATGGGATCGGAACGCGGGAACCATATATCAACAGATCGGGCGCATGCTGGCCGTTGACCATGCCGTCTTTGGTCCCGCGGCGATCGTAGGGGTGCACGCCTTCGCCCAAACCAAACAGCGGCGCATCTCCTATCCGCACGTTCACTGCGGTGCTGTCGACATCGAAATGGACTTCGTTGCGAAGCTTGTCCTTCTCAAAAACGGAGATGGTCAAGGGATCGGTCTTAACCTCGATGCGGTAGCGGCCCCACGCCACGGTTTGCGGCTTGGCTAGGCCAGGAGCCAGCAACTGGTGCGAGCCCGACTGATCCACGACGCCCAATTCCCTGTTGTCTTCGGGCAGCGCGGTCACCGGAGCAATGGCGATGTGCAATGAATTTTCACTGCGCGCGGTGAGGCGCAGGTTTAACAGTCCCGGAGCGCCTATATTTTGCGCAAGCACGCCAGAAGCAAAGATCGTCTGCTCAAGAAGCAAGCCCGCAGCGCCGGCGCCCATTGCGCCGAGCACAGATCGTCTGGAAACACCCATGCCACCCCTCATTCCGTGCATTCGTACAGGTTAAAAGATGAAGCGCCCCGCAAGTTGAAAGTAGCGGGCGTTGAACGCCTGTGTCGCCTTTCCGAAGTTCGCGCTGGAGAGATCGCTCGTAAAGGTTGTGAGGTTTACCCGGTTGAAGAGGTTGAAGGCCTCGCCGCGTAACTCGAACTGAGCCCATTCCTTCACCGAAAATCGCTTGGCCACACTCAGATCTGTGTTGGCAAAACCAGGACCATAAAAACGGTTCCTCAACTCATTGCCTTCTGTCCCGGGGGTTGGGGTGGTGAAAGCCGCCGCTCCGGCAAGCGAGAACACACCCAGATTGGCCGGGGTGAGATACGCCGACCGTGCACTCGACTTCTTGTAGCTCGAAGCGTTAGGAAAGTCGTAGTTATAGCCATCGGCGTTGTAATCACCTCCGGCTGAGTAGTTAGCCGTGGTTTTCACAACGAATGGGTTGCCACTCTGCAGGGCGACCGTTCCCGATACCACCCAGCCCCCCGCCGCCTCACGCAGCGCTAAGTTACTCCCGGCAAAGGTGGGCAGCCTAAAGGACTCAGAAGCCGAAAAGCGTTGGGGCACGTTGAAATTGGTCGGGCCATCGTAGGTTGAGAGCGGCGCAGTCTGTTCCGGATATTGGTATCCGTAGTCCGTCGCGTTCGAGTAGGTGTAGGACATCTGAAAGCTATCGAACGCGCCGAAGCGGCCCGCAAATGTCGCGATGAAGGCGTTGTACCAGGATTGGTTGCCGTTTTTCGTGTAGTAAATGGAGTTAAAGCTGGCGTTAGGCCGTACGACGACTCCTTTGCTGGCGATGAGGTTACCGGCCTTCCGGTTCACGTCGTTGTCGAGCGTGATGGTCGAGACGTCCCCTTCGGCCAGGTACACGGCCCGCGATCCGGCGTAGTTGGCGCCAGCCGTGAGGTGTTTGCCCAAGGCGCGCTCCACCCCAGCGGTGTAGTTAAAGATGCGCGGTTCTTTCAGATTTGGATCGGTGCCACCGATGTTAGCGGCTGGAAATCCGGAACTCGCCGGGATGCCCCCATGAGCATCCAACGTAATGGGAGATAGAGTGGGAATCGGGTAGTCATAGGGATAGGTTGCGTTTTTGCCGATCGCGAAGATCGGTGCGATTCCGCTATTGGAAAAGAAAGTTGGCAGATAGAACGCGGGAAGATTGCTTCGCAGTGGAACCGTTAACTCTCCATTCGTAAACCAATCGTGGAACACGCCAAAACCGCCACGGATCACCCACTTACTGCGACCGGTGGGATCCCATGAAACTCCAACCCGTGGGCTCACAGCAAATGGCGAAGAGTGAAATACGTTCTTCGTGGTTTGCAAGCCGCCGTTGGACACCTGCGTAGTAAAATCGCCGCCCGAACCAAGATAAAAGTTGCTGATGATCGAGTGCAACGCCTGCGACGGATGCGGGTTTCCGAAGCCATCGAATCGAACACCGTAGGTGACGGTGAGCCGCCGCATGGGCTGCCACTCGTCCTGTACAAAGATGCCGTAGGTGGTGCTGGCGACGCCCAGGGTAAAGAAGGTGAATTGTCCTGTGGTTGGGTTGTAGTAAATGTTCGATTCGGAATAAGGAATGCCCTGCGAAAACTGTAGAAGGTTGTTAAAAGTGAACGACGGTTGCCCGTATTGCCTTCCGAATATGGTTAGCTCGTCGCCGTGGAATCCTTCGAAACCTGCGCGCAGGTCGTGGTTTCCGATGACGCGGTTCAGCGTATCTCGCCAGTGGACGTTGTGCTGGATGAAATCCTGGTACGCGGGAGCGACCCCTACGTTCGTGCTTTGACCGGTGATGGTGATATTCGGAATGTTAAAGGGACCGGTCTGGCCCGCGATGCCTTCGATCTGCAGGGCGCCGAAGGCGGCCTCGTTGATCATCTTAGGCGAGAAGGTATGCGTGTAATTCACCTGTCCCGAACGGCTGATCTGAAAGTTGGTGAAATCCATGCCCTGGCGGACAGAAGGTGTGGTGTTGTGGAGCACGGTGTTGTAGTAGCTGATGTAGAGGCGGTCCTTTTGCCAGTCCTGGTCGCCGCGGACGGACCATTGTGTGCCATCGCGGGCAGAGGCAAGCGCCGAGTTCCCGTTGTCGATCATGGGCGTTGAGCAGGGCAGGTTCTGGGTCGCCGCCGTGCCGCAGGTGGAGGGGAAAACCTGCGCTGCTGTCTTGGCCACGCTGGTGAAGGCCGCTTTGGTGATCGGATAAGTCTTCAGCAATGTGGTGCCGAGAGAATTGGGATTATTTGCCTGCGCCCAGGAAACAAACTCCGGTGCTTCGTAGGTTACAGCGGAGCTGGTGGTGGTAAGGGACCGCAAAGGTTCCACGGAGGCAAACAGGAACGTATGATCTTTCCACACCGGGCCGCCGATTGCCCCGGAAAAGTTGTTGATGTGGAAGGGAGCATACCCCTTCACCGGCGTGAACTCATTGCGCGCCCACAGCGCTTTGGCGGTGTAATAGTAGCTCGCCACGCCGTGAAAATGATTGGTTCCCGACTTGGTCGTGATTGCCGTCTGCAACGACCCCGCGCGGCCGTACTCCACAGAGTAGGTGTTGGTCTGGAGGCCGATTTCCTGCACGGAGTCCGGGTTCGGCGACATATTGAGTACGCCTGCGCGGACCGAACTGGTAATGTCCAGGCCATCGAGGATGTAGAGATTGCCGTCAAAGCCGCGGCCGTTGGCGGTGGCCGTGTTGTAGGTCTCGGAGTTGAAGTTGTCCGGAACACCGCTGGTGGTTGCTTCTCCGGTCCCGGTGACTCCCGGCGCAAGGGTGTTCAACCCGATCACGGTCCGGCCCTGGAGCGGCAAGGAATCGATCTGGTTCTGGGGGAGCGTCGTCTGCAACCGGCTGTCGGCGGTATCCAGCAGCGGCGCCTCTGTCACCACTTGCACCGAAGTGGACGCGCCGGCTACCGTGAGCTGCACCGGGGAGTTCAGTGTCTGATCCGTCTGAAGGGTGATTTGAACGGTCACTGGGGCAAATCCTGGCGCTTTGACGTCCAACCGGTAGTTCGACGGAGCCAGACTTCGGAAGTCGAAGCTGCCGGAATCACTCGTGGTTGTGTTCTGGGTGAGGGCAGTTGCGAGGTTCGTCACGGATACGCTCGCCCCCGGCACATTGGCGCCAGAGGAATCGGTTACCTCGCCACGTATGCTGCTGTTGAACTGCGCTCTCGCGGCCAAAGGGACAGCGAGCATGGCGAACATGCATAGGAGCCACAGTGCGTGGTGGTGTTGCGGCACGTATACGGCATCGGATACAACGCTTGGGTTCGAAGACACACGATGAGGGAGGTTCACGTTCACCTCGGGCTATCTGACTGGTGCCCGCAAAAGGTAGTACCTTTCACAGACTGCTGTCAAGCCAGGGTGGATGGAATCTCAAAAATTGAGGGGTTGAAGGTCCGCTCGGATAGGCAACGGATCGGTTGGGGGGCGACGGGAACCCAGGTTCCTTCAGCGGTGGTAGTACCTTTTTGTGTGTGATGCAGCGTCTGTCTTGCTTTGCCAGAAACCAAAGGGAAGAGCCTCAAAGAGCTCCCTGAGCGGCCATCCTCGCCGGTCGAAAAGCGACCGCTTGAACACGAAACTCCCAAAGGCTGCCGCAGTCCGACCGCATTGGCTGCCCTCCCCTGATCACCTGGATCCTCTGGAGGAGGCCCAAGCTATATCGGTTTACTGTCGGCACCGACAACACGGCGGTTGCCGGAAATCTGCGCAAAAAGGATCAGGTGGTGTCCCTGTTGTTGGTGAAAGGAACCGGGCAGAGCGATTTGCACTTGCTGTTCCGGCTCAGCATGCAATTTCGCAATGGGCCGGATGAGTCTTGCGACCGAAGAATGCGCGAGCGTTCGACCCGAATTTTCGCCGCGCAGCACATTGGATTCATCGGCGTCATCCGCAATCACGGCAACAATCTCGACGTTATGCCCGTTACCATTGCCGACGGCCGAAAAGCGGACAGACAGTGAGTTCCCGGTGACCGCCGTCGAAAGAATGCGAAGCGAGATTTCCGGCAACACCTTCTCCTCGAGCCTGATGGCACGCGCGAGACCTGGCTGGTCACTTCCCACGATCTGTTCTGCCCCGTTGATTACCATCTGCGGCGTATAGACGCTGTCCAGGTGAAAGGCAGCACTATAGGCATTCTGCCGTTCGGTAAAAAGCGAAGAGGCAAAAGGATCGGACCAGCCGAGCGAATCCCAATAGGTGACATGCTCACTGATTCCGACGATGAGCTGACCCGATGCGGTGCGCGTGCCGTTGATCCTTCGCAGAAGAGCATCCGCGGGTGGGCAGCTTGAACAACCCTCGGACGTGAACAACTCGATCAGAATGACTTTTGGGTTCTCCGAAGTGCCGTTGGAGGCCTCAGCGTTGATTGGTGCTGCCCAGCTTGCCGTTACCAGGATCATTGAAAAGGCACTCGGGATTGCCCACGCGAGACGTACTCTCATCCTTCACCCCTTGAAACGAGCATCCGATCGTGTGACGCCGGATTCAGGAACCGGTTACAAACTAAGGTTTGAATTCCGGCCATTATGCAAAGTGAGTTGCGGTGGGGGAACCCCGTCACAGTAAAACCTCCTCGACCCCGCTTCGTCAGGCTCAGGCCGGCTCGTTGGGCCCAATTTCTTCTTTTCTTGCTATGTAGCATCTGGGTTCGTTTAGAAGACGGCAACTTTCGCTCCGTCCAAATTGGACACAGTGGCGATCCACCTAAGGGAGCGACTAGCATCTAAATAGCGTAACGTTAGATGAGAAGAGGCGGCCCCCGTGCTGATCAGGAAAACCAAGGATATTCCATACTCTGAGATCACTCCGCGGGGTGATTATTTGAATCGTCGGAAGTTTATCGCCGGTGCAGCGGCACTGGGTGCGGCCAGTCTGGCGACCGATCGTGTTGCCGGTATATTGGCCCCAGAGCAGGTAGCCGATGCAGCGACAAAACTCACGACCGCGAAGAGTCCGCTTTCGACCACGGGGTTGACGCTTACCTCCTACAAAGACATCACCAGCTATAACAATTTCTACGAATTTGGGGTCGAGAAAGACAACCCGGCAAAAAACGCCGGACGGATGCCAACACGCCCCTGGACCGTGACCGTCGACGGCTTGGTGAAGCAGAAGAAAACGGTGAGCATCGAGGAATTGCTGAGCTTTAAGCCCCTTGAGGAGCGCGTATATCGTCACCGCTGCGTGGAGGCCTGGAGCATGGTCATTCCGTGGGCCGGCTATTCGCTTTCGGAACTGATCCAATGGGCCGAACCCCAGCCCAAGGCGAAATATGTGCAATTCCTTACCCAGGTGGATCGAAGCGTGATGCCGGGCCTGTCGGAGATCAACTTAGACTGGCCGTACTCCGAGGGGCTGCGGATGGACGAAGCGATGCATCCGCTCACGCTGCTGACATTTGGCCTGTACGGAGAGGTTCTGCCGAATCAGGATGGCGCTCCGGTGCGACTGGTGATCCCCTGGAAGTACGGATTCAAATCGATCAAGTCGATCGTCAAAATCCATTTCACCGCCGACCAGCCGCGCACTGCATGGAATGAAATGGCCCCGCGGGAGTACGGCTTTTATTCCAACGTCAACCCGAACGTCGACCATCCACGCTGGAGCCAGAAAACTGAGCGCCGCATTGGTGCGTCCCTCTTCAACCAGCGGCAGCCTACCCTCATGTTCAACGGCTACGGAGACCAGGTAGCCAGTCTCTACAACGGCATGGATTTGAAGAAATACTTCTAACCCACCGAAAGAGCGATCGTGAGCAACCGTGCCATCGTCAGCTTAAAAGTGGGAGTGTGGCTGGCATGCCTGCTGCCATTGGGGCTGCTGTTGTACCAGGGAGTGACCAACGACCTTGGCCCGGACCCCACGGCGACGGTTACCCACGCTACCGGTTTTGCGACGCTTCGGTTGCTGGTTCTTTCGCTGGCGATTACCCCGTTGCGCAGGTTATCCACAAGCCTCGGATGGTTAATCCGTTTCCGGCGCCTGCTGGGCTTGTTCGCATTCTTTTACGGCTGCCTGCACCTGCTCACCTGGCTTTGGCTATATTCCGGTTTCAGCGTTGCGGCGATGATGGACGACATCGGCAAACGACGCTACATCATGGCGGGCATGGCGGCGTGGGTGTTGCTGGTTCCGTTGGCTGCTACGTCGACGACCTGGTCGATCCGTAAACTTGGTGGCAAGCGGTGGCAGGCACTGCATCGTCTAGCTTATGTTTCTGCCATTTGCGGGGTGGTTCACTACTGGTGGATCGTCAAGAGCGGCGTGCGCACGCCCATTACCATCACCCTGGTTCTAACGACACTGCTCCTGGCGCGGGCGGTCTGGTGGGTACTACAAAGGAGACGATTGTCGATCTCAGCCACTGGCGGACTGTCACACAAGTCGTAACCGTCGCCGTTTGGTCCGGCGATGGAGCCGTACTTGAGAGACTGCAGGATTCATTTTGCGGCGACGTCTTTCGCACTCGTCCGAGATGCCGACTAGACCGTCCAGGTGGACGAGAAGTGCGTTTTGCGGGACCCATCGAAGATTAGAGTGAGAAAACGCCAGCATTAATGATGTTGCTGTCTGATACCTATTAAAAGACCGGCGCTCATACCAATAGACTGCTGATGACCGGCCATGAAGTTGTAGTCGTAAGCCGGCTCCAGATACCAACCAAATCGGTGTTTGCCATTGGGCCAGAACATGAAATCTCCGGCGACCTCGCCCGAGATCGAGTTGGTTGTTGTTCGACGCTGCCGAAGGTAGACCCATTCCGGGCCGACTCCCAGCATGAACTCGGCCTTCGAAGACAGCGTCCAAGGCTTCTTGAAAAGAAGATCTGTGTCCCACTCGGTGGAACTCCGGGTAAAGAATGGCGAGATGCCGGCCTCGATTTCCAGCCAATCTTCGATAGGAGTGGTTTCTGCCGCGAGATTAGGGGCGAAGCTCGCAGCGCCTCCCGTGGTGGTCCAACTCGTAGCAGCACCTAGCTCAAGGATGACGCTCGGATCCTCGTCACCCGGAGACGGGTTGTGTCCAACCGCTTGGGCGTACGAGGTGGAAGCCACTGAACATGCCAGCAAAAGCGCGCGCCATCTCATGCAACGATGCTAAAGTCTATAGCTGCTATAGGGTCAATATGGGCATGAGCTTCCGCATCGGCGATCTTGCGAAGCAGGCTGGCGTCAAAGTCGTCACCATCCGCTTTTACGAACAGGCTGGGTTGCTGCCGGTTTGCGAACGAACGCCCGGCAACTATCGCGTGTACGCTCAGGAGCACCTGCAACGCCTAAACTTTGTACGGCGATGTCGGGAACTTGGCTTCTCTCTGGAGCAGATCAGGGAACTCCTACTACTCTCTGCATCCCAGCAGCCCACCTGTGCCGATGTCTGCAATGTGGCTGCCGATCACCTCAAAGAGGTGGAGTCTAAGATCACCGATCTGAAGCGCCTGGCTTCCGAGCTTCGTCGTATCGGTTCCTCATGTGACGGAAAGCGGTCGAGTGCGGATTGCAGGCTCATTGCGTCTCTCACGAGTGCCTGAATGAATTATTCGACCGCCTCAGATCGGCTTCGTCCAAGCCGGCTAGTCGTCAATGATGCCCAATTCGAAAGAGACGGGTGTTCCGGCCGCGACATCGAAGAATGTTGCTGAATCGGCCAATATTCTCGGCCATCCATTTCGGCTAGGGGTGGGCACAGAAATAGGCACACAAGATTCCCCTCTCATCGGAGAGGCTAGCTAAGCTGATGGTTTATTTGGCTCCTCAGGTAGGACTCGAACCTACAACCCTTCGGTTAACAGCCGAATGCTCTGCCATTGAGCTACTGAGGAGTGTCATGGCGGGAACGTCGTGTACTGCCTCTGATTTTACCGCAAACCGAAGGCCCGTCAAAAGCTACCCGATGCCCCTTCCGGCAAGGTCGTTAATCACCGCCTCGGCGGCACGCCTCCCGGAGGCCAAAGCCCCCTGAATCGACGCTGTTTCGCGGTAATCCCCACACATGTAGACGCCTCCCGTGCCGCCGACACGCACCGGCATCTGCTCCCACTCCGCGTGCCGCTGTTGCGGGAGCGCCCGGGCCAGAGGATACGCCCGTAGTGTCTTCCAGGAGTTTACGGCCGGACCAAACCACTTCTTCAGGTGGTCCCGAACTGCTCCTTCCAGCCTCAGCAGCGCGGCTTGCTCCGCCGGCGCTTCGCCCACCACGCTGGCCACTACCAGGTGCGAACCCGGCGGGGCATACGCGCTCGAAACCTGACTCATCATCACCACGTTGTTTACCGGCCCGGCGGTGCGCCCCTCCCCGTTCAAAAGAAGAATGGGCTCCTTTACCGGCGATTCCTGGGCAGCAAAATAGAACGCCGTCGTTTTATTCCAGGCCCGTACTTCGGGGACACTCCACCCACCTACTCCGGTCAGCAGCGGGTTGGTTTCGTTGCCCGCTACCGCTAGCACTACGGCGCGCGCCTCCAGATTTTTCCCGCCCTCTGTCTCTATCTGGAACGCTTCCCCGTTGCGCACCACCTTTGTTGCCTGCGCGCCGGTGACGAGCGTGCCCGTACGCAGCTTCGCGGCCAATTGCAACGGTATCTGTTCCATACCCGCCGCCGGAACTACCGTGTCCCCCAGGGAAAACATTCGGAACAGGAATTCAAAGAAGCGGCTCGAGGTGACGAGTTCGCGCTCCAGAAAAATTCCGCCCAGGAATGGCTCGAAAAATCGGTCGACGATGTTCGGCGTGAATGGGACGGACCGCAGGTGGTCGCGCGTTGTCTTCTCGGGCCTTGCAAATATCTCCGCATAGGTGCCCCGCTGCACTCGAGACCGGAGCTTCGCCACGTGCAGTTTGTCCGCCAAGGGCACGATGGGGTCAAAAGCAAACTTGGCCGCACCCAAAGGGTTACGGAACGGATCGGCAAAACGATGGAACTTGCCGTTGTGCCAGACGAGCGCGCCGGGTTCGAATTTCTTTAACTGCAGCCGGCCGTAATCGAGCAAACGCTGGGCTTCCGGGTAGGCCGTCAGCAGCACCTGAAATCCGCGGTCGAGGCGGAAGCCGTCCACCGTGTCGGTGCGTACTCGTCCTCCGGGCCGCTCACTCGCCTCCAGGAGAGTTGCCGTCACTCCCGCAGCTTCGAGGGATAATGCGCAGCTCAGTCCTGCAAGGCCCGCTCCAATGATCACAACGTCAGTCATATTTTCCCTAATGTGTCGGTGCCGTAGGAACGGCTGAAAATTAACCAAGACAGCGTCCTGCTTGACTTTCAGCCGTCCCTACGGTGACTGGATCATTTTGTCAAATCTACCCAGGATTGGCATCCTGGGCCGCACATTCAGCCGTCCCTTCGGGAATCTCGTAGAGTTCTTCCGCCTGTAAGCCCCATCGATTTTTCAATCATTTCGGCCCGACTAAAGGGGCTGCGGAAAAACTCGGTTTTGCTGTGGTTCTAGCTGTGGCAGGGGCTGAAGAGTCTTGGTGAGAACCGGATCTGTGGGACCAAGCAGAACCTGATGGGTGCCCCATGTTCGCGCCAGCTAACGTGGGCCGAATATGAATTTCTTCGAATGCTTTCACTCAACGAGTAACAACAATGGAAGGGCTTCGCCCAGGGCTTCGCCCAGGGCTTCGCCCGTCTTTTTCGGCCCACGTTAGCTGGCGCGAACATGGGGCACCCGTCGGAACGCGGGGGACGACTGCTAGTACAGCATCACCGCAACTTTGTACGTCGTAAACCCCTGCTCCGGATGGCTGGAGCCGCAGGCGCCTACCGCCGCCTTGTGATACTGGCCGCTCGCGATTCTTTGCTCCAGCACATCCGGCAAACGGCTCAAATCCGTTCCCTCCCAACGCATCACAAACCTCGGCGCGGAACCGCCCGCCGAGCCATGGTCCATTTCGCAGGTCTGGCGGGCGTCCTGGGTCTGGCCTGCCGGTTGCAATCCCTTCTGTTGCAGCAATTGCCCAATCTTCTGCTCAATCTGCTCCGGCCCAAGCTGGGCCACGCCGCCGGCAAAATCCTCCACGGCGTAGTAGTTCGCTCCCTTTTTCACCAGGCCCACTCCAATCACGTTCATTGCCGGATTCAGCAGATTCGCCCGATGCGGAGGTGAGTTCATCCACTCCAGCTCCAGACCCTTGGGACTCGGGGCCAGAGCGACGTTCTCCGCAATGGAACGGAAATGCGCACCCGCCCCGGCAGCACGGGCGATCAAGTCAGCTTCGCCCGGATATTGGTGGGACAGAGCCGGTTGCTGCGCCATCAGCTGCGCATGTTCGGCCGCCGCCTGGGCGAGCGCGGGGTCCCACTTGAAGGGAGGCAATCCCTGCTGCGCCCGGTCCGCGTTGGCCAGATCCATCACCTGCTGTTCGGGCGATCCTGGTTCGGGCGATTGCTGGGCCCAGGCCGGAATCGCCGTCAACACTACCGTAAGCGCCAGCGTCACAAGTCTCATGCGGTTCTCCCTCCAGATATTATGCGATCATTGGCCATCGATGGCCTTCGCCCGCACCCTCCGCCACCAGCCGCTTGGCGTCATTGGTCTCTTCCTGCTGCTGCTGTTTGTCACCGTCGCGGTGCTGGCGCCCGTCATCACACCCTACGATCCTGCCGCTATCAACCTTGTGCAACGGCTCGATCCGCCTTCGCATGCTCACTGGTTCGGCACCGACGAACTCGGCCGCGACATCTTTTCCCGCATCCTCTCGGGAGCGCGCTTGTCGCTCATGGTCGCAGTGAGCGTGGTGGGCATCTCACTTTCCCTCGGACTGGTTCTCGGCGGATTGGCCGGCTTCTACGGAGGCCGCGTTGACACGCTGCTGAATGTCTTCGTCATGAATGCGTTTCTTTCCTTCCCGGGCATTCTGCTGGCCATCGCTTTTGTGGCGTTTCTAGGCCCCGGGTTGCTCAATCTGGTTCTCGCCTTGGCCATCGGGGGATGGGTAGGCTATGCCCGCCTGGTGCGCGCCCAGGTGCTCGCCGTCAAGGAGCGGGAGTTCGTCGAGTCCGCCCGCGCCCTGGGCGCTTCAGACCTGCGCATTTTCACCCGCCACATTCTGCCCAACATTCTGCAGCCCATCATTGTGCAGGCCGCCATCGGCATGGCGGGAGCCGTTCTGGCCGAAGCCACTCTCAGCTTTCTCGGCTTGGGGCTGCCGCCGCCGGCAGCCAGTTGGGGCGGCATGCTGAACGACGCTCGCTCCCACCTGTTCGATTCGCCTCATATGGTGGTCTTTCCGGCCATTGCCGTCATGCTCTGCGTGCTGTCGTTCAACTTCATCGGCGATGCCCTGCGCGATTATCTGGACCCGCGTACCCGGCTGCTCATTGGCTTATGATCAGGGGCTTATGATCGGGGACCTATGATCGGAATCATTTCCGATACGCACGGTCTGCTGCGGCCTGAGGCGCTCACTGCCCTGCGTGGGGTCGACCATATTCTCCATGCCGGGGACGTGGGCGATCCATCCATACTCGATGCCCTGCGCGGCATTGCGCCGGTGACGGCCATTCGCGGGAACATCGATGTACATGGGCCCTGTTCTCACTTGCCCGAGACCGAAGTGATTACCCTCGAGGGCCATACTTTCTACATGCTGCACGACCGCCACGCACTCGACCTCGATCCCGTGGCAGCAGGATTTTCCGCAGTTATCAGCGGGCACTCCCACCAGCCGCTGATCGAGTGGCGCCAAGGCGTTCTCTTCATGAATCCGGGTAGCGCGGGGCCGCGCCGTTTCAGCCTGCCGATCTCGCTCGGGCTGCTGGCGACCCGTGCGGATGGCCTACAGCCGCAACTCGTGACTCTTCGGGTTGCGTAGGCTGGAGCATGGGCAGGATAAGCTCCAGCAACTGAGGCACAATTGCCTCGGCTGGCGGACGGTCAGCCATGGAGTACCACTGCTTCACCCCACCACAGATAGCCGCACTCGCCGCCGCCGCCACAATTTCCGGCGATAAGGGCAACGGCGGTTCAGACCGCTCCATTCCCTCCAGCAGCAAACGTTGGATCGCCGATACGATCGCCGCATCCTTCAGCGGTTCGAACGCCGTCTGCCGCGCGCAAGCACCCCCGGCGTGTATCTCCCTAAAAAAATCGCACGTCGCCTGGATGATGGCCCCCACGGCTGAGGGACAGCCAGCGTCATAGCGCACTTGCCGCTGGTGGAGAAGCTCATGAAAGCCACTCCCCACCATCGCTTCCAGCAGAGCGTACTTGTCCGTGTAATGGTCGTAAAAGGTCGCCCTGTTCACGGTCGCGGCCTCGGTAATATCCTGCACCGAGATCTCGTCAAAGCTCTTGCTCTGCATCAGCGAGCTGAGGGCCCCTTGCAGAAGCTTCCTGGTGCGGCGAATCCGCGGGTCACGAACCTGGCAGTCAGAAATTGGGGTCATCACTTTTATTAGAGCCTATTCATTACAAAAAAGAATCGGAAAACAACGTATGTCGTCTAAGTTAAGTGTGCGACAAACGACGCATAACCAACATGTGTTGCTAGGGAGAGCGATATGAAAATTGCGGTTCTGATTGCCCGCATCCTGCTGGGCCTGATGTTTGTGGTCTTTGGACTCAACGGATTTCTCAACTTCCTGCATGCCCCGATGCCCCCCGGCACTGCCGGCCAGTTCATGGGTGCGATTGGCACTACGCATTACTTCCACGTGGTCTCCGCCGTGCAACTGCTGGGGGGTATCCTGCTGCTAGCCGGGCAGTTCATCCCGCTGGCACTGGTTTTGCTGGGTCCGGTGATCTTCAATATTCTGCTTTTTCACATAACCATGGCGCCGGCCGGTTTGCCGCCTGGTCTCCTGGCCTTTGTCTTGTGGCTCATCATCTTCTTCGGAGTGCGTCACGCGTTTGCGGGCATTTTTGCCCGCACAGCGTAGTCAGCTTCGAATGCGAGGATTCGCCACGGTATAGAGCACATCGGTCAGCAAGTTGACCAGCACATAGGTCAGCCCCACGGCCAGGATGCAGCCTTGTACCAGCGCGTAGTCGCGGTTGGAGATGGCGGAGACGGTAAGCCGGCCAATCCCGGGCCAGGAAAAGATAGTCTCGGTGACGATCGCGCCCGCCAGCAGGGCGCCAAATTGCAGGCCAACCAGGGTCATCACCGGGATGATGGCGTTGCGCAGCGCGTGACGGTACACCACTATGTGCTCGGGCAGGCCCTTGGCGCGGGCGGTGCGGATGTAGTCCTGGTTGAGTTCCTCGAGCATGGCCGTTCGCACCATGCGGGTGAGGATAGCCGCCAGACTGCCACCCATGGTGACTGCGGGCAGCAAGAGATGGGCCGGGGAGCCGGCACCCGAAACCGGGAGCCAGCCCAACTCGATCGAGAACACCAAAATCAGGATCGGGCCCAGCGCGAAACTGGGAAACGAAAGCCCCAGCAGGCTCACCACGCCGACGGTGCTATCTTGCCAGCGAGCCCGGCGCAGCGCCGCCAGGACTCCGGCGGGAATGGCCATCAACAGGCCCAGAACCAGCGCGGCTACCGTAAGCTCCAGCGTGTAAGGGTAGCGGCTTAAAACCAAATGAGAAACGGAATCGTTGAGGCGCAGAGACCGGCCCAGGTCTCCATGGAAAACCCCGCGCCAGTAGTGGACGTATTGCTGACCCAAGGGCGCGTCGAGCCCGTATTGATGGCGCAGCGCCGCCAGGTCTGAGGCGGTCGCGCCCTCCCCCAGCATCTGCTGCACCGGGTCCCCGGGCACCAGGTGGATGAGCAAAAAGACCATCGACACTACCAGCCAGATCACCGGCAGGATGTAGAGCACTCGCTTGAGCAGCGCAATCAAATCAGCGGTCTAACCTTCCGTTGGGGTCTCCAGCCGCTCGACGCGGACCTGGCTGATGCGATGATCGCTCATTTCGAGTACCGTGAACCTTCTTCCTTCGAAATCAACGGTTTCGGCGCCGGTTGGGATCTTTCCCAGCCGCGTCAACAGGAATCCGGCTAGCGTCTCCACCCCGCCGTTCCGCGGCAAGTGCCAGTTCATCTGCGTTTCCAGGTCGCGGAGGTTTACGCCGCCATCCAGCACCACGGCGCCCGAAGTGGTTTGCAGGGCGGCCCTGGGACCGATGTCGAACTCGTCCTCGACTTCCCCGATTATCTGTTCAATGGCATCTTCTACCGTGGCTAGCCCTACGGTCGAACCGTATTCGTCAACCACGATGGCAATTTGCCTCCGCCGCTGCTGAAATTCGCTGAGCAGGTCCAACACCGGCTTGGTCTCGGGCACCACCAGCACATCGTGCATGACTTGGCCGAGGCGCAGCTCCGTAAAGGGCGCGCGGGCAAAACGGGTTTGCGCCGTCATTCTGAAGTGCATCAAACGCGACAGGTCTTTGGAGTAAACCACGCCGACAATATGCTCCGGTCCCCGGGCCGGGTCATACACCGGAATGCGGGAGTGCTGCTCCTCCACCACCCGGGCATTCGCATCCTCGATCAGCATGTCTGTGGGCAAGGAGAAGATGCGCTGCCGGGGAGTCATGATTTCCCGCGTGGGTACGGCGTTTAGTTCCACCGCGCGGTGGATCATCGACTCCTGAAAGGCGGGCAGCATGCCCATTCTCCGCGAGGCCGTGGCGATCAGCTTCAGCTCTTCCGGCGAGTGCACCTCGCCCCCCTGCATCATGTCGCTGCCAAAAAGACGCAGAACCACGCGCGCGGACCACTTCATCAGCCGCACCACCGGGCGGGTCAACCGGATAAAGGCATCCATCGGCCCGGCCACCGCTACGGCCAGTAAATCCGCCTTACGTAACGCCAGGGATTTGGGAACCAGCTCGCCCAGCAGCACATGGAGGTAGGTAATCAAGGCGAACGCCAGCGGCACGGCCAACAGGTGGGCGTACACCCTGGCGTGGGGCATCCCGTTGAACCAATGCTCGAAAAGGGCGGCGACGGCCGGTTCGCCGATCCAGCCCAAGGCAAGGCTGCACAGGGTCACCCCCAACTGCACGGCCGGCAGGAAATCTTCCATATTTTCCTGGAGGCGGCGCACCGCGCGTGCTCCAGGCTGCCCCAGGGTGATCAGCCGCTCGATGCGCGTCTCGCGGACGCTGACCAAGGCAAACTCCGCTGCCACAAAGAAACCGTTCGCCAGGATCAGCAGGGCGACGGATACCATCCGAAAGAGCAGCAATTCAATCATTTCGAGCAAAAAACCGGATATTGCTTCATGATACCTGCGGTGGAGGCGTGGAACCTTCCCGGCCCAGTCTGCGTATCCATCTACAGGTCGAAAGACATCGAATCCGAGAAGCCCCAAGGAGGGCGACCATGCAAACCCGATCGAATCCAGCCCGGAAAGTGGCAGCCGGCATCCTGGTTGCCCTGGCCCTGTATATCCCTGCTGCCCTTGCCGAGGAGCGCTCCTTCGACCGCAACTTATCGGTGAACGGCCCGGTGACGTTGCACGTGAGTACCGGTTCTGGCTATATCCACATCTCTCCTGGTTCCGACAGTCAAGTGCATGTTGTCGGCCACGTGAAAAGCAACAACAGCTGGTGGGGCGGTTCGGCCGACGATGTGGGCAGGGTTGCTTCGAATCCCCCGATCTCCCAGGCGGGCAACATTATCAGCGTGGGCGACGACCATGGCGATTGGAGCCGCCATGTCACGATCGACTACGAGATCACGACGCCTAAAAGCACGATGCTGGTGGCGGAGAGTGGGTCTGGGGATCTTCAACTTTCAGGTATTAGCGGTACGGTGCGAGCTCACACCGGGTCGGGATCTATTCGCGCCTCGAGTCTCGGGGCGGGCTCCAGACTGGAGAGTGGCTCAGGGTCGGTCGAAGCGAGCGATCTGCAGGGTGCTACCACGCTGCAGACTGGCTCGGGAGAGATCCGTGCGCAGTTTTCAGCGGCGGGCGACGTGAGCGCGGGAACGGGCTCGGGATCCATCAACCTGGGTAATGTACAAGGGGCGGTGAAGGCGCAGACGGGGTCGGGCACGATCGAGATCAGCGGCCGGCCCACCGCGCCATGGAAGCTCGAGACCGGCTCGGGCGATATCCGCTTGCAGCTCGGCAATGCTCACTTCACTTTGGACGCGGATACCGGTTCCGGGTCGGTGAAATCCGATCCACCGCTCACGATGACGACCCATGGCACTACAGATAAGCACCACGTCAGCGGAACCGTGAACGGAGGCGGCCCGATTATCAAGGCTAGGACCGGGTCGGGGGATATCAGGATCCAGTAAGCGTGAGGATTAAGCGAAACCGCAACCTCTCTCAAAGCCCGAAGTAGCGGCGTACTCCGTACTCCATAAGGCTGTTCGGCAGGAGGCGCTTTAGCCATACCGATGCACGCTGGGCTCCCGGTCCGACCGTATAGCGCAGCCGGGGATTGTTCTGGTTCACGACCCGGTACAGCAGGCGTGCAATGTGCTCGGGGCCTGAGCCGTTTTGCTCATCCCGCTCCGTCCGCGCCAGCGCAACTTCAAACGACCGGCCATAGGTGTTTTTTGTGACGTGACGGCTTTGGGTGAGACCTGTCTTATGGTCTCCGGGCTCGATCAGCACCACCCGGATGCCAAACGGCCTTACCTCCATTCGCAGCGCTTCGCTCAACCCCTCCAGGGCAAATTTTGAGGCGCTGTACATTGCCTGGTAGGGAAGGGCTATGAGCCCGCCGATGGAACCTATGTTGACGACATAGCCGCTACGCTGGCTCCGCATGGCCGGCAAAACCGCGCGGCAGACGCGCAAGACGCCGAAGAAATTGACCTCGAACAGCGTCTTCGCCTCCTCGACGGTTGTATCCTCAACAGCCCCGCCTATCCCCATTCCGGCGTTGTTCACCACGATATCCAGCCGTCCTTCGCGGTTGAGCACAGTGGCCACGGCCTGCTCGACCGACCGATCGTCGTTAACGTCGGCCGTCAGCATCGTGACCCCGGACGGACCGGCCGTCGGTCGCCGTGAAGTGCCGTAGACGTGGAAGCCGCGCTCCACCATATACTTGGCGCAAGCCAGCCCGATGCCCGAAGAAGCGCCCGTAATCAGGACAACCCGCTGATTTTCCCTCACCATATCGAACTAAAACGTATCACTAGTGCATCGAACAGCTTTTGCAAGGAGCACGACATGGCAAGTCAACATCAAATCGGGCGCATCGCCGCCGCGCTTACGCTGGGGCTTCTAGTGGCAGGATGTAATGGGTTCAAGCAGCCCAACGCGAAAAACTTCACCGGCGCGCTGAATGCGTACTTCAGTAATCACGACGATTGCCTGTTCTCGAGCTCGCTTCGCTTCCCCTATGAGGCGGGCACTTCGAGCAGCGACAAAGATTCCAAAATCAAGAGTCTTGATGCACTGGAGGGCGCGGGGCTGCTCAAGTCGCTGGAAGACAGAGATATCCATGTGAAGCGGTATGAACTCACCACGTACGGCAAGCGCGTTCCGCCTCGTTTCTGCTATGGGCACAGGGTTATCACCAGCATTGACGGGTTTACTCCGCCCGCGGTGGTCGATGGCCAGAGCACGAGCCAGGTGAGCTATCACTACAAGATGATGGACATTCCGGGTTGGGCCGACTCGGACGCGATGCGTAAGGCCTTCCCTGCTCTGGCCAAGGCAAGCTCCCCGGACGCCCAGGGCCGCACCGCGGTTGTGCTGACTATGAACGGCTGGCGTGTCCCGGAATAGAACACATCGGGTGCCTCGACTAAAGTAGAGAGATGCTCAAGATTTATCGTTCTATCCCGGGGGATTCGCTTCGTCTGCTGGTGTTTGACCTGGATGGCACCCTGATTGATTCCGGAGCCGACCTCTGTGCGTCGGTCAACGCCATGCTGCAACATTTCGGCCGGCCGGCCTTACCCCAGGAAGTGATCTCGACGTATATCGGCGATGGGGTGGCGCGGCTGGTCGGCCGTTCGCTGGGCGAACCTGAGGATCCCGCGTTTCTCGAGGCAGCCGTTTCCTATTTCCTCGATTACTACCGCGCGCACAAACTCGACCACACGTACGTCTATCCAGGGGTCTTTCCCTCTCTCGACAGCTTGCGGCTTCACCCGGCCGGCAGTTCTATGGCCGTTCTCACCAACAAACCGATCGGGCCGTCCCTGGCGATCTGTGAGGGCCTGGGACTGAGCCCTTACTTTTTCCGCATTCTTGGCGGCAACAGCTTTGCCACCAAGAAGCCCGATCCGGAAGGGTTGCTGGCGTTGATTGAGGAGGCCGGTGTCACCCCTGAGGAGACATTGATGATTGGCGACTCCGATGTGGACATTCGCACCGCCCGCAATGCGGGGACCTGGAGCATGGGCTGCACCTACGGACTTTCTCCGCACACTCTGGAATCGGTCCCCCCAGACTGCCTGGTGGATTCGCCCGTGGAGTGGCCCGCGGCGCTGGTTGGTCCGTCGATCCCTATGACCAACGCCCAATAGGTTTGGGAGCCAAGACCAGACGGTGGAGGGAGTGTCTTCCACTAAGCCGTGGTTTCGGGGATGGAGCGAACTGCAGGTCCCTCGCCTGCGCTCTTAATGAACAACCTTATCCCGGAATGGCTAGAGGCCTACGGAAAATTAACTCCTAAAGTCTTAGTTGACAAGCCTCCCTGGGTGCGTATTACTCTACTAATTGTTTAGGAGAGGCCATGACGTCTGCGAAACAACAAACACTGACCCCTCTGGAGCTGGAGATCATGCAGGTGCTTTGGGAATCGGGACCCGGCACCGTAGCCGAAGTGCAGCCCAAACTGAAGGGTGAACTCGCCTACACTACGGTGCAGACCATGCTCAACGTGCTGCTGCGCAAGAAAAAAGTAAAGCGGGTGCAGGAAGGCCGGGCGTATCGCTACCGGCCGGTGGTCAGCCGTGAGCGGGCAACGGGCAGCGCTCTGAGCGACCTGGTGCAGCGTATGTTCGGCGGATCGAGTGAGGCGCTGTTGATGGCGATGGTGGATACACAACAGATCACGGCGGAAGAGCTGGCGCGGGTAGCAGAGCGTTTGGCTGCCGCGGAACGCACCGAAGTCCAGGAGGAGAAGCAATGATGGAGCAATCACTCGCTGAGTACGTCGTGAACGCCCTCTGGCAGGTTCCGTTGCTTGCCGGCGGCGGCTGGCTTTTGCTGCGCGTGGCCAAGCCCGGGCCGCAGACGCAACACCGGATATGGTTGGCGATACTGGCGCTGTGCGTGCTGCTTCCCCTCCGGGGCATGGATACGCCCGGGGTCTTCCCTACCCGGCTGCCATCGGTAACCATGGTTGCAACAGATCCCGCCACCCACGAAGATTCGCTGAGCCGGCAAAGGCCGTGGTTTGCGTCGCTGCCTCACTTATCTTTGCGGACGCACACCGTGCGCTTGAACGCAACCACAGAGCACTGGCTGGTGAGGCTGTACCTCGCGACGGTGGTCTTCTCCCTGGTGCGTCTGGCGCGCTCCTGGTCAGCATCTCGACGACTGGTGGCGGATGCGCAAGAAACCTCCCGGCACAATATGGCCTTGGCCTACTACAGCCGGCGCTTCCGGGTGGAGCTGCCTCAAGTCCGCGAATCACAGCAGGTGTCGAGTCCGATGGTCGTGGGCGCCGTGGCCCCGGTTCTGTTGCTGCCTGAAGGTTTTTTCCGGCTGACCGAGGACGAAGTAAGAGCAACTCTTTGTCACGAGCTCGCGCATGTTCAGCGGCGGGACTATCTCATGAATCTGCTCTGCCAAGTGGCAGCTCTGCCCGTAGCCTGGCATCCGGTCGTAAGTCAAGTGCAGCAAGGTATACGGACGACGCGTGAGATGGTATGCGACGCCATGGCGGCGCAGGAGATGAAGTCTCACATCGGATACGCGCGATGCCTCTTGGCTTTGGCGAACAGCATGCTGGGCGGATCCGGCTTAACGGAGCAACGGCACGTCGGGCTATTCACCCACAACACACTGGAGAAGCGAGTCATGCTGCTGGTGGAAACGACCAGGATGACAGTACAGGCGAGACTCGCGCGCGCAGCGACTGGCACGGCGGCCATGATCGTTGCAGGCACGCTGGCAGCGATGTTTCACGTAACCCCCACGATGGCAGAGCCGGCGATGGACGTAGTGCAACCGCCGATGCAGACTGTCTCGGCCACAGCGCAAGCGAAGCCACTCGCGGCCAACCCTGCGCCTGAACCGGCGGAGGTCAAGCGGGTAAAAAAGCGGCATGCCGTACGGAAGATGGTCGTCGATCAAGAGCCTGAACAGCGGAGCGAAAACATTCAGCGCAATCTGTCAAAGACCAGGCTTATGCTTGAGAGTCCCAATTTCAAGCAGCAGATCGAGAACGTGGACCGGCAGGCGGCCAATATCAGAGTGATGATCGATAGTCCGGAATTCCAGCAACAGATGGAAGAAATGCAGCGGCAAATGGCCAACGTCACGGTCAGGTTCGACAAATTCCAGTTCAAAAAACAGATCGACGAGGCGCAACGGCAGACAGCTCGCGTTCGGGTGATGGTCGAGAGCCCCAAATTCAAACGACAGATCGAAGAAGCACAACGGCAAACGGCGCGCGTTCGGGTGATGGTCGATAGTCCTGAGTTCCAGCGCCAGATGGAGGAGGTCCAACGGCAGATGGTGAACGTCAAGGTGAAACTTGAGGGATTGATGGCGCCGTGTGCGCAAGACGGGAACACGCCAGTCAAATAGCTTTGGTCACCGGCTATTGATGCTTCGAATGCTTTTACTAAAACGGTTGATGGGCTTCGCCCGTCTTATTCGGCCCACGTTAGCTGGTGCGAACATGGGGCACCCATCGAGAGAGGTTACAGATCCAGGTTGGTATCGTCTATAACTTCTATGCCGCTGCCAGCGCAAGGCGTTTCTGCAGCAGATGCAGGAGCGCCACTTCCTCCTGGCGCAGAGCGTGCGGCGCATCCTCTTCTACATGCTTCTTTACTGTCTTGATCATTGCTCCGCTGAAATAAGTGTCCAGGACCGCTGGGTGCACATAACATTTGCGACATACCGATGGCGTGTTCCCCAGGCGGGTTGCCACATCTTTAATCGCCTGCACAACATTCTTTTTGGCTTGCGTCTGCGATTCAAAGGCTTCGAATTCCTGCAGCATGGTGCAGGCCAAGACGGTTCCAGCCCAAGTGCGAAAATCCTTCGCTGTGAAATCCTGTCCGGTCATCTCGCGCAGATAGTCATTCACGTCCGCTGAATCCAGACTATGGTGGGTTCCATCCTTGTCGATATATTGAAATAACTCGTACCCCGGAATGTCCTGGCAGCGTTGAACTATTCTTGCCAACCGGCGATCGCTGATATCCACCGTGTGGCGCACGCCGCTCTTTCCTTGAAACTTGAACGTAACGCTCGAACCTTCCACCTGCACATGCTTGTTCCGCATCGTGGTCAGGCCGTAGGAGTGGTTCTCTCGGGCGTACTCCTCATTGCCCACACGAATCAGCGTCGCTTCCATTAGTCGCACGATCGCTGCGAGTATCTTCTGCCGGGGCATCCCGGCCAAGGAAAGATCCTGCTCCACTTGTTCCCGTATGCCCGGGAGGGCGGCGCCAAAAATCGTCATCCGTTCGTACTTGGTTTCGTCACGCACTTCGCGCCAGCGCGGATGATAGCGGCTCTGCTTTCTGCCTCGTGCGTCTCGTCCGGTGACTTGAAGGTGTCCCTTAGGGTTCGTACAGATCCAAACGTCTTGCCAGGCAGGAGGGATGACGAGGGATCTGATGCGTTTTAGCACCTCCCTGTCACGAACTGGCTTGCCGTCAGCATCAAGGTATCCAAAGCCGGTGCCCCGGCGTCTGCGGTGTATCCCAGGCTGCGCATCACTCACATAACGCAGCCCCGCGGCTTTGGCAGACTCGGCGGGATCCGTAATCAATCCTCTGGCTTGTTTCCGTTTCGACATATTCAAACGCATTGGATGCAAGAGCTTCGTCTGGGAAGAGCCCAGGATTTCATCCCGCTCACAAATATGTGAACCGTCTATCGTCTTGACGATAACAAACACGTGTAGTAGAAACTATTATCAGTGTAGGAGGAGCCCTTGCCGGAACCTAAACTGTCCAAGCTTGAGTTCCAAATCATGGAGGCTCTGTGGACACAGGGCGATCTATCCATCCGTGAGATCCAGGAAACCTTTGCCCCCAAGGGCATGCCTGCCTATACGACGATCCAGACGACGGTCTATCGTCTCGAAGCCAAGGGCATAGTCCGGCGGGTGAAGAAGGTGGGGAATTTCCATATCTTTGCCGCCGCTATCTCCCGTGATGCGGCGCAGCGAAGGCTTATCGACGACCTCTTGACCTTATTTGGCGGCCGGTCACAGCCGGTGATGGCGCATCTGATCGAGTCCGGCAAGCTAACCATGCAAGATGTGAAGGAAGCAGAGAAAGCCCTCCGTAAGCTGGAAAAGAAAGGATAACCCTATGATCACCTGGTCTGGAGTATGGGCGGCACTTGCCAACCACCTGTGGCAATCGACGTTGTTCGCGGTCGCAACCGCGATCCTGGCGCTACCCATGCGGAAGAATCAGGCGCAGGTTCGTTATTGTCTTTATCTGGCGGCATCGCTCAAGTTTCTGATTCCCTTTTCGCCGCTGATCGGCCTTGGCAGTCATCTGGCGCAGTTGAATCATTCCGGCGAAACGGAACCCGTTTTCTACTTCGTCGTGCATGCGGTCAGTCAGCCGTTTGACCAATCGGAGGGCACCCGAGCGTTGGCGCCATGGTTAGTCGGGTTGTTATGGTTGGGCGGCTTAGTCACAGTGGCCGGCCTATGGTGCATGCGATGGAGGCGGGTTGCTTTGGCGATACGCAGCAGCGCCCCCATAACCTGGGGGCGTGAAGTGGATGCATTGCGCGCCGCGGAGCGGGCAGCCGGATTGCTAAAGCCGATCACCTTGTGCCTTACACAAAATTCGCTTGAGCCGGGTGTGTTCGGAATCGGTCACTCGCGCTTGCTTTGGCCCGCCGGGATCTCCGAACGCCTGGAGGATGCCCACCTTGAAGCCGTCCTTGCTCATGAAGTGCAGCATGTGCGCCGCCGCGACAATCTCGGTGCTGCCATCCACATGATGGTGCAAGCCGTCTTCTGGTTTCATCCCGTGGTTTGGTGGCTTGGAGGGCGACTGGTTGAGGAACGGGAGCGGGCCTGCGATGAGGCTGTTGTGCGTTTAGGCAATTCGCCAAATATCTACGCAGAAAGCATCCTGAAGACATGCGAATTCACTGTAAGTTCACCATTGCCTTGTGTTTCGGGGGTTACTGGTGGCGATCTCACGAACCGGATTGTCCGCATCATGTCGGCGAAATCAGGAGATAAGCTCAGCTTCGCCAGAAAACTCCTGCTCCTGACGGTCGGATTAGGGGCCGTTGCCGGACCGGTAATCGTCGGCCTGGTGAGAGGCCCGGTGGCCGGGGCGCAAGCGGCGCGACCGGATGCAGTTAAGCCGCAGATCTACCACATAGGAGGGGAAGTTTCTGCGCCCAAGCTGATCTACGCTCCTAATCCAAAGTTCACAGACAAAGCTATCAAGGCTAAATATCAAGGCGTGTGCGTTCTTTCTTTAATTGTGGACGCGCAGGGTAAACCCCAGGAGATCAAGGTTGTGCGTCACTTGGAAATGGGCCTGGACCAGAAAGCTATCGAAGCCGTGCAGCAGTATAAGTTCACGCCGGCGCTCCTGCATGGAAGGCCTGTTCCGGTAGAAGTAAACATCGAGGTCAATTTCAGACTCTATTAAATCAGCAAATTAGTTCTGCGGAGGACGACAGTCGCACAGCGCAACAAATATAATTTGCGCGATCGAGCAAAATAGTGATGTTGGAACGTCTTATACGTAGCTTTCCACTTCACATGCGTTGAACAAGCCCACGGGGCTATTGC
>CAWITT010000024.1:0-17681 GCA_963839025.1 uncultured Acidobacteriaceae bacterium
TGAACTTCGCGATCTGGGACCGCGACAGTTCCAGGCCCTTCCAGCCGCACAGCCGGACGCGCCGGGTACAAGATTCGAGATCCACAGTATGCCAGAGCATGTTCCATCACACGGACGCCGAAGCGATCGTCGTAGCTCAACTCCTCCGGCCCTTGCGCTTTAAATCGCTGCCGGTAGAGAGGCAGGCCCCGACAGGCGTGATGCAGAAAACGAGCAGTCTCCTCCGCGGCGAACATCATCTGGAAATCCGATACGTAGAGTGCGTTGGTCGCAGCAAGGTAGATCGATCCCTGCGCGTCAATTTTTCGCTGCAGCGCTTCCACCTGCTCCGCGTCAGCGGTTTCTCGTTCCAGCAGATGCCGCAGACGGGGCTCGGACAACCCGCTGTAGATTTCCGGCAGCAAATCGACGAGAAATTTCGGCTGAGTAGTGTTGTGCGGAGAATAGCGGTTGATCTTCAGGAAACGCAGCAGACCGTCGAGCAAGTTGTAAAGAGTGGGAGCGATGTCCGGCTGGTTCTGCTCCTGCCGCCAACGTGACAAGCACAGCCTGTAGCTCTCGTACTTTTCCAGCGGAGTCGCATTGAAAACGCAGACCACGTCCTCGGCAACCCGTACCGCGGCCACACTCTCCGCCCTTTCGCTGGTTGCCTGCCAATAGAGCGGGTCGATGTTTTGCAGCACAGTCAGACTTCGCTCATGGGGCAGCAAGGTCTTGAGAGCAGCGGGAAGGTGAGTCGGGGCGAGATGTGATTCGCCGAAAAGGACCATGATTACGGCATCAGGGTGGCGTGCCCGTATCTCCGCGATTTTGGCGGCCGCATGGCGGTCGCGCGAGCCGATCTTGCGCAGATCTTCGCGGGGCATGCAGTCCAGCCCGTAAATGGCTTCAGCGTGCTCTCGTGCTGCCACCAGCAGTTCAAGAAACGGCTGCCAGTCGTATCCCCACTCCGAGTCGAAACGCAGCCGGTGACGCAGCTCGTCGGCATCGATTTCGCGGCGCCACCATTCCTCGAGCATGTGTTGATGCCGCGAAAAAATCGTTTCCACGCCCAGGACAATCCGACGATCCCCCGGTTGCGCTCGCTTCTCGATCAGTTCCGCAGCGCACCGTTGGGAAGCCGGCAGTGCATGATAATCGCCGATCAAAACAATGTCCGCCGACTGCACCATTCCCTGCAACTGTTCTGGCTCAAGGATTGCCTCGTAAGAACGGTAAGCGTTACTGAAATCGCGCAGATACTTACGGCGGGTAGTCGTGTCGTTGGCGCGCACTTCTCGCTCCACGTCCGCCAAGGCATGAAGCTGGGCAGCGTTGCGGCGCGATCCAAGTGTGGTTGAAGTTGCCATTCTTGACTAGTAATTCTCCGCGCTTCGATCCTGTCCTTGACTTGTCTCCCGCCCGGTACCTATGCTCAAAAGTCGCACTGAGGAGCGCCTCTTGCCCAACCGCCCGCCTGAAAATCTGACCGTTGCTACAACCGGCGCCAGTGGCGCCTTATTTTTGCGGCAATTTCTGCTCACGGTTGAACGCGAGTCGACTATCCAGACGGTCAACTTCATCGCTTCCGAAAGCGCATTGCGAGTAATGGCCGAAGAACTCACGCTCGCGGGCCGCGACAAACTTGTCGAACGGTTGCTCGGCGCACCTTCCCGCAAAATCCAGCAGCAGTCGAACGCCGACATCGGGGCCAACGTGGCCAGCGGCTCGTATCCCGCGGATGCCATGGTCGTCATTCCCTGCAGTGTCGGCACCCTCTCTCGCATTGCCAACGGCGACGCCTCACACCTACTGGAACGCGCAGCCGACGTCTGCCTCAAGGAGCGGCGTCCTCTGGTACTCTGCGTCCGCGAAACTCCCCTAAACAAAATCCACATTCGCAACATGTACCGGGCAGCGGATGCCGGGGCGACCATATTTCCGCTGATCCCGACTTACTACAACCTCCCACTCACATTGGATGACATGGCGCGGGAATTCGCTTTTCGCGTACTCGCTCATCTCGGGCTGCCGCAGCCCGACGCTTACCGCTGGAAGGGCTGATAAATCAGCTACTTACAGCAGGCAAATGAGGAGAATACACACTTCAGTGTAGGGAGAAAAAAGCCTGCCAGGAAGATTACGAAAGCGACGTGGCTTCCGCGCAACACAGGTTTAGATGATGAACTCCGCGAGGGGGACCGGCTTCCTGTTTGGAAGAAAACACCACAGTTCGCCGGTCTCTCTAACGCACCTGCCCGTAAGTTCACCTGTCACAGACACGCTCCGTCAGTTTGCGCGATACTTTTTCTTCAGGTGAGTGCGTGAGGAAGTGTCTGCAGATAAATGCCCGTGCAGAGTCGACAGACCCGAAGGCCGACGGCACGCAGCTAAGTCCTTTGTTCCTGATATTTTGCGTATAAGTGGCTCAAATCCAAAGATCTGGCTGGCGGGTGGCCCAGCCTTTCGCGTTCTGTGTGAAGGCTGGGGAATTTGGACATCACGGGGTGATTTCGAAGACCACTCCGTAGCCGTACTTGCCTCCCCCACTGGTGGTGCCGTAGAAGTTGCCGTGCTTGTCCATGGTGAGGCCGTTGGGATAGTCGCCGTCGGTGTCGCTGAACTCGTGGAGCACGGAATAACTCCACTTCCCACTCTTCGAGGGCGTCAGCTTGAACACCAGTCCACAACCGCCATAACATGTCGGCGTGCCTGCGGTACCGTACATGTTTCCGGCTTTATCGAAGACGAGGTTGTTGCCAGGAGCCAGCCCTTTGTTCGAATCGGGGAACGTGTACAGGTTGGTTTCTTTCCAAGTGCCGCTTTTCGTCTGCGTTAATTTGAAAACGGTGCCGTTGCCGTGGGGCCCGCATTTGGTGGTAGTGCCATACGCAATGCCGGAAGCATCGGCCGTCAAACTTCCATACGGCACGCAGCCGTCACCTTTGAACGAGTCAAAACGATGCAAAACATGGTACGTCCAGGTGCCGCCGCCGTTGGGTGTCATCTGGAACGCCACTCCGCACCACCCACCGCACTTACCGTAGTCCACTAGACCCCCGGAGTAATCGGTGCCGTACAAGTTTCCTTGGCTGCCCCAACTGAGCGGCGCGAGCGGCGTTTGCCCATCGGGGCAGCCTTTCTGCTGACAGAATTCGTAAAGGTTCGTGTAAGACCAGCCACCTAAACCAGACGAGAGTTCACTAACTCCGCCAGTAATACCGTTACTGAATGCCCCGTAAAGATTGCCAGAACTGTCCAGCGCCAGTCCTACCGGGTCGTCACATCCGTATGACCAAATCGAAGCCAGGGTCCATTGGCCTTTCGCAGGCGACAACGCGAACATCGGACCGTAGCCGCTGCATCCATAGATATTGCCACGACTGTCCACAGCGAGCGGGCTTTGCGCCGGGTACTGGTTATAGTTGTAGTTGTATAGGACGGTCTCAGACCACTTGCCGTTGGAATGCGGTGAAAATCGGAAGATTACACCGCAGCCCCAGCCTTCGCAATTCTTATAAAGGCCGCCGCCGGTCTGATGAGACAGGGGCAGTAGGAGTTAAGCACTACTAAGCGCTCCCCTTATCAAAACCCTGGCGGGAGGCCCTGCCGCCTGACTAGGGGACGATCTCGAAAGCGGTGCCCCCGCCGTACTTCCCAAAGCCACTGGTAACGCCGAACAAGTGGCCGTGCCCGTCCAGAATCACCCCGTAGAACGGCTGTACCCCTCCGTCGGCGGATGTGAAATCATGGAGCACCGTGTACTTCCACTTTCCGTTTTTCTGCGGCGCCAGTTTGAAAACAACCCCGCAGGCTTCACCGCCACAACTGCCGGATCCTCCGGCGGCCGTTCCATAAAGACTCCCCGACTTGTCCATGGCTAACGTACCCATCGCCATGCATCCCTGCAGACAATTCGGAAAAGACCACAACACTGTCTCTTTCCACTTCCCGCCGCTTAAGCTAAATTTGAAAATAGTTCCATGTCCATACTGCCCATTGCCATGGCCGTATTTCCCACCCAGCCAGGTACTGCCATAAAAATCTCCGGCAGAATCCATTACCAAGCCGCCATACGGCCACTGGCCATCATCGGGTGATGACGCAAAGCGGTGCAGGATGTGATAAGTCCAGGTGCCATCGCCATTCGGCGTCATCTCATAGAAAACACCGCACCCCGCATAGTTAAAGCAGGCTGGCTTGCCAATACCTCCATCCGTAGTTACCCCAAACATGTTTCCTTTGCCGTCCCAGATGGGCGGCGCGGGAGGCGCATAACCCACCTCGGGATTGAGGTCGAACAGGTCGGTATAGTTCCAGCCATTGTCGCCGGGCGACAACTCACCGAGGGCTCCGATCCCGTGATCCGTTCCGACCCCTATAGCCCCAAATAGATTCCCCGAATGGTCGGAAACCAAACCAGGCCCAGCGCCGTCCGTGTAGAGAACCGTGAGGTGCCATCCACCCATGCGAGGTGCGATCTCATATACGTCACTGTTACTAGCCGGGCCTCCCAAGGTCGTTCCATACAGGTTTTTCGATTTATCGGTCACGAATGAGCCCCAGGGGGATCCGTCATTGGCTGCAAAAACGTGGAGCACTGCTTCAGACCATTTACCGTTTTTTTGCGAGGTCAGTTTGAACGCGATTCCAGAGCCGTATTCTCCGGGGCCTCCTGCGGTAACTCCATACAGACTTCCTCCGTCCCCGCTTAGAAGTCCTCCCGATGGATGTGCGCCGTCGCCCGCGGAACCAAAGCTATGCAAGATTCTTAACTTTGCGTGCTGTCCAAACGATGGGATCACGAAAAGGAAAGAAAGTGCTAATGCGAGAATTTGTTTGGATGTCAAAAAGCACCGCCTCTGCGGTAGAAACAGCTTCTAAGGGCGAGCAGTGGGAGAGTTCCCGCCGCTCATCAATATACAACCGTTCCTGAGACTTTGGGCCGCGAATCACTCGGGATCCGGTCCCGTAGTCACAGGTAGTACGCCGTTCTGAGATGTCGTGTAGTAATTCTGAAACACGCTCGCAGGGTAGTAGGTGTTGATGCTCACAAAGGGCCTGCCTGTCGAACAGCAGAGCGGGAAGAAGTCCGAGAGCGGGGTAATTTTGTGCGTAACATCCCAATCGAGAGCGTTGAAGTCCGCATACCCGTCATCTCCCGTCTGATCGATAGATCTCAAACCGAAGTTGCTTTCGGTGAAAGCTAAAATGCTGCCGAAATCGTGAACATAGGGGCTCTGCAGATTCGGGCAGCTTGGCAGCCCTGGCGAACCGCAAGCGCCGGATACGTAGCTGCCATAGGCCCCGTTGGAAAGCGTACCCGTGTATTGTGAGACGACCAAGAACGGAACGCGGAACCCGTATGTGTACCCGCATCCCCAGCTATTGGGGGCTGGGCAGGACCACTTGTTATTGCCCAGGTAAGTCCCAGTCCAAACATCGGGTGGGGGCACGTGGTCGTAGAATCCGCCCCAATCGTCCCACACCACAAAGATGGCGGTCGTGTCGTTGCTGTGGTTGCCCCAGTAGTCGCAGTGGCCTCCGCCCAGGCTTTGTGTCCAGCTGTTGCCTATGGCATCGATGATGTCGCCGACCCATGACGGACCATAAGGCGGGCTAACGGTTTTGTCGAATGCTGGATGATCAGACCAAGGTTTGTCGGGAATGACCCAGCTGATCGACTGCAACTTACATTGCTGGATATCGTCCAGAACGGGTGCGCCGGAATAGCCGTTCTGGTTTGGCAGAGCAATATGGTTCTTAAACTCTGGCGCCGTGCAGTCACCGCCCGTGTTCTTGTTCTTCCCGTAGCAGACCTCAGGGATGCCCTCCGGTGCGTCCCAGATGACACCCTTCGTCGGTGTGTAGTAACGCCAACTCACCCCCTTGTCACCGCTTGCGTTTGTCACTAGGCTGTCGTGGGTGTAGCACTCTTCCTTCAAAGGATCTGGGTTATCAAACGTCCGATCAGGATTGATCCATCCGGGCTTGGTCCCCGTGTAGGGACATCCGCTATCGGCGAAACCCGCGTTATCCTTGACGAAGTCCCAGTGATAGTCTTGGCGGGGATCATCCGGAGCCACTGGAGCGGATGTGCCGGTGAACAGAAACTGATGGGCCTCGAAACTGGGGCCTTCGTTGGTTTGGAAAAAGTAGTTTGCGAATCCATAAGTCTTTGCTATGTCGAAATACGGCTGCACATCGGACTGCTGTACGAAAGAATAGGTGGGGCAATTCGACGGGGGGTTGTAATTATCGCAGAAACCATCCATGGCTCCTCCGTCGTAATCGGTCCACCAGTTGTTGTAAAAGTGACCTGGATCGAATCCCGACCCATTGTTCATGGGTAGGGAGACGTTGCAGATGAATTGCTGCGTTCCGTTGACATCGACATAACCCCCGTTCATTATGTCGACACCCGCCTCGAACTGGTCTTCCCCTGCGCAACCGGCAGTCGCCCGGGATGAGGCCCCAAAGGTATTGTCTGGGGTACGGTTCTCTTGGACGATGATGATGATGTGTTTGAATGTTCCCGGTTGAATTTGAGAGACACACTGTATCGCGCTAAGAGCGAATAG
The DNA here is from genome assembly GCA_963839025.1 of uncultured Acidobacteriaceae bacterium. GTDB lineage: Bacteria > Acidobacteriota > Terriglobia > Terriglobales > Acidobacteriaceae > PALSA-350. The sequence goes on from CAWITT010000024.1 coordinate 6,561, forward strand.
CAGCAACAGCATACTTCCAAATCGTTTCATACCGAACCTCCCTCTGGTGTCGGTTCCCTGGCGGGATGTTGGACTACGTTGATATTGACGACAGGACTTGGAAAGACTGAGGGCCCGAAGAACGGGCAACTCTACAACGAGAGCTGTGAATCGAGCATGAATCGTTTAGTCTGTTAGGAAATCCGGACGATCTCAGCATCAGCAACTTCCACAGCCTGACAATCCCTCCACCAATTCACCCGTCACAGACTCCCCCGACCAATCCGAGTCACAATACGTAAGGGGCGAGTGGACACACGCATCTGAGCATGCCGATCCCACGTTCTAAGCAACGAGCAAAGCCAGCGTCTCAGCTAAGTCCTTTGTTCCTGATATTTGCGTATAAGTACTTTAAACTCAAAGATCTGGCTGGTCAGACCACGCCAACGTATTGATTCGCAAAGATCGACTTGAATGATGGGGGAGGGGGCCCTCCAGGGTCCGGCGCGTGGCGGCACCTTTTCCGACAACGCCCTGCAATTTGATCCAGAGTAGGTTTTGCGATAATCTGCGCTTACACCGGAAAGGAGGTGGTCGGATGACAAGTTCTGATGGCAGTTGTAGGTTGATCCAAAGACCAGGTGAGGTGGCTGAGACTTAGGGCTGGTTGCTCTAAGCGGGGCTTTCGCTTAACTGGCGAGGCTACAGCCCGCAAACGAACGGTGAGTTTGGATTCGATCCGCCCGAGTGTGGTCGAACTGGGACCCGGAGTTGCCGAAGAGGCCACGTAGAGTGACCACCTCTTGGTCAAACCCAAACAGTCCACCGGACGGCCCGTGCGCAAGCGCGGGCCGTTCTTATTTGTGGCGATTTCGGCAGACTTGATGGCGAAACGGTGCAGCTACTTTCCTGCGGCTTTCAGCACCACGGTATTCCGCTCGTCGCTGGTGATGGTGCGGTAGAACTTCTTGAGTTCGTAGGCACGGCTTGCCGGCACGCTCAATTCTTTGGTTTCGAAGGTGCGGGTGTAGCGGATCACGTTGCCGCTGACTTCCGTCTTGGAGTGGTAGCTGGCAAAGCTATAGTCCGCGTCCGTCGGCGGCGGAAGATCGTCAACTTCGTATCCTGCGGGCACGGTGATTTCGAAGACGTCGGTATCGCGGCTTGGACCACGGAATTCAACCGGAAACTTTCGCGGTTCTTTAGTTTCCAATACACCGGAAGCTTTTTCGCCCAGCACGCGCGGGCGCACCAGTAATAATCCGCCGACATTCTTGGCGTAATTGTCAGCCTCGAAAGAGTAGTTGAATCCGAAAGGTTGATCGGTCTGGGTCGGATTGACTACCGAAGCGTGCGTGATGTGGAAGTTGGAAAGCGATCCACCCAGAATGGTTTCGACAGGCTTGATGCGGTCAGTGCTCTTGCTGGCCAGGCGATAGGCCCAGCGTTCCGACCAGGCGCGATCTCCGACTCGGACTTCGTTCACATCTCCGCTCAGCTTTCCTGTCGGATCGATAGAGAACTTCGCCTTTCGCGCAATGCTGTTCATTGGCGAAGGTTCCTGCGGCAACTGCACTAACTCGCCGCCGTCGGGTTCAACGAGCAATCCGTAATTGGCTTGGAGTTCGCCAGAAATTTGACCATATGGTGTCAACTCGTCTGTCGGATCAAAGAACAACAGTTTGCCCAATTTTGGATGGTCGAAGGTCGCGACCAAGGAAGCATCGGAGAGACCGTCCGGCAACTTGATGGCGAGGATGGCGTGATTGAAGCTTGCGGAAGCGGGCGTGTTTGGACCCACCGCCCCGCGCCGGTTGTAAATGGTGACGTAATACGATTCGACACCGATTTCGTGCAGCATGGATCCGAGAAGAGTCGCTTTGTCTTTGCAGTCTCCGTAACGATGAGAAAAGATTTCCGCGGCTGGATGCGGCTGATATCCGCCGATACCGAGTTCGATGGCCACGTAGCGGATGTCTGTCTGAATGAACTGAGCGAGGACCTGCATCTTGGCGAGCGGCGTCTTGGCGTTGACGGTTAGCTCCGCCACCTTCTGCTTGATCTCCGGCGATGGGTCGCGGCGGCCGACCGTGAGGTTGCGATACCAATCGCCCATCCCCTTCCAGTTCGAAAATCCATTCATCGCCGTCCCGCCGGCCGGAAAGAATGAAACGATCATTTGTCCCGCCAGGCCTCGCAGCGGTGGCATCTCTTCCTCGCGGCGAAGGCCCGCCACATCTCGAATGCTCCATTGCCACTGGTTTGAGCCGGTCGAAGTCGCCTTGATCTCCGGGTAGTTCTCCCAGGAGGCGCGATATTCCCAACCTGCGGGAAGCTGCAGGCTGTAACTGCTCTCTTGCACCGGAGTTTCCCCCTGAAAATCCCACTCACTCTGTAACAGGAGGGGCTGCTCTTCAACTTCATATTCGTAGCCGACGATGTTGCCTGGATCTGGCGCCGGAATGTGAAGAACCCTCACGCGCACATCGGATGCCAACTCGCCGTTCATCACGGCAATCGAGGTGTCAGTCGCTTCCTTGTCCTTGACCTCGTAATCTTTTCCCTGCGCAGGAATGCACCAGCCATGAAAGCTGTTGATCTTGCGATGCGAATTGGTGAACACCATGGCTGTGCCGTATTCGCGGCCGCTCGGCCGAAGAATCTTGTACGCTTCCTGAACGTGCTCTTTGACTTTGTCGGAGGAGACGACGGTTACTGTGGTCTGCGAATAAAGCAGCACCGCCTCGGTTTTCTCGTCATAGGTGCGGGCTGGAGCATTCACCAGCGCGTGCATCCATGCGGGGGCGTCGCCGGCAAAGGCAGTTCCGCGAAGTGCCGGAAATGCGCACGCCAGCGCGATGAAAAACAACCGCAGACGCCGTTTATTCGCCGCCAGCAATTGCGGTTCCTGGTTGCAGCACGATCTGTTGTTCATCTCCGGTCCTTATAGTTTGAAAGAAGTTTCGCAGAGCGGTGTAGTACTTCTGTTCCAGAATCAGAATGTCGACATTCAGATTGCGGGTGATGTGCACAGTACTGCTGCCGCCCTTATCGACCTTCAATTGGTAGTTGATGATGCGTCCATCGTTATTTTGCGGCTGAGGCAGGCTGACCACCTGCCACCCAGCCGGCAGTTCGAGAGTCACGTCGTCGATCTTCTGGAAGGGAAACTCAAAGTAAATGGGATGAACACGGTTGGCATGCTCAAAAGTCTTTTTCTCGGTTGCGGTGAAGAAGCCCACCGGCAGCAGAGCCTTTTTCCCCGCATTGGACGCCCATCCCGGAATCTTCACGTCGAATTCTGCGACGAGAGGCGGCTCCGAGTTATTCCAATCTGGCGTGTTGGTCAGATCAACTTCGGAAGCCGATGGAATCTGCTCCTGCATGACCTCTTCCAGCGATTTCTTGTTCTCCGTGTCGTCAGAGTTCCGCTCCTGCAAGCGGAGGTACATTGCCTCCAGACCGGTATAAGTGACTTTGACCTTGCCTTCAATGTCACCACCGTCGGTCAACTTTAGGTTCGCGGTTCTTTCAATACGGGATTCCGAACTCTTGGGCAAGGTGGTTTGAATCCATGTGCCACCGTCTTTATCGAGACGGAGTCCCTGCACGCCGGTCTCGGTCCACTCTAGTAATCCATAGGGAGCGAACTTTCCGCCTGGATCGAAGTAAAGATCTTGGCCGTTGAGTTTTACCTGGACGACATTGGCATCGAGCTTCCCGCTTTCCATGGTCTTGGGATCGAAGAAATAATTTCGGCGATCGGAAACCCAGGCGCCGTAGGCTTCGAAGCCAGCCGCGCGCACTAGAGCCAGATATAGCCAAGTGAGTTGAACGCCGTTGCCGTTGCCTTTCTTCCAAACGTCCTCGACGTTTTCTGCGACTTTTTCCTTGTCTCGTTTCTCTTCCTGTTCGGTCTTGCTCAGTTCGAAGGACGTATTCCGCAGTTTCTGCACCCGAGCGTAGATTTTCTTCAGCTTCACCTCGGGCGGATCGTTTGGCGAAACGATGGTAGCGACTGCCTGCTGCATAGCACTCTGCTTATTGATAAAGTCGTTGAGTTGACCAAACCGCAGCCTGCCCACCTTTTTCCAGAATTGATCCGCTTCCTTTTCGAAACTGTCGGAGCTGTAAATGAAATCGACGCGAGACTTCATCTCGTTTTCCGGAGGCATGAAGTCCTCCGTTTCAAAGGCGGGAATGTTCACCGCCTCTAACTGAACAGAGTCGCTATGGCTTTTGGTCGGCCCGACCGTTCCAGGCGGTAACGCGTGCCAACTCCAGCGCAGATGGATCGGATAATAGGAAGAAGAGCCGTGGAATTCTCTCAGGGTGAATTTTGCCCGCTTCGTGAACAACTCATTGCTGAGGATCCAATGTGAGTCCCAGATGAATGCGCTGTTAAGGTCGACGGTGTAGTAGTACTCGATGATGCTCCCCACTTGAACGTCAGGCAAAGTAAAGGTTTTCACCAGGAGCTTGGTGCCTCTCGCCTTGACGATCCATTTCTCGTAAACCTTGCCATCGAATTCTGCGGCTGAACCGTCAGGTCGAATGGTGCGAGCTTTGATATGTACGACGTCACTGCTCTCCTTAAAAAATGGAATCTCAACGTCGGCATTTCGTCGGCCTTCTTCGGTCAGAATCTTGATTCGAAAATAATTGTCCTCGTGAGGTGTATTGGCGTTGTCATCGCGATCGACCTGCCGGTAAAGAATGACGGCTGGCGCGCCGGGAGCCGCCGGTTCGCTGGTCATCTTGAGTTCATCCTGTGAGACCGGCTGGAATCCTAATTGCGCTTGTGCTGGTTGAGACGAAACGGCAAGTAAGATAGCAAGAATAATCGTGAGCAGAGCTATCCGGCGAACGAACATAGTTCATCCTTCCTTCGCAAAATCGGCGGTACGGGGCCCTGTCGCCCTAAGGGAGGCGGGCGACACCATTCTGGTCCTTGGCATTACGGATTCAAACAGCCTTTGCTGTCTGAACTTCGTGGGGGGAAATGACAATATAAACGCAGCGCTAAAGATGTCAAGTACCCATAGCACACCCTGTGGGTTGCCGTACGGCTATGGTCTTTACATTAGTGGCAGATGAGGGTCGGCGCCGGCAGCTTTAAATTACACATTACTCCCTGGGAGTCGTGCGACCTGGGCGGGTTACGGACGGCCCGAGCACAAGGCGCGGGCCGTTCTCATTTGGCGGGCTACTCCGAGGAAGTCAGTAGGTAAAAGCGCGAATTCCTGCGACGTCGTCTACATACCCGCTGCGATTGCTGGGATTGATCGCGATATGGATGGGAACCACTGTGTCGGCGGGCATGTTGAATCCATTGAGCGACTCGACAAAGTTCCCCTTCGGATCGTAGACCTGAATGCTGCTTCCGCCGATGTCTGAAAGCGGTTGGGCGATGAGGAACAACTTGTGGATTGGATCGAACTCGACATCGGCGCCACTATTCAACTGGTTATTCGCCTCAGCCAGCGGTACGGTGAATCCGGTGTGTTTTTTTGAGGTCGTAGAACTCGATGCTAAAGTCGATCTCGGTGCTGGTACAGGCGATGCCGTCTTTGGAATCGACAGCAATTCCGTTCACAAGGCCGAGCCCGACTCCGGTGAAGGTGTTGACTTTGCCGGTAGTCAGATTAGCCACGCCAATAAGAGGAACGTCGGTGGGACTGCCGTAGTCCTGCGCGACGACCGCCTGGTTGGTAACGGTGTCAAACGCCAGCACCGGTGGTACGCCAAAGTTGTATAGAGGGTTGGTGAGTCGTACCCTCGGCCCAAAGGTGTTGGCCGCCACGTTCGATGCAAACACGAAGTTGTGCGGATCGACAGTGTTGTCGTAAACGAAAAAGGCGTTGGTGGATGTTCCCTGATTTCGGCTCACGCCCATGATGATCTGATCGGCCTTGAGACCAGGCGTCCAGGCAGCGGTGTATTTATTCCCCGAGAGGGGATCCATCATATGGTAGGTGCGGCTAGTTACATAAATGCCGGTTACGTGATCATGTTCAATCAGCCCGACTGAAGTGCCGACCACGCCCAGAGTGACATCCTCGTCCAGGGTTTCGGTCTTACGCACCACCTTGAGAATCTTGCCGGTCTTCTGATCGAATATCTCGACCGCGTTCAAGGTGTTTCCATCGTTTAGGGTCTGGCCTTCGGTCAAAACACCTTCGGTGCCATTCTGGTCGATGTCAAAGCCGAAGACTGTGCCTCCAAATTTCGGTTGGACGAGCACGCTCCCCGGGCCTTTGTGAAGTTCGAAGTCTGTGGCGGAGGTCTGGGCAGTTGCGTAACAGCCAAAGCTGAAGTAAGCCGCTGCTGCCACGCAAATAAACCGGCGATAAGACATGCTTTTCATATTCATTGCGTTTCTCCAATCCAGGAGATTCTTGGATTCCGATCTGAGTTGAACTGACTATCGGGCGCGAGTGTACCTCTGCGGTCCGCAGCATTTGTCACGTTGCGGTAAGAATCTGGTCAACTCTCGATAGTCATGGACTGGCCCGCGAACGGCGGACCCGTCCAGTTTCGGCTTGTCATTCGCTGTAGCCCGCAACGATAAAGAGTCTCAGGAGCGGGGACCGCCGGTGGTCAGAAACTCATCGATTGAGAAGGCGCCCGAGCCCTTGATCAGGATCACCAGTCCGATCACGAGCGCCAGCAGATGGTACTCGTATCCTTCGCCTTTTTGACTGCCGGACCAATTCATGAAAAAGCCCACATGGCGATGAATCATATACACCGCGACCAACATGTTGCACATGATTCCGAATGCCGCGATCCGTCCGAGAAAGCCCACAATCAAGCCCAGCCCTCCGAGAAACTCGGCCATAATCGCTAGAAATGCGAAGGGCGCCGGAATTCCCAGCTGTTGCGTGAAGAATCCCATGGTCCCGTTGAAGCCATAGCCGCCAAACCAACCGAATACCTTCTGTGCTCCGTGCGCGAAGAACACGATTCCCATCACCAGACGGAGAACCGTGAGTGTAGAGTCATCCGACGTATTTACGATCTTCCAAAACATAGCGCCTCCGTACAGCGTGAGATTCATGTGACTGTAGGAACACCCGACCTATCAAAGCCCTTAAGAATGACCTCCAGCGTATCCGCCGCCAACGACAACGCGTGCAACTCATCTCTTCGAAACCAGCGCGCTTCCGCGGCATCGCCGGCCGCTAAAGGTTCTCCCGCCAAGCGATGACAAAGGAAGTCGATCAAGACATAGTGATAGATGGTGCGCTCGTCGGCATCGCGGAGCACGCGATCATAAACTCCCAGGAGATCCGCAGGATCCACCTGAAGCCCCGTTTCTTCCAGCGCCTCTCGCACCGCGGCCTCCCGAAGCGTCTCTCCGATTTCGAGTAGACCTCCCGGGATCGACCACTCGCCAAGCGCAGGAGCATGTCCACGTCGGATCAGCACCACGCGGCCGTTATCGATAATGACAGCACCCACTCCCACCAGCGGTGTGTCGGGATATTCTCGCTTAACCATGGGATAGGGGCTCGGGAGGATTGTAATGGAAAAGAGGCGAGGCGCAACCTACGCCTCAATGACCATAGCAGACGCCACTAGCGGTATCGTCTGAGACGTACTCTACGTGCGCAGCCGTCCCTAAACAAACGTACAGTAATCACCCGATTGCAGAGAACTCTGGATTTGTTAAATTCGTCCACGTAGTCGGCCCCTTCTGTACAGTCCCCAGCTTTTCCAATTAGCTCTCGGAGATGCGCGATGCTTCGTCGAATCGGACTTGCCACAGTCGTCGTGTGCCTGCTGTCTGCTGCCATTGCAGCTCAGACCAACCCAACATATACGCTGAACCAGTTAACCACCAACAACACCGCAGCGTGCAGCACAGGTACCTGGGGGCTGCTGGGAACTAGATATTGCGTGCAGAAATTCCCTGCCAACTCCTGGTATGGAAATTTCACAGGCGGCTTGATCAGAGCAAAGATTCAATATTTGACCTCGCGAGTCCCGCAACGGTTGCCCGCTACGCCCTCTACTACGCTCAGGGCTCAAACTACGTTGCCCTGGACACAGGCATCACCCCAACAGAGGCGGGATGCACAACAGGGAACTTTCAGTGGCCAACCGTGAGCTGTGGTGCGGGAATCGACCTCACCAAATACCACCTCACTCCGGGAACTTACACACTCATGGTTCAGGCCGTTGGACAACCGGGAATCACCAAGTGGCGATCTCAGCCAGTGACTTACGTTCAACACTGACCTTTACCTATGTCATTAGGTGATCGAATGAAAACAAAGTGCAGCACATACGTTTTGAGCCTCACGTTTCTCGTGGGGCTCTGCTTCTCACATTTGGCTAGCGCACAAACGGAAAAAGTACTCCACGTTTTCACTGGTGGAAGGGATGGCGGGTATCCATATTCAGGGGCGTTGATCCGCGATACTCTGGGCAACCTGTATGGAACAACCCAGGAGTATGGAATTCAGCCATGCCCCGCCTCTTACTATGGGTGCGGCACCGTCTTCGAACTGAGGCGATCTGGACACGGCTGGAAATTTGAGGTCTTATACAGATTTCACGGCAGAAGTGACGGGGCGCAGCCGGGAGGAAGCCTCCTATTCGGCTCCGATGGCAACTTGTACGGCACTACCTCGTACGCGGAAGTGCCACAACGCGGCGGCTACGGCACCGTCTTCGAACTGGAGCACACCGCTCACGGGTGGAAAGAAAAGACTCTCTACGCATTCAAAAACTGTCCTGACGGCGCGGAGCCGGTCGCCGGGCTGGCCATGGACGGCTCGGGCAACCTGTACGGCACCACTCTCGCCGGAGGAGACCAGAACTGCATTTACGGGGCAGGCTGCGGAGTAGTGTTTGAACTTGAGCAGTCGGGCGGTGGCTGGAAAGAAAAAGTACTCCACCGATTTCATGGTGATGAAGGGGCGAGTCCTTTTGCTGCCATAACCCTCGCCTCACCACCGCATTCGGACGGCTTGACGGCCTGTTGCTCAATCTACGGGACAACTGAGCACGGGGGCTATCCCTCCTCCTACGACGAAACCGCTGGGGTCGTATTTGGAATGGTCCGTACCGGAAACCAGTGGCGTTACAAGGTTCTCTATAAGTTCCCCGTCAATGATGGTAACCCCGACGGCACATTACTTTTCAGCAAGGGAAACCTTTACGGGACCGCCGTTCATGGAGGTAACTACGGCCTCGGGAATGTGTTCGAACTCAGCCCATCGGATGATCAAGGGAAGCACTGGACTGGGGCCGACCTCTACGACTTTTTCGGCTCCAACGGCATGATTGCCGACGCGGGCGTTGTAATGGATAATTCCGGAGAGTTATGGGGCACAACCTGGGACGGCGGAACGAACAATACCTGTTCCGGGGGATGCGGTATCGTATATCGACTTTCTAAGAACGGCGGCAGTTGGAGCGAAAGTCTACTCCAAAACTTCCCCGGTGGTACAGAAGGCTTTTACGCGTTTGGCGGGGTGCTACTCGGCCCGGCGGGACACCTGTACGGGACCACCTACGACGGCGGCGATCCCACCTGTCAGTGCGGCGTCGTCTACGAGATCTCGCCCTAGAAGATCACCAATTGGCTATCACAGCCAGTGACATCCATTCAGCGCTAACTTGTTTCATCTGCTCGAGGATTGAATGATCAAACATCGCAATGCCTACGTCCTGAGCCTCATGCTTTGCATGGGGCTGTCTTTTGCTCCTAACGCAGGGGGGCAGACGGAGAAAGTGCTGCACATATTTACCGGAAATGCGGACGGCGGATTTCCTTATTCCGGCACGTTGGTTTCGGACAACGCTGGAAATCTGTATGGCACGGCTCTCAAGGGCGGTGACGGCCCCTGTGTCTTTCCCTACAAGGGCTGCGGCGTAGTTTTCGAACTGGAACGCTCGTCAAAAGGCCGGAAATACACGGTCTTGTATTCGTTCCGTGGCGGGTCAGATGGCCAAAACCCCGGCGGCCCCCTCCTAATCGACCAGTACGGGGACCTATATGGCACAACACAGCTCGGCGGAACTAACAAGAGTTTTGGCAACGGTACGATATTTATGCTCCGGCGGGTCGGCAACTCATGGAAAGAAACGATTCTCTACAAGTTTCACGGAGAGGACGGCGAATCCCCTGACGCAGGACTGGTCCAAGGAAGCAATGGGGAGTTCTATGGAACGACTCCATACGGCGGAGACTCGAATTGCGTCTACTCGGGCCAATATGGCCCAGGTTGCGGGGTGATTTATGAGCTCAGCAAAGCAGGGACACGTTGGCAGCAGCACGTGCTGCATCGATTTCATGGCGACGACGGGGCGCTCACCTTCGTAGGCGTAGCCCTGCTCAATGCGTCGGCTTCTCAGACAAGTTCGCCGGCAATCGTTGGAGTAGCCCAATACGGCGGTTACCCGGCCAAGCTTATAGGGGACACCGGTGGGGTAGCCTTTGAACTGGACCGATCCGTCGGCGGGTGGAAATACCGCACGCTCTACAAGTTTCCCCCAGGAAATGGCCGGCCGGCGGGAACGCCGCTTTCTGCGCCGAACGGCACTCTCTACGGCACGACCGGAATGGGAGGAGAGTACGGTATGGGCAGCTTATTTGAACTCAATCCGCCTAAACCAGGCCAGAAAGCCTGGCGTAAAGACGACATTTATAGCTTCGATGGCTCAAATGGACTCAGCGCCTTGTATCAGGGTGTCGTGATGGATGCAGCCGGTGCTCTCTATGGCACGGCCTCACGCGGCGGCACAAGCCAGAATTGTCAAGCCGGATGCGGGACTGCCTACAAGCTGACACAAACGAACGGCGTCTGGGGCGACGCGATGCTTTTCAGCTTCCAGGGTGGCTCCGACGGTTGGGAACTTCTCTCCGGCGTGACGCTCGATGACAAAGGAAACCTCTACGGCACCACCTACGACGGCGGCGACCCCACCTGCCAATGCGGCGTCATCTATGAGATCACCCCCTGAGCGTTGAGGAAAATCTGAACAGCGTCCTACTAACGCAGGTTTGGCCTCCCAGCCTCTTCACTCCGCGCGGCCTCGACCTGCTTCGTGGTTAAATATCCCGATGGCGCTCGAAGAATACAAACGCAAACGGCGGTTTGAAGAGACGCCCGAACCTCCGCCAAAGGT
>CAWITT010000025.1:0-56396 GCA_963839025.1 uncultured Acidobacteriaceae bacterium
ACGTTGGGATGATTGACTCCGGAAAGAGGATGAGCGTATCCGGGTGCGTAAGAGCTATTCGCTGCATTGCCGTTTCCTGGCCTTGCAATGTTGAGCCGAGGATGTCTCGTGTCGCTGGACCTCCAAAACGAGTGTTCACAGCAACGATGCGCGGATCTTGCGGTGGGCGATGAAAACGAGCATGTGCCGCGAGCGACGCACCTACGAGCACCGCCAGAGTAAAAGGGGTACCGAGACGACGGTAGGCCAATATCAGGATTAGTGGTAGACAGAGCCCGAACCATCGAGTTCCAGGAAACCACTGCCCCACAGAGATCAGCGGATGTGCAACCGTGACAAGGCTGAACGGGGGGAGGCTCAGTAGCGATGATGGCCGCGACGGTTGCCACGGGAAGAAACGCTACGATTGTACAAAGCAATCCACGGCGCCGCACTCAGGGCTAGAAGAGCGACCCAGATGAGCAGAGGCAGGAGGAGGTTGCCCCCGGTGCCGAAGAAGCTCTCTGAACCTGGAATGACGCTCCATGTGGCCCCCGCATAGTAGAGCGCAGAGCTGAGGGCGTCCAGTCGACGCCGTGACTGTAAGTACACGAATGGATATAGCAGGGCTAGGAAGTTCAGAGACGGCTTGCCGCTCCATCCGGCGGCTCCAAAGGCGAAGGCGGCGGCGAAAAGCAGCGCCGTTCGGAGGTTCGGGGAAATCCGAATGGAGAGAAGATGAGTTGTCATCTTCCCTCGTGATGGCTCTATAGACTCCGTGATTTTCATAGCCCATGGACTCCATTCGGTACGAGTCGCCCAAACTGCGCCTACTTCGTATTCGTTTCAGGGTGGTATTGCTTCTCGACTAGGAAAGGTTGGACCCAGTGCCGTACTGACCGAGCTGGTATTGGGCCGAAGTAACGGGAATCGAAACTCTTGGGACTGAAAGAGCTGACTACCCAGAGTTGTCCTGGCTGAACGTGATAGGTGCCGTATGCATAGGGGCGGATCGGATGCCCTGTTGAATCGTGGTCAATCGTGAGCGTATTGGCGAGTAATTGCCCGTTGACGGTGACACCTTGGGCCGAGGTCTCGACGGTATCACCGGGCCATGCCACAACAGGCTTGATGAGGGGCGCGAATCCGTCCGGACAGGTCCGCATGGGCTTTCGATAGTTGGGCTCCCCTTTCATGCCAGGCCAGCGAACATCGGGGCAAAAGAAAACGTAAGGGCGCGGGAGTATGAGGCGCTTTGGCTGGATCGGAAATCTCTTTGTAGAGGCCGAAGGGTGCCGAGTGCGTAAAGTTGAAGACAAAGCCGAAGCCAACGCCAGCCAGAGTGAGCCCGACGAACGCAACGGCGAACGCGACCACGATGTAGCTCAAGCCGGGAGAGACGGGCGAGCCGATTACGGAGCTTCGGATTAGACAGGCCAATCATGAATGCCCTCCTGAATAAATGCGGGAACCTGTTTCGCATCATTGGTGCGCCGAATTTCGTTTTGGTGGATCGCGGCGGTGTCGGATTTGGAGATGCCTGCGATGCGGAATGCTCGAATGACGTGGATCTCGAAAATGCTTCCTGTTTCGCGGGGCCGCGATGCGTCCTCAGAGCGGGCTCTGGGGTCACGTCGAATGAGCTGGCCGGTAACGTGGATGTTGTCGCCCTTTTCGAAGCTCTTCGCCACTGAGGCACTTTCTCCGAGAAAGGTGAGGGGGAGAAACTGCCGGTGCTCTACGGTCTTGCCGTGAGTGTCGTAGAACCAGTTCTGCGCGAGACGGGCGCGCACGAAAACGCGGCCGCCGGCGTCATCGACCGAAGGTTTGTCAGTAAGGTTTCCGGCGAGGGTCACTTGATTAAGAATTTCCATTCAGCTTCTCCTCGATTGCCTGTTGATCAATCGCGGCAGCGGCGATTGAGCTGATGTCGAGCGCCGCCTGTCGGGCTGGCGCGGGCTGTGCGTGTGGCTGGGAAGCCGTTTTGAAAGCGGGAGGTTTGAGTTTGGTTCTCGCTAGCAATGCGTCATTGAGGAAGTAGAGGCTCTGGACGCCGTAGATCGGAGCTACGCCATTGATGAAGATGAGCATGTCGCCGGGCGCGGTGATCTTGCTGTCGGGGTCGTTGCTGGCCTTCGTCGGCGGCTTGATGCGTCGAATTTCGTCAACGGTGATGAGAGGGCGTTGGACCTGTTCAACGCTGCGGAAGATGTGCTTGAGGTAGAAATCCGTCCGTTGCCCGCTATAGTTGACGGTCTCCTTCTCCACGGTCATGTTGCCGCTGAGTTCGGAAAGGTTCTTGCACGTCTGGAGATTGTCGGTCTGAAAGGCTGCTTTGATGTAGCAGTTGTCGGTAATTGATTCGTTCGGGCCATACTCCTCGATGATCTGGGTAAGCGTCTGAGCGATGAGGTAGGGCTTGATTTTGTACCCGGCCATCAGGCTCATCGCGCCTGCGAGGTTCGGGATCTTCTTCAATTCTGGAAACTCATCCAGCATGAGCAGCAGATGGTGACGGCTGGGGTCGAGCCGTTCCATGAGCCGATTGAAGATGAGCTGGAGCATGAGCCTTACCAGAGGTCTCAGGCGTTCTCGATCCGGCTGCGGAACCTTGAAATACAAGCTCATGGGCTCCTTTCCGTAAACCAAATCTCGGACAACGAAATCGGAGCGGGAAACGGTCCTCTGAACTATTGGGTCGTCGTAGACTGTCATCGGAGTGACGATGCTGGACTGAATGCTTGAAGCCTCGCGGTCGGCCCTATTGAGCTGTCTCTGGACGGCTTTGCTGACGAAAGGATGGGTAAAGGTAGGCTTGCCGTTGATGTCGAACCACTCAAGGCGAGGATTCGATTTGCCGCCTGGCATGTGTACTGTGTTCTGGATCTCTTTGAGCACGTCCTGGAAATCCATGCCCGGCGAGGAGTAAAGTGCGAGCACATCGGGGAGCGTTGGCTCGCGCGGGGCGTCCAAGTTCCTGAAAACGTACCCCAAGTGGATGATGCCAGCGGATACGAGATCAACTGCGGCATCCTCAAAGTGCTTATAGAGACTGTCGTCGTTCCCGTGGCGAATCACTGCATTCGCGATGGTCTGTGCGTCGGCGACCTCGTAATCGGTTTCCCACCGAATCTCTGAGAGCGGGTTGTAGCAGCAACTCTCGAATGGCAGCGTAGGAGCGAACTTCAAAACGCGCTGGCCGATAGCGTGCCGGAAACCGGCGGTGCGGTCCCAATTCTCACCCTTCAGGTCATAGACGAAGGCGCTTTGCCGCCACTGGCACAGGGTGGGGATGATCGCCGATACGCCCTTACCGCTTCGGCTGGGAGCAAATAGCAAAACGGGCTCAGAGCCAGAGTGGAGCAGGTAGTGAATCTCCTGCGTATCTGGATCACGCCAGCCGCCGACATAGACGCCATCGTTCGCATCGAATAAACCGAGCTTCTGAATGTCATCTCGTTTGGCCCACGTTGCGGAGCCGTGAAGGTTCATTAAACTATCTGTGCTCTTGCGATCGCGTATGAGGGAGAGGAACCAATAGGCAAGATAGGCGAGAAAGAGTCCACCCAGAATCGTCGCGCCGAACGCAATCCAGATCTCTTTCCGCACGGCGGAACTGATGAGGCGACTGCCCGCAAAGTGCTTCCACAGCACAAGGCCCGCAAATGGTTGGAACACAGCAACGCCGTGAAACCACACAATCGGGTCGCCCATCTCGACAGGATTGTTGAGCTGTGCTGCAAGCCATTGGCTCGCGGCGCTGGCTGCCATGACGAAGGCGACGACAGCGCCCAACAGAGCCCGAACGTTCCACCCGCCCTGCCAGCGAGGGCGCGAGGGGAGAACGTATCCAGGGGGTGCGGTGGTTCCGTTATTCATTCGTGACCTCCTTGCGTTAGTGAACTGTACATTGCACTAATGATGAAAGAAAATCAGTGCCCTCGCTCGTGGGTCCGCTCTGCGATGCGGGTTCTGAGCGCGTTGTTGAATTGCCCCATCCAACCTTTGTCGCTCTCACTGGAAACGAGGCCCATTGTTCGCATCCGCCGCGCCACCGAATCAAGAGCCTGCTTATTCGCAAGGATGTCTTTGTCCGCGCCTACGGACGCCGCATAGAGCTTGCTTGGATCGCTCCTCAGGCTGTCGATGGTCACTACGTTGCCTGGCTCCAGGTCTCCGCGCCGCCAAGCCGCCCGCAGGGTTCCATCGTGTCGGATGACCTCGATTTTCCCTTCGGTCGTCTCGAATATGGTTTGCAGAGCGCCGGTGCGTTCGTCTTCGCTATTGAGCAACACACGCCCAATCAGCTTCTTGGAGCTGGTAGAAAACTCCATCGGCGCATGAGGGTCGCTGATGGCAACGCCGCTGCGGAAAAGTGTTCTTGCGCGGTCCTGCACGTCCTTCATTTGCTGGAGCTGGCCGATGAAGTCGGAGCGAACGAGCCAACTGTCTGCTGTGTGTCGTTTCGCGAGTCCCAGCTCCTTTAAGTGTCGAAAGCGAGCCAGCTCACCGGGGTTGGCTGCGATTCCGGCGTCACTGTACCCCTGGTCGTTGGAATGAAACTTCGCGCGTCCGGCAATTCGCCGATCCAGTGGCGTAACTCGATTGGCGGTGAGTTCAATTTGTTTCTGGCGTTGAATGTCTTCCATCGTGCGAGGGCCGAGCTGCTGCGTGAGAGACGTTTGGACAGCTTCACGAAGGCCCTTGCGGATGAGCATGGGTGGGAGTTTCAGGGCTTCTCCTGACGGGAGCTTGCCTCGCACGATCAAATGGGCATGCGGGTGATCCGTGTTCCGATGGACGACTCCTGCCCACTCGACCGGAGCGCCGGTGTGTTGCTCGATGCGAGCGATCATGTCGCTTGCCGTGCGCTGAAAATTGACGGTCGGATCTTCCGGGGAAATGATGATCTTGAAAATGCGCTCGTCCCCGGCTTTCTGCCATTGGCCGGCCAGAGAATCCAGCGAGTGCTCCTGGGCTAAACCCAAACGGTCCGGGTGGGTGTCTGTACCTCGTTGTTCACGCCATACTGCTTCCCGTCGATCACGTCCCGGCCCTTTGCGCTCTCGCGCTCGACATAGGTCCCGTGAGCCTTCCACCCTCCAGGGGTCTTTGCATTGGAATACCGAACATTCACAATAGCCCGGCGCTGGAACGGAGATGTCTTCGAGGAACCGCTTGCCGAACCCTTGGCGTTACCGGCCCGGTTGGATCGCGAGGATGACCTACTGACTAGGCGCGCAAGCCGCAGGAGATTCTTTGCCGTGCCTGTCACCCGGCGCGGAGATGTATTTGTGGGTCGGACCCGGCCAGGACGAACCTTTGTCGAGCGCTCGCGTTCCTCGCCAGTATTTCGTCGCTGTCGCGCAGAGGATGGCATGGCTGACTTTAGACCTCATCTGACGGTGTAGGTGAATAGCTGGGCTCGTCTTCAATCCCAAGTTGGGCAGCGTTGTAGGCATCCGACTGGCGGCGACGTTGGAATTCCCGCGCAGCCGTGAGATTGACCTGTTCGTAGATCCTCGTCGCACGAATGCGCGCCGCGGCAAGCAAGGAGCCGGGAACCTCTGGGAGGGCGGTGAGGGCGTACTTGATGTACGTGTCAGTTAACGCGAGATGGAGCTGGCTGACAGTCTCCAAGCTCTGGAATCTGTGAGCCAGGGAGTCGGCCAGGTTGCCAAACAGGGAGTAGACAAGTTGCTCAAGGTCGTCCCGCTGGTTGGTCCCGACAGTGACTAGGTAGTCGAATACCTCGTTGTCGCTGGAAGCATGAAGCTGCTTCTTGAGCGCAGCCACGCGCTCTCCCTGAGCGCGGCTGAGGCGAACTGTGTACCGAACGACGTTGGGCGGTTTCGGTCGCGGCATGGATGCACTATACCGCAATGTACATTTCTATAGCAACGTGACGCACACGGGCCTTCTAAAAGTACATGGGTGCGTCAACCTAAAACGCACAACGCAAATCAGATAGAAAGAGCAAACCTTCAAAGTGCGTCTGCGCTTTATGTTCCACTACTGCACTTTCGTAGAAAGACGGCTGCTTTTCGCAGCCTACCTCCGTGGGTCTGCGACCCCGAAAGCGCAGCCTTCGGCTGCAACAAAAGCACGAACAAAGACGAACAAGGCAGACTATCCACGATCGATGCGCCTCCGATCCGTGGTTCGGCTTTATTCGTGGCAATTCGTCCTTTGTCGTGGTTGTTCGCCTTTACTCTCACGGAATCGTTCTTGTGCGCTTGCAATCTTGTCTGTGGCTCTGGCATTCTGCTACTGCAATGTGCATTTCACAACATGAACGACCCCCGGAACTGGTCGCGTTGGTTGAAGCACTGACGCTTCGCAGGGGCGTATTTCAACTCAAAGCTAGGCTTCTCAAGGCAGTGCGCTCCGAGTTGCAAGCTGCAAAAGACAGCGGATTGACCTGGCGCGTCATCTGGGAAACGCTCCGAGATGAAGGATATCCCGGAGGATACCAGCAGTTTTGTAAGGCGGCGAACCGAGTCATCGAAGGCGCCCGTTCGGCTACCGCAGGCGAATGGCGAGAACCTCCCGCCCCCTGCGGTGGAAAAAGAGGTTCGTCAACAGACGGTCCGCGCGAGCGGTCTGAGCAGCGAGAACACAGAGAAAAAGGAGAAACCGGAATGGCAAATACGGAGAGAAGAGGAAATGGCGAGGCTGGATCGCGAAGCGGAAGTGAATCGCCAGAGAGAGTCGCGATTGCAACCGACGAAGGTCTTCAAGCCGAGCGTCTTTGTGGGGAGGAGCGAGGATTGAGCGCGGCCCTGGAATTGAAACCCAAGCGTGTCGTCTTTCCGATCGCCGGCAAGGGCGGCGTGGGGAAGACGACCGTCATGGCCACACTGGCGGAATGGTACGCAACCACCGCCTACACCGCTGACCTGTTTGATATGGACCCCGACAATAAAGCGGAGGGGTGCTTCAAGGCACTGTTTGCCAAAGCGCACAAACTTCCGGCGCTGGAGAGCTGGACATACGACAAGCTGTTGGGAATCTCGCTGGATTCCAGCGCCGACGTGATTCTCGCTGATTTGGGCGCGGCACAGGGCCATCGGATTGATTCCGTGGTTTCGAGACTTCTATAAGGTGATGCAGGACTCCGGTCTTGATCTTCGATGGACGGCTCTGGGCGTCGTGGATGCTGACATTGCCTCCGCACGGTCGGTGATCGAGTGGGGCGGCGAGTTGCAGAACACCGTGGACTACGTCATTGTTCACAATCATTTTCAGGATGGTGTCGCTTCGTCCTGGGAGAACCCGAAGCTGGAGCCGGATGTGACGGCCTTTCGGGAGGCATTCTCGCCTGTCGAGATACGGATGGATGCCAGACGGCCTGACTTGCAGCGCATGATGCGGACGATGAATGTCACCCTTGGCGACGTGGGCGACCGCAAAACCAACGTTCCGGAGTTGAGAGCGCCGGACATGACCCTGCGGGCAAGAACATACCGCTTTCGCGCTTTCAGCCAATTCACGGAAGCGAGAAAGGTGCTTCTCCCATGAGCACTGTGCCTATGACAGCAGATCGACAATTCCGCCTGGATTCGTGACCTCGTGTATCTCGCCTTCCCAGAGGGTGAGGCGAGAGAACGCGTTCTATTCGATCTGGTCAAGCAGTTCTCGAAGATGGACCCGGAAGACCCTGAATGGCTGCGCTACAAACTGAACGTCGTAGAGTGCAGAGCGATGGAGAACATGGCGCGGGCGCTGAACGAAGCTGCCACAGAGCAAGCGAGGCTCCGTGGCGTCACTCGTGAGATGGCGGACTTTGCATCGACTCAGATCAGGGGGACAATCGAAAGCGCTGCTTCACAGACTCGGCAACTGTTGGAGGATGTGCAGCTCAGCCTTCATGATGCGATCTCAGGCGAAGCCATACTCAAGAGCTACACCGATGAAACAAGACAGCAATTCGCCTCCGTTATAAAGGAGATCATTGAGGACACCCTCGTAAGGGCGCTCACGCTTTCACAACAGCGCATGGACGAGTGGATGAAGGGGACGTTGGACAACTCCATTCGAGACGCTCAGAAGTCCTTGGCGTCGGTGACGACGGACTTTCGAGTCAAGCTGGGAGGGGCATGGGGACAGCTACTCTGGGGCTGCATCGGTGGCGGGGTCCTGGCCGGCGTCCTCCTTCTTGTGGGCGGATTCTGGCTAGGCAGACATTGGTAAATTGGCGAACGGCATCAAAGGTAGAAGGGGAGATGTATGTTTTGGCTTGCATACCTATTTACGGTGATCGTGGGAGGGACTTTTGCTGTGATCCTGCGGGTTCTCAAGAAGGTGCTTCGGAGTTCGGAGTAGACGCTGGCCCCCTCATAGTTCTTGAGGTCATTTCGTGGTGAGTGCTTGACGGAGAGATTGAAGCAGTCTTTCAGCATCGTCCAGCTTCTTCAGTACGTCGGGGTCACCTTTCATCTGCTGAAGAGCAGTCCAAGGGATATTGGACATCGTTTCCACCGCTGTATCTAGTTCAATCAGAATACCGCCACTCTTCTTCTCTGCTGGCCGGATACGAATTTGAGCGGAATCAAGGTCGCCGCCATCGCTGAGAAACTCCGCTCTGGCCAAGGGGTCAGGGAGAATAGACCTCAGCTTTCTTAGGTCTTTAGAGTTTGTGATTCTCTTTTGGTTGACCTTCTTAACGACGGCGTCGACGACGCTCGGTACCAAAAGTTTCTTGCTGACTCCCATAAGCTCACGTGCCCATGTGATCGCGGCACTTGGGTCTCGCAGTGACGTGAATCTCTCCGAAACCTCGAAGATTTCGACCAGTTTGTCTAACTCTCGAACAGTGATTCCCAGGATATTCGCGGCGCTGGCCCGCCCCATTAGGTCAACAAGGCGGTATGCGACCATCTCTTTCTCTTTGGCGTCCCACTCCTTACGTTGGCGGTGGATGTAGATCCAAACGCGAAGGCGTTCTTCCTCGGAGAGAGTACGGTCTGTGACCTCGATTGGAACCTGTCGATACTGCTCGCGACCGCGAGCTACCAGGACACGGCAATTCGTCCATCGGCGATCGCCATCAATGATCAGGTACTTTCCTTCAAACTCGGGATGAGGTTCCACCAACAGAGGTTCAAACAATCCTTCATTGGCTTCTATTTGCCTTTGAAGCTCGTCATCTTCTTTAGGCCCGAGGCGCGGCTGCTTCGGGTTTGGGAGAATGTCATCGAGAGCTACCTTAGTGCGGTAGGTCCGAAGGATGGTGCGGTCAAGACGACGCTCCTGAAGGCTTGCGGAGTCCTGACCATTTTCAGAAATGGGTACGATTTTCATGCTCCTAATGCCTCATCCACTTCATCTTGTTCGGCGGCTGTCCCGACGATAATGCTGATCTCGTTCTCAAGCTCAGCATTAGTTTTCTGGATTTCGCGTAATGTCTCGCCCTGCTTCGTCCAGTTGAGCTTGTGCCATTTGATCTCTTTTTCTTGAAGCTCGATCAGTTCCCCAGCCTTGCTGCCTACCCTTTGGAAGAGTAGTGAGCATTGCTCTGACGTGATGTAGGTATAGAGCGCTTCCGTCTTGCTGTCTCGCTCTGTGCTCGAAAGGCGCAGATCGCTAACTTGAATGAGATGTCTGCGGACCAATTTTGCTAGCAAAACCACACGAGCCGGGTTGGCCAACACAACGCCATCAATCATGTGAAGTTGGCCCGTTCCCTGAGGGAACTTGTGGGTCGATAGGATTGCGTGCTCGGCATTTGCAGCGAGTTGATCAACCTTGAGCTTGGCAACATGCTCACTGCGGTAGGCTTTGTGATTCTTGGAATCGTAGATGATCGTGCCACAATCCCGACCCTTGGCTACAACAACGTGGAGAATGTCACCGCCTGGTTCACCCTTTTTCACGCGAGTAATACGATCTTCCGGAAACTCACTTTTCAGAGCTTCATACAGATCAACTTCTGCCCCCTCGCCAAGCTCCTCATTACTCTTCTTCTCAAGGGCTCGTGTCAGCTCGCCGACCTTTACAGTCAGCTTCTGATGTTCCGCGAACGATTTAGCGGCTTGAGCATTGAGGGCGTCTGCTTTGTCCTTTTCTAACACGCCGCGTTGTTCATCCAAGTTCTTCGCGAGGGCGGCCGCTTGTTGTTCTTTCAGGGCTGTGAGCTGACTCTCCGCTTCAGAAGCCTTGGCATTGGCTGTGGCAATGGCCTCATCGGTGGCGACCTGCTTGTTGCGTAAGAGTTCCTCAGCGGCGGCGGCGGCAGCCTCAGCCTGTGTGATGCGAGACTGGAGTGCTGCTTCTGATTCGCTGCGGGCGTTCTGGGCTTCAGCCAGACTTTCTCGGCTACGGCCGCATCGACGGCCTGCTTCGTAGCGGCCTTCGCTTCTCCGGTGGCAGCCTCCGCCTGTTGAATGCGTGCCTGGAGTCCTGCTTCTGACTCGCGGCGAGCATTCTGGGCTTCAGCCAATTTCTCGGCTACGGCAGCATCGACGGCCTGCTTCGTAGCGGCCTTCGCTTCTTCGGTGGCAGTCTCCGCCTGTTGAATGCGTGCCTGGAGCCCTGCTTCTGACACGCGGCGAGCATTCTGGGCTTCGGCCAATTGTGAAGCCGCCAGCTGTTCAGCTTCGCGCTTTCCTTCGATCTTAGCTGCTTCAATTGCGGCGACACTGTCCCGCTGTGCCTGAACAAGTTGAGCCTTGAGAGTAGCGTTTCCTTCTTCGGCAACCTTACGGGCCTCGGCAGCTGCATCGAGGCTTCGTTGCCAGTCAGCGAGCTGTTCCTGTCGCTCCTGCTGGAAGCGGATTTCGAGATTGGTTGTAATCGCCAGTACCCGCTCCCTCTCCTTCGAAGCAATCTTGCCCTTGATCTCTTCGAGCCTTTCAGGTGGTATAACTTGGCCGCATGAGGGACATTCCTCGTCAGGAAGCTGGATATGCAACGGGTGAGAAAGCTGGGCTGCCGAAGCGACTGTTGACTGAGAACTCATGCGGATCTCCATGCCAATGTTTGGCTAGGTCCTAATTTATCCTATTTTGTCCTAGTGTCAAGGCTTCTTTTTCTGGAAAGTTCTCGCCTGAAGCTGGCAACTCTGGACTTTTCGCCTTTTGTTCGCCTATACTCGGCTCTATGTTCGGGGAACCGCCAGCCCGCTTTTGTGACTTTGCCGTCACCTGTAAGGGGTGCGGCGAGTGCGTCCCCGCGCCGGTCGAGACAATGCCCTCGTCCTGGATCATTGCGCAATGTCCTCTATGCAATGAAAAGAATCAGTACCTGCCTCCGGACATTTATCGAGGCAAACTGTCCATGAAGTTGACTCGCAAGCCGGTGCGCTCGGCAGAGGTGCACTCATGGGGGAGATGAAGCGGGCAATCGCGCGGGAACAGGCGACGAGATACGAGGAGGAGCAACGGACGAGAGACAGATTTTCTTCGACACTTGTAATCGCGGCCTCGATCATCGCGGGGATTAGACTCGCACGGGATGAGAACATCAGTCGGCCCTCCCCCCGCTTAGCCACAGTCATCGCAGACTCAATCGCCCTGGCGAAAGCGATCCTCGACAAAGTGGTGCGCTGATATTCTGTTTCGAAATGTGCGGATTTGTCGCCTCGGCGACGAATCAAGACGGAAACTCTATGTGCGGACGATACGGACGGCGGAGTGACAAGCAATATATCGCGGAGCACTACGCCATGCGCCGTAAGGTGGTTGACCTGCCGCCCATGCCTCCCGGTTACAACATCACCCCTGGCACGTTTCAACCAGTTGTGCGCCTCGACGAAGAAACGGGTGAGCGCGAGATGGTGCTGATGGAGTGGGGGCTGGTTCCGTACTGGTCGAACATGCACAAGATGATCTCGAACTGCGCCCGCGATGACAAGCTCACCAGTAGCGGGGCATGGATTAAGCCGTTCCAGCAACGCCGTTGTCTGATTCCCGGTGAGTTCTTTTACGAATGGGAAGTTCTCACACCAGAAGAGAAAAGGCGAAAAGTAACAAAGCCGTGGGCAGTCGCGCTCAAAGACGACCGGCTCTTTTCCTTCGGCGGCATCTGGGATAGGTGGAAGGATAGAGCCACCGGCAACGTACTTGAAAGCTTTGCCATAGTCACTGTGGACCCCAATGAGACTCCTGAGCCGTTCCACAATCGCTGCCCACTCATCATAGAGCCGAAGGACTACTCAAGATGGCTTGCCCCAGCCGAGCCGTCACACCTGCCGATTGACCTTGTGCGGACTTACCCCGCCGAGGGCATGAAGGCGTGGAGGGTTGCGCCGCTCAAAGACGACGGACCGCAACTCCTGGAGCCTCTGAAAACCCCACCTGATGCAATGCAAGTCACGCCGTCACTGTTCCCCGAGTAAGCTGACCTGCCAACGAGCCCTGGCTGGCTCAGGTTTGTAAGGTAAAAGGGCCGGCGGCGCCGGCCCCTGGTTTAAGAGGCTACTTCCGCCTCTTCGTTGGAGAGATAATCTCCGGTTCTTTTTGGACTGCGCCGTCGTCCTCGCTCGCACCGTCTGCCGGATCGTCCGCGGCTTCGACTTTCGAGAGCCGCTTCATGCTCGTTGCGTGGATCTCGGCGATGGTGTGCTTGAACGTAACGCCCTCGACCTCTTCCGAGACCTCGCGATACTTGATTTTCCCTTCAAGGGTGATGAGCTGCCCCTTCTGAAGCGTCTTGGCGAAGCTGGAGAGATTGCTCCAGGCGTACACGCGATGCCACTCAGTGCGGTTTTCGTAATCGCCCTTTTCGTTCTTCCAGCTCTCGCTTGTCGCTAGGCTGAATACAACGTATTCCTTGTTGTTCTGCGCGGTTTTGACTTCTGCATTCTTTCCGAGACGACCGATGAAGATGACTTTGTTGACCATTGTCTTTAGCTCCGTTATTTGGGTTTGTCCGCTGGATGCGGTACATGCTTGCCCGAAGGGTGTGCCGACGCGACCCCCTCCCAAGGCGACTAGAAACGATTCGTGGAAGGGGACCCGAGCTTGTCTCGGGGGAGGAGTCCACGCCTGAAAGGCGCGGAGCGAATCTTTGGCAGGAGAGCGTGCGTCCGAAGGGCGGGGGTGTCGTTAGCGCGGCACGCTGAACGCAAACAGAAAGGCAAACGGAAATGGAGCTGAGTGCTCAACCTCTTCATGTGTCTCGTCTCCGATTGCAGAGGTCGCACGATCGCAACAGGATGTTGAACGCCGCAACGACCTGGCTGGAATGAAAGCCACGAAAACCGCGCCTTTTGAGCGACTACCTGTTCGCCCATAATCTCGCCTTCGCCATAGTGCGCCGAATGTAAGCAGCCTTCCTTGCGGGGTTTGGATCGCGGGAAAGGTATTCACTGTCGAGGGTGTTTGCCATTGCATCATCGGGCATCCCCAGCGAATAAGCGGCCACACAGAAGGCGATGTCCGCGGCGGCCGGTCGGTCGTGGTATTTGGGCGCGGTACGGAACCTCTCCAACGAAAGGTGCGAGTACCTCATCCCCCTGCCAGGGGGAAAGACTGCCGCCCGGTGTTGCGCGATACGAGCCTGTCGTTCATGCTCTTGCAGTTGGAATTGCTTTGTCAGGTCAACACGAAGGAGCGCGGCCATCCGGTATTGATTGCCAGTGCAGCTCCGCAACAGTACGTATGGATAGAGACCGTTGTCCTTGCGATACTTCGGCTTGCAATTCGTGAAGCCGGGAAGCCTGCCGAAACGTCGCCAGTCAGCCGCGCTGGGGTCTCCCTGATATCTGCCAGCGAGTGTCTGAGCGATGAATGTTGAGAGATCTGTTGGGTAAACATCGTCATGCTTGAGCCACGCTTGAAAGTTTCCTGCACTGGTCTCAACAACCGCACATGGCTCGAAATCGTCCGCTGTGAGCCGGTCAATTGAGCTTTGATTCAGGTCGTCTAAGACGGTGAATCGGTGCGCTCCTGAAGGACGTATGTAGATGTGTGCCCCGCGCGAATTGTGGGCCTTTAGGAGAGGAAGACGAGACATGACGAGATGATCTGGAAGATCCGACAGGCCAGGAAGCATCCCACGATCACTCAGAATGCCAATGTCATACGCAGGTGCGTCGAGCGCGGCGAGCATATTCCGAACGGCGATAAGAGTTCTGTCCATTTTTCGAAGCCCAAATCTACGGAGTTGCCAAACTCAACCCGAATCGTGCTAGGATGCTGTATTGAAATGTACACTGCACTACGTTTGAGTCGCAAGCCCTTTGTCCCAGGTTTCATTGAAATGTATTCGGTTTTCGAGTCCGGTATCAGAAATTGTGAAAGGTTCATTGCATTAGCGTATGCACCCAGATGCCCACAGTGACGAGAAACAGGAACGGCTCAGAGAGAAGCTGCGGGACGAGCTTGGGCCGGTGATTGTGGGTTTGCTCGATAAATCCAGTGGGCTCGAAGACATCATTGTGAACGAAGATTCGCGGATTTGGGTGAAGCGGACCGGATCTTCATTTGAGCAGGTAGGAGAACTGTCCAGCCGGCAAGCTCGCGGGGCAATGATGACGATTGCCTCGATGCAGAAAACGACCGTGACAGAGTTGCGGCCTGTTCTTGAAACGCAGCTTCCCATCTGGAAATTTCGGTTTGCAGGGTTGATTGAACCTGTTGTGCCGTCGCCATCGTTCGCGATCCGAGTCAAGCCGGACAGGAAACGAAGTCTCCGCGATCTGCAAATGCAAGGGATTCTCACCAAGAAGGACGATCCTCGCAATCGTCGGGCAGTGCAGGAAGACTTCATCGCAAGGTTGCAGGGCCTGGACCACATTGAAGTGATTCAAGAAGCAATCCGCGCTCGAAAGAACATGCTCATCGTCGGTGGAACCGGAGCGGGGAAGACGACCATTGCGAATGCCATCCTCGAAGAGATCGGCACTTTGACGCCCGGCGACCGGGTTTTGGTGATCGAAGACACGCAAGAACTTCTGCTCGACTCCGCAAACAGCCTGAGCATGTTGGCGACAACGGAGTTCGACCAACTGAAGTGCCTCAAGGTTGCGCTGCGACTCAAGCCTGACCGGATCATCGTCGGCGAAGTCAGAGATGGAGCGGCAGCTCTGCCGCTGCTTAAGGCATGGAATACGGGCCATCCAGGAGGTGTTTCTACGATCCACGCCAATAGCGCCGCGGAGGCGCTGATTCGCTTGGAAGATTTGGTGCGAGAAGCAACCGAGGCACCCCAACAGCGGACGATCGGAGCCGCTGTTGATGTCGTGATTTCGGTCGTCAACGATCCCGTTGAAGGCCGGAAGGTACAGGAGGTCGCGGTTGTCACTGGATACCAGGACGGTCGCTATCTTCTGACGCAAGTGTGAGTGCCTTGGCTCTGAGCTGTTGAGGCAGAGCTTTTCTGAGGTCGCGGAGGACGAAAGTCCTTCGCATAACGATGTGCCGAAGGGCACTGGAGGAAATGAGATGAATCGTATGCGTATTTTCATTGCGAAGCGGCCAGGGACCCTTCGGGTAGCCCTGATGCTCGCGTTCATGGTGGCAGTTGGCTACCAGCGGGGCTTTTGCTGCCGAGACGGGAACCAACCTGCCGTGGGAAGGTCCGCTGACAACGCTTGTGACATCACTGACCGGGCCGGTGGCATACGCCATTTCGGTCATCGCAATCGTGGCGCTCGGAGCCACGCTTGCGTTTCGTGGCGGGGAGATGGGCGAGACGATGCGGCATCTCCTTCAGGCTGGCATCGCGGTTTGCTTGGTCGTTTTTGCGGCTCAGGTCATGACTTCGTTCATCGGCCAGAGCGCGGAGATTGCCATGCTCCAACCGGTACATGCGATTGCTCGGGGGTAGACAACAATAGACGATTCACCGGGGGGAGCTTGAACACTCAAGCCTCCTCCCTTCCTTTCGGAGTGAGCCATGGAAGAACCAGAGCAGACGATCATGCGGACATCGTTGAGCAGGCCGCAACAGCTTCTCGGTGGCGACAGAGAGCTGGTCATTCTGTCGGGCCTCGGGGCCGCGTTGATGGCCGTTAGCGTCATGACCTTCCTGTCGTTCCTTATAGCTTTCTTTGGCTTTGGCGCCATCGTTGCGGTCTTGGCGAGGATTGGCAAGGCCGACCCGATGATGAGGAAGGTGTACAGCCGCCATCTGCAATACAAGGACTTTTACCCGGCGAAGAGCGGAGTCACGTCGCTCGGCAAAACTCCAAATCGGAGCTGGAGGTAGGGATGTTCGGAGAGACGCGGAAACAACCGCAAGGGCTCGCTGATTTGCTCCTGTGGTTCGGACTTGTCGATGACGGAATCGTGTTGCAACGAGACGGCTCTCTGCTGGCAGCATGGCAGTACCGGGGACCGGACCTTCAGTCCGCGACACATGCGGAGATGGCGGCTATCGCTCGACGCCTGAACAGGATATTTCGTCTTGGCAGTAGCTGGATGATTCAGGTTGATTCCTTCCGAACCTATTCCAGCGGCTACTCGCCGGACGGCGCTTTTCCCGATCATGTAACGGCTCTGATTGACAGGGAGCGCCGGGAGCAATTCGGTCAGGAGGGGAGCCATTTTGAAAATGAGTATTTCTTGGCGCTCACGTACATGCCTCCCATTGCTGCGACGGAACGAATTCAGGGCTTCATGCTGACCGGAGCAGAAAAGGACAAAAGCGACGGAACGAACTCTGGTGCAGAGGCTCTTCGCTTTTTCAAGGCAAAGGTCCGCCAGTTCGAGGATGTGTTTGCAGCTCAGTTCCCTGTAACTCGGCTCAAGGCTGTTGTCACAAATCTCGGCGGTGGCTTTGAGCGGGTCGATGACGATCTGCTGGCTTATCTCCGGCGCTGTTTGACCGGGATCAAAGGCCCCGTTCTCCAGCCTGAGATTCCAGTGTTTCTAAATGACCTTCTCGCAATGGAAGACTTCCGCGGCGGTATGGACACAATGATGGGAGACCGCCACTTGCGTACCTTGTCGGTGGACGGCTTCCCCAGGTCCACCTACCCAGGCGCGCTATCTGTACTGGATACGATTCCGTGTGAGTATCGATGGAATACACGGGCAATTCTTATGGACCCTTCGGAAGCACAAGGGGTTATCTCGAAAATAGGGCAGAAGTGGAAGTTTCAGCAGCGAGGTTTGAAAGATCAGGTTTTCAAGGGCAAGGGCGGAGGCCAACTAAATCACTTTGCAATGTCGATGGTCGCGGACTCTGATGGGGCGCTGGCCGAAGCCACATCGGGGGACGTGCATTTTTGCTATCTGTCGTCCTCGATCGTCTTGCAGCAGAAGGATAAGAAGTTTCTGGACAACATGATTGGCGAGTTCCGAAAGGTGCTCATCAATCGTGGATTCGGCGTTAGGGTCGAAGACATCAACGCAGTCGATGCCTTCTTTGGAACTCTCCCCGGAAACGGTGTCGCGCAAGTGCGACGAGTGATTGCACACACCCGCAACTACGTTGACCTGATGCCGATTTCCGCCGTGTGGGCGGGAGAGAAGACTAACCCTTCGGCGCTGATGCCGCCAAATTCTCCGCCTCTCATTTACGCCGCCACTCAGGGCGGCACGCCCTATCGCTTCAACCTGCATGACAACGATGTGGGACACACTCTCATCGTTGGCCCCACTGGAGCCGGCAAGTCAGTACAGTTGGCGTTGTTGGTTGCGCAGTGGTTCCGATATCCGAAAGCACAAGTCTTTGCGTTCGATAAGGGGCACTCGCTCTACGGTCTTTGCAAAGCCGCTGGTGGCCGGTTCTATGACATCGGTGAAGGCGGACTTTCATTCCAGCCACTCCGCGATATTGACAACGATGCGGAGTTCGGGTGGGGCCAGGAATGGGTCGAGACCGTTTTACGTTTGCAGGGCGTGGAGATCGGCCCTTCTGAAAGAAGCACGATCAACGATGCGTTGCGGCAGCTAGCGACGGCTCCCCGCGAACGACGGACACTGACAGAGCTGGAGGCTAACCTTCAGGACGAAAAGCTGAAAGCCGGGATTCGGCCTTATGTCATCGACGGTCCTTTGGGCGGGATGTTGGACTCTCGCAATGACGGTCTCACGACCTCACGTTTCGTTGTTTGCGAAATGGAGACCCTCCTGAGCGGTTCCTATGGCGAAGCTACCGTCATGGCGGTCCTGCTCTATCTGTTCCGTCGCATGGAACGTGCCTTGGATGGCAGCCCTACGCTGGTCCCGATTGATGAGGCATGGCTCTTCCTGAAGCATCCGGCCTGGCGAGACAAAATCCAGGACTGGTTGAAGACCCTTCGGAAAAAGAATGCGGTCGTTGTTCTCTCGACTCAGAGCATGGCTGACATCAAGGAATCCCCTATCGCGTCGGCCATTCTTCAGAGCACAGCAACGAAGATCTATTTGCCCAACAGCGAAGCAGGGAATGAGGGCATGAGGCAGTTCTACGAATACGCCGGTCTCAACAGTCGAGAAATTGAACTGTTGCAGACGGCAACGCCCAAACGTGATTACTACGTCGTCCAGCGTCTCGGACGGCGCATGATCTCTTTCCGTCTCGGCGCAGTGGCTCTCGCATTTTTGGGGGTCTCAGGCCAGAGGGACAGAGCCCGAATCGACGCCCTAGCCAAGGAATATGGCGACGGCTGGATCTCGGTGTGGATGAAAGAAAGGAAGGTACAGAAAAGCTGGATCGACTACTACGAAGGAGTAAGACAACATGAAATCCAGATGGCTAGCTAAAGGCACAAGTGCAGTCGCCATGATCGCCGTCATGGGGACTGCGACGATATGCCCGCCTCCTGCTAATGCAGGGGTACCGGGCGTATTCGCAACCGAGTACACCCAGCTCCTCAATTACGCGGAACTGGTTGGACAGTTGGAGAAACAGGTGTCGATGGTTGAAAACCAGCTCACCCAGATTTCCGACATGACAAAGCACGGCCTCACCATCTCCGACCAACTCTTCGGAACCGTGGCTTCAGATATCGCAAACCTGCGACAGATCGTGAACACGGGCCAGGCACTCTCCTACACAATGAGCAATATGGACGGGGCTTTCAAAGTTCGATTCCCCGGCTACTCGTCAACTACCAACTACGGTCAGTCGTATCAGCAGTGGAGCCAGACAAGCCTCGATAGCACTCTCGGGGCTTTGAAAGCTGCCGGACTGCAGAACTCGCAGTTTGACAGCGACGCGGCGCTGCTGAAGACGTTGCAGAACCAAAGCACGTCTTCGGTGGGAAGGATGCAAGCTCTGGAAGTTGGAAACCAGATAGCGGAAAATCAATCAGAGCAGCTGATGAAGCTGCGACAACTGATGATGGCCGATATGCAGAGCAAAGCAGCTTTCCAGGGCGCACAGGTTCAAGCGGATGCGACAAGGCAGGCAAACTCCGACAAGTTCTTCGGCCAGAGTCAGGTAACAAGCGATGGCGTGACGTTCTAAAAGGAGATTTGCAATGAAGCGGATGAGTGTTTGGTTGGCAGTTGCGGGTCTGACGATGTTGGCGGGATGCCGCCATGTGGAGCAAAGCCCGATCGTCGCGGCTTTTCAACAGGCTGGAGGCGGGGACGTAGATCAGTCCACGCCCGACAGCATTGGGCAATTTCTAGCCAAGCACGAGGATGTCCGGAAGCAACTCACGCCACTTTGCAAACAGAAGAAGGCGAATGCCCCGGCAGACTGGACGACCACTGATGAAGGAAAGGTGTGCGCGGGCAATGCCCGCGCCAACTTTTTCGGAAAACCAGATATGAAGTCAGACGGTGTGGCTTTCTGAGGTGAGGGCATGGCAATAAAGCGGAGAATCTTGTCTGTGACGGCCGTGGCGCTCGCCTCGGTCGTCACAGCACACGCACAAACGCCTGTCGATGTGGGTGGGACGTTCCAGCAAATAGGGCAGGCGGCAAATGCTTGGATTCCCGCCATCATGCACGAAGCGGCCTTCCTGTTCTACGTGCTGGCGACTTTGGACTTCGCCTGGGGAGCACCGTCCTTTCTACGCGAAAGCGACTTTAACGGCCTTTTCCTGAGCCTGATAAAGAAGCTGCTTGTCATTTCGTTCTTCTACGCAGTTCTCATCAATGGCCAGGTCTGGATTCCTGCCATTGTGAACAGCTTCGCCCAGCTCGGGGCGACAGCGGCGGGTGTACCGCTGGCGCAGAATCCCTCAGACATCATGACGCAGGGGATTCAGATTGTTTCGGACCTGTTCACGAAAGTGTCTGCAACGGACCTTTTGACGCAGCCAGGCGGGGCAATCACTACGATTCTCGCCGCATGTATCGTTCTCGCCTCATACATCATCATCACGCTTCACTATGTGGTGACGAAGCTGGAGGCGATCATTGTCATGTCTGCTGGCTACATCTTCCTTGGCTTCGGAGGTAGTCGTTGGACTTCGCCTTATTTTGAAAGGTACATTTCACTCGCGGTCAGCACGGGCGTGCGATTGATGCTGATCTACCTCATGTTGGGGGTCTTCAAGACAGTCTCGAACAATTGGATCGCGACGATGAACGGTTACACGGCCGATGAGCCGATCACTCAGATTTTTCCAACTCTGATGTCGATGCTTCTCTTTGCGTTTGCATCGTGGATGATCCCCAAGATGGCGGGGTCGATCGCAGCGGGAACTCTGGGGATGGGTGGCGGGGACCTCGTTGGAATGGCAGCGGAGATCGGGAAGGGTGTTGCTCTGGGGGCTGCGACCGTGGCCGCAGTTGCCGCCACGGGAGGTGCTGGCGCCGTTGCTGGTGGCGCTCTTGCCGCAACCGAGACAGCGGGAGCAATGGAAGCCGGAGGAGCAGCAACATCGGCTGCGTCGGGTGCGATTGGGGCAGCGGAGGCAGGCGAGGCAGTGGGTAACGTCCCAGCCCCTCCTGTGCCGACTGGTGAAGGGTCTCCGTCTCCTGAATCGCCGCCGGCACCTCCTCCCCCAACTGCGGCTGCAAGCGCCGGCCCTGAAGCTCCTCCAGCCCCAGCGCCGCCGCAAGGCGACATTTCGGCCCAGGACCTTGCGAGACGGGCCGGCAATATTGAGGTTCCACACGACGGGAGCGGACATGGATCATCCGCACAACTGCGAATCGACAGGGAGGAATAAACAGTGGCAGAAGCAACGAAAACTCAATCGCCTTACGTCCGCGCCCGCCAGGAGTGGGATGAGCGGTTCGGGGATCAAATCAAGAGCAGGAACAATTGGCGTCTCGCGGCCTTCATCTCGATGGCAACGACGTTCCTCTGTGTGACGGGGATGGTCGCCATCGGCTACCGCTCAAATACTGTGCCGTACGTCGTGGCCCTGGATGACGTGGGGCGAGCGGTGCCGGTCATTCCCGCAAAACAAGTTGCTGTGAAAGATGTCCGGCTACAGGAGGCAGTTGTAGCGCGATGGGTGACAGACCTTCGCATGATTGTCACGGATGCGGTAGCACAGCGGCGACTGGTCGATGAAGTCTACGCGCAGACGGGACAGAACTCGGCGGCCTCCGCCACAGTGACGGAGTTCTACTCGAAAAACTCGCCCTTCGACCTTCTGAAAAAACAGACGGTAGATGCGTCGGTGGAATCCATCGTCCAGCAGTCACCCAAAACCTACGAAGTGACTTGGACGGAAGTGACCCGCGATCTTGTGGGTCAGTTCGTTGCGAGTCATCGATACAGAGCGTTCGTGTCGGTGACGACGCAAGAAGTCACAGATGCGAGGCAGGCGTTGATAAACCCACTAGGGCTCTATGTCACGAACCTGACATGGGGTGAGGTTGTAAGCACGAGCGGTCCTAGTTCCGCCGTAGGCAATGATCAAACCACAGATGGAGGCTCGGGCAAATGATCTGGATCGCGGCATTGATGATGGCAGCGCAAACAGCAGCAGCGACGGGGGCCTCTCAATCATCCCCGGCAGTGACGGCTCAGCAGAAGCAGGAGCTGTCCAACTACAACTTCAAGGCTGCGGCGGCAGCACTGAACGCACAAACAAATCAAGCGGTTCCCAAACCGAGTCCGTCGACTCCAATACCGCCTCTCCAAGTACCTCCGGTTACCGGTCAAAGGCCGACCGTGCAGTCCTCTCCGGATGGAGTGACGCCGGCAGAAAAGGGTTCTGAAGTTCCCCCAAATTGGAAACCACCGCATGCCGAGCTGAACAACGCTGCCATGACTGCAACTGCCGTCGCGCATCAATGGGAGACAGGAGTGGGAACGCCCACACCCGGCCCTGATGGGCGGGTGCTCTATGTCTTCGGCCAGGGTATGCCGGTGATGGTGTGCGCTCCACTCAGAGTCTGCGCGGTGGAACTGCAAACCGGCGAGCATTTGCAGAGCCAGCCACAGATTGGCGACTCGCGGCGTTGGGAAATCACTCCGGTTATGAGTGGCTCGGGGCTCGACCAAACTCCGCTTTTAGTTGTAAAGCCGATTGAGGCTGGACTCGAAACAGACCTTATCATTCCGACTGATCGACGCACATACGTTGTCAGGTTGATATCGGACCCCACGCGGTTCATCTCCCGGCTGGCGTTTCAGTATCCCGCTGATGATCGGGCCAAGTGGGCAACTTTCCAAGCGCAACAGGACGCGGCGACGCGAGATGCGGAAGCGGTTGCGGAGCAAAAGAGAGCGCAGGAGGACCAGGCGAAAGACAAACAGGCGGGCGTGCTGCCAATGGCAGAGAACGCTTTGGACAATCTGTACTTCGACTACAAACTCAGTGGAGATCCTGCATATCGTCCAGAGCGCGTTCTGGACGACGGCCAGCATACATACCTGATCTACCCCAACGATGGGCGCTTCCGCGAGCTGCCGACGTTGCTGATGTTGGTGAACGGCAAAACGGAGCTGGTTAACTTCCGCGTCGATGGAACGCGCTACATCGTGGATCGGCTGTTCGATAAGGCGATTCTCGTGGTGGGAGTTGGGAAGAAACAGACTCGGGTGACGATCACCCGGGCCACACCCTATTCCGGCGCTGCCGGGAAAGGAGCTAAGTGATGGCGACAAACGATGAGGAGCTGAAGGCGCTCGATCTAGAGAACCAAGGGGGAGAGCAGGAGCAAGAGGCCCTGAAGCGAGCCGCACAGACCGATAAGGTCGTGCGAGGCGTCAACGGCGGTGTCGTGCCTCGGGCGCGCAAGTTGCGTCCGTTGGCTGGCATCATCGTCATTGCAATTGTCGTCCTGGCAGCGCTGTACATGCGACACGGCATGGCAAACCGCAATAAGAAGACCACAAAGCAGACTGAGATCGCCAAAGTTGGCGTCGGTCCCGCAACGAATGTCGAGAAGGGTCTCCTCTCCGATCAAGCAAGAAACGGACTCGACACCGGCCAAATGCACGTGCCGGACTCTCTCACTCCGCGCTCATCCATCGTGAACACGGATGGCGGAAACAGACCTGGAGACCCCGTTCCTGGATCGGCCAACGGAACTCGGGCAAGCTCCGTTCCGCCGATTGAATACAGGCAAGGCCCGGTCTCCACAGCAGCAAATGGCTCCTTGTCGTTTGCCGAGCAAATGCGCCTGGACGAGTACAAACGGGAGAGGGAGGCGATGGAAGCGGCAACCTCGGTGAAGGGCAATCTGCCGAGCCGGGGAAAATGAAAGATCAGTGCAACAGCCCAGTGACCCCCTTCAGGCAATACAAACTGCCCTCATCAATGCGCGGGCCGCGCAAAGCGCTGGAAGCGGCGTGCAACCTGCCAGCCTTCAGGCTGGAGGATTGGGATCACAAGAGCAGCGAACAGAATACGAACGTCAGAACGATCAGGAGCAAAAAGGCGATTTTAGGCAGCAGCACAATAAGGAAGAGTCGGAATACCTCGGCCGAGAAAGAGAGGCCGCCCGCGGCAGGTATGAGGTCAAAGCCGGGTGGCTGATCCCCGCGGTGCTGGAGCAGCAGCTCAACTCCGATTTGCCGGGCCTCATCCGTGCTTTGGTTCGGGAAAACGTATATGACACGGTTACGGGCAAGTACGTTCTGATTCCGGCCGGTAGCACGCTTGTGGGAATATATAATTCGCACGTTGGATATGGTCAGAAAGCGTTGCAGGCTGTTTGGCGGCGGGTAATCTTCCCCGACGGCAGCTCGCTTTCCCTTGGCGGATTCGAAGGGGACGATAGCGAAGGCGCGGCGGGATTCAGAGACCAGGTGGACAACCATTGGGGACGAATCTTTTCCGGGGCCTTGCTTACCTCTCTATTTGCTGCGGGAATCGAGATTAGCCAAGGGCAAAATTCCTCGGTTCTCACACAGCCCAGCTACGGGCAACAAATAGGGCAAGCGGTCGGCCAGCAGGTCGGCCAGGTCGGAGTAGAGGTCACACGGAGGAATCTGAACATCCAGCCGACGATCATCGTCAGACCGGGATACAGGTTCTTCGTGAGGGTCGAAAAGGACCTGCTTTTCAAGGCTCCGTACTCCGCCATGCCTCTCAGGGAATGAACAAGGCATAATCTTTAGAAGGGGAAAAACGGTTGGCCGAAAAGAAGAAAGTCCGGAAAGTGAATCGCGAAGGCCAACGGTGGACAGACGATAGGGCCGGAATGACCCTCCGACTCCCCCTCGAATTGAGAGAAGCAGTCACAGAAGAGGCTCGCGTCAAGGGCGATCTAGCCAGGATCGTCCTTTTTGCTTTGAGCCACGTTGACCGCAAAGATGTAGAAATCCAGCAGACCCGCAAAGCGGGTCTACCGCTATGTTCTCCTCAATTGCTTCACGTCGGAGCAGAGGCTCGGACCGCTCTCCGGGAATGGGCTGAAGAGGAAGGCGTCAGCGTCAACGCCATCGTCGTAAGCGTCCTGGAAGAGTTTTTCAAACGGCTCAAGCGGAGCAAAGCCCTTAGGGAAGAACTACGTCTGGAGATTCGAGCCAGACGCGGCTTCCTGCCGACCTAGTGGGAAACGCTCAAACAGCCCACTAATCGGAGTTGAAATATTGGGGCGTTCCATCCCATATTGAGAACAATTTTCGATCTGCTTTGAAACGCCCTGAATCAGTTTTGGAGGCCAACAGCCTGGCCTCCTTCGTCCAAGTCACCCTAGCTGATTCGGATGGCGTTTCACTTCCGGCCGTCATATCGCCCGAAACAACCACATCTCCAATAGGTCGCAGGATGACTTCATGGGGGAAGTCGGCTTCAATCTTCGCGAAGAAATTTGAAGTGCAGTTGTATCCACCCTGAGCGACGACGATCCATCCGACCAACGGTCCCGTTGGTTCCGTGACAGCGCGAGGTACAGACAGCCCATTTTCGAAATAATCCTTCAGCTGAACAGCCACGTCCGAACACCAGCCGGCGACTTTGGCCCCATCAGCCAATTCGAGGGTCGGCCATCCAAGTTTACGTTCGGTGCTGAGCGCGAACTCGCGGGCTGCCGGCTGGAAGTATGAGGTAGTGGCGAAGATGGCATGCGCAGCGTCCTGAACGCCCGCAATCCCATAAAGAGCGGCGACCGGTTCCAATTGAATCGGATTGTCTGTGTAGCGCTTTGCCTGGACGATGGTGACGACCTCGGGTATTGCGCGGTCTTGATAAAGCCGGATATCCACGCCACCGTCGTCCGTTCCCGGACCAAGCTCAGTATGAAATCCTTGATTCTTGAATATGGCGTCGAGCAATTCCTCGAACTGGCGCCAGCCCAGCTTCTTCATAGAATCCGGGTGTTGGGCAAAGTGCTCGAAAGCTTCAGCGTGCAACTCTACCAGTTTTTTCTCTGACAGCTTCTGCAGCCACTGCCAACGGTGGAGGCTTAGAAAGTCCTCTCGAAGTCGATCATCAGTGGGGTAAAGCGAGAACGTATAGTGGTTCTCCAACTCAAACCAGTAGCCGAGCTTCTCCAGCATCTTCGTAAATGAAGGTTCGTAATCGCCATAGGCTCCATCCATGGCAAATATTCGTGCCATCGGTCCTTCAGTGATAAGTAGGATGGTGTCGTGACTGCGAGGTGCTTCGTCATGAAAGGCAAAAGGCACGGCGAAACTGCTATCGTGCCATAGCTCATTTTGTGTCGCCCACGCCTCGATTTCCTTCTGAACATGCGCCACTTCCCTTAGCAAACCTCTCTCATCAATACTTCGGTCGCCGACTTTGACTTTGGTGGCTTTTGGACTCATTTAAGTAAGTAGTGTAATGGAAGCGGCGCTTGACCAAATGCAGAACCAGCTATGCGGCAATGGACGAGGGCGCGGGGCTTTCATCCGCGGCCCCTATCGTCTTCCTGTTGCCATCGATGGCGTTGATGATACGCTTTGCGGTCTGGGTGATGGTTTGGAGCGCAGCGGTCAGCATCTCCGCAGTCACGTCGTAGCTGGCAAGATAGAAGCGGCTTTCGGTGTGGATTCCATAGTGGGCAAGCACCGCAAAGCTGACGGACTCCGCCTCCAGTTCGCGCTGCTGCCGCGTCGTCTCCTTGCGGTTCTCTTTGTGGAGGAGTTCGTGAGCCAGTTCGTGGACGATGACTCCGCAGCGCGCGGCGGTGGCTAACGTCTCTTCGATCTCGATCAACCCTCCTTTGCTCAGCCCCTCGGCTGCGCCCGGGATGGCTTTGTAGAGAAGCTCGATGCCTAGCGCGGCGGCTGCCGCTTCGAGCTCCGGCAGAAGTTCCTCGCCGCCTTCGGTGGCGTTACTGTCGATCGCCGGCAACGGTTCGCCGTCGGTCTGCTCAAGAGCAAACACCGCGATAGACCTGAATCCAACGGGCCGCGATACCTGTTCGGTGGTGCCGTTCTTTTCCTCTTCGACCTTGCGGATGATGGGAGCAAAGATACGAATGCCACGCTCACCCTTTTTGACGAAGCGGCCTAAGCTCTTCCACGTCTGAAAGCCTGCAACGCGGGTTGCGTCGGGCTGCTGCGCGTAGATCAAAAGCCAGTTATTGAAAGAGTAGGAATAGAAATGGCTCAAGGTGCGAAGCCATGCCCGATAGGTTTCATCTTGCTTTGCCGCGTCGGTCTCAGTGCAGAGTGTGGTGATGGATTCGTTGATTTTGTCAGTGAGTTCCTGCGTCTGGTCGGTGTTGGTAGTCATGGCGTTTGCTCCTCGCTTTGGTTTGGTCGTCGGCATTTCAACCAAATGCCGAACGCCACCTGGCGAAGGCGGGGGGTAGCAAGCGCAAGCTGAGGGGTATCCCCACCCTTGCAACGGAGCAGGGCGGAGTGGAAAGGGCGGAGCGTACGCGGAGGTCTGCACAAGCGCAGCGCGGAAGATTGGGGAAACGGCTTGCGGGCGCGTGGGGGCTGGCCCCCTAGCGATCTAGCGCGTTGGGAGAGTCCGTATTCTCAAGATGGATTGATTCCGAATCTACCGTCGTTAACCTGGGAAAGGTCACACTCTGCAGTCGGATTCCAATGCGACGGCCGGAGATTACGAAGCGGAGGAATGTAATGGACTGTAGCGCACACATCATCCAGTTTGCTATCTGTAGTAGATTCAATTAGCTAGTAGATTTAATTAGCTACAGGAGAATACGCGATGGGCGGTTCGGGATCGGGAGGATACACGCCAACTGCACCAACGAGCCCTTGCGCTCGACTGACTTTCCAGGCGGCAATTAACTCGCCTAAGTCCGCCGTGGTGAATGATTTGAATGTCGGGGATGCGCTTGACGTAGTTCTGAATGAGGAAGGCCACGGCGTGATCCTCGAGAGTAACGGACGAACCGCCGGATCTTTGATCGGGACTCAAGTTGCCCAGCTCGTCAATTGTCTAAACTCTGGATTCGAGTACCAAGCGATTGTCGCAAAGATCAATGGTGGACAGTTCATCGTTAGGGTAGAGGCCAAATGAACTCACCAATAGCGGTGGTAGGAGGGTCCTACGCCGAAGAATGCGCGTTTCCGCGGTCTTTGATTTACCGAGGCAGTGGTATGCGGGCTGCATGCGTCTTGGCGGGTTTGGGAAATCCCACCGTACTCCACACTACAATCGGTCCCACTCTGGGAAACGAATTTGCCGAGATCGCAAAACGGAAAGGTATTGAGCTTAGGTCGACGGCGGGTTCGGTTGATATATGGTTCCGCTATCGCCATCCCTTGTCTAAGCCAGATATTTACCCCCCATCGGTTCCGCAGGTTACAGCCTCAGCAGACATCGACGCAGATTATGCCTTGGTATTTGGAATGATGGAGGGTCGTCCCAAGGTCGAAGCGAAGCGAGTGGTCTACGATCCACAGGACGGGTTCCGCGCGCAACATTATTTTGCCAACGGTTCGGCAGCCGACGAGCTCGTAGTAGTGGCGTCATGGTCGGAAGGACGTGCGCTCACCGGCGAGTCCGTTCCTGAAAACATTGCGGATGCAATCCTCAGACATCCTAGTTGTGTTGCCGCAATCATCAAATGTGGCCCGCAAGGTGCTCTGGTAGCGACCGCTACTTCGAAGAAGTGGATCGGAGCCTTCCCGAGCAAAAGAGTTTGGAAGATAGGATCGGGGGATGTTTTTTCGGCTGCATTCGCGCACGCGTGGCTCATAGAACATTTACCCGTTCTCGATGCTGCATGGTTTGCATCACGTATGGTGTCCGAATATGTGGGAACCCGCTTAGAGAAATTTGCGGCCCAGTGTTTGCTTCAGATTCGTGAAGAGGCTCGCGCGGCTGAAGCTCGAACAAGTGACACCGCCCGTGTCATTCCCGATGCCACTATCTACATTGCCGGTCCGTTCTTCAATACCGCTGAACAATGGCTAGTAGACGAAGCGCGCTATGCGTTTCGCGATATGGGCTTCAAGGTTTTTTCGCCAATCCATGACGTTGGAGAAGGGCCACCAAATATAGTTGCGCCTGCAGATTTATTTGCGCTTCAAAATAGCACGTTAGTTTTCGCTTTATTGAGCGGATTAGATCCAGGAACAATCTTCGAAGTAGGCTATGCTCGTGCACTCAATATATCCGTCGTCGGTGTCGCAGAATCAACAGAATTGAGGCCTTTGACGATGCTGTTAGGGTCTGGGTGCGCAATTTCCGACGATTTCGCTACGGGTGTCTATTCGGCCTGTTGGCATTTGATGGGCGATGTCTGAACTACTCTTACTTTCCGGGGGCATCGATTCGGCGGCAATAGCAGCTTGGCGTCGGCCAGCGTGTTGTCTCACGATCGACTATGGCCAACGACCAGCCACCGCCGAACTAGAGGCGGCAAAAGAGATTTGCCGAGCCCTTGGTCTGACTCATGAGGTTGAGCGTGTTCCAATCAACAGTTTTGGTGCCGGAATGTTGGCGGGAAAGCCGATGTCGGCATCTTCACCCCATGAAGAATTCTGGCCATTTCGCAATCAATTCCTAATCACCTTGGGAGCGATGTATGCGATGTCGCACTCGCTCTATTCGGTTTTGATCGGAACTGTACGAAACGATGGACGTCATACCGATGGAAGCGCTCGTTTCCTCAAACAGATTTCCGAGCTAACGGCGTGTCAGGAAGGTCAAATCTCAATCTTGGCGCCTGCCATTGAGTTGAGTAGCGTCGATCTAGTCAGGGTCTCTGGCATCACTCAGTCTGTTTTGGGATGGACGCACTCCTGTCACAATTCTGACGTGGCATGCGGGAATTGCCCGGGCTGTCGCAAGCACGCTGAAACGATGGATGCGCTCTCTGGGACCGATAGCAGCTAGATAGATAGTCGTAGCTGCGTGTTGGCATGTAGCGGTTTGTGCTTTGCAGTTTCTGAATTGTCGTCTCTTGCCGATTCGTCTAATAGGCTTATTGGCAATGAGCCGGCGCCGCGCATTTCATCCCAAATCAAACAATCGAGTATGGCCGGACGAATTTGAAGCTTTCCCGAAAATTCAAGAAATCTTGCTTCCATGTCTAGATAATTGCGTTGGACATCACTCTTCAAGGAGAAGAGGCCACACAATTGTCCGGCTCGAACCAGATGAATATCCAGGATTGCAACCTCGTCACTATCAAGGACATTGCGAGCCACCCAACTCGCGGTCTTGTAGCCGACCCCTCGGATTTCTAGCAGCTGGTCTCGAAGCGACCTTCCTGAATGAAGATTGAATGCGTGCTGCCTGACATACGCCATTGCTTCTGAAAGATATCGAGCTTTCTGGTTCGGATAGCGATATTTGACTAGTTTCCTATTGACCTCAAACGGCTTTTGCAACTCGGTGGTCCAAGCGTCAACGCTAGTCTCGGTTCGATCGAAAAGGCCAGCATCTTTGCATCGCTCAAAGGCGGCAGTAGCCAATTCTGCCGTGATGCCAAACCCGCCGAGTAAGCAGAAAACGAGCTCGTTCATAACGCCATCTTTGGCGCGATATTTGTTA
Organism: uncultured Acidobacteriaceae bacterium; assembly: GCA_963839025.1. GTDB lineage: Bacteria > Acidobacteriota > Terriglobia > Terriglobales > Acidobacteriaceae > PALSA-350. Next base: position 30,143 of record CAWITT010000025.1, read on the forward strand.
GCGACCTTGGTCTCGGCTTGTGTCATCCAAGCTTGTGCTAGCCAATATGCGGGTGTAAAGAGCCTCCAAGGGTCGCCCCAACAAACACCGGGAAGCAGTTCGTCATTGGCCTCAGGCATTTCACGCTGGACTAACTGATCTTGGATAATCAGATTGACAATGCGGCTCATAGAGACTCCTGGACCTTCTGTTGAAGCCACCTGAGTAAATCATGCTGTTCAACCAGTGGAAGGCTTTCGATCCTAGACTCGAGTCGCATTCGGCGCCTCCTTATGACCTCGCGCTGCCGGAAGTCATGCCCTAAATAGGAACAGTCGTGTAAACAATTGGGTAAATCGAAATTCAGCCACACCGATTCCTCGCGAAGCCCCGTGTGGGTCTTGCTGAGGAAGGAGATCCTATTCCAGTCCGACAGTTCACGCTCATAAAGCGCACAGGTATAACCGGAAAGCATCACCATGCAGGCCTTGGTACGCAGACACTCGATCAAACGTTGATGATCGGCGTAGGTGTAGTCGAAGCGATATACACGAGACCGTCTTCTGGTGCTGCAAACGTAGGGAGGATCAGAGTAGATCAACGTCTGGCTGTCTACCGTAATCGACTCAAGGTAGTGGATGGCATCGGCGCAAACAAGTTCGCAATGCTGGTTGTCTGGCCCGCGCCACTTTGCGATCACTGCAGGATCTATGTCTATGCCGATCTGACGCTGGGCAGCACGCTTGCGCCTCATGACAGCGCCCCCGCCAAGATGCGATTCGATGTAAGTGCGATGGGGTGGCATTAGATTGAGCAGATGAGGATAGCTCTTGCCTTTTCCCCCTGGGTAGCGCATACCGAATCATCGTCAAATCTGGCGATGATGTCAAGGGATTCCTATGGACGCGGTGCATTCGCAGGAGAGGCAATTGTGCCGCCGCCCCCACTCTTCGATAGATTCCTAGCGTCGAAAGCGTTGATGCAGCCCTTTTTGCGGTTTCGAGTTTAGTTTGCGGAGGGTGACTCCTCCCTCGCAGGTGTAACTTTCCTCTGGCGCGGTTCACGTTTACGTGCCCACGGGCCGGCGCGGCGTATGAACTCGCGCTGCGCCGCATCGAGCGCAAGGCGAGCCTGGTGCAGGTCGTAGAGCGAGAAACAGGTGGAACAGCCGCCACGGATACCGGCGCGGCCATCTTTCTCGGGGTTGTAGCGGGGATGGCGGCTGCACTTGGCCTTGACCCGCTCAGTCAGCTTTAGCTTGTAGGTGAATTGCAACATGGTCTCCTCCGGGGTGGAGCAGACGGGGCCATTGCTGGCCCCGACTGCGGGTTAGGCTGCGAGTCGCTTGGTGGTCGTCTTCTTCTTGGCGGATTTGGCCTTTACGGGAGTTGGCTTCTTCGCGGCCTTCTTGGTGGCCACTTTCTTCTTCGCTTCTGGTTTCTTGGGCTGCGGTGGAGCGAAAACCTGCTCTGCCTCGGTCAGAGAATCGATTTCGTTCTCGCGTGGGATTCCTGCGTGGGTGGTGAGAACGAGACGGAGAGCGAAGCCGGTCAGCTTCTCGTCCTCCAACCCATCCACGAACTGAGGTCAGCACTTCTTCTGCCGTCTGCTGGTTGTTCTCGTCGGTCACGAAGTACGCAGCTACGTCGTCGGTGAATTGATAGGGGTCGATGTGAACGAGAGCACGGAGCAAGACGCGAAGCTGTGGCGCTGTGAAGGTGGCCGGGGCATTGTCGAGGATGCGGTTGAAGGAATCGGCGCGGCGTTTGAGCAGACGTGTGCGGCGGGCCTGTTCCTTTTCGTGCTCTCGTTGTCTCGCCTCTGCGTCGGGGTCGATTTGAATGACACGGTGCGGATGGTGGACGGGGCAATCGGGGTCGGTGCAGACGGTGCGTGTACTTCCTGCGCCTTCGCCGTAGACGACGATTGCGGTTTTGGACGATTCGCAGGGCGTCACAGGTTCGGCGTCTTCGTTCTCATCCTCGGGGCTGGGAATTTCGGTGTACTCGTGGCGCGAGAGCGTACCGGGCCGCCGTTCCTTCGGGTTGCGATGCGCCGTCTCGATCTGTACTAACTCAGGTCGCGCCGCTACCTCCCGGTTGACGTGCTCGGTGAGCTTGGCGTGGTAGCAGGTTGCATCGAGGCACTGATCGCCAGCTACATCCGCAAAGAGCGACGTGTTGTATCCGCTGCGGCGTGGGCAGTTGGAGCAAGCGCCTGCTGTGGGGTTGAGGGTGTTGTCCTCGCGGTCGAAAGGTGCTTCGTCCAGCGGGAGATAGACGTTGTTCGCAATCCATGCTGAGAGGTACTTCGCGGGGAGCAGGTGCGGTTCGTTGTCCTGCCAGTCCTTGCGCCAGCATTGCGTGAAGGCTTCTTTTTGGGAGTCCTGCGGTAGCCGTGCGATAAGGTTGGCGTGGCTGGCTGTGATGCGCTCTTCTTGGAATGCTTCGGCCACTTCGGGGATGAGTTGAAGCAAAGCGAGGCGGGTATAGATGAGACTGTCGCTTTTGCCCGTCTTCTCGGCAAGGGTGGCAACGTCGTAGCCGGGGAGGTCGAGCAGCCGTTGAAAGCCCTGCGCCTCCTCGTAAGGATGCACGTCGACGCGCTGACTGTTCTCGATTAACTGCCATTCAAGGGCCTGCTCGTCGGAGAGTTGCACGATGCGGACGGGTATTTCGTTCATCTCCGCAAGGTGGGCGGCACGGAAGCGCCGCGCTCCTGCGACGATCTCATAGCCTTCAGCTGTTGGGCCGGACGGTGATGGGCTGGATGAGTCCCTGAGTACGGAGACTTTCGGCAAGCTCGGCCAGCTTGGATTCATCGAACATGCGGCGGGGGTTGGTGGTGGACTCGTGAATGTCCGTTAGGGCGAGGGTCTGGAATCCTACGTTGTTCTTCTTAGTTGTCATGGTCGTTGCTCCTTTGCTTTTGCCGTTGTTGTGGCAGTGGCATGTGACATACATGCCGAACGCCACCTGGCGAAGGCGGGGGGTAGCAACTGCAAGCTGAGGGGTATCCCCACCCTTGCAATGGAGCGAAGCGGAATGGAAAGGGCGGAGCGTGAGCGGAGGTCTGCACAAGCGCAGCGCGGAAGATTGGGGACACGGCTTGCGGGCGCGAGGGGCGGAGCTCCTGAGCGTACTTAGCACTTGCGTTACAAAACAGACCAAAGACATGCGTTACAGCGAGATGGAACCCTGATGGTTCCTAGGCTTTGGTCGGACGCACGATGATGCGGTATGCCCTGGAAAGAGAGTCATATCGTGGATCAACGCCTGCAATTTCTATCGAGCTACCAAAAGGAAGAAATGTCTGTTTCAGAGCTGTGCCGTGAGTTCGGAGTGTCACGGCCAACCGGCTATCGATGGATCAATCGCTATAAGAGAGAGTGGGCCCGAAGGACTGCTAAACCTCAGCAGTAAGCCTCACAGCTGTTCGCACGCGACTCCTGAGGCGATCGAGAACGCGATATTGGTATTGCGGGGCAAGCACCCTTCCTGGGGAGCAAGGAAGCTCAAGGCGAGACTGGAGCAGTTAGATTCGAGCGTCGCGTGGCCAGTAGCCAGTACATTCGGCAACATTCTTCAACGAGCTGGCCTAACGAGCTCAAAGCGTAAGAAGCGACGCACGACGCCTTACTCGGAGCCCTTCTCTGAGGTGACAGCCCCCAATCAACTCTGGTGCATGGATTTCAAGGGGTACTTCGCTACGGGAGATGGCTCGCGTTGCGATCCGTTCACGATCACGGACGCTCACAGTCGTTATCTGATCCGCTGTCAGATCGTATCCCGAATGGACTTGAGTCAAGTTAGAGCCGTTTGCGAAGCGGCGATGCGGGAGTATGGAATGCCTTCCAGGATTAGAACTGACAATGGGGCGCCATTCGCTGGGACAGGACTACTAGGCCTGTCGAAGCTCTCGCTCGGATGGATGAAGATGGGGATCATTCACGAGCGCATTCAGCCTGGGCGTCCTCAGCAGAACGGTCGCCACGAACGAATGCATCGAACCCTCAAGGAAGAGACAACTAGGCCGGCAGCTTTGACGTTGCGGCTCCAGCAGAAGAAGTTCGACCGTTTTAGACATGTCTTCAATTACGAGCGACCCCACGAGGGACTAAACAACGCGACTCCAGGCAGCGTTTATCAGCCAAGTTCTGTGTTGCTGCCTCGAAATCCGATCGAGTTCGTTTATCAGCATGGATTTATGCTCCGGAAAGTGAACAACAGCGGCGACATAAGTTGGCATAAAGGCCGTGTATTCGTCAGCGAGGTTTTTCGATTTGAGGTTCTCGGCTTCGAGCAGGTCGATCAAGACTTCTACAAGGTCTATTTTCGGGATGTTGAGATTGGTGAGTTCGACGCAGAAGCGCTGCGGTTTAGGCCTGTTCAAGTCATGCGCTGAAAGTCTCACAGACTTTCAGCGTTCTGCTGCCTTAATGGTGTTCGCGCAGGTCGATTGTAGTTAATGAAAAATGAGATGAGGACGGTCTCCGCGCCGCGCAAGCTCACGAATCTTGCCTCATCGGTAAAGGTCAGCTTCTTGGGCAAAGGTGTTTCCAGCCCTGAACGAGCTGCATAAAATCCTGTGGTTCACTTTCATGTAACGGCTCATGCTCACCAGATTGTGGCACCGTGCGGTGGCCCGGGCGCGGGGAACTTACCGGAAATGCCTGGCAGTTCGCATGATGACAAAGCCTCAACGTCCCATCTGGCTCAGCGCTTCCAGGATCGGATCGGAGGATATCCTCAGCACTCCTCTGAACGGCGAGTAAAGCTCAAGGATTATAAGGACCGCGGTCGAAACCGCCAGTGCACCGAAAGCTAAGGTCACGACTATCGTGGAACTAGGAGTCGTGAACAAGCCAAAGCTGAAATAGATGAGAGCGAGCCATGTGACCACAACCAGCAGGAGCGGGATAGGTATTGCGCTCCGCTTCGACTTTAGGAACAAGAGCCATTGCGTCTGCCGCAGATCGGCGATCATACCTAGGATCTGGGCTTTGACTTCGGCCTCCTCATTATTCTTCGGTGTTAGTACGCGGAGCTCGTCTACAAGAATTTCACCCTCGTCATCACGAGGTTTGAGGTCGACCTGCACGGGTCTCTGAGTCGGCCAAATACGATGAACACCGGCCTCCACAAGCAGCCGAAAATGCCCGCGCATTTCCGCAGTCTCTGTTCCATATTTCGACAACATGCGATCAATAGTGATGACCTGTGAAGAAATCTCCGCGACCTCGTTGGTTCGTCCATCGTAGGAGGCCTTTGCCGAGGACACAAGCATCCCTAGAACGATTGCCGCCATCGTCGTCATGAGTCCTGTTACGAGTCTGGCAACTTCTTTTTCACTCGATCCGAGACGGTCCTCCGGTATGGCCTGCCGGAGAACCATGCCCGCGAGGCCTGACACAAAGATCGAAGCAAACACTATCGAACTAACCGCAATTGAATTCATTCGTCTGGTGCGCTCCACGGTAAGCGACTAGGTCGATCCTGAACTACTCCGGCTGGGCCCGTTGGTTCGCCTTCACGACGGTGGGGAAGTTTCCAGGAGCCGTCCAAAATGGATGGCGATTTGTCTTTCGGCCAGTATACCGACTGACGCGAATGCAAGTCTCATTTTCGCCGATGCGGTTTGATCATTGGTGTTGCAGTTCCTCCTCCAAAATCGGCAGGCCCACGTTGAAAGTCTGAACTCCCTGGACAACGCGCAGTTTCCGCTACTTCCATAACCTCATCCATGGTTGCGCCCGCGTGCAGCGCGTTCTTGATGTGCCGGCGCGCTGCCCCGGCGCATACATGTGCGTCACGGAAGCATCAAGGGCGATCCTGAGGAGTTCACCCGCTACTTCGATGAAGTCCGCCATCGTCGTCGCCTAGCTCACGTTCCTCCTTTGCTGGTGGCCGATGTGCTCTCACGCATAGCTTTCGCGACGATGCCGTCGGTGACCGCGTTCCACAGCCGATCTGGCGTGATGCGGTGCATCCAGTAGGTGAACTTAACCTTCCAGCCGGGAATAATCATAGCCTCGTCGTGTTCGATGCCTTTCACTAGTCCGCGTACTGCAGCCTCGACCGGCATAGTTCCGCCGATCTTTTTTTGCGCGGCGCTGGCCGGGTGCTGAGTCTTCCTCTCCGTTGCGAGACCCGGAGTCTCCACTTCGCCGGGACAGAAACAGGCGACGCTGATGCCACGCGGTTTCAGTTCGTAACGCAGGCACTGCGCGAGCCCCACGACGGCAAATTTAGAGCTGCCGTAAGCGGTGTAACCGTAGACCGGGATGATCCCACCCATTGAGCCAACCAGAACGATCTTGCCGCTGCCACGTGCGAGCATGGAGGGCAGCACCGCTTCGACAATATTCCGGGTGCCGTAGAGATTGATCTTAATCACCCGGTCGAAAGTTTCGAACCCCATGTCAACGAACTCTGCCGTGGCCCCGATGCCAGCCATGTTAATGAGAACGTCCGGTGCGGCGGCTTCAGCAATTGCCGTTCCGACGGTCCTGATCACCATTTCGCGATCGGATACGTCGACCTTGTAACGCGCCACACGCTGTTCCGGCGAGCGCCGCGCCGACTCGATCTCGCGCAGCGCGGCGTCGTTCGGCCTGCGATCAAGAGTCACGATGTTGGCCCCGATGCCGGCCAGCATCTTGCCCGCGAGCAGGCCCATCCCGCTGCCCGCACCAGTGATATAGACCGTCTTTCCGGCAATTTCAGTCATTCGCGACCTATCTTTGCGCACCGGGTCAGCCCCAACAACTCAAGAAACAGCTACCATTACTTTTCCGTCCATCCCCAGAAGGACCTATTCACCAATACATCCCGCGATAGATCACGCGACATTTTTGGGGTTGCGTTGTTCTAATTCCTCGGCAAGGATCGGAACGCCTTTGGCACAAGCTTCAACGCCCATCGAAACGCAAATCTGCAGCACGGTCATGATCTCTTCTGGCGTCGCTCCCGCCTTGAGCGCTCCCTGGATATGCCGGCGTGTGCCGGGTGCATACATGTGCGTGATGGAGGCATCGAAAGCGATACTGATCAACTCCATGAACCTGGGTGTGAAAAGACCGCTCTTGTATACGCTGGCTCCGAAGGCAAAGAATTCATCGGTCCAGGTAGGGGAGAGCTCATAGAACGGATCCCACGCCGTGTTCCATTGGCCGATCGCGCGCATCGCGTCGCAGGCTGGAGTCTCTGGCTTGGGACCTCCTGCCGGCTTCACTCCAGCCGCCTTCATTTCCTCGAGCAAGATGGGGGCGCCCAAGCTGCAGGAATGGACCGCCAGCCCTACACCACACTTGAGAACCAGAAGGATCTCATCGCGCGTCGCTCCAGCTTCGAGCGCGGCGCGGATCTGACGGCGCGTGCCTTCTTCATCCAGATTGGTACAGGAACAGTTCAGCGCGAGGAAGATCAGCTCCACTTCCTTGCGTGGCAGAACGCCGCTGATCCACGGGTTCATGCCTACTCGCAACAGCAGTTCCGCTCCTTTAGGATCCCATTCCTTAAGTTTGTCCAAAGACGAACCCCAAGGGCCTGCGGATTGCGTCGTCGACGATGCTTTCGTTGCTACAGTGTCTGTCGCCATTTGTTTCCTCCTTTTTCTCGTTTACAACTGCTATTGGGTCGGGCATGACGCGCCTTGGTGACGTCGAACTCCATCCGATGGACGGTACAAATCACGATTACGCCGAACCAGAGTCTTTGGCCAATACTCCACCTGAAGTGGCCTGAGCCGCGACCAACCCGTCACGACCGCCCATCGACCGTTGTAGATACACAAACAATTGGGACAGCATGACGGCCATCAGCAGACCGCCGAATCCCAAAGCGAGCACATCGGAAATGCGACGGACGTGGAAATCTCCGACCTGGCACACGAGCAAGTACCCTACCGCGAGATTCACGGAGCCATAAAGCACGTTGACCATTGGCGAAGACTGTCCCTTGCCGAGCGGGGTAGCGAAAGGTGTCGGGAGCCGATGCCCAGATACTCCGCTCGTCAAGTGCGGAATGGAGTTCACGAGGAAAACGCCCCCGAAGAAGTAAGCGACGTAGCTAGACCACTGCACGACTCCCCCTTTCATCGCGACGGTACCCAGCAAAGCCCCCTTCGCCTTAAGGGGGAGCAATCAATTCGCTGTGCCCCTCATGATTCAGCGTGTTTTCTCGTTCGAAAGCACCGCGACCAAAATCTGTCCGTCCACAATCTTCGCTGGGTAAGCAGCGACACCGAAGTCCGAAGTGCCCGCGAAGCATCCTGTGGTGACATCAAATTTCATTCCATGCACCGGGCAAGTTACGATCTTGCCATCCAGCTTTCCCAATCCCAGAGAGCCGCCAGCGTGTGGACAGTGATCTGAGATGGCGCAGATTTTTCCGTCCACGTTGAATATGGCCATCTCCTTGTCCAGGACGATGAACCGTGATCCGGCTCCGGGCCGAATCTGCTCAAGGGCCGCTACTTCGATAAAGTCCGCCATCGATTTCGCCTACAGAATCAAAGTAATGATCCGAGAGATCGCGCAGCATCGTGCGATGGTATGGTCCCTCCCTATATGCAGGAAGGGACCTTATTATGCTTCGCACTTCGGATACCCGTCTTAGCTGCGTGCTCCCACCGCGACCGGAATGTCCAGCTTTTCCTCCCACTCCCCGGCGTGGATGTGGCCGCACCCACCTTGCGCCGCCGGATGAAACATTCCGTCTGTTTCATGCACCATGAACCCCATGTTGCCCGGGCGGCGGTTCGGCGGCAGGCCAAGGTTGGCGAGGGTTTCCGCTGTAGATGCGTAAGTGACGCCGATCTTCAGCATCTCGCGCGCCTGCTCGGGTGTAGCGATCGCCCTTCCTAGTTCCTTGGCCATGCGAACATGGCGCTCGATCATTTCGATCGTCGACATGCGCACGCCCTTGGTGGTGTTCCATAGGTTATCCTCGATGCCGGCCCGAGTGTGTTGCCCCAGCGCGATGCAGAGAGCCGCGAGCGGATGGGTCAGACGAAACGTAGTCTGGTAGGTGAAGAAGGAGCCATGCGGCGTACGGCGGATCAGCTCCATCAGGTCGAACGGATTGGCCCCGCACACGCCCCCGCCGCCGATGCTGAAGAACCCGTTCATCGGCCCCATATAGTAGCCCTTGCGGATTAAGCGCTCCACGAGCTCAAGGCCGTGGACGTGAGCAAGTGCGAAGAACGGCTGGATGCCGTTCTGAACCAGGCGCTTGATGTTTTCCAGATAGAAGTCCGGCGTAGCGTCAGCCACAAGGTTTGCCATGGCGTGAAGCATCGCCGGGTTGGTGAAGCGCGTTCCCTGAAAGGCGTCGTCGACGGGATGGAGGGCCGTCAGATCGTAGAGGGTGGTGCCACAGCTGACCGTGACCTGGTCCGGCTTGGGGTTGATTTCGGCCAGCTTATGGCGAGAGTCGTAGTTCTGGAATTTCGCTTCCTCGCCCGGCTCCGGGGCAAAAGAGATCGACCCGCCGAGCTGCAGGACCATCTTCGGCACTGCCTTGCGCAGCCGCCCTATCTGGTCGTTGTACTGATTAAAGTCTTTGGAGATGTGGCCGGTTTTGGGATCGCGCACATGGATGTGCAACAATGTGGCGCCGGCGTTGTAACAGTCCACCGCGGCTTGGACCTGTTCATCCCAAGTGACCGGGAGTTTCTGTTCAGGCGTGCAATCCACTGGCATCCAGATCGGCCCATAGGGCGCGGCGGTGATCATCAGTGGGGCTTGATTTTCGGGTAGCAACGAGTCATCGGTGAAATACATGTTCGTCTCCTAACTTCGGTTGATTTGATTGGAATCGTGTTACTGAACTCACAAAACTACCTCCAGAAGTGGTTGGCAGAAAGGGCTCAAAAACGCAGTTGCGATCGCTAAAGAAACTGCGACAGGATTCTGCCTCCCGGCTCTGGCCGCACGTGCGAAACTAATCCAAAGACACGACGAGCCTAGCTCCAAGCGAGGACTCCTTTCAACTAGGAGAATGACTAGTCGTGTCATTTCTTTTAGATAAAGGACCAGATTTCTGGGGTTGGGTTACAGGGGCACCTCCCAGGTTGCACCCGACTTGTAGTTTTGCTAGGCCAGTTAACCCGGATGTCCGGTGTACCATCTCGAGTGGAGATGAAAAGACGACTCCAAACCGACGAGGACCGCCCTGCCGGACGGCAGTGGCGTGCCCGTTATCGGCTGAGTGCGTTATTTCTCTTCCTGCTTGCCCTCAGGGTGGCAGCTGCGCAAACTCCGCAAATTAAACCGACCAAGCGCGTTCTGGTGTTCAACGAGTTCGGAGTGTCCGTTCCTGTCGTCAGCTGGGCTTTGTCGGAGTTCCGCAGTTCGCTCTATGAGCAGTCAGAATACAAAGTCGATTTGTTCGACGAATCCCTGGATACATCGCTATTTCCTGAGAAATCGTCGCAGCAGGAGATTCGCGCCTGGTTCATCAATAAGTACCGTGACAAGAAGCCCGATATCATGGTCGCTCTTGGCCCTGCACCCATCAAATTTCTGGCGGAATCCCGCGCGACCTTTTTCCCGGATGTCCCGATCGTGTTCTGCGCCAGCTCGCTGGACCAGGCGGGACGCCCAAAGCTTGATTCCCATTTCACCGGAGCGTGGATGACGATCGACCCGGCAAAGACAATCGAAGCAGCGCTTCGGTTGCAGCCCGGCACGAATCGCGTGGTGGTGGTCGGAGGTGTGGCTCCGTTTGACCGTGGAGTGGAATCATTTGTCAAAGCGGCATTGCGCAACTACGAATCGAAGTTGACTATTGAATATCTAACCGATCTGGATATGCCAACGCTGCTTGATCGTGTGCGACATCTGCCCAAGCATTCCATTGTTTTTTACACGTCCCTTTCGGTGGACGCCAAGGAACAGAGTTTTATCAACGCCACGCAATCTGTTCCGATGATTGCGCAAGCCGCGGACGCTCCTGTCTATGGCCTGGCCGATACGTTCATAGGTAAAGGGGTTGTCGGGGGTTTTGTAAGCAGTTATGCGGCGCAAATTAAGACGGCGACCAGCATGATCCGTGAAATTTTGAACGGTGCGAAGCCGGCGGACATTCCCACGGTGATGGGCACCAATGTCTATATGTTCGACTGGCGCGCCATGCAGAGATGGGGACTCGACGAAAAAAAGCTTCCGATCGGCAGTACCCTGTACTATCGGCAGCCGGGGGTTTGGGAACTCTACAAGACCCAGATCATTGGCTACACCCTGGCCATGCTGGCTTTGGTCCTTCTGAGCGGCTATCTTCTTTTCGAAAGAACGCGGCGAAGACAGGCAGAAGTCTCGCTGCAGTCCAGCTTTGAGTTTGAGCAACTCATTTCTGAATTGTCTACCTATTTCATTGATTTGCCTCCGAACAAGATAGACGCAGGAATTGACGAAGCACTTAACCGGCTCCGGGTCTTCCTGAGCGTGGATCGAGTGACGATGTTTCAATTTTCCGCGGATGAGGCGGAACTATATCGAACACACTACAGTTCCGGAACGGAGATACTTGGCCCTGATGCCCTGAATGCAAAACTCTGTCCCTGGTATTTCCCAAATTTCCTGAGTGGCAAGCCTCTTTTCCTTAACAGCCTGAAGGAGTTGCCTGCCGAGGCTGAAGCTGACCGAAAGCTATTGGAACACTCTGGTGTGAAATCAAACGCCATCGTACCCATGGAGTCAGAACGGACGATTCTTGGTTCTCTTTCGTTTGTAACCGTTGCGGAAGAGAGAACCTGGTCGGAGCGCCTTATCCATCAGCTGCCTACGGTTGGGACTATTTTTGCCAATGCGCTACTGCGAAAGACCGCGGACGAGGCCCGGGCGGCTAGCGAACTTTTGAAACGCGCCGTCCTGAATTCGCTAAGCAGCGGCGTCGCCGTGCTAGATGGAAACGGAACCATCGTCAGCTCGAATCCGCAGTGGGTCGAGTTTGTGAAGAGCGGCGGATTTGGATTCACTCCCGAACTGGGAGTTGGAGTGAATTATCTCGAGGCGTGCCGAGCTGCCATAGAGGCGGGAAACCTATCGGCCAGGCAGGGATTGCTGGGAATCGAAGCGGTCTTGGCGGGCAAGACAGCGCAATTCTCCATGGAATGGGATTGGTCGGGTGGGACGGGTTCGAGGTGCTCGCTCATGACAGTGACGCCTCTGAGCAACGTACTGCCGGGTTGCGTGGTGGCGCACACGGATATTACCCAACGGAAGCAGGAAGAGCGGGAGCGGCTGGAGTTGAGCGGCCAGCTCATCCATGCCCAGGAGGAGGAGAGAAGCCGTCTTGCCCGTGAGCTTCACGACGATTTTAATCAGCGCCTGGCGATGTTGGCAGTAGACCTGGAACGCGCTTCTCAGCTGATTGCCGAATCGCCCCTCGAGGCCCGAAAGCGATTTCGGGACCTGTGGATTCGCGCGGCAGATCTCGGGGACGATTTGCACTCTTTGTCGCACCGTTTGCATTCCTCCACGCTCGAGAACCTGGGACTGGCTCTCGGACTCAGCTCACTATGCGAGGAGTTTACTGAGCAACAAGGAATTCAGGTCGACTTCGCGCACGAAAATATATCTCGCGGAATTAGCCCCGATGTTGCTCTTTGCATTTTCCGGATCGTTCAGGAGGCACTTCGCAACGTGAAGAAACACAGCGGCGCAAATCGAGCCGAGGTCCGCTTACGAGGCGAAGACGAACGGCTATATTTGTCTGTGTCCGATGCGGGCATCGGTTTCGATAAACAACAGCGGTCGAATCGTGCCGGACTTGGAATTCGCAGCATGGAAGAGCGGCTGCGGCTCGTCGGAGGGCGGATTGACATTGTTTCCATGGGAAATCGCGGTACCACCCTGAACGTTTGTTTACCGTGCAAAGAACCGCAGGGGCCCATCCTCCGCAGCATGGAGCGCCGGCCTGGTGTATTCAAGGAGTGATCATGCCCGCCCAAACACAGCTCGTACCACGCCCCCGCATTTTGCTCGCCGATGACCACGCTGTGGTAGTCGAAGGTATTCGTGGCCTGCTTGAGAAACACTACGACGTAGTGGGAGTTGTGACGGACGGGCGCGCCGTGATCGCTGAAGCGAGTGGGGTCCAGCCGGATGTCATCGTGCTCGACGTAGCGATGCCGTTGTTGAACGGTCTCGATGCCGGCAAGAAGATACAGGAGATTCTTCCCAAGGTAAAACTCGTGTTCCTGACCATGCATGCCGATCCCAACCTAGCCGCGGCGGCTCTTCGATTGGGGCCGGTAGGTTTCGTGGTGAAGCATTCCGCGGCGTCGGAATTGTTGACCGCCATCGCGGATGTATTGCGCGGAAAGGCCTACGTCACAGCCCGACTCAGGCCTGAAAACCGGCAGGTACAGGAATCACGGGCAAAACAGTTTAGTAAGGAGTTGACGCAGCGGCAGCGAGAGGTCCTGCAGTTACTTGCGGAAGGGCGGCCAATGAAAGAGATCGCGGACATTTTGAGCGTCACCGAGAAAACCGTGATGTTCCACAAGTACGAGATCATGAAATCTCTCCATATCAAGAACAATGCCGAATTGGTGCTCCTGGCGCTCAGGAATGGATTGATTTCACCGTAGCCGGTGGCATATAGTCGTTGTCTTCGAGTCCAAGCACTCAGAAAGCGGTATCTGCTCTTCACTTTCCCTAGGAATTTTCCTAGTGGTCCTGCCTTCACATCTCCAGTAGCATCGTGCTCGGAATCACGGTCACTCGGCGGATAGGTATTCGGTTCCATCCGCTGAGAGAGCTAGGCGATCGGAGGAAATATTGAATCGGCCACGCGTACTGCTTGCCGATGACCATAGTTCCGTCACTGAACGGGTCAGCGCGCTGTTGCAGCCTAACTTCGAGGTGGTGGGTACCGTGACCAACGGCAAGGAATTGCTCTTCGAATCGGCGAGACTTCACCCGGACGTCATTGTGCTGGATATCTCTATGCCTGAACTATCCGGTATCGAAGCGGCACATGAATTGCGCAGCGTCGGTTCAACGGCCAAAATTGTGTTCCTGACGGTGCAGACGCGCGTTGAGTTTGTCCGCGCTTGTCTCGCGGAAGGTGCATCGGGATATGTCACCAAGTCTCGCCTGGCAACGGACCTTGTGCCTGCGATCCAGGATGCGCTGTCGGGCCATCGGTTCATTTCCCCTCCAGTTTCGCGATAAAAGTTCTTTGGCTTCGGTGGTCGAAAGGTATGACCAGCATGGGTAAGATGAGCATCCTCGAGGTCCTTCGACTGCGCGCCCACACACGCTGTGTCACGCGATAAATCCGTGAGGCGCTCCGCTCAGGATGACGATTTTTTGGCGAGTTGGACGAACTCGCATTTACCCGCCTCAGTCTCGCAGGGACGCATTGAGTTCTCCAGTAAGGGACTGGCCATGGCAGAGCTTAGCGACCGCTGGCGTTTTTTATCCTTGGGTGTTGATTAACCCTCCCGAAACTTGTCCGTTATGCACAAGGTAGCTAGTCAGATCATAAGGGCGGCTTGTACGCTGCCTGAGTTAAGGGAAGCCGAGATATTGGCGACCAGCGTGTCGCTTTGGTTGACGGCTCGGGTACCGGCAGTGCTGCCGGAGGTCAGCCCTTCGTGGAGCAAAGCCACCTCCTCAGCGCCGTTGTTCGCGCCAGCGGCGGCAGTTTGAGCCTTCAGGTCCGCTTTGTACTTTGCCAGGTCGGTTTTAGCTCCAGCGACATCACCATACGCGAGGGCTTTGAGTAGGGTGATTAAGTCCTGGGTGAGAGGGTCGAGCGGGGCATAGGCTGTGTTCCCGCTGAGAGCCGACGACGAGTCAAAGCCTATGCCCGTCGAGACGGCATGATTGGTGTTGGGGGTTAAAGTGGAGGCGAGAGGACTGTCTAGAAGCGAACCGGCTGAAATGGAGGATAGTGACAAGGTGGCCTCTTTCAGATTGACGTGTCCTTGAACGGACTAGGATAAGGCAACTATCGGCACGGATGCGAAAACCGTTCAGGCCACTTTCGATTTTTCTCGCGCAACTTTAGACGATCGCATGGGCGGTCAAACACGGGCACACCCATTACTCATTCCGGACCAGACACACGAACCGCAGAGAAGGATGATTGGACAAAATGGAAAACGCGCAGCGATCTAAATGGGAAGGGGTGTTAAGAGTCAGGGCTCGATAGGTGTATATGGCCGGATGGCCTCGGGAAGCGACTAAAGGTCGAGAAGCATGATGGCGGGGTGAAGCGGCGGGCTACGACCCTGAAACCCATTCGCAGAAACGTTGAGACATAGCCCGTTCCGGTAGAACTAGGAGAAAGATCGGCATCGATCGGGTAAGCTTCGAGAGCTGGCAGGCACGTGAGGTGAGAGGTCACCGCGCCGCTTCAACAATTACTCGAGAACTGGGTAGAGGTGCACACCGAACCCATGATCGTCGTTGCGATGGCGTCGGGGTTAGCAGCATCCGAATTTGTGAGCACTACCACGGCGAAGCCGGAATCAAGGAACACATCGGTTTCTGCTGCAAAGCCATTGATCAATCCATTATGCCAAATGGTCGGGTGGTTATCGAAAGTGCGTAGAGCCAGTCCAAAGCCATAGGACCCGCCTCCTGGAATCGAAGAGCTGACCGGGGTCGTCATGGCCGTGAAGGACGCAGGCGACACGACTTTTCCATTGATCAGCGCGTTATCCCATGCGACCAGATCCGAGACATTCGAGCTTAAGGCTCCGGCCGCGAATGCAGTCGAGCGATCGCATACCAGTGCGGGTATCACGCTCGTTCCATTTAATGTGTAGCCGATTGCGGACTGGGCCGGCGGAGGGAGCGAGAAATATGTGTTCGTCAAACCCAACGGTTGGAAGATGTACTGCTCGAGATTCGCTTCATACGATTGACCAGTGAGCTTCTCGATGATCGCCCCAAGGGCAAAATAGTTGCTATTGGAGTACGACCACTGCGTACCCGGCGGGAATAACAGCGGTGTCTGGCTCACAGCTGACAGGATTGTTTGTTCCGAAACACCATGGTTGGCCCAGCCCGGATACTGAGCGAAAGTTGTGTAATTTGCCAAACCCGAGGTATGGTTCAATAACATGCGAAGGGTAATCGCAGATGGGAATTTATATTCTGGCAGATAGGCCGAAATCGAGTCATCCACGTGCAATTCACCCTGTTCCTGCAGCTTCATAATCAACGCCGCCGTGAACTGCTTGGTAATTGAGCCGATTTCAAAAATAGTGCTGGTCTGTGTGGCCGAGTGCGTGGCTATATTGGAATCGCCGTAGGCATGGGCGTATAGCATGGTTCCGTTCTTTGCCAGAGCCACCGTCATTCCCGGGAATGCTCTGTTGCTCCATCGCCGAGTTTGCCAGCGAGTCTACGACACTGCTCAATGACATGGTTTGGGGCTGAAGTGGAGCAGAGGTGCTTCCGCCGCCTCCGCAACCTGTCAACCCCAACTGCCAGCACAATAAAAATGGCAAGTTCCGGGCAGGCAAGCCTCACCTCTTCACGAATCCGACCCACCCAAAGTCCAGCTTTGGACATTACGGAGGGGCCTCGCAAGCGGTCAAGGTGCTTCGTAGCACTATCGCATTCAAATGTCCACGGCCAGTTGGCCGCCGGGTGCAAATTCCCACCTCGGTAGGTTTGACGAATGCCGAGAAGTATCGGCTTCAGGAGGTTTTTCTTTTTAATCAATGCGGCCGGTTAGCGGGGAGCTGCAGCCAAACCGACACCGAACAATGCCCCGCGCTTTCGGTCAATCCTACGATCCTGCTGCGCGAAGACGGAGGCAGCGGGGTTCACCTCTCGAACGGGATCGCCTCGACCTTGCCTTCAGTCCGATACTCCACGGCTCGGGTGTCGACCGGAAAGCAGACACTGCATCGACCTGTTCCATTGTTTTCCAGCGAACACCGTCCAGCTCACTGTTTGAGATCAAACCGTAGATATCTAACAGCGACACGTTCCTCCTGGCGATTAAATCCTCCGTGTTGCGGCAGTACCAATATGGGTCGCGTTTCTCCGGTTGAACCGTTGTAAGGCGCCCTCGGTTAAGAGGTCAAATACGTACATGGAGAGGCCACTTAATAATCCTTTGACCGCTCTGTTTAGTGGCTGAGACCTGAATCAACATGACACTCCTAGCGGGGATCGCAGGCAAACAGAGACGCATCGATGACCTTCATGCGACTGCCGGTTGGCAAAATCGAACGGACACTTAAGGTACTTCCAGGTTGCGCCGATATTCTGTTTGGAGGAGCGGTGATGTTGGTTACTCGGGTTCTTCTCGTTGGTGGTGACGAAGTTGTACGTATGACCTTGGCCGGAGTGCTGGAACAGCCCGGCTTTGCCATAACTAGTGCGGCAAATGCACGGGAGTTTTTAAGGCCCGCCAGAGGCGAAGAGTCATCCGACGTCGCTGCTAAGCGACCTGCACATGCAAAAACAGGATCAGGAGATGCGCTCACCGTCGTAGGCAGCTCTGCGTCACGCAAATCCTGGCGCTCATGACACCGCCGCTGAATGCTTTTCCAGCAATGACCGTAGCATCCTTTCGGCAGTAAGACCGATGAGATTCGGTGGTTAAGCCCGCCGAAGTCACTTGACTCGTCGAGGTCCTGAAAGCAGTGGCTGACCCGGGGCCATAGCACAAGCTGCGTCGTAGATACTGTGTTGCCTCGATCCTGGAACGCGAAACAACCGGCACCATTCGAGTAGGTACTCACGTGTCGAAGCGGAACCATCGCTGACGCATTGAATGGCAAATAATTCAGACCCTATGCGTTCGTTTAACGCTAGCCATGATAAAAATTGTAGCCATTAGAAACACAACGTAGCACTGATGACTGCTTAGGCCTTGATCTCATTCGCCGCTGCGAGTCAACGTTCACGCACACCCCAAGGCAACATCAACCGCACACGATTGGAGACGATCTATGTTTAAAGACACCACCGCTACTGAGGCCAAGGCCAGTCCCCTGGCCGCCACCGCAAAACCTGTCACCGAAGACGAATGGAACGCCATATTGGACCGGTTGGCGGCGGTCCAGCACACATTCCGTGAGAACCGGGAACTGCGGGAGGTTTTGTTCCGTCGCGAAGGCGAGACCCAAAAATTGCGGAGCCGCAACGCGGAATTGGAAGAGATCATGCGGAAACTCGCCCCAATGCTGTTGGGTGCAGCAACCACCATGGGACTGGCGGCAAAGAACGAAAGCACTGACACCCTGCGCCGAGCCTAAGAAATGTACGCAAGCTTACATTGTCCTCGTGAAAGATGGAGTGTCCAGAGCAACGCACCAAGCCCGGCGAGTCTGGTTGCCGAGTTACGAGTTCCCGTTCGAACTAAGCTGCTGGCGCGGTGGATGCCAATTTGCGGCGGCCGGGGGCTTAAGGAAAGGGTAGGGTCGGAGTCACAAGGAGGTCATTGTGACTCAACTTGGAGACGGCTTGATCTCCGCTCCACGCCCACGCCCTCCAAGGAACTAAGACCCTCGGATAGCTCGTGATGATAACCGGCTTGCAGCGTCCCGATTTGCATGGGTGGTTTGTTAGGCTGGCAGCGCTTCCAATGACTGGGTGTGAGAACTCTTAATCGGTCGGGACAACATCCTGTCGAAGACTGGTGAAGATGCCTGGAGTTGGTCCTGCACGGCAACCGCGATCATCGCGACGATCGGCACGGCGCGGCATTCGCCATGGGCGCGATTTCGCCGCCTGGCTGGGAGTGCCGACTGTACGGGCAAGTGGTTGCTATATTTTGTTGATAAGTGACTCGGCGATTTACGTTAGTTGGGTTCTTCCGATTTAGGCTTCCAAGTTGTCGCCGGTTCTCTCAAGTGTCTGGATTGTATGATGGGAACCATGACGACTCGGATCGCGGGGTTCCCGGGCGAGTTCCTCTGGGAGCTCGAAATTGTAACCCGGCAAAGCGTGGAAATGGCCGAGGCCATTCCCCCCGAAAAGTACGACTGGCGTCCCAATACAAATGCGCGTTCGGTCAGCGAGGTGTTTGTCCACGTCGCGACCGGTAACTTTATGTTGCTCGACGCGATTGGCGTATCCCTCCCGGTGGACCTCTACATGCAAGTCCCGGCCAATGGACAAGAACGCTTTTCTGGCTTGATCCGGAGGAATGACGAACTGGTGGCCACTGTCCGGGACAAGAACGCTGTCGTGGCCCTGTTCAAGCGATCGCTGCAGGTCGTCAACCAGTCTTTCAATGAAGCCAGCGACGCCGAACTCGGCCGACACCTGCATTTCTTTGGCGAAGAGACAACCGTCCGACGCGTCTATCTGCGCCTCCTGGCCCACGCCAATGAACACATGGGTCAAATGATTGCGTACCTCAGATTCAATGGCATTTCGATTCCGTGGCCGGACTGGAGACCGATCGACGCACGCAGAACTGAGCAAGTCGGCTCAGCTCCATCAGTGAATCAAGCGGAGCCTTGGATTCCACACGGATGACCGGCTACTCGGAGATTCGATCTCAATTGATGCCTTCGAGCGAAGCGCTCATCGAGCCATCCAGAAAGCAAGAGAACAGCTGAAGGCTGCTTGTGCGGAGAAAGGGGTCATGGCCAGCCGTTGGAGCCAGACCCGATCCCCAACGCAGAAGCCGGAATCGGAGCAGTCTTTAATGGACTCGGGTACCGTTTATCACTGTCAGTACCCAGAAATTTCGCGTCCATAGGGTCGGCACGCTGTTGCCTCCTGCGCTTATCGTCCTATACTTTCTCAGGCCTGTGGTGCGCCAAACGCAAGGGCGCCGAGGGCGAAGCGATCTCAAAGAATACTCTATGAAAGCGATTGTACGTACGCAATACGGGCCACCCGACGTGTTGCAGTTCGCGGAGGTGCCAACGCCTAGGCCCGCCGGCAATGAGGTCTTGATCAAACTTTGCGCGGCATCGGTAAATCCCTTGGACCTTTTTGTGCTGCAAGGCGCACCGTGGAACCGGATCCCGGGACTGCGCGCCAAGCCCAAATTCATGATCATCGGTTGTGATATCGCCGGCCGGGTGGAGGCGGTTGGCAGAAACGTGACCCAGTTTCAGGCAGGCGACGAGGTGTTCGGGATAACAGGATTCGAGGGAAAGGGCTTTGCCGAGTACGTATGCACCCCTGAAGAGAGATTGGCGCCGAAGCCAGCCAACCTGTCGTTTGAGGACGTAGCCGCAGTACCCATCGCGGCAGTTACGGCGCTCCAGGGTCTTCGCGACTGGGGACGGATTCAGCCGGGCCACAAAGTTCTGATTGAGGGCGCGTCTGGTGGCGTTGGCACATTTGCGGTGCAGATTGCCAAAGAACTTGGGGCTGAAGTTACTGCCGTATGCAGTACGAGGAATGTGGACATAGCGAGATCGATAGGCGCAGACCATGTCATCGATTACACCAATGTAGATTTCGCGCGGCTTGGGCAGCGGTACGATCTGATATTGGCAGTAAACGGCCATCATTCGATTTTTGAGTACAGGCGCATGCTGAGTCCGAACGGGATCTATGTCGCAATCGGGGGTATGGTTCCGGTTCTTCAAGCGCTGCTACTGGGGCGATTCCTTTCAACGCTTGGGCGCAAAAAGATAACTTTCTTTATCGCGAAAATCAATCAGACAGATTTGGTTTTCTTGATAAATCTTCTGCAGGCCGGCAAGATTGTGCCGGTCATCGACAGACGTTACGCCTTGAGCGACGCAGCGGAGGCTCTCCGTTATCTGGCGGAAGGCCATGCGCAAGGGAAAGTAGTATTAACCGTCCCACCTTAAGGTGCCGAAGGGAGCCTCAAAGGCCAGGGGCCGGGAAACGTTACGGGGCCCGCGTTTTGCGGCGTTGCTATCGACGCCCCCACTTGAACGAAGCCGATTGCGTGAAATGCTGGAACACGATCAAATCAACCTTGAAAGGAAGAACGGCAGAGCGGCCACTCCCGAAAATCAACTCGCTTCCTTCATAGCCAAATACACGCCCGAGGTCGCTGCGCTGGCCGAAGCTATCCTCAACAGAATGCGGAAGCTCTACCCCACTGCAGTCGAGATCGTGTATGACAATTACAACGCACTGGCCATCGGCTTTGGTCCCAGCGATCGCGCCTCCGAAGTTATCTTTTCGATCACGCTTTACCCGAAGTGGGTGAGCCTCTTTTTCATGCAGGCAAAAGGCCTTTTCGATCCATTTCGTTTGCTGCAAGGCAGCGGCTCCGTTGCCAGGCATGTCGTGCTGAAATCGCTCCATAGGTTGGATGATCCGGCGTTGCGTGCCCTGATGGATGATGCTTCGGCAAAGGCGAAGCTGCCGTTCAATGCTGAAGGAAAGCACCGCCTCGTGATCAAATCTGTCTCTGAAAAGCAACGTCCTCGCCGCCCTGCATAAGCTCAGGAAAAGCGCGATTCGTTCTCAGATAGATGCGCTTCCGTGTTGCCAATCCGCCGGAATGTCTTTGAGTGACCAGCAGTTCCCGCAAAATCTGGTTTTTCTGCTCTAGCACAGCCGCCACCAGGAGGGCCTGCCCGCCGTTTGTCTACAAAGTCATAGTTTCGGTAAATTGCCATGTGACAAGCTACGACGGCATATCGAGGGCGAAGAGTTACATGAAGAAATCCATGCACGTGGTTCGCAAAGAGGATCTCCCGTTGATCGGCAGTTCGTACAACTTCTGTCGGGGCAGAACAGGGAGATGTCGCAATCTCGATTTTCCTCGTCGAGGCGACGCCTGGGCGTGGTGCGCCTCTGCATGTTCACGAATACGACGAGATCGTGCTCGTGCAGGAAGGCCAGTCGCGATTCGTGATCGGCGATGTAATTCGAGAAGCGGGAGCAGGGGACATTCTCGTTGTAAAAGCAAGAACTCCGCACGGCTTTGTCAATGCCGGTTC
The DNA here is from genome assembly GCA_963839025.1 of uncultured Acidobacteriaceae bacterium. Lineage (GTDB taxonomy): Bacteria > Acidobacteriota > Terriglobia > Terriglobales > Acidobacteriaceae > PALSA-350. The sequence continues at coordinate 51,992 of CAWITT010000025.1, forward strand.
GGGAGTTCTCAGGCAGCTCGATATCCACGTGAGTCCGCGATTCCAGCAGGAACTTGTCGCTCCAACAGAGATGTCCCGTAGGGCGGATCTACCTGAACCCTCAGAGGGTTAGGCTGCCTCCCCGCATAATGAAAAGTTGTTGGGACCGCTCGCGACAATCCCCCGAGACGGAGAGTACCTACGATGAAAGATCTCTTTGACCCCACTCTGGCAGAAGACATAAAGCAGCGAATCTTGCGCCTCCATCCTGAGAGTGAGCGGCAGTGGGGCAACATGACCCTTGCCCAGACCCTGGCGCATTGTACGTCTGGCATTCAGATGGCGACGGGCGTCATCAACCCCAAACGTGCATCCTTTCCTGCCAACGTCATCGGCCTGCTCATCAAGCCGCTGGTCTTCGGCAATGACCAGCCCATGCGCCGCAATTCACCGTCCTCGCCGGAACTCTTCCCGGCGCACCCCACACAGTGCGACTTAGAGCGCGAACGCGCCCATCTCCTCACAGCTATCGATAGCTTCGTCACCAAGGGCGCAGCGTGCTGCTCCCGGCACCCACATCCTTTCTTTGGTCCCCTCAAACCGCAGCAGTGGGCCATTCTCATGTACAAGCACGTCGACCATCATCTACGACAGTGGAGTGTCTAGCAGGGTCCCATTATCGACAAGCCACCATCGATTCAAGGTTTTGTCTCGGAAGGACGATTGGACCGATCATACGGACTTTCGGTATAGATCGTCCGCGTGCCAAACCATCTAGTGATAGACGGCGCAGATCGGCCGCATATTCATGGGACTTAAGGAGACATCATCATGCGTATCTTTGTGACCGGGGCACCGGGATTCATCGGTTCGGCGCTTGTTTCGGAGTTAATTCAGAAAGGGCATCAGGTGCTGGGGCTGACACGATCCGAGGCCGGCGCCGAAGCTCTGCGAGCAGCCGGGGCCGAGGTGAAATATGGCAACCTCGAGGACCTCGACAGCCTGCGCGACGGAGCGGCCAAGTCGGACGGCGTCGTTCACCTGGCTTTCAACCACGACTTCTCGCAGTTCCAGAAGAACTGTGATGACGACCGCAAAGCGATCGAGGCGATGGGCGAGGTGCTGCTGGGCTCGAACCGGCCGTTCGTTGTCACCTCGGGAACGGCGATCGCGGCCAACGTGGACGGCAAGCCATCGACGGAGGACGGCGCGACCGCTTCGTGGAACCCGCGCGCGGCTTCGGAGGCGGTGGTGAAGGAGTTGACGGCGCGCGGCGTGAACACCTCCGTGGTGCGGCTGTCGCAGATTCACGACACCCGTAAGCAGGGCCTGATCCCGTACGTTCACGCGGTGGCGCGCGAGAAGCATGTGTCGGCCTACATCGGCGATGGCGGCAATCGCTGGCCGGCGGCGCACGTTTCTGACGTGGCGCGACTGTACCGTCTAGCGTTGGAGAAAGCAGAGCGGGGTGCGATATACCACGCGGTCGACGAGGAGGGCGTGTCGATGAAGACCATCGCCGAAGCGCTGGGCCGCGGCTTGAAGGTGCCGGTGGTCAGCATCAAGCCCGAGGAGGCTGAGGCACACTTCGGTTGGCTTGCCCGCTTCGCGGGGCACGATATGCCCGCCTCCAGCGCGCTCACGCGACAGAAGCTGAACTGGAAGCCAACGGGGCCGGGCCTGATCGCCGACCTTGACGGCATGGACTACTCGCAAGCCTGAGTTGGAGACCACGCACCGGCCGCTTGCGAAGCGCCGGTGCGCTTTGCGTTAGCGCAGCGCGGGACGCGAACGCAGCAGCGTTCGGTGGCGACGCATCAGCAGCACCAGGCCGCGCCGGATAAACACCGCCAGCAGTGGCATCATGATTGCCGCCACCAGGCCCCACACGATCAGTGCATGCCATTCCCACTGCCAGATGTCGCGAATCAGGTACCAGGGATGACGGCTCAGATGCTCGATCTGGCGCCGGTCCAGCGGAAGGCGGCTCGTGTGAAAGAGATGCACCCCCAATTCGATGAATGGGACAAATAAGAGCAAGTGAATCGGCGTCACCGCATGAGTGCCGATCTGCGACGCGATCTGATTGAGGCCGAATGCCCAGGCAATCGCATCACCAGGAGCGTGGTGATGCCGATCGACGGGTTGATCCCAATAACCATCCCCAGTGCAAGGCTCCACGCCAGACGGCGGGGCGTGACCCCGCCGCGTAGTTGACGCAGCAGCGGGCGCAGTATCCTGCAGCGACAGAACTCGCGTATAGATCCTGGCACAAGCACAACAGGGTGGGACGCTCTGCGGCGGCTGTTTGGTTGTGAACAATCTTTCGCTTAAGAGAAAGGTCGCGCTGGTGAGCAGCGGACCTGACCGCAACCGTGGTTTGTCATGCGCTGATTTTGATGCAGTGAAGCGGGTCGCCATTTCTTCGCAGCTCCAGTGGCGCTCGTCCTATCCAATGGCTATTGCGTAGAATAAATTCCGAACCAGGAGCTCTGTTGCAGAATCCAACCGGGACAGGCGCTCCGTTGCTTTCGTTTGACCGCGCGGGTAAGCACTATACCAACGCAGGCGAACGGGTGCGGGCGCTCGACGATGTTTCGCTCGAGGTCGGCTCCGGCCAATTTGTTGCCGTGATGGGTCGCAGCGGATGCGGCAAGTCAACGCTCCTTAATCTTGCCGGCGCTCTTGATTTTCCCACCACCGGGCACGTGCGGCTGGATGGCGTCGCCACCGATCAGTTGACATGAAGCCGGCCTCACCCGGTTGAGGCGGGAGAAGATCGGGTTCGTTTTCCAGTCGTTTCAACTGCTGAATACCCTGAGCGTGGTCGAGAATGTTGAGGTTCCCTTGCTGCTGGCAAGCGAAGCGAACGCTCGCTCCAGGGCCATGGAGCGGCTCGCCGATGTCGGACTGGCGCCACTTGCGCACCGCATGACGCACCAGCTTTCCGGCGGACAAATGCAGCGCGTGGCGATTGCGCGCGCGCTGGTGCACAGCCCTCGCCTGATCCTCGCCGACGAGCCGACCGGCAATCTGGACACCGCAACCGGCAACGCGATTCTCGAACTGTTGCAGCGTGTGTGCGCAGAACAGCAAGTGACCATCCTGATGGCCACCCACAGTCAAGAGGCATCCGCCGTAGCCGACACCATCGTGCGCATGCGCGATGGGCGGATTGTCTGAAATGGGTCGCCTGGCTCTCCTCTATAGGCTCATCCTCCGGCCGCTGTTCCGCCAGCCCGGACGTGCTCTGGTGATCCTCTTTGCCGTGGCGCTGGGCGATGCCGCCGTCGTTGCCATCGATCTGGCGGGTGATGCCGCGGCAGGGTCCTTCCATTCGTCCATGGAAACGCTGGCCGGAAAGGATGATTTCGAAGTCACCGCGGCCGGCGGGCTGCCCGAGGCGATCGTTGCCCGTCTTGCCAGGCTGCCCTACGCATTGCGCGTGAGCCCGCGCATCGAAGATCACGCGATGGTTGCCGGCACAGGCCAGACTGCGTCCCAAACCGTCCCTTTGATCGGGGTCGATGTGGTTGCCGAGGCAAACAACGCGGGCACCATTGCCGGCGATGCAGACGGCAGGCGAAGGGTTCGAGCACATCAATGACCCTGATGCGGTATGGGTGACACCCGGCCTGGGAAAAGCTGTTGGAGACAGCATCCGATTGCTGATCAACGACCACGCCCGGCAGTACATGGTTCGCGGTCTGATTCCAAACTCGGCGCAGATGGGTACAGAAGCCATCCTGATGGACATCGGGGCTGCGCAACTGGTGACCGGGAAATCCGGGCGTGTCGACCGCATCCTCATCAAGGTTCCCGACGCAAACAATTTCGACCTGTGGCAAAGCAAGTTGCAGCAGGCGTTGCCTGCGGGCGTACTGCTGAATGCCCAGGGGACGGAGACTGCTGCCAATCGGCGAATGCTGGCGGCTTTCCGCTGGAATCTTCCCATGCTCAGCGGCATCGCGCTGCTGGTGGGAGCCTTCCTCATTTACAACGCGGTCTCCGTTTCCGTGGTGCGCCGGCGCAGCGATATCGGCATCATGCGCGCCCTGGGCGCAAGCCGCGCTGCTGTCATGGTCGCATTTCTGTTTGAAGCTGCGCTCTATCGGGATAGTAGGCTCGCTGGCTGCCTTCCCATTGGGCCGCGTGCTCGCCGCGGGAGCCGTGGGCATGCTTTCAACCACAGTCAATGCGCTCTATGTCTCCAGCCGGCCAGGCGCCATGACCCTTTCCGCGGGTTCCGTGATCCTTGCCTTCGTCGCAGGCATTGGCGTGGCACTAGCCTCGGCGTTGGCGCCCGCACGGGAAGCCGGCATGGTTCCGCCGACAGAGGCAATGGCACGCGGACGGCGAGAATATGAAGTGCGGTTGATCGCCGGCGCGACGCAGTCATTGCGCTGGTGCTGGCGATGTTGGGCAC
>CAWITT010000026.1:0-1039680 GCA_963839025.1 uncultured Acidobacteriaceae bacterium
GATGACCGTAATCAAACCGTGAATCGAATTTTTGCGATGCACCAGATGCGTCTCAGAGTGGTCTTTAGGATCGACCGTAAAGACCTCCATCTCCTTAATATCGGCGAACCACTTCATGTTGTAGAAGAGCCCTCCCAGGAGGAGATTGGCAGTAGGGCTGTTGGCTCGGCTTCCCAGGAGCACGAGGTTGCGATCGCGAAGGACGAATGGATCCAGAACCCGTTCGGGCAGGAGCTGGAAGTCTACTTTCGCGCGGGTGAGCATTCGCGAGACGAACACTCCTCCAGCAGCGTCTCCCCAAACGGGAGTGCTGGGATTCGCATAATAGTAGAGGTGATCCGCTCCCAGCGGGCGGTAGTGTTCACTGTACCAAGCCCGAATCTCGGGCAGTTTGGCGACATCCGGAGCGTCGGTTGAGCCTTCAGGCAGGGCAAAAAGCTGTAGCTGGGCGTTGGTCGCAATGCAGACAATGGGTTGTGCACCCGGGTTTAGAATAGGCCCCCAAACTTCTCGCACGATGGGCGGTACACCAGCCTCGCTCGTCGGCCGGGCCAATTTGAAGCCGATCAGTCCGGAGAGCAAGCAGCCAGCGACGGCGGCCATCCAAATCGCGACGACAGGCGGCCGCCTTCGCTCCTCTTCAGGTGGTTTTTCCCACTGTGGCGACAGTAGTTCCAGCCCCTCCTCCTGGGGTACAAGACTGGCCGTCGTTGCAATACTCTTGCTGACAAATTGCGGACGGTAGGAGCCTTTGGGGAGAAGGATTCGTACCTGATCCTCATTCTCTTCCGCTGCGTAAAGGTCCAGAAGTTTGTGGCGCAGACTATGCGCACGCCGGCGCACGACGGAGTTCTCAGCGGTCGAGTAACCGTCCTTTTGCCCAAAAACCTCGGTCCCGATGAGGTATTCGTGGAGTTCAGCACCGCGTCCCGATATTTCGTACTCGCAGACGAAACGGAGAAAAGCTTTGAGTTGATCCTGTCTAGCGAAGGTTTCGCTGTTCTCAACGAACGATAGTGCCTTTCTCTTCTCCACAGGCCCGAGTGGGCTACTCATGACCCGGATTGTACCAAACCGGTTCTGGCCGCTCAAGTGACACAAAAATAAAGAGATGACGCCTGTTCGAACAGGTACGAACCGTCTCCCGACAGGAGGAACGTTGACTGTGTCGGATCAGTGTCCCTAGACCTTTCTCTGCATGGCATCCACACCAACTCGTCATGAAACGCCGCGATGGATCGCCCGCGATGAAACCAAAAAGTGTGAATTTTAGGAGACCACGTGAGACCAGCGACAAAGACGACATTCCATACAGGTCAGCCATCATCAACAGTGAAGCGCGCAATCTGCGGGGGCGCACTCGCTGCAGTCGCTGCCATCATCACGGGAGCCGGACATATCAAGCGCCACGCGGGAACCCGCCACAACCTCCGCATGCTGGCCGCGATCGCCGTCATCGCCGCATCTTCAAGGCTCGCGTGCGCGCAGACTGCGGAGATCACCGGGAGAGTCGTGGACTCCACGGGCGCAGTCGTCAGCGGGGCGCAGATTCTCGTCAAGAACGTAGAAACCGGTGTGCTGCGCACCCTGCAGACGAGCGACGATGGATACTTTACCGCGCCCTTGCTCACCCGCGGCGTCTATGAAGTGACGGTAGATCAAAGCGGGTTCAAAAGAGCGACTTACACGGCGTTAAAGCTCGACGACGGGCAGAGCCTGCGAGTTGACTTTGCCTTGCAGCTTGGCAACGTATCCGAACAGGTCTCGGTGAGCGGAGGCGAGCCATTACTCGAAACCGAAAACGCGACCCTGAGCACCGTCATTGAGAGCCGGCAGATTCGCGATTTACCGACAGTGGGCCGCAATCCTCTCCAGTTTGCGCTTCTGGTTCCAGGGGTCCGCGCGGCGGGAGCCTATGGCGGCGTGCCCAACTCTGCCTTTTCCGGGGGGCGGGCCGCGATCGCAGGCGGTCCGGTATCCACCAACAACTACATGGTGGATAGCATCGCCGCAGACAACTTCACGTCCGGCAGCATGCAGTCTCCTCTCTCGGTAGATGCTACGGAAGAATTCCGGCTCACTGTGCGCAATCCTGCTGCCGAGCTGGGCCGCACCGGAGGCGGCATCATGAACCTTGTCAGCAAGTCCGGAACCAGCGCCTTCCACGGCGATCTCTACGAATTTCTGCAGAACACAATTTTCACGGCAAACAACTATTTCAATAAACGAAACCACGTGGCGCGATCGCCGACTCACTTCAACGAATGGGGTGGTACTCTCGGCGGCCCCATCAAACGCGATAAAACCTTCTTCTTTTTCAACTGGGAACAATACAGTCAACGCAATCAGTCCACGATTGTCCGGACAGTGCCCACCGATCTTGAACGGCAGGGCGATTTCAGCCAGACGACAACCGCAAGCGGCGCACTGGTCGCGATCTACGATCCCTACAGCACCCAGCCTGACCCGGCAAACCCGGGCAGCTACCTCAGGACGCAATTCCCCGGAAACAAGATCCCAGCGGGCCGCATATCCGCGGTCGCGCAAACGATATCCCAATACTTTCCCAAACCGAACACCACGGGAACGGGGAACGGAACAGCGAACAACTTTTTTGGCACGAGCAAAACACCCACCGACAGTCTTACGCTCGGCGTGCGCGTCGACCACTACATCACTCCCACCAGGCGCCTGGCCGGCCGCTACACGCGCAACATCATCAATCTCAGCAATCTGAACTTCTTCAACAACATCGCAGAGCCTGGTCCCAGCGACCAGGTCACCACCCGGCACAGCGGGTTCGTTAGCTATTCCGATGCGATTGGCTCCACGAAGTTCTATGACGTTCGAGCGGGTTTGAACTTCTACATGCCGCACCGCCTCAGCCGGAGTTACGGTTTCGATCTGGGGACCCTGGGCTTCCCTGCCAGTTTGCAAGGCAAGACCCAGATCCCGGTGTTCCCCCTCATTACCAACACCGATGTCAGTCAGCTCGGGACAACCGGCGATCATTTGATTCAATCCGATAAGGACTTCGCTTACCTGGGTTCCTTTACCTGGATCAGCGGCCGCCACACCTGGAAGTTTGGCTTTGAAAACCGCATCTATCAGCTAAACAACACCCAACCCGGCATGAACCTGAGCCTGGCCTTCGACCGTGGTTTCACGCAGGGGAAGAATCCGAACAGCACAGGCGCCACCTCTGGATTTGGTTACGCATCCTTCCTCCTCGGTACCTCGGCGAGCGGCACCATTGGCTATGGAGCCTTCACCACCGAAACAGAGAAAAACGAAGCCCTGTATGTGCAAGACGACTGGAAGCTCACGGCAACGCTGAACGCCAGTCTCGGGCTGCGATGGGAGTACGAAGGCGGCATCACCGACCGCTACAACAAGATCAGCAACTTCGATCCGAATGTTGTGTCAACCGTCAATGGGCTGACCCTGCGGGGTGGTTTGATCTTCCCGGGAGTCAACGGTGTATCGCGTGGGCATCGCGATGCGGAATGGACAAACTTTCAGCCCCGGCTGGCAATCGCGTGGCAGTTCTATCCGAAATCTGAGTTGCGTCTCGGTTACGGGATTACTTATCTGCCCACAACTGGTCTTTACACGGGTCTACCCAGCAGCGGGTATAGCGTCACCACTCCCCTTCTCGCTTCGACGGACGGAGGTTTGACGCCTTCCTCCAGTCTCTCGGATCCCTTTCCCGGTCCAGCGGTGCAGCCTTCTGGCAGCAGCCAAGGCGCGTTAACGCTCATTGGGCAGAGCATCAGCGGGAATGTGCGTCATCTGAGTCGAGGCTACTCCCAGCAGTGGAATGTCTCTCTGCAACGCGAACTGCCCAAGAGCTGGCTGGTTGAGCTAGGGTACATGGGAAATCGGGGCGTGCGTCTCCCACTGAGTCGCAATTTCGATTACCTGCCGGAACAGTACCTTGCGCTCGGAACAAAACTGCAGACACTGGTTGCCAATCCGTTCTACGGCACAATCCCGTCAAACCTCGCGCTTGGGAAGGCGACGGTGCCACAAGCCTCCCTCCTGTTCACATATCCACAATTCTCTGCCGTCACTGGATACGCAGCAGGAGCAGATTCGATCTACCATGCGGGAACCATACGCGTGGAAAAACGATATGCGCGTTCTCTGGGCCTGTTACTCTCCTACACGTTTTCCAAACTCATCGACGATAACTCGGGCAATGGTGGAAACAATTTCAATGAGACTGGTTCGGAAGCTGTGCGCTATTGGGGCGATATCAGCTTGGAACGGTCCGTTTCTACGGAAAATCTGCCGCACAGACTCGTGATCTCCGGCAGCTACGCGCTCCCATTCAACCATTTCGGCAACAGCCTGGTCCGGCAAGCCATTGGGGGATGGCAGTTGAACGCGATCGGCACGGTCGAGAGTGGCAAAAGCATCGGCGTCACGCAGAACGCAGCCACCTACGGGAGCAGCATCCCTAACTTGATTGGTAATGCCAGTCTGGGCCATCCGACCATCAATATGTGGCTCAATCGGGCTGCATTCGCTGATGCTCCCGCATTCACTTTCGGCAACGCGCCGCGTAACCTGCCGAGCACGCGTACGCAAGCTTTCGGAAACTTGGATCTGTCAATTATGAAGGACTTTGGCATCCGCGGAGACCGCCGTCTGCAGTTCCGCGCCGAAGCTTTCAACTTCACCAACTCGGCCATTCTCGGAGGTCCGAATACGAACATCGACTCTTCGACCTTTGGAACAGTCACTTCGCTTGCGGCCAACAACAACCCCCGAACCATTCAGTTCGCTTTGAAGTTCTACTTTTAGCGATTGAGATCGCGCTTGAGTTCACCAACGAGGATTCGAATGAAGTCAGAGCAAGCAAATCGCATTGCTACCAGGAGAGGTTTTCTCTACTACGGTTTGGCCGCCGGTGCGCTCGCCGGCATGGCGGGCGCACCGGGCTCGGCATCAGGCGAGCTGTTGACCAGCGTTCCCGAGGTGGCGCCGGGTGATGTCATCCCGAGCGACCGAACTCTGTCCCAGGCTGTGGAACAAGCGCACACTGTTCTTTGGAGTAAGTTCATCACCCGGGATGGAATCATCCTGGATTTTCAAGGCGATCTGCCTACTCCGGAAGACTGCCGGCTTGGCAAGCCGAACGCACTCGGTTGGTGGACTCCCATCGAGAACGGCCCGATGCTTACCGGGCTGTACCTTCCTGCGGTCTGTGAGCGCGCTCGCCGGACCCATTCTCCGCAAGACAGGGCACATGCGCGCCTGCTGTCGCAGGGATTGATGAAATGCGCATCGGCTTCGGATGTTCCCGGCTTTATCGCGAGAGGCTTCGGCAAGGATGGACGGTGCCATTATCCTCTGGGCTCAGATGATCAAACCCATCCTTGGTTCTACGGACTAAGGGCGTACCTTCGGAGTGGAATCCCGATGGCGCCGGAGAAGGACCGGATCGTCTCCAAAATGCATTTCGTGGGCGAAGCGCTCGAGAGGACCGGCTGGAGATGCCCATGCGACGGGAGCTTTGTTGGCCAGTACCGGGGTTCCTTCTCTGGAGCCGGATTTCGGGATGCGGCCCGTTATCTGTACATGGTGCGGCTTATGTTCGAACTTACCCAAGACGAGGTATGGTTGCGTCGCTATCACGAGCGATGTTTTGAACGACCGGAAGGGTCGACAAAGACCCGCTTAGAAATCTGTGAAGCGGGCGCGGACTTTGACCCCAAAGCGGCTTCTCTCTGGATCTACGTGGGCAGTCAAGCCGCGCTCGCGGCGCTGGCGGAGTGGGAGCAGAACGACAGCGTTCGTCAGAGGTTCCGGGCAGGGCTGGAGAGTGGAAAGGAACGTGTAGCGCCTTTCTGTAAGGAATGCGTTGCGTTTGATAACAATGACCGGAGACGATTCGGCAATGCTGATTGGAGGGCCGGATATCCGACTTGGTATGTCCAAAAGACGCCTGAAGACGCAGTCCGCCTCTCACAAACTGGAGACACGAAGAAGCTAGGGGAGCGGAAGAAGTACGAGATCAAGTGGATGAGAAACCCTCTCGCTGCCGCGGCCATCATCGCTCTCAGTGGAGGGGGGTCGATCAACGAAGAGGTAGCGAACGCGATCAAGCACTACGACTATGCAAGACTCTATGTCTCTCAGTTCCTGTTCGCGGAGTGCGCCTATTATGCCTGAAGCGGTGGGCCAATTGGCATCGCGCTGGGATACATATTACGATGCGGCTCCGCGCGAGCCTGTGCGTGCTGCTTATCCAAGTCCCGGGCCAGAGGTGATAAAAACCACATACAGGTATGGTGGTTACTCCCTTTGCCCGCGATATCCCAGCGGGCGAACAGGTTTCGTGTTCTAGCCCACACCTGGAGGCGACACTGGATTCGCTCCCGTCGTCACGAGTCTCCTTTACAAAGTCCTTTTGTGAAGCTGACTTATTCCTTGAAAGGTGGTCGCAGTTTGGTGACCCCGTTGGCACTTTCATAAGGCGAAAGCATAGAATAAGTACTGTGTAGGGCTCCGGAGGCTCCCATGAGAGTTCTGGCGGCGATGGGAATCTGGCTGCTGGTTTTAACCATGTCGTCATCGGCTTGGGCGCAGACAGCCAATCAAGTTAGCTCTTCCAATCAGGCCCCGTTCAGCCTGCAGGTCAACTCGCAAGTCGTGCTCACCGACGTGACGGTGACGGACCATCAGGGCAATCCAGTCACGGGACTCACCCAGAACGATTTCCAACTCCTCGACAATGGTAAGCCCCAGAAGCTGGCCTCTTTCGACGAACACCGGCAGAGGACATCCCATCTGATCGAAACTTCGGCGAGCGCAGGCCGCTTCAGCAATGACTACCTGCAGCATCCACCGGCCCAGATAAATGTGCTGCTCTTCGACACCACCACCATCGGCATCGTCGACCAGATGTATCTTTTCGAGCAGATGAAGCAGTTGGTGAACAATCTGCCTCTTGGGGAGCCAGTGGCCGTGTTTACGCGCGCAGGCCCGGCCACCGTCGAACTGGCGAGCTTCACCGACGATCATGCGTTGCTGTTGGCGGCCATCCGCAAGGCCATTCCGCGGTTGCAACAGCCAGGATCGTGGATGGCAAGCGACCTGGACACACTGCTGCAGATCGCCGCCTATATGGAAAATCTTCCCGGAAGGAAGAATCTCCTTTGGTTCACCAGCGGACCGAATATGTTCCTCGGACCCAATGCCATGGCGGTCCCCATGGACCCCGCCGCCCGGCGCGCAGTATACGACCTGCTCGAGTCGGAACGGATCGCGATCTATCCAATCGATGCCCGCGGGCTGACGGTTGTCTTTGGCCGCCAAGCCCTGGCGACGGCCGCCCAGCAAATGCAGATGCGGCAGGATGCAGCGGCCACCGGCGGCACGGCGTTTGTGAACACAAATGGCCTGGCTCTCGCCGCACAGCGCATCCTGGCAACAGACGGGGACTTTTACACCCTGAGCTATACGCCGAACAATCTGAAAAATAACAACAAGTGGCATCGGGTCGAAGTGAAGCTCGTGAACGCACAGTACGAGCTGAGCTACCGGCACGGTTATTTCGACGACGGCTCCAACAAACCACAACTGGCGAAGGAGACAAAGATCAGAACGGCACTGCGAGCAGGAGGAAACAAACTCGAGGTGCCGGACGACCGCGGTCAGCCCATTATCTTCACCGCTCGCGTGGTGCCCGCGCCTCCTGCGGCGCCTCCTCTACCGGGGGCTTCTCCCCCGAAAAAAGGCCAGACGCGTTATATCGTGGAGTACTCCCTGCCGGTGAAAGATGTCTATGCGGCCAATCCGCGGGGCAACGTGGGGACAAGCGATCTGGGTACGGCGGTGTTTGTCTACAACCAAAACGGTGAATTGTTGTCGCGGAGCGCGTTGAAGTTCACGCTGGGGATTGACGAACAGAAAGCGAGAAGCGAGCCGAATGCCCCGGTCAATATCTCCCATCCGGTGAACCTGCCACGCGGCAGCAGTTATTTGTATTTGGGTCTATGGGACATGTCGACTGGCCGCATGGGAACTGTAAATGCAGCGGTGGACGTGCAGAAACCCACAGGCTAGCTGCTATCGATCAAACTGGATTCGCATGCTGGAATCACTCCCGTCTGTCACGAGTCTCCTGGTCACGAGTCTCCTGTCCGGTTAGCCGTGGCGCGCGCGCAGGCTTAGGGAGCGTAGTAGCCAAACAAATCGAGAATCAGCTGCGTGGGGTTCGCGGCAAAGGCGTTGATGCTGCCGTTGATCGTGGGGACAATGGCCATGTTTGAAGAGATCACGCCATCGTAGGCGTTCAAAGTCGAGACCTGCGGTTGCGTCTGACCGGCTGGCCATAGCGTAAGGTAGCCAAGCGTACCGGAGGGCACGACCGTGGCATTGATCACGTAGGCCTGCGCGCTAGAAGGTGGGGCGCACGTGCTGCTTTCAACGTTGACCGACAAAACTCCGGTAAAAGATCCCGCTCCATTGCGTGTATCCAGCACCCTGCATGGCGTTGTGGCGTAAAGCGACAGCCCGCCCGCGCCCGGCGCAGCGAAGTATCCGTTCACGTCGATCACCACATCCGAAGTGCCGCCCACATACACCGTCACATCTCCATTGGTTCCAGCGGGCACGATGGCGCCGTTGGCGACAACAGTCCCCGTGGGCGCATTCAGTGTGGAAGCCGTCGGTTGCGACTGGCCGCTCGGCCAAATCGTGAGATAGGGCAACGAACCTTGTGGGACCGCGGTCACGTTGAGCGAATAGGCAGCCGCGTCTGAGGGAAGATTGCACGAACCGGTCCGCAACGGGAACTCCCGGGTGGAACCGGCCACCAGCGTCGGTCCACCCAGAGGTCCGTTCGCGTTGCGCGTGTCCACGAGCCGGCACGGTGTCAGCGGATAGAAGTCCAGAGCCGAACTCGTTCCAGCGGGTGCAAAGTAGCCGGAGATATCCAGCACCACTTGGCTTGGATCGCTGACGAAGACGTTAACCCCGCCCTTGGTGCCCGCCGGAACGATCGCCGCGTTCGCTTTGTATCGGCCGTCTGAGTTCAGAGTGGAGGTCGTGGGTTGCGGCTGCCCGGTGGGCCACACTGTGAGATAGCCCAGGAAGCCGTTGGGGACCGCGGTCACATTTAACGAGTAGGCCGTTGCGCTGGCTGGAATGGAGCATGAACTCTGGGGAATATCGAATTCACGTGTCGTGCCCCCGCCCAGCTCGGGGCCACCAAAAGGTCCGGTGGGATTGCGCGTATCCGCGATGCGGCAAGGCGTAATGGGCACAAATTGAAGAGCGGCCGGACCAGACCCGGAACCAGTTTGTGGTCCACTCACGGTAACGGTCGAAGGTGAAAGTGTCCCACTCGCACTGTCTACAATGCCGGCAGCATTCAACACTAAAATAGTGAAATCGCCGGATGGTTGTTGGACTTGCGCAGAGAGAGGGTTTTCCCAACTGACATTACTCACTGCGGGCACCTCGCCCGATACGCTAACTACATCTTCACTCAAGGTTGCGGTCGCGGTCCCGACACCGTTGTACTGATCTTGAACGAGATAGGAAAACGCATCCAGCGCAACACTCGAATACGGGAATCCACACAGTTGCGCCGTGGATGTAATAGCGTCGACTGCCGTCTCGCCGAACGTCCAAGTGCGTGTGCCGATTTGCAGAACCGCCGTACCTGGACTTGTTGTTGCAGTGCCGCTAATAAATGTGCCACCAGTTGCGCAGCCACTTATCCTCCCTTTCGTGTCATCAAAGGTATATGTGAGCTTGAAACTCTCACCAGTAAGATTGGCGTTCGCTGATCCGAAAACCCCGGTCATGTCGGTCCCTGAAGCTACTGTTCCAGCGACGGTCATCGTTGTAATTGACGCGTTTGCTGTCGCGAGGCTGACAAATGCCGCGGTCGCGAACAGCATGACGACCAGAATTCGTTTAACTCGAACGCGTCTCACCGCAGCAACCATCGGATAGCTCATCTTTTTTATAGGTTTGGAGATAATAGTGCGGGACATACCTCTCCTTAGACACGTTCTCTGAAACTTGGATTGCTGAAAAACCAAGGTTGTTAGATCGCTGCGAATGTATCATTCGCTTATCTAAAGTCCAACTACTTTATTGACGTTACCTGCAAAGTCTTTCGTAACTAGATAAAGCGAAGACGTAACTCTCTTTCCACTGCAAAGGCCACGTCCCTAAGACCGGCTTGGCTATCCCGGAGACAAGCATCTTCTCGTACTGGGCTCGTATCGCGGGAAGCAGGTCGTGAAGCCTGCAGAGTTCCTGAGGCTGGGCCGAGAACGTTAAGCGTTTTTCGGTTCCTTTTCGGAGCTCGACGCCAATTCTTCAGTGTCAGCCCGGGGATTTCGGGCGCTGTCAACGCCTGTTGATCTGGCACTGTGATAATGAGGTGCATGATTGAACGTCGATCGTTTCTCCAATCCGCTTTGGCAGCGACGGTGCTCTCCACGGTACGCCCTTCACAGGGCAGTGGGTTACCGGGGCCATTTCCAGCGCAGGTGAGGAACGCGCTCGGGCAGGCACTCGCCGACCCAGCGTTGGCGGCAAAGCTCGCGCCAATACTGCTCGATGTCGCATTCACGTGGGATGCTCCGTCGCAGCCAGCGTCCACCTTCCGCACGGTCATCGCTTACAGCTTCGGCAATCGTCCCGCGCTTCCAGGCACATCGAGTCCCGCTCCAGGGCCAATCAACCAGGAACTCGCAATGGCAGTTGTTGAGGCGCAACGCCGCAGCCATGCCGCCGTCGTCTATGCACAATGGGAGATTGCAAGCTTTCTTAGCGCACAAAAGGGTATCGGTAGAGTTGTTGCCATCAATCCCGTGGTCGCTCCGGACCACTCCATCAAATACCTCAGCACAGATGGAGTTGCTGAAGCTGCAGTCACCGACGCAGGCGGGGACGCAGCAAAGCTCGGGCGTATCTGCGTGATTGGCCATCACGATCACGTTAAACGCTGTGTCGAGGTTTCGCGTGCTCGGGGCATGGACGCATGGGCTATGGAGGGACTGTCGCTGCCTCCAAATTACGACGCCGAGTCCGATCAGCCCTGGACCCGTGACCGAGAGACTTATCTGATCCACGACATGGCTGCGCAGCTGTTCCAGATTCGCGCTGCACGCATTGCGCAGGCTCCTAACACCACGTAACCGTTCAGCGTGAGTCGTCGCGCCTCGCGGTCCGCTCCGTCTCAAGATTCGGGGACAAGCGAAGTAACCACAATTGGACTCGCCTTGCGGCTGCAAACGCGACGAGGAATGCGCTCGATGAGGATAAACCGCTCACTAAGCGTCAAAAGAAAGGCGGCCCCGGCCACGGCGGCGGTATGGCCGAAATGTAATAAACAAAACAGCAATTGCTACACAAAGGGGCCGCCCCAACCTCTTTTGCTCACGACGCAGAAGACCCACAAGCCGTCATGCTCGCCTAGCACGACCCACTCAATCCGAATCGCAACGATACGCGATCATCTCTGCCCGAGAGCTCTCCCCGCCAAGGCTGCTGGAGCGAATCAGCACCTCAAAGTGAGGGATCGTCCCGTCTTTTCTGCGAATGGAATTCAGAAACGGCAGCAAGTGGGAGTCATCCAGAAGAAACTCCGACGCGGTTTGCGTGCCGGCCATCGTTTCCCCTTCCACAATCAGCACGTGACCGGTGCGGCTGAGGTTGGGACGATAAGCGACAAGTCCATACACCGTATGTTGCGGGTCGCCCGTAAGCATTGGATAAACCGCCAGCTCGCCGGCATGCGGATGGCGATTGACCATGGCGGTCGTTCCATTCTCCCGGTCGTGGTGAAACGCGAAGTTGAGGGAGTTTTCGAACAACTCGACCCAAGGATCGGAGTCACGAGAACCAAGCAGAATCGCATTGCCGTGTTTCAGGTCGTCGATGCGAACATCGCGTGCAAACCGGACGTGGATCGTCTCCTGAGAATCGGGTAACAGCCGTATCAACTTGGCGAAGAACGCGGTGCCAAGCACAGGTGTGTACCGCTTATTGCTAAGACGGGCGATGGCTTCGAGCTTTCCATCCGGCGAGGAGATGTCCCGGAGGTAGTCTCCGCTGACGTACGCAGCCAACGATACCGGCCGGTGAGTAAAGTGCTGCAAGATCACCAGGCCGCTATCTGCCTCGACCACCATCGTGGGCCCATGGTGAGGGTCAAGGAACCCACTCCAAAACATGTGCTGCGTGCGGTGACGCGGACCCGCAAGATGGGCCAGCAGCATACTGGCGCATGCGACGGCCGCCGCGGATGCGGCTACAAACGCGATTTGCCAGAAACGGACCGCCCGGTCTGGTCGGTGGAGTGACCCGGCGCTGCTCGCGCTGTTGTCGATCGCCGGCACCGCATTCTCCGGCGCCAGCGTTTCCACCGGCGGAGGCGCATTCGCTTCCCCCGCCCGCGGCAAAAAGCAAGGGACGTAGCCGCCTTTGGGGATGGTTAACAGGGTCGGTTCTTGTTTGCCGTCGGTCTCGAAATATTCCTCCAAGCGCCGGCGCAAACGGCTGGCATGGGAGCGGACGATGCTGTCCCCCGCCGGGTCGTAATCGGGACCGCGGCCAAACACGACACTCCCGATGCGCAGCTCATTGATCTCATGCTGCCGCCCCTCTTCCTTCTCATTGCAGATAAAGCGAAGAAAATGGGCCAGCCGCGGCGATTTGGCGAACGACGGAGACAGCGTGATGCGCTGCACGAGGTCGCGATCTACTTCGTGCAGCGCAGCAACGGTCGGTCCCGATGGAAATTTCATCTCCCGCAACATCCTGGATCGAGCTCCGTAGGCACATCATGCCTCGCCTTTATTACGAGGCGGTAAATTATGCCCTGCAACACCCGATTTAACCGGCGTGCCGCTGCAAGCCCAAGCGGTTCAAACGAAACCGCTTCGCACCCTTTAACAGTCAATTGACAGCGAAATCTCTTACGTCTCCGCACAGATTTTCCCTACCCTCAAGGCGAATCTTCGAAGCCACATAAAGGAGGGTCTCGCTCCCCGGGGGCGCAGACCAGCAATCAGGGATGAAAGAACCAAGGCTCTCCATCACGGCCCTCCTGCAAGGGCTGCTTATGCTCGCATTCGCCGCCGCGCCTACGGCCCTCGCCCAGTACGACACGGGCAGCTTCGTGGGTACGATCATGGACGCCTCGGGCGCAGCCATCGCGCAGGCGACGGTATCCGTCACCAACATGGACACCGGGGTCTCCAAGACCACCAAGACCGACTCCGCTGGCCGGTATGAAGTGGATGCCCTCAAAGCCGGGCGCTACCACGTCGAGGCAAGTGCAGCGGGCTTCTCCAATGCCGTGGCAGACAACATCGCGGTCGAGGTCGGCGGCCGCCAAAAGCTCGACCTGGAACTCAAAGCCGGCAGCCAGGCGACGACCGTGGAGGTGAGCGACGTTGCCTTGCAGGTGGATACGGAGTCAAGCCAGCGCTCCCAGGTCGTCACCAACTACCAGTCGGCGGCTCTGCCGCTGGTGACCCGCAACTACGCGGACCTGCTGGCCCTGGTCGCCGGCGCGCGGCCAACCACGGATGCCGCGCCCCGCTATAACACCTCCAGCCTGGTGCGATCCGGTTCCTTCAGCGTGAACGGCCAGCGCTCCATGTTCAACAATTTCCTGCTCGATGGCGTGGACAACAATGCGTACGGCGTGAGCAACCAGGGTTTCGACAACCAGATCATCACCCCTCCGCCCGACTCAGTGGCCCAGTTCAGCGTCGTGACCAACCAGATGAACGCCGAATATGGCCGCGGTCCGGGTGCGGCGGTCAACGTGGAGACCCGTGGCGGCACCAACGGCTTTCACGCGATGATCTATGAGTTCATTCGCAACACAAACCTGAATGCCACTGGCTTCTACAAGCCGACCGGAGGCGTAAAGCCGGAGTTCATCCGCAATCAATTCGGCATCAACTTCGGCGGCCCCCTCAAAAAAGACCGCCTGTTCTATTTCGTGGACTACGAAGGCTTCTTCCAAATTCAGCAGCCCGTTGCCTTCGTCAGCGTCCCCACAAACAATGAGCGCAACGGCATTCTCGCCGTGGACGTGCAGGATCCGTACAACGGCACCATCTACCCACGCGGCAAGTCGATTCTTAGCTCGCCCAATATCGACCCGATTGCTACGCAGGTGATCCAATATCTGAACCAGGTGGCGCCGGTCGACCCCGCCGGCACCTCCACCAGCAACAACTACCGTGGCAGCTCCCGCTTCACCGACAACGCAAACAAAGGCAGCCTGCGCCTGGACTGGCAGGCGAGCAAGCAGGATTCCCTCTTCCTGCGCGTCAGCGACCGCAAAGAAAACGCCATCAACTATCCGTCCCTTGCGCTGCCCATCGATCAGTCCTCGAACGGAAAACAGCGCATCTGGGATCAGCAAGTCGTGCTGGGGTACACGCACACCATCAACAGCAATCAGTTGCTCGACGTGCGCGTCGCGCTTTCGCACACCAAGGCCGGCAAGTCCTCGCTCTCGATCGGCAATCACAGCTTCGACATCCCGGGTCTTCCCACCAGTCCCGATGTCTCCGGCGGTCTGCCCACCACCTCCATCTCCGGCGGCTTCACTGCCCTGGGCCGTCAATCCACCAACCCGCAGTGGCAGAATCCATCGCTGCTCGATCCGAAGGTCAACTATTCGTGGGTACGTGGTAAGCACTCGTTGAAGTTTGGCTACGAGTTTGAGCGGCTGTGGGAGTCGGTACAGAACACCGACCCGCTCGGCGGAAGCTTCACCTTTGCCGGCGGCTTCAGCAAATGCAAAACCTCGACGACCGGCTGCACCAGCACCTCGGCGGCGCAGGATACCTACTGGGCCGACTATCTTTTTGGCGCCAGCAGCGGCTATTCGCTCGCCAGTTACCTGGTGGCGCACATACGGCAAAATCAACACGCGATCTATGGCGAAGATGACTGGAAGGTCAATCCAAAACTGACGCTGAATCTCGGTCTGCGCTGGGAGTATGGCTCACCTTACTACGACGAGAAGAACACCATCACCAATTTCGACCCCACCACGACAACCATGCGCTTCGCCAAGAAGAGCGGCAGCGTCTACGATCGAACGACGATCTATCCGGACCTGAACGACTTCGCTCCCCGGATTGGCTTCGCCTTCGCCGCAACTCCGACAACCTCCGTCCGCGGTGGGTACGGTGTAGGGTATGTGCATTTCACCCGGCCAGGCCCGGGCGCTCTGCTCCCCATCAACGCGCCCTACGCGCTCACCGTGGCCACAACGCAGACGGCCGGCCAGTCCGGCTATCGACGCATGGCGCAGGGCTTCCCGGCCGGCTATACAGCGACCTTTGACACGACTAAGACCAACGTAAATTACATCGATCCGCACACCCGGGATGGCTACGCACACAGCTACTACGTGTCCGTCCAGCAGCAGTTGATGAAAAACACGGTGATGGAATTGGCCTACGTGGGCAACCGCGGCTTGAAACTGCAGACCATTGCCAACTTCAATCAGAGGAACCCCGCCAACAACTACGCCCGCCCCTTCTCCGCCTGGAGCGAGATCACCAATGCGCGCAACACCGGCATGGGCAACTACAACTCGCTGCAAGCGCGCTATGAGCAGCGCTTTGTGCACGGCCTCACGTTACTCAACTCCTTCACCTGGGGCAAGAGCATGGACGACGACAGCGCCTCGCAGGACAGCAATGGACCCTCACCGCAGGACGCACTTAATCCTCACGCCGAGTACGCGCAGTCGGACTACAACCAGCCCATCATCGACTCCCTCAGCCTGGTCTACGATCTTCCCTTCGGTTCCGGCAGGACGTTCCTGGGCGGAAGCGGAGGACTGCTGAACCAGTTCGTGGGGGGATGGCAATTGAGCGCCATCAGTCAGTTGGCGGCGGGCACTCCGTTCAACGTCACTTACACGCCGCCGAGTGCCAACCAGGTATCGCCCGGACTGAGCGCAACCAACCGGGGAGCGAACCAATACCGTCCCAACCGCACCTCTAGGCCACTCGTGCAGCGTTCGCAGAGCGGCAACACCGTGCAGTGGGTCAATCTGGCGGCCATTACCATTCCCAACACAAACAACAATGGGAGTCCCTACGGAAACCTTTCGCGCAACCCTGGCCGAGGCCCCACCTACTACGACACCGACGTGGCGCTCAACAAGATGTTCGGTGCGAGCGAAAACGGGCTCAAGGTGCAATTCCGGGCTGAGGCCTACAATCTCTTCAACCGCACCAACTTCGTTTCACCCACGTCCACCAGTGTCAGCGGAACCGTTGCCGGTGTGGCTACTTCCGGGGGCACGCTCTCGAGCACCTTCCCGGCGCGCATCCTGCAGTTCGGTGTGAAGGTGATTTATTGATGTACCCGGCCACTGTGTGCGCCGCCATTCTCGGCGCGTTGCTGACCACCGCCGCAGCCAAGGAACTGCGGCGCCTCCCGGCTCCGGAAGCAAACCAGGGTGTCGCCTCGGATGCTCGATTCGTCTACGCCATCGACGACAGCAGGATTGGAAAATACGACAAGGCCACGGGCATGCGCGTGGCCTTGTTTGAAGGGGACCCCAACGTGTTTCTCCACATGAACAGCTGTTCGGTCCTTGCCACGGAGTTGGTCTGCGCCATGTCGAACTTTCCCCAGCTGCCCATGGTGAGTTCGGTGGAGTGGTTTGACACGCGGACGATGAAGCATCTGCGCGCCCACAGTTTCGGCCCCACGCGCGGTTCCCTCACCTGGATCGACTGGCACAGCGGAGCCTGGTGGGCCTGCTTCGCCAACTACGACAACCAAGGAGGCGACCCGGCCCGAGACCATCGAGCGACGATGTTGGTGAAGTACAACCCGCAATTTCAAGAGCAGGAATTCTGGCTCTTTCCTGAAAACGTACTTGAGAAGTTCGGCCACATGAGCGCCTCGGGAGGGCGCTGGGGACCGGTCGGCGGCCTTTACGTAACCGGTCACGATCTGCCGGAGATGTATGTGCTTCAGCTCCCAAAGGCCGGCGCGCGCCTGGAGTATGTAAAGACCATTCTTCTCCCAGAGTTTTCTGCAGAGCGGTCGCGGATTCATGGAACGCTGCAAAGAGTTAGTGATCGCGCACGGAGCCGTCGACGGCATCCCACATTTCCGGGAACTCCCATTCCGGGATGCCGCGCTCGTTGTCGATGAGGTTGTCATCCAGCTCGATGCCAAGCCCTGGCCCGTCCAGATTGCCCTTCAGGATGATGTTGCCCTCGGTCATCACGAAGGGCTTTTTAATGTAGCTCTTGCCCATTGGGCTGCGCTGCACATTGGGCGGCCCTCCTTTGACCGCCTGCAGCGACGGCACCTCATGCGCCAGAAAGTTGGGGATCGACGCTGCCACGTGCATCGAAGCGGCGAAGCCCACCACCCCTTCCTTCGAGTGCGGCAACATGTCGGCGTAGAAGGCCTCCGCGAGCGCGGCCACGGCCTTCAGCTCGGTGATGCCGCCCACGTGCGTGACGTCCGGCTGCAACAGTTGCGCGGCGCCCGCCGTCAGCAGGTCGCGAAACTGCCATTTGGTCACCATGCGCTCGCCCGTGGCGAAGGGAAACGTCGTTTTCTTCGCCATATCCGCCATCAACGGCAGGTTCTGGAACTGGATCGGCTCCTCGTAGAACCAGGGATTGAAGGGCTCGAGCGCCTTGATGATCTCCATCGCGGCGGGCGGCTCATGCTCGCCGTGCATCTCGATGCCCAGGTCGAAGTCGGGACCGATGAGCTCGCGGATCGCCTTCACCTTCTCGACAAATCCGTCGATGTAGTAAGGGTTCTCGGAGGAGCGAGACAGCCGGCCTCGGGTGCGCGAAACGCTGGTCTTCATCGAACGGTAGCCCTCGGCGAGCACGTGGCTTCGGGTCTCTTCGACGCTTTCGGCCTGTCCGTAGCACTTGATGCGGTCGCGCGTGGGGCCGCCCAGAAGGTCATAGACCGGGACTCCCAGAGCCTTGCCCTTAATGTCCCACATCGCGATATCGACCGCGCCCAGCGCGGAAGTGAGCACGATGTCGCCGCGGTAGAACGCGTGCCGGTAGATCGCCTGCCAGTGGTGTGCCGGGCGGCGTGCGTCCTTGCCGATGAGGTAGGGCTCGATCTCCTTGATGGCGGCAACCACGGTGGGGATGCGCCCCTCCACCGTGCCCTCGCCGATGCCGGTGATCCCTGGTTCTGTGTGCATTTTGACGAAGATGCTGCGCAGCGAGTTGACCGGGATGATCTCGAGTCCGGTTATCTTGATCTCGTCCCGCGGGTCGGCTAAGGCGCGGGCTTGGTTCACCGTTTGCGCGGCAAGGTTGCGCTCGCTGGCGAGCAGGCCGCCCAGACCCATGGCGGCGGTCTTCATCCAGGTGCGGCGTGAGTGGGCCATTGACGGTTCCCCCGGCGTGATTTGTCATACACGCTATCACCTGCGCGGTAAGAACGTCATCCCGTCGAAAAAACCGCAGATCTCTCCACTACGCTTCGCTCCGGTCGAGATGACGTTCTTTCGCTAGGGTGAGTCGCTCGATCTCATCCACGACCTGTGCGGTGGTGCGCTGCCGCGCGTAGCCTTTTGTCAATCGCAATGACCAGTCATGACGCTCCTGGCTAAGCGTCGCGCACGCGTCCGTCACCGTGGTCACCAGGTATCCCAGGTCGCATGCGTCACGCACGGCGGAGTCGACACACTGATCCGTCAGGCAGCCGGCAATCATCAGGAAACGCACCCCAAGATTGCGAAGAATGTAGTCGATGTTGGTTGAGATAAAAACAGAGGAGGAGGTCTTTCCCAAGACGATCTCATCCTCGGCTGGAGCCAGTTCATCGATCACTTTCGCGTCCCAGGAGCCCTTGGGCACATGCAGACCACTGACCTTGTAGTCGAGCGATCGATCCCGGCCGTCCCGGGTCGCGCTCTCAATAACGGTGTATAGCACCTCAATGCCGCCCGCGCGACAAGCGCTCTGCAGCCGCTGCATGTTGGGTACAGCCTTGGTCCGCAGGGTGGCAAAGAAAAACCCGTACTCCTGCTGCACTTGATCCGGCGGCATCGAAGCGAACTCGCCGCCGGCGGCAGTGGCGTTGTAGTTCTGAACGTCCACAAAGAGCAGCGCCGCGTGCTCCGCTTCTATTTCAATCTCCCGGCTTAACATCTGGGTCACGATGCGGCTCCTGTTGGGATCTAAAAGACGGCGGCATAGCGATCGCAGATAACCTGCGGTTCCAAGCCAGCCATAGCCTGCTCTTCTTCCAATTTGAAGTTAAGGTATAAGTCAAAAAACTCCGCACCGAACCACTCGCGGGCCACGTTAGTACCGCGAAGAAGGCCGATCGCTTCGCCGAGGGTACGCGGCAGCGGGCGCATCCCCGCCGCCTGCCGATCGACGTCACTCATCGAGGCAAAGGAGTTGTCCAGTGGCTGCGGGAGCGGCAGATGCCGCTCGATCCCATCCACACCGGCATGCACAAGCGCTCCCAGTGCCATGTAGGGACAGGCAGTCGCATCCGCCACTCGATACTCCACATTGAAGTGGTTCGATGAGCCAGGACAGACGCGCAAACTCGCTGCGCGATCCTGAAGCGATAGGTTGGCCCACGTCGGGGCCCAGCGATTCGGAGTCAGCCGGTAATAGGAACACACCGCAGGAGTCGTGATCGCCGCCAAGGCCGGCATGTGCTCCAAAATTCCGGCAATAAAGTGTTCCCCCATCTGCGACAAACCATAAGGTCTGTCCGAGTCGTGCATCTTCGCATTCCCTGCCCGGTCCCGCAGACTCATGTGGACGTGAGTTCCATTGCCCACGCTCTCAGGGCCCAGCATGGGAGAAAAGATGGCACGGTGGCCTGCGCGATGAGCGACCGCACGGGTAAGCTCCCGCAGAATTACGGCCTCGTCGGCCGCACGCAGATTGATCGCGGGCGCCACGGTGATCTCGCATTGGCGCGGCCCATACTCGGTTAGAAAAGCATCCGGCGTCATGCCCGCTGCGCGAAGAGCCGCAACGAGGGTTGCTCCGAAGTCGCCTTGCTCTCGAAAGGACGCATGCGCATACGCTCGTCTTGGCTCCGCCTGAAGACCGGTGTAGACGAATTCCTGCTCGAAGCTCGCCAGCAAAGCACAGCCAGTTGCGCGCTCCAGCCTTGCTAGCCCTCGCCGCAGAAAGTCCCGCGGGCAAAATTTCCAGCGTTCTCCTTCCAGGGTGAGTATGTCCGCGATGTAGAAATGCTCGGGCGCGTTGCCGTCGATCGGTACGTTTACCTTGGTCGAGGGGTCGGGCAGCAGCACTATGTCACCGAGCGTGCCGAAAGGCGACCACGATCCAACTGTGCCAAAAGGAGAGAAGCAGATGTTGGAAGGAGTGTAGCGGACGCCCTGTTGCATGCGCTGTGGCAGATCGATGGCAGGCACGGATTTGCCGCGGACCTGGGCGGCGAGATCGCAGATTCCGATAAAGACCAACTCTTCCGGTTCAAGCGACGTCGAACTGATCATTTTCTGGCTGCACCATCTCCTGGAGTTCTCGCCGGGCTAGCTCCGGGCGCAATCGCAACAGTAAACCACCACAGGCTAGCCATCCCAGCAGGAGAAGGGGCCAAAGATTGTCGGGATAGGCAGGTACCGGATACACGCTATTGTAAAGCGGCCACAGAAGCAGAAGCGCTCCCGCCAAGCCGACAGCGCAGCCTACGCCTCGGTGTCGCGTCGCCGCCTCCTTCGCCTGCGCCCACGCCACTCCCATATACACGAGGATCAGGGCAAGCGTTCCGACCGTTCCCAGCGCGCCATAGTAGGCACGCGGCCCGGCGTGGGGCGCCCATAGCAGCAAGCAGAGGAGGCAGGCCGCGCCACTGACGAGAATCGCACGCTGCAGTGTGCCGTAACTTTGATTGGGCGCTAAGCCTGCTCTGCCTAGCGCGTACAGCATGCGCCCCGCCGCACTCATAGCACCCAACACGCAGGAAAAGGCTCCGAGGGCTGCCGCCAGGTCAATCACGACGGCAAAGCTGCGCGAGGTATAGCGCACGGCAAGGGTATCCAGCGGCGCGATGTCTTTCGCGAGAGCATCGGCATTCTGCAGTCCAAACCCAATGACCTGTGCATAGCTGATGACGACATACAGCATGCCGGCGAGGAGCAGGGTGCCAAGAATCGCAAGCGGGATGTTGCGGTGCGGGTGGTTCGTCTCCTCCCCCAGAGTGGCCGCAGCCTCAAATCCTCCGAAAGACAGCACAGCGAACACAAGGGCATAGCCCACGCCCGCCCACCCGTGGTAGGCCGGCGAAGGAGTAAAAGGGCGCGCAGAGAGTGAGTGGAGCGCTGATATCTTCGCGATAATCACGGCGGAAAGAACGGTCACGGCCAGCAGCGAAAGGCCTTCGAGGATCAGCATCAGCCTGCCCGCAAGGCGCATGTTGCGACGGGCAAGAAAGGTGGCACATAGGACGGCAGCCACACTTACGCTCATCCACAGACTTGGCCCACCGAGTCCACTGGTGCGCGCCGCGGCTTCGATGAAGTTGCCGACCAGGGCACTGGTCCCGGCGCCATACGCCAGATAGGTAAGCAGCAGCGCCCAACCCGCCATAAAGCCCCAGCCCCTGCCGAAGGCCTGGGTGATATAGCCGTAGGCTGAGCCGGCGTGGGCCACCCGGCGAGTCCAGGCGATAAAAGAGAGCCCTACGATCAGCACCAGGATCGTACCGATCACAAAGGCCAGGGGGGCTGCCGGTCCGGCGAACTGCACGGCGAGCGAAACATTGAAGGCCATCGCAAGAGTCGGTGCAATGGTTGCGACCGAAAGGCCTACGGCCTCGAGCAATCCAAGGTTTCTTTGAAGGTCTGCGATAGCGTTTCTCCTTTAATGACCGATAGGTCACCTGATCCCTACCCGCCTGCGTCATGCCTGCTGAACTCTGCTACGGGGCTACCTATGGAAGGGTGATCTGCTCATCTGCTCGCGGATGCCAAGGGACCTTTTTGCTGATGCCGTAGCTATCCGGCTGGCAAAAGAGAAACAACCAGGGGCCGCGTTCGGCAAATATCCGCAACATACCGTTGATGATCGCCTTTTGCTCGAGCGGGTCAGTGGTCTTGTCCAGTTTCGCCCAGCCGTCAAAGAAGGCCGGGTCGTCCCAGTTGGTGTAGTTCGTTCCAGAATCCTGCGAGGCGAGATCGGACATATCGTAGAGCTCGCTCCAAAGCGCGCCACCTGTGCTGAGCAGATAGGCGGGTCCAGCGTTACGCTGGCGCACGAGCGGAACAAACATCGATGTGCGATCCAGGGTTTGTACGTTTGTCTTGACACCGACGTCGGTCAGGTACTGCCCTATGGCAAGCGCGATGTTCGCTTGTTCCAGGGGAGAGTTTGCGGCTTGAAGGGTCAACTCAAAACGTACACCGTGCTGGTCGCGTGGATAGCCTGCCTGGTCAAGCAGGCGCTCGGCCTTGTCAGGATCGTAAGGGTAGGGCGTAACGCCTGAGTGATCGTTCCTCGGGATCACGATCGTCGCCATGCGCTGGCACGGGGTCAGGAGCAGGGACTCGCAGATTGCAGACACATCGACTGCGTACTGGAGAGCAACACGCACGGCTGGGTTCTTGATCGCTCTGCCGCCAGGGGTGGAAGAAAAGCTCTCCTTTTGGTTGAAGCCGACATACATGCGCCGGGTGCTGGAGACAGTTTCGACGCGGGCAACGTCGCTATTGTTGATCGCGTCGATCTGGTCGGGCGCAACATTCATGATGATGTCGACGTTGCCTGCGATCAACTCCGCACTGCGGGTCGAGGCTTCCGGGATGACCCGCCAGACGATGTTGTCATAAGAAGAGTGCGATAAGGTGAAGTACTTGTTTCGCACGAGCACGATGCTGTCGTCGTGCAGCCACTCACGGAGCCGATAGGGCCCGGTAGCGACCGGATGGGTCGCGGCCTGCTCCTTGGTCATCTTTTCGTAGGAGGCCTTGCAGACGATCAGCAACTCGGAAATCAGCCCGAGTGCGATCGGATTGCGTTTCTTGAGGCGGAGCGTTACGGTGAGGGGATCGTCGACGCGCGAGGACAGATAGCCGAGCGCGGGTATGACGAAACCACCTGCGCTCCCGGTGAAGGCTAGCCTGGGGTCGCGGGCCCGGTCGAAGGAGTAAGCCACATCCCTGGCGGTGAGCGGCGTGCCGTCTTCGCAGCTCAGACCGGGGCGGAGCTTGAAAGTAATTGACTTTCCGTCCGGGGAGAAGCTGGAGGATTCGGCGAGATAGGGCTCGAGTTCGCCGTTGGTCGAGACGGAATAGAGCGCCGCAAAGAGCTGGTGCGCAATGTTCATCGTGTCCCTTGAGGTGATGTCCGCGGGGTCGAGCGTGTCGGCATCACCGGGCTGGGCGAAGATCAGAGTTTTTCCCGCGCCTGCGTTGGCTCGGTTGCTCTCGTGTGCGTGGGCCCTGGCGAGGAGCACGTGCATGGCCGCAAGTCCGAGGATCAGGACTCCCGAGAGAAACAGCAGCGTCCAGGTGAGACTGTGATCCTTTTTGTAGTCCGCCAACCAGGATTCCTTTTCCCCGCAGTTTGCCTGGGGGTACTAGAGCATTTTCACTTCTACGCAGCACAGGTAGGCTCGGCTATGTGCGGCTTTTCTTGAGGAAAAGCCGCGTTGGCAGTGGTTGCCCTGTATACACCAGAAGTGAAAATGCTCTAGGGGATAGGATACCTATTCCTCTGTGTCTTCCCCTCGAATATCACCGACAATCGTTATGGCTCCCAATTGTCCTGTTCTGGCGGCTTTTGGAGGGTTTCGGTTTTGGGGTGCACTGTGCTTCGTGGATTGGTTCGACGCTCTTTGCCGAGGTACCGCACCATTCCGCGGGGCCGCGATTGGTGGATGCCATTCCCGATGGGCAATACCGCACCTCTGAGCGAAGGCAGACGCTCGGACTGACCGAGAATCAGATAACTGTGCGGTTCGAGATGACGCAACATCTTACGCAGAATCCGCTCCTGCGCCTCCGGTTCGAAATAGGTGAGCGCGTTGCGAAAGAAGATCACGTCAAAGCGTCCTTCAATGGGCCATTCGGTCTCGAGCAGATTGACGTGCTGAAAGTGGATTAGATCCGCCAATTCCTGCTTCACTCGTACCAGCCCAGTCTTATCTCCTTTGCCCCGGAGAAAGTATCGTTTCTGGACTTCAGGAGATAACCCGGAGAGCGATTGCTCGCTGTAGACACGCTCGGTTGCCGTGGTTAACTCGATGTCGGAAGCAACCACCTCAATGTGCCAGCCCTGCGGCTGATAGATCGGCGGTTCGGATTCAGGAGCATCCCTAAATGCCTCCAGCAGCGCGATGGCGATGGAATACGGCTCTTCGCCTGTGGAGCATGCCGCACTCCAGATGCGAACTTGCTGTTTTCGTCCCAGGGCGGCGCCCGCTTTTAGATCCGAAACCACGGTCTCGGCGAGAAATTTGAAATGGTGGGCCTCTTGAAAAAACGAGGCTTCGTTGCCGGCAGGAGAGATGCTGTTTTCGCTTAAGTCCTTCCCGTCTTGTAACATTCGATCCGTGCCCCCGACGGACCTTGAGGCGAAATGCTCAAAGCCGGTTTTGATCCACCACGATGTTGCTAGGGTTATCGGCATGGGCGGTGGCACGGCGAAATTATCAAAGTCACTGAGCCTGATCGTTTCCTGGACGCTGGCTGAAATTCGGCGAGGCATTCTGGAGAAGCCGCGAGGCAATAAGTGCATGGTCCTTGAATCCTCCTGGGCGAATGATTGATGGGAGATGCCGGCGCGAGCGTAGACAAGAACCGACATGCCTGCCCGATTTCTGACTAGCCATCTGACTAGTCTTATGATAAACATTGAGTATACGGATGACCAAATGGCAGCTACAAGACGCTAAGGCGCGCTTCAGCGAGCTGATTGAAGATACCCTCGCGAAAGGTCCACAGATTGTCACCCGGCGGGGAATCGACACGGCGGTGGTGGTCTCGGTGGATGAATGGCGCAAGCTCAAAGACGAGAAGCGGTTGACGTGGAAAGAGATACTTCTCGGGGATGGGCCTGTATTTGAAATTCCGCTTGGAAAGCGTGGAAGCCTGAAATCGCGCAAGCCACCCGCGCTCGATTGATCTCCTACTTAATAGACACGAACGTCATTTCCGAGCTGCGCAAACCCAAACCGCATGCCGGCGCACTTGCCTGGATCCAAAGCCTCGAGCTGGCACAGGGCTTCTTTTCAGCGGTCACTTTCGGCGAAATACAAAGGGGCGTGGAACTGACGCGACGGTCCGATCCTGCGAAAGCAAACGAGATCGAGGTATGGGCAGGTCGATTGGAACAGAATTCGCAAGTGTTGCCGATGGATGCGGCTTGCTTTCGCGAATACGCCCGCTTGATCCATGGGCAAACCGATACGTTGATCGAAGATGCCATGATTGCGGGCACGGCACGCGTTCATGGGCTCACCGTGGCCACGCGCAACGAACGCGATTTTGCTCACTTCCCTGTTGCGGTCTTCAATCCTTTTCGGTATCGCCCTAGCACGACTTCCAATCCGTAGGAGTTGATTCGATCGGCTTGTTCACGGCGTGTCTCCACTCAGGGTGCACTGCCGATAGTTACCTGTCGTGAATGTCACCTCGGTCTTGTTCCCGAACTTGCCCAAAGCTTGATGGTGCAACGGCGGAAAGCCGGGTGATCGGAAAGGCAGCGGGGTGGTTCTGCTGGATCCACGCGGTCATTTCTTCGCGCACCAGGCAGCGCAGGTCGAAATTATCGCTTGCGTTTCGTGAGCTGACCAGGCAGCGCAGTTCCATGCACTGGTTGCTGAGATTGGTGACCTTCAGATTGCAGACTCTCTTATCCCACAGCGGCGACGCTTCTGCGACCACGTTCAGCTGCCGGCGCAGGTCCTCGACGGGGACCGAGTAATCCACATAAAGGAAGGCAGTGCCTAATATGTCAGACGACTGACGGGTCCAGTTCTGGAAGGAGTTCTCAATGAAATAACTCAAGGGAACCACCAGCCGGCGCTGGTCCCAGATTTTGATGATGACATAGGCTGAGTTGATTTCTTCGATCCGGCCCCACTCGCCCTGAACCACGACTACGTCGTCGATGCGAATCGGCTCGCTCACTGCGATCTGCAAGCCGGCAAAAAGATTGGCAACGGTGGACTTGGCAGCGGTTGCGACGATGACTGATGCGATGCCGGCCGAGGCCAGCAAGCCGGAGCCATAGTGCCAGATGCGCGGGTCGTTGACAGTCCACAGCAGAACGCCGATGTCGATAACGACAATAAAGGCGATCCCCATGCTGCGGAAGAGTTGGAACTGGGTGTGGATTTGTCGCGCCCGAATGTTGTTTTCGGCGGTCAGGTCATACTTGCGCAGGACGGCGGATTGGAAGACATAGACGCATCCGACTGCGAACCAGCCGCACACGGCCACGAGTGCCATCGCCAGACCCTGCTGCAAGGCGGCCTGAACGCGGGCTGGTAATTGCGGAATAGTGGGCAGCACGATGAGCAGGCAAGTGATGAGGAAGATGGCTCGGGCGGGATGGCTGAGGTACTGCTGGACGCTATGCCAATGGCCGCCCTGGTCCTGCTTCGCCTTGTGTCGCAAGACGCGGAAGATAACGAAATGCGCAAGGTTGCTCAGCACGATGACGCTGCAGAAGAGGAAAACGGGCAGGAACCATGCGTGGCGCAACTGGAGTCTGCTCGTGACGCCAGGCGCCCATGCGGCTATGGTCAAACGGAAAATGTCGAGCAATCGTTAGCCTCCCTTGCTCGATTTTAGAGGTTGCGGATCCAACTCATTTTTTCGTAGCGACCGAGGGCTGCGATGAAATAGGGCGTGGAGGATGCCATCAAGCACCTCATCCAGGGGCTTCCCGACATGCTCGGCCAGGAATCGAAGTACCAGAGAGATACAGGACGTTGGGCGGAGAGAAAGGCTATTACTTGAAATGCCAGCAGGCGGGGGAATTGGCTGGGCTATTGAGGGTTCTGGAAAAAGACCGCGGCCAACACCAGGCTAGGGGTTGAGAACGTCATGCTGGTCTACCCAGCCACCTCGAAAGAAGCGGTGATTCACCATGGCTTGGGCAAGCAGAAAAATGAGGCCAACCAAGATGGCTAACAGGAGGAATTTCACGAATCCTAACCAGGGTGATTGACCTTCTGTTGGGGCCGATGTATCCGGAATAAGTGTCATTGGATCCTCTTCTTTCCCCCCGGTCAGGACGACCCGCCTCCCGGATTTGTGGCGCTCTAAGGCTCTCACCAACGGTAGCCATCAGCAACAGTTTTTTCGGGAATTGTGGCTTGGCGTATTCGTCTAGAACCGGCATTCCCCTCTCCCGCGAAACACGCGACTGACATCTGTTGTTTTTTGCTGGTTGGGCCGGCACCCATCCTCGGGAGATTCCACCAGCGAGATTCGTACCGAGTTCAAGGTAGCGCCGGGGTTCCCAGAGGTGCGGCGGGTCATGGCTCCCAAATGTCCGGTTCTGCCGGTTCCGGGAGGCTGGAATTCCGGTTGGTGAAGCGTTAGGCGTCGTAACCGAGAGCGTGGCCACTCCCTCGGTTTTGTAAAGTTGGATAAAATTTCGTCTTTTTTCGTTTTTGGCGCTGGCGAGGATGCTCGTTTTAAGAAGGTCAGCGGCGCCAGGCAAAGGGCTTCTTTTTTATGGAGAACGGGGCTCCGGTGTCTGGAGCAGAAGCAGGCAGAGGGGCATAAGGCGCCGATGGCTTCGTTTCCGAGGCGCTCAAGCGGTTGGCGAAGGCGTACTCGTTGGGGTCAAAGGTTATGCCGGGGAGCGGAGGCGCCTCCGCTGTCGAACCGGGAGCGGGTTCGGACTCGGGCTCGGCTAGGCCAGACTCATCTTCTTCCTGGGCAACGGCAGCGCCGGGCTGGGGGCCGGTGGTTTGCGCCTGCTGCTCGCGAAGCCGGCCATCGGTAGAGACTTCCGGGTGGGTGGGCAGAGGGGCGGAATAAGGCTCGGATGCTCGCTGCGGCGAAGATGCTCGCTGCGGCGAAGATGCTCGCTGCGGCGAAGATGTTCGCTGCGGCGCGGAGGAGCCGGCGCGACGGTCAGGGATTAGACCTTCCATGTGCACGATCATGGAGAGGGCCTTGACCTGGCCGGTAATGCTGTCTCGGGTCATTTCGGGGCTCATGTTGGCGATTACCCAGAGGCGGTCCAGGACTTGTTCGCGACGCAGGTTCTGCCGACGCAGTCTCTCGGTTTCCTGCTCCAGGAACTGTTGCTGCACGGCGGCACGGTGCTCGATCATGTAGGCGCGGACGCGGGGCTTGGATTTGGTGTAGGCAGCGGTGTCGGGGTTGAGGCCCGCGGCTTCGGCTGCGTCTCGGTCGGTCATGTTTCCAGAAAGGACCAGGCGGGCAAAGGCCATTTCCTGATCGGTGATGAGGTCGCTGACTTTGTTTTTGGGCATAGGTGACTCCTCGGAGTTGAGAAAGAAAAAGTCTGGAAAGATGAGCCGGGAAGAGCAGTTTCGCAGGTAACCGCAGTGCGGCAGGGGATGCGCGAAGTTGGTTTTCACTTTTCCTGAGCAGTACCAGGAAGAGATGGATCGCGTAGGTCTCGACTCACTGCTTTACTGCGGGGGAAGGCATGATGGGACGCAGCAAAAAATCCCGCCTGGGTGGGCGGGATGCTTGTACTTAGCTGATTTGTGGCATGGACCGGGCGCGACACCGGACAGAGATAGACAGTCCTTCGCTCGCGCGTAGGCCAAAACTACCGGCACACTGCCGACTGGGGAGCGGGACGCGAGAATCCGCTACCTGCCGAAATCGTTTGATGTCAGAATACACCGCCCGCGGATTAGATATAAGTGCCGAGACAGCTTTTGAGCTGGTTCGGGGCTAACTTTGGTCACTTATGGATTATTCGAAGAGGCTATGTGGTCGCGGTTCGAGCTGTCAACGATCTATCGGCCGGTCCTTGTCATCTGGTGCTGCGGTCTGCTACGTGAGCCTAATCCTGTGCGAGCGGGATTGGTGTCTCCTTATCCCCCCAGCATTAACTTTTCTTAATCTTTGGCATCCGATGATCTCGGGCGATCAGCGCACGATGGATGCGGGCTTGCCCTTACTGTAGGATTTGCTCGCAATCCGTCACCATCGCTAGAAGAGGCGGTATCCATGATCAAAGTCGTTTTGCGTACTTTTTCGCTCGCCATACACCACCGTAGCAGCACAGTTGCGTGCTGGACTAGGTGAACCCATGAAACGCAATTCACACAGCTCATTCGATTTCGTGTTAACGTAACCGGCATGGCTCGGCTGGCTCGCATCGTGGTTCCTCATCTTCCACACCACGTGACGCAGCGGGGGAACCGCCGAGAACCGATCTTTTTCAAAGACGGTGACCAGGATGTGTATCGCGATCTGCTGGCTGTACAGATGCGCAAAGCAAGCATCGAAATTTGGGCATATTGTCTTATGCCAAACCACGTGCACCTCATCCTAACGCCAAAACATGCGGACAAATTGGGAGAGGCAGTGGGAGAAGCGCATAGAAGGTATACCAATTTCGTCAACGCCCGGGGCCGCTGGACTGGCCACTTGTTTCAGAGCCGGTTCTCCTCGGTCGTCATGGATGACACACATCTGAAAGCTGCGGTTTGCTACGTTAGCCTGAATCCCGTCAGAGCTGGCCTGACCGGCAGAGCTGAGGATTGGCCTTGGTCCAGCGCGCGCGCACACTTAGCCGGTCTGGACGATTCACTCGTACGTGTCCAACCGGTGCTCGAGCGGATGCCCGATTTCGCCGAACTGCTCAAACAAGATCATGAAGCGGCATTCGAGAAACTCAGGCGATCGGAAAGTACCGGGCGCCCGGTCGGCGCAGAGGAATTCGTACTCGGGTTGGAGAAGATACTCAAAAGGCCCATAGCTCGTCGTTCGCCGGGGCGAAAGCCTACTGCCTCGGTGGAACGGGAGCAATTGAGTCTGTTGTCTTAGCGGCTGAATTGGGTAATAGGTATCGTGTCCCCCTATTACCCCAGATGGTGGCCACATGGATCACAAATAACGCTCCGGCTTGCATGGGACCGAACATTATCGAGGGCGAATTACAAGGTCACAAGATAGTGCTTGACATCAGGGCTGGCTAGGTCAAAGCTTCTTTCGCAAAGGAGCGATTTATGCACAGTGGGCAATATCCGAGCTTGGTGATGATTATTCGGCACGGGGAAAAGCCAGGAGATCCGGCCGACGATACGAGCGGCGGCAAACATCTATCGACGCTGGGCTCAGCTCGGGCCGCTGCTTTGCCGTCATTATTTACGCCCAATCCGACCACGCCGCCGGTGCACAAGCTGGAGCAAATTTCTTGCGATGTGCAACCCGCCGACAAAGCAGAGTTCTCGGGAACTTATAAGTCGTCCGGCCTTCCTGCCGGGGCGCCCACATTTTGCGTGCCCAATTTTCTCTTCGCAGCACAAAACGATAGCGGTAGCCATCGTCCATTGGAAACGATCACCCCACTTGGCCAGGCGCTTGCTCTTACTCCACAGACCCCTTTTGATGACGATCACTACGAGGATATGGCCAATGAGATCTTAAACCATCCAAAGACTTACGCTGACCAGGTGGTGCTCCTATGCTGGCACCACGGCAAAGCGCCTGATCTGGCGAAGTCTTTTGGTGTCTCCTCGGCACAATTAAACGGCTGGGATCCTTGGAATCCGACGGTTTTTGATCTTATCTTCAAAATCACCTGGGGGGACAAGAACGTCGTAAAGTTCAAGGTGGATTACCAGGGACTGCTGTTTGGCGACACCCAGCAAAGCACTGTAGCTAAGGCCTGAATGGAAGGCGGGGGAGCGAGCGGTTTCATCGACGCGTTCACAGAGGCTGCGTGATCATGTCAGCGACGCCTGCGAGGCCTTGGTGGATACAGGCTATCTCGTCTTGGACGCCAGACACCCATCTGCTCCGTCGTTGTCACCACGGCGCAAAGCGCAAAGGGAAACGTGGTGGTGAAACTTCGATTTTTGCCCGAGCACAAAGATAGAGGTCCGGACTCACAATATTAACTTCGACCACGAGGAGAACTCCCCATGAGCGACTGTCCAGCACCGACTGACCAGAACGCGATTCTTATGATGCAATTCTCTGTCATTGCCTATGACGAGCCGACTGCTATTTGCGACGACATTCTGAATTCTGGGATAATCCCACCACCAGCAAACACCCAATGGAAGTGTGTGTGGGGACCCTGTGTTGACCAAATCATCGCCATCGAGGCATTAGCGTTTGTGGTTCAAAACCAACAGTCGAATGAATATGCCCTGGTGATACGCGGAACAACACCTACCAGTCTCACCGATTGGGATTTTGACGTGGACACATGGCCTATGGTGCCGGTGAGTCCATCCATCCCCGTAGACGGTGCGATGATTGCAACCGGCACCATGGACATGTTTCAGAAGGTGTTGTTGCTGGCCGATTCGGGGAAGTCCATCTTGGAATATTTTCAAAGTCTGAATCCAGCCCCTCAAACGGTGTTTGTAACGGGCCACAGCCTGGGGGGCACCTTGACCGCGCTGATGGCCGCCTATCTTCTCTGCCAGTTGCCAAGCCTGCCAGTTCAGCCTTATTCCTTTGCCGGTTTCACCCCAGGTAATCAGTTGCTCGCCAACTATCTGGACAACATCTTTGGGAATGGCCCAGCGTGGAGATACTACAACAATCTCGATATAGCTCCTATCGTTTGGACGAGCCTCTCCGCGGTGCAAGATTTGTATTCATATAGTTTTCATGGGGTCGGAGCGGATGAGATTGCCGACGGATTTCGCAAGATCCTGGACCCGGGACAAGTCTATTATCAACCGCAACTGGGTGGTTATTGCCTTTGCGGACAGCTTCAGCAAGAAACCTGGGACCCCCTCAAAGGGACTGAATGGGATCAAGAGGCGGGATTTCAGCACTCGCATACTGCATCGTACTTGCCGTTAATGCTAGGCGTACCCCAGCAGATCCTGGAAGCAGCGGCTACGGTAGCTGGATAGCTTCGCGAATGCCTCGCGACGCTGGGTCTGTGTGCGTGTGCCTCTTAGATCAACGAAAGGGACCGCGCTAACGGGGACCGTGAGGAATAGGGTGACATGATACCAGTGTGTCGGAGAAGAACTGCGCGACCCGGATCTGCTTTGACGCCGCCGGCCTGCGCTTAACGCCTGATGCGGGCCGGGGTATACCGAAGTCGAACCTCCACAGAAAATCCTGTTCGGGGCGAACACCCTCGAAGGTGGCTTGATGCGAGTCATAGTACCCGTTACCGTGGATGTTCAAACTTTCACAGACCGTGTATGCCGACTGCTGAAGAAAGTGTCTGGGATGGGTACGGACGTATGGTCCGATAGTGCGGATGGCCCTTTCGCCAACGGCTCCGCCTTTGACTCCTGACAAAGTCTCACAGTAACCGTAGATAGACCTGTTACCGTCTTCCGGGCTGGCATGACGAAGTGCAAAAAAAGCAGCAATAAAAGGCGATCGAGACCAGTCAAGCAGGGGTGACGGAAAACCATGATGACGCAGGTAGGCCATGTATTGGTAGTGCGGACCAGACGGAAATCTGTCTGGCGCAAAAAGCGCATCCCTGCCAGACATCCCGCTCAGCACATCCCGATCGTAGGCAGGGGCCGGCGTTTGCGTGAATGCTTCCACTGCCGGCCCTATCTGGCTAATTAGCATTTAATACTCAGCGACGGCCATGGTCGGTCGCCCGCTTCGTTCAAGAGTTGTCTCAAGTTTGAAACGTGAGTCTCCTTGTCCACGAAAAAGCAGTTTCGCACCGGTGTTTTGACCGACAAGCTTGCGAAGCTCACTGAGCCACTCCTCAAAACGCTGCCAATTACCCTCCATCACCTGCACGGACTTCCCTCCGGAAGCGATTATATTCGGAGGTTTGGGTGGCAACCTGCTCAGTGGCATGTGACTGAGACGTCTCTGGCTGGTGCCCGAAACGGGCTGCCGCGTACAGGCCCCGTCGCCTGTGAATTTCCTTCCGCCTTAACCGCCTAAACTGGAGTCACGCCTACAAAACCTTCTTGTAACTACCAGGGGCGGCGGTGCGGTTCTGGAGAGACATGCAATTTCGCCTACTGTATAGCGGTCGGTTGCTGGGAGCCGGGACAGACACGCGCGCCGCGCTAAAGCATGAGATCCGTCTTGAATTACATCCGCAACTGAAGCGACTCTGGGCAACCAACACGGGCCTCTTAGAAATTTCGCGCTCCAGGGCGCACCATTGGGTGGTGGAAAATCCCGGTGCCGCACATCAGGAGCTTCGTCCGCACCTGGCCCCGGGAGAAGCGGAGAATTGGACAATGGACGAATTATCTATGCTGGGCTTGCGTTGGACTGCGGAACAATGGCGGTGTCACGGTAGAGGCTACATCCCGCTTCTGACAAAAAAAATGGATGCACGGTGCGGTCTGGATATTCTCTTTTTGCGACCTGAGGAACCCGGCCTGATCATCCGTGGCGGTGACCTGGATAACCGGATGAAAGTCCTTTTCGACGCGTTGAGACTACCGAACAATCTCGCGGAAGCGGGTGGCAAGGAGGCCGAAGAGGGGGATGAGCCTGTGTATTGTCTTCTGGAGGACGACCGCCTCATTTCTGAGGTACGAATCGTCACGGATCATCTACTTATGCTTCCTCACTCTCGGCAACTTGATGCGAATGATGTGTTCCTTGTCATCAATGTCAGCCTAAACTGTTCCCCGCAGAGCCACTATAAGTTCGTGATCGGCTAACGGGACTAAAACAATGTCCCGCTACGACAAGCCGTCGCACCGGATTTATATGACCTTTTTGCTTCGCAAGGGCTGGCAGGCGCAATTCTGCGAAGCCAATCTCAAACGCCCCTGCCCGCAAGTTCACCTTCCAGGATGCGGACAAGATCCGGCTTCTGGCCCGCCGGAGTGAGGTGTTGGACACGCGGGACGCGCGGCCGGGCTCAAGGACGGGTCGTGAGACGGCCGCGAACGGAGCATGACTATCGGACGATGGTGAAATTGGCGGAGTTGCGACGGAGTGGCGCTTCCATACGGCGGATTGCGGGTGAACTGGGCATCAGCCCAAATACGGTGGCGATGCCTTCAAAGGAGCGGGCGGGTGCCATAAACATGTATGGCCCTGCCGGGATTGCGGTGGGACTTCAGTACCTCGGAATCGTCAGGTCAATTTTCAGAACCTTGTGTGCAAAAACGTCACCGTTCATTTCGAGGTAGAGCAGGGTTGTGCAGAGCTACACCCGGATCTTTCCACTTCCGAGTGTTGTCAGTGAGCAATGTGTGGCGCTTAGCTTTGATGCTTAGTGGCTGATGTCCCTGTTCGCCTCGGTCTCCAACTGGGCCTTTTCCGCTGCCAAAATCCTCAACTGGGTTATGTCCCCGATGATCCTGCCTGTGCTCATGTGATCGTGCTGGTCCAGGTAAGACGGATACATTCGCGGAGTCTTATCAATTATCTTTTGGCAATACGCCACATCGCCGGTCGTCGTAATCCGTGTGGTCGCCTTGATCAGTAATTCGGCCATCTTAGAAACGTTCAGAGCGTTTTCCAGGCCATCCCTGTTTTCTACCGGGCCGCCCATACCGATAACGGCTTCCCCGTCATGTCCGATTACCTGCATGGCTGTCAGGCATTCTGGACTATCCTTTGGCGGGGTTGGTCCAGGATAGGGCGTAGCGGCCTTTATCTGGTTGTTGATCGGGTCTGATGATGACCATCCAGGGGGAGGGGTCGACGGGGGATCTGTCCTTGCTGGAATCGTATCCGGGTCTACCGCAATCCCGTTGCCGTCATCGTGCGGCTGCCCTTCCATGCCGGTCACTTCGACAGAATTGGCTTGGTACTGTTGTAATTTCGCTTCTAACTGTTCGGCAGTCTTTTTACTTGCTAAGTATTCTGGTCCATCGACGATTTTCGCATTGTGCTTCGCGGGCGTCGTCCTCACCGGCCGGGGGACGACCGCCGCCTGTTCTTTACAGCCAACCGTCATCAGGGCTACCGCGAGAAATAGCCGTTTCATAATTCGGCTTCGACGCTCCTATGTTCCCCACACAGCAATTTACCATGTCGTGCGCCTGATTCTAACGTCTACGAACCCTTATGACCGATATCGCCGGCCGCTGGATATCGGTGCCAAATGAACCTGTGACTGCGGCGCAGCCCCTAAAAACGGCTGGTAAGATCAATGCGGCGATGAGTCATCAAAAGCGGATTGAACGTCTGGAGAATGTGGTTTTTGGTCCGAAGCACTGGCGTGAACGTCTCTGGGATTGGTTTGAGAAATTCACCGTGGTTGTGGGCTTCCCCTCCAGCATTGCCAGTCTTGTGATCCTCTATCTGCCGCAAGTCAATATCAACTTGGACAAAACCTTGAATCGGGGCGATGCGTTTGCCACCCAGTTTGCTGTGGTGAATGGGAGCAACTTCAGTTTGTGGAACGTCGAGTTCGTCTGCGTCTCCAGCATCAAAAACAGCAATATCACCAACAACAGAACCGAACCAGAATTACCGGTTCCTGAGTTGAACGCGGGAGATACTTTGTCGCGGGGCTGCGGCGTTGAAACGGTCAACGTACCCGCCGATTCGACCCTCGACGTGACGGTGATGTACTCTTACCCGCTGCTCCCCGGAAGGGAAGACGTCACCGTTCATTTCGAGGCCCGCAGGGATGCGCAGGGCGTTCCCCAGTGGTTTAAAACCATCGAGACCTCAGCCCGGCTGAGTCGTCAGTAGCGGTTGGGCGAACAAACTGGCCCGATATCGGGGTAATGAAACCCGGCGGGATCATTGACTACGGTTGTTCCCGCAGCCGTTTTTGGACAAGCATCCATTCGCCTGGCCGGTGGATACTGATGGTTAGATCAATGTGAGGTAGATCCCATGCAGGTACATGTTTCTGTGGCGGCAAGCTCTAAAAATGAAG
Organism: uncultured Acidobacteriaceae bacterium; assembly: GCA_963839025.1. GTDB lineage: Bacteria > Acidobacteriota > Terriglobia > Terriglobales > Acidobacteriaceae > PALSA-350. The sequence goes on from CAWITT010000026.1 coordinate 35,994, forward strand.
TTTGGGTTCGGTGCATACCGGCTGGCCCGTCGGTGGGCTTTATGCCTCCGTTCGTGAGCGTCAAACCAGATGATTTCCGCAGGGCCTCGGTTATCACCTTAAAACCGGCCATACGTTATCAGTTCAAAACCGGCCAACGGGATTGGCCGAAGACGTGATTGTTTTACCCTGCCGCAGCGTGCGTTTGCAAGGCTTAGGATTGAGCCCTCGAAGTGGTGTTTGATATGGTGGTTTCGCTCTGCTGGGGTCGCGCCTTGCGGAGTGATCCATGGCCGATGACACGGGGTTGGCTCCGAAGGAATCGGTAATCGAGACCCTCTGCGGTTGGCCCGATGGGCTGGCTGCCGGAGGGTTTCGTGTTTCTATCAGTATTTCTAGGGTGAGGCTCCGGCGTGGGAGGCCCTTGGATCCCGAGTCGCGACGACGCCGGGCGTTCTTTGCCCGGCATCCTTATCGCCTTTGCTGTTGCTGTTGTTGGTTTTGTCATTGGCTCTCTCCCGGACTGCCGGTCTTGGTTCGCCAGCTGCGCGGGCCGCATTTGAGAACGTGGCCGTGGTGCAGAAGACGATCCAGCATGGCGGAGACGGCGGCGCTATCGCCGAGCAGTTTCCCCCAGTCTTCAACGGGTCTATTCGATGTAATCAGCGTGCTGGCTCGCTCGTAGCGTCGCATGATGATTTCCAGCAGTTCCTCAGCGGCGGTCAGCGGCAGCTTGCGCATTCCCAGGTCATCGATGATGAGAAGCGGCACGGTGGTGAGCAGTTCCACGTGTTGCTTGCGGTTGCCGTCCAGTGTGGCATCTGCTAACTCTTCCAGCAGGATGTGCGCTTCGCGATACAACACGCGATAGCCTTGTTGGATGACGGCGTGCCCGATGGCCTGGGCGCAGTGACTTTTGCCGCTTCCAGCTGGGCCAAGAAAAAGTGCGTCTTCCCGCCGTCCGATCCATGCGGCAGTGGCCAGGTCGAAGACCAGACTGCGGTTCATCTTTGGATTGAACTGGAAGTCGAAGTTATCGAAGAGCTTGTTTGAGTCACGGAACTGCGCTTGCTTATGGCGCCGCTCCAACAACCGCTTGCTGCGACAGGCAAGTTCGTCGGAGACCAGGACGGAGATCAGATCGATGGGAGCCATGGCCTCAGACTGAGCCTGCAGTAGACGCGTCTCCAGCACGGCGGCCATGCCGCTCAGGCGCAGTTGCACCAGGGAGCGATTGAGTTCGATTGGGTTCATGGTTGGGGTTCCTCGAAGTTGATGCGTTGTTGGATCAGGTCGCGATACTGCGTCAGTTCGCGGATCAGTGGATCGACTTGCTTCAGACTGAGAGGAGCCTGCGGATTGCGCTCCAGATAGCGGCGCACGAAGCGATACTCGGGGACGCGCAACTCCAGCGCCGCCGCACAGGCATCGTCCGAAGCTGCGCTGCCGTATTGCTTGACCAGTTGGAGAACGCCTTGGATGCGGCGCATTCCGAGTTCGCCCTGGCGAGCATGAATGGCGTCGCAAACAGCGCCGATGTTGGCTCCTGCCTTGTGCCCACGGGCCAGCAGTTGAAGCAACCCGGGCGGCGTACGACGCGGACGATCCGCATCACGGATACGATGCCCGCCACGCTTACCGCTCAGATGCTCGCGTAGCAAGACACCGGTGCGGGGATCAAGCAGACGCACGAACATCGCGTCCCACTGCACGTTGACCCTCCGCCCGATCCAGCCCGGCGGCGCTCCGTAATAGGCCGCTTCCACTTCGACGCAACCGTCCAGATGCACCGTGCGCTCGCCATACTGGTAGTAGCGGAACGGCTCCAGCGGCAGCGGTTGCAGGTGGGGCTTCTCTTCGGCGAACATCGCCGCCACCTGCCGCTTGGTGCGGCCGTGGATACGTTTATCAGCCCAGTTCTCTTCCCAGTGATCGAGGTATGCTTGCGCCTCTTCCAGGCTCTCGAACTTCTTGCCTTTCAGCGGCGTCTTTTGCGCATGGGCTACGCCTGATTCCACTTTTCCTTTTCGATCCGGATCGCGCACCTTGCACGGCAGCGCCGTCACGCCGTAATGGGCCAGAACGTCACGATACAAGGGGTTCACGTCCGGGTCGTAGAAGTCTGGAGACAACACGCCCTCGCGAAGGTTGTCCAGGACCACGACTCGCGGCGAACCGCCAAGCCGGCGAAATGCCTTTTCATGCAGCTCGGCCCACACACGCGCACTAGACCGGAAGGCTAGTAGGCGAACACACTTGCGACTACAACCCAGTGTCATGACAAACAACCGCGTGCGCCGATACTTGTCACTATCCGGATCGCGCACCATCGGCCCGGTCCCGTAATCAACCTGGGCCTCTTCGCCTGGCCGTGTCTCGATGATCACTCGCGCTTCAGCCGATACTGCTCCGCGCAGCTTGAGTACGAATCGCTGAACACTCTGATAGCTGCTGGCATACCCGTGCTGATCGACCAGATCCTGCCAGATACCCATCGCGTTGCGACCCCGCGACAGCTCCAGCTCGATCAGCTCCCGATACGCTTCACTGGCTCCGCATGGGCGCTTGTCACCCTGCTCCGGCAATCTCACTTCCGGCAAGAAGCCGGTAATCACTTCGTTGGCCGGTTTTGAATCTTCGGCAGCTCTGGAAGGGGAAAAGCCGGTGATCACCTCATTGGCCGGATTTGAACTGGCAGAGCCGGTGGTCACCGATGTGGCCGCTTTTGCTGGAACCTTGCGACCCCAACCACCCGGCGTGCGTAAAGCTATCCCTGCCGACCTCAAATAACCGCCAGCCGTCTCGCGACGGACTCCCGTCGCCGCCTCGATCCTGCGTAGGGACCAACCGAGACGCCCCAGCGCAATCACCTGTTCCTGTTTCACTTTTTCCAAGACATTACCCATGCCAACTGAGGCTAATTTCCCTCGTCGGAGCTAATGTCTTAGGCCGTTGCTCTATGGCCGGTTTTGAAGTGATAACTTATGGCCGCTTTTGGGTGATTGCCGAGGTCAAGGCGATGAACGGCCCTGAGTGCGATGCGGAGAGCATGCTGGTTCAGCCAATCCCGGAGGAGGGGCGCACGGTTTGCCTCGAACTCACAGACGCTGCCTATCGTCTTCTCACAACCTACGCGATCAATTAAGTTCGCACCCGCGGCTACGCTTCTCCTTCATTTGCGTTTTCACCCGACGGCGATCCGGTATCTGGAGGGGTGACCGTGGCTGGTTCGTGGCCGGAGCATAAAGTTATGAGCGCATGCTCAACAACCGCAAACCGTAACAGGTGAACCACGTCCCTTCTGCTGGAATCGGGATACCCAGATACATCTTCTGCCGTGCTTTGCAGAACGGAAACGACTTGATTCAACAGAGCCACCACGTCAGGATTTACTTTGTACGGACCCATCATCGCAGCCTGCATCAATTCGGCGTGAGCGAGACCGTAGTTTTGTTGCTCCTCTACGGTTGGAGGAGCAGCGGCCGGCATGTACGCTCCAAGTGATTTTGCAAGCACGATGCGTGCAGCTTTCAAGTTGCTGACGATTCTTTCGGGTTCCTGCACATGTCCAAAATTTTGTTGCAGACTCTCTGCCAGTCGTTTCTGTTGCTCCATTACCCCGCGCTGCTGCTCTGGAGTCATTGCAAGCGGGATAACAAGGGTGCCAGCGGGGGCATCGGCCCACTGCTCAATCATTTTATCGAAACCTTTCTCTGCCGCTTCCCCAGCCCACTCTTCCACAGAGTCTCTCCGCAAAGTGGCTATCGTCTCAAGAAACTCCTTTATCTTCGCCTTGAAAATGTCTGGTTGCAATCCTGTGTCGGCGCAAGCAAGAAATATGTTGTCAAATTGTGCATGGAAGAGGGTAACGCGCTGCTGGAGTCGTGTGACCCGTTCAGCGTCTTGCAGATATGAACCGCTGCCTTTTATAACGACCACGTTGATCGGGTTGCCAACGTAGTTAGGGTACAAGCCAAGCAAAATGCATTGTGCGATGGTTGCACCAGCGTTCGGGTAAAGGCTCTCCATTGCGTCTACGTAGCGCGCATCTTCGTGCCCTATGAGTTTGCATGTGTAGATGCCAGTCAGACGCGCCACATTCGAAAACCACATCATGCACGAATTGTCATCGCATGATCTTGCGGCAATGATAAGCGCGAACCTTCTGGCACTCGCAGGATAAGCGGCAACTTCAGTTCGCTGAAAGTCTCTCAATTCATGCTGCAGGTATTCTTTTAAGGAATTAAGTGAAGAAACCTGCAATCCCTGCATGTTGTCGCGTAACCGCTGAATGAACCCATCAATGACTTCACCAGTTCCTGAGCCTGCGATCGCAAGCTCAAAGTTGCCGAACCGCTCCGGCACGATTTTTTGGCAGGTGACGCGATATTCAGCCTTTGACTTTCCCGTACCAATCGCCACCGTCTCTTGTGAGTCAGCACATAGGACATAGCCTTCATCAGACTTGAAACCGGCAATCAGCGTCACAACCTTACCAAGCCTCTCCGTGGAAGGATAACTCACACCACACGGGGCACCCTGCGTCTTTGCCCGCCACCGTCTGGGTGCCGCTCCCCATCCCGCTGATCAGCGAGATCACAATCCCGATGGAAGATGGTGGGTGGGATGATGACGATGCCAGCGCTGGCAATCGGGACGGTCAAAGTCGTTCCTGCAGGTTGCGCCCAGCACCCGGTGCGACTGTTTACCAGAAGGTCTTCGATCAATGCGCCAGTCATTGAGGCAAACCGTCTGCCGGCGGGGATTTGAAAATAAAAACGCTCCATAGGTGTCTACGCGGATCAACTGCTTGCGGGTGCCTTTTTCTTGCCCAGTCTCTTGAACTGCCAATTGGCAAACTGAATCATCTCCTTAGCCCAAAACTCCTGGTTTACTGAGTACATCGCGCCATTGAAAACAAGATCACATTTTGCCTCAAAGACGATCTTGCGATCATTTTCATAAGTTGTCGTCATTTGCACGGGCAAAGTATCGTTGGAAGAATTCTGGCGTTTCTCCCAAGCCGCTTTCAATTCATGTGTAAGGTTTCGCCGGAGAAGACCACCCATGTTTTGCTGATTCGGGTAAGTGGATGCCTTTTCGCCCACTGGTATCAGTGGAACAACGGCAAAGTCGATTTTTGTCTTGTCAGGTTGAATGTTGGCAATCTTCACATTGAGTGCTTCTGAGCCACCCAGATTCTGCAAAATGAGGCTTTCGGCCAATCCTTCACCGGCTGCGACCGATTCAAGGAAGACTTTCGGATCGTCAGGTTCAACCTCATGCCTACCTCGAACCCATGCGAAAAGAACGATCAGCACTGCCATCACAAGGGGTAGAATCGCCGGTATCCCCACGACCTTCAGCACTTCATCCAGCCAGTCGTTCGCCGTGCCGTAGATTCGGTGCTCGGCCATCTGTTGCACGGAACCTGCCAGCAACACAGTGATGGCGTTCATTGGATTCGTAAGATCGCGCCATTTCGCTATGCCCAAAGAGGGTAGCAGAAGCGAACTGTTTGTTTGGCTTCCTCCTGTGGATTGCCCTACCCTTCTCCCGCGGTACCCTCTTTGAATGCCCCGCTGGTCCCGCCCGTCCCACCGCGTCTACATGTACTTCTTTCTTCGCGATGGCTGTGGAACCGATGCAGCAGGAAGGTGGTTCTTGGTGGGTAAACCACCGGCCCGGGAAATCTGACAAGGGAAGACACGGCAAAGAGGAGCAAAACATGCACCTGACCATTTATAAGGCAGTCACCGCAGACCCCAAGGAGTTCGTTGCGTTCTGGGCTGGTCGCTATACGGACTATGATGACGAATTCTACATGGCGAACGCAGGGCAGGAGCTTACTGAGGCACGTATCCTTGACCTGTTCAAATGGAAGAACGGAACTAACTTGTCAGGCCGCAAAAGGGATTCCGTCATGAAGAACTTTGTGGCGCGCACCCACGAACTCGCTGATCGGCGAAATCAAACAGCGTCCCAACTCCTGGAACATTTTGCTGAGGGTGGCGTGATATGGAGAATCTTCTGGTTCCATTGCTGGCAACCCGAACGTTTTCCGATCTACGATCAGCATGTTCACCGGGCCATGCGATTCATACTTTCAGGCGTGAAGGAGGAGATTGCGAAGAGGGATCAGGAAAAGATCCGGGCTTATATCGAAGAATACATCCCCTTTCACGCACGGTTTGAGGGTCTGCCTCAACGCTCTGTGGACAAGGCGTTGTGGGCCTTTGGAAAGTTTATAAGTGAGAACAATTTTCCGCCCCTTCCGCTTCGATAGCCAAGCATGTACCCCTTGTCACCCTGGAGCGGTTTCGCCTCATCGTCCTTCAAGGGCAGCACCGATCCTCACCAACAACCTCCCACACACGCTACTGGACGAGACCCGCCGATTCTTGATCGGCATCCTCTTAGCCGTCGGTCTTTGGAGATTCCGCCACATGCCGGTAGAACAAAACTCCATCGTCGATAATGTAGGCTATTTTTCGCACATTTGATTTGAATTGGGTGGTTGGAGGTTGGTACAAGCAGGAGGAGCGAGACCTTCGAGGCGGGGATCATGGAGCCAACCATGGAAGCAGGAAGTGTGGAGAAGCAGGCGCTGGGGCCGGTAGTTCAGATTGACGAGGGCCGCATTCAGGCGCATCTGGACAGGTTGGTCCGGTCGCCAGTGGAAGAGGCGTTGAACGCGTTGCTGGATGCGGAGGCGGACCATCTTTGCGGAGCTCGCAAGTACGAGCGCAGCGAGGGGCGCAAGGACACCCGAGCGGGCAGCTACGATCGGCAGCTGCACACCAAGGCCGGCGAAGTGACCTTGACGGTACCGAAGCTGCGCTCGTTGCCGTTTGAGACTGCCATCATCGAACGCTATCGCAGGCGAGAGTCGTCGGTGGAAGAGGCACTGATCGAGATGTACCTGGCGGGGGTAAGCGTCCGTCGGGTGGAGGACATCACGCAAGCCTTGTGGGGGACGCGGGTATCGGCTTCCACGGTAAGCGATCTGAACCAGAAGATTTACGGCAAGATCAATGAGTGGCGGGAGCGGCCGCTGGTGGGTGAATTTCCGTATGTGTTTCTGGATGGATTGTGGTTGAAGCGGAGCTGGGGCGGCGAAGTGAAGAACGTTTCGGTCCTGGTGGCGATTGGCGTTGCTCAGAGCGGCTATCGGGAGATTCTGGGAGTGAGCGAAGGAGCCAAAGAGGACAAGGCCAGCTGGACCAACTTCCTGCGTGAGCTGAAGCAGCGCGGCTTGAAGGGGGTGCAGCTGTTCGTATCTGACAAATGCCTGGGGCTAGTAGAGAACCTGGCGGAGTTCTACCCGGAAGCAAAGTGGCAACGCTGCGTGGTGCACTTTTATCGCAACGTATGGACGGCGGTACCCAGTGGCAAGGTAAAAGAAGTAGCCGCCATGCTTAAAGCCGTCCACGCCCAGGAAGACGCGAAGGCCGCGAAAGAAAAAGCCAGCCAAATAATACAAAAGCTAAAAATGATGCGGCTCTCGAAGGCTGCTGAAATCGTTGAAAACGGCATCGACGAAACGCTCAGTTATTACAGTCTGCCGGCGGAACACTGGCGCTGCTTGAGAACCAACAATCCCCTGGAAAGACTGATGCGGGAGATCCGCCGACGAACAAGGGTGGTGGGCGCCTTTCCCGATGGCCAATCCGCTCTGATGCTGGTAGCTGCACGCCTACGACATGTCGCTGCTACCAAGTGGGGGACCAAACGGTACCTGCAGATGAACCGTCTGGCTGAAGTCGTCGCCATCGCTTAATCAGGTTGCTCTGGCTATACGAGCACAGCGAAAAACTCAACCCAACAACCCAACAACCAGGCCAACGAAAATCGAAAGCGCGAAAAAATCTGGACACTACTAAACAGGTTGCGGAAAAAAGTCAGTTCGAGGGAAGAAACCGTGCCCTCAGCGGACGCCCCGCCACCAGGGCTAAAGCCCTGAATTTATTTACCGGAGCGTTCACGCGGGTTTGAAAACCCGCTCCCCCGGACTGAAGTCCGGGGCTGGCACAGATCAAGCTGTTTGCCACAAATGGGGCTGAAAATGTAGAAGCTCCAGGGCACGACTCAAGAGTTTGCTGAAAAACTTTGTTTTGCCAGTATTTACCGTAGCAGGGGCTACTTAGCCCTTCATGGGGCCATCTTTCGGCCCGACTAAAGTCGCGCCCTGGTACAAACCTGCTGGGACGGCTTCTTTGGTCCCTTAGTCGAGCAGATCTTTGATCTGCTCCATGGCGAAGTTGATGGTCTGAGCCGGCTCGGAGAATTCTTGCACCCGCCTGAGTTCGCGTTCTTGGTAGCGGGAGAAGATTCCATCCTGGGGGTCGATGACCCAGACTTGAGGGATACCCATCTGGCGGTCATCCTCGAGCTTTTGCTTCAGGCGGCGCACCGTATCTTCTGGCGAAAGAATCTCAAAGACGGCCAGCGGAGGCTTGATGGCGATCTGCTCGATCGGCTGGGCACCGTCTAGGACCGCAACATCGGGAACGCGGAAGCGACTTGCGGCGACCTGAATGCGCAGTTCCGGTCGAACCCTTACATTCCACTCTTTTGCATGGAGGTTGAACCAAAGACAAATGGCGTTCTGCCAGGCGGAATGATCGTATGCGTCCGGGCAAGTGCAGGGTTGAAGAGCAATTCTTCTGCTGATAGGCTATGTTGCTTATTTGGCGGCGTAGGCGCCGGGTGTGAGCTGGGTGAGGCTCTGGATGGACCGGTTAGCAAGCCCGGGCAGTACGGAGGCGAGATAGGTTCGGATGGGTACGCCGAGGCGGCGGCAGCTTTCGACGACGGAGAAGATCGCAGCGATTTTGGGTCCTGCTTGTTTGCTGCCCAAGTGCAGCCAGTTCTTACGCCCGAGCGCGATAGGACGCATCGAGTTTTCAGCCAGGTTGGTGGATAACTCCAGTTCAGGGTAGTTCAAGAACAGCGTCAGCTTGCTCCACAGCGATAGGGTGTAGTTGGCTGCTTGGCCCGCAGTACTTTTAGGCAGAGCCTTCTTCTGTAACGCCAGCAAGTTGATACGCAGCTGTTCGAGTAGCTGCGGCGCGCGGCTTTGCCGCAGCGCAGCTCGTTGCGCATGGTTCATGTTTTTCTCTTTCGCCTCGCGATCGATGGCAAACAGCTCGTCCATACCGGCGACGATGCGGACTGAATCGGCATCCATGGGATTGAGCTTGACGGCATCGACAAACTTACGCCGCGCATGCGCCAGGCAGCAGGCGTGGACCATATTCGGTCCGCCTACTTTGGAGTAGCCCTGGTAGCCATCTGTTTGCAGCAGACCATCGAAATCGCCCAACCACTGCTTCGGCCCTTGGCCGTCGCGGCCCATGCGGAAGTCGAAGACTACGCCTTTGCCGGGCGAGCCGTACTGCCACAAGTATGCCTGATGATTGCTTCCACGCTGGTCGTGGGTTTGCACACCGACCGGCGTTTCATCGGCCTGCAGATAACGACCGGCGAGCAAATCGCGTTTCATCGCTGCCGCGATAGGAAGCAGTAACTCGCCTACCCGCATCACTGCATCATCCAGCGTCGATCGCGCAATCTCAACCCCGCCGTCGCGCCTGAGTACGGCTTGCTGCCGGTAAAGCGGCAGCGACTCGCAGTACTTGTTTACCACCAGATCGATGATCACCTGGTCGGAGAGCAGCGACTTGGCCACGATGCGTTCCGGCACCGGCGCCGTGCTCACACCCTGCTCCGGGCACTCTGCGCAGGCTCGCTTTTCACGCTTGATCACGGTGACGAAGTATTCGGCAGGACGGACGTCGAGCACTTCGGTCTCCTCATAACCGATCACCTGCGTCCGAGCGCCGCACTGCGTGCACTGGCATTGGCCGCCTGTACAGGGAACCACCTGCTCCACGCGCGCAAGATGGCTGGGTAGTTTCTGCCTGCCGGGATGCTTGCGTCCAGGCGCGGCTTGCGGCTTGTTTGCCGACTCGGCCTGTTTGTCTTCTGTGGCTGGAGGGACCGGCTCCCGTTCGCTCTCGGCTGCGACCTCTTCGCTGCTGACACCCGGCTCAAGATCGAGCAACTGCAACTGTAGGTCGTTGAGGGTCTCGCTGCGCTTGCCGTACCGGGCGATCCGCTCCAGCCGGAGCCGCTCTTCCAGAACCCGGATCTTGAGCTCCGCCTCTTCCAGTTGCTGTCTGAGTCGGGCATTCACTTGGCGGAGAACTGCTTGGGAAAGCTCCGGCGGATCTGCTTGGGAAGAGGCGTTCATGAATGCCTCTTTGATAGCAGTTGACCACGGAGATGAGCTAGCGAAATCTTAAGTCTTTATGCCTCGGTTCGTGACTCGCGTGGTTCCTCGGCGAGGACGCGGCGATACCACTTACGCTCTCGTGTCTGTGACAAATCAATCCCGCCGATCAGCAGCGCGAACTGCTCGCGGCTCAGCTGCACCTTCCCCTGCTCACCCTCCGGCCAGCGCAGCCTTCCGCCTTCCATACGCTTGGCGCAAACCCAGAATCCTGTACCATCGAAAAAGATCAGCTTCAGCCGGTCACGCCGCGCATTGGCGAACAGAAAAATATGGCCGCTGGCTGGGTCGCAGGCTAGCCGCTCCCGAACCAGACCTTCCAGGCCGTTGAAGCTCTTGCGCATATCCGTCGCTCCCACGGCAACATAAATGCGCGTCGCCGCGCCCATGGCGAACACCGCTCAAGCCTCTAACGCCGCAACCACGCTCTTTAACAGCGCCGCGCTGAAACCCTCTTCCACCACGATCTGCCGTCCGTTGCGCAATTCCACACGCAACCGCGCGTGGTGCGAGGGTCCAGCCGGCGAGTCTCCGCCACATCCGGCAACTAACTCCACTGGCACAAGCCTCCCTGTGGCGTCCATCTTGCCACGCCGCATCCGACGATAATAATCCAGCGTGTGTGCAGAGACACCGCGAGTGCTGCAAAACGCCGTCCGCGTCATCCCGCTCCGCTCAAATTCCAAAACCAGACGATCCGCTTCCGACCGACTCCGCCGACTTACCTTGCTAACCACTTCTGACTCGCTCATAACCACACTTCAACATGAGCAGCCGCTCTTGCGAAAGAATGGAGTTGCACGGACGCATACGAATGATCGTCCTCGCCCATCGGCCGCTCCTCAATTCAGCCATCTACATACTCAGCGTCCGGCTCGAAAGAGGAACGCAGGTAGACGTCGATCGGAACGCGCGTCGTTGCGACCAAGGGAACCTCCGCCGGAATCAGAATACCTTCACTCTTCACGTTGGCAAACTCGCAAAATCACTGGAATCCACGTCAGCAGGCGGTTCCCGCATCCCAAGCAGCAAAAAGGCCGCCAGTTTCCTGGCGGCCTTTTTGTTAATGCCGGCAATCACCTACGCTCCCACACACTTACGCGTGCAGTACCATCGGCCCAGCGAGGCTTAACTTCCGTGTTCGGGATGGGAACGGGTGTGACCCTCGCGGTATATTCACCGGCAAATCTAGGTGTGCTGCTGGAGCTTGTTCCCTCCAGCGTGTGCTCCGACAACCTTAACCGAGCTGTAAAAACACACCTTTGAGCTTTTGGGGCGCTTGGTGGAGTTTCCCCCACAGTCGCTTGCGAGTTCAGGCTAGTTTTCCTGAGGTTCTCGCGCGGCAAACTGGCGCCATGCAACCTGATTTTTCACAACGAAACCGATTGGGCTAGATCTTAACAGTCCCCCAGGGGCTAAAGCCCATCATGGGGCGCCATGTTTCGGCACGACTAAAGTCGTGCCCTGATACAAAGCAAACATCTGGGCTTGTACTCTGATCAAGATGCAGACCTGAAGTCTCATCTTGATAACAAAGCAAAGCTTTCAGCGTTCTTTGTATTGGCGATTCCCTCAGCGGCTGAAGCCGCGGGCTCGAAGGTTTCTTACGGGCGAACTAAAGTCCGTCCCCTTCATAGCATTCTGAAGGCATCTGGACGGGCTAAAGCCCGTCCCCTTCATGAGGGTTGTAGATCGGGTACAAGGCTTGTTGAATGTCTCTCTGATACTGCGCAGAGTTAATTCTATGGACAAGCCGAACGGGCGATTAGTACTGGTAAGCTACGGCCATTACTGACCTTCAACCTCCAGCCTATCAACCAGGTGGTCTTCCTGGACCCTTCTTGACCCTTTTGGGTTGGGAGATCTCATCTTGGGGCGTGCTTCCCGCTTATATGCATTCAGCGGTTATCACAACCGAACTTCGCTACCCAGCCGTGCCCTTGGCAGGACAACTGGAACACAAGAGGTTCGTCCATCCCGGTCCTCTCGTACTAAGGACAGCCCCCCGCAAATCTCCTACGCCCACAGCAGATAGGGACCGAACTGTCTCGCGACGTTCTGAACCCAGCTCACGTACCGCTTTAATGGGCGAACAGCCCAACCCTTGGAACCTTCTACAGCTCCAGGATGCGATGAGCCGACATCGAGGTGCCAAACCGGAGCGTCGATATGAACTCTTGGCTCCGATCAGCCTGTTATCCCCGGCGTACCTTTTATCCGTTGAGCGATGGCCCTTCCATACAGAACCACCGGATCACTAAGGCCTGCTTTCGCATCTGCTCGACTTGTAGGTCTTACAGTTAACCACACTTATGCCTTTGCACTCGACGGCTGATTTCCAAACAGCCTGAGTGTAGCTTCGCGCGCCTCCGTTACAATTTAGGAGGCGACCGCCCCAGTCAAACTACCCGTCTTACTATGTCCCTCTCCCGGATCACGGGAGGAGGTTAGAATCACAGCACTCGCAGGGTGGTATCTCACCGTTGGCTCCACCAAGTCCGAGAACCTGGTATCAAAGCCTCCCACCTATCCTGCGCAGCAAGAGCCATAATTCATAGTAAAAGTGTAGTAAAGGTGCACGGGGTCTTTCCGTCTAGCTGCGGGTAACCGGCATCTTCACCGGTACTACAAGTTCGCCGAGCAACTCCTTAAGACAGTCGTACGATCGTTACGCCATTCGTGCAGGTCGGAACTTACCCGACAAGGAATTTCGCTACCTTAGGACCGTTATAGTTACGGCCGCCGTTCACCGGGGCTTCAATTCAGAGCTTCGCCTTGCGACTAACCCCTCCTTTTAACCTTCCGGCACCGGGCAGGCGTCAGCCCCTATACGTCGTTTTCGACTTAGCAGAGACCTGTGTTTTTGTTAAACAGTCGCCGTACGCGTTTCACTGCGGCCCCCTCGAGCTTGCACTCTACCGGGGCGCTCCTTCTCCCGAAGTTACGGAGCTAATTTGCCGAGTTCCTTAAGAAGCCTTCACTCGAGCGCCTTTGGATATTCTCCTCGTCTACCTGTGTCGGTTTGTGGTACGGTTCCCAATCTCTCTCCTTAGAGGATTTTCTTGGCAGCGTGGAATCGGCAGCTTTCAGGCATACGCCCTAATGTTTTGCGCCTCACTGTTAAGCCCATCCGGATTTGCCTAGATGAACCAGCTTACGCGCATCAAGCCCCATAGCCATAGGAGGCCCTGCTTATCCTTCTGCGTCTCCCCATCGTCAAACGAGATATTGGGAGGTCCGGAATATTAACCGGATGTCCATCAGCTACGCCTTTCGGCCTCACCTTAGGGACCGCCTAACCCTGAGCGGATTAACCTTCCTCAGGAAACCTTAGACTTTCGGCGTGGGTGGTTCTCACACCCATTATCGCTACTTATGCCGGCAGGGTCTCTTCTCAACGCTCCATCAGTCTTCTCAGTCTGACTTCGCCGCGGTTGAGAATGCTCTCCTACCACGCACACCCTAGAGTGTGCATCCGCTGCTTCGGTGTACAGTTTTAGCCCCGTTATATTGTCGGCACCGGACCGCTTGACCAGTGAGCTATTACGCTTTCTTTAAAGGATGGCTGCTTCTAAGCCAACCTCCTGGCTGTCTGAGCGTTCCGACTTCCTTTCCCACTTAACTGTAACTTGGGGACCTTAGCAGGCGGTCTGGGCTGTTTCCCTCTCGACAATGAAGCTTAGCCCCCATTGTCTGACTCCCGGACTGGTTGTCGTTGGCATTCGAAGTTTGATTGGATTCAGTAAGCCGGAAAGCCCCCTAGTCCATCCAGTTCTCTACCACCAACGCAAATCATCCGAGGCTAGCCCTAAAGCTATTTCGGAGAGAACGAGCTATCACGAAATTTGATTAGCCTTTCACCCCTACCCTCAGCTCATCCGAGCTTTTTTCAACAAACACCGGTTCGGTCCTCCAGTGGGTGTTACCCCACCTTCAACCTGGCCAAGGGTAGATCATCTCGCTTCGCGTCTATTCCTGCCAACTGAACGCCCTATTCAGACTCGCTTTCGCTACGGCTCGCTTTCGCTTAACCTTGCTGACAAGAATAACTAGCCGGCTCATTATGCAATAGGCACGCGGTCAGACATTCCCTTGCGGGCATAGTCCTCCCACTGCTTGTAGGCACACGGTTTCAGGTACTTTTCACTCCCCTCGCAGGGGTTCTTTTCGCCTTTCCCTCACGGTACTGGTTCACTATCGGTCAGAATCGAGTATTTAGCCTTACGGGATGGTCCCCGTAGATTCAAGCAGGGTTTCACGTGCCCCGCCTTACTCAGGTATCCGCTTCGAGTCTGGATGGTTTTCGTCTACGCGCCTGTCACGCTCTATGGACCCACTTTCCAGAGGGTTCGACTAACCACCAGATTGGTAACTCTACTGTTGCGGACCCTACAACCCCCGTTACACCGAAATGCAACGGGTTTGGGCTATTCCGATTTCGCTCGCCACTACTTTCGGAATCGAGGTTTCTTTCTTTTCCTTCAGGTACTGAGATGGTTCACTTCCCTGAGTTCGCTCATGCCCGCCTATGTATTCAGCGGGATGTACTACGGTTTTGCCGTAGTGGGTTTCCCCATTCGGAGATCTCCGGATCAACGCCTGTGTGCGGCTTCCCGAAGCTTATCGCAGCTTGCCACGTCCTTCATCGCCTGATTCTGCCAAGGCATCCACCGTGCGCCCTTAGTAGCTTGACCATAGAATTAACTCTCGCGCAGCAGTCAGATTTGCATCTGCGATACCGTGCTAAGAGGTCATTCGAATTAGTCTCTGATATTCGCCTGCGTTTAAACGCTCCCCTTTCGGGTTGCGTTCATTCGCTAATTATCCTAAAGACACTCAACTAAACACGCCTTCTCTGGTCTTCTAGAGAAAGGCCTGCTCAGCCTTGTATTTTTGAAACTGATCGTGCAGATCAGTTTCTTTACCCAATCGATTTCGTTGTCAAACATCCAGTTGCACCGGAGGTTAATCCGGTGCCCACCCTGGGGTGGGTTCGAACAGCTTGCTGATTGCTCAGCGCTATTCAAAGGTCAACATCCGTTCGGGATGCTCAGCTTTGAACAGTTCGAGTTCTGAGTGGCGGAGAGTGGAACCGCAGATCTCTCCACAGCGCTTCGCTCCGGTCGAGGTGACAAATTTGCCACGCCCGAGAGCGTCCCTCAGGGCCTAAAGGCCATGACTTTTGCTTGGCTTGTGTATGGGCTGAAGCCCATACCTACACCAGCTCTATGGGCTGAAGCCCATAACTTCACCAAACCTGTATGGGCTAGACGCCTCATACATAAACCAAATTGAGATTTGGTGGAGCTGACCGGGATCGAACCGGTGACCCCCTGCTTGCAAAGCAGGTGCTCTCCCAGCTGAGCTACAGCCCCTTAAGGTTCATGGTGGGCCTGGGTAGATTCGAACTACCGACCTCACCCTTATCAGGGGTGCGCTCTAACCAACTGAGCTACAGGCCCGCTGGTTGTGCCAGAGTCTCATTACTCGAAAGTGTTTCGAGGACCAGGTGAACATGCAGAGCAGCTACGCCGCTCTTGACCATCGTGGAATGCCGAAAAAGCAGAGAAGGCTTGACCGGTTCCTGAAATCCAAGTCAGGGACAAGGATTTCAGGAGTACATGGCAACGTCCCGTTCGCCAAGACATAAGCGAGTGAGTGCCATGACGTTCTCTCTTAGAAAGGAGGTGATCCAGCCGCAGGTTCTCCTACGGCTACCTTGTTACGACTTCACCCCAATCATGAATTACACCTTGGGCGGCTGCCTCCTTGCGGTTGGCGCACCGACTTCTAGTACAACCCACTTTCGTGATGTGACGGGCGGTGTGTACAAGGCCCGGGAACGTATTCACCGCGGCGTTCTGATCCGCGATTACTAGCGATTCCAGCTTCATGTAGTCGAGTTGCAGACTACAATCCGAACTGAGGCCGGCTTTTTCCGATTAGCTCCCCCTCACGGGTTTGCGACGGTTTGTACCGGCCATTGTAGCACGTGTGTAGCCCTGGACATAAAGGCCATGAGGACTTGACGTCATCCCCGCCTTCCTCCCCGTTATCCGAGGCGGTCTCACCTGAGTGCCCAACTGAATGATGGCAACTGGTAATAAGGGTTGCGCTCGTTGCGGGACTTAACCCAACATCTCACGACACGAGCTGACGACAGCCATGCAGCACCTATAGAGCAGCCCCTTGCGGGGAAGGAATATTTCTACTCCGGTCCACTCCATTTCGAGCCCAGGTAAGGTTCTTCGCGTTGCGTCGAATTAAACCACATGCTCCACCGCTTGTGCGGGCCCCCGTCAATTCCTTTGAGTTTCAGCCTTGCGACCGTACTCCCCAGGCGGATCGCTTAACGCGTTAGCTTCGGCACGGCGGGATTGGGTACCCGTCACACCAAGCGATCATAGTTTAGGGCTAGGACTACCAGGGTATCTAATCCTGTTTGCTCCCCTAGCTTTCGTGCATCAGCGTCAGTTATGGTCCAGTGAGCCGCTTTCGCCACAGGTGTTCCTCCCGATATCTACGCATTTCACCGCTACACCGGGAATTCCACTCACCTCTCCCATACTCAAGCCCGACAGTTTCTCATGCAGACTTCGAGTTGAGCCCGAAGATTTCACACAAGACTTGTCAAACCGCCTACGCACCCTTTACGCCCAATAATTCCGAACAACGCTCGCCCCCCTCGTATTACCGCGGCTGCTGGCACGAAGTTAGCCGGGGCTTCTTCTTCCGGTACCGTCATAATCGTCCCGATCGAAAGGAGTTTACGTCCCAAGGGACTTCATCCTCCACGCGGCGTTGCTGCGTCAGGGTTTCCCCCATTGCGCAAAATTCCCCACTGCTGCCTCCCGTAGGAGTCTGGACCGTGTTTCAGTTCCAGTGTGTCCGTGCGCCCTCTCAGGCCGGATACCGATCACAGTCTTGGTGGGCCATTACCCCGCCAACTAACTAATCGGCCGCGACCCCCTCCTTAAGCGAATTGCTCCTTTGACCCGAAGGTATTATGCGGTATTAGCCCAGGTTTCCCTAGGTTATCCCCCACTCAAGGGTAGGTTAGTCACGTGTTACTCACCCGTGCGCCACTTTACTCATGGATTGCTCCACTTTCTCGTTCGACTTGCATGTGTTAGGCACGCCGCCAGCGTTGATTCTGAGCCAGGATCAAACTCTCGTTTGAAACCTGATGGTCCTCGTTCCCAGGACGGAGGTCCGGGAAGAGGAACCAAGTCTTGGCAGACTCGAAATCTGCACAAGACATTACATTGTGAGAATGATCAAACCAAACTTGATCGTATTCTCACGACTGGCATGTTCAACCTGATTGTCAAAGATCCGTGCCGGTGACCGCCTAAGCGGGCCGCTTTGGATCAAGGAATCCGCAGCCTAGCTGCGTGTCCTCGAACTTGTTGCGCTGCTTTTTGAGCGCACTTACCGAAACTATAGAAGTTTCAGGAGCTTGTCAATAGGATAATTTCCTATTTTGCTCAGCGTACTCTTGCAGCGCCAAATTTGAAAGATCGAACCAAAATGCGCGTGGCGTTTTGGCGGGCAATTTGCCCTTGAGGGTATTCCCCTCGCACTGCAATGGATTGTTCGCTTTGGAAGGTACTTCCTTCTCTACCGAGATCGAACAATCAAGAGGCCCGGCGTAGATTCAGCCGGATTGCACTGCTTGAAGTGTTCAGGTGATCGGTATGGGCTGATTTCGCCCTCGAACAACTGCTGCTTCGCTTGATGTTACCGGGTGGGTGGTGTTGCTGCCCTACCGCGAAGCTACTTGGTGACCACTGCTTACTTTTGTTACTTTACCTAATTTTGTTGAGATTTGCAAGCTGGTGTTTACTTTGCTTGCTTGTCTCTTTACTGCTGCGACCTCAGTGAGAGTATCAAGCCAGGGGCGAGAGTGCAAGGGTCGCGGTTGTTGAAAAGTGGGGTTAGTTGTTGAAATCGGGTTTCCTGGGGTTTTGTCGCAGGAGAAGGGGGACTGCAGGTCCCTCGGCTTCGCTCGGGATGAACAACCGTAACCTGGACCGACCAAAGCATTTGATGGGCTTCGCCCGTCTTTTTCGGCCCACGTACGCTGGTGCGAACATGGGGCACCCGTCGAGTGCGCGGTGGCCCGTGCTGTTCATTGCTCTCTTAACTTGCCGCAGGCAAGTCGGCTCCTCGGGATGACAAGGGGAGCGTGGTGCTTTCAGTGGGCATTCGTTATTGGGATCGAGGGAACAGTTCGTCGAGTTCGGTTTGGGCCGGTTGAGTTCGCTGCTTGGGAAGTGGCATAGCTGGTGTTGGGACGTCGGGCTTCGCGGAAATGGTCGGTTGGTTGTTGAAATGGGGCTCCTGGGGTTTTGTTGCAGGGGAAGGGGGAATGCAGGTCCCTCGGCTTCGCTCCCAATGAACAACCGCACCCTGGACCGATCAAAAACGTTTGAGGGGCTTCACCCGGCTTTTTCGGCCCACGTTAGCTAGCGCGAACATGGGGCACCCGTCGGGTCCGCGGTGGCCCGTACGGTTCATTGCTCCCTTAAGTTGCCGGAGGCAAGCCGGCGGGATGGCAAAGGAGAGGGCGGGCGGTGCTTCCAGTGGGTATTGGTTATTGGGATCGAGGGAACAGTTCGTCGAGTTCGGTTTGGGCCGGTTGGGTTGATTGCATTGGGAAATGGTCGGGGAGGGGCTTCGGGCTCGGTTATAATCTTTGCTTTACGCGAAGGGAGTTGCTCTCCAATGCCTATCCAGCCCACCTCCAAGATCTGGCACAACGGAAACTTGATTCCTTGGGATAAGGCCCAGATCCATGTGATGAGCCACGTGGTCCACTATGGCTCGTCGGTGTTCGAAGGAATTCGCTGCTACGCACAGCCCCAAGGTGCGGCGATTTTTCGCCTGACCGAACATATGCAGCGACTGCTGGATTCAGCCAAGATCTACCGCATGCCCCTGCCCTACTCACTGGAACAACTGTCGAACGCCGTGGTTGGCTTGGTGGAAAGTAACGGCATCGCTCCCTGCTATATCCGACCAGTTGCCCTGCGCGGTTATGGGGAAATGGGCGTGAGCCCTAAGGGCACTCCTATTGAAGTCTTTATTGCCAATTACTCCTGGGGACGGTACGTGCCCGGAGATGAGGGGGCGGATGTGTGCATCTCCTCTTGGAGCAGAATGGCGCCCAATACTATGCCCGCTCTGGCCAAGGCGGGGGGGAATTATCTGAACTCACAGCTGATCCGCATGGAGGCCGATAACAACGGCTACTCGGAGGGGATTGCGCTGGATGTGTTCGGCAATCTCTCGGAAGGATCAGGGGAGAATTTGTTTGTGGTGCGGAATGGAGTGCTGTACACCACTCCTCTCGCCAATTCCGTGCTGTCTGGGATCACGCGCGATGCCGTGCTGACGATTGCCCGACATCTTGGTATTCCTGTCGTCGAGCAGGCCATGCCGCGGGAAATGCTGTATGTCTCCGATGAGGCTTTCTTTACAGGAACCGCGACCGAGGTGCATTCCATCCGGTCGGTGGATCGTATCACTATCGGCGATGGTACGGTCGGACCGATCACCCGGAAGGTCGCTGACGAGTTTATGGGGATCGCCCATGGACTTCGTCCGGACCGGTTCGGATGGTTGACTCACGTCAATGTGAATAGTAGCCAGCCGGTTGCGGTTTAGTTAGCAGTCCAGGGTACGGGCTTTACGATAAAAACACCGCGCGCATTTCGAAGGGAAGGCTGAATCTTTTGGTTTCAGTCGTCCCTTCGGACTGGATCATGTCTTCGAACCTACCCAGGATTTCATCCTGGGCTACTCTCAGCCGTCCCTTCGGGACTGCCGTGGTGTTCTTCCACTCTCTGTTTAGCGCATACACAAATCGAAGAAATCGGATTCGGCTTTAGGCGCCGAGGGTTAGATCCCTCAGCGGCTGAAGCCGAATCTTTTTGCGGGTTTGACGTACGGGCTGAAGAGGCTGCGGAAAAAGGCATATTTGTTGTAGTTCTGGCGGTGGCAGGGGCTAAAGCCCATCTTATTTTCAAGCGTTTACGGCACGACTAAAGTCGTGCCCTGATACAAAACATGACTTTTTCCGCAGCCTGTGAAGCCCGTACCCTTCAGTTCCTATTTCAGCCACTTCCCTATTTCAGCCACTTCCCTATTTCAGCCAGTCCCCTACTCAGCCAGTTCCCTCATTCAGCCAGTTCCCTCATTTCAGCCACTTCCCTCATTTCAGCCACTTCCCTATTTCAGTGCGGTTTCCGGCTCCTCGAGTACTGGGGTCACGGGTGGCTGCGTGCCCCAACCGGGGAGCACTGGGCTGCCGGTGATGAGGCGCGCGCCACGGTTGAAGGTCAGGTAGGTCCAGGCCCAGGAGAGAAAGACGGCCACGCGGTTGCGGAAGCCCACCAGGAAGAAAAGGTGGACCGATACCCAGGAGAGCCAGGCTAAGGTGCCTCCCCAATGGGCCTTGAAGGGCCAACGTACGTTGGCGACCGCGGCGTGGCGGCCAATGGTGGCCATGTCCCCCTTGTCGAAATAGTGGAAGACGGTTCGCGGCTTGCCTGCCATGTCCTGAGCGATCATCTGGCCGGCGTGGCGGCCCATTTGCATGGCGGGCTGGGCTACTCCTGGAACTTGGCGTCCCCCTTCTTCCACGTGGGCCAAGTCTCCGCAGACAAAGATGTTGCGATGTTCAGGGGGGTTCAGGTAGAGGTCCACAAGGACGCAGCCGCGCTTGTCGGTAGGGACACCCAACATTTTACCCAGAGCAGAGGCCTGGACTCCAGCAGCCCATAAGGTGACGACGGCGTCGAGCCGCTTGCCGCCGACCATCACGTAGCCAGGTTTTACGTCCATTACGCTGGTTCCGGTGTGCACCTCGACCCCCAGTTGGGCCAACTGGTCGACGGCTTTTTTGGAGAGATCCTCGGGATAGGCGGCTAGAATACGGGGCGAACCCTCGATCAAGATGACTCGGGCTTTGGATGGATCGATGTGACGGAAGTCGTGGCGCATGTAGAGCTTGGAAATGTCGCTGATGGCGCCGGCCAACTCGACCCCGGTGGGCCCGCCGCCGATTATGACGAAATTCAGCATTGGGTGGACGCCGTTTTCTACCATCTCGCGCTCGGCCAGCTCAAAGGCCAGGAGCACCCGGCGGCGGATCTCGGTCGCATCTTCGACGGTTTTCAGGCCGGGAGCATTTGGCGCCCAGTCATCTTTGCCGAAATAGGAGTGGGTGGAGCCGGTGGCCAAAATCAGGTAGTCATATTCCATCTGCGCACCGCTCTTCAGGGACAAGCGGTTCCGATCCGCATCGATGCTAATGACTTCATCCATCAGGACTTCGATGTTCTTCTTTTTGGAGAAGATGGAGCGAATGGGCTGAGCAATGTCCGCCGGGGAAAGGACGGCCAAGGCCACCTGGTAGAGCAAGGGTTGAAAGGTGTGGTGATTGCGCCGGTCGATCAGGGTTACGTCGACCGCCATATCCGCAAGTTCCATACCGGCACTCAGACCGGCGAAGCCGCCGCCGATGATCACTACCCGAGGGCGCTTCCCCGCTTGAGAATTATTAGTCATCCGATTGCTCCCTTGCAGTTAAGATGCTCGGTGATTAGATCGGGCGGCAGTTAAAAGGTTTCGCCGCAGATCAGATCTCGGGATAGAAGTCGAAGAAGGCCTCGATGCTTTGTTTCAGCTGGTTTTCAATTTGTTCCCGGCTGCCTTCGAGCACGTGCATGGTGACGTGGGCTTGCTTGCCGTTTTTGAGGGTCACGAGGGCGTCGCCGACTTCCACTGCTTCCTCGGAGGGAAGGAGACGCATTCCATAGATCAGGGTGAGATTTGCCATGGGGCCATCTTACTTGGCTTTAGCCGGCTAGGGTCGCCTGCATCGTTCGGTCCCGCGTAGAATCTAAAAGTCCCTATGTCAGAAGAAATTCGCGATACCGTCATCCTCGGCTCTGGCTGCGCTGGTCTTACGGCTGCCATCTATGCTGCCCGATCCAACCTGAAACCATTGCTGCTGGAAGGCCATGAGCCGGGTGGTCAGCTGTCGATCACCACGCTGGTGGAGAATTTTCCCGGTTGGCCGGAGGGGATCCAGGGTCCGGAACTGATTGAACGAATGAAGCTGCAGGCGACCCGGTTTGGGGCCGAATTGCGCATGGGCCACTTGGCTTCCATCGATGTCTCCAAACGGCCGATCACGCTGAACCTGGGCAAGGAAATCGTCCACACGCGCACGCTGATCATTGCCAGCGGCGCCTCCGCCCGGTGGCTGGGCTTGCCGAGCGAGCAGGCGCTGATCGGGCATGGGGTGAGCTCCTGCGCCACGTGCGATGGGTTTTTCTTTAGCGGCAAGGAGATTGCTGTGATCGGCGGGGGCGACTCGGCGATGGAAGAGGCGCTTTTCCTCACGCGGTTTGCCAGCAAGGTCACGCTGATCCATCGGCGGGAGCAGTTTCGGGCTTCGCATATCATGCTGGAGCGGGCGATGGGGCATGAGAAGATCCAGTTCCTCAGCAACACAAAGGTTGAGGAAGTGCTGGGAGTGGAGCAGAAGGAAGTGACGGGGCTCCGGTTGCGGCATGCGGTTACGGATACGGAGTCGGTGCTGCCGGTGAGCGCGATGTTCCTGGGGATTGGCCACGATCCGAATGCGAAGATGTTTCGCGGGCTGCTCGACCTGGACGAGGATGGATATATCCGCACCACGGACCACGTGTTTACCCGCATCCCCGGCGTATTTGCGTGCGGCGATGTGCAGGACCGGCGGTACCGGCAGGCGATTACTGCCGCGGGCTCGGGATGCATGGCTGCGCTGGAGGTGGAGAAATACCTTGAAGAACATGGCCGTTGAGGCGAGCGTCCTCGAGGAAAATCTCAGCCGTATTGAAGAAGAAATTGCGTTGGCTTGCCGCGCGGCTGGGAGGCCACGCGGGGAAGTCAGCTTGATGGCGGTGTCCAAGATGCATCCGGTGTCAGCTATTGTGGCCGCCGAGGCACTGGGGATTCGGCTTTTCGGCGAGAACCGGGTGCAGGAGTTTGATGAGAAGCGGGCCCAGCTCCCGGGGGATGGGTCGGAGTTCCACTTTATCGGCCACCTGCAGTCGAACAAGGCGGCTCGGGCCGCGGAGTTGTTTTCGTCGGTAGATACCGTTGATTCGGTTTCGCTGGCGGAACGGCTGAATCAGGCGGCGACGCGGGCGGCGCGGCGTTTAGCGGTGCTGATCGAGATAAAGCTTAGCCACGAACCGTCGAAGGCGGGGCTTGAGCCGGATTCGTTGGAGCTTTCCCGGTTGCTGGAACGGCTGCCGGACCTGGGCGGGCTGGAATTGCGCGGGGTGATGACGGTACCTCCCTTTCTTGAGGACTTGGCTGCAGTTCGGCCTTACTTCGCACGGCTGCGGGTGTTGCGGGACCAGCTGGCGGCAACGCATCCGCGGCTGAGCTTTGCCGAGTTATCTATGGGGATGTCGCATGATTTCCCGGTCGCTATCGCCGAAGGGGCGACCCAGGTGCGTATCGGCACCGCGCTGTTTGGACCTCGGATCTATACCAAGTGATGAACCACGCTCTGTACGCTGGGGTGCTGGGCGTGATTGTTGCCGCCCTGCTGACGGTTTCGCTTTCGCGGCTGAGCAAGACCAAGACAAAGGCAGATTATCTGCTCGCGGGGCGATCGCTGCCGACCTTCGTTTTGGTGTTTACGCTGCTGTCCTCGTGGATTGGTTCGGGATCGCTGCTGGGTGGGGCGGAGAATGCGTACCGGCACGGTTTCGCGGCGCTGTGGCAGTCGGCCGGCGGATGGGCCGGGTTGCTGGTGATCTACTTCGTCGCGCCGCGGGCGCGGAAGTTTGCCCAGTTCACTATTCCTGACCTGCTGGAAGCACGGTATAACCAGACGGCGCGGGTGCTGGGGGTGATCGCTATTCTTTTTGCGTATACCGCGATCACTAGCTACCAGTTGACCGGTGGGGGCGACATTCTGCACTTGATCTTCCCGGATTTAATTACGGCGGACCTGGGGAAGTATCTGGTTGCGGTGTTCGTGATTGTCTTTACCGCGATCGCCGGTATGGCGTCGGTGGCGTATATGGATGTCGTGATCGGCATGTTGGCAACGATCACTTTGCTGACGGCGCTGCCGTTTGTGTTGCGCGCGGCAGGAGGTTGGAGCGGGGTGACCCACGCTTTGCCGGCGAGCCATTTTCAGGTGCTGGGCGATTTTAGCTTCGCCCAGGCGATGGAGTTGTTTTTGCCCACGATGTTGCTCATGCTGGGCAATCAATCTATGTATCAGAAGTTCTTCTCGGCGAAGTCGGAGAAGGCTGCGCGGAATGCGGTGGTGGGATGGATTGTCGGGACGCTGGCTTTAGAAACCGCCATTGTTGCCCTTGCTGTGTTTGGCTCGGCGATGTTTCCTTCGGGCGAGGTTCACGAGCGGCCACGGGAGATCATCGCCTATACGGCGCTGCATGGGTTGCCGGCCTGGTTGGGCGCGGTGCTGATGGGGGCGGTGTTCGCCAAGATCATTTCTACGGCGAATAATTACCTGTTTTCGCCGGCGACTAACCTGGTCAACGACGTTTTCACCCGCTATATTGCGCCTGAGGCTTCGAACAAGCGGGTGCTTATTGTGTCGCGGTTGGTGGTGGTGCTGCTGGGGATTTGGGCGCTTTATCAGGCACTCCACACGGGCTCGGTGCTGGCGAAAGTACTCTACGCTTATACGATTTATTCGGCGGCGCTGACGCCGGTGGTCCTGGCCGCGTTTTATAGCCGGCGGGTGAACGCCCAGGGCGCGATGAGCGCGATCGCCGCAGGGACTTTGGTCACGTTTTTTTGGGATACGGTCAGAGGGCATCTGCCTAGCGTGCTGGCGGAGCGGGATGCTATTTTCCCGGCGTTGCTGGCTTCTTTGGTTTGCTTGGTGGTGGGGAGTGCTTTAACTGCTCCGCCTAAGAAGGAACAGGTGGGTTTGTTTTTTTCCTGAGGGTTGTTTTTGAGACTGAAGGCTTCGCCGAATCGGGCCGTTAGGGCCTACAAGAGTGATCGGCTTCAGCCCTGCCTCCATCATTTGCTGAGCAAATCGCTGTAGCAGGGGCTAAAAGCCCATCTCTATTTCGGCCGTTACGGCACGACTAAAGTCGTGCCCTGATACAAAGCATGGGGCTTTCCGCAGCCTCTAAAGCCGTGCCCTGATATAAAGCATGCAGTTTCCGCAGCGAGTATGAATTCTTCGAATGCTTTCTCTCAATGAGTGAAATCGTTTGATGGGCTTCGCCCGTCTTTTTCGGCCCACGTACGCTGGCGCGAACATGGGGCACCCGTCAGGTTCTGTTTGGTCCTCGAAATCAGGTTCTCACGCGGGGACTCTTTGCCCATCCCTGTTCAGGCCGTTACGGCCCGACTAAACGCGTGCCCTACACAACGCGTTTTGGTTAACTCGTGGTTAGGGCCTCCAGTTGGGGACGGGCGGCTTCGTAGGTCAGGGATATGCCTTGGGCCAAGGTGGTTCGAGGGGCCCAGCCCAGGCTGCGCATGCGGGCCACGTCGAGCAGCTTCTGCGGAGTTCCATCGGGCTTTGAAGTGTCAAACACGAGTTTGCCTTCGAAGCTCAGGGCAGTGCACACCTGCTCTGCCAGATCGCGGATGGTTACGTCTTTGCCGGTGCCTATGTTGATTAACGGCACTCCTTCCAGCAGGGAGGAATAGGCGGATTCACTCAAATTCATCAGGAAGACACAGGCCTCGGCGAGATCCTCACTGAACATCAGCTCCCGGCGTGGGTTGCCAGTTCCCCAGACCGTAATTTGCTTCTGCCCCTGCGCCTTGGCCTCCGCAACCTTGCGGATGAGGGCCGGTAGCACGTGCGATTTTTGCGGGTCGAAATTGTCGCCCGGACCGTAGAGATTGCTGGGCATCGCGGCCAAGTAGCGGGCGCCATACTGCCGGTTGTAGGACCAGCACATCTCAATGCCGGCAATCTTGGCCAGAGCATACGGACGATTCGTGGGTTCAAGAGGCCCGGTCAGCAAATACTCTTCTTTGATGGGCTGCGGACAGAGTTTGGGATAGATACAACTGGAGCCCAGAAAGAGAAGACGGTCGACACCGGCCCGATAGGCGGCATCAATCACGTTGGTCTGAATCAGCAGGTTTTCGCGGAGGAATTCGGCGGGGTAAAGATCGTTGGCTAGAATGCCGCCGACTTTGGCCGCCGCCAGAAAGACGTGATGCGGGCGCTCCTGCTGGAAGAAGCGGTTCACGGCGGCCGGGTCGGTGAGGTCAAGCTCGGCGCGCGACCGCAGCAGGAGCCGCTCAAAGCCCTGCTGGCGCAAATTGCGGCAGATCGCGGAGCCCACCAGGCCACGGTGGCCAGCTACATAGATGAGATCAGTTTTTTGCACGGCGACGGCTCCCGATCATGATTCATGGTGGTTGTAGGCATTGTAGCCGTGACGGGTTACCAGAGCATCGCGCTCTGCGGCCTTTAGGTCCTCGGTGGCCATTTCTTCCACAAGGGAACGGAAATCTGTGCGGGGCGACCAACCCAGTTCCCGGCGCGCCTTGGCGGCATCGCCGAGTAAGGTTTCAACCTCGGCAGGACGGAAATAACGGGGGTCAACCGCGACCAGGGCGTTGCCGTGCGGGTCAAAAGCCTGCTCGTCTATACCCTTTCCTCTCCATTCCAGATGGATGCCGAGACAAGCCGCAGCCATGGTGACAAATTCACGAACGCTATGCTGCTCGCCGGTGGCAATCACATAGTCGGTGGGGTTCTTTTGCTGCAGCATGAGCCACTGCATCTCGATGTAGTCGCGGGCGTGTCCCCAGTCGCGCTTCGAATCCAGGTTGCCCAGGTAGAGCTTCGTCTGCAGACCAAGCTTGATGCGGGCAAGGCCGCGGGTCACTTTTCGGGTTACGAACGTCTCGCCGCGCATCGGAGATTCATGGTTAAACAGGATGCCGTTGCAGGCATAGAGTCCGTAGGCCTCGCGGTAGTTGACCGTGATCCAATAGGCATAGAGCTTGGCGACGCCGTAAGGAGAGCGAGGGTAGAAGGGTGTCTTTTCGCTCTGTGGGATCTGCTGTACCAGGCCATACATCTCCGAGGTAGACGCCTGGTAGAACCGGGATTTGCCGGTCAGGGAGAGGATGCGAATGGCTTCCAATAGACGGAGAGTCCCCAATGCGTCGGAGTTGGCGGTGTATTCAGGCTCCTCGAACGATACCTGGACGTGGCTCTGGGCGGCCAGATTGTAGATCTCGTCGGGTTGGACCTTCTCGACCACGTGGATGAGGCTGGAGGAGTCGGTCATGTCACCATAGTGGAGGATGAGGTGGCGCTTTTCCTGGTGGGGGTCCTCGTAGAGGTGATCGATGCGATTGGTGTTCAGTAAGGAAGTGCGGCGCTTGATGCCGTGCACTTCATACCCCTTCTTGAGAAGGAATTGGGCGAGATAGGCGCCGTCCTGACCGGTGATGCCGGTGATCAAGGCTCGTTTCAAAAAAGGGTGCTCCTGTATCGTTCTCATTTTATGCTAGTGGGCAGAGACCATGACTAAACGGCTGCTGCACGTGGTGGCATCGTTTGCACCGGCAGCTGGAGGGACGACGGAGGGCATCCGCAGGCTGGCCCAAAGCTCTTTGGGTCCGGTAGAGCTGGTGTGCCTGGATGATCCGGGGGCGTCGTACGTGCGAGGTCACAGCTTTCCCGGTACACGCGCTGGGCCCAGCGACGGGTAGCTATTGGTATACGCCCAAGCTGCAACCGTGGCTGAAACAGAATCTGCAGCGATTCGATGGGGTGGCGATTCACGGTTTGTGGCAACACCATAGCTTTGGGACCTACCAGGTAGTTCGTGGACGAACGCCCTACGTGGTGTTCCCCCACGGGATGCTGGATCCCTATTTCAAGCGGGCGTTTCCACTCAAGCATGTCAAGAAACAGGTGTATTGGCTGGCGCGGGAGTATCCGGTGCTGCGCGATGCCCGGGCGGTTTGTTTTACTACGGCGATTGAGCGCGATTCCGCGGCGAAGACGTTCTGGCCACGACGGTGGCATCCTGCGGTGGTCTCGTTTGGGACTTCGGAGCCGGAGGGCGATCCGGTAAGACAACGGGAAGAGTTCCTGAGCCGCTATCCAGCACTGCGGGGGCGCAGGTTTTTCTTGTTTCTGTCCCGTATCCACCGCAAGAAGGGGTGTGACTTGCTGCTGGAAGCTTTCGCGAGGCTGGGGCGGTTGGATTTGGATTTAGTGATGGCCGGCCCGGATGAGGAGGGATTGCAACCTCAGTTGGAGGCGCAGGCGAAGCGGCTTGGGATCCTGGGTCAAGTCCATTGGACCGGCATGCTGGATGGGGATCTTAAATGGGGGGCGCTGCGGGCTGCGGAGGCGTTTGTGCTGCCGTCGCACCAGGAGAATTTTGGGGTTGCGGTGGTGGAAGCGTTGGCGTGTGAGGTTCCCGTGCTTATTTCGGACAAGGTCAATATCTGGCCGGAGATTCTGGAGGATGCGGCCGGAATTGTGGATGCCGATACGGCGGAAGGAACGTTCCGTTCTATGGCTGCCTTGCTGGCGATGAGTGCGGAGGAGCGTGGGCGGATGGTGCGTAATGGGCTGGCTTGTTTTCGGGCCCGGTATGAGATGAAGAGGACGGCTGAGGCTTTGGATGAGGTATTTGGGTGATGGGTTCAGCCCTCCCTACGGGACTGCTCCGGTGGGTTCCGGTACCCAGGACTGCGTCCTGGGCTAGGTTCAGACGTCCCTTCGGGACTAAGGTTGGCCTGGTGTGCAGGGCAGAGTGCGCGCGATTATTCGTAGACGTTGGCTTGGTCCAGGGTGGAGCCGGCTAGATCCTTGGGGGAGAGGATGGCTTGGGCTTGGTGCGGCCATTCGATTTTTAGAGTGGGGTCGTTCCAGAGGATGGTTCGTTCATGTTGGGGGGCGTAGAAATCAGTCGCCTTGTAGAGAACTTCCGCGGTTTCAGAAAGGACCATGAAGGCATGCCCGAAGCCGGCCGGGATCCAAAGCATGCGCCGGTTATCGCCGCTCAGAGTTTCGCCAACCCACTGACCAAACGTTGGGGAATGGCGGCGCAGATCGACGGCGACATCAAAGATTTCTCCGCTGATGCAGCGTATGAGCTTTCCCTGAGCTTGCTCTACCTGATAGTGGATGCCGCGTACCACGTCCCGTAAGGAAAATGACTGATTGTCCTGAACGAATGGACCAGGAATACCGAGTCCCTTCAAGACCCGCTCGTTGTAACTTTCGAAAAAGAAGCCGCGGTCATCTTTAAAGATCTTCGGTTCGAGGACTTGGACATCCGGAATTCTGGTGGGTACGGCCTTCATCGATTCACTCCATTTGCAAGCTGCATTCCGGCCAGAACCTCGTTCAGTTGCTGCTGCCAGGAAGGCAGGCGGAAACCAAAGACGTGGGCAAACTTGTCGTTGTTGAGCACGGAATTAGCCGGCCGCCTGGCTGGGGTTGGATACTCCGAGGAGGGAATGGCACGCACCTTGGGCGGCCGGCTGAAAATGCCCGCATCGAAAATGGCACAGGCGAACCCATACCAGGAAGTGGAGCCGGCGGCCGTCATGTGATAAATACCCGACGGAGCCGCGGCGAATTCTTCTACCAGGCGAATCGTAGCGGCGGCGATGGCGGCGGCCGAAGTGGGAGAGCCGACCTGATCATCCACGACGCTCAGATCGGGCCGCTCCGCGCCGAGCCGGAGCATGGTTCGCAAGAAATTCTTGCCGTGGCTCGCGTACACCCAACTGGTGCGGAGGACCAGAGCACGCGCCCCCGATTCCGCGATGGCTGCTTCTCCCGCCGCCTTCGATTGACCATAGACGCCCACCGGGTTCACGGGATCGCTTTCGAGATACGCGTCCGGCTTTTCTCCGTTGAAGACGTAATCAGTGGAATAGTGGATGAGGAGGGCGCCCAGGCGGGCTGCCTCCTGGGCCAGCACACCGGGAGCCGTAGCGTTGATGGCAAAGCAGAGTGGCTGGTCGGTCTCCGCCTTGTCGACAGCCGTGTAGGCACCTGCGTTGATGATGACCGCGGGCTCTATTCGGCGAACCGCGCCTCTAATGGAGGACTCACTGCTTAGATCGCACTCATCCCTTCCGGTGAGAAGCACATCGTTACGGGAGCGATAGAGGCGAGAGAGCTCAGTCCCTACCTGCCCGTCTTTTCCGGTAACCAAGATTCGCATGCGTTCCCGACCTTTAGTGTATTCATCAGCGAGCCGAAAGCAAGGCGAGAGGGTCTCTTTAGTAACTTATGCTCGTCTAAACAATAGACTAAACTTTCCACGGTGAGCGAAGTGAGCGAGTCTACTGAAGTTTCGGCATTCTCCGGACCGGGGCCCAATATGGCGCAGGTCGATCCGCCCCACCCATTCAGAAGCGCTTTCAAGACCATAGTCATCGCTGCCATCGTGGTCAGTATCGCGATGGGACTGTATGTCTACCTGGGGCAGAAACCACCCGTTGCCGCAGGAGAGATCTTGACGATGAAGCTGTACCCGGTCCACGCCATCATTAAAGGGGGCGGGCCCGACGGGATGCAAGGCAACAACGAGTATTACGATCAGTTGCTGATACTAGCTAAAATCAAGGTCAGGAACCAGACCGATATCCCGCTGTTCCTGCAGGATGTTTCGTCGACCATCAAGCTTCCGGATGGCTCGGAACAGGTGAATGTAACTGTCGGTGACAGAGATATGGAGCGGGTGTTCCAGGCGTATCCTTCGCTGGCTTACATGCGGGCGGACCCGGTGCATCGCGATATCACGATGACTCCGGGGGACTCTGTTCAAGGGCTTGTGATTTTTAATTTTCCCATCACCAAGGAACAATGGGACACGCTGCAGTCAGCGAAAGTGGTGGTCTCGTTTATGCACCAGAAGCCTTTGGAGTTGATGTTGCCTCGGCAGTAGGGTTTTGCCCTAGAGGCGCTGGCGTTGTGCTGAGGTCCTTCCCTCTATTTCTTCTTCCCTTAGAAGTGGTTTAGCGCTTTCACTCAGCGGATAACAGCAATGGATGGGCTTCGCCCGTCTTTTTCGGCCCACGTACGCTGGCGCGAACATGGGGCACCCGTCAGGTTCTGTTTGGTCCGTTGGGTTTGGTTCGTCCTTAGACCCGGTTCCCACGCTTGCTAAGCTTTTAAAGTCCTCGCGCTTCTACGGCGACATTGGGGCGGGGGCGTTCTTGGGGGTCGCGAGGTAACCGATGACCTGGTTCTTGTTGATGGTGTTGATCACCAGCTCGTATAGAAGCTTGTCTTTGCCGGTGTAGAACTGAACCGGTTCGTCCAGGTTCTTGTCCTTCTTCTCTATCTTTCTGTCGTCGGATTCGACCAGCAGAGTGTACTTCGAATGCTTCGTGTCCGCCTTCTTCAGGGAGACACTGATGCCTGAAATCGAGGTGGGCTTGGCTCCCTTGGTCAGGTTCAAGTCGTAATAGTTTCGGTCACCCTTGTGCTTGAGGATCTCGAGCTCCTTGCCGTTGGTGGCGACCAGACCGCTGGTGACTCCCAGATCACCGGTCACCCGCTTCAATTGGCTCTCGGTGTTTTGTAGCTCGGTCTTGGTGGCAGCCACGTCTGTCTTTACGCCACCCACGTCCGTCTTGACGGCCGACACGTCGCTTGAGACGGCACCAATCTGCTTCTGAGCGTCGGCCTGGGCCGCCTGCTGCTCCTTCTCAAGGCGAGCTGTCTCTTCCTTTTGGCGCTTGAGAAACTCGCTGGCTCGGGCTTCCAGTTGGCGCTGGGTAAGACCGACGCTCTGACCTAGGGTCTCGGTGGTCACCTTGAGCTTGGCGTTGGTCTCGTTGAGGCTCTCGGCCAATTTGTCATTCTGTTGTTGGGCGTTGAGCAAGGCGGTCTGCGATTTTTCGAGGCGGGTTTCGAGCGTATAGCTCCAGATCAGTCCGGCGGCGGATGCCAGGACAGCGAAGGCTACGAGAACAATAAATAATCCAGATTGAGTGCGTTCGACTACCTCGACGTTTTCGTCGCTCATGCGATCTGCCTCTTTTCCCTTGCGGACGCTATGTATTCCTCATCCTACAATGGACGAGTGGAGACCGCAGAAGTCATCGTAGGCGGGGGCGGGATTATTGGCCTCTCGGTTGCCTTGGAACTGGCACGGAATGGGTTTCGGGTCCGGGTGCTGGAGAAGGGCCGTGTCATGAAAGAGGCGTCCTGGGCGGCGGCAGGCATGCTTTCCGGCCATGATCCGGCGCATCCCCCAGAGCTGGTGCGACTGGCTGAGCTGAGTATTGGGCTTTATCCAGAATTTCTGGCCGCGATTGAAATCCTTTCGCGACGCAGGGTGCCGCTGCGGACCCGGGATGCGCTGATTACCTGCAGCGACGAGGACAGCGGGCTGAGCGCTGCGGAGGCGCAGAAACTAGTACCCGGCCTGGCGACGGAGGGCCGTTGTTTTCGCAGGCACGCCGAGGTAAGTCTCGATCCGCGGGATCTTTGCGTTGCCCTTCCCTTGGCGGCAGCCGCGGCTGGTGTGGTTGTGCAGCAGGAAGCGGAAGTGCTCGCGGTTCGCAGCCGGGCGGGCTCGGTGGAGGTGACCACGACCAGGGAGACTTTCAGCGCTGGCTCTTTCGTCAATTGTTGTGGCGCTTGGGCGGCGCAGGTCGACATGGAGAATCAGCCGGCGGCTGGGGTTGAGCCATGGAAGGGCCAGATTTTTGCCGTTCTCCTGGATCCCCCGGTGGATCTGGAATGTGTTTTGCGCAACTCCGAGGTGTACCTGGTGCCGCGAGGCGGTGGTTTAGTCGTGATTGGGGCCACGGTGGAACGGGCGGGGTTTGACCGCCGGGTGGATCCATCGGCGGTGCAGATGCTGCACGCCCAAGCGGCGGAGCTCTGGCCACCCATCGCTGCCGCCCGGGTAGTGGAAAGGTGGACCGGGCTTCGGCCCGGGACCAGTGACGGACTTCCGATCATCGGCGGCGCGGGCCAGCCCCATTGCTGGGTCGCGACCGGACACTTTCGTAATGGGATCTTGTTAGCTCCGGCCACTGGGGTGGTGGTGCGACAACTTTTGCAAGGCAGCCCCCCTGCGACGCCACTCGCGGCGTTTGCCCCGGGACGTTTGGCAAGTGACAAGGTTCCAAGCGCTGCGCTATAAAACAGACAGTCACGACTCAAGGAGCATTCATTATGTCTACAGCGGTGGTGGGCAAGGGATTAGAAGGGGTAGTGGCGGCGAATTCCGGCATTTGCTGGATCGATGGCGATGCCGGGGTGCTGGCTTATCGCGGGATCGATATCCATGAGCTGGCCGAGAAGTCGACCTTCGAGGAAACCACCTACCTGTTGTGGTTTGGCAAGCTTCCATCCAAAGCGGAGCTGGACGAGTTCAACCAAAGGTTGAAGGACGCCCGCACGTTGGATCCCAAGATGATCGATCTGCTGCGGTCGTTTCCGCGGAGCGCGACCCCCATGGAAGTGCTCCGCACTGCGGTTTCGGCGCTGAGTTTCTATGATCCGGATGAGAGCGATAATCTGCATGATGCCAATGTCAGCAAGAGTTTTCGTCTGACGTCGCAGATTGCCATGTTGGTGGCTGCGTACGATCGGCTGCGCAAAGGGAAGACGGTCGTCGAGGCGGATCCGTCGCTTAGCCATGCGGCGAATTTTCTGTGGATGTTGAATGGGGAAAAACCCTCAGCAACAGCGACTAAAACTCTCGACATAGCGCTGATACTTCATGCAGACCATGAGCTGAATGCCTCCACCTTCGCCGCCCGGGTGATCGCGGCTACGCTGTC
Organism: uncultured Acidobacteriaceae bacterium; assembly: GCA_963839025.1. Lineage (GTDB taxonomy): Bacteria > Acidobacteriota > Terriglobia > Terriglobales > Acidobacteriaceae > PALSA-350. Next base: position 70,081 of record CAWITT010000026.1, read on the forward strand.
GGACATACACTCGTCGATCACCGGCGCAATCGGCGCCTTGAAGGGCCCGCTGCACGGCGGCGCCAACGAGGCGGTGATGCGGATGCTGTTCGCGATCGATAAGGCGGGTGTGGATCCGGTCGACCATGTGGCGGGTTTGCTGGCGCAGAAGAAGAAGATTTCCGGGTTCGGTCACCGGGTGTACCACACTGAGGATCCCCGCGCGACCCACTTGCGCAGGATGTCAGAGGAGTTAGGGAAGTCGTCGGGGGACGCCAAATGGTTCACGATGTCGCGAGCCATCGAGAAGTACGTGATGGCGGAGAAGAAACTCAACGCCAATGTGGACTTTTATTCGGCTTCGACCTACACCATGCTGGGGATCGATTTGGATCTTTTTACCGCGATTTTTGCGGTTAGCAGGATTTCAGGTTGGGCGGCTCACGTGATCGAACAGCTGGATGATAATCGGTTGATTCGGCCTCGGGCGGAGTACATTGGCCCGGAATATCCATCGCGGTACGTGGCGTTAGAGAAGCGGTAGGGGACGCAAAGTTCGTGGGTGAGTGGCCGCAGCTAAACGTATCAGGGCACGAGTTTACAGTCCGCGGAGAAATTCGGTTTTGTTCCGGCTGTGGCAGGGGCTAAACAGGCTGCGGAAAAACTCAGTTTTGCTGTGATTCTAGCTGTGGCAGGGGCTAAAGCCCATCCTATTTTCAAGTGTTTACGGCACGACTAAAGTCGTGCCCTGATACAAAACATGAGTTTTTCCGCAACCTGTTTAGCCCGTACACCTAAGAACGAGCAGCTTTAGCGCTGAGGGAAGCTCCCCTCAGGGGCTGAAGAGGCTGCGGAAAAATAGGTCGTTTGTCACCCACTCACGGCCCGCGTGAAAACTAGATTTTAGAACCAATCAGAACTTGACGGGTGCCCCACGTTCGCACCAGCTAACGTGGGTCGATTATGAATTCTGCGAAAGTTTTCAACCAAGGACTAAAAGCATTGGAAGGGCTTCCGCCCGTCTTTTTCGGCCCACATTAGCTGGCGCGAATATGGGGCACCCGTCCGATTTGTTTGGTCCTCGAGTCCAGTTCCCGCGCAGACTCTTTAGCCCCTGCCAAGCAATCTGCTTGGCGAATGACAGGGGCAAGGGCTTAAACAGGCTGCGGAAAAACTCGGTTTTGCTGTGGCTCTAGCTGTGGCAGGGGCTAAAGCCCATCCTATTTTCAAGTGTTTACGGCACGACTAAAGTCGTGCCCTGATACAAAACCGAGTTTTTCCGCAGCCTCTAAAGCCCCAAGTTAACTTAGACCCCAAAAAGTACGGGCTGAAGCCCGTACCCTTCAAAAAACATGAGTCTTTCCGCAGCCTCTAAGCCCATCCCTATTTCAAGTGTTTCGGCTTTTCCGCTGCCTGCAAACTTGTGGCCGGATACAAAGCGTGGGCTTTAGCTGCTCGTAAAGGACCACCCCATTATTGCTTGGTTACTTGCGGCTGGCGGGGGGAACGATTCCGTTCATGCGCAGGTATTCGACCATTTGTCCGTAGTGATCGTTGGTGTGGGCCAGGGAGAAGGCCGCGATGGTCGCCCGGGTGTTGGCGCCGTCTACTTCCCCGATCTCGTCAAATGCATTTGCAGCGGTGATGGTTTCGGCGGATTTTTCAGCAAAGGCAAAGGAGTCCTTGAGAGCTTTCACGATTTCGTCTTTGCTGGTGAGCTTGCCGATCGACTTAGGATCGATGGACGGCTTGATTCCGAAACCACTAAAGAAGAAATATTGCGCTTGAGCAATATGGGTGACTTGTTGCGCGAAGGTGCGTACTCCTTCGAAGTTGCCGGTCGTGGGTGCGAAGTTGTATTTGTCCGCAGGCATGGCTTCGGCGATGGAGACCACTTCCTTCTCCTGACCGCTGAGCAGCTTTGCGAAGGCCTGCGCCGGAGAGGCAGTGGCGGCAAAGGCTTGTGTGACGGTACAACAAGCGGTTAGGGCAAGGGCGGCGACGGCAGCGATAAAAAATTTCACGATTGACCTCTTTCAAGCGCAGACGCGCTTGCCAGAAAGAAGCCTAGCAGAAACCTCAAGTTCTGGTTCCCGTAGAATAGACAGGTGCGGCGAATTTATATGGACGCAAACGCTACCACTCCTCTGCTACCTGAGGTGCTGGAGGCAATGCGCCCGTTTTTGCTGGAGCATTTCGGCAACGCCTCCTCCATTCACCAGGAAGGACAACAGGCTCGGAGTGCCGTGGAAAAGGCGCGGGCGAGTGTTGCCCGCATGCTCGGCTGCCGCCCGGCGGAGATCGTCTTCACCAGCGGGGGCACAGAGAGCGACAACCTGGCGATTTTTGGCTCGGTCCGGCCTGGGGACCATGTCATCAGCAGCCCAGTCGAACACCCTGCGGTGCTGCAGGCGGTCCTGCGATTAGGGGAGCGCGGCTGCGAGGTGACATTGCTGCCAGTCGATGGCCAAGGGGTTGTCGATCCGGCGGATGTACGCACCGCACTGCGGACGAACACCCGTCTCATCAGCGTGATGATGGCCAATAACGAGACCGGCGTAGTGCAGCCAGTCGAGGAAATCGGCCGCATTGCCGCCGAGGCCAGGGTGCGATTCCATGTCGACGCGGTGCAGGCTGCCGGCAAGATCCCGATTGATGTTGATTCGATTGGCTGCCAGCTGCTCAGTATTTCCGGTCACAAGATGCATGCTCCCCAGGGGACGGGGGCACTCTTCGTGCGCCGCGATACTCGATTACAGCCGCTGTTTGCCGGGGGCGCCCATGAACGGCAGCGGCGGGCAGGGACGGAGAATGTAGCGGGGATCGCCGGTCTCGGGCGGGCGGCGGAGTATGCCGTCCAGTGCGAGGGGGCAGAACGGATGCGCGTCCTACGCGACCGGCTGGAGATGGGTTTGCTGGCTCACGCCGGCGGGGTGAACGGCGGATCCGCTCCCCGGGTGCCGAACACCAGCAACCTGTGGTTTGAAGCGATGGATGGAGAAGCGCTGGTGATCTCTCTGGATCTGAAGGGTTTGGCGGTATCGAGCGGGGCAGCTTGCTCCTCGGGGGCGAGCGAACCGTCTCATGTCCTGCTGGCGATGGGTCTCTCCAACGATCAGGCTCGCGCCAGTGTGCGCTTCAGCCTGCACCGGCACACGAGCGAAGAGGAGGTTGACCAGGTGGTTGACCTAGTTTCGTCGCAGGTGACTCGGATGCGGGAGCTTTCGGCGGTGGCGCGATGACGATTGCGGTGGCCATGTCGGGTGGTGTGGATTCCTCCACCGTCGCCGCCATGCTGAAGGCAAAGGGGCACTCGCTGGTGGGCCTTACGATGCAGCTATGGAATCAGCGCCGGCTGGCGGACCACGAGGGAATGCCGGAGCAGGTGCAGGGACGGTGCTGCTCCATCGATGACGTGTACGACGCACGGCGGGTGGCGGAAGTGCTGTCCATTCCCTACTACGTGGTGAATCACCAGGAACGGTTCGAGCGGGATGTGATCCGGCCGTTTGTGGATGAGTATCTGGCTGGCCGGACCCCGATTCCCTGCAGCCTTTGCAACAATCACTTGAAGTTTGACCAGCTGCTTCTTACCGCCCGCCAGATAGGGGCCGACCAGATTGCCACCGGCCATTACGCGCGCAATGAGTACGATCCCGAGCGTGGGCGTTGGATCTTGAAACGGCCGGCGGATTCGGGCAAGGACCAAACTTACTTTCTTTTCGGTTTGACGCAGGACCAGCTGGCTCGCACTCTCTTCCCCCTGGGAGGATTGACCAAGCCCGAAGTGCGCGAATTAGCCCATGGTTACGGTCTGATGCTGGCGAACAAGCCGGATTCGCAGGAGATTTGTTTCATCCCGGGCGGAGACTACAAGCGGTTTATCGATTCCTATCTAAAGGAGCAGGGTGAGGCTGTGCCCGATACCGCAGGGGAATTGGTTTCCGCCGGCGGACAGGCCAGAGGCAAGCACGAAGGAGTGCACAACTTTACCGTGGGCCAGCGCAAGGGGCTTGGTTTAGCGTCCCCATCTCCGCTCTACGTGATCTCGATTGATCGCGAACAGAAGCAGGTGGTGGTGGGAGGGGAACAGGAGTTGATGCGGGGTTCGCTGCGGGCGCGGAGACTCAACTGGATTTCTGTCGCGGCACTGGCCGGCGAGATGCGGGCGAAGGTGAAGATCCGTCACCGGCATGAGCCAGCATGGGCTACGTTGCGGCCAACCGGTGACGATGAGGTTGAAGTGAATTTCGATGAGCCGGTTCGCGCCGTTACTCCGGGCCAGGCTGCGGTTTTTTATGCCGCGGACGAGGTGGTTGGCGGCGGCTGGATCATTTAGAGCGGGTTTGAAAATACGTGGAATGCAAATCGCGAGGTGTGGTTTTTCCTTGAAAGAAAACCATACCTCGCGAAGTTGCTAGACGAAAAGATCGTCTTCAGGTTGGAGGTGGTCAGGAGTCTTCTGCCGCAATACCTCAACCCCTGCCCGAAGGCCGTTGATGATTCCGTTCACTTGGCGGACGGGCACCGCGATTCCCTGCTCAATGGCTTGAACCGCCAACGTGAGCTGGTCGAGTGTGACCTTCACCATTCCGTCCACGCGGGTAACTTGGCCCTGGGTTCGATTGGCGACATCTCCCACCAGGGCGCCGATCTGATCGGCCTTGCTACGCAGGGTAGCGCTGGCGGCGGTCAGATTGTCCGTGATGGTTTTTATCTTGGGCGTCACGTCGTGAATCACTTCTCGCGACGCCATGATTACCGGCAAGGCGTGCAGACGGAGGTCATCCGCCAGGGTCATGAGCTTCTTCTGCGCCTTACGAGTACCAATCAATATGGCCAGCGTGAAGCCTGCCTGCATCAGGATGCTGACTGCGGCGACGGCAACGAAGATGACCAACAAAGTTTGCGAAGACTTGTCCATTGCGAAGGTTAGACTTGTCCGTCAATCGGAGAGGCGGTTGAGGTGGTCGCTGCGTAGGCATTTTTGCCCGCGTCTACGGCCGCTACCACCTTGTTGGCTTGTTGGGCCACGACTTTGCGTCCATATTCGACGTAATCCTCTACCTGGGCGCGGCCTGTGGCGACTGCCTGCTTGCCCTTCTCCACGTATTCGTTGATTTGATCCTTGCCGGCGTCGACATAGGTGTTGACCTGTGCTGCCGCTTGCTTTGATTTCTGTTTTACGTACTCGGCGCGCTCGCGTGCGTTCTCGGCCAAGCTTTCCCGGGTTTCCGTTCCCGACTGAGGAGCGTAGAGCACACCGATTGCGGCGCCAATTCCGAGACCGACCAGAAACCAACCGAAACCGCTTCCGCCACCGCCCTGATTTTCGTCTGACATATATGTTCCCTCTCTTGCTGAGATCAATTCACTATACTGCTTCCGCCGGTTAGCACTCCGATACTGTCGGAAGATACTCTTCCGAGGCACGGTCCCTTCGGCAACAATAAATGTTGGGATGCGGTATTCGCGACTAGCGGTCTGCCTGTTGCATCTTTCTTTCGTCAAAGGATATAGCAGACCGCACATTGGAAAACGTAAACCGAGGATTTTGCCATGACTAATGATTTTTCAACGCGACGCAGCATTTGGTTGGCGATTTTGACTGGTGCGCTGATGCTGGGGTCAGGATGCCAGAAGCAGCCTGCAGAAACACCCCCCGCGCCGGCGGCACAGCAGGCGGCCCCGGCGCCGGCTCCTGCGCCCCGAGACGATCAGCAGATAGGCAGTGACATTCAGGCCAAGATCGCGGCGGAGTCGGGATTGACGGGGCAGAACATCAAAGTGGCAGTGGCCAACGGGGTCGCGACGCTGACGGGCAAGGTGGAGAACGAGGCCTCCCGGTCCCTGGCGGCTGCCGATAGCGCCTCCATTGATGGGGTGAGGACAGTCGTGAACAACCTGGTGGTGGCGCCCGTGCGGGCGGCAAAGCCGGCGCCGGAACCGCGACGGAGGGTAGTCGCCAAGGCTCCGCCGCCGCCTCCGCCACCGGCACAGGAGATTGCTCCTCCGCCCCCGCCGCCCGCTCCGGCTCAAGAGGCAGTGCAGGTGGTACCTCCTGCTCCGCTTCCGCCTCCTCCGCCGGTGGCTAAGACGGTGGTGGTTCCCGCGGGAACGGTCATTCCGATTCGGATGGTGGATACGCTGGATAGCGGCAAGACGCAGCCAAACACGGTTTTCCACGGCACGTTGGGTAGCGATCTGATTGTGGATGGGATGGTGGTGGCACGGACGGGGTCCGCGGTGACGGGACGGGTGATCATCGCCAAGGACGCTACTCATTTCTCCGGCAGCTCGGAGTTGTCCATTGAACTGACCCGCATCGAGACAGTCGACCATCCGGTGGATGTGGTCACCGATGCCTATGACAAACAAGGTGCTGGGCGCGGTAAGAATACGGCCGTGAAAACCGGGGCCGGCGCAGCCTTGGGAGGGATTATCGGGGCTCTGGCCGGAGGTGGCAAAGGGGCGGCGATTGGTGCGGTTACCGGTGGCGGCGTGGGGGCCGGCGTGAATGGAGTGACTCGGGGACAACAGGTCCAGATTCCTACGGAAACGCTGGTGACCTTCCATCTGCAGTCGCCGGTGAGCGTAACCACGTCGCAGTCCGTGGGAGGAAAGAGGGGCGAGTATTTACAACAACGTCAGTAGTTGGGGAGGTCGTTGCGAAAGGGCTCTTTTTTGATGGGTATCGGGTAGATGGTTTCGGGGAAAGCTTAGTTGCGGCTCCGGCTGTGGCAGGGGCTAAAGCCCGGTTTTATTTTGGACCCTCGAACGTACGGGCTGAAGCCCGTACCCTATCAAGGCAGGAGTTTCCGCAGGCTGTTTGATCCGTACGTCTAGGTCAACAGGAATGACTGGCTTTAGCTGTTGGGAATCGGCGCCCTCAGGGGCTAAAGCTCGGTTTTATTTGGACCCTCGAACGTACGGGCTGAAGCCCGTACCCTTCAAGGCAGGAGTTTCCGCAGGCTGTTTGATCCGTACGTCTTAGTCAACAGGAATGAGCGGCTTGGGCTCTGAGGAACGGTGCCCTCTGGGGCTAAAGCGGGGGTGTGAGACACGGACCGGAACTGAAGGGCCAAACTGAGCTTGACGGGTGCCCCACGTCCTCAGCGCACGTGGGCTAATTTTTAATTCTCCGAATGCTTTCACTCAAGGATGGAAATCGTTTGATGGGCTTCGCCCGTCTTTTTCGGCCCACGTACGCTGGTGCGAACATGGGGCACCCATCAGTTTGGTTTGGTCCTTTAAATTCCGGTTCGCGCGCGGGCTGCGTCTCTGTAGTTTTCACACACCCCTCTTAGCCCTGTTTTATTTGGACCTCAATACGTTAGGTCAACAGGAATGAGCGCTTGGGCTCTGAGGAACGGCGCCCTCTGGGCTAAAGCGGGTGTGTGTGACACGGACCGGAACTGAAGGGCCAAACTGAGCTTGACGGGTGCCCCACGTCCTCAGCGCACGTGGGCTAATTTTTAATTCTCCGAATGCTTTCACTCAAGGATGGAAATCGTTTGATGGGCTTCGCCCGTCTTTTTCGGCCCACGTACGCTGGTGCGAACATGGGGCACCCATCAGTTTGGTTTGGTCCTTTAAATTCCGGTTCGCGCGCGGGCTGCGTCTCTGTAGTTTTCACACACCCCTCTTAGCCCTGTTTTATTTGGACCTCAATACGTTAGGTCAACAGGAATGAGCGGCTTTGGTCTCTGAGGAACGGCGCCCTCTGGGGCTAAAGCGGGTGTGTGAGACACGGACCGGAACTGAAGAGCCAAAACTAAGCTTGACGGTGCCCCACGTCCCTCAGCGCACGTGGGCCAATTTTTAATTCTCCGAATGCTTTCACTCAAGGATTGAAATCGTTTGAGGGGCTTCGCCCATCTTTTTCGGCCCACGTACGCTGGTGCGAACATGGGGCACCCATCAGTTTAGTTTGGTCCTTTAAATTCCGGTTCGCGCGCGGGCTGCGTTTCTTTAGTTTTCACACACCCCTTTAGCCCTGTTTTATTTGGACCTCAATACGTTAGGTCAACAGGAATGAGCGGCTTTGGGCTCTGAGGAACGGCGCCCTCTGGGGCTAAAGCGGGTGTGTGTGACACGGACCGGAACTGAAGAGCCAAAACTAAGCTTGACGGTGCCCCACGTCCCTCAGCGCACGTGGGCCAATTTTTAATTCTCCGAATGCTTTCACTCAAGGATTGAAATCGTTTGAGGGGCTTCGCCCATCTTTTTCGGCCCACGTACGCTGGTGCGAACATGGGGCACCCATGAGTTTAGTTTGGTCCTTTAAATTCCGGTTCGCGCGCGGACTGCGTTTCTTTAGATCGGTTCCTTCGGGGTGGGGCATCTGAACGAATTGTTGTATGGGCTGAGGCTGGTGACTGGCATTCCCCAAAGGGAACATTTTGCGGTGAGGCGCGAACGGTAAACTGGCTCTCAGTTCAAGGAGCGTCGAAGGATGCAATTTGCCATCGTGATCATGGCCGCCGGCAAGGGTACGCGGCTCAAAAGCAAACGCCCTAAAGTCCTTCATGAAGTCGGCGGCAAAAGTCTCATTCGGCACGTGGTCGATGCGGCACGTCAAATTGTTCCCCCGGAAGATGTTTATGTGATCGTCGGCCATGAGGCAGGACAGGTTCGGGATGCGGTTGCCGGAGTGGGCGTCCAGTTCATTGAGCAGACGGAGCAACGGGGCACAGGACATGCCATCCAGCAGACACGGGCCGCCGTGCAGGGCTATGAAAATCTGATTGTGCTTTCAGGGGATGTGCCGCTCATCCGGCCAGAGACGATTCGGGCCATACGCGACTTTCACCTCGAGCGGAAGGCAGCCATGACGGTGCTTACCGCGGCACCCGATAATTTGCAGGGATACGGACGGGTGATCCGCAAATCAGGCTCCTCCGATGAAGTGCGCGAGATTGTTGAACCGAAAGCTTTGACCGCAGAAGGAGCCAAGGCACGGGAGATCAACTCCGGCATCTACGCTTTCGCGTGCAAGCCGCTGTTCGCGCATATCGACACCTTGGGGACCGAGAACGCGCACGGAGAATATTACCTGACGGACATAGCGGCGATCTTGCAAGGGGCTGGAGAGAGAGTGCTGGCACTCGAAGCAGTAGAGCCTGACGAGGTGCTGGGCGCCAATACCATCGCGGAAATGATGGCGATCGATGGCAAGATCCGGCTCATGACGGCCCACCGTCTCATGGCAGAAGGAGTGACCATCTTCCGGCCGGAAACGACAGTGATCGACTCGGGGGTGTCGGTGGGAGCCGATACCGTGATCGAACCCTTCGTGCAGCTGCTGGGCGAAACGAGGATCGGATTGGAATGCCGGGTTCGTTCGTATTCCGTTCTGGAGCACGCTACCGTGGGCAACCAGGTGGTGATTCGCCAGGGATGCGTCATTACCCAGTCCCGAATCGAGGACGGAGCAACGCTAGGGCCCTATGCGCACCTGCGGCCAGAAAGCGAGATTGGCGAGGGGGCGCATGTGGGGAATTTTGTCGAAACCAAGAAGATTCGCTTTGGCAAGGGCTCCAAGGCCGGACATTTGACTTACCTGGGGGATGCGGAAATTGGCGAGGGGGTCAACGTAGGCGCAGGGGTGATCACCTGCAACTATGACGGAGTGGTCAAGCAGAAGACGATCATCGGCGACCGGGTTTTCGTGGGCAGCGACTCGACCCTTGTGGCCCCGGTAACCCTGGGCAATGGATCGTATATCGCTGCCGGATCCTGCATCACGGAGGACGTGCCGGAGGATGCGCTGGCGCTGGGGCGAGCCAGGCAGACGACCAAGGAAGGTTGGGCGGCAGAGCGGAAGAAGAAAAAAACTAGAGGCTAGGCGGCTTCGGTGCGAGCCTGCTCGGCGAGCACCTGGCAGAGACGAATGCGCGCGGAAAAACAGGCGCGCTGCACCTGGGCCTCGGAGATATCCAGGAGGCGGGCGATGTTGGCGGGTGAGTACCCCTCCACATCGCGCAGCAAAAACAAGAGGCGCTCGTTGGGAGGCAGGTTATGCACGGCCGATTCCAGATCGGAGCGGCGAACGTTGCGGTTGCTCAACCCCTTCCCTGGAGTCAGGACGGCCGAAGGCTCCTCCTTGCGAAGAGGAAAGCGCTGGCTCAACTCGCTCATGAGCGCTGAATCAATTGCAAATGCGTCCGGCTGTTCAGTTTGTTGAAAGGCACGCACGAACGTGGTGGTGAGAATATCTTCGGCTTCGAGTTCATTCCCCGTCATGTAGAAAGCAAGGGAAAAGGCACGATGACGGTGGCTTTCGTAGATGTCTCGCTGCTGCGCCTCACAAGACTGTTTGGCGGCGCGGGAAACGAGAGTCGACTCCTGGGAAAACTCCCGTTCAAAATTGAACAAAGACACCCCGATACGGGCTGGCGATCGAAAGCGGCATGAATCCGGTACGGGTGGTGATTGCTGTCATATGAAAAGACGACTGCTAGCTTTGCATGGAGTATACCAGTTTGCCCCATCGGTGATGGGTTCACCGCGAAGAATTCACACCAACGGAGCCGGTTGAAGATAGACTTTGCATGAGCCATACCGGCGATCGGAAACATGGAGAAAACAAGCATCCCAGCGCGCGTGCTGGTGGTCGATGAGCAAGTGCATAGTCGCAACGAAATCGACGGCATGCTCAAAAAGACGGAGTACCTGACGGTGCTATCCAGCAGCACCGATGAGGGGCTCGCGCTCATCGAACAGGATCCGCCCTATGACGTGGTGCTGTCCGATTTAGGGACAGCCGGAAACGACGGCATCGGACTGGTAGAGCGGATGCGCCGGTTGAAGACGGATATCCCACTGGTTCTGTTGGCGCCCAGCCGCCATATAGGGGCTGCGCTGGCTGGGGTCCGGCAGGGAGCCTATGACTATCTGCTGAGACCGTTTGAACGAGAGCAGTTGATGGCCACGGTGAGGCGGGCGGTCGAGTATCGACGCCTGGTGCAACAGAACGCGATGTACCGGCAGGATCTGGAGCAGATGGTAAGCGCCCGAACCGGGATGCTGCACCAGGCGATTGCGGACCTGGAGCGCTCCTACGACATCACGCTTGAAGCTTTGGGCGACGCGCTCGACCTGAAGGACGCCGAGACGGAAGGACATTCCAAGCGGGTGACCGCCTTCACCATCGCGCTGGCGCGGGGCGCGGGTATTCCGGCGCACCAGATACCGGTGGTGGCGCGAGGTGCATTTCTGCACGATATCGGGAAGATGGCCATTCCTGACGCAATTCTGCTCAAACCGAGCCGGCTGCAGGCAGATGAGCAGAAGGTGATGCGGGAACATTGTGCTCGCGGTTACCAGATGCTGCGGAAAATCCCGTTTCTACAGGAGGCGGCGGAGATCGTCTATAGCCACCAGGAACACTATGACGGCAGCGGATATCCGCGCAAATTGAAAGGCGATCAGATCCCTCTGGGGGCAAGAATTTTCGCCATTGCCGATACCCTGGACGCGATCACGTCTGACCGGCCCTATCGTAAGGCGAAAAGCTTCGCTGCGGCGCGGCTGGAGATCAAACGCTGTTCCGGCACGCAGTTCGACCCTGGAGTGGTGGACGTGTACCTGAGCCTACCCGACCAGTTGTGGGAAGATTTGCGCGCGGAAATCACCCACCAGTCGAAGAAAATTGCCGCGCCTCCGCCGTTAGAGCTGAAAGACCGCTCAAAGCTGCGCAACCCATTCGCAAAAGATGGATTCAGAGTGTGAATAATGAGCGTATTAACTCCCGAACGTGTGCAGGAAAGCTTGCGGTCGCTGCCGCAGTGGAAACTGGAGGGTCAAGAGATTGTCCGCCAGTACAAGTTTGCCGATTTTAAGGCGGCGATGGTCTTCGTGAACCAGGTGGCCGAGAAGGCGGAGGCCGCCGGGCATCATCCGGATATTGATATTCGCTACAACCAGGTGAAGCTGGCGTTGGTTTCCCACGACCAGGGAGGCCTGACGGAGAAGGACGTGAACATGGCGCGGACGCTTGACGCGCTCTCGTAATCGGGGCTTGGCTCTGTGGGATTTTTCAGGTCCTCCGGAGGTGGAGGATGCTGGCTTACTCCTCGGGCGGGGTTTGCTGACGAAATTGCGCCAGGGCTCGGCGGTTCCATATGGCTACGGCGATTCCCCCCAACGCGGCTGAGGTGGCTAGCAGCAGACCGGTACGCCAGAAGGCTCTGCCTTGGGTTGGGGCGGGGCTCACAGGATTCGTGCCTCGAGGCTGGTCGATGGGGATGGGACCGGTCGTCATCGTCGTTCGGTTATTAGAGATGGCGATTCCGCCTTTGGACACGGATTTTTGAAAAGGATATCTTCTGCGCAACTTATTTTTGAGAAGCACGTCTATGCTGAGGAAGGTTGTTTTCAGGCCCAAAAGATACAGGAATCGGGATTCCAAAAATTAAAAAATATGTTTTTTAACTAAATTTGGATTTTCTGGCTAGGACTTTGGTACTTCCTCTGGTAATATGAGTTCAGTCGCGGTTGAGGATGTTGCTCTCGCGGCGCGGTTTTTAACACAAGTTGCGTCACTGGCCTCCCGGCACGGACAATTTACCGTTCGTGCCGCCTTTTTTTTGATTCCCGCACTCTTTCCGACTGAAATTCTGCTTAGACACGTTGCAATCCTATCGCCAGTTATACTGGGGCCAGAGGAGCGGACATGCGGCAGATGCTGGTTTGTATGGCGATTGGAATGTTGGCGGTAGCGGGGTATGCACAGTGGATGCCCGTCGAGGATGTTCCGGCTTATCACTCGACTGCGCCCGCCAAGGGGACCAAATTGCCTGCGCTGCTTTCCGGAAGCCAGCTGACTGGGCCGATGTTTCAATATCCTTGGCAAAAGGCAGTCTATGTCGAGGCGGCCAAGGTTCCGAACGTGCTGTACCAGCTGCCTTGCTATTGCCGCTGCGATCGGGCCATGGGGCATAAGAGCCTGCACAGCTGCTTTGAGGGTCTGCACGGGGCGGAGTGCGTCACGTGCGCCAAAGAGGGGTATTATGCCTACCAAATGTCGCTCAAGGGCAAGACGGTGAAGGAAATTCGGGAAGGCGTGATGCGCGGGGATTTCCAGAGCATCGATCTGAACGCAATTGGCATGTAGGAAACAGCTTTATAATGAGTAATGAGGGGGCGTCACGGTTTCGACGGGATCGATTAGGCCGAGAGGCATGCCGGGGTGTGAGCACCCGTAATCGCTTGCAAAAACAATAATTGCTAACAACCAACTAGCACTTGCTGCTTAATTAATTAAGTAGCCGTTCTCCGTGGCTTCGCCTGTGGGTTACGGAAGAACGTCGCACAGCAGGCTGGTCCCTGAGACCCGGTCCGAGCCGCAGGGATGAGATCATCGGACTAGCGTTACGCGCATCTTGTCGGTTCTGAGCGCGTAGTGCGAAATCTTCGGAACTCGACTACGCATGGAGTCTCTTTGCTGAAATGGATTTCGGACGCGGGTTCGACTCCCGCCGCCTCCACCATTAACCCGTTTTATAGTCAATAGTTTAGGCTTATCAACTATCCTACAGTTCCCTTCCGTGTCCACTCTAGGGCCGGCGGCAACGGGGCGGGCACAAAGGCCGAGTAAGGGAGCAGCGAAACTGCCTGGCCTGGTATGTCAGGAATTTTGGTCATGTATTCGTCTGATATTCGTCTGAAAACTGCCAGTGTCTCTATTTTCGATACTGATCGTAATCGAAAATAACTTTCTTGCCTATTAGCGGAGAGGAGAGGAGTTGAAAACCTGCAGCGCCAGCTAGCCACGCCGTCTCCACAGGCGGGTGCAACGCGGGAACCCAACAGGAGCCGGATGAACTCGGTCCCTGTGGAGACTTAAGAAAGTCTAAATTGGAGCCAGGATTTCAGTTCTTGAAGGTGGCAAGCCAAAAAGCCAAAGGCGAATAGGGATGGTGGAAACGCCTTTTAAGGAGATTTAGTGAGCGGACGCGGACGGGTTCTCCGCCCAAGTCCGCGCATTGGGAAGAACTTGAATTCTGCATATGACCCTAGTTTCGGGGACACCTCCGGATACGGTGTGCTCGTACTGTCAAATAAAGCGACCTAGTCGCTTTTGAAGTTTGATTGCTTCCTCGGGGCAGGCCTTGACACAGAGTCCACACCCCCGGCAGGCATCAGGGTCTAGGACAAACGCCTGCTTTCCGCCGTGCACAAGCAATTTAAACCGCCCCATCCATGGCAATTCGGCTTTCTCCTCAGGCGGGACTGTTCGGATGATGAGAACGTCGTAGGGACAAATGGGAACGCAAGGTCCTGCTGCTTCGCAGCGCATGGGATTGATGACAGGCAACATAACACCCGGATCAAACTTGCAGTTCGGATCATGTTTCATCATCGACCATCACCTGCCAGCGAAAAGGCCGAATGAGTTACCCAACATTCATCAAACCCTGCACTTTCCTTGGATGTGGCTGCCGCGACGCCACCGCCATCTACTGTAATAGCGACCGTGACCTTCAACTTTGCCATAGTCTTCACCTCTTCTACATAATCGACTGAAAACCACTTAGGATTTGATGACGGAGAAATCTTGGAATGCTCGATCACCTCTCCGATGGGCCGTCAACGGTAGTTTTCAAGTCCAATGAACCTATGTTGGAACGTGGTGAAGGGCTTACAGCCAGTCCGTTATGGAGGAGTGGCATCCGCTCGGAGAAAGATCTTCACGGCTGCACCCACTCGTTGTTGGAGGACATTACGTTGGTGTCGTCGTGAGCGAAGCCGCCGTGTTCCTCAAGCTTTGCTTTGCTACCCGAATAAGTGACCCGGACGTCGTAACACTGAATGTTCTCCGTTGAGCGTCTATTTCTAATAAAGCAATATAACCAGACATCTTCGGCGGTGAGCCCTAGCGATCGATCAGCTTTGCGTGGGTTGCAGGATAACGTTCCCCTTCGACTTTGATTGCCGAGGAGGCTGCTTCGAGAGTATGCACATCTTCCGTTGTGAGCTCGATGGACGCAGCAGCGAGATTTTCTTCGAGCCGCGAGAGCTTGGTTGTGCCGGGGATCGGGATTATCCACGGCTTCTTTGCGAGAAGCCAGGCCAGAGCGATCTGTGCCGGTGTGGCTCCCTTCTGCTGTGCGAACCTGGTCACTACTTCAACAAGCGCCTGGTTGGCTTTGCGGTTGTCCTCGCTGAAGCGCGGAACGATCGCGCGAAAATCGGTGCTGTGGAACTTGGTGGATGCGTCGATTTTGCCGGTGAGGAAGCCTTTGCCGAGCGGGCTGAAGGGAACGAAGCCGATGCCAAGCTCTTCGAGTGTGGGTATGACCGACTCCTCGGGCTCGCGCCAGAAAAGGGAGTACTCGCTTTGCAGTGCGGTGACAGGCTGGACGGCGTGGGCGCGGCGGATTGTCTTTGCACCCGCTTCGGAGAGGCCGAAGTGTTTGACCTTCCCTGCTTGAATAAGGTCCTTGACGGCGCCGGCGGTGTCTTCAATGGGTGTGTTGGGATCGACGCGATGCTGATAGAGAAGGTCGATGGCGTCGGTCCGCAGGCGTTTGATTGAGGCTTCGACGACTTGCTTGATGTGGCCGGGGCGGCTGTTGGTTGCGGTCCATTTGCCGTCGTTCTTCGGATCGGGTTCAAAGCCGAACTTGGTGGCAACGACTACGTTTTTGCGAAAGGGAGCAAGGGCTTCGCCGACAACTTCTTCGTTGACGTAGGGGCCATAGACTTCGGCGGTGTCGAAGAAGGTGACGCCGCGCTCCACAGCGGCGCGAATGAGTTTGATGGCTTCGGACTTTTCTGTGGCGGGGCCGAGGCCGAAGCTCAAGCCCATGCAGCCGAGGCCGAGGGCTGAAACTTCGAGGCCGCTTTTTCCTAGTGTGCGCTTTTGCATAAATTCTCCTGTTTCGGTCGTACGCGGTTCAACATATACGAGTCTAAGGAAATATCTTCCATGAGACTAGGGGATGTTCGGTTCCGAGATTTATGAGTAGAATGCATGAATCATGAGGAACGACCTGGGAGAGCTCTCAGCGTTTGCGACCGTGGCGGAAGAACGGAGTTTTACGCGGGCCGCCGCCCGTCTGGGTATTTCGCAATCCGCGCTTAGCCATTCTATGCGCGGCCTGGAGAAAAGGCTGGGGCTCCAATTGCTTGCGCGAACCACGCGAAGTGTCTCTCCGACTGCTGCGGGCGCGACGCTCCTGCGGGAACTGAGGCCCGCCTTGGAGCGGATTGAGCGAGCGGTTGCGGATACCCGGAAACAGAGGGAAACTCCATCAGGCCGGATACGGCTCATTATTCCGCGGACGGCGACCAAGGCAGTGATTTTGCCGAAGCTGGCTCAGTTTACGCGTAGCTATCCCGAGGTCGTGTTGGAGGTGACGTCCTCCAATGACCCTGTCGATCTGGTGGCGGGTGAGTACGACGCAGGTGTGCAGCTCGGCGAATTCATACAGCGCGACATGATTGCGGTGCGAGTCACCAAAGAATTGCGTCTGGCTGTCGTTGGGTCTCCCGATTATTTCAAACTGAACAGCATCCCGAAACACCCGCGGGAGCTTAAGGATCATTCATGCATCGGATTTCGCTTCAGCAAAGGCCTTTACCGATGGGAATTTGAAAAGGGCCGCAGGTCGCTCACGGTAAGTCCACAGGGGCCGGCATCGTTTGATGATCCAGACCTCGTCATTCAGGCAGTGTTAGATGGGGTTGGAATCGGAACAGCGATGGAAGATAGTCTTAAGGGCCTGATTGGGGAAGGGCGGTTGGTTCAAGTCCTGAAGGATTGGTGTCCGTCGTTTCCCGGGTATTTCCTCTACTATCCCAGTCGCCGGAATCAACCAGCTGCGCTGGCCGCGCTTATCGCGTCCCTTCGGCTGGACTAGTGTCCCGTCCTTGAAGTTCATTGAACAATTCGATACGTCGAAGAACGGCGTCCGGGCTTTAGAGGCTGAGGAAAAGCTCGGCTTTGCTGTGGTTCTAGCTGTGGCAGGGGCTAAAGCCCATCATATTTTCAAGCATTTACGGCACGACTAAAGTCGTGCCCTGATACAAAGCCTAGTTTTTCCGCAACCTGTTAAAGGGGGTGTGTGAGAACTAGCAAAACCGCAGATCTCTCCACTTCGCTCCCCCGGATTTTCTATTGACTGTAGTGGCGTTGATGGAGCTCGTGCGGCTGTCTTTGCGGAGAGCCGCATACCTCTGCGAAGCAGGAAATCCGGGTACGCTCCAGTTCCAATGAACAACGGTACCCTGGACCGACCAAAAGCGTGGAAGGGGCTTCGCCCGGCTTTTTCTGCCCACGTTAGCTGGTGCGAACACGGGGAAACCGTCCAGTGCGCGATGGCCCGCACTGTTCATTGCTCCCTTAACTTGCCGCAGGCAAGTCGGCTCATCGAGATGACAAATTTGTTTGGGAAGGGAAGTTTTAACACCCAATAGAATTGTCATCCCGACCGGAGCGTAGCGAAAGGACCTGCTGTTTTGCTTTGTTTCTAGCTGTGGCAGGGGCTAAAGCCCAGCCTATTTTTCAGCGGTTTGGCCGTCTCGGCCTTCAACGTCCGGTGCATGCGCTCGTGACGCCCATTTTGCTCCGGGTGACCTGGCTGGATCCGTTCCGGCTGAATGCCCAGCTTCATCCAGTAGATCGATAAGCGCGATATGCCGGCGATGGCTCTGGAGGCGAACGGAACGCCGTTATCGGTGCGGATCGTCTGCGGCATGCCGAATTCGCGAAAGGTGGCCGCAAAGATGGCTTGCACCTGCTCCGTGTCCATCTTCTCCACGTTCTGGCAACGCAGCAAATAACGGCTGTGCGCATCCGTTATCGTCAACGGATCAATTCGCTCTCCTTGGCCGGTCAGAAACCAGCCCTTGAAGTCCGCGCACCATGTCTGGTTGGCCTCGTCTACCTTCGCAAACGGCTTGCTGTACACAGGAACCTTTAAGCGCTTGTGCTGCGGTGCGCTCAAACCTTCCCGCCGCAAGATCTCTCCAAACGTGCTCACCGCAGGCCAATGGACTCCCTCTTTCGTCGCCACAAGACGGGCCCGTAGCTTCTTGGCGCCCCAACTCGGATGAGACTGCTTCAGCTGCACAATCTGCTCCTCGATCCTGCTTGCGGTCTGGTTGGGATGGTGGACCGCTCCATAGCGACGGTCAACCATCCCAACCATTCCCTCCACTGCGTACCGGTCCACCCACTGATAGCCGGTCTTGCGAGCGATGCCATAGATCCGACACAGCTCCGCCATCGTGAAACTTCCACCCTCATACTCCAAAACAAAACGCGTCCGCTCGTCCACCACATCCGTCACTCTCCAGGGCATGCTCTCTTCTACCTGCCCCGCGCCGTGAACGAAAAGTGTTACCCACTTGCCCGGTACCTTCTGTTACCTACTTGCCCGGTCCGTACCAGTGTTTACGGCACGACTAAAGTCGTGCCCTGATACAAAACATGAGTTTTTCCGCAGGATCTAAAGTCGTGCTCTGATACAAAGCCAAAGAAAATTTTTCAAGGAACTTCAGGGATAGGACACTAGCAGTGAGAACGGGCTTGTTGCCAATTGAACGAAACGGCTATCCGGACGGGTGGCGAGCAGCCAGGGAGCGAGCTTCCAGAGTATGGGTTTGACTGAATGCGATGCTCGTCAGCTTGAAAGGTTTCCGCACCATAGACATCCTCCCCTCTGTTTTACCTCAACGTTAAGTTCTTCAAGGACGCGCTTTCCATTTTGAGGATAGCGCGGCGAGCTTCTCGTCGAGCGTTGCCTGCGGCTTTGGGGCGGGTTTGGCGACCGGGCGTGGGGGCGCCGCTGATAATGCTTTGATTGAAAGCGCTATGCGCTTGGATTTCGCATCCACACTTAGCACTTTCACTTTTACAATCTGCCCCGTCTTGACCGCCTCCGATGGATCTTTGATAAAGCGGCTCGAGAGTTCACTGATGTGCACCAATCCGTCCTGATGCACGCCGATGTCGACAAAGGCGCCGAACTTCGTCACGTTGGTCACCACGCCTTCGAGAATCATGCCGGGTTGCACATCCGCGAGCACACGGACTTCTTCGTGAAAGGTGGGCGCGACGAAGCGGTCGCGGGGATCGCGGCCCGGTTTGCGCAATTCACCCAGGATGTCGTCCAGCGTGTAAGCGCCGGCGGAAAGCTGTCCGCGGTCTACTTTCTCCAGCAACTGCGGCTGCTGAATAATCTGCTCGACCGAGGTATGGAGTGACCGTGCAATTTGCTCGACCACCGGGTATGACTCGGGATGTACGGCGGTGACGTCGAGCGGATTTTCGCCGTTGCGGATGCGCAGGAAGCCCGCTGCCTGCTCAAAAGTCTTAGGGCCGATGCCGGGCACGTCCAACACCTGCATGCGGGAACGGAAACTACCCTTCTCGTTGCGATACGTCACAATGTTGAACGCCGTGCGTTCCGTGATGCCCGCGACATGGCGCAGCAGCGTCCAGGAGGATGTATTGAGATCGACGCCCACGCGGTTCACGCAACTCTCGACCACCTTTTCCAGCGACTCGGCCAGTTGCCGCTGATCTACGTCGTGTTGGTATTGGCCGACGCCGATCGATTTCGGATCGACCTTGACCAGTTCGGAGAGCGGGTCCTGCAAACGGCGAGCGATGGAGATGGCTCCGCGCACAGTGAGATCAAGATCGGGAAACTCCTGCCGCGCGATCTCCGATGCAGAGTAGACGCTGGCCCCAGCTTCGCTCACGGTGACGGTAAAGATGTCCTGAATGCCGTGGTCCTGCAGAAAGCCGCGCACAAAGGCGTCGGTCTCGCGCGAGGCCGTCCCATTGCCGATGGCGATGGCGCGGACGTGGTGGCGGCGCAATAGCTCCTCCAGCTTCTTGGCGGCTTCGGCGTTGCCCTGCTTTGAAGTGTGCAGGTAGAACACATCGTTGGCCAGCAGCTTGCCGGTTTCATCCACGACCGCGGCCTTGCAGCCGGTGCGCAAGCCGGGGTCGATGCCCAGCACGCTCAAGGGGCCGGCGGGCGGGGCAAGCAACAAGTTGTAAAGGTTGTCGCGAAATACCTGGATGGCTTCGGTGTCGGAACGGCGCTTCAGCTCCAGGCGAATTTCGCCCTGGATGGACGAATTCAGCAGGCGCTTCCAGGCATCGTCGATGGCCAGTTCCAGCTGCTTTGTCCAGTCGCCCTGGCGGCGCAGCACGTGCCGTTGCAGCGCAGCCGTGATGCGCTCCTGGTCAGCCTCGATGAGAAAGTAGAGTACGCCTTCCCCCTCGCCGCGGCGGATAGCCAACATGCGATGTGAGGGGATGGTCTTCACCGGCTCCTTGTACTCGTAGTACATCTTGAATTTGCCTTGCTCATCGACCGCGTCCGTCGCCTTACGGCTCACAACCAGGCCTTCCTCGAAAAGCTGCAAGCGCAGCGCCTTGCGTAGAACGGCATCTTCGCTGATCCACTCAGCGACGATATGGCGCGCCCCTTCTAACGCTTCTTCCACTGTGGCCACGCCCAGTTCCGCATTCACCGCTGCGGCGGCAAGGTTGGCCAGCGGTTCAGTTGCGGGTTGTTGCGCCCAGAGATAGGCGGCCAGCGGCTCCAATCCCTTTTCGCGGGCTATCGTCGCTTTGGTGCGGCGCTTGGGCTTATAGGGAAGATACAGGTCTTCCAACTCGCTCTTGTCGAGCGTAGCTTCGATGCGCGCCTTGAGCTCCTCAGACAGCTTGCCCTGCTCCGCGATGGACGCCAGGATCGTTGCGCGGCGCTCCACCAGATCGCGAAAATAGGCTAGCCGCTCTTCGATGGCGCGAATCTGCACTTCGTCGAGGTTCCCTGTAGCTTCTTTACGATAACGCGCGATGAAGGGAACGGTTCCGTCGTCGTCGAGCAACTCAATGACGGCTACGAGTCCTCGTAGTGGCAAATTGAGCGTTTGTGCTATGTGAAGAAGGATTTCCGGGGAGAGGGTCGTTTTGGTGCTCATAGGGTCCGTCTTCATCGTAAATGGAGCCGCTGAGGAAAAGCTTCCCTGCCGCATTAGCGATATATGTAACCGTTACGGTGTTATGCATGCAGATGAGTTCCAAACCATAATCAGCGGGTTTCACTCAACGAGTAGGAGCGTTTGATGGGCTTCGCCCGTCTTTTTCGGCCCACGTACGCTGATGCGAACATGGGGCACCCGTCGAGTGCGCGGTGGCCCGTAATTTTCATTGCTCCCTTATCTTCCCGCATCGGCGAGTCAAAACGCTCTTCATGAACAAGCGTACCCGGAATGACTAAAGACGTTGGATGGGCTTCGCCCGGCTTTTTCGGCCCACGTTAGCTGGCGCGAACATGGGGCACCCGTCGGGTGCGCGGTGGCCCGTAGTGTTCATTACTCCTTTATCTTGCCCGCAGCGGCAAGTCAAAACGCTTTTCATGAACAAGCGTAGCCGGAACGACTAAAAGCATTGGATGGGCTTCGCCCAGCTTTTTCGGCCTACGTACGCTGATGCGAACATGGGGCACCCGTCGAGTGCGCGGTGGCCCGTAGTGTTCATTGCTCCCTTATCTTCCCGCAGCGGCAAGCCAAAACGCTCTTCATGAAGAAGCGTACCCTGGACCGACCAAAAGCGTTGGATGGGCTTCGCCCGGCTTTTTCGGCCCACGTTAGCTAGCGCGAACATGGGGCTCCCGTCGAGTGCGCGGTGGCCCGTAGTGTTCATTGCTCCCTTATCTTCGGCGCTTCCTTGGGTATGGATTAAGGGGAATCGACAGTGCCCGGCCTAGACGTGCCGGTATGCCGGGTGGCCCGGGTCCGCGGGATTCGCGGAGTCGTTCAGCCGTCCCTGGCGGGACTTAGCCGGTTAGCTGACGGTACCCAGCACTGCGTGCTGGGCTATTTTCAGGCCGTCCCTTCGGGACTGGACGGGAAGTGGAAAAACCCACCTAGTAGAACGGATTTAACGACGATTAACAAACGATTCGGTTGTCTGAGAATAGAGCGGCGCACGCGTGCGCGGTTAACTCGAAGGTGCGTCGTATACCATGGGTTTGATCCAGGTTCAGCGTAGAGTCTAGGAACGGGAAGTTTCTGATGGAAGGCAAGGCCAGTTGCGGGGTGGTCTTCCTGCTGGGGATCGCGCTCATTGGTTGCCGGTCGGCTCCACGAGAGACAGCGGGATTGCAATATGCCTTTTCCTGGAACGAAGACCGGCCCCAGGAGAGGGCACTCTTACAGCGGTTCACACAGGAAACAGGGATTCCGGTCGCGAACATTCCGGTTCCAGAGGCAAGCCGTGAGTACGTTGAGCTCGCACATAAGCTCCTGAAGGATGGGTCCGGCCCCGATGTGCTCAACATAGATCTGGTTTGGACTCCAGTTCTCGAACCGGACTTGATCGATCTGCAGCCCTACCTGGCCCCCGAACTCGCCCTCATCGAGCCACAGTTGCTGCGCAGCTATTCCGTAAACGGAAAGTTGGTGGCGGTTCCCTTCAACGTTCCGCTGGGTGGGTTGGTGTATCGAGCGGATCTGTTGCGCGCCTATGGCTATGCTCATCCTCCCCGTACCTGGGACGAACTCGAGAAGATGGCCGAGCGCATCCAGACTGGCGAGCGGGCCAAAGGGAATAAGGACTTCTGGGGTTACGTGTGGCAGGGGAATGCTGCTGAATCGCTGACGTGCAATGCCCTGGAGTGGCAAGTAGCCGCGGGCGGAGGGCGGATCATCGAGCAGGATCGAACCATCAGCGTGAATAATCCCGCGGCGATCAAGGCATGGCAACGGGCTAAACACTGGATTGGGTGGATATCGCCGCCGGGCGTGGTGACGTACCGGGAAACCGATACCTTGCTGGTTTTTGACGCGGGCAAGGCAGCCTTCAGCCGCATGTGGATCCTTACCCCGATGAGCCGGAAGGGGCAAGACGAGAAGATCGGGTGGCGCTCACTGCCGCCGGCGGTGGAGACCGGCCTGACGAGGCTGCCTGCCGGAATAGGAGGTTCGGCCGGAACTTTGGGAGGTACCGGCACAGCCATCTCCGCCCATTCGACTCATCGTCAGGAAGCCATTGCGCTGCTCCGATTCCAGCTTCGCAGCTTGATCGATGCGGGTGAGAGAGGTGGCGGCGTTGGCGGCGCGACGCATTTTGAAGTCTTCCATCCGCCGTCGCTCGTGGAGCCGCCCTCGCCAGCGTCGTCCAAGGAGGCTGCCAGCTTTATCGTTCCCCGGCCCTCCAACGAGACGGGGCTCGCCTATAAGGCGGTTACGAAAGCCTACTCCGACGCCGTGCATTCCGTTCTGACCGGAGAGAGAAGTGCGCCTGACGCCGCAGCCGCACTCGAAAAGCAGCTTATCGAAATCACTGGCTTCCGTTCGGGCCCGCCGCAGATGACGAACGCCCCCTCGCGCTAAGGGTGAACGGCATTTCGCCGTTGCCCGTCCCGGTTCGTTGTTTCTGTTAAGAAAAGGGCGTCGCAAATGGTTTAATCGAGATCGAATGACGTCACCAAACGGCAACGAGTTCAACCTGGGTCGAGGTTTGGCGCTGCTCTTGTCCCTGTTGGTGGCCTTGATCCTGGGCGGCAACGGTCTCGTGATTTACCAGTTCAAACGAGCCCAAGTGCAGACGGATCGTCTCACCGGGGTAAGCCAGCAGTTGATCGCCGTCTTGCGGCTTCAGGAGACCTTGCAATCTTTTCATCAGCGGCTGAACGAACTCGCGGAGGCCAAGGATGCGCATCGCCTGCTGACCGAGACCGAGCCTCTCCGTGAGGCGCTTAAGAAACAAACGCAACAAACGAGGAGCACGCTCGCTTACCTGCCGCCAGAATTTCGTGTGGATCCAGCGTTTCTTACCGCACTGGACACGATTGAGGTCACGCTGCCGTTTCAACTCGACGACATCGCAGCCTTAGTGGGGGCCGGCGATTGGGAGGTGGTTCGGATTCGCCTGGATAGCGAACTGAACCGAATCGAGGATACGGCGTCCGACCACGTCGAGAGCATTGACCGCGAACTCGATGAGGAGTTGCCGCGCGCGGTCGCGAACATGAAGAGTGTCGAGCGCGGGATTTTTCTGATGGTGCCGATCACGGCGATCTCCACGGTTCTCGTCGCCGCTTTTTTTGGCTGGGCCATAGCGCGGCGCATTTTGGAACTTCGGCTGGAAGAGAGATTGAACGAGCGCACCCGTATCGCTCGCGCGCTTCACGACACCCTGTTGCAGAGTTTTCAAGGATTGATGCTTCACTTGCAGGTTGTCGATAACATGCTGCCACCAGGGAAGGCAAAGGACAAACTGGAACAAACGCTTGAACGGGCAGATCTGGCGATGGCCGAGGGGCGCGACGCCGTGTATGACTTGCGATCTTCCGCTACGGTTACGAATGACCTGGCGGACGCGGTGAGGGCCCTGGGCAATGAACTGGCAACACCGGGCGGAGCGGCCTTCCAGTTGACAGTAAAAGGTCCACCGCGGAACTTGCATCCGATCATCCGGGACGAGCTTTACCGCATCACGCGTGAGGCCCTGCGCAATGCGTTCACCCACGCACGGGCGCAGAATATCGAAGCAGAAATCACCTATGCCGAACGTTTCTTCCGCCTGCGCATTCGGGATGACGGGCGGGGGATTGAACCAACAATGCTGGACGAAGGCCGCCCCGGGCATTATGGCTTGCCGGGAATGCGCGAACGCGGCAGGCAGATCGGAGCGGAACTCACGGTGGGGAGCGCCGTTGGCGCCGGCACCAGGATCGAACTGAACCTGCCCGGGTCGATCGCTTACCGCATGCTACCCCGGCGGCGTTTTCGGCGATTCCGTAGAGAAACTGACGCCGGTGCGCAACTGTAGCGAAACCGACAAGGATTGGGCTTCTTAAACGCAACGCAGGAAGTCAGCCTTGCATGGCAGTCGCCAGCAGTGCCGCGGTCTCCGGCCGGGCCACATCACCGTGGCTGCTGATGATGGAGTCACCGTTCACGTTGAAAACGCGCTTGCCCGAAGTCTTGAAATCGTAAGTTCCGCCGCCAATCGTGAGCAGTTTCAATTCTGTGGTGTCGATATGCTGCGCGCCGTTAGCACCCATACCCCCGAAGCGGTCGTTGGCATCACCGATGCCGGCGGCATCATCGCCGTTCAATCGGGATGCCAGTGGATAGGCCAATCCCACCGCCCGATCATTTTTGGAGTGCGTGATCATGATCGGACCCGTGACTTTCCGGTTATCGAAGACAGCGTGGAAAAAACCCGTTTCACTCGAAGGCGGGAATTTCAGGGCGAGCCCGTTATGCGAATACGCCGCCTGCAAGAGCAAGAGCGTCTGGACCTGCAGCGGCTTCTGGCCGTCCACAGCAGCGGTCACGAGTCTTCCCCCGAAGCTATGTCCGACCAGGTGAAACTTCAGTGTCTGCGGAGTGGCTGCCTGAATGCGTTGGAGCAGGGGGTTGACCGAATCGCGGCCAATCTTTCCCGCGCGGTCTTTCATAACATAATAAGTTGAGAGATTTATGAGGCGCAGAGCTCCGGCCTTTATGCCGCTGAAAATATCGCTCAAGCCGGCGGCTCCTTGCGCGTGCAAAACCGGGTTGCCTCCAATTCCGCCAACAGCCGCGGCGCCGCCTCCTCCGACCCTTAAGCTGCGAGTAATTGGCTGCCCGAAGATCTTAAGCAGGTTGCTACCGCCAGTGCTCTGCGCTCGTTTGGTTATCGTATTCATGCCTTCATCAGGGGTCTGCTGAGCGGGATCGCTGTGCTGGTCCACGAGTGCTCCCAGCAAGGTGACGAACTGGTTCTGCTTGTTTACATCGCGTTCCAGACCGTTGACCAATGCCTTGAGCTGGTCTAGTTTCTGGCTCGCGTCGGGATCGAGGAAGAGGGTCTTCAGATCCTCCAGCCGCTCCTGCAGCCGGCTGTCGGCAATCGGATCGGTGTCCGCGGAAGCAGCACCTCCCGGAATGAGATCGGCGTCATCAAAACGCTTTGAAGGCCAAAGAATACCGACCGCCAACGTCTTACTTGCAACCCCCGGGGAAACCCCCTCAAGCGAATCAAAGAAACCCTTGTACAGGGCGCGCGCCTCGACCATATCGTTGTTCCAGCCGTGCGAAATCACAACGACATCGGAGTAGGTATTGCCCGGCGCGGTGAGAGCTTTGATGATGTCCTGCTCCTGAGCTGGGATTACCTGGTTTCCTTCTTTATCGAACTGCATTTCGAACATGGCTATGCTCATCGCTATCCTCTCGAAGCTAGATGGATTGTATTGCGCGCATCAGGTCGACCAGCCCCTTCCCTTGAAAGTAACTATTCCTTCCAAGGTCAGAAGCTGTCGAAAGAAAGAGCTGCTTCACTTTGTCGGGGTTGCCGATATATTCCCGGCGGATAGACAAGAAAGCCGCGATGACGCCGGAAACATGAGGAGCGGCCATGCTGGTGCCGCTGTCTTCCACGTAGGTGTTGGTTCCTTTGGTGCCGTTCTTATTAGTCGAACAGCACGATAATATGCGCTCGCCGGGCGCAACAAGATCCGGCTTCGTGCGGCCATCGCCGGTAGGTCCCTTTGATGAAAAATAGGACACTCCGTAGGTGTACGGGGCGTCGCGATGCGTCGAACCGACGGTGATCGCCAATTCCGCATTGCCGGGATCATTAATGGTGAGCATAAAGCCCGCACCGGTCGCCCGCTGGTTGGCATTTAGCACACCGTAGCCAGTGTTTCCCGCCGCGACCACGACCACAACTCCCGAACGAATCAAGCGATTCACTTCCACGCAGACCGGGGTTTGACCGCAGGCGAACCACAACGGATCGAACTCGTACCCGACGCTAAGATTCACCCCGTGAATCTTCACACTCCGGCCGTAGTCGTTTATCTGCTGGATGTAGTCAATCGCAGCGATGATATTGCTGACGTCTCCCTCACCGTTGTCACCCAGAACCTTAAGGCTGACCAATTTGCAAGATGGGGCCATACCGGAAATCTGGCAAATTTCTTCCTGGAATTCGTCCACCTCATTGTCATCGCCAAGTTTGGTTCTTTTCGCCTGCGCCTTCGGACCTCCGTCTTTGGCAACGTAGGCTCCGGCGATAATGCCGGCGACATGAGAACCGTGGCCGAACTTGTCGACACGCGCAGTCGCGCTATTCCTGTCGGGATCGGTATCCGGGTTAGTGAAATCGTTGTGCCGGATGGGCAGTTCGACTGCCAGTGTACCCCTGGTTTTGAAGTGATCGTGTTTCTCGTCAATGCCTGAATCGATGACCGCCCAGACGATATCCTTTCCGTCGGCGAGAAATGCCCGCTGGGCCGCGTCAGCCTTGACGGTGCAGACTGACTTGTCAATCAAGGGATTGATGGGGTGGTTGTACCAGATACGGCGAATTGCCAGGTAACGCATGACCTGTGGCGGCAGGACTGAATTTTTTCCGTCGCTCCCGGCGGGTACCTTCGCCGCCGCTGCGTCTTCTACGTCGCTTGTCCGGTTTTGGGCGTTTTCGTCATCTTTGCGGACTATCTCGATAATCTGTTTCTTGGTGAGAGAAGCCTTGTAGTAAGGGTTCTGGTCGCTCCCGATTGAGGGGCAATCCGCTACGCCCGCGGCCTCGACCAATTTCCTGGTCTGCTCGACAGCTTTTGCCTTGCCCAGGTAGTACTCATCATTTGCCTCCAGAATTACGGGCAGCGGCTCTTTTTGATTTTCATCGAGAATCATGTTCAGAAGCGGCTGTTTAATCGCAGTTCGTAGTAGATCACGTCTGATTTTCTTGTACGCCGGGAGGTTCGAATCATTCTCTTGTCGATTTGCGTCATCGGTCATGGTGGCAAGCCTCTCTACCGTTGTTTGGCAGACTCCTTTTTAAACCGTGTAGGTTTCATTCGCAACCGAAAGCGCTTGCCGGTCTCAGCGAATGTTACGACTTGACGCGAAGGTGGTGAAATTTTCCCTCAAGACGTTTCAGGTCTGCAAGCTTTTAGGGCAAAAATTTATGAAGGGGAGGATCGGTTGGACTGTGTTCCTGACGCTCTGGCGTGCGTGATCCCGGCGTGGCGAGCGTCGCGTATCGATCCGATGCAGGCTTTGCGAATGGAATAGAGAGTTACTGCAGGTCCTGCCGGACTTGAGGACGTACAAATTTAAAGGTGGCCAAGGCTGAGAGTCCGCCAGCGCAGGCAATGAGAATGAGCGGAACCCTGTAGCCGTATCGAGAAAATGCAAAGCCCGCGAGCGCTACGGTTAGAGCGCTGAGCAGAGTGTTCAAAAACATCGCCATGGCAGCAGCCTGACTTCGCTGGGCATCGTCCGTACTGCTCATGAGCAGGTTATAGAGCGCGGGCGAGCACATCCATTGCACCGTGGTGAAACAGAGATAGAGCGCGACCGTCGCGGGGCCGAAGTGAAGGAGCGCCAGCCCTCCCAGGCAGATGGTAGCCGTCAGCTGGATCACGAGAATTCCTTGCATCATGCCCAAGATGCGGAGTAGCACAGGGGTCAGCAGCCCCAGGAGCAGTTGAAGGCATTGCGCTACGGAGAAGATCAGCGCGATGCTCTGCATCGACATGTGGTGCTCGCGTGCGAGATATACGTTGGCAAATGGTAGAAAGGCGCCCATGCTGGCGGTCCAAAGCGCCATGAACGGCAGGCAACGGAGAAGGAATGGAGTGGGGCGAAATCCGGCAAGGAGGGTCAGGTTTTGCTGGTCAACGCGCTCACTCGTTGGGAAGCGGAGACGCGACGATGGCCAGATGGCTATGGCTGCAATGACGCAGGCAGAGAGAAGAATCGAACGATGTACTTCGAACATGGCTACAGTGGTCTGCGAGTGATTCAGCCATCGCGGTAAATAACCGGTAACGGCTCCGCCGATCGCGCTGGTGAGGATGCTTGCGGAAAAGATCAGGCTGTAAGCGGAGGCTCGATTTTCATCGGTTGTGAGCCTCGCGACGGCAGGTAGGTAGGCGATTCCCCACAAGCTCATGGCTGCTCCGGCGAGAAATCCCAGGACTATCTGCGCCGGCATTCCGAGATACAAAACGCGGAGAGCTCCTAAGGCCGGCGCCGCCAGCATGCATGTCAACAGCAATGGTCTGACTCCCCAACGGCGACCCATAAATCCTGCGGGCAGAATCGTAAGCGTTGAACCCAGAGTGAAGGCACTGTTGATGACCCCTATGGTTCTCTCAGCAGCATGGGCGTCCAGCAGGAAGAGGTTGAAAAGGAAGAAATAGACGGCAAAGCCGGCATCGAAAAAGAAGGCTACCGCGAAGAATGTCCAATATTGCGGGGTGAGGAACTGAGATCGGATCCACGCAGTTGGAGTGCGGGACGAGCTGGTGGTGATTACTTTAGCGGGTTGGGGTAATACGGTATCCATCATGGCGTATCAGGCAGGCGCGTTGGTTCGGAAATTTCGCAACTGGCTGCCGTGTTCCCGTTGGTTTGTTGATGGAAAGATTCCAGGTCGCAAGGCTCTTTATGGCAACGGGTTCGGCCTGTATCCTCGATACTTCCATTGATTTCAGTATCAGTAACGGGCCAAATGGAGTTGTTAGCGTTTTGTCATTCGATTGTGTTTTTTTGGCCAGCCTATCGGTTTGACAAGAAAGCCGGATCTGCCGCAAACTTGATCTTGTAGCGGGCATCCTGCTCGCTGCCGTAAGCGTTCCCGTTAACCAACGCACTTTTGATCCTGAGGACTGGCTATCTGCCGGCTCAAGGAAAGGTGCGTATGCGTTTGGGGTGCGATCTCTCCTTCCAGTTGGCCGCTCCGAAGATCTTGATTCCATCACGGTTTCATAACTTCAGCGTTTCGGCGCACAAGGAGAATCGCAATGAATACGTTAATTACACCGGAGGTTGCCGGCCTTCTCGAACACCTCTTCGGAGAGGCGGATACCAGCGAGACGGCCCTGCAAGAAGTGGCTCAGTCAGCAGGGACTCGCCTCATGACGAGCAAAACCGGCTATCGCCAGCTGTATAGCATGATGAAAGATATCCCTCTGCCGGTCTCGCGCGAGACGGGAACCCTGCTCTATATGCTGACGCGCTCCACCATGGCCAAATCCATTCTGGAGTTTGGCACCTCTTACGGTGTGTCGACGATCTATCTGGCGGCCGGTCTCAGGGACAATGGCGGCGGCCGGATCATCACCACAGAGTTCGAGTCGTCAAAGGTCGCACGTGCGCGCAAGAACCTCACGGCGGCAGGACTCATGGACCTGGTCGAGATTCGGGAAGGAGATGCGCTCGAAACGCTTGCGCACGATCTACCTGCGACGTTGGATCTGGTGCTGCTCGATGGCGCAAAGGGTCTCTACCTGGACATCCTTGATCGAATCGAGTCTCACTTGCGGCCGGGCTCACTCGTGCTCGCCGACGACGCGGATCGTTGCCCGGAGTACCTGCGTCAGGTGCGTGGCGATGGACAGAGGTACCTTTCCGTTCCCTTCGCCGGTGACGTGGAGGTTTCGATGCGACTTGCGTGACGTGGTGGTTATCTAGTGAAGGGCTTCGATAAGCCCTTCACATAGATTTCCTCAGACCTTAGTCGATGTTTCCAGGAAGAGCTTTGGGCTTTAGAGGGTTGTGAGAACACGAACCGGAATTGAAGTACCAAGCTAAACTTGACGGGTGCACTACGTTCGCCTCCGCGTACATGGGCCGAATATGAATTCTTCGAATGCTTTCAATCGATGATTGAAATCGTTTGATCGGCTTCGCCCGTCTTTTTCGGCCCACGTTAGCTGGCGCCGAACATGGGGCACCCGTCAAGTTTAGTTTGGTCCTTAGGTCCGGTTCGCGCGCAGAATGCGTTTCTATGGTTCTCACACACCCTCTTTAGGCACCTGCCACTGCAGATTTGCTTGGCAAATGACGGAGGCAGGGGCTAAACAGGCTGCGGAAAAACTCGGTTTTGCTGTGGTTCTAGCTGTGGCAGGGGCTAAGGCCCATCCTATTTTCAAGTGTTTACGGCACGACTAAAGTCGTGCCCTGATACAAAACCGAGTTTTTCCGCAGCCTCTAAAGCCCAGGGTTCTTTTATGCTTTTACGGCACGACTGAAGTCGTGCCCTGATACAAAACATGAGTTTTTCCGCAGCCTCTGATTCGTGCGCTGATAGAAGACGTGAGTTTTTTCGCAACATGTTTAAGGCTTTGATCATGCGGGGAACTCTTCTGTGTGGGCTTCTCCCTTACGACCGAAGTAGACCACTTTCCTTCCGGTCAGGAACGCCCAGTAGGCTATGACGCCGGCGGCTGCGGAACGCTCCGCGAATTCCGGATAACGTATGGTGTCGGCTTGCGCTCCACGAATGGCTGCGATGATACCGTCGTTCGAAAAGTCTTGCGCGATGGGCTTCATCGGTAACATCATCGCTTCGGTGTGACTCTCTCCATTGGCCAGGTAGATGGTATCTTGACCGCGCGCGAAGTCCACGAAATAAGACTCGACACCCGCGTCAACCAGGCGGCTTACTACCTCCGGAAAGCGGAGCTTGCCGGCTTGCGATTCCATGATGACTGCGTGAATTGCTGGTGCATTCATTTCACTTCTCCTTTATTCGGTTGGAAACTTGTGCAGTTGGTGGGCCTGCACAAGTTTTTTTAGGGTTGCGATCAAGGCGTCGCGTTCCGCTCGCGAGAGTACGCTGAAAAACTCATGATCGTTTTGATCTGCGATCGCCGCGACGCCGGGAACCAGCTTGCGAGCCGTAGGGGTGAGGGCAATATCCTGAAATCTTCGGTCGTCGGTGCGGTCTTGGCGGGTAGCGAGCTGCTTTACCACGAGCCTGTCGATGAGTTTCGACGCTGCGCCCCGGGTCAGACCGGTGAGATCGGCGAGTGCGCTCGGGGCAATGCTTTCCCGGTCGTACATTTCCCGAAGGAGCACCCATTCGGCTACGGTTACGCCTGTCTCCTGAAGCTTGCGCGCGAAGGCGTGAGACACATGATTGGAGACAAAGCGTAGCCAGAATCCCGTGTGTGACTTCAGGTCGCTGACCGCCTGGCCCGGCGAGGTTCTTTTCATGAATGTAGTATCTATGGCAACTGTTTCTTGGTCAACTATTTTTTTACATGAGTCCAAGTGTTGGCAGTGTCAGATATCCGTCGCGGGTTGGTCACGCCAGTCCCGCGCGCCCGGTCGGCGGGCATGACAGAACCTTCGGCTGTAGAGAGACTTAGGTCGACGTTCGGTGGTCCAAACAGAGCCTGTCTGCAACGGCCCGTGGTTTGCAACTCTATAACGTATGAGCGTTAACGGTAGCGAAACAATTTCTCCGGTCAGTCCTGAGGACTATGACGTGGTCATCCTCGGTGGGGGTACAGGATC
Source organism: uncultured Acidobacteriaceae bacterium (assembly GCA_963839025.1). Taxonomy (GTDB): domain Bacteria; phylum Acidobacteriota; class Terriglobia; order Terriglobales; family Acidobacteriaceae; genus PALSA-350. The sequence goes on from CAWITT010000026.1 coordinate 102,349, forward strand.
CACTGTCGCCGCATGGACATTTGCCGTGCAAGGAAAACGCGTTGCGGTGATCGAACGCAAGTACATCGGCGGTTCGTGCCCGAACATCGCGTGCCTGCCGAGTAAGAGCATTCTCCACGCTGCGAGGATAGCGTCGTATTTTCGTCGAGGCCGGGAGTTCGGCATGATCGCGGATGGCTTCCAGGTCGACATGGCGGCAGTGCGTGATCGGAAACGAGCGATGGTATCGGCCCTTAACGGGGTGTATCTCGAAAACTACAAGCGGACCGGGGCCGAATTCATTCTCGGATCGGGCCGCTTTGTGGGCCCGAAGACTTTGGAGGTCACTCTCCCCGACGGCAGGATTCGGCGTCTTCGCGGAGCTAATGTGATCGTCAGCACCGGCACGCGTGCTGCCTTGGAACGGACTCCTGGCTTGGCCGAAGCGCAACCACTTACGCACATTGAGGCCCTGGAACTAGATCACATTCCCGAGCATCTGATCGTGATGGGCGGCGGGTTCATCGGCGTGGAGTTCTCACAAGCGATGCGCCGGTTCGGCAGCAAGGTTACAGTTATCGATCGCAACGACCGTTTGTTGCACGCGGAAGACGATGACGTCACCGAGGCTCTCGGAAGCTTATTCCAGCACGACGGGATCGATATGGTTTTGAAGGCAACGGTGAGACGGGTTTCCGGCAGATCGGGGGACTCGGTAAGCGTGGTTGTCGAGCAAGAAGGAAAAGAAAAGACGATCACGGGCACGCATTTGCTGGTCGCGGCGGGACGGCGACCCAACACGGAAAACATTGGACTGGAAACGGCCGGCATTGCCGTGACCGAACGCGGCTACCTCAAGGTCAATGAACGACTCGAAACCAGCGCGCCCGGGGTTTGGGCGATCGGCGAAGTGGCGGGAAGCCCGCAGTTCACACACGTCAGCGTCGACGATTTTCGCGTGGTCCGTGACAACCTGGCTGGCGGCAACCACGTCACCACAGGCAGACAGATTCCCTTCACCGTTTTTACCGATCCGGAAATTGCGCGTATCGGCCTCAGTGAGAAGGAGGCCAAAGCGAAGGGAATCCGTTACCGCCTGTTTAAGATCCCAATGAGCAATGTGCTTCGCGCTCTAACCGTCTCTGAAACATCCGGTTTCTTGAAGGCGTTGGTGGAAGTAGACAGCGACCGCATTCTCGGTTTCACCGCTTTCGCGGTCGAAGGCGGAGAGATCATGGCTTCGATGCAAACCGCAATGATGGCCGGTTTACCCTACACCGCGCTGCGCGAGGCGATCTGGGCCCACCCGACTCTGGTAGAAGGCCTAGGCGGGTTGTTCTCGTCAACACCTACGCTCCCCGATGGGCACGCCGCGGATCGCTTTACGTACGACGTAGTTGCATGAGCTACCAACAGATTGAGGAGAAGATTCATGAACCCCGTACTTTCCCAGATCGCTATCCCGGTCACATCCGTTCATAAGATCCAGGCCGACGGAGTCAATGTGTTCTATCGCAAGGCAGGCGACCCGAGCGCACCGTTGGTGCTGCTGCTGCACGGCTTCCCTGCTTCGTCGTTCATGTACCGCGAACTCATACCACGCCTGGCCGACCAGTTTCACGTGATCGCACCGGACCTACCTGGGTTTGGCTTTACGGAAGTTCCGGAGGAGCGGAAATATACCTATTCGTTCGACTCATTGGCAAAGACGATGGAGGCCTTTACCGATGCGCTCGGGCTTAAGCGCTATGCGATTTATGTGTTCGACTACGGCGCTCCCACCGGATTTCGACTGGCGATGGCTCGCCCGGAACGGGTGTTGGCGATAGTTTCACAAAACGGGAATGCGTACGAAGAGGGGCTCAGCGATGCGTGGGCGCCGATTCGCAAATATTGGGCGGAGCCAACCGCGGAAAACCGCGAAGTGGTGCGGCAGAACATCCTGACCCTGGAAGGGACGCGGTGGCAATACACGCACGGGGTAAAGAATCCTGAGAGCGTTGCGCCCGAGTCCTACACGTTGGATGCGGCTCTGCTGGAACGCCCCGGGAACAAGGAGATTCAGCTCGATTTGTTCCTGAATTACGCGTCCAATGTGAAGCTTTACCCCGAGTTTCAGGAGTATTTCCGGCAATCCAAGCCGCCGTTGCTGGCGATCTGGGGAAAGAATGATCCGTTTTTCCTGCCTGCTGGTGCGCATGCCTATCAAAAAGACCTGCCGGCGGCGAAGGTCCAGCTTGTGGATACGGGACATTTCGCTTTGGAGACGCACGCGGTGGAGATTGCGGCCGCCATGAAGGAGTTCCTTGAGAAGGTGGTGGCGCGATGACCCTTGCTCTTCAAGACGCTACGATCGTGCTGGTGCACGGAGCCTGGGCCGATGGATCTTCTTGGACTAACGTAATTCTGCGGTTACGAACCGAGGCGCTCAAGGTTATCGCCGCACCCATCCCCCTCACGTCGCTCACCAACGATGCAGCTGCTGTTCGACGTGTGATCGAGCGGACGGCCGGCCCGGTGATCCTGGTAGGACACGCGTATGCCGGCGCAGTGATTGCTGCGGCCCATCACGATCGGGTGGAGTCGCTGGTTTACATTGCGGCGTTGGCCCCGGATGAAAATGAAACAGTGGCGGATGTTTTTTACCGGACTGCCCCTCATCCCAACGCTCCCCAGCTTGCGCCGGATGCGGATGGGCTCATTTGGATGCCGGAGGAGGGTTTCGGCCGCGCCGTAGCGCACAAGGCGTCGCCAGACCAGCTCACGGTCATGGCCGCAGTGCAGAGGCCGATCGCTGTGCAATGTATCCAGGAAAAGGCGCCCGTGCCGGCATGGAAAACGATCCCCTCGTGGTATTTCGTTGCCGAAGAGGATCGCATGATTCACGTGGAGACTCAGGGATTCATGGCCGGGCGTATGTCCGCCAAGGTTCGCTCCTACAGGGTCGACCATAGTCCCATGTACACGGCGCCGGAGCTGGTGGTGGACCTGATTCTCGAAGCTGCCGATAAGCTTTCGTCCTCGATGCGTTCGGGCCGCAACAGCACAACGACCGAAGGCAACCGGTGAGTGTCCATTCCGTCGCTATCGTTACCGGCGCCAGCCAGGGGATCGGCCGTGCTACCGCGGTGCGGCTGGCCCGCGATTTCTCAGCGGTGGCGCTGGCCGCGAGAAATCAGGCTGAGCTGCAAACGACCGAAGCCGCTGTGAGGTCGGCAGGCGCCGAGCCACAGATCTACCCCCTCGATCTGCGGCGGCCTGAGGCGGCGGAAATCCTGGTGAAGGGTACTCTCGATCGTTTTGGGCGGATTGACGCCCTGCTGAACATTGCGGGGGCCGTGCCGCAGATCGATCTGTTCGAGATGTCGGATGCGCAGTGGGAGGATGGGCTGGCACTCAAGCTCCATGGCGCGCGGCGGCTCACGATCAAAGCCTGGGACGCCCTGAAGGCATCGGGCGGGTCGGTGGTCTTCATTTCGGGCAGCGCGGCTCTTGACCCCAAGCCGGGCTTGGCCGCCGTGGCCGCAGTGAACGCCGCCATCATGGCACTGGCCAAGGCATTTGCCGAGCAAGGTATCAAGGACGGCGTACAGGTGAACAGTGTCGCGCCAGGCGCGGTGATGACCGGACGCAGGGAGTCATTCTTCGCAAAGTGGGCTCCGGCACACAACCTTAGTGTGGAGGAGGCAAAGAAGAAGTTTCCGGAGGAAGCCGGCATCCGCCGCTTCGGCAAGCCGGAAGAGATTGCCGATCTGATGGCTTACCTGGTATCCCCTGCGGCCAGGTGGATGACGGGATCGTGCGTACGTATGGATGGCGGAGAAATCAAGGGCGTCTGACAAGGGACGCCACGCTCAGTTCTATCCTGACTTGACAAGTCGCCTCATCCCGGTTGGAATTTTGGCGAGGCCGGAAGAGGGGCGCGCCATGGATAGTGAGGCTGTACTTAACATTCTCCAATTGATTCTTGCCGGCTCCCCACTGCCGGAGGTGCTGGGAATCATTGCCAGATTAGTCGAATCGCAGGGCGACGGCACGCTGTGCACGATCTGGCTTCCCGATGAAGAGGAGAAGGAGCTGGTTTGCGCCGCCGCGCCCAGTATTCCTGGCTTCATTTCTGGTGCAGGGCCCATGTTGATCGGTCCCAAGGGGGGATCGTGCGGGACAGCCATTTACCGTCGGGAACCCGTGTATGTGACGGACATCCTTAAGGACCCGATCTGGGATGTTTACCGCCACCGGCTTGTGCCTTTTGGAATTCGATCGGTCTGGTCGCGGCCTTTGTTCACGAGCGATGGAAAAGTTCTGGGGACGTTTGCCGTTCATTATCGCGAGGTACGGAGCCCCAGTCCCACTGATCTTCGATTGATCGAGAACGCCAGCCACATTGCGGGCATCGCGATCGAACGCAACCAGAATGAAGTAGAGCTGCGGCAAGAACGCGATCGGCTGCGCTTGCTGCTTGAGATCACGAATAGCACGAAATCGAAGCTGGATCTTGGGCATTTGCTTGAGGCCCTATCCACGAATTTGCTTGGCGTGACGCGAAGGGACTTCTGCGCCCTGGTCCTGCCCCATGTGGACAGCGGCCAGTTGCAAGTGAACGTTCTGTACAACCCGGAAGGCCGGGGTTTTATCTGCGACGGCACGATTGTTCCGATCAAGGGGTCGAGCTGCGGGAGGGCGTTCGCGACCGGCAAGAATCAACTAATCGACGCGCTCGAAGACCAAAGGCCGGAGGGCCCGGGAAATCAGGAAGCGAGGCGATTCTTTGAGCGGGTAGTTGCCGAGGGCTTCAGGTCGGGATGCGAATTGCCGCTTCACGGTCGAAAGGGAGTCGTCGGCGTGTTGGCCGCGTACAGCCGCGCGGAGAGGGCTTTCTCGAGGGATGAGTTCTCCTTTCTCGACCAAGTGGCCCAACAGGTGGCCTCCGCGGTCGAAAATGCCTTGGATTTCGAGAAAGCCAAGGAAGATCAGGCTATCGAGGCGAAACAAAGAATCTATTTCGAGGACGAGATCAAGGCGGAGTTCGCAGCGATCGTCGGCGACAGTCCAGCGCTCAATTCGGCATTGCACATGGTGTCGGTGGTCGCACCCACGGCTTCGACGGTGTTGATCCTGGGCGAGACAGGAACGGGCAAGGAGCTGATTGCGCGGGCAATTCACAATCTTAGCGGCCGCCGGGAGCGGGCGTTTGTGAAGTTGAATTGCGCGGCGATCCCGCTGGGACTGCTGGAAAGTGAGTTATTCGGGCACGAGAAAGGAGCATTCACGGGAGCTGTTGCGCAAAAGACAGGACGCTTTGAGCTCGCGCACAAGGGCACTCTCTTCCTCGACGAGGTCGGCGACATACCCCTGGAATTGCAGGCGAAGCTGCTGCGAGTCCTGCAGGAGCAGGAATTCGAGCGCCTGGGCAGCAACCGCACGCACAAGGTGGATGTACGGCTGATCGCCGCGACTCATCGTGATTTGGCCGCGATGGTCAAGCAGTCCACCTATCGTGAGGATTTGTACTATCGGCTGAAGGTATTCCCCATCAATGTTCCGCCTTTACGACAGCGCACGGAAGACATTCCGAAACTGGTGGAGCATTTCACAGAACTCTGTGCGCGGCGGATGAACAAGAGAATTGACGAAATACCGCCGGAGACGATGGCTGCGCTGGTTCGTTATCGCTGGCCCGGGAATGTTCGGGAGTTGCAGAACTTTATTGAAAGGGCTGTGATTCTTTCTCCTCACACGGTGCTGCGAGCCCCGACTTCTGAATTGGGGGCTCTTCACGCGCATAAGCTTCCTAACCTCCCGATCAGTAGCCTCAAGGAAATTGAGCGGGATCATATCGTTCACGCGCTGGCAGCGAGCGAATGGGTCGTGGGCGGCCCCAATGGCGCCGCCAAGCGATTGGGCATGAAGCGGACATCGCTTATCTACAAGATGCGGAAGCTGCGGATTAACCGGCCTGTCGGCGTACGGAAGGACGCGACGGAGAGGGTTGAGGCTGGGGCGACTCGTGTGGTGTAAGGTGTTGCGGGGTTGGGGAATTATTCAGCTGGGACCCAGCACTGCGCTGGCTAGGTTCAGCCCGTCCCTTCGGGACTAGACGGTCTCTTGGCGAAGAATACGCCTTCGCACGTCACGTGATTCAACAGCTCGCGTGAGAACTAGATATTAGGACCAAACTGCGCCCCATGTTCGCACGAGTGTACATGGGCCCGAAAAGACGGGCGAAACCCTTGCGATGATTGTGGCCCTGTGAGTAAAAGCATTTGAAGAATTCATAATCGGCCCACGTACGCTGGTGCGAACATGGGGCACCCGTCAAGCTCAGTTTGGTCCGCGGATCCGGTTGTCGCCCAGACTGTAAAAGGCCCCTCAGGTACGTTTTCCATGAGTTCGTGCACTAGCTCTACTCTAAATACCGCACCTTAGGGGCAAACACGCTACGGGAAAAAGGCTACGAAAGTCTCGAAGGGAGCGGCTGAAAATTGCCCAAGACAGCGTCCTGCTGACCATGGACCTAGACCAGGACAAGAATAAAAACAATGGAAGGGCTTCGCCCTGGGCTTCGCCCGTCTTTTTCGGCCCACGTTAGCTGGCGCGAACATGGGGCACCCGTCAGGTTCTGCTTGGTCCGTTGGGTTTTGTTGGTCCTCAAATCAAGCTCCCATGCAGGAGCTTAGAGCCGTGCCACTTCAGAAAGAGCTTTTCCGGTCAACTCGTCCCTCCGGCGGATTGACCTCTGAAGGCTAACCGCTATGTAAATGCGGCGGTCCGGGGCGACTAAGAGATATCCTGGCGCCTGTGGGCGTAGGGGATTGCCTGCTTTCGTTCGCCGGCAGGGGGGCGAAGGAGAATGAGCCTGCCCATGTGCCCCACGTGGCTCGGGCGGGGGGTCGTTACGGTCCGGCGGACTGGCACAGAAAAATGCCTCACCACCGGCTCTTTCCGCTGAACCGGAGTTGGGCCCCCTGGTTGCGAAACGCGGGCGCTCAGTTGGAACGCGGAGCTGCTCATCCCGCGGATTGGTGGAATGCTGGAGCCATTTATGTGCAAGGACCAGCCCTCTTTATGCTCCCGTCTCCGGGTCTCAACGGCGTCCACGAGGAGGGCAAAACAGCAGCCGAAAAACACGCCAAATCCACCGCCGAACGCCAAATAGAGAGGAACCGGGGAGTTGCCGTGGCTTGACGATGCGTCTGCCTTCGTGACCACGATGCGGTTAGAGGAATGAATCACTTTGAGCATGCCTGCACTTTTTAACCGCGTCAGCAGACCCTGGTACAACTGGCGGCTCTGAGCGGCTTCCACGGGAAGAGTGGCGAACTCGATGCTCCGATCGCTCAACTGTCGCGCCACCGTCTTATCGACTTCATCCTCCGCCCGGAGGGCTCGCTCGGCTTCGACTGCGGCCTTTAGATCCTGTTGTGCGCGCACCGCGGCGTGCCGGTTTTCTTCTTTCAGAGATTGCTGCAAACTCATCATTGAGGCGCGATCGCGGACCAACTGCGGCGACGAAGATTTGAAGCGAGACAAGTCACGGTCAGTCTGTATCTGGAGCATCCCCCTCCGGCGTACAAGATCTTGAATGCGGGATACGGAACGCTGGACGGACTCACTGCCTTTCAACTGCGATACCAACTCCGGATTTCCCGTTGTCAAGACGTCCGCCACGGACGCTTTGAGCACACAAGCCATGCGGGCTTGGGCCAGCAGCACGGCGGAGCGCTGCAACCGCGAGAGGGTTGAGGTATAGATGACAGGCTTGCCGGTCAGATTCGCCTCAAACGGCGCATTAGCCATTTGCTGCGCGGCAAGGCTAACCTGCAAGGCTTCGCTCCGCTTGCGCAGTTCAGTGAGCTGACCTTCGAGCCATTGAGAAGACGGGTTGGTTGCTGTGATCGTGGTGGCTACCGAATCATCTGCAAATACGTCTACCAGATGGTTGACGATGGCGGCCGCCAGCCTTGGGTCGCTGTCAGTGTAAGCCACTTCCAATTGACGCGTTCCGGGGATAACCCGCACCTTCAGGTGGGCAAGAAAAGCATCGACCACACGACGCTGTCCGCCCAGCGGAATCTGACCTCGCTGGAGATTGAGGTCGCCGATCACCTTGAGCGCGAGAGCTTCCGATTGTAGGGCATTCGCCTGCACCCGAAGATCCCCGGTTGAAGGAGTTTCCAGTTGAATAATATTTGTCGCGGTATAGGTGGATGCGGAAAACCCGCAGAGCCAAACAGACATCAGAAACACGAATACGGTGGTAAGGAAGATAAATTTTTTTCTGCGTTGGCAGATACGAAAGAGAACGCGGCCACATTCCAAATCCGGAATCGGTTCCAAATTTTTAACTCCAGGGCAGAATTTACACAGGCAAAAGGAATTCAATTGCATTTGCTATACGTCACAGTGAATATTGTGCCGTTGCCTGGAAGCAATTTCCAGAATATTTTTCATAGTTAGAGCTCATCCCGGGATACTAAGGTGTGAGGAAGACTGAATATCGTCGTGTTGTTGTTTGTAAGTCACGTGTTTTAAGAGAGTAACCGCTATACTGATGACTTACGTCGCAGGTATTAGCGCACAACGGAAAAGTAAGGCCCCTATGAGTGAAAACGTGTACATGATCCGGTTCAAACCGGCCGAGATAGGCCCACAAACCCTGATCGCCTCGACAGCCGAAATTCATGGCGATCATCTGGTTTTACTCAACGCCAAAGGGCAAATCAATGCCCTCTTCCTGATGGACAATGTGGAGAGCTGGTCAGAAATACCCAGCCGGCGCAGCTCGATACCGCGGCCTTGCTGACCGTGGATTATGGGGTCTGGAGCGGGCGCATTCCCTGAACGGGAAAGAGTCCAGTGGGCCCGACCTCTTCATTGATGGGCTGCGGCCTGGGCAGGAAGCGAAGGAAGAAGCCCACCTTGTCGCTGGCATAATCCCTGGTGTTATTGAAAGCGGCGTACGCACCCACAAACCAGTGCTCGGAGACAGCGTAGGCGGTTTCTGCCTGCAGATCGTAGTTTGTCCCTACACTGGTGCGCTGCGGATAAGTAAGGTTGCCTTGGCTTGACTGCAGGCTAGGGTCCAAGGGGAAGTACGCTGCGGAATCCTCCTGAAATGCCTGCAAACCGAGGCTGCCGGTAGCGCGGTAATGCCACCGCAGCCCGTAGTGACCATTGAAGGTAAGCGGCACGGCAGCGAGCATGTATGCGCCAGGACTAAAGTAGCCGCCCTGCCCGTAAGTGAAATAACGCAGATTGCGCGCATAGTGCATGGCGAAGAAATTCATCCCCACGGTTAACCTGCCGAATTCGGGGCTTTGCCAGGCAGACCAGTAAGCTCCGCCATCGCCATCGATCCGCCGGTTGGTAGCCACGTGGAGACCGGTGAGATATTGGCCGCCGGCCTGGAGATACCACCCGGAGAGATTGTCGCCGTAATTAACTTTGAACTCCGCGGAATTGGCGATAACTCCTCCCCATGGGTTACCGGTGATTCCGCCGGCCGCCTTGGTTGACGCGGCAAGAGGATACCCGCCGGTCGCGGTCGTCTCGCTACCCTGGTCACGCAATCCGGCAAATGCCAGTTGTGTATCCATGACGGGGTCGCGGGAGAAATCTATGGCGAAATGGGCCGCGGGGGGATGAATGTACACTCCCCCGACAAAGTTCTGCACCAAAAATCCGCGAGGGGTTACACCGCCACGCAACCCGAAGTTGGCAGTCTGGATTTGAACCTCACCTCCGGTGCCGGCCGCGGATTGTGTATCAGGTGTGGAGGTGGCGGCGAGGGTTCCCTGGCGCAAGGTCGAGGTTCCGTCTGCCGTGCCCGCGTCGAGCAATACGGGTTTTAGAATGAACGTGGCGCGGATTCCCGGGCCGATCATTGCGGACGTCTCACCTTGAGAGGAAAACATCGCCAGGCGATCAAATCCTGGCTGGCCGCTTCGGTAGTCAACGCTCGCAGTGCCGCCGCTCCAAGGACTGGACGCTCCCTGGATGACAGCTAGTTGTTGCTCGATCTGCTCACGCGGGGTCAAGGGAGCCCGGTTGACGATCATGGGTGCCGTCAGCGGAGGCAGTACGGATACTGCTACCTGGTTCTGCGGCGGGGAAGCGAAGCCTGGATCTTCGTTTCGGTATTGAAAGTTATCGGGTTGCGCCTGATTGCTCGACGGCGTCACTAATTGTTGCGCCGCTTCCTGGAGTTTTACTGCAGGACCGGAATTGCCGGCATCGTTGTTCTGCTGCTGCACATAGGCCCTGGAGGGTGGGAGCTGGAGCGATGCACGTCGAATCGGCCCCGGCGAAGAAGGCGGCGGAGCCGGTTGCACAGGTGCGGACACAAACTCGCCTAGGGTAGGGGCAGATTCAGCCTGAGCTACAGCACGGTGAACCTGGCCCGAAGCAATGGAGGAGGTGGATTGAACATCACTGGCGTCCGATGGAGAGAAATCTCCAAGGGTCGTTCCAAGAGTTGTTCCAAGGGTCCTTTCAGGGCCCTCGTTCCCGTTGCGCCAGCGGATGGCTGCTTTCCGGCTACCCTCTTCACGATCAGGAGATTGGCTTGCTTTTGGCTCCAGTGCGGCGGGGGCCAGCAATCGCATAAGTTCCTTGGCCGCGGAGTTGCCGTGTTGTGATTCGCCGGCGTTCGGGGTGGGCACTTCCGAATGAGTGAAAATGCCCCCAGCCGATTCCGGTCCCATGGCATCCAAGGCCGCTCGGTAATAGGCCGTGGCCCGCTTCGAGTCGCCCCGCGCCTGCTCAAATTGCGCCGCCAACTGCAAAATGGCGGAGTCCTGCTGATAGAGCTTGAGAGCAGACTGTAGCCAGGACTCGGCGGATTTCATGTCCTGGGCCGCCAGTGCAGCCCCGATCGCGCCGCGATATTGGGCTTGGGTTGCGTGATCCATGTCGAGGGTCGCATAGACGGCCACCGCTCTCTTCGGCTGGCCCATCTTCCAATAGGCACCGGCTAACGCATTGTCGATATCCTCATCTTTGGGGAAGGCCTGGGCCGCCGTCTCGAGGAGGGTCACTCCGCGGTGAATATCTCCCGCGGTTATGGCTGTATTTGCCCGGTGGATACTCCACGAACCCCACATCTTGTGGAAAGCCTTCTGCTGCTCGTCAGTCAGGCCGGAGTCGTTGGCCAGTTCTGCTACCAGGGAGTAAAGACGGCGCTCGTCACCGGACTTGAGAAGGGCCCAGCCATATTGAATCTGCACATCCGGAGGCACGGCAACCTGCTGATCGCGACATAGCTGCTCGATCAGCTGAAATGTCTGAAGAGCTGCCTTGTCTTGACCGTTAGCCTCCTGAATGGAGGCTAACGTCTGCAGATAGGAGGTATTCTGTTCCAAGGCAAGACGCACAGTTTCAGGCACGTTTTCCAGCGCATGCAGAGCTTCCTGATCGCGGTTCGACTGGTGCAGCATACCTAGGAGGCCGAGCCATGCATCAACACTCTCGGGATTTTCATTGGCTTCCCGTTGATAGATGGCATAGGCCTGCTGTTGCTTTCCGAGGGCCTGGTAGGTAGCGGCAAGCTGGAGCTCTAACGCTGGTTGTGGCGAGTCCGCAATGGCCCGCGCCCTCTCGAGACATTTCTCGGCGCTGGCCCACTGCTGGCGCCGCTGATAGATAGACGCCAGTAGCGTAAGAAAGCCCGAATCGTTCTGAGCTTCGTCATAGACTGCCTGCGGCATTCTGCTGACGGTGGCGATCGCATCATCGTCACGATCCAGCTGATGCTCCGCCGCGATGAGCGAACTCCAGGTGTGCTCATTTTGAGGATCTGCCGCCAATACCTGGCGATAAAGGCGGAGAGCCGGTTCGAGGCGGTGGACCGTCATGAGCAACGCAGCATACTCCAGCTGCTGATCGGCCGATAAATCGCGACCGTGATTGGGGAACGGGAGCGCGAGCGCACGCTCTGTTAAGTGGTCTGCATCGGCGTTGCGGCCAAGCGCGCGATATCCCTGGATGAGAAAGCGGAGATAGGTTGGATCGGTTTCAAGATGCGTTTCCAAGGCCTTCGGCATGCGCTGGGTGGTGGCGACGGCATTTTTCCAATCTCCCATTTCGGCTTGGGCAAGAAAGAGGTTACGCCAGGCGCTTTCGTCTGCTGTACCCTTCTGGGTTTCACGCTTCAACATCGCCGCCGCTTCCGCCGTGTTACCCGCCTGCATCCATGCCCCTGCCAAAGCTGCTTCCGCATCAGAGTTGGCCGGCTTAAGCGACAGCGCATCCCGATAGTGCTGCACGGCAGCCTTAAGATCTCCCGATTTCTGCTCATTAGCAGCCTGGGCCATCAGATTCCAAAAGCGGGCGGTGACGAGGGTTCCCTCCAATTTTGTGGCGCCGGCCGCGCGCGCCTTTTCCAAATAGTCCTGCGCCTGGGCGAAGTTGCCGCGCTTCATGAAAACATAGCCCAAGCCACTTAGGGCTTTGGCGTTGTGCGGTTGCCTGGCGATCAGGGCCTCGAATTGCTGCTCCGCCTGGTCAAGGTGATCGCTGTTGAGTGCGCGGTAGGCCGAACCTTCCAGAGGATCTTCCACTGGCCCGGCGGGGGGTTTCACACCGTCGCTATTCCAACTCAATGCCTGTTTCATGGCTCGCTGGGCTTCGGGCGACCTATCCAAACGCGTGAGGATGGCGATGCCTTCCGCGCGGGTTTTGGGATCGTAAGTCAAAATGCGGCCCAGAGCAATGGTGTACTGCGAATCGGCAGAAAACTGCGCGGCCAAGTTGCGCAGACCCTCAATCGCCGCACCTTTGGAGGCGGGAATAGCGGCTTCTGTTTCGTAGAACTCACGGGCAATCTCACCCGCAGGGGGCCCGTTGGGAAACAAGTCCCGATAAGCCGTCATGGCCTCGGTGTATTTGCCCTGCGCAGCCAGCCGCCGCGCCTGGTCAAGACGAACGGATTGCGGCTGTTGATGGGGAATCGATTCTATCTTTTGAACGTCGGCGCCCGTTGCCCCGAGCTCACGCAGGCGCTGCTCGAATTGTTGCGCCTCCGCGGTTTTACCCATTTGCATATCCGCCTTGGCGATACCGAGGATAGCCTCGCGACAGGCAGGATCAGAGAGGAGTACCTGCCGCCAGACCTGGACGGCCAGTTCCGGGTCGCCGTGAGCCATGTGGGCCTGCGCCCTCGCCAGGAGGATCTTTTCGGCAGTGGACTGTGCGTAGAGGCCGCCGGAAAAACTTGCTCCACAAGCAAGGAGCAAGACACAGCAGCAGAGTTTGTGACTTGACTTGGCCATGATTCCTCCTAGTCGGCTGCCCCGCTTCATATTTGCTCGCCTGCCAGCCGGGCGCGCGCCCGGTAATCGATCCTCGCTTTGGTCCACGGCACAATAAAGACTCCGAGAGCAAACGTAAGCAGCACGATGAGCCAGGGGAATTCCCGGAGGCGGAAGCGGAGCTTGCTCCACCACGACAAGGTGCCCACCTGATAGATGTTGTCGCCCAAACGGTAGGAAGTGAAGCCGCCCGGGTTCATGATGCTGACCGATTCGCTGATGTTTCCGGATTCCGATGACTTAAGGAAAGCCGCTGAAAATGCCTCCGCAGCCCTATCGTTCTTGATGGTTATGGCGACGATGGAGCGGTTACCGGCCCAGGGCGACTCGACACCCTGGATCACGGCATCCGGCGAGTCGCCCAAGCTGGAAATCATGCCGGCCGTGTCTTGCGATTGGCTGAGCTTCCACCATGACCCAGGACGCAACTCGGCCAGCGCCCACCACGCGTGCTCGAAGGCAGAAAAGAAACCATTGGTGTTGCGAATCGAAGTGCCGTCTTTCGACACGGAAACCGGCAGTTGTTTCGCCAGGTCAGCGAAGGCAGGTTGATCGTCCGCTGTGCCGAGGATGAGATAGTCCACATCCTGCTTGAGGTTGGCGGAATCATCCACTTTAACCCTGAGAGTGGGAAATCCGGTCTGCTCCCCGAAATGCGCGAGGAGCAGCAGCATTAGGCCGATCTCCTGCTGAGACGGCTGTTGCGGCATAACGATTGTGGTTTGGGACAGGTCAGCGAAGCGGGTAAACGGGAAACCGGCATTCGCAAAGAGCTCCAGGTTGGGCATGGCTGCCCAGTGCGGAAATCCCCGAAGATCCAGGTAGGAGCTGCGCAGGACAGCGCCTTGCAGGTTGATGGGTGGGTTGTTTTGACAGGCGCCCGCCTTGGGAATCTGGAAGAAGAAATTAAAGAGAAAGGTATTCGCGAACGGCCGCATATCCACCAACGGCACAGCCACCGTCGTTTGCAATGTCTGACGGGGTTTGTCTTGCTGCGGCAGGGGCAATTCGTTCACCAGGGCGCCATTGGCGCTCACGCGCATGGTCGATCCCTTGCCCAGGGAAACTGCGTTGTATCGATAGTCCAAGCGAAGAGGCAGGTTGGTTGTCTCGCCGAAATAAAGGTCCGGCGGAATGCGGAGATATACGGGCAGCGTCCCCGAGCCGTCACTCTGCAGAGCTGTGTCCTCAGAATAGTTCCAGAAAGGTGAAACCTGGTCTGTCTTAAGCCACAGCGGCGCGTCGTCTGCCTGACGCGCGGCGGGGAGGCGAAAATCTGAAACCTGGCTGGTAGGCCCGTGCATTAGATTGCTGCCGAGCACCAAAGCTTGAGCCGCGGTTACCAACTGGGCGCCATCCGCCCCGGCAATGATGAGGACCTTGCCGAACGGGTCACGCGGGTTGGCGCGCATGGAGATCACAGGTCCGTTGAGAGGTAAATTGATCCCGCTGGGCGCGCCCGAAGACCCGTCAAGGAAAAGAACGACGTTTCCTTTAGGGAGCGAACCGTCACTGATAACCGGAAAGGTCAAGGCTTTGGCTTTGGCTTCTACCCCAAACCAGGAGGCGACAATTCCGGCTGCTTGCATGGCCTGCCGGCTGGGCTGCTGCGCGAACGCAAATGGGATCGAAGCGGAGGCACCGGTGATGGAAGCATCGTAAAAAGGCAGGGGAAGCATGCTCAGATCGTCCGACAGAGGCAGCAATGAGCCGGAGGTCTCGATGCTTGAGTTTGTTTCCACACGCCCCCACAGCATGGTGTTGGAGGGATCCTCGCAACTGAGGGTGTAGTGGCCGATAAATTGGAATCCCAATACGTTCTGCCGGGTGAGAAGCTCGGCCGGCAGAACCAGGCTGGTCTTCAAAGGATTCTGAGCCACCGCGTCCTTTGCCGGCACGGGCAAGCTCGCAACCAGCGTGCCGTTCAGGAGCACATTCAGATGGCTGAAGTTGGTCAGCAGACTGGGAGAAAACGAATAGGCCAAATTCAGCTTCGCTTTTTGCACCACCTCAGTCTGAGGCAGGCCAAACGCAATGCTGCGCGATGCATCCACACCCCGAAACTGGATTGCCTCCGGAACGCCGATGTCTTTGAGCGTGAAACCGGAGTTGAAAGAACCTTCGCTTGCTTGGGGTGCGGCGGTGGGGTGAGCTTCCGCTCGCGCGTAGAGGTGCGCACCAGCAAACAACAGCGCCAGCATGGCCACAGCGGATCCTGCCGAGGCTACGCTGGCCGGCTCCTGTACCTTCTTCTTGGGTAATAATGTGCCCAGTGCATAACCGACTCCCTTGACCGACAGCGCCATCAGGTTGGCAAAGCTGCGTAGCGGCCGGTCCACTTCCCGAAGCTCGCTCTGCGCCAGCCAGGTGTCGGCACGCGAATAGAGGATGAGGGTCATCATCTCTTCCTCTTCAGGGGTAAAGGCCTCGTATTTTATGCGCAGGCTTTTGTTCGTCGCGTCCACGACGACGGCACGAAACACGGTTTGCTGTTTGCGCAAGGGATAAACCACTTCCACCGCGGTGCCGGTCGAAAGCATACGAGGCACTTCCAGTTCGAGGGACGCTCCGCCGAGCGACATGTCTTTGGATTTGCCGAAGAGGGTTTCGCCGCCGAAACGGACCTCAGCCTGCAAATGTTGGTCGATGCGCACATCGGTGCGCAGTTGACGGGATTCAAAGGCTACAGCATTTGCACTGCCGATGATGACCATGTTGAAGAGCACCCAGACTACATTCATGACTACGGTTCCGGGGTGACTCGCATTCAAGTAGAAGAAGCGGACGGGCGCGACGAGAAGCGCCAATACATTGAGAAGCAAGAGAGCGACATAGGGGCGGGCAATGCGGGCATCGAAATAGCTCTGGTTGACGATTCCTCCTTTAGCCGTAACGTTGAACTTTCCCAGCTTGGGATTGACAAGCGCGAGCAGAGTCGGACCCAGGATGTACGGCGCCAGCACGGTTTCGTAGACCTCGTTCCAGAAGGAATGACGGTGCTTCCCTTGGACCCGGAAGTTGGTGACGTTGGATAAGAAGAGGTGCGGCATCGCATAGGCCAGGATGGCAAGCCAGTGACCGGGAACGTTGGTGCGCCCCAGGAGCAGGTAAACGAGAGGCGCCGTCAAAAAGAGAAGACGAGGAACCGCATACATAAAATGCACCATGGCATTGAAATAGCAGAGACGCTGCGGCCACTTGAGTCCAGCGGCGAAGAGCGGATTGTCGGTACGGAGCACCTGGATCATTCCGCGCGCCCAGCGAATTCTCTGGCCGACGTGGCTGGAGAGACTTTCTGTTGCCAGGCCGGCCGCCTGGGGAATATTGATATAGGCGGTGTTCCACCCTCGCATCTGCATGCGCAGAGACGTATGAGCATCTTCGGTGACCGTCTCGGTTGCGATACCACCGATCTCGCTCAGGGCGGTTCGCCGCAACACGGCACAGGACCCGCAAAAGAATGTGGCATTCCAGAGGTCGTTACAGTCCTGGATGATGCCGTAGAACAACTCACCTTCGTTGGGTATTGACTTGTGCGAGTGCAGGTTGCGCTCGAACGGGTCAGGAGAATAGAAGAAGTGCGGGGTTTGCAACATGCCGAGCCTGGTGTCTTTTTCAAACCAGCCCAGCGTGACTTGGAGAAAACTGCGGGTCGGGACGTGGTCGCAATCGAAGATTGCCGTATACGGTGACTGCAGGTTGCGGAGAGCGTGGTTGATGTTACCGGCCTTGGCATGTTTGTTGTCAGGCCGGATCATGTACCCTATGCTTCCCTCTTCGCAGAATTTGCGGAAGTCTTCGCGGCGGCCATCGTCGAGCACATATACATGGAGCTTGTCGGGCGGGTAGTCGATATTCATGGCGGCAAATGCCGTGGTGCGGACGACCAACAAGGGCTCGTTATAGGTCGGGATCAATACGTCAACATGGGGCCACTCGCCAATATCGGCGGGCATGGGAGCAGGGACCCTGCGGAGCGGCCTCGCAGTTTGGATGTAACCGAGGAAGAGAATTATGAACGCATAGACTTCCGCCGAGAGCAGGATCAGCATAAAAGACAGATCGATCTTGGAGACATGCATGCTCGGATCGAATGCCACGGCGAATACGGTGCTGAAGCGCCAGTAACCGTATCTCGCGGTGGCGATCACGGAAGCAAACATGAGCGTCAACGTGACCAGCTCTGACTTGGACCGGCTGTGGATGAAGAATGTCAGCGCGATGGTGAGAATCCCGAGTGCGGCCTGCTCAGGCCATTGGAAATCAATCGTGATGCATTGAATGGCGAGAAAGGCCAGTAATACGTAGGTAGCCAGGCGAGCGAGGGCCGCGCCCAGGCCGGACGCCGTTCCGAGGTGCAACCACCGATTAATAAGGGCTCTCATTGTTCACTCCGGCGGCATGGCAGGACCCCGGCTGCTTTTACCGGACTTCTCCGTCGCTCCGCGGAGAAGCCGCGGTCAGTCGTGTATCCCGCCTTCACCCATGAGTAGAGCCGTACTCCTTCATTAGCCGGCTGTTCTTGAGGACGTGGCCAGAACGGGTCTCGATTGTCGTTGATGTTCATAGCAGCCCAGGTGGATTTGTGGATAGAGCGACCAATGCTTCTAAGGAGCAGCAACCGGTGTCACTTGCCCGCTTCGGCTGAAGCTATTGGTAATCTTGGAGGTTATCAAGATGTGCAGCTACGCTACCAAGGTTGTAGCCAGATGATATATCGCCACGCCAGGTTACTCTCGTGATCCAGTTACTGTACTTACCCTAAGATAGGATCCGGTGCCGCACTTATCTCCCGTGGCGGGCAGGGGTGTTGGTCAGCGATGACGAGCCGGTTGCGGCCATCGAGCTTGGCACGATACAGGGCAGCATCGGCCCGGCTCAAGAGAGCTTCCAAATTTTGTTGACTGGCCTCTTCGTCAACGGCGACGGCCCCGACACTGATGGATATGGAGAGATGCTCAAGGTCTACGGGGAACAGATGAGCGGCGACACTTTGCCGTATCTGCTCCCCCCGACGGAGCACGCTCTCTGGCCCGCAGTCTTTCAGGATGACCAAAAACTCTTCGCCGCCGTATCGGCCGACCAAATCGCCGGGCCTAATCGAATTGCTGAGCTTGGCTGCGATCTCGCGCAAAACGGCATCCCCGACAAGGTGCCCGTGAAGGTCGTTGATCCGCTTGAAATGGTCCGCATCGCACAACAACAGGGAGAAGGGTGAGCGCTCCTGATGGATGCGGCACATTTCCTCTTTCGCGTGGGCCAGAATCGCACCCCGGTTCCACAACAATGTCAGCGGATCGTGGGTCGCCCTGAAGCGCATCTCCTCGCGCGCATCCACGAGCTTGTCCTCAAGGCGCAGAATGCGCTCCCCTGTGCGCAAGCGGGCTTTCAACTCTTCAGAATCGCATGGTTTGGTGACATAATCGTCGGCTCCCGCTTCGAGGCCGGCGACTAGATCTTCTTTTGCTTCTTTTGACGAGAGCAGCGTGATGTATATGTAGGGCCGCTCGCGATGACTTCGTACCTCGAGGCACACGCCCGGCCCGTCGAGGCCGGGCATCATCCAATCGAGCAAAGCAAGCCGTGGCGCGTTGTGGCCCAGCAGTATGTCCAATGCCTGCTGGCCATCTTCCGCCAAGAGCACCTCATATCCAGCGCGCTGCAACAGCCGTTCCATCAAACGGCGGGAAACGGCGTCGTCGTCCGCTACCAGGATCTTCATCGGTCTGCCTCCCGGCACAATCGATCCAGAAAATCGATCGTCTTAACCAACTCCCCTTCCAGGTCGCGAAGGCCGGCACTTCCCTGCTGCAGATTGCCGGTGGTTCCCATTTCTTCGAGCCAGGCAGCCATCTGCCGGGCTTCGCAGGCAGAGAGGCTGGAGAGCGCGCCCTTGAGTGCGTGGCTGGCACGCTTAAGCCCGAGAGCGTTGTCTTGCTCAATAGCCTCACGAATAAGCTCCACTTGTCGCGGGTAGTCGCGGCGGAATATTTCGGTCAGCTCGATCAGCAATTGACGATCGCCATCGAGGCGCTCCATAAGTTCCTGCGCGTCAACCGTGGGAAGCCCAGAAATATTACTATCTGCCACGAGGATGTCCAGACGACGCTTGGAGGCGTGCTCGAATGAGGGCGCGTCGCAGGTTATCACCGCGTTCGGTTGTTACCGCCCGGCCCCGAGCATCCTGGTTATCGATTCGCTCAGCCATGCGCACGGACAGCTCCCTTGGAGTGGTTAAACCCCCAGGCCCGATCAAATCGCAGCATAGGTACAGCGATTGTAATGGGACCCTCGCAGCAAGTGACGAACTACCGTCTCGCGGGTGGGGCGGTCGACTCGATCTTATTGACGGTTCATGGCTTTTTCATGACGTCCTATATGCCTGCGTCAGCTTCGCCGTTGACTATACCCGCTCTGTGTAAGTGCGCCCCCTGTCGTGCGTGCCCCCGCTTAGTCGCAGTCTCACGTCGTCGACTTCGGCACTTAGCTTGTGCGGAGGGTACTCTTCGGCGCTGTTACCAGATCACCCGCATACACGTGACCGCCGACAGATGCCATGACTGAAAAGTTGTAGCAGGCTGGCACGAAATTGCTATTCTCGCTCTACCACAGAGTTAACACGAGGCGGGGCAGAAGATATGAAGAAGCTTACATTAGTTGCACTTACTTCCTTGGTGATGTCAGGAGTAACCTTCGCGCAGTCGCAACAGCATCAGATTGGCGCCTGGTCGATCTACACCACGTCGGGTCACTTAACCGGTAACAAGATGGTCCTGTTGCAGACGACGGCCTCTGAGATCCGTCAGGATGGGACCGGGACACCCCATACGGTGAAACTGGACGTCGTTTGCAAGAACAACCGGGTTTTGGCCGTAGCCCTCGAGGCGGGGTCCAAGGTCGACAAGCATCTAGTAAGCTACGACAGCCCTGTGCCCACGGTTCACCTTCGCTTCGACTCTGCGGGTAGAATCGAGGTGTCTGAGGATTGGGCGGTTACGGCCGGGGGGCGCAGCCTCACACCGTACTCCCAACTCTCCCAGGGCTCGTTGAACCAGACTTGGGTCGACCGCCTCACCGGCACCGACAACATGATTCTCTACGTTGACGGACGTGAGGGAAATGCTCTGGCACAGTCGACTTTTGACACCAGGGAGTTGAATGCAGCCTTGTCTGGCGTTGGCTGCACCAAGTAATTAACGGAGCTTACGGAGAAACGAAGGTATTTTATGGTCGGCTTCATTCTGCTGGGAACTGGAGTAGTGTCTATGGTTGCCGCGGCAAGCCTGGTGACGGGCTTGCTGCGGACAGCAAAAGCGGCATCCTCGGTGACGGAAGAGGAACAGGACAAGATTGTCGAACAGGGCTTGAACGGGGTGGGGTCCGATAAGAAAGCACCACGGGGCGCGGCCTGAACGGGCTCCGCAGCAATCACTTTCCGATAGCGCCGGGGGGAATTTGCCCCGGCGCTTTCTGCTTTTAGTGGTCGATCCTGCGCACACAAGGCAGCATGTGCTTCCGTCGACGTCGAGTTCTCGCTTCCGTTTACGACTCTCCTCCCGGGAGAGCGGACCAACCCCTCATGGCTCGACCGGCCTAACTTACTCACTCGCAGTGCAGCGATATCTTCTCCTCGCAATGAAGGTCACCCGACAAGTCAGATTAGGTTGAGTTTGGAGACGACATATCGTCCCACTTCGCCTAACTTTGATCACGAGCGCGCAACAGATGTGCGACTGAGACGACTAAGACGAGATACCGTCGCTACTTCCCCGTAAGTACCATATGCCCGGTTACGACCAAACATACACAATGCTCGCAGGTTCCTCTCAGACAGCATTGCGTTACGGCCTTGTACTTCGCAACAGACTAACTACTTATGACTGCAATCACGCTTTGTGAATATCATCAACCAGGACCTGTGCCCAAGAAAAGAACGAGCCTCGAACTTCGGGACGGTCTGATGCACACGGTAAATGCCGTCGCTGACACCTTCGGAGCAGGCTCCTGCCAACATGATCGTGCACGCACCGGAAGGAACGTCGTAAGCCGTAAACTGCGGATCGCTATCAGCTCGTCAAATGCGCGGTTGCTTTGGTGCCTGTCACTTGTACTTGTGATGACGCTGGCAACATATCGGGCGCATGCCCAGGTAGTTCCAACGCTCCGGCTGCCTACGAGGTTTTCGGTGTTTACGACTTTTACGGATGTTAAACCTCATTTCGGATACTACGATGATCGGGCCGTGTGGGGGCTTACCGCAGGCGGCATTATGCAGCTGCCGCGCCTCGGAGGTGTAGAGGTAAGAGGTTCGATCGCGAGGTTTGGTGGTCTCAGTCACCAGGAGTCGGCCCTCATCGGCCCACGGGTTGCGCTCCACGTATTCCATGTAACTCCCTATGGGTCCCTGCTATTCGGTGAGGGCAACGGCTGGTGGTGGAGCAATCCCCCCATAAAGAACAAGCCCAAGCCGGAGCTGGATGAAGGCCGTGGCTTTCAGTGGTCAGTTGTCGGCGGCCTGGATTTCCATCTGCACAACCGGCTAAGCCTCCGGATAGGAGAGCTCTCCTTTTCGAGGCTTTACATTCCGGGACGAAATATGACGCCGCTTTCCGCGAGTAGCGGTCTTGTATTCCGGCTCAATTAGCGGCCGGCTTGACCCACTCTTCAGGAATAACACCAGTCTTGAGTACTGCGCCACAAAACAGTGTAGCCATCAACAATATGCGTCGAAAGTACACAGGATCAGAGATCAGCTAATGGCCAACCATACGAGACTTGCAGATCGTTCCCTGACCGAATCGCCTTTCGCAACCGCCTGGAATGAAACGCACGTGAAGTCCGTCGCGGCGCTCCTTCGCGGGCATGGCACAGCCGTTGTTTATTCACCTGGCCTCCATGGCAGCGTCGACTCGACAGCGTCAGATTGGGAACACAGGTCGCTCTTAATCCATACACTGCCCACGACCCGCATCCAGTATTCTTTGGTAAAGCGGGTCATTGATATTTTGCTCGTCTGTGCCATGCTCCCTTGCTTGATTCCTCTCGTCCTGCTGGTCGCGCTGGTGGCCCGAGTCAGTTCCACGGGACCACTCTTCTACAGCCAGAAGCGTCTCGGACGTTTTGGGCGTGAATTTCGGCTGTGGAAGTTCAGGTCAATGTATGTCAATGCTGACGAAATTCTACGCGAGCACCTGGCCGCGAACCCTGAGGCGAGGCGGGAGTGGGCGGAGTTCCGAAAGCTCAAAGACGATCCGCGAGTTACTCCGCTGGGCAACTTTCTACGCAAGACAAGCCTCGACGAGTTGCCGCAACTGTTCAACGTATTCGCCGGCAGCATGAGCCTGGTAGGACCACGGCCGATCGTTGCCGAGGAGCGGGTACGCTATGGCGGCTCCTACTTCTTTTATACTTCGGCGAAGCCTGGCCTCAGCGGGTTGTGGCAAGTCTCCGGTAGATCCGACCTCACCTACGATCAACGGGTCGAGCTGGATGAACGTTATGTCCGGAGTTGGAGCATTTTCCGCGATATCAAGATCCTCTGGCAAACAGCAAGCGCGGTGTGGCGCTCAAAGGGAGCAGCTTAGAGAAATCCTCCCAGCGTGTCACCGCACCAGACCCGCGATGTTACATTTTCTTGCGGCCATCTTATACGGTGGCTATAAGCGTTCCTACCCGTGTGTAAGTACGTGGCTTCCTTCAATTGCAGACGATTCCTCGTCATTTATACTGCCTGTCTTAAAACCCGCATAGTCCGTTCCTTTTGTATTATCAACATTATTGCTGACAGACCGATTCTCCTATCATTCCCCACATAAGTTGTAGCGGTGTGGTACCCACTGTAATGTTACTGTGGTTCTGTCGAACACGAGGCATTTGCTTCCGGTCTCGAAAGCGGACCCGCTTAGCGGCTAACAGGGAAATTTAAATCGGCATGAAGACAGCCCTACAGAGTTGCATCAAGCGTAGCACTTCTACTAGGTCCGCAGGTGATTGCCGGTGAAGATCTCTGTTGCAATGTGCACTCATAACGGCGAGGCCTTCGTGGGGCAGCAACTCATGGCGTTGCGCTGGCAAACAAAGCCTCCTTACGAGGTTGTAGTTTGGGATGATGACTCCACGGACCGCACCCTGGACATCGTAGGTTCCTACGCTGACCAGATGCCATACCCCGTTCGCATAGTGCGGAGCACAACACATCGCGGGTCGACACGGGGCTATGATCACGCCATAAGCTTGTGTACTGGAGAAGCCATAGCACTATGCGACCAGGATGGCTTGTGGCACCCAGACAAGCTGCGGAAGCTCTCGAGAGTGCTCGAACTTGAGCCGGAGGTGGGGGGCGTATTTTCCGACGGTTTCCTGGTCGATGACCATGGACAGCACCTCCAAGGATCCCTTTGGCAGCGTCGTAGATTTACGCTCCGGCAACAGACCGCGTTCAACCGGAATTCCGCGCTGAACATTTTGTTACAAAAGAACGTGGTAACCGGCTCGACTCTTCTGTTCCGCTACCGGCTTATCAAGCACCTTACGCCAATCGCCCAGGAGTGGTGGCACGATGCATGGATCGCGGTGTTGATTGCCGCGCAATCCCGGCTGGTGGCAGCGCCGGACCAATTGGCCAGCTATCGCGTGCATGCAACTCGGCAGGGTGGAATGGCGGTCTCACGTTGGCAGGGTACCTCGCAGCCGGATAGCAATCAGACCGTAGCTATTCAGGACTTAATATCGTTGCGTTGGTCTCTGATGGCAGCGAAAGTTGCAAGCTTGCAGGTCGAACCTGCCTATGTTCGATTGGTTGAGGCCAAGGTCAGGTTCCTAAAGGCCCGCAGCACACTAAGAGAACAGAGGACGCTGGGCCGCTTCGTGGGCGCGACGGCGGCGTTGCCAGGTTACTTACGATTTTCGTCAGGCATTTCGACCTACCTGCGGGATATCAGCAGCAGCACCGGTTTGGATTGGGATGCAATGACCGAAATGGGAGCGGCATCCCCTTGGTGACCCGGAATTAGAACGGTTAGTTTCTGCTCGGCGGGGCTAAGAGGCACGCATTTCAGGATTGGGAGTGAGAAATTGGATACTCTACCAGAAAAAGATCTTACACTGCGCGATCTCCTAAGGATCTTCCACCGGAGGATGCGCTCCATTATTGGCACCGCGTCGGTTGTCTTCTTGCTCGCGGTGTGTGCCTGCGTTGTAACAACGCGGCGATACACAGCGAGCGGGATAATTCAGTTGCAACAATCTTCGTCAGATAGCCTGGGCCTGAGTAATCTGATGGGTGCCGCAACGGGGGGCACATCGGATGACATTTCCGTCAATATCGATCTGCAGACCCAAGCTAATATCCTGCAGTCGGACGCCCTTGCCCTCAAGGTTATCAAGGAACTGAACCTTGAGCAGAACGCGGATTTCAAGCCTCATTTCAGCGCAATTGGCTGGCTGATGGGGCTGGTGAGCCCGCGCGGCCCTCGGGATCCGCAGCACGCTAGGCTTGAAGATTCGCCCGGCAGGCGGGCAAGCGTGATCGGGATTTTTCACGGCAGCCTTAAGGTGAAGGTCACTCCCGGTACGCGTTTGCTGGAGGTGAGCTACACCAACCGCGATCCACAAGTTGCCTCCGCGGTTGTCAATCATCTTGTCCAGGCGCTCATCGACTATACCTTTCAGACTAAATTCGCTGCCACCAACCAAGTTTCGCAATGGCTCGAGGGGCAATTAGGCGATCTGCGAAAACAAAGCGAAGAGCTTCAATCTAAAGTCGTCGCCTTGCAGCAGGGCAGCGGGATTTTTGGGATTGGCGGAACGGATCCACAAGGGAAGCCCATAATCTTTAGTCCAGTCATCGGCCGTTTGGAGCAATCCACAACCCTGCTTTCCCAGGCGGAGATGAATCGGGTTCTAAAGGCATCCGTGGCAGAGGTGGTCAAGACAGGTGATGCGGAGTTGATCTCTCAGTTGAGCGGTACTTCCATTGGAAGTTCCTCCAGCCAAGGCGTCACGAATCCTCTGATGCTGATCCAAAATTTGCGGCTCCAAGAGGCAACGGCGCAGGCACAGATCGCCCAGGATGCATCCCAATACGGCCCTGCCTACCCGAAACTGATCCAGGAGCGCGCTTCCTTGAAGGGCGTACAGCAATCTTTACAAGACGAAATCAAGCGTACCGCCGAACGGGTTCAGAGTGATCTTGATGTCGCCATCAAAACAGAGCAAGGTGCTCGCGCGGCTTATGATAACGACCGGCTTGCTGCCGAAAAGATGAACGACAAGAGCATCGAATATGCAATCCTCTCGAAGGAAGCCGACCAGAGCCAGGAGTTATATCAAGACCTGCTCAAGCGCCTGAAGGAAGCCGGCATCCTCGAAGGCCTGCACTCCTCAAACGTCACTGTGGTGGATCCTGCAAGTCCTCCGGCCACGCCCAGCAAACCGCAGGTTCCCCTATACCTCGCAATTGGAGCCGGTTTGGGGCTTTTTCTAGGCTGCTGCGTGGCTCTGCTTGTGAACGCGGTCGACAACAAGATACAGGATGCCGAGGAAGTTGAGGCATTGCAAATCCCCTTGCTAGGCATTGCGCCTCAAATCACAGCCGTTAGAGCTGGCCACAAGGCCATCATGCTTGACTGGCGAGACACGGACGCCGCCTTCGGGGAGTCGGTACGCCGGCTCCGCTCGGGGCTGCTGATTTCTCGTAGCGGCAGCCCCCCGCAGGTTTTATTGATATCCAGTCCCAGCCCGGGCGAGGGCAAGTCGACGGTTGCTCTGAACCTTGCGGCTTCTCTGTCTCAGTTCGAGAAGAAGGTTTTGTTGGTCGAAGCGGATCTACGGCGCCCAGTCATGCGCAGGCGTCTGAGGCTGGAAGGAACGGATGGTTTGAGCGCAATGCTTTCGGACCACGAGGCCGCCAACGCTATCGTCCCGGTAGCCGATAATCCAAATCTCTACGTTCTTCCCGGGGGACCGGTGCCCCCTTACCCATCTGAGCTCTTAGGCTCCCAACGCATGCACAGCCTCTTGGAAGAGTGGAGAGGGCAGTTCGATTTCATTGTGATGGACTCTCCGCCGGTCTTGCCGGTTACGGATGCGCAGTTGCTGGAGGAACTCGCCGACGCCACAGTTCTGCTCGCCCGCGTTGGCTTCACAAGCAAGGCCGGCTTGGAACGTGCCTACAAGCTTCTGTTAATGCATCGGAAGGACCAGGCCCGACCGGCAATCGGAGTTTTGCTCAACTTTGTTTCGCACCATTCGGCGGCGCACTACGGCTACTACGGCTATTACGGTGGAAAGAAATATCAGTATCGGGAAGCATGAGGGCGACAATGAGTCAGATCACGAGGGAGAGGATGAAAGTTATCTCGTCGTTATTATTCCTATTCTGCTGCGCAGCCTGCTGCCGTGCACAAGTGGAAAGTCTCAAAATCGGCCGGGGTGATGAGTTGCAGATAAAGGTTTTGGAAGCGCCGGAACTTGGACAAAACGCGAGAGTCAACGATGCGGGTACCATCGCCCTACTTCTTGGCGGCGACGTACAAGTGGCCGGGCTCACTCCGGTCGAAGCCGCGCACGCTGTCGAGCGGGTCTTGGTAGATGGCCACTACGTGCTGACGCCGCATGTCAACGTCGCGTTCGCTCTGACTGTCACGCAGAACGTAAGCGTCATGGGACAAGTGCGGGCGCCCGGAAGCTACCCGATCGGCACGCCGAGACCCGTGCTCGACGTGCTCGCGCTGGCGGGCGGACTGACTGACCTCGCCAACAGAAGGGTGACGATTCAGCGGCACGCAAGCAAGGACCGAATCGAATTTGTTCTTTCCAACTCCCCCGATGCCGCGCTCGATGGCAGTGTTTCTATTTTTCCAGGCGACACGTTAATCGTTCCCAAAGCTGACGTCGTTTACATCCTGGGCGACGTCGGCAGGCCCGGTGGCATTGCCATGGTTACCAACGATTCGAAGCTCTCTGCATTGCAGGCGATTTCGCTCGCCGGCGGCACCCCTCCGAGCGCGGCTCCCGCCCATGCCCGACTGATTCGCAAACAGCCCGATGGTACGCATGTCGACCTACCCTTGCAGCTCAAAGCGATGCAGAACGGCAAACAACCCGACATTCCACTCCAAGCGGACGATATCGTCTACGTACCTTTCAGCTACGCGCGAAACTTGGCCACCGGGTCGGCCGGTAGTCTGCTTTCAGCAACATCCTCAGCGGCGATCTACAAATTCTAGAGACTCGGGCCAGCATGAATCGTCACCTGATAGCGCAGGAGAGTCTCCGATGAAGCACGCGATATCACAAAACCCCGATCGGTGCCTGCTATGAACGGAGACAGCCGCATTCTGCTTCTTGGCTCCCCTTTCGACGCCAGGGACAACTTTGCACTCCGAGATGATTTAAGGGCGAAAGAGCCGCTCGCCCCAATCACGCGCCGCTATGGCGGCCCCCTATTGCTGATCAGGCTGGCGGTCGTGGCGATCGTGCCCTTCGTTCTTGTCGATGCCGCGATGTATCAACTTCAGATGTTCCTGGCCGGCGGGCGTACTCCGATCACTCCCGCAATCCTGAAGGTGGGCTTGCTCGGCACATTCACAACTGCATTTTTGCTCCGTGGCAGGATGAGTACACCTCCAGCCACAAAGATAGCTCTGGCGTTTGTCACATATCTCATCCTGGCCGGGCTGCACCAGTATTTCAATCTCGGGATCGACCCAACCGAGATTTTGTTGGGCTATAACGCGTACTATCTGCTTCCACTCCTGGGGGTCCTCGCGCTCGCCACGCCCGTGCGAGTCACTGATCGCGTGCTGTTGGTCATGGTGATCGCCCTCGCGGTTGTTTGCGGAGCACTTGGGGTGGCCCAATATGTCACCAACACGCCTATTGTCCCCACCTTCAGTAGCGACGGCTATTTCAAGGTTATGGTGTGGAGCACGGGCGGCCACGTCCGCGCATTCAGTCTTTTTGTCGCCCCCGCTAGCTGTGGCGCATTCTTCTGTTTCACCGCCTCCCTGGCGGTTGCGATGGCTCGACGACAAAAGAACTTAATCATTGCCATTCCGTTGTTGCTGCTCAGCCTATTTGTTTCCTGGGCGTCGGATGCACGTACGACGATGGTTGCCACCGTATGCGGAGTAGTTACATCGTGGATCATAACCTTCAACGGAACGCGGAACCGGACGAAATACTTACCGTTTGTCTGGCTAGCCTTTGGGGTTGTCGTAGCCGTGTACGCTTATACCCGGACACTCAGCGGCGGCTCGGCAGGTCTAGTAACCGACGCTAGCTCATTTGGGCAGCGCTTTGCCAGGTGGTCGAATATCATAGAGATGTTTCGATCCACCAGCGCTTTCAATATATTTGTTGGATATGGGCTAGTCCAAGGTGCAAAACTGGATACCACAGGAAACGGTGGTAGCGATAACCTTTATCTGGCACTTATTCTTCATATTGGTGTAATTGGATTGTGCCTAATGCTCCTGCTGTTATGGAACCTCTGGCAGGCAGTTCGCAGAGAAGCGGAAACGCGAACATCCTACCTGACGACGGCTGTCGCCGCAACCTACTCAACCTTGTTACTGGCCGGCTTGTTCGATATAAGCTCGTTCGGCATGTTCTTCCTGATCTTTGCCATATCCAGCAACTCGGCGCGCTCCCACCGCTGAGAGCAATCAAGCGGCTCACACCGTGGCAAGCGTGGGGCGGCAGAATTAACCCACAATGCAGTATCTAATATCGGAGGAGGTAAGGTGACCGCGCTCGACGAAGAGACTTCCATAGCGCAGCCAACGACGGAACGGCCGAGTTCCATGCCGAAACACGTCGCGCGTACGCTGATCACGAATTCGACTGCGAACGTTGCCCGCATTGCCGTAACGGCGTTAGTGTCTATTCTGCTGCCTGCCTATTTGACTCACCACCTTCCAGTAACACTCTACAGTGCGTGGATCCTGATCCTGCAGCTAAGTGCCTACGTTGGCTATTTGGATCTCGGGGTCCAGACGGCAGTCTCCAAGTACATAGCTGAATACGATGCTAAACAGGACGTTCCCGGTTGCGGACGTTGTGCAAGCGCCGGCCTGATGATCATGCTCGGGGCAGGCGTCCTTGGATTGCTGTTGACCGCCGTTCTCGCCTGGCAAGTGCCGGTCATCTTCCATAAAATGCCCGACAGGCTCTATGGGGATGTCAGGCTAAGTATATTGTTTGTAGGGTCCTCTCTCTCAGTCAGCCTTGCGACTTCCGTCTTCGTAGCGATATTCCTCGGTCTGCAGCGATACCATGTGCCGATGGTGATCACGATGGTCAGCCGTCTTCTCTTTGGAGCTGTCATCTGTCTGGCGGTTGCTCTTCACAGCAGTCTTGCTGTGATGGGCGCGGCGGCCGCATGTGTCAATCTCCTCACCGCTCTTCTTCAGATTGAGGCCTGGCGCAGGCGGGCGCAACACATCCGCGTGTCGCTCCGGCTTTTCGATGCAGGCATGCTGAAAAAGATGATCAATTACTGCGGGGTTCTCTCGGTGTGGTCGGTGTGCATGCTATTCGTCGGGGGCCTCGATCTTACGATCGTTGGGCATTACGCGTTCAGCGAAACAGCCTACTATGCGATTGCTGCCTCTCCAACAAGCCTGATCCTGATGGTCATCGCCGCGCTGATGGGTCCATTGCTACCAGCAACGTCCGCCCTCAGCGTTCTGCGAACCCCAGCCCAAATGGGCAGTCTCCTGCTAAAAACCACTCGATATGCCACTACGATTCTTTTGCTGACAGGCATGCCCATCATAGTGATTGGATATTTAGTGCTTCGGCTATGGGTGGGACCTGTCTATGCGCTACATAGCGTGCTGTTTCTTCGTGTTCTCGTTATCGCGAATCTCATCCGAAACTTGTGTTCGCCTTATGCCACTATGGTCGTGGCAACGAACCGGCAGCGGGTCGCAACTGCCGCTGCCGTGAGCGAAGGTGTAGTTAACCTGAGCAGTAGCCTTTGGCTCGTGCAGCACGTGGGCGCCGTCGGTGTCGCCCTGGGAACTCTACTGGGAGCAATCGCGGGCGTGGCCGTTCATTTTGGAGTAAGCATGCTCTATACTCGCACCACCCTCGGGATCTCGCGTGCAGACTTGTTCCTCAAAGGGATGTGCAGGCCTGCGACGGTGGGACTGCCGTCGCTCCTGCTGGTCTGGTTCTGGTGGCGATCCGCGCCGCCGGCGATGACGGCATCTGTCTACATTGTCTGGATCACTTCCACCCTACTTTTTGCCTGGTATGTGGCTTTCGATCAGAACGACCGGGCTGCCGCTATCCGGCTGATCGCAAAACATGCCGACATTTTGCAGAGGCCGGTATGAAACAGGACATAAGTGTGAGGCCGTGGTCTGGCCCCAACGACACCGCCGCCCCCCCCGGGCCGACGACGATTGGCCGCCACTTCTGCAGATATTGGTACCGGTCCTGGCTGCCTCGATGGGAGAGATATTGCGCCATGCCGCGCAATGTGTTTTACCGTCATCTGCTCGGGGCCGAAGGTATACGCATAGGCTCCGGTAACCGAATTCGGGGAATCGACAACATCCAGATCGGCCGTGACTTCAGAGCTTTGAATCACTTGTGGCTTGAAGCGGTGTCGCGGGACAGAGCAGGCAACTTATACAGTCCATCGATCGTAATAGGCGACGGTGTAGTGTGCGGGTATTCTGTTCACCTAGCGGCAACCAACCGCGTTCGGTTGGGAGATGACGTGCTTATAGGGAGTCGTGTAATCATCACAGACCACAACCATGGGCTCTATAAGGGCTCGCCCCAGAGCACTCCCTTCGAACGCCCGGCGGAGCGGACTCTCAGTTCGGATGTGGAAACCATCGTGGAAGACAAGGTCTGGATCGGCGACGGGGTCGTGGTTTTACCGGGCTCTCGGATCGGGGCAGGCAGCATCATTGGAGCAAACTCGATTGTAAATGGTGTAATTCCGGCCCATTGTATTGCGGCTGGAAGTCCGGCGCGGGTGCTTAGGCTTTACGACTTTGATGCGAAGGCTTGGCTGAGTATTCCTAAGCAAGGCGCTGAGGAAGCGCTTGGTGGGGCTGAAGAGCACTCATGAACGTATCAGTCGCGATGTGCACCTACAACGGCGCTAAATATCTCCCTGAGCAGCTACGGGGGATCGCTGACCAAACAGCCCTACCTCACGAGCTGATCATCTGTGATGACCGTTCTACTGATGCCACTCAAGAAGTTGTTCAGGACTTTGCGGAAAGAGCTCCCTTCCCCGTACGCTTCATTCGGAATGAGCGAAACCTGGGCTCGACCAAAAACTTTGAGAAGGCCATTCGGCTTTGTCGTGGCGACGCCATTGCGTTGTGTGATCAGGACGATCTGTGGGGAGAGCGCAAGTTGGAGAGGTTGGGAGAGGTGTTGGTACGCGACTCGGAGGCCGGTGGCGTCTTCTCCGATGCGGCCTTGGTGGACGAACACTCGCGTCCGCTCACGGAGTCCCTATGGGGACGGCGGCAATTTACCCCTAAGATGCAAAGAGCACTGAACCAGAAGGGCGCTGCGCAAATACTGCTCGAAAAGAACGTGGTAACTGGTGCAACGTTTATGTTTCGTTCCCAGTTCGTTGACCAGGTTACTCCAATCCCTCCGGAGTGGGTGCACGATGGATGGATCGCTATGCTTGTGGCCAGCCTATCGCGGTTGGTCGCGCTCCCTGACCGGTTGATGAGCTATCGTCTCCATCCAGAGCAACAGATTGGCGTCCAAGCCGCCCGTTGGCAGGACGCATTAGAGGTAGACAAGAGCAAGGCCGTAGCCGCTCATGAGCGCTTTACGCAGCGCTGGAGCTTGATGGAGAAACAGCTGACTGTTTTACCGGGGGACCCGTCGATTACCCGGCTTTTGCAGAGGCGCGTTGCATTCCTGCAAGCTCGTACAACGCTGCGCGAACAGAAGCTGGCAGGACGCCTCATAAGCGCAACGGTGCTGCTGCCAGGATACTGCAAATTCTCGAGAGGATTACTTAGTTACGGTCGCGATATCACAAATGCCGGATACCGAAAGCCGCAAGCGCTGTTAACCTGAAAAGCTTCTGCCTAAGCTGTATCAGTAATAAGTAATAAGGCGCATTAAAAACCATAAAGTTGTATACCTCCGTACCTGATGGTCAATCTATGATGTTACCGTCGTACCTATGAAGATAGTCGTTCCCCTCTTGATCCCCGCGGCGCCAGGACATCTCCCTCGGGGCGGGTCACCAAAAGGATTTCAATGGACATGAAGAGCGTGTGTGCGGTCATTGTGACATTTAGGCCTCGCGACGAAGACTACGAAAATATCTTAAAGGTGCGGGCGCAGGTGGACAATGTTGTGGTGGTGGATAACGGTTCACCGCACGACTCGCTGCTCAGATTGCGCGCGCTCAGCAAGGAATCGTGTCTTACCTTGATTGAAAATGGTGCGAACCTCGGCATTGGAGCCGCGCTGAATATCGGTGTCAGGTCGGCGGAGACCAGTGGTTCGCGCTGGGTCATCCTGTTAGACCAGGACAGCACTGTCACAGAGAACTTCATGGAGCGGATGGTGAGTGACTTCACGCGGGGAGCGGGCCGGCTTAACCTCGGTCAGATTGTGCCGCGATATATCGATCCGAAATCAGGCATCGAGCGCATATTTGGGGTGGCAAAGGATCAAGGACCCTTCGTCACCATAACGTCGGGTAGTTTTTTCCCTACAGAGATATTCAGCAAATGCGGTTACTTTCGCGAAGAATTATTTATCTATACCGTCGACGATGAATACAGCCTGCGGCTTCGCTCCATGGGCTATTCCATCGCGCAAAGCCGAGATGCTGTCCTGCTGCACGCATCGGGACATCCTACCCACTTCTCATTATTCGGCCGGCGGCTATTCAGCCCTTCGAACCACAGCGCCGGGGCCCGTTACTATCTGAACCGTAACCGGATCTGGATGCTGCGAACTTATGGCCTCCGTTTTCCGCGATGGACGGCATGGATCATGATTGGAACGGTCAAGGAGATATTCAAAATCGGTGTGGCTGAAAAGCAGCGGCTCCTGAAGTTCGCCATGATGCTGCATGGCATACGAGATGGCATTCTCATGCGTATGGGCAAAACAGTAGAGTTGTGAACCTTACACGCTGGTCGCGTTGAGAGAGGCAAACTATGCGGATCCTGATGGTAAGTGCGCTATATGCTCCCATGATTCTTGGCGGAGCGGAGAGATCGGTCACACTGCTGGCGGAAGAGCTGGTGCGCTCGGGCGATGAGGTAGTTGTCGTTACACTTCATCCCGGCGAAGAGGAGATCGTCGAAGAACGAAATGGCGTTCGCGTATATCGCTTTCCGATGGATAATCGCTACTGGCCCTACGCGCGCGACAGGAAGCCAGCCCCCGCTTCGCGGCTCTTATGGCATATGGGCGACGCGTGGAATCGCCAGGCCGCGGAGCGTTTCGGCCGTGTGCTCGATCAAGAAAAGCCTGATATCGTTCACAGCAATGTTATCGCTGGATTTTCCGTGGCCGTCTGGCGCGAGGTGAAGAAGCGGAATATTCGCCTTGTTCACACCCTTCGAGATTATTACCTGGTGTGTTCGCGAAGCGCCTTGTATCGAAATGGCGCCACCTGCAAGGAACGTTGCGCGGATTGCAAAGCTCTTACCGTAAACCGGAGATCCGCATCGCAGATGGTGGATGCGGTTGTATCGATCAGCCAATATGTGCTTGATCGGCACACGGAAAGAGGGTACTTCGCCAATTCCGCGCATTCGATCATCTACAACATCGCCGGCGCCACCCCGCAGGCGCAACAGGGGGAAAGCGGCGATCGCCACGACTCGCTGGTATTTGGTTATATCGGCAAAGTGGAGTGGGAGAAGGGCATCGAGGTGGTGCTCGATGCGGTGAGTTTATTGTCAGTTACCGGGTGGCGCTTGCGCATCGCGGGCGCGGGTAAGCCGGACTACATCGATAACCTAAAGCGAAAGTATCCGGACTCGCGCATCGAATGGCTGGGTTTCGCCAATGCATGGGAGTTTTATCCCACGATCGACGTCTCGATCATATCCTCGGTCTGGCCTGAACCGTTGTCGCGCGTCGTGATCGAGACATTTGCCGCGGGTAAAAGCGCACTTTGCGCCGAAGCGGGTGGTATCCCGGAAATAGCCAGGCTCGGCAAGGTGGTGGCGACCTATCCAGCTGAGGATGCGGGCGCTTTGGCCGCCGCCATGGAGCGGGCCTTGAAGAATCCGGAAAAATGGCGAACAGGTGGGTTCAAGGATGAGGACGCTCTCAGTCTCTTCACCAGCGAAACCATTGCCAGTCGCTATCGTGAGACGTATCAGAGCTGCCTGAAAAGCGAAGTTCTCGTTTCTGGCTAATAAGCAACCCGGTTTCTTCGCGGCCCCGAACACCGAAGTGCAGAGTTATCATGATCATCGACCTGTTGGAAAATGCCGGCTCCGACCAGATCATCCACGCCGGCGTGTGCATCATTGGCTCCGGAGCGGCCGGTATCTCTTTAGCTCGCGAGTTCATCGGGACGGAGCTTTCTGTCGTGGTGCTTGAGGGTGGGGGACGTCTCATAGAGCCGGAACAACAGAAAACCTACCAGAGCCGCGTCGTCGGCTTGCCTCACATGGGCATTCACGCCGGGCGTGCGCGAGCATTTGGCGGAACTACCCAGCTCTGGGCTGGTCAGGCGCTGCCTCTGTTCGAGGCGGATTTCAGAAAAAGAGACTGGGTCTCCCACAGCGGCTGGCCGATCGTGAGGGACGAATTGCTGCCCTTCTACTATCGGGCGGAAGACGTCATGCAGATCAGGCACGTGGACTATGGTGTCGGCACATGGCCCAGGTCTGATGCGCCTCCTTTTGCATCCGAACGCCTGGTCTCTGTCTTCTCGCAGTTCGCTGCTGAGCCTAATTTCGCCACAATGTACGGCGAACAGATCAAAGCGGCCAAAAATATAACTGTCTTGTTGCATGCCAATGTGACCAGCCTCGAAGCCTCTGAGAACGCCGATCACATCATGGAGGTACGCGCTACGACACCCGCTCACCGCGGCCTGAGGGTGCGGGCAGGGTTCGTCGTCGTTTGCGCCGGCGGAATTGAGACAGCGCGCCTTCTACTGCTTTCTGACTCGGTGGAAAAGAACGGCTTGGGCAACCGCCATGATGTGGTCGGCCGCTTCTTCCAGGATCATCCTCATACCCTAGCGCCCGTGCGTGTGAAGGATCGTGCCCGCCTCCGCCTCTATTGCAACTCCTTTCGCAAAGACAATATCCGTATCTCACCCAAAATGGTGGCCAGTGCTGAGCTCCAGCGCGAAGCAGAAATCCCCCACGTAGGAGCTGAAGTCTTTTATCCAACAAGCGGGGAAGACGACCCCTTGAACGCCGCAAAGGCGTTTCTCAAGGCAATACGGCGCCCGCGCGAATTCCATCGCATCGTGCCGTTACTAGGCGGAATGGCGCGGGATCCTTACCGTGTCGCTTCAGCTGCTTACCGCTTTTATATCCAGGGGCAACCCGCTTCCGTAGGGAGTACTGACCCGCACGTAGGCTTCTTTTGCGAACAGGAGCCAAACCCCGATAGCCGCGTCCTGCTCGATCGGGAGCGGGACAATCTTGGACTGCGACGCACCATCCTCGACTGGCGGCTCACTGGAACGGAAACCAAGGCCGTGGAGGTGCTTGCGCATGCCATCGACGCTGAGTGGAAGAGGCTGAATATTGGCGAGATCATGCTTGATCGTTGTAAGAGAGGCCCGCACGGCTTCGTCGACCTCAATCACCATATGGGAACAGCCCGCATGGGTAACGATCCGCGTCTAAGCGTGGTTGATCCCCAATGCCGGGTACACGGATACGACAATCTTTATATTGGCAGCAGCGCTACCTTTCCCACCGGTGGCTTTTCCAATCCTACGCTTACGGTGATCGCCCTGGTCTTGCGTATCGCCGACGAGCTCAAAGTGCGTCTCCGTCCAACGAGTTCAACTGAAAAGGAATTGGTGGTCCAGCATGCCTAGCGAACGTTTGGACTTCGCCGAATGCGCGCCTGTGAATCGACTGGGATTTGGAGGCAGCAATCTCCTGGGAGACAAAACGCGCACACAGGGAATCGCGCTCCTGGAAGCAGCCTACGAGGAGGGCATTCGCCACTTCGACGTGGCGCCGGCGTATGGCTACGGCGATGCGGAAGCTCTGGTGGGAGAATTTGCGCGCGGCAAAAGGGACAAGATCAGAATCGCAACCAAGTTTGGCCTGGAGCCGATGAAGCCATTGGCCGGTACGGGGGGCTTGGTGAACCTAGTACGCAAAGTGATGCGCACGTCGCCCTGGGTGCGCGCCCTGGTGCGCAGCAAGGCCCCGTCCCTGATCAAGCGCGGCCAGTTCGATCTGAAATTCGCACAGATGAGCCTCGAGCGAAGCCTGAGACTCTTGAATACCGATTTCATCGATCTCTATCTATTGCATGAGTGCACTCCAGCTGATTGTTCTCAACCGCTTCTCGAGTTCCTGCAGAATGCAGTGCTCGAAGGTAAAATCCGGCGTTTCGGGATCGGAACCGAGTTCTCGCAGGCAAAGTTGATTTGCACCTGCTGCTCGCAATTCACCCCTCTCATTCAGATCAAAAGCAGCATCGTTGAACCGAATCTTTCCGCACTGTTTGCCCCGGGTGTGGCCTCATCACCCGAGGCCCGAACCGTTATTACCCATGGAAGTTTCACCGTTATGCCAAAACTGCGTGAGCGGCTCACTAACGACCCTGTGTGGGCTGAGCGGTGGAGCCGCATCCTGGACCTCGACCTCCGCGATTCTGAGAGCCTGGCGGCGTTGGTCCTGCAACAGGCGCTCCGTATCAACCGGAAAGGTGTTGTTTTATTCCAGTCGGGTTCGGTCCATCGCGCAGTCAGCAACATCCGCGCCGCGCGAGAGAAGCGGCTGACCTCGACTCAGCTCGACGATTTTGAGCGGCTGGGGGCGGAACTCGCGGGCAATCATGTAGCTGTTCTGAAACCGGTGGGTGCTCACGCCTGAGCTCTTTCAGGCGCGGTATGGCCGTGCACAATTCTTCTCTACCCTGTCCGCGAACGCATCCGGAGCCAGATGGAGAGAATATTATGATGTTGTACGACCACATGTCAGCCGACCGCCAAGGGTGACGACGGAAACCAAACCTATGTTAGCTATCGTTTCTCATGTTCCTTGGTACAAAAGTGTGAGAGACGACGAGGAAAGCACCGTCAGCTCGCATTGAGGGCCGAAGGCCAATGTTAGCCCCGAGTGGTGCTTAAGTGCTATCTCAGCCACGAGTACTTCGGTGCTAAATTGCTGTATAAGGATGAAGTACTCCTCTATGATGTGGGCGCTTGATCCGAGTTGAAATCCAGATGAGCCAGCCTTGTTGATCGAGGTATTGATCGGGCTGGATCTTTCAGCAACCTGGTTGTCAGAACAAAATCCGAAGCGGTTCTTCTCCTGATCCTATGAAAATGGCTTCTCGCGGTGTAAGTAGGGTGTGTTCAGCGCCCTTCCAGATGCGGCACTACATCGCCGCAAAGAACATGCTAACCTTGTATACGCATCCACTGGACGCGTATAAGCGCTATATCACAGGGACTGGCGAATATCCCGTTACCGTAAACGTCAAGACCCCGTCCGGTCCTATGCGGCTTACGTTGTACTGCCCGGACGATCTCGTCACAGTAAATGAAATCTTTTGCCGGCACGATTACAAGATGGATGGCCGCGAACGGGTCATCGTGGACTTCGGTTCTAATATTGGAATTTCCGCGGCATACTTCCTTTCCCGCACGAGTAATACGTTCACTTATCTCTTTGAGCCCGTTCCCCGCAATGCTGACAGGCTCGTGCACAACCTGAGAGGACTGGAAGACCGTTACGAGCTTTCCCGCGTCGCAATCGCCGTCGAAGGGGGACTTGTCAGCTTCGGGTGCGAGACCACCGGCCGCTATGGAGGAGTCGGCAAAATTACCGACCAGATGATCCAGGTTGAAGCTGTGGCGGCGAATGACGTGCTCAGAAAAATTATTGCAAAGCACGGTTACATTGACATTCTAAAGGTGGATATCGAAACCCTCGAGAAGCAGGTAATTGAGGGGCTCGCGCCGGACGTTTGTGAGAACATCCGGACCTGCTATGTGGAGTATCCCTTCGTCGGTAATCCGCTCAGCAAAAGTCACGAGATGAGCCGCTACGGACCAGTGGCTGAATTCCGTCTTTTGACGCGATATAGTTAAACGATGCCGTCGTGCGCGGAGGTCAGCGGAGAACACACCGGAGGGCTCTGCGCCACACCACGCTCCCGGCATGCGTGGTCCGGTGCGTGCTGGTTCTGCGGCCGCGCAGGACCAGCCCCCTTCTACATCGGAGTTTCCGTGCACATTGTTGGCGCGCGCAAACGTCTCCGGAATAGGGCCCTATCGCTCAATCCGGGGTCGGCTTAGCCCGGGACGAAGGCACTGGTCTCGCGTTGAGGCGGCGAAAGAAGTCTCGCACTGAAAGTGTCGGTGGAATAGTCTAAAGCGCCTTTCGTATCCGCGGAGTGCAGAGAGAGCCCCAGGCAGCATCTGAGCCCTTCGCCGATGTCCTGCAGCCCGTCGGGTATCCTGGGTTCCATTATCTCCAAGAACACGGCAGGATCGTCGAACTCGCACGCCGGGCTCATGTGCCGCGCCATGTCTTGGAGCACATCGCAGGGGACCGGGGATACGGTTAACCGTATCCCCGAACTCTTGCCCTGAATCCAGCCTCCGAGCTCAGAACCCATCGCGCATCGTCTCAAGTTTCCATATAAAAATAAATCGGCGCTTACACCCCGGCCCTTAAACCACGGCGCATCTGAAGCCGGTAGATCGCCAGCCACTGTTTGATTTGTTGAAGGCCCACGGCTACCAACTTGGTTATGATGCCTGGAACATTCTGGCGTTACAGAAAGCTACGCCGGTCCCCGCCCCAACCTACATTGGAGTGGGCCGCTCCACGACACTAGAGAGGTGAGCACAATAGGCGCTACAACGGGCAGATAGGCGTGTGCCTGCTTAGGGATTTGAGGTTGCAACTCGAGAGAGAATCGCGCCGTGCGCCGGCGCCAGACCGAAGGTTCGTATGTATTGTTCGGCTGCAATTGGACGGCTGTAGTTTCGCTCTATCTGTTTGCGGGCCGCCAAGCCGTAGCGCCGTCGGAGGGTTTCGTCGCCGAGAACCAGCTTGAGTTGTTGAGCCAGGCTTTCGCTGTCGCCCTGCTTGAATAGAGCCGCCGCTTGGCCGCCTGCGGTGATCTCACGATGCACCGGCAGATCACTGAAGATGCAGGGGAGGCCATGGGCCATGGCCTCAAGCGAAACCAGCGGCAGGCCCTCCGGGCCCAGGGACGGATTCACAAACACAGTTGATTCTTTATAGAAACAGGACGGGTCTGATTGGAATCCGGCGAAGCGAACATCCAGCCCGCTGGCCCTAGCCTCTAATTGGGCACGGTACGTTCCCCCGCCAACGACGAGCAGCGTTGAGTCCGGGATCTGTCGCATGGCGTCGAGAATGAATTGGATTCCCTTGTATTCTTCCAGCCTGCCGACGAAGAGGATCTGAGGTTTTCGCTTGATGGAGAAGTCGGGCGTGAACGGGGACGGCGTGGAAACCCAATTGGCGATGACTCTGACCTTTTCCTCAGGCAGAATCGTTCGGGCAATCTCTCCCACCGTTTCGGAAACACAAACCACTTGGGAAGCAAATCGCAAAGAGTACTTTGATAGGAATCTTGGAAAGAAACGCGCTGGATTCCGGTACCAGGGGTAGAGCTCCGTCTCGAAGGGACCATGCATGGTATGGACGGTTTTGTAGCCAAGGAGATGGAGGGGCCCCAAAAGCAGGGATTCGAAATAGCCATTCATCTGAACCGTACCGATCCTGTAGCGAACCAGCATGTAAGGAACGACGAAGCATGCAAGCAAGAGGCGGAGTGCCTTTAGCCACTTCGAGCCCAGCAGGGGCAAGCAAATTACAGTCATCCCTCGAGCACGCAGCGCGGACGCCAACCTGGGTATGGAACAAACAGCATAGACTTCGGCATACGGGTCCAAAATCTGGCTCAGACCTTCGATATAAGTTTCGACCCCACCGTAGTGAGAGCCGAGGCCTAGGAATAGAATGTGCTCTTTCCTCACGGGACGATACTCCGCCTTTCGTAACCGTTAGTGTTATAGGGCAGGTGAGCCGGCTAAAATAACATTTAAGCGCAGACCGGGTAGGATGTGGCCAGCTCCTATTCTCGCAGAATCACACCCTCGAACGCATGCCACTAAAGTGGGCAAGAAGACCTGGCCTAACCAGTCATAGATTCATGTGAACAAGGAGAGTTGAAGAACGGTGAATCCTACACCTCGTTTCAGCCTGATTGTGGCGACCATTAACCGCACCGAAGAATTCGCTGTCTTGTTGGAGAGCCTTGCGGCGCAAGACGTGCGAAACTTTGAACTGATTGTTGCGGACCAGAATCACGATGAGCGGCTCATTCCACTGCTCAACGCGTGGGCTGCACAAATGACCGAGCAGAACAACAGGTATGGCGGTTCCGTCACCCTTAAATATCTGCGGTGCTCCCCCGGCCTCTCCCGGGCGAGGAATATTGCCTTGTTGCACAGTACTGGCGATATCCTGGCATTTCCAGACGATGATTGCTGGTATCTTCCGGATACACTGAAAAATATCGATGCCTGGTTCCGGCAAAATGAGGAATATGGGATCCTGTGCGTGGGTTCGAGAGATGCAGAGGGTCGCGTGAGCGGCAACAGGTGGTCCGACAAGGACTGTGATCTCAACAAACTGAACATCTTCCGCACCTCAGCGACCTACGGTTACTTTGTACGCAAAGATAAGAGGCGGATAACCCTCCAGTTCGACGAGTCGATCGGGCCCGGCGCCAACACAAACTTTGGCGCTGGAGAAGATACAGATTTTCTGCTCAATCTGATGGTGCAAGGAGTTCGGGGCCGGTATTATCCGGCTCTATATGTCGGACACCCTTTTAAACCGTATGCCAGTGTGGAACGGGCAAGCCGGTATGGCGGCGGGTGGGGACGTGTGCTTGCGAAGCATTCCCTTCCCTTTCTTTGCCTTGGGTTTAGCGGCTTTGATTTCGCACGAGCCGGCCTGCAAACGCTCCGCGGCGATCGTAGCCGGGCTTCTGTGCTATGGGCGCACGGCCGGGCGGTCCTTGGCGCCTACTTTTCCGACTAATTTATGAGTAACAAATTCAGTGTCGCAATCCGGGGGGCAATGCTTGCTGGAGTAACAGTGGCGCTTTGCTCATTCTTCACTCCACCTCTGCACGCGCAAACTAGTTTCGTTGTCGGCATCTCAGTACATCTCGCCGACAATCCCAGCCTTGTAGCTTCGGAGTTGACTACGATCCAGGAGACCGGCGCGACTTCTATTCGGGACGACGTGCATTGGTCTCGTGTTGAGGCGTCCAAAGGTCATCTGGCGATTCCGTCTGGACTAGAGGATTTCGTCAACCAAGCCTTGA
The DNA here is from genome assembly GCA_963839025.1 of uncultured Acidobacteriaceae bacterium. Lineage (GTDB taxonomy): Bacteria > Acidobacteriota > Terriglobia > Terriglobales > Acidobacteriaceae > PALSA-350. Next base: position 144,201 of record CAWITT010000026.1, read on the forward strand.
AGGCAAAATTGCAGCCCCTCCTCATTTTGGATTATGGCAATCAGTTCTATGACGGGGGGAAGAAGCCGGCTTCCCCGGAGGCGCTAAGTGGGTTTGCCCGCTTCGCGGTGTTCGTCGTTCAACACTTCAAGGGCAGAGTGCACATGTATGAGGTCTGGAACGAGTGGGATGACACTGCGGGAGGCACCCCTCCCGGGAGCGCCCCGGACTACGTTCGTCTGCTCAAAGTGGTGTATCCGGCTGTCAAGGCAGCCGATCCTTCTTCGATCTTTATCGCGGGGAGTGTCAGCGCCGGCGGCCCTAATTGGCTATCTGGCATGCTGTCGAGTGGCGCAATCGGCTCGTTCGATGGGATTTCAACTCACCCTTACAATTTCAGCAAACACGACAGAACTCCCGACGCTTGGGCGGCTGATTTGTTGGCCACAGAAAACGTCATTCATCGCTATACGGGCGGGCGCGATCTTCCGCTGTACGTCACCGAGATGGGATGGCCCACATACAAGGGGCACGGCGGGAGCACGCCGCAGGAAGCAGGCGTGTTTCTCGCGCAGATGTTCCTTCTCGCAAGAACCATGAGCTTCTTAAAAGGCGTCTGGTGGTACGACTTTCGCGATGACGGACCGGATCCAGGAAACGCCGGAGATAACTTTGGGCTGGTCGATCCGAGATTGAGGCCTAAGCCTGCTTTTGCGGCGATGAAGTCGATCGCTTCCGTGGTCAAGAGCGCATCTGTGGCCGAAAACCTGCCCACCGGCAACCCGACGCTGCGCGCCGTACGATTCCGCTTAAGCGGAGGAACTCAACTGCTGGCGCTGTGGAACGCAAGCGCAACAGGGACGATCCGAGCACATGCAGGTGGAAGTAGTCGGTTGCGGGTGGACAGCGTCGAGCCTGGGAGCGCCAGCGCAGTCACCATGGACAGCGATGGAAAAGAAGTGACCATCGACGTCTCAGAGGTTCCGGTATTGATTAGCGGAACCAACCTCGCGTTGATGAACCGATGACCGGCGGTCGGGTCATGGAGCCTCAAATAAAGAGCTGTGACACGGAAATCTCAAATGCCACTTGGGGCGGAAACCGGTAAAAGCCGCTTTCGTTTGGGGGCGGGTATGGCCTTCAGCAGTGGCCGTTCTGCAAATATATGCACGAGTATGCCAATGCCCACAGATCCCGCAGTCAGCAGCAGGAAGGGGACGATGAGAGGCACCCTCAGCCGAAGCGCTAAGGGATAGATGAGCTTGGCCAAAACGGACAGCGCCAGCTGGTGCACGAGATAAATCGAATAAGAAGCGTCACCGAGAAAACTAAGCACCTTTGAGACTACCAGCCTCCCGGACCTCTCAAGCTCCATCGCTCCCAGCGCGCATAGGGTTGCGGCAGCGCCGTAGCAAATCACTCCCATCGGTACAGCTCTCCCAATGCGGCTCTCATAAACCGAAGTGGCGATAAACCCGGAGAGGCCTAACAGAAGGACCAGGCCGGGGACGGGGATCGCTCTGGATCGCACCACCGACACGGCAATCATCCCGAATGCAAACAGTAAGTGAAGCGGAGAGGTGTAGACGTTCAATACAGGATTCACGGGAGGAAATAGGAGCGCGTAGACCGAGCAGGACATCCAAGTAGCAAGCACGGTAAGACCCACTCTACGGTTGAGAATGATAAGCCCAAAAATGATATAAAACATGATCTCGTGGTAGAGTGTCCACGCGGATCCTAGAATCGTAAGATTCTCACGAACATGTATCAAGATGATCGATGAGAATGTTACCGTCGGCTGTCGTTCAGCGCCAGTTCCAAGAGAAGGAACGAATCGGTAGACGGTTAGCACAAGTGCTAATATGACCCAATAAATTGGATAGATTCGCCGAAATCTTTTCCATGCATAAAGCTTCAGACTTTCGGGGTTTCCCTGATCGTTCCAGTGCGCGTGGAGAATAACAATTCCGCTAAGCACAAAGAAAAACTCGACACCGCTGTGGCCAAACGCAAGATACTGCTTCCAGGAATGATGCCAATACTTAGGCTCATCTAGAATGACGCAAGCATGATAGAGCACCACCATCAAGGCTGCGATTGCCCGACCGGCCTGCAAACTGGCAAAAGTCTTTATTGGCTTTGGCATCATGCCATGCTCCATAACAGTTCGCGGGCGCCGATCACAGAGTGTCCTGTAGGGGTAGGCAGAGGGGCTAAACGGCTAAACGTAAGAGTTTGGCATTCGCAGGTTTACTCCACCCGATGCGAAGTCCGGCCTTCCGTCTATAGGCAGGGGTAGATGTAGCCCAGGAGGGTCGCTTGGGCTCGTCTGCAAACTAGAGAGCGCGGTCTGTAGAATTTCCTCAAAACCTCTTAAAAAGGATTCTTCCCCAAAGACCGTCCCCTGTTTGCGCAGAGTTGCCTCGTCGAATCTCGAACGGCGATCCTCGAATTCTCCTATTGCTCCCACCAAGCCGTCGACGCTCTGGTGGGAGTAAAGAACGGCGGTCTCCTCAGTCATGGAATCCAATATGCCGCCTTTCTTGAAGGCGATCACTGGACATCCGGCGGCTATCGCCTCAACAGGTACGATACCGAAGTCCTCAACCCCTGGGAACAGCAGGGCTCGCGCGCGGCGGTAATAGTCCACCAGTTCCTCATCGCCCACAAAGCCGACGAACTCGACCATTCCTCCTACTTCGCGAGTCAGCTGCCGCAGCCTCTCTGTTTCGGGACCAGTGCCCACGATCTTCAGGCGACGGCCCAGGCGCGCACAGGCCCGAATGGCATGGTCGACTCGTTTGTACGGAACGAGCGCAGAAACGACAAGAAACCAGTCCTCTGGCTCCCGGCGAACTTTGCTGAAACGCCTGAGATCTACCGGGGGAGGCAAAACGGCCGCCTCCCGCCCGTAACATCTACGCACACGCTCCGCAACGTAGGACGAGTTCGCAATGAACAAGTCCACCCGTTTCACCGTGGCCCGGTCATACTGCTTTACCCAATGTAGAAGAGGCTTATAGAACAGCCGCGACTTCAGATATCCCACTCTCTCCGGACCAAAGTATTCATCGAACAAGTCCCATGCGTACCGCATTGGAGTGTGTATATAACAGATGTGCAGTTTGCAATGCTTCCTGCCCCTCTTCACCATGGACTTCGCAACCGCGTGCGAAGTGGAGACCACAATATCGGCGTGAGCGACCTTGTTTGTTTCGGCGAGCAACGGGAAGAACGGCAGGTAGCTCCGATAACGACGGCTGGCGAATGGAAGCCTTTGCAGCAAGCTTGTATGGATCGTCCGGTTCGTAATGGCCGAGCTGACGCTGCCTGGGTTGTGGATCAATGTCCAAAGCGGAGCTTCGGGAAAGCGCCTGCAAAGCAGTTCCAGGACCTTTTCCCCTCCCCGCATACCTGTCAGCCAATCGTGGGCCAATGCTACCCGGTGGTTCGCAGATGGGGGAACATTTTTCTTCATGATCGGTGCTTGACCCTGCTTTCACGGTGGGGTGACTCCGAGAGTATTGGCTGTCGTCTTACTTACGCCATGACACTAAAGTCTTATATGTCAGACACAGCCACTAAGTGGACATCTAGCTGAGTTTTTCGCAGCCGACCAATGACGATATAACGTCGCGCTTAACTTATGGTTACTTACTCCTCTGCAGGATAAGATAAGCGGTTCCCAATGTTTATCGATGTTATGGTGAGTGGCTAATCTTTCCTGCGTTTCCCCCATCCTTACCGGTGCGTTTACAGCAGGGCTATTTTTTTATGCGACGGCCGACCGAACTGACATGCCGGCAAACAATAGTTGCGACAGTCGGCCGGCTTCGCCCAACACTCAACCCATCGTTCACTCTGGCGACTGCTTGTATGGGGGCTTCCGGCCATCGGGCGACGGTTGTAGGTACGGAGCGACCCTTGTCAGAAGCTTGTCTAACGCTTTATTTACACCGCGTTTTCCACAGCCCACGCCATTGATAGGTGCCGCTGCGGAGCGGTTGCGACCCGTAATCGCAGGTTTACCGGCATCGTGCGTTTGCAGACCGACCGGACTTTGATAAGTTTTAGAGGCTAGGCCGTACTGAGGTAAAACAAATCAGCGGGGATTCCTCATATGCCCGACACCACAACAGCACCGGGGAATGTGCGCTCTGCCCTGGAGACCGCCCGCCTGCCTACCACACGCGAAGGGCGCACGGCGCGGTCTGACGATATATCGTCAGACGTGACTGTTATTGTCCCACCCGCCTTGACCGTACTCAGGAGCGACGATACTCTCGTTCTACTGCAGTTACATATTGCGTTGAATGTGCGACTGCACTTTGTTCGGGCCCCTCTCCCTATGTTTCTGTTCGCTTTTGACCACGCCGGTTGCACCCTAGAAAAGATGGACCCGGCGATGCCCGGGTTGCCGCCGGCACGCGTACCTGCTTGTAATTTCCAATACAGGACAGGCGAATCTGTGGAATACACTCCTACCTGGAAGGGGTCGCCCCGTTCAGGAAATGTTTCTTTTCGCGGAACACCTGTTTACCACCGATGCGGCGTCTCGAAAGGCGTCCATTTCGACGATCGATTGTCCCGGTATTTCCTCAGGCAAGGCCCCGCAGCGCAAGAGCCAAGTGGGACGGAGCACTTCGCGCGACCGCCCTACCCGCCTCCAAGGGAGCCCCGGAGGCATCAAGAGGAAAATCCGCAAAATAAACGATGGCTTGGCGCGATAACCCGGGGTGCGCTTGTTGCATCGCATTGCATACTACTTGTGTTTCTTTTGCGCAACGGGCAAGGAGGCTGGTAAATGCTTACGGCTTTAGAGAGGAACGCCCTCAGACGTTGATCCATTGGAACTGGGCTATGAGTTCGGGCCTCGCGTCGAGGTCTTGCGCTCCGATTTGCCGGGGCGCCAAGGCATAAGGTAGTAAACATACTGGAAAGAGCCGCTCTGAGTGAGGCTCTTTCCCTTTCGCACCCCAGGAAAGCAGCCGGTGGCTAACGCACCTTGGGGCCGACTAGAGGCTACGCATATGATGGGACCGACGTCCGACAAAAGTTCCTCCGATCCGGCCGTGGCACTGCACTCGGCGGCGTTATTGCCTCTTGAGCTCAGTAAGGCGGTGCTCGCGGTCCCGGATATACGGCAAATTCCTTCCATGATCGCGACTGCCCTCCAGCAAGTGATTCCCCACGATTACGCGGCGATCGCGCTGCGTGACGAGGGGAGAGCGGATCAGCTTCGGGTACGAAAGCTGACGCCGGGGGTCGAGTCGGGAACCATTCAGGATGGCCTCATTCCCATAGAGCGCACTCCTGCCGGCTGGGTTTTTACTCACCACGAACCTCTGCAGATGAGCAAACTGGACCCCGACGAATTTAGCCGATCCACTCATCAGGGGCACACGGGCATCAAGTCCGGTTGCTGGGTCCCCTTGACTCTCCGGAACGAGGTGGTTGGCACACTCTTTATAGGATGCCGACGCGACGTCTCCTTTGAACCAAGGGTGATCGACGCTCTCCTGGAACTATCCGGCCAAATCGCCGGCGCCATCGAGATCGACGAGAGCTTCCGCCGCCTTCTGAATTTCAGTGACAAGCTGAAAGAGGAAAAGCGCTATCTGGAAGAGGAGCTTCGCAACGAAAAGAGGTTTGAAAAGGTAATTGGCAGAAGCGAAAGCCTCCGAAATACGTTGGAGCAAGTGGAAGCGTCTGCGCCCACCGACCAGACCGTCCTGATCACGGGTGAAACTGGAAGCGGCAAGGAGCTGATCGCCAGGTTGACCCATCAGCTAAGCCGCCGCAGCGATCGCATCTTTATCAAACTCAATTGCTCGTCACTGAGCGCCAGCCATCTGGAGAGAAAGTTCTTCGGCTTCGAAAAGGGGAGCTTCGAAGGGGCTATCTCCCGCAGGCTCGGACGCCTTGAACTGGCACACATGGGGACGCTCTTCCTGAAAGAGATTGGGGATCTGCCTCTCAGCTTTCAAGAAAAACTGCTCCGTGCCCTGCAGGAAAAGCATGTCGCACGTCTTGGCAGCAATCGACCGACCGCAGTGGACGTTCGTTTGATTGCATCCACCAGTCGAGACCTCGCCAAGATGGTGAAAGCCGGGGAGTTTCACAGCGATCTCTATCACCACCTGAACGCGTGCCAACTGACGTTGTTGCCGTTGCGCTCCCGGCCCGAAGATATTCCTCTACTCGCGAATCATTTTCTGAAAATGTATGCCAGGCAAATGAACAAATGGATTGATTCCATCCCTCGGGAGACGATGGCAGTTCTTTGCGGTTGGACGTGGCCAGGCAACGCCAGAGAGCTCAAGAACTTCATCGAACGCTCCGTCATTTTGACCGAAGGATCTACGCTGCGCGCTCCGCTGGTTGAATTGGAAGCTACGCAAGAACCGAACTTTCATGCAGCGGAGCGGCGGCATATTCTCCGCGTCCTGCGGGAGACGAATGGAGTGATTGGCGGCCCCGGAGGCGCAGCGGAAAAGCTGGGCCTAAAACGGACGACTCTCAATTCCAAACTTAAGAAATTGGGCATAGAGAAGAAGGCATACCGCTAGCGTGTTTCTCGGTAAAGCGAAGATATCTCCGCTTTACCTTGTAACTTATTAGTGGGAAACAGCCGGTTAACAAAAGAGCTTACCGAGTAAGGGCATCGGACGTTGCCCCCGGGTTTTGTATCTATGATTCGTGCCAAGGTGCAATAACTCGCCCGTTTGCTATGTCACGGCCAGTGACTAAGCTTATGTTGGCGATACAACAGTTATTCCCCTTACTTCAGGATGCAGTAGAGTTGCTGCATTGACGTCAACCAGAGAATTCCTATTGCTGATGGCGGCGGTTAACAGAGGAGCGGGCGGTCTGACAGTACACGGTCATTTTCCAAGGGATTGACGGTAACACGTTAGACGCATCACTTTAGTAACCTGTCGCCAGCGAAGGATAATCGGTAGGAGTTGTGGGGCTGCCACCGGCAGGGTGGATTCGCTGACCGGTGAGTTTTGGGTTCACCCTTGAATACTAAGCACCGGGCATGCGCTTCCGCTGATTACCTGGAATGGTAGACCTGTCGTGGTATCGTGAAGGCGGCGTTGCACTCTGCGGGTACCGAGCACAATGAGACCGGCTTTGACCCGTTGGGCTACCTGGAGAATGCCGTCGGCGGCAAACTTATAATCGAGCACACAGTCTGGATCGGTCCAGTCGGGTGAAGCGTCGGGCACCAAAGCTTCTAAAGCAGTGACGAATTTGTCGTGTAGGTCTTCCTCATCCAGTTCAAACTCGCCTTCGGGTCGCGATCGCACATGACATACATAGACTTGCGCCCCAAAATCCTGCGCGAATGAAAAAGCAGACACGCACGCCTGTGCTGATTCAGGAGAAAAATCGGTGGCGTAGACAATGCTTTGGAAGGTTATGGGCTGTTCCGGCAGCAAAACGCTTGGTCCAATCGTAAGAACGGGCATGTGGCCTTGATGAATATATTCGAGTGCGGTCGATCCAAGGACCATTCTAGACAGGTCTTCGGGGCCGCGGGTGCCGATCACTAGTACGGGATGAGGGGTCGTCTCCAGGAGTTTCGTCGCCGGCAGGGTCATTTCCTGTTCGCGGGCTAGATCTTGAAGACGCTGCTCCTCATAGACGCGAAAGATTTTGACGGGTAGGCTCGAGTCCTGGTCCTCAAAGGACGCGCCTAGATCAACAACGTGCAGCACAAGGAACTCCGACCGATAGCGACCCGCAAGAGCCCGCCCGTACACCTTCATGGTGTCGGTGTCGGGTGAAAGGACTGTGGAGTGGGGAATTGCTTCGATGCCCACCGCAACCTGATTTCCAAAACCACCCATACTCCCTCCTAATCCTGCGCTCGGTTAGCCGCTTTAGTGGTATGCGCGGCAATGATCCGAGTTGATAAAGAAGCATTGTTGTCATTCAACAAGGTTGAACGGAATCGACCGTTAGGAATGTGGGTCGCTCGGTAATAACCTATTTTTGCGGCGACCATTAGTTGCCAGGAAGTGTACCACGTTCCGATATAAGAACGCCGCGGAGGCCAGATAAGAGAACTGCCGGCAATTCGTAAGCATTCGCTAAGAATCCAGATAGTGGTTTTATTCTCCTGTCTAATAAGGAACGAAACGCGAGCCGCGGACAAAATTGAGTGACCACCCGATTACCTATGGTGCCTATACCTCCCTTTGGTAACACGTATATCTTTCGTTAATAGCCAATCGACGGACCGCCAGCCCCCAAGAGTGCTTTGCTGCGTGTGTCTGTGCCTTCCACTGCCCTTCTGAATTGCACTTTAGGTTGAGCCGCTTTGTAAGATTAAGTGCAAGTTCATCTTAGGTGGATGCGCGAGAGGACCGAAAGCGCTGAGCCGGTCCAATCATGCACTTAACCCGGTCAACCGGAACCGATGATTTGGCGGCAACTTAGCCGCCGCGGCTCAAAGTCTGTTAAATACACCAAGCGATGTTAGCCATTTGTGGTGTCGCCGTTCCCGTTGGTTCGGGCGCGATTGGTACCAATCCCTACCGACCCACGGATTTTACTCGCAAACCCTCGTACTTGGAGCCAATCGCCAAATCTGACGATTTATCGTCTCGATTTCTTCGGCTTTAACGAAGGTGTGGCTGGGCTGGTGCCAGACAAACGCCGTAAGTAGTCTTTAAACCCAAGTCCGATCCGGGTCCCATCGGCCAAGCACATCTGGCACTAACAGCGCGATGTTGAGCACCTTTTATTTTCTTTCGAGACAAGCATTCTATTAGATGAGCACGCAGATTTCATAGCTGCTTGATGCGACTTATTACGCCAAAAGCAGGCGGTCCGATGACTGCGTCTGCATTCTTGTGCCTGCGACCCCTTCCCTCCTTCAGCGCAGTTCCGGCCCGCCGGGCCATTGTATGTGCTACTCTCTTTGCAAAACCCGGGGCCTGCAGCATCTCTTTGAATGAGAACGGTTCAGCGAAGAAAAGGAGATTTCCCCGGTTGACGACGGAGACCATCGATCCTCAGTTACGCCGCAATTCGCTGGGTCTACCGGAGCTGATCTTTCAAGGCGTGACGCACATTGCGCCGGCGACCAACATGGTGTTCACCTTTCCGGTGATCGCTCTCAAGGCGGGGCCGGATATGCCGCTCTCGTTCCTGCTGGCCACCGTCGTTTGCTTTTTCATCGGAAAAACAGTGTCGCAGTTTTCCAGGTATATGCCGTCGAGCGGTGGCTACTACTCGTTCGCTACACGCGGGCTGGGGAGCCATGCCGGCTTCATGACGGCCTGGAGTTACTTGATCTATGACATGATCGGGCCGGCCGGATCCACCGGTTTCCTCGCCTACCTACTTTCGGACATGCTGCGCACCGGGATTGGCTTGCACGTGCCGTGGTGGCTGATCGCGTTGCTGATCTTCGGGTTTATCTGGACGTTGACGCATTACGGTATCCAGCTATCGATGCGAGTGACCGCTCTACTTGGGGGAATCGAGCTGCTCATCATGTTGTCGCTGGCGATCACGTTCCTGGTTCATCCAGCGACGGGTTCGACGTACATGGCTCCACTCGATCTGGGGTTATCACCGCATCGCTTTGGGGGCATCCTGGCTGGAATGGTTTTCTCGGTTCTCGCGCTGAGCGGATTCGAGGGTCCAGCGCCGCTCGCGCAGGAAAGCCGGCGCGCGGGCAAGTTCGTTGGCCAGGCGGTCATGCTGTCGCTATTTGCCACCGGAGCCTTTTACATCTTTACCTCGTACGCCAGCGCGATCGGCTGGGGCACCGGCGATATGGCAGCCTTCGCCGTACATCCCAATCCCTACTATGCCCTGGGGCGTGCGCTGTGGGGCGCCGGATGGTGGTTCGTAGTGCTTGCCCTCATCAACAGCGCGATCGGTGTCGGTCTCGCTTGTACCAACTCCGCGTCTCGAGTGATGTACACCATGGGCAAGGCGGGCACACTTCCCGCCTGGTTTGGACGGATCCATCCAGTCCATCAAACACCTACCCACGCCATTGCCTTTGCGCAGGTGGTTGGGATAGCGTCGGTGATGTTGGTGGGGCTGTTGTTACAGCCCACATATATCTTCGGCCTGCTGGAAACGGTTGCCACCCTGGCAGTCATCGTCATCTATTGCATGGCGAACCTGGCGCTAACGTCCTATATCCGGCGGGAACACCCGGCCAGGTTTAGGGTTTGGGATCATCTGGTGTCGCCCTGGATTGCGACGTTGGCGCTGCTGCCGGTCCTGTTTGTCACCGTTTATCCGGTTCCGGAATGGCCGTATAACGTGGTTCCCTATCTGTTCGTGGCCGCGATGTTGTTCGGATTTGGGTATATGCAATGGCGCGAGGCGACCCATCCCGGAGTACTGCTCAGGGGTGCAACGATGCTCGTTGGAAACCGCAGCAGTGCGGAAGGCGATGTTGACTGGGACGGGAGGGGAGCTTCGCTTTGAGGCAGCAGGACCGAGCGGGGTGTAGCCGCTGATTCGATAGAGCGGCAAGTCTGGCGGTGGCAGGGCCTAAAGAGGCTGTGTGAGAACATGAACTGGAACTGAAGGACCAAACTAAACTTGACGGGTGCCCCCCACGTTCGCCTCAGCGTACGTGGGCCGAGTATGAATTCTTCGAATGCTTCCACTCAATGATCGAAATCGTTTGATGGGCTTCGCCCGTCTTTTTCGGCCCACGTACGCTGGTGCGAACATGGGGCACCCGTCAAGTTTAGTTTGGTCCTTTAGTTCCGGTTCGCGCCCAGACTGCGTTTCTATAGTTCTCACACGCCCTCTGAAGCCGATCTTATTTTCAAGCGAGTGTGCGATACAAAGCCAAAGAAACTTTTCAATGAACTTCAGGGACGCTAAAACATGGTGTTGTTGTTGGCGGCTGTCTCGGGGATGGGCTGGATCACGTCCCAGTGCTCGACAACTTTGCCTCTTTCCAAACGGAAAATGTCGACCACGGCCTCGCCACGCTCGCTGTCGGAAAGGCCCATCCAGTGCACATGCATCAGCACAAAGTCGCCATCGGCAAACACACGCTTGATGGTCGCGTGTGCGTTCGGGCGATGATCTCGAAGCCAGGAAACAAACTTCGTCAGTCCCTGCTGCCCGTCTTCTATGACCGGTGTGTGCTGCTTGTAAGAAGGCCCGCCGTGGAGTCGAAACGCCGTCTCCGCGTCGTGCTCGTTCAGGGCCTTCTCGTAGAACGCAATGACCGTCTTCTTGTTTTCTTCTGACACGGTGGGTCTCCCCCTCACAATGGATGATTTATTGAACCGGCTCCAACGATCCCGGATGGTGGCAGAGCGCGGTTACCTCTACTTCCATAAATGGATAGAGCGGCAGCGAGCTCAAGATGTCGTGGAGTTCTTCTGCGCTCTCTACCTTAAAAATGCTGACGTTCGCATATCTGCCGGCAACGCGCCACAAATGTAGCCACTTGCCTTGCAGTTGTAGTTCCTTCGCCCGCTCGTGCTCCTGGCCGCCAAGCTGCGCCGCCTTCTCCGGATCAGTACCGTGAGGAATCCGAACGTCCATGGTTACGTGGAACAACATGACCATTCCTCCCCGGCCTATGCCACTGAAACCGGGCTGCGGCCGGTCATCTCGTGCAGCAAGGCAAGCGCATACTCCGACGCAGACTGCTGGTTTTGGCCCGTGATCAACTTGCCGTCGACGACGACGCACGGAGCATACGGATCCGTACTCGTATACAGTGCTCCGGTTTCTTCGAGGACGGTCTGCGGGTAGTGGGGGATGAGGAAGCCGCTTCCAAATAGAGCCTGCAACTGGCGATCTCCTTCGAGCGTGAAACCGGTCACGCGGCGGCCGCGAATGCGATCGGGGATATTTCCTAAAGCAATCGCACCGTGGCAGATTGCGCCGACCACTTTGTCGCGCGCCCAGAAGTATTCGAGAGCCCGCGCCACATCCTCGTTGGGAAACAGATCGAAGGTTGCACCCCGTCCGCCGGCCACGTGGATCGCGTCGTACCGGCTCAAATCGACCTCGCTCAATTTGAGGGTCGATTCCAGCTTTGCTGCGAGAGTCTTGTCCGAGAGGAAACCTTTGCTGACGAGATCGTTCGGTTCTGTCGATTTCTCGAAGTAAGGATCGCTGTAGGGATCAAACACGACCTTACCCCCCTTGGGGCTGGCGAAGTCGACTTCTACTTCACGCTCGGTCAGATGCCAGTAAGGGTGGGTGACTTCCGACAGCCAGAACGCAGTCTCCGAGTTGCTGATGATGAAAAGTACCTTCATTTCTCTTCCTCCTATTTCTTATCGATCACGTCGGCGATGCCGTTGGGGAACATGCCGTCGGCCGCGGCTAACACGTTGAGCGCTTCCCTCAGAAGGACAATCTTGCCTGCTGCTGCGACGCAGTGTCCAAAGAAACGCTGATGGACGTTCTTGCCGGAGATACCGGATTTCTGGTGGATGGTGTACTCCCCAAATGCCTGGTCCGGCGTGTCGATGTAAATGTGGACGTCAATGAATTTGAAGCTGGGATACATCTTCTCGTGGAGGAAGGTGAGGAAAGCCCCGATGTTTTCTGGACCTTCGTAGCGTGGCTCAACGCCGAGATCGGCCAGATAGGGCAGTTCGAGCGCACCATTCGAGGCAAACAGCGCTGCGGCTTGCAGGGCAGAGCCGTCGATGTAGGCCTGGAGAAGTTCCTTTGCAGTTTTCATTGTTTCTGCCCTCCTGGGCGAGTTAGTTGTGCGTAACCACCTTGGATAAAGTCAGCCGCCAACTTACCGTACTCCGGCGCGGCATCTTCCCATGCGAAGTGCCCGCAGTCGAGGATGTTGAGTTTGCTTTTGGGGAGACCCTTGTGGAGGCCTTCCGCGTTGGAGATGGGAACGTACGGATCATGACGGCCCACGGTGATCTGGCAAGGCACGTTGACCTCGGCAAGACGCTTGGCGAGGCGAGGAAGAGACTGCGGATAGTCGCGGATAAATGCCATTGCGTCCCAAAATCGCGACCCGGCGTAGGAGGCAATGTAATCCTGCAGCGCGAAATCAGGGAGCTCGTACTCCTTCATCCCTGCAACCGCTCCGCGAACGAATTGCTCGCCGGTTAGATCTTTAAACGGTTCGAGTGAAGGGGCGTTTACGATCTGGTCGAGGATGTCTCCGATATCGGTGTGGTCGGTGGCACCGCTCCCAATCACCAGACTCTTGAACACGCCCGGGTTATTCGCGGCTGCGAAGAGGCAGGAGGGAGTGCCCACGTCTGGGGCGATGACATGGGGTTGGCCCAACCCGAAAGCCTCGATGATGCGAACCACGAATTCTCCCAATGGTTCTGGAGCCCGCAGATCAGGCCGTGTGTCTGAACCACCAAAGGAGGGGAGATCGACTGCGAACAGCGGGCCAATCTCGGAGAAGATCTCCCAGGTGGGAAGGAAGGCGAGAATGCTCTCTGGTAACGGGCTGAGAAGAAGAATGGGATCACCATTCTGCTTGTTGTTGGTTGCGAATCGGATCTGCAGTCCATCCACCGATTTGAAGTGCGTTGCTAGTAGGCCTGTCGCGGTTTGAGTGGTCATGGTGTTTCCCTTTTTTATGACTCGGCTAATACCTGGTGAACAAGATGGACAACGATGGAGCCCTCGCCGACAGCGGATGCCACCCGCTTAACGTTGCCAGATCGCGCATCACCGACAACAAAGACTCCAGGCAGGCTGGTCTCAAGCATGTGAGGCGGACGCGAGAGAGGCCAGGGAATGGGAGCTGTCGATCCTTCCAAATCGCGGCCAGTGAGAATGAACCCCTTGCCGTCAAGCGATAAACACTGACTTAGCCATCCGGTCTGCGGCGATGCTCCCGCCATCACGAAGACGTGACGTATCGGTTTCGAGGTGGTTTCGCCGGATCGCTTGTCCATCCACGAAACGCGCTCAAGATGGCCGTCGCCCTCGACCTTAGTGAGTTCACTTGAGTAATGGCCCTGTATGAGCGGGTTCTCTTCAATTCTCTGGATAAGGTAGCGGGACATGGTGGCAACTAAATTGCCCGACCGCACCAGCATCTGCACACCCGCAGTGTTCTGAGAAAGAAACACAGCGGCTTGACCCGCCGAGTTTCCACCGCCGATGACGATGACTTCCTCACCGGCACATAAGTGAGCCTCCATGAAGGTGGCGTTGTAATAGATTCCTTTACCGGTGAAGCGCTCGAGACCGGGGACCGAAGGCCGGTTATATTGTGCTCCCGTGGCAAGAACAATCGCGCGGGCAAGAATTTCTTGTCCATCACTGAGCGTGATTCTGTAGGGCCGCTGATCGCAATGTAACTGCTGCGCGGTGCGGGCCACCAGGATGCGAGCGCCAAATTTCTCCGCTTGCGCAATCGCACGATCCGCTAATTCCTGACCCGATAGGCCGGTCGGAAAGCCCAGGTAGTTCTCGATTTTGGAGCTGGAGCCGGCCTGCCCGCCGGGAGCTGCCTTCTCGATCACAATGGCGTCGAGGCCTTCGGAAGCCGCGTAGACAGCGGCGGCCAGGCCTGCAGGGCCGGCTCCCACGATCACTAAATCTCTCACCTTTTTCTGGTCGATATTGCTGTTGAATCCGAGACAGTCTGCTACCTGTTGTGGCGAGGGATTGCGTAGTACCTGATTGTTGTTACAAATCACGACGGGAATGTCGTCGATGCCGACGCCGAAACGATCGAGTTGTTCCTGCGCCGCTTGATCTGCGTCAAGATCGAAGTAGGTGAACGGATGTCCGTCGCGGGTAAGAAATTCTCTTATGGCTAACGTGTCGGCGGAGTACTTGGAGCCAAGAATCACGACGTTTCCCTGGCCCGCGCCTTTGAGGGAGAGGCGACGAGCCAGAAAGGCTTTCATGAAAATGTCACTGAGCTCCGCGTCTTTGGCAATGAGTGTACGCAGATCTTTTGCGCTCAATTCGAGCAGCGTTCCCGGCTCGACGGCTTGGCAGCGATAGATCGACCTGCGGCCGGAGATCATGAGCAGTTCTCCGGAAAATTGCCCCGCATAGTAGGTGGTTACGGTCCGCTCTTCGCCCCCGACGATGGCCAGGATCCTGATGGCTCCCGAAATGACGACGAGAGCCGGCGGGGTGTCGTCGTTGGGTTGATAGAGAATGTCTCCAGCAACAACCTGCCGCAGCTTGGCGAAGACGCGAATACGGTCGATCTGTGCAGCGGTGAGTATGGGAGCGTACGACATAATTTTTGGGGTCAGAAAGATTTTTCTGTGACCGTGAAATCATGTTGCTCTTTTATTTAGAGCGGCAGGCGTCAATCGGTGTTAATCGTTGCTAAGGGGCGCGAAGGTTCGACCCCTGTTCTGGTTCCGCTTTGCTCTTTCAGGCAATTTAATCCAGCTTGGCGTACTCGGCTTTGGCTTGCTGGTATATGGGGATGTCAGCATCCGCGTCTTTCCACAGCGCAAGGAAATTCTGATAGAGATTGCGCGACCCACTTCTGTCACCGGCCATGGCCTGAGCACGCGCCAACTGAAGAATCGCGAGGGCCCCAATGAGCGACCTCTCCGCCAAGCCTGGATTATTGCGGATCTTCTCGAACTCCGCTGCGGCCCTTCGCCCGTCGGTCATTTGCAGATAGGCCAGCCCGCGTAAGTAGGCGGGGTAGAGAACATAGAAGTTTTGGGGAAGCGATAGGTCGTACGTAAGCGCAGGCTGCAGAATCTCGATCGCGGCGGCCGGATCGTTCTGCTGCAACTTGATGGCAGCGCGAATGGCAGGCAGATAGAAATCCTGGACCAGGGTATTGGAGGGAAGCGCCCGACTCACGGAATCAGACAGGCTCTGAGCCTGATCAATCCTCCCGCTACGCGCAAGAAGCAGAGCCCGGATGGAACGCTGGCGGAGATCAGGAATCTTCGCGACATCAAAGATTTGTCGAGCCACCGTGAGATTGCCCACCTCCGCTTCCTGGAGGGCAAAATTTTCCAGGTTGGCGTCCCCCAGCAAGCGCCGTGCCGCGCGGAATTTTCCGTGGTAAACCTCTACATTCGCTTGCGAAGAGAGGAGCAGGTCCTGCGCATCGCTCTTGCCCATGGCCCAATCCAGCTGTTCTTTCATCCCCAGCGTGTCATTGCGCAGGAAAGCAATCTCATGCCGATAGTCTCGGAATGGAGGTCCGTCTATTCCGTTAGCCCTCGCCTGATCGAGAGCGGCCTGCGCCTCGTCGATTCGGTTCGCCAGCAAGGCTGATTGGGCAAGATTGGCGTAGGTGGCAGCGCTGGGCAAGAGACGAACCGCTTCCCGTGCTTCCTCGACAGCCCTCTCGTGCTGTCCCAAAATTTGCAGGCAGACTGTGAAATTGATGTGCGCGCGTACATCCAGCGGAAACGTCTGCACCCATTGCGCATAAACTGCATGAGCTTTTTCCGCATCTCCGGTCACGAGCTCGTGGTAGAGAGACTCGGTCAAAAACCTAGCCTGCCCTGTCAACCGATCGCGCAGGCTGTATGCCTTGGTCTCGGCCCCAGCCGCCAAATCCCATTCTTCGAGATTTGCATACCGCGCTCCCAGCGCAATATAGGCCAAAGCCAAGTTGGGATCCGTCTCGATCGCCCGCTTGTAGTAGGAAACAGCGAGGTCGTCCCGGGCAATATGGTGTTGATATCCCTGGGTCAGCAGTTGAAGGGCTTCGAGAGATGACGAAGTGGCTTCATCAAGCGGCTTACTGAAATTCTCTATCGATTCGTGGGGTTCGCCGAGCTTGCTCCGCAACTGGCTACCCAAAATGCCCAGGGCATGGACAATTTCGTTCCGGCTCACGATGTCCTGTCCAGCTTTTGCCAAGGTTCGTCCGGTGTTGCAGTCGATTCCCTCCAGGTCGATACGGAAGTGGTTGCCTTCATCGGCGATCGAGCTCGCGATCATTGCGCGGCTATTGGTACGCAGGCAAACGGCACGCGCGGTTTGCGGTGTGATCTTTGCGTCCTCCGGAAGGTCAAGCAGTTTCAGCGTTCCGCGTACCTTGTCCGCCGCTAGAACATTGAGGAAGGGCGTCTGCCCAAACTCGACCAGCAAAGCAGTGTTCAGAGCATCATCGAAGACAGGATCGCTGGTTCTATTGGTGATGTCAGCGAGCACCACACTATCGTTGGCAGATAGCCTCATGGATTTGCGGACGCGCCAATAGAGCCCGCCACCTGCAGCCACGGCTAGCAGCAAAGCAACCGCTGCCAGGGTCTTCCAGAGGCGGCGCATGGGAGGCCGCTTTCCACTCAGCAGCAGTTGCAAATCCTCACGCATTGCGGATGCACTGGCATATCGCTCGCTGCGGTCTTTCTCCAACGCCTGGCCGATGATGGCCTCCAACCGGGGCGGGACAGCAGGGTTCACCTCGTGGGCCGAAGCCGGCGTCTGGGTGAGGATGGCATCGTGCATCACTTCCACGGTATCGCCGGCGAACGCGCGGCGGCCGGTTGCCATTTCGTAAAGCACCATACCGAATGAAAACAGATCGGTGCGAGGATCCAATGGCTCCTTTTGTATCTGCTCGGGAGACATATAGCCGGCAGTGCCGACGGCCATTCCAGTGCGGGTAAGACTGGCATCGATCTCTCGAACGGCTGACGATCTTGAGCGTGACGACAGGTGGCGTTCCTCTGAGGTTTCGTCCTGGTCATTCAAAGTGGCTAGCTTCGCCAACCCGAAATCCAGAATCTTGACCGGCCCTTGGCGGGTCAGGAAGATGTTGGCCGGCTTGATATCACGGTGAATGATGCCTTTGCCATGGGCGGCTTCGAGCCCGTCGCAGACTTGCACAGCGATGGCCAGCAACGCTGCCAGCGGGATTGCGCTCGATGCCGCCAGGCGATCGCGGAGTGTTTCGCCTTCTAGAAACTCCATGGCGATGAAGGGCTGGCCGTCGTACTCTTCGATTTCGAAGATGGTGCAGATGTTGGCGTGGTTCAATGACGAGGCTGTCTGGGCTTCGCGCTCAAAGCGACGCAAGGCCAAGGGGTCGCTGGCTAGCTCCTCGGGTAGAAATTTGAGGGCCACGCGACGGCCGAGTTTGAGATCCTCGGCTTTGTAAACCATGCCCATACCGCCGCCGCCGATGACCTCGATCACCCGATAGTGCGAGACTTTCTTGCCGATGAGTGCGGCGGCTTCCGGTTCCCTGCTCCCTGCGGGTTTTTCTACTATCCACTCGGTGGCGGCGATGAGCCGATAGCCTCGCCGGGCTACCGTCTCGATGTACCGCGGTTCTTCTGCGGAATCGCCGAGCGTCCGGCGGAGAGTTCCGATGGCTACGTTGATGGAGTGGTTAAAGTCAACTTCGGTATCGTTGCGCCACAGCTGCTTCCTGATCTCCTGGCGCGTCACGACTCCGCCGTTTCGGTCTATCAATATGCGCAGGACCTGGAACGGTTGCTCCTGCAGAACTGTGGTGCGGCCGTCATCCAGCGAACGCAATTCGCCGCTGGTCAGGTCGAATTCGAAGCTTCCGAAACGCACACGATTTGAGGGTGGGGATGTCATGCGAACCACGTTTGATCGTTGTTTGACTGCGGCTGCATTTACTTGCCGGCCTTTGGCGGATATTCTCGTGGGTGCAAGTGGATGGCCACTGTATTTGATTGAATTCGTTTGGGTTACGGGGGTGGGTATTCCTGATTATTCAGGAATTTCTGAGTGTTCGGGATAGTGCGTCTCATGGGGATGCGAGAACCACGCAAAGAAACCGTGGATCTCTCTGCTACGCTCCCCCGGATACGCTCCGGTTGAAATGCAGAAAAACATTTCCACGAGAGGTCCGTAGAACTGCAGGTCCCTCAGCTTCGCTCCTAATGAACAACCGCGCCTTGGACCGACCAAAAGCGTTGGATGGGCTTCGCCCGTCTTTTTCAGCCCACGTACGCTAGTGCGAACATGGGGCACCCGTCGAGTGCGCGGCGGCCGGTACTGTTCATTGCTCCCTTAACTTGCCGCAGGCAAGTCGGCTCCTCGGGAGGACAAGGGGAGGCCGGTGCTTCCATCGGGCATCGATGAGTGGGATCGACGGGACAAGAGGTTCCTCCACTTCCCTTCGGTGGCGCGTATTCCCGGGTCCATTCAGTCCCGAAGGGACGGGTGAACGAAGGCTTACTGTCGATGGGATCGCGGAATAATTCAGCCGTCCCTGGCGGGACTTGGTCTGTTAGCCATCGGTACCCAGCACTGCGTGCTGGGCTAAGTTCAGCCCGTCCCTGCGGGACTAGACGAAAAGCGGGAAGACGATTAAGTCACAGGCTCTCCTAATGAACAACCGTACCCTGGACCGACTAAAAGCGTTCGAGGGGCTTCGCCCGGCTTTTTCGGCCCACGTACGCTGACGCGAACATGGGGCACCCATCGAGTGCGCGGTGGCCAGTGCTGTTCATTGCTCCCTTAACTTGCCGCAGGCAAGTCGGCTCCTCGGGAGGACAAGGGGAGGGTGGCGCTTCCATTGGGCATCGGTCATTGGGATTAAGAGATGACAAAGGGGAGCATGACGCCCCCATGGGGGCGTGGTCGTCGGACGGAAGGCGATTTTCATCGCCTTGGGTTGGGTCGCAGACCCATGAGCTCTCCGGTCCTAATGAACAACCGTACCCTGGACTGAGCAAAAGCGTTGGAGGGGCTTCGCCCGGCTTTTTCGGCCCACGTTAGCTAACGCGAACATGGGGCACCCGTCGAGTGCGCGGTGGCCCGTACTGTTGATTCCACCCTTAAGTGGCCGCAGGCTAGTCTTCGCCTCGAAATGAACAACCGTACCCTGGAGCGAGCAAAAGCGTTTGCGAGGGCTTCGCCCTGGGCGAAGCCCCGCTTTCTCGGCCCACGTTAGCTAGCGCGAACATGGGGCACCCATCGAGTGCGCGGTGGCCTGTAGTGTTCATTGCTCCCTTAACGTGCCGCAGGCTAGTCGGCTCCTCGAGATGACAAGTTTGTGGCGCGAAATCACTATTTCGGTAGTGGCACGCTCGTCGCATCGCAAATTTGTCATCTCGACCGGAGCGTACCCGGATTTCCTACCTCGCAGAGCTGGCAATGACCACGGACGCGGCTTTCCGTAGAGAAAGTCGCACGCGATTGATCAACGCCACTAAACATAATAGGAAATCCGGGGGAGCGGAGTGGAGAGATCTGCGGTTTTGCCGGTTTTCGGGCCACTCTGAAGATTTTCCGTAGCTTCTCAGGCCGGAGTTGAGTTTGAAGATCGTGCCTTGAACCGGCGTTTGTCGATACCCAGGCTGGCAATTTTTGATTCCAGGGTTTGATGCGGGATCCCGAGTTTGGCCGCAGCCCCGTCTGGACCTGAAACCCGCCCTTGACACTCGGACAACGCAGCCTCTATAGCTTTCTTCTCCCGCTCAGCAAAGTCTTTCTTTTGCTCCGATAGGAGACCGACGCGAGCGCTTACCCGCCCGGCCGGGCGGGTCGCTTTGCGCCGTAACCAGGTTTCGTCGACGGAGAACGGCTCGCCTTCTGAAAGGATCACGGCACGCTCGATGATGTTTTGCAGCTCGCGGATGTTCCCTGGCCAGTCATAGGCTTGCAGCAGTTCCATGGTGCTCTTCCTGATTTGCCCGATTTTTTTTCCTGCCCTGCGCGAATAGCGTTCGATCAGATATTCAACCAAAACCGGAATGTCATCCTTGCGCTCGCGCAGAGAGGGTATGGAGATGGGAAAAACATTGAGCCGGTAGAACAGGTCTTCTCGAAACCCGCCTGTGGTCACCGCGGACTCAAGTTCGCGATTGGTGGCCGCGAGCACGCGCACGTCCACTGAGACCGGTTGGCTGCTGCCGACCCGCTCGAATTCCCGCTCCTGCAGGACGCGCAAAAGAGCGACCTGCGTCTCGGGAGGAAGTTCGCCGATCTCATCCAGGAAAATTGTTCCCCCGTGGGCGGCTTCAAAATGACCTAGACGGCGCTGAAAGGCCCCGGTAAACGCGCCCTTCTCATGACCGAAGAGCTCAGATGCGATCAAAGAAGGCGGTATAGCCGCACAATTGACTCGAATGAATGCCCGGTGCGCGCGCTTCGACCTTTTGTGGATCGCACGTGCAATCAATTCCTTGCCTGTACCGGTCTCACCCAGAATCAGAACGGTGGAATCCGTAGGAGCTACCTTGGCCACTTGCGAAAGCGTGACCCGCAGCGCCGCCGATGAGCCCACGATTTCTTCGAACATCGAAGAGCGGTCGATCTCTTCGCGGAGAACCAGATTCTCTTCCTGCAGCCTTTCTTCGCCACGTTTGCGATCATCTATATCAGTGCCCGCCGCGCACCAACGAATCAGCCGACCCTGCTCATCGAAGATCGGATTGTAGCTGATGAGAAACCAGCGGTACTGGCCGTCCTTTCCGCGCACGCGCAGCTCGTTATGCCAGGGAACGCCTCCGGCAAAGCCCAACTGGCGGATCTCGTGCAATCGCTCCAGATCTTCGAGGTGAAAGACCCGAGGGCGAAACTCGGTGTATAGCACTTCCTCAAACGAAAGCCCGGTGTATTCGAGCACGGTGCGGTTGGCATAGAGCACACTTCCGTCGGGCCCCAGAACGACGATGGTCTGAGGAATAGCATCGATCATCTGCCGTAACTGCCCCTCAGACTTCTTAACATCTTCGAATGCCGCCTTGAGTGCCGTCTGCGCCCGTTCGCGCTGGATGGCGATTCCGGCGATACGGCTGGCATTTTCGATCAGCTGAATTTCTCCCGCTGTGGGATGCCGCACCTCCCGGTAGTGCATACCGAAGGTTCCTAATACAGCGCCATCGCGGCTAAGTATGGGGCTCGACCAAGCGGCACGGAAGCCGGCGGCGCAAGCAGCATCGCGGTAGTTGACCCAAAGGGGATCGGCAATAATATCCGTGACGAAGACAGGTTTCCTAAGGTAGGCGGCGGTACCGCAAGATCCAGCATCCGGGGCGATGGCGACTCCGTCCGTGGCTTCGCGATAGGCCTCGGGGAAAGTTGGTGCGGCAGCGTAGCGCAGATGCAGGCCATCTTCCTGGAGCAAAGAAATCGTGCACAACATGGCTTCGCTCTGTGCCTCGATCAGCAGCGCAACGCTGGTTAGAACTTCCTTCAAAGGCGCGTCACTGAGGATCATCTTTAGAGCATCCAGGACCGATTCGGCAGGTAGGGTGTGGGTCATAAGAATTTCAGTTCGGAGTTTACCGAAAAATCAGAATTCCTGAAGGGTCAGAAACCCTGAGCAAAGAAAGCCGCAGATCTCTCCACTCCGCTCCAACGGATTTCCTGTGGAGTTTTGTGGCGCTGATGAAGTTCCTGGGTCTCTCTTTACGGAGAGCCGCATGCGTGGTCGTTACCAGCCGCTGTGAGGTAGTTAAATCCGGGTACGCTCCGGTCGAGATGACAATTCTGTGGCGACCTCGGTGGCGCTTTTCATCGCCTTGGGTGGGCCTTCGCCCATCAACCCCTCCGGTCGAGATGACAAATTCGTTGAGCAATTAGCGATAATCTCGGCGAAATGAATAGCTTTGCTTGTTTTGCAACAAATTTGTCATCTCGACCGGAGCGTAGCGTAGCGGAGAGATCTGTGGTTTTCTTTGGATCGTTGGCCATCAAATTGCTGTACACAAGCTGAACCCTCCGGGCCAAGGCAGTGAACAATCTTGAAGATTGAAAAAAGCTCCAGTCAGGGTAGGACGACGATCCGTTTGATCGGCCGCTTCCAATCGGAGCACATTGAGGAATTAAAAACGCAGTTGCAGACGAACGGCGCCCAGTTTGTTCTGGACCTCCAGGAAGTGACCCTGGTCGACTTGGACGTAGTTCAGTTCCTGGGCCGCTGCGAGACAGGTGGAGTCAAAATCGTCCAGTGCCCGCCTTACATCAGGGAGTGGATCATCCGGGAACGCCTGGAATAATTGCCCATTCTGCTCAGATTTGATCGATGTTTGATCGCGGTTGCATTTACTCCACGAGAATCCCCTTCCAGACTGAAACCTAGACGCTTGCTGGAGGTTCCATGTTGAGCATGCCTGCGCTTGGGATGTGGAAGGCCGGTTGCCAGTTTGACCAGGACGGGGCATTCGATCTTAGCGAGCTGCGGCGTCTGGCCACGATTGGGAGAATGGCGCAATTCATCTCGCACGACCTTCGGCACCATCTATCGGCGGTTTACTCCGGCGCCGAATTCATGAGCGATGCGAACGCGCCGCAGACAGATCGCGAGGGGCTGCTCAAAGAAGTCGCCACAGCAGTCCGTACCATGACCGACTTGCTCGATTCCCTTCTCCTTTTCGCACAAAGCGGCCGTGCACTCCATCCCCGGCCGGGATCGTTGAGTGTTCTGATTGAACGCGCGGTGGCCATGGTGCGCTGCCATCCCGATGCGGAGAACGTCGAGATCGGAATCAGCGAGATGTCGCTCGTGGAAGGATGGATGGATTGCCAGAGGTTGGGCAGTGCCATCTACAATTTGCTGCTCAATGGCTGCCAGGCAGCCCGGCGCGGGCCTTCTCCCGCAAAAGTTGAAATCACTCTGACTCAGAGTCAGAGCCTGATTCATATCCGTGTCACCGACAGCGGGCCGGGTGTGCCCCACTCCATTCGAAAGACGCTGTTTGAGCCCTTTGTAAGAGCCGGCGCGGGAGCCGGAGCTGGTCTTGGGTTGACCATCGCACAATGCAGCGCGCGGGAACACGGTGGTCTCGTGTGCCTGGAGGAATCCGCGGCAAGGCGTACGGTTTTTGTTCTGTATCTTTCGAAGCCAGCGTTGGCGGCGCTCGCGCCAAGAGCTTCTGCGCAAGGCAAGAGAGCGTGATGGCTGACCGGATCTATAGCTTTGGCCCCTTTCAACTATGTCCGGAACGAGGCTCTCTGCTCGAGGGGAGCAAGCGTATTCGCCTGGGTACGCGGGCTTTGGAGATTTTGATTGCCCTGGTGGAGCGTGCCGGCGAGGTGGTCAGCAATCAGGATCTGATCGCGCGTGTGTGGCCGGAGACCTTTGTAGAAGATAACAACCTTCGGGTCCATCTGGCGTTGCTCCGCAAGGCGCTCCACGATGGTCAAGACCAGGTGCGCTATATCCTCAACGTTCCCGGGCGCGGCTACAGGTTCGCTTTGCCAGTGATTTCAAAACGAACGCTTGGCGGCAGTGGGAAATCGAACTTGCCAGGCGTACTTACGCGCCTCATTGGCCGAGACCGGATCGTTAAGGATCTGGTTGAGCAAGTCCAGGCGCGCCGGCTGGTGACGGTCGTGGGGTGCGGCGGGATAGGCAAAACCGGCGTAGCCTTAACGGTCGCCCACGAGATTGCCGGGGATTATGAAGACGGAGTCTGCTTTCTAGACCTTACCGAGGTGAACGATCACCAGCCAGTTGCGGAGGCGCTGTCCGCGGCGCTCAAAGTTCCGCTTCTTTCTACGGAAGCCACGTCCTCCGTGATCGACTTCCTGAGCGACAAGAGGATGCTCATTGTGCTGGATAGTTGCGAGCATGTGATCGAGGAGGCCGCGGTCCTGGTGGAGGCGGTTCTGAGAGGAGCGCCCGACGTTCAATTTCTTGCCACCAGCCGCGAGCCGCTGCGCGCCGAAGGCGAATGGCTGAGACGATTACCTCCGCTCCAGTCGCCCCCGCCAAGTGAGGGGTCCATGAGCGCTGCGCAAGCGCTCGCCTTTCCCGCGGTCCGGCTGTTTGTCGAAAGGGCGGAGGCAATGCTCGAATCGTTTGTATTGACCGATCTCGACGCTCCGCTGGTGGCCGCGATCTGCCGCGGGATGGACGGCCTTCCACTGGCGATTGAACTAGCGGCCGCGATGGTCGACGCTCTTGGGATCGCAGGATTAGCCGCGCAATTGGATGACTGCCTGTCGATTCTGACCCAGGGCCGCCGTACCGCGCCGGGCCGCCATCGCAGCTTGCGTGCCGCGCTCGATTGGAGTTTTGACAGGTTGTCTGAGCAGGAACAGATTCTCTTTGCTCGTCTGAGTGAGTTCCCATCAGACTTTTCTCAAGACGAGGCCATCGCCAAGAACGTTCTCGACGGTTTAATCAATCTGGTGGCAAAGTCGCTGGTGGTGCATAGCTTCAGCGGCGGCAGCGTTGCCTATCGTTTATTGGAAACGACGCGGGCTTACGCCGCGGAAAAGCGCCAGAGTATTCAAATCGAACAACCGCTGCGCTTGCTCCACAATCCACGGGTGAAGTCGGGAAATTTCACCGGCGCGCTGCCTTGGGCCACGGAGGTTTTGCTTAACGGGCCGGGCGCCGACCAGGCCGCGCCGTCGTACACATCCATATCGGGCGGCAGCCCTTCGCGCATGCACTGCAACAAGCGATAGATCATGACGTAGTCCATGCCGCCATGTCCGCCGGAACTGGTGGCCATCGCGCCTTCCTTGGCCCAGAGGGGGCTCTCGTACTGTTGCTTGTATTGGTCGATGGTTCCCCAGTCCTCTTTACCCGGCTGTCCATCGATATATATCCGGGGTGGATAGTCGGCGAACACGCCCTTGGTTCCTCCGACCATGTTGATGCGGGAATAGGGTTGCGGATTGGAAACATCGTGCTTGAGGGTGATGGCCAGACCGGACGCGGTCTTGATGAGGGAGATATTCAAATCCGCAGTGATGTACTTTTCTTTCCACTTGGGATCACCCTGTGGGGTGTGGGCCTCACGGTAGGCGGCCAATCCGAGCACCGGGGTGCCCATGGAAACCATGTAGTCGAAGCGGTCCCCACGGTTGATGTTCATGTAGTTCGCCACCGGGCCTAGGCCATGTGTGGGGTAGAGATTGCCATCGCTTTGCGTATGGAAGGCGCGGCGCCATAATCCTTCGCCCTTGTTCGAGAACATTTCTTCGCGCAGATCGTGGAGGTAGGCTGCCTCTCCATAGAGCACATGGCCCAAGACACCTGCGCGCACCAGATTGAGTACCAGCGTCTCGGTGTAGCCATAGCAACACTCTTCGAGCATGATGCAGTGCCGCCGGGTGGCTTCTGAAGTGTCGACCAGCTTCCACAAATCTTCCAAGGTGTAAGCGAGCGGCACCTCCACGGCGGCGTGCTTGCCGTTTTCCATGGCAGAGAGCGCCATTGGGGTATGCCAATTCCACGGAGTCGCGATGACCACCAGGTCGATGTCGCTTCTTTTCGTGAGGGACTCGTAGTCGTGGGGACCCTTGGTGTAAAGTTCGGGCGCCTTCTGGCCGGCCTTCACCACGAGTCCGGCGGCATGCTCTGCTTTTTCGGGCACGACATCGCAGACGGCAACCACTTGCGCATTTTGGGCCAAAAACCAACCGAGCAGACCGGTGCCGCGACCGCCGACACCGATGAAGCCGAGCCGCGGTTCTTTGGTCGCCGCGAACGGAACACCGATCATGGTGCGTGCCGACGAGGGAGGGACATCCGCAAGGGCACTATGGTCGAGTTTCAATGCGGCGGTCGCCATGGCGCCGAGTTGCAGAAACTGCCGCCGGCTGGGGGGGAGCGAGTCATCTCTCATGGTTGGTCTCACCTCATATGCGCAGGAAGATTTTGCGGCGGTACATCCAATATAGAAATAGCCAGTCGATCAGCAGAATGGTAGCCCCGAAAACCAGAGGCTGCAGTCCTGGACCGAGAATTAAAAATGGCCGTGGCCCGAGATTCGTAAGGAGATTGCGCCCTATGAAATGTTCCCACAAGTGGGCTATCAGGTAAGCGGCAATGGAGTTGGTTCCCACTACGACCAGCGGAAAAGCCCACCCTCGCTTCTGTTTCACGTCGATGATCCAGCTGAACAGCGACAGGAAGAGGAAACAGAGGCCGCCGCTGAACAAGGTCCAGCTCGGCGTCCAGATGCGTTTCACGATGGGGCAAATACCTGTCACGTGAAGCAGAATTCCCGCGGCGAGGAGAACAAGGCCTGTTGTGACGAAACGGCGAATGGGCTGCCTGGGCTCCGAAGCCACAAACCATTGCCCGGCGAACAAACCAAGAATCATCGTCCCCAGGGTGGGGATGAAGCTGAGCGTAAGATAGCCGCCGCTGTTGAAGGCGAACGGGTGCTCGCGAGGGAATAAGTTCAGGAACCATACATCAAAGGCCTGGCCGAAATTGCTGTTCTTGTTCCAGTGGGCGCGGAAACCGGTGTATAGATGATGCCAGTCGGGCGGAACCCCGACTGCGGCGTAGTGGAAGCCAGGACTCGGGAGCGGATAGAGCGCCCACGCCAGCCAGTATCCAAATAAAAGGGCGCTGAATGCGAGACATTGGTCGCGCACCGGACGGAATGCCAGTAGAAACAGGAAGGTGTAGCCCAGACCGATTTGCGTTAGCGTGTCTTCAAAGGTGAAGTAGGTTTGGCTGCTCTGGAGGGAGCGAAGAAAGATACCCAACGCTATGAGGAGCAGCGATCTCCAGATGGTGTGGCCGAGCATTTTGGGGAATGGAGTAGCTTTCCGCAGGCGGCTCCGGATGGAATAAGGGAGGGCCACGCCTACCAGGAAGGAGAAGGAAGGCTGAATCATATCGTGCAATGAACAACCGGACCACTCGGTGTGAGTCTGGTTGAAGGCAAGGATCTTCCAGAAGATGCTGTTAGGGAAGTTGGCTGAAACCTGGGAGAAGCGCAGCACTTCGCCCATCATCAGCAGCATCACCAGCCCACGATAGGCGTCCACTGCCAGATTGCGCGGTGCATCTTTGGGCGGGCGCACGAGGGTAGTTGCGGGAGTGGTGGTTACGCCCGCTGCCGATGTCTCCTCGACCTCGAGTACGTCGTGCATAGTATCCTCCGCATGGTATGCCTGATCCTATGGGTTACGCCATACCGAAGAATTCCGTGATATGAGCTAGAATCGTATCGTTTAACTTCGAATTGTCAATCAATTCTTTCGCTTGGATTCACTTTTGGCGTGGGAATCAGCTTCAACTGGTATGCCACTGATAAGGTAGACTGTTGCGGAACTGCAACCGTTCAAAAGGGAAGATGCGCAAAGGTCATCCGACATCCAATGGGCTTGAGGATACGGCTCGTCCCCTGGACGGGATGATGGCCGAGGAGCGGCGGACCCAGATCCTGCAGATTGTGCGTAGCGAAGGGCGGGCGCGGGTCAACGAATTGGCGCACCGTTTTAATAGTTCTGCGGTCACCATCCGCAATGATTTGAATGAGCTGCACCAGCGCGGGTTGGTGTTGCGTTCGCATGGCGGCGCGGTGCTGCCGGAAAAGATCCTGCGGGAATCACCTGTCTATGAACGGCTGAAAGCCCACTCGGAGGAGAAGCGGCGCATCGGGGAGCTTGCGGCCACGCTGATCCATGATGGGGAAACGATCATTCTTGATTCCGGCACCACGACACTCGAGATTGCGCGGCAGATCAGGAATAAGCAGGGTTTGCAGGTGATCACCAACGGAGTGAATATTGCGGCGGAGTTGCTGGACGCGCGCGAGGTACAGACTTTCATCGTGGGGGGCACGGTGCGGGTGGACTCGGCGTCGATCGTGGGCCGGTCGGCGGAGGAAATGTTCGAGCAGTTTTCGGCGGATAAGGTTTTCCTGAGCGGGGCGGGTTGTGATCCTGACTTCGGCGTCAGCGGTGCGAACCTCGATGAGACGATGGTGAACCGGGCCATGCTACGCATCGCGCGGGAAGTGATCCTGGTTGCCGACGCGAGTAAGTTCTCGAAGCGCAGCATGGTGAGGATTGCGCAATTTTCTGAGATCGACACCATCATCAGCGATACCAGCCTGCGCCCTGAACTACAGGAGAAGGTGCGTGGGTTGGGATGCAACCTGATTTTGGCGTAGCAGCCGGGTTAGAGAGAGCGATGCGTACGGGCGCGCTGTTTCCGAAAGGTCAGCTGAACTGCAGGTCCCTCGGCTCCGCTCCTAATGAACAACCGCACCTTGGACCGACCAAAAGCGTTGGATGGGCTTCGCCCGGCTTTTTCGGCCCACGTACGCTGGTGCGAACATGGGGCACCCGTCCAGTGCGCGGCGGCCGGTATTGTTCATTGCTCCCTTAACTGGCCGCAGGCAAGTCGGCTCCTCGGGAGGACAAGGGGAATGCGGCGTATCCATTGAGTACTGTTAATGGGATCGAGAGTGCCCAAGTTTCCCGTACAAGTCTGGGGCAGTATTGGCAGATGAAGGTTGAGGTCCGCTTGGTCCGTTGTCAGGACAGATCCCGACCATCCGGGGTTCACCTTTTGGAAGTGCAGATACGCGGCGCGTCCAGCGGGGACGAGGAATGAATTTTGACTCCCTGGACCACGCGGTTGATTACGCCATTAGGGCTTGGATTGTCGGGATTCAGGCCGATGCTCAGACTCAAATAGTAGCCAAGAAGCTGCGGAATCAGGATCTCAAAAGGCGTACGCAGATCGTCCGGGCCTTCCGGAAGCACCGCCGGGATCACTTCATCAAACGCGGCTTCGTGCCCGTCCGGATCCCCTATGGCTACCAGATAGCCAAGATTCTTCGAACGGAGCTCTTGAACCAGATCTATCTCGTAGAGCCGGCGCAGGGGATCACTGGATAAGAGGCATAAAACCAACGTATCCGCCCGCAAAAACGACATTGGCCCATGACGCAGACCAAGATAGGTTTCGTTGACCACCGGAAACCTTCCCGCCGTCATTTCCAGGATTTTCAGTCCCGCTTCCCGGCCCCAGCCGAGCAGCGGCGACGAAGACAACACAACAATCCGGTCGCGGACGAGAGCAGCGATCCGCCGGCAATGCTCGTCGATGACCGGCAGCAGGGTCCGCGCACGCTTACTGGCCAGATCGGTTTGCTGGGGTACGGTGTGGGGCTGAGCCAGCGTGAGACCACCCAGCACCAGGTTCGAAAATGATCCCGTCATCACCAGGCTGCGGTCGTTGGTGCGCGGGTCCAGAACTATGAGCCCATCGAGCCCGGACTGTGAGAGCAGATTGTCGCCACTGCACGTAATCGCAAGCTGCAAAATTTCCGGGTGCAGACAACGCACCCGCTTCACGACGGCGGCGCTCTCCGGGCTGTTGCCCGAGCGGGCCACGGAAACGACCGCACCTACGCCCAGCAGGTAGCGCTCCGGATCGAGGAGCAAGTCAGTCGTGGGGATGGCAATTGCTTCCGGCCAAGCCAAAGCCGCACTGCTTGCGGCGTACGCGGAGCTGCCGGCGCCGGTCAGCAGGACACGGGCGCGCTGCAGCCGGGCGGGAAGGTCCAACCGGTCCGAGGCCGCTTGCACGCTAGCTACCGTCGTGGGCCATAACAGAGGCTGTTGGAGAATTTCCTGCAGGGTGACTAGCTCGCCGGCCGTGCTGCTATGCGGGGGTTCTGACATTGCTAGGGAGTCCGTTCCTTTCCCGGGGGGCGTGCAGTGATGAAAATCGGGTGGCGCTGCGAAAGTATACCGTAAGCTTACGTAAACGCCAACCCTGCAGATTGAAAAATATCGACAACACCCCGGAGACGGGGTTCAACCCCTGGAATTACCGGAATCATCCGAGTTACATACGGAAATCCATCCTGTATAAGGGGTTTCGCTTACTTACCTGTGCGGGGAAGCAACGATTTCTGATTCGGAGTAGATCTCCGATCGGTGCTCGATTCTACATAAAACGATATATTTCGAAACAATACGGAATATTTCGCAAGATTTATTCTATCGTCGGGCGGTGACTGAATTCAATTCTCATCTAAACTGATTTTGCTATGAAGACCCGGGACATCTCCATTGTGGGTGAGATCAACCTCGACCTGATCATGTATGGTCTGCCTGAGGTCATGGCTCCAGAAAGAGAACTGCTGGGCACTGACTTCCGTATCACGCTGGGAAGTTCGTCGGCCATTCTTGCCCACAATCTCGCCGTTCTGGGAGCAACAGTCGGCTTCGTGACCCTGGTGGGCGAGGATGCTTTGGGCAAAGTTGCCCTGGAGCGGCTAGCCGAAAGCGGCGTTGATTTGAGCCATGTGCGTGTGCATCCAGGCGGCACGGGTACCGGCGTCACCTTGTTGCTGCCTCACGGGAGCCAGAGGCATATCCTTACGTACCCTGGAACCATGGCCAAGTTCAGCCTGCGCGATATCGATGTCGACTATCTAAAGGGTGCCCGCCACTTTCATCTGTCCTCGCTCTTCCTGCTTCCCTCGCTTGCGCCGGATCTGCCTGCGCTCTTTCGCGAGTTGAAGAGCGCAGGCATGACCATTTCCCTCGATACCAACGATGATCCCAGCAACCAATGGGGCGGAGTGCTGCCGGAGTTGCTGGACTACGTAGACCTGCTGCTGCCCAACGAATCGGAAGCCTGCCGCATGGCGAACAAAGCGACGTTGCGCGAAGCGATTGACGAACTCGCTCGCCGTGTGCCCTGGGTGGCGGTAAAATGCGGACCGCTGGGTTCTATCGTAAGCACCGGAGGAGAGATATTTTCCGAAGCCGGTGTTTCTGTACAGCCAGTGGATACCATCGGCGCTGGAGACAGCTTCAACGCAGGATTTCTCTTAGCCTGGCTCAAAGGCCGGCCGCCCGCTCAATGTGCTCACGCCGGAAATGTCTTCGGCGCGTTTTCCACGCTGAGGGCGGGTGGGACGGAGGCTTTTCGAGACCGTGAGCTGCTGCAAAACTTTCTGGTGGAGCATTCTTTTACTCGCGAATGGAGCAAGCATTGACGCAATCCAGCGGCCGCATCGACGACAACTTCATGGCGATGGTCACGGCGAAAGCCGAAGTAACTCTGCCCCTGAGCGAGTTTCAGCCGCAGTCGACCCTGGTAACCGAGGAGCACCACGTCCAGCGCGCTCGCTTCCCGGCGATCGATTATCACAACCATTTGGATGCTCTCGACCCGGTCGACGTGCTGCGCATCATGGATGCGTGCGGCATTGAACGCATGGTCAACATCACCATGAAGACGGGAGACGATGCGATTGCCATGATCCACAAATTCCATTCCGCCGATCCCGGACGTTTTGCCACTATTGGCTGGATGGACTGGTCCGGGGTGGAACGGGATGACTTTGTCGAGGTCACGTTAGGCCGGCTGGAAAGGCTGGTAGAGCACGGCGCCCAGGGAATCAAGTTTTGGAAGAATCTGGGATTGAGCGTGCGTGACCGCAAGGGAGATTTGCTACGGGTGGACGATGAACGCCTGGCGCCGGTGTTTGATAAGGCTGGGGAACTGGGCATTCCGGTCATGTTCCACATTGCCGATCCGGATGCGTTTTTCCTGCCGGTCGACGGGCGCAACGAGCGCTTTGAGGAGCTGGCGGCGCACCCCGACTGGAGTTTCCACGGAGCGCAGTTCTCGAAGAAGGAGCTCCTCGACCAGCGGGACCGGGTGATCGCGCGTCATCCGAAAACCACATTCGTCGCCGCTCATGTGGCCGAATGCGGAGAGAATTTGTCCCGCGTCACCCAATTGCTGGAGAAGTATCCCAACGTCTCGATCGACATCAGTGCTCGGGTCTCTGAGTTGGGGCGGCAACCTTACACCTCTCGCGCTCTTTTCCTCAAGTTTCCCGATCGCATTCTCTTCGGTTCGGACCTGGTTCCGGAAGAATCGATGTATCGACTCTACTTCCGCTTTCTGGAAACGGCGGATGAATATTTTGATTATCCGTCGCATGCCTCGCGTCAAGGCCGGTGGCAGATCCAGGGCCTTTATCTACCGGAAGACGTGTTGCGCAAAGTTTACCGGGACAATGCCCTTCGCCTCCTGACATAGGACCGGCATGATAAGATCCGACTTCTCCGAGAGATTTTCGAAGGGAAGCGGTGAAATGAAGAGCTGGAAATTCTTTAGCGTGATCGCTCCTGTTTTTGGTCTCGTCTTGTTTGCGCACGGGCAGACCGCCAGTTCGAGGCCGCCGATCACCGGGGTCTCTCACTTGAGTGTTTACGCGGCGGACCCTGCCAAGACCGACGACTTCTACCAGCATGACTTAGGCGCCTTCAAGGCGCCGGATCCCGAAAATCCCGCGGGGGTGCGCTATTATTTCAGCCCGATTCAATTCATTGAGGTCTTACCGCTGCCCCCGGGTTACACGTCGATCAACCGTTTAGACCATGTGGCTTTCAACACCGCAAATGCTGAGGGATTGCGTACTTATATGGGCGCACATGGCATCACGGTGCCGGCCTCGGTTCAAAGTGGGTCCGATGGAAGCCACTGGTTTGAGGTGAACGACCCGGAAGGCAACAAGGTCCAGTTTGTGCAGCCTCCCGCCACTCCGCCGGCAGTCCCGCCGAATCCTCTCGGCAATCACATCATTCACGTGGGGTACCTGGTGCACCGTGCGGACGCGGAAAATGCCTTTTACCGGACGGTTCTTGGGTTCCGTCCCTATTGGTATGGCGGTGGAAAGCCCGGAGTGACGAGCTGGATTTCGCAGCAGGTCCCTGACGGAACTGACTGGATCGAGTACATGATGGTGTATGGACCCGAGACCACGGGTATTCCCGCGAGCGTAAGCGCGTCCTCCCTCGGCACCATGGACCACTTCGCTCTGGGCGTGCAAAACATGCAAAAGGCGGCGGAGCTTCTCTACGCCGGGGAGCGCCTTCCGGAAAAAAACGCGGGCCCCAAGATTGGGCTGGACGGCAAGTGGCAATACAACCTATATAGCGCTGACGGTACGAGAGCTGAACTTATGGAATTCCAGCCAGTCGTCAAGCCTTGCTGCTCAGAGTTCACCGCCGCCAGTCCCACGCACTAAAGCATTTTCACTTCTAATCTGCACAGGTGAGCGCGGCTAGTGTCCTGTCCCTGAAGTTCATTGAACAATTCGACACGTCGAGGAACGGCCCCGGGGGCCAAACAGGTTGCGAAAGGACTCGGTTTTGCTGTGGCTCTAGCTGTGGCAGGGGCTAAAGCCCATCCTATTTTCAAGTGTTTACGGCACGACTAAAGTCGTGCCCTGATACAAAGCCAAAGAAACTTTTTCAAAGAACTTCAGGGACAGAAGACTAGGTATAGCTTTTCT
This sequence comes from uncultured Acidobacteriaceae bacterium, assembly GCA_963839025.1. Taxonomy (GTDB): domain Bacteria; phylum Acidobacteriota; class Terriglobia; order Terriglobales; family Acidobacteriaceae; genus PALSA-350. Next base: position 178,103 of record CAWITT010000026.1, read on the forward strand.
TATGGAAAAGCCGCGTTGCGGGGGGTTGCTCTATAAGCACCGTGAAAATGCTCCCAACCGCAAGCAAAAAAGCGACGAGATCCACTAACGCCGAATCTGATGTGTGTTAGGACGGCCCTATGAGCTTTCGTTCGCTTCTCTTTACACCTCTGATCAAAAAGCTGCAGGAAAAGCACGGCAGCCTGCGGCAGTACGAGCGGATGGAGAACTTTGGGTCGCCGCAGGATCGTTTCACTCCCTTCGAGACCGAGTTCGTGGCCGGGCGAGATAGTTTTTATATGGCGACGACCGGTTCGACCGGTTGGCCTTATGTGCAGCACCGTGGTGGTCCCAAGGGTTTCCTCAAAGTGATCGACGACCACACTCTGGCGTTCGCGGATCTTCGCGGAAACAAACAATACATCACTACCGGCAACTTGCTCACCGACGATCGCGTGGCGCTCATCATGGTGGATTATCCCCGGCAAGCCAGGCTCAAGATACTCGGACGGGTCGAAACCCTGGAAGGGGAGAAGGCCAAGGATTGGCTAAGCCGGGTTCGTATGCCCGAGGAGAGGACAGAGATCGAGAGGGTGTTCGTCATCCATGTCGAGGCTTATGACTGGAACTGCCCCCAACACATCACCCCGCGCTATACGGCAGAGGAGATTCGCGAAGGGATGCAAGAGGTGCAGAAGCGCGTGCAGGCACTTGAGCAGGAAAATGAAAAGCTGCGAAGCGAGCTTGCGGTGGTGCGCTCGGCCACGAAGGCTTGAAGGAGCATAGAACGATGGACTCGCGCCCCCCATTCCCGCCTTTCAGTGAAGAGACCGCCATCCAGAAGGTACGACTAGCCGAGGATGGCTGGAACACGCGCGACGCGGAAAAAGTGGCGTTGGCCTATACCGTCGATTCGCGGTGGCGAAACCGGGCTGAGTTCCCAGCGGGGCGAGAGCAAATTGTCGCTTTCTTGAAGCGGAAGTGGACGAGGGAGCTAGACTACCGGCTGATCAAAGAGTTGTGGGCATTCACCGGTAACCGCATCGCGGTGCGCTTCGCCTATGAATACCATGACGACTCAGGCAACTGGTTTCGCGCCTACGGTAACGAGAACTGGGAGTTCGATGCCCACGGCCTTATGTATGCGAGGCATGCCAGTATTAATGAACTTCCCATCAAAGAATCTGACCGGAAGTATCATTGGCCTCTCGGAAGACGGCCGGACGGTCATCCCGGATTGGGCGAGCTAGGGCTTTGATTTGGGAAGGTGAAATTAACTTAATTAAGTTCATGGTTTGACTTGATCCAGCTGCGTGTTCAATAGACAGTATGCTGGGTTGCGATCGAATTGAGTCAAACGCATTCCGAATCCTACGGCTCTCTGCACGGTCTGGAAGAACAGAGATTGACGCCGCTGCGACCGAACTGAATCGCGCTGCCGCTCTCGGGCGAACCGGTATTACGGCAGCGGATTTGCCCGGCATCAATGCCGCCGTCGCTGCGCTTGATAATCCGCGACTGCGCATCCAACACCGGCTTTTCTGGTTCCATGACCCAGCTTGCATGGAAAATACGGTGGGGGCTGCTCTTGAGGGAATAGAAGCAGTTCACGACAACGCCCTGCGGGGCTTGGTTGCCGTCTATTTCGAAGACAAGTGCGAAATCAGTGGAATAGCATCCGCACTCCTGCAATGGCACGAATTTCTTTCCCAGCCGGGGTACTGGGGCACTCTCAGCAGGATTGAATCTGAGGGAGCCTTTGAGCCTGCCGCACTTGCTGAGGAAATATCCAACCTTCGCTGCAATGCCATGGCCCTCGCAGCCGAGCCGTTCGTGGAGGCTGCCGAAGACTCCTGGGGGAAAAAAGACCTTGCCGCCCTTCGTGCCTATATCGCCTCTCTGAAGAATCTGGAGCAGACAGGCGAATGGGCCTCAGAGTACAGACACCGCCTGATCTGCAGAGTTACCGCTCAGCTTGCGGATGCCTGCGGGGTGTTCGCGTACACATACCGGGCGCAAATTATGTATCGGCATGGAACGGAGCAGCAGAATGAACCGGTCTGCCTGGACGAATTGCGGTATTTTCGGGAGTTGATCCAACCGGCATGGGAAGAAGTTCACGCGGCACTCCCGGTGGATGAAACGGAACTGCGATTGTCACGTGGCCAAGCGGCGGATTGCCTCGCCAGCATCGCCATCGACTTTACGTGGGCGGGCAAACACGTCGTGGCCAAAGACCTCGCCACGGAAGCGATTTCCCTGGCGACGGGTACGATCGCCGAATCAAGAATTCGGATAGCCTTGTCCGGGCTGCTGGAGACAGCGGAGAGAGGGCCTGAGTACGAGCCAATTGAGGCAATGAACGCCGTGCAGGACGTTGTCGAGGAGCTGCAAGATGACGTCCCGCAAGACCCCCCACACGAGGAGGTTCCACACTCCATCCCATACTCCATCCCACAACCCATCCCACAACTCATCCCACAACTCATCAACGACCGGCGCGGCAACGCAGACTCGGCGGTTGAGCTCGTGCGGCACCACTGTGCCACCTTAGCCTCGACCTTTGCCGGCAAAATAATAGCCAAGCAGGAGCACGCCAGGCAAAACCGGCTTGTATGCGGCGACGAGTTGAAGTATTTCAGGGAGCAGATTGAACCCGCCTTCAGGCAGGCGGGGGAATCCTTGCGGCCAGACACCCCGATTTTTTCAGATCTAAAAGAGACAGTGGCTGTTTGCCTGGCAAATATCGCGACCCACCACATTTGGGCTGACGAATTCACGGTTGCGGAGCAACTGATTGCTGAGTCTCTCCAGCTTGCACAAGGGACCTGGGCTTCTCGCTCCATCCGGAAGAAATATCTGGAGATTGAAGCATCCTCCGGGAAGCTTCCGGTTCGGAAACAGGATTATTTGCGCGTCGGCGTTGGCGCCGGCGCCGGTCTGCTAGCGACCCTGTTGGTGGTTCTGATAGTGAACGGTCCCGGCTCACCCACAATCGCAGCGGCGCCCCGCTCAGTTTCTGATTCCGTACCGAATTCGTTGGAAGAACAGATCGACCAAACCACTATTCAATTGAAATCACTGGAGCCACGAATTCAAGCGGGCAGAGCGTGCGCAGTTGATCTTGAACGACAAATCAAGACTCTCCATGACGAGATCGAGGCACTCAAGGAGGATCGTGCCGCGGGAGAGCCGGTGGACACCAGCGTACTCAACACGAAGCTATACAGTTACGGGAGTCTCCTGCGGGCTAGCCGCAAGATGTCGTCTGAGGTCAGCGCGGATGTTCAAATGCACGATCAGCTGGTTGTCCAACAAAGGCTCTTGCTCAGCGAACGGGAGCAAAACGTAGCGAATGCGCGGAAGGAAGCCGCCGAGTAGACTCAGCGTACCTTGGGCCGAAAACGACGTGCGAAGACCATCAAGCGTTTTTACTCATTGAGTGAAAGCATTGGAAGAATTCATATTCGGCCCACGTACGCTGGTGCGAACATGGGGCACCCGTCCAGGTCCGTTTGGTCCCTTGGTTTACTTCTTTCTCACGCACTGACGCCCCTCGCGAAGCCCTTCCTACAAGTCCAATTCGAGCGCAGTCACCGGAGCCGAACAGCAGAGCAAAGTATTTCCTTCGCCGGGGCGGTCAAGGGGCTCTGAGGTGTATTTAACCTGGCCGTCAATCACGCCCGATTCGCACATGTGACAGACACCTACACGGCAGGACCACCGGACAGGAACGTCGCAGGCCTCGGCAAATTCCAGGAGGGTTGAAAACCGCGAATCCCAGGGCGCCGACATACCGCTCCGGGTGAAGGTAATTTTCGGGCCAGTCCCCGCCGCTCCAGCGGGCAGATGCGGCGACTTGGGCGCAACACTCGCTATGCCCGGAGTGATAGACGATTCGCTCCCGAACGTCTCGGAGTGGATGCGCGCGTAGGGCACTCCCCACGACTGCAGCTCAGCTGTGAACTCCGTCATAAAACGAGGGGGCCCGCAGAGATAGAAATCTGCTGTCTGCGGCAAGTAAAGCTTCTGTAACGACGACAGATTCAGATGGTTGGCCTCGTCGTAATCTCTCCCTTGCTGGTCACCGGCTTCCGGTTGGCTATACGCAATGAACGAACGACTGTGCGGCAAAAGGTCAAGAAGCTGCCTGGTCTCCACGGCGAACGGGTGCTCACTGCCGCCGCGCACACCGTAACACCACCAAATCTCGCGGGTGGATTGACCGGCTGCCAGCGAGTGAAGCATAGCGAGCACCGGCGTAGCACCTATCCCGGCGCTCAAGAGCACGACCGGAGTGTCACCCGCAGCCAGCGTAAAAGTGCCTCGGGGTGCGCTCACGTTAAGCAGGTCTCCGGCCTTAAGGCGGTCATGAAAGAAGCGGCTCCCGACGCCACCGGCACGCTTCACGCTGACGCGATAGGTCCCTGCGTTCTGTGGTCCGGACATGGAATAGCTGTGCAAAACGGTGGGGTCCAACGTCAATTTAAAAACCAGAAATTGGCCCGGCAGCGGCGGTGGCAGAGGAGATCGATCCTCCGCTTCCAGCACAAACGAACGCACTCCCACACACTCCGGTTGCACTGCGGCAACACGGAGCGGCCGGAAGCCTCGCCATGCCGGCGGAGGCACCGATGGAACGAGCCCCGCATTTCCCTGCTTTGGGTTTTCGTCATTGGCCAGTAAGGCTTCGAGCGATCCCCTCCAGCCCGCACTGAGAGATGGAATCCTTAAAGCGCGTTGCAGGCGGTCCCGTGGATGGCCAGGCAAATAGAGTAATCCGTCGATTTCGGCCACGGTGATCTTTTCGGGGCCTTCGGTAATTTTGATTATTTCGTCGCCTGCGCCAATTTCCCCTTCTTCGATCACGCGGAGATAAAATCCGGGACGTTTGTGGGAAACGAGCAGGCTCGGCATTTGCGGATTACCCATCCGGATCCCGACTCGGTAGCAAGTGACGCGGGGCTGCGTCACCTCAAACAGCGCTCCGCCGATCCGGTAGCGGTCTCCAATGCAGACTTCGTTGTCAGCAAGACCCTCGACGGTGAGATTTTCGCCAAACTGACCGTACTCCGAGTCATGCCGGTGCAGTTGATTTTCCCAATACCGGTAGGAGTCGAGCTGATACACCATCACCGCGCGGTGCTCCCCACCATGGCCGGCCAGGTCTCCCTGCCCGTCGCCATCGAGATTCAGCCGGCGCGCCATTACCCGGCCGGTTACGGGCTTCTTCCAGACCGCGGTGCGCACGATTTTGCCTTGCCACTCGACATCGCGCGGAAGACCGACATTCACCGAGATGACTGCATTCATTTTGCTCGCTCCACCATCCGAGTCACATTTCCCTAGCCGTCGATGAAGCCTCTCTTCATGGCGATCATGACGGCATGCGTGCGGTCGCTGGCCCCTAATTTGGAAAGAATGCTTTTCATATGGCCCTTGATGGTTGCCTCCGACACGTTCAGCCGCGAGGCGATGACCTTGTTGGCGTTTCCTAACGCAACCGCGCGCAAGACCTCAACCTCGCGCTCGGTCAGGGCATCATCCGTCACGTGATGGGCAAGCACCGAAGCGATCTCCGGCGGGATGCAGCGCTGGCCGGCGTGCACGGCCCGAATGGTATCCAGGAGATCCTTGCGCAGCATGCTCTTGAGCAGATAGCCGGAAGCGCCCGCCTTCAAAGCGCGCAAGGCCGGAACGTCTCCTTGATATGTAGTCAGCACGATAAATCGCGCATTAGGAAACTCACGTCGTATCTGGATGATGGTGTCGATGCCGTTCATGCCAGGCATCTGCAAATCCATCAGCGTCACGTCAGGGCGATGGATCCGGAACTTGGCCGCCGCGTCCTCTCCACTGCTCGCTTCGGCAATCAACTCGATGTCCGCTTCTCCTTGAATCAATAGCGCGATGCCCTCGCGCAGCAGGGGATGATCGTCGACGGCGAGGACTTTGATTTTTTGGGTCACGGAACGGTCTCTCCGGATTGCGCCCAAATACTCCCTTCGCGGGACTGGCGAAAGTAGGCGATTCCGGCCGGAATCGTCAGATTGACCTCAGTTCCATGGCCAGGCCGACTCGAGACCTGCAGCCGGGCGCCGATCTTCTGGGCGCGTTCGCGCATTCCCGGCAGGCCCCAGTGGCCGGGCCGGCCAGAGCTTAGAATCCTTTGGTCGATTCCCTTTCCGTCGTCTCGAACGCGCAGAAAAACACCGGCGCGCCCGTAATCGATTTCCACGTCAATCCTGGAAGCGCCGGCGTGAGCAAAAGCGTTGGCGAGTGCTTCTCGTCCTATGCGGTACGCTTCGTTCTGCACTTCACAAATGATAGGTTGCGGTGCTCCTGAGCGAGTAAGACTGAATAGGGCGTTGTGAAACTCTGCGCGTTCTTTACCGTAGCGCGCCAGCTCGTCGGCCAGATCGATGATCCTCTCTTCTTTGTCGCGAAGACCTCGCACCCGGTCTCGCCCTTCGAGCAATACCAGGTCTGCCCGTTCAAGGGCCTCTTCCATCATGCGATGAGCCAGCTCCGACTCGGGGATCCTTTTCATGACTGCTTGAAACCGCAGCATCAATCCCTGGAACCCCTGTAGCAGCGTGTCATGCAGCTCGCGAGCAATGCGCTCCCGCTCTTCCAGGCGCGCCCCGAGGCGCACCTGCACTTGCGCCGTCGCCCGCCTCAGGTGCAACCAATAAAACAGCCACAAGGCACCCAGGAGCAGTGAGGCGCAAAGCAGTTGAAACCAGGCCTGCTGGTAATAAGCGGGGGCAATCATGAAGTTCAGGGATGCGCCGTTGTCGTTCCAGACACCGTCGTTGTTACACGCGACTACCACGAAACGATATTTACCTGGCCGAAGATCGGTATAAAACGCCTGCCTGCGATTTCCCGAGTCCTGCCAGCCATCCTCCCGGCCGTCCAACCGATAACGAAACTTTACCTTCTGCGGGGCCACAAAGCTGAGCGCGGTGTAGTCAATTTGCAGATCGCGGGTATGCGCAGGGAGCTCAAAGTCCCGTTCCGGGGAATAACTTTTGTGGTCAGCAATGACCGCTTCGATATGCACCGGCGGCGGGATCGAATTACGGATCAACTTCGCCGGGTCGATCATTTGCACAAAGCTGCCGTTGACGAACCACAGCTTTCCGTCAGGCCCAGGAGAGGCATTGGGGCGGAACGGAGACGACCCAAACTGAACCCCATCAAACACGTCGAATGTTGTGACGCTCAACCTGGAATCCGCCCGCTGCCACCATTTTTCCAGTTCGGGTTTGGTTATTTCCAGCAAACCGCATTCGGCGTAAAGCCAGAGAGCGCTGTGATCGTCGAGAACGAGAGCTGCCACGTTAATGCAGGGTAGGCCATTCTGCGCGGTCAGATGCTGCACCTTCCCATCCCGCAGGCCCACCAGGCCCTCGGGCGACGTTCCCAGGACAGAACCTTCAGCAGTCACCACGAGTTGTCTCACCCGCGAGCCCTGGTTAGGAAACGTCTTTAAGTTTCCATCTTTGTAATGGGCCAGGTCGCCATTGCCGAGAGTCAGCCAGATACCTTTTTCCCGATCTGCTGCGAGAGCGATCGGGCTTTGGGGCAATGGGAGCACCTCCGCCACTTCTCGATTTCGTATACGAGCGAGACGTTGCGGATTCCCGGTGGTCAATACCCAGAGATCACCATCGGTATCCTCTGTGATGGCAACCACAACCCCTGTTGGTGTGCCATCCCGCCTGGTTACCCTCACGTATTTGCCGTTTTCATAAACGGCGAGCCCGTCGTCGATGCCCACCCACAAGGTCCCGGCATGATCTTCAAAGAGCGATGTCACCCGCTGTCTCGGGAGTCCGTGGACGGGGCTGCCTGGAGAAACCTGACCGTCACGGATGGAATCAAGCACGATGTCCCCGACCCAAACGTTACCTTTACTGGACGCAAGGACCGACATGACATCGTCGGAGCTTATTCCCTCGGCGGTCGAGTAAGTGGCGATATTCAGGTCGCGGAACTCGTCGACTCCTTTCGCAGTGACCACCCAGAGATTTCCTTCGTGGTCCTGGTACGTCAAGACGGTGGAGTCGCTGGAGAGTCCCTGCTCGCTCCCAAAGTGATCGACCCGGTTTTTATCGATTCTATAGAGGCCGCTTTTGATGGTTGCGACCCACAGCGTATTCTCGCGATCGAGCCACAGACGGCTCACGCGCAGAGTGCTTCCGTCAAACCCAGGCAACAGGAACGGCTTCAGCCTGCCTTGGGATAATGTCTGCAGCCCAAGACCCTTTCCGGCCCGAGAGATTCCAACCAGCACAGATCCGTCTGCGCGCGGCGCAATGCCCTCGATGCCGCTCAGCGCGCTCGTGGCTTTGAGCGGCTCCAGCGAGATGGTGCTGTAGGAACCCGGCTTCCATCGGGTGAGTCCGGCCGAACCCCCAATCCAGAGGTTTCCTTGTGGATCCTGGGCTAGTGTCGCGGCAGTGGGAACCCCGACCCCATCCGCCACCCCATAGCAGCGAAGGGTCGTCTCCCCGGCCCGGCAAAGCGCTCCGTGCTCGGCGCCAAGGCGTGCGCGCGCGACCCAGATTTCGCCTTGGTGGTCTTCCAGGATGTCGTTGATTCGGCCGTGGGCATTGTTGTAAACGGTGAGCTTCTGGTTTTTCCAGCGCGCGAGGCCGGTTGCCGTGCCAATCCACAGGCTGCCGTCGCGCCCCCCGAGAAGGGAGATGATATCGTCGGAAGGAAGTTGGCGGCCATCCGGCGGGTTCCACGGGGTAAAGCGAACGCCGTCGAAGCGGACCAGGCCGGCCGAGGTTCCAATCCAAAGGTAACCGTCGGCGGTCTGCGTGATCGCGCTGGGTGCGCCGTTGAAGAATCCGTCCTGTATCCGCCAGGCAGTGTGCCCGAATTGAGAAATGCGCCGCCCAGGATCGAGGCCGGCGGCCGGAACACAGGAAAGGCCGGTGATCGACGCCAGCATCGCAAGCACGAAACTGGCGGCTCTGATTCTCGGGCACCCGTTCACCTTTGGCCGCTTGCGCACAAAGAACAGGATAAGCTCCCAGATTCGTTCCTGAACCCTCCTAAAGGAGCCCTGCGGAGCCATCCTATTGGAGTTGAAAACTCCCCGGATCTCTGGTGGGGGCGCAGCATCTAATTCGGGGGCCCAGGGCGGAATGCGGATGGAAAGTAATGGCAAGTCTGTATCAGAAAGAGACAGCCCCGTAGTTGAAACTTCTGTCGTCAAGATCAGCGGCTGCACGTCACGTCAAGTGCAAGACAGCCTGGCTATCGAGGAGCCTCTTGAACTCCAACTCGTCTACGGGGCAGGCGATGCACGGCAAACGAAAGCAATTTCGGTCACCATGCGAACTCCGGGCAACGACTTCGAGCTCGCCGCCGGCTTTCTCATGACCGAAGGTGTGGTTCGCGACTCAAATGACATCGAGCGGATCGTTCCTGCGGAGGTGCAAAATGCCGTTCGAGTGGAGTTAGCGCCAGATGTCCCGGTCAGCATCGCCAATTTGCAGCGCAACTTCTATACGACATCCAGCTGCGGTATATGCGGCAAGGCGTCCCTGCTTGCCTTGCAGACGGTCTGCCCGCCGCGGGTGAAGAACACCTTTGCCATCGACGCCCAAGTATTGCGTACGCTGCCGGACCGGCTTCGCGAGACGCAGAGAATATTCGATCGGACAGGCGGTCTACACGGCGCGGCGCTGTTCGACGCCTCCGGGCATCTATTGGCCGTGCGCGAGGATGTGGGTCGTCATAACGCGGTCGACAAGGTTCTTGGCTCCGAGTTTCTCGCCGATCGGACACCTCTGCGGAACCACCTGCTCCTGCTGTCGGGACGGGCGAGCTTTGAACTGCTGCAGAAGGCGCTGATGGCAGGGGTTTCCATGGTGGCGTCGGTAGGTGCGCCGTCCAGCCTTGCGGTTCAGGTGGCAAGGGAGTTCGACATCATACTGGTAGGATTTTTACGGGAGCAGAATATGAATGTCTATCACGGAGCGGGCAACATCCTTGGATACAGTCCGGTGGGGAGTGAGTCATGAAGCTGCGTATTAAAGGCAATTCGCTACGGCTGAGAATATCGCGCTCCGAGGTTGACCGGCTTTTCCAGCGAGAACGGCTGGAGGAGTCGATTCAGTTGGCGCCCCATGCCGAAGCAAAGCTTACGTACGCGCTGGAACAAGCCACGTCCGTGAGCGTACCCACCGTGCGCTATACCGAAGGGGAGATCACCGTTCTGCTTCCAGCCGGCTTAGCGGACAGCTGGTGCAGCACCGATCTGGTCGGGATTGCCGAGCGCGTCAGCTTAGGAGCTTTTGGATCGCTCGAACTGGTGATTGAAAAGGACTTTGCCTGCCTCGACCGAAGCGAAGAGGAAAATGAAGATACGTTCGAGAATCCTCATGCGGGAGCAGTCTGCTAGGGATCCAGCCGTCACTCCGGATTTGGGATTATCCTGCCATTGGGCTGGTGGTTGACTGGGCTCATTCGAGCCGCAGGGCCTCAAACGACAGGCCCAACTCCGCGCATAAAGCTTCGACGGCCAGTTGATGATCGGCGCGCTCGGGCAGACCGGAAACTGTCACCGAGCCAATGAAGCCTGCTCCGCGAACGCGGAGGGGAAAACTGCCGCCGTGGCTGGCGAAGTCGGCAAGCGGCAACCCATAGCGCTCGAAGAGGTTGGATTTCTTCTCCTCCATTTCGCGTCCGATGGCGTAGGAACTGCGATGGAAGCGGGCGGTCACGTTGCTCTTTCGGCGAACCCACTCGATGTTGTCGGGAGTAGTTCCGGGTAGGGCAGTATAAAACAGCGGCTGAGCAAAACGCCGGACGTCCACCACCAAGCCGAGCCCGCGAGCGACCGCCAGGGCGCGAATCCGGCTACCCAGCCTCCAAGCCGCTTCCTCGTCAAAGGTGGGAAACTGGAGTTCCTGTTCCTGAAGGGCGATGCGGGCGAGATCGTCGTTTATGGTCATAGCTGCGGCACCTGGTTACTTTAGCACTTCCGCCACGGGTGACTCGTCCCGCATAGCGGAACTTCAGTGTGCGTTTGCGGGACTCTCCTTCAGATTTCGATTGCTTAACCAATATTCGTTTTGATAATTCTTGGAGCCGCTATGTAGTAAAGCCTTTGGGAGGCCCTTATGCGGTTGTGTTTCGAATTTTCCAGGAAGATAAAAATAACCTGGCTAGCCATTCTTCTCTTGCTAACGTTCTCTTTCTCCGAACAGTCTCTTCTAGCACAGGCCATCGGCGGTGGCCAAATTCAAGGTACCGTAACTGACAACACGGGCGCCGCAGTCTCGGGGGCGACCGTAGAAGTCACGCAGACCGAATCCGGACTTCACCGCGTCGTGACCAGCGGCGGGGATGGCGGTTACAGCCTGCCTAGCTTGCCGGTAGGACCCTACACCCTCAAAGTCACAGCCACTGGCTTCAGCACGTACAACCAGTCTGGCATCGTGATCCAGGTAGGCAACGAGCTGCGGGTTGACGTGAAATTGGAAGTCGGCGGCGTCGCGCAGACGGTGCAGGTGACCGCAGCCGCATCGATGGTACAGACCGAAGATCAATCGATCTCCCAGGTGGTCGACCGGCAGCGCACGGTCGATTTGCCGTTAAACGGCCGTCAAGCTACGCAGTTGATTCTGCTTACGCCCGGAACCGCCCAGGCGCCTGCCACCGATTTGGCCTCGAGCAAAAACTATCCCAGCGCCGTAACATACTCTATTGCCGGCGCCCAAGCCACCAACGTCAACTACCTGATGGACGCCTCCGACAACAACGATGCGTTCACCAACGTCAATCTGCCTTTTCCGTTCCCTGACGCCATTCAGGAATTCAGCGTGCAGACTTCAGGCCTGTCGGCGCAGTATGGCGTTCACCCTGGAGCGGTCGTCAACGCCGTTACCCGTTCCGGCGGCAACGCTTTCCACGGAACACTTTTCGAGTTCTTCCGCAACGGCGACCTGAATGCACGCAACCACTTCTCCCTCAAGCAGGACACACTCAAGCGCAACCAGTACGGCGGGGTTCTTGGGGGACCGATCCGCAAAGACAAGTTGTTCTTCTTCGGTGGCTATCAAGGGACGCGCACCCGGCAGCAAACCAACGCAATCACCAGTTTCGTCCCCACGCCGGCTATGTTCAACGGTGACTTCAGCACTTATGCCAGCGCCGGTTGCCAAAGCGGCGGCGTGGCTAAGCAATTGATCAACCCCCTGACCGGCACCCCCTTCGTCAACAACCAAATTCCGGTATCACAGCTCAACTCTTCAGCGCTTGCGCTCTTCAAGTACCTCCCCACGACGGGAGCCAACTCTTGCGGCAAACTGGTGTATGGCCTTCCGCTGCCTCAGAATGAAGATCAATATATCGGCCGAATCGATTGGACCGCGAGCGGCAAGCAGACAGTTTTCGGCCGCTACTACCTCACGCACTTCACGCAGCCAGGTATCTTCGACAACAATTTGTTGAATACGCAGAACCAGGTCCTCGATGACCGGGTCCAATCTTTCACCCTCGGCCACACCTACACGATCACCTCGAGCCTGGTCAGTTCCTTTCACGTGGGGTGGACGAGAAATATCGTCAGCCGCAACATCGCGCCTGACGTCATCAACCCCAACACGCTGGGTATCCAAACCTACGCGCCCATCAAGAATTACCTCTACATGAACATTTCGAACGCGTTCACCGTGGCTTGCGGCACTTGCGAAGGGCTTCTGAACAGCACTAACGGTTTCAACATTCTCGAAGACATGTTTTGGACGAAGGGTAGGCATCACCTTTCTTTCGGCGTGAATTTACTGCGAAACACCCTCGTTTCTGACGGCGTCAACAACGCCAATGGCCAGTTCAACTTTACGGGGCAGTACACCAAGGACGGCCTGACCGACTTCATGCTCGGCGCGATTCAATCGCTCTACCAAGGCAATAACAGCGGCGTTGACTTCCGCAAGAACTATGCTGGTCTCTATTTTCAGGACAGCTTTCAGTTCAGCCCGCGCTTGACGTTGAACGCGGGCATTCGTTGGGCTACCGGGCTGCCGGCGATTGAAACTACAGGCCGCGGCGCCAGCTTCTCACAGGCAAACTACAACTCCGGCGCCAAATCCGTTGTCTATCCGACAGCTCCGGCCGGAGTGCTCTTTTATGGAGATCCGGGAATTCCTAAAGGCTACTACCACGGCAAGTGGGACCACTTTGAACCTCGCATAGGCATCGCGTTCGATCCGCGCGGCCAGGGAAAAGAGAGCATTCGCGCTTCCTACAGTCTCGGTTTCCAGGAGCCTCCGCTTTACTACAACTCTCGCTATGCATCGATGCCTCCGTGGGGCGACTCCGTTACTTTGACGCCCCCTCCGGGCAACCTCACGACCCCCTATGCGGGATATCCGGGCGGCAATCCTTACCCCAAGCCCTTTCCGCCGACAGCCAGCAACGCGTTTTTCCCGACCTCCGGAACCTACTTCGTGTTGCCTCCCAACCTGCAGCAGGCTTACTCGCAGAACTGGAACTTGAGTGTGCAAAAGCAGTTTCTTAAGGACTGGGCACTCACCGCTACCTATCTAGGCACGAAGGTGACCCACAACACCTACGGAAACGAGCTGAACCCGGCGGTTTACTATCCAGGGACCTCGACCGGCGTCACCGGCTCGTGCGGAACGCTCTCGCCGGTACCGGCGTCTGGAACGGCTTGTTCGTCGACCGGAAACACCAATGCTCGCCGCGTGCTATCGGGCATCAACGCGACCCAAGGGGCCTATTTCACCGAGGTCACCCAGGCTTATACCGGGATGGGATCCAACTTTAACGGCCTCCTGGTCACCGTCCAGCATCGGTTTTCCGACTACTTCACGCTACTCACCAATTACACCTATTCGCACTGCCTCTCCGGTCCTCCGGAAAACGGAGACAATGCCGGCGATCAATTCCAGGATCCGGCTCACCCCAACGCCGACTACAGCAACTGCGGCTCTGACTTGCGTCACAACTTCGTAACTTCGGCCATCATCCGCAGCGCAGTAGGCGGAAGCTACGTACGCCAACTGCTGCTGAGCGGCTGGCAGCTTGCTCCTATCGTCACTGCGACCACCGGCATTCCCTTTTCGGTAACCACCGGCACGGACGCTTCCCTAACCGGCGTAGGGAATGACCGGCCGAACCTGATCGGGAATCCGCGCGCCCAGAACACTCCTATCACGACATGGCTGGCGCGTTCGTCCTTTGCCGCAAACACGGCTGGGACGTATGGCCATACCCGGCTTTATGAGTTCTACGGGCCGCACTACACCGACTTTGACACGGCCCTTAGCAAATTCATTCCTTTGCACGAGGCTTTGCAGCTCGAAGCCCGCGCCGAGTGCTTCAACTGCTTCAACCACACCAATTATGCCAACCCAGGTGGGGCAATCAACGGCTCCGGCACCGGCGTAACCAACGGCGGCACGGCGCTGAGCGGCAGCACCTTCGGAACCATCACGGCTGCGAATCCTCCTCGAATTCTGCAGCTCAGCCTGAAGATGGACTTCTAGGAGCAAACGCGGTGCAACGTGTTGCTGCGATCGCACTGCGCGCGATGTTGTTGGGTTGGCTGATGTGTTCACATGCATTCAGCCAATCCACCCAACGCGTGCTGGTAGATGGATGGTTCAACAGCCAACAACGGACCAACCCCGCTGGACAACAGGAATACTTCCACTACAAGTGGAATGATGTCAGCAACAGTGGCTTTTTTCTTTTTGGGCAAATCTTCCGCGGCTTCGGTGTAGCCACCGATACGCTTTATAACGCTCCGACCAAGGCCAACCTGAGAGGAGCGCAGTTTTACATCATTGCGTCGCCCGATATCCCCGATCAAAAATCCCCACCCTCATTATGTGGAGCGTGACGATGCGCGGCAGGTGGCCCAGTGGGTGAAGTCCGGAGGAGTGCTGGTTTTGATGGCGAACGATCCGGCCAATGGAGACATCGAACATCTGGATCAGCTCGCGGACCTGTTCGGTATCCACTTCAACCCGGTCCTCAGCCACCATGTGGTGGGCAATGACCATGCAGCGGGCACCATACAGGTCGCGGGCGGTGGGCCACTGTTTCGTTACAAACACACATTGTTCATGAAGGACACCTGCACCATTACGGTTAAAGGTTCTGCGATGCCGTTGTTGCAAGACAAAGGCGATGTCCTTATGGCGACAGCGAAATACGGCAAGGGCACGGTTTTCGCCGTGGCCGATCCGTGGGTTTACAACGAATATACGGACGGGAAAAATCTCCCTGCTGAATACGACAATCTGGCTGGAGCGGTTGAATTGGTGGATTGGTTGGTAAAACAAGCGCCGCAGGGAAACTCTATCTCCCGTTGAACAGTCCTAAACTATTTTGACCATGGTGAAGGAGAACCGTTTTGAAGACCTACCTGTTGGCCGATCCCACGCGTTATCCGTCCATGACCACGGCGCAACTGCGGGAGACGTTCCTGCTTGATTCCTTGTATGAGCCGGGGGCCCTCCATCTGGTTTATGTCGATCTCGACCGGACAATCGCGGGCATAGCTGCGCCCACTGGAACCCCTCTCGTTCTGCCCACAGACCCCGACTTGCGAGCAGAATATTTTACCGAGCGGCGGGAGTTGGGGGCTCTGAATGTTGGTGGCAGCGGCTGTATCAAGGTGAACGGCAAATGCCACACGCTCGAGAATCTCGATTGCCTCTATATCGGCAGAGGAAACGCGGATGTCAGCTTCGAATCGAAAGATCCGTCCTCGCCGGCGATTTTTTATTTGCTGAGTTATCCAGCGCATACCGCTCACCCGGTGACCCTGGTGCGAAAAGAGGAGGCCAACCCAACGACTCTGGGAAGCGCCGAAACCTGCAACCTGAGGACGATCTCCAAGTACATCTTTATCGGCGGCGCTAAGAGCTGCCAGTTGGTGATGGGTGTGACCCACCTTCACGCTGGGAGCGACTGGAATACGATGCCGCCGCATACGCACATGCGCCGTTCCGAGGTGTACCTTTATTTCAATCTTTCCCCGGAGGCGGTGGTGTTTCATTTGATGGGGCCGCCCGAGGAAACCCGCCATATTGTCATGAAGAATCTGCAGGCGGTTGTTTCTCCCGGCTGGTCCATCCACGCCGGGGTAGGCACACGAGCCTACAGCTTTTGTTGGGGAATGGGCGGGGAAAATCAGGACTACGCTGACATGGACGTCGCCGCTATACCTAGCTTGCGTTAGGGCGCGGAATGAGACGGGTACAGACTTTAAAGTCTGAGTGAAATACTGACTCACCGCTATCTGACGGGTGCCCCATGTTCGCACCAGCTAACGTGGGCCGATTATGAATTCTTCGAATGCTTTCACTCAACGAGTAGAAACGGCCGATGGGCTTCGCCGGTCTTTTTCGGCCCACGTACGCTGGTGCGAACATGGGGCACCCGTCTAGAGCTGTGGTTAGTCGAGATTTGTTCTCGCGCAGATCGCTGCTGGTTAGCTGTGGTAGTCGCGTTCGAAGGCGGAGAGGACACGGGGCCGCTTCTTGGCGTGCAGGCCGAGGGAGGCGGAGATGTCCCGACAACAGCGCAGCAGGTGCTCGGCTACTTGGGGCATGTTTGGGGCGGTGATGCGTGACGTTGGACCCGAGACGCTCACCGCAGCGATGGCCTGATGGTTTTCATCGAAGATCGGCGCCCCCACACAACGAACGCCCACTTCTATTTCCTGATCGTCGATGGCGTATCCGCGGCGACGCACCCTCTCTAACGCCTTCATCAGGGCCTCCTTCGACGTCAGGGTCTTGTGGGTGTAGCGAACGAAGCGGATTTTGGACACAATCTGGTCAATGATCTCGGGCGGCTGAAAGGCGAGCATGGCCTTGCCCATCGACGTGCAGTAGACGGGATTGGAGGTGCCCGTCCTGGAACTCACGCAGACACGGCGATTAGGCTCGACTTTGTCCAGGTAAACAATCGAGGTTTTCTGCAGTACGCTCAGGTGCACGGTTTCACCCACCTGGGCGGCCAGGCGCCGGAAATAAGGATGAACCCGGGTGCGGAGATCGACCTGCTCCACCGCACGATTGCCCAACTCATACAGCTTCAGACCAAGACGGTAGCGGTTCTCCGGGGTGCGCTCAATCAGGGCGCTCCGTTCCAACACCATCAGCGAACGGTGAGCGGTGCTCTTGTGCAGACGCAGGCGCTGGCAGACTTCCGCCAAACTGAGCGCCGTATCGCTTTCGCCCAGCATCTCGAGCACGGCTACCGCGCGATCCAGACTGTGTAACTGGTACAGATCGCTGGAGCGGGACACGCTTTCGCTTAAAGGAGCTTCCATCGAATGACCCTCGCGTTCCGGGCTCCGGCCTCAATTCCCGCTTTGCGGTACGTTCCATTGAGTCAGATCACGCAGACAAGCATGATTTTCGGTCAAGGGTACAGTTGTCAACATTTCTCTTTCCGCAAGCGCGAAAAGGTAACTCCCGTACCGCCCAGCGGGACGACAGAGGCGTTTGCCTACAAGCTCCGCAGCACCCGGCACGGGTTGCCGACCGCCAGCACTCCGGAGGGGAGGTCGCGGGTGACGACGCTCCCTGCGCCCACCACCGTGTTTTCTCCGATGGTGACGCCTGGACAGACAATTGCCCCGCCGCCCAGCCAGACGCCATCCTGGATGACAACGGGAAGAGCAAACTCCAGCGTCGAGCGCCGCGTGGCCGCGTCCAAAGGATGGGTGGCGGTGTAGATCTGGACCCGGGGCGCGATCTGCACTTCACGCCCGATGGTGATCCGATTGCAGTCCAAAAATACGCAGTCGTAGTTGATGAACGTGTTTTCGCCGATACTGATGTTGCTCCCATAGTCACAACGGAACGAGGGTCTGACGACGGCCCCGGGCGCAAAAGCATCGAAGAGCTCGACCAGCAATGCCCGTCGCTCCTCCAAAGCGTCTGGCCGGCTCAGGTTGAAGCGATAGAGCAAATCCTGGGCCCGCCGGTCCTCGGCTACTAACTGCGGGTCAGTGGCTAGGTACAATTCCCCTGCCAACATCTTGGCCTTTTGTCCTGTGGGCGGTGTCATACGAAGACTACGATAAACGAGTTCGTGAGACGCAATCACATCCAGGTGCGAGGCATCGTGCAAGGCGTGGGCTTTCGTCCGTTTGTCTACAACCTGGCCAGGTCGTTGGGGCTCACCGGATACGTCTTCAATTCTTCCTCGGGGGTAACGATTGAGATCGAGGGCGCTGAATCCGAGCTCGAAGATTTTCTCAGGAACATCAAAGAAGGCCCGCCGCAGCTCGCGGAGATAACCCAGATCTCTGTTTCTGAAATCGAAATTCGGGGCGCTACAGAATTCTCGATTCTGGAAAGCCAGGAGCAGAGCGGCGAATTTGCGTTGATCCCACCGGATGCAGGCACCTGCGAGGCTTGCCGGGGCGACTTCGGAGATGCTTCCAACCGCCGCTTCGGATATCCCTTCACCAATTGCACACACTGCGGTCCGCGCTACACCATTCTGCGCCATATCCCGTATGACCGCGCGACCACGACCATGTCTGCCTTCACTATGTGCTCTGCCTGCCAGGCGGAATACGACGATCCAAGCGATCGCCGCTTCCATGCTCAGCCGAATGCATGCGCCGTATGCGGCCCTTCGTTGCGGTTGGTGCAGAGCGGGTTCGAAAACATGGATTCGATATCCATCATTCGCCAGGCACGAGCCCTGTTGCATGAGGGGAAGATTCTGGCGGTGAAGGGTTTAGGCGGCTTCCTGCTGGCTTGCGACGCAACCAACGATACCGCGGTCACGGACTTGCGAAGACGCAAACGCCGCCCCCACAAGCCCTTCGCGCTGATGGTGCGCGATCTTGCGGCGGCCAGACGGCTTTGCATCGTAGGCGCGGAGGACGAAGCAGCGCTGATCTCGCCGCGACGCCCCATCGTGATCCTGCCTCGACGTCCCGAAGCTGAACTCGCTGCCGGCATAGCGCCGGGTGACCGCACCCTGGGCGTGATGCTGCCCTCCACTCCCCTGCACTTTCTGGTATTCAGCGATTCCCTGGAAATGGAGTCCGAATTCCCCGCCCTGGTGATGACCAGCGGCAACCTGAGCGAGGAGCCCATCGTGGTTTCGAACGACGAAGCACAACGGCAACTGGGGGCAGTCGCGGACTATTTTGTGATGCACAACCGCGAGATTGCCACGCGTGTCGATGATTCCGTGGTGCGCACGTTCGAGGGGAAAGAACGCGTGCTACGCCGCGCGCGGGGGTTTGTGCCACAAACCATCTCTCTGGGAATCGAGACAAAAGAGGTGCTCGCGTTTGGCGGTGAGCTGAAAAACACTTTCTGCCTCACCAAAGGCGGTTACGCGATCCTCAGCCAGCATATTGGTGATCTTGAGAATTACGAAAGCATGCAGTTTTTTGAGGAAACGCTTTCGAACCTCAAACATATCTTCAACGTAACGCCAGTGGCCGCCGCCTACGATCTACACCCGGGCTACATGAGCACGCGCATGGCGCTGGCATCCGGGATTTCGCACAAGATCGGGGTGCAGCATCACCATGCCCACATCGCGAGTTGCATGGCGGAAAACCATCTGCAGGGTAAGGTTCTCGGTGTTGCCCTGGACGGAACCGGATATGGGACCGACGGGAAGATCTGGGGCGGCGAATTCCTGGTGGCGGATTTTAGCGGCTTCACCCGGCGGGCCCATTTTCGCAACGTCCTGATGCCCGGCGGCGATGCTGCGGTACGGCAACCTTGGCGGATGGCCCGAAGCTACCTGCTGGATACGTTCGGCGGGCACATCCCCAGCGGTTTGAATTGTTTCCAGAAGATTGAGGCGAAGCTGGTTGGCTTGGTGGATAGCATGCTCATGCGGCAAATTCAGACGGTGGAAACCTCGTCTTGCGGCCGCCTCTTCGATGCCGTCGCGGCCCTCTTGGGGATTGCCTCAGAGGTTACATTTGAAGGCCAGGCGGCCATTGCTCTCGAAGCAGCGACGGAGCGGGGCATCGACGAGCGGTATGACTTCGAAGCCGGGTCGGGCGAGCCGATGATTCTCGACTTCCGTCCGGCTATTGCCGCCATCGTGGCGGACGTCTCCGGAGGCCGCCCAATCGGCGAAATCTCCGCTTGCTTCCATAACACCTTGAGCTTCACGATCGCGGAAGTTTGCGCCCGAATTGGGAAAACAGACGGGCTGGATCGGGTATGCCTGAGCGGCGGCAGCTTCCAGAACTTGTACCTCTTGGGCCGCACGGTGGTAGAGTTGCGGCATCGCGGCTTTGGAGTTTTTCTGCATGCCCAAGTGCCGGCGAACGACGGCGGGCTTTCCCTGGGACAGGCCATGATCGCCAACCAGCGATTGCGCGAAGGAGAGTGACATGTGCCTGGCTATCCCCGGTAAGGTGATTGAGACGTTTGATCAGGCCGGTATGCTCATGGGCAAGGTCCAATTCGGCGGGATTGTGCGCGAGGCCTGCCTGGAGTACGTTCCTGAAACCCAGATCGGCGACTACGTGTTGGTACACGTTGGCTTTGCCATCAGCCGCATCGACGAAGCCGAGGCCGAGCGCACCTATCAGGCGCTGCGAGAACTGGATCAGCTTACCGAACTGGAAGCGCCGGTGGTCGAGGAGCGGTCGCAATGAAATACCTGGATGAGTACCGTGACGGTGACGTGGCGCAGAAAATTGTGGGCGAGATGCGCCGCATTCAGACACGTCCCTGGGTTTTGATGGAGGTGTGCGGCGGGCAGACGCACTCCATCGTCAAGAACGGAATCGACCATCTGCTGCCCGAGGGGGTGGAGCTGGTGCACGGACCAGGATGCCCGGTCTGCGTCACTCCACTGGAGATGATCGACAAGGCGCACGCCATTGCTCGCCAAGCAAAGGTCATCTTCTGCTCCTTTGGCGACATGCTGCGCGTGCCGGGCTCGCAGGGCGATTTGTTCACTATCAAGTCGTCGGGCGGCGATGTTCGCATCGTCTACTCTCCGCTCGATTGCCTGAAGATCGCGCGCGCCAATCCAGACAAGCAGGTCGTGTTTTTCGCCATCGGTTTCGAGACGACAGCACCGGCAAACGCCATGCTGGCGTGGCAGGCCCGCGAGCAGCAAGTCGATAACTTGTCGCTATTGGTTTCGCATGTGCTGGTTCCGCCTGCGCTCGAGGCGATTCTGCAGTCGCCGGATAACCGGGTTCAGGGATTTCTCGGCCCGGGTCACGTGTGCGCGGTGATGGGTTATCGCGAATACGAGCCCATCAGCGCGCGCTTCCGCGTGCCGATCGTGGTTACGGGCTTCGAGCCCATCGATATCCTGCACGGAACGCTGATGACGTTGCAGCAACTGGAAGAGAACCGCGCGGTGGTCGAAAACCAGTATTCCCGCGTGCTCGGCCCCGATGGAAACAAGCCTGCGCAAGCGCTCGTCGATCGCGTCTTTGCAGTGGGCGATCGCAAGTGGCGCGGAATCGGCAACATTCCCAGGAGCGGTTTTCATCTGCGCGATGAGTTTGCGCGGCAGGATGCGGAAAAGCGGTTCGACGTAGCGGAGATCGCCACCCTCGAACCGGAGATTTGTATCAGCGGCCAGATCTTGCGCGGCATCCGCAAGCCGCATGATTGCCCGGCGTTCGGCACGCTGTGTACGCCCCAGCGTCCCCTGGGAGCGACGATGGTATCGGCCGAGGGCGCCTGCGCCGCTTACTACGCATACGGACGGCATCTGCAAGTCGCCGCCGATGTGCCGGCCACCGTCCATGGCTAGCGTGTTCGGGTCTTGCCCTCTGCCTATCTTCGATCATCAGCAAATCGTGCTTGGACACGGCAGCGGTGGCAAACTCACCGCCGATCTGATTGACCAGGTCTTTTTGCCCGCGTTTCGCAACCCAGTATTGAACAAGCTCGACGACCAGGCAGTGCTCACCGTTGGAGGCACACGGTTAGCCTTTACCACGGACTCGTTCGTGGTAACGCCGATTTTCTTCCCTGGAGGCGACATTGGCCGGCTGGCCATCCACGGCACGGTGAACGACCTGGCGATGAGCGGCGCGCGGCCCCTGTATCTTTCCGCAGCCTTCATTCTGGAAGAGGGCCTTGCGGTGGATGACTTGCGCCGGGTCGTGGAATCGATGCGTGCCGCCGCAGCCGAAGCCGGGGTTGAGTTGGTGACCGGCGACACCAAGGTGGTCAATCGCGGCAAAGGCGACCAGATATTTATCACCACCACAGGTATCGGCGTGATCGAGAGCGGGCTGAATATCTCGGCAGACCGTGCCCGGCCGGGCGACCAGATCATTCTCAGCGGATTACATCGGCGACCATGGAATGGCCATCATGTCACAGCGAGAGAATCTTGAATTCGAAGGTGCGATTGAGAGCGATTGTGCTTCGTTGCATGGGCTTGTGGCCAGCATGCTCGGTTCCCCACCTGCCGGGGGACCAGAATTTATTCACACCCTTCGCGACCCCACGCGCGGCGGCGTGGCCACTACGCTGAACGAAATTGCCAAGCGCGCCGGCGTGGGGATGTTGATACAGGAACGATCGATTCCGGTGCGCGAATCGGTTAGAGGCGCCTGTGAAGTACTGGGGCTTGATCCTCTCTACGTCGCTAACGAGGGAAAACTGATCGCCTTGGTGGTCCCGGAGCGCGCGCAAGCAGTGTTGCACCAGATGCGGCAACATCCCCTGGGCCAGGATGCCGCTCTGATTGGAGAGGTGGTCGCCGGCCATCCGGGCATGGTCCTCATGAAGACGCAGATCGGCGGCACGAGGGTGCTCGACGTGATGTTCGGCGAGCAGTTGCCTCGTATTTGCTGACGATTGTCTCGGTTGCAAGCGATGGAGGAAACCGAGAAAAAACGGTGAGAACGCCGCGTTTGACAGTGAGGCGTGGGCGGGCGTAGGTTTCTGGTGTTCGAAGGTGAGGCACGAACTCCGTAACGCAACGGTTGCAGTGGAGTTCGCCTCTTCAGGTGACAGGCTTGTCCTGCTTCTACCACGGCCCCGTCGACCGCTCCCTCCCATCCCAGATATCACGCGCCTGTTGTGTATCCGTCCTTGCAGGTTTCAAGGCCGAAGGAGAATTTCATGGCTGAAAAGGTCAGCAGCATTACCAAGGCTTCCCCTGTTTCCGATGTTCACATTCTCTGGATTACCGCCGGCCTTAGCTGCGATGGCGATAGCGTTTCCGTGACGGCGGCGGAACAACCCAGCATCGAAGATGTTCTGTTGGGCGCGATACCGGGCTTGCCGAAAGTTCATCTGCACAATCCCGTGCTGGCGTACGAAAACGGCGACGAGTTCATGAAGTTTTTTTACGAAGCGGAGAAGGGTCTGCTGGAGCCGTTCGTGCTGGTGGTGGAAGGCTCCATTCCTAACGAGAAAATCAAGAAGGAAGGCTATTGGGCGGCCCTCGGCACCGATCCCCACACCGGCCAACCCATCACTACCTGCGAATGGATCGATCGCCTGGCGCCAAAGGCGCTGGCTATTATTGGGGCCGGAACCTGCGCCACCTATGGCGGGATTCACGCCATGGCGGGCAACCCTACCGGATGCATGGGACTTGCCGATTATCTAGGGTGGGACTGGCGTTCCAAAGCGGGACTACCGATCGTAAATGTGCCGGGCTGTCCAGTGCAGCCGGATAACTTCATGGAAACCGTGCTTTACTTGCTCTATCAGGTCGCCGGCTTGGCTCCAATGATCCCATTGGATAAGCAGTTGCGGCCCACATGGCTTTTTGGCAAGACCGTACACGAGGGTTGCGATCGCGGATCGTATTACGAGCAGGGTGATTTTGCCACTCACTACGGGTCGTCGAAATGCCTGGTGAAGCTGGGCTGCTGGGGACCTGTGGTCGACTGCAACGTAACCAAGCGCGGCTGGATGCGCGGCATTGGTGGCTGCCCCAATGTGGGCGGTATCTGCATCGGTTGCACCATGCCAGGCTTCCCGGATAAGTTCATGCCCTTCATGGACGAGCCGCCGGGGGCGAAGCTTTCGTCGAACATTATCGGCACGTACGGGCGGTTTATCCGCACCATGCGCAGCATCACCAATACCACAGTGAACAAGGAACCAAAGTGGCGGCATCGCGGGCGCCAACTCACTACTGGTTATCGACCGACCACTTACTAAAACAGAGCTACGCGAGAGGAACAATCCATGGCGACTTATCCCGAGACTATACCCGAGTGTCGACAAGAAGAAGCGCAACCTGGTCGAGATGAACTGGGATCCGATCACACGGATCGTGGGTAGCCTCGGCATCTTCACCAAAATCGACTTCGCGAACCGGGAAGTCGCCGAGTGTCACAGCACTTCCTCCATCTTTCGCGGTTACAGCATCTTCATGAAGGGCAAAGACCCGCGCGATGCCCATTTCATCACCAGCCGCATCTGCGGCATTTGCGGCGACAACCATGCGACCTGCGCGGTGTACGCGCAGAATATGGCGTTCGGGGTGAAACCGCCCGCGCTGGCGGAGTGGATTATTAACCTGGGCGAGGCCGCGGAATACATGTTCGACCACAACATCTTCCAGGACAACCTGGTGGGCGTGGACTTCTGCGAACAGATGGTCAAGGAGACCAACCCGGGTGTCTGGGCCAAGGCTCAATCGACGGCCAGCCCCAACGGAGACAAGCACGGTTACCGGACGATTGCCGACATCATGACGGCGCTCAATCCCTTCACCGGGACGTTCTATCGCGAAACGCTCGCCATGAGCCGCCTGACGCGGGAAATGTTCTGCCTGATGGAGGGCCGCCATGTGCATCCTTCCACGCTTTATCCGGGCGGGGTGGGCACCGTGGCCACGATTCAGCTCTTTACCGATTACCTGGTCCGGCTGATGAAGTATGTCGAGTTCATGAAGAAGGTTGTGCCTTTGCACGATGACCTCTTCGACTTTTTCTACGATGCGATGCCGGGCTATGAGAAAGTCGGTCTGCGGCGTACGCTCCTGGCATGCTGGGGATCGTATAACGATCCTGACAGCTGCGACTACACCTACAAGAACATGGCGGAGTGGGGACGGAAGATGTTCGTCACTCCCGGGTGTGGTGGTTGACGGTCAGCTGGTTACGAACAGCCTGGTCGATATCAATCTAAACATTCGAATTCTGCTGGGCAGTTCCTATTACGACGACTGGCAGGGCGCGGAGACCTTTGTGGCTCGCGATCCGCTGGGCAATCCGGTCGATAAACATCATCCCTGGAACCAGACGACCCTGCCCCGGCCGCAGAAGCGCGATTTCGGCGGCAACTACACCTGGGTAATGTCTCCGCGCTGGTATGACAAGCGCACCGGCGATCATCTTGCGCTCGATACCGGCGGCGGACCCGATTGCGCGTCTGTGGTCCACGGCGCTCTCTGGACTGGTGGACATCGGCTACGTCAAGGCGACTGGTCACAGCGTCAAGATCAATCTGCCTAAGACGGCGCTTCAACCGGAAGCGGAGTTCGAGTGGAAGATTCCGCAGTGGAGCAATACTCTGGAGCGGGATCGGGCGCGTACTTACTTCCAAGCCTATGCGGCCGCGACTGCGCTCTATTTTGTAGAGAAGGCGTTAGGGGAATTGAACGCCGGCCGCACCGCCACCTGGAGTGACTTCAAGGTGCCGGAAGAAGCTATCGGTTGTGGTTTCCACGAAGCCGTTCGCGGCGTTCTGTCGCATCATGTCGTAATCCGGGAAGGCAAGATTGCCAATTACCATCCCTACCCGCCGACGCCTTGGAATGCGAATCCGCGCGATGTCTATGGAACCCCTGGTCCTTACGAAGATGCGGTGCAGAACACACCGATCTTCGAGGACAACGGTCCGGAGAATTTCAAGGGCATCGACATCATGCGGACGGTCCGCAGTTTCGATCCATGCCTGCCTTGCGGTGTACACATGTATGTCGGGGACGGCAAAGTGATCGAAGTGAAACACTCATCCGATGTTCGGGGCAGCGGGGTCTAAGTAGTGGCGGCTAGCGTCGAGCAACCGATCCCCGCAGCCGCGGCGCGGAGAGTTCCGCGTGCAAAGCGAACGCGTAGAGAAACTGGCGGCCAAGCTCGATCAGGGAGGTGATCCTGAGGTTCGGGCTGCGGCGCTGGAATTGGTGCAGTCCGTGGTCGAGCTGCACGGCGCAGCGCTGCAGCGGTTGATCGACAAGTGCCTGGAAACGCCGCAGGGCGAGCAGGTGTTAGCGGCTGCTCTCGAGGATAATCTGGTTGCCGGGATGTTCCTGCTGCATTCGCTGCATCCAGATGATATCGAAACCAGGGTGGTGCGCGGGCTTGAAGCCGTGCGCCCTTACCTCAAGTCTCATGGCGGAGATTGCGAGCTGGTCAGCGTACGAGATGGCATTGTCCGGCTGAAGCTGCACGGAACCTGCGGCAGTTGTCCATCGTCTTCTCTCACTCTCAAGAATGCGGTGGAAGAGGCGCTCTACGAGGCGGCTCCCGACATTCTTGAAATCGTGGCGGAAAATGCGGCCGAACACCCCGCCGCTTCGAACCTTGTCGTTCTCAAATAATGGAGAGACATATGCCCTATCCGGAAAAGCCGTCGCATTCTCAATTCACCCCGCGGGGCGAGGCGATCGCCAAGCCGGTCGATCGCCTGGAAGACGATGCCACCGGCATCAACGTTGAGGAGCGCCAGCCGATCGACCCGCGCATGCCTCATATGCCCCCGGCATAACTTTGATGATGCAAGGACCGGACAAGAACTTTTTGAGCAGATTTGCGCGGCGGCGCGATGAGCCCCAGGAACGCTGCGAGCTTTGCAGCGCGGGGCTGGCGGCCGGTCCATCAGCATTTGCTCGATCCAATCAAGCGCCAGATCGTTTGCTCCTGCGACGGCTGCGCAGTCTCTGTTTTGCGGTCAAGCGGGGGCGCATTACCTGCGCGTTCCGCGCCGCATTCGCGCGCTGCCTGATTTTCAAATGGCCTGCCCTACAGTGGGAATCGCTCATGATCCCCATCAACCTTGCCTTCTTCTACCGCGACAGCGCGGCGGATAAAGTAAGGGCGATGTATCCCAGCCCCGCCGGGGCCATCGAATCGCTGCTCAGCCTCGAATCATGGTCCGAGATCGCGGCGGAGCATCCTGCTTTGCAGAAAATGGAGCCGGACGTGGAGACTTTTCTGGTCAATCGCGTGGGACGCCGGCGCAGTACTACATTGTGCCTATCGATGAGTGTTATGCGGCTGGTGGGCTTGATCCGCATGCACTGGCGCGGGCTCTCGGGCGGCACAGAAGTGTGGAAGGAAATTCACCGCTTCTTCGCCGGCCTGAAAGAGCGCAGCGTGGACGTAAGAGAGACGGCGCATGCCTGACTTGCATTTTCAGATCGAAGGCGCCGAGGCCGTGCCGCATGCTGCGGCTCCTTTGATTGCCCTGAAGTTGCGCGTCACCAACGCCGCGACGAGCCGATTCACACCCTTACCTTGCGCTGCCAGGTTCAGATCGAGCCCGCCAAGCGCCGCTATGTCCCCGGAGAACAGGAAAAGCTGCTGGACCTTTTTGGAACACCCGAGCGCTGGAGCCGCACCGTAAGGCCACTGTTGTGGATGAACACGACGGTTGCCATCCCGGGCTTCACCGATACTGTCGTGGTCGATCTGCAGCTTCCCTGTACCTTCGACTTCAATGTTGCGGCAACCAAATATTTTCATGCGCTCGACGCGGGCGATATTCCGCTGTCCGTACTGTTTAGCGGCACAATTTTTTATCAAGGTGCGGAGGGTGCGCTCCAGGTCGCGCAGGTGCCATGGGATCGCGAGGCCAATTTCCGCCTGCCGGTCGCGGTCTGGAAGGAGATGATGGAGATGCACTATCCCAACGTCGCGTGGCTGTGTTTGCGCCGCGATGTGTTCGATCAGCTTTACGAATACAAGGTGCGTCACGGCATCCCTACTTGGGAACAGGCCATCAGCCGCGCGCTGGCAGCGGACGAGGTCAAGGCATGAACTTCGACCAGGTGGAGAAAATTGCGGCGGCCATTCTTTATGAGGGATATATGCTCTATCCCTATCGGCCGACTGCCATCAAGAATCGCCAGCGTTGGAATTTTGGCACTCTTTACCCTCGCGTGTACGCCCAAGCGCAGCGGCCCGAGGAGCCCTTCCGCCTGGTAGCCGAGTGTCTTTTTGTGGCGGATACCCTGGCCACGCTCGACGTGCGACTCAGATTCCTTCAGGAGGCCGTGGAGCGCACTTCAGAGCATGCCAACGTTCGACTCGACCAGCCGCTTTCACTGACGGTGGCGATGGAGGAGCAACTTGAGATCTCGCTGAAGATCAGCACCCGGACGCTCGGCGACGGAACGTGGAAGCTCCGGCTCGAAGTGCAGAACACCAGCCGGGTGCCCGGCGGTGCGGAAGCGACGCGAGAGGAAGCGCTGCCATTCTCCCTGGCATCCGCGCACGTGCTTCTGGGTCTCACGGGTGGAGAGTTTGTCTCGCTTCTCGATCCCGAGGAAAAATACGCGAGCCGCCGTCAAGGCATGTTCGAACGTGGGCGTCTTTCCGGTGTTGGCCGGCCCGGGTCGAAGCATGATGCTTTGCTCCCCGATCATCCTTTACGACTACCCGCAAATTGCACCCGAGAGCGCCGGGGACTTCTTCGATGGAACGGAGATGGACGAGATGCTTAACCTGCGCGTGCTCACGCTTACCGACGCGGAGAAGCAGGAAATGCGGAACGGTGATCCGCGAGCGAGAAAGATCCTGGAGAGGACCGAGGCGCTCACGGAGGATGACATGCTTAAGGTTCACGGCGTCATCCGCGAACTGCGGGCACTGCGAGGAAGCGCCTCATGATCGGTGATTGGAATCCGTTCGAAGAGGCAAAGGCGCCGCCGGAGAGCGTCCGCGTGATGGGTAATCGACCTGCGGGTAGGCGACCGGGTCCGTCTTTGTCCCCGGAAAAAGGCCGATATTATCGACTTGGCGCTCGCCGGCAAGATAGCCGTCATCGAAGCCATCGAGCAGGATTTTGAAGACAACATTCAGCTGGCGGTGGTGCTCGATGACGACCCGGGACGGGAGTTCGGCATGATGCGCCAGCCGGGCCACAGGTTTTTCTTCTCCCCGGAAGAGGTAGAGCCCGCATGAAGATCCTGATTGCATGCGTGGGCAATATCTTCCTCGGAGACGATGGATTCGGAGTGGAGGTAGCCGTTGCGCTTGGCAAAAGGCAACTGCCAGAAGGCGTCTTCGTCAAAGACTTTGGTATTCGCGGTTTCGACTTGGCCTATGCGCTGATCGATCCCTGGGATGCGGTCATCCTCGTAGACGCCCTGCCGCGCGGGGAGGCTGCGGGCACTCTTTTTGTGCTTGAGCCGGACACAACCACAGCGAACATGGAGCTGAACCCGCACGGGATGGATCCGGTGCGGGTGCTGAACCTGGCTGCTTCGCTTGGGCTCTGTTTCGGCCAAGGTGCTCGTGGTGGGATGCGAACCGCTTGACTTTGGTGATGAGCTGGAAGGGCGCATGGGACTTTCGGCACCCGTACAGGCGGCGGTGGAAGACGCGTGCCAGATGGTTGTAGAGCTTGCGAATTCGTTACAGTTACAGACTGTGGAGAGGTGACATATGACTGGAAAATTCGTTCTTGGTGCACTCGGCTTGCTTCTGATCGGTTTGGCGGTTACGGTGGCTCCGGACCTCCGCCGTTACCTCAAGATTCGCGCCATGTAGTGGAGGAAAATGCACGAGCTCTCGATTGCGATCAGCATGATCGATCAGATCATGGAGGAGTCGGAGAACCGGGGTGGTCTCGTAGTTGAGGCTGTGCACCTTCGTCTCGGGGTATTCTCGGGCGTGGACAAAGATGCTCTGTTGTTCAGCTACGAACTGGCTTGTGAAGGGACTCTGCTGGCCGGCTCGCGGCTGGTGATCGAGACGATTCCTCTTGTGATCTATTGCGAGGCTTGTAGTAAAGACCGAACTCCCCCTTCGATTTATCTGCTCAGTTGCCCGGAGTGTGGAACCCCAGGGCAGAGGATTGTAACCGGCCGCGAGATTGAAGTCGCTTCGCTCGAGGTGGCGGCATGAGCACACGCATGGTCGAGGTTCGGGCCAAGGTCATGAAGCAGAACGACCTTCTCGCCCGGGGACTGCGGGAACGGTTTCGCAGCCAGGGGACGTGTGTTGTGGGGTTGGTTTCGAGTCCTGGTTCGGGAAAGACGGCGTTTCTGGAGAAGGTGCTCGCAGGCTTGGCGCGGGATTATCGCGTGGCGGCTTTGGTTGGGGATTTAGCCACGGAGAACGATGCGGCGCGGCTGCGGCGGGCTACTCCTAATGTTAAGCAGATCACCACCGGAACGGTGTGCCACCTCGATGCTCAGATGGTGGAGAATGCGCTCGAAGGGTGGCGGCTGGACAGCATCGATTTTTTATTCATAGAAAACGTGGGGAATCTGGTTTGCCCTTCCAGCTACGACTTGGGTGAGGAGTTGCGGTTTGTTTTGCTGTCAGCGACTGAGGGCGAGGATAAGCCTTTGAAATACCCCACCATCTTCAACAGTTCCGACGTTGCCATCATCACCAAAATGGATCTGGCCGAGGCCGCGGAGTTTGATCTCGTCTGCCGCTCGCCGCAACATAGAGAGCGTTCGCCCCGGGATGCGGGTGCTGGAAGTTTCCGCTAAAACGGGCCGGGGCATGCAGGCGGTGTTTGACCTCCTCCACGCTCAACTCGCCCGCTCCCAGGGCGTGACCACCGGCTAACTCGACTTTGCGGCTTTCTTAGCGTGGGCGGAAAGCGCCTTATGCGAGGCAGTCGAGTGTGGTTCTTTCTTTAGCGCTGACTCGCTCGAGCGCGACCGCTTTGCTGACGTCTTATTGAGGCGCGGATTGCCCTTTCTTTAGATCCCTTGCCGCGCTTTTGCGCGTAGCTTCGCTGGTCTTGCCGCGCTTTGGAGGAGCTAAGGGAATGCCCGCGCGGCGGGCTTTGCTGAGGCCGATGGCGATCGCCTGCTGAGGGGAACGCGCTCCGTGCTTTCCTTCCCGGACATGTTCGATTTCTTCGTGAACGAATTCTCCGGCCGCTGTGGAGGGTGACTTTCCTTCTTTCAGATCCTCTTTTGCCTTCTCGACTACTTCTTCTTCCGGCATGATTGGCTACCTCCCTCACCACGTAAGATGCTTCGAAGGGTCAAACAGAACTTGACGGGTGGGCCATGTTCGCGTCAGCGTACGTGGGCCGATTATGAATTGTTCGAATGCTTTCACTCTAGGACTAGAAGCAATGGAAGGGCTTCGCCCATCTTTTTCGGCCCACGTTAGCTGGCGCGAACATGGGGCACCCGTCGGTTTCGTGTGGTCCGGGGCTGCTCGTTCCGCTCTGACTAGTCGTTCGCTGCAAGCAGGTCAAGCCGGTACTGGGAAGCGCGCTTTTGCAAGATAGGTTCCAGAGATGGGGCCGTTTCCGAGATGAAGAAGGCAGCGGCTGCGCTACCGCTGATTGGATCATCCGTTACGCCGGTGTAATTCACCAACATCACCCGGCCACCCGGCAGGATGGAACGCAGAGTTTGGGCGCAGATCGCCTTCAAATCGCTTTCATTTAGGAAATACAGGACTTCGGAGAGCACGATTAGATCAAAGCGACCGACAGGCCATTGCTGCGGTACTTGCATGTGCTCGATGGTGACCCCCGGATAAGGTGCACACCGGATCCGCGCGGCCTCGACGGCAGAAGGAGCGAAATCCAGCCCAATTAACTGGTCGCAATGTTTTGCCAGCAGTTCCGTTAGGACGCCGATTGAGCAACCGACCTCCAAGGCTCTCCCGAATCGCCTCGTACCCAATGCCGCCAGAGTCGCCTCGTACTTATCCTGTTCGTAGGCGCTGGTGGTAAAGTTCCACGGGTCAGGATTCGCGCGATAGAGCTGTTCGAAATGTTGCGGATCACGTGAGGAAGACTTCATAAGGGCGCTCAAATACAGACAGAAGCTCCGGCGGCAGACGGAAGCCGTTTGGCGAATCCGTGATCAGATCCGAATATTGGGAAGCGTGTGCGGCCACCGCGTTGCGCTTGGCTTCGAGATGCGCATCAATCGGCAGTCGAAAACCGGCGATCTTCTTCACCGGGAGCGATTCGTGTGGCGGCAAGAGCCAACCCCATACGGGATAAGACAGGAGCCTGCAACCCACGGCCCGAGCGGCTTCGCGAGCGACGATAGCAGCCGCTTCGTGGTCGCAGTGCGGGTCGTGCATCCAGGGCGCCAGGATGACGGCGCAATCTTGCTCGCGCGCCAAGCTGGCGACTCTCGCGCTCACCAGCGACCCGGTGGGCATTGCGGTATCTGGATAGTCGAAGAACTCCAGGTTCTCCGGAGCTAAGCCTAAGATCGTGACGGCTTGCAGCGCTTCATCGGCACGAACCTGGCGCAGGCGCTCCGGGGGATATTGCTTCGAGTCGGGATGCGAGCCGGTTCCATCCGTGAGGATTATGACGAAAGGCTGAAGGCCGCGCGCGCAGCATGCGGCGATGAGGCCGCCGCAACCCAAGCTTTCATCATCCGCATGGGGCGCCACAATCAACGGACGCGCTCCGCCCAAAATGACGTCCAAATCCGCATCCGGAAGAGAATTCATGGCGAGTTGTACATCACCCGCAGTCATGGCATAACCATCCCTTGACTGATGAAGTACCCGGCTGCCTCGACCAGCACTTCATCGGGCGCGGGCTGACGAAGGTAGGTCGAGAGATCCCGGGCAATCCGCTCCGCTTGGCTGCCTTGCATAAACGCCGAGAGTCCCAGGCTGCGCTGGATGTCCCGCATAGCATCGAGGCAAGCAGCTTCGATCGCCGTTCGCGCGAGGTTGACGTAGGCTACGGCTTCCTCGCTGCCGAGGCGCCTGGTCACTTCCGACATCCAGAGACGGCCTGTTTCGTGAGCAATCAAGATCTGTCCAAAACGCATTCGTTGGAATGGATTCTCCGCGCGTCCGCGGGAGCAAAGCTCATCCTTTGCCGTATCGATCAGCGCTGCCAGGCCCCCGAGGGCGACAGCGGAACTCCGCCAAGCGCCGGTTGAAAATACCGGTTCGCGCAGGTAGTCGCCCGGCTCTCCAATCAGCGCGCCTTCCGCAACCACCACGCCGGTCAAGTCGACACTACCGGTCACCGCTCCCCGCATCCCGGCCAGCTTGACGCCTCGGTCTGTTACCCGTACGCGATTCGTCAGAGGCAGCAGCACCATCTGGATACCCGTTTCGGTTTGAGCGGTAATCAGAGCCTGCTTGGCCGCGCCGGCAGAGGAGCAGAACCATTTTTCTCCGGTGAGAAGACGATCCGGGGACAATTGCACCCCTTGCTTCGCCGGATCGGTGACCCACAGCGCAAATAGATCGCCCGCCTGCGCGGCTAAGGCCGCAGCCTCCATCTGGCGCGGGGTGCCGTACTGCCGTACCAGCTCGAGCGCGTTGACGTGGGCTTCGAAAATGCGTCCCAGGGAAAGATCGGAGTAACCCAGCAGATGAAGGAGGCGGAAGAGACCTTCTGTATCTGCTGCGTCATTCAGGCCGAATCCGCCGAACTCCACCGGAACCGGCGCCATCAGCAACCCGGCCTCACGGAGCATGGCTATGCTGGCAGAGGGAAAGCAGGCCGCGCGGTCATGGTTCGCTGCTTCTTTCGCCAGATCAGGAACAAGGGCGGCGACAGACTTAAGCAACTCGGATTGGGTCTCTGCGACGTTCATGCGGCGACCAGCTCGGCCGTGTAACGATTCGACAGCAGGCTAAGAATGCCTTGCGCGATCTCCATTTCCCGGGGTAATTCAATAAAACGCACTCGTCGTGGTGACAATAAGGGCGAGGCGCTTTCGATACGGGACCATCCCGGGTTAGAATGACGCGCCGCCACCGCATCTGCCATCAGGGCTGGAGAGACCCCCACCAGCTTGGCAAACTCATGCAGGCCAGCAGGGTCACGCCTCAAGAGCCCGAAATGCCTTTGGAGCACAAGCCGGCGAAACGCCAGCCAGGCCGGTTCAATCCGATCGTCCACGAACTCGTCCTGCTGAATGATTCTTCGGCGGATGGTATCGGCCATGCCTCCTCCGGCCCGCCCTTCGATGCGCCCCGAAACGACCACGCTGATTTGTGGTTCGTGGCGGACACGGGCGTCGATCATGCGCAGCGACTTAATCAACGCCCGGTCCTCCCCGGAAGGAAGACGAGGCAAGCCGCCGATGCGGCGAAACATGGATGCCGTTATGGCAAGACTGGCGCCCGAGTCTTCCTGGTGGCGAGGCCACGGGTCGGCAGCATCCGGCAAGATGATCGAACGGATCTGGTCCAGTATTTGGCCGTAAGCTACTTCAAGAGCATCATCGTCGTGCAGGTGCTGCGGAATGAGCAATGCTTCGATAGGGTCAATCACCGCCCGGCCGCAAACGGCGTCCGCGCCCTGTTGGATGGCTTGTAGATTTAACTCGATCCAGTCGGGTGGAACTTCCCCATCCGCATCCGTAGTTAGAATGATGCCGTTTGCCGTGAGAGAGGCGGCGAAGTCCATCGCCAACCCTCGAGCAACACCGGCACAGGCCGCGGACCCTTCTAAGTGGCGCTCAATGATGTGTAACCGATGAGCAGCCCTGGGGAATGATTTCACTACGTCTGCGGTCCCGTCCGTGCAGTTATTGAGTAACAAGACAACATGATCGGCGGGAACGGATTGACGGGAGAGGGCAGCCAGGCAGTTGCCTATTCGCTTCGCCTCATCCCGCACAGGTATTGCCACTAAGGTCTCCATCACTGTAAACGGTCAGATACTCGTGCGCCCTGGATAGTTGTATAGGTGAGACCTTCCGCGTTCATGTGGTCGCTGCGCCGTACTAAACTCAGACAATGACAGAGACGCCGAACGAGAAGCTTCAAACCCTCAGCATCCACTCCGGGCGGCATGTGGACCCGTCCACTGGCGCGGTCACTCCTCCGCTTTACACCTCCACCACGTTTGAGCGCGATCCTGATGGAGCATTCTCGCGGCACTATTTTTACAGCCGGATTGACAACCCGAATCGGCATTCGCTCGAACAGTGCCTGGCCGACCTGGAGGGCGGCGTCGAGGCAGTCGCGTTCAGTACCGGCATGGCGGCCAGCCTGGCTGTGTTTCAGGCCCTGTCGCCGGGAGACCATGTGGTGCTTCATCGGGACCTGTACTTCGGAGTCCGGGAGTTGGTTACTACGATCTTCGCCCGGTGGGGGCTCGAACACACATTCGTCGATATGCGGGATATCGAGGAGCTGCGTCAAGCTTGCCGGACGCAGACCAAACTGCTCTGGCTGGAGACCCCGACCAATCCTCTGATTGAAGTGGTGGACATCCGTCCCGTGGCTGAGTGCGCGCGGAGTCTGCAGGTGCCCCTGGCTTGCGAAAACACCTTCGCCACTCCCGTGCTGCAAAGGCCGCTGGAGCTGGGCGCGGACCTGGTCGTTCATGCTCTGACCAAGTACATTTCCGGTCATAGCGATGTGCTGGGCGGAGCGGTGATCATCGGCAAGCCATCGGAGTTGGCGACGCGGATTAAAACCTTTCAGCGGGTTGGGGGCGCCGGGCTTTCGCCTTTTGACTGCTGGCTTGCTCTGCGTGGCGTGCAAACGCTGGTGCCCCGCATGCGCCTGCACTGCGAGAATGCCCGACGGGTGGCGGAGTTCCTGTCCACCCATCCGGCGGTCGGGGTGGTGCACTACCCCGGTTTGCCTGGCGATCCGGGGCACGCGATTGCTGCCCGGCAGATGCGCGACTTCGGCGGCATGCTTTCGTTCGAGGTCCGCGGGGGGCGTGAGGAGGCGTTCGCGATGACCTCGCGTCTCAAGCTGATTGTGCGCGCTACCAGCCTGGGGGGAACGCATAGCTTGATCGAACACCGCGCGTCGATCGAGGGAGCCCTCACCCGGTCGCCGGAGTCGCTGCTGCGCCTCTCCGTCGGCCTCGAAGGCGCTGGGGACCTGATCGCCGACCTGGACCAAGCCTTACGCGAGTAGGATGATAGGGATCAAAGCAGGGGGACAGAACTATGACACGCAGGCTGACCATGGCGCAAGCCACTATCCAGTTTCTCAAGTCCCAGGCAGTCGCACGCGACGGCCGGGAGCAGACGTTTTTCGGTGGATGCGCGGGTATTTTCGGGCACGGCAACGTTGCCGGCATTGGCCAGGCGCTGCAGCAGAATCCTGACTTTCCCTACTACCTGTTTCGCAACGAGCAGGGCATGGTTCATGCGGCGACCGGTTTTGCCAAGATGAGCAATCGCCTGCGTACCCTGGTCTGCACCTCGTCGATCGGCCCCGGCGCGACGAACATGGTCACGGGCGCGGCTTTGGCGACCATCAATCGCATTCCGGTGCTACTGCTGCCCGGCGATATTTTTGCCCGGCGCAATGTCGCGCCTGTCTTGCAGCAATTGGAATCGACCGCAAGCCAGGATGTCTCGGTGAATGATTGCTTTCGTCCGGTCTCGCGTTACTGGGACCGCATCAACCGCCCTGAGCAGATTTTGACGGCCCTGCCGGAGGCCATGCGCGTGCTCACCTCGCCGGCTGAGACTGGCGCCGTGACCTTGGCGCTGCCCCAGGATGTGCAGACCGAGGCGTATGACTACCCCGAGGAATTCTTCGAGCGCCGGGTGTGGACCATTGCCCGGCCTCGCGCTGACAACGGATTGCTGAAACAGGCCGTGGAGTGGATTCGCGCCGCGGAACGGCCGCTCATCATTGCCGGGGGCGGGGTGATCTATGGCGAAGCGACGGCCGAGTTGTCGCGTTTTGCCAGCCACACCGGAATCCCCGTGGCCGAAACGCACGCAGGTAAAGGGTCGCTGCATGCTGATCATCCGCAGTTGGCTGGGGCTATGGGAGTTACCGGCACTTCTGCGGCGAATCGGCTCGCTGCTAACGCGGATTTGATCATTTCCATTGGGACCCGGTTGAGCGACTTTACGACAGCATCGAAGACGGCGTTCCAGAATCCCTCGGTTCGGTTCATCAATATCAACGTGGCAGAGTTTGACGCGTTCAAGCACGCTGCGCTGCCGCTGACTGCGGACGCTCTGGCGACGCTCGAGGAGTTAGGCGCGGCGTTGTCCTCGTGGGGGGTTCCGCAAAGTTACCAACGCGAGGTTGCCCGTTTGCGCGCTGCGTGGGAACAGGAGACGGATAGGATCTTCGCCCGCAGGCATGGTCCGCCGCTCAGCCAAGGCGAGGTGGTTGGGCTGCTCAACGCGACCCTGGAACCCCGCGACATTATCGTCAACGCTGCCGGTAGTCTACCGGGAGACCTGCACAAACTTTGGAGGACGCGCGATCCTAAGGGATATCACATGGATTATGGCTACTCCTGCATGGGATATGAGGTTGCCGGTGGTTTGGGGGTCAAGATGGCGGATCCCAGCCGCGAAGTTTATGTGCTGGTCGGGGATGCCTCCTATCTGATGATGGCGCAGGAAATTGTTACCAGCCTGCAGGAAAAGATCAAATTGAATATCGTGCTTTTTGATAACCATGGTTTTTCAAGCATTGGCGGGCTTAGCCGCGCAGTTGGCAGCGGAGGCTTTGGCACAGAGTATCGTTATCGCGAAGAAGGCCTTACCGGGGCGGTGATTGCTACTGATTTCGCTGCCAACGCGGCTAGCCTTGGCGCGTATACGGTCACCGCACGAACCTACGAGCAGTTGGGGGAGGCCTTGGCAGAAGCCAGGAAGCAACCTCGCACCTCGGTGGTGGTGGTGGAGACGGACTACCACGATCGCGTGGCAGGTTATGACACTTGGTGGGATGTGCCGATCGCGGAGGTATCTGAGAGCGAGACTGTGCAGGCGGCGCGGGAGGCCTACGTGGAAGCGGTTAAGAAGGAGAGGTATTTCTGGCCTGCGAAGCAGGACGCGAAGGAAAAGACTACGGTTCCTGTCAGTCAAGATGTGGGTGTTTCGACTTAGGCTGGCGGCTGCTCTCACTCAGGGACTAGAAGCATTGCAAGGGCTTCGCCCGTCTTTTTCGGCCCACGTACGCTGGTGCGAACATGGGGCACCCGTCGAGGTTGGTTTGGTTCTGTAGAGGCGGTTGTCACGCGGGGTTTTGTGGCCTGGGCCCCGAGGATTACTTTGGCTGGGACGCCAGCCATACGCATGCTTCTCGAACCTTCGCTGCCTGTATCGGATCCACGTGTAGCAGGTGGCGCTTTCCGCTTGCCCCGGGTTGGAACTTGGTGGTCCCATCCGGCGCTACGAGAACTTCTCCTGGTGGAGAGACGTCAAAATAGCCGCGATCGGGGCGCAGTTCGTAGATCACCGTGGTCATGTCCCAGCTGGGGCGGTCGTAGGGCATCTTGGCGTAAACGCGGTACGCCTCCGCGACGGGATTGCCCGTTGGGAAGTCGTGCTCGATGCTTGAGGCGGGATACAAAACCGCCAGTCCTAGCTCGAAGTCGCTGATGTAAAGATCGGTCGGCCACTGGGCAAAGAGCTTCGTAGCCGCCGGAACGTCGATCTTTACGTTGTATTCCGGTTTCTCCTTTTCGAAATTCCCCGCCATCACGGTGAGAGAGCGAACCTTTCGCTTGACCAGTTCCAGCCCTGTCAGATTGCTGTAGCTGTCGGGCCCGGATTCGATCAGCCTCGCCAGGTTGGTCGAGAAACCCACCTGGATCACGGTTACGGCACCATCTTTTTCACCGGCCAGCGCCTTCCTCAACACCTGCACCGCATCGGCCGACTCGTGGGGGTGGCGACCGTGGAGCTCGCACACCTGCCGGACATAATTGCCGTCTTCCTTCGTCTTGCCGTCGTGGACCATGCCTACCGGAATGGCGCCGCGACCGTAGTACTCGTCGACCATACGCACGTATTCCGCGGCCCAGGGATTGTCTTTGGTGACTGTCACGGCCAAGAGCTCCAACTCACCGCGCGAAGCAAACGCGTGCAGCATCGCCAAGGCTAGCGCGTCATCCACATCGTTACCCATGTCCGTGTCGAAGATCACGTGGAGCGGAGTGGCCGCAAAGGCAGGAGCAGAAATCGCCAGCCCCAGCAGGACAGAGAGCAGCGTTTTTTTCATTTCACCTTCTCCATGCGATAAAGGATCAACCGGTTTCTCTGATCACGGTCAAAGACAGAAAAGCTCGCTACCTGCTTCAGGCGGTAAGCAGCGAGAAATCCCATAATATCCTCGTCAAGCTCATTCCATCCTACATACCAGCCGGGCTGGTAGAGCGCCACTTTTTGGCCCAAATCCTGGCTGCTGTAACCGTCATTGATCGCAGGAATGCCGGCCATGAGCGAGAGCTGGTCACCGCTCGAACCAAGGAGCAGGCGATGGGCGTGCGGGTCGCCGTCGACGATTTTCCGGATCGATTCGGCGGCGCTCAAGAAGTCGTATTGGCGGTGGCGTAAGAATCCCGCGATTTGCACTGTATCGAAGACCAGGGCAACGGCAAGCACAGCCGCGAGAGCCGAACCCAGTCTGCGATTGCGAACGCTTAGCTCCTGCAAGGTAAGCACGAGAACCAGGACCAACGGCAACAACATGACAAGAAAGTACCGGGGTGCATAATCGTCCTGGCGGCGGAGGATGTAGACGGCTTCTCCGGCGAGGCCGATCCACGCTGCAACGAACAGCGGATTCCTCCACAGCTGCCGCAACCAGACCAGAGACAACAGCAACGACGCCAGTCCGGCGGGATATAGAATCCTGTCAATCCACATACCATTGCGCAGAAGTTGAAACATGTAAGAACCGGTGCGCCCCAAATCCACATCTGCCAGCGCATTGATGCTGAAGAAATAGTGGTAATCCGCGGCATATCTGGATCGCGAGACGACCAACCAGTAGATACCGAACCCCGCGCCGGCCAAAGCAGCCACCCACAGAACAGAACGGCTACTCTTTCGGAAGAGAAGCCAGAATACTGCCGGCAATAAAACAAGCGCCGTAGTCTTGGTGAGCAGCAGGATGGGGATGAGGAAGCCCAACAGAACGAGCGGCCATTTGCGCCCGGAGTCCGCAAAGGAAGCCGCCCACATTGCAAGAGCCCACTCGAAAACGACCAGGGTGTCGAGTGTCGCCAGCCGGCTGAAAGCAAAAGCAAAGGGGCTCGCGGCCAACAGCGCAGCCGCCAACGCTGCCGCAGTAGGAGTGCCGCCGTAACGCCGGACCAAGAGGTAGAGGAGAGGTACCGTCGCGACGGAGAAAAATACATTCAGAGCGCGCGCCGCCAACAGGCTAACGCCGGTGAATTGGAAGACGCCGGTGAGCAGGAGGGGCCAAACCGGAACCGCCGGCGCCGGATTGTAGTCCCCCACGACCTCCCAATGCCCGACGAGAAAATGCCGCACTGCCGCGTTGGCCCACCAGCCCTCGTCGGTGTACTTCGCTTCATCCATGATCCATGGCGAGTGGTTGGGAAAGTCCGCCCGCAGCCAGGCGAACCGTACCAGGCATAAAAGGATCGCCGCCGAGAGGAATGTTATTTGCAGCCAGCGCGCTGTTCCGGACATTTGCTCCAGCCCCGAATCTAACATGACGTCGGGAGCCGCATTCTGGGGATGGTTTCCAGCACGGCCCAGTGGGCAGTTCTCAAAAAGGGCCGTTTTCGACGATTGTCCTATTTACACCTTGGCCTGGCCGAACCTAAGATTTGAAGATCTGAAAGACCTTCGGCCCTTGCTACCCCAGAGCGCCGGGGAACCAGCAGGTAGGACGTTACCGGAGGTTTCGGGATGCGCAAGGGACTGGGTCTTTTCCTCGGATTGCTCGTGTGCAGCGGATCCCCCGTTGGGGCAGCACCGAGCAGCGGGGCGGACAAGCCTGTTGCGGCTGATTCGGCCTCCCCGGACGGATTCGACACAATCGTCAAACCCGTGATCCAGCAGAGCTGCAGCGTTTGCCATAACGCGACTGCGCTTACGGCCGGATTGGATCTGGGGCGCTTTCTGAAGGAATCGGGCCCGGACGCTCTCAAAGAGCGGGATGTCTGGGAGAAAGTTGCTCGCAAGCTGAAAGCGGGCGAAATGCCGCCACCTGGCATGCCGAGGCCGCCCGCGGAACAACTGGCGGCGATTCCCCAATGGATTGACCGGCAGTATGCCTCTGCCGATGCGAACGGCAAGGTGGATCCGGGAAGCGTCACCGTCCGGCGCCTAAACCGCGATGAATACACCAACACGGTTCGCGATCTGCTGGGTGTGAACCTGGATGTGGCGGCGGACTTTCCCCCGGACCCTTACGCCTATGGATTTGACAACATTGGGGATGCGCTTTCTCTCTCCCCGGCGCTGACGGAGATGTACCTCAAGGCCGCGCAGAGAATCGCGAAAGCCGCCATCCCGGTCGGCCCAAGGCAAAGCGCCGTGGCGATCAAATACCAGGCCTTCGCCATCGGCCAGCGAAATCAGATGGACATCCAGAAGGTCCATCCCTTCGCCGTAGACGCGGAGTACGACCTGCGCATGGCGTGGGAACAACAGGTGCCGGTTGGAACCATCATGACGGCGCACCTTTACCTGGACGGTGTCGAGGTTGGGAAGAAGACCTTTGCCTTCCAGACCGTGCAGGAACGGGCCATGACTGCCGCCAAGGTTCGCATCTCCCAAGGCCCTCACAAAGTTGAGGCTCTGATGGAAGTAGCGCCGGATTCGGAGCAGCCGAAGCCATTCCATGGACCTCTTCCTTACCCCGCCTCACTGGAAGTAATTGGACCCTACAACCAGGTTCCGCTGGAGCAAACGGCAAGCTTTCAGCAGATATTTTTCAAGGGTCCTCCCAAGCATGGTTCCGAGAGCGAATACGCGGGTGAGATTCTAGGCCGGCTTGCCTACCGCGCCTATCGCAGACCGGTCACCAAACCCGAGTTGGACCGCTTGGTGAACTTGACCCGAATCGTCCATAAACATGGCGGTAGTTTCTACGAGGGCATGCAGGTGGCGATTGAGGGCATGCTCATGTCGCCGAACTTCCTGTTCCGGATTGAACGCGATCCTGAAGGAGAGGTACCTCACCGGGTAAGCGATTATGAGTTGGCGTCGCGGCTCTCGTACTTCCTGTGGAGCAGCATGCCGGACGATCCGCTCCTGTCGCTGGCGGCGAAGGAGCAGTTGCACAGCCCCGAGGTGTTGCACGCCCAAGTGCGTCGCATGCTCACCGATCCCAAGGGCAAGGCTTTGGCGCGGAATTTCACGGGCGAATGGCTGGGAACGCGAAACCTCGAATTTGAAACTCCGGATGCAAAGGCTTTCCCCGGTTACGACGCCGAGTTGCGGGATGCCATGCAGACGGAGACGCGACTGTTTTTCCAATCGATCGTTACCGGCGATCGGAGCATCCTGGATTTTCTGAACGGTGATTACACCTTTGTGAACGAGCGCTTAGCCGAGTTCTACGGGATACCGGACGTAAAAGGCCGCGAATTCCGGCGTGTCCCTTTGGCGGGAACGGAGCGGAGTGGGATCCTGACGCAGGCAAGTGTGCTTACGGCCACTTCTTACCCGACCCGAACCTCGCCTACTATTCGGGGAAAGTGGATCCTGACCAATATTTTGAATACGCCTCCTCCAGAACCCCCGGCGAACGTGCCAGCACTGGCGAGTGGAAATGAGGGAGGCAAGTTCACCTCCATCCGCGCGCGATTGGAGATGCATCGCGCCAACCCGGTTTGCGCTTCCTGCCACAAGAATATGGATCCCCTGGGTTTTGCCTTGGAGAACTACGACGCGATCGGTCACTGGAGAACCACCGTGGACGGTCTGCCAGTCGACGCCTCTGGGAGTTCACCGACTGGGCAAAACTTTACTGGGCGCCGCCCAACTGAAGGCTCTGCTCCTGGCTGAGTCGCCTAAATTTGTCGACTGCCTTACGGAGAAGCTCCTCACTTATGCTCTGGGCCGAGGGCTCGAGCCTTATGACCGTCCCGCAGTCAAAAAGATCGAGCTCGACGTGGAGAAGAGGGATTACCGTATGTCCGCGTTGATCGATGACATCGTCGATAGCGCGCCGTTCCAGATGAGGAGGCGGCAAGGAGTGAGCAGCGATACCAACCTACGCGTGAGCGTGGCACCTATATCATCGGGGGCAGGCGGCAAATGAAAAAGCTTTCGCGCAGGACGTTGTTGAAGACCACGGGCGCATGCATAGCGCTTCCCTTTCTCGATGCAATGCTGCCGGCCTTCGGAAAGAGCACTCCTACGGTGCCGACGCGCATGCTCTATGTGTACGCGCCCACGGGAATTATGCCGCAGTATTGGACGCCAACCACCGATGGACGCGATTTTGAATTTCAGCGGGTGATGAAGCCGCTCGAAAAATATCGGGATGATGTGCTGGTGCTCTCAGGGCTAAGTGCGCGGGAGCTGGCTGCTCCGCTGCAAGATGGCGCCGGCGATCATGCTCGCGCCGTAGCGAGTTACCTAACGGGTGCACGTCCCAGGAAGACGTCCGGAGCTGACATGCACGCGGGGATCTCGACGGACCAGGTGGCCGCGAAAGTCCTGGGCGCGAAAAGCCGGCTTGCTTCTCTCGAGTTGACCTGCGAAAGCAGTCGCACCGTCGGGGAATGCGACTCTTATAGCTGCTCCTATCAGACCCTGTCGTTTAAATCGCCTACCGAGCCGCTGATCCCAGAGATGAATCCTCGCGTCGTGTTTGAGCGGATGTTTGGCGATGTAGATCTTAGCCGTTCGGCGGCGCAGCGGAAGAACGATGCGCTTTACCGGCAGAGCGTGCTGGACTTGACCATGCAGGACACTGCGAGCCTGAAGCGAGAGCTGGGGGGAACCGATCGGCAGAAGCTCGACGAATACTTTACCTGTCTGAGAGATCTCGAGCTCCGGATCGCGAGAGCGGAAAACGATCCCAAGGTAGAGCTCCCGCCAGGAGTGCAGGCGCCGGCGGGGGTTCCGGTTGTATTCGCAGATCACGCACAGTTGATGTTTGACCTGATCAAGCTGGCCTTTCAAACCGACACAACGCGGGTGGCTACGTTTATGCTGGCGCGGGAGGGAGGACTGCGGCCTTACCCGGAAATCAACGTGCCCGAGGCGCATCACTCCATCTCACATCATGGCGGGAACCCTGAACTGGTAGAGAAGTTAACGAAGATCCAGTGCTATCACATGGAGCAGTTCGCCAAGTTCGCCGGCAGTCTGAAGTCCACACCAGAGGGAGCCGGCACGATGCTCGATCACTGCGCCGCGGTGTACGGGGCGGGGCTGGCGGATCCCAACATCCATGATCATGACCATTGCCCGACGGTGGTCGTCGGCAAGGTGAACGGAAAGCTCAAATCCGGCCAGCACATCACCGTCAAGCCGGGGACTCCTCTCAGCAACCTCCATCTCACGATGCTCGACGTCGTTGGCGTACCGACCGATAAGTTCGGGAACTCTGACGGTGAGTTGAATTTTCTGACTGGGGTGTAGGCTTGCAGACATGAACCGCCCGATCGCTTCTCTTTTTGCGGCTTTCCTTTGCCTGA
The DNA here is from genome assembly GCA_963839025.1 of uncultured Acidobacteriaceae bacterium. Classification (GTDB taxonomy): domain Bacteria; phylum Acidobacteriota; class Terriglobia; order Terriglobales; family Acidobacteriaceae; genus PALSA-350. The sequence goes on from CAWITT010000026.1 coordinate 222,586, forward strand.
GCCCATCGCTTCGCGCTCAGCGGCAAACCCTGCCGGTTTGGCCGAATGGTACTCCTGAACCCTCGCATACTCCGGGGCCGGAATTTGACCCGACGACGGACGCGAATCGTATCGTCTCAGGAAAAGTAACTGTGCGGATTACGAATGTGAGCAAACCGGATCTCGCCATTTACCCGGCGGATGCGGCGAAAAATACTCATGTGGCGGCGGTTGTGTTTCCAGGTGGCGGCTACGATCATCTCGCGTACAACATCGAAGGAACCGAGGTGTGTGACTGGCTTAACTCTATCGGGGTAAATTGCGCGGTCCTTAAATATCGAGTTCCGGAGAAGGGGCGTTTTCCTGAGAATGCGGAGGACCTCGAGGACGCACAACAAGCCATGCGCATCATGCGATCCCATGCTAGCGAATGGCACATCGATCCGGACCGGATTGGGGTTGTCGGATTTTCGGCCGGCGGGAATCTGGCTGCTCTCCTCAGCGCGCAATTTAATTTTCAAGGCAAGAGTGTGCCGCCCTCCACCATCAGTGCGAGGCCGAATTTCCAGATGGTCATTTACCCGGGCGGACTCCGGGAGAGGAGCGATGAGAGCAAGCTCGATCCGTCCTTTCAGCCAACTCCCGAGGTTCCGCCTACATTTCTTGTGCAGGCGGAGAATGATGTAACGGCTCATGTGGAGACGTCTCTCGTCTACTTTGAGGCACTCAAAGTAGCCAAGATTCCCGCTGAGCTTCACGTCTACACGCTCGGAGGGCATGGCTTCGGTCTTCGCCCGACCGAGCTTCCGATTTCGCACTGGCCGAAACTGGCGGAAACGTGGCTGCAAACGATCCGCATGCTCGGCCCCACTGGGCAGCCGCAGCCTTAGTGATCTTGCTTTCCGTAGCGGATAAAACCAGTTTGCTCCTCCGATGAGGCGCTGTGGAAATTGGCTGCCGAGCTTTATAAGGAGTTCAGTCCGAAGTGATAAAAGTGTGGCGCCAAACAGCATTTACGCTGGTTCGTTGCTTGCTCGGTGTGGCGGCCGTCATTTGCGGGCTGTACTGCGAGGATGCTCGTGGTCAAGCCGTCATTCCAGCTACCCCGTATAAGGTAGGGATGACCCAGGTGGAGTTCTCCGATCCGGCTGCGGGCGGGCGATCCCTGAACTTCATGCTGATCTATCCCGCCGCTCCAGAGCGTACTGCGAAGCCTTTCAACATTTTTCTATACTCCAACTTGCATCTGTACAAAGACGCGCCTCCGGTGGTGGACGGTCTGCGGCATCCGCTTGTTGTCTTTTCGCATGGAGCGGGCGGCAATGGCTCCGGGTATTCATGGTTCGGTGAATATCTTGCCGCGCACGGCTACATCGTTGCCATGGCTTATCACTACCGCGCCAATACCTATGATTCGAGCGCACTCTATGTGCGCAACCGGATTTGGCAGCGGCCGCGGGACATCAGCCTCGATATCTCTCATTTGCTCGAGGACAAAAAGTGGGGTCCGCGCATTGATCCCAATCAGATTGGGGCAGCAGGTCATTCTCAGGGGGGATTTACCGCGCTTTGGATTGGAGGAGCCGAGGTCAATCCAGATCTGTTTCTCGCTTACCAGCGGCGGTGGAAGAACAATGAGATGGTACCGGCCTATGTGCGCGAGCAGATGATCGTCGACGCTAAACCCGCGCTTGGTGTGCGCGATATCCGGGTAAAGGCCGTTTTCGCGATGGCGCCTGGGGACATCCAGGGATTTGGCATGGATGCGCCGGGACTTCGACTCACGGCAGTGCCGGCCTATATTATCGTGGGCGCCGGGGACACCACCACTCCTCCCAAGGAAAATGCAGAGTTCGCAGCCAAATACATTCCGCATGCGCAGCTGGATGTACTGCCCGGTCCTGTCAATCACGAGATTTTCGGCAATGAATGCGATCAGATCGGCCGGGACAATTACCCCGAGGCATGCGTCGATGCTCCTGGTGTGAACCGAGTTGAACTTCACGAATATATTGGAACCGCTGCGCTGAAATTCTTTGACTCGCACCTGAAGGTGCGGCGGCAAAAGGCACAGTGATGCGATCGTTAACTGCGGCCTACTCGTTGCGTAAGGCTTGCATCGGCTCCACGCTCGCTGCCCGCCGGGCAGGCAGAGCCGCCGCGAGCAGAGCTACAAGACCCAGCACCGCTGCCGTGGTTCCAAGCACCAGCGGGTTCCATCCATCCACACCGTAGAGTTCGGCGGCCATGAGATGACCGGCAGCAATCGCTGCGGGGATGCCAATGAGTAGGCCGAGGCCTATCTGGTGAGAGGCCTCGGTCAGCACCATCTTCTGCACGTGGGCGTGATTGGCGCCAAGCGCCATGCGGATGCCTATCTCGCTGGTGCGTTGCGCGACGGCGTAGGCAGTGACGCCATAAAGCCCGATGGCTGCGAGAACGAGCGCGACTAATCCGAACAGTGAGGTTAATTGGACGATCATTTGCTGCTGGTTGAATCCGAGGTCCACCTGCTCGGCAAAGCTCTGGAATCGCGTGATCATGAGGTTGGGATTGATCTCCTGCAGTGCCGCCGTCACTTTGCCTTCCAGATCCGGGATTGAACCTCTAGTTTCGATCTCCAAGGAACTCATGTAGTGATCTTCGGTCTCGGATTTCGCATGCAGCGAGGCGTTGGGTGTCGAGGGAGGCAGTTGCACCCACTGCCATGCCGGCAGGAAGTACATAGGGTTTCCAGACCCCGGCCGATCGTTCGGGGACCAATATCGCGCGTTCTCCACCACGCCGACAATGGTGTAGGTTCCTGGGACCGATCGATCCCAGTTGCCGAAGTGCGCGCCGATCGGATTTTGGCCGTGAAGGAATTTCTTGACGAAGGTCTCATCCACAATGGCGACGTTGGGGGCGGTGCGATTGTCGCTGTCAGAAAACGCGCGGCCGGCAAGCACCTTTGTTCCGATGGTTGAGAAATAGCCCGGACTCACGCGAACCCATGAGGCCTGACTCGCGTTTGATCCGGGTGGCGGAGCGGTTTGTCCGTCGATATAGACATCATTGCTGCGGTTGTCGCCGTCCATCGGGCTCCATCCGGACCAGGCGAAACGCGAAACACCTGGAAGGGAGGAAAGCGATTCTTCGAGCCGGCGATAAAAGCTATCGAGTTGATCAGGCTGAAGGCCTGCATTTTGGGCGTTGATTTGGATGATCGAGCGGCGTGCCGCATCGAAGCCGAAGTGCTGGTGCTGGAGCTTCTGCAAACTAAGGATGAGGAACCCCGCGGCGCAGAGGAGGACGACGGAGACAGCTGCCTGGGCGACGACCAATCCTCTCTGAGCCACGGTGGTGTGGCGGCCGGTGGAGCGGTGGGCGCCGCGCAGAGCCTCGATAGGATCAGCGTGCGCGGCAAGCCAGGCAGGCGCGACCCCGAACAGGAGTCCGGTGAGCAGGGATACGGCAAAAGCAAATATCAGGACCACTATCGAGGGGTTCGCGCTAATGCTCACCGGGTCGTGCTGGAAAGCGAGACGGAGAATTAGCCGTGCTGCGCCCCAAGCAACGGCGACGCCTGCGGCGCCCCCGAGCAAAGCGACCACCACACACTCGACCAGCGCACGCTGGACAAGCCGGCCGCGTGAAGCTCCAAGCGCGGTAAGGACCGCGATCTGCTGGCGTTGGGTGACTGACCGCGCGAGCATGATGTTTGCGAGATTTGCACATGCGACGAGGAGAACGAAGCTGGCGATCCACATCAGGAGGTGCAGGTCGTCTTTGTATTGGCCCTGCATTCGCTGTACACCGGCGCCTCCGGGTGTAAGGCGAAGGTGCTGCCTCGGAATAAGGGCACGCTCGGGGCCGACGAGTGCGGCCAAGGGACTCTCAAGAAATTGCCGCAGCTCCACCTCCATCTGCGCCTGAATGGTCGCGGGCGCTGCACCAGGCGCGATGCGGCCGATGAGATTGAGCCATTGGGTTTCTCCGTGCTCCATCAAGTCAGCATCGACTGGAGTGAGGGACGGCACCAGATGAATCGGCAGCCAGAAGGACGGCGGCGTCGGGCTGAGGCGTTCGCTGTAAAATCCGGGCGGGGCTATACCAACCACCGTGATCGGCTGGCCGTTGATAGTAAAGCTGGAACCGACGATCGAAGGATCGGCCCCCAGTTTCTGCTGCCACGACTGGAAGCTGATGACGGCGACCGGCGCCGCTCCCTGCACATCGTCGGTGGGCCGGAGCAGGCGTCCCGCGTAGGGGCGAAGCCCAAGGGTTTCGAATGAGTTGCCGGAAACAAATTCGCCGTACCAAGGTTGTGCGGGCTCATTGCTGCCGGTGCGGCGCACGGCCATCTGGTGGTCGGTCGCTTCGAAGGCAGCCAGGCTCCTGAAGCCGGGCGTCTGATCGCGGAACTGCTGGTATTGCGGGTAGGAGAAAAGCGCCCAGTCATCGACGGGTTCCTGGTATTCGGGAAGCCCTCCATTCCTGCAGCATTGCTCGTTGTCACCCACACGCAGCAGGGTTGAAGGGTCCTGAACCGGCAGCGACCGGAGGAGCACCGCATGCACCAGCGTGAAGATGGCGGTGGTGGCTCCGATGCCCAGCGCGAGAGTGAGGATGGCGGTGAGAGCGAAGCCGGGCGATCGCCGCAGCTGCCGCAATGCACGCTTCAGGTCAGCTAACATAGGGTGCTACCTCCGGGTGCGGGTGTTCGCCCACCCTTTAAGAGGATGCACTCTGCGCGCCATAGGAATGTCACGCTATCTACTTGAAGCTAAACGGCCCGTTGGTCTGGGGCCGCGGGATGGCCGTCCGGTGCTAGACAATAGTGTTCGATTGTGGACAGTACGGCATTGGTACGTGGACCGGCATCTCGAATTGACGCAACAATGTTCAGCCTACCGTCTGCTCCATAGCGCGAGAAAATCTGCGGGTCTGATGATCCGCGTTCCGAGATGTGATTGCACCTCAAGCATGTCTTTATCCCCGGTGATGAGATAGTCCGACCGTGCGGACGCGGCGCACTCGAGTATGGCGTCATCATCGGGATCGCGGTGCACCACCTTAAAGGACTCGGCTGGCGTCACATGGTTTGCAAATGCCCTGATCTGCTCAAGCACGCGCTCTATATCAGCTTTTTGCCATTGGAATTTGTTTTCGAGAACGTCGGCCAGTTCCTCGAAGATCACATCCGAGGTATCGAGCCGGATAAGCCCATCACGGGCCATGTTGAGCAAGCGTCGCGGGGCACCACCAAAGTTCAGAGCGGAACAAAAGATGTTCGTATCGAAGGTCGCCGAAAACACTTACCGCCTGCGTTCAACCCGACGCGCGCGGACGACTTCAGAGACCTGCTCTTCGGTGACGCCAGATGCGCGACCGTATTCACTGCCTCGTTCCAGTGTCGCGTGCCACGAGCGGTCACGAAGACGTTCCCGCAGTTCCTTGGCGGCAACCTCGTTTACGGAGATGCCTTCGGACGCGGCTATTGGTTCCAACTCGGCGAGCAGGTCTGGAGGGAGATACGTATTGTTACCGCTGGTCGCCACAGTGTTATTATATCGCGCTACCCTGCTACTTAAGCGCTACGGGCCTGCTGCACCATTTCCACCAGCATTTTCCTGGTATCTGCCGTTGTCCCCACTTGACCCAAAAACGCCAGGCGCACACCCTTCATGCCATCTCCTGTCTTCAGGCGTAGGTGAAAGCCGAGACGATCCACTGATGTCATAGTCGCCTCCTGCGCTTCGATGCCGGCAAGGACCCGCGCCAGTAGGATGAGCGCGTCCTGGTGATCGGCATTCATGTGCTGCAGTATCCCGGCGGCCGCGTCCGCTAGCGGATCAGGTTGACCTTGACCATAGTCCGGCGCTGCGATCCAGCCCATCACGCCAAAGCCACCCACGTAATAAACGTCCACCACATCCATGCGGAAGAAATAAAAGTCGTCGAAATCCACCCAGTATTTGCTGTTGGGATGGCGTTCCAGGTAGAGGCCGCGCACCTCCGCGATTGCGGGCCCGGCGAGAACAGACGCGTTTCCCACCAGCGTCACCCTCGCTGCTCCGAGCGGATCGCCCTCGGCTTCCGGCTGCGTCACCAATAGGCTGGCGCGTCCATCCTGCTGCAGGTTTTGCGTGTGCATGGCCATGCTGCTAATGAGAAAAATGGGACGTCCTTCGGCATCCAAGGCAAACGGCATCAGCGAGCCGAAGGGATAGCCCGGCCGCTTGCGCGAGAGGGTAGAGAGGCTGCCTACGCGCGTCAGATGTAATAGAGTTCGCGCGCGCTCCGCAAACGATGGTTCTGGAACCGGCGGCTGCGTGCCTGCTGCGGTGGTAGCCGCGTGTTTATTGGATGACATGGAGTACCCCTGCGAAAAGTCTAAATGGTATAAGACAGGTAGGATGTACACCCCCAAAGCCTTCGAAGTTACAGATCTACCTCTGCTGCATGCGGCTATGAAGCAGAGCGGATTGGCGACGCTGGTCACCAACACCAGCCACGGGCTAGTGGCCACGCATCTTCCCCTGCTTCTGGATGAGACCAAGGGCGAGTACGGAATGCTGACCGGACATGTATCCCGCGCCAACCTGCAGTGGAGGGAAACAGACACCAGCGCCGAAGCACTCATCCTGTTCCTCGGCCTCGATACCTATGTCACTCCTAACTGGTATCCCGCCAAGCAGGAGACAGGCAGAGTCGTACCGACCTGGAACTACGCTGCGATTCACGCTTATGGGCGCATCACCTTCATAGAAGATCCGGAGTGGCTACGGACCATGGTCACCGAGCTGACCGTGAAACATGAGGCCTCGTTTCCTGCGCCGTGGAAAGTCAGCGACGCGCCGACGGTGTATGTGGACGCCCAGCTCAAGGCGATTGTCGGCTTCGAATTTCAGATCGTTCGCCTCGAAGGAAAGCAAAAGTTCAATCAGAATCGTTCCGCCGAAGATCGCGCGGGCGTCATCGAAGGCCTGCGTGGACTGCACGATGAGCGCAAAACACAAGTCGCAGAATTCATGGAAAATATCGAGTCGCAGCGAAAAAACTGATACGCTACCTGCACCCTTCTGTAAAAAGGAGACGTCCAGATGAGAGGATCCCGCCTATTTGCCGTAGTTTTGGCCGCTCCCTGTGTAGTCACCGCCTGTTATGGAGCATCGCCCGATGCAACCTGGAACCAGGCCGCCGCCGCCCACTACCTCGATAGCCGCGAAGTTTGGTGGCAGAGTTGGGACAAGGCAAAACGCGATCATACGACGGTTTGCGTTTCCTGCCATACCGTAATTCCCTACGCCCTTTCCCGGTCCAGCTTGCGGGGATCGATGGGCGAGCCTGCGCAAACCGAGCAGGAGCACGTCATGCTCAACAACGTGCTGCGCCGGGTCACCATGTGGAACGAAGTTCAGCCGTTTTATGCCAATAGCAAAACCGGACCCACGTTGTCCACAGACTCGCGGGCTACGGAATCCGTGGTCAACACGCTTATCCTGTCTGCGTACGACCAACCCAAGAACCATCTCACCGACATTACGCGCAGCGCGTTCGACCACATGTGGGCCTTGCAACTCAAGACCGGCCCGGCGGCCGGCGCGTGGAACTGGCAGAACTTCCACTTAGCGCCCTGGGAATCGAGTGAATCCCAATATATTGGCGCCGTACTGGCGGCGATCGCGGTCGGCAAAGCCCCGGACAACTATGGGCACGATCCCAAGATTCAGGAGAATCTACAGCTGCTGCGCGGCTTTATACGGCGGGAATACGCTAGCCAGCCCTTGCTCAGCAAGGTCTACGTGCTGTGGGCTTCTTCCAGGTTCCCAGGCCTCTTAAACGAGAAAGAGCGCGACGCCCTGGTAGCGACCCTGGTCGCTAAGCAGCAATCCGATGGCGGCTGGAGCGCCAACGATCTGGGCACCTGGAAGCGACGGGATGATACCCCCGAGGAAACCAAAAGCGACGGGCTGGCTACCGGCCTGACCGTTCTGGCCATGGAACAATCGGGCGTAGGGCGGCCTTCCGTCAAGCGGGGCCTAGTTTGGCTCAAGGAAAATCAGAGCCCAAGCGATGGGAATTGGTCTGCCTGGTCGCTGAATAAGAAGCGCGATCAGTCAACCGATATCGGGCACTTCATGAGCGACGCCGCCACCGGCTTCGCCGTGCTGGCGCTCGAAAACAGTCACTGAGACAATAGCGTTTTAGACACAAGACAAGCCCCTAAAGACCCGTGGAATCCCACATCTCGCAAAAAATGAGCGAGATGTGGGGGACCCTCGGTCCGTTGTCAGGACAGATCGCCTTAGGGCGTTACTGACGCAACAGGTTCCGGGCAATAAAGAGTAGATTGGCTGGCCGTTCCGCCAGGCGGCGCATGAAGTAGGGAAACCATTCGGTTCCGAATGGAATATAGACTCGCACCCGGTAGCCCTGCGCCACCAGGGACCGCTGCAGGTCGCGCCTTACTCCGTAAAGCATTTGGAATTCAAACTGGTCAGGCGGAATGCCGCGTTCCTTGGCAAACCGGCAGGTGGCCTCAATCATCTTCTCGTCGTGAGTGGCAATTCCGTGATAGATCCCGCTGGGCAGCAGCATCTGCATCAGCCGGACAAAGTTCTTATCGACGTCGGTCTTTTCCGGAAATGCCAAATCTGGCGGCTCCTGGTAGGCGCCCTTGCATAGGCGGATGCGAATTCCTTCGGCCAGCAAGCGATCGATGTCCGCCTTGCTGCGATAAAGATAAGCCTGGATGACCACTCCGATACGGCCCCGGTTTGCCTCCACCGCATGCAGCCGGGAGACCATGTCAACGGTAGCCTGGGTGTAGCCGGATCCCTCCATATCGATGCGCACAAAGGTGCCGGCCGCCGCCGCATGCTCTACCAGGCGCTCGGTGATGGCAAAGGCCAACTCCGGGTCGAGATCCATCCCCATCTGGGTGAGTTTCAGGCTTACATTGCCATCCAGTTGATGCTGCTGGATGGCGTCGAGCAATTGATGGTAGACATCGGCCGACTGTTGCGCTTCCTGGGCAGATGCGACGTTTTCGCCCAAACTATCGAGCGACGTGGACATGCCGTGGCCGTTGACTGCCTTGGCCGCGCGAAGGGCGTCCTGGACGGTGGTGCCGGCTACAAACCGGGAAGACATGCGTTTGCCGAGAGTGGAATCTTCCGCGAAATCGCGCAAAGAGGAGTTTTGGGCAAGCGCGAGCAGGGCGGAACGCAGAATAGGCATCAGAATCGACTATTTTCGCACACGGCGCGACGCCGGATTGCATTTCCAGGAAACCCTTTGGTCATTTTTTTGCTCTCATAGAGTGCAGTTTTGCGGGAGTTGTTCCGTGGTCAATCAATGTGCTAATCCGAGTTGTGGAAAGCCGCTCCATTATCTTCGCGAAGGAAGAATCTTCGTTTTCGATCTGCCCGATCCAGACGTTCCCGTACCCGCCCCCGGGGGACGCGCCCGCCGCTTACAGCACTTTTGGCTTTGCGGTCCCTGCTCGGAAATCATGGTTATGGAGCAGACAAGCGAGGCAGAAATTCGCCTCGCCTTCAAGTCACGCAAGGTCGAGACCGGGAAGGTGGAGATTCTTCCCAATTCGCTAGCCTCGTAATTCAGCCTTTCGCAACCGGCCATTCAGGCGTGAATTCCACCACGCTCCTGTCGTAGGCGCCGGCAAAGGCCTCCCAGCGGATGAAGGCAATCTCTTCCAGCATCTTGATGCCATCCTTGAGGTAGCTGAGGCGCGAGCGCTCGTCGTGTCCCCAAGTGACAGGCACTTCCTGAATCTTATAGCCGCGCTTCAAGGCAATGAAGAGCAGTTCGGGATCGAACCCCCAGCGCTCGATGCGCTGCAACTGAAAGATGGTCTGGGCGACGGGACGACGAAACGCCTTAAACCCGCATTGGGTATCGGCGAAGGGGAGCCCCATGACCAGCCGGGTAATGGCGTTGAAGCAACGACCGAAGAACTGGCGGTAAAACGGCTGCTTCAACGTCTGCCGCTGGCGCTCGAGCCAACGGGAGCCAATGGCAATGTCCGCGCCCTGGTGCAACGCCGCAAACAACCGCTCGGCCTCTTCCATGGGCGCCGATAGATCGGCGTCGGTGAACATCACGATTTCTCCGACGGCATGCAATACACCGTGGCGCACGCTGAACCCCTTGCCCCGGTTTTTAAGGTTGTTCAGCAGACGTACCTCAGGGTGCAACTGGGAAAACTGCTCCACGATGGCCGCAGTGCGATCGGTCGAACCGTCGTTGACGACGAGAATCTCCGCGTGCCAGTCGCGCATCTGTACACAGCGCAGCACGGCGTCCAAAGCTTTGCCGATGCGGGCGCTTTCGTTGTACGCGGGAATAACGATGCTGATTAAGGGTCGTTCCAAAGTGAGTGTGCCTAAAGGTACTTCATGAATACGCCGTAAATTATATGCGCCCCAACATCCGGTTTAGACGCCAAAAACAGGGATTAGTTGTTCTGGTGCCGCAATCCACAGAGAAAGCCCAAGCCGGGATTGTTTACGATGTACCATCATCTTGCTGCATCTACTATAGCTGACACGGGTTACCTTTATACTGTTGGAGAAGATCGGACCATGACCAAAGCAGACCTCGTTGAGGAAGTGACCCAGCTGGGCGACTTGACACGCCGCGATGGGGAAATGATCGTGGATACCATTTTCGATTCCGTGATTCACGCACTGCGTTCCGGGGACAAGATCGAAATCCGCGGTTTCGGCAGCTTCCGCATTCGCCAACGCAAGCCGAGGACCGGACGAAATCCCAAAACGGGTGCGAAAGTCGACGTTCCCGCCAAGCGTGTGCCCTACTTCAAGCCGAGTAAGGAATTGCGCGATCTGGTCAACCCCAAGGCCGGGGCGCAGTCTCAAGCCACGGCTGAACCCCTTGCTTAGAGTGAACCTGCATTTGCTGCGTCCCACTTGGATGCGGGAATTTGTTTGTATAGGGTACGGAGTTTTACAGGCCGGGCAAATCTTGTGTTTCTGAAGGCTGCGGGGTTTACAGGCTGCGTGGGAACCGGCACTAAAGGAACATACAGAGCCTGACGGGTGCCCCATATTCGCACCAGCGTACGTGGGCCGATTATGAATTCTTCGAATGCTTTCACTCAAGGAGTAAGAACATTGGAAGGGCTTCGCCCAGGGCGAAGCCCTTCTTTCTCGGCCCACGTACGCTGGCGCGAACATGGGGCACCCGTCAGGTCCTGTTTGGTCGTTTAGTGCCGTTCGCTCGCAGACTCTTTAGTCCATCACTTTTGGAAGCGTGTGATACAAAACCAGTCTTTCCTCAACCTGTTCAGCCCCCGCCCCCGCCATTCGCTAAGTAGATCTGCCGTAGCAGGGGCTAAAAGCCCATCACTTCAAACCCTAACGGCACGACTAAAGTCATGCCCTGATACAAAGCATGGGTGCGCGCTACCTGTAGATCTTTGCACCCGATACATCCCACGCACATCTCGCGCAAAAGAACGCGCGAGATATGGTGCACCCTGGGGACACCCTCTCTTTTTTCCCACGACAGATTCGGTCAGCGTGATGGAGAGGCAACGCCAATTACGTTCATCATTCGGCCGGTGAAGCCTCGCTCGGCACGGTGGGAGAAAAAACGATCGGTGTGGCAGCCGGTGCATTGCCCGCTCAGCGAAATTGCCGATTTTTTGAGCCCGGCCGAGAGCAGCTGGCGGCGATTGGCCTCGACTAGATCCAGGTGCATCGCGGGACCCAGGTCGCTATGGCCAGGCGCGCGGGCGGTAAGAAACAACATCGGGTATTTCTCCTTGACCGGGTCAGAGTCGTAAATCTCGCGGAAAAGCTCGGGCGCATACGGAAATTGCGACTCGAATTGATCCCGCACCTCTTCTCCCACCGCATAACAGCACTGCCCGATGCCCGGCCCGATGGAGGCGATCAAATGCTCCGGACGGGAGCCAAACTCGACCCGCATGCGCCCCACACCATTCTCCACAATGCGCGCCACGGTCCCGCGCCACCCCGCGTGAAAAGCTGCCACCGCGCGGTTCTTCCGGTCAGCTACCAAAACAGGGATGCAATCCGCAGTTTGAATGCCTAGCAGTACCCCGGGCTCGTTGGTCATGAGGCCATCGCCCTTCAACACCGCCACCTCAGTGTTATCGTGAACATTTTTAGCCGAGACTTTGTGGATCAGGGAGGAATGAATCTGCCGTAGTGTGACCAGCCCTAGAACATCTTTGCCCGCGGAGGCAGCGGCAACGAAGAGCCCGCGATTCGCCGCCACGATCGTACGATCATCGGAATCGGTAAAGCCAAGATTCAGCTCGTGCTCCCCTGTCCGGTAGGCGATTGTCTTTCCACCAAGTCGAGTACTGAACCCGTGGATGAGCCAATCGAGTTCCGCCCAGCGAGGCTCGCGCACGACGTCCAGCGCCCCAGCCTGCGTGGAAGATGGCATCCATCTATCTTAAAGCGGTTTTCAGCAAACAGCTGAGCACAAGGGCCCGCCTTCCGGCGGGCCCGCTCAAGAGGCCTTGGGGGATGGGTTATTAAGGATTTTTATTGAGGAGAGCTTGCCGAGGCAAAGCTTTGTGGAGGTGAAACAACTACCTTAGGTGGGGTTAGCTTGAGGTAGCCTCTGTTGTTACTAATAGTGATGCAAATCTCCTGGCAAAGTTGTACAGCGCGTAAAAATAAATTACTTAAGTTCTGCTGGGCGAAACATTCGTTCCGCGGCCCCGCTCACCATCCGTCGTGGAACGAATCGCTGGGCAAAGACCTGCACGCGGCCACCGAGGTATGGAATCACCCAGTGCTTGCCCTGGACGAGCCCTTCCAGCCCCAGCCGCGATACCTCTGCCGCGGATTGAAACTTGCGCGTCTCGCCCATGCGGGCGCCGGCTACCTCTTGGAACTCCGATTCGGTTGGGCCGGGGCACAGGGCGCTCACCCGCACTCCATAGCGCTTCACTTCCTCGGCCAAAGCTTCCGCGAGCAGACGATCAAAAGCCTTGGTAGCGGCGTAAGTCGCCATGTACGCGACGGGCTGATAGGCAGCCGTCGAAGCCACGATCATGACCGCGCCGTATCGCCGCTCCACCATGCGGGGAAGAAAAAGCCGGGTCAGATGCACGACCGCCGTGCAATTCACCTGCACCATGTTCAACTGCATCTCGAGTTTGGATTTGAGGAATTCGCCGTACTCGCCGAAACCCGCATTGTTGATCAGCACGTCCACCTTCAATCCGGCTCCCTCGGTCGCGTCGAAAATCTGCTGCGGCGCCTCGGCTTGGGCAAGGTCGGCCACGATCACCTTGGTTTGGATGGAATACTGGCTGCGCAACCGCTCGGCAAGAGCATCGAGCCGCTCTCGGCGGCGGGCGGTGAGCACCAGGTGTACTCCGGCCTCCGCCAACTCCACGGCGATGGCTTCGCCGATGCCGGCGCTAGCCCCGGTGACCAACGCCCACTTGCCTTGCCACGCCTTACGCAGGATTGCTGATGGCATCGCTTCCCTCCCCTGCCGCGGAGCCGGCAAATTCCTCGCCCACCCACTCGGCAAACGCGTCCATTCTTTGTTGGCGGCCAAGAAAGTCCTCAATTAACCGCACGCCTGGCTTCGATCCGCCGGGCTCGAGAATCGCCTTCCGGTAGCGCATGGCGGTCGGTCCCTCGAGTAAATTCGTGCGGTCGAACTGGCCGAAGAAATCCAGGGCGATCACCTTGTCGAACATGTAGGTGTAGTAGTTCGATGTGTAACCGACGAGGTGGGTAAAGCTCGCGTACATGCGATTGCCGTCCACCCACTCGTAAGGCATCATGCGCTTGTAACCTTGCTCCAGCAGAGCGTCGAGATCCAGGTCCTGCGGCGAAAGGTTGTGCACATCGAGCGCGTAGCTGGTGTAGAAGAGCTGGGTGCGCACGCCATCGGCTCTTCCGAATGCGCTGGCCCGATTCATCTTGTCCACCAACCCCTCGGGAATCGGCTCACCCGTCTGGTAGTGATGGGCGAAAGAAGCCAACAATCCGGCGTCGTGGAAGAATTCTTCCAGCATTTGCGACGGCACTTCGACAAAATCCCCTTCGGTGGCAATGCCGCTTACCCCGGCCCAGCGCTGCTGTCCGCCGAGAATGGCATGCATGAGGTGCCCGAACTCATGGAAGAAGGTGACGACGTCGCTGTACTGCATGAGACCAGGATCCGTTTTACTGGGATCCGTTTTACTGGGATCCGCCTTGCCGCCCGGGAAGTTGCAGATGAGCGCTACCTCGGGCAGTTGCCGGCCAGCGATTCCCGGGATCAGAGGAGCAGCGCTGAACCACTTATCTTTGCCTTCGCGGGGATGCATGTCCAGGTAGAAACGGCCACACAGCCGGCCGTGGTCATACACGTCCCAGGCGCTGACCTGAGGATGCCAGATGCCGGCTTCGTGATTCCTTTGAAAGGAAACCTGAAAGAGGCGCGCGGCAATGTCAAGTATGCCCTGCTCCACGGCATCGTATGGAAAGTAAGGGCGCACGGATTGCGAATCAAAATCGAACGCCTGGCGGCGGTACTGCTCATACCAATAGCCACGGTCGCTGCTCTTCAGGTTCGCCAAGCCAGGCTGCTGCCGGCGGGCATAGGCCAGCACCATTTCGTATTCGCGCTCGGCCCCGGCTCGTGAGGCCTGCTCCAGGTCGCCGATGAACTTTTTCATATTGGCGGCCGAGCCCATCATCTGGTTGGCCGTCGCCAGGTCTGCCCAGGAAGCAAAACCAAGGATCGAGGCTATCTGCTCACGCACCGCAAGAAGGTCGAGCAGCAGTTGGCGATTGGCCGGATAAGCGCGCGTGTTGTAGGCGCGGAACATGCGCAGCCGCAAATCCGCGCTGCGGGCGAAGGTCATCACCGGCTGCATGTCGGGGTAGTCAGTGGTGAGCGTAACGACTCCCTTGTCATTTGGCGGATGGTTGCGGATGTAGTCTTCCGGCAGGCCTTCGAGTTCGCCGGCGTCCTGCAACTCGACCCGGTTTGCATTCTCCTGCACGTGCTTGGCGAAGAGAAGTGAGATCTCCGTCGCCTTGTCGGAGAGCTCGCGCAGCTTGGCGCGGGTGGCCTCGTCCTTGTCCACACCGGCCAAGCGGTAGTTAAGCAGCGTCTGGTCGATATAGTGGGTGGTTGCCGAATCAGCCTGGCTCCTATCCATGGCGGCCAGCGCACCGTAGACCTCCTGGTTCAGCGAAAGCGCGGTGGCTGCCTCGGCGACAATCTGGGTAAGTTCGCGCGCTTTGTCGCGTACCGATTTGTCCGGGTACACGCTATCCAGCAGCGACGCCAGGGAGCCGGCGGCGCTCAGCGTGGCGACGGCATCGTCATAGGGGCGAAGCGTGTTTTCCGGGGTTTTCTGCCCGGAGACGGCCAAAAGAGTGTCGATCTGCTGCCGCTGCCATGCCAGGCGAGCCTGGACCCATTTTTCCAGGCCTGGGGCATCGACCTCACCGGACTTGTTCCAAGGGCGCAAGGCGGCCGTTTCCACTGCTGATAAATGATTCAAGGGCAAGCTTCTCCTCTTCCCATAATACGGATGTTGCATACTGCGGGGATGGCCGGTAAGATGCCCAGATTGTCGTCATGAACTCTGCTGCCCCCATACTCTCGCAACATTACTTGCGGTCGCGCATAGGCAAAGTATGCGTGGCGATCATCGGCTCCACGGCGGAGGAGATGATCGATCGCGCGATGGAGGCCAAGCGCGACAGCCCTTTTCTGGAATTTCGTCTCGATTACCTGGAAAAACCCGCCGCGGCGCTGCCCAAGCTAAAGCAATTTCTGTCGGAGAATGGGGTGGTCACGGCCATTGCCACCTGCCGCCGCTTGCCCAATGGGGGCAAATTCAAGGGCACCATCGCCGCCGAGATGGACGTGCTGGAAAAAGCGACCGCCTCGGGCTTTCAGCTGATCGACCTGGAACTGCAGACCGTTGAGGCCATTAAGTCCACGGAGCTCGAAAAGTTGCGGACGCGGGGCGTTGCGCTGATCGTCTCCTGGCACGACTTTCAGACGACCAAGGATCTGGACGGGATTTTCGAACGTATTCGGCCTTACGAACCGGAATTCATCAAGATCGTCTGTACCGCCCGGTCACTGGCCGACAACGTCGTGATGATGAACTTTCTGGCTCGCAGCGGCGACATGGCGAATATGGTCGGCCTGTGCATGGGCGACCAGGGAGTCATTAGCCGGGTTCTGGCCGTCCGCGCGGGCAGCGTGTTCACCTTCGCTGCCGCCAACCAGGGCGAAGAGACGGCTCCAGGGCAGATTGACGCCCGCACGCTCAACGATGTCTACCGCGTGGGTCAGATCGATACGGCCACGCGGGTGTACGGCGTGGTGGGCAATCCTATTCGGCACTCCCTCTCGCCGCTGATGTTGAATACCGCGTTCCATCGCGAGACCGTGAACGCCGTGTACCTTCCGTTGCAAACCAGCAAGCTGGCTGACCTGCTTACGGTGATCCGGGAGGTGCCGCTCGCCGGCTTGAGCGTCACGATGCCGCTCAAACAGGAAGTACTGAAGCACCTGGAAAACATGGACCCCATCTCCGCCCAGGTGGGCGCGTGCAATACCATCGTTCGCGCGCACGACGGCAAGCTTTACGGTTTCAATACCGATGTCGGAGGCATTGTGCGCCCGCTCGAGAAGCGGCTGTCGCTGGCCGGCACGAAGGTACTGGTGTTGGGCGCGGGTGGTGCGGCCAGGGCGGCGGTGTTTGGCTTGGTGAATAAGGGCGCCGAGGTTTTGATTCTGAATCGCACACCGCAGACTGCGCAGAAGCTGGCGCGCGAAGCCAAAGCCAAGACCATTCGCCGCGAGCTGGTGGCGAAGACAAACTTCGACGTGATTGTGAATGCTACCGCCGTGGGCATGCATGGAGTGAAGCCGCAGCACATTCTGGAGCCGAAGGAGATCAACGCCCGGTTTGTCTTTGACCTGGTCTACAACCCCGTGGAAACGCCTTTGCTGCGGATGGCTCGTCAGAAAGGAATTGCCGTGGTGACCGGAGTCGAAATGTTTGTGCAGCAAGGTGCGCGGCAATTCGAGATCTGGACCGGCAAGCGGGCGCCCGAGGAAGAGATGCTACGGGTTGTTGTCCATGCCTTAAGGCAACAAGGATAGCTTTTTGAACGCAGAAGGCTGGATCAAACATCTGGGACTTAGCCCTCACCCCGAGGGAGGCTCCTATGCTGCCACTTATAAATCGGATCTGACGATTGCCGCGGCCGCGCTGCCTCCGAGTTTCCACGGAAGCCGATCCGCGTCGACGGCAATCTACTTTCTGCTTGCCGGAACTGATTTTTCTGCCCTCCACCGCCTCGCCTCCGATGAGCTCTGGCATTTTTACGCCGGGAACAGTTTGGTGGTGTACGTGATCGATCCACAGGGAAAGCTTTCGGAGCTGCACCTGGGCGACCGTCCCGAAGCCGGCGAGGTTTTTCAAGCAGCAGTGAAAGCGGGCTGCTGGTTTGGCTCCCGGCTGAAAGACGGCAATGGATTTGCGCTGGTAGGGTGCACGGTCGCGCCGGGCTTCGAGTTTGCGGATTTCGAATTAGCCAAGAGATCGGAACTCACCGCGGCTTACCCGCAACACGGAAAGTTGATTGCAGAGCTGACGCGGGTTTAATTGTCCGCGTGGAAACCGGATCTAAGCACAAAACAAAACTTGATGGGTGCCCCATGTTCGCACCAGCGTACGTGGGCCGATTATGAAACATTCAAATGCTTTCACTAAAGGCCTAGAAGCGTTTGAGGGGCTTCGCCCGTCTTTTTCGGCCCACGTACGCTGGTGCGAACATGGGGCACCCATCAGGTTTTGTTTTGTGCTTAGATCCGGTTTCCGCGCGGAATCAATTCCAATAGCTGCGGTCGAGCGTGCGGTACTGTATCGCTTCCGCAATATGGCCCACGGAGATTCCGGCCTGTGCATCCAGGTCGGCTATGGTGCGCGCGACCTTCAGGATGCGGTCGTGCGCGCGCGCGCTCAAACCCTGCTGCTGCATCGCTCTCTCCAGCAAACGCTCCGCTTCGGGGGAAAGCTCACAGTGCGTGCGGATCTGCCGGGTATGCATCTGCGCGTTGGTGAAGATGCGATCGGCAAGGAAGCGCGTGTTCTGACGGTCACGAGCCGCCAATACGCGCGCTCGGATTTCCGCCGAGCCCTCGCTCGCCGCCCCCGCACGAAGCTCCTTGTACTGCACCGCGGGAACCTCAATATGGATATCGATGCGGTCAAGCAGCGGTCCGGATATTTTTGAGATGTACCGCTGCATCATGGGTGGCGTGCATGAACACTCGTGCGACTTGTCGTTGAAATAACCGCAGGGGCAGGGATTCATCGCCGCCGCCAGCATAAAGCGCGCGGGAAAGCTGAGGGACATCGCCGCACGGGAAATGGTCACGGTGCCATCCTCCAGCGGTTGCCGCATCACTTCCAATACGCTGCGGGGGAATTCCGGCAGCTCATCGAGAAACAACACTCCATTGTGAGCCAGCGAAACTTCACCCGGACGGGGAATACTGCCACCGCCGATGAGCCCTGCATCGGAGATGGAGTGATGCGGCGAACGAAAGGGGCGCTGTGTAACCAATCCTGTATCCGCATCCAGCACACCGGCGACCGAGTGAATCTTGGTTGTCTCCAATGCCTCCTCCAGACGGAGCGGGGCGAGAATCGACGGCAGGCGCTTCGCCAACATGGTCTTGCCGGAGCCTGGCGGACCAATCATGAGAATGTTATGCCCGCCCGCGGCAGAAACTTCTAACGCACGTTTGGCTGTCTGCTGCCCGCGAACATCTTTGAAGTCCAGCGCGAACGCGCGCTGCTCGCCGAGGAGATGCTGCGAGTTGCCACGGAAGGGCTGGGCACTCGAACCGTTGGAGTTAAGCAGCGCACGCACTTGATTGAGAGTCTGAACGGGGTAGACGTTCACACCCTCGACCATCGCAGCCTCAGGGGCGTTGCGTTCCGGAACGATCAGGTTGGCAATGCCACGGGCGCGCGCTGCGACCGCTATCGGCAGCACACCAGGAACTGCGCGCAGCGTGCCGTCAAGCCCCAACTCCCCCACGAGCAGAAACTGGCCGAGGTCTTTCAAATCCAGTACACCGAAAGCGCCGAGAATTCCGATCGCCATCGGCAGGTCAAACCCCGAGCCCTCTTTTTTGAGATCGGCGGGAGCGAGATTAATGGTGATTTGCGTCGGCGGGATATCGAAGCCGGAATTCTTGATGGCCGCACGGACCCGGTCGCGGCTCTCACGCACGGCAGCATCCGGTAAGCCTACGGTGTGAAACCGGTCTTCCGGCATCCTGATGCCGGAATAGTCGACCTCCACATCGATGATGTGAGCGTCGATGCCGTAGACTGCCGCGCTGAGTGCTTTAAAGAGCATGATGGCTAGCGCTCGACCGCTATTGCGACCGAGTTGCCGCCGCCCAAACATAAAGCAGCGACTCCGCGATGCACGTTGCGTCGCATCATCTCATAGATCAGCGCCACCAGGACGCGCGCTCCGCTGGCGCCGATGGGATGCCCGATCGCGACCGCTCCGCCATTCACGTTCACCTTCGCGGGATCCATACCCACTTCCTTCATCACTCCCAAAGCCTGCACCGAAAACGCTTCGTTCAACTCGTAGAGGTCAGGATCCTCCTTTGACCAGCCGGCCTTCGCGAGTACGCGCTCGATTCCCAAAACGGGAGCGAGCATCACCCACTTAGGATCAATGCCGCTGGTAGCCTGGGCGCGGATGTGGACCATCGGTGCGAGTCCGAGTGTTGCGGCCTTCGCTGCCGACATCAACACCAGCGCGGCTGCGCCGTCATTTACGCCTGGGGCGTTCCCTGCGGTAACTGTTCCGTCCTTCTTAAAAGCGGGTTTAAGTGCGCGCAGCGCTTCGAGCGTAGCGTCTTCACGCACAGACTCGTCATGGGCGAACATGGTTGCGGGCTGGCCCTTTTTCTTTGCTGGAATTTCGATAGGTAAAATTTGAGATTGCAAATAGCACGCGCGCCGGGCCGCAGCCGCTTTGCGGTGGGAGTTCAACGCATACTCGTCCTGCTCTTCCCGCGTGATGCCGTGCTTCTCGGCGACGTGCTCTCCGGTGATACCCATGTGGTAGTCGTTGTAGATTTCCCAGAGGCCGTCATGGATCATCGCATCGACCACGGTTGCATTGCCTAAGCGAAAACCGCTGCGCCCCTGGGGGAGCAGGTAGGGTGCATTGGTCATCGATTCCATGCCGCCGGCAACCACGATCTCCGCATTGCCGGTCTGTATGGCCTGCGCTGCCAGCGCAACGGCCTTTAAGCCGGAGCCACAAACCTTATTGATGGTCATGGCAGAGGCAGCGGGCGAAATGCCGCCATGGATCGCGGCTTGGCGCGCCGGGTTCTGTCCTAAACCAGCGGACACGACGTTGCCCATGATGCACTCGTCGATCTGATCGGGAGCGAGCCGCGCGCGGCGCACAGCTTCGCGTACGACCAATGAACCCAGTTGCACAGCAGAAAAACTGGAGAGCTCACCCTGAAATTTTCCAACCGGCGTGCGTACTCCGGCGACAATGACTACATCTTCCATCACGAGACCTCAAAATTTGGATGCCCGAGCAACGGAACACAATACCATGACACCGCCGCAGCCTACCGGGAGTCAAACCTCTGAGCAACGCGGCCTGCTAGCGCCGTGGTGGCACACCGCATTGATGGTGGCGGTGATTCTTGGTCTCTCTTTAGCCGGTGTGAGGCAGTTGCGCAACTTTGGCGACCAGCCTTTGCACCTGAGTGCGAATTACAGCCTCACCATCGCCTACGAGTGGGTTTTGGCGGCGCTTGCGGTGTGGGGCGTCCACATGCGTGGTGTTCCTTTGCGCCAGTTGCTCGGGGAGTGGCGCCCCGGCGCGCGGGCGTGGTTCGAGGATCTCGGGGTAGCCCTCGGTTATTGGATGATTGCGCTGTCTGTGCTCGCGCTGTTGGGAAACATCCTGGTGAAAATCTCCGGATCGCACATCGATCCGCAAAAAATCGGCGACGTGACCCAGAAACTTGCTCCGGTCACCGGAATCGAGATGGCGCTGTTCCTCATCATGAGCATCTCCGCCGGCATTTGTGAGGAATTGGTGTTCCGCGGTTACCTGCAGCAGCAATTTGCGCGCATAGGACACAGAGTGTGGGCCGGGGTCGCGCTCTCGGCGCTCGTGTTTGGGGGCGCACACGGCTATGAGGGAATCGCTGGAGTATTGCTGATCGCCGCGTATGGCGCGATGTTTGGCGTGCTTGCGCGGTTGCGGCGAGGACTACGGACAGGAATGATCGCGCACGCGTGGCATGACTCGGTGAGCGGTGTCGCGCTGGTGTTGTTGCGACATTATGGTGTCCATCTTGCAGGGAAGTGAGCGAGCCGAAAGCATCACGGTTGGCTACAGCGATTCCAATCTGCAAATTGATCTTCATTAAAAGTGATTTTTTTCTTGACACTAATTTTTGGGGATTCTATACATTCGTTAACTGCAAAGTATCTCTTGCAGGTTCGATGTCGACTCGAAAGGGAGAATAGAGACAATGGCAACCAAGAAAGCAGTAGCAAAGAAGCCAGCGAAGAAGGCAGCCAAGAAAACTGCAAAGAAGAAGTAAGTAGGCAACGTAACAGGCAACACAGTCGGGGGACGCCAAAAGCGTCCCCCGATGTGTTTTTACCCTTACCAAAGTGGTATTCGGGCCTGACACCCTGAGGAGACGGAGAGCGATGACGCGCAGACGGTGGATAGCGGATGAATGGGACGACCGCCGCGCCTCGCTCAAAGGCGAGCAGGCGGCTCACTTGATTCGTGTGCTGCGCGCGCACACGGGGATGGAGTTCGACGTGGTAGTGGGAGACCGGGTGTGGCGTGCTGTGATTTCCGGGGTCAGTGGAGATTCCGTACACTTTACGCTGCTCTCCGAGGTCGAAACAGAAGCGGCACTCCCGGTAACGCTTTTGCTCTCGATTTTCAAATTCGACCGCATGGAGTGGATTATCGAGAAGGCGACCGAGCTGGGAGCGGAGAGATTTGTTCCCATGACTGCACGCCGTAGTGAAAAGCATCTGGTCCAGGCGGCTCCCGCGCGTGTGGAGCGTTGGCGCCGGGTCGCGCGCGAGGCGGCGAAGCAATCGCGTCGATCGGATGTACCGGCGGTGGAGGAAGTGGTGACCTTGAAGGCTGGGGTGCGCATCAAAGCCGCTGCTCCCGGATTGAGTCTGCTACTGGCCGAACAGGAGCGGTCAACTACCCTCTATGCAGCCATGCAGCAAGCCGGCAAGGGAAGCGCGCCTGTACATCTTGCCGTGGGACCGGAAGGTGGATGGACAGCGGAGGAGGAAACACTGTTCGGATCAGAAGGCTGGCAGCCGGTGAGTTTGGGTCCGCGGATATTGCGCGCCGAGACAGCAGGCATCACCGCCATGGCCGTGGTCGCGGCGATGCTCGGTTAGGAATTAGACCAACCTCGAGAATTTGCAGCTTTAGGGAATCCATCTTGCGATAAGCGGGCGAGATGTGCGGAATCACCTGGAGAACGTATCGGCGCGACGACTGAGTCATCGAGTCGGTCCCGTCAGGGACGGCGGTAAAGGATTCAGCCGTCCCTGCGCGACTGACTCATTTCCATAAACGAAACCCAGGACGCAGTCCTGGGCTATCTTCAGACCGTCCCTTACGGGACTCACCTGTTCCGCCGAGACGACGAGCATCAGCGCCATGGCCGTGGTCGGCGCGACGCTTGGTAGCTTGCCGGCGACTTAGAGTGAGTTTGGACGGTGCAGGCTTGGATGCTTTGTATCAGGACACGACTTCAATCGGGTCGCACGCATCAAAGTAGAGACGGGCTAAAGAGTGTGCGCGGGAACCGGATCTGAGAGCAACAGAACCCAACGGAACAAACAGAACCTGACGGTGCCCCATGTCCCGTCAATAGTGAACTGGCATTCGTTATCGCTCGGGCCATGACAGGGGCTGTGAAAACTAGCAAAACCGTAGATCTCTCCGTTCCGCTCCCCCGAATTTCCTGTCAAGTTTTGTGTCGCTGATTGAAGTTGCTGCGTCTCTCTTTTCGGGTAGCCGCATGCGTGGTCGTTTCCAGCCGCTGTGAGGTAGGAAATCCGGGTACGCTTGGTCGAAAAAAGAAAAACATTTCCCGAAAGGTCCGTAGAACTGCAGGTCCCTCGGCTGCGCTCCTAATGAACAACCGTACCCTGGACCGAGCAAAAGCGTTCGAGGGGCTTCGCCCGGCTTTTTCGGCCCACGTTAGCTAGCGCGAACATGGGGCACCCGTCGAGTCCGCGGTGGTCCGCACTGTTCATTGCTCCCTTAACTTGACGCAGGCAAGTCGGCTCCTCCTAATGAACAACCGCACCTTGGACCGAGCAAAAGCGTTTGAGGGGGCTTCGCCCGTCTTTTTCGGCCCACGTACGCGGGTGCGAACATGGGGCACCCGTCGAGTGCGCGGCGGCCCGCACTGTTCATTGCTCCCTTAACTTGCCGCAGGCAAGTCGGCTCCTCGGGATGACAAGGGGAGGACGGCGCTTCCATTGAGGATTGGTTATTGGGATTGAGAGATTGTAAAGCCGAGTGCCCCTCGCTGGCGCGTGAGGCCACCCGGACAGTTCCGCTTGGACTGATGTTCGTTAGCTAAAAAGATCCTTCATCTTGGTCAGCAGGCTGCGCGATGTCGGCTTGTTCTCAATTTGCATCGTGTCGCCGAGCTGGCGAAGCAGATCGCGCTGCGGCTTGGTCAGTTTTCTGGGTGTCTGCACGACAACCTGAACGACCAGGTCTCCGCGCCCATGCTCGTTGAGATGAGGGACACCCTTGCCCCGCAGGCGATACTCCTTACCGGACTGCGTGCCCTCGTGGATGCGCAGCACGGTATCACCTTCAAGGGTCGGCACAGGAATCTCATCCCCCAACGCGACCTGGGGGAAGGAAACGAAAACGACGCAGTGCAGATCGTTGCCGTCGCGCTCGAAGAATTCGTGAGCCCTCACCGACAATACGACGTAGAGATCACCCTTAGGACCGCCGGAGCGGCCCGCATCGCCTTCACCCTGGTAACGGATTCGGGTTCCGTCTTCCACGCCCGCCGGTACGCTGACGCTGATGGTGTGACGGCGGTCGACAAGACCGGCGCCATTGCACTGCAGGCAGGGATTCGTGATGACCTGACCGGCTCCATTACAAATGGGGCAGGTGCGCGCAATGGAGAAAAAGCCCTGCTGGTAACGAACCTGCCCGCGGCCCGCACATTGCTTGCAAGTTTCCGGACCGCGTCCTGGAGGCGCCCCGGTTCCGCGGCAGTCGGCGCAAACCTCGGCGCGGCGGATCTGGACTTCCGTCTGCTTGCCGAAGACAGCCTCTTCAAACTCGATGGTGAGATCGTAGCGAATGTCTCGACCGCGCTGCTGACGCCCATTTCGGCGCCCGCCGCCCATGTTGAACATTTCCCCGAAAAAGTCTCCGAAGATATCGCCCACGTCAGCGCCGGCAAAGCCCTCAAAGCCCGAAGCGCCCGCACCGCTCACTCCCGCGTGGCCGTAGCGATCGTACGCGGCGCGTTTTTGTGGGTCGGACAGTACCTGATACGCTTCGCTGGCCTGCTTGAACTTCTCTTCCGCATCCGGGGCAGAATTCCGGTCGGGATGATACTGCATGGCCAGGCGGCGATAAGCAGTCTTCAGCTCCTGATCATTGCAGTCGCGGGAGACGCCGAGAAATTCGTAGTATTCGACTTTGGTCACGTTGGATGTTGAACTCATGCTTCTTTCTGTTGCGGATTATTGACGACCCGGACGAGGGCGGGACGAAGCAGCCGGTCGCGGATGCGATATCCGCGGCGAACCTCTTCCAGCACCTGGTGGTCAGGAAGGTCGGTGCGGTCGACGCTCTCGAGAGCCTCGTGGAACCGGGGATCAAAGCGCGTCCCTACCGTCTCCACCGTCTGCACGTTGAGCGAGCGCAACACCTCTTCCATTTGTTTCACGATGAGATCGATACCGGTGCGCAGCTGTTCCACTGTGCCGCCGGATCCCATAGCGAGGCGAAAATTGTCGAGCACGGGGAGAAATTGCTCAACCGCGCCTGAAACCGCGAAGTCGCGGAAATCAGTCCGCTCCCGCGCTTCCCGCTTGCGGGCATTTTCAAATTCAGCTTGCAAACGCGCGAGGCGGTCGATCGCCTGGTCGCGTTCGCTCTTCAGACGATCCACTTCGCTTTGCAACGCGGCAACTTCCGCGTGATGGGTCTGGGTAGGGCTTTCGACTTCGACCGCAGCGACGGACTCGGCAACAGCGTCACTAGTCTGTTCGTTGTTGGGATCGGTGATTTTGCGTGCAGTAGACATAATGAACCGGGTATAAACCTTTCGACTTCTTGTTTAGATGAGATAAGGATGCTTTATTGCGTCGGCAAGATGCGATCAGAAAGCTGGGAGATAAACGACACGGCGTTGATCGTCTCCTGATACGCGATACGGGTAGAACCGATCACCGCGACTGTTCCCAGGCTTTGCGTGCCCCACCGCGCCGGCGCACCGATGAGCACCAGGTTGCGCATTTCCGGAATTGTCTCCTCGAGGCCAACCACGACCCTCACCGCTTGCTGGCGAGCATCCACGTAGGCGTCGAGTAATTCGATCAATCGCTGCTTGGCTTCGAGTGCGCTCAGCAATTGCCGCAGCCGCTCGCCGTCGGCTTCGCCCGCCACCAGGTTGGCGACACCGACGATGAAAATGGATTGCACCGCGGCTTCCTGTTCCAGTGCACCCTTGCGGCAAAGCTCATCGATCGACCGCATAAGCCGGTCGTACTCGATCCTCTCCTTGTCGAGCCGACGGCTCAGCTCAGCGCGGATATTCTCGATCGACCAGCCACGAAAGTTCTGATTCAAAAACGCCGCGGCGGATTCCAGTTCCACAAGAGAAAGATCATGGTCCAGGGTCAACACGCGATCGAGAACCACCCCCGACTTGGTCACCACCACGGCGAGGACACGGCCGGTCGAAATTCTCGAAAAATGAATGTGGTCCAAGCAGTACGTCTCCGATTGCGCTTCCATCGCGACCCCGACACCGCTCGAGATCAAGGCCAGCACGTGCGATGTGCGTTCCAAAAACTGCTGCCGGCTGCTGACGCCGGCGAAACTATCCTCTATCTGCTCTCTGCGGTCCTGGGTCAGCGCGATGGGCGTCAGCTTGGTGTTCCCGTGGAGATGCTCGACATAGAGGCGAAAGGCACGGGCCGTCGGGCATCGGCCAGCCGAAGTATGCGGCTGCTCCAGCAACCCAGCTTCTCCCAGTGCTGCCATTACATTGCGGATGGTCGCCGCGCTCATCCCATCCTTATTGTCTAACTGACGCGCCACGGTTTGCGAGGCGACAGGCTCCCCAGTCGCGATGTAAATTTCGATGATCGCGTTCAGAACCAGCCGCTCGCGGGGGCTGATCCGAAGGTCGGAAACCATTTTCCACCTGCCGAGCATCTTCACTTCTGGCGTACGCCGGGCGAAAATGCTTTAAGCCGCACATTCCACACTGGTTTAAATCTCAAATCAGCGCAGGCTTTCCATTACAGATTCTAGAAGCTTGAGTGTTGTACTGTCAAGATAACGACCTGTCAGCTAATTTCAAAAATGTTCTCGTCTTTTGCGGATTGGAACATGGCTCGCTCCGCGACTTTGCGCGCCACCTCAAAGAATTGGCCAGCGTGCTGGTTGCCTTCCCCGGCCAGCACGATGGGCAATCCGTGATCGCCACCGTGACGGATCTCCGGATCGAGTTCAATCGATCCCAAAAATGGCAGATTTGCCTGCTTGGCCAAGCGCTCCGCACCTCCGCGGGAAAAGATGTCGATGACCTGGTGGCAGTGAGGACAGGTGAAATGGCTCATGTTTTCCACCAGGCCCAAAACTTCCACGTTGACTTGGTGGAACATCTCCAAGGCCTTGCGAGCGTCCTGCAGCGAGACATCGGAGGGAGTTGAGACGATAACGGCGCCGGTGAGCGGAACCGTCTGCACCAGCGAGATCACTACGTCTCCCGTACCCGGCGGAAGGTCGACCACGAGAAAATCGAGTTCGCCCCACTGTACTTGCTGCAGGAATTGGCGAATGATCTGATGCAACATGGGGCCGCGCATCACCAGCGGCTTATCGCCGGGCGAGATGAAGCCCACCGAGATAAGTTTCACCCCATGCGCCACCAAGGGCTCGATCTGGTTGTTGGCTAGTACCCGCGGCTGCTGGCTGATGCCCATCATGAGAGGAACATTCGGTCCATAGATGTCGGCGTCGATGAGGCCCACGCGGAAACCCAGTTTCACCATGGCCGCGGCCAGGTTGACCGCCAGGGTTGTCTTACCCACGCCTCCTTTACCGGAACCGACAGCGATGATGTTAGCGACTCCGGGGAGCGCCTGCGGCGCTGGAGGTGTTTGCATATGCGACATAAGAACCCCTTCTAAGAAACGGCGTGCGCATTTAGCTTGCGCTCGCGTTCGTGTTGACTTTGTTCGCGGCGGCGCCCTGCGTCCTGGTATCGGCGCTTATCTTCTTCTGTCTCCGGCTCGAGAGCCGGAACGCGCACCCGGCCGCCCTGGGGGTCGACCGCAACGAAGGTAAGATAGGCCGATGCGACGTGACGCATAGTACCGTCGATAGTATGTTCCACCCATACTTTCACGCCCACCTCCATAGAGGTGCGAAAAGCGCGATTCAGGGTGGACTTGAGGATGAGTAGGTCCCCGACATGCACCGGCGCAATGAAATCGATGTGATCCATCGAGGCGGTGACCACGTGCGCCCGAGCATGGCGGTAGGCGGCCATGGCGCCCACCAGGTCGATGTAGTGCATGAGCCGCCCGCCCAGCAGGTTTCCCAGCGTATTGGTGTCGTTGGGTAAGATCAGCTCGGTCATCTCTGACCGTGAGTCCGCAACCTTACGCGGCGGAAGCAGAGGCTCGGCGAGTTCCATATGGCTCAAGTGTCGACAATTGAGCCCATGAATGCAAATGGCGCGCCAAAAGCGGGGGTGAAGTGTTTGCTGTGGGCCCCACTAACCGCGCTCTAGGCGACAACCAACCTCGATCTCTAGAAAAGCTCGACGGGTGCCCCATGTTCGCACCAGCGTACGTGGGCCGAATATGGATTCTTCGAATGCTTTCACTCAACGAGTAACAGCAAGGGATGGGCTTCGCCCGGGGCGAAGCCCGTCTTTTTCGGCCCACGTACGCTGGCGCGAACATGGGGCACCCATCGAGCTTTTCTAGAGATCGGGGTTGGTTGCCGCCTAGAGATCCCGGTTCGTCGGGTTCCCTCTCAAATGATAGAAAGACTCATGGACAAGATTGCGATGCTCACCGAAATCCTGACGCAAAATCCAGGAGACGCCTTTGCCCGCTACGGCTTGGCGATGGAACACGCCAACCAGGGCCAGACGGATGCCGCCCTGACCGAGTTTGACCGGTTGGTCTCTACCCACCCTGACTACACCGCCGGGTATTTCATGGCGGCACAAACCCTCGTGAAAGCGGGACGGCCGGAGGAGGCCAAGGGACGGCTGGTTCAAGGCATTGCCAGCGCGCAACGCACGGGAAATCAGCACGCCCGAAGTGAAATGGAGGCCTTGCTAGAAGAGCTGTAATGACTGGTTCCGTGTTTTCACGCGCCATCAAAACCGAGACACTTCTCGTAAGGCAGCGGCGCGGAAAACACGAGCATAATAACAACAACATGAAAATACCCTTATTTCCGCTTGAAGTAGTGCTGTTTCCCGAAGCAGCGCTACCGCTACACATTTTCGAAGATAGGTATAAGGAGATGGTCAGCGTTTGCCTGGCGGAAAAGATGGCCTTCGGTGTGGTTTGTGCCCAGCGCGAGGGTCTGGCCGTGGTCGGCTGCACAGCCGAGATTTTGCGCATTTTAGAGAAGTATCCCGACGGCCGGATGGATCTTCTCTGCCTGGGTGCGAAGCGTTTCGAGATTGAGACTTTGGATAACTCGCGCAGCTTTTTGCAGGCAGAAGTGGATTTCTTTTGCGATGACGGCGCGCCCGCCACCCGCGTGATGCGCGAGGAGTGTATCGCGCTGCATTTTGAAGTATTGGAACTTATGGGTGGGGAAAAGGCCCATCGGGCAGTTGACTTGAATGAGCCCGTTGCCTTTCGCCTGGCGTGGGCCTCTCCTACCGATCTTTCCTTCCGCATCGAACTGCTGGCATTGCGTTCGGATCTCGCGCGCACCGAACGGCTGATTGCCTTGTACAGCACCATGCTGCCGAAACTCCGCCGGGGGGTGCAGGCCAGCGCAATGGCAGGCCGCAACGGACACGTCATGTAGTAAGGTGTGGTCAGGGCTGGCGTTCTCTCCGAAGGAGCAAAACTTATGTCTTCCCATCCTCCTCAAACTCTAGGCGAGCTGCAAAGCAGCAAAGAATACTACGAAGCCCGCCTGAAGAAGCGCACCGTGAAAGACGAGTTGCGCGAGAATCTAATTGCCCGGCTCAAGAGCAAAGAAACCATCTTCCCCGGCATCGTCGGCTATGAAGATACGGTAGTGCCGCAGATTGTGAACGCGGTGCTGTCTAAGCAAAACTTTATCCTGCTCGGGCTGCGCGGTCAGGCCAAGAGCCGCATCCTGCGTGGGCTGACGGATCTGCTAGATGAGCAGATGCCCTATGTCGCCGGCTGCGAGATACGCGACAATCCGTATCATCCGCTGTGCAAACGCTGCCGCGATTTGATCGCGGAAAAGGGCGCCGCCACGCCCATCGCTTTCCTCCCCCGGCAGGATCGCTACGTCGAAAAACTGGCTACACCCGACGTTACGGTGGCCGACCTGGTAGGTGATCTTGATCCCATCAAAGCGGCGCGCGGCGGGCAAGACTTGTCGAATGAGTTAACCATGCACTACGGCCTGTTGCCCAGGGCTAACCGGGGAATCTTTGCCATCAACGAGCTGCCCGATCTTGCCGGCAAGATACAGGTGGCGTTATTCAACATCATGCAGGAAGGGGATGTGCAGATTAAGGGCTATCCCATTCGCCTGGAACTGGACATCGTTCTTGCCTTCAGCGCGAATCCGGAGGATTACACCGCTCGCGGCAAAATCGTAACCCCGCTCAAGGACCGGATCGGCTCTGAAATCCGCACGCATTACCCGGAAACCCTTGAAGAAGGCATGGCGATCACTGCGCAGGAAGCGTGGAGCGAACGCGGGGCCACCAAGATCACCATCCCGCAATACCTGCGCGAGGTGATCGAGCAGGTGGCTTTCTCTGCCCGCGAAGACAAGAAGGTGGATAAGCGTAGCGGTGTGAGCCAACGTCTGCCCATTTCCACCATGGAGCTGGTGGTGTCGAATGCCGAACGGCGGGCGCTGATTCATGGAGAGAAGCTGGTGGTGCCGCGGGTGAGTGACATTTACGCCGCCATGCCGGGCATCACGGGAAAGCTGGAACTGGAGTACGAAGGCGAGATGCGTGGGGCCGATGTCGTGGTGCGCGATCTGATTCGTGCCGCCATCGGCAAGATCTTCGACAAATATTTCTCCGGCACCAACACCCAGCAGATCGAGCAATGGTTCAACCTGGGTGGCACGGTGCGTATCGACGACGATCAGCCATCGCAGACGATTCTGGAAGAATTGAAGCAGATTCAGGGGCTGTTCCCGCAACTGTCGCCGCTGTCGGTCAAGGTTTCGGATGCACCGGAAGCGGCGGTCGCCGGTGCGGAATTTCTGCTCGAGGGCTTGTACGCGCACAAGCGCCTCAGCCGCAGCGAAGAACGCGGTTTCACTGCGCAGGAGAAGACGACGCGCAAGCAGGAGCGCGCGGAAGAACGGGACTACGACGAATTTCAGGAGCAGAGGCGCAGCCGGCGCGGCTTTAACTAGATGAAACGGATTCGATACACCAAATATAACGGCGACCCGGCTTCCGAGATGAGCATGGAAGACCTGCTCAAGGCGTTGTCGGAGTATTTGCTCGATTCGGGATTCCAGGATCCGTGGTCGCGCTTCGCCGAGTTGGATGGGGAGCACACCCTCGAGAACCTGCGCCAGGCGTTGCGGCAGGCGCTGGAAGCAGGCGAGCTGTTTGATGAAGAGATGCAGCAGCGCATCGAGGAGATGATCGAGAACGGCGAGTTGGACCAATTGATCGACAAGCTGATCGAGCGGATGGAGCAGGAGAATTACATCTCCACCCAGGGACGGCAAGATCCGACTCAGCCGTCGACGGCCGGCCAAGCGGGGATGGCGGAGGGCCAGGTGCGGTTCGAAGTGACCGACAAGAGCCTGGACTTTTTAGGATTCAAGACACTCCGCGATTTGCTGGGCTCTCTGGGCAAGTCGAGCTTTGGGCGGCACGATACCCGGCACTTTGCGACTGGTATTGAGGCCAGCGGCGCTTCCAAGGCATATGAATTTGGGGACACGCTGAATCTGGATACGACGGCTACGCTCACCGCGGCGATCGCTCGTGAAGGCATCACCATGCCTTTGAATCTTGAGTACTCCGATCTCCACGTGCACCAGTGCGAGTATCAGAGTTCGTGCGCCACGGTGGTGATGCTGGATTGTTCGCACTCGATGATTTTGTACGGTGAGGACCGCTTTACGCCGGCCAAGAAGGTGGCGATGGCGCTCTCCCACTTGATTCGCACGCAGTATCCCGGCGACTCGCTTTCGCTGGTTCTGTTTCATGATTCTGCTGAGGAAGTGCCGATTTCTCAAATCGCGCGGGTTAAGGTGGGGCCGCATTACACGAATACCCGCGAAGGTCTGCGTGTGGCTCAGCGAATTCTCGAGCGCCAGCGTAAAGACATGAAGCAGATTGTGATGATCACCGACGGCAAGCCCTCGGCTCTCACTTTGCCGGATGGGCGGATTTATAAGAATGCTTTTGGGCTTGATCCGCTGGTGGTGAGTGAGACGCTGGAGGAAGTGGCCCGGTGTAAGCGCTCCAATATTATGATCAACACCTTCATGCTCGCGTCGGACCTTGGGTTGGTCCAGTTCGTGCAGAAGATGACCAAGATGTGCCGGGGGAAAGCTTATTTCACCACTCCCGACACGCTGGGGGAATATCTGCTGATGGACTACATGTCGCGCAAGATGAAAACCATCCATTAGGCGCTTTGAAGGACAGGGCTGAACAGCCTTCAGAGAAAGTCTTGGGTGTCAGTCGTCCCTCCGGGACTGGATCATGTTTTCAAACCTACTCAGGATTTCATCCTGGGCTACACTCAGCCGTCCCTTCGGGACTCGCGGGTGTTTTTCCGCAGCCTGTTTAATCCCTGACCCCACGATTTGCTAAGCAGATCTGCCGTGGCAGGGGCTAAAGCCCATCATTTTTCAAGCATTTACGGCACGATTCAAGTCGTGCCCTGATACAAAGCATGAGTTTTTCTGCAGCCTGTAAAGCCCATCATTTTTCAAAACTAATGGCACGACTAAAGTCATGCCCTGAAACAGGGCATACGTTTTTTTGCAGAACTCTAAAGTCGTGTCCTGATACAAAACATGGCCTCTCACGCGCCCTTTAAGAGTTGTGCCCTGCTCCGGCTGTTTAGTGGCCTCCACCCATGTAGATGAAGCGGATGACGAAGAGCGCGGCTAGCAGGTAGAGCATCCAGTCCTGGCGCGTGGCTCGGCCACGCAGTAGCCGGAGCACGGCAAAGGACGTAATGCCAAAGGCTAAGCCGTTGGCAATCGAAAAGGTCAGCGGAATCGTGATCAGCGTGAGAAAGGCTGGAACCGCTACCATCGGGTCTTCCCAGTCGATCTCAGTGACCGCTGAAATCATCAGGGCGCCTACGAGGATAAGCGCCGGCGCGGTAGCCGCGGCCGGAATGCTGGCAACCAGCGGCGCCACAAATAAAGCCACGACAAATAACAGCCCGGTGACGATCGACGCAATGCCCGTTCTGCCACCCACGGCTACTCCCGCCGCGCTCTCGATATAGCTGACCACCGTGCTGGTGCCAAGCATCGAGCCGGCTATCGTTGCCGTCGCATCCGCGAAGAGAATGCGATTTAACCGCGGAATCTCGCCGTCCGGCTTCACCAGCCCCGCCTTCTTCGTAACCGCAACCAAGGTGCCCACGTTATCGAACAGATCCACAAACAAAAACACAAATACAATCTCCAGGAGCCCAGCGCCGAAGGTTCCTCCCAAATGGACAGCGGCGCGGAGGTCGAGATGGAATGCGGTTGCCGTCATGTCTTCCAGGCGATAGCTCACTGGATGCCACTTCACAATGCCCAACGCGAAGCCCGCGATGGTCGTACCCACAATGCCCAGCAGCATCGCGGTCCGTATGCGCCACGCCTGCAGGACGGCGATGAACAGCAGCCCTACGCAGGCCAAGGCAGTTTGCGGTGAGCGGATATTTCCCATTCCCACCGTGGTTGCGGGGTTGGATACAATGATCCCGGCATCACGCAAGCCTACAAAGGCGACAAACAGCCCTACGCCGGTCGCCACAGCAGCAAATAGCTCGCGGGGAATAGCATTGACGATCAACTGGCGAACACCGGCCGCCGTCAACAGCAGAAAGACGCAGCCGGAGATAAAGACGCAACCCAGCGCGGTCTGCCAGGGGACGCCCATACCTTTGACGACCGTGTAGGCAAAGTAGGCGTTCAGCCCCATGCCCGGCGCCAAGGCGATGGGGTAGTTGGCAATGATGCCCATGAGAATGCAGCCGATGGCCGCTGAGAGGCAGGTCGCGGCGGCTACCGCCGGCACGGGCATTCCTGTCTCGCTCAGGATGGCCGGGTTCACAAATACGATGTAGGCCATGGTTAAAAATGTTGTGACGCCGGCAAGAATTTCGGTGCGCCAAGTCGATCCCCGCTGCTGTATCTGGAACATCCGCTCCAGGTAACTCAACATGCTTTATCCTCGCTCACCTGCCTGGTATGTGGTCCTGGTAGCGGGCCCAATTTGTAACTATTTCGGATACGACAGTATTGCCCACGCGATAGGCGGCTTCGAGCGCCGGCATGTACGCACTGTAGCGGGACACCGCATCCGCGGCCAGACTCTCGGCAGCGGTTAGCCCGACCGGTTGCTGATCGTAGTTGCTTACCGTTCGGAGCACCATGACCCGCTGCAAGTCGACGCGTCCAGCGTGCCCAAGAAAGGTCAGCGATTGCAGCACGCCCGTGTCCTCCATGGCGGAAGTAACGAAATTACCCTGCCCACCCGTCTGATAGGTGACCCATTGATTGGCCCACTCGTCGAGTAGTTTGCCGTGCCAGAAGGTCGAGGCGGATAACGTGTCGCCCTTGAGAACGAACGGCGGACGGTGGGCACTTGCTCCGGCAAAGTGTGCGCGCTCGGCAGCCAGTTCCGGCGGATCATCGAGCTTGACAGCTTTCGTCTGCTGGTAAGCCCATTCTCTCAGCGCGGGGTTCAGATGAAATGCCACCCCATTTTTCTCGGTGCGCGGTTGCTCGTACGGAGTTGTTTTACCCAGCGGAACATAGCCGGTCGTCCATTTCGGTGGGATTTCCCGGGGGTCGATCTCATACGCCAAATCGCCATCGACCACCCATTCCGCCCAAGCGGCCGAGCCCAGGGAAGCATCTTCGGGATCGGCACCGGCGATGCCGGCGACCAGCCAATAAGCCTTACTGAGATCGAAGCGGGGATCGGAGCCGAGCGCCATCACCGATGCGGCGGCCCTTGCTGTGCCTACCCCCGCCAGCATTCCCAGGACACCCTGATCGTTCATGCGGAGATCATGGAAACCTTGCGGGAAGGGATAGACGTGGTCCAGGTGGTCCCGCTCGACCCAGTTCTGATATTCGCCCGGAGCGTCGCCCTGATCGGCCCCCGGCTCAAAGAGCGCGATCACCACGACTTTGACGGGAATCGGTGCGGCGCCGGCGGCAACTGTGGCGGCAGCAAGAAACCCGCTGAGAAGGAAAGCCAGAAATTGAGGGCGCATACCGGAGCATAGACGGAACTCGGCCCGGGAACCAATAGAAAACTAATAGACGATCTTGGACTGATGTTCCTGCCAGGCGCGAAAGCTCTCAATGGCGTGTTCGCCCAACATGCGCACCATCGGCAATTTGCGTTGGTGCGTGGGCACGCTCAGTTCCTCGTAGATGAAATGGTCGTCGAACCCTATCTCCGCGGCGTCATGGCAGGTGTTGCCAAACACCACGGAATCCAGCCGCACCCAATACACGGCGCCCAGGCACATAGGACAAGGCTCGCAACTGGTGTACAGCGTGCAACCTGTCAGCTGAAAGGTTCCGAGCGCCCGGCACGCCTCACGAATGGCATTCACCTCGGCGTGCGCGGTGGGATCGTTCGTTGCGGTCACCGTGTTGACGCCGGTGGCGATCACCTCTCCGTTCCTAACCACAACCGCGCCGAAGGGACCACCCGCGCGGTCCCGCACGTTTTCTGTGGCCAGCCTGATGGCCAGATGCATGAAGTCAGTCTCACTTTGCACTTGCACTCTCCACGGGGCTGCTCGAATACTCGAAGTATGACACAGGCATTTGTCTCCAGCCGCGTGGTGACGCCCGAGGGAATCCGGCCCGCAGCGGTCGTCGTCGAACAAGGGCGCATCGTTTCGGTACGCGAGCCGGCGGATGCGCCTCCTGACGCCGCGCTGCATCATTTCGGCGACCTGGTCCTATTGCCTGGCCTGGTGGATTCGCATGTGCACATCAACGAACCCGGCAGAACGGAATGGGAAGGCTTCGCTACCGCCACCCGCGCCGCAGCCGCCGGCGGTTACACCACTCTGGTGGACATGCCGCTCAATTGCCTTCCGGAAACCACGACCGTGGCAGCGCTCGAAGCCAAGCGGCGTGCGGCCGAAGGTCAGTGCCGTGTGGATTGGGCCGCCTGGGGTGGACTGACCGGCCTTAACAAGGAACATCTTGCGCCTCTGGCAGAAGCCGGAGTGGCTGGCTTTAAATCCTTCCTGGTGAATCCCGGGATCGAAGGCTTTGCCATGATCGATAAGCAGGAGCTGGAAGCTGCTCTGCCCACCTTGGCGCGCACCGGGCTGCCGCTGTTGGTCCACGCGGAGTTGGCTGAGTACATGCCTCCACCCGACGAGGGGGACGACTGGCAGCAATACTCCACTTATCTGCGCTCGCGCCCCGACCAGTCGGAATTAGCCGCGATCCGCATGCTCATCAGCCTCTGCCGCAAGTACGGCTTCCGCTTGCACATTGTTCACCTGGCCACCGCTCTGGCGCTGGAGGAGCTGGCATCGGCTCGCGCCGAGGGCTTGCCCATTACGGTGGAGACCTGCCCTCACTACCTGCACTTTAACGCCGAAGAAATTTCTCCCGGCGGGACACTGTTCAAGTGCGCGCCACCGATCCGCTCGCGCGCCAATCGCGAAGAGTTATGGCGAGGGCTGCGCGATGGAGTCATCGATTTGATCGCAACCGATCACTCCCCCTGCCCGCCATCCATGAAGCAAGGAGATTTTCGCCAGGCGTGGGGAGGCATCGCCAGCCTCAGCGTGGCCATTTCCGTAATCTGGACTGAAATGGCGGAGCGTGGTCTTCCGCTCGAAGGACTGGCGCGCTGGATGTCTGCACAACCGGCGAAACTTGCCGGCCTGGAAGAGCGCAAGGGAGCCATTGCCGCGGGATGGGACGCGGACCTGGCGGTCTTCGACCCTGCGGAAGAGTTCATGCTGCGTGCGGAAGATCTGCAGTACCGACACATGGTATCCCCGTACCTGGGAGAGAAGCTGCGGGGCAAAGTGAAAGCTACGTTCGTAAGAGGCATTGCCGCTTATCAGGAAGGCTCGTTCCCTAACCCGCCGGCAGGCCGGGAGCAACTCAGAATCACGGCCCTACCTTAGAAGCAGAGCTACAGTGACGAAGGAAGCTGCGCCGCAAGGGGCGGCTTCTCTTTCTCGTAAAACCAGTAGAACGCCGCCGGAACCACAAAGACGGTCAATATCAGCGAAAGCAGCATGCCGCCCACAAGGGCTCGCGCCAAAGGCGCGTAGGCCTCACTGCCTTCGCCCAGCTTCAGAGCCATCGGGAGCAATCCAATGATGGTTGCCAGCGAAGTCATAAGGATGGGGCGCAGGCGGACGCGGCAAGCTTCGATCAGCGCTTCCGTCAGGCCGATTCCCTCCCGGCGCAGGTGATGAGTAAATTCAACGATAAGGATGCTATCAGACATTGCGATACCGGCCAGCATCACCACACCCATCAGCGACATGACATTCATCGTGGTTCCGGTAAGTACCAAGGTGATCAGAACGCCCATGATGCCTGGCGGTAACGCAAGCAGAATAATTGCCGGATCGGTAAAGGAACGGAACTGGGCGACCAAGATCAAGTAGATGAGGATGACCGACAGCAGCAGACCAATGGCAAAGCTATGAAAAGAGGCGTGCATGGCGGCGGCGCTCCCGCGAATAGTGACGGTTACATTCGAGGGAGTATGCAGTGAAGCGATAACCTTTTGTACTTCATCATCCGCGCTTCCCAGGTCTTCTGTGGCCGGTCTTACGTAGATATCGAGTTTACGTCGAATTTGATAATGGTCGACCTCGGTGGGGGCGCGCATCGGCTCAATATTGGCCACCATACCCAGGCGGGTCGGCTGGCTTATGCCACTGGCATGCAGCGGAACGGAAGCGAGGTCCTGCACAGTCTGAATCTGCGTTTCAGGATACTGGACGGTGAGGAAGTAATTGTTCCCATTCCTGGGATCGATCCACAGGTTGGGCGCGATCATCTGGTTCGACGTCAACGAGGTAACCACGTTGTCGAGGACCTCCCGCTCGGTCAAGCCAAGTTTCGCGGCGTGCAGACGGTCCACATTGATGCGCAGGGAGGGATAATCCAGGTCTTGAGGCATGAAGACGTCGGCGATCTTGGATGAGGTTCGCAGCTTCGCCGCGATCTGCTGGGCCACCTGGTTGTCAGCGGCAAGATTGGCGCCGGAGATTTGAACGTCAATGGGCGCTGGAGCGCCCATGTTCACCACGGCGTCGATCAGGCTGCCCGTCGAAAAGTAGGCTGATAATTCAGGCATCTGTTGGGCGAGCAACTGCTTGATCTTGCGGATGTAGGTGAAGCTGCCAACCTGGTGACCTGGCGTGAGGCCCACCTGGATGAAGCCGGTGTGCATGGCTGCATTGGGCGTGTACACGGCAGAAAAGCCGTTATCGACCCCGATATTGTCTATGACGATCGAAAGGTCGTTGGGATCGATTGCTTTACGAATGATCTGCTCGGCGCGGGCGAATTCCTGTTCGGTAACCTGGAGGCGGGTGCCGGAGGGGGCCTTGATATTGATGACAAACTGCCCCGCGTCCGTTTGCGGGAAATAAGAGAAGCCCAGCAAGGCGTAGAGCGACAAGCTGGCGAGGAAGACTACCCAGAAGACCGCCAGCACCCGGACAGGCCGGCGCAATACGTACTTCACCGCGACTTCGTATCGCGCCAGCATCCGCTCAAAGAGGCGATTGAAACCGTTGTTGAAGCGCGTGCCCCATCCCGGCTTTCCGCTGAGCGTGCGCGCTTCCGCGGAGTCCGTCTCGGCGATGAACTCGGGATTGCTTAGCTTCAGATACTTGGAGCAAAACAGCGGCACCACCGTCATGGCGACGAAGTAGGAGGCTGCGAGCGAAATGACAACGGCTAACCCCATGGCAGTGAAGAGGAACTTGCTCACTCCCGCGAGCAAGGTGACTGGGAAGAAAACGACCGCGGTGCTCAGGGTCGAGGCCAGGACGGGCAGAGCCACTTCGCGCCCTCCGTTTTCTGCCGCGGCTACCTGCGATTCACCCATTTCGAGGTGACGATAGATGTTTTCCAGAACCACGACCGAGTTGTCGATGAGCCGGGAAAGCGCCAGTGCCAGGCCGCCAAGAACCATGCTGTTGATCGACGATCCCGTCATCTGAAGAACGATGAAAGCCGCCAGAACAGAAAGGGGGATCGAGAAGAAGACGGCGACCGTGGCCCGCAGGCTGCCGAGAAAAATCAGGATCATGATGCAGGTAAGGAACAAGCCGATTCCGCCTTCGTGCAGCAGCGTCTCGATGGCGGTCTTCACAAACCTGGACTGATCGAAGACGACCGTCTCATGCATGGCAGCCGGAACGTCGACCAGATGCTTAAGCAGGGTCCGGGTGCCATTGGCCACCGCGATCGTATTCGAGTTGCCTCCCTGTTTCAGCACTGGCAGATAGACAGAACGCTGCCCGTTGACGTGGACCACGTTGTACTGCAAGGCGTGGGCGTCCCTCAACTCCCCGACATCCGACATCAGAACGGGATTTTGGCCGTTCATCTTGATGGGATAGTCGGCCGCGTTCTTCAGATTGAACTGGGCATTGGAGTAGACGTCGTAGTCGAGATTCCCGATCTTGACGTCGCCCGCGGGCATCACGAGATTCGATTGGTTCAGTGCGCGAACAACATCCATGGGGCTGAGTTGGCGCGCTTCGAGCTTGTAGGGATCGACGTAGAACTGGATCTGGCGCCATGGCCCGCCGAACGGCTGCGGAATGGAGGCTCCCGGCACCGCGGCGAGCTGATTGCGGACAAAATTCTGAGCGATGTCTTTCAGCGCGCCGTCGGTCATTCCCTCGCCGTTCATCGTCACCAGGCAAACAGGAAGGCTGGAGGCATCTGACTTGAGGACCACGGGGGGAAACGTTCCTGGGGGCAGGTCCTTCATATCGGAGACCGCCAAGTTGGCGATGGTCGCCGCGTCCGCGTCGGCATTCGTATCCGGCTGGAAGAAGACCCGGATGATGCTGACGCCGTTCAGCGAGCGCGACTCGATGTGGTCGATGCCGCTGGCCATGGTAAAGAAGCGCTCCAGGTGGTAGGTAATGTTTCCCTCTACCTGCTCGGGCGGCATACCGGAGTAGAAGGTGGCCACGATGACCACCGGCACGTTCATGGCGGGGAACAAATCCACCGGCATGCGCAAGAGGCTCGTCACGCCCAACACCACGGTAATGAGGCAGAGAACGATGATGAGGTACGGGGTGTGAATGGCAAAGCGTGACATAGATATTCCTTAAAGTCGGACCGGTAAGACTGCGGACCGCATCCCGATTCGCTTTCAGCCGTCCCTTCGGGACTGAGTCGTGTTTCCAAACGTACCCAGGACTGCGCCCTGGGCTACTCTCAACCGTCCCTTCGGGACTTCCATAGTGTCTTTGCGCAGCTTGGGAAGTCCCTTACGAGACATGAGTCCCGTAGTCCGCAGTGGCAGATTTCATTCGAAGCGTGGCTGTACCTTCTCTCCATCTTGAATAGCCGACAGATTTCCGGTGACGACTGCGTCCCCCGGCTGCGTGCCGGAAACGATCTGGACAAAGCTAGGAGTCTGGATTCCAGTGACGACATTGCGCGTATGCACAATTCCCTGCGCATCGATCACGTGGACCTTGCTCGCGCTCCCCGCGCCATCGAGGGCCCCTATTGGGACCGCAATCGTTTGCGGGACGCGGGCAAGGGTCAGTTGCACCTGTGCATACATTCCGGGAATCAGGTCGCGCTGGGTGTTTTTTATGTCTACTTCGGCGGTCATCGTGCGCGTCGACATCTGCACTTGTCCGGCAAATCGCGTGATTTTTCCGGCGATGGATTTGTGTAGCGCGGGGACGGTAACGGAAACCTGTTGGCCGTCTTTGATGGTCCCTGCCTCGGCCTCGGGGACCGGCAGCATCAGACGCAGAACATCGTCCTGCGCCACATGCACGACCGGCATGGCCTGCGTGCTCGAAGAAGTGCCCGCCTGGATCATGGCTCCGTCGCTCGCGTAACGCTGGGTCACGATCCCGTTGAAGGGAGAGACGATCCGGGTATAGGCAAAAAGGGCATACTTGTGATCGAGATTGGCCTTGGCAGCTTGCAGGCGGCTGG
Source organism: uncultured Acidobacteriaceae bacterium (assembly GCA_963839025.1). Classification (GTDB taxonomy): domain Bacteria; phylum Acidobacteriota; class Terriglobia; order Terriglobales; family Acidobacteriaceae; genus PALSA-350. Next base: position 263,511 of record CAWITT010000026.1, read on the forward strand.
CAGCGGCCTGGACCTTCTGCTCGGCCGAAGCCACCTGGGCTTCCGCCTCGAGGTCGCGGGAATGAGCCACATCGACTTCCTGCAGGGGAACAAGTCCGGGTTCGCGTTTGGAGACGTCAAGGATTCTCGTGTACGACAGATGCGCGATTGTTTGTGACGCTACGGCATGTTTCTGGTCCTGTTCCGCTGCGGATTGTTCGGCGGCTGCGGTGATCACGTCTGCTTTCGCACCCTGCAGGTCGTCCTGAAGTTCGGGGATCTCGAGCACGCAAATCAGCTGTCCCGCCTTCACATGGTCCCCAATGTCTACCAGTATGTGCCGTATATATCCGGCTTCTTTGGCCATCACATCAACTTCGTAAAAGGGCTGCAGTTCGGCGGTTAGGGTGACCGTGTTTTGCATATCCATGCGGACTACGCGGCCTGCCGGAACCACCGGCGACTCTTGCGGCGCGGCGCTGGTGGTGGACGAGCAGCCACTTGCGGTAAACGCGATCGCGAGGAGCGCAGACAACCATGATTCTTTTTCCATCACTCTTGCCACGCTGTCTCTCCTAATGCAAGTTGCCGAGGGAATAATTAAACGCGGCCATGGCACGCTGGTAGTCGAAGCGTGCGCTGGCCGCTTCGATCACCGCCGAAGTTTGATTCAATTCGGCCTGGTTCAGCTCGACGATGCTGCCGAGGCCGGCATCGTACCGAGCCTGCGCCAGGTGCAAAGCGACATTCGACTCATCCACCAGGCGCTGGGTAACGCCAATCTCGAGATTGGCGTTGCGGGCGTCTGCCCAACTCATGCGCACATCGCGTGCGATTTCCAGCTCGCGCAACGCGGCATCTTTATCCGCGGCCCTGGCCTGCAACTGATCCGCCGCAGCCTGCGACGAATACAACCTGCCGTTGAATATCGGGATGTTTAAATTGACCCCGACGGCGCCATAATCCCGATGAATGGACGAATCGTGCACCGGTGCTTCTCCACCCGCCGCCAGGGCATTGAGCGTCGGGTAATTAAGGTCGCGTTCGGCCTTCGCCTGGCTCAGGATGGATTGGCTGTGCAATCGAAGCGCCTTCAAGTCCGGCCGGCCGGCAATCGCCTGGGCGACATAAACCGCGGAATCCGACTGGGGGGTGTCGGGCAGAGGCTCATCCGCGAGCGTGTAGTTGACTACTTGCTCTTCGCCCATGGCTGCGGCCAGTTGGGCCTGCGCTTTTTCCAGATCTGCCTGTGCCCGGACCACGGCCAGATCCGCCTCGGAAACCAGCACCTGTGCAAACTGCACATCCAACGTGGACCGCAGTTGACTTTGCGCAAGGGCGGAAAGCTGGTGGAACGTTATCTGGCGGTAATCCAAGACGGCTTGCGCTGTCCTGCGGACACTTTGCGCCGCCTCCGCGGCAAAATAGGCGCTCTGGACGTCCAGCAGAGTCGCTTGGCGAATGCCTTCTTCAGTTTGGCCAGAGGCCTGTGCCTGATAACGTGCGGAGCGGACGAGGCTCGGAGTATGCCCGAAATCCGTGATCATTTGCACCAGCCCAGCGCCCACAGAAGCCCGGGTAGAGATGCTGGAAGTAGTGAGAGCCCCGGCAGAAACAGAGCTGTCTTCGTTGGCATCCACCGCGGTGACGTTTCCGAACAGCTGGGGAAAATATCCTGCCCGGGATGCGCTCACGGTCTTGCCCGCCGCCTGCGCGCGAAGTTGCGCCGCCTGCAGACGCGGCTGATTCTTGAGAGCCCGCGCATCCGCATCCGCCAGCGTCAGAGTTTGAGCCGGCGCGCTGGATTCTGCTCTTACCGCAAGCGGGACTTGGATGAGAAGCACGCAGCCCATCGTCCCCCAAAGAAACGGCCTCATCCGTTCCGTCCCTCTGCTCGCTTATCCACTAGTTAACCTGCAGGAGGGCGGTGCTTCCTGCGGGCAGCATCGCCGAACGTCCGTGTGCGGCAAGGGTGAAGGTTCCGCTGCCGTCATGCCCATTCTGGGGCAGGTACTCTTCGGGAAAGCCATAAAGCCCGCAAGCATCGGGAGAGAAGATGGCGACGGACTGCTCGGTGGACGTTCCCTCGCACTGAAATGAGGCTCCAGGCGCCATGGCGCCGGCAGGCATCAGCCTGGCGAAGAGGCCGCTTCCGCGGTTATAGGCGATGGCGTCGCCATCCTCGGTCTGGATCATCTTGGCCAGCGGCGAGTAACTGGTGCCGCCGACCAGCGTGATTGTGCCCAGGGTATCGGTGTCGTCGGTCCGGTGAGGGTAGGACGCCTCCCGGGAATCATTGGTGCTCGCGATCGCCCGCACAAACAGGCTGACGGGGATTTCGGCACTGCCTTGCTGAATCCGGTCGAAATGGATCGAAATCTGCGATGGCGCCTGATGGGCATAGGGGGTCGAGTTAAAGCTGTAGGCCTCGACCGCGGTGATGTGGCCGGCCACGAGGGCGCCTTGCGCGATATGGCCGCCGGACGGCAATGCGATGACCTGCATCGTCTTCGCAGTCACGATATCGCCCACCTTTGCCTTCCTGGCATCGATAGAATGAACAAAGCGCACCGGAAGCGCCGTGGAACCAGGAAGGGTTACGGACTGGGCGGATGCCGCGGTCACAGCGAGAGTCAAAGCTCCCAAGGCCAGCGTTGCGACTTTTGAGACCAGCATTTTATGCATTTTGTGATTCCTCAACGGGTGCGTGCCCGACGTGGTGATCACATCACGCGAATGCCTTACGCAATTCTGAAGTTTTTCTGAAGAATGAGCACCGCCGCGCAGGACCCCTGAAGCCTTGCGCTAGAGTTTGGGGAATGAGTAACCAAAAGACCTCGGAGCCCGCTTTACGCATCCTCGTGATCGAAGACGAGCGCAAACTCGCCGATGCCATAGCCGAGGGACTCGAAGGTAACGGGTACGAGGTCGTAGTTGCGGACACAGGGGAGGCTGGCATTCGTCAGATGAGAAGTTCTGCGTTCCAACTGGTGCTGCTGGACGTAATGCTTCCCCGCCAAGGTGGGCTGGAAACCCTGCGCGAACTGCGTAGAAGCGGTTTTCGGACGCCCGTTTTGATACTTACTTCACGGGGTTCTGTGGATGACCGGGTTCGAGGTTTGGATGCCGGAGCAGATGATTACCTGGTAAAACCGTTTGCCTTTCCGGAATTGTTGGCGCGCGTGCGCGCCCTGCACCGGCGCGCTCACCCGGAAACGGGTTCCATCCTGCAACTCGCCGACTTGAAAATGGATGTAAATGGCCGGGTAGCCACCCGGGGAAACGAGAATCTCGATCTTACCGGGCGTGAATTCGACTTGCTGGAGTACCTGCTGTTGAACAGCGGATCGGTGGTTTCTCGAGAGATGGTCGCGCGGGACGTATGGAAAACGACTGTCCGCTACACATCGCTCGATAACGTCATCGATGTGCATATCGCGCGGATACGAAGGAAGCTGGACGATTCTTTTCCAGTGAAGCTGCTTCACACTGTCCGCGGTCTTGGTTTCATCCTACGTAAAGAAGAGGAGAAATAGTGAGGCTTCGGCCTAGATACATCCGCGACCGCCTGACGCTCTGGTACGTGGGTATCTTTGGCCTGGTGCTCGCAATCTATATCTGCGGCGCATGCTTCCTGCAGTACTGGCAACTCAGCGATCAACTTCGCCACGCGGAGATTCAGGACCTTGAAACAGTAGAGGGCCTGCTCTATTTCGCCCCCGATGGACGTCTCCTGCTTCACGAGGATTATCACAGCCATCCTCAATCGCGCCTCTTACTCGAGCGCTACATGGAAGTGCTAAGCCCGGAGGGCGAAGTGCTCTTCCGCAACGAGCGACTGCGCAAGATGAGCCTGGGAACGGCGCCTTGGCCTCATGAAGGCGAGTCGGGCTACCCGGTGAAAACCGTCCGGCTTGAAGATGGCACCCCAGCCCTCGCGATTAGTCACCTGCATAACTTGCAAAATAAACCGCTGCTGATCCGCATCGCTTACAGCACGGAGCCGCTTCGCGATCGCCTGCTTGAATTCACGGGGCTGCTGTTGCTCGCCTTGCCTATCGCCTTGATCGCTGCCGGGATCGCGGGCTATCGCATCGCCGGCAAGGCGCTTAACCCTCTCGAGCAAATGGCGCGGCAAACCGAGCAAATCACGGCCCGGCGATTGAAGGAGCGAATACCAATCGACAATCCCGACGACGAGTTCGGGCACATGGCGAGGGTGCTGAACGATCTATTGGTGCGGCTCGGCGAGTCGTTCGAAAAACTGCAGCATTTTACTTCCGACGTGGCGCATGAACTGCGCACTCCGCTGGCGGCGATTCGAAGTGTGGGCGAGGTTGGTCTTCAGGAAACGCAAAACGCTGAAAAATACCGTGACATTATCGGCAGTATGCTGGAAGAAGTAGCCCGGCTCACCTCTATGATCGACACCTTGCTGACGATTGCCCATGCGGATTCCGGCGAGGTACAACTCCATCGCACGACTTTCACGCTGAACGATCTGATCCAGGAATCGGTAACCGTGGTGAGTGTGCTTGCGGAAGAGAAAAGGCAAATCGTCGAAGTTAGTGGCAAAAGCCAGCACGATGTCTTCGCAGACCGGGCTTTTCTTCGCATGGCTGTGATCAACTTACTCGATAATGCGGTGAAGTACTCCCCGGCGGGGAGCACCATTCGGCTAACTCTCTGCGACGGAACGACGTCTGCCGAACAAAATAGCTTCGTCGAGGTCGTGATCGAAGATGAAGGGCCAGGGATCCCCGAAGAGAAGGCGGCGCGTGTCTTCGATCGGTTCTACCGGGTAGATGAGGGACGCACCCGCGATGCCGGAGGAGCCGGCCTGGGCCTCGCCATCGCCAAGTGGGCCGTGGAAGCACATGGTGGGGCCATCCGGCTAAAGCCTCGTTTGCCTAACGGATCTATGTTTTCTATTTGGCTCCCGGCAGGGCTGACGCCGACCGACTGACAGGGCGCTCTAACAGGCTGCGGAAGGAAGTCTCCGAGAGTCCCGAAGGGACGGCTGAGCTTAGCGCAGGGTGCCAATCCTGGGTAGGTTCGACAAAATGATCCAGTCCCGTAGGGACGGCTGAAAGTCAAGCAGGAGGCTGCCCTGTACAATTTCAGCCGTCCCTACGGGCCTACTCCTGCCGCATGCGATTTCCCAGGACTGGCGTCCTGGGCTAAGCTCAGCCGTCCCTTCGGGGCTGTCTTAGACTTTTTCCGCGGCCGCCGAAAGAATCGGGCTGATCGCCCACCCCCATCTGCAACGGCAGGGCGGCACCTTGACACCCAACAATCTGAGCGCCTAATATCTCGTTCGCCGTAAAAAAGAGCTATTAGCCCGCCACGCAAATTATCGACAAAGCGTGTCTATGCGGCAGAACGACTTAGAACATATTTTTCGGAGCCAGCATGAAACGCAAAGCACTTATTCTTACCCTTAGCCTCGCGCTGTGTGTGGGTGTTAGTCACGGACAGGCCGTGGACAGCCAGCAAATCCTGGGGTCCGTGACTGACTCCACCGGGGCGGTGGTCCCCAACGCAACCGTAACCGTCACGAATACTGCAACCGGTTTCACCCGCGTGGCCCAGACCAATGCAGACGGTAACTACGTCGCCCTGGATCTCCCGATCGGCATCTATGACGTCTCCACCACTGTTCCCGGCTTTAAAAAGGAGGTCGTGGAACAGATTCATGTGGATGTGGGCGGCAAGCCGAGCGTCGATCTGAAGCTTTCTGTCGGCACCGAGACCGAAGCAGTGACGGTGCGGGCGGATGCGATCCAGGTGAATACCACCAGCGCAGAGGTAGGTTCCGTCGTCACCAGTACCGAGGCCACCAACCTGATGCTGAATGGCCGCAATTACATCCAGTTAATTGCGCTCTCCCCGGGGGTGTCCCAGACGGTGGCGAGTGGTTTTGCGCTCTTTGGCAGCTATGGTGTCAACGGCAATTCGCAGTCGATTGACGGCGGCCGCACCGACACATCGAATTATTTCATCGACGGAGTGGATAACAAGGACAACGGCGGAGGGGGCAACAATTTCGTCAATATCTCGCCGGACGCGCTGGACCAGTTCCGGACAGCCTCGTCTTCCTACGATGCCGGTTACGGCGGAAGTTCAGGCGCTACGGTCAGTGTGGCCATCAAGAGCGGGACGCGCAATCTTCATGGGGTGGCATACGAGTTTCTGCGCAACGATGCCATTCAGGGCTATGCTTTCCAGCCCCTGGGAACCATCAAGCCAGTGAAACCGCCCTTGCGATACAACAATTTCGGCTGGTTCGTCGGTGGCCCGGTTTTTATCCCCGGGCATTTCAACCAAAGCCGGGAGAAACTCTTCTTCTTTGCGGGGCAGGACTACAAGCGCCAACGCACCTCGACCGTGGCCACGCTTGCCGTGCCCACCGCTGCCCAGCGCAACAGCCTGCCGGCGTGCACCACGGCGGTCGTGGCAAACTGCTCCACGGCTACGGGACGCGCTCTCACTTCCCTCTTTCCGCTATCGAACACCTCGACCGGCAGCAGTTTCAACTATCTCAGTCTGAACCCTCTGAATACCGAGGAGTGGTTGGTCAAAGTCGACTACAACGTCAACAAGAACAACCAGATTTCCGGCCACTACGTGCATGACTACTACACTCTGCTGGGTGCTCCCACTGGGCTGATCACTTTCCAGCGCCAGATTCCGGGGTTGACTTCGTCGATCCAGTGGACGCGAACCATTAACGCGAAAACGCTCAATACTGTGATCGGCTCTTATTCCGGTAACAAAATCACAGAAACCAACGGGATCGCGGCGAATTCACAATTACAGGTAAAAAGTATCCTGCGCGCAGACTACGGTCTCAACTACGGCACGCTCTACAACTATTCCCCTGATATTCCTGCCATTACCACGACAGGTTTTACGGCTCTCGCCTCTGCCGCTCTTAACTTCAATAACTATCAACGCATCTATGCGGCGAAGGACGATTTCTCGCACATCATCGGCAACCACACGTTGAAAACCGGAGTCTACGCATGGCGGGGCCGCAAGAACCAGACCTCCATACCCGCGATCAACGGATCGTTTGGATTCACCTCGATCACAAACATGCTCGAGGGGAACTTCTCAACTTATCAGGAAGGCAGCAGCATCCAGCAGGTTTGGGCGCGTTTCAGCCAGGTTGAGACGTACGCGCAGGATGACTGGGCCGTCAATCGCAAACTTACTCTGAACCTTGGAATCCGCTGGCAGTACATGCAGCCTACTTTCAGCGCGCTGAACAACGCCTCGGCATTCGACCCCAGCTACTACGATCCGAGCCATGCGGCGACGGTGAGCACGGCGGGCGTGATTAGCAGCAACCCCTATCCGTATAACGGTCTTGTGCTCCCAGGCTCCGGTTTCCCGGCGCAAGCCCAGGGCCGGGTCTCGGTCATCAACAACCAGCAGGTGCTGGCGCTGTTTCATCATCTCCCTCTAGGGCTGGTAAACACCTACTGGCCGGCGGTAGCGCCCCGGCTGGGTGCTGCTTACGACCTCACGGGCAGGGGTACGACCGTCATTCGTGGCGGGTTTGGTCTCTCGTATGAAAGGCTCGAAGGCAATTACTACTACGGATCCGTAGCCCAGCTGCCCTTTACCAGCGTGGCCAATATCACCAGCGGGAATGTGGATACTCTGGCAGCCGCGGCTCCGGCAGCCGCGAACCCGAGCACGATCTCCAACTCCTACGACCGCAATTTGCAACCGGCACGGGTAAAGAACTGGAGCTTCGGAGTTCAACAAAGACTAACGGACACCGCCATTGCAGAAGTCACTTATGTCGGCAGTTCTTCGGGCAATCTGAGCTACTACAAGAACATCAATCAACTCGCTGCCGGCACACAACAGGCTCATCCTGGAGTATCCTCGCAGGCGCTCCGCCCTTACCTTGGCTACCAGGACATCTTCCAAAGCACCAATGGCGCCATTTCAAACTACAACTCGCTGCAGGCGCGCTTTGAACAGCGGATGCGGAGCGGTGGCACGGTGAATGTGGCGTACACCTGGTCGAAGTCGCTGACCGATGCGCCCGACTACAACTACAACCCGCAGGATAGCTTTAATCTCCGGGCCGATTACGGCCCGCAGCGCTATAATCAACCGCAAATTTTCGTAGTGAGCTATGTGTATCCGCTGCCCTTCTGGCAGACAGGGAACGAATGGTACAAGAAGGCGCTTGGCAAGTGGTCGGTATCGGGCATCACTCGCATCTCATCGGGACTGCCTATCAACGTCACGCAGCCTGCCAATACTTCGGTGTCAGGGGATGGTGTGACGGCGGTGCTCGAACGCCCAAACCGGGTCGGGAACCCCTTTGCCGGAACAGGAGGGAAGCAATACCTGAACCCGGCGGCCTTTGCTATCCCCCCGGCGGGAACCTTCGGGAACCTCCAAGCCTATGGCACCAAGGGCCCTACCTACGACAATTGGGACGCGTCGGTTTCAAAGACGTTCCCGATCTACGAGCAGGTGGGGATCGACTTCCGGGCAGAAATGTTCAACGTGCCCAACCACCTGTCTTCGTTCACGGTATCTAATACGTTGGGAGCCAGCAACTTTGGGCAGGTGACGGCGTCGACCGATCCGCGCACGATGGAGTTCGCTCTGAAAGTTCACTTCTGAGGTCAACACGCTGGCGCCCGGCAGACCTTCACTTGACGACGAGAAACACCACCCCGCAGCAGATAATCGAAGCGGACACGGTTCTTCTCCAGGTAAACGTCTCGCCCAGGAACCGCTGCCCGATGATGACGGCCCAGAGCACACTTGTTTCGCGCAGGGCGGAGACGATCCCGACATCGGCGTAATGGGTAGCCCATAAGACCAGCGTGTAAGCCGCCAGGGAGAAGACCCCGGCGCCCGCGGGACCCGGCAAGGACTTTAGCTTGATCGCGCGAACGGGCATTCTCAAAATCAAGAGCACGGCCGGCATGAATAAGTAGCTTCCGAAAATCCAGACTGTATAAGAGAGGGTGCTTTGCGAGCGTTGCACTCCCATGCCGTCGACGACGGTGTAGGCCGCGATGATGGCGCCGGTCGCGAGAGCGGTCAGAGTCGCATATTTATCGGTCTTCGCTTCCCCGATCGAAAGAAATATGATTCCCGCCGAGATCATCACCACTCCGGCAATGGCGAAGGCCGAGGGCCGCTGCCGCATCAAGAGGAAAGCTCCCAGAGTGACAAGGAACGGAGAGATGCCGCGAGCGATGGCGTAGGCGCTGCCCAAATCACTTCTCTTGTAGTTCTGCAGCAGCAAAAGGTTGTAAACGAGGTGGAGCACCGCGGAGACCGCAACGCACATCCAGGAGGATTTGGATGGCCAAGGAACAAAGGGCGCACAGATCAACGCCAGAATCGCAGTAGTGACGCACATGGTCACCATGAACTGCGCGCGATCGCCGGAGCCCTTGAGCTGCGCGTTCCAGGTGGCGTGAAGGATGGCGGAAAGAAGAACCAGAGTGATGGCAAAACCGTGCATTCGAAACCTCGGGGCTAGGTATAAGGCGCACCTTCGGCCTTACAACCACCCCCTCTGGCCTTTTTTGCCTCGGGTGCCAGCCGCAACGCGACTGCTGTAGCGCTTGGACCAGCCCGTCTGCGACGGCGGAACCCTAGCCACCTCAGGTTGATAGACTCATTATAACGATTTGATTAAAGGAGGCCCATTTTGCAAACCCGCGTCGTGGGCGTCTCCGTTCCTCGCAGGGAAGGCCCTGCCAAGCTAACCGGGCAGGCGCGCTACATTGACGATCTCGTTTTGCCGGGCATGATCTTTGGGGCTACCGTGCGCAGCACGATTCCGCGTGGGGCCATCGAAGATATTCAATTCGGTGAGGGAATTCCTTGGCACGAGTACACCATCGTGACCGCCAAAGACATCCCCGGCCGCAATTTGATCGCGCTCATCGTGGAAGACCAACCCTGCCTGGCCGACGGAGTCGTCAATCATCCTGAGGAGCCTATCCTGCTGCTGGCCCATCCCGACCGGCACGCGCTGGCTGCCGCCGTCGCGGCGGTAAAGATCTGCTATCGTCCTGCGCCATCGGTTCACAGCATCGAGGAAAGCGAACGCCGCGACCCCGTCATTTGGGGCAAGGACAACATCTTCAAAAGCTACCGCATGGAAAAGGGCGATGTGGACCAGGCCTGGAAGAACGCTGCCTGGATTATCGAAGGCGAGTACACCACCGGCGCACAGGAGCAGCTGTATATCGAGCCCAACGGGGTCATTGCCCAGGCCGGTGAGACCGGAGGCTTGACCGTGTGGGGCTCCATGCAGTGCCCCTTCTACGTGCATAAGGCCCTGGTGGCGCTCACCGGCTTACCCGCAGAAAACGTGCGCGTAATTCAGGCCGAGACCGGCGGGGCGTTTGGCGGGAAAGAAGAATATCCCTCGATGCTCGCCGCCCACGCTTCCCTGCTGGCGATGAAGTCAGGACGGCCGGTGAAGATTGTCTACGATCGCGCCGAAGATATGGCGGCTACCACCAAGCGGCATCCTTCGCGTACCCGGCATCGCACCGCGGTCGGCGCGGACGGGAAGCTTTTGGCTGCGGAGATCGACTTCGCTACCGATGGCGGCGCCTACGCCACCTTATCGTCAACGGTGCTTTCACGGGGCACGATCCACGCCGGCGGCCCTTATTTCTGGCCTAATATCCGCGTCAACGCAAAATCGTTTGCCACGAACACACCGCCGCACGGCGCATTTCGCGGTTTCGGGGCTCCACAAAGCCTTTTCGCGCTGGAGCGTCACATGGATCACGTGGCGAAGACCATCGGTATGGCCCCGGACGAATTCCGGCGGCGCAATTTGTTGCGCCAAGGGATGACCACTTCGACCAATCAAGTGATCCATGATCCCATCATCATCGACCAGATGCTCGAGCGAGCGCTTGAACTCACCAACTACCACGCTAAGGTGAAGCAGTTTGCCGCGCAAAACCCCACCAGCGCAAAGAAGAAAGGTATCGGCATGGCCGCGTTTCTCCACGGCGCCGGCTTTACCGGATCCGGGGAGCGATACCTCAATGCGCTGGTCGGCCTGGAAGCGACAGCCGCGGGGGGCTTGCGTGTGTTGGTGTCGAGCACCGAGTTCGGTCAGGGAACCAATACCATTCTGTGCCAGATTGCCGCGGAGACCTTGGGCCTCGAGTACGACGACGTCAGCATGGCTCCAGTCGATACCAGCGTTAGTCCTAACAGTGGGCCTACGGTAGCTTCTCGCACCGCGATGATCATCGGCAAAATTTTGCAGGCCGCGGCTTTGAAGATGCGGCATACGCTGATTGACAGCGGATTATTGGAAACCTCCGGTGGCCGCGAGCAGTTCCTCGCCGCCTGCCAGGCGTATCGCAAACAATTCGGCGAACTGCAATCTTTCAGTCGCTATGAGGCCGCGCCCAATATTTTCTGGGATGATGAGCGCTACACCGGCGAGGCGTATCCCGCGTATGCCTGGGCTGTCTACGTCGCCGAAGTTACGGTCGACACGACGACCTACAGCGTCACCATCGATGACTTCGTAGCCTTGCAGGAAATTGGGAAAGTATTGCATCCCGTGCTCGCAGCCGGGCAGATCGAGGGCGGCGTCGCGCAGGCGATCGGCTACGCGCTCTATGAAAAGGTCGTTTGGCAAGAGGGTCGTATGATCAACAACCAGATGACCAACTACATCATGCCCACCGCGGAGGACCTGCCCCCGATTCGCGTGTTCTTTGAAGAAGTGCCCTACCAGTACGGCCCCTATGGAGCCAAGGGAATCGGTGAGTTGCCCATGGATGGCCCCGCTCCGGCGATCTTGAATGCCGTCGTGCAGGCGACGGGTGTGAACTTTAATGCGATTCCACTGCTGCCCGAGGATATCTTCCGTGGCCTGAAAGCGGAGCCCGAGCGCCCCGCGGAATCGCTCGAGACTGCGCTAGCCGCGGAGGGAAGCCAATGAGCAAGTGCGAAGTTTCCTTTACCGTGAACGGAGTAGCGCAGACCATGCAGGTCTATCCCATGGAGCGCTTGCTCGATGTGTTACGCACTGGGCTCGGCCTTACCGGAACGAAAGAAGGATGCGGCGAGGGCGAATGCGGTTCGTGCTCGGTGCTGATGAACGGCGACTTGGTGAACAGCTGCCTGGTTCCTGTGCTGCAGGCAGAAGGCGCCTCCATCTGCACCATCGAGGGGCTCGCGGGCGAGCATGGTCTTCATCCCGTGCAGCAGGCATTTCTTAAGTGCGGCGGGGCGCAGTGCGGCATTTGTACGCCGGGCATGGTGTTGGCTACGGTCCATCTTCTTCGCAGTAATCCCACACCAAGCCTCGAACAGATTCGCGAGGGCTTGGGTGGGAATCTATGCCGCTGTACAGGCTATACCCGCATCTTCGACGCAGTTGTGGAGGCATCGCACACATGAGGGCGCGTCCGTCGGAATACGAGTTGGTTGCGCCGGGCAAGCTGGACGCAGTGCTCTCGCTGCTCGCCGGCGAACCGGGCGCATGGATGCCGATTGCGGGCGGCACTGAATTGATGGTGCAATACGGCGCCGGAAGACTGACAGCGCGCAAGTTGGTCAGCCTTTGGGGACTGCCGGAGTTGCGACGGATAGAGAGCACCGGGCAGGAGGTGCTGATTGGGGCCGGATGCACGTACACCGACCTGAGAAATCATCCTCTGGTGGCGCGGGAATTTTCCCTGCTTGCCCGTGCGGCGACCTGGACCGGCAGCATTGCCAACCAGAACCGCGGAACGCTCGGCGGCAATATTGTGAACGGGTCCCCGGCCGCGGATTCCCTTCCCGCATTGCTCGTCTACGAGGCCGAACTGGTGTTGATTTCTGCCCGCGGTCAACGGCGCATACCGTACGTCGAGTTCCACACCGGCTACAAGAAAAATAAGCTTGCCGCGGATGAAATCATCAGCGCCATTGCGCTTAAACCTGGTTTCGCCGGCTATTACGCCTACTCCCGCAAAGTCGGCACGCGCAACGCCCAGGCAATCGCCAAGCTTTGCGTCGCTGGGATGGGGAAGGTCGCAAGCAACAGAATCGAAGACGTGCGACTGGCCATCGGCAGCATGGCCGTTACGCCCCTGCGGCTGCGGCGGACAGAGGAAACTTTGCGCGGGCGGGAGTGGAATCCGGCGCTGGTTCGCGAAGCCAGGCAAGCGCTGGAAGCAGAGGTGGCGCCGATTGATGACATCCGTTCCAGCGCCGCGTACCGGCTGCAGGTCGCAGGCAATCTGCTGCAGGAATTTCTGGAGGGTCTGTTCGCTTGAACCCAGTGTTGGAGCATTGGCACGCGCTGCCCGCGGATGAGGCAGCGGCGGAAGTTCTCTCCTGCTGCGGCTCGCACGCCTGGGCCGCGTGTTTGGCGGCGATGCGGCCATTCGCGGAGGAACAAAGTTTGTTCGCTGCCGCTGACCGGTGCTGGCAGCATCTGCCCGAGGAAGATTGGCTGGAGGCTTTTCGCAGCCATCCGCGGATTGGAGAACAGCACGCACAAAAACAGACCACGGCCACCTCCGCTGCGTGGTCGCGCTCGGAGCAGAGCCAGATGAACGAGGCGGATACTGCTATCCTACAGCGCATGCGAGAAGGTCACCGCGCGTACGAAGAGCGCTTTGGAAGGATTTTTATTGTGTGCGCCAGCGGGAAACAGCCGGCTGAACTTTTGCGGATCCTGGAGCATCGCCTGGCAAGCGATGCGGCGCAGGAATTGGTGGAGTCAGCCGCGCAACAGCAGCAGATTATGCAGCTCCGGCTGCGCAAATGGCTGGCGGCCGCATGAACCGCCTTTCCACCCACGTACTCGACACCGCGCTTGGACTGCCTGCGGCCGGTATGACGGTGATTTTGGAATATGCCTCCCTCTCCGGACAATGGCAAACCATCGCCGCACTGCAAACCGATGGCGATGGCCGCTGTCCAAACCTTCTGCCCCCGGACGGCACTCTATCCCCGGGGCAGTATCGGCTGCTTTTTGAGACCGGAAGCTATCACACCGCGCAATCGGTGAAGGGTCTGTATCCCGTGGTAGAGATCACGGTAACCGTGCGTCCCGGGGACACCCACTTACACGTTCCGTTACTTCTGAGCCCCAACGGCTACACCACCTACCGGGGCAGCTAAGGTAATACGCGACCTCTAGAATCAAACCGATCTTGATGGGTGCCCCATGTTCGCACCAGCGTACGTGGGCCGAATATGAATTCTTCGAATGCTTTCGGCCAAATGAGTAAAAGCATTTGATGGGCTTCGCCCGTCTTTTTCGGCCCACGTTAGCTGGTGCGAACATGGGGCACCCATGAAGAGCGGTTTGGTCCTGGAGACTCGGTTTTTTCACCCCTGCAGTGACAGCCATCACAGACGATCCCTCGCTCGGCATCGAGAATTACGAGCGGAGGGTGATGAAATGGGAAGCGAATCATCGGACAAGCGGTACCCGTGTTTGGATGCGTGCCTGAGAAAGCATTGTCTGCATTGCGCTTCGAGCCGCCCCTGCCCGCCACTGATTGTGATCGCCACGCACGGTACGTTGCGGGTCGCTCAGCCGCCGAGAGTTGATCCGCGGTCGTTACAACGGAAGGACGGGCGCAGTCTGTGAAGTTGTTTTGTAAATCAGATGTAGTCGGTTCTTTCGATGCCCAACTTTTTCAGTTTCGAGTTTAAGGTTGTACGTTTGAGCCCGAGTTTCTCTGCCGCGCCACCGGGGCCGCCGATCATTCCCTTTGCTTCTCGAAGAACACGCAGGAGATGTTCGCGCTCGCCGCTGCGCTCGACGCGCTCATCTTCTTCGATCGCTTCCAGCTCCGCCAAGGGAGCACGCAAGACAGTGCCCGGGGTAAGAATGACGGCTCTTTCGAGAAAGTTCTCCAGCTCCCTTATGTTGCCCGGCCATGGCCATGCCATCAGCGCGGACATCGTTTCCTGCGGGATCTGGGTGATGGGCTTGTTCATGCGGCGGGCATGCTTGTTAACGAAGTATTTGACCAGGAGCGGAATATCGGCAGCCCTAGCGCGCAGCGGCGGCAGCGTTATCGGGAAAACCTTTAGCCGATAATAGAGGTCGCTGCGGAACTCTCCGCTCCGCATCATCTTCTCCAGATTCCGGTTGGTGGCCGCAATGAGACGAACATCCACCGAAATGACCCTCCGTCCACCAAGCCGTTCGATCTCTTTTTCCTGCAGAGCGCGCAACAGTTTTGGCTGTAATTCGAGAGGCAGATCGCCGATTTCATCGAGGAAAAGAGTTCCCAAATGAGCCAGCTCCAGGCGGCCGATCCGCTGCGAGATGGCGCCGGTGAAGGCACCCTTCTCGTGACCGAAAAGTTCGCTCTCCAACAGGCCAAAAGGTATGGCAGAGCAGTTCAGTCTAACGAAGGTCCGGTCCCGCCGCGGGCTAATGGCATGAATCGACCTGGCAATCAATTCCTTACCGGTTCCGGTCTCACCCAGGATTAATACCGTCGCATTTGTAGGAGCAACGGTTTCCACCTGCTTTAGAACGGCCTTCAGTCCATGGCTTTCACCGACGATTTCCTCGAAGTTGTACTCTGTGCGCAGCTCCTCTTCGAGATAGCGGTTCTCTTCTTTCAGCTTGCTACTCAGGGCAACAATTCGGCGGTAACTATCCCCGATCCCGATCGTGCCGGCTACCTGGCTGGCGACGATCGTCAAAGTGTCGATGTGGCCGGCATCAAAGTTCTGTTCCCCGCGGGCGCCGACGAACAGAGTGCCGATTACGTCTCCCCGGTCGTTCAATGGAACCCAGCACCCCGACTGGATTCCAGCCTCAAGCTGCCGGACGGGTGGCCCAGCACCTTTCCATTCGATCTGCGTCATCAGCAGAGGTTCCTGGTTGACGAAAACCCAGCCTTCCGGCGTTCCTTCTACCGGCTGCGTTCCGTCTTGAAAAGAAATCTCTTTTCCGGATGAGGCCAGTTGATGAACGTGCAGTTGGTGGCGGTCATCAGGATCGGGCAGCGCAATGGTGGCGTAGTCGTGGGGGATTAACCGCTGAATACTGGCTTCGATCGCCGAAAGCATCTGCGTGATGTCCGGATTGGCAAGTACCGCTTTGCTGAGTTCGAGCGGTAGTGATTCTTCCGCCAGCTTCCGGTTGGTGAAGTCCCGGGTAACTTTGGAGAAGCCAATAAGCTCTCCGTCCTTGCCTCGCAAAGCGGTGATGATCACGTTGGCCCAGAAGCGCGAACCGTCTTTGCGCAGCCTCCAGCCTTCGTCTTCAAATCTGCCTTCCGCAGCCGCGACTTTCAGTTCGTGTTGCGGTTTGCCGCGCTCGATGGCTTCCTGCGGGTAGAAGATGGAGAAATGCCGGCCCAGAATTTCGTCGGTGCGGTATCCCTTGATCCGTTCTGCACCGCTGTTCCAGGTAGCAACGTTTCCTTCAGGATCGAGCATGAAGATGGCATAGTCTTTTGCCCCTTCGACCAGCAGGCGAAATCGCTCATCGCTTCCTGCTAAGAACTCTTCGGTCATGATGCTCAGAATCACACCATCATATATGGTCATTCCCCGCTGACTGCCATCAGGGCGGCGCGGCTCGGGATCATGGCGGTCGTTCCTTTAAGCATCACCAGGCGTTTACTTTTGAATTGGCTGAGAGTGCGGGTCACCGTTTCACGAGAAGAGCCAACGCACTCGGCGATCTGCTCGTGAGTCAAGGGCACTTTGATCCTGGTCGGCTCCGACGCATGCTTTTCACCAGATGACCAGTGCAGGAACAAGCGTGCGATCTTCTCATTCACGTTGGTGGATAGGCCAACGGTCCGCAACTGTTCGCAAGCGCCGGCGTACTGAGAGTTCAGCTGACGGATCACCGCGTGGTAGGCCTCGGGAAAGAGCTTGACGAAGGAGAGGAAGTCCTCGCGGCGGATGAAAGCGACCTGCGACGGATACATGGTCTCCGCAGTGACCTCATGGGGCAGGCCCGACATGGTTGCGCTTAAGCCAAGTATTTCGCCCGGAGCAGCCAAGTGGAGGATTAAAGTCTTGCCGCCCTTGGAACTGACCGACAGCTTGATCTTGCCGGAGCAGAGCAGAAAGATCCCGCCGGGCGCCTCGTTCTCAAGAAACAGCCTGGCTCCGGCGGGATATGCGGACGTGGACTTAATGGATTGAAAATGTTCTGCAGCGGCTTGGGTAAGGTGGCACAAGAAGCCGTACTCTTTCAGCTTGCAGGTTTCGCAAGTTGAGCCACTGATTGTTTTGCCGGTTGCCATCATTTACTCCTCTTCCGCCAGAGCCTCATCACTCGTGGCTTGTTTGGCGAAGTGTCTCGTTAGGGGCGAATCAGAGAGAACCTCGGCACCGGTGGCTTTGACGATATCCCGAAGAATGCGGGCGCCTTTCCTGTCCGCGAATGTCACTCCGCGAATGTCCAGCAACAGTGGTTTCTGTTTCACCGGGCCCCACAGGTCTTGCCAGGTGTTCCCCAATTCCAACGCCCATGGGCCGACGATCTTACCTTCGATTTTCAAAGTCGCGACTCGCGCGTCCTGTCCCATTGAAACTCTCAACACGGTTGATCCTCCTCTACGTATTGCCTTATTGCAAGGCACGGGCCAGAGCCCAGATT
This sequence comes from uncultured Acidobacteriaceae bacterium, assembly GCA_963839025.1. Lineage (GTDB taxonomy): Bacteria > Acidobacteriota > Terriglobia > Terriglobales > Acidobacteriaceae > PALSA-350. The sequence continues at coordinate 281,107 of CAWITT010000026.1, forward strand.
TTTACCTATTCACCGTAAGCTGTTGATTGTGAGAGGGTTGCTCAACGAGTAGGAGAGGACAGCCGGTTGACGGTGAAGGTGACGAGACGAGGCGAGACGATCCCGGAGACGAAAGGTTCGTCTCCGAATCGCTGATAAACCGCGGATCTCGACCGGAGCGTACCCTCTATCGCTGGGGTAGAGTCATTACCGGGCATGGAGCGTGCGCGAGCACCTCGGCCACTATCCCGCCCTGCACGTGGGTTGTGGCGGGAGATGCACTGCGGGCCCCCATGACGATGAGACCGGCGCCGCGTGAGATTGCCAGCTCGAGGATGCTGACTGCGGGAGACCTCGAGTCAACTTTGGGGCGCAACCAGACGTGTGCTCCGAAATCTTCCGCGCCATAAGAACGTAAGGCCTCCTGGAACGATTCGTAATCCAGCTCCTGCTTGGCGTCGGGATCTTTCACATAGAAGAGAACCAGATCTGCTTGATGGAAGGCTGCCAGCTTCTGCGCGAACGCAGGTACATGCGCCGAGGCGGGATCAAGAGTCGTCGCGCAGATGATCTCCCGTATAGGCCAGGTCTCGCCATGAAGCTCGGGAACGGCGGGTCCCACGCAGACCACCGGGCAGGGCGCCTGGCGGAACAAAGCCTCGGCGGCCGACCCGGACACGAGCCGTTCGAAGCCCTTTCTGGCGTGGGTACCGACAACCAGCAGGTTGACCTTGCACTCTTTGAGGGTGTGGAGAAGTTCAAAGTGAAGCGAGCCGGAGAGAGAGATCGCGCGGGCACGGAAACCTTCGGCGCGCAAAGCTGCACCAGTCTGTTCCAACTGTTCTGCCTCTTCGGCCTGGATGGCGGGTACATCGATCCACGTGGCCTCTGGAGGAGTGATCAGATCAGGCAGCGGAGAAACGTGCACCAGCAGCAACTCTGAATTCGCCGGCTTTGCCAAGGCTTTGGCGTATTCGAGGGCACGTTGTGAAATGTCAGAAAAGTCTGTTGCTACGAGGATGCGTTCGAAGGTGACGGCGGCGGGAGTGATCGTGGCCATAAGTACCTCACTGCCAACCACGATAGTGGTCATCGAGACATGCGTCTGTGATGGAAATCACGCTTCCGGTTCGTTGCGTTTAGAAAGGTGTATTATGCTCATTCCATCAAGGCTTAAATAGATGCTTTTTAACCTGGCAGAAAACTCGTACGGAAAATCGAGCGTGCGCGTGATGAAGGTGCAGCGCGATGGCGCGCTACACACAGTGAAGGAGTGGAAGGTCGAAATTCTGCTTTCCGGCAACTTCGAAAGCTGCTTCACCGAGGGCGATAACAGCGCCATTTTGCCCACCGATACCATGAAGAACACGGTCTACTCGCGGGCGCGTGAAAGCACCGCGGAGTGTATCGAAGATTTCGGCCTGGAGTTGGCGGATTTTTTTCTGAAGCGCAACCCCCAGGTCGATCACGTCGCGATCAACATCGCGAGCACCGCTTGGGAACACGCACTGGTCCATGGTAAATCGCATCCCTCGACCTTCCTTCGCGGCTCAAGCGAATTACAAACTACCGCTGTTACGTGGGCGCAGGGTGGGAGTCCTTCCGTTACTTCGGGCCTGGAGAACCTGGTCGTGCTCAAAACCGCCAACTCCGGGTTTGAGGGATACATCCACGACTCGCTGACGACTCTACCGGAGACGGCCGACCGACTGTTCGGCACTTCGATGCGCGCGCAATGGAAATATCGGTCCGCGCCGCTCCCCTTCGATCAGCTGCGCGGCACGCTTCGTGAGACACTCATCTCCGCATTTGCGGAGCACGACAGCAAGTCAGTGCAACACACACTTTACGCCATGGCGCAGGCGGCGCTCGAGACGGCGCCGGAGATACTGGACATGGAGTTGGCTATGCCCAACAAGCATTGTCTGCTGGTGGATCTTTCCCGCTTCGGCCAGAGCAATCCCAACCAGATCTTCGTACCCACCGATGAACCCTATGGCAACATTGTGGCGCGGATTGTCAGAAAACATGGCGAATGACTTGCGCGGGCAGGCGGAGAAAGTAATTGCTCGCTGCCGATACCTTGCCGAATTCTCTGAAGAGCCGGGCCAAATCAAGCGCACCTTTCTTTCCCCTGCCATGCGCTACTGCATGCGGGCGGTGCAAGGGTGGATGGAAGCTGCGGGCATGGCGGTGAGGACCGATGCGGCGGGAAACCTCCGCGGCTGGTATGCCGGAACAGGAGGCGGATGCCTGATGATAGGTTCCCACCTCGACACGGTGCCGGACGGTGGCGCGTTCGATGGCATGCTGGGGGTGATGCTGGGCCTGGCGCTGGTGGAGGCGTTGGATGGAGAAAAGCTGCCCTTTGCCATCGAAGTGATGGGGTTTTCGGAGGAAGAGGGCGTCCGTTTCCACTTTCCCTTCATTGGCAGCCGCGCGCTTGTGGGACGGCTGGATCCCGGTCTGCTGGCCACCCAGGATAGCGAAGGGGTCTCGATCACCGAGGCGTTGACGTCGTTCGGATTGGACCCGCTCCAAATCAAGGATAGCGAGTTGACCGACGAGGTAGCAGGCTTCCTGGAGTTCCACATCGAGCAGGGCATCCTGCTCGAGAGCGAAGACTTGTCGCTGGGCGTGGTGGAGGCGATTGCCGGGCAAACCCGCGCGGAAATGACCTTCACCGGACGAGCGAGGCACGCCGGCACGACCCCCATGCGACTGCGCAATGATGCGGTGGCGGGGGCCGCGGAGTGGGTAGTCGAGGTCGAGCGGCTCGCGCTGGAGACGCCCGGCTTGGTGGCTACGGTCGGCGATCTGCGAACTTATCCTGGAGCCGGAAATATCGTTGCCGGGCAACTGCGTGCCAGTCTCGATGTGCGCCACGCGGATGACGCGGTTCGTCAGCTGGCCATGGATACACTGCTAGCCCGGGCGGCTTCGATTTCAGGGCGGCGTGGGCTTACCGTGACCAGTAAAGTGCTGATGGATCAACCCGCGGTGGCGATGGATCCCGGCATGTGCGCGCTCGCCACGGACGCCGTTCGCAGCATCGGGGCAAAACCACTCTCTATGGTCAGCGGGGCCGGTCACGATGCCATGATCCTCGCTGAACGCGTGCCTACGGCTATGATCTTTCTACGCAGTCCCGGAGGGGTAAGCCATCATCCCGAGGAGTCGGTTCGTGTGGAGGATGTGGAGAATGCACTGGCCGCCGGAATCGCGTTCTTGCGCCGCATGAATGAGGAACAGAGCATCCAGCATGCATAATCTGGGACATACCCGCAGTGACCGCCAACCTACCCATCTGCTACAGACGCCCGATACTTTCATCGGCATGCCGTTGCCGGGTTTTGATTCTGTAACTGTAATTGTCCATGCGGCGCCAGTGATGGGTGCGGCGTTCAGCCAATACACCGCGGAGTTCGAGCCGGGCGGTTCGCTGGGCTCAGCCCACGGGCAGCGCTTTCTGTACGTGCTCGAAGGCGGGGTTTCAGTAGCCCTGGGCGGGGAGACCCACCAGCTCGCTCCGGGAGGATATGCCCACATCCCGGCGAACCAGCAGCATACGGTGAAGGCGGCGGCCAAGAGCCGGGTTGCGGTCATTGAGAAGCCGGCTATCCCGCTGCTGAACGATGCTCCCGCGCCGGCGATCTTCGGCCGGGAGGATGAGGTCGCATCGCAGCCGCTCGGCGGCGATGAAGCGCTGCAGGTAAAGCAATTGCTGCCCACCACGCCCGGCCTGGACTACGCCGTCAATACGATGTGCTATCAGCCCGGCGCGGCTTTGGGCTTGGTCGAGATTCACGTCATGGAGCACGGGCTGCTGATGCTCGAAGGGGGCGGCATATACCGGCTCGGGAACAACTGGTATCCGGTGCAGACCGGAGATTTTATCTGGATGGCCCCCTACTGCCCGCAGTGGTTCGGCGCCTTGGGCAAGACTCCGGCCAAGTATTTGATCTACAAAGATTGGAACCGTCACCCACTTCCTGGAAGGTAGGCCCATGCACATCGATCGCGAACGGTTGCTGTCTGATCTTGAAATGCTGGCTTCGTTTTCTGACGGCACGCCTCCCGGCATTTCCCGGCTGGTTTTTGCGGAGGCAGACCAGGAGGCTCGGCGATGGCTCAAGGCCCAATGCCGAGAGGCCGGATTGTCGGTGCGCGAAGACGCGGTGGGCAACATGTTTGCCCGCTGGACGGGCACTCGGCCGGAGCTGGCGGCGATTGGCACCGGATCCCACATCGACGCCATTCCCCACTCCGGAAAATATGACGGCACGGTGGGTGTACTGGGCGGTCTGGAGGCGATTCGGGCTTTGCGCGACAGTGGCTTTGAACCGCAACGGTCGATCGAACTGCTGCTGTTTACGTCGGAGGAGCCGACCCGGTTCGGCTTGGGCTGCCTGGGGAGCCGTATGTTGTGCGGCAGCCTCGATAGCGGCGCGGACGTGCGGCTGAAAGATTCCGAGGGCAGCACGTTGGAGCAACTTCGCGCCGGCGCTGGTTTTCATGGGTCACTCGACCAGGTGCGCCTGCAGGATGGATACTACGCCGGCTTTGTCGAGCTGCATATTGAGCAGGGTCCGTTGCTGGAGAAGGAGGGCTTGCCGGTCGGCGTTGTCACCAGCATTGCCGCTCCTGCGGCTTTGCGCATCACGATCGAGGGTGAGGGCGGCCATGCCGGTGCGGTCCTGATGCCTGACCGGAAAGATGCTTTCTGCGCCGCTGCGGAAATTGTGCTGGCCATCGAAAAGAGTGCGCGGACGAGTGGGGCAGTGGATACCTGTGCCACGGTGGGCAAGTGCAGTATTTATCCCGGCGCGGTGAATAGTATTGCCAGCCGGGTGGAGATGGATGCGGATGTCCGTGATACAGATGAGACCCGCAGAAACGGTGTGTTGGACGCCATCAGGGAGGCCTGTGCGCGGGTGGCGGCTGAGCGGAAGGTGGAGATTAAGGTCGTGGGCATCAATGCGGATGCGCCGGCTACTTGCTCACCGAAGATTATCCAGGCCATAGAGGAGACAGCCGCGGAGAACAGGCTCGCTTACAGGAAGATGGTCAGCCGTGCTTATCATGATTCTTTGTTCATGTCCCGGATCGCGCCGGTGGGAATGGTGTTCATCCCTTGTCGGGGAGGAGTCAGCCATCGGCCGGATGAGTATTCCTCACCGCATGAAATCGAGAATGGGGCAAAGGTGCTCGCCGGAGCGTTAGCGAGGCTATCTTCCTCTGCTTGAGAACTCAAACCCCGCGCTCAGCAGCACTTGACGGGTGCCCCATGTTCGCGCCAGCATACGTGGGCCGAAAAGACGGGCGAAGCCCGGGCGAAGCCCCTCAACCGCTTCTACTCATCGAGTAAAGGCATTCGAAGAATTCATAATCGGCCCACGTTAGCTGGCGCGAACATGGGGCACCCATCCGGTGCTGTTTGGTCCTAAAATCCGGCTCTCGCGCAGATTAGCCTCTTTCACGGCTAATCTGCTGGGCAAATGACGGGGGCAGGGGCTTTACAGGCTGCGGAAAAACTCGGTTTTGCTGTGGTTCTAGCTGCGGCAGGGGCTAAAGCCCATCCTATTTTCAAGTATTTACGGCACGACTAAAGTCGTGCCCTGATACAAAACCGAATTTTTCCGCAGCCTGTAAAGCCCAGATCTTTTTTGGCCCTTACGGCACGACTAAAGTCGTGCCCCTGATACAAAACAGGAGTTTTCCGCAGCCTGTAACGTCGTGCCCTGATACGAGGCGTGGTAGGGGTTAGGCTTGGCCTTCGGCGTCGGGCATGACCAGGTAGAGCAAGATAATGCCCACGACGGCGAACGTGTGATCGGCGGCTTCTTGACCGCTCCATTGCTTGGATTGCCACATCAGAAACCACTCGGCGCCTACGCTCAGAAAGGCCGTCAGCCACATCAAGAGGCTCAGCGTCAGCGCTATCACTCCCTGCTTCTTGGCGGCATTGAATGTGGCCGCGCTGGAACGCAGGTTTCGCAGAAGACGAATGCCTCCCCACCAGCAGAGAACGCCGGTCACGGTTTCCCAAATCACAATCGACACAAAGAAAAGCACCGGAACCAAGGGGGCATGGATGGCACGCCACATCCCGTTGTTTCCCGGGAAAGTTGTGTCCATCAGGAGAACGTGGCGCACGAATGTCAGGTTAGTGTTGTAGTCGTTCGTGTTGTTCAACACCAACAGCGCGTAATGGAAGCCAAGCGCACAGAGGAGCAGCGCCTTGGAGGCACGAATCATCATTTCTGTCCTCCTCCCGCAAAGGTGGAAAAGTAAGCTTCGAGCGCAGCTATGGTCTGGTCATCATATTCAGGGCTGCCGGCCATATGGCTGCGCGGGTTCACCGCCTGCGGGTTGCGGACATAGCGGGCAAAGAACTCCGGGTTGCCCTTGGCAAAAGCACCCAGCACCGGCCAGGGCACAGACGCCATGGTGCCACCCTCCGCGCCCATGTTGTGACAGCGATAACAGTTGACTCTCGCAATCGTGTATCCATTCATCACCGGCGAGCCTTGGGCAAAATCCCCTTGCGGTGCAATGGCCCCGAACACCTGGCTCTCTTGGCGGAGATCGATGCGCACCACCTGAAAGGGAATCTGCGCTTCTTCGGTGTGAGAAAGCACTTTAAAGGATGGCGTGTAGCTGGGGTTCGCAATCACATACGGCCCTAGTGGGCCGCCATCATGCGTCTTCGGCCAGTCGTCCTGCGCTTTGCCGTTCACGGTCAGCACCAGCATCGGATGGTGCGCCGCAAGAACAGCCGCCGAATAATTGCTACGGTATCCGTCCGCACATATCGCCACCAACATATCCCCCTCTCCATGCAGCGCCTGCTTCAGCTGCTCGAGGGGTACTCCACCGACCTTGGCCGGAACAGGAAAATTGGAGTCACCCGAGGTGGTGAAGCTGACCTGGGGCAAGTGCAGCAGGTCCTGGTAGGAGATGAATTGAGAGGCGCCCACTTGAAGATCCGTCGGCGCTTGCCGGGCCGGATGCAACAGCGGGCTATCTGCGAGCAGGAGGAGCAATCCCGCGGCCAGCAATCGTATCATTGGCCCAAGCCTGCCTCGCCTTTGCGTACGGCAGCGATGCCTCGCCAGTCTTCCAGATCCTGGTCGGGCTTTTCTTTGCGGTATTTGGCGTAGAGTGCAATGCCTTCGGGATCTTCCAGAATATCGACCTGAACCCCCTTTGCCCGCATCAACGCCTCGTTGCCGGAAGCATTCGTGACGTCGCCGACAACCACGCGGCGGAACTGGCGCATGTAAATCAGCGTCGCGCAAATATCACAGGGGGTAAGCGTCGTGAACATGGTCGTCTTGCCAAAGTCCAGGCGGCCGGCGTCCCGGGCGGCAGAAGTTTCTCCGTGATTGTAAGGATGGTTTTCCTGGACCAACGTGTTATGACCCTTGCCTACAATCTTGCGGGTGTCATCGTCGATAATCACTCCGCCAATCGGGGAGCCGCCTTCGAGATAGCCCTTGAGCGCCAGTAGAACTCCGATACGCATGAAATCCCGGTCACTGAGTTTCTTGAAAAATTCATCCTCGACAATGGCCCCCAGGCTCCTGGTCGGAAGATGAGCAATGGCGTTCAGAACCTCCTGGGTCACAGGAGTATCGCGAGTAATCAATGCTTTCATAGGCTCCTCTGAATTGGGAGGCTCCATTCTATACGCCGGCTTCATGTAGATTACGAATACATGAGTGCGGAAAAGCAGCTGTTGGAACTCGGGATTGCCTTGCCGGAACCGCCCGCGCGCGGAGGCAATTATGTTCCCGCAAAAGCCGTAGGGAATCTACTGTATCTCGCGGGCGCCATCTCGACCGAAGCGGGCGCGGTCATTACCGGTACGGTGGGCGCTGATCGAAGTATTGCCGAAGGCTACGCGGCGGCGCGCGCCTGCGCCTTAAACCACCTGGCGGTATTGAAGGATCGATTGGGTTCCCTCGATAAAGTCCGTCAGATTCTCAGCGTCAACGGCTACGTGAACGCGGTCGCTGGGTTTCCCGATCCCCCGGCGGTGATCAACGGGGCGTCTGATCTGTTGGTGGCGGTGTTTGGAGAGGCGGGGCGGCACGCGCGAGCGGCCATCGGGGTGAGCGCCTTGCCGCGCAATGCGCTGGTTGAGGTGCAGATGATCGTGGAAATATAAGGGTATCCATGACCGAACACCGTTTAAGCGCTGAGCCCACCCATTCCCGCTGGAATCGCACCCTCGAACCACGCCTCACGATTGCCGCCGGCGATACCGTACACATGAGCTGCCTTGACGCGAGCGGCGGCCAGGTTAACCCGGGTACAAGCGTGGAAGACTTTCTCGCCATCGATCGAGACAGGATCCATGCCCTGACCGGTCCCATCTGGATCGAGGGCGCCGAACCCGGCGACGTACTCGAAATTCAAGTGGTGCGGGTGGAACACCTGGGCTGGGGTTGGTCGAGTGTGATTCCCGGACTGGGTTTCTTGAAGGACCGGTTTAGCGAGCCCTTTATCTTTCACTGGATGCTGGACCGGGAAGTAACCCGCTCGCTGGGGCCGGCCGTGGTCCCGGTGCGCCCTTTCTGCGGAGTGATGGGCGTGGCCCCTGCGGAAGACGGTGAGTTTAAAACTCGTCCCCCGGGACCGTTCGGCGGAAACATGGATGTACGCGAGCTATGTACCGGCGCCACGCTTTACCTGCCGGTGCTGAATGCAGGCGCGCTCTTTTCCGCCGGGGACGCGCACGCAGCCCAGGGAGACGGAGAAGTCTGCATCAACGGCATCGAATGCCCGGCGGAAGTGACTCTGCGCTTTCAGGTACACAAGCAGCAACCGCTCGCCGGACCGTTGATGGAATCGGCTGAGTCGCGGGCCCCTGATGCCCCCGCGGATGCATGGATTGTGGTTGAGTCCGCCCCGGACGCATTACACGCAGCGCGCGCTGCGACTGAGCGCATGGTGGACCTGCTGATCGCCAGATGGTCGTTCGCACCCATCCATGCGTACCTGCTGTGCAGCGTGGCTATGAAACTGCGCTTCAGCCAGGTAGTCAACGAGCCCATGATTACCGTATCGGCCGCCATGCCGAAATGCGCGCTGCCGACGAGGAAAATGTTTTAACCGATATGGAGATCAACCACCCCGAAACCGTCGCCGAGCTCGAGGAACTTTATCCTCGCTACGAGCAAGCCCTGGTAAACAACGACGTCGAAACCTTGCAGGGCATGTTCTGGGCCTCGGCTCACGTGATTCGCTTTGGCCCGACCGAGAGCCTCTATGGAATCAGCGAGATCGAAGCGTTTCGCAAAGGGCGCTCGCCAGTGAACCTGGCGCGCACGATCAAGCGCCTCGATATCGTCGCGTTCGGCAAAGACTTCGCGAGCATAGCACTGGCCTTCGAACGGGAGATCGACGGCCGGGTCACCCGCGGCCGCCAAAGCCAGACCTGGGTTCGTCTTCCGGAAGGTTGGCGGATCGTATTTGCTCATGTCTCGTTGCTGGCCTAAAACGGGCCGGCTTGGCCCCGAGTGCGAAGCATTTTTGCTTGGCTCGGCACCGAAGTTTGGGCTATCCTCACATAACACTCCGTGCAATCCTCCCCTGGGTTGAGTTTTTGGGCTGTCACCCTGTCGTGACCTTTCAGGTTTCACCGACCTCGTAGTCGCCAAATAAAAATAGAAATTGTTTCGAGCTTCTCTCTCATGCGAGGCATTCCCACATGTATCTGAAGTGCAGCAGTCTTTTGCCGGCAGTTGTGGTTTTGTTTTCCGTTGCCCTGTTACAGCCCTTGACCATGGAGGCGCAACGAACCCTCGGCGGCATCACGGGCAACATCGTAGACCCTTCGGGGAGTGCCCTTCCCGCCGTCGACGTGAACGCCACATCCGAAGACACGGGGCTGTCGCGCACCGCAAAGAGCAATGCTCAGGGCACTTACGCGCTCAACGATCTTCCCATCGGCAAATACACTGTGACGTTCACGCTCGACGGCTTCTCCACCGAGCGATACCCCGGAATCCTGGTGCAGGCCGACCGAACGGTGACGCTGCCGGCGCAACTGAAGGTAGGCGCGGTGGCCGACTCAGTCGAGGTCGACGTCAATCCTCTGCTCAATGCCGTCGACACTACCAACGGGTATGTTCTCGATAAAGCACAAATCGAGTCGATCCCACTGCCGACCGGCAGTTTTACCGGCGTCGCCATCCTGACGCCGGGGGTGAACGCCGAGTTGCCTGGTGGCACCGGGGTCAACTCCGGCCTGGGCAATGCGCCGATCTGGGCCAACGGCGAGCGCGATACCAGCAACAGCTTTCTGTTTAATGGTGTGGACGCCAGCAATCTGTTCAACGGCAAGAGCACCAGCCAGGTGGCTTCGGGCCGCGTAGTTTCAGCCACAGGCGAAGGCAACAGCGGCGCCGGGGGCGTCATTCAATCCAGTTCCTCTGTATATCTGTCCATTGGCAACGCGCTGCCCACGCCGGCTCCGGAAAGCATCCAGGAAATACGCGTGAATGCCTCGATGTACGATGCCCAACAAGGGGCGAGCAGCGGCGCGCACATCGATCTCAGCACCAGCTCCGGCACCAACAACTATCACGGAAATCTCTATTTGCATCGCGGCACCAACTGGCTCAATGCCGCACCTTTCTTTTTCAACCAGGACGATGATGTCCCGGCAAACATGAAGGTTCCCGAGTTGCACCGTTACGTTCTCGGTGGAACGGTGGGCGGCCCGATCATCAAGGACAAGCTGTTTGGCTTTCTGGCATACCAACACCTGCATGTGAGCGATGCCGAGGTGGGCGACTCCTTTCTTGACGTGCCGGTCGGGCTGACGGACGATCGCAGCCCACAGACGCTGGCCGCGATCACGAATAACGAAGGATTTGAATCGACGACCGGCACCATCAACCCTGTTGCGCTGGCTTTGTTCAATGCGCCTGCGCTAAAGGGCGAACCCGGCAAGTGGCTCATCCCGAACGCGCAAAATATCGCCTTGTCGCCAACTCATTCCGACAACGCCTTTATTCCAGGAGCCGCGTACTTCATCGGCGACCAGGCAGTGGCCAACCTGGACTACAACGCCACCAGCAAAGACACACTGGCGCTCAAATACTACTATCAGCACGATCCCACCATTGCGCCTTACGCTTTCTCGAACGTTCCGGGCTTTACCCAACACCTTGACGCAGGGGCGCAGGTCTTCTCCATCAACAACACTTACCTGGTCAAGTCGAACCTGAGCACGCAGGAGACCTTCGGCTACATCCGGGAGAAGATCTTCAGCACCAACGAGCAGCCATTCGGCCCGCAGAACATCCCGGGGGGCGCCTATCCGGGCGCTTCGATTGATACCTTCGGATCCACCTATTTCCCGGGAGTTTCGATCGTCGACGTGCTGGGCAGCAACAAGATCGCGGGCATTGGAGACTCCCTCAATATCGGCCCCAATGCTACCTCGGGAGGATCGAACACCGGCGTCTTCCAGAACCGCTGGCAGCCCTCAGGCAATGCCATTTGGACGGTGGGCAAGCATACCGTCAATTTCGGTGGAAGCTATAGCCTCACCCAACTGAATACCAAAGACCTTCGCACCGGCAAGGGTACCGTAGCGACTTCCGATCTGAGCCAATTTATGCAGGGACTGGTTACCCCCAATTTTGACTTCAATGTGACTAGTTTCCTGCAAGGCGACGCCAACCGTTACTACCGCGCCAATCAGCTTGGGTTTTTCCTTCAGGACAAATTCCAGGTGAAGCCGAACCTCTCGCTGACCGCCGGCGTGCGTTACGACTGGGACGGCGGCCTCAGCGAGAAGTACGGGCGGCTTTTCAATTTTGATCCTTCGCTCTACACGTATCTTTCGCCAACGGCTGCGCTGCCCGGTGGCGAGACGCCAGGTACTCTGGGAGGAAGCCAAAGCGGCTTCATCATCGCAGGCAACAATGCGAATGGAACTACCGGGGTGAGCAAGACAACTCTTACCGGGCGCCAGTGGGGTTTTGCTCCGCGCGTGGGCGCGGCGTGGGAGCCGGCGCGATTCAACAATAAGCTCGTCGTTCGCGGCGGCATGGGCATGTACTACGACCGTGGAGAGTTGTTCAGCTACTTCTCCCCTGGCTACGCGATCGGCAATGTCACCGGCGGCCCATTCGGCGTGAACCAACAGGTTCCCTTTGTCACTTCGCAGGTCTGCACGGCGACGACCTACTATCAGGACTACATTCCGACGTGCGCCGGCGGCACCGCCGGTTCTCTGCAATTCCCTTACACCAACATTCAGAACCCGGCGCCGACGAATCCCAAAGCCTCGGACTTCGCAGCCTACCTTCCAAACGCGGCGGCGATCATCGACGGAACACAGCCTGTTTCTCTGGGCGTTTACGACCGCAAGAATAAATTGCCCTACTCGATCAATTACACGCTTGATTTCCAGTGGCAGCCGCGCAACGATCTCGCCGTTGAAGTGGGATACGTGGGGAAGGTAGGCCGCCACCAGGTGATTCCGGTACCGTTCAACCAGCCCAACATCGCATCTCCTACGGCCCCGCTGCACTCACAGAACTATTCTTATGGTTATACCCCGGTGAACGCCGATGGCAGCTATTTGAAGCTTGGCGATGGATCGACGGCGCTGGTGAACTATGAAGGCGGCAACATCGACCTGCGTGTTCCCTACATCGGTTATGCCTCCGAGTCCATCGACTACAAGGCGGCCGGCGTTGCGGCCTACAATGCGCTGCAGGCTCATGTGGAGAAGCGTATGAGTCACGGTGTCCAGGTGGGTTTCTCGTATACCTACTCCCATGCCCTGGACGAGCAGAGCGCACTCGGCCTGTTCTACAACGGCAATAACCCCCTCGATCTACGTGACGGTTATGCTTCCTCCGACTTCGACCGCACGCATGTAATGAATTTCAACTACGTTTATCAGCTGCCTGACTTTTACGGTAAGGATTCGCTCAAGGGACGATTCACCGACGGATGGTCGCTGGTTGGCTTGACGGTGCTCCAGAGCGGACAGCCCTACAGCGTGGTCGACTACACCGGCGCGGTGGGTAGCCTTTACTACAGCGTGTACGACGGCGTTACCAACCCCATCGTGCCTCTGAACTACTCTGCGTGTTCCCCCAAGAAGGCGGAAACCGGTCACTCTGGCGCCTTCGGGATCAACTCCATGCCGGCGCTGAACCCTGCGTGCTTCACTGTCCCTCTGGTGACCTCGGCTAGTTCTAAATTCTCCGCTGTGCCGGCCGGCGATACCTTTGAAACGGACTTTACTACCGGCCAGCGAAACATCTTCCGTCAAGCCTGGCAGAAGCGGGCGGACATTTCGCTGATGAAGATGACCAGCATCAACGAGCGGGTCAGCCTTAAGTACACGTTTGACGTGTACAACCTCACCAACACGACCAGCTTCGATATTCCTGGGAATGAAGTGTTTCAGAACCAGTATTACGATCAGTTCCCGTCCGTGGGCTCGACGGCTTCGCCCACCGGCTGCAAGTCAGACGGCAGCCAGACCAACGACAGCTTCTTTAACTGCCCCAGCGGATTGGGCTACGTGACCCATACGATCGGCAGCCCGAGGCAGATTCAGATGTCTCTGCAGCTGGCGTTCTAACGACGTTCAGTAAAGGGCCGGATGGCGCAACTGCCATCCGGCTCTTTTGTTTTTGCGCCAAGACGGTGTCAGGCGGAGTCCATTCGGGACGTTCTGCCGGTTAGACTAGGGTTGCTGAGCGGGAGGCGAATTGGGCAAGAATTCATGGAACCACCAGGGATTGCGAGTGATCAAAGGTCCATCCCACTGGAGGCAGACCGGATGAACGGGCCGGAGTCGTTAGTTTCTCAGCCGGTGCTTTCCCCGCTTACGCGGGCTGCGATCTTTCTGGTGGCCTGCATCAAGCCGGGACGCGAAAGCGCAGAGACTGTGCGTTCGTTCTGCGGAGATCTCTCCGGGCTCATTCGCGCTGTGGAGTTCCGTGACATTGAGGCTGGTCTTACTTGCGTCGCCGCGTTTGGCTCCGAGGCCTGGGACAGACTGTTCGGCAGCCCGCGACCCAAGGAGTTGCATCCTTTTCGCGAGATCCGGTCGGGCGGACGCCATGCCGTGTCCACACCCGGCGATATCCTGTTTCACGTGCGGGCCCGCCGCATGGATATCTGTTTCGAGTTGGTGACTCACATCATGCAACGCCTCGGAGATGTGGTTTCCACAGTCGATGAGGTCCAAGGGTTTCGCTATTTCGAGGACCGCGACATCATCGGTTTTGTCGATGGGACGGAAAACCCGAGGGGGAACGTCGCGTTCGAGGCGGCGCTCGTTGGCGATGAGGATCCTACGTTCGAGGGAGGCAGTTACGTCATCGTGCAAAAGTACCTCCACGACATGAAGGCATGGAACGCTCTTTCGACCGAGGCCCAGGAGCGCATCATCGGGCGCAAGAAGCTGTCTGATATCGAATTGGACGATGCGACGAAGCCCGTCTCGGCGCACAATGCGCTCACCGTGATTGAGGAAAACGGCAAAGAACTCAAGATCCTGCGCGACAACATGCCTTTTGGCCGCCCAGGCTACGACGAGTTCGGGACCTATTTCATTGGTTACTGCCGTACTCCGCGCATTACGGAGACCATGCTGGAGAATATGTTTGTCGGCCGCCCGCCGGGCAACTACGATCGGCTGCTCGATTTCAGCCGCGCGGTCACGGGAAGTTTGTTTTTTGCCCCGTCGGCGACGTTTCTTGACGATGCCCCGGAAGGAGAAGTTGCTGCAGTGAGCGCGAGCCCTGCGACCGCCTCGACCGGTAACGACACATCCCTCGGAATTGGATCACTGAAAGGAATTGACGATGAATAACCTCCATCGAGAGTTGGCGCCTGTCTCGGACGACGCCTGGGCGCAGATTGAAGAGGAGACCAAGAGGACATTGAAGCGCTATCTTGCCGGGAGGCGAGTGGTGGATGTTCCGTCCTCAGGAGGAATTGCTGTGCCCGGCGTGGGCACGGGTCACCTGCTGCCGATCAATGCTCCGGGCGAGGGCATCGTCGCCCGTCAGCGTGAAGTGAAGCCCCTGGTGGAGCTGCGTGTGCCGTTTGAGTTGACACGTGAGGCGATCGATGATGTCGAGCGCGGGTCGGACGACTCCGATTTTCAACCCGCGAAGGATGCGGCGAGAAAGATCGCTTTTGCGGAAGATCGCGCTATCTTCGATGGTTACCGCGAGGCGGGTATCCAGGGCATCCGCGAGGGCACGACCAACCCGATCAAACCGTTGCCCACCGACGTGCGCGATTATCCCGATGCGGTTTCGCAGGCGTTGAGCCAATTGCGGCTGGTCGGTGTCAACGGACCGTATTCCGTCTTGTTAGGGGCTGATGAATATACGCAACTTGCCGAGGTTCGCGATCATGGGTATCCCGTGTTGGAGCATGTGAAGAGGATCGTCGAAGGGAATATTGTGTGGGCTCCGGCGATCTCCGGCGCTTTCGTGCTCACCACGCGGGGCGGTGACTTCGAGCTCAATCTGGGACAAGACGTTTCGATCGGATATCTTAGCCACACGGATTCTGCGGTGCGCTTGTACCTGCAGGAGACATTCACTTTTCGGGTGTTGACGGGTGAGGCTTCCGTGGCTCTTTCTGCTTCGAAGGCGACGCCAGCCTGACAAGTGTTTCCCGGTACCTTAGTGCGGACGGCTCACTACGCAGGCAAACCCAACTCGCTATGCCCGCATCGCATAAGAGGATTGCGAGGAGAGACTCCATGCGAAAGCTCTATAGGGTTTTAGCCGTTACCGCATTAAGCGCTGGTCTTTTAGGCCCCACGTCATTTGCATTTGCCCAGGATCATCACGATGAGCATGGCGAGTACGTGCGCCATGATGAATGGAAGAAGGGCTACCACATGAAGCAGGAAGACTGGCACAGAGGGCAGCCGATCGACTATCGGCACTATCACCTAAGTGCTCCACCTCGCGGATATGAGTGGCGGTCGGTGGATGGTAACTATGTACTTGCCGCTGTCGCTACCGGCGTCATCGCCTCAGCCATCGTTGCCTCGACGGTTCACTAGAGATCGAGCACAAGTCGAAGGACGAGAGGCGATCTTTGCGAGTAATAGTCGCTTCCTATGACTCTCGTCCTATTCGACTTAGGTGTGTGCGTGGGAGGCCAAATCGACCGCCCTCTCAGTGGGTGCCCCTGTTCGCTTCAGCGTGCATGCGCGATCGTCAATCCTTCGAATACTTTCACTCAGTGACAAAAAGCGTTTGATGGGCTTCGCCCGTCGTTTTCGGCCCACGTACGCTGGTGCGAACATGGGGCACCCATAGAGATTGCGGTTGCGTCGGATTCTCACGCACACTCAAGCCCGGCTCTTTAGGCCTGTTGATTAACGCCTTCCGTTCGGGTCGTATTGAAAACATCTTTCCAGCGCCACCCCCAAAACGATAGCAACTTTGAACGCCGTCTCCAAAGAAGGCGAATACTTGTCTTGCTCGATGGCGATGATCGTTTGGCGCGTGACGCCAATGCGATCGGCTAGTTCCTGCTGTGTCATCTCTCGCTGAGCCCGAAGCTGCCGAATCTGATTGCGTATGGCAGGCATTAAATGGCTCTCCGGTAAGCCACAAGCTGCGTGGCGGTTTTTGTGATATCCGAGATCACCAGCATGCCAAAGAATACGCTCAGAAAATGAAGTCCTACCATCCGGCTATCAAGATGAAAATGGAGGTGCGTTGTATGAACCCACAACATTGCTAATCCGACGACCATCAAGGACGCAAGCGTCAGATAGCCCGCGCGATATCCTCGCAGTTCGATCAAACGGTCGCGCTCGTCTGTTATCCGGTTGCGCGTCAAGGCGGCGATGACCGATTGGAGGACAATCTGCAGCACGATGATGGCGATGATCATGCCCGTGACCTTGTTGATGGAGTTCTCCCGGTGCAGAAAGAAGTAAGGGCCGTAGACAATGACCTCCGCTACCAGCGAGGCATAAAGAGATTTTTCCCGGTACGAAAGGCTTATCGCCATTGCAATGGCTCCCATGTTAAGAATCTTTGACATCAAAGAAAATAGCGCTATTGCGTTATTCATGTCAAATATTCTTTACACTAATTTAGCTGCCCTTCTTGCGGCGCACGGCGTTGCCGCGGAGGAAGTTGCTGTATTCCGCTTCGTCGAAGGTTCCTTCCGCGAGTTTGAGGACTGCCTGCACAGCATCTTCCTCGCTGGCGGTGAAGCCATAACCGTTCAGTTCGAGAAACAGAATTCCAATCACGAAGCCAGTGCGCTTGTTGCCGTCGACAAATGGATGGTTGCGCACGATGGCTGCAGTATAGACTGCGGCCATGTCGATGATATCGGCGGTCTCATCATAGGCAAGATGCTGTTGTGGAGGGGCCAATGCCGATTTCAGCAAAGTGCTATCGCGGAGACCTCCAGGACCGCCATACAGTGCGAGCAGCCGGTCGTGGAGCACGAGGGCGTCCCGTTCCTCTATCCAGACCGGTTTCCTCACTTAGCGAGAACATGCAGTGTGTTGCGGTAGCGCTTGATGATCTCATCCGCTTTCGCCATCTTCTTCTCGAAATTTGGATCGTAAGGGGTGAGTTGGTATCCGCCGTCCGGCGCTTCCACCAGGAACAGCGCCTCACCATCAGCAGTTTGCAGACGGTTGATAACCTCTTTCGGCAATACAACTCCGAGCGAGTTCCCAAACTTGCGCACCTTTAATTCAACCATGCACCCTCCGTGATGTTATTACTAGTGTAATAACATCACGGCACTATTTCAATCCGCCTCTTCAGCCGTGTCGTGCCCAGAATGCCGCTGGCGTCATGATGGGGTATTTGTCAGCCAGAGCCAGCAGGTCCTTATCGCCGGTGATCAGGTAATCCGCCTGGGATGCCCGAAGAGTTGCGAGCACTTGTTGGTCCGCGGCATCACGCAGGCCGGTTTCTTGTTCAGCATTGGGTTCAACAATGTCGGCGAGGAACAGGAGGCTGTCCACCACATCTCGAATTTCACCGGGACTGAGACGTATCCGGGTCAGGCATGGCAATACCCTTGCGGTCTCATCCAGAATGTATCGCGACAAAGCTACATCCAACCCGCCCTGCCGCCAGAGGGCGATAATGCGCCCCGGAATGCTTCCCGGGTATGCCAGCCCCGATACCAAAACATTGGTATCTAAGACCACCCGCAAACTCGCCATCAGCGCTTTCGTTCTTGGGCCACCACTGAGTCGATCTCAGCCAGACCTTCCTCCATCGGCACGGGAGCGTATGCCTCTGCGATCCGGTCACTCAAGGCGTCGAAGCGGTCACGCATACGGCGAATACGCGCAAACAGTTCGGCATCCACCAGCGCCGCTACCGGCTTGCCATCCCTATGGATGATGATGCTGTCGTTGTGATACTGCACCTCGTTCAGCATCTCGCCCAGGCTTTGGCGAAAATGGACGGCATTTACTTCCTTTATCATTTCCACGGCACCATAACGATCAATATGATCATTATGGTGCTGTCTGTCTCTAGTGTCCAGCGCTATCCCTTGGAGTTCATTCGCGGGTGAGCGTAACCAGCAGGTTTACCGGCGTAGCGGCGTGGAACTGTTTCTGGAGTTGCTCCGCAGTGGAGAATTGCTTGCCTTCCACGTGGCGCGCCGGGAGCTCGAAGACGAGCGGCGATGCAGCAAAGGGATAGGGCGTAAGGCGAAAGTGACGCTGCCCCAGCGAGGTAACCGCCACCCGGCTCCCCCCGCCGCCGGACAGGGGCAGCGGGCGCAACAGATCGGACGGTTTTGCATAGTCGACACAACTCAACAGGGACAAATTGTCCGTCGCCTGCAGCAGATGGAAGTGTTGATCCACCAACGCTAGCGAGACCTCTTCTGTAGCAAGGCGCGCCTTCAGTTGCTGCTGAAATTGCAATTGCCGATCGAGAAATGCGTCGAGAAGCGGTAGCTGCGCGGGTTGGATGGTCGCACGATCGGCACGCGCCGTCAGCAGGTTGTAGGTATGCATCGAGACAAGGAGGGCCGCATACGCATCCCCCTCCGCCACGATACGCACGGCCTGCTCGCGCACTGCGAGATAGTCCTCGAGGTCGATCTCTTCGAAGGCGGAATACTTCCCTACCAGCTCTACGGAAAATGCGCTGGGCTTTCCCTGACGCGTGATTTGAGGGTTTTGATCGCGCGCGGCCCAACCATCGTCATGGGCCGAGATGCCTCGCAATACCCGCTCCCGCGGCTCCGGCGAGAGGAACAGATCGTTTCCCCATTGGGCGGCGAAGGCTCCCGCCAAACGGGCGTGGTCGACGTGGGTTACCAGCCACCAGCCGGTCTCGGATTCTAAACGAAGCATGGTTCGAGTCCCCTATTCCTCCGCTGTTGTACGCGCGGATTCGTGCCAGTGGTGCAGGAAATACCATTCCAGAAACATGACCAGGAAGAAGAAAGCGAAGCCTAGCACGGTCGCGGCCAACACCAGGGCAAAGAGGTAATCCGTTTGCAGTTGGGCGCTCGCATACAGGATAGAGTAGCCGAGGCCGCCTTGACCGACCCTGCTGGATCCGGCAAACAATTCGCCCGTAATGGCCCCAATGACCGAGATGCCGGCCGCAATGCGGATGCCTACAAACAGTGACGGTACGGCATGGGGTAGACGGAGCCGGGTCAGAAGTTGCCAACGGGACGCATTGTGCATGAGGAAGAGATGGATAAGATTGGGCTCCACACTAATGAGTCCCTGCGTGGTGTTGGCAATGATGGGCGCGAGGCAGATGATAAAGGCGACTAGCGTCACCGCGAAGGCGCCTGGACCCGCCCACATCAGGATCAACGGCGCTACGGCGACAATCGGCACCGTTTGCAACAGGATGGTATAGGGATAAAGCATGCGCCGTACCCAGCGGGATTGAGCGAAGAGTAATGCGATCACCAGGCCAACGAGGATGCTGGCTGCGAGGCCGCCAGCGGCTTCCTCCGAAGTGATGGCCAGGGACGCAACCAACGACGGAAATCGGTCGACGACCGCCCGACCCACGGCGAGAGGCGAGGGCAGCATATAAGGAGGCAGATGCAGCAAGAGATCAAGCCCCTGCCACAGCAGCAAAAAGACGGCGAAGACGGCAACCGCGTTTAGCAGTGTGACCAGATGCTTTTTCATGGGCTTTGGACTCCGCGCAGGGCCCGCGAAACCGCGGTTACCAAGGATTCGAACTGCGGACTTTCTCGCGTGACTCCGGTGCGAGGGAAAGGGAGATCGATGGGTATGTCGTGAGCGATGCGGCCCGGCGAAGGCGCCAGAACAATGACCCGGGTGGAGAGAAAAACCGCCTCGGCTACGGAATGGGTGACAAATACCCCGGTCCAGCTCTGCTCGGCTTGCAGGCGAAGCAGCTCCTCGTTGAGCCGGTCGCGGGTCATCTCATCCAGCGCGCCGAACGGTTCATCCATCAGTAACAGGCGCGGGGTCGTGGCCAGGGCGCGGGCAACCGAAACGCGCATCTTCATTCCTCCAGAGAGCTGCCGCGGATAAGCATGCGCCACGTGGGCCAGGCCGACCAACTCCAACAAAGACTCCACCTTCTGTTTTCTGGTCTGACGGTCGACGTGCTCCAATTCCAACCCCAGCCCGACATTGCGGGTGACGGTGCGCCAGGGCAGGAGGGTCGCGTCCTGAAAAATGTACGCCATGGTCTTCCGCGCCTGTACGGGGCCGAGACCATCGACCAGGATGTTACCCGCGCTGGCATTGGTGAGGCCGGAAACGAGCTTGAGCAGGGTAGATTTCCCGCAGCCGGAAGGACCGATCAGGCTGACGAACTCGCCTTGGGCGATGGTGAGGTCGACCTGGTGCAACACCGTGGTAGTTGCATAACGCTTGGTCACGCCGGCAAGAGTTAACATGCGGGCTTCACCAACGGCAGTTCGATGCGCGAGGGATGTTCTGGGTCGTGCAGCACCATATGCGTCGAGCGTTGCCAGTTCCATGAGTCGGCCAGCCAGGGGTCTACCGCACTCGATGGATTGCGGTCGTACAAGGGGAAGGCGCTGCCGGCCACTTCCAGGCGAATAGCGTCGCCGGCAGCGAAGACGCATGAGGTGGGCTCAAGTTCGATTTGCCAGCAGTGAATGGCGTCTGCCTGGTAGCCGGAGTCGCGAAAGAGATAACCGGAGCGCGCGATGCCGATGCATATGAAATCGGCCTGACCTCCGGGGCGTAGCCGCACCAGCTTGCCGGTGAAATCCGCGTGCGCGGCAGAGGTCACGCCATAGAGTGTCAGCTTTGGGGATCCGAAGACGTGCAGCGGTTCTGTTAACGGAGGTCCAGTGTAGACCAGGAGATTGTTTCCGCTTTCGAGCTGTGCCTGGTTGGCTAACGGGCTGCTTGGGGAGAGTACCGGTGTCTCCGGGTCGTGGATGAAGATGTCGCGAGGTTCGGCCACGACGGGAATGGCGGCGGAGAGGGATCCGTCTCCCTTGCGGGAATCAGCTCGTCCTCCACTGTGCAGGTAAAGGGAAAGGGTTTGTGACGGGAAGCTTTCGGCGTCGAACCAGCGATTTGCTCCTAACGCGAAGTGGCGAATGCGTGGCTCACGGGCGAACTCGCCGCTTCCTTTGAGCCAATGGTTGAACCAACGCAAAAGTAGCGAATCAGTGTCGAGCAAGGTCTCCGGGCCGAGGTTCTGGTCCCCGATCCACTCACTCCAGGGAATGTGAATCCAGGGACCGGCGACCAGGTATTGATGCTCGGTTTGCGCGGACAAGGCCAGAAAGCCTGCGATGCTGCCCGACAGGTAGGTATCGAACCAGCCGGAGATGTGCAGGCCGGGGATGGTTATACGCGATAGCGATTCGCTCACGTCCAGGGCCGACCAGTAGGGGCCGGGCGTTGGATGAGCGAACCAGTCGCGCACGTAGGATGGCAGGCCTTCCTCCTGGAGCTGAGGGTGCAGACCGTAGGGTGTTATCAGGGGTTGGCTCCGTAGATCGGACCAAGCTTTTTCGAGTCCGTCACTAGCTGCTCGCAGTTGACGGCGCCGCGCGTCGGCTTTCAACATTTGCAGGCCCCAGCCTAAGCTCGAGGCCAATCGTAGCGCACCGTGGCGATAGAACCAGCCGTGATAGAGATCGCAGGCGGTTTGCGCGGGAGCGATGCAGACTAAGCCTGGAGGTTGCTCGGCGGCTGCAAGAAGCTGAGTGATGCCCTGGTACGAGAAGCCGTACATGCCTACACTGCCGTTCGACTCGCGGCGTGTGCGGAGCCAGCGGATGGTTTCTGCTCCGTCGCGCCCTTCATTGCGAAAGGGATAGAAGTCACCTTCGGAGTCGCCGCGCCCGCGCACATCCTGGATCACAACGTTGTAGCCATGGGCGGCAAACCAAACGGGGTGCGCGTAGACCACAGTCGACGCGATATCCCTGCCGTAAGGTTGACGCATCAGCAGGGTGGGGTGCGGTCCAGGGCCGGGCGGGTAGTAGTGATCCGAGACCAGAATGACGCCATCGGACATGGTGCAACGCACGCCGCGCTCAAGACGCACGCCGGAGCCGCAGCCAATCATAGGTCCTGTACTCATGAGTCTCCGTGGTGCAGAGCGAGAAACCGCAGATCTCTCCACTACGCTGCGCTCCGGTCGAGATGACAAATTTGTGGTGGTACTGGCAGCGATTCCTACAACAAATTTGTCATCTCGACCGGAGCGTACCCGGATTTTCTACCTCGCAGCGGCCGGCAACGACCACGCATGTGCTCTCCGTAAAGAGAGACGCAGGAACTTCATCAGCGCCGCAAAACTCCACAGGAAATCCGGGGGGAGCGTAGTGGAGAGATCCGCCGTTTCTTTTCCACTTCAAGGCTTGTGCCAGTTCTCGTAAGCGGCCATAGCAGACAAGGCAGCCGCGAGTTTCTTCGCTGCCTCCTCAATCCAGAGTGTGCCCTTCTCGGCGCTGGCGGGGTTGGGATCGCCCATGACTCCGCTGGGGGCGATGTCCCGAGTGAGCCAGGCAAAGGTCGCGGGGGCATTTTCCGGACGCAGCACCTCCGGCTTCGTAATATCCGCGATGTAGTTCACGGTGTACTCGGTGGGGTGAACCAACTCCGGAATTGCGCTCAGCAGAAATGACGTTTCCACTTCACCCGCGTGGAAGCCATAGGTGCGCTCCTGTTCGCCTAGCCCGGTGAAGGCTGCGCCTGCCGAACCGAAGAGCGAAAAGACACGCAGCCCAAAGTCCGCGCGCAGATCACGCGCCATCACATCGACCAGCGACGAGTTGCCACCATGGGTGTTGTAAAGGACCAGCTTCTTGAAACCGGAGGCGGCGATGCTTGCGCCCAAATCACGCACCACGGCCATGAACGTCGAGGCCGAGACAGAGAGCGTGCCGGGAAAACCAACATGCTCGTTGCTCTTGCCGTAGCAGATCGCGGGCAGCGCATAGACCGCTACTTCCTGCGGCAACCGCGCGAACGCAGCGCCCAGAAGAATACTGTTGATCAGGGTATCGGTGGCCAGGGGAAGATGCGGCCCGTGCTGCTCAATAGCCGCGGTGGGCAGCACCAGAACGGTCGTATCCCGAGGGAGTTCGTCCACTTGTTTCCAGGTGAGATAAGCAAAGTTGCGGGCATCGGGGATCCAGCTCTTCACGATAAGGGTGCTCCAGCAGGCTGCGGTGCAAAGGTGGCCATCTTGCCCGGATTTAAAAGCCCCTTAGGATCGTACTTGTACTTCGCCAGCAGTTGCACGTTGTCGGCGCGATAGCGGCCTCCACCCTCAACGTTGTTGACGTGAGGATTGGCAACGCTCACCCCAATCTCACGGCAGTAGGCGATCATCTCGTTCAGCCGATCCTCAGTCGTATAGCGCACCACCGGAATCGACCCAGGAAATACCACACCCTGGCCATTTTTCATGAACTCGATATGCAACAGAAACTCCTCGCCGAAACGCTGCTTGAGGCGGGCAAACTGGCTGCGGGCCGTTGCCGCGTCAAAGCCGCACTGCAGATAGGTGTAGGCAGGATCGGACTTCATCGCCCACAGAGTGGTGTGGTTCCAGGTGTAGTCAGAAAGCAAGGGCACGGTGCGCAACCCCGCGTAGGGTGCAGAGAAAGTGACATCGCCTCCGGCGGCGCGAGCGGCGGTTTCCAAGCTCGGCCTCTGCGCTTCGGAGATCAGGAAAAAAATGAGCGCCTTGCCCTCGCGAGCCACGGTATGCACGGGACTGAAGAAGGAAGGGATGGGCCATTCGAAAGTAGTGACCAGACGCTTGGTCCACTCTTCGGAAACAGCCACCCGCTCGCTGAAATCGAATGCCTGGTTAAAGGTATCGAAGGCGACGACACACTGCCCCCACTCCACACTCGGGGTCAGGGCCAGCCATATGCGGGTGATGATGCCGTTGGTGCCCCACGCATGCAGAATCTCGTGAATGGCTTCTCCTTCATGATGGATGAGGCGGGGCGACTCTTCCATCGTGACCACGTCGAGAGCGCGCACGGTAGCGAAATCGCGCAGACCGCCATGCGTCACGGAGCCGATGCCTCCTGAGCCGCCGCCGAGAAAGCCTCCCACCGAGGCCTTCGCGACCGTCGACGGATAGCAGCGCAGTTCCCATCCCACTTTGCGCGCTTCGCCTTCCAGTACTCCGAGCCGCACGCCCGGCTGGCAAATGGCGACTCCATCGCTGGTGATGGATTCAATCTCATCCATCCTGGAGAGGTCGAGCAACACTCCGCCATCCAGCGGCACGGCTTGCCCGTAGTTGCCTGTCCCCGCTCCCCGTGCCGTGACAGGGATATCGTGGGCGTAGCAATAACCGAGCACGTTCTGAATTTCCTGAACCGTGAGCGGGTGCACGACGACATCGGCGATTTTGCCATCGAGCTGTTTGCGCAACACCGGAGAGTACCAGTAAAAGTCGCGCGACAGGCGATTCACCACTTGGCCCGCGGTCGACACGCGCGCAGGATCGCCCAGGATCGCAGCCAACGAAACTTCCAGCGGTGTAGTCATGCAGTCTCCTTTCGCGTTCCCCAGGTGGCGAAAGCCGCCTGCATCCGCGGGTCGGTAAACAGGGTGTTGCAAAGCTCACGCAGGAGGGGCCCGGTCACGATGCATTCCATGTCGCTGCGTTGGGCAAGCTCAGCGGCCGGAATTTGGATTTGACGGCAATATCGGTTCGCATCCTCGATGGTTGCCCCGTAGACGACACGGTCGAGTCCAGCCCACAGGGCATTGGCCATACACATGGGACAAGGTTCGCAGGTGGTATAGAGTGTATAACCCTGGAGCGAATAGCTCTTGCGCTTTTTGCAAGCGAGGCGGACGGTGCGCACTTCGGCGTGAGCGGATGGGTCGTTTTCCGCAGCCACGGCATTGCGGCCCCGCATCAGGATTTCTCCACTTTGGCTGTCGACGATCAGGGCGCCAAACGGCACCGGCCGCGGAGTGCGGAAACTCAGCGCGGTGAATTTTACCAACGCTTTCAGGTGGGTTTCGTCGACGTTCATGCGGCAGTTTAAATCATTTTCGCCGCGACTGCGGTGCGTGGTATACACGAACCGATATGTCTGCTTTGACAGAGTTAAAGAATTCCACCAGCGGGCCAGCGGCAACGGCAGAGGAAGCATTCGCGCGCGCCAACAGCAACGCCGGCCACAACGTGTTTCTAGCGATGGATAAGGAACGCACCCTCGGTGAGGCGGACGCTCTCCCCGCCCGCTTTGCGCAGGCGCAGCAGCGGCCGCTGCTGTACGGCGTTCCCGTCGCTATCAAGGATTGCTTCGACGTCGCCGGTTATCCCACGACCGCCGGGTCCCGCTTCTATGCGGAGAAAAACGGTATCGCACAAGCCGACTCCTTTGTGGCGGCACGGCTGCGCGAGGCCGGTGCGGTGATCATGGGCAAGACTCATCTGCACCAGATCGCTTATGGCATCACTGGAGAAAACCCTGACTACGGCGACTGCGTCCAACCCCGCGACCCGCGGGCGCTCACCGGTGGGTCATCGAGTGGAAGCGCGGCCAGTGTGCAGGAGGGCTCGGCCGTGGCCGCGATCGGCACCGATACAGGGGGATCGATTCGGGTGCCGGCGGCTCTGTGCGGATTAGCCGGTTATCGGTCCACCCTGGAACTGGGCGGCTCCCAGACGTGGGACGGTGGCCTGCACCTTGCCCGCTCCTTCGATACCATCGGCTGGCTCTTTCGCGATCTGCGGGACGGGCCAGCCTTGGCGGCCGCGTTGCTCGGTGTGCCCCAGGCGCCGGCCCCGCAAGAAGTCACGATCGGCGTGGTGGGAGATTCCTTTGTGGATGACTGCGAGCCGGCTGTGCTCGAGGTTTATCGCGCGAAGCAGGAAGAGCTGCGGCGCAGTGGGGCAATGCTCCACGTCTTCGAGCCGGATTTCTGGGCGGACACGCGGGATATTTTCTTCCCTATTCAGGCTCATGAGGCGGCTGCCATCCACCACGGGAACTTTGCCCATCTCGAGCGGTCGATTGGGGAACGGCTCGCTTGGGGTGAATCGCTTCCGGCCACTGAGATTGCGTCCCTGCGCCAGCGTCATGACGCTTTTCGCGGACGGATGGATCGGCTGTTCAAGCAGTATGACTTTGTGATTTTGCCGTGTGCGCCGGTGAGCACTCTAACTGAGGGTGCCGATCACTCGGCCGCGCGGCAACGGATTTTGCGCTACACCAGTCCGGGAAGCCTGGCCGGTGTGCCGGTGGTCGCGCTGACAGGGCCTGGAGGTGGAGTGCAGTTGATGGCCGCACGCGGCGCCGATGCCCCGCTGCTCGCTTTCGCCGCCACGCTAGGCGACAATCAATGATGCGTAGATTGGTGTGCCTGCTCGGCATTTGCCTTGCCTTTGCCGGTTGCAAAAAGCAGCCGGCGGTTTCGAGCGGCCTAACGCCGGTGACGTTGCAAACGGATTGGTATCCTCAGCCCGAACACGGCGGATTCTACGACGCCAAGCTTCGCGGCTACTACAAAAACGAGGGCCTGGAGGTGACCATCCTTCCCGGTGGGCCCTACGTCAACTCAGACCAGGCAGTCTCTCTGGGCACGGTGCAGTTCGCCATGGGTTCGTCGGACCATACTCTCCAGGCGGTCGGCAACGGGGTTCCGCTGGTAGCGGTGGCTGCGACCATGCAGCACGATCCGCAAGCGATCATGGTGCACCAGAATTCACCGGTTCATCGCTTTCAAGATCTGGATGGCCACGCGGTGGCCATCCGGCTTGGGTCGTCGACCTGGTTCGAGTTTCTGGTCAAGCATTACCAGCTCAAAAACGTGCGGGAAATTCCAGCAACCTACAGCGTCGCCAACTTTCTTCAGGATCCCGACTATATTCAACAGATCTTCGTGACCTCCGAGCCTTTTTTCGCGAACCAGGCTGGAGTGCCGGTGCGCACCATGCTCATCAGCGAAGCAGGATACAATCCGTATCGGGTTTTCCTGACTTCCCCGTCTTACCTGCAGCAACATCCCGATGTGGTGGCTAAGTTCGTGCGCGCGTCGCTACGCGGTTGGCGCGACTATCTGGTTCATCCGGATGACGTGAATGCAGAGATCGCTAAACTCAATCCGGCGATGAGCGTGCCGCAAATGAAATTCAGCTATGAGGCCCTGCGGGATCAACACTTCATCGCTGCAGCCGACGGATCGGACCTGGGCCGCTTTGAGCCTGCGCGTTGGAGCAGCATGTACCAGCAACTTCTGGATCTTAAGGTGATCCAAAAGCCGTTCGATCCGGCCACTGCCTACACCATGCAGTTCATGCCGAAACCTTGAGAGCCGCGATTCCCCATATCTCGCAAAACGCGCGAGATATGGGTCGCCCATTTTTAGGAGATTTGCGGCTTCTGGCGGTGTGTTGCGACTCCCCAACCTGCCATCAGCAGCAACCAGATGTACACCACCTGCATTGCCAACCGCACCGGGACACTGGGCATGTGCAGGCCGCCGACATACTGATTAGCGGCATAGACGTTGGCGGGAAAGATGGCGATCATCAACAGCGCCAGGCAGAGGGCGGCTGCCCGGGTAAAGGGAAGCAGGAGCAGACCGAGCGCACCGGCGAGTTCCATCACTCCAGTCAACAAAACCAGTTGCGGCCGGGAGGGGAAGAAAGGGGGCACAATGGCTGCCAACAGCGCTGGCCGGATGAAGTGGACAGCGCTCGAAATCAGCAGGGGCAGCGCCACGACGACGCGGAGAATCCACTGCTTCCAGCCGAATGGAGACAGCCCTCGGCGTCCCCAAGCGAAAAAGGCGGAAACGGTCAGGATCAAAATCACCGTGGTTATCGAATAGACCATCCCGCTCCCCGTCTGCGATCATAGCTGTCCATGGCTTCTGAGGTTGTGATGCATCCCAAGCCGTCGCGTGTGCGCCGGATGCGGACTTTCGCTGTCTCCTTCCTGTTCCTTGCCGGCATCGTCAACTATCTCGACCGCACCTCGTTCTCGTTCGCGAATACCAGCGTACGCGCCGACCTGGGTCTCTCCGGCACCCAAATCGGAGCCCTGCTCTCGGCCTTCTCCCTGGCTTACGGCGTAGCGCAACTGCCCATCGGCTTGATGCTCGACCGCATCGGATCACGGGTGATCCTGGCCGCCGGCATGTTTGTCTGGTCTCTCGCTCAATTGGCGACCGGCCTGGTGAGCAGCTTCGCCGGTTTCATGACCACCCGCATCAGCTTGGGCATCGGGGAAGCCCCCATGATGCCCTGCGGCGTGAAGGTGATGAATGAGTGGTTCGGGGTTCGCGATCGCGGATTCCCGACGGGATTGCTGACCGCTTCGAATACGCTGGGGGTAACGCTGGCTCCTCCGATATTGACAGCGATCATGCTGTCCTTTGGATGGCGAGCCATGTTTGTCAGTGTGGGCCTTTTTAGCCTGCTGCTTTCGTTCGCCTGGTACCCGCTCTACCGCGACCGCAAGAGTGTTTTGCTGACGGCAGCCGAATCCGAATCGCTGGGTCTTGAGGCGGAGCAGCCAAGGTTGGAAATGTCGCTTCCGCAATGGAAGCGTTTGTTCCGCTTGCGGACGATTTGGGGCATGATGCTGGGGTTCGGCGGCGTCAACTACACCACTTGGCTTTACCTATCGTGGCTGCCGGGTTACCTGCAGGCGGCGCGCCACCTCACCATCGCCAGGACCGGCTGGGTGGCGATCATC
Source organism: uncultured Acidobacteriaceae bacterium (assembly GCA_963839025.1). Taxonomy (GTDB): domain Bacteria; phylum Acidobacteriota; class Terriglobia; order Terriglobales; family Acidobacteriaceae; genus PALSA-350. The sequence continues at coordinate 310,288 of CAWITT010000026.1, forward strand.
CCTTACCTTTTCGGCACCCTGGGATCCGTCGTTAGCGGAGGCGCCGTCAATCAATTGATCCGGCGCGGCTTCGCTCCCATTCTTGCCTGCAAGATTCTCATCGTCGGCGGAATGTTTTGCTCCGCATTGAGCACAGTGGGAGTGGCGTATGCGGCCTCGGCCACAAGTGCGGTCGCTTGTGTCAGCGCGGCGTTGTTCTTCATCTACTTTGGCGGCAACTCAGCGTGGGGTCTAGCTCAAGCCCTGTCCCCAGCGCATATGGTCGGTTCGGTCAGCGCAATTCAGAACTTCGGCAGCTTCGTTTGCGCCTCGCTTGCGCCGCTCATCACCGGTTGGCTGCTCGACCGGACCCACTCCTTTGACGTCGCATTGGTGATCTGTGCCATGTTTACCTGCGTGGGCGCGCTCTCGTATTGGTTCATCGTGAAGGACCCCATCGATTTGGGCTTCTCGACGTAAATCCGGTAGGCCCTCTGTCCGGATTCCGCGGCGGGAAATCTGCGATCCGCATAGAGGAAGTAATGGTCGGCCAGCTCCTGCTCGAAAAGGGGCCAGGAGGCAAGTTTGTCGTAGCCATGCCCGTCGGGGAACAATTCACTGCCGAGTACGACTACTTGCGGTGTGTTGCTCTCGAATTCCTGCCAGAATTTTGCCCGCGAGTCACGGATAACTTGCTGCTGGGCCGATCCAAAAATCAGATAGTCGTAGAACAAGCCGGTAGACTGCACCAGGCGTAGCCGGTAGAGAGTGTCGTCGCAGTCGGCCGGCATGGTGACGCACTGCACATGCCCGGAAAGCCGGCTGCCGCCGAGAGTATTCAGATCAGCGGCAAGCGAATCGAGATATGCGGGATCCCACACCTTGTGAATGGCCACGTTGACATAGACAGGAGCCAGGATGACGACAAAGCCCACCCCCGCAAAGCCCAAGGCACGCACCAGACCCCGGGCGCGTAAGGCGGGAATGATTTGCAGGCCCGCCCACAAAAAAAGGAAGGCCAGCATGGGGTAACGATGGTAAGGGAAAGCCTTGGCCTGCGCGATGTAAGATGCGATGCCGAAGAGGATTCCCACCGCTAGCAGTTTGCCCTCCCAGTTCCACCAATCGCGCTTGAGCAGGGCAATAGCCAAAGCCAGGAAAGCAACGGTCTTGATGGACGCGGTGGCAATCAGTGTCAAAAGCTTGGAGAGGGGCAGACGTCCGAGAGCCTGGTAAAACGGCAGTTCCACGTGCAACAGGTACCAGAAAGAGGCAAGAGCTTGTTCGCGGGCCAGGAAGACGCCCACGATGGCGATAGGAATGAGCAAGCCGAGGACAGCCCACAACACGGGTTTTAACAGCGGCTCGCCAATCTGCTTCCAGCGTATTGCGGCAAGCGCCAGCAGAAGAAGGGCGAACGGGAGAGGTGTCGGCTTGATGGTGGCGGCTATGCCGCCGCAGAGGCCAAAAAAGAACATGGGCCAGTGCCTGCGGCTGCGGAAGGCGTAGAACAGAAACGCGTAGGCGCACAGAAGCAGGACCGCGATGATGAAGTCCCGCTGGCCCTCCTGCCCGGCGCCATCGCGGCCATGGAACAGGATGAAGAGCGTGGCGCCGAAGAGTCCCGCCAGCCAGTCATAGGGCCGAGCGATCACGATCATGGCCCAGGCGCCCATCGCGATCAGACCAAAATCGAAAACGCGCCAAGCCACCGAACCCCCGCCCAAGGTGTGCATGACACTCCAATTCACCAGGTAGATGCCCGGCATGTTGATCTCGAGGAGATAACGGTAGGGGGCCATCCCGTGATCCATAAGGAAGCAGAGGTAGTGGAGCTGTGCGGGATCGTTCACTTGCTTCCAATGAGCGGTGCGCACGACAAAGAAGCCGACGCAGGCAATGAGGTAAAGAGTGAGGACGAGCCGGAGGCGCAGCATGAAACCCCTGTTAGTTGGTGTTATTCGTTTAAATGACGCAAAACACGACACTATACCCCGTAGACGAGGATTTCAGGCCGGGCGGATGGCAGCCTGCGTTCAAAATCGGACATGCTGTCTTACCAGCTGAGACATGCTAGTGTTTTCTTGCATGGCTACAGCAAGACAGAACGGAAAGCGCGACAGCAAACCTTCCTCGTCGCGTTCAGCGGAAAGCAATGGGGGCCGGCCGGTTGCCGTGGCCACCACCTCCTACGTGAATATTATCGAAGCGCTGCTGGAGAACGGGTCGATGTCCCGCTCTGAGCTGGCAAGCAGCATCGGGCTCAGCCGCTCCGCGTTGACGGAGATGAGCCGGGTGCTTATACAGCACCAGTTTGTGGAAGAATCCCCATCCGTGATCGACAAGCAGCGGAAGGGACGGCCCTCGATCATGCTCTCGCTGAACGCCCGCTATGGGTACTTCGTGGGTGTCGGCCTCACGGAAGATCCTCCCTTAATGGCGTTGACGGATTGCCACGGCAACGTGCTGGCGGAACACGAGATCGGCATGGTGATGGAACCGGAAGCAGTGGCGGCCGCGATTGCGCGGGGGATTCCCCATTTGACCCGGGCCTCGAAGATCGCCCGCGAGAAGGTACTGGGCATTGGGGTCGCGTTGTCCGGACACGTAAACCACGCCCGTGGGATGTGCCTGCATTCGAACATGCTGGGATGGCACGATGTGCCGGTGGCGAAGATCGTCGAGAAGGTTACCGGTATTCCCTCCTATGTGGACAACGATGCCCATGCGGTGGCTCTGGGGCAAAAGCTTTTCGGGATGGCCCGGGAACTCAAAAGTTTCACCGTGGTTATGTTGGGCAAGAATATCGGCTCCGGCAGCTACATGCAGGGGCGGCTCTACCGCGGGCACACCGGGGCGGCGGGGGAGATCGGCCATTGCACCGCGACTCCCGGGGGTCCCCGCTGCCAATGCGGAAAAGAGGGCTGCGTCGATGCGGTTGCGTCCAGTTCGGCCCTGCTCCGCCGGGCTGCGGAGCTGGGCCTGAAGGTGCAGGCGATCGGCGACCTCGAGGCGCTCGCCGCCAAGGGCGTCGGGAAGGCGATCGAACTGCTTCGGCATGCCGGATCGGCGCTCGGCATCGCGGTGGCGAACAGCATTCAGATGAACAATCCGGAATGGGTGCTATTTGCGGACTTAGTCGGATTTGGCAATGGGATTTTTATCACCAGCGCACGGCAGGCCATCGAAAACAACATCATGCCCCACTTGCTGTCGACCACCCGGCTTGAATTCCGCTCGGTGGAAAACGACTTCATGGTGCGCGGAGCGGCCAGTATTGCCGCTCATCAGTTTCTGATCGAGCGTGCGGGGTAACTACCTCAACAGGGGGTGCGGAGGCGGAATGGTTCCGTTTCGGCCTTGAGATTCTCCCAACCATGAACCTCGACGACAGGCTCCGGCTAAGATAGAGCCATGGATTCGCTTCGATCGCGCCTGAACTACGAGCCACAGGAATTGGGATTTGGCACCAGCGGGCGGCGAGGCAAAGTGGTCGACCTTACCCAACTGGAGGTCTACCTCAACGCGCTGGCCGAGCTTGAATACCTCCAATCGCTGCCCGTAACGGAAGGCGGGATCGAGCGCGGGGACCCCTTCTACTTCGCCTATGACCTGCGCCCCAGTTCCGACGCCCTGGCACAAGCGATTGTTGCAGCCATCGTCGATTCAGGCATGAAGGCAGTGAACCTCGGAGCCATTCCTACGCCCGCCCTCGCAGCGTTCGCCCTGTCGCGGAAACAAGGGAGCATGATGGTCACCGGCAGCCACATTCCGTTCGACCGCAACGGCTACAAAACTTACAGCAGCCGGGGCGAACTGCTCAAGGAACAGGAAACGCCCATTAATGAACAGGTGCGTCAGGTACGCACGAGACTATACCAGCAGCCGTTCGACGAGTCGCTCTTCGATGAGAACGGCATGCTCAAGCGCGGCCACCAGGATCTACCGCCGCAGCGTGACGACGCTCGCGCCGCGTACATTGACCGGTTTACAAGTTTCTTTGCCGGCTCCACGCTCAATGGCAAGCGGTTGTTGGTTTACCAGCATTCAGCGGTGGGACGGGATCTGCTGGCGGAGATTCTCGAACAGCTGGGCGCGCAAGTGATAAAGGCAGGCCGAAGCGATACCTTCGTCCCCATCGATACAGAAAACATCGACGCGGCGCAGTTGGCCATGATTCAAGGGCTGGCCGATGAGGGCAAACCCCTGCACGCGGTGGTTTCGATAGACGGCGATAGCGATCGTCCCCTGGTCCTGGGAGTGGATCCGGCGACGGGCTGCGTCCAGTTCTTCGGCGGCGACCTGGTGGGCATGGTGGTGGCCGAGTATCTGCAGGCGGACGCGGTGGTGGTGCCTATCAGCTGCAATGACGCCATCGATCGAGGGCCGCTTTCGGCGGTATTGGAACCGAAGACGCGGATCGGGTCTCCTTATGTGATCAGCGGGATGGAAGCCGCGCTGGCCAAAGGGAAAAAGCGGGTCTGCGGCTGGGAACCCAACGGTGGGTTCCTGACAGGGTCGCCGATCACGCGTGAAGGCGCCGTCCTGCCACCGCTGCTCACGCGGGATGCGGGTCTCCCGATCCTGGGTGTGCTGTTTGCCGCCGAGCAGGCCGGGCTGTCGCTGGTCGACCTGTTTGCTCGTCTGCCCAAGCGATTCAGCCGGGCCGCCTTGCTGAAGCAATTTCCTCGGGCGACCGCGTTGAAGATTGTCGCCCGGTTTTCTCCCCCTGCGGCTGCGACGGCGATCCACAAAGAGCTGGCCCTGTTCTTTACCCCGGCGCTGGGCTTCGACAGCATTCGCGACGTGGACTACACGGATGGAGTAAGAGTTCGGTTCGCGAACGGCGAAGTAGCCCACGTGCGTCCCTCAGGCAATGCGGATGAGTTGCGCATTTACGCCGTGGCCGATACGCAGGCCCGCGCCGACGAAATCACTGCCCAAGGGGTGGCGGAGCCCGCGGGTATCCTACGCAGCATGGAGAAAGCCGTCAATGGTTGACGAGGGTGCACTGAAGCTGCACGGAGTGGTGCAGCACTATGACTGGGGCGGCCACAACTTCATTCCCGATCTGCTGGGGGTAGAGAACGCGACCCGCAGGCCGTTTGCCGAATTGTGGATCGGCGCCCATGCCAAAGCTCCCTCCGTGGTAGAGATCGCGGGCGGAACGGAGCGTCTCGATGACCTGATTGCCGAGGATCCGGAGGCGGTGCTGGGCGCGGCGGCAAATCTCCGCTTCCACGGGCGCCTGCCCTACCTGTTCAAAATCCTGGACGTACACAAGATGCTCTCAATCCAGGCGCATCCGACGCTGGTCCAGGCGCGGGAGGCATTCGCCAGAGAAAACGCCGAGGGCGTGAGTCTTGACGCTGGCGGCAGAAACTACAAAGACGATAACCACAAGCCGGAAATCGGCGTGGCGTTGACGGATTTTTGGATGCTGCACGGGTTTCGTCCGCTGGAGCAAATCGCCGGAATTCTGGAGCAGACCCCCGAGCTGGCTTCGCTTATGCCGGAGTTCGGCTCAGGATTGGTTGCGGCGAGGCACGATCATGCCGTGCGGCGCGGGTTGTTGCGCACGCTCTACAGCAACGTGATGACGATGCCGCAGGATCGGGTGGATCTGCTGCTCGATCAGCTGCTTACACGATTGCGCTCGGCGCCCTTGGCCGGTAAAGACAGTCCTGACTACTGGGCCCTGCGGGCGGCGGAGAATTTTCCTTTGCCGGGAGGGCATCTCGACCGCGGCATCTTTAGCGTTTACCTGCTGAATCTGGTCCATCTTTTACCGGGGCAAGCTACCTTCCAGCCGGCCGGAGTCCTGCACGCGTACCTGGAAGGGGTGAATGTGGAGCTGATGGCCAACTCCGACAATGTGCTCCGTGGAGGATTGACGACCAAGCACGTGGACGTGCCGGAGCTGTTGAGGATCCTCACCTTCGAGGGCGGCACGCCGGAGGTCTTCGAAGGAAGCGTAATCAGCGAGCAGGAACGGGTTTATCGGACCCCCGCAGAGGAGTTTGAGTTGAGCCGCATCTCGGTTGCCGCCGGTGACCCGTATATTGGCGAGGCGGTGTACGGGCCCAAGGCGCTGCTGGTGTTGCAAGGCTCAGGCAGGTTGACAGCGGCCAGTAGTAGCTTGTCAGTTAAACGGGGATCGATCGTCTTTGCGCCTTGTGGAACGCAGTTTGTCATGGAGGCGCGGGCGGAAGGATTACTAGTCTTCCAGGCTGGCCTTCCAAGGCATGCCCGAGCGGCGGCCTAAGCAAAAAAGGGACGGGCTGAAGAGTCTGCGTGGGAACCGGATCTTTCGAACCAAACAGAACCTGACGGGTGCCCCATGTTCGCGCCAGCGTACGTGGCCCGATTATGAATTCTTCAAATGCTTTCACTCAACGAGTAACAGCAATGGATGGGCTTCGCCCGTCTTTTTCGGCCCACGTACGCTGGCGCGAACATGGGGCACCCGTCAGGTTCTGTTTGGTTCGAAAGATCCGGTTCTCACCCACACTCTTCAGCCCCGGCCGTTTGAGAGCGCTCAATTTGCGTGGGCGGTGAGGAAGGATTCCACCTCGGCGGACGTGGGCAGCGAGGGCTGAGCACCGGCGCGGGTGACCGAGATGGCGGCCGCCGCCGCTGCGTAACGGGCGGCTACGGCGGGTGGCTTTCCGCGGGTGAGAGCTACGGCAAAGGCGGCGTTGAAGCAGTCGCCGGCCGCAGTCGTGTCTACGGCGTTTACCGGAAAAGCGGGAACGCGCTCGGCCGGACAGTCGCGGCCAGCCAGGAACACTCCTTGGGACCCCAGCTTGAGGGCTACGTTGCGCACGCCCGTTGCCAGCAGCTTCTCCGCCGCGGCGGCAGGCTCGAGGTGGACGCTACCCAGAAGAATCTGAGCTTCGGTTTCGTTGGGAGTGAGCCACGTGGTCCGGCTAAGCAGTTCGTCGGGCAGCGGCCTCGCCGGAGCAGGATCGAGCATCAGTGGAGTCTTTGCCTGCCAGGCCTGTTCTGCCAAGCGGAGGACCGTCTCCATCGGGGTTTCCAGTTGCACCAGGATCATGCTCGCTCTCTGCACCAGATCGAGATGGTCATCGATGCAGGCGGGCGTAAGCAAACGATTTGCCCCCGAGATCACGATGATGGAATTCTCCCCATTGGCAGCCCGGGAAATGTGAGCTACCCCGCACGGACCGTCCACCTTCTGGATCGCGTGAGTATCGACACCGGCCGCCTCAAGGCCTGAAAGCAGCCGCTCAGTGAATAGGTCGGAGCCGAGGGACGCAATCATGTCTACTGGGGCATCGAGCTTAGCGACCGCCACTGCCTGGTTGGCGCCCTTGCCCCCGTTGAAGACATCGAAGGTGCTGCCAAGAATGGTCTCGCCCGGGGCGGGGAGACGATCGGCGCACGCCACCAGATCAATGTTGATGCTGCCGACGACTAATAGTCTTTTCTCCATGTCCGCTTCCCTGCCGTTTGGCAAGGATATCGCACTCAGGAGATTCCGGCGGCATCGCGAAAGGTAGAAAGAAGATGGAGGCGCGGGCTGGAATTGAACCAACCATAAAAGGCTTTGCAGACCTTCCCCTGGCCACTTGGGTTCCGCGCCATCACTCGATTATGTCTTAAGTGACTTTAAGTGGACTGGCGTTTCAAAGCCTACACCAATTTTGGGACACCGCCGCCGTTGGTAACGGGAATGGATTACCCAAGCACGGTAAAATTTTGGAGAAACTCTTGCGACTGATTTAATGCTTTCGGTCGACTTTGACGATAGTCTTATCCCATTATTTAAACGGAGGATGGAATAGTGCAAAAGAAAGACAATGGGCGCAGAGATTTTCTCAAGCTTGCTGCCATCGGTGTCGCCGGCCTCACCGCACCTTACGCCCGAGGGATGTACCAGGCGCCGCGGGATCCGGTCCAGCGGCCGGAGACGCCGGAGCGCGCCCTGCAACTGCTGGCCGAGGGAAACCAGCGGTATGTCGCGCAGAAGCTGGTCTCCTTCCAGGAAGATCTGGACATTCTGAGAGCGCACACCGAAGAGCACCAGGAACCATTCGCCGCGGTGCTTTCCTGCGCCGACTCGCGGGTACCGGTGGAAATAGTCTTCGACCAGAGCATTGGCCATCTATTTGTCGTTCGAGTTGCGGGCAATATCGCCACCCCGGACACGATTGCCAGTCTCGAGTACGGCGCCGCAGTGCTGGGCACCAAAGCAATCGTGGTGCTGGGGCACACCAATTGCGGCGCAGTGAAAGCTACAATCGCCGGCAAGGCAGTGCCAGGGCAGATCAGCGGTTTGTATCAGTACATTCATCCCGCAACCAACGGCGCCAATGGCGACGCAAATATCGCCACCCGGCAAAATGCGGCCCTGCAAGCATCCGTACTGCGCGACACCTCGCCTGTCTTGTCCGATCTGGTGAAGCAGAAGAAGCTGGCAATCCGCTCCGCAGTTTATGACATAGGCAACGGCAAAGTGACCATGGCCTAGGTTGGGACGACAGTTCCAAATCGGCACCGTGGTTGTATCCTTCGCAGTTATTGCCCTACCTGATACAAAAGTTGTAGCTCCCCGCCTCCGATAACAAATCCGAGCTAACTCTAATCGCGCCATCACAACTGAGCCTCGTACATTACTCCGGGAATCAGGTGAGTAATGTTATCTGGCTAGTGGCCGATATGTTTGGAATTGCGTCACATTGGGTATCCATTCTAGGGTCGTTCTTGTTATTCGATTCGTTTCTGGATGGAGCAGAGGACTTCCGCAAGTAGAAGTCCGGACTCCGTGGCGGCGACATATGCTTTGGATCGGAATCCGCACCCGTTGGCATTCCTGTTCCGTAGAGTGTTAACCAGTAAGTGCGAACCGAGGGATCTCGTATGTGGAATTACCGGGCCCTTTCTGCCTTCAGGCGTCGTCTAGGCCTGAGGCTGTTTCTGCCAGCCCTCCTGACAACCGTTCTGCCTCATTCGGCGCAGGCTGCTGCCCCCAACACCACCACAACTCTGGTGCTTTCGTCGGCGACGGTTGCATCGCCGGCAGCGGTTACGTTGACCGCTTCGGTGGTGAGCGGCGCCACACCGGTAACCACGGGCAACATCACATTTTGTGATACGTCGGTACCGGAGTGCCAGAACTCCGCCATTGTGGGCACGGCGCAGTTGAACGGTCCTACGGCGATTATCAAAATAATTCCGGCCATTGGCGTTCATACGTACGTGGCGAAGTTCAGCGCGACGGCGACCGCCGCGGCCAGCACTTCGGTATCGCAAACATTGACCGTGACCGGGAAAAATCCTACGTCGACAACGCTGGTCGCGAGCGGCGGCCCGAGCGGCTATGGCCTGACGGCGACAGTTGTGGGGGTAGCCGGTCATCCTCCATTGTTATCAGGCACTGTTTCTTTCCAGGACACGACGGACGGCAACTACGTGCTCGGAACGGCAACGCTGGGGGCGCCGACGTTCGCGCAGTCATTTGTCCAGCCCAATGCTCCCATCATGACCGGTAACCAACCTGCCGCGGTGGGGGTGGGCGACTTCAACGGGGATGGAAAGCCAGATCTGGCGGTCATGAACGCGGCAGATAACACGATCGCCATTCTGCTGGGCAATGGAGACGGCACGTTTACGAGTGGCAGCCTGGTAGAAGGCGCCGGCACGCAACCCTGCTCCAGCAACAACCAACGTTCGACCTGCTCCATCGCGGTCGGCGATTTTAACCATGACGGCAGACCGGACCTGGTGATCACCAGCGATTTTGAGAATGAGGTGTTCGTCTTCATGGGCAATGGAGACGGCACCTTCAACCCTGCCTCTGGTTCTCCGATCACTGTGGGCAATTTTCCGGTCGCGGTAAGGATCGGAGATTTCAATCGCGACGGCCTTTTGGACCTGGTGGTCGCCAACGGCAACGACGACACCCTCAGTATTCTGCTGGGCAATGGCAACGGCACCTTCACGGAGGCGAGCGGATCGCCAGTAGCGGTGGGTGCGTTTCCATTCTTTCTGGCGGTTGCCGACTTCAACGGGGATGGCATTGCCGACGTAGCCGTCACCAACGACGACGAGTCCACCGTGAGTGTGATTCTGAGCAATGGCGACGGCACGTTCGTCAACGCACCGGGATCGCCTGTGCTTTCGGGCAGCTACGCGCCTTGCCCGATTGTGGCCGCGGATTTTAACGGAGATGGCATTGTCGACCTGGCGATCGGGAATTTCACCCCTGATAACGGCGACTCTGTGAGCAATGTCACGATTCTGCTGGGCAAGGGGAATGGCGAATTCGTCAACGCACCCGTGTCGAAAATATTGGTCGGGTTAAATGTCTTTGCCATGGTGGCCGCAGACTTCAACCAGGACGGCTTTACCGATCTCGCTGTCGATAACTATGGGGATATCAACGATTACACGAGCCAAACCTTGACCCTGCTGCTGGGCGATGGAAAGGGCGGTTTCGAGGTCGCCGGGGCCCCGACCCAGTTGGGAGATGCTCCCCACGACCTGGCGCTGGGAGATTTCAATGGCGATGGCACGATTGATATCGCGATTCCCAATCTGTCCGACTTCAACACAAGTATTCTGCTGAACCAACTCACCCAGACGGAAACCGCCAGCATCGGCGGGATTACGATCGCGGGCAGCAGCACCCATTATGCGGACGCCGTGTACTTAGGCAATGCCTACTTCGCCCCGAGCACTTCGAACAAAGTCGCGCTGCAGGGCAAGACGGTGCCGGCCACGCTTACGCTCAGCGCCAATCCTACCCAGCAGCTTGACACTATGCCGGTTACGTTTACCGCGCAGCTGGGCACGACCGTAACTCCGCCTCCGACCGAGAATCCGACCGGAAGTATCAGCTTCCTGGATGGCACTACTGTCCTGGGGACTGCGCCGCTGAATGGATCCGGCTTGGCGGTCTTCACCACCAGCAGCCTGGCAGATGGAGTTCACAGCATTACCGCAACCTATGGCGGCGATCCGAGCTACTTGTCCACGACCTCGAATGTGGTCTCGGTCACGATAAGCGACCTGCAGGTCACGCGATTGGATAAGATCGCGCCCATTGTGCTGCCCGGCACCACGGTTAATTATTCCCTGCAGGTGGCTCCTCAAATCGCCACAACGTTCTTGTACAGCGTTGCGCTCTCGGCCAGCGGCCTGCCCGCGGGAGCCACGGCTACCTTTTCACCCGCCACGGTATCGAGCGGTGGCGGCACAACCAAGTTCACGCTCACCATCAAGACGGCCGGTACGACGGCTTCAAACCAGCCGCCGGCATCTCCGCGGCTACCGCTGGCTCTTGGCCTGTTGCTACCTATCTTTGGAGCGATTCGCTTCCGAAGACGATTGCGCGGCGGGATGTTGCCGGTACTGTTGCTGGCAATTCTCAGCCTGTCAGCGATTGCCGGGCTGAGTGGATGCTCGGGTGCGGGCCTCTTCGCTGCACGAAAAGTCGGCTACACCATAACGGTCACGGCCACCGAAGGCACACTTCAGCGCTCTACCGAGGTGCCCCTTGCGATCCAGTAAGCGAGTCACGGTGTTCGGCGCGGGAGAAGGTATGTATCGGTATTTCGGCCTGCTTCTTGTGGGAATGGTCCTGGGACTGAGCGCGCGCAGCCTGCAAGGTCAAGTGGTCCCAGCGGGACGGGATTTTTCTCTGCCGCGCGCCGAGGTGTCGCTCACCTATAGCCCTACGGGAGTCAATTCGGGTCCAGGCCAATGCGGTTGCTTCATCATGAATGGGGCCGCCGCGGAAGGAAACTTCCGCACCTATCGCGCCTTCACCACTGTGGTGGATGTAACCGCCACACACATCGGCAACATCCATAACACCGGCCAGCCTTTTTCGATGATCATGGGGACCGGAGGCATTCGCCTCAACTACCGGATTGGCGGTGACCGATTCTATTACTTCAAGCCTTTCGTGCAGGCGTTGGGGGGTGTGGCTCACGGCTTCCACTCAGCTTTCCCCGACAAGAACGGCTTCATCCAACCCACCGCGAATTCGATCGCGTTCCTGGCGGGTATTGGCGTCGATTACAAGTTCAGAAGACATTTGTCCTTCCGCGTTATCCAGGCCGACTACGGATATACCCGGCTGCCCAACGGCGCCTCCAACGACCAGAACTGGCTACGGCTTTCGACCGGCATCACCGTCCATCTGTTTTGATAGCCAAAGTCAAGCTCCCCAACTGGGCACGGCGCGAGCCATAGCCCACAGCGTTTCTTTGAGGCCTGTGTCGATCTCATCGTGTGGTTCGCTGCGGGTATTGGCCAAGGCGGCCCACCCTAAGCCGCTCGCGGTGCGCACCAGCAAGGTCGTCGAACCGGGCAGACTGCCGTTGTGCCACCAGTTCCCGTTGTCAACCATCCAGCCCCGGGCGTACTTTGCCGCCGAGTTGCCCGGGAATGCTGGACACGGTGTGGTCATACTCTGAATGGTTTCCGGCTTGAGCATGCTGGGAATGGAACCGGATCCCGCCACATGATCGAGAAACTGAACCAGGGAGGAAGGAGTGGCCAGCCAGCCTGCGTCGGAGTCCATGCGTGCGACATTCATTTTGTACGGGTCTTCGTTGTACTGCCCGACGTAAACCACTTCGTTCGGAGCACGCTGTTTTAAAGTGTTCCCGGCAATCCGCATATTGCTGATGCCACATGGCTCCAGGATAGTGCTTTGCACGTAGTTCTCATAGGGTTGACCCGTGACCTGCTCGATGACTCGCCCCAGGAGGCAATAGCCAAAGTTTGAGTAAGCCCAATGTTCTCCCGGAGGAGAGGTGAGCGCCAGATTGTCCAGGGTCCAGCCAATCAGCTTGGCCTGATCCCAGGAGTTGAAGCGGAACATGGGGTCGGTGGAATCAGCCGCCCAGCCACCACAGGTATGGGTGAGTAGGTTGTCGACTGTCATGTCCGTCACATATTGCTTGTACGGACTCTTCCCGTACTTGCTGCCAAGGATGCCGGATGCGCCGAAGACCTTGTCGGTAAGGTTCAGCTTGCCTTGTTCGATCAGCAGGAAGATGGTCACCGCAGTGATGGGCATGGACACGTCTGCGATGCGGAACAAACTCGACATATTCACCGGGCCCAGGTCCTTGATGTTGCCCACGGCAAATCCCTGGTTGAGGCCGAACCCCTGATCAAAAACGAATGCGCCATTTCGCGACATCGCGATGGAGAGCGCAGGCACGCTGAACTTCGACTTGAATGCCGTCACAAGGCGCCCCATCTCGCCCCGCTCCATGCCCGTGGGTTGATTGGCTTGTGAGAGGACACGCATTGGAAGAGCGGCCACTGCCGCCGCTCCGAGTAGATTCTTCAAAAACAAACGTCTGCTTGCTTCTTTCCGCATCGCGTTGCTCCGTTATCTTTTGCACTTCCTAATGCAAGAAGATAGCCAAAGTTAGCTGCTGAAAGGAAGGGACTTAGTTCGATCATGGCTCCCGCTTCGACCGGGATTTCACGAAGTCTCGTGAGCAGCCCTTCTTTTGATGGGCTTCAGGGTCTGCGTGGGAACCGGATCTGAGGACCAACAGAACCCAACGGACCAAACAGAAACTGAGGGGTGCCCAATGTTCCCCCGAATTTCCCGTAGAACTTGTTGGCGCTGGCATACCTCATGCGGCTTTCCTCACAGAAAGCCGCACACGTGGTCGTTGGATGGCAGCGTACGGCAAATTCGGGTCGCGCCAGCGCACGTGGGCCGATTATGAATTCTTCGAACGCTTTCACTCAACGAGTAACAACAATGGAAGGGCTTCGCCCATCTTTTTCGGCCCACGTTAGCTGGCGCGAACATGGGGCACCCGTCTGGTTTTGTTTGGTCCTAAAGATCTGGTTCTCACCCAGAATAACGAGTTTACGCAGCGTGTTTAGAAGTTGAAGACTGCCTGGAGGAAGACGCTGCGGTTGCCGGCTGTGGAGGCACCGAAAAATCCCCCGCCGGCCAGAGACTGTGACTGGCCGAACAGTGGCGAAGACAAAGTGCCGTTCGGTGTTCCCAGGTTCTCGTGGTTCAGCACGTTGCTGGCAAATGCGGTCAGGGTGATGTTGTACCTGCGCGAAGTATTCTGATCAAGACGGCCTGGTCCGCCGCGGCTTCCGCTGAGTCCGCCGGGACCGATACCTCCACCACCGCCGCCGCGCCCCCCTCCGCCCCCTGGGCCGCCGCCACCACTCCGCGCAGCGCGACTGCCCTCCACCTTGGGTCCAATGCCGATTACCTTACTCGCTCGCAGGTTCAAGCTGACATTCGAGGGACCGGTGCCCAGACCAAACGGAATAATCATTTCGTTCGTGCCGAAGGGATTGGTATTCAGGCAACCGAACTTTGTGACTACCACGTTCGCTTCACTGCAGTTGGCCGCAAACGTCGGCCTGGCATTGAGCTGGTTGTTGCGGGTCAAATCGCTCCCGACCGTCACGTTGTACGGGGTGCCGGAGTTGGCAGCCAGGAAAGGGCTAAGCGACACTCCATAGGGTGCAGTAAAGTTCCCCAGAACCACGAATCGGTTATGCACATCGAAGCTCGATCGGCCGTAATCGAGCCCGGGGTCCTGTGCTACTGAAGGAGTGTAGGTGACGCCATTGGTATCCGCTTTGGCCGCATTGTAGGAATAGAAGGTAAAGAAGCTGAATCGGGGATAGTTGGCCCGCCCTGAGACGATGATCTGGTTTTGGCGGTAAACGCCACCGGACTGGTACTGCAGGTCATTTACGGCCGCGGTAGGGAGCGGGTTGGCCGGATAAATGCGCAAAGCAGCGGTGGAGAATTCCGGAGCTCCGATGTTGTTGGTGAAGTACTGATGCACTCCCCGCCCGTATAAGTAGGTCACGTTTGCCGTGATTCTCTTCGCAATCTGGCGGTCGAGGCCAACCGCGGCCTGCATGTCGGTCGCCGCATGAAAATGAGGATCGAGCGTGTAGAGTGTTGGAGCCTTTTGTGAGTTCGTCCCCACCGCCGGCGTGACTGGGAAGGTGGGATTGGTGATCGTGGTAACCGTCTGGTTGATTCCGTTCTGGTGAATGGCCTGGATGAGATAAGGAGTACCCGCATTGGAACCGAAACTGTTCGGCACCGTGAACCGCTGAAAGAACCAGCCATACCCTGCGCGGAGAACCGTCTTGGGCGGCTTCTTTGCATCTCCGTGGCCGAGCGCATAGGCCAAGGATAGCCGCGGCGCCCAGTCACTCTTATCGTTGATGCGATTTTGCGTTTCCCATCGTAGCCCATAGCTGAACGTAAAGCGCTGGTTTACTTTCCAGTCGTCCTGGTAGAAAAGCGCGGCATCGAACATGATGGCGCGGGCGGTGGCTTGGTTCACTACCGTTACTTGATACGTGTAGGGGGTTTTAGCCAGATACTCCTGCGGGTTTTGAAAAGTGTACTGGCCGTTCGTGCCCCCATTGGTGAAGTCTGCGTCGCGATAGGCGCGGGCGCGACCACCGAAGTTCAGGGAGTGCCTGCCCTCCGCAGCCGCGAAGTAGTTCTGCAACTCGTAAATATCCTGGTTGTCGCGGACAACTCCACCATTGTTGCCGCCCTCGGTAAAGGCGCCCTGCACGCTGATGGTCGGGGTAGTGTTTTGGGCGATGTTTTGATAGCGAAAACGACGGTACTGAAAGCGGATGTCGTCGACAATATTCTTGCTCAGCACCAGGCTGTCACTCACCTGGACTGTGTTCTCCATGCTTTGCGTGTTGGTAGCCTGGGTCGGAAGGGCCGACTGGCCGACCCCAGCATTGGTGGTTACCGAGCGAAAGAAATCGTAACGCATAGTTAACGTATTGGCTTGCCCCAGTTGCACGTCGAGCCGGGGACTGATGTCGATGCGCGAGCTGGGGTTCGGGAAGGCCTCATTGAGCCGGGTCCCGTTCGGAGTATCCGGAGTGATGGAGTTGGGATCGATCGCATCGACGATGTTCACGTTCTGGTTGCTGCGCCCGAAGGCACTCACAAAATAGGAGGCAGTCTTCGAAATGGGACCACCCACGCTGCCCTGCAGGTTGTACGAATAGTAAGGCGGCTCCGCGGTCTGCAGAATAGGGTTGCGCGAGTTAAAGGAGGAGTCGTTGCCGCGAGCTTCGATCTGACCGTGCAGCTTATCGGTGCCCGGCTTCGTGAGGATTTCGATCCGACCATACCCCAGCCGATCGAACTCGGACGAAAAGGGATTCTGGTTAACGCGGATCTCACGGATGGAAGACTTGGGGGGCATCTGCCCGCCGGTAAATCCGTCGATGTAAACCTCGCCTCCGTTCGGGCCCGCAGCCGGTCCGGCGAGAGCCTGCAGTTGACTTTCCAATTCATCAGGATCGTCGGAAAGGGCATCCAGGTCCTTTCCTTTGATCACGACGGCGTTGGCGTTTTGGTCGGGACTGGTATCGACGGTAGCGGCTTCGGCCTCGACCTGCACCTGTTGCTGTTCCATCTGAATTTGCAGAGCGATGTTCAGCGTCTTACTCTGTCCCACGGCGATGGTGACGGAGGAGGTGAAGGGAGCAAATCCGGCAGTGGTGGTATTTACGGTATAGGCGCCGGCGGGTAGGCCGCGCACCTGGTAAGCGCCCGCTCCATCCGAGACCGCAGTGTAGCTTTTACCAGAGGAGGACGTTACGGTGACTTGGGCCTGCGGAATGACCGCCCCGCTGGGATCCAATACCCGTCCCTGCAGGGTGCCGGGGGCCTCACCGAAACCCATCGCCGACAGTAATACTAAGATTAGGAAGAAGAAACAGAATTTCGTTTTCGCCATGAATAGGGGAAGTCGCCGCGCGGTCAAGGACAATCTTACCTTATGGGATTGACGCTCAGGCGTCACCGTAAGTTTCCGGGCCTGTGTGGTGCTAGCGCTATTTTGCGAAGAAACGATAACGGATGGTCCAGGTGGCCGTTTCGCCCGGTGGAATATTCACATGGATGTAAGCTTCGGGACAAATGGTGGTATGGATCGACCAGAAATTTAACCGCGCGATGGGGGAGTCAGAGGTTTGCTCGACACCCACTCCAGTGTTCCGGTTCTCGACGGTGAAGTCATAATCGGCGGGACTGGTGGAATATCCGGTCAGGAAGCTGCTCGCACTCTGCCTGGGCCCGGAGGTTAGTTCCTGCAGGTAGACGATGTCTTTGCCGTCGATTTTGGCGCGGGGTTCCATGGGTTTCTGGGCTATGGGTTCAAAGGGGAAATGCACGGCCATTCCAGGCCCGGTAGGGGCACCGTCGAGCATGAAAAAATCATGATCATAGACTTCGCTGTCGATCGGCTTTGTACCGGTGTTTTTCATGCGGTGATGAAGGATGAGAACCGGTTCATGTTTGTCCAGTTCGAGGGTCTTCTCGTAGACGTAGCCATAGCCCAGGGTTGGCTGGAGACGCTGGGTCAAGGTGACTTCCGTCTTCTTGTGGTGGACGGTCCATTTCCCACCGTCGACGATGGGGTAGAAGAAGCCAAACTTGTAGGGCGAATCATCGACCTTGCGCAAGACGCCTACGCCGGGCTTTATGAACAGCCCCCCGGGTTTTGCTTCGGCGTAGTTGATTGAGCTGAGGCCGTCCGCAGAGCGAAATTCCTCCACGGGTCCGGTGATGGAATCGTTGATCAAGGGATCGTAGCGGTTGAACCAAACGCCAAAATAGCTGTGACCTTTGAAGGTGAGGCACGGGACGACGCCCGCCCAATCAAAACGGGTCGAGCGGTAGTAGCCGTTCTCGGCATCCGGGAGATAGACCACGGCTTGTACTTGCCCATTGGAGAGGACGGCTTTGGGGAAACTGGCTGCGATCGCAGACGCGCAGTTGGTTTCCGCCCGGCCTGCGGCGGCTGCGGTGAGAAGAAATGTGGCGACTAGCAGAAACCGTACGTTGTACATTCAGCCTCTCAGGCGACAACCAATCTGGATTTACGCGCGATCTCGACGGGTGCCCCATGTTCGCACCAGCGTACGTGGGCCGATTATGAATTCTTCGAATGCTTTCACTAAAGGCCTAGAAGCGTTTGATGGGCTTCGCCCGTCCTTTTCGGCCCACGTACGCTGGTGCGAACATGGGGCACCCGTCAGGTTCCGTTTGGCCTTCAGTCCCGATTCCCGCTCTGGCTCTTTAGCCCGTACCGTTTTATCTATGGCTCCGAAAGATCCTATGCCCGTGCTTCTGCTTGGGCCCGGTTTTTCAGAGCCTTCATGTAGGCGAACCCGTAGGCCTGCTCGGGATAGTGGCCGCCGACCACGGTTGGCGTATGGTCCAGGATCACGATGCCATCAAACTTTACTTCTACCAGGGCGGTCATGATTTTTGACATATCGTAATAGCCATTGTCCATGAAGGTCTCTACAAAATGGGGCAGCGGTGCGCTCACATTGCGGAAATGGATCTTCCAGATTTTCTCCGGACCGAAATAACGGATCATCTCCGCTGGATCCTTACCCATGAGCGCAGGTCCGCCCTCGTTCCAGCAACCGCAGCAGAGACAGATGCCGACGTTCGGGCTGTTGGCAATCTCCATGGCTCTCTTGTAGCCAGCAAAACTGGCGAAGATGCACCGCGGAACACCGGCCAGGATGGGCTCCGGTGGATCGTCCGGGTGAATGCCGATGCGCACGCCGTTCTCTTCCGCAACCGGCGCGACCTGTTTGATGAAATAAGTGTAATTTTCCCAGATCTCTTCTTTCGAAAAGACGCGGCCGTGGGAAAGCGGCTCATAGAACTTCTTATCCGCCCAGATGCCCACCTTGTTGGGGCTCGCCATGTCGAATTCCCTGGCGGAAGATCCGCGGATCGTGGCCCGGCCGCTGTTCCAGATCCCGTTGCCCATATGGGCGTAGGTGGTGTAGTAGATGCCCGCCTGCCCCAGATTGCGGAGGTATTGTTTGTATTCCTCGATCTTCTGGTCACGACCGGGAAGATTAAGCGTGACCTCGGGCATGTTGTGCACGTCGGTGTTGCCGATGTTCCAGACGGTGATGCCCGCGTCGGCATAGCGCTTCTTGATCTGCTTGAAGCCATCCGCTGTCCTGAGGTCGGGCGTGGAGGCGACACTGACGTACTCCGCACCCATCTGCTTGAGGAAAAGCAGATCATCGTCCGTCGGCTTGGCCGTAACTTGCGCGCACAATTTAATGCCCGGCGCGCTCGGATGTACGGTCGCCGAGGCGCTCCGCGACGATGTCAGCACCCCGGCTGCGCTAAGAGCGCCGCCGGCCGCCAGTTTTAAGAACTCCCGCCGGTCAGGCGTGAACCCCGAGTTCTGATCCATTTCTTCCTTTCCTTAGAACGAAAACCGCAACGCAAACTGAACCACGCGCGGGAGATTGAGTTGGCTGCTGATGACCCCGAAAGACGCATTGGAGGAGCTGCAGCAGACCGTGTTCGGTTGACCGAATTGAACCCGGTTGAAGAGGTTGAAGGCTTCCGCGCGAAACTGCACGTCGACGCGCTCGTTGATGGCGGTTTTCTTGAAGAGCGCTGCATCCCAGTTGGCGATGCCTTGGGTACGCAGCTGGTCATCAGTACGGCGCTCATTGCCGAAGCCGTAGTTCGATGGTTGGGTAAAGCAAGCGGTATTGAACCAACCGTGCTGCCGGGGCACCGCGGCCCCAGACAACTTCTTCTGGCAACCGGGTGTGACGTTCGGGCGGGGAGTGCCGGCGCCAAACTGCTGGCTGATGAATGTGGGCTGGGCGGTGAATATAAGCGGGAAGCCGAGCGCGTAGGTGGTGATGCCGTCCACGCCCCAACCTCCGACTATCCTGTCCACGATTCCACTCTGATTCCCCAAAAAGCGCCTGCCCTTGCCCACCGGTAAATCAAGCACGTACGCCCCGACGAAGCGATGGGGAACATTGTAGCTGAGGGGAGCATATTCGGCCTGAAGGTTGTTCCAGTCTTGAACCTCACCGGGTTGCACCGCTTCCTGGAAACCGGTTTGGGTGTCGGCGGTTCCAAAATCCTTGGCAAAGGTGTAGGTTGCGAGCAGGGTGCCGCCTTGGTTGAACCGCTTTTCCACCTTGGTCTGCAAGGAATTGTAGTTCGATCCGGCCGCGGTGTTGGCTGCGTTCGACAGGTTGAAATATTGCGGATAGGGTCGAAGCAGCTGACCTGCGGGAATGGTCGGACCAGACAGATTGCCGTTGCCCACTAATCCATAGAACGGATTCGGGACCGGGTTGAGCAGTGCCGCGCCCATGGAAAGGTATCCATCGGGAATCTGATCGATCCCCTGGCCATTGTCGTTCAACCCTGCGGGCAGTTGTTGGTGAACTCCGCGGTTGCCTACGTAGGCAATATCCACCAGCGTTTGGTGTCCCAGATCTTTCTCGAGATCCAGATTCCATTGCTCCGCATAGGTCGAGGGCTCATTGGGCAAATTTGTGGTGACGGTTTGCCCTTGAATGACGCTGAGATACCCGCTGCTGCGGCCGACCGGCTGCAAGACTCCGCCGGGGAAAGGGTTGCTGAACGAATTGATGGGCGTGGTGGTGGGATTGATGACCGTAAATGCCAGGTTGACGGGGGCCTGGTAGGGCTGCGCGTCCTGCTGTAGATTGGCGGTCGGCGCATAGAGAATGGCAAACCCGCTGCGCACCACCAGGCTGTTGGTGACGCGATAGGTGAGGCCCAGGCGCGGGGAGAACAAGTCGTAGTGAGGCAGCAGGTTGGTCCGGTGCGGGTAGGCCGGAGTATTCACCAGCTCCACGTTGCCTTTGAGCGCCAAACCGGTCGGCCCAGCAAGAGGATTGGTTTCATTAGGTAGAAAGACGGTCTGACGGTCATGCCGTTCGGTCCAGTAGCCTGGATACTCCCACCGGATCCCGGCATTGATGACGAACTTGCTGCTGGCCTGGAAGCTATCGCCGAAATAAACCCCGCCATAGAACGTGGTGGAGGCCGGGATGATGGCTAGCTCGGTTTGCGTGGTTTGGGGAAGGCCCAACAAGAAGGATGCGAAGGGATTGCCGGTGAACGCGTTGGTAAAGCCAAAAGCTTCCACATTGGTGGAGTTGGTTTGGCCGTAGTTGTTGGGAGCGCGCCGAAATTCTCCACCGAACCGGATGGTGTGACGGCCCAGGATCCTGGTCTCACTACCGGAGATGGCGTAATTTTCTTCGGTCACAAAAATTTGCTGGCCGCCTCCACCGTTGACCGATAAACCGGACACCGCCACGCGCGGGATGACCGGACCGCAGCAATTGGCGCCTAATTGCGCGATGGTGGCCGCCGGCCAGCCGGTAAACCCGAGATTGAAGGGAATGCCCGTGGCGCCGGTGAAGCTGCTATCGCGAAAATAGGACAGGCGAAAATCCAGAATGGTGTTCGCGCTGACGGTGTAGCTGTCTCCCAAAACGAACTGCTGTACTGCGTTATGCCCGGTAGACATGTTGGGCAGGTAGCCATAGGGCAGAGCGCTGGGACTCAGGGAATGGTGATAGGTGTAACGGCCGAAAATGCGCTGTTTCTCGCTGGCGTTCCAGTCGAGGCGCGCGATGTACTGGTTGAGAACCGGCTTGGTGGTGGCATTGACGCTGTAGTTGTTGGTGGTGCCCGTGCCATTGGGAGGCGCCCACCATTTGAACATGGCGGCTGACGTGGGGTTGATCCGGTTGGCGGGAATAACATTGTTCGGGAACGTTGTGCCCGCCGGGGCGGGGACGAACACACCGTTGGCATTGAATTGGCCCGGATCGATCACAGGTGTGGAGCTGGTGATCACCCCTTGCTCCATGGCCGCGGTCGGCACGGAGTAGGTGGTGGTGCTTCCAATCGCGGCACGGATTCCCAGGTAACTGCCGAAGAAGAACAACTTGTCTTTTTTGATGGGTCCGCCGATGAGGCCACCGAATTGATTCTGAATCAGGACCGGCCGTTTCAAGTGGGCCTGGTCACCAAAAAAAGTGTTGGCGTTGAGGACCGTATTGCGTAAAAAGTCGTAGGCGCCGCCGTGGAAACCGTTGGTTCCGCTCTTGGTCACCATGGTGACGACCCCGTTGGTCGTGCCGCCGAATTCCGGCCCTATGGCATTGGCCTCAATGCGGAACTCTTGAATAGAATCTTGCGTTGGGATGTAGGAGATGGCGTTGATGTAGCCGTTGTTGATGGGCGCGCCGTCGATAAATTGCGCGCCGGTATTTGGGATGCCTCCGGAGATCTGATAGTTCCCAGTGGAAAATCCGTTGCCATTCATGCCCGATACTGCGTTGCTGGCCTGGGTTCCCCCTTGGGGCACTACACCGGGAGAGAGCGCGAGAAGGTTGAAAACATTCCTGCCATTCAAGGGTAGTTCGGTGACAGCTCTCCCGGCCACTACCTGACCGACCGTAGCTTGCTGGGTTTCGACGAGCGGGGCTTGGGCGGCCACTTCCACTGTCTCGCTCACGTTTCCCAGCTCCAGGGAGGCGTCCACGCGGGTCGAACCCTGTACCTGAATCACGACATTGGAGCGGATGAAGTGCTTAAAGCCGCTGTTCTCCACGTCGACCCTGTAGTTGCCTGGCACCAGGTTGACGAACTGGTAGTCACCGGCTGCGTTGGTGGTAGCCGTTCGGCGATCTCCAGTGTCGACATTGGTTAAGGTGACGGTCGCTCCAGTGACCACTGCGCCGGTGTTGTCGGTGACGGTCCCTACAGAGGATCCGGAGGTTTGTTGCGATCTTAGCGTGGGCGTGAGGAATACCAGCATGCAGAGCAGGCCGGCAAACAGACTTTTGAAACGTGATATCTGATCCATGAGGGAGTGCCTCCACATCGTTCGGATGGCCCAGGAACAAGCGCGCGGAGAAGCACGCATTTTTAATCAGTCTCTGTTACTTGGATGTACGGAACGCGAGAAACCGTATGCCTGTCAGACGACGATTGTCAAGCGAGGCTCAGTTTTGAAGTGTGTTTCGAGAACAGAACCAGGCCGGCGGAATTCCACGATGCCGGAATGTTGGTTCCCCAATGAACTTTTCGTTGCAGGTCCTAACAAATAATTTCGAGCTTCCGCGGCGGATTCGCGATGATGACTTGGTCGCCCGCGAAGTAGGGATGATCTTTGCCGTTAACGGTCACGCGCTGCAAGGGGCGGTCGCGCAGTGACCGTATGTTAACCACCAGCCGATCAGGCAGCCTTTCCTGACCCTCGAACTGAATGGTTGCCGTTGCGTCTCCGCGATCTTCGACGCGCATCGAGAACGTGACCGGGCCGAAGTAGCTCGGAGCGCGATCGACCACGATGCCGCCCGGTTGATGCATCCATTTACGAGGTGTGGCCGGACAAATCCACAGCTCCCGCGGACCAGCAGGCGAGGCGGCAAACCAGTCCCCCGCTTCGTGCAACAACATGTTGCGCAGCAGGATCAGAAAAACTCCGTTGGCCCACATGTAAGGCTGACCGCCGGTCGAGAATCCGTTGTCCCAGGTCATGACTTCGCCCCAACTGTGGATGTGGCCGCAGGTCGACAGCAGAGTGTAGAAGAATTCGACCACCTTTTCGGGTTCGCCGCGGCGGAGATGCATCATGGCGTAATCAGCAGTCAAGGAAGGCCAGATGCCCCGTCCGTTGCTGCCATAGGCGTCGGTGATGGGGAACGACCCTCCCCGGGCCGCAGCAAAGGTGTCAGTGTAGGCCAGGCTGAGCGTCACCATGGGATCCTGGGGCTCGAGCGAGTGCGAGGGGAAAAGGCTACCCTGGCTGAACATTACGTCCAGAGACTGAGTTCCATTGGCCCGGCCTGGCAGGATTCCGCGACGATAGTCAAGGCGCAAAAAGCGGGCACGCATGCTGCGCCGCAGGCACTGGACAAAGTCCGCATGTTCGTTGAGCAGAACTCGGGCATAGTCGTGCTCTCCCATCGCTTCCGCCTCGACCACTCCGAAACGCAGACCCGTTTCAATGAAGTAGTTGTACCAATACCAGTAGGATGGTTCATCGGCAGCCATCTCTCCCGCACCGGGGATCCATAAGCCGTGACGAGGATCCTTTGGATCGGGAATGGACGCAACGGCTGCTGCGCGGATGCGGCGAATGTATTCGAGGCCGCGCTTCATCCAGGGCCACGCGCGGGCGAGCCACGCTTTATCGCGGCTCAACATGTAGTGCTCGCCCAGCGCCCACAGCACGAAGCCCTGGGTGTCTTCTTCATGACCTCGAGTCATCCACTTGCCTTGATCATCCTGCCCCAAGGGCCAGCGGGTAGGCGGCAGTTCACTGCTGCGGGCAAGGTAGATATTAAGGAATGATTCCGCGAGATCGGTGCGGCCGGTGGCGGCGAGGCCGACGATCCCGTAAGCGCTGTCGCGCTCGGAGAAGTCGTAGTAGTCCGCACCGTCTCCACCCATGGGTACGGCGCAGCCGGGCTTGATGGGATAGCGAAGGATTCGAAAGTAGCAGTGGCTGGTACGCACCAGGTTCGCCACCGTATCTTCGGGCATCGCGAGACGGGCCGGAGATCGCAACTGTGCGGCCCAGTAGCCTCGCACCTTGGCGAGCGCGTTGCCGGGTGATTCTGCGGCGGAGTGGGCAGTCGCAAGCCTGGTTTGCACGCGGGTGCGGTAGGCAGGTGTGGACTCATCCGCCTCGCTCCAGCGCCGCGCACTCCCGTAAGGGAAGACTGCTCCCCGGTGATTGACGGGCAGGGCAACCCAGAACTCGCCGGTTGCCTGAGAGGCCAGTATCCCCTGAGAAGAAATATCGACGTAGGAGGAAGACCAATCTTCGTTGGCGACAATATCGATGTACCAGGAAACTGCGGTGCCGCCCACGTTCGCGTAGTGCAGTGGCGCAGTCGGCAGCTTGCCGTGGAGCAGGAGTTCCTTGTCTACTGAGGCGCCGGCGGGAAAGACCCAGATGGCGGCGAGCGAGGAGACCGCGCCCTCGAGATCTGCCGGCGGAGCACTGCGGATCGCAATGATGCCGTCGTGGTTTTCATCCGAAGCGTCGAAGCGGAATACAGCGGGCGCCGCGAGACTATTTGCGTCCACTCTCACTTCTTGTGCGCTATCCACGGCAAGCAGCGAGATCTGCTTGTGATTGGGACCAGTCGACCAGGTTTGCCCCAGCCTGGGCAGCTTGATGATGCCGAGATAAACGGCGTAACGCTCGCCGGGCGAACAGCGCAGCCTGTAGGTGACCGGCTGCTTTCCCCAACTTATGCGCCCTGAGTAGAGCGCGGGGTCCCACTCCATTTTTGGCGGGTCGAGAATGGGCGCCAGAAATACGCCTTCGGACTGGGCGCGGGGATCGAGAAGCCCAAGCGGTCTGGTAGCTAGGTGCGCCGCGGCACTTCCTCCGAGATAGGCTAGCGTTTCCTGGGAGGCGACGACGGTGGTTCCCTGGATGGCTACGTCTGCCGATGCGTCGAGCAGGAGACAGACGCGATTCGGGCGGGGCTCTCCACTCTCGTTGCGCGCGGATACGTGCACCAGATCGATAGCTTCGCCCGCCTCGGGAATGGCCGCGAAGGTGATGGCGTACCGAACGCCGTCGTAGGTGAAGTTGGCGATTGGACAAGGCAGGTAGCCGTCGAGCAGGGTGAAGTGGAAATCCGGACAGAGATCCTTTACGCGCCGGAAGCCATTGTCCGTACTTAGCATCAGGTTTAGTTCGGCATCGGAATAACGCAACCGCAGGCTGCGGGCAACCGTGGTCATGGTGCTGTCGGCAATGCCAATGATTCCCTGCTCGTTAATGTGCGATGCCAGGCCTGGATGTCCAAATTCGAGGGGTGACGCCGCATCTACCGGGCGCGGCACGACGCGCAGACTGCCCGGCCACACCGTCTGATCGGCGGTAAGAACCAGAGGATCCCCGGGCCAGAAGGAGAGCGGCCCATTGGTTACCCATGCGCCGGCCAGCTTCAAGCCGGGATCGGCAGAGAGCGCGAAATGGTGAGCGCCTTGGGAAACGTAACCGACACTGCACCATCCTGCCAAGAGCGGGTTGGCGAGCAAAGGTTGGAGACGGCCGGCCGGTTTGCCATCAAGCAGAACCTCGACCGAGGCAAGGCCGGAATCCGGCGCTTTTGTAGTTGGCTCGTAGGCTACGGTGATGGTCGTTTCCAGCCATCCAGAAAGGATCTCGAGCATCCACGATGATTCTTTCGGTGCGCACCAAAACCCGACCAGGGCGCCAGGATAAGCAGGAGAGGTCGCGTTCACCACCGCTGCTGCTCCCGTTGAAATGGGAGTATTTTGTGGTTGCAGAAGCGAGGCCGGCGAACCCTCGATAGCCCGAACTAATGGCAGCATCGCGCCGGTGGCCATAAATCTCCTGCGACTTACCCGGAAGTTAGTCATAGTCAATAGATGAGCTTGCTCAGATATACCTGGGTCTGCGGCACCTGTTCCGGCGCCCGTGGGCTTTCGTCTTCGATGTAGTAGCGGCGAATCCCAATTCGTTTTGCTTCGCGCAGAATTGCGGGCCAGTTCAACTCACCCTGTCCCAGGGCGACGCTGCTCTCGTCCGGGGCGCCGCCGGTCTGGTTTTTCGGGGTTCCACGGGCCAGGTCTTTCAGATGCATTTGGCTGAAGCGCGTTGGATAACGCTGCATGAAACAGACTGGGTCCGCGCCGGCTTGCGCGAACCAGAAGGTATCGAGCTCAAAGCTGACATAGGCGGGGTCAGTTTCGGCGGCGAGAGTATCGAAGAGCGTGGCCTTTGGTGTGTGTACAAACTCGTAGCCGTGCGGATGGTAGCCGAACTGCAGATCCGCATCTTTAAGGCTCTTGCCCCATTGATTGAAGTGCTGGGCTGCGCTGTGGACCTCGGCCTCGTTGAATTCCGCTGGGTGCGGGATCCAGGATGCGAGCACGTACGTTGCACCCAGGGCTTTCGCATCCTGAATGACGCCGGCCATATTGCTTTGCAGCCGCTCGTACTCCGCGATGAGGCTGCTGCAGGTCATCCCATTCTGCTGCAACGCGGCGTTGAACTCCGCGGCAGTGCGGCCGTAGAACGTAGCCGTTTCGACGTCGCGGAAGCCCAGGCCACGGATGGAGGCTAAGGTTCCGGGAAAGTCCTGGTGCAACTGGTGGCGATAGGTCCACAGCTCCATGCCGACCGGCGTGGTAAAGGCTTCGCGGAGTACGCCCGGAGCCATGACAGCCTTCCATGACTTCACTTTTCCCGTGCCATTGTTGAGCCACACATCGACGCGCGGCGCGCTCCAGGCGTACGGTTTCTGAAGGATGTCGAGGTCTCCGTCACCGTCGAAATCCGCAACCTTGGTGTCGTGCCAACCTTCGCCGCTGGCGAGGACGGTTGGACGGAAGTTTCCCTTGCCGTCTCCGTACAGGATCCACGCGGTGGCCGTTGGATTATCAAGTGCGTTCGGTGTCGTGCTCCACTTGCCCTGTTCGCCGGTGATGATGTCGAGGTTCCCGTCACCGTCGATATCTGCCAGTTCCAGTGAGTGGCCGTGGATCAAGTCGCGATCGAGCAGGTTGCGGCCGACCCAGGCACCGGGCGCGAGAGGGTCGGCTCGATCGGCACACTCGTACATCATGAGTGGACCGTTGCCGTCGCCGGGAGCGATCACGATCTGCGGGTATTTTCCGGGTTTTAGTTTGCCGGCGCGGATGCGGCCGCCGATTTCCGCGATCTTGATGGGGGTGAATTTGCCGTTGCCTTCGTTGCGCAGCCAGAAATTCCCGGCCAGCAGGTCGAGCCGCCCGTCACCGTCGACATCGCAGGCAAATAAGCCTTCCGCGTAGAGAGCTGCGCCGTTCACGCCCTCCCCCGCATGGCCGGTGAAGATGGGCACGAGTTCCCAGGGCCCACTATTTCGCGGATCGCGGGGGATCTCCGCCATGAAGATCGTCTTGGCTCCCTGGTTCCAGAAGATCAGCTGCGGCCTTCCCGTTCCCTTCAGGTCGGCGAAGATCATATCGTGGTGTTGGTTTGCGCCACTGTCTTTAATGATGTGGCGCTTCCAGGGCACAGCAGGATCGAAGTTGGGATAGGGGTTTTGCCACCACCATAGTTGGTTCCCTTGCCAGTCGGCCCCAAAGACGACATCCTGGTTGCCGTCGCCGTCGACATCGAAGCAAACTCCTCCCGCCTCAAGGGGCACGAAGCCTTTTTCGATGATGTAGCGATCCCAGGTTTTATTAGGCAGGCGCCGGTACCAGACCAGGGCTGGGCCCACTACTCGGAAGCTGAGCACAAAGTCAGTTGCTGGAGAGTCTTTGTCGAGCCGGCCGAGGGCAACGCCGGTTTGCTCGCGCGAGGTAGAAGGAACGGGGAGAGCGCCGGTGCTGCTGGATTGGCGCTGCCATTGAATGTGCTGGTCAGCGAGAAGCCTCGCTGGGATGGCTTCCCAGCAGGCGGCGAGCGCGATGGATTTTCCGAAATCCCGGCGATTCATGTGATCGGACATTGGCTACCTGAAGGCATTGTGCGCGAAGCTGAGAGGGATTCGCAATGTTGCCTCGAGTCGGAAGGCCTTACGAGTCCGTGTGAGAACCGGCAAAGCAAACCGCAGATCTCTCCACTGCGCTTCGCTCCGGTCGAGATGACAAATTTGTCAGCCAATCAGCCGTACTTTCGTAGCTGGAACTTGCACCCTCAACAAATTTGTCATCTCGACCGGAGCGTCCCCGGATTTCCTACCTCACAAAGGCTGGCAACAACGACGCGTGGGGTCTCCGTATAGAGAGACGCAGGAACTGCATCAGCGCCACAAAACTCGACAGGAAATCCGGGGGAGTGTCGTGGAGAAATCTGCGGTTTGTTTTGTCTGGTTCTCACGCAAACGCTAGACCCCCTATAATCTTGTGCAAATGTGCGCTCGTGGAAGAAGTCTCTTCATCGTAGTTGTTCTGCTCACGTCGATGTATTGCCGGGCACAGCAGCCATATGCGATCACCGTGCAGCGGAATGCTTCATTGAAAATGCGAGACGGAGTGGTTCTGTATGCGGACATCTACCGGCCCGCCAGCCCGGAAAAATTCCCCATACTGCTCGAACGCACACCCTACAACAAAGATTCGGCCATTGGGTTCGCCGTACGCGCCGCCGCTCACGGCTATATCGTAATTGTGCAGGATGTTCGCGGGCGCTACACGTCTGAAGGCGAATGGTATCCGTTTAAGCACGAGTCCCAGGACGGATTCGATACCGTCGAGTGGGCCGGGACGCTTCCCTACTCCAATGGCAAGGTTGGCATGTTCGGCGGCTCCTACGTAGGGGCGACCCAGATGCTGGCGGCAATGGCCACACCACCTCACTTGGCGGGAATCTGCCCGGTGGTCACCGCCAGCAATTATCACAACGGGTGGACCTACCAGGGAGGCGCCTTCGAGCAGTGGTTCAACGAGTCGTGGACTACGTCACTGGCGCAAGATACGGTGAACCGTTATCTGGTCTCGGTATCGAACGCGGTGCAGGGCAGCCATGCTCTGCCCCTCTCCGGCTATCCCTTGTTCAACTTGAACACCTCGTTCGAACCCAGCGCAATGACGGCCAAGTTCGCCCCGTATTTTCTGGACTGGCTGGCCCACCCCAGCTTTGATGACTACTGGCGCCAATGGTCCATAGAGGACCACTATGCAGACATCAAGGTGCCCGCGCTTACGGTAGCGGCGTGGTACGACCTTTTTCAAGGTGGCGCGTTACGCAACTACATCGGCATTCGCGCGCAAGGTGGGAACGAGGCCGCCCGGAACGGCCAGCAACTATTCGTTGCAATCGGTGGGCACGCAGGCTGGGGGAGGAAAGTCGGTGACGTGGATTTCGGTCCCGCAGGCGATTTTGATTACGACAACGTTACCTTGGCCTGGTATGACTTCCTCTTCAAGGGAGTAAAGAACGAATTCTCGAAGCCCACACCGGTGAAAATCTTCGTGATGGGCGCAAACGTTTTGCGCGACGAAGAAGCATGGCCGCTTGCCCGGGCGAAGACCACGAGATACTTCCTGCACTCGGATGGCCGGGCGAATTCCAGCAGCGGAGACGGGAGGCTGTCCGAAACCCTTCCTGCCAAAGAACGTGGCGATGAGTATGTGTATGATCCGTCGGATCCAGTGCCGACTGTGGGTGGCCCTCTGTGCTGCGACCCGGTTCACCTGGCGGCGGGACCTCGCGACCAGCGGCCGGTGGAGATGCGTAAGGATGTGCTGGTCTACTCGACTGCGCCTTTCGCCACCGACACCGAGGTCACAGGACCCATCAGCGTGGAACTTTATGCAATGTCTTCCGCGGTGGATACGGATTTTACCGCCAAGGTCGTGGATGTTGCGCCAAACGGGTATGCGAAAAATCTGACCGAAGGAATTGTGCGCGCGCGATATCGCGATTCGCAGTCTGCTCCGTCCCTCCTGACCCCGGGCAAAGTCTACAAATTCAACATCGACGTGTGGTCGACCAGCAATGTTTTCCTGGCAGGACACGCGCTGCGGGTTGAAATCAGCAGCAGTAACTTTCCTCGTTTCGATCGCAATCTTAATACCGGCGAGGAGAGCAGGGGGGCCGTGCGTTCGGTGAAAGCCACGAACACCATCGTTCACGACGCGGAACATCCGTCCGCGCTGATCGTTCCCGTGGTGCCGCACTAGTTTTCCTTGGAGGCACAGGGGCTGAAAATAGCAACCGCCCCGGACCGCTAAGCGTGCTACGTTACCTGTGGTTACCAACGACTACACGAGACGCTCTGTCGTACCGCCCCTGCGTCGTTGAGGGACTAAAGAGTACTCGACGGAAGATGTCTATACCCCTTAAGATTCATATGTAGGATGGATCGAAAGAGGAGAGAACATGCAACATGTGTGGCATTGCCTGGTCAGTCTTTCCTTCGGCTATCTCGGCCTTATCGCGGTGGTCCGCATCGCACAAGAGCTGAACGCCTTAGTTCTTCCATATCGTAAAGCCGAAGACCGTATCCTGTAGCATCCCCCTCATTTTTGTAGACCACCCTTGGCGTTGCATTTTTTGCAGCCGATGGGGAACGTGCGGCATCTTAAGAGAGCCGAAAAACGCGGAGCCGGATTGGTAAGCACGGCCCACCGCGGAAGCCATTCCGCGGTTAAGTCATCTCCTGCATCCCAGCGGAGAAGGGACCCACGGCGATAGCAGAAGAGCTGCGGCGCTTCTGCCCATCGCTTGGTGCGTTTTGGGCAACAGCCAGGCGATGGAATTTTTCTTTATGAGGAGATCGCAATGGCAACGCTAAACCACACCAATCTGACCACCTACAACGTGCCGGCACTGAAGGAGTTCTTCTGCCGGGTTTTCGATTTTCAGTCACTGGACCAGCGCGGCGACAAGCTGGCCGTGCTGCGGAATGCTGATGGCTTTGTGCTGACTTTGATGTACGACAAGCGCATGACGCCGGAGCACGGATATCCCGGCCTGTTTCACGTCGGCTTCCTGCAGCCTACGCAGCATGATGTAGACGTCGTTCACGAAGCCATGAGCGCTCGGCAGTACGAGGCGCCCAAGCCCGCGAAGTTACAGCGCGGCGGACCACCCACGTACGGCTTTTACTTTGAGGCTCCCGGCGGGGTTCTGGTGGAAGTAAGCACGATGAACATCGCCGAATTAGCGTAAGCGCGAAGATATTATTCCGCTTCTAATCAGAACGCCAACAGGGGGTGGCCGATATCGGCCACCCGGATTGGTTTCGCCTGTTCATGCGAGTCATTGCTCGCTCCAGCGCCCCGGCAATAGTGCTGCTGAACGCAACGGCGCGACCCTTCGAACCCACAATGCCAATTCCAGATAATCGTGGCTCAACTCGGGTCCCGGGGTGAGATCCGCAGTGGAAAGATCACCGTGGAGGGTCTCGGTAAGTTTCCAATCGTTGCGTAGCGTAATGGGCAGAAGACGCTGGCCGCATTGGCGGGCAACCAGTTCTCGGGCATGCTGGTCATTGATCTTGTGCTCATCGAACCGATTAAAGAGATAGTACACAGCGGGCTTCTGCCCGGTAGGCAGTGCATTCAACGAACTCTCTATGGCGGAGACGGTCAGAATCGAGTTCAAGTCGGGCAACAGAGGGACAAGGACCACGGTAGACATGCCGAATATCGTGGGTAGCAGGCTCCCGCACAGTGGGCCAACGTCGAATATGGTGCGTTGCGCGCCGGCCATCAGGGGCTTTACTTCGGCTTCCAGCCATTCACTGGTTACGTTGCCGGCAGACATCACCTGAACGAAAGGAGCATTCACCCCTGGACCCACAAACTTCCTGTAACCCGCCTTTAACTCGGTTGCTCCGAAATAAAAGGGCAGAAGCCCACGTCCGGAAAGATCGACGAGCAGGGGCTGCTCGCCAAGAGAACAAAGCGTCTTGCCCAAGTTGGCACAAAGCGAAGTCTTGCCGACACCCCCGGCAACCGAATATATCGCGACCACCGGCGATACGTGACCGGAAACCGTGGGTTGGGCTAGGGAAGCGATTTGTTCGGGCACCACAGCTGCCGGTGCGACAACTGGGTTGCCGTTTTGCACCGGTGCAGGAGCTTGCGTCTTGCGTTGACGTGAAAAATCGCGATACGGCGCGTTTTCCATCTTGGCCCACGAAAATAACATCGCTACATCGTTGGCCACTTCTCCTTGCGGCCTTGCCTGGCTTGCATCCTGAGTGTCTGTATTTTCCATTGGCTGCTGCGGATCGTGAGAGAACACTAACATAAGTAACAGCTACAGAATTACAACCTTCGCGTTAACTCGTCACATTGACAGATCGACATAACAAGGCATGACGACTTCGTGGAATGGGCCGGTCGATCCACGGCTGGTACGCTCGCATTGAGATGCCCGACGCCTCGCTACGGAAAATGGAAACTTCCTGGAATCGATCGGCCGCCTTGAGATTTGTGGGCGGAGATGAAAGTCTGTTGAACGAAATGGTGGCCATGTTCCTGGTGGATTCCCCTAAACTGCTCTGCCGGTTGGAGCAGGCGCTGTTGCAGCGCGATGAACGCAAGCTGGAACTGGCGGCACACAGTCTCAGAGGACAGCTGCAATACCTGGGCGCACGCGACGTTGCTGAGGCCGCCGAAAAGCTGGAGGCCGCGGGCAGAGCCGGAAAAGTCGACGGCAGCGAAGCATCACTCGACGAATTGCGCCGCCGATTGGCCATCCTCTGGGCCGCATTAAGTCACATCGCCGATGCCTGAGGCAAAGTATTCATCGCCCGTTGAATGCTTCCTGAGTGTCGGGCAGCAAAGCATCCAGCAAACTTGAGAGGTCAGCAAATCGC
This sequence comes from uncultured Acidobacteriaceae bacterium, assembly GCA_963839025.1. Lineage (GTDB taxonomy): Bacteria > Acidobacteriota > Terriglobia > Terriglobales > Acidobacteriaceae > PALSA-350. Next base: position 343,450 of record CAWITT010000026.1, read on the forward strand.
TCATCGTAATCTGCCTTGCTTTGAAGAATCACGTGATGGGCCTCGCTGCGGCCATAGACGTGGGTCACCTCACATCCCGCCTTCGCCCCGGGCATCTGCTTGTAAGTCAGAAAGAAGTGAATCAGGCGTTGTATGAGCCCCTCAGGGCAATCGGAGATGTCCTTCATCGATCCAAAGATCGCGTCGCCTTTGAGCACGGCGATGATCTTGTCGTCGGCTTCATTGCCATCGAGCATGCGCAAGCCGCCGATAGGGATCGCCTCCAGCAAGAGGTCACCATGGGTAATGGATTTCTCGGTCAGCACGCACACGTCCAGGGGGTCATGGTCTCCTTCCATGGAGGGCCTGTTCACCTTTTCGGCCGAGAAGGCCGCGACCCGCGCGCCACAATAAGTACGCGGAATCAAGCCGTAAAGACAAGGCGAAAAGCTGGAAAATCGCTGCGGACGATCTACTTTCAGATACCCGGTGGTCTTTTCTATTTCGTACTTCACCGAGTCGGTGGGCACAATCTCAATGTAGCAAGTGACAATTTCAGGCGCACGATCCCCCATGGATATGCCATGCCACGGATGCGGCTTAAACATCACCTTCATGACTTCGAGCAGGGCGTTGCTATTTCGTGTGGTCAAATTGCCTGGTCCTTTTTTGCCGCGCCTTGATCATGCGGAAGCGGTTACGTTCTGTTCCGGGAGTGTATTCCGATGAATCCATAACTTCCTGAATGATGGCCAATCCCCTGCCGGTATGGGAAAGATCATCGACCGGACCGGCATGAACGGCAAGAGCGGCACGATGGTCGGCATTCATTTGCGCCGGGTCCGCGGAAGTACCCGAATCCCAAATATCGAAAATGAGCTGGCCGCACGATAGGTTGACTTCGAGCTCTACCCTTTGGTCCGGATCTCCCCGATAAGCATGGAGGATGGAGTTATTAACAGCCTCGACCACGCAAACTTCCAGCTGGCTTCCTTCCACCGGCGCAAACCCAGCGGCGGTGCAGAGCAAATAGGCGACTTGGCCGAGCAGAGGCACGGCGTCCAGACGGCTTTCGATCTCGAAATTGAGCCTGCTCCACGGAACGCCGTCGCTGTTCATAGAGAGAGAGCGCTCACCGCCTCATCCACATTTTTCTTCATCGTAAAGACGCGATCCAGCCGCGTGAGCTTGAACATGCTGGCGACGGGGTCAGTGGCGCCGCATAGGATCAATTCGCTGCCCTTCGGCATGCGCTTGAAGATGGAAAGAATCGCACCCAATCCGCTGCTATCGATGAACCCTACCTTCGACAGATCGAGAACGATGGAGACGACACTGCCGTTGAGATAACGTCCGACTTCCTCCTTGAAAGACAGCGCTTTGTCCGCTCCCAGGCGACTCTCGAGTACTTCTAAAACGATATTGGCTCCAACCTTGCGCTCTGCGAGTTTCATTGTTTCCTCTTTTCTATACGGTGAGTGTCTTCACTTCCTCAAGCAGCATCCGTTCGTCTTCCGACAGATCCTCCTTGTTGCGGGCATCGTCCATCAGCCAGCGAATCTGAGATTCCTCAATGTCCAGGTACTTTCCTGAAGGCTCGATGCACTTGCTGCCGAAGATCAGTTTTTGTTCGAGCAGTGCCACCGAGGAGATACGAGTGTAGTCGGCCAAAATGCATTCGCGGAGCGTTGCCCCGGGTTGGATCACGCAACCTGATCCAACGACGGTCGGGCCGATGATGGTAGCGCCATCTCCGATCGACGTGCTGCTGCCAATGTAGACCGGGCCCTCAATGTGCACCCGATCCCATGCGACCTGGACGTTGATTCCGCAATGCACTCCGGGACGGACTTCCTCCCCCGGCATGGTGAAGCCGGCAACGTTCCCGCGAAGCAGGAGGCTGGTGGCCTCCCAGTAGTCCGGCACGGATCCTATGTCCAGCCAGGCAAACGGCAGTGTGATTCCAAAAATGTTCTGCCCCCTACGCACGAGGTCCGGCAGCAGTTGGCTGCCAATATCAAACTCCACGCCCGAAGGGATGTAATCAAGCACCTCAGGTTCAAATACGTAAATCCCTGTATTGATGGTGGAGGAAACGGCATCCTCGCGCGCAGGCTTTTCCTGGAACTGCAGGATACGCCCCGAAGAATCAGTCTCAACCACACCGTACTTCGAAACGTCCTCCGGCGGAACATCGCGCAGCACCAGCGTGGCGATCGAATTACGTTCCCGATGAAAGCGGAGAACCTCGGCAAAATCGACATCGACTAACGCATCGCCGCATAACACCACAAAGGTCTCGTCGAAGAACCCGGAAAAGTCCTGGATCTTTTTCATGCCCCCTGCGGAACCAATCGCCTTCCCTTCGATTTTTCCGTCGACCAAGTCTCCTTCGAACGAATAGGCCATTTGCACGCCGAAACGGTCTCCATCGCGAAAGTACTCTTCGATCACGGGCGCCAGGTGGCTGGTGTTGACCATGATTTCCGTTATGCCGTTGGCCTTAAGATGTTCGACCAGAAATTCCATAACAGGCTTGCGCACGAGCGGGATCATGGGTTTGGGCAACACGTGGGTCATCGGCCGCACGCGGGTCCCCTTCCCTGCCGCCAAAATCATCGCTTTCATAAATGTCTCCCGGTTTCTTCCATGTTTTTCAACTTGCGCCGTTCCTACTGTTGTCGCGCAGTGAGCCCAACTCCAACGCGAGCAGCGTCACGTCATCAGCAAACTCTGCAGATCCTGACCATTGATGCATGGTTGCTTGCAGCGACTTCAACAGAGTGTCGAGCGAAGAACGGCGATGCTGGTGGAGAAGGTCCATCAATCGTTGCTGGCCGAACTCCTCGCCGGCAAAGTTCGTACACTCGAGGACGCCATCGGAACAAAGGAATAGCCGGTCGCCGTTTTCTACGTGGTACTCCAGTGGGTCGAAATTGCGATCGGGAAGCATGCCCAGCGGGAATCCCCCATCCCCGAGAGATTCAGGAGCATTGTTTCCGCGCTGCAGGATGGGCGCCGGATGGCCAGCCTGGGCCAAACGCAGATATCCCGTTTCCTTGTCCAAGACTCCGTAAACCATGGTGAAATACATGTCATCCTGGTCCTGGAATCTGTCATTCACTTCCGACAGCGCTTCGTGCGGGGGACGAATGGCATAGGCCGAGCCCGCGTGCGTGGGCACCACCAGCGGGCTGCTCGATTCCGGCCTCGTGGTCAACACCTTGCTCAAGGTCACCGAAAGCATGGCTGCCGGAATGCCGTGCCCGGAAACATCGAGGAGATAGAAGCCTACAGAACTCGAGCCGATGGAGAAGAAATTAAAAACGTCTCCCGCGACCACACTGGCAGGCAGGAATAGCGAATTGCAATGAATGCCGTGAATGGTTCCGGGCTGAGGCAGGAGGCTTTGTTGCATCCTCGCCGCGGCGTCCAAATCATCGCGAATGGTCTGGTAGGCCTTTTTGAGAGAGCGATTGGTTTCCTCGAGTTTGCGATTTTCCTCCTCAAGCCGCCGCTCCAGATCGATGACGCGCTCGCCGGCCGCGAGCCGGACCAGAAGCTCGTCCTCGTGGATAGGTTTCTCGATGTAATCGTCGGCTCCGCTTTTGAGGCCCTCGACCAGGTCTGCACGGGAGCTCCGGCTGGTGCACAGGATGACGTACACGTAGTGTCCACGGCGGGTGCTGCGAATTTTGCGAATCAGCTCCAGACCCGTCATCCCCGGCATCATCCAGTCGGTGAAGACCATATTGAACGCGCTCCGGCCGATCGCTTCCCAGGCGGCGTCTCCATCGGAAACGGCAACCACCTCGTGACCGTGGCTCCTTAACAGCGAGACCAGGACGAGCCGCTGCATAGCGTCGTCTTCGACCACCAGAATCCGCTTTCCCTGGGCCAAGCACTGGCGCGCATGGAAGGCCGGGTCCAGGCAGGAGGCCGATGCGAGTTGATGATCAGAGATTGAAGTCTGCAATGGGTTTGATCCCCCAGATCTCGCGGGCATATTCGGCGACGGTTCGGTCGCTGGTGAATTTTCCGCTACGGGCGACATTCAAAATTGCCTTCTGCGCCCACAACGAAGGATCCTGGAAGTCGCGGCTCACACGTTCCTGGGCCGCAAGGTAGGAGTCAAAGTCGGCAAGGTGGAAGTAAAAGTCCCCGTGCTGCAGCAGGGATGTAAGGATGGGGTGAAAGAGGCCCGGTTCGTCGGTGGAGAAGCGATCGGCAGCCAGCGCATCCAGCACTTTGCGTACCGAAGGGCTCGAGTGGTAGCAGTCCGCGGGACTGTAGGTACTTCGCCGGTCCTCGACTTCCTTGGTCTGAAGGCCAAAGATGTAGATGTTTTCTGCCCCTACTTCTTCCAGGATTTCCACGTTCGCGCCGTCGAGCGTACCGATGGTGAGGGCGCCATTCATGGCGAATTTCATATTTCCGGTGCCTGAGGCTTCCATGCCGGCGGTTGAAATCTGTTCGCTGAGATCGGCCGCCGGGATGATTCTTTCGGCGAGACTCACGCGATAGTCGCGCATGAAGACCACCTTCATCACGCCTTCGGTCTTGGGGTCGCTATTCACAACGGCCGCAATGTTGTTAATCAGCTTAATGATGAGCTTGGCCATCCAGTACCCAGGCGCCGCCTTACCGGCAAAGATGTGGGTACGCGGAACCGCCGGCTTGTGACCATCGTCGACCAGGCTGAGATAGGTATGCATGACATACATTGCGTTCAATAGCTGCCGCTTGTATTCGTGCATCCGCTTGACCTGAATATCGAACATAGAGTTCGGATCAACGATGATCTGTTCGGTGGAGTGAATGAGACTTGCCAGCCGCTCCTTGTTTGCCTGCTTGATCTCGAGGAATTTTTGTTGGAATGCTTTGTCGTGGGCGTGGGCCTCTAATCCGCGGATGGCGTGGAAGTTTGTGATCCAACCGGCGCCCACGGTTCGAGAAATAAGTTGGCCGAGGTCAGGATTGCAGCTTGCCAGCCAGCGGCGATGGGTGACTCCATTGGTTTTGTTGTTAAACCGTTCCGGCCAGAGCTGATAAAAATCCGGCACCAGTTGACTCTTGACCAACTCTGAGTGGAGAGCAGCGACGCCGTTGACGCTATGGCTGCCCACAATCGCGAGGTTGGCCATCCGCACCTGGCGTGCTCCTCCCTCGCTGATGAGAGACATGCGGGCGATGCGAGCGGAATCCGCGGGAAATTTCTCCTGCACCTCTGCTAAAAACCTATGGTTGATTTCGTAGATGATCTGCAGATGCCGGGGTAGAACGCGCTCCAGCAGGCTTACCGGCCACTTCTCAAGGGCCTCCGGCAGCAAGGTGTGATTGGTGTAACCGCAGGCCGCCTGGGTTGTTGTCCAAGCGGTGTCCCAAGAGAGCGCGAACTCGTCCACCAGAAGCCGCATCAGCTCCGCAACTACCAGAGCGGGGTGGGTGTCGTTCATCTGGAAGGTGACGTATTCGTGGAGACGTTCCGTACCTATCCCAGGCAGTTCCTTGCAAAACTGGCGAACGGTATCGCGCAGTGCGCAGGCCACCATGAAATATTCCTGGATCAGGCGAAGCTCTTTGCCCGCCTCGGCTGCGTCTGATGGATAAAGCACCTTGGAGACTGTCTCCATGGCGATTTTTTGCTCCACGGCGCGAACATAATCTCCGGCGTTGAAGATATGGATGTCGAACTCGTCGGAAGCGCGTGCTGAGTACAGCCGGAGGTAGTTAACGGTGTCGCCGCCGTAGCCAACCACAGGCACATCGTGCGGAACACCGACGATCACCTGCCAGTCCACCCACATTGGATTGTAATGGCCCGCTCTGTCCTCGCCATTCTCAACACGCCCATACAGCGGGATGGTGCAGATTTCCCCGGATCTTTCGATAAGCCACGGGGAATTGTCGCAGAGCCATTGATCGGGCCTTTCCTTCTGGTAGCCGTTTTCGATGTCCTGTTTGAAGAGGCCGAATTGATAGTTGATTCCGAATCCATAGGCGGGCATGCCCAGAGTGGCGAGCGATTCCATGAAGCAGGCTGCCAGGCGCCCCAGTCCACCGTTGCCGAGGGGAGCATCTGTTTCAGCGTCGATAATCTCTGTGAGATCAAAGCCCCACGCTTGGGTCGCTTGTTCAGCCTCCTCGAGAAGACCTAGATTGAAGAGATTGTTGCGCAAGGACTGACCAATCAGAAACTCCGCCGACAGGTAGACCAGCCGTTTGGCTCCCGCAAATTGACGCCGCTTTTCGGTGGCGGAGAGCCCGTCGATCAGAATCTCCCGGACCGAGTGCGCCAAGGCATGAAGGATGTCGTGGCGGGTGGCTGTCTCCCGGGCTTCTGCAACGGTGTACCGCAGATGGTGTTCGATGTTCTCAACAAGTGGCCTACGAGTAGCGGCCTTGACAGCAAGGGACATGCGTTCTCCTGGCCTCCCTAGCTGTCATGAAGAAACAACCCTGGGGATGTGACAGAACCCACTGTAATAGTTATGGGTACATTAGGGCCTATACGTCAAAGGTTGTAACGAGGCTGAGGGTGACTGAACTCCGTCAGCCGCACGCGAGCCCGACGAACACAGAGCGCCTCGTCCAGCGGTCTGCCAGAGGCGGGATTGGCCCCGAACTCCCCAGAGGCACTTCCGGACAAGACCGCGAAGGCTATCCCTCCCATGCGCGGAAGTTCGCGCAAGTTGCTGTTAAATTAGGAGTACGACCATGTTTTATCCGACAGATGATCTTCGTATTCAATCCACCAAAGTTGTGCTACCGCCGGTTTTTCTTGAAGAAGAGTTGCCTTCGACGGAACAGGCCTCCGCAACGGTTTTCCAAGCCAGGAACGAGATTGTCAACATTTTGCGCGGCAATGATCCGCGCCTCCTGGTTGTGGTTGGCCCCTGCTCCATTCATGACACCAAAGCGGCGCGGGAATACGCGGGGCTGCTGAAGGCCGCCATTCCCAAGTTCTCAGATGAGCTCCGCATCGTCATGCGGGTGTATTTTGAGAAGCCGCGGACCACGCTCGGCTGGAAGGGTCTGATCAACGACCCGCAGTTGGACGGGTCGTTCCGCATCAACGACGGGCTACGGCTGGCGCGGCACCTGCTTCTGGATCTTGCGGAGATGGGTATCCCAGCCGGGACCGAGTTTTTGGACATGATTTCCCCGCAGTATGTGGCCTCACTGGTGAGTTGGGGTGCGATCGGCGCACGGACGACCGAAAGCCAGGTGCATCGGCAGCTTGCGTCGGGACTTTCCTGCCCGGTCGGGTTCAAGAACGGAACTTCGGGAAACGTGCAGATTGCGATTGAAGCGATGGTCTCGGCGGCCCATCCGCATACGTTCCTGGGGCACTCGAAGACCGGGCAATCGGCGATTTTGTTTACCGCGGGCAATCCCGATTGCCACATCATTCTGCGTGGAGGCAGGCAGACGACGAACTACGACGCTGCCGCCGTAGCGGAGACCGCAGCGCAAATGGAAAAAGCCGGCGTCGCGCCGCGGATCATGATCGATTGCAGCCACGCCAACAGCAACAAAGACTACACCCGTCAGGGCTTCGTGTGTCGGAATGTCGCCGAACAGATTGCCGCCGGCGACCGCCGGATACTCGGAGTGATGATCGAGAGCAATCTGGTGGCGGGCGCGCAGACGCTAGCGCCAGGCAAGCCGCTCGTCTACGGACAGAGCATCACCGATGGGTGTATCGATTGGAACGAGACCCACGAGTTGCTGACAGAGTTGGCCGCCGCAGTTAGGTCAGCCCGAGGATAAAAACACCAACCGTTCAAAACTGGACATTCAACACAACTGCTGCACGAGTTGGCGGCAGACTTGCGACTCATCGCATTCATGGTTCGGCCGGCGGATATTAGTCAACTTCCTGTTATCAATTTGGAGTAGGATTTTCCGGAAGAAGAAGTTCGGCAAAGAGCCGTTATGTAACAGTCCTCAACCACCAGTAGGACGTCAAACACTTGGATCCATCATCCAAGCCGCTCAAGGAGGGAATCAATGCTTAGTCGAATGAAGGGGAAACTGTGGGCCATGGCCGGCCTGGGGATGATGCTAGGAATTGCCTCTGCGCAAACCTCAACCACCGGCAGCATTAATGGAACCGTGGTTGATTCCACAGGAGCCCTGGTTCCCGATGTATCCATCACTGTGAAAGACCTGGCAAACGGCAGCTTACTCAACTTGAAGAGCAATGCGGAAGGGCGCTTTACCGCTCCGTTTCTGAAGCCGGACAATTTCTCAATTTCGGCGGTCGCGAAGGGGCTGCAGTCGACAACGACGTTGGTACAAGTCCTGACGGGGCAGCAATCCGCCGTCACGCTGACTCTATCTCCCACGGCCAGCCAGCAGACCATTGAGGTGACCGCAAACGATGCCCAGTTGATCGACACGCAGACGTCGAACAACACGACCACGTTCACCACCCAACAGTTTCAGAATCTGCCGGCCCCGGGGGGCGATATCACCACCATCGCGTACACCGTACCGGGCGTTGTGATGGGCGCGGGTACCCAGGGCTTTGGCTCCATCGTTTCGAACGGCCTGCCCGGTCTTTCGAACCTGGTGATCATCAATGGAGCTGACTACAATGTGGCGTTGTACGGCGGGCTGAGTTACTCCGGATCATCGAACCTGACCCTGGGCCAGCAGGAAATATCGCAGGCGGCTGTGGTCCAGAACGGTTATAGCGTGCAATACGGACGTCAGGCCGGCATTATCGAAACCTATGCCACCAAGGCCGGGGGCAACCGGGTGCACGGGCTGGCGCAATGGGACTACAACAGCGCCGGACTCAACGCGAATGACTTTTTCAACAACCTGTCCGGGATACCGAAGCCAAAAGCAATTTCCAATCAATATGCGGCGCAGATCGGCGGCCCCATCAAGAGCAACAAGCTCTTCTTTTTTGTAGATACCGAAGGAATTCGCTACCTGCAACCCAGCACCGGATTCGTCAACCTTCCTTCGGCCGCATTGCAGGCCAGCGTTTTGGCGAATCCAAATATCACCTCCGACAGCAAGGGGTTGTACGGCGCGATGTTTGCCGGGAGCAACTCGTCCCCCGCCTTAAAGAATGCAATTCCCGTAGTGACTGGGAGCGGGGCGCAACAGGATGCTTCCGGTAACTATGGCTGCGGGGGATTGGCGGGGACACCCGATTATGCGACCGGCGGAACCTTGGGGACGAGCACTGCCGAAAGCTGCATCAATTCCGCATTTGTGAATGCAGGGGCTCTCAACCGGGAGTGGTTGGCTGCGGGACGGATCGATTGGGACATCAACGATAAGCACAAAGTGTTCTTCCGGGTCACGGACGACCAAGGACAGCAGCCTTCGTTTGTAAGCCTCATCAATCCAGCCTGGAATCAAATCAGCAGCCAACCGGGCTGGACGGGACAAATGAATGACATCTACACCTTTTCTCCGAACCTGACCAACCAGTTCCTGGTCGGAGCGCTGTATTCGAGCGGAATTTTCAAACCGGCGAATTTGCAGGCCGCGCTGGCATCGTCACCGACGGAATTTGACCAGGCCAATGATGGCGGGACCAACTCGACCGCGGGTATCGGCCAGGCGACCTTCTTTACCGGCTCCACGACCCTGGGCACTCCCTGGATCGATTTTCCAGGTGGGACCAACACCACTCAATACCAGGTGGTAGACGATCTTTTCTGGACAAAGGCAAGCCACAATATCAAGATTGGTCTTGACTTCAAACGAGTCGATTTCACGGATATCGGGTTCCAGACATCCTCTTATGGGGGAGATTTTCTTTTTGGGGGCATTGCCGACGAGTTTGGGGGCAGCCTGCCCGGCCCTGTCGGGTCGTTCTTTATTCAGAATTTCCCACGCTACGGCAATGTTCACGACTCTCTGTATAACTTTGGAATTTATGCCCAGGATGAATGGCGAGCAACTCCGAGGATCGTGTTTGACTACGGCCTCCGGGTCGACCGCAGCTCAAACCCGATTTGCCACGAGGGTTGTTACTCGCAATATCTGGGGGGATTTCCCAGCTCCACAGCAACCCTGAGCACGCCTTATAACACGACCCTGTCGGCGGGGCATCAGAGCTTCGTACCCGGGATAGAAGCCGCGGTCATCCAACCTCGGGCGGGCTTTAACTGGGATATCGCGGGCAGTGGAAAGACAGTGGTTCGCGGTGGGGTTGGTTTGTTCTCGGACAATTTCCCGGCGCTGATGCTGAACCAAACTTACCTTTCCTTCCCCAACGAATACTTTGCCGGCGTTCCATCGGGAACCGTAGGCCAGGGAGCAGGAAGTGCCAAGGCAATCGCTTCTGGCTCGGCGCAAGCGGTTCTGGACGGTTTCTCTCAGGGAGCCACATACACTCAGATTGCGGCCGCGCTGGCGAATGAGGGCGGGTTTGCGCCTCCCGCGTATGTGACTACCCCACAGACGTATCACAGCCCGCGGTATACGGAGTTCAGCCTGCAACTGCAGCGCCAGATCACACAAAGTGATGCGTTAATACTCTCCTACGCGGGCAATCACGGATATAACCTGCACATAAACAACGATCATCTGAACCAGAGTATCGGCTCGACGAAATACGCCAGTTTTGGCAACGGAACATTCGCCGGCTTGCCCAAGGCATCTCCTGACCCACGTTTCGGCAAGGTCACAAGTTTCACCAACAACGCGCTCTCCAATTACCAGGGACTTTCGGTGGTGTACAAACACATCGACCGTCGCGGCCTAACGGCCGATTTCGCTTATACCTACTCGCATGCGCTCGATGACATTTCGAACGGGGGAAATATTCAACTGCCCTACAATGGGAACGTATCCCTCGTCTCACAGCTCACCAACAGCCTTCCTTCGACGCTGATGTACGCCAGTTCTGACTACGATATACGTCACAATTTTGTGATGGACCTGGTGTATGTAGAACCGTTCCGCTTTGGCAATAAGCTGATGCAGTCCACTGCCGGGGGATGGACCGTGGGGACCAAGGCTTACTGGCGCGCGGGTGAGCCCTTCAGCGTGCTGAACGCGGATGCGGGAGCTGCGCTTTCTGCCAATGCAACCGGCGGCTCCAAGGTACTGGCCCAGGTATTGAATAACAACTTCAATCATCACTGCACGTCGTACTCGAATCCGTGCTTTCAGACGCCGGGGATCTTCAACGGCGCCGGGCCTCAGGACGCAGGCCCAGGGGTGAACGTACAAACGAATTTCGGCAACGTTGCCCGCAATGCCTTCACCGGCCCGCATTATGCCGATGTGGACGCGAATCTATACAAAGACATCTTCAAAAAAGAGACGGTGACTTTCCAGATTGGCGCACAAGCCTATAACTTGCTGAACCACGTAAACTTCGGCCAGCCGGCGAACAACGCATCGAACCTGAACACGTTGGGCCAGATTTCGACAGACATCAACGCGCCTACAAGTCCGTACGGCTCCAGCCAGGGATCGACGGTCAGCGGGCGAGTGCTGGTGGTGCAAGGACGGTTGGTCTTTTAGTTCAGTTATCGCAGGCCGTTCGATAGGCTGTTGACGCTGATCGCGCAACCCGAACAGGTGATCCCTGCCTGCCGGGTCATGCTTCTCACTTGTTGCTGAATGTCTTGTGCGTCCGCCTGTCTATTAGCTTCAAGTAAGTAGGTGCGATACTGCAGCATGGCGCCGGCCAGGCGAGGATCATCCGGAGCCAGCTTCGCCCTCAGGACTTGCATACCTTCAAGCATGGATTTCTCCCCGTCCTGCAGAGCTCCACTTTTCCATTGAGCAAACCCTAGCGTCTCCAGCGCGAAGCCGGTGGCGGACGATTCAGGCTCGAACGCCTTGGCGGCGAAGGCCACAGCTTGCTCTGCGCTCGTTACTCCTTCCTGACACCGGCCCCGCGAGCAGCGCGCATAGGTGAGGCTAATGAATCCGGAGAGCAGCCCCGCCGGAGCAGGGTTCGAGGCAGACTGCATGCCCTGAATTCCGCGCTGAGCCAGTTGCTCCGCCTTCTTGAACTGGCGCCGCACGAGAGCTATGTCGGCAAGGTGAATCTGGCTCAGTCCAATATCGGACAGTTTGCCCAACTTCTTCCGCTCCGCCAGTGCTTGTTTGGTGGCGCTTTCGGCGTCGTCCACACGGCCATAACTCACATAGAGAGTGGAGAGGTCGTCGAGTGCTGCCGCATAATCTGCCCTGGCGGATGGGGTCGTCTTGAGCAAACGCAAGGACGTGTTGTAGGCGTCCTCCGCCTTTGAGAAGGACGCCATGCTCTGGTATTCCAAAGCAAGTCTTGCCCACATAACACCTTGCTGCGCCGGGGAACGTTGCTGCTGTTCCCCGTCGCGGATCGACTGCTGAATCTGATCAATTCGCGCCTGGTGGGATGCGGTTTGCGGATTCGTTTGCCCCCAAGCTGCGCTGCCCAGGCTCAGTGCGGTGAAAAGAAGCACAAGTTTCAGCTGAACGATCATGCGTTTCCCTCGAGAAGAATTTGAATTGTGGTTACGCATTTCTTGCGTAGTAAGTTCCGCTTCTTCTTGGTCGATGATCGAAGTACAGCGCGAACGATGAGAGCGTTCGCTTCCGGACATATTCACGGTAGCTTAATAAGTCACTGTGAGTGTTCGCTTTTGAACATTCACCTAGCGAAATGACGGACACTGAAGGAGATTGGCAGCCCTATCAGAGTCATGTGCACAACTAACCCCAAAACCAACGCACTATATTGGTAAGGGCCGCGGGCATGCAGTGCGGAAAGCGGCAGAACCACCAGCTCCATCACCGTGTGTACGGCCGCACCATAAAATAATCCGCACACCAGCGGATTCTCTCTTAAGAAAACTAACTTCCGGCTCACACCGTAGTAAATAGCTGCTGCTGACAAAGCAATGAAGAAATGGAGAAAGACACCTAGACCATAGATAGCAGCCCCGCCGCGGAAAGCATCCGGGCCAATAAGACCGGCGGCAATACTTAGCGGAACCTTCCCACCGAACAGGAGGAGAGCTTGCGTGAGATCCACAGCGCCTGCCACGAGACCGCCAACAACAATGGCCAAAATTGCGTTTCTTTCGCCGGCCGGTTCAAGCGCGGAACCTTGATTCACTGGCGTTTCTTTGTCTAAGCTTCGCGCAGGTTGGGACATGGGCCACCTCACCTTGCGGCCAATATGGGCATTTCTCATGCCATTCCTTGAGCTAAGGAATCGTGTTAATTTGGCGGCTATTGGGGCAAAACAAGAACTTACTAAGAATGACCGAGTGTCCGGATTCGTGAATGCGTGTCCTTATCTGGACAACCGATTCCTGAACCGGTCAACCCGGATCTCTGCGCGAGAACCAACCCCAATCCCGAGCAAATCTAGACGGGTGCCCCATGTTCGCACCAGCGTACGTGGGCCGAAAAAGATGGGCGAAGCCCATCCAACGCTTCTACTCCTTGAGTGAAAGCATTCGAAGAATTCATATTCGGCCCACGTACGCTGGTGCGAACATGGGGCACCCATCGAGATTTGCTCGGGATTGGGGTTGGTTCTCGCGCACAGATCGCCGGTTAGTGCTTATGGATAGCAGGCACATTCAACCCCAGCCAGTAGCGGCCTAGTTGATTCGCCGCAGCCACGAACTCATCGAAATCAACGGGCTTGGTGACGTAGCTATTCGCATTCAGCTCGTAGGCGCCCATAATGTCCCTCTCCTCACTGGACGAGGTAAGAACAACGATGGGCAGATGCCTGGTGCGTTCATCGGCGCGCACCGCCTTAAGAACCTCCAAGCCCCCGAGCTTAGGAAGATTCAGATCAAGCAGAACCACGGCCGGGGTATCACTCACATCCCGTTCGTTATGGGCGCCGCGGCCGAGCAGGTAATCGAGCGCCTCGACACCATCGCGCGCACGTTGCACCGGATTCGCAATTTTCGCCTTGCGAAACGCCATGTTAGCAAGCTCAGCATCGTCGTCGTTGTCTTCCACTAACAGGATCAGTTTTTCTTCCATCATCATTGCAAGTCTCCCAAGGTGAAAAAGAAGGTAGCGCCGTGATTGACAGCCGCCTCGACCCAAATGCGGCCTCTGTGCCGGGAAATCACGCGTTGCACCGTCGCCAAACCGATGCCGGTCCCGTCGAACTCTGACTCGTGATGCAGCCGCTGAAATGGCCCAAAGAGGTTGCCGGCGTAAGCCATGTCGAACCCGGCTCCGTTATCGCGGACAAAAAAGACTTCCTCGCCATGCTGATGCTCCTGCCCGAACACGACCCGTGGCTCCGCTTGCCGGGCGGTGTATTTCCAGGCATTCTCGATCAGGTTGGCGCAAGCAATCGTAAGCAGGCGCTTATCTCCGCGAACGGAAAGTCCATCCGCAATGTCTATCTCGATCTTGCGTGCAGGATCCCGCCGGCGAAGGTCGCGCTCCAGACCTCGCGCCAGGCCTGTAAGATTCACCGGCTCGATGCGCAGGGCGGAGCGGCTGACCCGGGAGAGATTCAAGAGGTCGTTGATGAGCAAAGACATCTTCTCCGCCCCAGCGCGGACCCGATGCAGGCAGTCGCGCGCGTAGTCGTCAAGCTTCTCTCCATATTCATCGAGAACAGCTTTGCTGAAGCCATCGATCGCCCGCAAAGGGGCGCGGAGATCGTGGGAGACCGAATAGCTGAAACTCTCCAACTCCTGGTTGGCCCTTTCGAGTTCCCTGGCCCAGTTGTGACGGAGATGTGCGAGGTCGAGGTGGGTGCGGACCCGAGCCAGCAGCTCCGGAGCGGAAAAGGGTTTTGCGAGATAGTCGTCTGCGCCGGCCTCGAGCCCCTGAACCGTGGATTCTTGCCCGGCCCTTGCGGACAGGAGGATGACAGGGATGGTGCGGGTGCGTGGATCGAGGCGGAGTTCGCGAAGCAAACCCAACCCGTCTAAGCCCGGCATCATGATGTCGGTCAGGATAAGGTCCGGCGGGTTATCCCGAGCGGCGGTCAGGGCAGCGAATCCGTCGCCGACCGCAAGCACCTCATAATCGTCGGCCAGCAAGCGGCGAATGTATTCACGCATGTCGGCATTGTCATCCGACCAAAGGATGCGAGGTCTGGGTTTGTTGACGGTCTTGGCCGTCTGGGACGCAACCACATCGGCAGGCGCCAGGGCAACCGACGTGCCGGATGCGGTTGCGGTGTTAAGCAACCAATGCTCCGCCTCTTGAAGATAGGCGGCCGCCGCCGTCGCAGTGGGCGCCAAGGTTCGCTGCGCGCCCAGGCGGTCGGGGGGCAGGTGGGCGAACCCAGCACGGACGGTCACCACGAATACGCTGCCTTTATCCTGCTGACTCTGGACGCAGACCGTTCCCCCATGGAGCGCCACCAGTTCCTTCACCAGCGCCAGGCCGATGCCCGTGCCCTCATGGGTACGCGACTTGGCCCCTTTAACGCGGTGGAAACGCTCGAACAGTCGCTGGAGTTCGGCGGGGGCAATGCCCACACCGGTGTCTTCCACGCTAAGTTCCGCGTAATCGCCAGCCGGGCGAAGCCTGACTACGATACTGCCTTCAAAGGTGTGCTTAAGGGCATTGGATAGGAGGTTGAGGACGATTTTCTCCCACATGTCCCGGTCAACGTAAAAGGGTTCGGGCAAAGGAGGACAGTCGATGAGTAAAGAGAGTCCTGCCTTCTCAATAGCGGAACGGAAGATGCTCGCCAGTTCGCCGGTGTAAGAGGCTAGATCTATCGGCTGGTAGCTTGCCTGGGCGCGGCCGGCTTCGATGCGGGAAAAATCCAACAGACTATTGACCAGTTTCAACAATCGCAAGCTATTGCGATGGACCGTCTCGAGGCGTTCATGGCGGGCGGGCGGTAGAGGATCTGCTGTTTCCGCAAGCTCGTCCTCTAACGGAGCCAATATCAACGTAAGCGGAGTACGGAATTCATGGCTCACGTTAGAAAAGAACGCGGTTTTCGCGCGATCGATTTCGGCGAGGGCTTCTAAGCGTTTGCGCTCTTCCTCGTAGGCCCGGGCGTTGGCGACGGCGGTGGTTACACCCGCCGCCAGCAGATCGCAAAAGGCGCGATAGGTTTCATTCAACGGCAGGCGGGAGCTCACCCCCGCCACCAGGACGGCCACCGGACGTTCGCAGCCCGGCGGCGTAATTGGCAGCGTCAATGCCTCCTTCACTGCTTCGGGATATTCACCGCAGCAGATCGGGCCAAATCGTTCCACCAAGTCATCCACGTGCTGGATCTGGCCGGAGTTCACCGTCTCTGATAGCGGCCACGAAGAGGGCCGCGGCTGATGGAAGTCCACCAGCATCGGGCTGGCGATCGTCTCGGCGGATAAGCCCGTGAGTGCATTCAGCGCAAAATGTTTTCCCTCTGCGTCGAGCAAATAGAAGAGGGTAAAGGGGAGATCGGCTTGGTAGTCGGAGAGCGTTTCCGCAGCCAGCGCACATGCTTCTTCTGGCCGATGGGCCTTGAGCGTGCGGCTAGCGAGGTCGCGCAAAGCCCGGGTGCGACGCTCGCTTAGCATCCGGTTGGTGGTTTCCGTTACCGGGTGGAACAGCCCAGCGACGCCAGTCTCGTCGCGGATGGGACTGAAGGAGAAGGTGAAGAAGGTTTCTTCGAGGTATCCCTTGCGATCGAGAAACATTCGCTGATTTTCGAGGTAGGAGGTTTTTCCGGCGAGTGCATGTTCAAAGGCTTCCCCGATGACAGGCCATGCCGAGGCCCAACACTCTGTGAAATCCTGGCCCATCGCGCCCGGATGCTTTTCACCGCAAATAGGCCAGTAGCCATCGTTATAAATCTGGACATGCTTGGGTCCCCAGGCCAGGGAGATGGGGAAGTTCGAGGCGAGACAGAGGCTGACGGTGGTGCGCAGGCTTTCTGGCCACAGTTCGATCGGTCCCAGTGGGGTTTTCCCCCAGTCCATGGAGCGGATCACCTTACCCATTTCTCCGCCATCCACCAGCCAATTCTGGGAGGGAGGATCTTCGAGATCAGCGGACGGTACGAGATTCACGGGCATGGTCAGAGCGTGCCAGATCCGGACACATTGGGCGAACCTGGACGGTTCAGTCCTACCTTGTCGTCATCGGCGGAACGGCTGATGAGTTCAGTACACTGAGGAGTTTTCGTCGAAACTATTGGACTGTAACAGCCGATTTACTAGTCTCTCCAGTTGAAGGGTAAGGCCTTTAGGCCGTACGTTTAAGCATCGAGAAGGACTCGGCTTTAGCCGCTGAGGAAGCGGGCCTCAGCGGCTAAAGCCGGAGACGTTTTCAAGCATTTACGTACTGGCTGAAGCCCGTACCCTTCCACCGCGATACTACTGAATCAACTGTTACAGTTCACTAAGCCGCGGCGTCCTAAGTGAGGCTATGTCGCCGCGAGGAGACACCCCGGGAGACGGAACGTATTCTGAACTTAGCAATCTACCCGGGAGGGACCATGTCGAACTCATCTTCAAATGGAAAAATCGCGATTATCACCGGCGGGAGCCGTGGCCTCGGCCGCAACACCGTGCTCCAACTTGCTCAGCGCGGGGTGCGGTCGATCTTTACTTACAACTCTAATCGTGCAGAGGCGGAGAAGGTGGTGGCAGCCGCCAACGCGATTGGAAGTAAGGCCGTTGCCTTACCCTTGAACGCGGGAAATACCAGCAGCTTCGACCCGTTCGTGAAGGAAGTACGCATCGCACTTGGGGAACTGGAGGCGGAACGCTTCGATTTCCTGGTCAACAACGCCGGCACCTCACACCACGCGCCCTTCGACAAGACGACCGAGGAGGAGTTGGACAGCCTTTACAACGTGCACTTCAAGGGAGTGTTCTTCCTCACGCAGAAGCTGCTTCCACTTATCAATGACGGCGGCCGTATCGTGAATATCTCCTCAGGGTTAACCCGCTTTGCCAATCCGGGGAGCAGCTCCTATGCATCGATGAAGGGCGCAGTGGAGGTGTTGACCCGCTACCTCGCGAAGGAGTTAGGTCCTCGGGGCATTACCGTCAACACCGTAGCTCCCGGTGCGATTGCGACCGATTTCAGCGGCGGCATGGTGCGGGACAATCCGGAGATTAACAAGCGCGTCGCCGACATGACAGCGCTCGGCCGCGTTGGCCAGCCGGACGACATTGGCCCCATGATCGCCGCGCTGCTTTCCGATGAGAACCGGTGGATCAACGCCCAACGCATAGAGGTGTCGGGAGGGATGGTCATCTAGTTCTTCCCGCCCCCCTGCTTGCTTCTGCTGTGCTAGTTTGCAGGAATGAATATTTCTTCCGCGGAACATCAACTCACCTCTGCCATGCCCTCGCGCACCTCCATTCTGGTTGCTGCCGCGAGGGCGTTTGGATCTCGTGACCCGGACGAAAGCTTGCGGAATCCGGATCTGTTAGCCGACAAATTCATTGGGCCTGCGGAGTTAGCCCTGATTTCCGAGCACCCGCTGAGCAAGATGCGGGAATGGGAATACGCGGATGCGAGTCAGGACCCAGGGATTGCGTTTTTTGTCTGGTTTATCCTCGGGCGCACGCGGTTCATTGATGAGAAGTTGCGGCGAGCCGTTGAGAACGGTGCGAAGCAGGTTGTGATCCTGGGCGCGGGGTTTGATACTCGCGCATACCGGCTTCGGGAACTGCTTCAAGGCTGCAGGGTCATCGAAGTCGATACTCAGCGAACTCAGGGTTACAAGAAGCAGCGCGTGCACGATGCCATGGTGGATGTGCCTTTCAATCTCACTTATGCAGCCTGTGATTTTGCAGGTGATTCCCTCAGGGAAGTGCTGCGCACGGCGGGCTATAGGGCTGACGCGAAGACCTTCTACATTTGGGAAGGGGTCAGCATGTATCTGCCGGAAGAAAGCGTACGGCGGACGTTGGGGACGATCGCCACTGAGTCTGTGTCCGGCAGCTCGCTAGTGCTGGATTACGCCAACCGGATAGGGATAGAAATCGGGGCAAAATTCCCACAAGGGGTGGCGGCGATGGCAACTGCTTGGGGAGAGCCCTGGTTTTTCGGAGTACCTGGCGCCACAGACGGACGCGATTTTTTTCGGGAGCTTGGGTTCGATCCGGGAGAGCCACTCTCGAGCAGCAATCTGCCAGGAATGATGCCATACACCTGTGGCAAGGATGGGCAAATCTACGGTGCGGCAGTCTTCCGGAAGATGCAAGAAGAAGCTCAGGAGCGAGCAAAGGCTGGGAACGTAGACGCAGAGTTGATGCCGGGGTTTACCGAAGAACAACGATTGGCCTGGCGTACTGGAGTTCACTGGTTGGCCGAGTTGACCATCGTTTGAATCGTGATTTTTTGGAGGATTGGAGGCGCGGGTCGGAATCGAACCGACGCATAAAGGTTTTGCAGACCTCTCCCTTACCGCTTGGGTACCGCGCCATCTTGCATATTGTAATGCCGGGGCTCGGCAGAATCCATTCCGGTACCACCAGAACAGCTATTTGGAGCGGGAGACGGGACTTGAACCCGCGACCCTCGCCTTGGCAAGGCGATGCTCTACCACTGAGCTACTCCCGCATACGTCCTGAAGCAGTATATCGGTCAGTTGCGGGCCGGGTCAACGCAGCCGGCTACCCATGGGCCTTGAGATAGGCCTCAACTGCACCCAGTTCCCTTTCACTACCCCAGGTCGTATCGACGTCAAGCTTCGGGTAAAGAATAGGCTCAAAACGCTCCTTGATCGTGCGATAAAGGGCCGGATCGCGATTCTGCGCCGGGTGTCCAGGGTCGTGCCTGGCCAGCCGCTCCTCGGCAACGGCATCCGCACATGCCAGGTGCAGGATGCGCCAGCGGGCGTCCGCTCGTCCGGCCGCCAACAACACCTCCTCGATTTGGGCATGGGCCGAAAAGGTACGGCCGTCGAAGAAAATGTAGTCGACCCGGCGATGCTCCGTCAGGTAGACCGCCGCGTCCAGCATCGCACGCATGCACAGTTGATCCTGCTGGGCGCTGTAATCCGTCAGTGCATCCGGGAAGAGCGCGCCGCGTACCCGGTCCTTATCGAGGATAGCGGCATCCAGGCGCCCCGCCAGGGCCCTGGCCAGCGTGCTCTTGCCTGTCCCTGGCAGGCCGGCAAATAGCACCCAGATGGTCATGGAGAAGTAGAACCAGAGCAGGCAATGTTTAATCCGCTCTCAACTGATCGCACGCTAGTCCAGCAATCGGCCGTCGCGCATGTGCAGGATGCGGTCCCCAACCGCTGCCGCCTCAGGGTTATGGGTGATCATCAACACCGTCTGCTTGAATTCCTGATTGGAACGCCTCAGCATTGCCAGCACCGCATCGGAATTGGCAGTGTCCAAATTGCCGGTCGGTTCGTCGGCAAGGATGATCGCGGGGCGCGTAATCAGCGCACGCGCAATGGCAACGCGCTGCTGCTCCCCGCCCGAAAGCTCTGACGGACGATGATCCAGCCGGCCGCTGATGCCCAGCATATCGGTCAACTGGCGCAAAAACTCATCATCCTGCGCATTGTGGCTGCCGGCGATTTCCCGCGCAATTTCAATATTCCCCCGACCACTTAATGTCGGCAACAGATTGAACTTCTGGAACACAAAACCAATCTTGGTCTTGCGCAGGACAGTGCGCTTAGAGTCGCTCAGCTTGGCAAAATCGGCACCGTCAATCAGGACCGTGCCGGAAGTCGCGCGGGTGAGCCCACCGAGAATATAAAAGAGGGTCGATTTGCCACTGCCCGACGGCCCCACAATGCTGACAAATTCTCCCGGTGGCACATCAAACGAGACGTTGGTGAGAGCCGGCACCTCTACCTTGCCCGCGCGATAGATCTTGCTTACGTTCTTTGCCTGAATAATGGGCTGCACGTTCCTGATTGTAACTTCAAGCGCTCACTACGATCGGATCGTGCTGTGCCTGCGAATCCTGCTCCTCAACCGGCTCGCTCAGCAAAGGACGTAAACCGTGGGTCTTTTTCGGCCCACGCTTGCGTGCCACCATCACTCGAATACGCTCCAGCATCTCCACCGGGGAACAGGCGCCCTTCGGCAAAAAAGCATCGGCCCGATTTGCGCGGTCAAAAGCCTTCACACTGCCGCTGATCAGGATGGCCGGCACCTCCGGCGACAACTCCTTCATGCGGCGAACCAGTTCGTTACCGTCCATCAATGGCATGATCAGATCGCTCAAAACCAGATCGATGCCTCCTTCGCGGAAAATTTCCAAAGCCTGCGCACTACTCGACGCGGTCAGCACGCGGTATCCCCTGGTTTCAAGCATGAATTTGCGAACGGAAAGAGCCTGCTCGTTATCGTCTACGCACAAAATGGTTTTCTTTGGCCTCATATCTTCCTGAATTTCTCCTTTCAAAACGCGGGCACACGTCAGCGTGCACCCGCCAACTCGCGGGAAAGAACGGATAAGCGCAGCCTCATGGCTGAGCCAGCGGAAACACGGGCCTGCCTGGCAGTCACCAATTACATGGTGACGGCAGGTCGTCGTCCAGCAACGGCGCGCTTCCAAGCGCGTCCGGTCTGCATTCGATTGTCAGATTTGATGGCCGACAGTTGCGTCCCTTGAGGGTGTCGCTTGCACAGAGTACGAAGATGAAAGCCATGTGTAAACGGAGAACATCAAGCGAAATGATGGGTGCTTTTTGACAGCAGTTCCACCGCAAGACGGCGTCGTGTTGCCAGTGTTGCCGATACGCATGATTAGCCCTGTTGAAAGCATGTGAATCATTCAAGGAAAAAGGGTTCTTTTGCAGCAGTATCAGTGCTGCCATCAAATAAAAAATCTTCAAAGCAGATTGCCCATATTGGTTGTCAGTTTCCTTTTCGCTTTTGCAATTTGCTAAAGCCTGCAGCCGGGTTTGACACCCCTCGCCGCCAGTTTTATGCTTAGGTCAGTCGAAGCAGACTTTGTTGCTTCTATCGGCCCATGGCGAAGACCCATCACCACCCGGCGTTCCTCTGTTGCGGCTGTTGTCGCCGCCTCGCCCTACGGGTGCGCTTGCAGATCGAAGCCTAGACTTCGCCGACTGACGTATAGCTCACCCGCCCGCGGACAGACTTCCCTAACGTGGAAATCGCAATCCCCGTATTGTTGACATGAGCACCGGTGGCGAAGTGGCTAACGCGCTGGTCTGCAAAACCAGTATTCGAGGGTTCAATTCCCTCCCGGTGCTCCAAAAAATCACCACAACGCGCTCCGGGATTGCAAGCGAAGTTTGGTTCTGGCATTGGAGTCCTGAAGTACGCCCCAACTTCTCGTGAAAATCGCGAGCCAGCAGTGCGCCGGTAAGCCTAACGTTTCCGCGGCAGTGACAGATCCAGATCCCCGCCGGTGAGTTGCTTGGTCAACAGGATGATTTGCCCCTGGTGCAACTGCAGGTGCCCGACTATGCGAAAGATGGCCTCGAGCATGGGGACCGGCCCCGCGCCGGCGGTGGGCTGCGGATTGAGCGTTTCGAGCAGACGCGCCGGAGGAAGCGATCCAATCACCTGCCGGCATTCTGCGAGTGTGGCGGCGAAGCGGCTTCGAATCTCTTCGCATCGCTCCGCGGCCGAGAGGGTAAACTCCTCGTCTCGCTGACGCACGTCCGGCTGGCCATCAATGCCGTGCAGGAACCATTGGCGCAGATTGCCTTCCAGGTGAAGCAGAAGGTTGGCAATGGAGTTTTCATGGTCCCCGCCGCG
The DNA here is from genome assembly GCA_963839025.1 of uncultured Acidobacteriaceae bacterium. Lineage (GTDB taxonomy): Bacteria > Acidobacteriota > Terriglobia > Terriglobales > Acidobacteriaceae > PALSA-350. The sequence continues at coordinate 366,057 of CAWITT010000026.1, forward strand.
GCTCCATATCTGCTCATCCGAAAGTTTAGCGAGACAGCGGTTGATTTCATTCTCAGAATGCTGCATGCGCTTGACCGCGGAGGAAAGAAACGTTTCAGCGATTTGGTCTGTCATAGAGGGCTGCCTGCTCATTCCAATGTGAGGTCGATCGCATCGACAAGAGAATTGAAGTCATACGAGCCGTCGTGCCGTTGGCCATTGATGAAAAATGTGGGCGTGCCGTTGACGCCGCTGCGCACTCCCCCGCTGAAGTCCGCTTTGACGCGCGGGAGAAACTCCTTCGTCTCGAGAGCCTGGCGCAACTTCGCGGCCGGAAGATGGAGTTGCTGCGCCAACTCATGATAGAGTTCGTCGCCCAATCGCGATTGATTCTCAAAGAGCAGGTCGTGCATCTCCCAGAATTTGTTGTGCGCAGCGGCAAATTCCGCTGTCTCCGCGGCCGCCTCAGCGTGAGCATGCAACTGGGTCAAGGGAAAGTTGCGGAAGATAAACAACAGGCGTTTGCCGAAATGCTTCTGCACTCGTTTGACCAGCGGATACGCCAGCCCACAGGAGGGACATTGATAATCCCCGTATTCCACGAGTGTGCACGGTGCTTCCGGATCTCCCTGGCGATGGTCAAGGGGGCTTGCTGGCACGGCGAGTTTCGTCATAAGGACTCCAAGGCGCTTAAGATTCCATCCGCGCCAGGGTTCACGGAGACGGGCGACAAGTAGCTCCAGGTAATGACTCCATCCTTGTCGATCACGAACAGCGCCCGCTCGCTGAAACCAGCTGCGTGCAGGTAGGCGCCATAGGCTTTGGAAACCTCTCCTTTGGGCTCGAAATCAGCAGCCAATGGAAAATGGAGGTTGTGATCCTTGGCGTAAGCGGCATGGCACCAGGCCCCATCGACCGAAATCCCAAGCAACTGCGCACCGTACTTTTCGAACTCAGGCAGAATCTCGTTGTACAAAGCCATCTGATCGCCGCACACGGGGCTCCAATCGGCGGGATAGAAGGCCAGAATCACCGGCTTTCCGCGAAGTTCGCTGAGCGAGAGTTTTTTGTCGGGACTCACGGGAAGGGTGAAATTCGGAGCTACAGTGCCGGCACTCAGAATTGAACTCATGAAGGATCCTCGATGGTGAGATGCACCAGAGAATATTATGACGCTCTTGCTCCACCGATGCTTGAGGCGGCAGAGCGCATCTCCAATTTGCTCCGTAGCAGGTATTCTGTTGTCATATCGAGCAATGGGTTAGGCTGCGCAGGAAAAAGTAGAATTACGGTCCATTGAGCCTCGCTTTTTTGAAGGTACGGGTTTTTCACCAGCTCTCACACAGTTCACTGCTTTCGCAGAAAACAAAGGAGAACTATCCTGATGTCTGAACAAGCGCTAGTCGCATCTGCAGTGACTTCCTGGAAAATAAATGTGGAGAGGGCCAGCCGGCTGTTTTCTCCTCTTAGCGAAGAGCAACTCCAGAAAGAGGTAGCACCAGGGAAGAACCGGCTGATCTATTTATGGGGACACCTGACAGCGGTTCACGATCGTATGCTACCCCTGCTGGAAATCGGCCCGAGTTTGTATCCGGAACTCGACGCGATCTTTCTTACCAGTCCAGATAGAACGGTACCGGAACTGCCGCCGGCGGTAGAGATCAAAAAATCCTGGGATGCGGTGAACAACCAGCTGCTGACGGGGTTTGAAGGGTTTACCGCTGCGGAGTGGCTGCAGAAACACGCTTCTGTTTCGGCAGAAGATTTTGCCAAGGACCCAACACGCAACCGGTTTGCGATTTTGCTAAGCCGAACCAGCCACATCGCATTTCATTTGGGGCAGACGGCGTTGCTTCCGAAAGGCAGTGGAAATTGATTTATCCGGCACCATGCAGGCCTAATTTTTTAATCAGGTCCTGAAAGCGCGCATCGCTGCGGCAGCCATCGAAGAGCGGGTCAATGCCGACCATGTCCATTTCCCTGTCACGGTTGAGGTAGGCTCGGTTCAGCCAGCGCATCCCGGCCTCGGGCTGCCGAAGTGCGCAGTAGATTTCGGCAATATCTACTCCGGAAACATAAGTGTGGGTCGACGTGTCTTCCAGGTCCCGGGCGATTTCGGTTGCCTGCGCGGACGCCCCCGCAAGGGCAAGAGCGTGGGCCTGCAGGGCCATCACAGTGGGGCTGCCGTGAAAAAGCCCGAGAGCGATCTTGAATTCGCTCAGCGCCTTATCATACTGCCCCAGTTGCTCACGGATCTTGCCCATGGCCAGGTGCGCTTCGGCGAAATCGGGGTCGCTTGCCAAAACTTCCTCTGCCCGCCCCCGGGCCTCATCCGGCTTACGCGCCCAATAGGCGGTCTGCGCGGCGTCGGTCTTGATGATCGTCGACAGCGGGTCGAGTGCACGGGCCAACTGAATCTGCGCCTCGGCTTCCTGAGTTCTTCCCATACGCGAGAGATGCAGGCTGTACCAGTGGCGGGCAGTGGGATAAGAGGGATTCAATTCCAACGCACGCCGATACTCAAGCTCCGCTCCCGCCCAGTCCCAATCCCGGTCCGTTTTCACCGCGCCCAGGATGGTATGAGCCTCGGCTAACCCTCCTCCAAGCTGTAAGGCGCGCTCTGCGGCCGCTTGTGCTTTCTCGAGCGGGTTGGATGGGCCGCGAGCCCCATAGACGCTGAGCAGCACATACGCGTCCCCCAGGCCCGCGTACGCTTCCGCGTATTCCGGATCGGCCTCGACCGCCTGCTGGTAGTACACAATCGACCGATTCATGTCGGCGAGGGTACGCTTGTTCCACAGGAACCGGCCGCGGAGATATAGGTCGCGCGCCTTCACGTTGACTGGACGCAGCTTGGACGGGGACACGGGAGCGCCAAGAGCCAGGGCCACTTCGCGCGCAATATCATTGGTCATCGGTTCTTGCATGCTCAGCAGGTCGTCCCCACTCTGCTCGTAGACCTGGGCCCAGAGGTGGCGATCTCTGCTGGTGTCAATCAGGTTGGCGGTGATGCGCACCTGATTTCCGATGTGTAGAAACGAGCCCTCGAGCACTGCGTCCGCATGCAGTTCCCGCGCGATCTGGTCAATCGGAAGCTGGCTTCCCTTATAGTGCATCATGCTGCTGCGGGAGATGACGCGCAGCGAGGTGCTACCAGCAAGGTTGGTGATCAACTGGTCCGTCATGCCGTCCACGATGTAGTCCTGATCGGAATTCTGGGCCAGATTGACAAACGGTAGGACCGCCACGGACTGAAAGGCCTGGGGAACACTCGCCGGCTGCTCGGCCCGGGCCCAGACATGGACAAGGTAGGCAATGGCTGCCACCGCCAGCAACGCGGCCAGCAATGAGAGGGAAATCAGGGTTCGCGAAACCGCGCGGGGAGCTGGATTGACATCAGGCGTGGGCAAAGACTCTGCCGGTGGGGCGGCGACTACTTCAGCAGCAGCGGCGACAGGCGCGGGTGAGACCGGGGCGGGTGAGACCGGGTCTGCCGCAACCTTGGCGATGAAGCGGTAACCCTGACCAACTACCGTTTGAATAAAGCGCGGATCACGAGGGTCATCCCGGAGAATATAGCGCAGCTTGTTGACCGCCGTGTTGACGCTGTGCTCCGTATCCTGGAAAGCCTTTTCCCCCCAAAGGCGGCGGTTGATGGCATCCCGGCGAACAAGCTTGCCCTCGCTTTCGAGCAGCAGGATGAGCAGTTCCATCGGTAAGCGCTCGAGCTTGAGCGCATGGCCAGCTCGGCGCAGTTCGTAGCGCTCAAGATCTAAAGCAAATTCTTCAAAGCAGATTGGTTCGGCCACGAACTAGCTTTCCTGCACGCGCGGGCGAGAGCATTTTCCAGGGGGACGAGCGTCAGTGTAACCCCTGCAAAGTCCGGCTGCAAGCTCTATCTTGCAGACAAAGCGTGCCTTACGGGTTTAGACAAACTTTATACGACTTTTAGAACGGCTCTATTGACCGAACGCCGGGGCGCAAAGATGATCCAGCTCGATCGGCTTGCCGGTCGAAGGAGCGATTGGCATGAGTAGACGCCAAAGTAGATTAGGAAGCCTAGCCGTTGGCGCGGCGCTGTTGGTTTCCGCAAGCTTTGCCCAGGGCCCCCTGCGGGTAAAGGTCACCATTACCCCGATCGCTGTTTACACCGGCGCCAGCCCACTGCTCAAGCCAGAGAAGATTCTAGTCTATGATTTCGCGGTCAATTCGGATGATGTCCAGGTGGACAAAATCCAAGCCATGCGTCCACGGAACCTTATCACTGGCAATAAGAAGCCAGATGCCGTCGCTGCGAGTGCCGGGAAGAAGTACTACCAGGAGCTGGTCAAGGCCCTGGCAAAAACGGGCATTCCGGTAGAGCACGTCGCCACCGGCGCCCTGCCCTCGAACAACGCCATGGTCATTCACGGAACGTTTACTTCCCTGCACGAAGGCAGTAAGGCGGAGCGCGACACCGTTGGCTTTGGCACCGGGAGCGCCGAAGTGCAGACCAAGGTGGATGTGCACCTTAAGACGTCTGCCGACACGGTCCTTTTGTCGCAGTTCCAAACCGATACCTCGGCCGCGAAAGGTATGGGCTCAGTGGTTCCGGTGGCCGCGGGAATGAATCCGGCTGGAGCGGTTGTCAAATCCACCGTAACCGACCGTAAGAAGACCCTGAATGCGTATGCCTCGAAGACCGCGGAGGCTACGGCGAAGGAAGTCTTCAAGTCCATGGCCGCGCAGGGCTGGATCAAGACCAACGACAAAGGCGAAATTGCCGATTAGCTACTTCACACCAAACTGGAAACCGAAAATGACCAGGATTCTCTTTACTCTCTCACTCTCAGTGGTTATGGCTGCGCAGACGTTTGCCGTCGCCCAAGGCCAAGCCACTAGCCCAGAACAAGCGAAGTTCCGCGAGGATATGAAGGCCGCCGTGCTGAACGGCAGCATAACGATTGCCCAACTCAAGGACCTGCAGGCGAACGCAGAGATCCTCAAGACATATAAAGCGGAGCAGAGACCAGGCGCGCCGGTCGATCTGTTGACCCCTTGGGGCGCGGTCTCGAAGATGAAGGCCGTCATGGCCTCGGTCAAACCACCCGACCGCGGCAAGCTGGAGCTGGATCTGGAGGCAATGATGGCGGCGAAGCAGGAAGCGGCCGCCGCGACCGAGCCACCCCCGGATCCCGGCAAGAAACTTGGTAAGGACGTCTTCGCCGCCGTGATTCACGGCAGGCCGACCCAGGCCCAGGTAAAGAGCTTGCAGGACAGTTTGAACGGACTGCAAAACATCAAGACCAGCGGAGAGGGCAAGCTGCAGCAACTGATGGCGCTGAGGAAGGCGAAATCGGAGATTGAGCAGACCATGAACGCGGGTGATTTTCGCCCTCAGGACCGGCAAGCCGTCTTGAACGACCTGAACAGCCTGGGACCACAAGGAGGCGGCGGAGGGTTAAGGAGAAACCGTGGGTAAAGCAGCTTAAGGTTCTAGTGCCTGGTGGGAACCCGGCCAACCGCGTTTGCCGAACAACTCTTCCCTTATCGATGCCCTCAGGGGCTCAAGAGCGTGTGTGAGAACTGGACTAAAGGACCAAACTGACCTAGATGGGCGCCCCATGTTCGCGCTAGCTAACGTGGGCCGATTATGAATTCTCCGAATGCTTTCACTCAAGGACTAAAAGCATTTGATGGGGCTTCGCCCATCTTTTTCGGCCCACGTTAGCTGGCGCGAACATGGGGCACCCGTCCAGGTCAGTTTGGTCCTTTTGGTCCAGTTCTCGCGCAGACTCTGGAGCCTATACCCTTCGCATGCACGGCTTGCCGCAACCTGGCTAGTCGTGCGCTGATACGAAGCCTACGTTACTTCCGCAGCCTGCACTGTATGTAGTCGAAAAGAGTTCGGTGACTCCGTGTGATTGCCGTCTGATGATGATTCAAGCTAGCCATAGAAAGTCATTCGTGCGGGCGTTTGCCGCAACTGCGCTGATAACCGGGACAATGTTACTGGGACAGGAAACCCCGGCCGACACTCCGGTCCTCACGCTGGCCCAGGCGATTCAGATCGCGGTCGAAAATAACCGGCCGGTAAAGATTGCGAAACTCGAGATAGATAAGTCGAAGTGGGAGGTAGCCCAAACCAAGACCAAGCGCTTCCCGGCCATCACCACCTATCTCTTTGCTTCGGGAGATATCACCAACCCGATGTTTACCTTTCCCGCAGACCTGTTCGATAACAAAGTACCGGAGAAGCAGAAGTTATCGAACGGCATTACCGGCTACGCCTTTGTACAGGCAGCGCAACCGCTCACCCAGCTTTACCAGGTCCATCTCGCGATTCGGGAACAGGAGCTGTCGAGCGATCTTGCCGGTGAGCAGTATAAAGGCCAGCGGCAAGCGATCGTAGCCAGCGTAAAGCAGGCCTACTACGCCACGCTCCAGACAGAGAGTGCCTTAGACGCGGCGCAGGCATTGGTCAAGCAGTATGAAGAGACAGACCGGGAGGCAACCCAATACCTGGCCCAGGAAGCCGTTCTCAAGTCCGATAGCCTCGAAGCCAAGGCAAAGCTGGCCCAGGCGCGCTACCAGATCGTGCAATTGCGGGATACGCTGGAAACGCAAAAAGAGCAGGTAAACGAGCTGCTGGGCCGCGACCTCGATGTGCCCTTCCGCACTGAGCCGGTGCCCCCCATCACACCCGCAGAAATGGACTTGAAGACTGCACGGCGAACCGCCCTCGAACAGCGGCCCGAGGTAAAGGAGGCGGAGATCGATACGCACCGCGCCGACTACGACCGGAAACTGTCTCGGGCAAAATACATTCCTGATGTAGGCGCAGCCCTCCACTATATCGACCCGATCAACACTGCGTTCCTGCCGCAGAATATTCTGTCCGCCGGCCTGGAGCTGAAGTGGGACCCATTCGATTGGGGAGGACGCCGCGACGAAGTAAAGCAGAAAGATGTATCGCTGCAGCAGAGCCAGTACAAACTCACAGAAACGCAGGCCCAGGTAACGCTCGACGTTGACAACACCTTCCGCAAGCTGGATGAAAGTCGCGCGCTACTCGCCGTGACGGAAGCGGCCCGGGACGCAGCCAACGAAAAGCTGCGAGAGACCAACAATCAGTTCAAACACTCCGCGGTGCTGATGCGCGACCTGCTGCAACAGGAAACCGCGGTCGCCAATGCCGACCATGACTATGAACAAAGCCTGCTCGCTTTCTGGAATGCCAAGGCGGCCTTTGAGAAAGCCCTGGGGGAGGAGTGAAGCTATGAATCCCACCGTTATCTCGTTGCTCGCCGTATTACTGGTGGCTAGCTTGACCGCGTGCCAGCAAAAAGAAGCCGCCGAAACCTTGCCGCTGCCCGTACACACGGCGCTGGTGCAACCAATCGCTGTGGGCAATGGCGTGAAGTACTCAGCCAGCATTGTCCCCTACGCGCAAGTTACATTGTCTTTCCAGTCTAGTGGCTACATCGACCGCATCCGCCAAGTGAAAAGCCCGAGCGGAGGCATGCGCAATATCGACCAAGGCGACTGGGTCGAAAAAGGCACCGTGCTGGCCGTAGTGCGGCAGCAGGACTACCTCGACAAGGTGCAACAGGCAAAAGCTCAACTGGGACGCAGCCAGGCGGAGTATGAGAAGGCCAAGCTCAGCTTCGACCGCGTCTCAGCGCTCTACGCCGCGCAGAGCGCCACCAAACCGGACTACGATTCCGCCCAGGCGCAGCTGGCCAGCACCAAGGCATCGGTTTCCGGAGCCGAGGCCCAGGTCAGCGAAGCGAATGTGGCGCTTGGATACACTTCGCTCCAGGCTCCCTTTAACGGTTGGATCGTAAGCCGGAACGTGGATGTGGGTACCCTGGTTGGCCCGGCCACCAACGGCTTCACCCTGGCCGATACGCAGTCGGTAAAAGCAGTCTTCGGCGTCCCCGACATCTCCATCGGCAGGATAAAGCTCGGTCAGCATCTCTCCATTACGACGGATTCGTACCCCCAGCCATTTGCCGGCAGAGTAAGCGCCATCTCACCGGCGGCGGATCCAAAGAGCCGCGTCTTCTCAGTCGAAGTGTCGATTCCCAACCCACACGACCGGTTGAAGTCGGGCATGATTGCATCCCTGGCGCTGGAGGGTTCTCAGTTACGGCAAGCGGCGCTGGCAGTTCCCTTGTCGGCGGTGATTCGTGATCCTGAGCGCGCCAACAGCTTTGCGGTCATGATTGCCGAAGGCGACGGCGACACCGGGACCGCGCGCCTCCGCACCATCGTACCCGGCGATATCTACGGAAACATGATTGCCGCCAAAGGCGGATTGAACCCGGGCGAATCGGTCATCACCAGCGGAGTTAACCTGATCAAAAACGGCGACAAGGTCCGCATCATTCCGTGACACATAAATCCGAAAGCGAATACATCGCGCACTCGCACAACACGGCTCGATACTTTACCGAGCACCGGCAGGTCTCGCTGATCCTGCTGATCGCGGTATGTATCTGGGGTTGGTACGGCTTTCAGCACATGCCCAAACGGAAAGACCCTAGCATCCCGGTGCGGGTGGCGGTTGCTTCGATTGCGTGGCCAGGCGCGACGGCGCAGGAAGTAGAGCAGTTAGTCACCCGGCAAGTGGAACAGGTGATGGCGCAAAACGCATTCGTGAAATCGCCGTCTGCCTCGGACTTTGGTATTCGCTCCATTAGCTTCCCGGGGCTCTCCCTGGTGTACGTCCAATTGGACGACAAGGTAAGCGACCCCAAGAAGCAGTTCTCCGACATCAACCTCAAGCTGAATGCAATCAATGGCAGGCTGCCCCAGGGTGCGGGGCCTATTCAATTTAACAGTGACTTCGGAGACACGGCCGCGCTCATGCTGACCGTAGCCAGCCCCAAAGCGAGCGAGGTTGATATAGCTTTGCGGGCCAGGGCGATCCGCCAAGCTATCGAAGCGACGCGGGCGGCAGCAGGCCCAAAGTCTCCGCAGCCGCGAGTGAGTATTGTGTACGCGTTCCCACTTTCTGTGTCTCCGTCCCTGGTGCGCGACGCGTTTACTTCGATCCTGCAGACCGGCAAGCAAAATAAATACGTCTCGGATGTGCGCTATTTCGAGGGCGGCGGATTCATTGGCGCCGATGTCAGCTCTCCTTTGCGCGACGACGAGTTGCGCGCCTTGGGCGATCGCCTGGTGATGGAGAGGGTGCACAGCTCTGAGATTCATCCGGACAGCTGGCCGGCAGCGTTCATTCGCAACCCCGAGGACACAGAATCGCGTCTCGCCGCCGTGGCCGGCGATAAGTACTCGTATCGTGAATTAGACGACTTCACGGACTTAATCGGAAGAACCGTCCTGGGCGCACCGGAAGTGGCCAAGATTGACCGCAAGGGCGTGTTGCCGGAGCAGATCTATCTGGACTACTCCCAGGAGCGGCTGGCTTCGTACGGAGTCACTCCCTCGAATCTCAGCGACATCCTGGGGGCGCGCAATATCACGCTTCCCGGTGGTCAGTTGGAGGTCGGTCCGCAGAGCATTCAGATCGACCCTTCGGGCAAATTCACCACCCCTCAGCAAATCGGGGATGTAATCATCAGCACTTCGTCGTCTGCCGCGAAGAGCCCGGTCTATCTGCGCGACCTGGTGGACATCTCGCGCGGATATCAGAGCCCGGCGAAGTATCTAAATTACCTGACCTGGGCTGACAAACAAGGCCACTGGCGACGCAGCCGGGCGGTGACGCTGGCAGTGATCATGAAGGACGGCGCGCAGATCGATGCCTTCGGCCGCAGCGTCGACGCCAAGCTCGCGGCCGTCAAGCAATACTTGCCGGACGATTTGATCATTGCCCGCACCTCTGACCAGCCCCTGCAGGTGGAAGAGAACCTCAGCCTGTTCATGGATGCGCTCTACGAAGCAATCGCTCTGGTAGTGCTGGTATCGTGGCTCGGCTTCTGGGAATGGCGCTCTGCGGTGCTGATGGCCATTTCCATTCCCATTACCCTGGCCATGACGTTTGGCGTGTTGTACCTGTTGGGCATCGATATCCAACAGGTTTCCGTGGCCACACTGATCATCGCCCTGGGACTGCTGGTGGATGACCCGGTGATCGCCGGGGACTCGATCAAGCGCGCGCTCGCCGAAGGGCAGCCGAGAATCATTTCCGCGTGGCTGGGCCCGACGAAGCTGGCGACCGCCATCCTGTATGCAACCGTCACCAACATTGTTGCCTACCTGCCGTTCCTGCTGGTCACCGGCAGCACGGGCGAGTTTCTTTTCAGCTTGCCGATTGTGATGACAGTGGCCTTGGTCGCCTCCCGCTTGGTTTCGATGTCGTTTCTTCCTGTGTTGGGGTACTACCTATTGCGGCCGGAGAAGAAGGTGGAGAAAACCCTGGAGCAGCGGCGCAACAGCGGCTTTTTCGGGCTCTACGCCCGGGCGGCGAAATACTCGATCGAGCATCGTTGGAAGTTCTTCTTCGCTTCCCTGCTGTTCCTCGTAATGGGAGGATTCATCTTCTCCCGCCTGGCAAGTGCGTTCTTTCCGGAAGATGTTCAGTATTGGTCTTACATCGATGTGTGGCTACCCAACGATGCGACCCTTGAAGCCACCAACCAGACTGCGCTCAAGGTCGAGCAGATAGTGCGGGAAAAAGCGGAGCAATTTTCCCGCGAACATCCGCAGAAAGACCATCCCGGCGACGTGCTGCGATACGTCACTACCTTCGTGGGCGGCGGCGGGCCACGCTTCTGGTTCTCGGCTTCCCCGCAGCTGCAGCAATTGAATTATGCCCAGGTTCTGATCGAAGTTACAGACAAGGAAATTACTCCGCAATTCGTGAAAGAGCTGCAGCCCTTGCTGACCGCCTCGATCCCCGGCGCACGGATGGATGTGCGCCAGTTGCTGACCAATCCGATCGACTATCCGATTGAGATACGCATTTCGAGCACGGCGGATGTGAACGCGAAGGACGAAGCGGCCGACATTCGCGGCTTGCGCTCGATCGCCGGCAAGGTAGACGATATTTTCCGCTCCATTCCCCTATCCCAACGCACCCGCAATGAATGGGGCGAGGAGAATGCGCTGATCTCCTTGACCATCGATCCGGATCGCGCCAACCTGGCGGGCATTACAAATATGGATGTGGCCAACTCGTCCACCGCCGGCCTGAGCGGAACCACGGTGGGCGCTATGCAGGAGAACCAGAAGCAGATTCCGATTGTGGCCCGGCTGCGGATGAACGAGCGATCTCAGCTTTCCGATATCCAGAATCTTTATGTTTACGGGTCGCAAGACAACACCAAGATTCCGCTGGTGCAGATTTCCAATATCGATCACGACCTGATCAACGGGCGGATCGTCCGCCTGGAACAGTTCCGCACCATGAACATCCGCAGCTTCCCTGCTCCCGGCCACTTGAGCTCGGAAATCATGAAGCAGGCTTTGCCCCGGCTGCAGGCGTTGCAAGCTTCGCTTCCACCCGGGTACGTGATGCAATTCGGCGGCGAGTACGACAAGACCAAGAACGGTTTCAAAAACCTGGCTACGGTGATGCTCATCTCGAGCGCCGCCATCTATCTGGCTTTACTGTTTCAGTTCAAGAACGCGATCAAACCGCTGCTGGTTCTCGCTGCCGCACCCTACGGCATGGTGGGCGCCTTCATCGCGCTGTGGATCATGGGTGAGCCCTTTGGCTTCATGGCGTTCTTGGGGGTCGCCAGCCTGATTGGCGTGATCGTCAGCCATTCCATCGTGCTATTCGACTTTATCGAGGAGCGCCATGCCGAAGGAGACGACTTTGAACTGTCGCTGATCGATGCCGGCATCCTGCGCCTGCGTCCAGTGCTGATTACCGTGGGCGCCACCGTGCTTGCACTGTTGCCGCTGGCTCTGCACGGAGGTCCGTTATGGAAGCCGCTCTGCTACGCCCAGATTGGCGGCCTGCTGGTTGCGACCTTGGTGACCAAACTGCAGGTGCCGGTCATGTACGCCATATTTGTTCTCGACTTTAAGATTCTAAAATGGGAAACGGGAGCAGATGGGGAGTCGCCCGCTCCGGTTGCCGCCCAACAGCTGCAAAAGCCTAGTTTTGGCCTGTGACTCCGGCGTTCATGAACTTACATGGGAAAATCTTGAAATGAACCTTAGAAGAATTTTATGCTTGGCGATCGGGTACACAGTATTTTCCTTGCCTCTTTACTCTCAAAATCAAGGCATCCTTAAAGAATATGACGAGGCAATCGACCAGGTAGCCGAGCGCGCCATGCAGTCTGTGGTGAAGATCGAGGTGACCGGCTATGGCGTGCCGGAAGACAATAAGGATCAGGGACAACAATCGCTGGTGCGCCAACGGTCGCTTGGTTCGGGAGTGATCGTGGACCCCGACGGGTACATCATCACCAATAATCACGTCATCGCCGGGGCGCTGCGTATCCGGGTCATCATTTCTCCGGCCACGGTGGAGCTGGTAAGCGGCAATACGCAGTTGCATAATCCGCAGCGGGTGTATGAGGCGAAGTTGATCGGATCCGTCCGTTATGCGGACCTGGCGCTGATCAAAATTGAGGAGAAGGGACTGCCCTTCATTCCGTTGCCGGCACAGTTTCATTTTCGCTTAGGACAAACTGTGGTCGCGATCGGTGCACCGGAGGGCCTGGATCACACAGTGACCCGTGGAATTATCAGCGCAGTCGGGCGGCAGCCGGATATGGACCGCCCCATGGTGTATGTGCAGACCGATGCGCCGATTAATCCGGGCAATAGCGGCGGCCCGTTGATCGATCGCAACGGGAACCTGGTGGGCATCAATACCTTCATTGTCAGCTCCGGCGGAGGCAGCGAAGGGCTGGGCTTTGCTATTCCGGAGCCGCTGGTCCGCGCGGTGTATCACGAGCTTCGGGAGCACGGCATGGTTCCCAACGTGACCATTGGGGCGCACGCTCAGTCCATCACTCGCGCGATGGCTGCCGGTTTGAAGCTTCCTCAGGACTGGGGAGTGATCCTATCCGATGCGGATCCGAACGGTCCTGCCGCGGCAGCCGGTTTGCGTCCCAGGGATATTGTGACCTCGATCGACGGCCTGCCTGTGGACTCACTGCCCAAGTACACTGCCTTCCTTTATATCCATAAGCGCGGGACGCCATTGAGCATGGGAATCCTGCGCGACGGCAAACCGCTTACGGTTGAGGTCACCCCTGTCAATGCACCGCCCATGATCGATAATTTGTCGGACCTTATAAATCCGACGAAGGATCTGATCGCGCAGCTGGGGATTTTTGTGACCGACCTCAAGCATGGTGAAGTTGGAGCGATGCTCAACCTCCGCTCCGATAGCGGCGTGTTGGTGATTGGCGTACTTGGAGGAGAACCGGCGACAGCGGCGGATCTGTCAACCGGAGACGTGATTCGCGCCGTCAACGGAGTTCCACTCGAAAATGCGGAGCAGCTGCGTCAAATACTCGCCCGGTTGAAACCCGGAGATGCCGTGGCGCTCGAAGTTGAGCGGCAGTCCGTGTTGCAGTATGTAGCTTTCGAAATGGAATAAATAAACAATGCCCACCGGCCGGTGCGTTTGAGCTTTAAGCGAAGTTGGGCTAAACAGGTTGCAGAAAAACGCCACGTAATTCCCGAAGGGACGGCTGATAGTAGCCCAGGATGAAATCCTGGGTAGGTTTTTAAAAACATGATCGAGTCCCGAAGGGACGGCTGAAACGCAATAACTATGCGGGCTTAGGTATTTTCAGCGATTTCCCAGGATTTCATCCTGGGCTACTATCAACCGTCCCTTCGGGATTCCCGTGGGGTGTTTCCGTAGTCTGCTTAGCCACTGAGAGCACCATGCCCCCGCGGCTTCAGCCGCACTCGTATCGTAACCGTTATTATGGCGTAAAAGCCAGTACCGTCTTCCGAAGATGTGGCTTCGGGCACTCGCCCCTAAACGACTTTTTTCCATTCCGCCGAAAGGTCGGAAAGAAGCAGGTTGTAGAAATCGTAACTTTCGTTGTCCACTGTGCTGCCTAACTCGAACAACCCACATGGAGTCGGGAACGGAGTCGATATATTGGGCAAGGCTGGCACCGTATAGTCGGGCGTAGCGAAGTTTAGCGCCAACGCCAGATTCGCTACCTCGTCGGACGCGTCACGACTCCCGAGCGGCGGCAGGTTAAAGCGCCACTCGATCATCTTAAGCACCGATGTGTGATCGTAGAGTTGTGAATCAATGCGGGGAGTTGCCGTGTTTCCCCGGGTAAAGGGAGAAACCACGACCACCGGCACCCTGCAGCCCAGGAGCGCCTTCCCTCCGACCAGATCCGTATCCACAGCGTTGGGAGCGACCACGCGCGGCGGGGGTACGGTGTCGTAAAATCCACCCCACTCGTCGCGGTTCACGATAAGTACCGTGTTCTTCCATGCCGGGCCGGAAGTAAGCGCCCTGTACACCTGCCCGAGGAACGCTTCGCCGGATCGCAAATCCGCATGGGGGTGATCGTCGTTCCCCAGCCCGTCGTCCAGAATGGTGTAGCGAGGATCGAGAAACGAAACCGAGGGAAGATTGCCCGACTTGGCATCGGCAAGAAAGTCGGCGAAGAGGGCGGAAATGCCGAGGTACTTGACTCCCCAAAGAGCCAGGAAGGGCACGTTTGAGTAATAGTATTTGTGGCTGACTCCAGCGACCGCGAGTGTATCCCAAATGGTTGGCAGGGTGGACAGATCGAGCGTATTCGACAAACGATCGGTTTGCCCGGCGTGCTGGAACACGCGGTTAGGAAAAGTAGAGGAGAGGATAGAAGCAAAGTAGTTGTCGAGGGTGGTGAAGTTGCGGGCCAGCGCACCGTAAAAAGGCAGGTCGGCCTCCAGGTAATAACCGATGCTGAAAACGTCATTGGTGGTCGTGCGCAGCCAGCCGTCCATGGCTCCGTTGTTGACTTCGCTTCGTCCTCCCGCATAGGAGTGGTCAGGATCCGGATGCGAGCAGCCTACGAACGTCGGGAGCCGATAAGTGGCATGCGCCTCGCCATTTTTGTCCAGATAGGCAAGACCAGCTTGTGTTCCGTTGCCGCCCGGAAGCCACCCGAGAAGATGATCGAAACTGCGGTTTTCCATCATCACGACGACGATGTGATCGATCCCACTGGTTTCCGGTGAGGGCAAAGTCTGCTGCTGGCCGGCCAGCTTTTGGGATCCGGCCGCGCCCATGACCGCCGCAGTCGAAACTGCTCCTGCTGCATTCCGTAGAAATTGTCTGCGATTGATAGTCATAGACCCACTCGCCGCGAATTGGCGTTCCCTGATGCGATTCCGGCGCTCGGCATGAAGTTGCCCCGTTAGGGGATTTTCACACTAATGAGTCCAATGACTACGCTGTGCCGTTCCGATTAACTCTCTGGCCGAGAGATCTGCCCTGGTAAGGCCGTGTCTTGTGTGAGAGGGGTTCTGCGAGGCGATGTGGCTCCATTCGTGGATCAGGACATGGGCGATCGCTTGCAACATCGCTAGTCGCCGCTCTTCCTTATTCAGTCCGGCAACGGCTGGACGGAGCACTTGGGCAAGCCGGGTACAATCGATCGAAACAAAGGGCTCGATTTCGCCCGAAACCAGCCATACCCAGCCAAGCGGTCCATGCGATGCAGGGCGATCGACTTGCGGCAGAACATCGCAGCGTCCCAGAAGCTTCACGGAGATAACTTCGGAGAAAGAAACTCCCAGGAGACTATCGCTGCCGTGCACGAAAGTGGCAGTCTTGTCGGCGATGACTCCGTTGGGTAGCTCCTCGTCAAAATCATCGTGCAGAACTTGAAACAGTGCCGGCCACAGATCTTCACTCACTTGCGGCTGCGCATAAAACACGAATGCCGTTCCCGGTTGCTGCGCATGCAAAGCCATCGTCCATACGCAAGAGACCAAAAGAATCGTTTCCAAGGCTTGTCGAGGCTGAGACCGTAGTGAGTTCATAGCCAAAGTTTCGGCCGAACCTATACATCCGTCCAATTGATTGTTATCATCATCACGATCTCAAAAGGAGATTGCAGATGGAAGTCCGGCAGCTGCAGACATTCTGTGTTCTCGCGGAAGAATTAAACTTCACCCGCACCGCGGAGCGAGTACACACCGTGCAGTCGAACGTTACCTCGCAGATCAAGTCGCTCGAAGCAGAACTGGGTTTTCCGTTGTTCGACAGGTTGGCGAAGCGGGTGATGCTTACCGAGGCCGGGGTACGTTTCCGTCCATTTGCAGAGAAGGCACTGGCGGCGATGGACGAGGGATGCCGGGTGGTGAAATTCGGAACCGAGCCCGCCGGTCCTTTGCATATTTATTCGCCGGAGAGTGTGTTGACCTACCGTCTGCCGGAGATACTGAAAATTTTTCGCAAGCGGTATCCCAGGGTGGAGCTTATCTTTCGTCCCGAGTCCGACCGCACGCTGGCGGAGGAACTGGAGATTGGCAGGGTCGATCTTGCGATCAGCATGTCCGATTCCATTAACGGCGAGCATCTGAGCTCAATCAGAATGCGTACCGAGGCCGTCTACCTCTTCGCTACGCCCGATCATCCGCTGGCGAATGCAAAAAAGATATACCCCAAGGATCTGCTGAATGAAACTCTATTGCTGACGGAAGCCGGGTGCGGGTACCGCAAAAAACTGGACATGCAACTGGCAGCAGCCAGTGTGCGGCCGCAGCATGTTACTGAGTTCTCCAGCGTAGAGGCCATCAAACAATGCGTGAGTGCCGGGATGGGGATTGGTCTTTTGCCGGAAATCGTCATCGCTTGCGAATTGAGAAAGAAGCAGTTTGCGATGGTGAACTGGCATGGGCCGATGAGCATCGCGACCCATATCGTCTGGCACAAAGATAAGTGGATTTCGCCCGGGATGCAGGCGTTTCTCGATATCGTGAAGGCACGCTTGCAGCAGGCGCCAAGTCTGGTGCAGGAGCGGGCTGTTTAGAGGCTTGCCATGAAACGTTGGACTAGCTTCATCCTGTTATTATGCGGCCCGTGCCTCTTGGTTCGGGCTCAAGCGCCGGCTGTGCCGGACTGGGCGCAACCTGGCTCCCCTACCCACGTCCAGGTACCTCCACCGGCAGATTTTCATCGGCCGAGCAGAAATTTCGATGTACCGATCGGATTGTTCGAAGGCCAATCGGATATCGGTAGCGCTGTGGTGCCGGGCAGTGCTCAATACGATGCCGCCACCGCGCAGTACACCATCCAGTCGGCCGGTTACAACATCTGGTACACGCGCGATGAGTTTCGCTTTCTTTGGAAGAAGATGTCCGGCGATGTTTCGCTCGCCGCCGACGTTACCTTCCCTGACCCAAAAGGCTACGGCGATCGTAAGGTCGTCTTGATCATCCGGCAAAACCTTGAAGACGATTCCAAGGAAGCCATGCTCGGGCAGCACGGCGCGGGCATGATCCACTTGGCCTGGCGTCCAGAGAAAGGCGTCTTCATCAAAGACATGCAGTATCGATTCGGAGGCACGCTGAACGGCGTCAAGGCGAAGCGCATCGGCATTGAAAAGCACGGTGATGCCATTGCGATCTTCGTGAGTCTGGAGGGCGAACCGATGCACCAATTCGGACCACCCATCACTTTGCCATTCGACCAGCCCTTCTACGTGGGCGTCGGCTTCTGCTCCCATCTGCCGGCTACTCCGGACACAGCCGTCCTCTCCAACGTAGTGCTCGAGAACTCAGCCGGCAAGGTCCGCTAGTTTCGTCATAGCTCCCAGGGAGCTCTCCGCTAGTCCTCCCTGGTGGGAACCAGAATTTCGGTAATCAGCTCGTCTTCCGGCGTGGTCGCTGGATCATTCACATAGTTCTCGATAAACCAGTCGTCCCGTAGCGGCAGCGCGGTCTCTTCAATGATTTGCATGACTCGATTCGTTGCCGCGCCCAGGTGCGAATAGGGGCCGGTCAACACAAAGCGGCTGAACTTTCCGCCGTCGAATTCCAGGTAACCAAGGCCTTCCGGCACCTGCTGAGGAGGGGCGGCCAGCCCCACCCCGGCACGGTAAATCTGAGGGCCCATCTTGTATAAGCTGAACACTCCGGTAACTCGGTTGTTCTCGGCAATTTTGCCAATGAATGGCGGAAACTCCTGCCAGACTTGCGGCGCGTTGATCGCAAACGGCCCCACTCTCTCCAGAAAGACGTAGTGGGATGCGGGCCAAGTTACGATCTGCGGCTTTTCGGTCAAGTTCATGATCACCCTCGAGAATAGATATTTCTGTCAACCTTACTAGTTGACAGAGTCAACCACCATGGAGCAAGCTTCCAGCATGGCGACTCTTAAAGCGTCACCCACCAGCATAACCGGCGAAATAGCCGGCTTCCGCCAGTTCAACCGCATGTATACCCGGTACATCGGATTTCTGAACGAGGGGCTCCTGAACAGCAACTACAGCTTGGCGGAGGCCCGCGTCCTCTATGAACTGGCAACCCGCGATGCGCCCAAAGCCAGTGAGATTGCCGAGGCACTGGGGATGGACGCTGGATACTTGAGCCGCGTCCTGGGAAAGTTCGAGCGCGACGGGTTGGTGCGTAAGAAGACTTCGGAGCAGGACGGGCGCTATGCCGAGCTGATGCTTACGGCGCAGGGCAGGTCGGCTTTCAAAAAGCTGAACGCGCTTGCGGACGAGCAAGCCCGCGGCGTCCTCGAAGCTCTGCCGCCTGGGGCTCGCCAGGAGCTCACCCAATGCATGCGTTCCGTGGAGAGCATGCTCATGAAGGTTGAACAACGTCCTCTCCCTTACGTCCTGCGCCCGCACCGGGCCGGCGATATGGGCTGGGTAGTGCACCGGGAAGGCGTTGGGTATGCGGAGCAGTATGGTTGGGACGCGACCTTCGAAGCCCTGGTGGCGAAGATTGTTTCTGATTTCATCACCAATTTCGATCCCAGCCGTGAGCGGTGTTGGATAGCCGAACGCGGTGGCCAAAACGTAGGCCACATCTTCCTGGTGAAGCATCCGGGTGAGCCGCACACCGCCAAGCTTCGCCTTCTCTTTGTCGAGCCGAGCGCCCGAGGCCTGGGCCTGGGCGAAGCGCTGGTAAGCGAATGCATCCGTTTTGCTCGCTCAGCAGGCTACCGAAAGATCGTTCTTTGGACACAAAGCATGCTCACCGGAGCGATACGTATCTACGAACGCGCCGGCTTCCAGCTGGTAAAAGAAGAACCCCATCACAGCTTTGGCCATGATCTCATCGGCCAGGAATGGGAATTGGACTTGAGCTGAACTAACCGCGTTGCGCTTCGGTCGGAGGCTGTGACTTATTCGGTCTTTCCGCCTGCGTCCAGTCCCGAAGGGACGGCCTGAAAATAGCCCAGGACGATAGTCCTGGGAGAACCAAATGCAACCGGAGTAGTCCCGCAGGGACGGCCTGAAAGCCCAGGACGATAGTCCTGGGAGAACCAAATGCAACCGGAGTAGTCCCGCAGGGACGGCTGAAACAATTAGCGAACATCTCGCCGAGCCCTTAGAACCGCGACTTCGCTGTATTTTTCAGCCGTCCCTTACGGGACTGATCCCGTCCCTTGAAAGCTGCCCAGGACTGCGTCCTGGGCTATTTTCAGCCCGTCCCTTCGGGACTGGATGGAGACGGAGAAGACCGATTAAGTCACAGCCTCTCGGGACCGGACTGGTGTGGTCGAGGGTACCGAAAGCGATCCCGATACAAGAAGATCGGCATTTCCCTTGGGAGTGCCGATCCTACCACCTAGAACTGAACCCGCATCCCTAACTGCAACTGCCGGACGTTCAGGGCAAAGTTGCTGTTATTGATACCGGTCACTTGTCTGTACGGAGTGGAATACGGAGTCAACGTGTTGCCCGCTCCCAGAGTTGTCGAACCAGACTGGAGTATGTCGTTAACGAAATACGCCGAGCTGTTCACTGCGCTCACGTTTGGGTGGTTGGCTAGATTGAACGCCTCTCCCAGAAATTCGAGCCCGTAACGCTCATGAAACAGCAACCGTTTGGAGAGACGCATGTCGACCACATTGGTCATTGGCTGCTGAAATACGTTTCGGTCGGTGATGGGAACCCGATTGGCGCCCCCGGACCCGTTGAACGAGCCCGTATTAATAATCTTCTGGACCGCTGCTCCTGGGGTAACCGTCAGCGTGCTGGCAGAGCCGCTGATGCCCACCGAATAAGGCAAGCCTGTTTGCAGTGAATACGCCGGCGCCAGCTCAAAATCGTTGGCCAGATAACCCCACACTCCGTGTAACTTCCAGGGCGTGCTGAGCACCGCGGCCATGACCACGCGATTGGGGACATTCTGGTTGGAATTGCCCTTTTCCAGGCGGATATTGCTTGGGTCAAGCAACGAAGTAGCTGAGGCCCCGGTCGTGTTGTTTTCCCCATAGTCGAGTGCATGCGACCAGGTATAGTTCGCAGTAAATTCCACCGAGTGCGACAGCTGATGCCGGAACTGGGCCACCATCGCCTCGTAGTTCGACGTCACACCGCTAAAAATATCGGTCATGGACGTGAAATTCGGGTTGGGGCGCAGGTTTTTGTTGGCGGTGGCAAAAAACGCATTCGCCCGGAAGGTGGTGCCATTGCGAAGGGGGCCCTGTTGCGTCGGATCGTTGATGGTGAACGTGACCGGGGTGGGCGCCGGCAAGTTGGTATCCACAAAGTCGGGCAGACGGCGGCCCCACGATCCCAGCCACGAAACGCTGAACACATCGTGGCCGGTGACCTGGGTCTCGACGGTCAGATCAGCTTGATGGATCTGCGGAACCTTGAAATTGGGGTCCAGATAATCCACGGTCGCGTTACCGCTGGCTGAGCCGAGGCAAGCCCCCTGCTGTGCGGGTGCGATCACCTGCGGGAAAGTGGGAGCGCAGGTTTGTCCGGCATTGAACTGCGGGTTGGTCTGGCTTCCGGCGGCCCCAGTACCGATGATGGCCTGGTAGAGAGTGGAATTGATGGCCCGGGCAAAGAACATGCCGTAGCCGCCGCGCAGGATGGTCTTACCGGTGCCGTACGGGTCATAGGCGAACCCAACCCGCGGACCGAAGTTGGTCTTCAGGTCGTTAAGCCTGGAGGTTTGCGGAACCAGCGAATTGGCAAGCTGAGGCGAGGGGAAGCTCTCATACTCCCAACGAATCCCCAACGTGAGGCTGAGGCGGCGGGTCGCTTTCCATTCATCCTGGGCGAAGAGCGAGTAGTCGCCAGTGATCATCGCAATGCCGGGGAGGCCTCCTCCCTGGTTGAAGTAGGTGTAATTCGTTGCTTTGGAAGCGGTCCCCGCGGTATTCCCGAGATATTGGTCGGCGATGTAGTTACCCAGGGTTGTGGCGCCGCTGTAGGTGTACCCACCGAACTGGTTATAGAGGTTAGAGAGCAGATCGTAAGTGTGAACATAGTCGCCGCCGAATTTGAAGCTGTGGTTTCCGCGGAGCCAGTTCACGGTGTCGGAAATTTGGTAACGGCGCTCGTCAGGATAAGCCCCGCGCAAAAGGAACTGCGGGGTTCCGATCTGAAAAAACCCGGTTAAGTAAACGTTGACCGGCAGCCCTAACGGGTTGGTGTAATCCGGCGTCTTCACCAGGTTGTTGGTTTCGTAGGCGGTTGGCGACTGGTTGGTTTCATACTCAAAATCGCGGCCATACATGTAGCGGGCTTCGTTGCTCCACGCGGGGGAGAACAGAGTGTCGAGCTTGCCCACGATCCAGTTATCGCGCACGTAATCGTTGCCGAAGCTTGAGAGCCCGTAGGCGACGGCGGGTGCGGTCTGGATCCCGGCAGGCGAAGTCCAACGCATCCGATTGGCTTCGACCGAAACATGATTCTTTCCATTTACCTGCCAGTCGATCTTAGGGAAGTAAATGGTCTGGTCGCCGGTGCGCGGCGCAGTGCCGAGGGTGCTCTGGAGCCCGGCAATGCCCGCGGTATAAACGCCATACGCGCCGGCATAGGGCAGTCCCGTAGCCTTGAGAATGGCACACACGTTCGTGTCCTGATAATTCGGGGCGGCTGAGCCCGTGGTGACGCCGCAGGTTTTGCCCGACGGAAGTGTGGCGTCCGCAGGGGTGTAGAAGTTAGAGTTCCCAGCGGCGCCGGTGATGGTCGCGGCTGCCGGGAAGTCGTGATAGAACTTGTCGGCGGCAAAGAAGAAAAAGATTTTGTCTTTGAGAATGGGGCCTCCAACCGCCAAGCCGTACTGACGGCGAAGATCGGTCGGCTTGAAGGGCACCACCGAGTAGGTCGGCGGAGTATTGGACACCTCGACCGGGTGGGTCACAGTGCTGTTGGTAGCCGCCCAGGCGCTGTCGCGATCGAAGTAATATCCGACCCCGTGGAAGCTGTTGGTCCCGCTCTTGGTGACGGAGTTTACGATGCCACCTGCCGAGCGGCCGTATTCGACCGAGTAGTTGGAAGTGTTGACCTGGAACTCCTGGACTGACTCTTTTGCGGTGGAATAGCCGGCGCGGGTACGGCCACGTTCCTCGGAGAAGAAAGCCTGGTTATCGTCAGTGCCGTCGATGGTGACATTATTCAGCAACGTACTTTGTCCGCGGAAACTCAGCAGGCCGAAACCGTTCGAGTCATTTGTCACACCGGGCGTCATCAGGGCGTAACTGGACCAGCGATAGTTGCTGACCGGCAGATCGTGAAGAAGCTTCTGATCGATGATTCCGGCGAAATCGGGATTTGTGGTGTTGACCAGCGGAGCCGTGCCAGACACCTCCACCGTTTGCGAAGTAGACCCAACCTGCATGTGGGCATCGATGGTGGTCAAAAGACCAACCTGCACGACGACTTCTACGGCTTTGTAAGGTTCAAAGCCGGATGCATTGATGCTGACTGTATAGGTCCCCGGATGGAGGTGAATAATGCGGAAGTATCCCGCGTCATCAGCCTTGGCCTGTTGTACCGCGTTGGTTGCATTTTCGGTCACGGTGATACTGGCCCCGCTGACGATAGCGCCGGAGGCATCTTGCACCGTACCACCCACGGCTCCGTCCACGGCCGTCTGGGCCAGCAACGCAGGTGCGAAAAGAATGCAAAACAAGGCTAAGAGGGTAAAGAAATGGGAACGTAAGGCTTGGGACATCGGGCTCTCCTCAAAAGTAGATCAATCTTGGCTGTTATTTAAAGTTCTAATGGGGCCCGCACCGCGACGGTGCTAGTGTTCTTGCAAACCCCTAACTAAGTATGGCAATAGCAGTTTACATTAAGGTGAAATTTTTCATGGCCGATCACTTGACGTTCACATTATGAACAGTGGGTGTGGCAGTAGGGAGAACAACCCCGTGGCCTTCTTTCAAATGGTAAAAGTGGTCCGCGGCCAAATTGGCCAGCGTTTCTACTTTTCCCGATGGCCAAAAGATCTCGAGCTTATCCAGCTTTGTGTGACTGGCCAGCCCGAAGTGAATCCTCAAATCATTTTGCGAAAGATAGCTTCCTCCACTCCGCACCTCGTCTTGCTGGACGAGATCGCCTGAAGTTGCGCGCAGCCGCGCGTTCAACGCGAGGGGGTCGCCTTTTGCACCTTCGAGTTCAAAACAGATCCAGTGGTTGTGTGCGGCACCCTGGGTGCGCAGAATCATTGGCCCACCTTCCAGGTTCTCAATCACGATCTCCAGATGGCCATCGTTGAAGAGGTCGCCCACCGCGAGCCCCCGGCTCACTTGGGGAACCTGGATCGCCGCGCCGGCTAGTTTACTTATGTCGCGAAAAGTGCCGTCATGCTGATTGAGAAACAGAAGCTTGGGTTCGCGGAAAACCGTGCCGATATCCCGTGTGTCCACCTGGGGGTAAACGTGCCCGTTCACCATGATCAGGTCGGGCCAGCCATCATTGTCCAAGTCGAAGAAGGCGTCTCCCCACCCCACATACTTCGTGGTAGAGCGGGCAATGCCGGAAGGGTAGGACACGTCGGTAAAGTTGAGCCCACTATTGTTGCGGTACAACGCGGCATATTCCTCGCTGAAATGCGTGATGGCGATGGAAAACAGGCCCTTGTGTTCGTAGTCGCCCAGCGCCACCCCCATGTTGGCCTGTTCGCTGCCGTCAAGGTTGACCGCGACTCCGGCGTCGAGCGCGACGTCGGTGAAATGGCCTTTGCCGTCGTTGCGGTAGAGATAATTGGGTTCTCCATCATTGGCGACAAACAGGTCAAGGCGACCGTCATGGTTAAAGTCACTCCAAACCGCGGTGAGCCCAAAGAAGCGCTGGGGGTCGTCCACGCCCGCTGCCTTGGCAACCTCGGTGAAGGTTCCATTGCCGTTGTTGTGATAGAGGGCGTCCGGCGAGCCCTTTAGCCCGCGGGGACCGCACTGCACAGCGATGCCGTGATATTGGCAAGTGGGCTTGGAGCCGAATTCCGGCAGGTCCTTCAGATTCAGGTCCACGTAGTGCGGGACAAATAGATCGACCCATCCGTCACCGTCATAGTCACCGAAGGCGGCGCCGGTTGCCCAGCCAGCATCCATCCCTAGCCCGGCTTGTTTGGTTACATTGCTGAAGGTTCCGTCGTGATTGTTGTGGAAAAGAGTGACTCCGCCGAAACAGGTCACCACCAGATCGGGCCAGCCGTCGTTATCGTAGTCGCCGACGGCGGCCCCCATGGCCCAACACGGGTCGCCTACACCGGCCTTCGCGGTGACATCGGTAAATGTTCCGTCGTGGTTGTTGTGGAAAAGCGCGCTTGGAGCTTTGCGTCCCGCCAGAGCCATGTCAACACTTGGCGCATTGGTGAAGTAGATATCCGGCCAGCCATCGCGATCGTAATCAATCAAGGCGACGCCGCCGCTCATCGACTCCACAATATACTTCTTTGCCGGAGACGAGAGATGGTCGAATTGGATCTTTGTGGAGCGGGTGATATCGACGAGCTGGGGGATTTCGGATGACTGGGCAGCACTGGGCTTGGGGCGGTTACCGGCTACCAGGCCCAGGCAGAGAAGAGCGATGAGCCTAGTGACGTGCGTTATCTTGTTCCTCATCGGTGGATAAGCCCGCGGGGTGGAGCTGCATCTCCTTGAAGATAGCCTCCAGCTTTTCTTTCATCAGCTTGTATCTCTTGTATTCCTCCACCTCGTGTTGCGAGTCGGCGGTGCGCCCCATTTCACGGTAGATGGTGCTCAGGCGGAAATGAGCGGCGGCATTGGTCGGTTCGAGCTGGACGGCCCGCTCGAGGACAGGCAACGCCTTGGCTTGCTGATTCATGGCGATCAGGGTCTTGGCCAAGCCGAAGTTGGCTTCCGCATCGTCAGGCTGCAAGCGGAGCGCCGCGGTGTAATGCTCGACCGCCTTAGCCGAATCGCCTTGGCGGCTCGCCAGGTCGCCCAACCTGGTTTCTGCTTTTTCATCCAAAGCATTCTCGGCGATGGCGGCCCGGTATTCCGATTCCGCGGCTTGCTTGGTCTTGGCATCCTCCGAAACGCCCAACAACTCTCCCAATTCAAAATGAATACCCGGGAGCTTGGGGTCAATGGCGAGAACCTTTTCATACTGCTGGCGGGCGCCGGCGGTGTTACCCACTCGTGCTTCTTCGTGGGCGATGACCTGGTGCATCTGCGCGGAATCGGGAGCGGCCAGCGCCAGGCTCAACATGGCTTCGCCGGCGAGGTCAGAATAGACGCGATAGGCGGCATAGAGCACGGCCGGGTTAGCCGGATCGGCCTGGCGCATTGCGTTCACAACCGAACTGGCCTTATCGAGGTCCTGGCTCGCCGTATACAGCTCGATCAACTCCATGCCTATCTGGATTTTGAGCTTTGGCTCTGTGACCACGGCAAAGGACGCCTCAAGGTGGGGACGTGCGCCGGCGGCTTCGCCGGTGCGCTTTTCCGCCATCCCGAGCAGGGCTTCAATTTTGCTTAGATTTGGCTGCAACCCCAGGGCCGCACGCAGATGAGGCTTGGCCTTGGCGTAGTCACCCTGAAAAAACTCCAACACCCCGAGGTTCCCCTGCGCATCTACATTCCGGGGTTCGAGGGCAACCAGAGCCTCGAGTTCGGGGATGGCGAGGTCGGGACGCCGTTGACTCAGGTACTGCTGGGCCAGGCGGGTGTGCTCGGCGATCTCTTGGCTAGCCTGGGAGAAGAGAGGAACGGTGAGGAAGGCCAGGATTACAACGCTAAGTTTTTTTTTACGCGCATTGCTTCCGAATCATACCAGCTTCCCCGGGCACGCCTGGCGGGAGGACGGTCCACAGGCCTAAGACATACGGTTGTCCTTTGATTATCAGGGATTAACGATATTCCTTGACAACTTTATGGCGCTTGCTGTTATATTGCTGGCGCGGCGGCCAAATGACGATAGACAACCGTTTGTCTTTAGTGAGCTGGCCGCAAACGACAAACACGAACCAAGAGTACATAGAGCACGACTATTTCTGGAGGTTGAGTATGCAGTTGGGACGAGTAGTTGTATTGGCTGGGGTTTTTCTGGCAGGCTCGCTGGGAGCAGCTTTCGGGCAAGCCACCAACGCGGGCGACATCAGCGGCACGGTGTCCGACAACACCGGTGCGGCCGTGCCGGACGCGACGGTGACGGTTCTGAACGTAGATACCGGGGTCACCAAGGACTACAAGACGAATAGTGCAGGCGTGTACGACACATCCTCGATTGTCGCCGGCACCTACAAGCTCACGTTTTCCAGAGCCGGTTTCAAGACGCTGGTCCGCTCTTCGATCACCGTAAATGTCGGCCCCACTTCTGTAAATGCAGCGCTGGAAGTGGGCACCGTGGAAACCCAGGTGATCGTGAGTACCGATGTTCCCCTGCTGACCACGGAGTCGGGCGCTCAATCGACGACGCTGGAAGCGCAGACCCTGTCTCAGTTGCCTCAAGTGAGTTCGATCGGCCAGGACTGGTCAAGCTTCAATATTCTTTTGCCGGGCGCTGCGGGCGCTCCTGGCGGGAACCAGGGCGTTTTGGGCAGCGGCACATCCAACGGCACCTCGCTGGCGGTGAATGGCAACTTGCCCTTCAGCACGGTTCTGGCGGACGGAGCGGAAACCACCCTGCCGGCAAGCGCGAACTCCGACATTGCGACGCAGGAGACGATCCAGGAGGTGCAGATCAGCACTTCTGCTTTCTCCGCGCAGTACGGGGTGGGCGGCATCCTCTACAACCAGATCACCAAGGGCGGCTCCGACCGCTTCCACGGGTCGGCGTATGAGTACTTCCAAAATACCGCGCTCAACGCCAACAACTACACCTTCGGCGCGAACACCGCGACTCCGCAAATCCACTTTCACGAGTTTGGCGGGTCCGTCGGTGGTCCCATCATCAAGAGAAAGCTCTTCTTCTTCTTCAACTATGAGCACATTATCGACAATGGCGGCAGCCAGGCCTCATTCTTCACGGTTCCCACGGCTGCTGAGTTGAGCGGCAATTTTGCCGGATTGCCTAACATCTACGACCCGGCATCGACTGCCATCATCCAGCAAACAGGAACTTACACTTATCCGGGTCAGACGACGCCCACGAAGTGCCCGTGCATCAGCCGCACCGCCTTCCCCAACAACACCATTCCCGCCGCCCGCTTCGATGCAGTGGCCAAGGCCCTGCAAGGCTATTTCCCCGCTGCCAACACTCCCGGGACGGTTTCGAACGGACAGGCGATCAACAACTACACCTACACGGCGCCCAATCAGAATCCGTTTACCAAGTTTTTTGGGCGCACCGACTACGATGTGACGGCTAACAATCGAATTACCACCTCGGTGACGGAGAGCGATAACCCGGGCAAGGGTTACGACGCGGGCCTCTGCCCCATCGGTTGCCGAAGCGGCGACGTAAGCCGATACAACGCCCAAATAACCGACGTTTGGACCATCAGCCCGCACCTCACCAATGAGGCGCGGTTGGGCTACACCAACCAGCTCAACTTCTTTGTGCCCTATACCCTTAACAAGGGCTATCCCGCGAAACTCGGATTGCAGTTCGCCAAGGCCGATAACTTCCCCGACATCCAGATCACCAACTTCAACAGCAGCGCTCTGCCCAATACCAGCACGGTACTCTCCTCAGAGATCAATGCGGTCTACAAGGAGCATGCGTATGATCCGTCAGATGTGGTGACGCTGATTCGGGGCAAGCACATTCTGCATATGGGTGGGGAGTTTCTGATTTACCAGAACAATTCGACTGCCTGGGGCAACCTGGTGGCTGGACAGTTCACGTATACCGGTCAATACACCTCGCAATTCGTCGGCAGCACGACCACTGGAGTTGCGTATGCGGACTTTCTGCTCGGCCAGACTCAAGCCTGGTCAGCCCAGCAAACTCCGGAGTATGGCGGCCGCGAAAAGCTGCCGCAGATCTTTGTGCAGGACGATTACAAGATCACTCCCAGCCTGACCTTGAACCTCGGGCTGCGCTACCAGATCCAGACCGGCTGGAGTGAGGTCAAGGGCAACGAGGCGACGTTCGATCCCACGGTGCAAAATCCGGTATCGAACACTCTGGGCGGTATTTGGTTTGGGTCGACGCACGCCAATGGCCGCACCCACCTGCAACAACCGGTCTACAACACATTTCTTCCGCGGGTAGGATTCTCCTATGCGCTGAATCCGTTGACCGTGATCCGTGGCGGTTTCGGACTTTTCGCCTACAACTGGAGCAACGATCAATACGGCGGCGGCATGGGTCAGGCGTTCGGGCAGAAGGGATCGGTGACCGATCAGACCAACGGGGTAACTCCGGTGGTGGTTCTTGCGTCGAGCGGGTCGAACCTTCCTTACGTATCCAATTCGACCAATCCTGGCGCCTACAATGGCCAGAGTTTTAACTACAACGGCTATCACGAACCGGTCGGCGGCTCCTACCAGTGGAATGTGCAGGTGCAGCGGCAATTGAGCAATGACGTCGTCGCCTCGCTGGGTTATGTGGCCAGCCACGGGCACGATCTACCCTTCCCTGCAGATATCAACCAGGTGCCGCAGAATAGGCTTGCCGCCAACGACCAATCGTCGCGGCCCTTCCCGCAATTTGGGTCGCTGAATACGTCGGGCACTCCGCCGGGCGAGAATGCCATCTCGAACTACAACTCGCTACAGGCTGTCATCGAGAAGCGCATGAGCAAGGGGGTCAGCGTGAACTTCAGCTACGTCTGGTCTCATTTCCTCGATGATATTGACTCAGCCGGATGGGGAAGCCATTCCGGAGCCACTTACATTCAGAACTCGTTTGTGCCTTCGGCAAACTATGGCAATTCGAACTTTGATATCCGGAATGCTTTCCGGGGATATGGAATTTATGAGTTGCCGTTTGGCAAGGGGAGGCAGTTCCTGAACAACAACCTGCTGCTCGATGAAGTGCTGGGTGGTTGGTCGCTTGCCGGCACAGTCATCGTGCAGAGCGGCCAGCCGTTTACCGCGATCATGGCGAGCGGGACGAACTCCTATTCGCTGGGCGGCAACAATTTCCAGTGGTTCCCGAATGTTGTTGGGAGTCCGAAGTTACAGAATCGTGGGCCTAAACAGTGGTTCAACGAGGCTGCGTTTGCCGCCCCGGCCCCTGGGACCTTCGGGAATGAGCGCAGGAATCAGCTGACCGGACCGGCGTTCAACCAAGTCAACCTTTCGCTAGGGAAATCCTTCTCCCTCACTGAAGGGATCAAGGTGCAGGTGCGCGCAGACTCAGCGAACGCCTTTAACCACCCAAGCTTCAACTTACCTAATCAAAACCTGACCGTGTGCCCGTCGTCCGGCACGCTTACTTCAGGCTGCAGTGCCTACGGAGCCATAGCGACGGGGACCTCAACAATCACGTCGGTGACCGGCCTAGGCCGTACGCTCCAACTCAGCGCACATCTCACCTTTTGACCCGCTCCTCCGGGGTAGCGGAAACTCGCTACCCCGTTTTTGTGTACGACGCGGAATGGCTATTGGATCTGCGTGGGACGAGAGAGACTGCAGGTCCCTCCACTACGCTACGCTCCGGTCGGGATGACAAGGGGAGGGAGGCGCTTCCATTGAGCGCTGTTAGTGGGATCGAGAGAGCAGCGGGCTGCCAACCGAATTAAGTCACAACCTCTCGGGACCTGCTGTTCTCGTCCCAATAACCGACGTCTCATGGAAACGCCGCTCTCCCCTTTGTCATCCCGAGGAGCCGACTTGCCTGCGGCAAGTTAAGGGAGCAATGAACACTACCGGCCGCCGCGCACTCGACGGGTGCCCCATGTTCGCACCAGCTAACGTGGGCCGAAAATGCCGGGCGAAGCCCATCCAACGCTTTTGGTCGGTCCAACGTGCGGTTGCTCATTAGGAGCGTAGCGGCGGGATCTGCGGCGCAACGGGACCCTCCTGGAAATGGGGAATCTATCTCTTAACGGATTTCCCCTTCCCCGCAGGCCCGGTTGATTCGCGAATAATCAGCTCCGGCTCGACCGCAATCTCCGGCAGATCCCGGGGTGTCGGAACGCGGAGTTGCCCCAGCAGCGCTTTCACCGCTAAAGCGCCCATCTGGTGAAGAGGCTGACGGATAGTCGTGAGACTTGGCGTCTGAAACGCCGCCTCCTTAATATCATCGAAACCCACAACAGAAACATCCCGCGGCACTCGCATACCCACGTCGTGCAGCGCCCGAATGCAGCCGATGGCCGCAATATCGTTGAACGAAAGAATCGCCGTAAAGCTGCGATGATGCTCCAGCAACTGCTTCACGACAGGATGCCCCAACTCCGGCGAAGTTAAATCCTTTTCCAACTGGATGGTTAATTCCGGCCGGATCGACAAACCAAGATCCTGTGCCACCTCCACGATGCCCTGCCACCGGGCGTCGGAATCAGAGCTATAGGGTTGACCGCGCATAAAGGCAATCGTGCGGTGACCCAGATCGTACAGATGGCGTAACGACAACTCGGCAGCCCGATGGTGATCGAGGATCACATTCGTAATCCCGCTAATACGCTGGTGTCCGGCAATCGCAACCGCCGGGAGAGGCAGCTTCTCCACCAGGTTGGTATCGATCATGATCAACCCCTCCACACCGCGACTCATGAGCATGCGCGGATACTGCGCGATTAGATCAGGCCGGTGACGGTGGTGGGCGATGAAGTAGAAGTACTTCTCCTCGAGGAGACTGTCTCCAATGCCAGTCATCACCTCAGCGTGATACCCGTCAGCCAGCACCGGAACCAGAATCCCGATCGTCATCGTGCGCCGGCTGCGCAATGAGCGCGCCAGCAGGCTGGGCTGGTAGTTGAATTTGAGCGCCGCCTTGCGGATTCGCTCCCGCGTCGCCTCAGGGATGGAGCGCCCAGGGACCTCATTCAAAACCACGGATATGGTGGTGGGATCGAGCTTCAGGTAGGCCGCCAGCGTCTTTAGACTGACGGGTGCAGAAGGGCCGCCATCGTCGTGCGCGCGCTTGCCGCCTGGCTTGCCCATGATACGGGTAGAACCTCGTCCATAACAATGTGTGTTGCAAGCATCTTATCGTCCGATGACCTATAAGACAAGGGTTTGTCTAGCGCACTACATAGACCGTTTGAACAAGGGCGTCGCGAGGGCAAGGGTCAGAATGCCGAATCCGACCAGAAAGAGCAGGTCCATGCGGATAGCCACAAAACCACCATCCTTGAGCAGGATGGATTTGAAGCCGTGGACGGCATACGTAAACGGATCAATATGAGCAATCGCCTGCAGCCACTTGGGCAATCCGGTCACAGGCGAGATAGCCCCGCTCGGAAAGAACAACAGCGTATTCAGCACGCCAAACATGGCGCGCGGCACCAGCGGATCCTCCACCCGGACCATCATCAGGAACATCATGCCGTTAAAGGCCAAAGATGTGGCAAGGATGAGGAGCAAAAGTAGAAAAGCCGATACCGGATTAAAAATCACCCCCAACCCCGCCAGCAGCGAGCCGATCACGGCGAGACAAATGCCCGACATCGTCCCCTTGATGGTTCCGGCGAGGTTCAGTCCCAGAACCAACTCCAGCCGGGTGATGGGCGTTACCAAATAACCTTCGTGGACACCGCGTGCTTTGTCGTCGATATAAAGCATGCCTCCGCCGATCATGACCGCGACGTACATGGCCAGCGCCACGGAACCGCCGAGCAGATACTTCATGTACTCGACATAGGGGTAGAGCTCAACCGTCTCCAGCGCGATCTTCTGCACGACCTTTTGCTCAACCACGGGAGCGTTCAAGGAGTCGACCACGGATTGCATCTCCGCTTCGAGGCTGCCGCTAAGGGTCTGGTCGCTGTTGTCGACCACCAGGCCAATGGCTGGCGAGTCGCCGGCCAAGGCCCGCCGCGAGTACTGCACCGGGATGATCACGGCGGCATCGATTTTGCCGGTACGAACATCTTCCCGCGCCTTTTGTTCGTCGTCGTAGGCGACAGTCGTGAAGGTGCGGATGTTGACGGCGATGGCGTTAAAGGCTTCCTCGATCTTCAGCGCCTGGGAACCGCGATCGTAGTCGACAACTCCCACGCGTGCGTCGCGTATCTTGCCGCCAAAGGCGTTGCCCAGGATGACCAACTGGACTAGCGGCATAGTCAACGACACCATCATCAACGCCGGGGAGCGGAAGAACTTCCGCATTTCCCGTTCCACAATTGCCATCATTCTCTTCATGGCTGCATCCCCGGACGCGGCGGCATGACAAAGCCTACCGCTTTAACTTGCTCGTCACGCAGCGCGCGCCCCGTGTAGTGCACAAAGACGTCATCGAGCGTGGTGTTCTGCACGGTCAGCGACTTGATGGCCGCGCCGTATTGATTCACCATCTGCACCAGTTGCGCGGTGGTGAGTGAGCCGTTGGAGGTGAGCACGCGGTACATCCCTGCGCTCTTCGATTCCACGGCAGTCACACCCTCGAGACGCTCCAGGCGCACAGGCCACTCGATGGATTCCTGGCTAAATTGCGCTTCCACCACATTGTCCCCGGGAACGCTTTGCTTGAGCGCCATGGGAGTATCGAGCGCCACCAGCTTGCCGTGGTCCACGATGGCGATACGGTCGCACAGGCGATCGGCCTCGTCCATGTAGTGAGTGGTGATGAGCATGGTGAGATGGCGGGTGTTCTTGAGGTTGTTGAGCATCTCCCACACCGCCACGCGAGAGACCGGGTCAAGGCCGGTGGTGGGCTCGTCGAGAAAGAAGATCCGGGGATTATGAACCAGGCCGCGTGCGATTTCGACCCGCCTCCGCATGCCGCCCGAGAGTGTTTTGGTTTGGGCGCCCCGCCACTTCAGCAGGTCGACCGCCTCCAGCAGCTCGTTAATGTTGCGGACGCGCTCCGCTTTAGGAACCTCGTAGAGTTTGGCGTAGATGGAAAGATTTTCTTCCACCGTGAGATCGATGTCGCTCGTCAGCGCCTGGGGAATCACTCCGATGGCTCGCCGCACCGCATCGGGCTCGCGCGAGACGTCGTGCCCGGCGATGATGGCCTTGCCCGCGGTCACCGGGATGAGCGTCGTCATCATGCGGATGAGCGTGCTCTTCCCTGCTCCATTGGGCCCCAGGAGACCGAAGATTTCTCCCTCCCCGACCTCGAAGGTGATGCCCTTGACCGCTTCGAAATCCCCATAGCGCTTGACAATATTTTCGACCGCGATCGCATTGCTCATCGGTTCACCAGCTTGTTCTTCGGGACATACACTTCGGCCAGCATTCCCGGCACGTAGCGCATCTGGGGATTGTCGATGAGCAGCTTGAGACGAACGGTTTTGATGTCCCGTTTGCGGCGGCTCACATCGCGTTGCGTGGCAAAATCCGCTTCCGCCGACTTGGCAATCACTTTGCCCTGGATCGTGGCCCCGCTGGGCATCACCACGCGCAGGCTGTCGCCGAGCTGCACCGCGTCGGCTTCGGTCTCCGGCAAGGGCGCGTATATCCAGGTTTGGGTTAGATCCGTGATGGTTACAATTGGTGTGCTCGCGGCCACCACTTCGCCTTGCCGGGCCGCTCGTACGTTGACCTTACCGGAGATGGGGGCGACTACCCGCGCATAGTCCAGGGTGACCTGCGCCTGGTTCATGAGGGCCTGTGCGTTCTGCATTTCTCCCCGGGTGGCGGCCACGGTCTTAGCGGCTGCCTGAGCTTGGATGGTGTTCGCCAGCGCGACTTTCAGCGACGCTTGGGCCGCAGCGACGTTTGCATTCGCAGAGTCGACCGCGGCTTGGGAGGCGTTGAGTGCACTGGCTGCCTCGTCGCGCGACTGGTAGCTCATGATTCCCTGGGCCGCTAAAGCGACGGTGCGGGAAGTGTCGGCCTTCTGATGCTCGTAATTCGCCTGGGCTTGCACCAGCGCGGCCCGAGCGCTGCTCAACTGCGCTTCGGCATTGGCTACCTGGCTGGTCATCCCCCCGCGGGTCTGGCGTTCGGTATCGCTGGCTCCCTGCAGCTTGAACTGCTGGCTGGCCGCCATCGCTTTCGCCGCCGCTTGTGCCGCCGCGAGGTCGTCGCTCTCGATGGTGGCAATCAGTTGTCCTGCGCGGACGTCATCCCCCTCGTCCACCGTGAGGGTCTGAATTCGGCCTGGGATACGAGAGCTGACGACTACTTCATTGGCGTCCACGTTGCCGATAAGCTGCAGGTCGCCGGAACGTTCGGTAGAAAAGAAGTACCAGCAAAGCGAGATGATGAACAGAATGCCGAGCAGTATAAAGATTCGATTGCGGGCTTTCATAAACACTTTCTCCAAACTCGAGTTTTCACGGGCCTTGGCATAGGCATCTCGGCCAGGACGCGCCCGGCAAGCTTCGCGCCGTGGACGCGGTCGACAAACAGGGTGCTACCGATGAACTGCACTGCGATCTTTCGCCGCGCTTCGATCGCGGCGGGATCCATGGGATCGAACGGCAGGACGTGACGCATCATGGGGGCACTCAGAAAATAAAGAACATTGGCGCCAAGCGCGGAATAGACCACCTGCAGCCAATCCATCTGCAATAACTCGCCGGACTGGATGCCCTCACACACGGACTGTTGCAACTTGTCCATCAGCGGCTTGAAGACGTTCTTCACCAGCAAGGGCATCGCCTCGCTCTCCCCTTTCCTCATCCGCACCATTTCGTGCTGCAGGAGGCTTTGAAAGTCGCGCTGGCTGAAAATCCGATCGAAATGTTGCAGGGCGGTGCGCAGCAGGCGTTCCCCAGGGCTGTGTTCGGGATCGAGCGCTGCCAGGGCGCGCTCGGCGATGGTTGAGGTAACTTCTTCGATGGCCGCCGCGTAAAGCCCCGTCTTGCTGCG
Source organism: uncultured Acidobacteriaceae bacterium (assembly GCA_963839025.1). GTDB lineage: Bacteria > Acidobacteriota > Terriglobia > Terriglobales > Acidobacteriaceae > PALSA-350. Next base: position 401,185 of record CAWITT010000026.1, read on the forward strand.
GAAGTAGTAATAAAGAAGGGCTTTGTTGACTTTGGCTGATGCAGCGATCGTGTCCGTGCGCGCGCCGGCCAGACCATGCTCGCTGAACTCACGTATCGCCGCGCGCAGAATTGCCTTCCGGGTGACATCGGCACGGCGGTTTGCGGACGCGGTGGCTTTGGCAGACATTGATTAACCAGTTAGTTAAATTGTAGCTCAATATTAGGAGCCCTTCCGTTTGGGCACTTTCCCGATGCGCGGGTCGCGGGCGAGGATGAGTTCACATGCGTGCAGCGCTGACTCCTCGAAATCGGGTGCCTCTGCGGGGAGAATCTGCCACCCGGTGACTTTTTCCCCCAACACTCGAATGGATCGCATATTGGGGAATTCGCCGCGCAGGCTCTCATGGTGCTGGAGGGTGGTGGCCAACCACACCCCATTGTCGGCTTTGTCGGTGGGCCGGTCGCGCAGGATCAAGACAATCTTGTCGGCAACATAAACCGCCAGGCAGCCGAACATGGAGCGAGTGTGAACCGGAAGCTCCCCAATGGCATCGAGCACAAACTGGAACGGCGCGGCCCGCCGAGGCTTGACCGCGAAGACTCTCTCGCTTTTCGGAATGAAGCCCGGTTTGCGGCGGGATCCTGGCATGGCGCACCATAATAGCCGATGTCCATGACGCTGGAAGAGGTTTTCGTATCCGTATCGCAGCAGTTCTTTGCTGAGAACGCAAAAACTGTGACCCTCGCCGAGTCGGTTTATCCCATCCGACGCAGCAGCAGATCGAAGCTGCGCGAAGTCGATTTCAAATTCGAGAACACCCAGTTCCGCGGGGTGGAGCAAAACCCGAACACAACCTCGCGCTGGGCTAAGTTGGCGCGAGAAGGCAAGCAGGTCATCCAATTCCTCTCCGACGGCCGCTACGTTGCCAACGTCGTCGATGGGAAAGTTATGTTGTACGAGCGACGGGAGGGAAGAGGTTAAGGCGCCTCAACAAGGGCAGACTGGCGAAGTTCCGGTTGATAATCTTTAATTGTGGGCAAGGCTTTGATCGCTGCGCCCGATTTTCGCTGCGCCACTCTTATCTCATAGAGACTTTGCAGGTTTAGCCAGAACTCAGCGCTAGTCCCGAAAAAATGAGCCAGCCGCAAAGCCGTATCGCCCGTAATCGATCGGCGACCATTCAAGATCTGTGTCACTCGATTCGTTGGCACACCAAGCTGCCGGGAGAGTTCGGCCGCGCTCATGCCTAGTTCCCTCAATTCCTCAGCCAAGTGCTCACCCGGATGTATCGCCGCTCTCATCGCTTGTCCCCTCAGTGGTGGTCCACAATTTCCACGTTTGAAGGCCCTTTGTTGCCTTCCTGCCAGTCGAAGCAAAGCCGCCATTGATCGTTGATGCGGATGCTATATTGCCCCTTCCTTTCACCCTTCAGCCGTTCAAAGCGATTCCCCGGCAAGGCCGAAAGGTCCATGATCGAGGTCGCAGCCCCCAGTCGATCCAACTTCATAAGCGCAATTCGCTCGATACCGGAAAAGGCCTTTACTCGCTTGCCGGCTGCGAGGTCGCGCGTTTTCTTATCCCGGTAGCTAACTATCATTGCGATGATACCATTACGCTGTACGTCATGCGTACCAAAGACGGTGCGAGTTGCAATCGAAAGGGCTAACACCAGTGCTTCGATTTTAGTTCTCTGTGGGTCGGCGCCAGCCCACCGGATAACTGACGCCTACCCCTATGCATCCTATTTGTACGAGGGAGAAAACCATGGCTGACCTATCGAAAACCGAAACGCCGATAACCAAGGAAGAATTCCACACCGCAAAGACCGGCGAGGAGAGCAGGATCGACCGCACCGCCGAGCAAGCCGCGGAAAAAGCTGGAAAAACAGAAAAACGCTACGACAAAGCACACGACATATTCACCAAGTAGCCTCCCCGTTCAGGCTCTCCGGGCGGCGGCTGTTTACCTGCCTCTGCCCGGAGACTAGAATCAATGGATGGTCTTTCCTGAACATGAACTTCACTTCTTCCAAAAATTTGGACTTACCGGCCGCTTAATCGAACGCTGTCTGGGCGAAGCGCTCTCCGCCGGCGGCGATTTTGCCGACCTCTACTTCGAGTCCATCGCATCTACCTCCATTTCGGTGGATGAGTCGCTGGTCAAGTCCGCCAGCCAGGGAGTGAGCGCCGGATGTGGCGTCCGTGTTTGTTCAGGCGATCGCACCGGGTATGCCTACACCGACGACCTCTCGTCCGAAAAGCTGCTGCGTGCCGCGCGCACCGCGGCGCTGATCGCCGATGGACCCTCCAAGCAGCAAATGGCGGGCTTCCGCGATACCCCGAAATCCAGCCTTTACCCCATCACGGCTGCGGATGCCGACGCCGGAGTCGCCCCCAAACTAGAGTTGGTGATGCGCGCGGACCGCGCCGCTCGTGCCTACGACCCGCGCATCGTGCAGGTTCGCGCCGGGTATAACGACGAGCTGCGCCACATCCTGATCGCCGCCTCCGACGGCACCTTTGCCCATGACACGCAACCACTCGCCCGCCTGAACTGCTATGTCATCGCGCGCGATGGATCAAAAAATTCCCGTGGCGGATCGGGTGGGGGAGGACGCGTGGAACTTTCCTTCTTTGAAGGAGATAAATCTCCCGAGCATTTCGCCCAGGAGGCGGCGCGGCAAGCTATCTTGCAGTTGAATGCGGTTCCTGCTCCGGCGGGCGACATGGAAGTCGTTCTTGGCCCCGGTTGGCCAGGCGTACTGCTGCACGAAGCCGTGGGCCATGGGCTCGAAGCAGACTTCAATCGCAAGAAGACTTCCGCCTTCGCCGGCCTCATCGGAAGGCAGGTCGCTAGTTCTAAGGTGACCGTGGTCGATAACGGCACTATGCCCTCGCGCCGCGGATCGCTGAACGTAGATGACGAAGGCTCGCCGACCCAGGAAACCGTGCTCATTGAAAACGGCATCCTCAAGGGTTATTTAAGCGACAAGCTGTCCGCGCGCCTCATGGGCATGCCGGATACCGGGAACGGCCGCCGCGAAAGCTACCAGCACATCCCGATGCCGCGCATGACAAACACCTACATGCTCTCGGGCGAAGATAGCCCGGAGGATATTTTGCGCAGCGTGAAGCGGGGGCTGTACGCGGTGAACTTCGGCGGCGGCCAGGTGGATATCACCAGCGGCAAGTTCGTCTTCTCCGCCTCCGAGGCCTACCTGATCGAGGACGGCAAGATCACGGCGCCGGTGCGGGACGCGACTCTCATCGGCAACGGACCCGAAGCGCTCAAGTACGTGTCCATGGTGGGCAACGATCTGGCCCTCGATGAAGGCATCGGCACCTGCGGAAAAGACGGGCAGAGCGTTCCGGTAGGCGTGGGCATGCCGACCATCAAACTCGACCGCATGACCGTCGGTGGAACGGCTCGATAATGTCTACTGTCACCCCAGTCTCCGCGGCAGAAAACAAGACCAGCCTGCAGCAGCTTGCGGCCGATGTCGTCGACCGCGCCCTGCGCGCGGGAGCCAGCGAAGCCGAAGCGGTCATTCGCGAAGGCGACGAATTCTCCACCCTGGTTCGTCTTGGCCAGGTGGAGACGCTCAAGGAATCAGGCGCTCGGGGCATCGGTTTGCGCGTTTTTATGGGGTCGAGCGGAGCTTATCGCACCGCCAACACCTCGACCAGCGACTTCTCCGAGGCGGGGCTGGCTCACCTGGTTTCGGGCGCCATCGATCTCGCCCGCGTTACCTCTCAGGATCCCTTTGCAGGCCTGCCAGACCGCAGCGCCATGGACCAACTGACCGGCGACCTCGACCTGTACTACGAAGATGTCTATAGTCTGCCCACCGCTCAGCGTATCGAGTACGCGCGCCGCGCGGAGGCCGCCGCCCTCTCCGCCGATCCCCGGCTAAAAAAGAGCGACGGCGGGAGCTTCGATGCGGCGACCGGACACAAGGTAATGGTGAACTCCCACGGTTTTGCCGGGGAGTATCGCCGCTCCTACTGTTCCCTCTCCGCCATGCCCATAGCGGAGACCGAAGAGGGCGGGATGCAGCGGGACTACTGGTTTTCGAGCGCCCGCACCCTGGCACGCCTCGACTCGCCGGAAAGCATCGGAGCGGAAGCGGCGCGGCGCACGTTGCGGCGGCTCAATGCGCGGCGGGTAGCGACACAGCAGGTACCGATTGTGTTTGCTCCTGAAATTGCCCGCTCCCTGATCAGCAACATTTTCGAAGCAGCCAATGGAGATAGCATCTATCGCGGCGCCTCGTTCTGGACCGGCCAGCTGGGGCAGAGGGTTGCGAGCCCAAATGTAACCGTCATTGATGACGGCACCTTGCCCGGCCTCTTCGGCACCTCACCCTTCGACGGCGAGGGCCTGCCCACGCGGCGCACAGTGGTGGTCGAAAACGGCGTGCTGAGGAACTACCTGCTGAACACCTATACCGGGCGCAAGCTCAACATGCCCAGCACCGGGAATGGCTCGCGCGGACTGGCGGGCACTCCTGGCATAGGAGCCGGCAATCTGTTTCTGGAAAAGGGTTCCCTGTCTCCGCAGCAGCTCCTGGCGGACGTAAACACTGGTTTCTATGTCACGGAGTTGATGGGGTTTGGAGTGAACATGGTAACCGGGGACTACTCCCGCGGCGCGGCCGGCTTGTGGATCGAGAATGGCGAACTGACCTTCGCGGTGGAGGAGGTCACCATCGCCGGCAATCTCAAGGAAATGCTCAACAACGTAACTGCCATTGCCGACGACCTGGAATTTCGGGGAGCCGTCGCCTCACCCACCCTGCGCATCGACGGAATGACCATCGCCGGGAAGTAGACTCCCGGTGGTCTTTAAGGATGTTCGGCTCTGGCGCTGCCTGCGCATGCTCAGCTAGGCTATTGCCAACAGGTTGGAGATAGATGATGGCCAGGGCGACGATAACAGAAGCGAAAAGCCAGCTTTCCGAATTGGTTAGGCGGGCTCAACAGGGAGAAGAAGTCACCTTAACCACTGGGAAAAAAAGACGCCAGTAGCAATGATTGTGGCTCTGAAACCGGTGAAGGAACGGGCCTTTGACTTATTTCCTCACCCCGGATTCGATAGTCCAGCCGATTTCGACGAACTTACAGAGGCCGAGCGAAAAGCATGGGATTCAAACTCGACTTCCTAGCCGGTCGGCGCCTAAAGGAATTCAGGCGGTAGCTGGCGCAATATGAGAGCTTCGACATATTCCCTCACCCGGATTTCGATATTCCGGCTGATTTCGACGAGCTCTCAGAAGACGAAATGCAAAGCATGGAGCGGCGAGGGGGAGTGAGGGTTCTCATCGACACGCATTACTTGCTTTGGGCGGCGATTAGTTCGAAACGCATGGAAGCTTGGGCCAAGGAACTGATCGGCGATCTTAACAACGAGATCCTGGTGTCGGCAGCGTCTGTTTACGAGATCAGTCTGAAAGTGAGGAAAGGTAGGCTCCTGGACGCAGTTGAGTTCGAGAGCGACCTGATCACAAACATCGAGAGCCGTTTGGGATACACACTTCTGCCCCTAGAACCAGAGTCGATGATGCGCGCCGCACGTTTCGAGGCGCCTCATGCTGATCCTTTTGATCGCATGATTGCAGCGCAGGCGATTCAAAACAACTTGCCCCTTCTAAGCACAGATCCCAAGTTAGACGTGTTCGGCATTCGACGCCTAAGAAGAGATCCTACAGTAGACAGGGCTAGCCATATGAAAGCCGGTCTCGCTCATTCCATTCGCTTCGATCCGGCCGATCCCGCGGCCAGTCTGAGCGACCTTCCCGAAGCCCCGGCGGTCTTTGCTCTTTGCGCGGCCGATCCTAACGCCGAACCCTACCTCAGCAAAACCCCAAATCTAAAGCGCCGCTTGATGCGCTTCCTGCGCCCGCCTCAATCCGGGGCCATGTCCAAGCGGTTACAACTCGCCCACATGGTCGACCACATCGACTACAGCATCACCGGCTCAGACTTCGAATCCTCCCTATGCCTCTACCAGGCATCGCTGCGCGCCTTCGGTGGACGGGCACAGCGGCGGATGCGGCTTCGTCCTCCCGCCTTTTTGCGCATGTCGGTCGATAATCGCTATCCCCGGGTGTACGCAACTGCCAAAACCAGCTAAGTCCGCAGCCGATGCGTTGTTCGGCCCCTTCCCATCCCGCGCCGCCGCAGAGCGGTACGCGGATGAGATGCTGAACCTCTTCCTGCTGCGCCGCTGCACGGAAGAGCTAAATCCGGACCCCGCCTTTCCCGGTTGTGTGTACTCCGAGATGAAGATGTGCCTCGCGCCTTGCTACCAAGGCTGCACCGATGAGCGATATGCCCAGGAGTCTGCTGACGTTCTCGCCTTCCTCACGACTCGAGGCGCCTCCCTGCTGAGCCGGCTGGAAACCGAGCGTGACGCTGCCTCCGAGGCGATGGAGTTCGAGCAGGCCGCGAACCTCCACCAACGGCTTCAAAAGGTCCAAAGCGTCGTTAACCTGGCCAGCGATGCGGTGCATCCGTTGTCGCAGCTAAGCGGCGTCCTCGTGCAGCCGTCAGCGGAACCCGGCCATGTCGCCCTGTTTGCCCTGTGCCAAGGAGTGTGGAGCGGTCCCGTACCGTATTCCATCGCAGGCATGCGGCTGGCGAATGAGCGCTCCGGGTCGACTTCGCTGTTCCCGCATCCCGTCGCCTTGGAGCCTGTGCCCCTGGCCGGACCTGCGGCTCAACCGGCAAAAGATTTACTGGAGTCACGGCTCGAGGACGCCTTGTCGCAACTGGCGCAGCCACTGCCCAAGCCAATTTCTTCGCAGACTTTGTCGGACCATATCTCGCTGTTCACGCAATGGTTTTACCGGCCGGCGGCGCGCTCCACCGGGGAGATGATTTTTGCCAAGCCCGACGGAGAGGCGCCGCGCAAGCCGCTGCTGCGAGCCATTTCTCGCGTCGCCGCCCGGGCCAACAGCGCCAACCCTGAAGAGTTGTCCAAGCCACCGATCCAATGGCACGCGTAGGGTGGCATGCGTAAGCCCTGCTAAACTGACAGCCAGGGGTCATCATGGTTGAATTGGTGCCATCCATCCTCTCTGCCGACTTCTCGAAGCTGGGCTCAGAGATCCAGGCGGCCGAACGCGGCGGCGGCTCTGTTATCCATGTCGACATCATGGATGGTCACTTTGTCCCCAACCTCACTATGGGGCCTCCGGTGGTCAAGTCTTTGCGCAAGGTAACCAACCTGCCGCTTGACTGCCACCTGATGATCGAAAATCCCGACGACTTTATCGAAGAGTTTGCAGCTGCCGGCGCCAGTTGGATCACCGTGCACTACGAGGCTTGCCGCCACCTGCACCGCACCCTGCAGCTCATCGCTCAGCATGGAGTGGAGCCCTCTGTAGCCATCAACCCAGCCACCCGGGTGGATTTTCTGGTGGAGATTCTCCCCATGGTCCATCACGTGCTCGTAATGACTGTGAACCCTGGTTTCGGGGGACAGAAATTTATTCCCTTCTCGCTCGAGAAGATCCGCCAGACAGCCGCACTCCGGGCCGAACTGGGGCTCAATTTCAGGATCGAGGTCGACGGAGGCGTCGCCCACGACACCATCGCCTCGGTGGTCGAAGCGGGTGCGGATTTGCTGGTTGCCGGCAGCGCTGTTTTCGACTCCGGGCAGCCGGAGCAGGAAGCGCGGAAGCTGCTCACCTTGGCGCAGGAGGCGGAACAGCGCCGCCAAGGGCAAAATTTCCATGCCACGCAGGCTGCCCCCATTTAACATTAAGTTGAGGTACAAATGCAGCGTTTCTTATTCCGGCTCTCCACGCTCTGTCTCCTTTGCGCGCTTCCCGCGTGTGCTCAGTTCGGCATCTTCAAGTCCAAGCCCGAGACCAAGCCGTCGCCCAACAATCCTCTGGCCGGCAACGCTTCGAAGCAGCCGGATAAGGAACTCTTCGATAAGGCGATGACGGCCATGAAGAAGGGTAAGTTCGACGTGGCCCGGTTGGATTTGCAGACCCTGCTGAACACGTATCCGGAATCGGAATACCAGATGCGCGCCAAGCTGGCGGTCGGTGACTCGTGGTTCAAAGAAGGCGGCACTGCCGCTCTGACCCAGGCCGAAGCGGAATACAAGGACTTCATCACCTTCTTCCCCAACCAGCCGGAAGCTGCCGAAGCCCAGATGAAGGTCGCCGACATCTACTACATGCAGATGGAAAAGCCGGATCGCGACCCTAAGAACGCTACCCAGGCGGAGCAGGAATACCGGACCATGATCCAGCAATTTCCTGACTCGACATTCGTGCCTCGCGCCAAACAGCGGCTCCGGGAAGTGCAGGAAGTACTGGCTGAGCGCGAGTACCAGGTGGGCACTTTCTATTCCTCACATGAGAACTGGGCGGCCACTATCGCTCGTCTGCAGACAGTCACCGATAGCTATCCGCTGTACAGCCACAGCGACTTGGCGCTCATCGGCCTGGGCGATGCCTATGCTGCGGAAGCCCGCTTTGTTCAGGGGCTGAACCCGAAACAGATCAGCGAAAAGGCCAAGCAAGAGCTCATGAAGGCCTACGACGATCAGGCCGCGAATGCTTACTCGCTCGTGGTCACGAAATACTCTATGGCTGCCCACGTGGAAGACGCCCGTGAGCGGCTGATCGCACTCAATCGCCCGGTGCCGGAACCAACCAAGGAACAACTGGCCGATAGCGAGGCCGAAGAGCAAAGCCGTACGGGGATCACCTTCAAGGATCGTGCCCTGTTGCTGGTGAAGCGCGGCCCGGTAACGGTGAATGCGGCCCGCATCGGGGAACCTACCTTGACCGATCCTCCACAGGTGACGGCTCCGGCTGTCCATGCGCGGGATACCGCCCTCTTTATCGCTGCCGCCAACGGTCAGCCTCTGCCGCCAGTGGCATCGACCGCGCCTGCCCCCACGGCGGTGGCGAGTAGCACCCCGGCAGCGTCCGGATCGGATGCTAATGCGCCGCTGCAACTGGAGAATGTGCCCAACGCCGACGGCGGCGCCCCGTCGCGCGGCGGACCGGCCATCGGAGCGCAAATTATCAGCCCCGGTGAAAGTGCAGCCCCAGCCTCCTCAGGGCCGCCGACTTCAGGGCCGCCGACTTCTGCCCCAGCGGCGGCTGCCCAGCAGCCAACCTCGGGAACGCCAGCCGCAGGGACTCTCGTGGGTCCTCCTGTAACCCCGGAGGGCGCAGCCGCAGCAGCACAAGCGGCTGGAGTTCCAGGCGCACAGAATCCTGGCGGACTCATGACGGTCGCCCCGGCCAACAACCAACCTTTGCCTCCGATTGAGAAGCCGGCCGAAGCAGCTCCGCAGACGAACGACGTGACGCACCCTGCCGCGCAAGTGCAGACCGGCACCACCACCGGCGCCAACGGCAAAAAGAAGAAGACGCCTGCGCCGAAGTACGATTCGGGCACAGAGTCTTCCAGCAAACATAAGCAGAAGAAGGGCATCGACAAGCTCAACCCTTTCTAGAGCACTATGCCCCGTGACTTGCCAAAAGCCTATGACCCGGCCGCCATTGAAGATCGTTGGGCGGCCTACTGGGTCGAAGAGAATCTCTTTGCCCAGTCACACGCTGGAGCTGCCTCTACCGCCCCCATCTTCACCGTGTTGCTGCCGCCGCCCAATGTCACTGGCCGCCTTCACATGGGGCACATGCTCGAGCACACCGAGATCGATATCCTCACCCGCTGGCATCGTATGTGCGGTGATCGGGCGCTGTGGATTCCGGGAACCGACCACGCCGGCATAGCCACCCAGTTGATGGTCGAGCGGCAGCTCGCCGAGGAACACAAGACTCGCCAACAGCTGGGACGCGAAGCCTTTACCGAGCGCGTCTGGCAGTGGAAGCAGCACTACGGGGACGCCATTCTCGACCAGATGCGGCGCCTGGGCACCAGTGTCGACTGGTCGCGTGCCTACTTCACCATGGATGCCCCGCGCTCCGAAGGCGTGCGCGAGGCCTTTGTCCGGCTTTATGAGCAGGGACTCATCTATCGCGGAGCCTACATCGTCAATTGGTGCCCCCGCTGCCAGACCGCGATCTCCGACCTTGAGGTGGTCCATGAGGAGCAGAAGGGCCACCTGTGGGAGATCCGCTACCCCATCGTGGGTGAACCGGCCTTCGTCACCGTGGCCACTACCCGGCCCGAGACCATGCTGGGCGACGTCGCGGTCGCCGTCCATCCTGAGGACGAACGCTATGCCCACTTGCACGGGAAGATGCTGCGCCTCCCGCTAAGCGGACGCGAGATTCCGATTGTGACCGACACCTGGGTGAGCCCCGAGTTCGGAACCGGTGCCGTCAAGGTCACGCCCGCGCACGACCCTAACGATTTCGCCCTGGGGCAGCGGCAGGGGCTGCCTTCCATCAGCGTCATGGACGAGCGGGCGCACATGAATGCCGCGGCTGGTCCCTATGTAGGGCTCGATCGCTACCAGGCGCGGCAACGAGTCCTGGCTGATCTCGAGGCGCAAGGATTGCTGGGGGCCGTACGGGAGCACGTCAACTCCATCGGCAAGTGCGACCGTTGCAAAACCGTGGTCGAGCCTTTGCTTTCCACCCAATGGTTCATCCGTATTCAGCCGCTGGCTGACCCGGCCATCGAAGCGGTGGAGAAGGGGTACATCCGCTTCACCCCGGAACAATACTCCAAGACGTACTTCGAGTGGATGCGCAACATCCACGACTGGTGCATCTCCCGCCAACTGTGGTGGGGCCATCGCATTCCAGCCTGGCACTGTGCGTCGTGCGGCAAAATCACCGTGGCCCGCACCACTCCGGAGGTCTGCGCCCACTGCGGCAGCAACACCATCGAGCAAGAGAAGGACGTGCTCGACACCTGGTTCTCCTCGGGCCTCTTGCCCTGCTCTTCGCTGGGCTGGCCGGAGCACACTCCCGACCTGGATACTTTTTATCCCACCCAGTTGCTGGTGACCGGCTTCGACATTCTTTTCTTCTGGGTCGCTCGGATGGTCATGCTAGGTATCCACTTCATGCTGGAAGAGCCTCTGCCCGACGGAAGCAAGCGCACGCTCAAAGATGCGGTGCCTTTTCGCGAAGTCTACATTCACGCGCTGGTGCGCGACGCGGATCGGCAAAAGATGTCGAAGACCAAAGGCAATGTTATCGATCCCATTGAGATCGTGGGGCGCTTCGGTACCGATGCCGTACGCTTTACCCTGGCTGCCATGGCCTCGCCCGGGACCGACATCGCCTTCAGCGAAGACCGCACCGACGGTTATCGTGCGTTTGCCAACAAGATCTGGAACGCCGCGCGCTTCATCTTCATGCAAATGGAACGAGCTGCGGAGGTGGGCATTGTTTGCGCCTTGACCCAGCTTGAAGCGAGCCCCGGCGCGGGCGCTCCGCTCGAAGCACGATGGATTGTTTCCCGCCTGCATCGCACTACCCGCGACATCAACCAGGCGTTGGGAGAGTATCGCTTCCACGAGGCAGCCAATACACTCTATAGCTTCTTCTGGGGCGACTTTTGCGATTGGTATTTGGAGGTGGTCAAGCTCCGCCTGCCGGATCATTCGGCGCTTGCCACCCTACTGGTTGTGTTTGAATCCGCCTTGCGCCTGCTGTCGCCCTTTATGCCCTTTATCAGCGAGGAGATCTGGCATGCGCTCTACGAAAATCATCCGCCCGCCAAGTCGATCGCGCTGACCCGCTATCCCCAGGCTCAGGCCGAATTCATCGATGACGCGGCCGAGCAACAAATGGCACAACTGCAGCAGCTGATTGCCGCAGTCCGCGATTTGCGCCGGCAGCTAGGCGTGGAGGAGAAAGCCACCGTGCCGATTCTCCTCCGTGTGGCCGCTTCAGAGCGCTCTGGCATTGAGCAAAACCAGGATATTATCGGTCGATTGGCCAAGGTTTCCGGTATTGAGTTTGTCGATGCCGTGCCCGAAGGCGCCGGAGTGCGCTCCGCCCCGGGGTTCGATGTGGCCGTTGTCTATGAGCGTACGATCGATGTTGGGGTGGAGTGCGAGCGCCTGCGCAAGGAGCTGATCCGCTTTGAAAAGGAAAGCTTGAACGCCGGTCGCCAGCTATCAAATGAGGGCTTCCTCGCTAAGGCTCCAGCCAACGTGGTAGAAGGGCTGCGCCGCCGCGCCGACGAACTAGGCGGCTTGATTCCAAAAACCCGCGCTGCGTTGGAGAGCCTGAACTGCGGCAGCTAATGAGGAAGGCCCATGGACTGGAAGAGCAGGCGGGTTGAGGCTACGTTGGAACAAGCCCTGGTAGAAGACCGGGCAACCAACGACGTCACGACGGGGCTCACCATCGAGCCCGATTTGAGGGCTTCAGGAACGGTTCTGGCCAGGCAGGATTGCGTAATCTCGGGGCTGGGCTGCATCCCGCGCTTTCTGGAGATCTTCATCCGGCTGGACAAGAAAAGTGCCGCCCGCTTCGAAGTCATCAATCATCCGGAGATGTTCGATGGAGTCCGGGTCAAGAAGGGCCAGGCTGTGGCGGTGATCCGGAGCAATGCCCGCGCCATTCTGGCGTGCGAGCGAGTCATCTTGAATCTGATGCAGCGGATGAGCGGCATTTCCACCTGCACCCGGCAGTATGTGGATGCCGTGGCCGGCACCAAGGCCAAGGTGCTCGACACGCGCAAGACCGTCCCTGGGTTGCGGGTCCTGGACAAGTATGCCGTGAGTTGCGGTGGGGGCGAGAGCCATCGGCTCGATCTTTCCGACGGCATCGTGATCAAGAACAATCACATCGCCCTAGGCGGGGGAATCCCTAAGGTGGTCGCCCGCGCCTTTGCCGCGCGCTCAGCCGGGCAGACGGTGACCTGTGAAGTACGAAACCTGTCTGAGCTGGATCAGGCTCTAACCGCTGGAGCCGAGTCGCTACTCTTGGACAGCATGACCCCTGCGGAGACCAAAAAGGCGGTGGCCGAGGTACGGAACCGCGGCTTGGCCATCCCGCTCGAAGCGTCGGGGGCGATCTCGCTCGAGAATATCCGCAAGTATGCCTTGGCCGGAGTCGATTACATTTCGGTTGGGGCGCTCACGCAATCCGCGCAAGCCGTTGAACTGAGCATGCGTGTGACCACGGACATCTTTTAAATAACCGCCGTGCATTCAACCGCAATCCTGATGGGTGCCCCATGTTCGCACCAGCGTACGTGGGCCGAAAAAGACGGGGCGAAGCCCTTCCATTGTTGTTACCCGTTGAGTGAAAGCATTCGAAGGATTCATAATCGGCCCACGTACGCTGGTGCGAACATGGGGCACCCGTCAGAATTGCGGTTGAATTCATGGCGGCTATGACCAACACTCCGCACGATGACCCCTACGACTTGGCAGCGCTTGATAGCGCTCTAGCCGGCACCCCCTTCGCCGGCCAGATCCGCTACTTCCCTTCCATTCCTTCCACGAATTTGCTGGCGATGCAGGGAGCCGGCGAAGGCGCTCCCGAGGGTACGGTCTACCTCGCAGACGAGCAGACCGCCGGGCGAGGGCGAGGCGCCCATAGCTGGCAATCCGCCTCCTCCGCGGGGCTGTACGTCAGCATCCTGCTACGCCCCCGCGTCGCCCCCGCGGATATCCTCTGGCTCTCCTTAGCGGCAGGTCTGGCTGTGCGCGACGCAGTCCTCCAGGTCACCTCCCTCGCAGCGGATATCCGCTGGCCCAACGACCTCCTTTTGGGCAAGAAGAAATTTTGCGGCATTCTGACCGAGCTAAACGCCGAGGTCACCCGGGTGCGCCACGCCGTGGTCGGAATCGGTATCAACGTCCATCAGGAAACGTTCCCCGGCGACCTTGGATCCATCGCGGCATCCCTGCGCAGCGAAACCGGGAGGTCCTGGCCTCGGCAGGACCTCCTCATTGCTTTGCTACAATCCTTGTGGCGGGAAGCGCAAGCACTCAGTGCGCACCCAGCTGGAGCAGCCGCGGACATCCTCGGCCGGCTCGAAGGCGCCTCTACCTGGATTCGCAGCAGGCATGTGCATGTAGACGAGGGCGAAGGCTACTCGGGCGTCACCGCGGGCCTTGATCCTCGGGGATTTCTTCAGGTACGCACACCCCAGGGCCTGCGCACCGTACTCTCCGGCGGTGTCCGGGAACAATGACGGGAGCCACTATGCTGCTCACCCTCGACGTAGGCAACACCAACACCGTTCTCGGTCTTTACCCGCTGGGCTCCGAAGAACTGGTAGCCCAGTGGCGCATCAGCACCCGCAAAGACCAAACCGCCGACGAATATGGCGTCCTCTTTCTCAATCTTTTCGCGATGCGAAAGATAGAAGTGACCGAGATTGCCAGCATCATCATTTCTTCCGTCGTGCCGCCGGTCGACTCCGCCTTGCGCCAGATGTGCGACCGCTACTTCAACCTCAAGCCAATGTTCGTCGAACCCGGCATCAAGACCGGCATGCCCATCCTGGTCGACAACCCAGCCGAAGTCGGCGCCGACCGGCTGGTCAACAGCGTTGCCGCCTACGCACGCTACGGCGGACCCTGCATCGTAGTCGACTTCGGAACCGCCACCACCTTCGACCACATATCGGCCAAAGGAGAATACCTGGGTGGCGTGATTTGTCCGGGACTCGCCATCTCAGCAGACGCGCTCTTCGCCCGCGCCGCAAAACTATCGCGCGTCGATGTGAAAAAACCCTGCCGGGTGGTGGGTACCAACACCGTCACAGCGGTCCAAAGCGGTTTGTATTACGGATATCTGGGCTTGGTGGACGGAATCCTTGAGCGCATGCTCCAGGAGATGCGGAGTGCCAGCTCGCCCGAGCCGAAAATTGTCGCCACCGGTGGCTTAGCGCGGCTCATCGCCGGCGACTCCAGATTCATTGAAACCATCGATGACATGCTGACCCTGGACGGCCTGCGCCTTATCTACGAGCGCAACCGCACAGCGAAGGCCAAGCATAGCCACAGTGAAGCCGCGGGAAAGCACGCCTGATCCAGAATTACTTCAACTACTTTACTGAGATTGAAGAGCACTTCCAGCGCCGCCGCGGCTCGCTGCTCTTGCTCTCCACCATCGACTGGGCCCTCATCGAAACCTGGCGCGAAGCCGGCATCCCGCTGGAAGCGGTGTTGCAAGGTATCGACGCGGCTTTTGAAAAACACGACCGCAAAAAACGGACTCGCCGTGTGAACGGCCTCGCCTACTGCGCCCAGGAAGTGTTGGCTGCCATGGAGGATATGAAAGAGGCCGCCGTCGGCTCCGCCCCTGCGCGACCGAGCACCGCTGAGCAGGGGTTCGAACAGGAACGAATCGCGGCCCACCTGGAAACCGCCGCGCAGCAACTCCGCGCCGCTGGATCATTCTCTGAAATTGCCGGCCGCCTGCAGACGATTGCCCAAGAAGTTCTAGCCAAGCAGCCCCATCTGGAAGAACTGGATCGCTCGCTCACGGTGCTCGAGGAAAAGCTCTTCGCCCTGGTGCTGACCACCACCCCGGAAGCCGAGTTGCTGGAGCTAAGGACACAGGCTGCTGCGGAACTCGCGCCCTATCGCAGCCGCATGCCGGCATTGCAAATCCGCCAGGTGGAGCAGCAATTCCTGCACAAGCGGCTGCTCGAAAAACTCAACCTGCCGCGGCTCAGCCTGTTCTACATGAGCCAGGCGTGAAACTGCGGATCGAGAAGGCCATCTACGGCGGCGACGGGCTAGCGCGGGTCCCCGCCGGGAAGACCGTTTTTGTCCCGGGAACGCTTCCCGGGGAACTGGTGGAAGCGAACATCGCCTCGGACCGCCGCAGCTTTGCCACGGGGAAACTCGACTCCATCCTGGAGCCTTCCCCAGAACGTATCGTACCCGGGTGCGAATACGTTCCTCGCTGCGGCGGCTGCCAGTACCAGCATGCCGGCCCCGCTTACCAACTGCGGATGAAACTCGACATCCTAAAGGAAACTCTGGCCCGAGCCCATGTGCAGGAGCCCGAGGAAATCGGAACCCTGGCTGCTGAGCCGTGGGGCTATCGCAATCGCATACGGCTCTACGCACGGGGAAAGGTGGTCGGTTATCGCCGGCGCGGATCCCATGACCTTCTGCCGGTAACCCACTGCCCTATTGCCGCTCCCCTTCTCGAACAAGCGATTGCCGCTATGGCGCGCGTCGATCATCCGAGCGGCGAAGTGGAATTCTTTACCAATGGGGAGCAATTGCTGGTCTCACTTTGGCCGGAACAAAACCAGCGTGCCGACGTCCTGGAGAAATTTGCCGGGCAACTGCACGCAGCGATTCCCGCACTTACCGGAGCCGGCCTCTTCTCGCGAACCGGGAGGTTGATGCACTGGGGAGAGCGCTCCCTCACCTACAAGGTCACGCAACAAAGTTACCAGGTAAGCGTGGGCAGTTTCTTCCAGGTGAATCGCTTTTTGTTGTCAGAACTGCTGAATCTTGTGGCCGGTAATCGATCCGGGCAACTGGCTTGGGATCTTTATGCCGGCGTGGGCTTATTCGCGCGCGCTCTTCCTTTCGAGAACGTAACTGCCGTGGAAGCAGAAGGCTTTTCCGCGGACGATCTAAAAATAAATTTAGCTGACAGACAGCACCGGGTTGTCCGCTCGTCGACCCTTGACTTCTTGCGCAACCAAACAGCCATCGATCAGAAGCCTGAATTGATTGTGGTTGATCCGCCGCGCGCCGGCTTGGACAAAGAAGTCTGCGCCCATCTGGCGCGAATCGCCGCGCCCAACATTATTTATGTTTCATGTGATCCGGCAACGCTCGCCAGAGACTTACAGGCGTTGTTACACTCCGGGTATTCCGTACAAGCGATGACCTTGGTGGACTTGTTCCCGCAGACCTTTCACCTGGAGACCGTCACAGTCCTTGTCCGGCTCTAACCCGGCGAAGATCGGGTGGCCCATATCACGCGTTGCGAGATGTGGGAAGAAAGGCCGTAACCGATGTCCGCGCTGGGCCTCAGCCGGCTCTCTTTCGCCACCGCACCTGCGCTCTCTGCAGCCTTATGGCTCTCTACCGGAATCGTGCTTGCTTTCTATCGCTGGATCAGCCCCAGTGTGCTCCTCGCCGCTTGCCTGATGTTCGCTCTCATCTCGCTCGTGGCTGCTCACAAAGCCCTGCGGACCGCTTGGCTACCCCTGGTCTGCACTTGGGTGGCACTCGGTATGCTGCTTTGCGAAATTGAGCCCGCCCCAGATCCGCAAACGCAACTTCGTTTGCTCGCTGACCAAGGTGGGACGGCCACGGTGGTGGGTGCAGTGATCCGCACCACGCCCGTCCGCCTCACAGAATCAACCTTCCCAGGTCGCGCGCGGTCAGAACAGAGTGAGAGTCTCGATCTGCGGATCTCTTCCGTAAACGGCAAGGCAGCCGGCGGCGGATTACGGGCGACCCTTTACGGCAACGCGAATCAGCCCTTCCCTGCCATCCATTGCGGAGATCAAGTCCACGCCCAGGTTGCCATGCACGTGCCCGAGCGGTATCTCGATCCAGGGGTTTGGGATGCCACCGCATGGCTGCGAGAACAAGGTATCGGGGTAGTCGGCTCCCTCAAAGCCTCCGCGATTACACTCGAACCCGGCCATAGCAGCTTTGCCTGCTGGCTTCACGGGCTCCAAGAGGCAGGCAGCCAACGCCTGATCGACTTCGCCGCTTCCTCCACGAAAATGCCCGGATGGCTGCGGCTGAGTTACAGCGATGCAGGCATGCTGAGCGCCATGATCCTGGGTGATCGGACCTACCTGGACCACCGGGCACGCGTGGGCTTTGAACGCACCGGTTCGTTTCACTTGCTGGTCGTCTCGGGCATGCACCTGGCGATCTTCGCCGGATGCATTTTTGGCCTCGCCGCCTGGCTTCGGCTGCCGCGTGTCTGGTCCACGGCGCTGACCATCCTCTGCTCCTTTGCCTACGCCCTGCTCGCCGGGTTTGGCGAACCAGTGCAGCGCTCATTCTGGATGGTGACTCTGTACCTGCTGGCCCGCCTGCTGTTCCGCCGGCGCAACAGCTTGAACGCGATCGGGTTCGCCGCCGTTTGCCTGCTGGCCCTGGATCCGCGGTCGCTGTGGGGTGCCAGCTTTCAGATGACTCTCCTCTCGGTGCTCATCGTAGCCGGGGTAGCCATTCCCATCGCGGAGCACACCTTCGGCCCCTATCTGAAAGCAGCCGGCAATCTGGGACTGATCGCCATCGACCCTGACCTGCCCCCCAGGCTGGCGCAGTTTCGCGTGACGCTGCGGTTGGTCGCCAGCCATCTGCAGCCGTTGGTTGGCTACCGGCTGGCGCTGTTTCTGCCCCCGGCATCGGTCCGGCTCCTACTGCGAATTTTCGAGCTGCTGCTCGTCTCGGCGCTGATTGAACTGGCCATGTCTCTTCCCATGGGCATTTACTTCCACCGCATCACCGCACTGGGACTGCCAGTGAATCTGCTGGTGTTGCCGCTCATCGGCTTGGCCCTGCCCTCCGCCCTCATCACGTTCTCCACCTCGCTCATCTGGCCTGCGGCGGCCATTGTGCCCGGCACGGTGACGGCGGCGCTGCTGCATGCCATTAACGGCATCGTGCGGCTGTTTAGCGGCATGAGCGCGGGCGACATTCGTATTTCGAGCCCAGGCGCCGGGACCATTGTTGCCGGCGTTCTGCTCATCGGGCTGGCGGTTTGGGCAGCCCGCAACAGCCGGTTTCCCGTGCTTCTTCCAATCGCTGCACTGGCCTGCTCCGCGGCCTGCGTCTTTTACCCCCGGGGTCTCGCCTACCATCCCGGGGTGCTCGAGGTTACGGCCATCGACGTGGGCCAGGGAGATTCTCTGCTGCTGGTCTCCCCGGAGGGAAAGACTCTGCTCGTCGACGCCGGCGGTCCCATCGGGGGGGATGCCCCGAGCGGCAACTTCGAAACCGGCGAGGACGTCGTCTCGCCCGTGCTGTGGGGCCGCAACATCCGCCGTCTGGACGCGGTCGCGCTCACCCACGCACACAGCGATCACATGGGCGGCATGGTTTCCGTTCTGCAAAATTTTCGTCCCCGGGTTTTGTGGGTAGGCATAAATCCGAGCGTTCCGGCCTATGAAGCGCTCCTGGCGGAAGCCCGCCGGCTTGGGATCCCGGTGCTGGCGATGACTGCGGGCAACCAGTTCGCCTTCGGCGGTGCGCAGGTGGATGTCCTGGCCCCTGCCGCCGGCTACCACCCTGGCCCGGCCGCGAGCAACGACGATTCCCTGGTGTTGCACATCGTCTATGGGCAAACCTCCGTGCTGCTGGAAGGCGACGCGCAGGCGCCCAGCGAGCAGCAGATGCTTTCCGAGAAGCTGCATGCCGACCTGCTGAAGGTGGGCCACCATGGCAGCAGATCGTCCACCACTCCCGGCTTTCTGGCTGCTGTAGCGCCCAGCTACGCCGTAATTTCCGTGGCCCACCACAATCCCTATGGCCATCCCAGAATAGAAGTGCTGGAACGGCTGCAAGGCAAACATGTGCGCACCTTCCGCACCGACGCCGTGGGCGCCACTTCCTTCTACCTAAACGGGAAATCGGTGACCGCGCAGGCTCTGGCTGCCCGGTAGCTACCACCTTTTTGTGTTTCCCTCCCTCCGGTTCGGGTATACGATTTTTAAAATTCGGAGGGGAAGGGTTTTCTCAATGGGGTCAGGTGATTCCGCTCAATCCGCCCAGGAAAAGATGGAGGAGCAGCGCAAGATCCGCCGCCTTCAGATGATGATGGACATGGTGATGTCGGTAATCAGCCAGGATGGTAGCCTGACCGTCGACCAAGCCGCGGAACTGGTTGCCGACAGCAAGCGCGCCGCTCTAGCCATGTTCCCGGATAAAGAGCTGGCGTACAACATCATCTACAAGCCGAGATTGCAGCGGCTGATGCGCGAGCGCTACCGAATCCAGTAGCCGGGCTATTTCGTCGCCGAGCTAACCAGTCGCATGGTGATGGTCCCCCAAAAGAGCCGGGCCCGCATTTGCACTGGCATGTGCCGTTCGTCGTCGGTGTACCAGATCCAGATGCTCCCGCGGTTCTTCACCACACCGGCGTCGGCGATCGGCTGCACCCGGATGGTCTGAAACGTTCCCGCCGTGGTCACCACCTGTTCCCGCGCCTCGGCTTTCATGGTCACATCCACCACCCGCATCGCGTCGGCCACCGGCATGTGGTAGCTGGATCCAGGCTGCAGCGGCTGCGACCCACCGTAGAAAATTGCCGACATCAAATCGGTGACGCAGGGCGGAATGGGCGCTTCCTGTTGTTTGCTGGTCCCCGTAACCAGGTTCTTTTCTTCCAGCATCTGCTTGCCTGGCAGGAACCGGAGCATGGTAGTGACTCTGCGTCTGCCCTCCTGGAGTTGCTTGGCAAAGCTGACGGAGCAGCCCGTGTTGCGGCTGAAGTAGGACTCGAAGCGATCGTTGACCCGGAACAGCAGATTGACCGCTCCGATGGACTCACCCGTGGCGACGACGTGCTGCGTGGTTCCCACCTGCTCCAGGTGGAAGGTCGCCGTGCCGGCGGGAAAGACGCGCCAGTCGACAGCGTAGGTTAGGGTCTGCTTTGGAGGGAAAGTGAAATTCGCCGCCGGGGCAATGAGTGGAGGGAGCGTTTGCGCCATCACAGTCCATGCGCAAAGGCACGCTACCCACGCGACAAATCCGGGACACCTTCTCACCGTCAACTCACTCCAAGCAATCAATGGCGGAGCCAAAGAGCGGCTATTAGCACAGCGTATACGGCGGAGGCACCCAAAGTTGCATTGTACTCGCGGTGGCGGCGATAGAGCGCACCCGAGAAGCTACCCTCACCCCCCAGACGCGCCGGGGTAAGCCGGGGAAGCAGCCGGGGCACCTGCCTGCAGTAGCCCTCGAACGCTGGAAAAGTAGAGCGCAGAAACTGCTCTTCCGAGTAGATGGTGGGGGCATAGATGAGGACAAACAGCAGCGCCAGCAGCAACGTGATCATCACGCTGCGCGATGCGGCCGCAAAGCCGAACGCCATCATGATGGAGCCAAGGTATAAGGGATTGCGGGTGTAGGCATAGGGGCCGGTCATGGTCAGCTCGTCGTTCTTTTTGACGTACCCCGAGGCGTAACCGCGCAGGAGCAGTCCCGGGATCACGAGCACCAGACTCCACGCCAGCGAGATACCGCTGGGCCGCGCCCTCCACAGGAAGAAAGCAGCAAACAAAAAGCCAGCAGGCACGCGGATGCGGCGGGCGATTTTGCTCCAACGAGTCAGCATAACCGCCCTCTACCTTTAGCCGATCTCGACGGGGTGATGGTCAATACGCCGGCGCGACAACGGATCAATGTCCTGGCACAGCACTCGACGGGTACCCCATGTGCGCGCCAGCGTACGTGGACCGAAAACGATAGGCGAAGCCTGTCCATTGCTTTCACTGGATGAGCAGCGATCATCGGGTCTCCGCCAACAGCTCTCGTGCCGCTGCGAAGACCTGCTCAGGGGTGATGGTCAATAGCCCGGCCTCGGGCTCTGCATGCCGCGTATGGTCGCGCTTGCTTTCGGGATGCCGCAACACCCGGAACGGAACCCCGAAGGGGCCATTCCTCTTGGGGTCAGTGGGACCATAAATACCCACCACCGGCTTCCCCAGCGCGCACGCCAGATGGAGCGGTCCAGTATCCCCGGCAATAGCCAGGCAAATCCGGCGCGTCACAGCGATCAGCCGGTCCAGGGTAAAATCGGGCGCCAGAGCCACTCCACCGCTGGCCAGGACCACCTCAGCGGCAATCCCCCGCTCCTCAGGCCCGGCGTTGACCAACACCAGGCAACCAGAGCGATGTAGATCCCTAGCAACCGCTCCATAGCGCTCGGCCGGCCAGCGTTTTGCCCCCCAGCCCGCACCCGGACTTAGCAAGACAACCGGCCGCTTTTGAGCATCGCCGAGCACGCCGGCGGCCCACCGCTCAGCCTCACTATCGACTGGAAGCGAAGGCAGAATGGGAGAAAGCCGGTCCCCCGCGACTGCCGCGCAAACCTCCACCGCCTGCTCGATGACGTGAACCCCGCAGGTTGGCACCCGCTCGCCGAACAGCCATCGCGCCGCCCATTCGCGCGGCTGATCTTCCCCGATCATGCGTGGCGCCCCGGCCAACCGCCCGGCGAGGGCGGAACGAACCGCTCCCTGCAGATCGATGCACAAATCGTAGCGCTCCGCGCGCAGCTGACTGCTTAAATCGCGGATTTCCCGCACCGTCTGCACCCGCAGCGGCGAGCGGGCCCATGCCTTGGCATTTACCAGGTGAATGCGGTCAACACAGAGTAGCGGGCGCCAGCGGGGCTCAACCGCCCAACCCACAAACCAGTTTGGATGGGCCTGACGGAGAGCGGCAACCGCAGGCAGGGCATGCAGAATGTCCCCCATCGCGCCCAGCCGTACAATCAGGACGCGGATTTGCTCATCGTGCAGTGACAATGAGTGATTTTCTCATACGGTCGAGCGCCGCCGCCGGGTCGTCCAGGGCAACCGTGAGCTGCACGGTTTGCAGCGGAGCCACCGACTCCAGCCGCCCGCGCATGGCTGGGTCGAGCTTTACCTCATCCTTGGCGGTGGTGACAAACCCATCGCACCCCAGCCGTCTTCCGAGCGCCGCCACCCGGTCGATATCCGCCGCCGTATAGCGATGGTGGTCGCGAAAGCGCATGGTTTCCACGATCCCAGCTCCCATCCCCGCAAGCCCGCGAAAAAACTCGTCCGGCCGGCCGATGGCGCAGAAGGCGACCGCCCGCTGCACAGGGCTGGCAAGCGCTAACGAGCGCTGCATACGCCAGAAGCAGCAGTCGCTCCGCACATACCCGCGCAGGGCGGATTCAAGCTCCGCATCCTCCCGGCGAAGCACGATCACCCCGGCGCGCCGCAACGAGGAAAGCGGCTCCCGCAATCGACCCGCCGGCAGGAGCCGCTGGGTCAAATCACTCCGGTGGATGACCACGATGTCCAGATCGCGACCCAGTTGGCGGTGCTGGAACCCATCGTCCAACAGATGAACACCCGGAGCAGAGGCCTCGCTTTCCGCCTTCCGCCCGGCCTGGTACCGGCTAGCGGCCACGTACACCGGAACCCCTGTAGAGCGCGCGATCAGCAGCGGTTCATCCCCAAAGCGCTCTGCTGACCCCTGTACATCGACCCGCTCCGCGGTAGAGGCCGATCGCCCGTAGCCGCGGGAGAGAACATCAGGATGCTCCCCTGCCAGCAGCCGAGCCAGGCAGATCACCAGTGGAGTCTTGCCGGCGCCCCCCACCGAGAGGTTGCCCACGCTGATCACCGGCCAGCGCAGCCGCAGCGGCGGGAGCCGATCCAATCGCGCATTTTTTGCCCGGACGACCGCCCCGTAGAGCCACCCCAACGGGGCCAGCAGCAGAGGGGTCATGAGGCCGGTAACAAGCCCAGTAGAGCGGTAATGGTCCGCCCCGTTGCTCCTGCCTGTTGATGAAAGACCTCGAGCGCGCGCACACCCAGCGCGCTGGCGGCCTCATGATCAGTCAGGAGATTTTCCAGCATAGGCAACAGGGTTTCCGTCGAGGCCAACTTGAGCGCTTCGGCCTGGACCAGGGTATCGATGACGGCGCGGAAATTAGCATAGTGCGTGCCCATGACCACAGGGACGGCAAATTGCGCCGGCTCCAGCGGGTTATGGCCCCCAGCCGGAACCAGGCTCCCGCCCACAAAGGCGACCGAGGCCAAAGCATACACCGAGGCCAGCTCGCCTATCGAATCCAACAGCACCACCGTGCCGGGCTTAATCCTGCCTGGCCGCTTCATCCAGTTAGACCGGCGCACATAGAACTCTTTCCGGTTCTTGAGCAGCCCGGCCACCCGTCCAAACCGCTCCGGATGGCGCGGGGCCAGGATCATGACGCAATCAGGGACGGTCTTCACCAACTGCTGAAAAGCATTGAGCAGAATCTCTTCTTCGCCCTCCAGAGTGCTCCCGCAAACCAGGACGCGGGTCCCGGGCGCCAGCTTCTCCCGGAACATCGTAGTGATGGCCGCGGGTTCCGCGCTGCGCACATCGTATTTAAGATTGCCGGTGAACCAGACCCGCCCGGGGGGCGCGCCGATGGCCTTCATCCGCTTGACATCCTCCTCGCTCTGCGCCAGCACAATGGAGATGCCGGCCAGGATCCCCTTCCACAACCGGCGCAGCCGCATGTACCGCGGCAAGGAGCGGTCCGAGATTCGCCCGTTGACCAATGCCACGGGAATTCCCGCCCGGCGGCAAGCGGTCAGCAGGTTGGGCCAAAGTTCGGTCTCGACCAGCACCAGCAGCACGGGGTCGAGTTTGCGTAGATAGCGCTGCACAATCCAGGGAAAATCCAACGGGAAGTAGAAGGCATGGTCGACGCCGGCGCGTTCCCGGGCCAGCCTCTGCCCGGTGCGCGTGGTGGTGGAGAGCAGCACCCGATACTGCGGGGCGCGGGTGCTGAGCTCGTTGACCAGCCGGCTAGCCGCCAGCACCTCACCCACCGAGACCGCGTGCACCCAGATGGTCTTTCTTGAGTCCCCTTCTCGCAGCCGCTCCGGTACCCGGCCTAATCGCTCGCTGAGCCCTTCGCGGTACTTGCCTTGAAGAACCATGCGCAGCAGCCAGTAAGGCCAACCCAACAGCAGCACCACAAACAACATCAAGGTATAGGCGATCAGCGCCATGGCTGGGCCTCTTTACTCGCGACTCGGCAACAGCTCATAATCAAACGCGGGAATGCCTCGTCGATTCGTGGTTGCTGTATGGCTTGTCGTTGCGCTGCTGTGGTGTCCGCTCTCGGGCGCCTTTGCTGCCGATCATGAAGTGCCTCCGGCGGGGCCGGCGACCAGCTACCCTGCGTTTGATCTGCATCCCGACGATAAAGTCGCGATCGCTGCCGTGCCCTACGACACACCTGAAAAAGGTTCTATCTTTCGTATCAAATACCTGCAATACGGCTTTATGCCCATCCGGATCATTGTGACCAATAACGGAGATAAGCCTATCTCCCTGATCGACGCGCGCATCAACTTCATCACCGCTATGGGAGACAAGATACCCGCGGCCGAACCGGAAGAGGTGCAGCGCAGGCTGGGTGGAATCAAGCGCCCGGATGGCGGCTATAAGCTGCCCGGTCCCTTGCCGCGGATCGGGAACAAATCGTCGACCAAGAACAAAGACGTAGAAGAGGACTTTCACTCCTTTGAATACTCGGCGGTGGCAGTCGAGGCCCATACTACCCGCGCCGGCTTTCTCTTTTACGATGTTGAGGGGCTGGCCAATCCCCTGGCCGGCGCCAAGCTCAACCTGCGCATGCTGCGCAACGCAGACGGCAAGGAGCTGTTTTACTTCGAGATTCCGCTGGACAAACACTAGGCCAGCATCACTCGTAGTAGGTCGCGCTCGTCGCGTCCGTTTCCCAGATAGTGCATTCCTTGACCGCAACTCGACCGCCCGTCATCTCGGTAAGTTGGCGGTTGGTCTCGTCATAAAAGTAACGCGCCAGATTTTCTGCCGAAGGGTTAAGTTCGATAAAGGGTTCGATGTCGTTGAGCATCTGGTGGTCGATGCGATCGATCACCGGGCGCATCACCTGCTTCAGCAGTTTGAAGTCCAGCAGCAATCCGGTGGGGTCCAGCTCCTTGCCGCGCAGCGTCACCTGAACCTTGTAGTTGTGTCCGTGAGGATTCTCACATTTGCCGCGGTAGTTGCGCAGGTAATGTCCTGAGGAGAAGCCCGATTCGACCTTAACTTCGTACATACTTCATTGATTGTAGCTGGTTTATTTCCGGTTCTTGGGGCGGCTCAAGCTAGCCAGCCCTTCCTGCAACTCGCGCCGCATACGTTCCTGGCTGCGCCGCTCCACCTGTTCGAACATTGCCGTGAGCAGCCCGGCAAGAGCAGAAAACAAACCGGCGAGCAGCAGAACCAGGGCGATCATCTTCCATTGGGAGCCATTGACCGGCAGGCCGGGCTGCAGCGGATTGGGCATGAGGCTAATGCCGCCCGCCACCACCGAAAACACCAGCAGCGAAGCCGACAAAAAATAGAGATTGCGAGATCCTGTGGCCTTCATAGAGCTCTAAATCTCGAGCAGTGAAGGGTACGGGCTTTAGAGGCTGCGGAAAAAGTCATATTTTGCTGTAATTCTGGCAGTGGCAGGGGCTAAAGCCCATCTTATTTTCAAGCGTTTACGGCACGACCAAAGTCGTGCCCTGATACAAAACATGAGTTTTTCCGCAGCGTGTATAGCCCGTACCCTTCGAAAGAGCTGGTTTTTACCCAGCCACCAAAGTGGTGCCAGCTTCTCCGCTGCCTGTTCATAGCCGGTCCTTCAACTTCCCGCGAAGAAACTCTCCACATCCCCTATGTTTCTTGTTAGCCGATAGGGCGGCAGGCTCTCCAGGAACACCTTCCCATAGCGCTGCCGTTCGATACGCGGGTCGAGCAGCACCAGCACCCCCCGGTCCTCGAGCGAGCGGATCAGCCGCCCGAAGCCCTGCTTTAGGGTAATGACAGCCGCCGGCACCTGGTAGTCAAAGAACGGATTAGCCCCCTCCGCCGCGACCGCCCGCATGCGCGCCGCAACCACCGGATCCGTGGGCACAGAAAACGGCAAGCGGTCTACGATCACGCAACTCAGCGCTTCCCCCTGCACATCCACCCCCTGCCAGAACGACGAGGTTCCGAAGAGCACCGCATTCGGGGTGTTCCGAAACTCCTCCAGCAGCGCTTTGCGCGGCGCTGTGCCTTGCAGCAGGCAGGGATAGTCCAGCTCCGGCAGCAGGCGCTCGTAGAGATCGCGCATCTGTTGATAGCTGGTAAAGAGACAGAAAGCCCGGCCGCGGGTAATGTCCAACACGCGCCGGATGTTCCGCGCCGCTTGCGCCTGGAAGGTAGGCTCACGCGGGTCAGGCATTCCGGGAGGAAGGTAGAGCAACGCCTGCTCCGCGTAGCGAAAATGAGAAGGCACCACCAGCTCCCGCGCCTCTCGCAGGCCCAGCCGCTTGCGAAGATGAGCAAACCCACCCTGCACAGTCAAGGTCGCGGAAGTAAGAATCACGCTCGGGTATTGGTCAAATAGCAGCTCAGAAAGCAAGTCGGAGACATCGATCGGCGTCGCCTGCAGATAGGTGTTGCGCGCCCTTCGCTCGATCCAGAAGACGGTGTTGGGGTTCTCCGACTCCATCAGAAACCGCAGATGCTCGCGCACGTCACCCACGCGCTTCTTCAGACCCAGCGACTCTTCCACCCCGCGCAGCCGCTCCAGCTCACCCTCCAACCGGTGGAGGGCGTTCAGGACCGCCAGGTAGACATCCCCATGCTCCTCCAGGAACTGAGCGCGCTGCTCGAACGGCATACGGCCGTCGCCCTGGTAGCTCCCATTCCGGGGAAGGGCAGCAAAGAACATCCGTCCTCGCTCCCTCAGCATTTCTCCACAGCCCTTCAGAGCAGTGGAATGGGCCTGCCGGGCGCGCAGCACCGCTTCCACATCGCGCACCAGCTCTTCTAACCGCACATTGCTCAGACCGATGCCGAAATAGCTGGAGGCGATATCTTCCAACTCGTGCGCCTCGTCAAAGATGACCGCTGCCGCTTCCGGCAGTACCCCCGCATCCGGGGCCGCGCGCGCCTGTTGCTTGATGCCCAGGTCGGCGAAAAAAAGATGGTGGTTGACGATGATGACATCGCTTTCCAGCGCCCGCCGCCGCATCTCGGTGATGAAACATTGTTCATAATTAGGGCAGTTTTGCCCCAGGCAGGCTTCACTGCGCGCGTCCAGCTTCGACCAAACCTGGCTCGACTCCGGCAGCGCGTCGATCTCCGCCCGGTCGCCGGTTTGCGTGGTTTTTTCCCAGGCCGCGATCTGCTGGTATTGATCAATCTCTTCCAGCCCGTTGAGAATCGGCTGGTCGCGCAGGGCGTACAGCTTGTGCCGGCAGAGATAATTAGCCCGGCCCTTCATATAGCAGACACGCAGCGGTCCCAGCATCGACTCCAGAAAAGGCACGTCGCGGAAGAAAAGCTGCTCCTGCAGATTCTTGGTTCCCGTGGAAATGATCACGCGCTGCCCGGTGCGCAGCGCGGGCAGCAGGTAAGCCAGGGTTTTACCCGTGCCGGTGCCGGCTTCCACAATGAGATGCTTACTTTCCTGCAGGCTGCGCTCGACCGCCCGCGCCATCTCCAATTGGCCGCGACGAAATTCATAAGGCAGCGCGGAGCGCGCGAGCATGCCTCCAGGGGAGAAGAAGTCGTGCAGAGAGGGCAACGGCTGGGCGGAAATGGTGACGGTCGACAAGGTAAGCCCGGTAAAACTCTAAGTCTATACGGTGGGATTGTGGTTGTATGAAAGACTGAAAAGGAACATGAAGCCAGCTAAAGGAACCAAAGCAAGAAAGCCCAAGCCGCACTCTCTGAGAGGCAAGCGGGCCGCGGTGGCGAAAGCCGCACGCCGGGCCACGCCCGCCACCCGCGGCGAACACTCGCGGGCCGAAGTGAAGCGCGCGGAGGCCGCGAAAGCTGCCAAGGCCGCAGCTGCCCCGCGCCCGGGCAAAATCCGCAGACAGGCTCAGGGATCGATGCCGCGTATTGAGGACGAGGTACCGGAAGCAGCCGTGCCCGTCATCCCCAGCGATCCGGGGGTTGACACTTCGAATTGGCCGGTCGTGGCCATCGTCGGCCGCCCCAACGTGGGCAAATCCACACTCTTCAACCGGCTCACCAGCTCCCGCCGCTCCATCGTGGGCGATGAGCCGGGAATCACCCGGGACCGCATCTATGGCGAAATCGAATGGTCCGGCCACCATGCCCGGGTGATCGATACGGGCGGCATCCTGCCCGACGATCCGGAGCTGATTCCGTCCGAGATTTTTAGTCAAGCTCGCGTCGCACTGGAGGAAGCTGACTCCATCGTGATGGTGGTGGACGGGCGCACCCCCTTGGCTGCGCCCGACTACGATCTGGCCAAAATTCTGCTACGCGGCGGCAAGCCCCTGGTGCTGGTGGTCAACAAGATCGACACCGAGCGCATGGAAGACCAGGTTTCCGAGTACCGCCGCCTGGGCATCCGCGAGATACTGCCTGTCTCCGCAGAACACGGAGTGGGCATCGGCGAGCTGCTCGATCACGTATTTGCCACGCTCACCTTTCCTCCCCCGGAGCCGGTGGAAGCAGAAGCAGAAACAACGGAAGACACCGAACGGCGCCATCGCACCCACGGCGAGTTTCAACAGCACGAAACTTCCATCGCCATCATCGGCCGCCCCAACGTGGGCAAGAGCACCCTGCTCAACGTGCTCACCGGCTCTTCCCGGGCGATCGTTTCGCCCATTCCCGGCACCACGCGAGACGCCGTGGATGAGGTGATCGAGTACGACGGCGGCCGGCTGCGCTTTGTCGATACCGCCGGCATCCGGCGCAAGGGCAAAACCAAAATGATGGCGGAGAAGCTTTCCGTTGTCATGGCGCGCCGCCACTTGGAGGCAGCCGACGTCGCCCTGTTGGTGATCGATGCCACCGAAGGAGTTACCTCTTCGGACGCCACCATCGGCGGCTATGCGCACGAGAGCGGGCGCTCCGTGATTTTGGTGGTGAACAAGTGGGATCTGGTGACTACTGGTCGAGCCGAAGGCCAGCCGCCCGCCGACAAGGAGATCTTCGAAGAGCAGGTACGTAAGGTGCTTAAGTATCTGGCCTATGCGCCGGTGGTGTTTATCTCCGCGGCTGAGGGCAAGAACATTCACACGGTGCTCAAGCTAGTGAAGGAAGTTGCCGCAGAGCGTCGCAAACGCGTTTCCACCGGTCAGATGAATCGCTTCCTGGAAAAAATCGACTTCCAGCGCGCCACCGTCCCAGCGGCCAACAAGATGCGCATCTTCTATATGACCCAGGCCGCAGTCGCCCCGCCGACCTTCATCCTATTCACCAATCGCCAGGTCAAGCTGCACTTCGCCTTCCAGCGCTTTCTGGAGAACCAGGTTCGCGCTGCGTTTGGTTTCCGGGGTTCTCCAATTTGGTTCAAGGTGCGCGCCCGCAATTCGTAGCTGCATCTTTCTTGCTATTCCCCCTAACCTTTGGTTCATGGGATCGTCGATGAATTCATATGGGGGAGTAAGCACAAATGTTGACCTCGATTGGTTCCTGGCTGTCTATTCTTGCCTTGGTAATCGGCCCTTTCTCTGTCGGTGTCCTGTTTGAAGAAAAGCTCCAACGGAGCAACCGCGAACTCGGATCGAGACTCCTGCGGAGGTATTAGACCTTGCCCTTAATGAGAATGAGTGCGACGCTGGCCACAATCAGCGCGGTGCCCAGAAGCATGCGCGCCGTAACTACCTCGCCTGCAAAAAAGTAGCCCAAGGCTACCGCAACTACGGGATTAATGTAGGCGTGGCTTGCGACGCGCGTAGCCGGCATGCGTCCTAACAACCAAACGAATGCACTGAAACCCACCAGCGAGCCCGCCACCACCAGGTAGAGTAGGGCTCCCGCGGCTTTCGCAGAAATATGCGGGAACGGGTGCATCTCTCCAAAACAAGCGGAGAGAATCAGCAGGATCGTACCCCCGAACAGCATCTCCGCCCCGGCGGTAATTCCCTTCGACTTGGGCAATACTACGGATCGAGTGAGCACCGCGCCCAGTGACCAGGCCGTGCCCCCTCCTAAAACCGCAACGCAAGGCAGAAGAGCCACATGTTGCACATTGTGCAGCAGCAGCAAGAGGACACCAACGAACCCAACCGCAATGGGCAAGAGAAGACTCCAGCGAAAACGCTGCTGGCGGAAGACAAACACCTCGAGCCCTATGGTGATGAGAGGCAATGTCGCTTCCAGCACCGAGGTGAAGCCGGAAGGGGCGTACTGTTCCGCCCAGAATATCGGCCCGTAGGTTGCCACGAACATCAGCGAGCCAATTCCAGCCAGGTTGCCCCACTCCCTTCCCGCAGGCCGGGGACGGCCATACAGCCGCATCACCACATAAAGCAGGGTGCCCGCGAAGAAGAAGCGCGCGCCGGCGGCAAACAAGGGAGGCACCTGCAGAACGGCAATGCGAATCGCCAGGTACGTCGATCCCCATATAACGTAAATAGCCGCAAACGCAAGCACGACCCGAAAGTCGATCGCGCTCTTTTGTTGCACCGAGCTAACCGCTGTAGTGGCCATGAGTGGTTAATTGTAAACCCGGATGCGCTAACCACTAAAACTATTTTTAAGAGTTATAATCCACGCATGAGTGCGCCATTCAAGTTGTATGCGGGGCACCCGGCGCTGGAGCTGGTGAATACCCTGGACCTGCGATTCTCTGCAAATCCGCAAGACTTAATACCCAGCTACAAAGACCTGCTTCGCCTGCTCACACAGCTGGATCTGTTGACCGCGGCGCAGGCGCGGAGGCTGGTGCGTATGGCCGGAGAGCGAGATGCGCAGCGTGTATTGGTATCCACGGTGGATTTACGCGAAGCCTTGTCGGCTGTCCTCTACGCCCGGATTGCCGGCGGCAAGCCGCCGGCGTCCGCGCTGCGCACACTGGAGAAGCACTTCCACGCCGCCGCCCTGCATCGCACCCTGCAAGCGGGTGATGCGCACCTCAACTGG
The DNA here is from genome assembly GCA_963839025.1 of uncultured Acidobacteriaceae bacterium. Lineage (GTDB taxonomy): Bacteria > Acidobacteriota > Terriglobia > Terriglobales > Acidobacteriaceae > PALSA-350. The sequence continues at coordinate 432,697 of CAWITT010000026.1, forward strand.
AGTTGGGAAGGGGTGGAGAGCGAGATTGAGCTCCCGCTGTGGAAGCTGGCCCAATCGGCCGCCGATCTATTGGTCTCCACCGAAGCGGAGAGCGTCAAAGACTGCGGTGATCCGACCTGTCGGTGGCTATTCCTGGACCTGAGCAAGAACCACACCCGGCGCTGGTGTGACATGAAAACCTGCGGCAACCGGATGAAGGCGCGCCGTCACCACGCACGCCTTCACGAAAGCGGAGACGGCTAAGAGTAAAGAAAACCGTAGATCTCTCCACTTCGCTGCGCTCCGGTCGAGATGACAAATTTGTTAGGTAATTGGCTGTCAGCCTCGGAATAGGAAAACTTGCGCAACAAATTTGTCATCTCGATGAGCCGACTTGCCTGCGGCAAGTTAAGGGAGCAATGACAGTGCGGGCCACCGCGCACTCGACGGGTGCCCATGTTCGCACCAGCTAACGTGGGCCGAAAAAGCCGGGCGAAGCCCCTCCAACGATTTTGGTCGGCCCAGGGTATCGTTGTTCATTCGGACCGGAGCGTCCCCTGAGTGGAGAGATCTGCGGTTTTCTTTACTCTTAGCGGGCGCTTTTCCGTTAACCCACCGTTGTAAACTTGTAGTTTCCACCATGCCCTCCATCCGCACCGCCACTCCCGCCGATGTTCCTTTGATCCTGGAGCTTATCCGCGCCCTCGCCCTCTATGAACGCGATCCGGACGCGGTCAAGACCACCGAGGCCGACCTGATGCGCGACGGTTTCGGTCCCAACCCCTGCTTCGAGTGCCTCATCGCGGAAGCCGCGGGTGGCGAACCAGCCGGCTTCGCCCTTTACTTCTACAACTACTCCACCTGGCGGGGACGCTCCGGAATCCACCTGGAAGACCTGTTCGTGCTGCCCAGCTTCCGTGGCCAGGGAATCGGCAAAGCGCTTCTGGCCAGCGTAGCCGCCCGCGCTGCGGAGCAAGGCTGCGTACGCCTGCAATGGGACGTTCTGGAGTGGAACCAAACCGCCATCGACTTCTATCAGGGCCTAGGGGCGAAGTTCCTCGATGAGTGGCGCATCATGCGGGTCAACGACCAGGCGATTCAATCTCTCGCAGAGCTGGCCACGGAACCAACCCATTGACCCGAATAAAAGTGATCGGAGGCGGGCTGGCCGGCCCCGAAGCCGCCCTGACAGCGGCTCGCCGCGGCTGCCAGGTCGACCTCTACGAGATGCGCACAATCGTGGACGGAACACTCCGCTCCACCCCGGCGCATCAAACCGCCGACTTCGCCGAGCTGGTCTGCTCCAACTCCCTCAAATCGGAAAGCGAAAACACCGCGCCCTGGCTGCTGAAGCAGGAAATGCGCCGCGCCGGCTCGGCTCTCCTTAGCTGCGCGGATTCGAGCGCAGTCCCTGCCGGCCACGCCCTAGCCGTCGACCGGGTCGAATTCTCCCGCCTGGTCGCCCGCGCCATCGAACAGGAAACCCGCATCACCGTTCACCGCGAAGAGGTAACCACCCTCGACCCGAACCAAATCACCATCCTAGCCACCGGCCCGCTGACCTCTGCCCCACTGTGCACCGAACTCGCCCGGCTCACCGGCAGTGGCCAACTCGCCTTTTACGACTCCATCAGCCCGATCGTCGAAGCCGATTCCATCGACATGGAGCGCGTCTACTTCGCCGCCCGTTACGACAAGGGCACTGCCGACTACATCAACTGCCCCATGTCCAAAGAGGAATACGACCGCTTCTACGACGCCCTCACCTCCGCCGAGGCCGTGGAAAGCCGGGAATGGGAGAAACTGGAATACTTCGAAGGCTGCCTCCCGATCGAAGAAACAGCCCGGCGCGGCCGGGACACCCTCCGCTTTGGCCCCATGAAGCCAGTCGGCCTGCGCGACCCCCGCACCGGGAAGATTCCCTGGGCGGTGGTGCAGTTGCGCTGCGAAAATTTGCGCGCAGACTCCTACAACCTCGTCGGCTTGCAAAATCACCTGAAATTTGGCGAACAGGCGCGCGTCCTACGCCTCATCCCTGGCCTGGAAAACGCAAAATTCCTGCGTTTTGGCCAAATCCATCGCAATACTTACATCAACGCCCCCCGAGTGCTCAGCGAGACCCTCTCATTGAAGGATCACCCGAATCTCATGATCGCCGGCCAACTATCAGGGGTGGAAGGCTATACCGAATCGATCGCCACCGGCATGCTCGCCGGGCTCTATGCGGCCCAGTTGGCCCTCGGAGAGGCGATCCCCGTCGCGCCCCGGCCTACAGCGCTGGGTTCGCTGGTCCACTACATCACCCATGCCCAGCCGGATAACTTCCAGCCGGCCAACATTACTTTCGATCTGTTACTGCCCCTGGAAGAAGCGACTCGCAAGCAGGTACGGGATAAGCGCGAGCGCCACCGCCTCCAATGCGAGCGGGCCCTGGCAATTTTTGAAGAATGGTGGGAGCTTTTCTCGACCGTTAAGGCCTAACCTACATCCAACTACGGAAGCGGGCCGCTTCGCCCCCGGCCTTGAATTGTTTTTGCCTTCCATTTAACGTGGTCGTTGCTATACGGGCGAATTATTTGAGGAGATCGACTATGCGTTCGAAACTTAGTTTATGGCTTGCTACCGTTTTGCTGGCCCTCGTTCCGGGCTTTGCGCACGGCCAGGACACCACGGCCAAGATCCACGGGCACGCCCAAGATCCGGCGAACGCCCCTATCGGCAATGCACAGATTACCCTGAGCACGGATGGTAAGACCGCGCTCTACACCTTCCCCACCGATGCAAACGGCGACTTCAAAGGCGAGGGCATTAAGCCCGGCACCTACTACGTGACGCTCATCGCTACCGGGAAGCCCGTCGACCGGTTCGACAATGTTAAGTTCACTGCCGGGACTGACACCCTGCAGGACTTCGATCTAAGCCGCCCCGAATACATCAAGGGTCTACCTCCGGAACAGCAAAAGGCGCTGCAAGAAGCCAAGACAAAGAACGCAGAGATCAACAAGGAAAACCAGACTGTCGGCAAACTGAATGACTTGCTCAAGCAGGCGCGCGCCAACAATGCAGCCAAGAAATACGATGAGGCGGCGACCGCGATGCAGCAGGCCACGACCATGAAGCCAGACGCGGCGGTGCTGTGGCTGGAACTTGGTATCGCGCAGACCGGGCTCAAAAAATACGATGACGCAGTGGTTTCGCTGAAGAAAGCACTGGATCTGGACACTGCTTCCAAAAAGCCGAATCCCGACGTCGAAGCTGCCGACAACAACGCCCTCGGCGAGGTTTACGCCAGCACCAACAAGATCCCCGACGCCACCGCCTCCTACGATGCTGCGGCCAAGCTACAACCCGCGAATGCCGCCATGTACTACACCAACGAGACCATTGTCTTAAGCCGAGCGGGGCAAAGCGATGCGACCGTCGCGGCTGCGGACAAGGCAATTGCCGCCGACCCTAAAAAGCCAATTCCTTACTACCTGAAGGGACAGGCGCTGATCCAGAAAGCCACCGTCGAAACTGATCCTAAGACCAAGGCGCAGAAGATCGTTGCTCCGCCGGGAACCGCCGAGGCGTACAACAAGTATCTTGAACTAGCGCCCGACGGACCAATGGCTGCGGAAGCGAAGTCTGTGCTGGCGGAAATTGGGGAGAAAATCAACACCAAATACTCAGCCGGCAAACACTGACGCCGATGTTGAGTTATGCGGACGCCAGCCGCATGGTCCGCGAGCACGCGGAACGGCTGGCGCCGCAGCGTAACCCACAGCTCGTGACCCTGCTCGATAGCTTGGGTAGGGTGCTGGCCGACCCAATCCGTGCCGACCGCGATCAGCCTCCTTTTCCCCGCTCGACGCGGGATGGATTTGCCTGCCGGGCTTCCGATGCCGGAACCGGCACAGAGCTCCAGGTGTTAGGCCTAATCCGCGCCGGCGACACCGAGACCATCGAAGTAACGCCAGGCACGGCAGTGGAGATCATGACGGGCGCCCCGGTCCCCGCCAGCGCCGACTGCGTAGTCATGATTGAGCATGTCGAACGCAAACCCCATACCGTTCAACTCTCACCCGGCCGCACAATCGCTTCCGGGGACAATATCATTCCTCCGGGTGCCGAGGCCCGCGCGGGAGAGGTGATTCTACCCCGCGGCACACGCATCGCCCCTGCCCAAATCGCGGCCGCGGCCGCGTGCGGTGCGGCGGAGGTCAGCGTGTATCTGCGGCCGACGGTGGCGATCGTTGCCACGGGCGACGAACTGGTTGAGCTCGATCAGCAGCCGCTCGCTCACCAGATTCGCAACTCCAACAGCTACTCCCTGGCAGCGCAGGTCGTGGCCGCGGGAGCACAACCCGTTCGCTTTCCTACTGCCCGCGACGAGCGGGAGCACCTTGAAACCAGCATCCGGACCGCGCAGGAGAGTGACCTGCTGCTGCTTTCCGGCGGCGTCTCGATGGGAAAGTACGACTTGGTGGAGGAAGTGCTGCTTTCGCTCGGGGCGGAGTTCTTCTTCACCGGTGCAGCCATTCAGCCGGGCAAGCCCATCGTTTTCGGGAAGCTAAATGAGATCTATTTTTTCGGCCTGCCCGGCAACCCTGTATCCACCATGGTTACCTTCTTGCTGTTTGTGCGGCCGCTGCTGGATGCGCTCAGCGGCGATACCTCCCGCGAGCCTCGTTTCGCGCAAGCCACGCTGAGTAAAGACATCCGGGTAAAGACCGGCCTGACCCGCTTTCTGCCGGCGATCCTGCGCGATCTGACCGTGGAGCCGGTTCCCTGGCAAGGCTCGGGCGACCTGGCCAGCACCAGTCGAGCCAATTGCTTCCTGATGGTAGATGACAACCGGGCGCTGCTCTCCGCTGGAGAGTCGGTCACGATACTACTGTAGGGTCCGCGCGTGGTGAGAACTGGAGATCAAATTAAAACTGAACGGGTGCCCCATGTTCGCACCAGCGTACTTGGGCCGAAAAAGACGGGCGAAGCCCATCAAACGCTTTCTACTCGTTTGGCTAAAAGCATTCGAAGAATTCATATTCGGCCCACGTACGCTGGTGCGAACATGGGGCACCCGTCCAGTTTCAGTTTGGTCCTTCAGTTTCGCCTCGCACGCGGATTTAAGAGCCCATACCATGCAAAGAAATTAGATCCCAAAGGCCACCATGGAAAAACTCTCCCATTACGACCCCGAAGGCGTCGCCCACATGGTGGACGTCAGCGCTAAAGCACCTACCCGGCGCGAGGCGGAGGCCTCCGCTTTTGTCGTCCTCTCGGAATCCGTGCTAGCCGCGCTGCCTCAAAACCCCAAAGGCAATCCGCTCGAAGTAGCGCGCTTTGCCGGCATTCAGGCAGCGAAACGCACGGCGGACCTCATCCCCATGTGCCATCCCCTACCCCTGAGCTTTATCGATGTCACCGCCAAGGTTGTCACCGGAGGCATCGAGATTCACAGCACCGCGGCCACCGTGGCCGGCACCGGAGTCGAAATGGAGGCCCTGACCGCAGCCGCCATAGCCGCACTCACGGTCTACGACATGTGCAAGGCACTGGACAAATCAATTTTGATTCGTGAAATCAAACTGGTGCGCAAATCCGGAGGCAAGAGCGGAGACTATATCCGCACCTAAACCTTCCGTCGAAAACAACGCGCCTCATGGTCGTTCACCATCCCGCATGCCTGCATCCACGCATACACAATCACAGGACCCACAAACTTGAATCCACGCTTCTTGAGCGCCACGGATATTTCTTCGGATAAAGGAGTCTTTGCCGGTATAGGCCCGGACTTGCCCTTGATGGGTTTTCCGCCCACCAACTCCCAAGCAAACGCAGAGAAGTCTTCCCCGCCCTTTCTCATCTCCTCATAAATCCGAGCCCCTGCGATCGTCGCTTCAATCTTGGCGCGGGACCGGATAATACCCGGATCACCGAGCAGCCTCGCAATGTCTTCCTGCCCAAACGCCGCAACCTTCTTCGGTTCAAACCCCTTAAACGCCTTACGGAAAGCCTCACGCTTCCGCAACACGGTGATCCAGGCCAAGCCGGCCTGAAATCCCTCCAACATCAGCAATTCCCAAAGCCCTCGGCTGTCGTGTTCCGGAACGCCCCACTCTTCGTCGTGGTACGCCCGGAGAAGCGGGTCGCTCTTCGCCCACGCACAGCGGTGCGGCTCACTTGCTGCGGCGACCCCGTCAGTGCCCATTTGCCATAACCCCTGCCGCAATTGTATGGGTAGCCGCGCGAATAGTTCCGTACAGCCGAACACTCAAAAAACTCAAACAATTTCAAATCAAGAATCAGGCAAAGGAGTTGTAATCGGACCAATCTTGTCGTATATTGTATTTAGTGCGAATGAGTCGCAACTAGCCGCGACTGAAGTAAAAGCAATGATGCCCAAGCGATGTGAACTGCTGAGTGAGGTAGAGGCCCGCGGGGTTCGTTTGACCTCGCAACGACGCGCGTTGATCGAAACCATCCAGGGAGCCGACGCTCATCTCGACGCCGCTACTCTTCTCACGCGCGCCCGCGAGCGGGATCCCAATATCGATCGTGCCACGGTCTACCGCACCCTTGATTTGTTGAAGCGGCTGGGCCTGATCGATGAGTTGGACCTGATGCACCTGAACGGCGAAAAACATTATTACGAAGTAAAGACGCAAAAAGACCATCTGCACCTGGCATGCTTTCACTGCGGCAAGATCGAGGAATTTGACAGCGCCACGTTCCAACGTTTGAAGCGTGAGATCGCCGCCCAAAACGATTTTCAAGTACAGGTCATGCGTCTCGAGGTTGGAGGATTATGCAAAGTCTGCGCCGCGCAGCAAAAAGCTTCCTGATGATTCTTTAGGCCAAAGACCCAGATCCCCGCGGCAATCTCTTGGCGGAGACCGCGAGGACCTGGGCGACCACAGCTGAATCACTGCGGGCTGCCTTCATTATAGGACCCCCCACCCGCCCAATTTGAACTGTCAGATGGCCAGCGCATATCCGCTGCCGGCCTGACCCGCGATACGTGTGCCCCTGCGAGCGGAATGAGGCATGGGGTGTTGGGGAGCAGTAACAAATGAAGGTTGTTTGCTGGCCGTCTCTCGTCTTGTTCCTTTCCGTGTGCACCGCTGGGGCGCAACGGACCCATCCCGGACGAGGCGCCATTTCCGTGCAGGATCTAGCCAAACTTGCCTCCCCCGTCGCACTTGGCACAGACGCCGCAGATCAGGTGTGCGCACGCGCTGCAACCGGTTCAGCAACCACCGCACCGCCTGAACTCGAGAGCCAGAACGGCGTCCTCGAAGTCACCTTCAAGTTCCTTACCGCTACCGATGCGCAAGGCCTCGTCCGCTACTGCTACGTAACAGACACCGGACTGCAGGCGCCCACGCTGCGGGTGAATCCTGGCGACCGGCTGATCATTCACTTCCAGAATGATCTGCCTGCGGTTGCCGGCAACATGGCCGGCATGAAGATGAGCCTCTCCGCCGACGACGCCACTACTAGCACCAGTAGCGCCTGCACTGGAGCCATGTCGGCGAGCGCAACCAATATCCACTTCCACGGAACCAATGTCGCGCCGGTCTGCGGTCAGGATGAAGTCGTCCATACGCTGATCCAGCCGGGCCAAAGCTTCGACTACAACGTGCAGATCCCCGCGAATGAACCACCGGGACTCTACTGGTATCATCCCCACCCGCATGGCTTCTCAGAGGGACAAGTGCAGGGAGGCGCCACCGGAGCACTGATTGTCGAGGGCCTGCAAAATATTGATCCCGCATTGGCCGGACTGCCGGAACGCACCTTCGTGATCCGCGACCAGGTGCTGCCTGCTTCCGAAGCCAACGATCCGAACATTCCGGCCTGGGACCTCTCGCTCAATTTTGTACCCGTGACGTATCCCAATTACACGCCGGCGATACTCCAGACCAATCCAGGACAACAAGAATTGTGGCGCGTGGCGAACACCGCTGCCGATACCATCCTGAACCTGCAATACGTGGTCAATGGAACAGCCCAGGCAATGCAGGTGGTGGCCATCGATGGATATCCGATTGCCTCGGGAAGCAGTGGTCAGGCATCGGAGAACCAAACCAGCATTCTTCTGCCTCCCGGCGCGCGCGCGGAATTCGTAGTGACGACACCTAAACTCGGCGACCAGGCGCAGCTGACCACGCAGTATTGGAACACCGGCCCGGATGGAGACTTCGATCCCACCCGCGCGATCGCCAACATAGTGAGCCAGACCGGGATTGAAAGTTCTACAGCCAACAAGCGGCTGCCATCGCGTGCGCTGAAAGCCAAGGTCACCCGCTTTGCCAATCTGGCAGCAACGACACCGGTGGCGCAACGCAATCTCTACTTCTCAGAAGTGCTGGAAGACCCGACCGACCCTAACAGCCCGACCAACTTCTTCATTACGGAAGAGGGCCAGACGCCCGCGCTCTTCGACATGAACCAGCCGCCAAATATTGTCGTGCACACCGGCACCGTCGAAGACTGGGTGGTCGAAAACCGGGCGGAAGAAGACCACATCTTTCATATCCATCAGATTCACTTCCAGGTGCTTGAACAAAACGGTGTCGCGGTGAACGATCCGGCCATCCGCGACACGGTCGACTTGCCCTACTGGAGCGGAACCGGACCTTACCCAAGCGTGAAGGTGCGGATGGATTTCCGCGATCCGAATATCATCGGAAACTTCGTCTACCACTGCCACATTCTGCAGCACGAAGATGGCGGCATGATGGGCTTGATTCAAGTGCTGCCCTCCGCGGGATTGGCGTCGGCCACTACGGCGACGGCCTCGACGTCCAGTGTCACTCCCAACGCAAACATTACTTTGACCGCGAAGGTCCTCGACGCAGCGACCGGAGCCGCGGCGCCCACCGGCACGGTGCAATTCGAGCTCAACGGATTGAATGTCGGCAACCCGGTAACCCTCAGCAACGGGCAGGCAACGTTGACTACCGCCATCAACGGAAACACAGGCTCCAGCAATCTGACGGCGTTCTACCAAGGCGATGGGACCTACACGGAGTCAGTATCGCCGGCCCTGCCGGTCACCATTTCGAATTTCGCGCTCTCTTCCGCTGGGGTTTCAGCGCCGCTAGGGTCGGCTGCGATTGCCCCGGTCACAGTGAATGTCGCCACCAATTACACCTCGCTCATCAGTCTCACTTGCAGCATGCCGTCTACCCTGACCGAATCGGCGTGTTTCATCGACCCTAAATCGATGACCGGCACCGGATCGGTTTCGCTCACGGTCAATACCACACCGGCCCATCCGATGAGCAGGTTGCGAACGGGTAACTCTGGATGGCTCGCCGCTGGAGGTGGCGCCAGCTTGGCGTGTGTTTTCCTGCTCGTCTTACCGCGGCGAAGGGGTCGCGGCTCGGCAATGCTCGTTCTGACTCTCATGGCGGTCCTGTTCACAGTCATCGGGTGCGGCGGCACCGCGCAGACTGATCCAGGCACGCCCAAAGGCACTTACACAGTCGTGGTCACCGGCACGGCAGGCAGCGGATCCACGCTGTCTCAGACCAGCGTGAACGTTCTGATCACGATCCAGTAGGGAGAAGAATATGTCAAAGAGAGTCAGCGGCCTTGCAAGCATCCTTTGTCTGATTGCTGTTTTCTGTGCAGGACCAGCCTCGGCCAGCGTGGGTGGCAGCATCACCGGGACCATCAAAGACCCCGCGGGACGCGTGGTTCCCAACGCAGGCGTGACCGTGAGGGAGACCGGCAAAAGCATCAACTACGAAACGCACACTGACAACGGAGGACACTACACCTTCCCCGTGCTGCCGGTAGGCCGTTACGAACTGAACGTGCAGTCCTCCGGTTTTTCCAGCTATCAGCGGACTGACATCGTGCTGGACACCAATGCGGCGCTTACCCTCGACGCCACACTGCAGGTGGGTGGAGTAGCGCAAAGCGTCAGCGTCGTCGACAATTCGTTGCACGTCGAAACCAGCAGCACCCAGATGGGCCAGGTAATCACAGGGCGGCAGATGACCGCGGTCCCGCTCAACGGCCGCAGCTATACCGACTTGCTCTCGTTGCAGCCGGGCGTCGCGCCACAAACTTCCATTACTTCCACCACCGTGCAGGACGTAGGCGCGACGGTTCTCAATCCTTCGGGAACTCTTAATCCTGGCACGATCTCAGTGAACGGGCAGCGCGAGTTCGCCAACTACTTCAGCGTGAACGGCGCCGATGTGGAAGAAGACGTCAACGCCGGCACAGCCGTGCTGCCTAACCTGGATGCCATTGCCGAGTTCCGCATCATTACCAGCAACTTCGACGCCGAATATGGAGAGTTCAGCGGCGGCCAGATCAACGTGGTGACAAAATCCGGCAGCAACGCCTTTCACGGCAACGCATTCGATTTTCTACGCAATACCGATCTCGACGCCCGCAACTACTTTTCTCCCACCCGTGGCGCCTTCCGGCAGAACCAGTTCGGGGGCACCATCGGTGGACCGATCCGCCGTGACAAGATCTTCTTTTTTGTCGACTATCAAGGAACCCGCCAAACGCAAGGCATCGATACCGGAACCATCTCGGTCCCCAGCGCCTCCCAGCGCAGCGGAAACTTTATCGATCCGGGTACCGGCTTTAGCGATCTGAGCGGCTTTGTGAGCGGGCCGTATCTCGCCACCCTCCTCACTCAAAAGCTAGGCTATCCCGTCGCCGCCGGTGAGCTTTACTCCGGCGTCTTCCCTACCGGAGTCATCCCGCAGAGTGCCTGGTCGCTGCCCGCGCAGCGCATGCTGCAGTACATTCCGTCCCCCAATACGACGAACGGCTTTGCCACGTCGTCCTTCAACCAGATTGTCCGCGATGACAAGGGCGCGGTGCGTATCGATGGGAATACCCTTTGGGGCCTGCTCTCCGGTTACTACTTCATCGACGACTTCAATCTCGACGACCCGTATCCTGTCGCGCAGAGCGGCGCCAGCGTGCCTGGTTTCAATGCCATCACAACAGGCCGGGCGCAATTGGCGTCAGTGGCAGATACGAAAGTCTTCAGCGCCCGATCGGTCAACGAATTCCACTTCAGCTACCTGCGCGACTACACCAATCTCGGCCAGCCAGTCGGCGGCCTCGGCGTAAGCCTCACGTCGCAGGGCTTTGAGAATGCCGATGGCACGCCCAGCATTGTCGCGCTCGACCCCAGGGGGGAAGGCGTAGAGAACCTGAATTTCAACGGATACTCAACCGGTGCAGCGGCCAACCAACTGATCCAGGTGAACAACGTCTTCCAGGTGACGGATGCGTTTTCAAGGGTTCTCGGCAATCACAATATCAAGTTTGGTGGAGAGTTTCACGCCGATCAGGTGAATGCCTCTCCCATAGCCCAGTTCAATGGCAGTTTCGTTTTCTCCGGCCAGGAAACCGGCATCGACTTTGCCGATTTCCTGATCGGCGTACCCAGCCAATATAACCAGAGCCAGCTGAACCCCTTCTATGCGCGGAATAAATATGTCGGCCTCTTCGCCCAGGACAGCTGGCGTGCGCGCCCGAACCTGACGGTGAATTACGGTCTCCGCTGGGACCGCATCGCGCCCTGGTCAGAAAAGTACAACCAGATTTCTACTTTCGTAGCCGGAGCACAGTCGGTGGTGTTTCCGGGTGCGCCTCCGGGCATTCTTTATCCGGGCGATCACGGTGTTCCGAATACGCTCGCTCAAATCAGCAATCTCAGCTTTGCGCCCCGCCTGGGCATTGCCTGGTCGCCCCAGGGTGAGCCGGGCAGCTTTCTTGGGAAAATCGTAGGCACGCCGGGAACGACCAGTATCCGCGCCAGCGTGGGCAACTTCTACACCGCCATCGACGCTCTCTCCATCGGCGTCCTCGCGGCGAATGCGCCGTATGGCACGACCTACACCAGCCCGCTCCCCCCACTCTTCGCCACCCCTTTCATTACTGCATCCACAGGTCAGGATAACGGCCAGCCCTTTCCCTACACCTTTGCCCCGCTTAACTCTTCGCGGAGCAAGCCATACCCGAACATCGACTGGAGCACCTACGAGCCGATAGAGGGCATTCCCGGATACGACATCCACGGGCAAACTCCCTACAGCGAAGAATGGATGTTTTCGATCGAGCGGCAAGCTGGTCCGAACACGGTGTTGAGCGCAAGTTACGTAGGCACCTCGAGCCATCATCAACGGGTTCTGATCGAGCCCAACCCTGGCAATCCCGCGCTGTGCCTCAGCGTCAGCCAGCCTAGTCAGGTCGAGCCGGGTACGCCAACCTGCGGCTCCGGTGGAGAAAACGGGGTCTACTACCCAATCACCGGCGGAGTGATCAATGGAACCCGAGGGCCTTTGGGAGCAAACTTCGGCAGCAACGCGCTGCAATCGACAATCGGCTCCGCCAATTACAACGCGCTCGAGTTGAGCGCGCGGCACACCAGCGGCCGGCTCGAGTTTTCCGCCTCCTACACGTATGGCAAGTCACTCGACCAGTCCTCGAACATCGCTGAGGAGGTCAATCCATTCCAACCCGCGCTCAGCTATGGCATCTCTTCCTTCGACGTCAAGCACAACATAGTCGTCAGCTATGAGTACCAATTGCCGTTCGATCAGTGGCTGCATCCCAATCGCGTGACGCGAGGTTGGTCGCTTTCCGGCATCAGCCATTTCGCCAGCGGCTTCCCCATCACGATGATCAACAATGGCGATAATTCGCTGATAGGGACCAATCCCAACGGCATCAACAATTCCAGCATCGACGAGCCGGATTACAACGGCGGCCCGCTTCACCTGAACCAGAACCCGCGCAAGAACGGCAGTAATTACTTCGACACCACGGCCTTCAGCATGAATGCGCTGGGCACACCAGGCAGTGCCAAGCGGCGGTTTTTCTATGGCCCCGGAAGTGACAACTACGACATGGCAGTGGCCAAGAACTTGCCGCTGACGGAGTCGAAGTCCGTACTATTTCGCGTAGAAGCATTCAACGTCTTCAACCACACGCAATTCAGCGGCCCCACCTCCGTGGACGGCGATATCGGCAGCTCGACCTTCGGAAACGTGATCAGCGCCGCGCCTCCCCGAATTTTGCAGGGGGCGCTGAAGTTAAACTTCTAATTTGCCGCGCGAAAAACCGAGGATCTCTCCACTACGCTCCGTTTTGTATCAGGCAGCAAACAGGCTGCGGAAAAAGTCGTGCTTTGTATCAGGGCACGACTTTAGTCGTGCCGTAACGGCTGGAGAAATGATGGGCTTTAGCCCCTGCCCCCGTCATTTGCCAAGCAGATTTGCCGCGCGGTAGGGCTGAAGAGTCTGCGCGAGAACCTGATCTCTAGGACCAAACAGAACCTGACGGGTGCCCCATGTTCGCGCCAGCTAACGTGGGCCGATTATGAATTCTTCGAATGCTTTCACTCAAGGAATAAAAACAATTGAAGGGCGTAGCCCAGGGCTTCGCCCGTCTTTTTCGGCCCACGTTAGCTGGCGCGAACATGGGGCACCCGTCAGGTTCTGTTTGGTCCGTTGGGTTTGGGTGGTCCTCAGCTCAGGTTCCCGCACACTCTTTATCCCATCGTTTTTTCAAGCCCCAACGGCACGACTAAAGTCGTGCCCTGATACAAAAAAGCATGAGTTCCACAGGAAATTCGGGGCAGCGTAGTGGAGAGATCTGAGGTTTCGATTGGCAACCGCCTCTCTGCGATACTGGATCGAATGCGCGATCTGTTTAGGGGCTGTGCTCTCCTCCTGGTGTTTCTACTTGTCTGTCCTCCTGCAGGCGCTTATTCGCTCCAGAGCCACGAGCAGCTAATTGACCTTACCTGGCAGAGCTCCATAGCCCCGCTGCTGCGCAGCCGCTATCCCAATCTCACCCCAGAAGCGCTGGAGCGGGCTCGCTCCTACGCCTATGCGGGGTCCGTTATCCAGGACATCGGCTACTATCCTTTCGGCGACCCCTTCTTCTCTGACCTGACTCATTACGTCCGCACCGGCGACTTCATCGTGCACCTCTTCCGCGATGCCAAGGATGCCAATCAGCTCGCCTTTGCGGTCGGAGCACTCTCGCATTACATCGGGGACAACATCGGCCACTCCCAGGCAACCAACCGCGCGGTGCCGGTGGAATTCCCCAAGCTGGCCGCGAAGTATGGATCTGTCGTTACCTTCGGCGAGGATCATCATGCCCACGTGCAGGCAGAGTTTGCCTTCGACATCAACGAGATTGCGCACCGCCGTTTCGCGCCTCTCCCCTACCTTCGACACGTGGGCCTCAATGTCCCGACAAAGCAGCTAGCGGCTGCTTTCTACGAAACTTATGGGCTCAGCGAGAGTTTCGCCAAAGCCCGGACTCGCCGCATCAACGTTGGGGGTTTTCGTTTCGCCGTGCGCAACTTCATACCGCGCGTAGCGTATGCCGTCACCCTGCTGCATCACAGCCGCATGCCCGCCGACACCGCGGGTCCGGAACTTGAGAAACTGGAGGGCGAAGTCGCCCAGGTTGCGACTGAAAATAACTGGGCCAGGTACCGCAGAAGTGCCGGTATCGGAACCTACTCGCTCGCCGCGTTTATCTACATCGTCCCCAAGGTCGGCCCGCTGAAACTGGTGGCGATCAAAGGTCCCAACGTCGACACCGAGGAGCAGTACGTGCGCAGCATCAACTTATCGACCGCGGCTCTCAGCTCGGCGATGAAGCGGCTGAGTCAACCGCAGCAGACACTTGCCAACCGTGACCTCGATACCGGCGCCCCGGTACAAGGTGGGGCCTATCGCCTAACCGATAACACCTATGCCAAGCTCCTGCACCGGCTGGTGGCCGACCCACGCCACACGATTCCACCCGGTCTGAAACAAGATATTCTGAACTTCTACGCTGACCCGGCCGCGTCCACGAAAAATAACCCGCAAGCGTTGGCTCAGGTTAAGAGCGAACTGGAAACTCTGCGAACGATGGCGGTGAGCAACCAACCAGTCACGCCCGAAACCAACTGAAAATGCCACGGAAACCTCACGCGGGAGTGGATCTGCAAGACCACTCCCGCGCGGACTCTTTCAAAGACGCAAGACGGCCTCGGCGTTACCGTAGGCCAACTTGGCGAGCTCCCCCGGACCTAATATGCCGGACAGGCTATCCAGAAAGGCCCGCCCGCGGGTGTTGGGACTAAAGGGATAGTCGATGGAGAAGAGCATACGATCCAGGCCAACCACATCAAGCGCACAGCGAAAAGGGGGCTGACTGAAATATCCACTCGTGGTGAGATGTATGTTGCTCTTGAAGTAGTCAGCGACCGGCTGGCGAAGTTGCGCGAGATGCGATAAGCCGGGACTGGAACGTGCCAGCGCATAGGGCACGCCTTCGCCCATATGTCCGATGATGAGCTGAAGCGACGGAAAGCGATCGAATAGTCCGGAAACAATCAAGCGCAGGGTGTGCAAGCCCGTCTCAGCGTGCCATCCCCACCCGGCGATCGATAGGAAGAAGCCTAAGTCCCCAGGCAGTCCGGAAAAGTATGCCTGGCGCACAGGCTCCGGCGGCGGGGCGGGGTGGAGATAAACGGGGACATTCAAGTGGGCCGCGGCCTCCCAAAAAGGGAGGAACGAAGGGTCATCCAGAAACAGCCCGCCCGTGGTGCCGTCCACGAGGACGCCCGGAAAACCGAGCCGTGTGACGCAGCGGTCCAGTTCAGCCGCGGCGGAATTGGCATCTTTCAACGCCAGAGCGGCGAAGCCGGCCAAACGGGTAGGATGGGCGCGAACGGCGGCCGCAACCTCATCATTCACATCCCGGGCCAACGCGGTGGCCGTCGCGGCATCGAGCGCGTCGAACCCCATGGAGGCCAGCGAGAGCACCTGCAGATCAATGCCGGCCTCATCCATATCGGCAATGCGGCCGGCTCCAAGATCGCCCAGCTTCGGCTGAAGCTCCGCAAACCGCGGTCCCCCTGTGGCTCGCAAAAAGGACTCGGTCACGAAATGCTCTTCCAGTGTAATGGTGCGCATATCCGTTAGACGCTTATTTGACGGCAGAGATTCGACGATCGGGTTTACAATCGTCGCGTGTAACGTACCCACCCGAAAGGACACCCTATGCGTCTGCTCTCCGCCGTCCCCTTTGCTACAAGCATCGTCCTCATCCTCGCGGTTTCCACGGCCCACGGTCAGGGAGATGCTAACCGTTCCGTTCCCGGCGGCGGCATCACAGCCTCAGGCTGGATGGGACAGATCGACGCCAGGGCGGCGCAGGCGGGACAGACAGTCAATGACACCAAGCTTAGCCAGGACGGCAGCACGCTGCACGTAACCACGGGCCCGGCGGTGACGTATTGGAATCCCGCGAATAAGGCGAGTGGCAACTACACCGTATCTGCCACCTTCACTGAGCCAAAATACATGAACCTGAATAGCCATCCCCATCCCTATGGCATCGTCATCGCGGGCAATGACCTGGGAACGGACAATCACAGCGAGCTCTATTGCGCGGCCTACGGCAATGGAACCTTCATCGTGCGCGGATTTGGCCCGGACCCCTTTCAGGTAAATGGCCGTGGGGAAGAGAACGACGCGATCCACAAAGCTGCCGGGCCGGGGGAACCTGTAACCCAAAAGATTGCCCTGTCGGTAAAGGGCAACAGCGTGACCTGCGCGATCAATGGCACAGTGGTCGGGACCTACGACAAAGCTCAATTGGTGGCTGCGGGAAAGCTGAAGTCGACCGACGGCCTCTACGGGATTCGCTTTGCCCACAACACCGAAGCGACCGTCACCGACTTGAAATTGAGCAAGCCCTAAATCATGAGGACTCCCCTGGCCCTGGCTTTCCTTCTCCTGGTTCTGGGCGCGCCGACGTTGTTCGCCCAGGACCCCTTGGACGGCCTCTGGCAAGGCTACGACGGCGAGTGGAGGCACGTGTCTCATGAATTGACCGCACTCGCCGA
This sequence comes from uncultured Acidobacteriaceae bacterium, assembly GCA_963839025.1. Taxonomy (GTDB): domain Bacteria; phylum Acidobacteriota; class Terriglobia; order Terriglobales; family Acidobacteriaceae; genus PALSA-350. The sequence continues at coordinate 449,570 of CAWITT010000026.1, forward strand.
AGCCACACCTGCAGACAAGTTCGCATGGAGGCCTGCCCCAGGCGTTCGCTCTACGAGCGAAGTCTACATGCACATCGTCGTGGCGAACTTCTATCTCCTCAGCGTAACCGGACCAAAGATGCCTCCGAACCTGAAGGACGATGCAGAAAAAACGGTCACCTCCAAACCCGAAGTGATCAAGTGGCTGAAGCGTTCCCTGGAAGCCGTCAAACAAGCCCACCTGGCCGAGACCCCGAAAGACCTTACCCGCAAAGTCCAGATTTATAAGCGGGATGCCACTATAGACGGCATGTATCTGAGAATCATCGTGCACGCCAATGAGCACGAGGGCCAGTTGATTGCTTACGCACGCATGACGGGCGTCGTACCGCCCTGGTCAAAATAACCAACCGCAGCTTCGGCTAAGACTTTCTTTATTACTTGACAAACTAGTGGAGCCGGATCGATCCTTTTCTTCAAGGCTCTACTGGCATGTCTAGTAAAGAAAAAGAACCGATTCAACTCCTTCAGGGAACCCTCGACCTCATCGTCCTACGCACCTTGGCCACGATGGGTGCGCAGCATGCCTATCAAATCGCAAGCCGCCTCGAACAGGTATCCGATAAACTGCTCAACCTCAACCAGGGCACGCTTTATCCGGCCTTGGTAAGACTCGAGCATTACGGATGGATCAAGGGCACCTGGGGAAAAACGGAAAACAACCGCGAAGCCAAATTCTACGCAATCACCAAGGCTGGGCAGAAAGCTCTGAGCGAGGAAACCGAGCGTTGGAGAAAGATGGCCGGCTTGGTAGAGAGGCTTCTGGTTGAGGAATCATGAATCGCCTGCGACGCATCTTTCTCAGGTTCCGCAGTCTCTTTAGCAACTCCAAAGCAGAAGCAGAGTTGGCCAGAGAGATCGCCGCTCACCTTCAGCTATTAGAAGACGAGTTCCGGGCCCGAGGTATGACTGGCGAAGAAGCACGACTGGCCGCACGACGTAAGTACGGAGGAGTGGAGCAGATCAAGCAGATGCATCGCGACGAACGTACCTATCCAGGATTGACTCAGACCGCAAAGGACGTCCGCTATACCCTTCGCCAGCTGCGTAAATCAACAGGATTCACGCTCACTGCGATCCTGATGCTGGCATTCGGCATCGGCGCGACGACGGCAATTTTCTCCATCATCGAAGGAGTATTGCTACGCCCGCTTCCCTTCCCCGATCCAGGCCGCCTCGTCGTTCTGGGAGATGACCTGTTAGGCACAAACTGTGCCTACTGCGACCGGCCCGTCGTGACCGCCCCGGATATTCGCAACTACATGCGTGACGTGCAAAGCTTTACTCACCTGGGCGGCTACCAGGGATGGCGCTTTGAACTCTCCGGCGATGGTGATCCTGCCTCCGTGTCTGCAGCACGCATGAGTGCAGAGGTCTTTTCGGCGTTGGAAACGGCGCCGCTGATGGGGCGCATATTTACTCAACAAGAAGACGGCCAGAACCAGATGGTGGCTGTGCTGAGTTATGGGATGTGGCGCACCCGCTTCCATGGCGACCAGAAAATCGTAGGTACCAAGATCCTCCTGGACCGCAAGCCGTATCTGATCATCGGTGTGATGCCTCGCAACTTTGAATTTCCCATCGCGCGGGGGCATCTTTACCAGACCGAGCTTTGGGTTCCGCTCAGTCTCCAACCGGAAGAATTCATGGGAGGCAGTGCGGCTTCATGGAATCTTCGCATGGTGGGGCGTTTGAAACCGGGCGTCACGGCAGAACAGGCGCAGCGCGAGGCCCAACAGGTCGCTGAGGAAACGATGCGCAGCTATCCGCCCTTCATGCGCAGCCTTCGCATTCGATCGATTGTGAGGCCGCTCCAGGAAGATACGGTTTCGCAAGCCCGTCCATTGCTGCGCACCTTGTTTTGTGCCGTGGCCGTAGTGCTTCTGATCGCTTGCGCGAATTTGGCGGGGCTTCTGCTGGTGCGCTCCATTCGCAGACGGAGAGAAATCGCCGTGCGTGTGGCGCTGGGAGCGCCCGCAGCCACGCTGCTGCGGCAGGCGGTCGTGGAAAGCCTGGTATTGAGTATCGCCGGAGGCCTGGTTGGATTGGCCCTAGCGGCCGCCGCGCTACGCATCGGTGTGAGGTTATTGCCGGAGACGCTGCCGCGCATCCACGAGATCAGCCTCAACTGGCGCGTGGTCAGCTTTGCCCTTGGACTAGCAGTATCGACCGGCTTGGTTTGCGGACTCGCGCCGGCATTTGTGGCCATCAAAACCAGCGTAAACGAAATCCTCAAACAGGGCGGCAGAACAGGAACCGCGGGCCATGCGAAACTTCGTTCCGTGCTGGTCATCGCGGAAATTGCCGTGGCGCTGGTGTTGCTCACCGTCTCCGGCCTTTTGTTGCGCAGCTTCGATAAGATGCGCCAGGTGGATCTCGGTTTTCGCCCGGACCATATGCTTGCGGCAATCTATATCCTGCCAAAGCAGTACGCGACCCAGCCGATGATCGACACCTTTAACGACACCTTACTGCGCACGCTACGTCAACTACCGGGCGTCGAAGCAGTGGGCACCACTTGGCTGCTGCCTGGTAGCGGCGATGACGGCGGCCTTGCGCTCACCATTGAGGGCTACGTCCCGCCAAAGGGCGCTGGGTTGAACATGGCAATGATGTCTCCAGTGCAAGGCGATCCCCTGCAGGCGCTCGGAGTTCGTCTATTGCGAGGCAGATTCTTAACCGAGGCGGATAAGGCAGGCTCGCGGTTGGTGGTCGTGGTGAATCGAAAGGTGGCCCAGCACTACTGGCCCGGCCAGGACCCGATCGGAAAGCGGCTGCGCCGTGGCATGGCGGAGACCTCGACACCATGGTTGACCGTAGTCGGCGAAGTGGACGATATGAAACTGGGCGCTCCGGATGGCAGGACGGTGGAGCAGGTCTACCAACCCGCAACCCAGCTCGTCGCCTCAGAAGGCGTCTTCGCGCAAGCGGGAGAGTTGAGTGGCAGAGATGGAGCGATCGTCCTGCGCACGAGAACAGCCCCCGAGGAAATGCAGAACGCGCTGCGCGCCGCAGTCCATAGTATCGACCCGCAGTTGCCCCTGATGCAGATGCAGACGGTGGAACACGCTATTTCCGAGAGTGAAGCGCCCCGACGTTTCAACACGATTCTCATCTCATCGTTCGCCATGGTTGCCGTGTTTCTCGCAGTGCTGGGCATCTACGGCGTGATCGCCTTTTCCGCTGCCTTGCGTGAGCAGGAGATGGCGCTGCGTATGGCCCTGGGTTGTCAGCGCGCGGGGGTGCGCCATCTCATCCTCCTCTCCGGGGCAAAACTCGCCGCGGTTGGTTGTCTCATAGGCCTACTGGGAGCAGCCGCCGCCTCCAGGCTATTGCGCTCTTTTCTTTTCGGAGTAAGCCCGTTTGATCCGCTTGTGCTTACCCTTGCCGCGGTCGCTATGCTCTTGCTTGCGCTCGCGGCTTCGACGCTTCCGGCAACCCGCGCGTCCCGCGTCAATCCCCTCCTGGCTCTGCGCAGCGACTAGAAGCACCGGAGAGGCACACCCAGCGTCCATGACGAAATAAAAGTATTCACCGCGGTGACCTTAGTGTGGTTCACCAGAGTGGGGCCATTCACTGAACAGGCGCCTGCTGCGAGGCTGCCAGCACTAGCTTGCGCATGGAATAGAGAACCGTAAAGCGCACCAGCGCAGCGGGCTGTGAGGCTGCGTCGAGAATGTTCATTTGCTGCGCTTGCCAACCCGCCGGCGGCACGGTGTGACTCCCGAGATACGCTAGGGAAGAAAGCCCGACCCCGGCCAACTCGCCCAATTGCTCAGCGCGCACGGCAGCGTCGCTGAGTCTCGGTGTTTGCTGCATCACCTCAAGCAGCCGGGTCTGCGCCGCTTGCCAAACGAGGAAGCGCTGGCGCAAATGTTGGAATGCCGCTTCCGGCGTTGGCGTTGGGCCCTCCGGGACATCTCCGCTGACATCGGGCGCCGACTTTGGATCAGCCGGAGGAGGCACGATGACATTCCCTGCAACCGCATCGACGTCGCCTGCCACATGCTGACGTGACGGAGGATCGGCGGCCACTGCATCCACAAGCCGGTCGAGCGCTGTCCACCCGTTGGTATGCTGCGATCTCGACCGCTCATGGAAGCTGACCGGCTCCAGTATGGAAGCCAGAGCGTCCAACGCGTCGGGATGCATCTCCATCAGCAAGTTGCGGCGCACCATCTCAGGACCGCTAATGTGCCGCAGCCCTGCATCCTCGAGCCTGAGCGAGTTGATGCGCAAACGCCGATACATATCCGATACATCCCGATCTGCCTGGGGCGACCAAAACCGCTCCGCGATTGCCATGGTGCGCGGCCACACCCGCGAATCGAGCGTCTCCTGGTTCAACTGCTCGGCCCACATGCACACCTCGCCGCCCAGAATCAGCTTCTGCTGATCAGCGGTCAGCGTGGTGTCGGCCGGAATAGGATCAGCCAGAAACATCTGCGCCGAGCTCTTTTGTGCGTCGAGATAGTAGGGTGCGGAAAGGATGCCCTGGTAGCCCTGGCGAGCGCCTTCGGCGAGCGACGCCTCTCCGCGCCAGCTCTGGATCATGATCGTTTTAGGCAGAGCAGGATCGAGGATTTCATCCCACCCGATCATCTTCTTGCTGTGCTTCTTGAGAATGTCTTCCAATTGCTGGTTGAACCAGGCTTGCAGCTCCGGAGCTTTGGTATAGCCCTTTTTCTTCATGAACGCGGCAATCTGCGGATCGCCCAGCCAGGCCTCCGCGCGCACCTCGTCGCCGCCGACGTGGAAGTAAGCGTCAGGAAAGATCTGGCCCATCTCTCCTATCAGGGTATTGAGGAACTTATAGGTGCTTTTGCGGGTGGGATCAAGGACCGCGGTATGCACGCCGTAGACCACCGGCAGCTTGTCAATGTGCGTCCCTGGGGTCAACTCGGGATAAGCCAGGATCCAGCTGGTTCCGTGGCCAGGCATGTCGAACTCCGGCACCACGCGAATGCCACGCGCTCGCGCATAAGCGACCACTTCGCGCATCTGGTCCTGGGTATAAAACTCGCCTTCGGATGCGACTGCGGTCAGGCGAGGAAATTTCTTGCTCTCGGCGCGGAAGGCTTGATCATCGCTCAGATGCCAGTGAAAGACATTTAGCTTGGCGGCGGCCATGCCATCGAGCGTGCGTTCCACTGTGGCCACCGGCTCAAAATGGCGGCTCACATCGAGCATGAAACCGCGCCAACGGAAACGCGGCACATCGCTGATGGTCACTGCGGGCAACACGCAGGCGCCTTGCTGCGTCACGGCTAGCTGCAACAGCGTCTCGAGTCCGTGCATTGCGCCGAGGTCGTTAGCCGCGGTCAGTGTCACTCCCTCGGGCGTGACACTGAGTTGATAGCTTTCATCCTCGTCGATCGTCTGCACCGGCTCACCGGGTCCGGCGACGTTGATGAGCAGTGAAGGATGGTCGGGCGACGGGTGATCGAGGGCAAAGCGCAGCACTTCCCCGCCGCAAGTGCGGCCGAGCCGGACCAGCGCTCGTCTGACGCCCGCTTCGAGCCTCGCATCATGGGTTTGCCCGTAGCCGAAGGTGAATGAGGAGAGAGCGCCACCAGTAGGCGTGACTATAAACTCGCCTTGGCCGCGGGTAACGGAGCTGGGCAGGGGCATCAGCGTAAGGGGCGGCAGAGCGGCCTGTGCCGTCCCTGCGGCGGCGGCCATCAAAAGGGCTACGGTGGCAAACATCCCCTCAGCCTACATCATGAAGGCGATGGGACATGGGGTTGTTCCACCTACATATCGAGGAAACCGCGCTTGAGCGCGATCATCACTGCGTGCGTACGATCGCTGGCCCCGAGCTTCGACAGTATGCTCTTGAGGTGCCCCTTGACCGTATGCTCTGAGATGCCGAGTTGCTCCGCGATTAATTTATTGGAACTCCCACTGGCAACACCGCGCAGCGTCTCCAACTCGCGCGATGTGAGCGCATCGTCAGCCACATGCTCAGCCATCTCCACTGCAATTTCCTGCGGGATTCGCCGGTGCCCCGCATGCACCAGCCGGATGGTGTCAATCAACTCCGTCCGCAGCATGCTCTTGAGCAGATACCCCGAAGCGCCCGCCTTGAAGGCGCGCAGAGCCTGCACATCGCCTCCATAGGTGGTCAACACAATGATGCGAGCGGACGGCCACTCCTTGCGAATCGCCGTGATCGCGTCGATTCCATTGGCCTTGGGCATGCGAAGATCCATGAGCGTAATGTCAGGCCGATGCGCTCGAAAACATACAACTGCTTCGTCGCCGTCGGTGGCCTCAGCAACCACGGTCATGTCAGGCTGGGCCATAATCGCGCCCGAAATCCCGCCCCTCAGCAGCGGATGATCATCCACGGTAAGTACGCGGATCGTCTGGCTCATTGGAGGAATCCTCGCGCCATTCTACTCCTGGAATCCCTGCCCATCCCCCCTCAAAAGGAGGGTCTCTCCCAACCCCTATTCACGTTTGCCCAACCCGTCATAGGTGTTTAGTCTCGGTTGACATGCAAAGACTCTTCTCGATGTTCCCCCTGGGAGCGGCAGGAATTGCATTAATCCTGCTGAGGATATCTGCCGCAGGGACGCTGTTGACGATTTCCTTCCCACAGGCGGAACTAACTTCGTCAGAATGGGCCTTTACCGGGCTTGCGGTCCTGGCAGCCTTTTTGGTTGTGGGAGTCTTTACTCCCATCATCTGCACCCTGTGCTGTGTTCTGGAAATAGCCGTCCTCATCAGCCTGCGCGGCCGGCCGGATGGGCTCCACCTGCTGTTCCCTTTGATTGACACGGCGTCCCTGGCGCTGTTGGGCCCGGGAGGCTACTCCCTGGATGCACGCATGTTCGGCCGCCGTCGAGTCGTATTGTCGTCCGATGACGGCTCCGATATCGGATAAAAGCTACTTCCTCGAAACGAAACTGGTTAACTCGGGGCTGAATTCACCGTCAGGCCAGCCGAACCCTCCCCGGGACGTTATCGGCTTGCGCGTCAGCGCAATGGGCTTGGCGGCGGTTACCTGGTAGGACTCGTATTCAATCGTCAGTGTCGCCACTCCACCTAGCCGGACGCTGGTGACGGTCTTGTTCTCCCTGGGCAAGTAGAACCCATTGTCCACCTTCTGATAAGTGTGATGGATCAGAGATTTGGTGGTCCAGAACGACGGGTTACGCGCCGGTTCCGCCTCGATCCGGGTCACCGCGAAGTCGCGCGCGTCCACCCAGATCTTGCCTCGATAGAGAAATTTGCTTTCTACTTTCGGCTCCACATTAAGCACATAGTTGGTGCCTTCGGTACCGGCGAGGGTGAAGTCGTAGTTATCCGCACTAAGCTCGCTGTGCTTTCGATTGCTGGAATCACCAGCTTGCTCCTCGCTTTCCAGCAGCCGGTGAAAGACGCGATTCTGAATCATCTTCGACCCGCTCGCGCTGACCACAGTGAACTGCTTGGAGGCGGGCGCATCGAAATTCACCTCGACGTTCATGGTCGCCTCCGCGGAGGCGGGGAAACCGTGGTACTCCAGGTGATAAGTGCGTTTCCCTACGTAATGCTGCAGAGCCGCCGCACGCTCCTGGTTTCTTTCCATCAGGCGCTCCACGATTTGCCCGGAGCTAAGCGCCGGCGGGGCAGGCTCAGCCTGGGGCCATGCCACAGGTACGAACGCCAGCAGGATCAGGAATATTTTCGGCAACCAGGAACACAATCCGGTCCCACTCCACGGCTCTTTGTTCTGCGCTTGCACACACTGCCAGCCCGTCATCCGGTCCCCCTTGTGACGCTACGACTCGTGCAGGACCGAAACGCTTGGCCCCTTGATGGTTTGGTTGGGGGCAGCGTGAATCCAAAACCGTAATCAGTCTGCCCTTCTTGGATGCAAAACACTCGCTGCTTCTGTTCTCTCCCGGTTACGGATGGCACCAGCGGCAGGTAACGGCGAGATAACGCCGCCACGGAGTAAGTTCTGCACCTGCCGGAGTATCGACCAGGTCTCCCGCTGCCCATCATTAAAAATTGCCCAAATAGAATGAGAGGCGTATTTCTTGGCAACATCAACGCAGAATGGCACGGGCCAGGGTCTGCGCCAGCACTGAGGATGCGGTAATCATTGCTTCTGAGGCATGGATCGCCTGCGTGGACCAGGCGTAAGCGGGATGGCGCACGGGCGCATCCAAACCCCAAAACTCGGCGTGGATCGCATCGTAAAGCGCAAAGTAAGCGAGCGCGGCCCGATCCCAACTATGCTTGGCGGCCGTCGCCAGACCCGCCTGCACCCTCGACAGCCGCTCCGTGTGGTTCTGCATCGCATGCTCAACCGCAGCGGCAAAGGATGGCGCATCGGGCTCAGCCAGCCACGCGTTGGCTTCGTTTGCGAACGACGTGATTCCGCCGCAGTTCGGCGCCACTAGAGGAAGACCGGAGGCCATCGCCTCGAGGGGCGCGATCCCGAAGGGTTCCCGCGGGTTTGGATGCACGAAGAGATCGCAGGTGGCGTAGAGTTCGGCGAGCCGCTGGCGGTCGGTGATGTGATCGAGAAAGCAGGCCAGGCCCGGCGCTCGCTCCGCGGTCATTTGCTCGAGGCGTGCCCGCTCAATGCCACCGCCCACCAGAATCAAGCGGTAGTCTTCGCCCAATAGCCGCATCATCTCCACCAGCAGGGGCAAATTCTTTTCCGGCGCTAGGCGACCGGCATAGAGCAGCAGAGTCGTGCCCGGGCCGCCATTCGATTTCTGCAACAGATAGTCACGCATCGCCTCAGAACGGCAATCGGGCGAGAAACGCGCCGCGTCGACTCCCATGGGACGAATCCAGATTCCGCGCCGAGTCGCGTGCTTCCGCGAAGCGTTCACCAGCTCCACCGCGGCGTGCTCAGAAACGGCCGTGTGGTGGTCAAAGAAGGGGAAGTACATCCAGTGCATGTACCAGCGGCAGAACCAACGATGAAAGGCGCTCTGGCCCACATACGCAGCCACGTTTTCGTCCATGCGCTCACAGCTCAAACCCAACATCACGGGACGGAAATCCAGATCGGCCAGCAGCCTTTCGCGGATCATCCCGCCCAGGTAATGCAGGTTGTATTTGTCGCAGACTTCGATGACGTCGGGCCGCTCTTCGCGCACGATCTTGCGTATCGGGTCTTCCGGGCGCAGATACTGGTTGAGATATATGCAACGGTAACTGCCATAGATCGGAGCCTTGGGGGCGCGCACAAAATAGATCTTTCCGTATGCGCCGACTTGCTGCACGCGATTCTCTTCGCCGGGAACGACAAGGCGCATCTCCCGCTGCTGCTGGTTGGCGACCTGCAGCATGGCCTGGTAGAAGGTGGCGATGCCGCCAGAATGGGTGTGAAATGCGTTGGTCAGGTGCAGCGTCTTAATTGCCATTGGCTCCCGTTGCATCAGGCCTGCAGGTGGACGTTCGTGTTCCGCAAATGACGGTAGCAATATCGCGGGACCCAGGAGATAAAGCCGATCAGCATGAGCGGCAAGCGCTTAAGGTCAGAGCCAAAAGAGCGGCCCGGGATGCCGACCAGCAGACTGCCGCGGCTCATCAAATACCAATTGAAGAGAGACGAAAGGAGGCTCAGGCAGCCTGCCGCCACCATGCCGCCTTTCAGGTTGGGCATTCCGGTAACGCGATGCAGCAGGTAATCCAACCAGAGAAGCAGCGCAGGAAGAATGACCAGGATCAGCAAACCCGAAACCCAGAACGGGCGGGCGCGGCGCAGCTTTTGCACGAAGGCTCCGTAGCAGCCAGACATGCCAGCGCTGTAAGCCGCTTCCACCAGGATCGCGATCGAGATGGTTTCGAGGCCCCGGCGCAGGGTAGCCACGAGAAAGATCGGCGCCCGCAGCATCGCACTCAACAGGGCCGCTTTCCAGTTCCAGCTGTATAAAAAGGTCTGCGCGGGGTGCCGGACTAAGTCGGATAGGGCGGCCATTACCGACGAAGGCGATGGTGGCTGATGGGACAAATCGCGCATCTTCCCGGAGTATCGTCGGAGTAGCCACCGGGTCGCGTTAAAAGATGCTCAATAAATTGGGCAGAGGGTTAGTTGGCAACCGTTAGTCCACTCCGGTATACAGCTACAGGGGGCGGTCATGTCGAAATTGCATTACCAATCGGGGTTTGCCAACGAGTTTGCGACGGAAGCGGTCGCCGGCGCCTTGCCCAAGGGGCAGAATGCACCGCAAAAGTCGTGCCTGGGGCTCTATACCGAGCAGTTCAGCGGAACTCCCTTTACGGCCCCCCGCGCTACCAACCGCCGTGCTTGGCTTTATAGGATACGGCCCTCGGTGACCCACAGGCCCTACGTCGAACTCGAAGGTAACCAGATGCGCAGCGGACCGTTCGACGAGATTTCGGCCACACCCAACCAGCTCCGGTGGGATCCATTGCCCATTCCTTCCGATCCCTGCGACTTTCTGGACGGCATCATCACCCTGGCCGGCAACGGCGGCCCAGCCGGGCAGACGGGATGTGCGGTGCACATCTATGTGGCTAACCAAAGCATGTCTGGCCGCTTCTTTTTCAACGCCGATGGGGAGATGCTCATCCTGCCCCAGTTGGGCAAGCTGCGGTTGTTTACCGAGCTTGGCATTTTGGAAGTGGCGCCGGGCGAGATGTGCGTCATTCCTCGCGGTCTCAAGATGCGGGTCGAGCTGCTGGAGGAGTCAGCCCGCGGTTATGTCTGTGAAAATTACGGCCTTCCCTTCCGTTTGCCGGACCTGGGTCCGATCGGCGCCAACGGCTTGGCGAACCCGCGGGATTTTCTTACCCCGGTCGCCGCCTTTGAGGATGTGGACGGCAACTTTCAAAGTCTGTGCAAGTTTCAGGGCAAATTGTGGTCCGCAGGCATCGATCACTCACCCCTCGATGTGGTCGGATGGCACGGGAACTACGCGCCCTACAAGTACGACCTCGCGAACTTTAACTGCATCAACACGGTCAGCTTCGACCATCCGGACCCCTCGATTTACACCGTGCTCACGGCGCCGACGCCGGTGGCGGGCACGGGCAACGTTGACTTCGTCATCTTCCCACCGCGCTGGATGGTGGCGGAACACACCTTTCGCCCGCCCTGGTTCCACCGCAACGCCATGAACGAATTCATGGGCCTCATTTTCGGCCAATACGATGCCAAGGCTGAAGGGTTTATTCCCGGCTCGGCCAGCCTGCATAGCTGTATGCAAGGGCACGGGCCGGATGCTGAGACCTTCGAGCGCGCGTCGAATGCCGAGCTCAAACCGCAATATCTCGGCGATACCCTGGCCTTCATGTTCGAGACCCAGCTGGTGCTGCATCCTACCCGCTTTGCGCTCGAAACCGATTCCCTGCAGCGCGATTATTTTCAAGTGTGGCAGCAGCTCAAAAAGCGCTTCACCGGTCATCCCATTAAGTAATCATGAATGATACGCATGATCCGCGGCGCGGAAGCTGGGTTGAATCGGCCAATCGCCCGGGTGCGGCGTTCCCCATCCAAAACCTGCCTTTTGGGGTTGTTATGGGCCTGGCGGGTCCGGTCATTGGAGTGGCGATTGGAGACCAGATCCTCGATCTACGCGGCTGCGCAAGCCGCTTGGGGCCCGCCGAAGAGGCTTGTAGCGCAGCCAATCTCAATCCGCTGATGGCCCTCGGGCCTGCCTCCTGGACTGAGCTGCGCGCCCGGCTTAGCGACTTGCTGCGCAGCGATCATCCCCAGGCCGCTGATCATCAGCGCGCCTTGGCGCCGCATCTGTTCCTTATGGCGGCCTCCACTATCCTCAAACCAGCTCTCATCGGTGGCTTCGCGGACTTCTACGCCTCGATGTATCACGCTACGAATGTGGGCAGGCTCTTCCGGCCGGAGAACCCGCTCTTGCCCAACTACAAATATGTGCCCATCGGGTACAACGGCCGAACGTCGTCCATCGTCGTCAGCGGCACACCCGTGAAACGGCCTGCGGGCCAGAGCGCTTCTACTCCCGGCGGCCCGCCCCGGTTCGGGCCCACCCGGTCGCTGGATTATGAGATGGAAGTTGGCTTTTTTGTTGGACCCGGGAATGGCTTGGGGGAGACCATCTCCATCGAGCACGCGGCTGAGCGCGTGTTTGGCGTATGCCTGCTGAACGACTGGTCTGCACGCGATATTCAGGCGTGGGAGTATCAGCCTTTGGGGCCCTTCCTAGGCAAGAGCTTTGCCACCACCCTATCGCCATGGGTAGTCACTATGGAGGCGCTTGCGCCCTTCCGCACCTCTGCGACTCAACAGGACCCACCTCCGCTCCCTTACCTTGCTTCGGAGGCGGACCAGCAGGAAGGGGGCATCGACCTGACGCTCGAGGTTTACCTCCAGTCGCGCCGGATGCGCGAGCCTGTTCGCCTCAGCCGTGGCAACCTGCGCCATCTCTACTGGACCCCGGCCCAGTTGCTGACCCATCACGCCAGCAATGGCTGCAACCTGCAGCCCGGTGATCTGCTGGGCAGCGGCACTGTCTCCGGGCCCGAGGATGAATCTCGCGGGTGCCTGCTCGAGATCACGCGCAACGGCCGTGAGCCGATCACTCTACCCAACGGAGAGCAGCGCACCTTTCTCGAAGATGGGGATCAAGTCACTTTTCGCGGGTACTGCGAGCGGCCAGGCTTCATCAGCATCGGCCTCGGCGAATGCACCGGTACGGTGTACGAATGAAAATGCGGGTGCAGTGTACTTTCAATACTGCAGCGATCCTTTGTCCGGCACATGCACCTGGTAGACCGATGTTCGCGCGGTCACATAAAGCGTTTGCAGATCCGGGCCGCCAAAGGCGCAATTCGCCGGGGTTTCCGGGAATTCGATCATCCTCACGAATTGCCCTGTGGGGGTGTAGATGGCGATCCCGCGGCAGGCAATGTACAGATTGCCGTTCGCAGCCACCCGCAGTCCATCGGGCGTTCCATCGATTCCGGAGAGGAAGACGCGTTCCCGCGAAGCGTTTCCCTCCGCGTCGAGATCATACGCGAAGATCTTTCTTTCCTGCGAATCCGCAACATAGAGCGTGCGCCCGTCCGGCGTTAGAGCGACCCCGTTGGGGCGGGGCATCTTTGCAATCAGGGTGATCTTCCCTTGCGGGGTTACATGGTAAACGCCGTTGAACGAGAGTTCTCTCGCCTCTAGGACGGCGGCAGATGCAGGATCCGAGAAATATACCTGGCCGTCCCTCCGCACCACGACGTCATTCGGAGAATTCAGCCGCTTACCTTCGTACTGTGCCGCGACGACCGTCAGCTTTCCATCCTTCTCCATGCGTACGACGCGATGCCCATCGCGCTCACAACTGTAGAGGCGCCCTTGCACATCCATCGAGTTGCCGTTGGCTGCATGAGTGAATCCGCGGTAGACCTCAGGATGGTCGGGTATCGACATCCTCATAATGCGCGAGTTATAGATGTCGCTGAAAACCAGGTAGCCCTGCTTCACCCAGACCGGCCCTTCCACAAAAGCGAAATTGCCACCGAAGCGCTCCACGCCGGAGCCGGCGACAGGAGCAGGCGGAAGAGGAGGCTCGATCTCCAGTTCAAGCCGCCAGGTCCATGACGCGCCCGGACTGAGCTTCATCAAACCGACTCCGGTGTTCAGCGAATTCTGCACTCCGAACCAGGGTTCCGGGCAAAAATAGCCTTGTGCCGGCCCACCATATGCATTGGTGCGAATGAGCGGCTCCGGAAGTCCCGCACTCACCGTTTGCGTCAGGCGCATCTTGATTCCCTGGGGATCGATCAGGCGGGCAAACGGCTGGCTCTTGTATCCAGCCAGCGGCAACGCTACGTGCGCGTCAAATGCACCGAGTGCGACAGGAGCGGCGAAGGAGTTCGCCTTCTGCTCGCCGCTGAGCACACCCACAGAATTGCGCAGCAACTGAACGGTATTTTGCGTCTCAAACAATACCTTTGCCGGATCGCTGCCAGGCAGGAACGGCAGTTTGAACGCGATATGGTTTCCCATGGAAAACGGCATCGGCTCCGCATTGGAAGTGTCCGCCTGCACCACATAATCGATCGTCAGATGACCATCGCTGAGCAGGTACTTTGCGTCAAGATGAAAGGCATAAGGATAATATTTGCGGGTGGCCTCCGAGTCAGCCAGCTCCACGGTGACACTGGCGCCATGAGCGTCGACGGCTCGCTTCACTTCGCTCCAAGGGACTGTCCTGGCAAATCCATGGCATGGCATCGGGTAGCTTTTTCCCATCGCCACATAAGTGCCCATGCCGCAGCTCTGTTGTGGCGTGGTGTTCACCGGATATTGCGCGCCCACGGCAGGCCACAGCAGGGGCCCTTTTCCCTGAAATCCGGCTGGGTGCGCATAGTCGCGCGCATGGTAGAGCAGCTCAACCGTTTGGCCGCTGTAAGTTACCTTGTAACTACTAAGTTCCCCGCCCTGCGAGGGAGCTATCGCCGCCTCGGCCCCGGCTACGTTATCGTGCAGGACGACGACCTTGGGTGAACCGGGCCCGGAGGCATCTTCATCTGTGATCGAGTAGCGTGCCTGGCAAAGAGCGCACGGCGCAAGCAGCCATGCTCCCAGCAGGAGCGCAGTGCCGAGATATCCGCGATTGTTCATTGCTTGGTGGCCTTTTCCGGCTCGAAAAGAGCGAATGCGAAGACAGTCGTGTTGGTGGCAATGGCGACGTACTGTTTGCCATCGACCATATAAGTCATAGGCTGGGCATTGATGGGCTCACCCGTGTTGAAATGCCACACCGGCCGCCCGGTTTTTGCATCGAGCGCGACAAACTCGCCATTCAGTTCACCCGAGAAGACAACGCCGCCGTTGGTTGAGAGCAATCCCCCGCCTAGCCCCGTGGAGCCGACACGTTCCTGCTCCCAAACTAGCTTGCCGCTCGTAAGATCGAGCGCGCGCACGTATACCTTCCAGGTGCGGTCGCGTAACAGCACGTCGCCGCCGGCTCGATATTGGAAACCGCCCGGACGGAAGCTCTCCATATTCTTCGTGGCCAAGCCGCAGCCCTCCAGGGCAACGAGATAGAAGAGCCTCGTCTGGGGGCTATAGGCAGGCGACATCCAGTTGGCCGCGCCGATGGACGACGGACATATTTTGGTCCCTGCCAGGCTCGGCTCGAGACCGGCCACACGAACCGGCCGGCCCGCCGGGGTCAAACCCGATGCCCAGTTCAATTGTTTGACAAAGGGAACGCCGTGCAGAAACTTGCCCGTCACCCGGTCGAGCACGTAGTAAAAGCCGTTGCGGTTTGCCTGCACCAGCAGCTTGCGTGGCTTTCCCTCGATGGCCGCATCCACCAGGACGGGGGTTTCCGATCCATCCCAATCCATCGTGTCGTGCGGAGTGTATTGGAAATACCACTTCAGCTTGCCGCTATCGAGGTCGATCGCAACCATGGAGTCCGTGTAGAGGTTGTCCCCTTTGCGTACATCGCCATTGAAGTCCGGAGATGGATTGCCTATTCCGAGGTAATAGAGGTTGAGTTCGGGATCGTAGCTGCCGGTCATCCAGGTCGCGCCGCCCGCGTGCTTCCATGAATCTCCAGGCCACGAGTCCGAGCCCGGCTCTCCCGGCTGCGGAATCGCATCCCAGTGCCATAGGCGCGCACCGGTCTCTGCATCGTAGGCTTCGAGAAAGCCATTGAGCCCCCGGTCGCCCGGGGCCACCCCCACGATGACTTTGCCTTTGGCGATAAAAGGCGCTGGCGGAGCCGAATACCCTTCGCTCGTTTCCGCGATCTTTACCTGGTATATGACGTTGCCAGTCGATGCGTTCAGCGCAAAGAGATAGTCGTCCGTCGTCGTGAAGTACACGCGGTCTTTATAGACCGCGGCGCCCCGCTGAGGACCCTCGCGGTCTTTCACCTTTACCAGCGGATGGTGATATTCCCAGATCAGCCGGCCACTCCGTCCATCGATCGCATAGAGCGCGTTGGGCTGGGTGAAGTACATGACCCCATCGACGACTACAGGCACGCTTTGCATAGGCGCCCCGGATGACACGTGAAATGCCCATTCGGCAACCAGGGAATTTGCGTTCGATAGCTTGATCTGATCGAGCTCGCTATTGCGTTGACTATTGTAACTTCCATTGTAGTGCAGCCAGTCCTGGCCCGGCTGCTGCATCAATTGCCGGTTCGTCACCTGAGCGAAGAGAGAAGAAGCCAAAGCCATTACCAGAACCAGCGCTATTTTCTTCATCGCCCCACTTCGCCTTCGCCCTCGATCTTGTTGTGCAGCCGCAGCGTTACCTGGTGGGAAAGCATCGCCAGCAGATCCTGATATTCATCCGCCGTCAACACCTTGTCGTAATTGTGGGGCATGAGTGAAGTATCCGACTGCACCACCGATTGCAGCTCATTGCGCTCAAGAAGGTGCAGATGGTTGTGATAGTCCAGTAATTGGATGGAGAAATCATCGATGTTCTTGGCAATTCCTTCAATGCTCTCCCCTTTTTCCGTCCGCACCTTTACCGGAAGGTAGCCCTTCGGTATGACCCCGCTGTCCACACTCAGCGATTCCTTGAGCCGCTTGAGCGTGATCAGTGCACCGACGTTGGAAAGATCAGGCCCGATGGTGCCGCCCTTGCCGTCGAGCATGTGACACTTCAGGCAGCCGCCCTTACCCGCAAATACTGCTTTGCCTTGCTCGACATTGCCCGGGACATCGACCTCGGACGCCGAGCTGCGCATCGCACGAATGAAGACCACAATTCTCCAGATATCGTCGTCGGGAAGGCCAAGCGCCGGCATGGCCGTTCCCGGTATGCCATGCTTGATCGTGTCGTACAGTGCACCCTCGCTTAGGCGAAAGAAGCGTCGATCGCCAACCAATGCAGGAGCTCGCTCCCCTTCGCCGCCGTCCATCCCATGACACGCAGTGCAGGTTTTATTAAAAAGAACGTGGCCCGCATCGACCACCTCAGTTCCCTTCCCAAGGGGATTCTTTGGGGCGGCCTGCTGCGCCGAAGCGCCAAAGGTCATGCCCAGCAAAAGCGAAAGATAAACGGGTCGCATTCCCATTCTTAAAAGATAACCTTCAGAGCAAATTGCAAAATTCGAGGATTACTGCCCGCCAGGATATTGCCGAAGCCCGCACCCGACACAGTTTGCACCGGCGTCTTGGTGCTCGAGCCATTGGCGTCCGTGGCGAACCCCGGATGGTTGAAAGTGTTGAAGAATTCACTACGGAACTGCATGGTGAACCGCTCGGTGAGCGGAAAATTCTTGAACACGCCCATATCCCAATTCCAGAAGCCGGGCCCGGTAAACTGCCCCTTCCCCACAGTGCCATATTGACCGATCGCTGGGATCGCAAACGCGGCCGGGTTCAGCCAATGCCTGCAGGGGGTAGCGGTTCCACAGTTGCCTTTCAGGTAGACATTCTGACTGATCTGCTGCGCCCGGTCCGATCCGATACCCGTCTGCGATCGGTCCTGCCCCGCATACAAGGTGAGCGGGCCGCCCGACTCCGCGGTCACGATTCCCGAAAACTCCCAGCTCCCGAAAACGTGCCGCTCGAATGAGTTAACCGATGCGAGTGCAGGCGTCTGCCATACATACGACGTGACAAATACGTTCGTATGGTTATAGTCGGAGGGTCCGCGGTCGTACCGGCGGAAGTCCGGCGCGGTCAGCGGAAGCGTATACCACCCGCTGGTGCCAAAGGTCGCCGCGTCTGTATTGAATGGCAAGTCGTCATTGCTCTTCGACCACGTGTAGTTCGCCAAAATAGTCACGCCGTGGGAGAGAGGCTTGGTGAGCGTAAATTGCCCCGAGTTATACCAGGAATTTCCTGACTGGCTGATCTGGTAGATGTTTGAGAAGCCCTGGTACGGCCGCCGTTGATTGGTGGTCAGCGTGCTGCCGGGGATATACACCGCCGGGTTTTGATCGATGGTCACGGTCATATGCTGGCCGCGGGAGCCTACATATGCAAAGCGCGCAACCAGGCCGTGCCCCAGGTCCTGCTCCAGAGTTAGATTTCCCATGTAGTTTCGAGGAGTGATCAGCTTGCGGTTTGGATCCCAGCTGAAAACCTGCACCGGCGGCACGAAAACCGCGTTTGCGGCGGTCACCGGAAACTGGGCCGGAAATGGATTGCGCACCCCAAGGTAAGGATTGCTGAAGGGCCCTGCCGGCGTCGTGAGCGCGACGGTGGCGCTGAATGGCGCCTCGCCGAGCAACCGGTTGTTGGAAAACGCGGGCACGCGTGAGTCGTAGAAGATGCCTAATCCGCCCCGAACGCTCGTCTTACCCGTGCCGAATACATCATAGGCAAACCCGGCGCGCGGAGCGACATTTGTATAATCCCCCGTGGTTCCATCCTCCGGCACGCCCTTGTCTCCCGTAAACATCACCCCCGCCGGAGCATTGGGAAAAACCGCGGAGACGATACCGGCCCGATAGTCCTGGGGATAGAAGACCGTGTTCTGATGGTACTGGTCATGCCATACCCGCGAAGGATCATACCGGACGCCATAACTCAGAGTCAGGTGTGGGGTCGCGCGAAATGAATCCTGCACGTAGCCATTGAGCGCCCAGTACCGATTCTTCACATGCTGTCCGTTTGCCTGGCCAAACGTACGCAGTTTCCCCAGCATGAAATCCCCCAGCGCCAGACCGGTCGTATCTCCGGAAAACGAAAATGTTCCTGGAAGACCCAAAACATTCACCATATTCAGGGAATCGCGCTCATAGAGACCGCCAAAGGAAAAGCTGTGTCTGCCTTTCACCCAACGCACGTCGTCGGTGTAGGAGTAACTGGTGCGCGGAAATTTTGCCGTCGGGTTGGAGCCAGTCGTGAAGAAACCGGTGATGGCGATGCTTTGAATGGCAGGAGCGGTCGGCGGTTGATAGATAGGCACGCCGAAACTAGCCACCGTGGGCGCACCCGCCGGAGGCTGCCGGATGGAGACGATGCGCGCAAACCCAAAACGGAAATCATTCAACAGGTTCGGTGAGAAAAAGTGCATTTCCTGAACGGTCGCGTTGTGCGAACTGATAGTCGAGCCCTGACCATAAGCGAGAAGATTGCCGCCATAAGGACCGACGTTGTTGAAGCGATCATAGTAATAGCGGCCTACTAACTTATCCTTGGTCGTAATGTTGTGATCCCCGCGCACGATATATTCATCGAAGTTCTGAATAATGGGCTGGCGGTAAAAGACGATTCCGTTGCCTTGGGCTCGCGGCACATGCTGCAGCATGCTCAGGGTCGCCGGATCGAATCGGCTAGTGGGAATCTGGTTGCCGGGGAAAGGCTGCCCGGTGAATGGATCGATGATATTGACCACGCGCCCCAGCGGATTATTTGCATTTGAGGCGGACAGATAGGAGGAGAAATCCCCGGCAAGATTCGCAGTGGTAGGCACATACCCACTTAGCCCGCCCTGATTACTGCGAATTCTTGTGCCCTGGTATCCGCCAAAGAAGAATGTGCGATCCTTGATGATAGGACCGCCAACGGTAGCCCCAAACTGGTTACGCTTCAGAGGATCGGCGGTATTGGCGAAATAATTTCTGCCGTTGAGCGCGCCGTTACGTATGAACTCGAACACATTGCCATGGAATTGGTTGGTGCCGGACTTTGTAACGATCGAGACCACGCCGCCGGCGTCTTGCCCGTACTCGGCATTGTAGTTGCTCGTCTGTACGCTGAACTCCTGCAGAGCATCGGGAAACGGGAACGGTTGGTTCACATTGCTGATGACGTCGATATTGGGCGCGCCGTCGAGGTAGAAACCCGTCTGGTTCTCGCGCGTGCCGTTGACAGAGACGGTCACCGCGGCAGGAAAAGTCTTCGCATTCCCCTGGTCGGCGTTGTTTGAGGGCGCCAACACGGCGCCTGCCACGAGTGTCGACAGAGTAGCCGCGTTTCTCCCATTCAGCGGGATCTCGACCATTCGTGTAGGATCGACTACCTCTTTCAACGTCGGCGTGGTCGTGTCCACCTGCAGGGCCTGGGCATTGACGTTTACACTTTGGCTCGTTGCCCCCACAGTCAGCACGATGTTCAGGGTAAGGCTCTGGCTAGCCTGAAGGACAACTCCTGTCTGGATAAACTTCTTGAACCCGGCCTGGTCCACGGTGACCTGGTAAGCCGCGGGATTCATGGAGTTCAAGACGTAATAACCGTCTTGAACGGTTATTGCCATTCTGGATTGCCCGGTAGCCGTTTCCGTTACAGTGACGTTCGCCCCGACAATGGCGGCCCCCGAAGGGTCGGTCACCGTACCGCTAATGGTGCCGAACCCCTGGCCCCAGGCTGTGGCAGACAGCAGGCAAACGGCCAGCGTGCTCAAGCGTGCGAGGATCTTCATACTCATAGCCGACACGTCTCTTTCCCAAGCTGCGTCGCATTTCGTGAAACTTAAAACCACGATATGAGATTGACCAGAATGTATATATGAGCGGGAAGACGATCGTCAAACGTTAATTTCGGGTAATTTATCGCGTTCCGGCAACACGCGGTCCTGACAAGAGGGGAAGGAGATCTTCGACTGCATGGCAGGTGTGGTCCGGACGAGCCGCTTCGAGCTCTTCAGAGGTGCCATAGCCGTAGCTGACAGCAATCGAAGTTACACCGTTCGCACGGGCGGCCTCGATATCGAAGTGGCGATCGCCGATCATGAACGTGGTGGCTGGATCGAGCGCATGCTCTTCCATGAGCCGGCGGAGGAGCGCCGTCTTGCTATGATCGGGGGCTTCAGGAGTGTCCGCATACACCGCAAGCAGGTAGCGGCTCAAATCGAATTTTTCCAGCACGCGCAGAGTAAAATCCTTGCGTTTGGCGGTGCAGACGAAGAGTTGCCATCCAGAGCTCTTAAGACTCTCCAACAACGCATGCACGCCGGGATAGACCGAGTTCTCCTGCCAACCGGTAGCGTCGTAGCACAACCGGTAGTCGTGCAGCAGCGCCGCTCGGCGAGGCTCGTCCGCGTCCGGCATGAGACGGAGCAGGGACTGCTCGGCGGGAGGGCCGATGAACCAGTCAAGAGGCGCGGACCACGGAATGCGATGCGCCTCGAGGGCACGCGTGAGGCATCCGAGAATGCCTGGCTTCGAGTCAGTGAGCGTGCCATCGAGATCGAAAACCGCCGACTTGCATATCGTCATCTCATCAGTATCGCTTAGATCTAGCGGGAGACGGTGCCCCCTTCAAGCCCGCTGTTGGCTTGAGTGGGGTGGTTCGCTAGTCCTCACGCAAACTCGCTCACTGTGGAAGGTGGTCCTTATACAGATCCCAATGCTCAAGCAGAGTATGGACCACGACGCTGCCCGCCTGGTAGCCCGCTTCGAGTGCCGGCAGATACCCCGCTGAGGTGACAAGCCCTTCAAACAGGCTGCGCTCAGCGGTGACGCCGGGCCGTTGCAGCGTGAAATTGCTCGCGGTGCGCAGGACCAGTAAGCGATTGCGATCGACCCGTCCGATCTGGCCTAGCCTATCGACGGCCAGCGCAATTCCTTGATCTTCGCAATCCGAGATGGCCAGAGTCTCTTTGCCATGCGTGTAGGCAGTCACCCAATCCTCAGCCCAACGGGTGAGAATCGCGCCATGCCAGAAATGATCAGTCCCCAGTGAAACTCCCTCCATGATGGAAGGTGGCTTGACCGCTTCTGGATAGGCTGCAAACCGCGCACGCTCTTTTTGCATCCCCTGGTTGTCGGCAAGCCGTATATTGCGCGTAAGCCCATACGCCCAATGAACAACCGAAGGTTGCAGCGGGAATACGATGCGCCCCACTCCGCCGGAACTCTCTTCTGTCAATCCGGCTACGGGCGCGTCGCTTGATCCTGCGGGCACCTTACCGGGCTGCTCGGATCCAAGCGGAATGGTCCCGTAAGGCCAGGCAGCGGGAATCTCGCGGCTATCGATCTCATAGGCCGGGTCTCCATCCAGAACCTCGCGAATCCAGACAGCGCTACCCAGCGGCGTAACCTTCGGATCGGCTCCGGCAATCCCGCACAACAGGATATAAGTGTGCGTAAGATCGAAGCGTGGGTCCATCGCGAGCGCCATCAACGAGAGCGCCGATCGCGACGTGACACCGCTGACCATCGCGTATAAGCCGCGGCCGTTGGTGAGCAGCGGATGCTCAATGCCCGGAACCCGGATAGCGTCACTCAACTTCTCGCGCTCAGCCCAATATTGCAATTCACCCGGCGTGTCGCCCGCATCTTTCCCCGTCTCATAGGTTGCGATGACCAGCACCCGCGGTTCGATCTTTGCCTGGGCGTGTATGGAGCAAGGCAGGAAAGCGAGCAATACGGCCATCGCCGCACGGGGAGCGCAGAAAGGCAGTTTCATCCTTTACTTATACACAAGTCTGCATCGAGCAGACTTTATACTGGCGAGAACAAACCCGAGGTCTACGCCATGTTCAAAAAGATGTTGCGCTTCGTGGCACTGTTGGCCGCCACACTCCCGGTTTCCGCGCAGATTCCCCCGTCCATTCTCCCGGAGATGAACGAATTGCCTCCCCTCAAAACGGAACTGGTCTTTGGGCAGCGTATTGCGTACTACGAAACGGGCTCGGGACCAACCCTAGTGCTGGTGCATGGCTTCGCCAGCCAGGCGCGCTTTGATTGGGGCCGGGTGATGGTTCCGCTGGCTGCGCATCATCACGTGATCGCACTCGACCAAATCGGTTTTGGACACTCCGACAAACCGGCGGTCGATTACAGCATACAAACCTTTGTGGATTTTCTCGGCGAATTTCTGCGCGTCAAGCAGGTAGAACACTTCGATCTGGCCGGTGAATCCTTAGGCGGATGGATCGTTGCGAACTACACGATCCAGGCGCTGTCCACTGCCAATCACGGGGCATTTAAGTTGCCCATTCCGAGCAAGCTGATTCTCGAAGATGCGGCAGGACATCGCGCGCTGGCCGGCAATGCTCATGTGCAGGGCTCTCTTGCGGAAGCTGCAGGTATCGCCATTGTGTTCCATAACAAGTCGCTGGTCACGGACGACCTGGTGCGCCGAAGCTTCGAGATGAAGCTGTCCGCAAACGACGGTCAGACGGAGAGGCTGTTCACGGGTAATCCAAAACTTGCTTCGGAGACGGTACAGGGCAAACTTGACGGCATCACGATCCCGACGCTGGTGGTTTGGGGCGGTAACGATGAACTTGTCCCGTTGTCTGATGGTCAGGATTACGCGGCGAAGATCGCGAATGCAAAGCTCGTGATCATTCCTGAATGCGGACACGCGCCTTCCATTGAAAAGCCGGAGCACTTTCTCAGCGCAGTCGAGCAGTTCTTACAGTGATCGTGGCGCGTGCACGACAGCCTAACTCAGTGATCGCCGTTGTGGCCAACGCGAAACCGCGCTGTTTGCGTTGAGTCTGCACCCACTGTGGTAACCCGCTCATGGAACTGATGCTGCATGATGCCCAACGCAACTAAAGCGTTCACGTCGAGCAGGCAGATCATGGAGAATTCGAGAGGAGTTGCCGGACCCTTTTACTTGTTAGTTTCGGGCCACCGGCAAAGGTGAGAACCGGCAGGCCCGTTTTGAGTCGGTAATAATTTGTCCGTTACCGAGGGTGTAAGGGCCGCCTCCTGAAGCCCGGCGCCGGCCGTGGTGACAGGCCAACGTTGCCGAGAGCGGTTTCGGGAGAAACGGTACCCTGTCGTCTTCTGGCTATGAGAACCTCAATAGGGCCGCGCGGAAAGATACCCGCTTAGCAAACAAGTCATGGAAAGGCCACAAATTCATCAAACTGAATGAGGTTTGTGTTTTGCCCGGAGGGACCACCACTATCTGCATAACCCGCAACTACCAACTTAATGGTATGTGTACCGGCCGTGGCGGCTCTGTAGGCATAAATGAGGGTGGAATTCATACTGTCGTCGTCGACCCCGCCCCACCGCAAGTCGACCGTGCCGACTTTAACCCCGTCTATGTACACGTACATATAACCATCTTCAAAGTCAGGACGGCCAAACACCTCGACCAACGATCCGTTAAAGGTCCAGGACATACTATCGCCGGCGTTTCCCGATATCGAATGCCCGCCCGATAAGTCAGTACCTGGCAAGCAGGCAGAACAACTGGGCCAATCCCCGGAATATGCAATCTGAGTGGAGTTGTAACCCGCGATTGTTCCTTGGGAGAGCGCCAGAGGAACTCCGTTGATTGTCGCCGCGTCGATCGTCAACACGTTATCATCGGCCTCTTCCACCCAGAGGACATGCGAACCATTTGCCAGGTTGGAAACGGTCAGGATTGGGTACTGACTAACTTGAGTTGCGTTGTAGTTATTCACGATCTGGAGTGGCCCCCCATCCACGCTGTAAGCAACCGTTCCGTAGTTTGGCCCTTGCTTACCTATCAGGGTGATTCCTGTTCCAGAAAAAGTAACGGCAGCGGATGCACTCGTAAAATAGGCGCCGCCCGGCCGATCAAGTTGCATCGAGTGCTCAGTCTGATCATAGTCCAAGGGAGCCGGCAAGGAATACCAATCAACGTTGGAACTGTCCCAAACGGAATAAACAAAGGCAGAATTTCTGTCATCTATTTCAGTCGATGGGCCCCCGATGCTTGCTGCTGTCCAAACAGTACCTGACGACGCAAGCGATAGCTGCTCACCGCCACCTGTGCCTCCAGATGAGACTATAAGGCGGTTCGGCCTCGCATCTTTAATAACATACCCGGGACCGTGGGTTGTGATATAAAACGTGTCCCCAGAAGAGCCGAGCGCCAGATAGCCGTTTAAATCGTAAACGTACTTACTGGGGTCGGTAGTAGATTGCAGCAGTCCAGACGATGTGAAGTTGAACTGCTGAGCAGTGCTCGGAGGATGAGCGAGTGAAGAAAGCCCAACATAGTACGGGCTGCCCGATGATGGGTTGAGAGCCCAACTGGCGTCCCAGGTATTTCCATTGGGCGCCCTAAAGCTATAGGTTCCGGGCGAGAGAGGGGTCTGCGCAGTTGCCTCATGAGACACGAACATCATAAACAGGAACGCAGCGCACAAGCTTTTTAATATAAGCACGGCATGCCCTTGTGTTTCGGCCTGTGCTTTGAATTCGGGGCTTCGATTTTCTTTCTTCCGAAGCGCTCGGTGAGTTTGCGTAACCAGCCCGCGTCTCTGGGGATCTGTTTCAGTAAAATTTAACTTCGCGTGAGCAAAGGCTACCCGGTTAAGGGAAGCATTCATCAGAAATCCTGCCATACCTGCTGTTCTTAGTGTCATTGCTTGTTCCGGGAAAGCGTCGCCGCTCTCCATTGATCCTTTCCGACATGTAGGCTCGGGCCCGGTTATCGCTCCGGGCATGTTAGGAGTGGAGGGAATGGCGGCTTTGAAGCTACGGCATTCACCTCGACAACGTTCGCCAGTGCGGCATCCACGAAGTAGTGGCCCCAAACGCATCCGTAACGGTGCCATTTGGTTGGAAAGAACCGGTCACATTCAGTGCGGTCTCCTCCCGGTGGAACTCGGGTTTTGCCTAGGCAGTGAAGCGAAGAGTGCAAAGAATTACAGCACAGCCAGAACTTCGTCCAGATCACTGGACAGGTAAGTCCTGGAGCGTGGAGCCAGGGAGGCGATGGAACAAATCATTCCGAACTTCTCATCGCTCTGTTAGCGGAGAATCGTTCACCGTTGCCGATTGCGCAGGCCGGTTAACCGGCCGTCAAACGAATGCGCAAACTAGCTCCGGAGGTTCTTGTCCGAATCTCTTTCCCTTTCACCTGTATCGGCAAGCCTGGGTTGAAGCTTTTGCTTTTTTTCAAGGGGTTCCTTCAGGCCCACAGATTTCCTATTCTGGGCGATGGTGGGTTTAAGAATGTCGCTCGGCTTGAACCCCATTGCGGGGTGCTTGTTTCCGCAATGGGCGCGTTCCTGCCTTTTTCACTAAGAGACGTCATCGGATCGACGATGAAGGACTTGGTCTGTCAAAAAGGAAGGTCTCGCGTGGCTTCATGCAACCGGCTCCTCGTTGCGAACTGTCTGCTCTTTCTGGCCGCCGCTCTGCACGCGCAGACGGCGCATTACAGCGGCGCGCAGAGCACCTTGCCCAGCAACGCCACCTACCCCTACGGAGTCGCAGTCGATGCCGGTGGCAATGTGTGGGTGGTCGACACCTTCGGCGGCGTCGTCACGGAAGTGACACCGTCGGGCTCCTCCTACACCGGACCCTGGACGGTTTTTGGCGGATTCAACAATCCCTCTGGAATCGCAATCGATACCCACGGCAATATCTACATCACCGAGAGTGGGACGGGCCAACAGGCCACTGACGTCATTAAAGAGACCTACACTGGCGGCACGTACACGCCGAGCATCCTACCTACCAACGGGCTCTACTCTCCCGGACCCATCGCGGTCGATACCCACGGCAACGTCTACATCTCCGATACCTACGATGGCCGCCTCGTCAAGGAAACGCCCTCAGGCAACACCTACATCCAAAGCACCGTGCCGACCAGCTCACTGGGCCTGCCTACGGGGGTCGCGGTGGACGCCGGCGGCAACCTCTACATCGCCGACATCGAAAACTCCCAGGTTCTGAAGGAGACGGTCTCGGGTACCGGCTACACGGAGAGCATCGTTGTCGATCAACTCCCGGAGTACCCTCAGGACGTATCGGTCGATGGCCAAGGGAACGTCTATGTTCTCATGTACACCCCGGGCGGGTACGCCGAGGACTTCCTCGCAGTGAAAGCCACACCGTCGGGCCACGGCTACACCCAGAGCCCGATCAATTTTGCTCCCTTCCAGAATCCCTATGGAATGGCGGTCGATGCGAGCGGCAACATCTTCATCGCCTCTCCCGGAAATAACCGGCTGGAGAAGTTGGTGCCGGGTGCGGGCAACTTCGGCCTGGTGAATGCCGGCAGCACCAGTTCCCGCATCTCTCTGATCTTCACTATGGACACTGCGGGCACGCTCGGCCTTCCGTCCGCGGTGACCGATGGCCGAACCGGCCTGGACTTTGCCAACGCAGGCTCAGGCTCATGCGGCACCCAGGGCAACGGCTATGTCTACGGTGCTGGGACTGCCTGCACCATCGATGTGGTATTCAAACCGCAGTTCGCCACGATCCGCCACGGCGCCGCAATCCTCGAGGACGTATCGGGGAACCCCGTCGCTTCCACCTATGTCTACGGCACCGGAGCGGCTGCGCAGCTAACTTTCCTGCCGGCCCGGCAAGTTCTGATCGACCATGGCCTGGCCCACCCTTTCGGCGTGGCAGTGGACGCCCAGGGTAGCGTCTTTTGGGCCGAAAGCGGGAGCGGCACCGTGTACAAGGAGACCCGATCCGGGAACAGCTACCAGAGAACCGCAGTCGTCCACGGGCTGAGTGATCCCACGGGTGTGGCCATCGATGGCAAGGGGAACCTCTACATTGCCGATGCCAACACCATCTACAAGGAAGCCCTGACGGCCGGGAACTACCTGCAGACTGCGACCGTCACCGGTGTGGCCGATCCGTCGGGGATCGCAGTCGATGGCACTGGCAATCTCTATATCACCTCTACAGCCAGCGGCGACGTGCACAAGGAAACCCTGGCGCCCAACGGCAGCTACAGCGAAACCAGTATCGGCTATGGGATCACCCATCCCGGCGGGTTAGCCGTCGATGGAAACGGAAATGTATACGTCACGGATCCTCAACAACGAGAGGTATACAAAGAGACCCTGGCAGCGAATGGCAGCTACCTGCAAAGCACGCTTGGAGCCGGAATCGTCAGTCCGGAAAGCCTGGCCGTGGATGGGGGCGGCAACGTGTACGTGATCGCTTCCACCAGCGGCCAGCTCTTCAAAGAGGCTTTGCAGCCCAACGGCGCCTACGTCCAGTCCATTCTTGCCGTGGACCTGGACGGCCCGCGTGGGGTTGCTCTCGATGCCCAGGGGAACCTCTATCTCTCGCTTGACTTCTCCGGCCAGCTCACCATGATCGATGTGTCCGATCCGCCGGTGTTGAGCTTTGCTGCGACTGCGGTGGGATCGACCAGCAGTGACGGTCCTAAATTGCTGACCATTGCGAACATCGGCAACGGCGCACTCGATATCCCTCCGTTTGGCTCCGGCGTCAATCCCACCATCTCCAGCGGCTTCACCCTCGCCTCGGCGACCACCTGCCCTGAGGTTGACTCCTCGGGACCGGACGTCGGCTTGAATCCTGGAGCCTCCTGTGTCTACGCCGTCGACTACACTCCAGTGGCTCCCGGACCCATTCGGGGTTCGCTGCAACTAACGGATAGCAACCTGAACGCGGCTTGGCCCTATTGGGGTGAGCAAAATTTTGAGCTCCGGCAAGGGATCACTACGGATGCGAGCCAGACCACGGTGAGCGTGAACCCCGCCCAGATCTATCTGGGAGCCGGAATCACCCTTACTGCCACCGTGACCGATACGAGTACATTGTCCATCGTTCCCCAGGGCGGCGGCGTCACCTTCACCCAAACGCTGAACGGAGTCGTTACCACGTTGAATGGCGGCGCGCCGGTTCTTCTCGTCAACGGGCAGGCAACGCTGAACCTGACGCCCAAAGTTGCCGGCCAATACACGATTACCGCCAATTACGGCGGCGTAAGCACGAGCTTCGCATCCAGCACCGGAGCCGCTCCCCTGTCGGTCTTTCGAAAACCCGGTGCTTAGGATCTCCTCCCGTCATACCTAAGCGTCATTTCCGGTTTGTTCGCGAATTTCGAGGGCCAGAGTTGCTTCGGCACTCTGTCCTCCGCACTCTCCTGTCGCGATTTCTCCAGATCGTTCCAACGGCTTCAAAGACCGGCCCATTGCCCTTGGAGATTGCAGATTGTTGGCCAACAATTGATGGACTGCATCTATGGCAACAGTGAAAATGGCCTACGCCAAAGCAAATCTGCCGAAGCTGGTGGCGCGCGTCGCGCGCGGAGAACGCATCGTTATCTCGCGGTACAACGTACCCATGGCAGAACTAGTGCCGCCCACCGATGTCCCCAAGCCTCCGCGCAAGTTCGGCACCGGTAAAGGGCGGGCGACGGTCATCGATTCCCATGCCTTCGATGCCATGTCGAACGAGGAAGCCGATTCCTTTCTCGAAGGAATTTACTAACCTGTGCGACTCCTTCTGGATACTCAGGTACTAGTGGGACGGTAACAGCCTATATCGGGAAGTGCCATTACCCAGCAAGTTGAAAGATTTGCTTCTGAATCCCGAGGTGGTCCCTGCGGCAGTACGCCGATCGAAGCATTTTCCCGGGATAGGTAATGGTCCCCTTAACTGCTCAGAAGCAGCAGGTCACACTTTCACATGAAGCGCCACAAAGCTGACGTCGTCGTCTGCTTCGGCGCCCGGGCTGAGGGCCACCCAGGACGATAACTCCGCAACCAGTCGATCGGCAAATTGGTTTGCCGATTCGCTTGGGCAACCCAGAAGAAACTCGCGGAAGCGAGACGTGCCGAATTCCTCGTCCTCGGGGTTGACCGCCTCCGAAACCCCATCGGTGTACAGCAAAATCCAGGTATCTTCCCTTAACGGCAACTGTACCGACGAGTAAGTTGCCGAGGGAAATATTCCCAGAAACAAGCCGTTTTCCTCCACCGCCCGAACGCCTTCGATGGCCGGCCCCCACAGCCACATAGGAGGGTGTCCAGCGCCGGCGTAAGTGAGGGTCCGCTTTTCCAGATCCACCCATAAGTAGGCGGCGGTTACAAAATGATGGTCGAACTTTCCGCAAAGCGCCTGGTTAAGCCCCAAAAGAACCTTGGCCGGATCGGCCGCATTCGCCCCCTGGGCAGAAAGCGCAATCTTTAACATGGAAGAGATGAGCGCGGCGGCCATCCCATGTCCCGACACATCCGCGATCAGGATCCCTAGGTGTTGCTCGTCGATGACGATGAAATCATAAAAGTCTCCCGCTACCGAGCTCATGGGTATATAGCGTGCGGCTATGTCCAACGCTTTTATCTGCGGGAGTTGGGTTGGCAGAATCGATAACTGAATTTGCCGGGCGCTTTCCAATTCCTTGCGGAGCGCGTCCAGCTGCCGGGCCAGCAGTTGCCGGGTGCCCCGCAGCACCAAGTGGGTTTGCACCCGAGCCTTGACCACGGACGGAGAAAAGGGCTTGTGAATGTAATCCACCGCGCCGACTTCAAACCCGTGCGTCTCTTCTTCAGACTCCTTTTGCACAGTCAGGAAAATTACCGGTATGTCGGCCGTCGCAGGGTCGGCTTTTAGCCGAGTGCAGACCTCATAGCCGTCCATCCCAGGCATGACCACGTCAAGAAGGATCAGATCGGGAGGAGGCTCGGTCTTGACCAGCACCAGCGCCTTTGCGCCATCAGTGGCAACCCGCACCGTGCACATGCCCTTCAAGATCGAGTTAACAACCTGGATGTTGGCCGGAGCGTCATCGACAACCAGAACAGTTTTCTTCTCAAGCGGATTCATCAGGTTTCCCGTTTGCTGTAAAGACGTTGGAGATAGATTCGAGTTGGAAGAGAGCGGTCTCGAATTCGAAATTGTCGATCGCAGTTCTAAGAGCTTCGAGTTGCGGCTTCTCGACCACGCTTGCCACGGCCGTACTGACCGCAGAGACGGCCTCGCCCGCGTTGGCATCGCTGCTCTGCAATAGGGTCTTCAAACGGACGACGGCGTCCCAAGCCTCGTCCCGATTAAATGGGGGCGATGGCGGTTGTTCGTGATTGGCCTCTGCAGCGATTTCATCAGGGTTGTGGAGCGCTTGCTCAATGGCGTGGACTTGCGCAGAGAGCACGCCCGCAAACTCATTGAGCTCCACGTCGGGTGCCGGCTCCTTGCCGAGTGCGCGCTCCAGGCGATCGGCTGTGGCGTGTAAAGCGGGGATGCCGATGTTGGCAGCAACGCCTCCCACGGTATGGGCGATCCGTCCGGCGAGTTTGCGATCTCCGGCTTGGAGCGCAGCCGCGATTCGTGCCGGTGCGGTAGATTCCCTGGCGGCAAATTGTTGCAGAAGGTCGCGATAGAGCCGCTGGTTGCCCGCGACGCGACGCAAGGCGCCCTTGACGTCGACTCCGGCGATTTCTGGCAGCGCTCCATCGGCCGCAGGCTTGGCTGGTTTTGTCCAACGAGCCAGGGTCGCAAACAATGCGTCGGGATCGATGGGCTTGGAAATATGATCGTTCATGCCCGCTTCG
The DNA here is from genome assembly GCA_963839025.1 of uncultured Acidobacteriaceae bacterium. Taxonomy (GTDB): domain Bacteria; phylum Acidobacteriota; class Terriglobia; order Terriglobales; family Acidobacteriaceae; genus PALSA-350. The sequence continues at coordinate 480,696 of CAWITT010000026.1, forward strand.
AGGCATCGCTGGCGCTCATCGGCCAAGACATGGGCAGTCATGGCGATGATGGGTATTTCCCGAAAACGGGGATCGCTTCGCAGCAGCCGGGTTGCCTCGTAGCCGTCCATCTCCGGCATTTGCAGGTCCATCAGAACGATATCAAAGGCCGGTGTCAGCAGCTCTACAGCTTCCCGGCCATTGCGGGCGATGGTGACGATGGCTCCGGCGCTTTCAAGGATCTCTCTGGCCACCTGCTGATTGATCTCGTTATCTTCCACGACGAGAATGCGGATCCCCTTAGCGCTATACTCCTGGCCGCCGGGCTTGGCTGCTGCACGCGCATACTCTCCGGGGGGCGCGATGCCGAATAGTTCCACCAGCGTGTCATAGAGCAAGGAAGCATTGACGGGCTTGAGCAAGTAGCCATCGATGCCTGCCTCGACCGAACTGGTCAACACATCCTGGCGCCCGAAGGCGGTGACCATCACGATCTTCGGGATGTGTTGCAGACGATCGTCGCGTTTGATGATGCGGCTTGCCTCAAGACCATCCATTCCGGGCATGTGCCAATCCATCAGGACTAGTCGATATGGGTCCTGTGTGTCGGCGGCAGCGATGGTGCGTAGCGCATCTTCAGCCGAGACAGCGGACTCAGCGCGCAGCGCAAATTGCTTTAAGGCCTCGGTCAGGATCTCGCGCGCCTGCGCGTTGTCGTCCACCACCAAGGCGCGAACTCCGGCCAGATCGGGGATGAAGCGCTTGGGATTCTCATCCGATCCGATGCCGAACCAGGCTGTGAAGTGGAAGGTGCTGCCTGCTCCAGGTTCACTCTCAACCCAGATATCCCCTGCCATCATTTCGACCAGTCGCTTGGAGATCGAGAGCCCAAGACCGGTGCCGCCGAACTTGCGTGTGGTCGACGTATCCGCCTGGGAGAAAGCCTGGAACAGCCGGGCGCTCTGTTCCGCGGTCATCCCCATGCCGGTGTCGAGGACGGAAAACTTCAAGCGAACGCGTTGCTGGAAGCGTTCCTGCTGAGCGATTGTCACGACAACTTCTCCGCGCTCGGTGAACTTGATCGCGTTGTTGACCAGGTTGATCAGGATCTGTCCCAGCCGGAGTGGGTCGCCGATCAGGTTGGCCGGAACGTCGGGATGGGACGCCACGAGGAACTCAAGGTTCTTTTCCTGAGCTTTTTGGCTGACGATGGTTGAGACGCTGTCCAGGACCTCTTCCAGGCGGAAATCGATCGTCTCCAGATTCAACCTGCCGGCTTCTATTTTGGAAGTATCGAGGATGTCGTTGATGATCCCAAGCAACGCCTGGGCTGCCGCCTTGATCTTGTTGAGGTAGTCCGCGAGCTTCGGCGGCGGGTTGGTCTTCAAGGCCAGATGTGTCATGCCGAGGATCGCGTTCATCGGGGTCCGGATTTCGTGGCTCATATTGGCCAGAAAATCGGATTTGGCACGGGTTGCCGCTTCGGCAGTGTGTTTGGCGATTTCCAGATCCGCCGCCTGCGCCTGTGTTTGTTCGAGTAGCCGTTGCGAGACGAGTTTGCTGCCGAGGATGCGGGTATTCAGGGCTATCGTCGGCAGCAAGGCGTCGAGGAGAGCCTGGTGGCGCTCCGTGACGGGCGTGGCGGTTGCCAGTTCGATCACCGCCAGCACGAGATCCTGGCCGATGACGGGGATAAAGAGCAGTGCGGCGGGGGTTACGTGGCCGACTCCCACGGAAATGGCCGGGGTCGCCGTGACACTCGTGATGATTTGCAGTGTGCGCTTTTCGATGGCAGCTTGACCCACCAAGCCTACGCCGGTTGGAAATTCTCTTGGCTCGGCCGCGACGTTGCTGGCAAAGGCGGCTACCCGGGTAAAGCGGGTGTGGCTTTCGTCCGCCAGGTAAAAGGCTGCGTAGACCATGTCCACGGAGTTGGAGATTCGGGTCAGCAGCAGGGCGCCGAATGTGGGGAAATCTTCCGCTTGCTGCAGCTGCCCGGTGGTGGAGGCCAGTTCTGCCTTGACCCAGGCATCCAACTGACGCTCGCGGGAAACTACCTGGAGGGTCTGGAGTGCCCGGCTCATCTCGCCAATTTCGTTGGGGCGGTCGAGGTTCAGAATTGGCAGATCGAGACGTCCTTGAGCGACGTCGAGGATACGGCTGCGAAACCACATCACCACCCGCACCACTTCCACTTGCACGATGGCAAGCGCGATTGAGAATGAGATGCCAAGGCCCAGCGCGATGACGATCCAGGTGACCACGACCGTGCGGTGGGTCCTCGCCGTAAGCAAGCTGAACTGCCGGTCGGCCGCTGTGTGCGACTCGTTGTTCAGGGCTTGCAGTTCCCGCCGGTGGTGAAGCATTTCCGGGCGGAAGGTTCCGCTGGCCAGCTGCATGGCGCGGTCGTTGTCGTTACGCAGGCTGGCGGCGCGGATCGGACGCGAGTCAACCACCAGTTGGTCGAACAGGGCCTGGCTGGCCTCGACCCTTGCTGCCAGTTCCGGGCTGCCCCGCTTCGCCTCTTCCGTGGCGGCATGGTACTCGGTCACCGTCTGGTCGAGCTCTGCGTCGAGCCTGAGCATTCTGTCTACATCTCGTTCAGCGATTTCCTCATACAGGAGCTGGCCGAAGCGGTTGTTGAGCGCTCGCGCGTTGGTCAAGCTTTGCCAGGTTAGGACATCCTGGTCGATCAGATTGCGGTACCAGGAGTCGATTCGCTCCATCTCGATCGAGGCATACAGAGCAGCCAAAATGACCATCAATGCCAGGGGCAGGAGGGCGAGAAGGACCTTGGTGCGGATTTTTAGATTGGATAAGATTCCCATCGCCGTGGCTCTCTCTTAACGCAATCCGGGCATTCGGATGATGGCCAATTGTAGCGGCAACCATTTTCGGACTGGGGGTTTCCGCCTGATTCCCCCGGTCGGTATTGGGAGCGAACATTTAGAGCGCCAGCAGCGTGTTCACCCAAGGCAGAACGGGTTCCAGTTTGCTGGATTGTTCCGACGAAGACTGCTGACAAGAGATCGGCGAGGGTGGTACGAACCTGTTGCCCGCCAGGCTTGCAGTGCTGCAGTTACTCTGCGACAATGCCAGGCTACAGATCAGCCTTGCGACTGGACAACCGACCAGTCATTTACCCCCGCCGGGCTGGTGGGCCGCGGAATCGGAATAAGCGAAAGGTCGCTCCTACGGCGTCGCTTGTCGCCTCTTGAAGAGATGCCGGGAAATGTCTGGCCAGAATTCGACAAACTCCGCACCGATCACACCTTCAGCGGTCACTGTAAGCGCGCCATCTACTGTCTGCCCAAAGCCGCGATCCGCAGCAGGATAATAAGCATTCGAAATGCCACCGGAGATGAAGTTTCCCAGCACATTCGCGTAGTTTGGTCCCCAGGCGCCGTTATCGCGCCGGCACCAATAGTGGTGGCAGCGGAGTAGAGAAAGCGACGAGTGAATCGACCTGGGCCGAGACGGAAGTAACGCGGATCTTCCTTAAAGAGGACAGGCAGAATCGCATTGCCCCAAAGATTGCCATCCGCAGTATCGAGATAAGCCGCCCCAAAGCGCTTAAAGTAGCCCTGCGCTCCCTGCCCGAATCCAGGATTGGTGTTCTGCGCCTGGCTAAGACCCGCTACAAAACCGTCGGCAACGAAAACGAATGGATCAACAGAGCTCTTGTACATCAGGTGGAACTTCTGTCTCTTTGAGAGACTCGGTACATCCGCCGAGCTCTCAACAGTATTGAAGTTTGGCATTACCCCTAAAATGCGCTGGTGCTCTTCCTGCTTCAATATCCGCCGACGACACGCCACTATTCGCGGTTCCCCGGGGAAATAGAGGGACCTTAACGCTCGTGTTTTGACGTGGTTGAGGCACGGGAGGCGCGGGTAAAAGACAGCCGCCGGCTGTGTTGGATTTTGTGCGGATCCATTCGACGGCGCCACTAGAATCAGCGGCAAGACGGCTGCTCGAACAACACCTGCGATCGAGGGGGGCAACCCGCGCCTAAGGTTGGGAGTAAAGCAGGAATCTCTCACAAGTGCGCAGCGATCAAGGGCGACCGCGAGCAAACCTTGGAAGTCAAGAGTGCGAAAAGTAAAACGTGCCATAGTCTCCAAACGTCGCTACGAAGCAGTTAATTAAAGTATTAGTTCACACTTCGCTATCGACATAGACGGAAAGGTACGCGAGTCGTTGCATATATATCGCTCACCCATGGTTCCAAATGGAAACATCTATCTTAAGATCAAAGCTCTTATCTTTTAGCCGACGATCCAAGAGAGTTCACTCGTGCATTTCTGGTTAGTTTCGGATTCACAGTCTTGGCGGGCTTGTACCTAAAATGACTTACGATTAGACGGCCATGCAGGCAGAACTATCTTGCCTCACGAGGGCGATAGAATGATGGGCATCTCCACTCGATGTGCCACGCCATGTGACGCAGCGTGGAAACGTACGGGCTGAAGGGCCTGTGTGAGAACTAACCAAAGAAAACCGCAGATCTCTCCATTCCGCTTCGCTCCGAGTTTCCTTTTGAGCGTAGTGGCGTTGATGAAGTTCGTGCGGCTCTCTGTACGCAGAGCCGCATGCGTGGTTGTTACTAGCTTCACGAGGCAGGAAATCCGGGTGCGCTCTGTCGAAAAGCAGAAAAACATTTTCCCGAAAGGTCCGTGGAACTGCAGGTCCCTCGGCTTCGCTCGGGATGACAAGGGGAGGGCGGCGCTTCCATTTAGGATCGGTTATTTGGATTGACAAATGACAAAGGGGAGAGTGACGCTTCCATGGAAATTGGTCGTTAGACGGAAGGCCATTTTGATCACTTCAGGCGGCACTGAATGGCAAACGACCTCACCGTTCTGGAGCAGTTTTTGCAGCTGGACGTCAGGGCTTCGCAGATGATCAATCCAGACAGAGGTATCCACCAGGATCACTCTGGGATCCTGCGCCGCGGTGCAGCTTCCGCCGCGGGATCGCTTCCTCCAAGAGCCGCCAGCCGCCGGGCAGCCTCGTTGCGGACAAGCCGGGTGAGCGCTTCTCTCACTAGAGCCGCCTTCTCCTTAATACCGGTGTAGTGCTCCGCCTGCTTGAGCAATTCGTCGTTCAAAGCGATTGTGGTCCGCATCAGAACCCCTATGTGCATGTTTTAGCATTGTTTCGATGCTGTTTTTAGTGCCTTACAGTTCTGATCTGTGCCAGCACATCGACCAGGATTTTGAGATCGGCGGACTCTACACCTTCGAAAAGTCCATGAACCTGTTTGTGCAACGGCGCCTCGATGATCTTCAGCAGCTTCTGGCCTGTATCCGTGATGAAAGTCGATACCTGTCGCCGATCCTCCTCAGCCCGCTCGCGAGTGATCCAACCACATTGCTCCATGCGGTCTAAGAGACGAGACATATCAGGTGCTGCCGATACCATTCGTGCCGAGATTTCGTTCCTGCAAAGACCCTTTTCTCCGGCTCCCCGCAGGATGCGAAGGACATTGTATTGCTGCTGAGTAATGTCGAACTCGCGCAGGAATTTGTCGGCAGCGTGCGAGAGTTCAGAGGCTGTCCGCAGGATGCTCAAAAATGCTTCCTGCTGCAGGGAGACAAACGGCCGGTTCTGTTTCAGGGTTACTGCCAATGAGGATTTCTTGGTAGCCGACATAAGTCATTCTTTCAAAAACCGTTCTCAGGTTGACGAAGCAGTCACAAACAAATGAGACTGCCCTCCGGCAGTCTCACTCGAAGCGAGCGTAACGAAAGGCGCGATCCCGTCCTTAGTAGCCGATAGTCAACTGACCGCGTTCGTGCGCCGGTTTCTCGATCTCGTCCACGAGAGCGATGGCATAGTCGTCGAAAGAAATGCGGCTCTCCCCTTGTTCATTGGCGATGAGCTTCGTGCTTCCGAGGCGGAACTTCCCTGTGCGCTCGCCCGGCACAAAGTAGGCAGCAGGGCTGAAGTAGGTCCAGTTGATCCCGGAGGCTTTTAGGATTCCGAAAGCTTTTTCGTGTGACTTGGCGATGGGAAGATAAGCTTCCGGCAGATAACCGGAGGCAATGAGAGTGACTCCCGGCGCAACTTCAAGCAGTCCGGCGCCTCCGACGACGATCAGGCGTGCGTTGCCGGCTTTCTTCACGGCTGCAATTTCCCGCTCGGTAACACCAACCAATGCGTCGGTATTGTCTTGGGGAGGAGCGTAGGCGCTCACCACAACATCGGCCCCGGCAATGATGGAGGCAATCGCCTCTACACTACTCAAATCATCCTTGACAGCTTTTACGGTCGAGGGCAGTTTCGAGGTATCACGGGCCACCGCGGTGACCTGATGCCCACGATTGGTGAGTTCCTGCAAAATAGATTTGCCTGAGTTTCCGGTGGCTCCATACAGTACGACCTTCATATTGATTCTCCTTTTAGCTCCCGGCTCGCCCGGCGAGCATTGCGTGTGATAACACGTATATGAGTGTTTAAACACGTATTGCGATTCAAAAAAACGCGGAAGCCGAACCCCGCCTCAGAATTTTGCACCCGGCATATCGAAATCCACCGTTGGCCTGGGCAACGGTTCAATCCGCACCGTTTTGTCCAGCACAATCCGAACGTGGTCAGTCCCCATCAGCAGCGGCCCCTTATATCCAGCCATTCGCGTACGCCGGAGAATCTCACGGTCGCCTGCATTCCCCGGCAGGCCTTTCTTCACGATGTGTGAGTACACCGCCAACCGCGGCTTCGTCTCTTCGAACAGCTTAGCCGCCTGCTCCGGTCGCATTAGCTTCGCCAGCACGGGCTGCATCCACGCCTCATTCTCCATCGCAGCGGTCCCTGCCGCGACATTTGACACTACCAGGTCAACCCGCCCGGTCAATCGCGTCAACTCGCCCGCGTAGGTGCAGTCTCCGGTCAGCAGAATCGTGCTGTCCCCCGTATCGATCCGGTAAGCAAACGCCGGGTTCCCATCTGCGTGCTCCACCGTAATCGCCGATACGCGAATCCCCGCCTGGTCATAGACCAGCCCCGGTTTGATCTCATGCACCAGGATGTCCAGAAACTGGCGCTTCGCTTTGGGGTTCGGCCGCTGCTCCAGATCGTGCGCAAACATGGCCCGCATTCCATCGATCATGTGCTGCGAGCCCGGCGGCCCCCATACATCCAGCCGTGCCGTTCGCCCCAGGAGAAACCACGGTGTGATCCACAACCCCGGCAAACCCTCAATATGGTCGCTGTGCAAGTGGGTCAGAAAAACTTGCGTCACCCCCTGCGGCGGGATGCCTGAACGATACAGCCCATCCAGCACCCCGCGCCCGGCGTCGAAGAGCAGGCGCTGCCCATTTGCCTCAACCAGCGTGGCTTCGCCGGCACGCTCAGGCGTAAGCTCCGGGCCCCCCGTTCCCACCAGGACTACGCGTGTCTGCGCCGCCAGCCCTGCCGCTAACAACAACGATGCGGCGGCGACCCATCCCATCCGCCGCCATATCGCAGGCCGCGTTCCCCACTCCATCGCCATACGCACAGCTTACGATAGCGCCGCATTCGCTGGTTGCGAATCAAAACAGATCGCTGGTCATGCTGTGGCATTGGGCGAGGTTCTAGCGCAGAATTGGTATCGATACGAGCTCGATGGCTCCTTTTTAATTGAGCCCCCGAAGCAAAGAGACAGAGAAGGACATGGTGAGAGTTGCGACGTTCAATATCAACAACATCAATAAGCGGCTTCCTAACCTCCTGGCCTGGTTAGCCAAAGCTGAGCCGGACGTGGTGAGTCTCCAAGAACTGAAGTCGCAGCAGGAAGACTTTCCCGCGAAAGCCCTTCGAACCGCCGGGTACGAAGCGGTCTGGCAAGGAGAACGATCCTGGAACGGCGTAGCCATTCTCGCGCGAAACCACGCTCCCGTGTTGACCCGCACAAGCTTGCCGGGCAATCCTGCGGATCACCACGCCCGATATATTGAAGCGGCCGTTCAGGGAGTTCTGTTCACTTCCATCTACCTGCCCAATGGGAATCCTCAGCCTGGACCGAAGTTTGACTACAAGTTGGCTTGGTTCGAGCGCCTCATTGCCCATGCCGCCGACCTGCTGGCGAGCGGCGCCCCGGTGGTGTTGGCCGGTGACTACAACGTCGTGCCGACACCGCAGGACATCTATCCGACTCGATCGTTGGACAACAACGCATTGATCCAACCCCAGAGCAGGCAGGCCTTTGCCCGCTTGCGGAATCAAGGCTGGACCGACGCGATGCGGAAGTTACATCCGGATGGGCCGCTCTGGACATTCTGGGATTACAAATTTGATCGATGGCCGAGGGATAAAGGGATGAGGCTCGATCACCTTCTGATCTCGCCGAACGTTGCAGACCGGCTCGTGGAGGGTGGTGTCGACCGATGGGCACGTGGACAGACAAACGCCAGCGACCACGCGCCAACATGGATAACGCTCGATCTTTCGTGAGAGGTGTACCCCCTCGACCGAGAAACCCCAGCCTGATCTAAACAGGGTGCGGAAAAAGTCATGTTTGTTGCAGCTCTGCCCGTAGCAGGTCCGTCTCTCTACGCCCGGACGGTTGGGATCTGTCCTGGTAACGGATCTAAGCTAACTCAGTCTCGGCGGCATGGGAGTGATGCCAGGCTCCAATATCGGCGAGATTTCCTCCCGCATCGAACTGCCACGGTTGCGGATCACCACAGATGTCGATGCTGGGATGTTCCCGGGCTTCTGGCAGCATGGTTTCCGATATGTAGATATCCCCAACATGGAGGGTGTTAGCGATGCGCGCCATGCGGATTCGGCTAAGGTCAGGAGCATGGCAGGTCTTGATCGCCGCCTGGATGGCCAATCGGTCCGAGTCCATGATCAATCCGACCCGCGCCGATGCTATTCCGGTCGAGGTGAGGACGTTGCCATAGGTGTACTCAACATCCATTTTGTTGAAAAGACGGCGGGTGGTGATGTCGGCCATACCCACCCCACAGCAATTTCCGTGGCTGCGATCGGTTACGTCCAGGACCACGACTCGCGTGGCTGTGGGACCGGGCTCAACGTAAGGAGTCGGCGCACGGCCGGTGATATAGGGGTCCATCCCTCCTCCGGAAAATTCCTTGCCCAATTGATCTACCACCAGGATGTCTAGCGGTTGCAGTAGCAGGCTGGCCATGTTGGCTTTGGCCTCGACTAACAACTTCCGTTCGGCCTCGATGATCTGCTCCGCGGGGACCGCTACAATTTTCGCCACCCGGTCATAGGCGTTCTCCACGGTTGCGACGCCGAACAGGATGGGCAGCCTGGCCAGCTTGACTTTGGCCATTTCTACGTTGAAGGCGGTCATGTAGCGAAAGCCGAGTGCATGGGCGGCGTCCGCTCCCTTCTGCTTGCCGAGGCCGATGGTAATCATCTTTACCAGGCCGCTCTCGTGAGAGCCGCTGAAAGCGTTGTGCGCCTTGATGCGGTTGATGACGATGATGCCGTCGGCCTGGTAGGCCTGCTGGTCGACGAGCACCGCCAGACCATTGTCCAGAACTCCGACTTCGACGACCTCCATGCTGGAAATGATCGGGCAGCCGGCGCTCTGCTCGGTGACTCCCAGGCGCGCCAGCACTTGGATCTGCCCGAGAGGCGTGGCGCCTCCGTGGCTGCCCATGGCCGGCACGATGAATGGGTCGGCGCCAAGGCGTTTCAGCTCTGCGATGGTGACGCTAACGATGGACGCGATCTCGGCGACACCCCGGCTGCCGACACCCACGGCGATACGCATGCCGGGCTTGACCCGGCGAGCGATCTCCGGGCGGCGAAGCTCTTCCCGTAAAGCAGCGGGGACGTCAGAGATTTCAGCAGCGGCGAATTGCTGCCTGACCGGGACCATCCTCGGCAGAGCGAGGTCGTCTAACAATTCCCGGATGAGGCTCATGCGTGCTTGGGAACGCATGCGGCACAGAGGCCAAATAGGAGAACGTCATGATTCAGGGCGCGAAAGCCGCGCGGCAGCTTAGCCTTCTGCTGAGTACACCCCTCCAGATCGTAGACCTTTCGGCAGTCATCGCAGCGGAAGTGGTGATGGTGGGCCTTGCCGGATTGCTCATATCGCGGAGGTTCACCGGGCAACTGAACGGTTGTCAGCCAGCGCTCCTCGAGCATCGACTTGAGATTGCGATAGACGGTCGCGATGCTCAATTCGGGAACGTTCCGCTGGGCGTAGGAGAGCGCCTCTTCGGGCGATAATGGCCGGCCGGTTTCGACGAAGGCCGCACGGATTGCATCTTTTTGCCTGGTGTTTCTGTTTTTTTTCAATGACATGCAGTTAAGTCCTGTATTTGGAGGAAACCGTGCGGTGGCCGGATAAGTTGGAACGGGATCCCAAGCAACGACTTTTCGGTGCGCACCCTCACCACGACGGCTTCACCGGTGTTATGCAGGAATGCGAAGGGAGTTACGGGTCCGGGAACCGCCGGAACGACTGCGGAGGAGCACCAAGCGCAGGAAGTCTGTGCGGTTGGATGCTTGTGTCCGGCTTCCGCGGTCATAAAGAGCGCCAGCAGCAGGCATAGGATGACTGCTACTTTTTTGCGGAAATCTGGCTTGGATGCAAGCACATAATAATGCTATCGAATCATCATTACCAGGGCAATAGGGTGGGATCTGTACCGTCAGGCATGGTTCCCCATTGACGGCGGAGGTGGGCTTCCACTTCTGAGCCATCCCGATGCGACCCCGTCTATCATGAATCGATTCGCTACCTGCTTAAGGCGACAGGAACGCCGGCTTGATCAAAGACCGGTTTTTGGCCTCGCAGCATGCGCTCCAGGATGTCGTGGATGCTTATGTCGTCGAAGGGCGATGTTACATCTCGTTTCGTCGTCTGGCCTGGGAAATGAATCATCAGCACGGGCCGCGGGTCAAAGCGATTGTGACTGGCGGCTTCTTCTTCCTTACTCCATTGCGGCGTGGGACGCCACAGATTCACTCGCCACGAGTGGTCAGAGCAAAGGATCACCGTTGTTTCTGCGGCGAGGGGAGTCTGTTGTATAGTCCCCATCAACTCCGCCAACGTGCGGTCGGCAAGGGCAAGATTGTCGATGTACGTTCCAGTGCGGCGTCGATGCGGTGGGCGACGGTCGTAAATACCTGGAGGATGCGGCACCGGCAGATGGATGAAGACGAACCCGATCTGCTGATCGCGGATCAATGCTTTGGCCTGCGAAACGAGAACCGATAGATCGGACGCGTGCTTTTCTTCCTGCGCGAAACTGGGCTTATGCTCCCAGCCTCGCAATTCGTTGGCGAGGGGCACGATTGCGTTTCGGATCGCCGATTGAGTGGGTGTGGCTCCGTCCCACTGGCCGTTGCCCATCCTCCAGAAACAGTAGTCCAGTGTTCCAGCAAGGATGCGGCAATAGGGGTTGTACCAACCAACGACTCCTGTTGTCCAACCTAGACGTTGTGCATCCGCAAAGAGCGTTGTATGGGGATCGAAACGCTGCCAGGAGTTTACGCCCGCGAGCCGGATCAACGGCCTTCCGTCCAGATCGCTGCGGATGCCATCCACGACATGGCCTAGAAAAAAGGAGGGCACCACGCGCTCGGTGTCATACCCCACTGGCTGCAAGCCGCTGAACGAGACGCTCTCGCTCTTCAACTGGTCGAAGGCGGGCAAGGAAAGCCCGGGGAACCGATGCTCAAAGGCTTGGTCATAAGAAAGCTCATCGAAGAGCAGCCACACGATCCGCCGGCCGGCCGGCGCAGTCTGCTGAACCGAAACGGGTGAGGCCCGCAACACCGGCACCAGCGCGTCGGTGGGCTGCGCGCGCAAGCATTGATAGAGAAGCTCGGGAATCATCCACACTACGCTGCAGCCCACCAGCACCAGCAGCAGACGCAAGCCGTGAACGGCGCGCAGGTAGATGGCAGGCCGCACCCAACGCAATAACGGAGCGGCCACCAGCGCGCCATAGAACAGCAACTCGGAGTAGCGGTAAGGAAGCGCCACATGCAGAAGAAAAGCAGCGTTCGTGAATAGGACCGGAAGCAGCAGGGCGGCCACCCAGGCCCAGACGATGTTGCGGTGCCCGGCTTCCCGCCTTTGCAGATACCAGAAGAGCAGGGCCGCCAACAGGGTGACGACGACTAAATCGATGAGCACGCCCCATACCATGCTCTGCATCGGTAAGAAGCTGTGATAGAGGACTTGATGATGAGGCGAGAGCTGCGGCCAAACACGAAGGAGCAACAACAGTATGGCCGCGCCAAAACCTTCGACGAACGTCTTGAAGTTCATCTCTTCTCGAATAGAAAGAGTACCCGGCCATTGCTTAATTCTTCACGAGCCTCGATCGTGAAGTGCCGGGAGAATTGCTCGACAAAAAGCTCCTCGTTGAGATGTTGATAGAGATCGTCTCGCCCGCGACAGAGATCGATATAGCGCGGATCGGTTTTCGGCACCCACTCGACGATGCACGAGCGGCGAGTCAGCGACACTACCAGCGACGCAACATCGGCGATGGGAATCTGATCGGCCAGCAATAGATGATGCAGAATACCAAGCATCATGACGCAATCGAATCGCTGATGCGCTCGATCCAACAGGGTAAGAGATTCGCCATTGCGCCAGCCGACTGCCGGAGTTGGCCGGGCCACATCCGCGACCAGCGGCAGTATCGGCAGACCGGCCTCACTGGCCTCTTTCCAACTTCGGTCGGAAGAAGTGGGATCTGTGTCCCACGCGACTACCCGCGCTCCCGTTGCGGCGGCAATGCGCGAGTATTCGCCGGTATTGCCCCCGATATCGAGCACCGATTTCGGGGTCGTTGATTGCAGAGCTCGCTGAACGAACTCGCTTTTGCGCTGCCGGTCCTGGTCACCATAATGGCCGGCACCCGACTCGTACTCGCTCCATCGCGACGCGTGCGGTCTAGGTTCCAGGGCATGCAGCGTCTTCGCGAAGCCATTCAGGTTGCCTTCCAGAACCGCGGCGGCAATTTCCGGCTCCTGGCGCAGAGTAGGCGGTGCTGCGCCTCCACGCTTGCGACTCCCCAGCAAGAAAGGCAGCGTAATGAGCGAACGAAGCGGAGCGCTCCAGCGGTCCAGCGCCGCGAGGTACGGATACAAGTCCCCCGGCTCATAACCGTCGCGGCGATTCACGGTGGCCGCTAAAGGCCAGCCCAGATATTTGTACGCGGCCAGAGGCAGAAGGAAGGTGCGCGCAAATTGCCCGTAGGCGAGCCACAGGGGACTGCGCGGATCGCGGCGCTCGATCGAGAGCACATCGACAAACACCGGCCGCGAGCCCTCGAAAAGAATGTTGAGCGGGGTTGCATCTTTGAGGATCCAGCCGTGGTGCAGCAACTGGGTGGAGAGTTCAAGTGTCAACTGTGCTGCCGCGACCCACTGTCCCGGCGTCCACTCCCAGGGATAAGAAGGAAAGAAGACCCGCGGGTGCCTGATCAGTAACGGCTGGTCCTCCTCTGCCGAGACCACCTGGCTGGCGACGAGATAGCCCTCGTCGATCCAGCGTCTGGCCAGATCGGACTGCAGGAAACGGAGAGACTCCGCCGCATAGCGAGGATGCACCGTGCGCAGCACTTGCTCACCACTGATGCGCAGCGACCCCGCAGGATCGCGAAACGTCGCAATCTCTTGCGACGTACCCTGGGTCATGGCTGGTTCTCTGCAACCTCTGTCTGTGGAGACACCGGCGAAGGAATGGTGGAGGATGGTCTCGATGAGTAAAGCATCCGCCGTAGACGATGGCGCAGATAATAGATCGCGCCCGCACACATGGAGCCGACTACCTGCAGAAAGACAAAGCCCGAACCCGGATCGACATAGGCCAGAGCCGGCCGCTCAAATGCAACCGACATTGCTGCAATCTGCAAAGCCCCCAACAGCAAAAGACAATAGCGAACTACACAGGGGAAATAGACCCGTCTCTTCACGACGCTCCTAGATGCGCAACCATACCTGATATCTGTAACGCTTGAACGACCCTAAAAGTTGCAACAAATTTAACTTTTCGTCACCCTCCGTTCATAATTCATAGACGCAGGAAAATGCGCGGAGATTACACCTCGATGCTTCCTCAAGGCGACAACCGGTTAGTGCAAATTCTGGGTGCTGCGCTCGCAGATACCGCGTTGCGCAGTGGCGACTGGCTTGTCTGTAAGCCGGGCTGCACACCCTGTTGTGTGGGCGTCTTTGCCATTCATCAGCTGGATGCGGCTCGTCTTCAGCAGGGGCTTGAAGAACTTACGATCAGCGATCCTGAACGAGCGGGGGCAGTTCGCGCGCGAGCGTTAAGCTCCGCTGACCGGCTGCGAGAAGATTTTCCGGGCGATCCCGCGACCGGACTTTTGGATCCGTCGGAAGAGGCGGAAGAGCGCTTTCAAGATTTTGCCAACGATGAGACCTGCGCCGCACTCGACCCTTCCACCGGGCTTTGCGATTTATACCAGGCACGACCCATGACCTGCCGCGTTTTTGGACCGCCGGTACGCTCCGGGCAGGGGCTTGGCGTCTGCGAACTTTGCTACCACGGCGCCACAGAGGAGCAGATTGCCGCTTGCGAGATGGAGGTCGACCCCGAGGGGCTGGAGGCCAGGCTCCTGGAGGAGTTCGAGCGGTCGTCCGGCAGGCAGGGACGCACCCTGGTGGCCTTCGCGCTGGCAGCCGGTACAATCAATAGATAAAGGAACGAGGAAATTATGCCTGCCCATCCCGTGACGCAACTGAGCACCGCTGTCGGCTCCGCAGCCGACGCTGCCGGCTTAACCATCCTCTCCTCCGAAGAGGGAATCGATTTCCAGGGCCATCCCACAGCAATCTTCCGTATCGGCCTCTCACCCGACGCCCCCGCCGAGCGCACGCTTCGCCTGGAGCTGAGTGAGGGCTTCGACTTCAATCGCCCGGAGCTGCTGCCGGAGATGACCGCCCACTTGCGCGATGAGGCCAAGCGGCTGCGTAATCCTCGGCCCAATGCGTACGTGACCATGGCCGGAATGCCGGTCACCTTTAGCGACTTCCGTTGGCCCTTTCACCGCTCGGTTTCCGGTGCCGATACCTACATCGTGCACGGAGTGGTCCACGTCGCGGACGGCACCGATTCCCTGCTCCACGCGAAAGTCTCCGCCAGCATGACCGTTACCTTCGCGGAGATTGTCGCTGCTCCCGAGCAACCCTACGCGGAAACCTTTATCTACAGTGCGATCCGCAAGACCCTGGACCAGGGCCAGCTCGAGCTGCTGAAGAGCGGGAACCGGCAGCCTGTTCCGGTGACGACACGCTATTACAGCCGCTGGCAAAAGAAGTTTCTTTTCACCGATACCACTGACCAGACCCGGCAGGAGTTTCTGGAGTCCAAGATTTTCTGGCTATCGGGTGTGCTGGGCAACTCGCAGCCGGTCTGGATCGCGGATCCCCGGGATGCGCAGTACCTGAACACTACCCCGGAAGAGCTGGTGCGCACAGCTGCCACCGTGGCCGCCGCGGGTCTTGCCACCTTGGACGAGGATAAGCAGTTTGCCTCCGCGACACCGGCATTGTTGGCCCGCGAAGCCGAGTTCCGGGGACGCTTGCAGCAGGCGTTCGCCCTGACCAAGCCGAGTTTCAATGAGGATATGCGCGCCGGCCATACCAACATGTAACTATCCGGCGCCCTGTGCGTCTCATGCGCACCCGGAGAGTGTTTGGAACAGATACAAAACGACTTTAAAGAAGCCGATCGCCTGGCCGCCGGGTCACGGGATGAACCGCGGATGATCGCTGCGATCCTGGCCGGCGAAACTCATTTGTTTCACGAACTGATTCGCCCTTATGAGCGCAGAGTCTATGCGATGGCTCTGTCCTTTCTTCGCAATGAAGCCGATGCGGAGGATGTCGCCCAGGAGGCCTTCCTCAAGGCTTTTCGTAATCTGGCCAGCTTTCGCGGGGAAGCCAAATTTGGGACCTGGCTGGTGAGCATTACATTGAACGAGGCGCGCAGCCGTATCCGCCGGCGAGATGCCGTCACGATGGAATCGCTCGATGAGCCACAGGACGGCCAGGCAGAAGCATCGCCCGCCCTGTTGCGGGATTGGAAAGAAATACCGTCTGAGACGTTGGAGCGAAAGGAGGTCAGGCTCCTGCTGCACCGGGCCATCACCGGCCTGCCGCTCATCTACCGCGAAGTCTTTCAGTTGAGAGATATCGAGCATCTGAGCGTGAACGAGGCGGCGGAAACGCTGGGCATCACGATCGCTTCGGTGAAAGTGCGTTTGCACCGGGCGCGCATGATGTTGCAGAAGATTCTGGCGCCGGAATTGAAGCAGTTCACTCCCAAACGGAGGTGGTGGGCATGGTAATCGAATGTAAGCATGTTTGGGCTCACATCTCCGGCTACCTGGACGAGACCCTTCCCCCGGAGGTGCTGGAACAGGTGCAGAAGCATCTGGATCACTGCGAGATTTGCTCGGCGATCCTGGACTCAACGCGCAACATCCTGATCCTCACCGCGGATGAGCGGGTGTTTGAGTTACCCCTTGGATTCAGCGAACGGCTGCATGCCCGTCTTGAAGAGGAGATTAAGGGCTTGGCGCCCGACCGCAAACCGCCATCAGGAACTTGAGCTGAGCCCCGCTGATACATGAGGTTCCACCGATGCTGCCCTTGAGACCACAGATATCCTTCCTTAAACTCCTTCCGGTATCCTGTGGCCGTCATTTCGCAGGTGTTCTGGACAAGGAGAAGATATGGACCGTCGTGGATTCCTCAAGACCGGGGGCATCGCCGCCGTGACCGGGATAGCAGGCAGCGCTCAGGCACAAACGCAAACGGCACTCAAGCATGGAGTAGGCAGCAGCCCGCAATACCTCATCCTTACCTGTGATGGCGGCGGCATACGCGGCCTCCTCTCCTCTCTGATCATGCAAAAGCTCAGCCAGGAGCTGAACATTTTTGGCGAAAACAACAAGGGCATCGATCTCTATGCCGGCACTTCAACCGGCGGCCTTATCGCGCTGGGGCTAGCCAATGGAAACACGATCGATAGCATCGTAAACCTCTATCTGACCGATGGAGCCAAGATCTTCCACCCGTTATCCCTGCAACCAGGTTGTCTCCTCTCCCTGCCGCCATCGCTCAAAGCAACCAGCAGCATCGAGGAATTGATACAGGTCAAGTACGATGACCTCGGCAGCATCTCTGTTCAGGCGGTCATCAAAAACTTCATCCCTGGCGATCCCTCGCTCGGTTCCCTACCCAACAAAGTGATGGTGACGACCTTCCAGCTGGATGGGGGAGCATCGTGGAACCCGCTGATCATCGATAACCTGAGCGATGCGACCGGTGCGTTGACACAAGTCTACGATGCCGCGCTCAGTACCTCGGCAGCGCCGGTGTACTTTCCGCCGTATTTTCATCCCGCCTTTGGATGGTGTAGCGATGGCGGCTTGTTCGCCAACAATCCCGCGCCGCAGGCAGTCGCTCGCGCCGTGGAAATCGGCGTGCCGCTCACCAACATCTCGCTGCTTTCCATTGGCACCGGCTTTAGCAGCGCGTCGCTTCCGGTAACGAAAGCGAGCCGCCTCTGCTACGGCCTGGACAAATGGGCCTACTTCGAGCAGAGCGGGCCTACACCGCCATTTCCGCTGCTCAACGGCATTATGGATGGAGTTTCGGCTACGAATGACTACGTTTGCAGCCAACTGTTGGGCAATCGCTATCTGCGCATCAACCCTGTTCTGCCAGAAGCCGTTGCCCTCGACGACTATAGTCCGCAGACTTTGCAAATGTTCGAAGACACTGCCAATACCTTGTTTGCCTCCAACGAGTGGAACACGGTCACCAGTTGGATTACGACTTACTTTAAGAAGTAGAGCGGTTCGCGCGCACTGGAAGAAGCCGGTTGAACTTATCTTCGATCCGGATTCATCCAGCACCCTGGTGCGGGGACGTAATATCTATTCCCATGCTCTTTGATTAGTCATGGCAAGGATAGAACCGCCCCGCTTCTCTACAGGGATCTCAGGCGGCCTATGCCGCCTTGGCTTGAGCCTTCTTCAGGAATTCGAGGATGTCGGCATTGATCTGGTCAGCATGCGTCGTCGGCATACCATGCGGAAATCCGGGATACGACTTGAGCGTGCCGTATTTCAGGAGCTTTACGGACTTTGCTCCACTCGCCGGAAAGGGACAGATTTGATCGTCTTCCCCATGCAGCACCAGCACAGGAATGTCGATGATCCGAAGGTCGTCGAAAAAGTCCGACTCAGATAGTGCTTTGACGCAGTCATACTGGGCTTTGATACCGCCCATCATGCCTTGCCGCCACCAGTTGTCACGGATGCCTTGCGAGATGGTGGCGCCGGGCCGATTGTAGCCGTAGAACGGCATAGTGATGTCCTGGTAGAACTGGGCGCGATGATAGCCGGTCCCGTCGCGAAGTTGATCGAACACCTCGATCGGAAGGCCGTCAGGGTTCTTGTCAGACTTGAGCAGCATGGGGGGAATCGCGCTGATGATCACGGCTTTGGCGACGCGGCCTTTGCCATGGCGCGCGACATATCGGATCACTTCGCCGCCTCCGGTCGAGTGGCCAATGTGAATGGCATCTTTGAGGTCGAGCGCATCGACCAGTTCGGCAACGTCGGCGGCGTAGGTGTCCATGTCGTTGCCGGTCACGGTCTGCGTGGAACGCCCGTGGCCGCGGCGATCATGAGCGATCACCCGGTAACCGTGATCCAGAAAGAACATCATCTGGGTGTCCCAGTCATCCGCGGAGAGCGGCCAACCGTGGTGGAAGAAGATGGGCTGGCCCGTTCCCCAATCCTTGTAGAAAATCTGCGTGCCGTCTTTTACCGTGATCTTGTCCATGCGTTCTCTCCTTTAAGTTGTTGAGGTGTTGATAGCGGCATTGATAGCGGATTGATGATCAGCAATTGTGCGAACAGAGCAACCCCTTGGGCCATCTCGGCAATGGTAGCCAAGGAATCGGGCACAATCGCAGCATGAATTGCTGCGAGTTGTCGAATCCTGCTCTTAGTTCTCAAAGCCTCTCGGGTGGCGTCCTGCATACTATCCAGGAGAACAGAGCGGGTGGGCGCCCGCGATTTTGTGCCGAGAGACTGTGAGCGGAATTCTTACAATTCGTTTTGATCCGAAGTCACAAGCGCACTTCGAGGAAATGCGACAGCGTTATTTCCCCCCAGAGCGGAACCTGGTGCCTGCGCATCTGACGCTCTTTCATGTGCTCCCGACGACGGAGGAGGTCTGCTCTACGTTGGCGAGGACTGCATCGATCACCACAGCCTTTGCGATTGCGGTCACCGGTCTCCGCTCGTTGGGGCGGGGTGTGGCGTACACCCTGGCCGGGCCGGAGGTTCATTCGCTTCATCGATTGCTCTCATTTTCATTCGCGGTGCTGCTCAGTCCGCAAGACAAGCAAAAATTTCAGCCGCATGTCGTGATCCAGAACAAGAGTACGGGAGAGCAAGCCCGGGAACTTCTCACACTGCTACAGGCAAGCTTTCAGGCCTTTACGGTCGAAGCGCGGGGGCTGGATTTGTGGCACTATCGCGATGGTCCGTGGGAGTTGGCCAGGCAATTCGACTTCATTGACTAAGCTTCGTGTTTGCCATGTACTTCCCTTGACAATCGACAGGAGAGGTGGGAGCCTGTTGTCGGATATCAAGGGGAGCCATGCCAACACCGACCGACCTGCTCCAGGGGACGCTGGATTTGCTGATCTTACAGACACTCGCCCTTGAGCCGATGCATGGGTGGGGCGTCGCCCAGCGCATCCAGCAAGTCTCAAGAGAGGTGCTTCAGATTGGCCAGGGGTCGCTCTATCCGGCTTTGTATCGCTTGGAATATAGAGGGTGGATCAAATCGGAGTGGGGTAACTCTGAGAGCAACCGGCGGGCCAAGTTCTATAAGTTGACGGCCAGTGGCAGAAGACAACTTGAGGCGGAACGAGCTTCCTGGGATCGGCTTTCGAATGCGGTCGGTCTGGTTCTCGGCAAGGCCGCGGAGGTGGGTTCATGATCTTCAGGCTTCGGACGTGGCTCCGCTATCTGCTGTTCCGTAAGAGCCAGGATGAAATCGATGAGGAGGTCCAGTTTCATATCGAACAGTCGATTGCGGCCAAGATGAAAGTTGGGGTTGCCGAGCCGGAGGCGCGTCGACACGCCTTGGTCGAATTTGGCAGCGTGGATAGAACGCGTGAAGGATGCGAAGAACAACGCCCCGGCTGGTGGGCCGGTATCCTCGCACAGGATTTTCGATATGCTTTGCGCGGCGTCTTGCGGAATCCTGGATTTTCAATGGCAGTCGTCCTTACGCTCATGCTCGGGATCGGCTCAAGCTCCGCCGTTTTCACCGTTATCGACAAGATTCTGTTCCGGCCATTGCCGTATCGCGATGCGGATAGGTTGGTTTCTGTCGGCCTGGTGGCGCCCATAGAGCCACAGGAATTCATGCTGGGCGGATCTTATTACGAGTGGCAGGACAACCAGACGCCCTTTGTCGCGATGACTTCGGAAACCGGCGTAGAGCCTTGCGATCTGAATGAGGTAAATCCGGTGCGCCTCGATTGCGCGAACGTGGAACAGAATTTTCTCCCGACGCTCGGGGTTACACCTGTGGCCGGGCGGAATTTTCTGCCCGGAGAGGATCGTCCGAACGCGGCCGGGGTGGCCTTAATATCCTATGCATTGTGGCGAACCAGATTCCATCAGGATCCTTCCATCGCCGGCAAGATCATCCGCATGGATGGCAAGGCAATGGAGATCGTTGGTGTGCTTCCCCAAGACTTCGAGATGCCGCGACTGCAGGCCGTGGATATATTGCTGCCGGAGGCATTGGATGTAGCGGCCCAGCGCAGAGCCGATCCAGGCCGTCCTATGTGGGCATTTGCACGGTTGAAGCCAGGAGTTAGCCCCGAGCAAGCAACCGCGCAACTTGAGCCGCTGTTTAAGTACTCCCTGCAATTGGCGCCGGCGCCCTTTAGAAAGGAGGTGCACTATACGGTGCGGCCGCTACGCGATCGTCAGTTCCACGACGTTCATCGAGCGGCATGGATCCTTCTGGGATTGGTGATGGCGGTATTGCTGATTGCCTGTGCCAATGTGGCCAGCCTGCTGGCAGCGAGGCGCACAAGCCGTCAACACGAAATGGCGGTTCGCGTCGCACTCGGTGCGAGTAGTTTGCGGTTACTGCAAGAGGCAATTCTCGAGTCCTTTGTCGTATCGCTGGCGGGCGCCTTAGCTGGAGTGGTGCTAGCCGCGGTTCTACTGCGTGTGTTCGTCGCGATTGCTCCGGACGGCATGCCCTTTCTCACTGCCGCCAAGGTGGATGCACGGGTTTTAATGTTTACCTTGTCCGTTGGTCTCTTATCCACGCTGGGATTTGGGTTGATCAGCGGCTTGAGCCGGGCACAGATGAATGCCCTGACGAGCCGTAGCGCGTTGGGCCTGCGGCATGCGCGTTTGCGGCAGCTGCTGGTCACGACGCAGATCGCAGCAAGCCTGGTTCTGCTCGCCGGTGGGGCGCTGCTGGCGCGCAGCTTTTGGAATCTGCAGCACCAGCGGCTCGGGATGAACGAGGAAAACGTTCTTACGGCAACCATTTCTCTGGGGCAGGCGGCGTATCCAACGGGGGAACGGCAAATGGCGTTCTTCGAGCGTTTGCAGCGCATCCTGCGGTGGGCTCCCGGAGTGAGTGCTGTGACGATCAGTGATTCGTTGCCTCCAGGTGGTTACCACCACGATCAGATCTACGCTTCCTTACGTGTCGAAGGACAGCCGCGGTATGCGTCCGGCACCGGCGGCAATGTGGCATGGCGCTGGGTCACGCCAGAGTATTTCCGCGCGCTGAATATTCCTTTGCTTGCGGGTAGCGGGTTTACGGATGGTGAGCTTTCTTCGCCCATTCGGTTTGTCGTCCTCAGCCATGCACTGAGTGAGCGTATGTTTCCGGGAGAAAACCCGCTGGGGCGCCAAGTGCACCTGGCGGGCGGTGCGCCCGCGGAGCAGGATCCTCCGTACACCGTCGTAGGTATTGCCGGGGATGTTAAGAATGGCGGCTTAGCAGCGGGCGAAGAGCCGGAATATTACCGGCTGCGCAGAAACCGGGCGGAGGATTGGGAGCGAGAGGCGGTCTTGGTGGTGACGTCGCACACGCCGGCTCCCGCTATGGAGCACTGGATGCGGGAACAAATCTCGTCGCTCGACCCTACGTTGCCTGTTGAGGTGGGAACATTGCAGGAGCGCGTAGCCAAACTGGCGGATCAGCCTCGTTTTGAAATGCTGCTCGTAGGCTACTTCGCGTGCACAGGCCTCGTCCTGGCGGTCGTCGGATTGTATGGTGTGACTTCTTTCTTAATGGTGCAGAGGCGGCCGGAGGTTGGCGTCCGCATGGCGTTAGGCGCCAGCAAGGGAGACATCATCCTGTTGGTGCTGGCGAGCGCCATGCGAATGGTCTTTCCAGGAGCAATCGCCGGGGTTGCGCTGGCAGTAGGTCTGTCTCAGGTGTTGTCGAGCTTGCTGTTCCAGGTTGGTCCGCATGACGTGGCAACGTTTGTTGGCTCAACGATTCTGCTTGTCGCCGTGGCAGGCCTCGCGTCCCTGATTCCGGCGTTTGCCGCGACGCGCGTCGACCCGCTTACCACTTTGCGAGTGGATTAATTCCCACCTCTTTCCCAGGGGTCGAACGTCCGCCGTAAACCCGCTGTGTGACACTCCGCTTACAATATGGGTGGGCCGGTTTCATAGCGTGGGATGGTGGAGGCCGTATCAAGATCAATTCCGGCTCGAATAGCCTGCTGACTAAGTTCGGTCAGCCCTGGCGCTCGGGTTGGATATGTTTCCTGGTTTTCTGTGTCTTCCCCGCGCTCGCGGCCAAGGGCCAGGCGATCAAAGTTCCGATGGCATCGGTTAGCCCTGTGCCGGTGAAATTGCCGTTGGCCGATAGCCATGACCTTCGCTTCAAAAAACTCACTGGAAGTGAAGGACTCTCCCAAACCAGGGCATCCTCCGCGGTGCAGGACAATCTTGGGTTTGTCTGGTTCCCAACGCAATATGGACTGAACCGTTATGACGGTTACAAATTCAAGATATTCAAGCACGAGCCAGGGCGAGCAGATAGTCTCAGCTGTGTCTATGTTCGCAGCCTGCTCAAAGACCGCAAAGGCACTCTATGGGTTGGCTGTGACTCGGTGGTCGATAGATTTGACCCCATTAGCGAAACCTTCCGGCATTATCCAATCCATACCGCAAAGAATAACGATCCGTCGGGCATGGTGGTTCATATGTACGAGGATCGACTTGGGCTTTTGTGGTTGGCGACCCCCAACGGACTGTACAAGTTAGACCCCTCGAACGGGGGTGTCTCGCGATATCCGCACGATCCGGACAAGCCCTCAAGCATAAGCAGCAATTTCATCTCGTCGGCCGGAGAAGACGGCAAGGGCGAGTTTTGGGTTGCGAGCCGCGGCGGACTCGACAGGTTCGATCGTGCAACGGAGAAGGTGACGCTCCACATTCCTTTGGATGGACATAGAAACGAGTTTTCGATTCACGAAGATAGATTCGGGACCTTCTGGATCGCCCGGGCTATACCCACTTGCCCATTGAGCACATTTGACAGGCACACAAACACGGTTCGTTGCTACTCGATCTACGACGGCGATCGTCCCAGCCCCAACATGCAAGGGATCTACTCCATGATGGAGTCGCAAGATGGAACCATGTGGTTCGCTACCATCGGCGACGGAGTACTCAAATATAACCGAAACGATGGAACGCTCACGCGCTATAAGAACGATCCGGCCGATAGCGAAAGCCTGGCTTCTAACAACGTGTTGTCGCTCTACGAGGATAGAGAGGGCGAAATCTGGGTGTGCATGAATGATGTTCAGCCCAACCTCTTTGACGAACGACCATCGCCTTTCCAATCTTTCACCAAACGGCGAGGGACCCTGGCCGGCGCACTGGTGACAACTATTTTTGAGGATAGCCACCGCATTCTTTGGATCGGATCGACGGGTGGCCTCCACCGCATTGACCGTCAGACCGGGCAGAACATGGTGCAGGTTGGATCGGAAAATAAAGGCGATATTCTGTCTATCATCGAAGATCGCGCAGGCACCCTGGTGGCGGGTACTTATCTCACCGGATTGCAAAAGGTGGATCCAAAAACAGGATTGCTCTCACCGTACGGTGGTTCTACGCACAATCCTTCCGGGTATCCGATCGAGCGCCTTTTGGTCGATCGCAGCGGAGTGCTTTGGGCGGCAACCTGGGATGGCCTGGGCCGTCTCGATCCGTCCACGGGGACCTTTACGATGTTTCGGCCGGACATACATAGCGCGGATGACTATTCCGATATAAAGCAGGATGCTCGTGGCCGCATTTGGCTGGGCGGAGAATCAGGTCTTCATTCCTACGAACCGGAGACCCATCATTTTGAAGTCTATAAGCATGATCCAGGCGATCCGCAGAGTCTCAGTGACAATCGGGTCAACTCCGTTCATCCCGGGCGATCGAGCGAAATATGGGCCGGAACGCAGAATGGTCTCGATAGATTGGATGAGACGACCGGCAAGTTTACGACCTACACCACGAAAGATGGCCTCTCGGGTAACGTTGTTAGTTGCATCCTGGAAGATGAGCGCGGCCTACTGTGGCTGGGGACGAACAATGGCTTATCCACCCTTGACCCGAAGAGCCTCAGGTTCACAATTTATTCTTCAACGGATGGGCTTCCTGGGCAGGATCTAACCGGATGGTCCAGCTGCTACAAGAGCGCAGACGGAGAGATGTTCTTCGGTGGCTTCAGCGGGGCCGTTGCGTTTTATCCCGGCCGGGTTCGAGAGACACCGTCTTCCCCCAAGACGGTGCTGACCCGCTTTCAGCTGTCTGGCGCCGAAGTTCCAATTGGCGGGGATTTTCCCCTCAAAAAGTCCATCACTTACTCAGACTCAGTGACTCTTACCAGCGAGCAGAATATTTTCTCGTTCGAGTTTTCGGCGCTGAGCTTTCTCAACTCCTCAACGAACCGTTACCGCTATCGGCTCGAAGGGCTGGATGGCAACTGGCATGAGGTTGGCAGCACTGACCGGGTCGCCAGCTATACGACCTTGCCCAAGGGAGACTACACGCTGCGCGTGCAGAGTGCGACGAGCCGAGGGGCCTGGGTTGAGCCGGGGTTGTCGCTGCAGATTCACATCCTGCCACCCTGGTGGGATACGTGGTGGTTCATCTCTACGCTTATCGCGATGTTTGTCCTTCTTTTATCGTTCGCGTACCGGGTTCGGTTGGGAGAAATCGCCCGGCAGCACAACCTTCGTCTGGAAGAGCGCCTCAGTGAGCGCAGTCGAATCGCGCGTGAATTGCATGACACGCTGTTGCAGAGTTTTCATGGCTTGATGCTGCAGTTTCAAGCCGTGCTCAACACGCTTGAGCATAATGAACCTCTCCATAAGAGGATGGAGCAGATCATGGTGCGTGCGGACGAAGCTTTGTTCGAGGGACGGCAAAGTGTACGCGATCTCCGTCATGAGGACACGAACGGCGCGGATCTTCCGGCGCTGTTGAAGGTTTGCGGGGAACAGTTCGCGCAAGATCACGCCGCCCCCTTCAGTCTGGTGGTCGTGGGTGAGCCTATTAGTATCGAACCACTCGTCGCGAGAGAAGTTCATTTGATCGGGCGGGAAGCAATCAGTAACGCGTTCCGGCACGCTCACGCGGCGAAGATTGAAGCGGAACTCTCCTACGAGCAGTCTGCTTTGAAATTGACGGTGCGCGACGACGGCGTTGGTATCGAGCCTAAGGTCCTGGATGCAGGACGCGCAGGTCATTGGGGG
Source organism: uncultured Acidobacteriaceae bacterium (assembly GCA_963839025.1). Lineage (GTDB taxonomy): Bacteria > Acidobacteriota > Terriglobia > Terriglobales > Acidobacteriaceae > PALSA-350. Next base: position 506,482 of record CAWITT010000026.1, read on the forward strand.
TTTCGTGGTATGCGAGAGCGTGCCAAGAGCATTGACGCGCAACTAACCGTGTTGAGCCGTTTAGACGCTGGTACTGAGATCATCCTGATGGTCCCGCTTCGTCTGGAAGAGACTCCGAGCCGCAAAGAAACCTTCTGGCGTCGCCTCTACAAATCGGCAACGAAGTCGTGACGGTCAGGGTGAGGGGCGCTCGCTGTTTCGTGGGGGACCGGTGATATGATCGGTCCAAAATGTCACGTGAGCCGAAGTTTCTCATTCTACTGTTCTCTGCGATTGTTTTGACCACCCCGCTCGTTCCTGCCCAGCAGCCGGCGCCGACGTCCCCACTGTTGCAGCAACTCACCGCGATGCTCGATCCTTCGATCGGGGTGTGGACGCCGCAGCAGATCGCGACGATGGGCAAACTGCGCGACGCGGCGGTTGCCGATCCTTACGCGATCCAGGAGCTTCAGCATCTGACCGGGAACATTGGGCCGCGGCTAAGCGGCTCACCCCAGGCGCAGGCGGCCGTCGATTATGTGACTGCGGAGATGAAGGCGCTGGGCGCTGCCGTCCAGTTGGAAAAGACGAGCGTTCCTCATTGGGTTCGCGGTGAAGAGACGGCAGCGGTGGTTTCGTGGCCGGGGATGACGCCCGGGACAACGCAGAAGATCGTACTGACCGCGCTGGGCGGCAGTGTGGCCACGCCCGCCACCGGCTTAACGGCAGAGGTGGTTGTGGTTGATTCCTTCGCCGGCCTGAAGGCGTTGCCCGACAGTGCGGTGAAGGGCAAGATCATTCTGTTCAACGAGCACTTCGATAAACGCCTCGCAGCGCAGGGCGATAGTATATCGGCCTACGTTCAGACGGTGGGCTATCGCGCGGCGGCACCCGCCATTGGCGCTTCCCGGGGAGCGGTTGCGGTACTGGTTCGCTCGGTCGGCGGTGCGGACTTCCGTCTGCCGCACACTGGCTTGACGGTGTACGACCCGCGGCTACCCAAGATTCCCGCGGCAGCCGTGACCGCGGAGGATGCCGACTTGCTGGCGCAGCTCAGCGGCCAGGGCCACACTACTATGATGTTGACCCTTACGCCGCAGACGCTGCCGGATGCCGATAGCTATAACGTGATTGCGGACTGGAAGGGCAGCGAACATCCGGAACAGGTGGTGATTGTCTCCGGACACCTGGATTCGTGGGACCTCGCTACGGGCGCGATCGACGATGGCGCTGGAGTGGTGGTCTCGATGCAGGCCATCCATCTTTTGTCGCAGCTTGGGATTCATCCGAAGCGCACGGTTCGATTGATTGCGTGGATGGCAGAAGAAGAGGGCTCGCAGGGGGCTGCCACCTACGTCAAAGAGCATACTGCCGATATGGCTAACCATGTGGCGGCGATTGAGTCTGATTTTGGGGCCGGCCATCCAACGGGAATCCTCATCAATGGCAAGCCCGCGCTTGCGGGTTATCTTGCTCCTGTCGCTCGCGTGCTGTTGCCGATTGGTGCAGGGGTTCTGACGCCTTCGCCAGAGTCGGGCGAAGATATCTCGGGGATTCATGCGCTGGGTGTTCCGGGGTTTGCTCCAATCCAGGATGGGCGGTACTACTTTAATTATCATCACACTCCTGCCGACACGTTCGATAAGGTGGATCCGCGGGAGTTGAACGAGAATGCCGCGGTGATGACGGTGCTGGCTTATGCTCTTGCAGACGCCTCGACGCCTGCTCCTCGGTGACGTAAAGGTGCTCTGCGATGGGATCGCCTGGGGATCCGTTCCTATGACCTGCGTCATGTTTTTAAGACCTACTTAGCTTTACCGATAGCTCTTCGGGCGGGACTAATAATCCCGCGCAGTATTCGCTTTTCAACAGCTCTCCGTATGCACCGGGAACGTAGGTCAAAACGGCAACCGGCAGATGCAGTTCCGAATTCAGGTGGCGTTTTAGGCTGTGTTGGATCAGCGTAAAACGAAGTTCGCGGGCCCCATGATCACAGTATGTACCTTCCTTCGGCAGTCTAGTCACGCAGATCCGGACGATGTTTAGACCGAGATTGTTTGGTCCGCGCCGCCGGCTTCAGACTGGAGTTTGCCTTCGATACAGATGGCTGGCTTTTTCTAACGGAATCAGGCTTCCTCATCGTGGAGGCACGGACTATTAAAGTGGGATCGAGGATCACGACCGTTGGATCAGGGCGTACTCTGGATTCGATGATTCTAAGCAGAATGTTGCCCGCATGCTTTCCGATTAGCTGGTTCTGTTGGTCCACACTCGATAGTGGAACTCGCAGTGAGCTGTCGTAATGCAGATTTCCGCACCCGATCACAGCAATGTCCTGCGGAATCCGGAGACCTGCCTCGAGAACTTCATTCATAGCGCCAATTGCCAATGGATCGTTATAGCAGAAAACACCGTCAGGTCTAGGTTTCCGCGCAAGCAGAAGACGCATAGCTTCCGCGCCCTGCCGTGTGCTGTCAATGTCAACATTGGATCGGGAAACGACTATAGCGTCGGAATAGTGCAGTCCGCCTTGGCGCAAACCCTGCCGGTATCCTTCGTATCTGCGGATCCCGGTGCTGTTGTTTCTTCCCCGAATATGGGCTATGGTTCGGCAGCCCTGATCGATAAGATGTTTTGTTGCAATCCGTCCCGCAGCCTTGTCATCGATACCAACAAAGTTAGCCAGCAAACCCGGTAACTCGCGGTCGATGAGTATATATGGCTGTCCAGCACGGTCCATACGCTCAAAAGCTTCTTTTCCACTCCCGGAAGAGGCGATAGCCAAAGCGTCAAGCTGTCGCCCGATCAACTGCTGTATCTCTCGCGCTTCCAGCTCAGGACTTTCCTCCGACGACGAAATGATGAGCGAATATCCCCGTTCCCCCACTACCGTGGATAGACCCTTCGCGACCTCAGCGAAAAAAGGGTGTAACAGGTCCGGGACAATCAAACCTATCAAGTAGCTCCGCCCAGTCACCAAAGCGCGGGCCAATATGTTGGGCCGGTAGTCAAGTTCTTTAACCCGTCTTAGGACGCGTTCGCGAGTCTGCTCAGCGATATCCGGGTGACCTCGCAGAACCTTGGAGACCGTGACCACTGAAAGACCCAAGTCCTTCGCGATGTCTTTCAGGCGGACGTTCATAGCTGGCACTATACGGTGGCTGCGAGTCGTTTGGAATAGTTCTGTGTGGAAAATTGACCATCGGACGTCCAGCTTGGCAACCCGGGTAAAACTTCAAGAATTGCTACACTCGTTGTTCGTGGGCCCGCACCGCCACGAGTGAAATCCCACACAAGCGCCTGATTCCTCAAATTTTACGCGCTCCCGCTCAAGCAATATGCGGGCTTGAGAAATGAGTGCATTGACAACAACGCCCTCGATAGAGTTAGATCCACGAGAGCTACTTTAACGTTAACTGTAACGAAATTTGCTGGACATCCGGGACGGTCAAACATTGGGGCATGAACCAAGCGCGAGCCGGCCGCTGTCGATTCGGCTCGCAAGACAAAGATGAGATAGAGCGAGAAGTATCCAGTAGTTCACTTCATGGAGGCTACATGCCAGTTCTTCAGACGACTCTACAGAAGACAAATACGAGTTCAGTTCACGGACACCACCCCTACCGAGTCAGGGCACTCGTCGTGTTGCTTGGTTTCGTGATCGCGATAGGGATTAAACAGGGAGACGCCCAGCTCCTCTATGGATCCGTCGTTGGTACGGTAACAGATAACCAGGGCGCCGTTGTCGCTGGGGCTGAGGTCAACGTAAAGCAGACGGAAACGGGAGAGACACGGTCCGCCGTCACCAACGATAGTGGTGGTTACACGGTTTCGACCATCCCCGCCGGGGTCTACAGCGTTTCGGTTTCGAAACCAGGTTTCCAGATCTTTCAAGCAACGTCGGTCGCTGTCTTGATTAACACCACTGTTCGCGTGGATGCGAGCTTGACCGTGGGCGCCGAAACTCAGACCATCATGGTTTCGTCTGAGGCAGCTCAACTGCAAACCGATCGGCCGGATGTTCATGGTCAAGTCACCTCCGCGGATCTGGAGCAACTGCCGCAGGCGACTAGAACCTACCAAGGGTTGGTAGGACAACTCGCCGGTGTATTGCCGCCGGTTGCGAGTTCAGGCGGTACCAACAACCCCATGCGGTCGATGGTGGTGCAGGCGAACGGCACCAGTTCCACTGGCACCAACGTCAGCATTGATGGTGTCAGCGCCACTAACCCATGGGTTCAGTTCTTCTCCACCGCCGTCCCGTCCACAGAGGCAATTCAAACGGTAAACGTGGTAACCGCGAGTTCGGGCGCCGACCAGGGGGCAGTCAATGGCGCAGGCATCCATGTGCAGATCAAGAGCGGAACCAATGCATTCCACGGTTCTGGCTATGAGTATTTCGAGAATAATACGTTGGAGGCTAAACCTTATTTTCAGCCATCCACAAAGCCCAAGCAGAAATACATTGATAACGATTTTGGCGGAACCGTCGGCGGCCCGATCATCAAGGACAAGTTTTTCTTCTTCGCCAGCTATGAGGGTGATCGACTGAGGCAAGCCGCGGGAGCTTTTTATACCTTGCCTACTCCGCAGATGGTCCAGGGCATTCTGGCCTCCCCGACTCCGGTCTTTGACCCAGCGACGGGAAATGCGGATGGCAGCGGGAGGACGGCGTTTCCCCGGGACGCGGCGGGTAACTACATCATCCCCGCAGGCCGCTTCAATTCCATTTCGCAGAAGCTCTTAGCCAATGTCCCGAGCGGCGTTCCGAACGGGATTTATTCGAACAACATCTACATCAACACGCCGTACTCCTATAACTTGCAGAAAATCGATTCCAAGGTCGACTGGGAGGCGACCAAGAAGCTGCGGATCACCGGCCGCTACAGCGACTATCCCTATAGCCAGTCACAGGCGCCGGCATTCGGGAATACCCTCGGGGGCGGGGGATACAACACCAATCAGAGTGGCAATATCTACGCGTTCTCAGGGTCAGGGACCTATGTTGCCAGCCCAAAGCTGGTTATCGACGCCACTTTCGGGCTCACCCATACCACGCAGAATTTGCTTGCTCCCATGTCTAACAATCGCTACGCGGCGGAAACGCTCGGTATCCCCAACACTAACCTCGGACCGCTACCAACGGCGGGCGGGGTGCCGCAATTCAACTTCACCGGAGGACTCACGGGATGGGGATATGGGTATCCTTCCCTCGTCTATGCCGATCCCGTCTTTGAGTACACCGGCAATGTGACCTGGATCAAGGGAAATCATAATGTTCGCTTCGGCCTCGATGTCAGCCAGCAGCACATGAATCACAAGGAAGTAGGCCCGACCGAGTTCAATTTCACGGGTGGCCTCACCGGTCTCTATTGCCCCTCGGGGTCAACCGATCCGCGATGCACCGGCGGAAGTCCGAGCTCGGGGGAATTTAATTCTTTCGCTGATTTCCTTTTGGGTCTGCCGCAGAACTCGCAGAACAACGAGCTAACCGTCAATTGGGTCACGCTGCGCACCTGGCAGTTTGCTCCCTATATCTCCGATACCTGGCAAGCAAGCCCGAAACTTACCCTCTATGCGGGAACTGGCTGGAACTACTTCCCGGTTCCTTATCGTGAGAATCACGGTATCGAGTTCTATAACCCCGCGACCAACGTCTACAACATTTGCGGAGAGGGGGGCAATTCCAAGAACTGTGGAATCGGCGTGCAGAAAGACCTCTTCGCGCCCCGTGCTGGTGCGGCCTACAGAATTCGGGAGAAAACGGTCGTAAGGCTTGGCTACGCCCTGGCTCCGGAACAAATCAACATGTACCGTGACGGCCTCTATAACTATCCACTCACTTTGGCCCAGAGCCTGCAGGGAACGAACAGCTACACTTCGCCGGCAACGCTGAACCAGGGTTTCCCGACGCTGGCCATTCCCGATATCAGCACCGGCACCGTGCCGCTACCGAAGACGGTGACGATGAATTCCTCGCCCAAGAACTTCATTCGCGGTTATACGGAGTCCTACAACCTCTCCGTGCAGCAGGAATTGGGTTGGAACGTGCTGGCGCAAATTGGGTATGTCGGGACCCTGACCATTCATCAACATACCCGCTACAACATTAACTACGGCTTGCCGGGCGGGGGGCAAGCGAGTCAACAGCTGTACCGGAATTTTGGCATCACGGCCAACGAAACTATCATTGAACCCTTCGAGCATATGAACTACAACTCATTGCAAGCGCAAGTTGAGAAGCGTATGAGCAATGGGCTGCAACTCCACGCCGCGTACACCTGGTCGAGGTTTATGGGAACCTGCTGCGATGACCGCGGAGATGGGCAGCCGCAAATTCCGATCCCACAGTACTGGTATTTGAATTATGCCGTGATGCCAAACGATCGAACCAACGTTTTTCAATTGAGTTCGGTCTATCAACTACCTTTTGGCAAAAACAAGCAATATCTCACCAGCGGTGTTGCCGCAGCCATTGCCGGCGGGTGGCAGGCGAATGCGATCCTATCCTTTTATTCAGGTAATCCGTTTTCTGTCAGCGATCCCGGGAATTCGCTGAACGCCCCCGGCAGTACGCAACGGGCCAACCAGGTCAAGAGCCAAGTGGCGATCTTCGGCCCCCATGGGTTAGCCTCCCCTTACTTTGACACCTCAGCCTACGCACCGGTAACAACTGCTACCTTCGGCACGGCGAGCTTTGACTCGCTTCGTGGACCAGGATTCGCGAATATGGATTTAGGTGTCTTCCGCACCTTCAAGATCGTCGAAGCGTTGAACCTCCAGTTTCGCGCGGAAGCGTTCAATCTAACGAACACGCCTCATTTCTCGAATCCCGATTCTAAAGACACGGATACGCAGTTCGGTTTGATCAGTTCCACGAATCCCGGAAGCCGCCTCATCGATCAACGCTACTTTAGAATGGGGCTTAAACTGCAGTTCTAAAGCGAATCGCGGGCTGTCGCCGTTAACGCAATCGTCCAGCATGGGTGCGGGCGTCGTAAGAACGACCGCACCCAATGCGCAGCGCTACGATCGAACTATGCTCAAGGCTTCTGATGCGAGGACGATGCCGGCCGATGGACACGACTCGACGCGATTTTCTGATATCAACCCTATCCGCGGCAGCACTCGCCGCTCTGGCGCCTTCCTCCGCCGGGGAAGTTTCCTCCGGTGCGCGATCATCCAGTACGGTGATGAGGTACGCGAAACCGGCGGCCCAGTGGATGGAAGCTCTTCCCATCGGGAATGGCCGGCTGGGTGCAATGGTTTTTGGCGGCGTAACAAACGAGCGTCTCCAACTGAACGACGATACTTTGTGGAGCGGCCCTCCGCAACGGGATTGGAATAATCCGGTTGCGCGGCAATATCTCCCCGAAATACGGCGCCTTCTGCTCAGCGAGCGTAATTATCCTGCTGCCAACGAACTGACCATGAAAATGCAGGGGCCATTCAACGAGTCGTATCAGCCGCTGGGAAGTTTGTACTTAAAGTTCGCGCACACAGAAGACGTCAGCTCCTATCAACGGGAACTTGACCTGACAACCGGGGTGATTACGGTCACCTTTACGGCAGGCGGGAGCGATTTTGTACGGACAGTGTTTTCGAGTGCTCCGGATGGCGTACTGGTTATAAGGCTGACCTGTGATCGCCCAGGGCAACTTACCTTTGGTATCAGGCTGGATAGCCTGCTGCGCGCGTCTACGACGGCGGCTGCGCCCGGAGAACTTGCGCTCCGTGGCAAGGCTCCGGTCCATGTGGATCCCAATTACCTGCATGATTCAAATACGCCTGTGGTGTACGACGATACCCTGGGTAAGGGCATGTTCTTTGAAGCGCTGGTGAAGGTGGCCGCCAGCGGCGGAACCGTCAGGGCCGACGGCGATAGTCTGAGCGTGATGGACGCGAATGACGTGACGCTCCTGCTTGCCACTGGAACGGGTTACAACGGCTTCGGAAGAGTGCCCGATGGCACTCCGCAGGAGATTACAGCTGGTTGCCGCAAACGAATCGATGCCGCTGCCGCCAAATCTTATGAGCGCCTGCTCCAGGATCATGTCGCGGACCACCGGCAACTATTCGGCCGCGTCTCCCTCAACCTTGAGACCAGCGATGTATCTCTGAGCCCGACGGACGAGAGGCTCCTCGCGGTTCGTGAGAAGGACGAACCGCAACTGGCAGCGCTGTACTTCCAGTACGCACGCTATCTGCTCATCGCGAGTTCCCGTCAGGGCACTCAACCCGCAAACCTGCAAGGGATCTGGAACGAGGAGGTCCGGCCTCCGTGGAGCGCGAATTGGACCCTGAACATCAATGCTCAGATGAACTATTGGCTGGCGGAACCGGCCAACCTCGGGGACTGCCACACGCCCCTCTTCGATCTAATAAGTCATCTTTCGGTCACTGGGGTTCCCACGGCGCGAGTTTATTACGGATTGGATGGATGGACGGCTCACCACAACACCGACATTTGGGCAGAGGCGCCTCCCGTGGGCAACGAGACCGGCGATCCCACCTGGGCAAACTGGCCCATGGGCGGCGCCTGGCTCTGCCAGCACCTGTGGGAGCACTACCAATTCTCTCTCGATCATGTATGGCTGCGGCAAACTGCCTACCCACTGATGAAGAGCTCGGCGCAGTTCATGCTTCAGTGGCTTATTCCCAACGGCGACAAGTTGGTGACAGCTCCGTCGGTATCTCCGGAGAATCACTTTTTTGGTTCCGATGGGAAGCCTATTGCCGTAAGCATTGCCTCAACCATGGATATGGCTATCATCTGGGACTTGTTTACCAACTGCATGGCTGCGGCCGCTATTCTGGATACGGATCTGGAGTTCAGCAAAACGCTCGGCGAAGCGCGCAGCCGTCTCTTCCCTTTCCAGATCGGAAAGTACGGTCAACTGCAGGAGTGGTCGGAGGATTTTACCGAAACCACTCCGGGCATTGGTCACGTCTCGCACCTATTTCCCGTTTATCCGGGACATCAAATTACGCCTGAAACATCACCACGGTTCGCAAAGGCTGCGGGAGTTGTGCTTGATCGGCGTATTGAAAATGGTTCCGGCGTGAGTGCATGGCCTTGCGCCTGGTACATCTGTCTCTGGGCCAGACTTGGAGAAGGCGAGAAGGCGCACCAGGGAGTCACTAACATGCTGCGGCAGAGCGCCACGCCGAATCTATTCAACGGCGACTACAAGTTGTTTCAGATTGACGGGAACTTCGGCGCCGCGGCCGGCATTGCCGAGATGCTCCTACAAAGTCACGATGGAATCATCAGGTTTCTGCCCGCTCTTCCGGCCGCATGGTCACAAGGCACGTTGCAGGGCTTTCGCGCTCGGGGAGCAGTCGAAGTCGATCTGGCCTGGAAGGAGGGGAAAGCGACCTCCGCGGCGCTGCGGACAAAATCTGCGGGAGAGCGGCGGATGCGAGCCCCGCGAGGACAGAAAATTGCCGCCATCCATTCGGCCGGGGCAGCGGCGCCGTTCTCTCCAGCGGACGATGGTACTGTTTCCCTGAAGATGAAGAGCGGTCGACGGTACGAGGTCAGCTTTTCCAGTTGATCGATGCTTGCGTTATTCCGGATACTTCGCCGGCTTCGAAGCGCGATCCTATGGTCATGGATTTCTCGCAGGGAGGGCTTGTGCGTCTCAATCGAATCTGCCGCCTGGTGCTGTTCGGTTATCTGATCGTCATCTCGTCTGCTGCGCAGCAAACGGACTCTTCGAGTGCTGCCATCGTCGCGCGGCAGACGTTTGTCATGACCAAGCCGCCGGTCCACGTTCCCGGCGGCACTGTCGTCGACGGGCCCATCCTGGGTAATGGCGATGTAGGAGTGGCATTGGCTGGAGCCGCCGAACAGCAACGGTTTTATATAGGGAAAAACGATTTTTGGAGCCGACAGGCTTCTCCGATGACCGTCGGCGGTATGCAACTGACCATGCCCGTTCTTGACGGGGCGACGTATTTGGAAGAGCAGGATCTGCTCCATGCAGAAGTACATGGGACATTCAAAAAGGCCAACACGACTGTGGAGACCACATCATGGGTAGCGGCGACGCAGAATCTTTTTGTAACCAAGGTTCAGGCGGAGGGCGCGGCGAGCGTCGAGGTCCATGCAAGCCTGTTCCCCGCAGGGACGGCGATCAGCCGCAACGACAAGCCCGTTAATATTGGCCGGGAGGAAGGCGGGAACGGAAGGTGGTACTTCAATGGCTTGATCGACGAGGTGCACTTGTACGACCGTGCCCTCGATCAGGCCGGTGTCGCGGAACTGTCGAGTCTTGAGGAACCGGCGAAAGGTTTAATCCGCCGATGGGGCTTCGACGCGCTGGAAGGAACGACTCCTCAAGATACCGTGGCGAAGTTGGTCACTGGTCCGGCGTGCCCCGCGCCACCTTCGGTCTTTAGGCCTGACGAGCGCCCGGTTGACGAGCTGGGATGCAAGCCGGATGGCTATCATCTTGATTACCAGCCATACGGAATCGGTAGGCGCGGCAGAGCGGTGAAGCTCATGCACGCCTGGAATTATATTGACGCCGGCCAGGTTCCCCCTTTGCAACAGGTCACCGTCGCAGCGTGGATTTATGTCTTTTCCGCCGGAGACGCCAACTATATTTTGAGCAAAGGCGATTGGAATGAAGCCTACAGTTTATCTCTGGATCAAGGAAGGCTGCGCTTCAACGTTGGGGAGCAGTTTGTTCGCTCCGCAGACGCTCTTCCAACCCATCGATGGGTTCACGTTGCGGGCACCTTTGATGGCTCGGTGCTGCGCGCTTACATTGGTGGGCAGGAGGTGCTGCCGAGGGCACGCTTTCTTATAAGCGGCAACACCGCGGATACGATCTGGGTGACACGGAATGCAGATGGTCCCCTCGACGAGCAGTACGCGTGGCGTAATCCGATCGGTCCTACGACGACGGTAACGACCGAGGGCCGGGAAGTATCGTTTGCAGCTCGGGTGATTGGGGAACGAGGCACGGTCCGGAACGGAGGCATCGACTTTACACTGAAGCCTGGCACGCCGGTTTATTTGGTAGGGCTGATACTCAGTGATCTAGACGCCCGCGATCATCTGGCGGTGGCGCAAGCCCGCGCCCAGGAGATGACCGTTGCGGAGATCGAGCGGGTGGGAGAGGCTCACCGCGAGTGGTGGAGAAATTACTGGTCACAATCATTTGTCGAAATCGGGAATCCGACTATCGAAAAATTTTATTATTCGTCGCAGTACATCACGGCCTCTGCGGCCCGAACCGGAAAAGTTGCTCCGGGACTCTATGGTCCCTGGGTCACGACCGATCATCCTTCCTGGAACGGAGACTATACCCTCGACTACAATCACCAGACTCCCTACCTTGGCTTGTACTCTTCCAACCATGTGTCCACGGCAGACCCCTACGACCCTCCGATTCTGGACTTTGTCGATCGCGCCAAAACCTATGCAAAGACGATGCTGAATGTGCGTGGTGTTTACTATCCGGGACATATTGGCCCCTGGGGATTGGAACGCGAGTTTGACTATGATCCGTTCATGGGAATGAAGAGCAATGCCGCATTCCTCGCGATGCCGATGCTGATGCGGTTCTACAGCACCTATGACGATCGTTATGCGGCTATGGTTTATCCATTTCTGCGAGAAGTCGGGGATTTCTGGGAAGACTACCTGGTGAAGAGTCAGGGGCAGTACATGATTCGGGACGACTGCGCGGACGAGGTTGGCCCCTGGAAGGGCAGGGCCGACTGGGCCAAATGTGTGGCCAGCGTAAACCCGATGAATGAGCTGGCATTTCTTCGGGGGACGTTCCGCGGCCTCATCGATATCAGCCAGGAGCTTGGCGTCGACGCGTCGCGGCGGCCTGCATGGCAAGAGATCCTCGATCACCTGAGCCCTTATCCGACCGCAGAGCGCAATGGGAGGAAAATCTTTGCCGTTGCAGAAGCGGGCGACGATGGCGAGTCCACCAGCGCAATCGCATCCTGGGGAACGCTTGCGATCTGGCCGGGCAACCAGATCGGGTTGGGTGAGGACTCGAAGCTTCTGCAGATTGCACTTGACACGGTTACAGAACGCGGTTACCGGGGGCATCCTCTTGTGCCACCGGCAATGGCCAGGGTGGGGTACGATCCAGAAAAGCTGTTGGCGGCCATGCAAAAGGATTGCCTCGAAAATGGCTACCCAAACGGTTACATATTTTTTCCAGGCGGGGGAGTTGAATCCGCAAGCGCCATTCCAGCGACCATCAACGAGATGCTGCTGCAGAGCTATACCGGCGTTCTGCGCGTGTTTCCGGTGTGGCCGAAGGAACGTAATGCTTCGTTCGGGAATCTGCGGGCTTACGGCGCCTTTCTAGTCTCCAGTTCCTTTCGCGGCGGGCGCGTCCAGGAGCTCACCGTCCTGAGCGAGAAAGGGAGAGACTGCATCCTCGCGAATCCATGGCCTGGGCAGTCTCTCGTACTCTATCGCAACGGTCAGCAGGCCGAGACGCTGAACGGAGACAGGATAAGATTCGGTACGGCGCGGGACGAACGGATATCGATACGACCTCTATGAGCCTTTCATGATCTCTTCCCAACCACGATCTGGACTTGTGCCCCTCGCACCTTCATTCCGCCCCTAACTTACCGCCGGTAAGTCGCTTGCTCCTCATGAACACATGACAACTCGAACCAGCAACAATTGCGCGGGTGCCCCATCCTTCGGGTCCGGTACTGTTCATTCCGCTACAAGTTGTCGTTTCTTGCTTTCGCTTCTTCCCTTTGCTGGGAAATGTGTCCATATCTACTCCGCCGTCCCCACCGAGCGTTCCTTGTACGCCTTCTGGAAAAGGTAGAAGCCTGCTTCTTCTTGCCATCTTCGGATACGAGACCTTTGCGGTTGAAGCCGTCTTGCAGTTTGGGGATGTTGCGTCCTGGAGAGCGAAAGTCCATGAGGATCCAGGGAATGAGAACACGCACCTGCGGCATGTTCTTGATCATGACGAACTGGTGCTCGTAGACGTTCACCTGTTGCTCTTCGGCCCACCGCTGGTCTTTTCCGCCGTGGTTGCCCTGCTTCGCTTCCGCGCCGAACTCGGACAGGAGAATCGGTTTCTGCGGAAGCGTCCACTTGAGGTGTGGTCCGCTATCGATGACCCTCAGGAGTACTTGATCCACGACGTCCGCTTTCACCGGGCGATCGCCGAAGCGGCGGGCAATCCCATTCTCACGGTACTTATGGAGACGGTCGTCAGTGCGATTACGAAGATCGCCAGCGGACGGTGGAACAGTCCTCTGACCTGAGACAGTCCGCAGAGATGCACCGCAGCATTATCGCGCGATTCGAGCGAAGGATTCAGCGTCGGCCCGCGAAGCTATGGAGCAGAATTTGCATCAGGCGGAAGGCGCCCAGGGAGATGAGCCTGCGCCACCGCGTCACAATCGAAGCGGTAAAGCTGCCGGCAAAAAGGCGTCCAGGACGGAGAGCGGGGGAAGAAAACTGCGGCTGCTCTGACCTGGTCCTGCTTCTGGGCGCAACTGGTGATCTAGACGGATCTCACCTAGTAAAGTGCGGGCCGAACACATATCGATAAGCCCCTATGAGCCTTTCATGATTAGTGGGTTCGATCGGCTCGGGCCAGGTCGCGATCCATAGCGGCCCCGTCGAAGGGGATGACGATGACTTTGCTGCCATGGCCGTCGTTTCCGTTTTCTTCCTCCTTGGCGACGTCGATGACGGCGAGGGTCAGAGCAGTAACGTGGCCGTTTTCGATCAGAACCCCGGGGCGCTCAAGCTTGTTCCAGTGGTTGACCGTGCCATCGGTGTAGCGGATGAAGCTGGCACCGGGTTCATAGGCAAGGCCCTGATACTTCCAGCCGGTTATACCGTCGCGGGAGATAAGGTGATAAGCGCGGCGGTCTCCCCAATTGTTGACGAGGACGTGGTACCAACCGCCGCTGAACCAGAGGACTGGATCCTCGAGTTCATTGAGGTGATCCTGCGCGAGGCCGGCGAGCCCGCGGTAGATGCTATCGCCCTTAATGTCGTAGGGACCAAGCACGTTGTCTTTGCTGATGAGAATCTGCCCGGAGCGCTGGATAATCTCGAAGCGGCCGTCTGGGCGGAGGATGAGGCTGACGTTCGATCCGTGCCAGGGTTTCGGGTTGGGTGCGTGCAAGGCCTGCACATCTGCCGGGGTATGCATCGAGTGAAACTGGTCCTGGTCGACGGTGATAGGGCCGAGGAGCTTGAAGGGGCCATCTATCGAGCGGGAGGTGAAGACGTCGCCGTTGCGCGTCTCACTAACAACGACGGCGTAGCTGGCGTTGGGCAACTTGAGGGCGGTAACGTTGTGGCCCTTCCCGGCCTGATCATCGGGCCAGAGAAGGCCCTGGTCGCGGTAGGGACCAAGAGCGGAGTTGCTAACGGCCTCGACTGCCTTGGAGTTAAACCATCCGCGGTGTCCTTGGGCCTGATCCCAGCGGCTCGCGAACATGTGGTATTTGCCGTCCGGGCCACGGAGGATCTTGCCGTCCCAGTAGTCCCACTGCTTCATGGTGACGTCTTCAAGCCCGTTCCCGGGGTCGCGGGGTCCTACGGTGGTCGCGCCCCAAACATCAGTGGAGAGCTTGCCGGAGATAGGGATGGGACGGAAGTAGTCTATGAAGGGCTTGGGGCCAAGGCCCGGAGGAGAGCCGGACTGAGCGCCCGCGGATAGAGGCAGGAGAGTGCTAAGGAGCGGGAGCAGGAAGCGGAGGTGAGAGGTTTTTCTGGATTGCGGGGCGGCCGGGTTTGCGTGAATGCTGCGGAGAGTGCGTGGCCTTTGCATGCGGCCATTTTAACAACGCAGGGTCAGATAAAGGCGCGCTGTGAAGCGGCTGCGGCGGATCCTGGTTTGGGGGCTACGCTGAGAGCAGCTCGACTATCTCCGAAGACGGCTAAGGGTGGTGGAGAATGGGGTATGGAGATTTCACGGCGAGGGTTTATACGGGATGCTTTGGGCACTGCTGCATTGGCAGGTCTGCCAGGCGAGGGTCTCGCGGCGTCTGCTGAGGACGGGTACTATTTGAAGCTGGTGAGCTTAAACGATGCTGCTTTACCGTCTGTGCTTGAGCGATTGAAGGGTTCAGCTCGGCGGCTTAATGTCCGCGGCATCGGCGAAGCCGTGGACGGACTGGCAGGCGCATACTGCGCGCCGGAGTCTTCTTACTTCCAATCTGCGGCGCTGCTTCCCGCGTTGGAGGATGCGGCTGATAAGTTGCTGGCAGCCCAGCATCCGGACGGAACGATCGATTCGGGAAACTACAACTCTCCTCCGGACACCGGGTTTGTGGTTCAGGAACTGTGCACAGCGGTGGCCGTGCTGCGGCGCATGAATCTGCCTCAGCTTTCTTCCATCCTTCGCAAGCTGGAAACGTTCGTGCTGGCCGCGGGCGAAGCTCTCATCACCGGCGGCATTCACACACCGAATCATCGCTGGGTGGTTTCCTCCGCACTGGCGCAGATCCATGCGCTCTTTCCATCGGCCAAGTATGTAGAACGAGTCGACGACTGGTTGGGTGAGGGCATCTACTGCGATGCCGATGGGCAGTTTTCGGAAAGAAGCACGGGAATCTATTCCCGCGTGGTCGATAACGCGCTCATCACGATGGCTCGTTTGCTGAATCGTCCGCAGCTTCTGGAGCCCGTTCGCAGAAACCTCACCATGAACATCTTTTATATGCATCCGAATGGCGAAATGGAAACGGTAGGATCGCGGCGGCAAGATGAACTGCTGCAAGAGTGGATCTCCAACTACTATTTGCAATACCGCTACATGGCGATCCATGATCAGAATCGCCAGTTCGCCGCAGTGACCAAATTCATTGAACAGGTCGGCCTCGATCATGCGGAAGTTAAGATTCCGCTGATTGAATTCCTGGAGGAGCCGGCTTACCGCCAGAGCTTGCCTGAGGTTGGACCGATTCCATCGGACTATGCGCGGGTTTTCAATAACAGCGCTCTCGCTCGGATTCGAAGGGGAGATATGAGCGCGACTGTGTACGGTGGGAGCGACTGGCCGCTAGGAGTTGCCTCCGGCTTGGCCAGCAATCCTACGTTTTTCAACCTCCGCAAAGGAAAAGCAGTGCTCGAGTCTGTACGAATGATTCCGGACTTTTTTAGTGAAGGACCATTCCGCAGCGCCGGCCTGAAGGTGGAAGCCCAGCGGTACTCGCTGCAACAGCAGCTTGCAGTGCCGTACTACCAGCCTCTGCCCAAACACCTGAGGAATCCGCAAGGAGATTACCCGCTCACACCGGCGGGGAATCGATTCTGGAGCAAGATGAATTTCCCGCAGCGTCCGCAGAGCAATATCCAAAGGCTGGACCAGAAAGTCTCCATCCTCGAAAAGAGCGGCGCTTTCGAGCTTGCGTTCGATGTAACAGGGCATGAACGCGTTCCAGTGATCATTGAGCTCACACTTAGAAAGGGCGGGGAGTTGGAGGGAACCGAGACGGTTGCGAACACAACTGATGTCCACTTCTTACGTCAAGGCACCGGGCGCTACCGCGTGGGAAGCGACGTCATTACCTTTGGTCCTGGACAGGCCGAGCACGAGAGAATTCCTGTGGCAGGGCCCTATTCCGACCCATACCTGGGCGCGCCGCACCCAGATAGCTATCGCGTCTACATTACGGGTTATACCCCCTTTCGGGGGACGCTCACGATCGCATGAAGGTACCGGATTGCATGAGAAGGTGGGTCACGACGATGCGTCGTTGACATGCCGGGTCACATACACTGCAAGTACTTCATCCAGTTTCTGCAGATCGATCGGCTTGGAGAGGTAGCCGTCCATGCCAGCCGCCAGGCAACGTTCGCGGTCACCTATCATCGCCAGTGCGGTCATGGCGACGACTGGTTGATGAAGGCCAGTGGACTTTTCCTTCTCACGGATCGCCTTGGTCGCTTCGATGCCATCGATGCCAGGCATATGCACATCCATCAGTACCACGTCGAACGAACGTTGAGCCAAGGCTTCCAGCGCTTCTTCGCCGGTCTCGGCAATGACGACCTGATGACCACGTTTTTCAAGCGAGCGCTGCGCTACCATTTGATTGACGCGATTGTCTTCCGCCAAAAGGATGTGCAAACCCCTGGATCGATCGCTCTTGTCCGGCAACGAGCGCGTGGTCAAGGGCGCCGGCAATACGTCCTGTTTGGCATGCAACACGCGCATTACGGGCGAGGTTGGGCTCCCGGTCACAGCAGCGTTGTTAGCCACTGTGATCAACCGCAATGTGAAGTGAAATCGCGACCCCGCGCCCAGTTCGCTTTCCACCCACATCTGTCCACCCATCAATTGAACCAAGCGCCTCGAAATGGTCAAGCCCAAGCCTGTTCCTCCGAATTGCCGGGTGGTGGACACATCGGCCTGGGTAAAAGAATCGAAAATCATTTCCAGTTTTTCCGGAGCAATCCCCACACCAGAATCGAAAATGATGAAGTGCATGATGGAAGCCTTCTCTTCGATGGCATCCACCACTACCCGTATACCCACTTCCCCTTCTGCCGTGAACTTGAGGGCATTTCCAATCAGATTGAGAAGGACCTGGCGAAGGCGACCCGGGTCACCCGCAACGGTCTGGGGCACCTCAGGCGCTATATCACACAGCAGTTCGAGTCCCTTTTCGTTCGCCCGATGCGCGATCGTTTTCAAGGCGCCTTCGACGCAATCAATCAGGGAGAAGGCCACCTCTTCCAGATCGATCTTGTCGGCTTCGATCTTGGAGAAATCCAGTATGTCGTTGATCACGGTCAGCAAAGCGTCTGCCGAAAACTTGACGGTCTCCAGATAGTCGCTCTGCTCCATCGTCAACTTCGTGTCCAGGGCGAGGTTGGTCATACCGATGATGCCATTCAGGGGAGTACGGATTTCATGGCTCATGTTTGCCAGGAATTCGCTCTTTGCGGCGCTCGCCTTGGCTGCCTCCGCCGCCATCTCGTTGGCCCGTTGGTTCGCTTCCAACAGCCGGGTGTTTATTTCCTGCAGTTTTCTGGTGGCTTCGGTTTCAGCGTTCAACGCGCGCAATGTCTGGCTATGAGCCGATTCCAACTGAGTGAGCGCCCCTTTTAGTTCTGTTGTTCTGTGATTGACCGTTTCTTCCAACAGATCATTCTGCGATCGCAAGGATTGCTCGAGTTGGTGGAGCTTGAGATGGGTTTGGACACGGGCCTGCACTTCGTCCAACTGGAATGGCTTGGTTACGTAATCCGCCCCCCCGGCCTGAAATGCCTTGAGCTTCTCCTCGGTCCCGGTCAGCGCGCTGAGGAAGATCACGGGCGCAGAGGATAGCTCCGGATTCGACTTCAAACGCTCGCATACTTCGTAGCCATCCATTTCCGGCATGTTGATATCGAGCAGAAACAGATCAGGTGGGTTCAGGGCAGCGGCCGCCAGCGCCAGCCGGCCCCGCGGAAAGGAGCGCACTTTGTAGCCATCCACCTGCAGCATATCTTCCAATAGCTTTAGATTGGCAGGTTGATCGTCCACCACCATGATGGTGGCATTTTCACTCGGCTTCATACGCTGTGCTTCTGACCCCGTTTGGCAAACGGTTCATCGCCACAGGTAGTTCCAGAAGCTTGCATGGACTCACGGCGGGAGAGGATCGCGGCCACTTCGGCCAGGTTGCCTGAATTTGAGTCTCCTAGAGGGATAATCGGCCGAAATGGCGGAGGCTTTAGATCCGAGGCTAGCGTTGAAATCCCGCGACAGAAGCTCTGCTAAATCCAAACCTTCGAAACGACCGCCGGGCTCGTTGCCCAACGGTCCGGGTTGCGGTCCCTGGGATAGTCGGGCGGAGGGCCTACACGGTTCATGCGTGCGAAGTTTGGGATCGCCAGGAAAGGTGAACCGTCCTGCCAGCGGCCGGTGATGACCATGACGCCCCCCAGCAGGTCCGGTCGCCATTCCGGGGTCAGCGGCCCGTCTCCGAGCCTGCGCTCGATGTTTTCGTTGTCGGCGGTTTCTACGTTGTAGATCAACGGACCGTATTTTAGGGCTACCAGGTCACCATCCGCCTGGATGCGCTTGTCGGCCCGTACTCGCTGCGGTTCCATGGGAAGTTCCAGTTCGATGCGATCTCCGCGCTTCCACTCCCGGGTGACCACGGCGTAGCCCTTCTGGAGGGTGGGCTTCACCTCCTGTCCGTTGACGGCGAACCGCTTTACTCCGCGCACTGCCGGCGATTCCCGGTAGAGCTTGCTGGTGGTGCGGTCAGGAATGCGCACGAACACAGAGAACGTCTTGGTCTCTTCCGGATTTACGGTGAAGGAGACCGCCCCGTGCCAGGGATATTCGGTCTTCTGGATCACCTCCACGTTGGTGCCGGCGACCTCGCCGACATGAATGCGGCTGCCGACGAACATGTTCACGTAGAGCGCGTTTTTACTTTTTAAGTAGGTCCAAGTGGGAACCATCAGCAGAGTGCGCGACATGTTGCCGACACAGCAGGGACAGATGTGCCACTTGGCGCGATCGGAATTGATCAGAGGATTGGTGTAGCAGAAGCTCTTGCCGTCAAGAGCCACGCCGCCAAGAAGCGCGTTGTACATGGTCTGCTCGTAGAGGTCGGCGTACTTCGCATCGTGATACGCAAGGTTGAGCTTGTATTGGAAAAACACCACGCCGCAACTGGAGCAGGTTTCGCAGTAGGCCTCGTTGCGCAGCGCGTAATTGGGCCCAAAGCCCTCTGAGGTTTCGCCGCTGCCAATGCCCCCGGTCACGTAGTACTTCTTGTTGACCATGTTGTCCCAAAGCGAAATGACGGCACTCTGGTAATCACGGTCCTGGGTTTCAGCAGCGATGTCGGCCATGCCCGAGTAGAAGTACATCGCGCGTACGGCGTGTCCCACGGCTTCGTACTGCTGGCCTGGAGGAAGGTGGCTCTGGTCGTACTCCGAACCCCCGCGGCGGGAATCGAGCAGGAACTTCGCCAGGGCGATGTACTCGTCACCGCGATGGTTACCTTCCTGGTCGTTGACGAAGCGGCCGAAGCGGACCAGGGCCTGCTCCATCTCCTGGTGGCCGTCGAACCACTCCTTTTTTCCCGAACCGATGTTGGCCACCCAGCAGTCGGCCAGCTTCTTGGCTGCGTTGTAGAGGCGAAGATCCTTGCCGTCGGTGAGCGTGTAGTGATTGATGGCCGATTCGATGAAGTAGCCGGAGACATAGCCTTCATGGTTGCCACGATGATCGGGTGACCAGCGTTCGGGCCAATCTTTGCGGTCAGCCAGAATGTAGGCAGTCTGCAGGTAGCCGTCGGGCATCTGTGCGGCGAGGATGATCGGAATCCAGCGCTCGAGGGTTGCTTGCAT
Organism: uncultured Acidobacteriaceae bacterium; assembly: GCA_963839025.1. Classification (GTDB taxonomy): domain Bacteria; phylum Acidobacteriota; class Terriglobia; order Terriglobales; family Acidobacteriaceae; genus PALSA-350. Next base: position 526,790 of record CAWITT010000026.1, read on the forward strand.
CGCCTGCTGCGCTTGGACGATGTCGGGATCCCCTGCGGCGTCGACCATGAGCGCGATGCACATCGATTCCACGGTTTGATGGACCCAGGCATTCGAAAACACGTAGCCCTTGTGGCGGGCGTGCGGTTCCCCGCGGTTGGCTTTGGCGGCTTCGAGAAAGTTGTCGATGCCGCCGTCGCCCATCATGACGCCAATATCTGTCCGCTCGCACATGGCAACGCAGTGGGGAATCCAGTCGACGATCAGGGTTTTCGCGCGCTGATTCCAGAGCGGGCTGTCGATCGCGTAGCTGCGGGTGTAGACGACGTCGAGGCGATCGGCAGGTGGTGGCGGTTCGACGTGGACTTGAATCGAGTGAGACCGATCGTCTGTACCGGATGCGACGAGGGTGAGTACGTAATCGCCGGGAGCGGAGAATTTCGCCCTCGTGGTGGACGCGGTGGCGTCGGCAAACGTCACCGTTCCAGGACCCGAAGTTTTTACCCAACGAGACACATTTTTTGGGGAGTCTTCGAGCCAGATCGCGTTTCCCGCAAGGTAAGTCTGCGCGTCGAGCATGACGGAGCGATCCACTCCGGCGTTGATGACGGGCGGTAGGGTAGGCACGGGGCCGGCATGGTAAACCTTCCATTCCAGAATGCCGGCGGGCATTCCCTTTTGCGGGGTCACCTCAAGGCGTAGCTTGTCGGTTTTGACGGCGTCGAAGGTGGTCGAGTTGAATGCGTCGGGGGCGAGTCCGAGGCCTTGCGCGTTGGTGACAGGAACGAAATCTTTTCCGTCCCAGTAGAGAATGCGATAGGTCTCCGGCACCTTCATGCTTGTCCAGCTGGTCCCGGGCAGCACACCGGCGCGGGGACGATCTACAGCCCAGAAAACCTCGACGTGATTGATAGCGACGGGGCCGCTCCAGTTGTACTGCACCCAGGTAGCCGGGCTGTGCGACTCGCGATCGCCCCACATTCCGTAAACACCGTGCGACCGGTCGAAGGAGTCTACCGGGGCGAAACCATCGTTCAGGGCGCCGGCCTTGTTCTCACTGCGAATGACGATGCTCGAAGGGACGGCGACGCGCGCGATGTTCAACACTGTACCGTTGGTCTGGGCTGTTGCCTTTGACCCGGCGAGCGAAGCCAGAGCTGCCGCCCCCGCCAAGCCCGCGAGAAACTCTCTGCGGTTCGGTCCGGATGGGGTTTCGGGGGAGATCGGGCCTTTAGAATCAGGGTTCATGGTGGGTTTATCCTTAAAACAGGGACCCCTCAGAATACTCCGCCCGCAGTATCTCAGGCAACGCGCGGCGACAGGAGCTGGCTTGGCACGCGTTACTCTTGACGAACTTTACCGGACCATTCTGCAAGCGTTTCTTCGGGCCGGCATGGCACGGGCAGATGCCGAAATTTGCGCGCGGATCCACACTGAATCCACGGCAGATGGAGTGCCGTCGCATGGCATCAATCGTGTGCCGCGGTTCGTGAGTTACATTGACGCAGGCTGGATTCAACTCGGCGCCACCCCACAGCGTATTCGTCAATTTGGCTCGATCGAGGTGTACGACGGTCACCGTGCGCCTGGCCAGCTCAACGCCTTGTGGTGTACCAATCGAGGCATGGAGCTCGCCGCGCAACAGGGCATCGCACTTATCGGCTTGCGCAATACCAATCATTGGATGCGCGGCGGATCCTACGGCTGGCATGCAGCCAACCAAGGCTACGTCATGATCGCGTGGACGAATACCGAAAGCTGCATGCCCGCATGGGGTGGCAAAGATCAGCGCCTGGGAAACAATCCATTCATCATGGCTGCAGCGCGTCCTGGCGGCCCGGTCGTGCTGGACATGGCCATGTCGCAGTACAGCTACGGCAAGTTGCAGGTGACACGCAGCGCAGGGCAACGGCTTCCCTTCCCTGGCGGCTTTGATCGGGACGGCCACCTGACGGACGACCCCGGGCTCATCGAAGAGTCGCGACGCATTCTGCCGGCGGGCTTGTGGAAAGGCTCCGGGTTCGCCATCATGCTCGACCTGCTCGCGGCCATCCTGTCGGAAGGTCTGCCGACCAACGGCATCGATGCGCTCCAATCCGGCTCCTGCGTTGGTTGTTCTCAAATTTTTATTGTTGTCGACCCCCGCAAGCTGGGCGGCGATGAAGCCAATGCCCGGATCGCCAACAGCATCATCGACTATGTTCACGCGTCGACGCCGAACGAGGAGGGACGCACGGCGGACTACCCTGGTGAAGGCGCCGTGCGCCGGCGCGAGCGCTCCATGCGCGAGGGCTTGGACGTGGACGACGGCGTGTGGGCCGAGGTGCAGGCGCTTGCGGGTGAGTCACTGTGACACCAGAAGATATCGACGAAGATCGCACGCTGGTTGCCTGCACCGTCCTACTCTACTTTGCTTTTAATGATCGGCCGCGCCTGGAAGGCACGCTACTGGCGACCACTGCCGAACCGTAACTCACGAAGGAGAACCCACCATGCTCGCAGCTGTTTTGCAAGAACCCGGCAAGATCGTCGTCGAAACCTGGGACATGCCTAAGCCCGCTCCCAACCAGGTGCTGGTACGCGTACGCGCCGCTGGTATCTGCGGCTCGGACCTCTCGTATTATTTCAAGGGCAAAACCGGCGACTTCGTGATGCGAGACCCGTTTGTGCTGGGGCACGAACTTGCCGGCGAGATCGCTGCTGTGGGTGCGGACGTGACGGCCTTGACACCCGGTCAGCGGGTTGCCGTCAATCCCAGTCTGCACTGCGGCGCCTGTAAATTCTGCGCGCGCGGCATGACGAATCAATGCCTGCATATGCGTTTTCTTGGGTCCGCATCGGTGTACCCGCATGCGGACGGCGCGTTTCGTGAGTACATTGCCGTCGCCGCGTCCCAATGCGTTGCCATACCAGAGGACTTCGGTTTCACTGCCGCCAGTATGGCCGAGCCGTTGGCGGTCACTCTGCATGCGCTGCGGCATCTGCCCACGCTGCTCGGCGCGGAGGTGCTGGTGGTTGGCTGTGGGCCGATCGGTTGCCTGCTTGTGGCAGGAGCCAAGCGGGCCGGCGCGCATCACTTGACGGCCGTCGATCTCGCGCAGCCCGCGCTCGACAAGGCGGTTGAGATGGGGGCGGACGCCACCTATTCCGCCACCGATGGCTCGCAGATCGAGCGGTGGCAGCAGCATCGCGGCACCTTCGACGTCGTCATCGAAGCCTCCGGCTCGGCTGCGGGCCTCGACACCGCATTGCGCACTGCTCTGGCAGGTGGAACTGTGTTGCAGGTGGGCAATCTGCCTGCGGGCCAGTCGCCGGTCGCCGTGAACTTCATCATGAGCAAAGAACTGCGGTTGCTGGGATCTTTTCGGTTTGAAGAGGAATACGTCACAGCCGTAGAGGAGATCGTCAGCGGGAAGATGAACCTGAAGCCGCTGATGAGCCATCGCTATCGCATGCAAGAGGCGAACGAAGCTTTTGCCATGGCACGGGACCGCAGCCAAAGCATGAAGGTCCACCTTGAGTTTGACTAGCAAGGTGGAGGGACGGCTTTTCTACGCCCTGGCTCCCGCTTCGTAGGGTTTTCGCGCCGGGCCGGCCTCCGCGAGCGATTTACGAATCCGGAGCGTGGGCTTCTCCACAAGGAAATAGGAGCCCAGGCTACAGGCAACGATCAGCAGCAGGTTGTAAGGGAAGCGTGAACTCCAGTTGTGGACGTCGGGATTGGCGAATTCCTGCTGCCAGAGATAGAGCGAGTAGCTGATGAGCCCGACAGCGACAAAGGGTCTGGAGTTAAGTATCTTCGCCACGAATCCGACAGGCTGGCAGGTGAACTTCGCGACCAGTACAAAGATGCAGGAGTTTGCCACGATGTCTCCCGTAGACGCACCGAAGGCTCCGATGCCGTGGAGCTTGGTATTCGCCAACAGGACTGCACAAGCAGCAACGAGCGTGATCGGGGACGCACAAATCGAACGAAACCATGGCTGGGAATAAAGCCATTTGCGGTCGATCGCCAGCAGACATCCGAAAGCCATAGCCGTGCCGGCGTATTGGAATTGGTACTCGAGGCGCCACTGGTCCACGGGAACCTGGGACACCATGTGGTAGCGAAGCGCGGCAGAAACGACGATGAAGACACCTGCGACGGAGCGGCAAGTCCTGGTCGGGAGGAATGCCAGCAGAAACGGCCAGATGAGGTAGAACTGCTCTTCGACGGAAAGCGACCAGAGATGGCCGACCCACCACTCTGGAACCGGGCCGTAATTCATGAAGTAAGTGAATCCCCGAAGGTAATCGATTGGGCTAATGGAGATCCATTGCAGAAGGTTGGCCACAGTCAGACAGAAGAGGAGAGTGTAGGCCGGCGGGAGGATACGCCAGGCGCGGCGCAGATAAAAGTTGCTCAGAGAAAAGCCGCCGGTCCTTTCCCGCTCCTCAAGGATCAGGGTGGTGATAAGAAAGCCGGAAAGCACAAAGAAAACCCGGACACCCAACATGGGGATGCGCTCGAGGAAGTCCAGAATGCGAGGGCTGAACGGGAGGGCCCGGCACGTGGCGAGGTGTCCCAGGATGACGGCCGCAATGGAGACCGCTCTCAATCCGTCAAGCGATGGGATACGCTTTGACAAGTCCTTGGCCCTTTCCGTCTGGTTTTCACGTTTCGCTTCGCAGCCGGAATCAGCTGATGTGGAACTTATCGAGAGGCTAACAACAGGTTTCTGCTCGCGAAATTCCCCGAACGGGGCACACGCTGTGGCTTCTAACTACCCGTTTTTGGTACCAGGGTCATTTGCGGGATCTCCCATCGTCACCCCCCAAAACGCTCCGCAAGCGAGCCCCCCGAAAGAACTGGCTAGCGCCCCCCCAGGATGAGGTTGCCGGAAGTGAGACGGTGCGTCAGTATCGTTACCAACAGGGAGTCAACCTATGTCCGCTGCCAACCCTCAGTTCCGCGCTCTGCCAGGTTCCGGAAAGGCTGGCGCGACCGTCCGCGGCAGAGTTGTGCACCACGCTCCTGCCGTAGTGACGTCCCTTATGATGCGACGGCTGCGCGGATACGGGGCTATCGAGAGCATCGATCGCGATCAGCAGCTTTTTCAGCAGGGCCAGCGACTAGTTGATTTTTTTATCGTCATCGACGGCAAGCTGGAACTCTACGAGCAGAAAGGACGGGCCTCGCACCAAACGGACTCCATGCTGGAGAAGCTGCAGTTCACGGGCGAGCTCGATATGCTGAACGACCGGCCTACGTTGCTCAATTGCCGGGCCATCAAAGCTACCCAGGTGTTGCGCGTGGGGCGCGATGCCCTGCGCAAGCTGATGCGCAGCGAGTTGGATATCGCGGAGTTGATCCTGACGGAGTGGATTGTGCGGCGGGCACGACTGGTCGATCGACGACAAGGAGGCATCATCGTCGTAGGGGATGGCCGCGCCGCCGAGACCATGCGAGTGGAGCGCTTCCTGATCGGCAACGGACACCCGCACCAATTGATCGACTCGAGTTGCAACCTGGAAGCGGAAGTGTTGTTGCGTGCCCTGGATGTCGAACCGGACCAGGTGCCGGTGGTCTTTTTCCCGGACGGCACAACGCTGCGGAGGCCGGCAAATACAGTGCTGGCGAACAAGCTTGGCTTCGATCAGGACCTGGGCGAAGACGCAGCCTACGATCTTGCGGTGGTGGGCGGCGGCCCTGCCGGCCTTGCGGCCTCAGTATATGGCGCGTCCGAAGGTCTCAGCACTCTGGTGATCGAAGGCACCGCTCCTGGCGGCCAAGCGGGCACCAGTTCCAAGATTGAGAATTATCTTGGTTTCCCTACGGGTATCTCCGGTCAAGAGCTGGCTCAGAACGCCACCGTGCAGGCGCAAAAGTTTGGCGCCCGGTTCGCGATCTCTCGCGATGTGATCGATATGCAGGCAAACGGCAGTGGCTATCATTTGCAGCTGGAAGGTGGAAAGACCGTCTTTGCTTATGCCGTTGTAGTCGCCACCGGGGCTCGCTACCGGCGGCTCGATGTTCCCAACTACCGGAAGTTCGAGTATCAGGGAGTGCATTATGCGGCGACTGCGATGGAGGCGGCGCGCTGCGTGGGCAAGGAAACCGTGGTGGTGGGTGGTGGCAACTCCGCGGGGCAAGCGGCCCTGCACCTTTCTTTATCCGCCAGCCATGTTCACTTGCTGATTCGCGGCGACGGGCTTAAGTCGACGATGTCGGCTTATCTGATTCAACGGATTGCATCCTCCCAGCGGATCACGCTGCACACCCATAGCGAGGTGGTGTCTCTCGATGGCGACACGCACTTACGCAGTGTGACCTGGTGCAACCTCAGAGACGGCCGGACGCGTAGCTGCGAGACGGGCAACATGTTCGTGATGATCGGGGCGACGCCGAATACCGAATGGCTTGCCGGCAAACTCGACCTGGACGCCAATGGTTTCGTAATGACCGGCGCCAAGGGCAGTGACGGTTGCGTTTTTCAGACCAGCCACCCCGGCATCTACGCGGTAGGCGATGTACGCTCCGGATCGGTGAAGCGCGTAGCCAACGCGGTGGGAGAAGGCTCGGTGGTGGTGTCGCACATCCATCGCTACATCGCAGAGCAAAAGGAATGTGCCACGCCCGCAGCAACCGTGGCGTAGTTCACACACACCCTCGAAAGCCCTGACTGGCTTGGTGAGAACCGGATTTGTGAGACCAAACAAAACTTGACGGGTGCCCCATGTTCGCGCCAGCGTACGTGGGCCAGCGAAGCCCTTCCATTGTTGTTACTCGTTGAGTGAAAGCATTCGAAGAATTCATAATCGGCCCACGTACGCTGGCGCGAACATGGGGCACCCGTCAGGTTCTGTTTGGTCCTAGAGATCCGGTTCTCACCAAGACTCTTTAGCCGCTGAGGCAGGTTTTTCCATGGAGTCCCTGAACAGAAACCCCCGCGGGAACTACCTCGGCAAAGAAAGCAGTTGGCCGCAACCTCCCCTGCGCGTTAGCCTTCGAGGAAGCCTCGCTTCACGGCGATCATCACGGCATGGGTGCGGTCGTTGGCATTGAGCTTGGAGAGGATGTTGCGCATATGCCCCTTCACCGTGTCTTCGGTGATTTTGAGATGATCGGCGACAATCTTATTCGAGCAGCCTTCGCCGACCATGCGCAACACCTCGATCTCCCTGCTGGAGAGCGCATCGGACGTGAGATGGCTTGCCAATTCGGTCGCAATCTCCGCCGGGATCCGGCTCTTACCAGAGTGCACGATACGAATGGTGTCGACCAGGTCTTTGCGCAGCATGCTTTTTAGCAAATAGCCCTTGGCCCCCGCTTTCAGGGCACGGGTCGCCTGCACATCGCCGGAATAGGTGGTGAGCACCACACAACGGGCGTGGGGAAATTTCTCCAGGATGGCCGTGATGGTATCGATGCCGTTCATACCCGGCATCTGTAAATCGATCAGCGCGATGTCTGGCCGGTGTTTGGCAAACGCTTCAATGGCTTGGTAACCATCGGCCGCTTCACCCACTACTTCCATATCCGGTTGACGTTGGAGGACATGGGCAATGCCCTCGAGAATCAGTGGATGGTCATCTACGGTAAGGATGCGAATCTTATGGATTGTGCCTGACGTTGTGTTCATGGCAACTGGCTCCTGTTTCGTGATGCTGGTTACGCTTTGCCCGCTGGCCGGCCCACGACCAGTCGCCGTCGACCATATAGATGCGCGTCCACGGAATAGGCTCCGGCGCCCAGCAAACCGACGGACACCAGGATAGCAATCATGAGCGCGTTGACCGTGGTTGCGCTGCAAAGCCATATGGTGCCGAGAGTGAACAAGATTGCGGAAGCCGCGGCGAGAGGCGTAAACCACCCGATTGTCAGCAGCACGGCGGCAATGCTGGACATGGTGAACAAGACTTCGACTCCAAAACCCGGGCAGAGGCGGGCCCCCGACATCAGCGGCGACAACAGCGCGGCCGCGCCCGCGACCCGTAAAATAGCTAGCGCCAGGCCGGCGCCGCGATTGGGAAACGTACCAAAAAGCCTTTGCATACTTCACTCCATCGCTCATGCTACGAGGCCCGGCGCTCCAGCGGAAACGGCTTTAGGACTAGTTCCAAACAGTCCTTTCGTGTCATTCGCCGAAACATCGCGGCCCCTATACTGGAGACCGTCCCGATCCCAGGATGGCAAGAGGTGACCCAAGCCTTGCTTTTTCGAATGCTGGTGCTGCGCGCGGGCGTTGTGCTTTGCAGCGTGATGGCAGGCCTGATGTCACCTGCCGCCCTTAGACCCGTCTTCGCCCTCGACGTGACCTCAAACCTGACCCTGCGGCAGATGGATCACACGGCTTGGACCGCCCGGGATGGCGCCCCCATCGGCGTGAATGATATCGCGGCCGACCGCGATGGCACTCTGTGGCTGGCAACGCGAGGCGGATTGTATCGCTTCGATGGGCTCCACTTCAGCATTTACTTGCCACCCCCGGGCCAGCCATCGATGCCTTCGATCGAAATGCGCAACGTCTTCCTGGCTCGAGACGGAGCGCTCTGGGTTGCGCCATGGCTGAAAGACATCATTCGCATTCAGGGGGGCCAAGTCCGCATTTTCAGCCAGCGGGATGGATTACCGGCTGCCGTGGCAGCTCAGATTCTGCAGGCGCCGGATGGCGCCATGTGGGCCCTGATCGGCAATAAGCTCTACCGGCAGGGGAGCGACGAGCGTTGGCGAGAGGCCATTCCTGCGGCCCAGGAACTCGGCGAAGTGACCAATTTCTTCTTCGACCGCGCGGGTGTCTTATGGATAGCCACCCGGAGCTACCTCTACTATGTGCCGAAAGGCGCATCCGCTCCGATCAGGACGAAAGAGAAGATCGGTAGCGTCTATGGCTTTACCGAGACTCCGGATGGCAGCCTTTGGGTCATTGCACTTGCGCCGCATCCCGCGATACGCCGGGTCTCCGTGCCGGGCCACTTCGGGAACCCACCCCTCAGTTTTACGGTAGACGCGGCCGCCATCACAGCCGATGCCCAGGGAAATCTGTGGGTCGGCAGCACGCGCGAGGGAGTCGTCCGGATTTCGTCGTCTGCGCTGGTGGCCAATAAGTCGGGCACCATCTCCAGGAAGGGCGACGATGCGCAGATATTCGATCAGCGCATCGGGCTCAGCGGCATTGGGGTCTCGAAGGTTTATCTGGATGCGAACGGCACGGTCTGGGCCGGCACGACGCGCGGGCTCGATCGCTTCCGCGCTCCTTCTCTGACGAGATTGCCGGATCCGAATGTCGAGGGCGACGTGGGTGTGGCCGCTTGTCCCAACGGCACGGTATGGGTGGGCAGCAGCGATTTCCTGCTGTCCACCGACGGAGCCAACCTCACTCACCACAAGATGGGTGAACTGTGGGGTGTGTATTGCGACCGCCAAAGCAACCTTTGGTTCAATCGCGGAGGCAAGATCGCCGAGGTGAAGAACGGGAAAGAGCGATCCTTCCCTTCGCCGCTGCCGAACCGGCCCTACTGCGTTGCGCAAATCGCAGGCGACGAACAGGAGCTATTTGCCGTGTGCGCCCAGAGTGGCTTGTGGCGCCGCACCCGCGGCCGCTGGGAGAAATTGGAGCCTCCAGGACTTCCGCCCGAAGTTCCGGTGGTATTCACCGTGGAACATACAGGTCGCGTTTGGACTGGGTATATCGATAACAAAATTGGCTTACTCGACGGCACTCAGGCGAAGACGTTTCCGGTGGACACCGCCCCCGGGATCGGGAATGTGCAGGCGATCCTCATCGGGCGAGACTCCGTGCTCGCCGCGGGCGCGCATGGTCTTGCGGCGTTGGCCGGCGATCACTTTCAATCGCTGCTCACGGCAGACGCGGACGCGGTGCAGGGTGTTTCCGGCTTGGTGGAGGACCATCGCGGAGACCTGTGGTTGAATGGCGCGCGGGGCGTGTTTCGTATTCCCCGCGAAGAGCTCCACAGCGCACTCGCAGCTTCCGGTTATCGCATGCGAACGCAACGATTCTCCGGTGAGGGGCTGGGTGGGTTTCCCTACCAAACGTACGAGTTGCCGAGCGCGGTCATTGCGCCCAATGGCCGCATCTGGATCGCGACTTCTTCGACGGCGGTGTATATCGATCCTGACCGCGTCCATCGGGACACAGTGCCTGCGATCACATCGATTCAGGGTTTGCTCGACGACGAACGGCCGCGTTACGAAGTGGAGCCGCATATTGCGCCGGGTAAGCACACGCTGCGCATCCGGTATTTTGGAGCGCATCTCAGCGCGCCGGAACAAGTCTCCTACCGGTACCTTCTAGAAGGTCAGGATCAAAGCTGGCAAGAGGTAGGGACGCGCACAGAAGCCGTGTACACCAACCTTAGGCCAGGGTCTTATACGTTTCGTGTGGCCGCGAACAATGGAGACGGCATTTGGAGCGAAGCCGCTCAACCGCTCACGTTCGAGGTGTTGCCGGCGTTTTATCAGCGGTGGTGGTTTCTGGCGTTGTGCTTGCTTGCGTCTGTGGCGCTGTTGGTGATGTTCTTTCGTTTGCGTTTGCAGTACGCAACGGCGCAGATGCGCCGGCGGCTCGAAGAAAGAGCACAGGAACGCGTACGTATTGCGAGGGATCTGCATGACACATTGCTGCAGGGCATCCAGGGGCTGGTGTTGTGTTTCCACTCTGATATTGAAGAGGTGCCCGAGGATCAGCCGGCACGCGGCATGCTGGAGAAGACGTTGACGCGGGCCGAGGACGTGATCGCCGAAGGACGCGAACGCGTACGCACGCTTCGCTCGGAAGAGAGCACGGCGAACCATTTGCCCGAGGCCCTGGCCCAGGTCAGTTCGCTGGTGCGATCCAGTTCCGCGGCGCCGATTGAATTTCTGGTGGAGGGAGAACCAAGGCCCTTACGCACCGTGGTGCACGACGAGATCTACTGCATTGGGCGGGAAGCCATCACCAACGCATTGCGGCATGCCGCGGCGACACGGATTGAAATTGAGATCAATTACGCGCCTACGCATTTGCGCATGCGTTGCCGGGATAATGGCAAGGGCATGAGTAAGGAGCAGTTGGACGCAGGCTCGCCTGCCGGACATTGGGGCGTCACGGGGATGAAGGAGCGCGCATCTCGTATCGGCGCCCGATTCGACATCTGGAGCACGCCAGGAGCAGGGACAGAAGTGGACATCAGTGTTCCAGCGGCCGCTGCGTACCATGTGGATGGACGCAAACGATGGTGGGCCCTTCCGGGCCGGTAATTTTTCATCGCTATGAGCATTCCTTCGTGACGGAAGTAATGACCTGTCCGTAACGGTGGATGAGCGTAACCGCTGCCGATGACAACATCAGGACGTTCCCTGAGGTATTAATTCAGAAGGCTCCAGAACACATAGGTCAATGCGTGAAAACGCCCAACGAGACAGCTGTTCTTAAGCCATTGACGCCGTCTATCCTTACCCGGCGACAGATCTTGCGCAGCGGTATCGCGCTCGCCGCGGCGACATCCCTGGAAGGCTGGGGATCTGTCACATCCACAGGATCGAGTTCTTCCTCTTCGGGCGCGGTAGCGAATCCGCAGCTTCTGCCGGCAGGACCAATGACCGTGGCTTCGCTTGCGGTCACAACCCAGGCCGCAGGATCGATCGGTCCTGCATTTGCGGGCCTTTCCTACGAGAAGATGGCCGTCCAGTGGTCTTTTTTTCAGCCCTCGAACGTGGTCGGCATCACCTTGTTTCAAGCCCTCGGCCCGAGCCTGCTGCGTATAGGCGGCAGCTCGGTAGACCAATTCGTGTGGACGCCTAATGGTGCGGGCCGTACTTATCTACAGGTTGCGCCCAGTGATGTCGACGCTCTCGCTGCGTTTGTCAAAGCCGCAGGTTGGCAGATCCTTTACGGAGTTAACCTCGGCGGAGCCGCCACCGGAGCGACCACGCCTGCTCTCGCCGCAGAAGAGGTCGCGTATGCCGTCGAGCAATTTGGCTCCTGCCTGTATGGCATTGAAATCGGCAACGAGCCGGATGCCTATGGAGCCGCAGGAAAATACTACGCAGGAAATTGGTCGCTCGCCCAATATCTCACCCTTTGGGGCCAGTTTCGCGCCGCGATTTTGGCGACCACTCCAGGCGTGCCGATTACCGGCTCCGCCGCATCCTACAACGTGTCCACGTGGACTATACCCTATGCGCAGGCGGTCGCCCCCAGCGGCGAGATTACCCTCCTTACCCAGCATTATTACCGCGCCAGCGGCCAGGCGCCCACCTCTACCGCCGCGTTCCTGGTGACACCGGATACCAATCTGGTTGCGGAACTCGCCATTCTCAAGGCGGGCTCAAAGAGCACGGCTGTTCCTTATCGCATCGCCGAGTGCAATTCCTTTTATGCCGGCGGCGCGAGCGGCGTCAGCAACTCTTATGCCTCGTCGTTGTGGGTCATCGACTTTCTCTTCAACTGCGCTCAGGGCGGAGCGTTAGGAGTGAATCTGCATGGCGGCGGAAACAGCCCTGGATACACTCCGATTGCCGATTGGAACGGAATCATCCAGGGCGTCCGGCCGGAGTACTACGGCATACTGTTCTTCACGCTGGCAGGCCAGGGCACGCTATATGCGACCCAACTCTCGGCTGGATCTCTCAACGTCACCGCCTATGCGGTGCAAGCACCTTCCGGCAACCTCAACCTTGTCATTGTGAACAAGGATCCGATTCAGAATCTCCAGCTCGCGGTACAACTTCCACAACCCGCTCAGTCGGCGGCGTTGCTGGAGATGACCCAATTGTCTCAAGGAGCCGTGATGCCCGAACTTGTGGCCACCGACGGCGTCACGATTCAAGGATCGCCGGTGAACCTGGGTAGCCCCTTCACAGCAGGAGCCGCCTATACGCTCAGCGCAAACGGATCGCAGCTCAACTGCTACGTACCGGGTCTGAGCGCCGTTTTGATCCAGGTTGTCCCGGTTCCACCCGGACCAACCTTGATCAGTGCGTATGTGCAGGGCAAGCAAGGGGCCGCCACCATAGTCCTTGGGGGTACGCTCCAGTTTACTGCCTACGGTAATTACTCCGATGGATCGGTGGCTGCCCTGCCCGATGCTTCCGGGAATGCGGTAACGCTTTGGAATACCAGCAACCATAGCATCGCAAAAATCAGTGCTCAAGGCCATGTGACGGCGTTGGGGCTGGGGACGGTATATATAGAAGCCACGGTCGGAGCCATTATGGCTTCTCCGTGTCAGGTGACGGTAATCGCTGCCCAATGACGCCGGCTGCCGGACCTGCTGCAGCATTTCGGGTTCACGGTAACAGTTTCTGTGCCGTTATTCTCTGGAACGGCGCAGCTACTACTGGCTGAGGAAGCGGATGTCGGCCAGGCAGCCAGTTTGGCGGCGATTTGAGTCAATTGTATTTCGGTACTCTCACTGTGGCAAATACCTGGACCCCATATCCGGAAAACGCTGCGATAGCCCGGGTATTTCGGCCAAAGACCATGATCGCCCTTCTCGGGCGAAGGGGTAAGGAAGGACCCATTGGAATTCCTGCCAAATGCGGTGTGTTCGGTTGGCTCGAAGGCGGCTACGGCTGCGGATAATTGCGGCGCGTAGCGAACCGGTTCCTCGTGCGGAATTTAGCGTCCTATTTTGTTCGCCGGATCGCGTGCTCCCTCCCGGAGGAAATCAGCGACTTTGAGATCTTTAACAATGACGGCATAGGTAAGCACGTTTCTCAACTTCACCGGCTGCTCTTTGAATAGAGCGTGTTTATATAACCGTTTACAAACCAGGCCACTTTCAAGCAGCGCCCGGCTGCCATTGTCAGCAGTCGGGCCGTATAACGTCGCTAAATAGATGTAGTTATCACGGCGATCACCAGCCAGATGCATTCGCCCTTCAGCCTGGGTGAAGTTCAGGTGGGCCAGTGGCGATCGGCCAATCTGTTGAAGCTATGTGCGGCACGAACACAGTACCACAGTACCGGTAAAAAGCTTGGATGTTTGGATATCTCATGTTTCAACCGCGTTTGAGACCCATAACGCCCCTGCACAAAAACAAAGGCCGCGCTTGCGCGCGGCCTTTTGGTTTAATTGATGGCTGAGTTACTCGGCTGCCATTTCTTCGGCTTCGCCTTCCTGCCGCATCAGCTCCAACTCGCGCTCGGCTTCCTCGAAGGCGGCGGTTACTTCTTGCTGCACGCGGGCAGCGGCCTCTTCGAGCTCTTGCGAGAGCTGGATGTTGCGGTAGTACTCCATGCCCGTTCCGGCCGGGATGAGGCGGCCGACGATCACGTTTTCCTTCAGACCGCGCAGGCTGTCCACCGAGCCGTTGATGCTGGCCTCGGTAAGAACACGCGTTGTCTCCTGGAACGACGCTGCCGAGATGAACGAATCGGTCGAGAGCGAAGCCTTGGTGATACCCAGCAGCAGCGGACGGCCAATCGCCGGCCTGCCACCCTTGGCAATCACACGCTCGTTCTCTTCGCGGAAACGGAACTTATCGATCTGCTGTTCGAGCAGGAACGACGTGTCACCGACTTCCTCGATCTTCACCCAACGCAGCATCTGTCGCACGATGGTCTCAATGTGCTTGTCGGAGATCGCCACGCCCTGCAACCGGTAGACTTCCTGGATTTCGTTGACGAGATAGCCTTGCAGCTCCTTCTCGCCAAGTACGGCCAGAATGTCATGCGGATTCAGCGGCCCGTCCATCAACGGTTCGCCGGCCCGCAGGCGCTCGCCTTCCTGCACATTGACGTGCACACCGCGCTGCACCGAGTATTCCTTCTCCTCGCCGTTGTCCGCGGTTACGTAGATTTTGCGCTGACCCTTCGCCACTTCACCGAACTTCACCACACCATCGATCTCGCTGATGATAGCGGTTTCACGCGGCTTACGGGCTTCGAACAGCTCGACCACGCGCGGTAGACCACCGGTGATGTCCTTCGTACGAGTCGTCTCACGCGGGATCTTGGCCAGCACGTCGCCAGGAAAGACCTCGTCCCCATCCTGAATCATAAGGTGGGCTCGGCTGGGCATCAGGTAACGCTTGTTGCCCTTGGTTCCCTTGATGACGATGGCCGGCTGACGCTTCTCGTCGGCTGCTTCCGCAACCACCAAGCGCGACAGGCCCGTCACTTCATCCACTTCTTCATTCAGGGTGATGCCTTCCTGCAGGTCCTTGAACTGAATCGTTCCGCCAATTTCCGTCAGGATGGCAAAGGTGTAAGGATCCCACTCGACCAGTACCTGCCCGAGGGTCACCTGGGCTCCGTCTTCGACCTTGAGCTTGGCGCCGTAGACGACCTGGTAGTGCTCCTTCTCACGGCCGCGTTCATCGAGTACTGCGATGGCGCCCGACCGGTTCATGGCCACCAGATCGCCCGACTTGGCGCGGACGGTGAGCATGTTGAGGAAGCGAACCGTACCGTGGTTCTTAGCTTCGAGCGAGGACTGCTGGGAAACACGGGAAGCGGTACCACCGATGTGGAAGGTACGCATGGTCAGCTGGGTTCCCGGCTCGCCAATCGACTGCGCCGCGATCACACCGACTGCTTCGCCCAACTCCACCATACGGCCGGAAGCAAGATTGCGTCCGTAGCAAAGGATGCAGACGCCGCGCTTGGACTCGCAGGTCAGCACCGAGCGGATCTTCACCTTCTCAATGCCCGCACCTTGAATGGCTACCGCGAATTCTTCGGTGATCTCTTCGTTCACCTCGACAATCACGTTGCCTTCGAAGTCCTTGATCTTCTCGAGCGACACGCGGCCGATGATGCGGTCGCGCAGCGGTTCGATGATCTCGCCCGACTCGACGATAGGACCGACGTAGATGCCCTCGACCGTTCCGCAGTTCTGCTCGGAGACGATGACGTCCTGGGCCACGTCGACCAGGCGCCGGGTCAGGTAACCCGAGTCAGCCGTCTTCAACGCCGTATCCGCCAGGCCCTTACGAGCGCCGTGGGTGGAGATGAAGTACTGCAGCACGGTGAGACCTTCGCGGAAGTTCGCGGTGATCGGGGTTTCGATGATTTCGCCGGAAGGCTTGGCCATCAGGCCGCGCATACCGGAGAGCTGACGGATCTGCTGTTTGGAACCACGAGCGCCGGAGTCAGCCATGATGTAAATCGGGTTCATCATGCCTTCCTTGTCGGCGTTCTTCATGTTGTCAAACATCTCATCGGCAACCTTCTCGGTGACCGCTGACCAGATCTGGATGACCTTGTTGTTGCGCTCGCCGTTGGTGATGGCGCCGTCCAGGTACTGCTGCTGTACGGCAATCACCTGCTTCTCAGCGTCGCGCACCACGGTGTACTTGGTGTCGGGGATGACCATGTCATCGAGGCCGACAGAAAGTCCGCTGCGGGTGGCGTACTGGAAGCCAAGATCCTTGATGCGGTCGAGCATCTTGACCGTGACTTCAAGACCCAGGTTCAGGTAGCAGTAGTTCACCAGCTGGCCAATGCCCTTCTTCTTCAGCAGGCCATTGACGTACGGCATGCCGTCGGAGAGTGCGTCGTTCAGGATGGCGCGACCAACCGTGGTCGAGATGTACTGCTTGTCGTACTGGATCGGCTCAGTGTGGGTGAGGTCCTGATCGTCGTACGCCGTGGTCATGTCCAGCACCGGGCCGGTATAGCGCAAGCGGATCGGGGTCAGAGTCTCGACCTCTTTCGCTTCGAGCGCCATCAGCACTTCTTCGGTGTTGGCAAACACGCGGCCTTCGCCCTTGCCACCCTTCTTGGCCTTGGTCAGGTAGTAGAGACCGAGAACCATGTCCTGCGTAGGAACGGTGATCGGCTGACCGGAGGCGGGCGACAGGATGTTGTGCGAGGCCAGCATCAATACACTGGCTTCCACCTGGGCTTCGGGCGACAGCGGAATGTGCACGGCCATCTGATCGCCATCGAAGTCTGCGTTGAAGGCGGTGCAGACCAGAGGGTGGATCTTGATTGCCTTGCCTTCCACCAGCACCGGCTCAAAGGCCTGGATACCCAGACGATGGAGCGTAGGCGCGCGGTTGAGGAGCACGGGGTGATCCTTGATCACTTCTTCCAGGATGTCCCACACGATGGGCTCCTGCATTTCGACCATTTCCTTGGCTTGCTTGATGGTCGTGCAGTGGCCGGTCTGTTCCAGCCGGTGATAGATGAAGGGCTTGAACAGCTCGAGCGCCATCTTCTTGGGCAGACCGCACTGGTGGAGCTTCAGCTCCGGGCCGACCACGATGACCGAACGGCCGGAGTAGTCGACGCGCTTGCCCAACAAGTTCTGGCGGAAGCGGCCCTGCTTGCCCTTGAGGGTATCGGAGAGCGACTTCAGCGGACGGTTGTTGGCGCCGCGGAGTACACGGCCGCGACGGCCGTTGTCGAACAACGCGTCTACTGCTTCCTGCAGCATGCGCTTTTCGTTGCGCACGATCACCTCAGGCGCATGGAGGTCCATGAGCTTCTTGAGGCGGTTGTTGCGGTTGATCACGCGGCGATACAGGTCGTTCAGATCGGACGTGGCAAAACGGCCGCCATCCAGCGGCACCAGGGGACGCAGTTCCGGCGGAATGACCGGGATCACGTCAAGGATCATCCACTGTGGCTTATTGCCGGACTTGCGGAAGGCCTCGACCACCTTGAGACGCTTGGCGTACTTCAGCCGCTTCTGCAGCGAGGTCTCGGTCTTCATGCGCTCGCGCAGCTCGATGGCCAGCTCGTCGACCACGACGCGCTTGAGCAGTTCCTTGATGGCTTCGGCGCCCATCATGCCCTTGAAGCCAGTGGGGCGGTATTGGGTGTCGAGCTCGCGGAAACGGGCTTCGTCCTTGATGATCTCGCGTTCTTTCACCGGCGCGTCGCCTGGATCGACCACTACGTAGCTCTCGAAGTAGAGAACGCTTTCGAGGTCGCGCAGCGAGATGTCGAGCAGGTGGCCGATACGCGAGGGCAGGCCCTTGAAGAACCACACGTGCGAGCAGGGCGACGCCAGCTCGATGTGGCCCAGGCGCTCACGGCGAACCTTGGAGAGAGTGACTTCGACGCCGCACTTGTCGCAGATGACTCCGCGATGCTTCATGCGCTTGTATTTGCCGCAGAGGCATTCCCAGTCGGTGACCGGGCCAAAGATGCGGGCGCAGAAAAGTCCGTCGCGCTCCGGCTTGAAGGTGCGGTAGTTGATGGTTTCCGGCTTGGTTACCTCGCCATGTGACCAGCTTCGGATCTTTTCCGGCGAAGCGAGTGAGATGCGGATGGCATCGAAATCTGTGATGGGGCTGGTCAGTTCAAATGGACTGGAACGGTACAAGACGACCCTCCTTGGCACCTGGCTTCAGCTCAGTATTCCGAAGCGTGCCTTGCTACGATCCCGGGATTGATACTGCTCGGCCTGCCCTCCCCGGGAGCGATTCCTTGTGAGGACAGGCCTTGGTATTAAATCTCTACTGTTAGTCCGCTGCGGCCACTGCCGGCGCCGGAAGTCTCTTTTCCGGTTGCTTGATCAGCTCTACGTCGAGACAGAGCGATTGCAGCTCGCGGATGAGCACGTTGAACGACTCTGGGACACCGGGCTCGATGGCTGCCTCGCCCTTGACGATGGCCTCGTAGATCTTGGTGCGGCCATAGACGTCGTCGGACTTGGCGGTCAGCAGCTCCTGCAGGATGTAGGCTGCGCCGTAAGCTTCCAGGGCCCACACTTCCATCTCGCCGAAACGCTGCCCACCGAATTGCGCCTTGCCGCCCAGTGGTTGCTGGGTGATGAGCGAATACGGTCCGATCGAACGCGCGTGAATCTTGTCGTCGACCAGGTGGGAAAGCTTCAGCATATAGATGTAGCCCACGGTTGCCGGCTGCTCGAACTCCTCACCCGTCATGCCGTCAAATAGCGGCGTCTTGCCCGAGCTGGGGAGTTCTGCCGCGGCCAGCAGGGCCTTAAGCTCTGCTTCCTTGGCGCCGTCGAATACGGCGGTGCCGAACCAGATTCCGCGCTTCATGCCTGCTGCTACCCGCAACAACATCTCGTCGTCGAGCTCCAGCAGCTGCCGCAGCGTTGCCGTGTTGGCAAAGCGCTCCGTCACCATGGCGCGTACCTCGTTGGCATCGCGATTGCGCTCCACCACCTCGGCAATTTTTTCGCCCAGCTGATGCGCGGCCCAACCCAGGTGCGTCTCCAGGATCTGACCCACGTTCATACGCGAAGGAACACCGAGCGGATTGAGCACGATCTCCACCGGCGTGCCGTTAGGCAGATAAGGCATGTCTTCCTCGGGAAGAATGCGGGCAATGACGCCCTTGTTCCCGTGGCGGCCGGCCATCTTGTCGCCCACCGACAGCTTGCGCTTCATGGCGATGTAAACCTTGACCAGCTTGATCACGCCTGGCGCGAGTTCATCACCCTTCTGCAGCTTGCCGATTTTCTCGTTCGTGATCTTGCGCAGCACATCGATCTGACGCGAGGTCATTTCCTCGATCTCGTCGATCTGCTCGTTCACGCGCGGATCCTTATCGGCGTAGCGAATACGCTTCAGGTTGCGGGTGGAAATGCGCTCGATCGTGTCGCGATCGATGATCTGTTCCTTCACAATGAGGCGCTTGTTGGTGCGCTCATCGTGCAGATCAGCCAGCACTTCCTTGCCGCCCAGAATCGACTCCAGGCGCTTCAACCGCTCGTCGGTCAAAATGCGGATTTCGTCGGCCAGGTTTTTCTCGAGCTTGGCTACCTGCTCGCCTTCGATCAGCTTGGCGCGCTCGTCCTTCTCTTGCCCCTTGCGGGAGAAGATGCGGACGTCGACCACGGTGCCTTCGATACCCGGAGGGCACGTCAGCGAAGCGTCGCGAACATCGCCGGCTTTTTCTCCGAAGATGGCGCGCAGCAACTTCTCTTCCGGGGTGAGCTGGGTTTCGCCCTTGGGCGTCACTTTGCCGACCAGGATGTCGTTGTGCTTGACCTTGGCGCCGATGCGGATGACGCCGCTCTCGTCGAGGTCGCGCAGCGCCGACTCGGAAACGTTGGGAATATCGCGCGTGATTTCTTCCGGTCCCAGCTTGGTGTCGCGGGCTTCAATTTCAAACTCCTCGATGTGGACCGAGGTGTAGTAATCGTCGCGCACCAGCTTTTCCGAAATCAGGATCGCGTCCTCGAAGTTGTAACCGCGCCAGGGCATGAAGGCCACGAGTACATTGCGGCCCAGCGCCAGTTCGCCTTGCTCCGTGCAAGGACCATCGGCGATAACCTGCCCCTTGATCACACGGTCGCCTTGGCGAACGATCGGCTTCTGATTGATGCAAGTGTTCTGGTTGGAACGCTTGAACTTGATCAGCTGATAGATGTCCGAACCAACTTCGCGGGACAGCTGGGTGGGATGATGCTCACCCTCCACGCGAACGATGATGCGCTCGGAGTCGACCGAGTCGACGATACCGTTGCGCTTGGCCAGAATCACGGCTCCGGAATCGCGCGCGGTTACGCCTTCCATTCCGGTGCCTACCAGCGGCGCTTCCGCGACGAGGAGAGGAACCGACTGGCGTTGCATGTTCGCGCCCATGAGGGCACGGTTGGCATCGTCATGCTCGAGGAACGGCACCAGCGAGGCAGCGACAGAAACGAGCTGCTTCGGGCTGACGTCGATGTAATCCACTTCCGTCTTGTTGACGAGCACGAAGTTGCCCTGGCGACGAGCGTTCACCAGATCTTCGACAATCTCGCCCTGGCTGCCCAACTCGATATTGGCCTGGGCAATGGTGTGGCGATCTTCTTCCCAAGCCGACAGATAGAAGGAGAAGGGATCGTATTCGATGACCCGCTTGTGCTCGCCGGCCAGCTTCTGGTTCAGCCGGAGGGCTTCCTTCTTCTCCAGCGGATCGCCGACCCGCAGCCCGCTCTCGCCTGCATTGGTGACCTGCACGTAATCGAGGATGTGGCCGTCGCGGACCCGGCGATACGGCGACTCGATAAAGCCATATTCGTTGATACGCGCGAAGCACGAGAGAGAGCTGATCAGGCCGATGTTCGGACCTTCCGGCGTCTCAATCGGGCAAATGCGGCCGTAGTGTGTTGGGTGAACGTCGCGTACTTCAAAGCCCGCACGCTCGCGGCTCAAACCACCCGGCCCAAGGGCGGAGAGCCGCCGCTTGTGGGTGATCTCCGACAGTGGGTTGGTTTGATCCATGAACTGCGACAGCTGCGATGAGCCGAAGAATTCACGGATAGCCGCCATCACCGGCTTGGCGTTGATCAGGTCATGCGGCATCGCCGTCGACATTTCCTGATACACGCTCATCTTTTCCTTGATGGCGCGCTCCATGCGCACGAGGCCGATGCGGAACTGGTTCTCCATCAGCTCGCCGACAGCGCGCACGCGACGGTTGCCGAGGTGATCGATGTCGTCCACTACGCCAATGTTCTTGCGCAGCTTCAACAAGTAACGAATCGTCCCGTAAAAGTCTTCCGGGGTCAGGGTGCGCTTGTCGAGCTGCGTCGCATCCTGCGACTCGTAGAGCTTGATGTTGAACTTTAACCGGCCTACGCGCGAGAAGTCGTACTTGCGCGGATCGAAGAACATGCCTTCAAAGAGCGCAGTGGCGGTATCGAGCGTCGGTGGATCGCCCGGACGCAGTTTGCGGTAGATCTCGATCAGCGCTTCCTCGGGCTTACGCACCGAATCGCGGCGCAGCGTGTTGGTGATGATGTTGCCTACATCGTCACGATCCGGGAAGAAGACCTGGAACGAGGTAACTCCGCTCTCGGTGATTTTGTGGATCTTATCCGCGGTCAGCTCGTGGTTGGCCTCGAGCAGGACCTCACCGGTAGAGGTGTCCACCACGTCGGCCAGGGTCATGGCGCCATCCAACTCGGCGTTTTCGATTTCGACCGAGGCTACCTTGTGGTTGCGCAGCGCCTTGAGGATGCTGGGCGTGACCTTGCGGCCGGAGTGAGCAATCTCTTCACCCTTGACCACGACGGCGTGCGCCGGCTTTGCCCCCAGGAGATGGGTCCCCTTGTCCGTCTCCTCCTTCACCTGCCAAGCCAGCTTGCCATTGTTTACCAGGATGGTGTCGGCCAGGTAGAAGGTCTTGAGAATGTCCTCATCGGAACGGAGACCGAGGGCGCGCAGGAAGATGGTGCCGAGAAACTTGCGCTTGCGGTCGATGCGGACGTAGAGGGTGTTCTTCTGGTCGTACTCGAACTCCACCCAGGAGCCGCGGTACGGAATGATCTTGCCCAGAAAGTAGGTGCGGTTGCTGGCGGTCTCAAAGAACACACCGGGCGAACGATGCAACTGGCTGACAATGACACGCTCGGTGCCGTTGACAATGAATGTGCCATTTTGCGTCATCAAGGGGATGTCGCCGAAGAAGACTTCCTGCTCCTTGATGTCGCGGATCGACTTCGCGCCGGTTTCCGGGTCCTTGTCGTAAATGGTAAGACGAACGGTCACCTTCAGCGGCGCGGAGTAGGTCATGCCGCGCTCTTCGCATTCCGCCTGGTCATACTTCAACTGCAGACCGACAGGGTCACCGCACTTGTTACAAAAGTCGGGGGTGTTCTTGTTATAGGTGCCGCACTTCTGGCAAAGAACTTCTCCCGGATGAAAGGGATCGGTAATCACCATGGCGCCGCAATTGACGCAGGCGGTACGAAGGTGATGTAGTCCCTTGAGGTGGCCGCATTTGCATTCCCAGTTGCCGATCGAAAAGTCGACAAAGTCCAACTGCGAGATATTGCGAAAATCGGTGATGGGGAATACGGACACGAATACGGATTGCAGTCCGTTATCCTCTCTCTCCGAGGGCAACTTATCCATCTGCAGGAACCGCTCATAAGAGCGGCGCTGGACTTCGATCAGATTGGGAATCTGAATAGAGGTTGGGATCTTGGAAAAATCGAGGCGGCTACGAAGGGCGCGGTGCTCGTTCGGCATGCTTCACTCCTGGGACTCGTGGGACGCGAGGTGCGGCAGTCTGGGATACCGGCCGAGTCTTGCGGGTGCCCAGATGTTCTTGCTTGCGCGATGACGTGTTTTCGCCGCCTCGTTTCGGCGAAAACACTGCGCTTTTAGTTCTTACGAAGGCCTGATTCGAGCCTTAACCAGCGACAGGGGAAGGACGGGATCACAAGACCGCAGCGGGGTGAGACGCCAGCAGCCCGTGGGGACAGAACTACCCACGAGCGTCGCAACCGAATTGTGCACTGGACAAGATGAGAATGTTAGAATCCCGCTGAACCCAATACGCCGCGTGTGCGCCGCCCTACAGCAGATCGTTCACCACACCCGGAATTCCGCCGCCCGTTCGCAGGTGTGTGCCGGCGCTGAATACGCCGGAAAAGTAGATCACATACAAACTGCAATCTCAAAGAGATCCGTATGCAAAGAACCGTTCAGCCAGGTAACAAGTCTAAGCCTGGCAGAGACGCGCTAAAAATAATGATAGCGCGTCCTGCTTTGGCACGCAACTTGCTAAACGAAGAAAGTTAATATTTTTACTTGACTTCGACCGTGGCTACGTTTTCGAACTTCTTCCGTACCGCTTCGGCTTCTTCCTTGCTTACGTTTTCCTTAAGCGGCTTGGGAGCGCCGTCCACCAAGTCCTTGGCTTCCTTCAAGCCCAGCGAGGTGACTTCCCGTACTGCCTTGATGGTGTTGATCTTGTTGGCACCCGCGTCCTTAAGGATGACGGTGAACTCGGTCTTTTCTTCGACCGGTGCGGCAGCGGCTGCGGCTCCCCCGCCGCCGGCTACGGCCACGGGAGCTGCGGCGGCTGCCGAGACTCCGAGGCGCTCTTCAAGCTTTTTTACCAGGGCCGCCGCGTCCAACAGGCTCAAGCCCACAATCTGATCTTCCAACTGCTGCAAATCCGCCATTTTTTATCTCCACTCTTCGAAAACTTTAGTAATTGCCTTGTTAACGCTGGCGGCAACCCCTTGCGGAGGCCGCTTTTCACATCCTGCTTTAGCCTTCTACCGGCGCTTCGGTAGCCGCCGCTGCTGCTTGCGAATCTTCCCCTGTGCCCGCCGCCTCGGCCGCGGGTGAGGTGGTTGGCGCTTGTTCCGCTACCGGGGGAGCCGGCTCTGCCTGGGGAGCTTCCACCGCGGGGGCTTCCGCCTTGGGAGCTTCCGCTGCCGGAGCTTCTGCCTTTGCCTCTTCCGCCTTAGGCGCCTCCGCCTTCGGAGCCTCGACCGCAGGCGCCGGGGCGGCGGCGGCAAATTTACCCTTTTCCACCGCTTGATTGAGCACTACAGCGACATCGCGGCCGGCGGCGTTGAGCACCGTGACCAGGCGCTGAGCCGGGGCATTGATGAGGAACAGCAGCTTGGCGAAGATCTGTTCTTTCGATGGCATGGTCGCCAGCTGTTTCACTTCCTCAACGGTAATGATCTGGCCGTCGATAATGCCCAGCTTGAAGGTGTACTCGGCGTTCTCCACCATCCAGGTGGAGAGCGCCTTGGCCAAAGCGACAGGATCGCCACTGGTGTAGGCCACCGAGGAAACGCCCTTCAGTCCCTGCAGCGCTTTTTCCACCTTGGTTCCCTGCGATGCCCGGGCGGCCAGCTTATTCTTGAGCACCCGATAACGGCCGCCCGCACCTCGCACCACCTTGCGCAGTTCAAAGTCCTGCGAGACGGTGAGCTTGGCAAAGGTGCCGACAATCGCGCTGGTCGAGCCTTCAAGCTCGTGAGTAAGCTTTTCGATCTGTACTGCCTTTTTCGCCTTGGAGAGTGCCATAAAACCAACCTTCGTTGCCTGTGCGCGGCTTTGCCGGCGCAACGCGAATATTTAAGAAATCTGTATTAAGGCTTTGCGGCCGCCTCAGCAACCTCGCTGTCGAGCGGGATGCCAGGGCCCATGGTGGAACTCAACGTTATGCCGCGGATGTACTTGCCTTTAGCGGCGGACGGCTTGGCCCGGACCACGCTGTTGATGACCGTGGTTGCGTTGTCAATGAGCTTTTGCGGCGGAAAGGACAGCTTACCCACCGGCACGTGGACCAGCGCCGTTTTATCGGTGCGGAACTCGACCTTACCGGCTTTGATTTCGCGAATGGCCGCCGTCACGTCGTTGGTTACGGTGCCGGTTTTGGGATTGGGCATCAATCCGCGAGGGCCGAGGACTTTACCCAGGCGCCCGACAGACTTCATCATGTCCGGGGTCGCGATCAAGGCGTCGAAATCGGTCCAGCCTTCCTTTTGGATCCGCTCCACCATGTCTTCGCCGCCAACGATGTCGGCGCCCGCGGCTTCGGCCTCACGCAGCCGTTCTCCGGAGGCGATGACGGCGACCTTCTTGGTCTTGCCCAGCCCGTGCGGCAACACTACGGTTCCACGGACCATTTGATCGGCGTGCTTGGGGTCAACACCCAGACGGAGCGTCAGGTCGACGGTTTCGTCGAACTTCGCGTATTGCACTTTCTTCAGGAGGGGAACCGCATCCGCCAGCGAGTAGGGGCGGTCTTCCAATTGGGCGCGCACCTTCGCCATGTTCTTGCTGATTTTCTTTGCCATACTTCCTCTGTCTTCCACCGCTGGACGGTGTGGCTGTCCTGCCGTGGTAATGGCCGCGCTGTTAGGCGACCGGTTGACTTGCGCCTGGAAACTGCTCAAGGCGCATTTTTGATTATCTCACAGTTTTTCGGCCGCTCTCGCCCAGAAGCAAAAACTTTGGAAGGACGTCGCCCATCGTCTTCGGCCCACGTACGCCGGTGCGAACATGGGGCACCCGTCAAGAGCGCGGTCGATTTAACTGCGCGCTACTAGGCGGTGATTTCGATTCCCATGGAGCGGGCGGTACCCTTGATGCTCTTGACGGCCGACTCCACCGAGACGGTGTTCAAGTCGGGCATCTTCTGCTTGGCAATGTCCAGGACCTGGGCCTCGGTGACCTTGCCTACTTTGTCTTTGTTTGGGGTGCCCGAGCCCTTGGCCAGATTTGCCGCCTTCTTCAACAGCACGGCAGCCGGCGGGGTTTTGGTCACGAAGGTGAAGGTGCGGTCCACATAAACCGTAATCACCACGGGAATGGTCAGACCTGCCATGTCCTTGCTCTGCGTGCGCGCATTGAACTGCTTGCAGAACTCCATGATGTTGACCTGCGCCTGGCCGAGAGCCGGACCAACCGGGGGCGCGGGCGTTGCCTTGCCCGCTTCAATCTGTAACTTCACCTGGGTTTGTACTTTTTTAACTGGAGGCATTGCAATTACCTTTCGCCTAAACTACCTTTTCAACTTTGCCAAACTCGAGCTCGACGGGAGTCGAACGGCCGAAGATCGTCACCATCACCTTCAAGGTTTCGCGATCCTCATTGACCTCGTCGACCACGCCATTGAAGTTGGCAAAGGGTCCGTCGGTGATCCTGACCGATTCGTTCTTCTCGAACTTGATCTTCATCCGCGGCTTGTCTTTAGAGACATCGGTGCGGAATAGGATCGAACTCACTTCCTGCTCACTCAGCGCGACCGGCTTGTCGCCGGTACCTAGAAACCCGGTCACCCGCGGCGTGTTCTTCATCACATGCCACAGGTCGTTATCCAGGTCCATTTCTACCAGCACATAACCGGGCAGGAATACGCGTTCGATCGTGCGCTTTTTTCCGTTGAAGACTTCGGTCACCGGCTCAGTGGGAATCATGACCCGGCCGATCCTGTTCTGCAGCCCAAAAGCCTCTACCCGGCCCTCGATCGACTCCTTCACCTTCCGCTCAAAGCCGGAGTAAGCGTGAATGATGTACCACTTGAAACGCTCGTTGGCCGATGGTGTCAGCCCCTCTTCGGGGGTGCCATGTGGAACATCCGGCCCTTGGTTTTCTTCCGTCATCGATTTCTCTTTCAACATTTACTGAACCCCGCCTAACCAGTGCAGCAAAGACTGGATTGCTCGGCTGAGGACAGCATCCACCACGTAAAAATATGCTGCGAAGGCAAATACCGTCACGATGACTACTGTCGTGGTGGTGCGGACTTCTTCCCGCGACGGCGTAGTCACCTTGCGCATCTCGCTGCGCACGTCGCGCAGAAAATCGCCGGTGCGGGTGACCAACCCGGTGAGCTGGTTTCCCGGCCCCCGTTCCGCCAGCTTGTCCGCGGTCTTCGCCTTGGTTATAGACTTGTCTGGCGGGGTGAGCTGCTTCTCGTCGCGAACCACGGTGGTTGACTTCGCCATAACGTTCCTTCTTCCCGATGCCTCAGACTTCGGGGCTTTATTACGCTCACTCGCGAACTGGCAGGGGCGGAGGGATTCGAACCCCCAAGTTCGGTTTTGGAGACCGACAGTTTAACCGTTGAGCTTACGCCCCTAAAAATGCAACTTCTCTGCCGACACCAAGCGATGAATCGTAGACCGCGAGTCTAACCAAGGAGCCAGAGGCAACAAAAACGTCAGAGTTGAACCCGGCACAGCTAAGCTATTTGGTTTCCTTGTGCGGGGTGTGCTTGCGGCAGCGATTGCAAAACTTCGAGAACTCAAGCCGGCCAGTGGTCGTCTTTTTGTTCTTCGTCGTTGAGTAATTCCGCTCTTTGCACTCCGGACACTGGAGAGTAATTATTTCACGCATTGTTCTATCCTAACCGATTCCGGAGCGATTCACGCTCCTGAAATTTTTCCTAATTATTTGATGATTTCGCTAATGGTGCCGGCGCCAACCGTGCGTCCGCCTTCGCGGATGGCAAAACGCAGGCCCTTTTCCATCGCCACCGGCGTATGCAACGTAATCTCCAGCTGCACGTTGTCGCCCGGCATCACCATTTCGGTGCCTTCCGGCAGCTTCGCCGTTCCGGTCACGTCCGTGGTCCGGAAGTAGAACTGCGGGCGGTAGCCATTGAAGAACGGAGTGTGACGGCCGCCTTCTTCCTTGCTCAGGACGTAAATCTCGCCCTTGAAGGTGGTGTGCGGGGTGATCGAACCCGGCTTGGCCAACACCATGCCGCGCTCCACGTCTTCCTTGGCGATACCGCGCAGGAGAAGACCAGCATTGTCCCCAGCCAGACCCTCGTCCAGTTGCTTCTTGAACATTTCCACGCCGGTGACCACGGTCTTGCGGGTGTCACGGAAGCCGACAATCTCCGACTCTTCGCCGACCTTCACCTTGCCGCGTTCGATCCTGCCGGTCACAACCGTGCCACGGCCGGAGATCGAGAAAATGTCTTCGATCGGCATCAGGAACGGCTGGTCGATCGCCCTGGCGGGCAGGGGAACGTTCTTGTCCACCGCATCCATCAGCTCGTCGATCTTGGCTTCCCATTGCGCTTCGCCGTTCAATCCACCCAGGGCCGAGCCGCGGATGACCGGCACGTCGTCACCTGGGAAGTTGTACTTCGACAGCAGCTCGCGGACTTCCATCTCCACCAGGTCAGTCAGCTCTTCGTCTTCCACCGCATCGCACTTGTTTAAAAACACCACGATGTAGGGCACGCCTACCTGGCGGGCCAGAAGAACGTGCTCCTTGGTTTGCGGCATCGGACCGTCGGTCGCCGCGACTACCAAGATGGCCCCATCCATTTGGGCTGCGCCGGTGATCATGTTCTTGATGTAATCAGCGTGGCCCGGGCAATCGACGTGGGCATAGTGACGATTCGCCGTCTCGTATTCCACGTGTGCGGTGGCAATCGTAATACCGCGCTCCCGCTCCTCGGGCGCGTTGTCAATCGAATCAAACGAACGAAACTGGATCTTCGGGTTGTGCTTGGACAGCACCTTCGTGATCGCTGCCGTCAAGGTCGTCTTACCGTGATCGATGTGCCCAATGGTCCCCACGTTTACGTGCGGCTTGGACCGGTCAAACTTTTCCTTCGCCATCTTGTCCCTCTCTTGAGAACATTTCCCTCAGCGGCCAAGCCGTCAGGGGTTCAAACTTGTATGTACGGTTTAAACTCGCTGCGGCGAGGTAGTCCGTACCCTTCAAATACAGGGCTAAAGCACTGGTTTTTCGCTGCCCAGTCTTAAGTGTCGCAGGGGAAGCCGCCAATGCGCCGCTCCCATACGGTTAAGTCGCCTAGCCGCCTATCGAGCACGTCGTATGCGGTCGCGTTCGCCGCCAGGAACATATCCATGGCGGCGGCTGAACTCCAATGATCGAGGGTGAAAAACCGGCCGGCATTGCCGGCACTGCCCAGCAGTTCCACCCCCAGGAAATCCGGCGAGCGCTGGAATAGCCGGGCCCAATCTCCATCCGCTCCGTAGGCGGATACAAACTCCGCCTCGCACTCTGCCTTGACCTGATATTCCCATACCACGATATAGGTGCCTTCTCGCACCACGGGTATTGTCAGCTCAGTAGTAGGCATAGATCTTGAGAAACCTGCTTCGCAGTTCCAGAGGCACCTGCTCCACCAGCGAGAGGTATAACTCTCGTGCCTGACCGCGGTCAGAATTGCCCAGCGCCTGGTATGCCGCAGGCGTGGACGCGCCCAGCAGTCCCCTCTCCAGCAGACCCTCAAAATTCCTCACTCGCAGCCTCGACCGCTGTACCTGTTTCAGAAAACCAGCGACCTTGCCGGCAGCGAAAAGGGGCTCGAGAGAAGACTTGACCAGGGCAAAGTGGGCTTGGTCCTCTATGGGTAAGACTGCCTGTTCGAACATTTTGGCGGCTCTCATACAAAAATAGTTTTGGAGCGGGAGACGGGAATCGAACCCGCGACCAACAGCTTGGAAGGCTGTGACTCTACCACTGAGTTACTCCCGCTTTCAGCCGTCCCTCACGGGACTGGTCCAGCTTGGTTGCGGATACCCGGGACTTACGTCCTGCTAAAACTCTGGAGCTGATGCTTACGACAGCCGCTTTGGGTCAGCTCCCACTCTTCCCAAAAACAACACTTGGCTCAAACTCTGGAGCTAATGCTCATATTCAGCCGCGTTGGGTCAGCGCCCGCTCTTCCCAAAATCAACAATTGGCTAAAACTCTGGAGCTGATGACCGGGATTGAACCGGTGACCTCTCCCTTACCAAGGGAGTGCTCTACCAACTGAGCTACATCAGCCAAAAAATCTACTGCCATGCTATCGCGAAGCGAACCCGGTCAGCACGATACGCACAGCGAAAAACCCCAATAACAGCAAAACGACCGAGCGGACCTTGCCCGGATCAATCGTTTTGACCGCCAGACCGCAGAGCACCAGCAATAAGGCCAGTGACATCCACATCCGGCCCGGTGATCGCGGCGCGAAGTCCATACCCCAAATACCTGGTGCACAGGGGAGGATTCGAACCTCCGTAGCTCCAAGGAGCGGCAGATTTACAGTCTGCTGCCATTAACCACTCGGCCACCTGTGCACAACCCAATTTTTCTGGCCCACACCACCACCCGCTACCAGCTCAAAGGAAACCAAAACGTCAGAGTGGAGTCATTGCGGCGGGATATTTCGGACCCTACAGCGAACGAACCCTGGAGCTGGCGAAGGGACTTGAACCCCCGACCGTCTGATTACAAATCAGATGCTCTACCAGCTGAGCTACGCCAGCCCGAAGAACCAGTTCACAATTGCCAAGGTTATCACAGAAGGAGAGCCCTACTTTGACAAATTGTCCGTCCGCCTGGACCCGGGCCCGGGTGCTATGATTCCTGCTCGGATGCCCAGGCGCACCAAGGCGACCATCATCATTGTTTTTCTCGTTCTGCTGCTGGTCGCGCTGGCCGCGTATTTGCGTCGTAAAGCGCCTCCCGAGGCCGCCCGGCTGCTTCCCGAGTCCGATTGCATTCTCTATTTCAACCTCCGGCCGCTGCGCTCCTACACTCATTTCGACCGGCACCCGGTACCGCGCGACCCCCAATACCAGGCGTTTATCAACGCCACAGGATTCGAGTTTGAGCGCGACCTCGATGAGGCGGCGTTCGCCCTGCACCGGATGCCCAATCCCCTGGGACCGAATGGGGCGGTGGCCTACTCTGAGGTGTTTCTCGGCCACATCGACCGGCATCGGCTCGGGAGCTACCTGGCATCGATTGCCGCGGACACCGAGGAATATGCCGGGCACACGATTTACAACATTCCGAGCAACGGCCGGACGGTACGAGTAGCGCTGCTCGGTTACGACATGGTGGCCGCCTCGAATACCCCGACACCGGAGCAGATTCACTCCATGCTTGACCGGTACCGCACCTCGGCGCTGCCTTTTTCCGGGTCTTCCCTGCTCACCGATCACTACCCGGAGGTTCCTTTGCTTTCAGTGGCTTGGGGGATTGGGAAGATCACCGTACCGCTGAAGAGCGACGGTATTCGGATCATGGGTTTTCATTTTCCCTTGGAACTGAACAGCATCTTCATCGGCTCGCTGCGTTGGGCAGGGGCGCTCCGGCTGCGGGTGGAGGAGATCGCCCCTACGGAACTGGCGGCCACGGTTTCCTCCGATGCCTTGAGTACCATGGTGGCCATTGGCCGGGCGGCGGAGAATAACCTACCCTCGGCGATGACCAATCCCGATCTGCGGGATTTGCTTAATTCAGCCGACATCGAGCATAAGAACGACCGAGCGGTGGTCACGGCTACGCTGCCGGTGGCTCTGCTGCAGAAGTTGGTGAGCACGCCTAATTCCTTGAGGTCTTTACCTCAACCATCCGCCCGGCCTGCGCGATGAAATTCGCGTCCGAAGGTCATGGTTGCTGATTAAGCAAAGCCTCCAGTAGCGGATGCTTCGATTGCACAAACGGATTGGTAATCGTAACCCCCTTGCAGATAAACCCGTCCTGCATGTCTTCGGACAGGAGCAAACGGCAATCCGCTTCGGCGGCAGCACAGACGATGACGGCATCCCATATGCCCAACTGGTGATCGACCGCAAGGTCGGCAGCCGCCAGCATCACTCCAGCCGAGGTTTCAGAGAGAGCAAAAGAATCCCGCCAGCTTAGAATTGCCGAACGAGCGTTTGCCGGTGAGTGACCCCCTTTGCGCACCAGAACCTGAAAGAGTTCTCCCAAAGTTTGAACGGGCAATACAACCGAGCGTTGTGGCAGACGCTCCAGCACCTCGAGGGCCTGCTGTTTCAAGGCAGGCCCATTCACGCCTTCGGCGTAGGCGAGCACGTTGGTGTCCAGTGCGACTCTCACTGAGCATCCTGGTAAAGTTCGTCCCGTGTCCAACGACCGGCCTGCGTCACCGGCTGCCGGCGCAGTCTGGCAAGCAGAGATTCTCGTGCGCTCACCTCCACGATCTCTTTGTCCTCAACCGGGGAGATCCTGGCAACGGGTTTTCCGTGACTTGTCACGACATAATTGCGCCCGCGACGGACATCTTGCAGGAGTTGCGAGAATTTTCGATTCGCCTCCGCGGCCGAAATTGCCTTTTCTATCGCCATGCCCACCCTCGGACGGAATGTAGTGATATTAACTACTATATCCCGACGAGAGGCGGAGGAGCGACGCTTCTTACTGAAGAACTAGCGGCAGCACGGTCGAGGCGGTCATGCTGCCGGAGTTGGCCGTCACCACAACCTGGTAGTTTCCGGCGGTCGTGCCTGGGTCCGCTGGGGCTGGTTTTGCGCCAGCGCCTCCGCCGCAACCGAAAAGTCCCCCCGCGAGCGTCAGGCAGACCAATGCAAGCAGGACCCGGTTGCGCCAGCGCCGGATGGGGAGTAAGCCAAGGAAAAACAATGCTGCGAATGCCACCGCGGGAGAGCTTGCCGCTTTCGTCGTAATCGTTAGGGTGCTGGACACCGGTACATTCCCAGTGACCTGGGCCTGGGCCGGAGTGAGCGAGCAGGTGGGCGGATCCGCCGGTGTTCCCTGACCCTGATAGCTGACCGCGCAGGTTAGACTCACCATTCCCGTGAAGCCTCCCTGGGGGGAGAGCTGGATGGTTGCGGTGATCGATCCTCCCGCTGACGGGACGGTCAGCGTGGGTGAGCTGGAAGAGATCACGAGCGCGTCGGTTCCTGTTCCGGTAAGGGCGATGGTTTGCGGGGAAGCCGGGGCATTGTCGGTGATGGTTAAGGTGCCTGTCCGGGCGCCCAAGACGGTTGGCGTAAAGGTGATGGAGATGATGCAGCTGCCGCCGATGGGGACGCTGGCGCCGCAATTATTGGTCTGGGCGAAGTCACCGGCAGCGACAATGGAAGCTATGGTGAGCACGCCTTGTCCGGGATTGCTTAGTGTGATCTGAGACACAGCCGAGGCTGTCCCCGTGAGTACCGAGCCGAAGTCCACGGCGTTGCCGGAAAGCATGGCCTGGGGACCGATCACGCTAAAGGAGAGCGCGGAGGAACTGACCCCAGGGGCCGGGTTAACGGCGGTAATATGCGCCGTGCCGGGAGAGGCAAACTCGGAGGCCGGCACAGTCACCAGCAATTGCGTGGCACTGACGTAGAGGGTTTCGAGAGCGACCCCGTTCCACAGTACGGTTGTTCCGGGAAGAAATCCGCCGCCATTCACCGTGATCTGCGAGGTTGCAGACGCAACCGCTGCGCTCGAGGGCACGAGGCTGGTGAGGGTTGGCGTTCCGCCAGTTGCGCTATGCACAAGACTGCTGCGCAGAATGACAATCTCGTCCGTCGGCGCCTGCGAGTAGACGCGAAAAGCAAAGCCATCTGCGCCCCAGCGATCAAGGTCGATGGAGGATGGGAAATTCTGCACGGCCACGAGGAGAGTGCCCGCTTGCGTATAGGCGACTTGGTCGAAGCTTAAGATGGCGACGCACGTGACCGAGGCGCTATAGGTTTGTAGCGTGTCCAGCATGAAGGTACGCTGGTTCGCCGTGTCGGGTACTACTGAAGGCTCGTAAAACAAAAAGCCCGAGGCCGGAGTGTAGGTACCCACAAGGGTTGCCGTTTGCGGGTTCCAGACCTGGCCCGAATTGGTGTAAAGAAGCGTGCCATCGGAGGCGACCAAAGAGCCGGTGGTCTGGTTGCAACATGAGCCTGGAGTTGTAGAAGTGATGACGGTGAGAGCACCGGCGCTCACTGCAGTCTCGCTGAAAAAGTTCCTACTGAAGGGGTAGGCATAGAGGATAGAAGGGTTCGAGGTGAAGGTGAACCCATCGATGCCGTTGTTGCTGAGAAAGCTCACCTGGCCTGCGTCGTTATAAAGAGCCGTACCCGCCTCCGTGGGCGAGCCGCCCTGGTACAAGGACACGACCACGGATTGGGGTGAGCCCGGAACGCCGTGCATGTCGTCAATCGTAGTCAAGGGCGACAGGCTACCGGCGGGCAAAGGGAACGTACGCTCTACCTGAGACGTGGACAGGTTGATGCGCTGCAGGGTGTGGTCTCCGTTCATACCGGCGTAGAGATAAGCGCCATCGCTCGATAAGGCCAATTTGCCCGGGTCGTTGCCGACGGGAATCGGGGTTCCGATCTTTCCCGTAAGTGGGTCAATGGGCAGAACTGTATTAGCGTTGGCCGCCGCGCTCGCTGGGATCGACGCATACAGCAGGTTGGTGGACGAGTTGTACACCAGACCGGCAGCAGAGACGGGCAGCGCACGGAACACAGTCAAGGGGAGGGTGTTGCTTTGGCCGCCCGGTGCGGGATTGACCACGTAAACCGGGAGTTCGCCCATCACGGTCAACAAGCTGGGATCGACGGTGGCGGTCAGAAGACTGGCGTTGTTATAGGCCGTCGGTTGCGGTTCTCCGCCGATGACGACATACGAGGCAGGAAAGAAGTTCGTGCCCCTGACCTGAAGACTGAATGGGGTGGTACCCACCGCAACTGAGGGAGCCGAGAGGCTGGTAAGTGCCGGGACGATGTAGGTTGCAATGGCGGTCCCTGAAAGCGGAATGGCAAGGCTGGGGTGGACAGGATCATTGCTGGCAATGGTGAACGTCCCCGTCCTGGCGCCCAACGCCGAGGGATTGAAGGCAATGGTGAAAGTGCAGCCGGACCCTTTCGTGGGAGAGCCAGGAGGAGGTACTGGGCTCGAACAATCATTGCTCACGATGCTGAAGTCACCGGTTATGACAGCCTGGGCTGGATACACGATGAGCGGCGCAGTGCCGGAGTTTGCGACAACAACGGTCAGGCTACTGCCACTGGCGCTGTCACCGAGCACCTGGGCAGGAAACGTAAGAGAGGTTGGCTGAACAAAGAGGGTGGGAGCCGTGGCTAGACCGGTGACGCTGATGTTGTACGTGGGAATGGTCGCGTTTGACGTGACGGTGACGGTTGCAGAAGAGTTCCCGGCAACGACTGGGGTGAAGGTTAAAGAAACGGTGCAGGTCGCTTGCGCGGGCAAGGTGGCGATGCAATTGCCGCCGGAGCCAAGAGCAAAAACGGGGCTGGACAGCTGGATGCTGCTAATCGTCAGGGGCGCCGAGCCGCAATTTGTAATGGTGAATGAGCTCTGAGCGGAAGACCCCACCTGAGCATAGGCACCCGCGGAGCGAGGAAAGCAAATTCCCGGGCCCGCAGTGGCAGGGTCAATCAGTGCCGCAAAGCCGTAGTAGTAGGTGTAGTTCGGCGGTGGCGGAGTGACGGCGCCCAAAAAAGCCGACGGGGTGGTCGGCATATCGAAAGAACCCGTGCCGGCGATGTGGGCGCGGCCCTGGCTATCCATAGCGAGACCGGCGATGCTAGACCCGCTTTGTACTCCGTTGAAGTAAGTGGAAAACAGCAAATTATGAATTTGCGGATCGAACTCGGAGACAAACGCCGATGCAACCGCTGCCGGGAGGCCGGGCACGGATTGCAGGGGAAGCACCAAAGGAACGTTCTGGGTGTAGCCGGTATTTCCGCCAATCCAAACATCGCCAGCGCCGTCGACGGCCAGCTTGGTAATATAGGCGCCCGTGTCTGCTGTCGGTGTACTGAAGTATGTCGAGTAGGCGAGTTGGCTGCCATCGGCATTTAGTTTGGCGATAAAGCTGGTGCCCACCTTCGAACTGAAAGCATCCGAGGTGACGGGATAGTTGGGATAAGCGGCGCCCGCCAGGATCACCTGGCCATCCGAGGTCAATGCCATGGAGTTTGCTATACCGGTCGTTACCAGGGTGGAGTAGAGCAGGGTGCTGCCATCGGCGGACACCTTGGCGACGAAGGGAGCGATGTTGTTGGGTGAAATCATCTGCGACTGGTAGGCACCAGGGGTAATTGGCCATGGGGTTGTGGCGCTGGTGCCTATTGTGCCGATGGTGACGCCGACGGTGCCGGCGACATATGCGTTTCCGGTGGAGTCCACAGCGAGGCCGGCCACATTGCAGCACTCCGACGCACTTCCGGTGGCACCGAGGATTCCGCTGTAGACCAGGCTTCCCGCGGGGGCGAACTTGGTGAGGAATACGTAACTGTCGGCGTAAGTGGGTGACGCCGCATTTAGAGCACCGGGAGTCACAGGAAGATACGGAGATCCAGTCGTTCCAGCAACGTAGGCATTTCCAGAGGTGTCGGTTGCGACACTCCAGGCGGAGGTGGTCCCAGCCAGATTGGAACCACCGCCGCCGAGCCGGCTGGAGAAGTTGAGCGAAGCCCCATCGGGCGCCAGCGAGGTCACAAAACCGTCGTAGCTGGTCGGGGTTCCCGAGCTGATCGCGTTCTTCAACGGAAAGTCGGTCGATGCGGTGTAGCCGCCGACAACCACGTTTCCATTGCTATCGACCGCTATGCTCTCGGGGTCGTCGTAATCGTTCCCTCCCAGGAAGGTGGAGTACACCTGGGCTGTTCCCGTGGCGTTGAGTTTGGTGATGAAGACGTCTGGCTTACTGGGGCAAGAGGCGCAGGTTGCCTGGAGGGCTCCCGAGGTAACTGGATAGCTCGAAGAGAATGTCAGCCCGGCGATGTAGGTATTTCCGGACGCATCCACGGCGGCGGAGTAGACATAAAGGGACAGATTGGCGAGGTAGGTGGAGTAATCCAGTACCGGGTCGATCACCAGGGGCAGGGACGGATCAAATGCGTCGACCTTGAATGAAACCGCACCGTCGGCGAGCAGAAGGAATCTTCCGCTTCGGTTCTGCCGGTTTCCGGCCTTTTCCTGATAGATGTGAGGTGCGTGGACGGTCAACTCCCCGTCCTTGACGGCGATTTGCAGATCGCCGCTGGGGGATATCGCCAGCTTGCGTGCTCCCTCATACTGCAGCTTGATCTGCCGGTAGTCTGCTCCGGGCTGCACCACGAAGTCGTGTTCGACCCGGCCGCCACTGCCGTAGAACGTGAGGTCGATGCCGGGATACACCTCCTTATAGGTGAGCCGGCCGTATTGCGGAATGTGGGTCTTCCAGGAGGAGGGTTGATCGCCCAAGAGGTAGTTTGACTCGCCTCCAGTCTTCTCCGAGGCGGTGATCTGCGCATCCTTGTTTCCCCCAACCAGGTTCATGCTTAGGCCATTCAAGCGGACGGTGTTCGCCGAAAACCCTATCTGCATGGCGGCGGAACGGGTGAGATAGAGCTGATCGGCAGGGGCCTCTCCGATATTTGGCTCGAAGGCTAGCGGTAAGGTGGCAATGGCAGGGTTGGGCTGGGACCAGGCTGGAAAGCAAAGGAACAACAGGCCAAGAAGTGCAGAGACTGACGAAGGAAGACGCATCGAACCCCGGGGCTACTCAGTTTGTCGGGAAGTCAAAGCATAGTGGCACGATGCGCGTCTTTGCGGCCATGACCCTTTGGTGTAAAGCTCAGAGCCGCAGTAGTCTTCCGAAGATCAGCTGGAAGTAGGCTTCGGCATCGATAGTCCGCAGTACCAGGGCGTTGGGGGCTTTGGCGGTTATTCCCCACCAGTCGATCACGCTCGCGCCCAGGGTTAACGGGCTGGCGCATTCGATATCTACCCGAACACGGCGGCCAGCGAACAGTCCCGGTGACAGAAGCCAGGCAGTTACCGTCGCATCATGGAGGGGGCCGCCGGCCCATCCATATTTGGCGCGGTCGAAGCGTTTATTCCACTCCAGAAGATGGTAGAAGGCGATACCCACCGGGGTTCCTGCGGCACGTAGGGTTTCCAGGCGGGCGTCTGTGATGAGCGCCTGGTGGGTGCAGTCCAAGGGAATCATCGTGATGGCCGCCCCGCTCGCGAACACTTGGGCGGCGGCTTCGGGGTCGACGTAGAAGTTGAACTCAGCCGCTGGGGTGATGTTGCCCGCTTCAGACATGGAACCACCCATCAGCACAATGTCGGCCAGATGACTGGCCAGGCGGGGTTCCTGCGCCAGCGCCAAGGCAACGTTGGTAAGGGGTGCCAGACAGCAGAGCGTCACTGTGCCCGCTGGCCGAGACATTACCAAGTCAACGATGACGTCAGGAGCAAAACCGGGGTGCAGCGGGGTTTTTGGTTCGGGCAGGTTGTAGCCATCGAACCCAGTACGACCGTGCACGTGCTCGGCCGTGACGAGCGGACGGGCCAGCGGGGCGGAGGCCCCAGCGTAAACGGGGACGCCGGTCCGGTTGGCCAACTCCAGTGCCCTGAGCGCGTTCCTTGAGGTGAGTTCTACGGGAACGTTCCCGGCCACGGTGGTGATGGCGAGCACGCGCAGGGCTTCCGGGGAGGCGATGGCAGCCAGGAAAGCCACTGCGTCGTCCGGCGAAGGGTCGGTGTCGAAGATTACATCCATCTCATCTCATCGCAGCGCCCGGAACAAGGCCTGCTTCCAGCCTGGGACATCCATCTCCCAAACGACTGTGTGCTTGCGGGTATCGCGCCAGACGTCGCGATTTCTGGCATCCCCCGTTACCCCTAGCCGGTCGACGACACTCATGCCGCGGGTGATTCCGCTGTCCACCTGTACATCCATGTGCTGGTCGGAGGCGACGAGGGATAAGGCCGGGTCCAGCAAAATGGCCATCGCGGTGGGATCGGGAAGGTCGACACCTTCTTCCCCGGTTTGGACGTGATAGGCCTTGGCAGCGATTTCGTTCGACCGGATGGCGAATTCCCCGAACTTTGTCCGCAAAGCCAGGATCTCTTCGATTTCGCGTCCGTTCACGACCGCCGAGCCACGGGAAAGCTGCCAGCCTACCAGCTCGATGGGGAGCCGCGAACGCAGGACTTCCCGCGCTGCTTCCGGGTCCACCCAGAAATTGTATTCCGCGGCTGGGGTCACGTTACCCTCACAGCAGGGCGCGCCGCCCATCACCACGCAGCGGCTTACGTTCGCCGCCAGCCCAGGATCCCGTCGAAGGGCTAACGCGAGATTGGTGAGGGGTCCCAGGGTTATGATCTCAATGCCGGGATTGGCTGCGATGACGCGAACCATGGTTTCTACTGCGGGTTCGTCTTCCGCGGTGCGGCTCGCCGGACTATAGCCCTGGTCGCCAAGTCCGTCCCGCCCATGGAACCAGGACGCATCCTCGAGTGGCCTTACCAAAGGCTTCGCTGCGCCGGTGTAAACCGGGACTTCGGACCCGCAGAGTTCCACGGTGAAAAGTGCGTTTTGTGTACCCTGGTCGACGGAGACATTACCGGCAACCACGGTAATCGCCAGGACGCTGACGTTTGGCGAACGAAGCGCCATGATGAGCGCGACCGCATCGTCCGAAGCGGTGTCCGTGTCGATTAAAAGCCTTCTGGAATTCCCGGAACTCATGCCCTGCCCGATCAATTTATGGAGTTATCATCAACTCTAGAGGAAAACCATGGCCACGACTGCTACCGCCGAACCCAAATCCGAAACTACCCAGACACTGGAAACCGTTCCCCATTGGATTGGCGGCAAGCCAGTGGAAAGTCAGTCGAGCATATTCGCTGATGTCTTCAACCCCGCCACCGGCGAGGTGAAGCGCCGGGTGCCCCTGGATGGCACGGCGGAACTGGAGCAGGCGGTAGCGGCGGCAACGGCCGCGTTCCCGGAGTGGTCGAACATGCCCCCCTTGCGCCGCGCGCGGGTGCTGTTTCGCTTTCGCGACTCGCTCGAGAAGAATAGCGAGAAGCTCGCCGCCGTCATCACCTCGGAGCACGGAAAGGTCTTGGACGACGCCAAGGGCGAGGTTATGCGCGGCCTGGAAGTCGTGGAGTTCGCGACCGGCATTCCTCATCTGTTGAAAGGCGAGTTCACCGAACAAGTCGGCACCGGCATCGATAGCTGGTCCTTCCGCCAACCGCTGGGTGTGGTGGCAGGCATCACCCCGTTCAACTTCCCGGCCATGGTTCCTCTGTGGATGCTCCCCATCGCTCTCGCCGCCGGTAACTGCTTTATCCTCAAGCCCAGTGAGCGCGATCCGTCCGCCTCCCTGGTGATGGCGCAACTGCTCAAGGAAGCTGGTCTGCCCGATGGCGTGTTCAACGTGGTGCACGGCGATAAGCGGGTGGTCGATGCCATCCTGGACCATCCCGGCATTCAAGCGGTCAGTTTTGTCGGCTCCACTCCGATAGCCGAGTATGTTTACCGCCGCGGCACCAGCAGCGGCAAGCGCGTGCAGGCCCTGGGCGGGGCGAAGAACCACATGATCGTGATGCCGGATGCCGACATGGACCAGGCCGCCGACGCACTCACCGGCGCTGCCTTCGGTTCCGCGGGCGAACGCTGCATGGCCATCTCGGTGGCCATTGTGGTGGGCGAAGGCACCGGCGATGCTTTGCTGGCGCGCATGAAGGAGCGCATCGGGAATCTCAAGGTGGCCGACGGTACGACACCCGGCGCCGAGATGGGCCCGCTGGTTACCGGAGTACACCGCGACAAGGTGGAGGGATATATCGAGCTGGGCGTCAAGGAAGGCGCAGCGTTGTTCGTCGATGAGCGCACCAAGGAGACGCTCCCCAAGGGGAACGGGTTCTTCGTGGCTCCCTGCCTGTTCGACAATGTCACCTCGACCATGCGTATCTATCGCGAGGAGATTTTTGGGCCGGTGCTGTCCCTGCTCCGCGTGTCGCGATTCCAGGAGGCTCTTGACCTGGTGAACGATCATGAGTTCGGCAACGGCACCGCCATCTTCACCCGAGACGGAGACACGGCACGCGCCTTCGCCAACCAGGTGAAGGTGGGGATGGTGGGCATCAACGTGCCGATTCCTGTACCGATGGCGTTTCACAGCTTCGGCGGCTGGAAGCGTTCGCTGTTCGGCGACCACAACGTGCATGGGATGGAGGGGGTTCGCTTCTATACCCGTGTCAAGACGGTCACCGGCCGTTGGCCCACCGGCATTCGCGCGGGGGTCAGCACGGCCATGCCGACTCATGGATGAGGCGGTCAGCGATTTCTGTTTTCTGGTTCAAGACCTGGATCGCGCCATTGTGTTCTACCGCGATCAGGTAGGTTTCAAGCTGCGCCGAGTAGCTCCGGGGTTCGCAGATTTCTTCACGGCAGGCGTCACGGTAGCGCTGTGGCAGGTGGATCACATGCAGTCCCACTTGCGACTGCCTGCCGGTATCATTTCGCGCGGCGGCTGGCGCACCATGGCGGCGATCCAGGTGGCGGACTTCGAACGAGTGCATACTCTGCACCAGGAGCTCGCTGCCCGGGGAGTGCCGTTTTTAGCGGCGCCGCAAGCGTATCCGTGGAACGCGTTTGCCTGCTACTTTACGGACCCGGAGGACAACCTGTGGGAGATCTATACCTGGCAGGAAGGCGGGCATGCGAACCTTATCTTCAACGGTGAACCGAGATAGATGACGAAAGCTGCCGAGACCTTCACCGATCATCCCCGCTCCAGCGCCATCGAGGGCTACGCCATCGAGCCCATTCCGGATGAGCTAAAAACGGTGCGCTGGCCGGATCTGTTTTTGCTGGTCAGCAATTTTTTGGTGAATCCCTCCACCATTTTGATTGGCGGTTTGGCGGTCGCTTCCGGTCTGTCGTTCTGGACGACGATGGTGAGCGCCACGCTGGGCGTCGTATGCGCCTTTGCTGCGTACATCGTCATGGCCACGGTTGGAGTGGACTACGGCATCACCGGCCAGGTTGCGTGCCGGATGGTGTTCGGCATCCGCGGAGCCAAGTGGCTGCCCTCGGTCATGCGCACCATTGCGTCGGCATATTGGTTCGCCATGCAGACGATTGTTGGCGCGACGGTGATTGTGGCCATCGCTCATCAGTGGACGGGTCGCAGTTACTCCGTTGTGCGTATGGGGATGATTCTCGCCGGCCTGCAGGTCTTCTTTGCGTTGATTGGCTATAACTGGTTGAAGCTGATTTCGCGTTTTGGCCTGCCGGTGAAAGTGGCCGGCATTATTTATTTATTTTGGGTTCTGGTTCATACCCCGACTGCGAGTTACCGACCTTCGGCCGCGCTTCATTTTCATGCGCACCTTCATAGTTATCTGGGCGGGGGTTACTTTTTGGCCGCGGTCTGGCTAAACAGCCTGACTGGCGCGTGGCTCACCATGATTACCGACGCAGCTGATTTCTGCCGCTACACCCGCAGCCGCGTCGACATGTGGTGGGGGACCATGCTGGCCGGAGTGGTGGCCACTGCGTTCTCGGTTTCGCTCGGAGCCTATGGGGCGGCGGCTTCGCTGGGAAGGGAGCCGAATCCTTTCTCGCTCGCAGCCGCCGTGGACCCGAAGTGGCTCACGCTGCTGGTGCTGCTGGTCGTCATTGCTTTGGACGAAATCACGATCAACGTCATGAATCTTTACACCGGCGGGCTTTCGCTTTCCAACTTGTTTGAGGGCCCGGGGCGATTTTGGAACACGCTTTTTGTCGGGATTGTCAGCACTGTTCTTTCCGCCTTCCCGGTGCTGCTCGACCGGCTGATTCCGCTGACTACCGCGCTGGGTAATTTGTTTGCTCCGCTGGCGGGGGTGTTGCTGTCTCACTACCTGTTTATCGCCCGGATGCGGATTGATGTCCCGGCGCTGTTTGACCTCAAGGGCATATACCACTACTGGCATGGGGTAAACGTAACTGCGATTGTGTGGTGCTTCGTGGGCGGAGGGGTTTATTACCTGCTGCCGGTGGCTGCTCTGCCCGCGGTGATCGTGCCCTTGATCACGGGGGCCGGTTATTTGCTCACGATGCGCCTGCTGCCTGTAGCCGGCCAGGGCCGGGAAGACTACGAACTGCAAGCCTCCTCTCCCGGGGAGTGAAAGCCGACTCATCACCAGATGAGCTGAACGAACCGGCTGA
Source organism: uncultured Acidobacteriaceae bacterium (assembly GCA_963839025.1). Classification (GTDB taxonomy): domain Bacteria; phylum Acidobacteriota; class Terriglobia; order Terriglobales; family Acidobacteriaceae; genus PALSA-350. Next base: position 569,625 of record CAWITT010000026.1, read on the forward strand.
AGAGTCCGCGCGACAACCCAAACCGAAGGACTACACAGAACTCGACGGGTGCCCCATGTTCGCACCAGCGTACGTGGGCCGATTATGAATTCTTCGAATGCTTTCACTCAAGGCCTAGAAGCATTGGAGGGGCTTCGCCCGTCTTTCTCGGCCCACGTACGCTGGTGCGAACATGGGGCACCCATCGAGTTCTGTGTAGTCCTTTGGCTCGGGTTTCGCGCGGACTGTTTTCGGCGTCCACTTCCATCACGGGAGACGGGCGTATAGGTCGCAGATGAGGCCGTAGTAGGCTTCGGGATTTCCGTCGCGTATGTAGGTCACGTTGCGGGGGCGATCGGTGATTTGCCACCAGTCGGCGACCGAGGCGCCGCTGGTCAGGCCGTCGGCGCATTGCACGCTCACATTGATGTTTCTTCCGGAAAAGATGTCTGGCCGTAGCATGTAGGCGGGCACACAGGGGCCATGCAAGGGCGCGCCTTCCCAGCCGTATTTCTTTAAATCAAAGGCTTCCGAGAAGGTCAGCATGTCGGCGATAGCGATCGCGCACCGGGTTCCCACGGCGCGCATGCGGTCCAGCCGCGCCCGCGTACTGAGCATTTTGTGGGTTACGTCGAGTGGCAGCATGGTGATCGGCGCACCACAGTTCAACACGATGTCCGCGGCTTCGGGATCGACATACACGTTGAACTCCGCCGTGGGCGTGATGTTTCCACACTCGAAATAAGCGCCGGCCATCATCACGATGCTGCCGATGCGGGCTGCAATGTCAGGCGCCTCCACCAGTGCCAGAGCAAGATTGGTCATCGGCGAAAGCGATGCGATGTGCACTTCACCGGGCTGCGCGGAGCGGAGCGTCTCCACAATGAACTCCACACCGTGCTGCTTGCGGGGCTTGGCCTTAGGCGGCGGGAGAGAGTGTCCGTCGAGGCCAGTAGGTCCGTGGACATGGTCAGCAATCACCAGGGGCCGCCGAATGGGACGCGGGCACCCGGCGAAGACAGGGATGTCTGCCCGCCCGGCGAGCTCCAGGATTTTCAGCGCATTGACGACGGTATGCTCGAGCCCGATGTTGCCGGCGGTGGATACGAGTCCTAGGATGTCGAACGATTCCGGGGCGGCCAGCATCATCATGATGGCTGCCGCCTCGTCCTGTCCGGGGTCGGTGGTGACAATAACTTTAGTTGGCATCAGGAAACGATAATATCGCTGATGCTATGGTGGCCGTTCTCCATCCTTCCGCCAAAGCGGTGCTCGAAGGCGCCTTGGGTTTGAGCCACCTTGAAGTCATACCAATTGCCGTGTTGTGACAAGTCAACCTGTACCGTCTTTTGTTCATTTGGAGCGAGCTCAAACGCGAGATGCTGAGTTCCGTAGGCTTGCTTTTCAAAGGTTAGCTGAGATGGCGCATGGCCATGATTTGAGATGGAAACGAGAAGGGTGGAGGTCTTCGCACGACAAGTGACCGAGATCGCGGGTGAGGTGGATACCTGATGTTCTCCCTTCAACACCCGCAAAAGACGGTCCGGCGGCACGATAGGGTGGAGGCGACGGGGGAGGCATATGGTCGAAAAATCCATCGTTCTCGTCGAAGGTAATGAAGAGCACGGTCTTGCTCCAAATTTCGGGATTCGCGGTCAACGCATCGAGAAGCGATGAGCATGCCGTAGTGAGTACTAACGCCCATGATCGCGGTCACGGAGGCAGAGGTTGTCATTGCAACCAGCACCACCCGCACCAAAACCTGATTTTAGGCTCTTTGCACACGCCGTCTTCATCTCGGTTTACGGAGAATCTTGATTCACGTTCGGGCTGCTTTGCCCAGGAAACTTAAGGGCTTGTTCCCTTTTTAACATGGCCCGTTGAATGCGTTGTAACGGGTCCGCAAGTAGCGGGACGAGTGCTTGCTCTCGACTTTACTTCGCTTGTTCCTTGGTGGGGTCTGGACGAGGTGAGGGAACGGCGCGAAGGCTGAAGCTTTCGATGGTCGCGGGCTTGGAATTCGGACGCACCTGGAGGGTGCCGAGAACTTCCGTTCCCGTGGGGGTCTGGTCGCGGAGCCGGAAGACGAGGACGCCGGGCATGACCTCTTTGGCAGAGAGCAGGCTGAAGCCACCAGTCTGGCGCCGGAGTTCTATCTGTGCTCCAGTCGCAGAGGCCGACGCAATCGTGGGCAGAGCATTTGCCAGGGCGGGGTAGCTTCCATGATTGAACGCGGCAAGCCAGTCGTAGAGAAGATGGCCCGCGAGTGTGTTCGGGATGAAGCCCACCTGCTCGCCCCAGCGAGGGAGGTGAACCAGAATGGTGGGGTGAACGGGGCTGACGTGGTCTCCAGGGCGGGCGGGTCGAGGAGCGTCGCCGGGATCGCCGACCACGATGGTGTCGACCTGGTTTGGATTGTCATCGTCTTTCTGGTCCCGAGGTGAGGTGGAACGGTCTGTGGAAGAGGTGAAATGTACATGTCCCGAGCGACTCAGGGCATAGACGACGGAGGAGAGCGCACCAGCGGCGATCACGATAGCAAGCAGGATGACTTCGGGGCGGAACGGCTGGCGGCCAGTGATATAGAAGCTGGGCGCGGCGAAAGCCGGAATAGAGTCGGACGGGGCCTGCCGCGTATTTGGCTCGTCCTCGGGTTTTCCCGGTGGGAGCCGAGTCGGAGCAGAGGCGGGGTTAGCCACACTGCTAGTGTAGCCTCTGACCAGCCGGCTTTTCGGCAGTCATTCGCGAATCGGCGCTGGCGGCACAACAACTTTGACCAGCCCGGTGGCTACATCGTAGACGAGGCCGGAGATTATCCATTGGGCCGGCAAAGCAGGAATTGCCCGCAGCGCGGCAACGTCGACCTCGACGGAAGCATACGCGTCGGGAACTGATTTTGCGGCCACTTCACTTTCGTCGATCTGGAAATAATGCGCCAGCATCTGAGGGTCACCGACGAGACGAGTAATTCCGCAGTCCGTGTGGTGAAGGACGATGAGGTGAAACTCTTCGCCTCCTCCAGGAGCTTTCCCAATAACCCGGCCGATTCGCCCGAGCAAAGCCAGTTCCTCCAACAAAACCGGCGTGACGCGGCCACCTATGTTGCGCAAGACGAGGGCCTCGCCCAATTCGATTCCCAACAGGTGCGCTGGATCGACACGCATGTCGGCGCAGCCAATGATCGTAGCTTTTAGATGGGGCGTCGCATCCGGCAGGGACGGCATCAGAGTGCCCGCAAGGGACTGCTGTTCAGCAAAGTCTTTGTTGCGCTCCAGCATGGAATCCAGAGTCTTCATAGGTCGATCTCCCGGTAGACGCGATTTAAAAGTCACTGATCTGATGCACAGGCGACCTCGCAAGTCGGTTTTCTTCATTTCCATCGGAATAACAAGCGCGCGGCGGGCGGGATTGATAAGACCGCATGCAATAGCCGCTGAGGTATACGGTTTTTTTAGAGTCGGGCCCCTGCAGGGACTCATGGAAAAACGTACCCCAGAAGCTAAAGCGTCTGCGGGAGAACAGGATCTCCAGGACCATACAGAACCTGATGGGTGCCCCTTGTTCGCGCCAGCGTACGTGGGCCGAAAAAGACGGGCGATCCGGATTTCCTGACACGCAGCACTGGACAGAGCCGCGTGTGCGCCTTTCCGTGAAGAAAGGCGCATGCACTGTATCAACGCCACAAATCCAACAGGAAATCCGGGGGAAGCCCTTCCATTGTTGTTACTCGTTGAGTGAAAGCATTCGAAGAATTCATAATCGGCCCACGTACGCTGGCGCGAACATGGGGCACCCATCAGGTTCTGTTTAGTCCTGGAGATCCGGTTCTCACGCAGACAACTGTACCCAGCACTGCGTGCTGGGCTAACTTCAGCCTGTCCCTCCGGGACTATACGAGCAGTGAGTGAAAGTCCCTCCCACATCTTGAAAGCGAGATATGGGCCACCCTTCTTCACCCCGGAGATTAGCGGGGCGTCAGGATCTCAGTCAGGTAATCGTGGGTTCCGGGGATTCGCTCCAGGTGAGGGTGTCGTATCCCTCCAGCGTATTGCAGTTCGTGAGTCTCTACCGTAGTGAAATTGCGAACCAGCAACGATATCTTGCCATTTTTCGGATGCGCGATCGATTCGTCCAAGAGGTCTGGAGTGAAGGTATTCCCATCGACCGCCATAACAGTCATGTTCGGTCCCAACCCTGTATCGTACGCCGGTGACCCGGGCAGAACGTCCGCGATCGTTCCGTCCTTTTGCAGGATCAATCCAATCGACTCCCATGCAAAATACGATGGGACACCCGGCAGATCGGCAGAGAATAGCTTGTCGTTCGGCGTTGCGTTATAAGTCAGGCGCCAACCCGATGCTTCCAGACCATCCGTTGGGGGCAGACCGTTCACCTGGTAGACGTACTTCTCGAAGAATCCGTGCCAGTCATAAGGACATACCGCGGAGAGCGCCGCTTCCACCTCGGCACGGGTGTACGGAACGACGATCGGCGCGGTATCCCGCTGACCAAAGAAGCTGCGCAGAAAGTCGTCGAGGGTGACCTTGCCGTGAGACTGTTCCCGAATCAATGTGTCGGCCCTTAGCCAGATCAGCGCGCCCTCGTCATAGTAATCCTGGCTGCGACGCAAAGAAGACCACCCCGAGGCAGTCGTGCGCAGCACCCAGTCCTGGGTCGCCGTATCCACCAGCGGAGTCGTGGTGCGGCCCGGCTCATGAGCGTAGTAAGACGCCGTGAACCCAAGGTAATCGCGCGCGTGGGCAGCATCGTTGAAGCCTGACCGCGTGGAGAGCAGCATCCCGATATACTCGTTCAAACCCTCATAGACCCACAGCAGCGTAGTGCCTTCGGGGCCTTGATAATCCGGCTTTGAATACAGGTCTGCCGGACGGCGGTACTTGCCGTCCCAGGAGTGCGATTGCTCGTGTGCGAGGAGCGGAAAGCCAAACCTCGCCAGTTCGTCTTTCTTCGAAAGACCGGCGTCCCCGATTGCGTCGTATGGGGAATCCTCATGCTCCAACCCGTCGTAGGGACGCGCATCGCTCTGCGAGACGAGCAGGTGCATGGTTTGCCAGTGGCGAAAGCCGAACATGGCTTGGTCCTGATCGATCAGCTTGGCGAAGATGGCAAAGGCATGGGCGTCGTCCGCCTTATCGATGGCGGACTGGCTATCTCCTGTGAAATCGAGCTCAGCCGGCCATTTCGATGCCAGTGGTACCGATCGAAAGAACTCGCCCGCCAGCACCGGGGAGTCAATTAAGCGTTCGAGCGACGTGGCCGCAAAAGTCACCCGGTCCCCAGCTTGGCGGGTGACCGACAACGAGCTGCCTTGTTTCCAGTGGGCCGGAAGCAGGACGGAGGGCTCAATCATCAAGTCGCGCTTATCGATGCCTCGCGGGTAAAGAATGGTTGTGTTCCAGGCAAGCAGAAGTTGATGGTTGGAGATCGTGTTCTCGAGCAACGTGTCGAAATCGACCGTGACGGTATGCGTGTTGGGCGGCACTTCAATTCTGATCGTGTTTATGTCGCCGGGGTCACGGGTCCAGGGCAAGGTTACGTCTCCTGAATGAACCCGAAGGGCGGCAAAGTTTTCAATTGGGCCAGTGGGTCCGTGTTCACCAGGAATCCAGCGGGGAAACGCGAGTGCCAGCGTTCCTGGTTGCACTCGAATTTCTTCATGCACAAAGGCAATCCGTCGATATGCCTGTGTCTCATCGACGAGGAGCGTCATGGTGGGCGCTGAGGTGCTTTGCGCGGCCAATTCGCCCCTCGGGATGACTACCAGAACGACGAGCCCGATAGCACCCAGCAACCAACGGATTGGTGTCATTGTTGTGCTCACGAGAGATGAATTGGAGCATAACAGGTCGACTTACGACCCGAAGCACTACTTATCTCTAATCCCTTAGAAATTAATCGGTGAGTTTGGGGTGACGTAGCTGACGACCTGACGGAAAATGTTGAAGGCGGATGAGTCGGTGGTCGATGCCTCGCTCTTGGTGGCGGCCACCACAATGGTCACGCCGGTCGCCAGGTTGTAGCCGAAGGCGCCGCTGTAGCCATTAATGCTGGGGTTTTGCAAAAGCCATCCGTTGGAGTAGACGAATCCATAGGCGAAATAGAGATCAGGCCGGTTCCTGCCCTTGCCCACCGAGGTCGGAGCAATTTGCTCCTGGAAGTGGGCCGGCGAAATCAACCGGCCGGTGCCAAAGATCGGCCCCCATTTGCCTACGTCGTGTAGATCGGATGTGGGCAATCCCGGCGTCGAGCCCCACGACGGGTTCCAGTAAGTGCAATCCTCGTAAACGCCGCGTTCCTTGGTAAATGCGTGCAGCACCGGCTCCTGGATTTCCTGATTGAGCGGAAACTTCGTGTCCTTCATGCCCAGCGGCTTAAAGATGTTCTCCTCGTAAAGATCATTGATGGACTCGTGCGTGGCGCGCTCAATCACCTGGCCCAGGATCACGTTGTCGGTATGGGAGTATTGCTGGCTGGTCCCGGGCGCGAAATTCATCATGTTATCGCGTACCGAGTAGTGGATCAACTCTTCATCGGTGAAGGTACGAAACGGTTCGGCCTCTTGGAGCTTCGCAAAGTCTTCCACGGTCACGTAGTCGATATAGCCGGCTGTGTTGCCCACCAACATACGCGGTGTCACCTGGTCTGCTCCGAGGAGCTTGGGAAACCAGCGCGAGATCTTTTCGTTCAAGTCGATGCGGCCTTGCTCCGCCAGCATCAACAGCAAGGTGGACATGAAGGTCTCCGCAGTACCCCCTATGTGAAAATGCATATTCGTGGTGGCCGGCACGGTGGTCATCGAGTTGCCCAAGGCGGTCGTCAGCACCTCGCGGTCGCCCACCCACAGGCCAAACTCAACCCCCTTGGTCGCATCCTTTTCCGCCTGCGCCTCAATAATGGCCCGCAGTTGGTCTGGATCGGTGTTAGGGGTCGCCTGGCCCCTGGCGGCTTGCACGCCCGCAATGCTGAGTCCTACCAGGCCAACTGCCACGGCGCGAGAAACGTTTTTCATGGATTCTTCTCCAAGTCAGTTAAGGGGGAAGAACACAGTCTAGCAGCATTCATCTGCGGCAGCTTTCGCCCGGTTGGCCTTGACCCTCCAATTTTTCTATGAGGCAGTACGCATGGGTTGTAAGCTGCTGAGCGGGTCGCTTGCCCAGCTTGGGGGTAAGAAGCTGCGCGCGCCGAATAAATAGCTCCATGAGGTGTGTCGGCGTGGTCGCAGACACAGAAACCTGATGGGGGACGTTCGCCGGCTCCACCAACTTCACCGCTGCACCCAAAGGGGAGGTAAGGTCGAGTTCCACATCGGCATCCGGAGAGAGGGCTTTTGCTTCCTGGTTGAGAGCCTGAATTTCTCCCAATATTTCCGGCGCCTCACCCGCCGAGACGCGCGCTGAATTTTGCTGCGCTATCGAGAGGCGCTGAGACAGGGTTTGAGTCGATCCTATGATCCCATTCGTAGATCCGTTCCCGTTGCAGTTAGTATTTTGGTCGTTGTAGCCATGTTCGATTTGGGCGTAGGCAAGCTGCGGATCCGGCGTATTCAGATACCCATCAGAATTCGCGGTTTGTCCAAATTGGGGTAGATCCCAACCAAGGTCCCCACCCAACAGCATCATGTACCAGATCACATCAAGATTGCCGGTCCCGGGATCCACTGGCCCCGTAATCTTATCGAGCAGGCTCCAATTGACGTCGGAGGATCCGGCGTAAATGTAAGCGTTCGACGAATAGAAGCTCAGACCAGGGAGCGTTCCGTACTGGCAGTTATACTTCGTTTCGGTGTAGTCGGAACTACAGGAAGCACCAAGCCCCATGTTGTTGTCATTGCACCAATAGACTTGCCATTTTGCCGGAAGCAACAGGCGATAAAAATTGATCAGCATTCCGTGCTGCCCGCCAACCTTCGCATTCGCGATGGCGTCTACACTGGCATTTGCCCAGTCATAACCTCCAGTGGCCGCGTCTGAGCCGATCTGTTGCAGTTTTCCATAATCGGTCAGATAAGCTGTCTGCTGAGTTGCGTTTGTGATTGTCAGATTGGTTTTTTGGTTGGTCAGTGCGGTTGAAATCTGCGATATCTCTTCGGTTATGTCTCCACTGGACCCTGCGGCATCGTTGTATGTGTTTTCGAGAATCGTAATAACCAGTTGCGTGGAAGGGCCGCCTTCGGGGAAAAAGTCCGCAATCCCGGATACGATATCTGCCGCAAACTCCACCCACTTGGAGACTACACTGGTTGAGGTCGACAGACTTACATTGCTGGTTGCTTCATTTAATAAGTTCGCGGAAGCGTTGTAGTTGTCATTCATAACCGCATAGTTGTTAACAAACCAGGCTCGAACGGTAGACACGTCTTTGAGTTCCTGCACCATCTCAGTCTGCAAAGCCGCCCAGCCCGGGTCATTGTTTGGATTGGTCATACTAATTACACCATTCCCTGCACCCTCCCAGAAGCTACTACTGTATCTGGCTTCGGTATACAGGGATCGAATATCGACTGCGCCGTCGACAGCTTTGTTGCTGATCGCCTTATATGCCGCACATTGCAGACTGTTGTCGGTTGTGAAATTCGTGCAGTACTGGGGGAAATTTCCCTGCGCTGCGTCGGTCCATTGGCCGGTGAATTGATACGCTTCCAGTCCATTGCTTCCGCGGCCGACCACTACACTACGAAGCTGGCTTGCGCCATTCGCGGCAAGCAATGCCGTGCCGGTTCGCAAAGTGCCGGACTGCTCGAGCAGATTCCAGCCCTGGGCGTCGGTGAACGACTGGGCCTGGATGGGGAGCGGATTTCCGGCCACCGTATAGGCCTGCAAGCCGCCGCGGCCGCGCACCATAAACTCGGGAGTAGCGTCGCCCTGGATGTCAGCTGCGCGCAATGTAGCGGTCTGGCTTTCACGATCCCATCCAGTCCCTGGCAAAGGAATCGTCTTTGCGAGTTGCCAGTGATCCTGTTGCCAGTAATGAACCTGAATGGCGCCGGAGGTGTCGCCGCCATTTCCGGAGATAAGGCCGTAGAGCCAAGCTTGGCCTGTAGCATCCAAGGAGGCTCGCACAGATTTGTAACGCTTGCCGGTGAGCAGGCCGGCCTCGTCCGGGAAGGGGCCGCTGCCGTTGATCATCACCCATCCATTGTTGGCCCATTTATAGGTTTGAACCCCATCTGATGTTCGTGCGACGAGCTCCGCGATCCCATCGTGGTCCAAATCGACGAGTTGGGCCGAATAGTAATAAGCCTCCTGGTCGAATCCCTGGTCATCGGCCAGCTCGCCGGAGGCCGCTAACTGGGTCCAGCTTTCCGTCTCTGGGTTCCATTGCCAGGCCTGCATGCCGCTGCGCCCCCGTCCCACCAGCTCCGCGGCTCCATCGCCAGTCAAGTCCATGAGCTGAATGGTGGAGTAGTACTTGGCCTGCGTCCAGTCGGTGCCGCCTCCATCTGTATCGGCGAAGGGCCGGAGAGAGGCGCGCGCTCCCACTTCTCTCCAGCCGCGGGGAACGCCGTAGTAGCGGAATACGTGGACGCCATCCTGTTCGCGTGCGATCACGTCGGCCTGCCTGCGCCTGGGATCGAGCACCGCGGCATGGATGGTGGAGTACCACGACGGTTGATAAAAACCCGCATTGTCGCTCAGTGCCGGAATGCGCGAGTGTCTCAAGAGCGCTCCGTTCACAAACCGGTAAATACTAAGCCCGTCGATCCATCGCGCCAGCACTTCACTTTGCCCATCGCCGTCCACGTCGACGGCCTGGATGGTGGAGTAGTACTGTGGCTGCTTCCACCCCGTCCCGTCACTGAGTTCCGGAAGCGCGATGTGCTTCCGGTTGCCAATGGAAGACGACGGTTGAGCTCCCGCAACGAGTGAACCAAGCAGCAGGAAAAGCAGTACAAAGCTCGACAGCCGAAGCGCCTTCATGCTTTGCGAATGGAGGAAAGCCAATGCGTGCATTTTTGAAATCTCCCTGCGGGGTGAAGGATGAATGAGTTGTGATTGGAGTCTGCGGTTTTGCGAGTTCTAACCCTGCCCCCTCAGCTCGGTTGGGCAACAATGCGAAGGTACGGTTTTGGCGCCTTCCAACCGTTGGGGTATTTCTGTTTGGCTTCCTCATCGGATACGGCGGGCACGATGATCACATCTTCGCCATGCTTCCAGTTCACGGGTGTGGCCACCTTGTGTGCAGCCGTGAGTTGCATCGAGTCGAGCACCCGCAGGACCTCGTCGAAGTTGCGTCCCGTGCTCATCGGGTAGACCAGCATGAGCTTGATTTTCTTGTCGGGGCCAACCACGAAGACGGTGCGGACGGTAGCATTGGTGGCGGCTGTCCGGCCTTCGGAGCTGCTTCCCGCATCCGCAGGCAGCATGTCGTAGAGTTTTGCGACCTTAAGTTCCGGGTCACCGATCATGGGGTAATTCACGCGGTGGCCTTGCGTCTCCTCTATGTCCGCTGCCCATTTTCCATGGCTACTCACCGGGTCCACACTGAGCCCGATGACTTTGCAGTTCCGCTTCGCGAATTCCGGTTGCAGGCCGGCCATGTATCCGAGCTCGGTGGTGCAAACAGGAGTAAAGTCCTTCGGATGGGAAAACAATATGGCCCAACCGTTGCCGATCCATTCGTGGAAGTGCATCGTGCCCTGAGTGGTCTCGGCGGAAAAATCTGGCGCCTCGTCGTTAATGCGTAAGCTCATTTCTCGTCTCCTTTAGTAAGTTTCAGCAAGCTTTTCAGCTCGAGAAGGTTGTCTTTGAGCACATAGCCACATGCGCCCGCAAGCTGCGCGCTTTCACGCATGGCAGCGTCGTCGTAGTCGGACACGAGAACGATCCTCGCTTCCGGGTCCATTGCTTTGATCCGCCTGGATAGGTCAAATCCATCCAGACCCTTCATGCCGGTGTCCATAATGACGAAATCCGGACGCCCGGCTGCATAGGCTGCGAGTGCCTGAGCAGTATCGGCGCACTCTTGTATCCAAGTCCCTGGCGCCGTTACCAGCTGCCGGATGATGCCGCGTACAGCTTTGTTTTCTTCGACTAGTAAAACCTTCATTGGTCGGGGGGCTACTCACGGCAACCAACGTAGCCGTCCGGACAACAGAAGAACATAGCGGCGAACACACAATTTATCTGTGTGCTAGCGCACGGTTACTATTTGGTAAGGGAGTATCCCGGCGGCTGAGCTATAACTCGGATTTATGTTGAAGGGCGAATCGCAGCAGGCTATTGGTGCCCCGCAAGCCAAGCTTCTGGCAGATGTTAACGCGGTGGTTCTCTACCGTACGGTAATGAATGAACAGTTCCGCGCCAATCTCTTTACTGGATTTATTTTCCGCGATCATGTGCAGGATCCTTCGCTCGGAGGCCGTTAAGCCTTTGAGTCCCGGTTCGCTCTCCTGCAAAGCCTGCGACCGGTTCCGGCGACGGAGAAGATAAGCAACCAGCGGAGGGCTCACGTAGAATTTCCCCGCAGCGATGGTGCGGATTGCTTCGATAACTTCGATCGATGCGCCGTCTTTGAGGAGATAGCCTTTGATTCCCAGATCCATGGCGGCGTGGAAGACCGCCTCCTCGTCGTGAATGGTGAGAAAGGCTACATCCACAGGAATTTTCCTCTTGAGGATTTCCTTGGCTACCGCGAACCCGTCTTGTTTGGGCATATCGACATCCACCAAAGCGATATGCGGCCGGCTTTGCTCCACCTGGGCGAGGAAGGCCTCTCCATCGCCTGTCTCCAGCACGACTTTCATATTCGCATCGGCCTCCAGCACCATGCGCAGCCCTTTGCGCAGCAAGGGGTGATCGTCGGCCATGGCAATGCGAATCTCAGTGGACATCTACGCGTCCCTTCGTGTCGATGTTGATGTTGATTGTAGCCCCCTTCATGGGCGCTGACTCTATGTCTACCTTGCCGGCGAATAATTGCACTCGCTCGGAAATATTGATGAGTCCGAAGCCGCTCTTGCGCCCCTCGCTGTAAGTGGAGGAGCCGGTAAAACCTTTACCGTTGTCGCTCACGCTCAGTCGCAGTCGCGTACCTCTGCGCTCGACGATTACGGCCGCTTCACTGGCCTCCGCATGCTTAAGGATGTTATTCAAACACTCCTGGACGATGCGATAGAAACCTATTTGAAACTCGGGCGTAAACAAGTCGTCGATGTCATCGATCGTGGCTCTGAATGTTGTGGCCGAGCTTTTGCCGACGTGCTCGACCATCGACCGCAGAGCTTGTGTCAAACCCAGGCGATCTAACTGGTAAGGCCGCAAATCATGCGAGATCTCTCGTACTTCCGCGATGGCGGAAGAGGCTTCCATGCAAATCTCTTCGACTTGCTCCCGTTCGACCCGGTTCCCATTCTGATTTTGCAAGCGTAGCAGAGCCAGGTTCTTGATCACCATCAGCCGTTGCCCGATGCTGTCGTGTAGTTCCCCGGCAATACGCTTTCGCTCCCGTTCCTGGGAGGCCAGTAGTTCCCGCGAGAAGGCTTGCTGAGCTGCCTGCCTCTGTTCCCAATGTGCGGTCCGCCGCTGCCATATGAGGTAAATCGACCCGGCTATGCTGAAAGCGATCAACAAGCGAAACCACCACGTGCTGTAAAACGGTGGCAAAACTTGCACTGCCAGGGCCGCCCCATTCAGATTCCAAATTCCGTCGCTGTTAGCCGCGATCACGCGGAAGGTATACGAGCCTGGAGGGATGCGCGAGTAGTAGGCCGTACGCCGCAGACCGGCATTGATCCAGTCGGGGTCCAGACCCTCCAGCCGGTAGCGAAAACGATTCTGTTGCGACTTGACCAAGCTCAGGGCTGTGTATTGGATTTCCAGATTCTCCTGCCCCGGCTTGATCTTCAAGCCGTCGTGAAATCCGGTCGCGTGTCCGTCCAAGGTTAGCTCTTCAATGGTGACTGGCGGCGGCTGCTGGTTGAACCTGATTTCTTTCGGATCGACCACGGCTAGCCCCTGTGTGGTCGGAAACCAGAGTTTGCCATCGCGTGCTTTGAAACCCGTGGGCTGGCCTTGACTGCTGCTTTCGACGCTCAGCAGACCATCTGCCTTTCCAAAGTGGGAGGAGGTGACAAGCGAAAGGCGGCCGGCTGCAAAATCGTTCAGCTCCTGCTTCTTGATGCGGTAGATGCCTAAGTGACAGCTCAGCCACAAAGAGCCCATGTCGTCTTCCAGTATCTGAAATACTCCGTTGTTGAAGAGTCCATCCTTCTCGGTGTAGCGGGTGAACCTTTCGCCATCCAGCCGCGCCAATCCGGTATCGTACGTTCCGATCCAGAGCACATTCTCAGCATCTTCGTGGAGGGCGGTGATACTCAAACCCGCCGCGGCCGGCAGCATGGAGAAGCCTCCACGAACTGCGCGCGCAAGCCCGCTTGCGGTTCCGATCCATAGGGTGCCTTGGTGGTCTTCGAAAATGGTCTGAACGTACGGACTATCGCTCGGGAAGCCGTCGGCCCGTCCAAGCTGCGTGCAATGACCGTCGTGAATCCGATACAAGCCCTTTTCCCCGCCGACCCACAGATCCCCCGCCCCGTCGCGAAGAATGGCGTTGATGCGGCCTTCGATTCCTGCGCTTGCAGGATCGGAGACGAGGTGCGAACCCTCGCGTTTGGAAAGTCCATTCCAGGTGCCGGTCCAGATGGTTCCGTCCCGATCCTCATAGATGGAGGACACGATGTTCTTCCAACCCATTCGCACCGGCGCATTGCCGGCATGGTAGAAATTCTCGTAATTGCCATCGGTAAAGCGAAACAGGCCCAACCGGCTGCCGAACCAAATGCTGCCCGCCCGGTCTTGCAGCACGGGCTCGACTACGTTCCATTGGGAGCCGTTTGGATGTTGATAGATGGTGATCGCCTGCGGATCCGCGCGAAACAGTCCCTCTTTCGCCGTACCTATCCATAGTGTTCCTTCCCTGTCTTCCAGCACTCTGAAGACGAAGGGCGTGGAGAAACCGAGGAGAGGGGTGGAATATCCATCCTTCCAAAGAGCGGAGCGTCCGGCTACATCGGTTGTCCACAGATTACCCAGGCGGTCTTTGTAAGTAACAAAGTTTCTACCCGCAGGAAAATCCGGGTACTCGGTCAGGACGCCGCGATCCACGCAGTAGTACACACTAGGGGTTTCGGGCAGCTTATACCAAAGCCTATGTTGCGAATCCTCGACACTCGTTGAGATGCGTAGTTTCGCTGGGTCCTTCAATACGGCGGGCAGCGGGAAATGCGACCAGTGCCCGTAAGCGAAACGCTGCCAGCCCTGCGCATCCATGCGCCACAGACCAAAGAAGTGGCCATCCACGCCGATGTTCTCATGGGAGGTGGTGAGGTAAGGATTGAAGGGAGATCCAGGCTCCGGAGCCACACGGATCAAATGGCCGTTCTGCCATTTTGCGAGACCGGGATCGGTGAAGATCCAAACCGTTCCTTCTTCATCCTCATCGATCCGGACCACCGCATTGTTGGGCAGGCCATCCTTCACTGTGAAGGAAGTAAAGTTGCCGTCGCAAACGCGGATCGCGCCGCCGGTCAACGTGCCGGCCCAGAGGCAGCCCTGGCGGTCTTCCATCAGCGCGAAGAATTGGAAACCGTTGGTGGTGAGGGCGGGGGTATTTTGCCGGTTAAAAATTTTAAAGCGGAGCCCATCGAAGCGTACTATCCCGTCCAACGTGGACATCCAGAGATACCCCTCCCGTGTCTGAAGTAATGCCTGGATAGAGTTTTGCGGAAGGCCGTTGTCGGTAGTCCAGGAAAAGAAGCGATAGGGTGGCTGTGCCCCAGACGCGGGTAGAAGGAATAAAAATAGGCACGCGACGAACACCTTCCGCCACGCGAGTCTTCTAACGCTGCCCCACATATAATTCGCTTTCCTTTTGAACCCTGTGGGCGTACTCCGGCACCGGTGCAGCCGGATTCTTCTTCTGGATTTGCAATGAATTCTACCTAAGCATCCAAAAGATTGTAGAAATCGGGAAACCCCGGTCGACGTGTAACTAGAACAGCTGAATTTGGCTGAAAATCGACGATGAGGATGAGAATCAAATGCGATTCATGATCATAGTGATTCCCAAAGGGTATGAAACGGCAGCTCCGGACGCGGCGCCCAGCGCGCAGGCAGTGGCCAAAATGATGGAGTACAACAAGAGCTTGCAGAAGGCGGGAGTACTGCTCGCGCTCGATGGTCTGCTTCCCCCTTCGACCGGGGCGCGCATTTCGTTCGCCGATGGCAAAGCCTCGGTGATGGACGGACCCTTCGCTGAGGCCAAGGAGGTCATTGGAGGCTACTGGATCATCCAGGTGCGATCCCGCGAAGAAGCGATCGAATGGGCCAAACGAGCGCCTATGGCCAACAACGAGATCCTCGAAGTGCGCCAGATCTTCGAGATGGGCGATTTCCCTGAAGACGTGCAGAAAGCGGCGGAAGGCTTCGAGAATCTTACGGCTAAGGCATGAGAGACATCCACCGGGCGATTGAGGCGGTGTGGAAGATCGAGTCCACACGCCTCATCGCCGGGATTGCCCGGGTCACGCGCGACATCGGTATTGCCGAGGAACTCGCCCAGGATGCGCTCGTCGCTGCTCTTGAGCAGTGGCCGGAGGAAGGCATTCCGGAAAAGCCTGGGGCCTGGCTGATGACCGCGGCCAAGCGGCGCGCGATTGACCATCTGCGCCGCGGCCGGATGCTCGAGCAAAAGCATGGAGAAACTACCCGGGAGCTTGAATTTCAACAGCAGCAGCTCGCCACCACCTTCGATCAGGCTGCGGATCAGGTCATCGACGATGACGTCCTGCGCCTCATCTTCACTGCCTGCCATCCGGTCCTGACCATAGAGGGACGCGTCGCGCTTACGCTGCGTCTGATCTGCGCCCTCACCACGGCTGAGATTGCCCGGGCCTTCCTGGTGCCCGAGAAGACCATGGGCCAGAGGATATTCCGCGCCAAGAGAACTCTTTCTGAAGCCCATGTTCCCTTTGAAACTCCGCGGGAAGAGGAGCTGCGCGCCCGGGTTGAGTCCGTGCTTTCCGTTGTTTACCTCATCTTCAACGAGGGCTACACGGCAACGTCTGGAGACGAGTGGATGCGGGTCGCACTCTGTGACGAGGCGCTGCGGCTCGGGCGCATGCTGGTGGGGCTTCTTCCCGGAGTATCCGAAATTCTTGGTCTCGTGGCGTTGATGGAACTGCAGGCGTCGCGCACTGCGGCGCGCAGGGGACGGCGGGGCGAAGCAATTTTATTGCTGGAGCAGGACCGCTCGCTTTGGGATTACGGGCAGATTCAACGCGGAATGGCCGCGCTCGCATGCGCGCGGCGGCTGGGCGGCGGCGCCGGCAACTACGCTCTCCAGGCGGCGATCGTCGCCTGCCATGCGCGTGCCCGCACAGCGGAAGAGACCGACTGGGAGAGGATTGTCCTGCTCTACGATGCCCTGCTGCAGATCAGCCCCTCGCCCGTCGTGGCATTGAATCGGGCGG
Organism: uncultured Acidobacteriaceae bacterium; assembly: GCA_963839025.1. GTDB lineage: Bacteria > Acidobacteriota > Terriglobia > Terriglobales > Acidobacteriaceae > PALSA-350. The sequence goes on from CAWITT010000026.1 coordinate 586,093, forward strand.
TGGCGGTCGGGATGGCGCGAGGCCCGGCGGCGGGGCTCGAGGCCGTGGACGCCATCGCGGGGGAATCCGCCCTGCGAGAGCACCACCTGCTCTTCAGCGTCCGGGCAGATCTGCTGATGAAGCTGGGTCGGTTCAGCGAGGCTCAGGGAGAGATCCAGCGCGCCATTGGCAGGACGCAAAACAAACGGGAGCAGGAGTTGCTGTCGGAAAGGTCGGAGCGGATCGCAAAGATGCGGCCGCAGGGTTAGATTTTGCTGTTTCCAGGGCTTCCTCGGCGACTTCAGCATCGTATCTACATTACCCAGGACAGATTCGGTGAAGCGGGACGAATGTTCACTCGAATCTGATAGAACTGGTGTGCTTGGAGGTTTTGCCCATGCAATCGATTGCTCTGTTCTCCGCTGCACTGGCGCTCTCTGTGTTGACGGCTATCCCATCGGCGGCACAGCAGACCCTGACTGGCCAGTCAGCCTTTACCGATTACACCAAGGAACAGCCCGGCGTCCGGCGCAAAGTCACAGTCGCTGACCTTCCCGACCCGTACGCGACGCCCTCGGCCAACAATGCGGCCGTTATCTCCCCTCGCCCCGATGGGGCGTGGCCGAAGGCCCTGCCCGGCTTTAAGGTGGAGCAATTTGCCACCGGTCTCGACAATCCGCGCCTGATGCGGTTGGCGCCCAATGGAGACATCTTCCTGGCGGAAAGCAGAGCAGGAAAGATCGTTGTGTTTCACGGCGTCGGCGCGGACGGCAAGGCCGGTCAGATGGAAACGTTCGCGACTGATTTAAAGGGAGTGTTCGGCATTAATTTCTATCCGGCGGGCCCTAATCCGCAATGGGTGTATGCCGGAAACACCGCTTCCGTCGTTCGGTTTCCTTATCAGGTTGGGGACATGAAGGCGCGCGGGCCGGCACAAACCTTGACAGACTTGCCTGGCGGCGGCGGTCACGTCACCCGAGACATTGTTTTCACCCCCGATGGAAAACACATGCTGGTTTCCGTTGGATCGCATTCCAATGTCGACGATCCCGATACCACGCCGGCCGAGTTCCACCGCGCTGATGTGCTCGAGTTCACTCCCGAGGGTAAATTCGAGAAGGTCTACGCCTCCGGCATCCGCAATTGCGTTGGCGAAACGATTCAACCTGAAACCGGCGAACTGTGGTGCTCGGTGAACGAGCGCGACGGCTTGGGCAACAACCTGGTCCCCGATTACGTCACTCACGTCGAGGAGGGTGGCTTCTACGGGTGGCCGTGGTACTACATGGGCGGCCATCAAGATCCACGCCATGCGGGCAAGCACCCGGAACTGCAGTCCAAGGTCATCACACCCGACGTGCCGGTCAATCCTCACATGGCTTCGCTCGAGGTGCTGTTTTATGAGGGCTCTCAGTTCCCCTCCAGCTTTCACGGCTGGGCCTTCGCCGCGGAGCATGGATCCTGGAACCGGGATCCTCGCGGCGGCTATGAAGTAATCACGCTGCCCATCAAAGGCAACAAGGCGACGGGAGAATACGAGGATTTCCTTACCGGCTTCGTGACCCCAGATGGGAAGGTTTGGGGACGCCCGGTTGGCCTCGTCGTGGCGAAGGACGGGTCGCTCCTGGTTTCCGACGATGGCTCTAACTCGATCTGGCGGGTCACTTATACCGGTGGAAAATAACGCGAGAGAGAAAGCAGGCGGATGCGAACTTCGGAGTGGATCCAGATCGGCTTCTCCGTCATCCTCGCGGTGGCGGCATCGATTCAGGGTTTTTTCCCCCGGCCCTTACCGCTTCGCCGCCGGCTAAACATTATTTTTCTGGCGCTCATCCCTCTGGTAGCCGTGTCGCTGGCGAGGGCAACGGCGCTTTTTCTTCCTTTGCGCGATGTTTCCATATTGCGCGACTGGCTTACCGTGGGTCTTTTCCTGGTGCCTTACTGGCAGACCGGCCAATTCTTCCAGGCTCCGAACCACCACCTGGAGAAGCGGCTGCTGGCATTCGATCACTGGCTGGTGCCTCGGGTGGCCAACACCTCCGGCACTGCCCGCAGCCTGCTGGGCGTGACCCTGGAAGTTGCCTACCTCTTTTGCTATCCCCTGGTGCCGCTCGGTCTGCTGGCCCTCTACCTGGCCGGCAGGCGTGGCCATGTGGCCGAGTTCTGGCTGGTAGTCCTGGTTTCGACCTACCTCTGTTACGCATTCACGCCGTTTGTGCCCGCCTTCCCTCCTCGTGACCTGGCCGGTGCGCCGCCGCCGCGCGCGCAGACAGGCAAAGCGCGGGTCTTTAATCGCTGGATTCTGAAGCATGGCAGTATTCACGCCATCTCCTTTCCCAGCGCGCATGTGGCGTCGGCTTTCGGCGTGGCGCTGGTGCTGTTGCGCGTTCAGCCCTCCCCTGGGCTTGGTTTTTTTTGTGATCGCGATTTGGATTTCGCTCGGCGCGGTGATCGGCCGGTATCATTACTCGCTCGATGTGATTCTGGGGGCTGCGACGGCTTTGATTGTCTTTCTCGCCACGCTTATTTAACCCCGAAAATTCTCATGGCCGCACCCGCCACCAGCTTTTGCGTGGAACTCTGCGGTTTGCCCTCAGCAGGGGGAAGAAAAATCTTGGTCAGGACCTGGATGCCGGCAGGAAGGTTGGCGGGGCCGCCGGGGGTGGTTGGCGGGAAAAAGCGCGTTAATGCTTCCCGCGGTTGGTTGCGCATCAGGTCGAGCATGGCGACCCGATGGACGCAGGAGACGGTGCAGAAGGGCGCGCAGGATTTCACCGTTGAGTATTCGCGGTCCAGGTCGGCTTGGGTGTATTTTTCCAGTGGAATGGCGGGGTATCCGCGTTGCTGCGAGCAGTAGTGCACCAGACCCTGCTCGCACACGTAGAGATAGCGGCTGCCGGCGCGGCATTGCCAGTCGTTCGGCTGGCCCTGTACCAGATTCTTGTGGAAGAGATTGTCGTAGGCGAAGGTGAACAGGGCCGGTTTGCGTTCTTTGAGAATCTGGTCGTAGATCGCGCGTTCGTTCTCGTTTAACGGCGCCAGCTGGCCGTCGTGGTCGTGGATGATGCCTACGGAGGTTTCGAAACCCAGCTCCAGCGCCCGCCGGGTGATGGCCAACGCGTCTTCAGGATGGCTCATGCCTCCACCGAGCACGGAGTTGATGTTGATGTCGAAGAGCGCGAATTCCTTCAACCACTGAAGCTTGCGGTCGAGCACCTTCAGGCTTTTTTTGGAGATGTCGTCGGGGTTGACGTTGTCGATGGAGATCTGCAGATGTTCGAGGCCGGCGCGGTTCAGTTGCTTAATGCGGGCCGGGGTCAGCAGATAGCCGTTGGTGATGATGGTGGCGGTGGCGCCGTGGCTGCGGATGGAGCGAATGATCTGGTCGAGATCCGGGTGGAGCAGGGGTTCGCCGCCGCTGATGGTGATGATGCCGGTGCCGAGCTTGGCCAGCATTGCCACCCGCCGCAGCATCTCGGCGGTGGGTACGGGGTCAGAGACCTTGTCGTACTCGTTGCAATAGGCGCAGGAAAGATTGCAGCGCCGCATGGGAATGATGTGAGCCAGGATCGGGTGGTGCTTCGACTTGATGGCTCGGGCTACCAGACGCGATTGGCGAATGCGGCGGTGATAAGAACGGAGCTTGCGCGCAACGGGCGTGAGGGTCATCGGGATCGGCACCCCTTGGCTTGTAGTCTACTCTCGGCCATGGGTACCAATGATGAACGGAAGAATCGAAACTCAAGGACTAAACCGAACCCGACGGGTGCCCCATGTTCGCACCAGCGTACTTGGGCCGAATATGGAATTCTTCGAATGCTTTCACTAAAGGCCTAGAAGCGTTTGAAGGGCTTCGCCCGTCTTTTTCGGCCCACGTACGCTGATGCGAACATGGGGCACCCGTCGAGATTTGTTTGGCCGTTAGCGGTAGGCGGCGGCCTGGATGCCGTATAGCTCAGAGTATTGCCCGCCTTTTGCCATCAGCTCTTCGTGGGTGCCGACTTCCACCAGGCGCGAGCCGTCGAGGACCACGATCAGATCGGCCATGCGCACAGTTGAGAAGCGGTGGGAGACGAGCAGCGTGATCCGTCCGCTGTTGGTGTTTTCCCTCGCTGCACGCGCGTACTGCTCGAACAGGGCGTGTTCTGTCTCCGCATCCAAAGCGGCGGTTGGCTCGTCCAGAATTAGTAATAGTGGCTGATCGCGCATGAAACCTCGCGCCAGGGCCAGCTTCTGCCACTGGCCAAAGGAAAGCTCCACTCCTTCCGGCCAGGTTGGACCGAGTTGGGTATCGAGCCCGGAGGATAGCTTGGCGATCACATCTGAGGCCCCGGCGCGATCCACCGCGGAAACCACCGCGGGCTGATCCTCCAGGCGCTGGACGTCGCCTAACCCCACCGTCTGCTGGGCGCGGAATTCGAAGCGAAAGAAGTCCTGAAAAGCGCCCGCGAGACGCTCGCGCCACTCGGCCGCAGAAAGACGCGACAGGGGCAGGTCATCTACCAGGATCGATCCGGTGGAGGGTTCGTACATCTTGGCCAATAGCTTCACCAGAGTCGACTTCCCTGCGCCGTTCTCGCCCACAATGGCCACCACCGCTCCCGCCGGTAAGTGCAGGGATACATCCTCCAGCACCACTCGGGTCGTGCCTGGATAGGCGAAGGAAACATGGTCGAGCCGCAGTCCATGTTGCAGAGACCGCGGCGGGGTCAGATCGCCCTGGGCAGCGACGGATGCCGCGTAATCCTCGAGCCATGCCAGGCGGCGTGAGCCGTCCATCCAGATACCGCGCAGGAAACCAATCTCCCCTACTGTGGCGCCGATGTAGCCGGAAAGCCGCGCTCCCGCGGCCAGCACCAGCAGCACCGAACTGGCGGGGGCGCGCAAAAATGAGGAGACGAAGATCACCGCGCCCACATAGGCCAAACCGAAAATTGCCCAGCTCAGCGCCAGCCAAAATGCGGTGCCCCAACGCGCAGCTGACACTGGCCCAAACCAGTTTTCCCAAGCCGCCCGGCGGTCATTGACCAGGCGCGCCCCAATGCCGGTGACCCGCACCTCTTTTCCCGGAGCTGCGGTGGTCGCGATGGTGAAGAGGTGACGCGCCAGCCGGCTAGCCGGCGCTCCCCGCTCCTGGGCTACCTTTTCCACTTCCGGCCGCCAACTCGACATCCACACAGTGGGAATGGCGAACAGGACCAGCAGCAGGAGCGCGGGATGAATCGACGCCAGCAGCACCATGGTGACGCCCAGCCGTAGCACCCATCCCAAGGTGGAAAACAGTGACATGTACATGTGGTCGAGCACGAACACATGGTTGCGAAGCATCGAGAGGCGATCGAGATATTCCGGACGCTCCTGGTGCGCCACCGTTACCACCGTCGCCTGCAACTGCGCCACATGGGACTCGAGCGCAATGGTTATCCGGTCGCGGAAGCGGCGCTGCACCCGGGTGCTGACGGTGCGCAGAAACCAGGTCGCGGCGGTCGACACTCCCAGACCGACGGCGGCCACTTCGATCCAAACCGGGCGATGCTGCAGTACGCCCTTACTCAGCAGCCACAGCCACAACGCCAGCAGCGCGTCAGGCAGCGCCGCCAGCTGCGACAGGGCAAACGACAGGAACATCAGCCGGGGCTCGCGGCGAAAGCCCAGCTTGCACAGCCGCCACATGGACGATATCGCCGGTGGCAGCGGAGCCAGTTCTTCAGAAGAGGGTGTCATAGGTTACTCCCTCCGGATCCTGGAAACGCTGCGCCTGCAAATCGAACATCGTGCGGTAGCGCCCGCCCAGCTCCATCAGTTCGTCATGCGACCCCAGCTCCACCACCCGGCCCTGTTCGAGCACACAAATACGGTCGGCTTGACGGACCGTGGAAAAGCGATGGGAGATCAGGATGGTCGTGCAGTGCCGGGTCGCGGCCAGCAACCGGTCGAAAATTTCGGCTTCCCCGCGGACGTCGAGTTGGGCGGTCGGCTCATCCAGAAGCACCACTCCCGAGCCCATGCTCACGGCAGCCAGCGCCCGGGCCAGCGCGACGCGCTGCCACTGGCCGCCTGAGAGGTCGGTACCGCCGGCATATCCCCGGGCCAGGATGGTATCGAGCGACGCCAGCTTGTCGGCTCCTGCCGCCTCGAGCGCGCCGAGCAGCACCTCGTCGGGCGCGCCTTCCGGCGAGACGTTATCGCGTAGAGGTAGCTCCAGGCGAAGGAAATCCTGGAACACGGCCGTGATCCGCTCCCGCCACGACGCCAGATCGAACTCCCGCAAATCGACTCCATCGACGGTGATGGCCCCGGACTGGGGATCGTACAAACGGCATAGCAGCTTCGCCAGGGTGGTTTTGCCGGCGCCGTTTTGTCCCACAATGGCCAGAGAGGAGCGGGCAGGGATGGTGAGATCGAAGTGCTCGAGCACCGGCGCCGCTCCCGGATAACCGAAGGTGACGTCGCGCAGACGGATCTCGCTGGCGGGCATCCCGTCCGCCTTACGCGTTCCGGAAACCAACGCACCGGCAGGACGCATCGCCGGTTCCAGGCGCAGCACCGCGGCCACCGGCGCGGCCGCTCCATCGAGCGCCCAACTGAATCCACCGAAGGCGATCATCGACACGCCGATCGCACTTTGCACGTAAACCACCGCTTCCCCAAGGGAGATGCGACCCGTGGCGACCGAGTGCGCCAGCACCCAGAAAACCACCACGTTGGCGATGACGACCAGCAAAAGACTCCAGATGACGGGACGCTCGCGGAGGCGGGTCGCGGCATATTGGATCTCGTGCAAGCGGATGCGCCGGGCGATGAAGCGGTCGATCGTCCAGCCAGAAAGGCCGAACAGTCGCAGCTCCTTGGCCGCCGGCGGATCGACTGCCAGCCGGTAGGCATAATCGGCATCCCGCTGGGCTGCGCGTACCTCCTGGTTATTGCGGTCGCGCCAGATCGCGCTCTCGCGCAGCAGCCAATGCGTGGCCAACCACGCGCCCGCCAGCAGCAGAGGCGCCCACCAGCTATACCTGGCCAGGATCAGGGCCGAGGCGAAACCACCGACCATCTCCACCAGGCCAGAGGCAATAAAGTCCATGGAAATGGACAGCGGCGGACCGGTCATGCCCAAGTCAAATTCGCGAGCCACGGTGAGATCACTGGTCAGAGTGGCATCTTCCAGGTGCCCAATCCCTGGCGGTCGCACGCAGGCCTCGGTGAGCCGGTCGTAAAGCCAGGCCGCCGTGCGGTCCCCGAGGTTGGAACCGAGTGCCTGGTGAATCGGGTTCAGCACCTGCAGCAGTACAAAAATGGAGCCCGCGAGGGCCAACGGTGTGGCGAGCGCGTGGCCGTGTTGCACCGCGGCCACCAACACCCCCATGGCAATGGCGAACGCTGCCGGCAGAATGCCCCGCAGGAGCAGGACGCTCCACCAGGCCACGGCCAAGCCGGGGTCGGCCTTGGGCAGTACGGCGAAGAATTTCCATTCCTTGCGGGATGTCCATCGCTTAAACACAATCCACCGCCCGGAAAAGCTGACCCTATAATACGGAAACCGAATCGGGGCGGGTCACGATGCGAGAGATTCTCGAGCGACGGATTGATCAAGCCATGGGTCGTATGCCCGCCGATCTGGTCGTCCGCAACGCCCGCATTCTGAATCTGGTGACCGGCGAGTTGCAGTCCGGCGACATCGCCGTCTGCGGCAACACCATCGTGGGCACGCTCGACAGCTATCGCGGCCTCCACGAAATCGATGCCAAGGGCCGGTTTGCTATCCCTGGCTTCATCGACAGCCACGTCCATTGCGAGAGCACGTTGGTAACGCCCGGCGAGTTCGACCGCTGCGTGCTGCCCCACGGCGTGACTACGGCCATCTGTGATCCCCACGAGATTGCGAATGTTCTGGGCCTCGAAGGATTGCGCTATTTCCTCGATGCTGCGGAAAACACGGCGATCGACCTGCGGGTGCAGTTGTCTTCCTGCGTTCCGGCAACCGGCCTCGAAACTTCGGGCGCCCGGCTTACCGCCGCGGACCTATTACCCCATCGCCACCATCCGCAGGTGATTGGCCTGGCCGAGTTCATGAACGTGCCCGGGGTCTTGCACAAGGATCCTGAATGCATGGAGAAGCTCGCGGCCTTCCATGGCCAGCACATCGACGGCCATGCCCCGTTGCTTTCGGGCCGGGAGCTGAACGCTTACCTCTCCTGCCGGATTCGTAACTGCCACGAGACGACCAATCTGGCAGAGGGCCGGGAGAAGCTGGCCAAGGGGATGCAGGTGCTGATCCGGGAAGGATCGGTCTCGAAGGACTTGTCCGCGCTGGTCCCTTTGCTGAACGATTTTAGCTCGCCCTTTTTGGGCTTCTGCACCGATGACCGCAACCCGCTCGATATCCATGAAGAGGGCCACCTGGACTACCTGGTACGCCGCGCCATCTCAGCGGGGGCGCCGATGACCTCGGTCTATCGCGCCGCCAGTTGGTCGGCGGCCCGGGGTTTTGGGTTAACGGACCGGGGGCTGATCGCGCCCGGGTATCTGGCGGATTTTCTGCTCCTGGACGATTTGGAAACCTGCGCCGTGCACACCGTTTTCCGCCGCGGTCTTCCCGTGACACCCGAAACCTTTGCCGGGCGGCAGCAACCCCCGGCCCCAGGCGGCAACACCATGCATTTGCAGGCGGTCGCAGCCGAGGCTTTCCGGGCTCCCGCGACGGGTCCGGCAACGCCGGTGATCGGCATCATTCCCGGCAAGATCCTAACCGCGCGCATCGACGCCCATCTTCCCTTTCACGGCGGCCTGCGCCATGCCGATCCAGAGAATGATTTGCTGAAAATCTGTGTCCTCGAGCGCCACGGCCGCAACGGCAACATCGGCCGCGGATTCGTCAAGGGTTTTGGCTTTCGCCGCGGAGCCTTGGCCTCCTCAGTTGGACACGACAGCCATAACATCTGCGTCGTCGGCGCCGGCGACGAAGACATGGCCGTGGCCGTCAATCGCCTGCTGGCGCTGGGCGGAGGATTCGTGGCCGTGCAGGGTGGCCAAGTCCTCGCCGAGTTGGCCCTCCCCTTCGCCGGGCTCATGAGCCTTGAGCCCTTCGACGTGGTGCGCCAGGACCTCTACACCCTGCGCGCGGCGGTGCAAGCCATGGGGTGCCTGCTGGCGGAACCCTTCCTGCACCTCGCCTTCCTCCCTCTTCCCGTCATACCCCATTTAAAAATCACGGATTTCGGGTTGGTTGACGTGGACCGGTTCGAGCTGGTCCCGGCCTGACCTATTACGGATGCAGCTGGGCGGGGATTAGAGTCCAGGTGAGAACTGGACCTATCGGACCAAACAAAACCGGATGGGTGCCCCATCCAGTGCAGTTTGGCCCGATAGATCCAGTTATCACGCGGACTCTTTTGCCGCAGCCTATGAAAGTTCCTGCCCCGAACGGGTCATCGACCCATACCTTTGGCAGCCCGGGTAAGTCGCTTTCGTAAGGGTTGGGCACCGAAGTTTGCTTGCCTTCAGCTATCCCGCGCTGCGATGCTTTGCTTGCTGCTGGAGGGCCACGAGGGTTTATGAAATTGTGTCAGGTCGCTCTGCTGATGATGCTTGGCCTGACCGCGAACCTGGCGCTCGGGCTACCTACGGCGCCGGAAGTCCACGAAGACGCTGTGTCGGTTCCCGACTCTCCGCTGAGCCGTCAGGAGCGATTGATTCTGTTCTGGAACGACACCTATGCGTCCCCTGGGGCCTTTGCCGGACTCTCCGCCGGCGCTTTGGTCGACCAAGTCCGGCATACTCCGGCCAAGTGGGATGGCGACGGAAGCGGCTATACCCGGCGTTTTGCCAGCGAATACGGCCAGCTCGCCACCCGCAACGTCATCCATGAAGGATTGGCGGGAATCACCGGGCTTGACCCGCGCTATTCCGCCTGCCGCTGTCAGGGCTTGGCCCACCGGGGCGGGCACGCACTGCTCATGACCTTCACCACCTATCGCCAGGACGGGCGTCTTACTCTCGATGTGCCGCAGATCGCCGGCGCCTATGGCTCGGGCATGATCTCTACCTATTGGTATCCCCACCACCAGTACAGGCCTTTGGTGCAGGGAGTTCAGTTTGGCCATGAGCAGATGGGCGAAATCATGGTGGGGCGTCTGGTGCAGGAGTTCAGCCCCGACCTTAAACGCGCCCTTCACCTGCACGCTTTCACCGCCCGTCGCGTCGCCCGCCCATCGGACGACAACTAGGAACCCACCTTAGTAGTACTTTTGCGCGGCGGCGGAAGTGCTTTAATGACAGTGACAGATTGGAGCAGAGGAGGATCCTATGCGACCACGCCACTTGTTATTCGCCACTGTATGGATTTTCCTCAGTGTCGCTGCCGGCACGGCCGCGGCGCAGAACCCCTTTGCCGGCACCTGGAAGCTCGACCAGGAGAAGAGCCAACTGGCTGGCGATACGCTGAAGTTCGGTCCAGCCCAGGAGGATTCCATCGAGTTGGTGACGGGGGCGATGACCTACTCCTTCCGCACCGATGGCAACAACTACGCCATGCCTTCCGGCAATCTCGCCATCTGGAGACAAACCGCCCCCGACAGCTGGACCACCGAGTATCGAACGAGGACCGGCAAGCTGCTTAGCAACGACAGCTGGAAGCTGTCCGGGGACGGCAAGGGCCTTTCCCTCGTCTCGAGCGGGGCGAAAGCCACCGGAGATTTGTACACCGACACTACGGATTATGTGCGCACCGACGGTTCGGGTGAGTCGCTGATCGGATCGTGGAAGAGCACGGCCGTCAAGCTCAGCTCACCCAACGACCTGGTAATCCAGGAATCCGGCCTGGATGCCTTGTTGCTCAAAATTCCTGCCTTGCGGGCCAGTTGCCGGGCGACGCTGGACGGGAAAGAGGCCGCTGTCCAGGGACCGGACATTCCGACGGGGCTGCGCCTTTCACTGACCCGAACCGGACCTTACGGCCTCCAGTTGGTGCAGAAGTTGAACGGCGCCACAGTTCTCTCCTCGACCTACACCATAGCGAACGATGGCAAAACGATGACTGAGGTGGGAGGATCTCCGGGCGACCCGCCCTCGACCCTGCTCTGGGAGAAACAGTGAGCCCTCCATCAAAGGATGGAGGACAGATCCCCACCTTGGGTCCAAGACAACGGTAGCTGCGAAACGTAAGGTTACAAGCAATCGCAGCATACCAATTCTCCAGGCGCTCTCTCACCAGGGCGCTTTTTTTGTTATGCGTAGGTTCATACTGAAGCCATCATGATCCGGTCGGGCAGGCGTTGGGGGTTGGTTGTGCTGCTGCTGGCGTTCGTTCCCGCAGCCTTGGCCCTCGATCCCCAGCGCGCTCTGGACCACTTCGGTCATCAGGTCTGGCGCACAGATTCGGGTCTCCCGCAAAACACCGTTCATACCATTCTGCAAACCCGCGATGGCTATCTTTGGCTTGGGACCGACGGCGGCCTGGTGCGTTTCGACGGCCTTGATTTCGTTACCTTCGATGCCGGGAACACGAAGCAATTGCCGAGTGACACCGTTTACGACTTGTTCGAGGACACATCCGGCGTTTTGTGGATCTCGACCGCTTCCGGCTTGGTGAGCTACCGGAATGGCAGTTTTACGGCCTACTCCGCCGCCCATCCCACAGACACGGTCTGGTTCACCTATGAGGACCATCGCCACCGGCTGTGGGCGATCACTTCGGCCGGACCCGTCGATCTTCGACGGCAAACGCTTCGTCCCCGTCGCCGATGCCCAGGCTGCCGTCCCGCTCAACCGCCAGGCGCTGGCTGAGGACGAGCAGGGGACACTCTGGTTAGGCGGCAGCAGCGGTGTTTTCGCCTTTAATACCAAGGGACCCGCGCCGCGGCTAACGCAGCACCTGCTCAGCGGTGTGGAAGTCGAGGCAGTCAAGGTGGACCGCGCAGGAAAGCTTTGGTTCGGCACCGCCGAAGGACTAAGGCTCTACGCTGGCGGTGACGTCGAGCCCATTGCCTCGCTGGCCAAGACGGAAATCACCGCACTCGAACCCGACGCGAACGGAAGCATGTGGATCGGCACGGCCACCGGCGTGGCCCACGTGTCGGCCGGCGGAGCAGCGCTTTCCGGGCCGGCGAATGGCGAGAACATGGAACGGGTTGACCGCCTGTTTCGCGACCGTCAGGGGATGCTTTGGGTCGCGACCGAACGGGGGGTCTTTCGCCTGCAGGGCAAGCAGCTGCAGTCCTTTTCCCCCGGTTCGCCCTTGGCCACCAATCAGGTCCTCTCGCTCTACGAAGACCGGGAGGGCGACCTTTGGCTTGGGACCGATTCCGGCGGCCTGCATCTGTTACGCGACCAGAAATTCACCACTTACACGACTAGCGACGGGCTTTCCGGCAACCTGGTGCGCTGCGTCTTCCAGTCCGCCAACGGCGAGCTGTGGATCGGGACCGATGGGGCAGGCTTGAATCGCCGCACGGCCAGTGGCTTCGTCCACTACTCGACGGCGAATGGATTATCCAGCAATGTTGTCTTTTCCCTGGCCGGGGGCGCAGGAGGAGACCTGTGGATCGGCACCCCGAATGGGCTGAATCTTCTGCACGATGGACATATCAGGAAGTTCACTTCCGCCGACGGACTGCCGGACGATTTCATCCGCTCGCTGACCACCGATCTCGACGGAACCCTTTGGATCGGGACCCGTCACGGGCTGGCGCACCTGGCCGGCGGCAAGTTCACCAGCTATTCCAGCCTGGATGGCTTGGGCAGCGACTTCATCGGCGCCATTCTCCGTGCCGGGCCGGATCTTTGGGTCGGAACCTCCGGCGGCTTAACCCGATGGCGTGACGGCAACTTCACCAACTACACCGTGAAGCAGGGGCTCTCCAATAACACGGTCACCGCCATCACCCAGGACGCGCAAGGAACGCTTTGGCTAGGCACAAATGGCGGCGGTCTGGACCGCCTCCGCGACAAGGGAATCCAGGCATTTTCGCCGCCTACCCAAAGCCTGCCCCCCACCATCTACGGCATGCTGGAAGACGGCGCGGATCATATCTGGCTCGGCTCCAAGACCGGGATTTTTCAGGTCGCGATGGCGGGAGGTGCAGTCACAGCGTATGGCACGGCGGACGGGATGAACATCCGCGAGTGCAGTGGAGGGGGCCACCCCGCGGCGTGGAAGTTGGCGGACGGCAGTTTGTGGTTCGCTACACTCGATGGCGTCAGTGTCATCGACCCGGCACACGCGCCGCAAAACCGGCTCCCGCCCCCCGTGGTGATCGAAAAGATCCTGGTCAACGACCGGGAGCTGCATCCGGAAGAGAACCTTACGCTCAAGCCGGGAACCAGCCGCCTGGAATTTCAATATGCCGGCCTGAGCTTCGTGGCGCCCCAAAAGGTGCAATACCGATACCGTTTGGAGGGCTTTGACCGCGGCTGGATCGAGGCGGGAACCCGGCGGGCGGCGTTTTATACCAATCTGCCTCCGGGCCGCTACCGCTTCCAGGTGATGGCCGCCAACAATGACGGGGTGTGGAGCACGGGCGGCGCGGCCTTCGATTTGCAGTTGCTTCCCCACTACTACCAGACCTGGTGGTTCTATTCGGCCCTGGCCTTGGCTTTATTGGTCATGGGTTACCTGGTCTATCGTTGGCGGGTACTTCAGGTAGAAGCGCAATGGAGCGCGGTGCTCCGGGAGCGCGGACGCATCGCCCGGGAAATTCACGACACGCTGGCCCAGGGGTTTGTGGGCGTCTCGGTCCATCTCGAGTTGGCGGCGCGGCTGTTGACCAGCTCCGCGGAGGCCGCGCGCCAACCCCTCGACCAAGCGCGGGATTTGGTGCGCGCCAGCCTGGAGGAGGCCCGTACCTCGATTTGGAATCTGCGCTCGCAGCCGTCCGAGGCGGACGATTTACCCTCCCGGCTGAGCCGCAGTTGCACCCGCATGGCCGACGGGTCGGAGTCCAAGGTGTACCTTCAGGTCAAGGGAACCTACCGGCCGGTGGAGCGCAAGATCGAAGAGGAATTGCTGCGAATTGGGCAGGAGGCGGTGGCTAATGCTGTCCGTCACGCCGCGGCCGCCCGGATCGAAGTGGAACTCGTTTACGAGGCGGCGCGGGTCTCTTTACGCGTGGAAGACGACGGGCGAGGCTTCGCGCCCAGCGGGAACGGGCGCCCGGGGCACTACGGGATCCGGGGAATGCGGGAGCGGGCGAGCGAGATCGATGCCGCTCTGGTGCTCGAAAGCAGCCCAGGTGAGGGAACCCGGGTCATTGTGGAAGCGCCGGTCGGCTGATGCGGAGAAAGTGAGCAGCATGAGTAATGCGATAAAAATCATGATTGTCGAGGACCACGCCGTGGTGCGCCAGGGGCTGGCTGCGCTCCTCGCCATCACGCCGGATTTTACCGTCGTCGCCCAGGCGGCCGATGGACGGCAGGCGATCGAGCAGTTTCGCCGCCATCAACCCGACGTCACCCTTATGGATTTGCGCCTGCCGAACATGACTGGCGTGGAAGCCATCGCCCGGATCCGGATTGATTTTCCGCAGGCGCGCATCATCGTGCTCACCACGTTCGATGGGGACGAGGATATCTACCGCGCTTTGCAAGCGGGCGCGCGGGGGTATCTGCTGAAAGGGATGACCGGGGAGGAACTGATCGAGGCGATCCGCTCCGTGCATGCCGGCAAGTCCCGCATCCCGGCTCCGGTCGCGGAGCGGCTGGCCGAGCGCATGAGCGCCCCCACCCTGACTGGACGGGAGACCGAAGTCCTGGAGTTAATCGTCGGCGGCAACAGCAACAAGGAGATTGCTTCCGCCCTGGCTATCTCGGAGGCCACGGTCAAAACACACATCAACAGCCTGCTCAGCAAGCTGGGAGTTACCGATCGCACCCAGGCCGCGACTACTGCGTTGCAAAGGGGAATCGTTCACCTTGACTAGGTTGGTTTGGGTGTTTTTCCTGCTGGTCGCGGGTGCGGCAGGCGCGGCCGCGTGGCATCCAGCCAGCGAACAGGAGTTGAGAGCCGTGATTCCGGCCCGTGCGCCGGTCATCTCGGAAAGGATCGAAACCGAGTTCCGCACCGCCTCCGGGATCAGCGATGGCAGAGGCCACGCAATCGCAGGGGTGGTGCTGATCACGGCCGGCTACTCCGCGGACGGCAAGTACTCGCACTACTTCATCTCCCAGGTTCCGATCAAGGTCGGGGATTTTCTGCTCCCGGCGGGACAATACCTGCTGGGCTGGGTGCGGGGACAGCACTCGCTGGAGGTCACCTTCTACCTGGCGCAGAGTGGCAAGGCGTTGGGCCAGGTGGAGGCAAAACGCAATCTCTCCATCAATCGGGTGGAGTCCTTCCGCATCTGGCCCCCGGAAGACAAGGCGCTGATCCAGTTGGGGAGGTTTACCTTCCCCTATGCGCTGGCCCAAAATTAAAGCCGCGCAGTTGCCATGGAGATTTACCGGCTGAAGCCCGTACCCCTTCAAAGACGTGGATGAGCCTTGGCGATAGACCCCAGGCAGCGGCTTTAAAGGGTGCGTGAGAACTATAGAAACGCAGTCCGCGCGCGAACCGAAACCAAGGACCAAAGAGAGCCCGATGGGTGCCCCATGTTCGCGCTAGCTAACGTGGGCCGAAAAAGACGGGCGAAGCCCATCCATTGTTGTTACTCGATTGTTGTTACTCGTTGGGCTATGTTCAGCCGTCCCTCCGGGACTCTCGTAGACTTTTCCCGCAACCTTTAAATTCGTCGCTTGAAACAAACATAAGTTTTTCCGCAACAGACTAGAGTTTTCCCTTATACACACATGCTTTATCCAGAAGTCATCAATCCGTCTAAGCCTCGCGGAATGAATGGTTTTGGCGGCTAAAAGTGCCTATCCCCCCGCTATTGGTTGTCTCCTGGCAACCCCAACCAGCAATCGACCCCCGCCCACTCAAAGCGCACGAATCTGCGCTACCCTAGTATCGGAACAAATGCGCGCACCTATCCAATCGATCGCCCTCGCCGCCTTGGCCTGCGCCCTGCTGGCGGGGTGCCGGAACACGCCGGAGGAGGCACCGTCCGTGGAGCCGGGCCGCGCGGTCATTTATCCCGACGGCACCCAGGCCAAACAGGATATTGCCGCGGCACTGGCCCAAGCAGGGAAAGAAAAGAAGCGGGTCTTGCTGGACTTCGGCGGCAACTGGTGCGGCGATTGCCAGGTGCTGCAGATCTACTTCAACGCCCCCGCCAACCGCGCACTGCTCGAAAGGAACTACATCGTGGTTCCGGTCAATGTCGGCCGCTACGATCAGAATCTGGATTTGGCCGCCCAATATGGCATTCCACTCGCACGAGGCGTACCTGCACTGGCAGTGCTCGATTCCAGCGGGCAGTTGGTGTATAGCCAGCGCAACGCCGAATTCGAGTCCATGGGCAAAGTGGATCCGGCTTCGGTGACCGCCTTCCTCCTGCAGTGGAAAGGCTAACTATGGGCCGAGCGCTCGAGAAGTTCCGCCTCGCCCTGATGACCTCCCTCTCGCACGACGTTTTCGGCACCGCCAAGGCGGCGGCGTATTCCGCCATACTGTGCCTGTTCCCTACCCTGTTGGTCATCACCACCGCGCTCGCCTTTACGCCGGAATCCGATACCCTGCGCGGCGAACTGCGGGCTGCCTTCGCGGAAGTGCTGCCCTCCGATACCATGAACCTGCTCCACAACTATTTCACCAACCAGAAGACGCGATCCGAGCAGGTGGTGATCAGCGCCATCGTGGTGAGCCTGGCGGCTGCCATGGGAATGATGCTTTCGCTCATGGAGGGGTTCCGGCGCGCCTACGAACTGCCGCGCCATGAATGGAGTTTCTGGGTGGAACGCCTGATTGCGCTCACCCTCGTCCCTTTGTGCCTGGTGCCCCTGGGGTTTGCCACCGTGGTAGTTGCGTTTGGCCATCAAATCGAAGAGTGGGTGGTCAGCAACAGCTATGACGTCGTCGGCATCTACGTGCTGGTGATCTGGCGCGTAGTGCGCTGGTCGATCGGCCTGTCCACGACCATCGTAATGCTGGCGGTGATCTACCAGTTCGGCACTCCGCGGCGGCGAGCATGGAAATTTGTTTTGCCCGGCGCCTCGGGTGCGGCCCTCATCTGGTTTCTCACCACCCTCGGATTTGGCTTCTACCTCACCCGCTTCGCCGACTACTCCGTGGTCTATGGACCGCTCGGCGCGGTGGTGGCGACGTTGGTCTGGCTCTACATCGCCACCGTGAGTGTATTGATCGGCGCCGAGTTCAACGCCCATATCTTTCCCAAACCGCAGAAGCCGGTGACGGTAGAGGAAGACAAGTTAGTCACCGCCCAAAGCCGGCATACCTGAAGCCTATCGCGGCGGGCCGGACAGCATGCTTACCGTGGAATTGGGGTCACCAGAACTGAGCGCCTGGAGGGGGGCACTGCTGGCGTACTCCTTCAGAACCCGGTTGCCTTGCAGGTCGCCCACATAAAGGTTCCCGCTGTTATCCACAGCGAGGCCTGCAGCGATCGGCAAATGCGCAGTGGCCACCGTGCTCTGGGTGTACCGGCCTTCTACCAGCGCCTCTTGCAGCACCTGGGTGTTGCCGACGGTGACATAGAGATCCCCAACGCCATCGACCGCAAGCCCGCGCCCATAAGCGCCGGCGAGCACCAGATTTGTGTGATATCCGCCGGCTGCCGGCGCCGCCTTCAGTACATTTCCGTCGCTGACGAAATACACGTTGCCGATGACGTCAACCGCCAGCCCGCTCAGCGAATTCGCCGCACCCTGGGCCGGAGGAAACACGACACTCTGGGTGTAGTGGTCTCCGGATTTCGTTTCTTTTAAAATTTGGTTCTCCCCGTTATCCGCAATGTAGACGTTGCCTTTGCTATCGACCGCGATCCAGTCAGGCTGCTTGACGTTGGCAGCGATGATGCTCTGGCTGTAGCTGCCGTCGGAAAGCGTCTCCTTATAGACCGCCCCGCTCACGCCGAGATAAATATTGCCGGAGTTATCCACGGCAATGCCGGCCTGCTTCCATCCCTGGCTGCTGACGACGACGGTTTCGCTAAATCCGCTGCCATCCGGCGACATGGTTTCCTTCAACACGCCGGTGCTCTGGGCGATGTAGATGTTGCCGTGGGCGTCCACCGCGACCCCCAGCGGGCTTTGGATGTTGCCGGACTCGATGCGGCTCTCCCGGCCGTTGAAATCGGCGGCGGTGACAAACGCGTGGGCCGCGGGGCAAAGGGTCATAGCGGCGGTTAACAGGGAGACGGCATATCGCCCGGCGGAGGCACGGAAGTTACGGCATGAGTTAGTTACTTTGGCAGATAAGTGGCGCATAAATCACTCCTCAATCGAAGTAATGAGATTCCACAAGCGCAGCAATTGACCGGCGAAGCTTGACCTTGGCCGGGTGCGCCATACCTGGTTGGGTATCTTGCATCCCGGCCACAGATCGCTTGGTGAATTGCCACTGTGAATGAGCTTAATACTTAAGTCGGAGAATGGTACAACTATTGGGTAATAGAAGCAGGAAATGTAGTAATGACTGACAGTACTTGAAAACGGGGCTATATCGGCACAACGATGACGATATGCCGTCCTATCTGACTTATGAGCCGATGAGCGGATTGCGTTCGCAGAACCCCACCGGACTTCAGCGGAAATCGCGGAAATGCACCACCCCTGTTTGCCCTGGATGCCAAAAGGGCGGGCCGGCGCTTCCAGTCCAGCAAGCTGCCCCGAGAGGGCAGCCACCTTGCGGGTTCGGAACTTCCTTTCGGGGGCCAAGTCACGTAAATGATTAAAATTGACCCCTATTCGCGGTTTTGCATCGAGCCTGTCAACAGACCGCGATGCCCGATTCGTGGAGTGCGCGTAGAATTGAGCGTGCTGGAGACCGTCACCGTTTCCGCGCAAGCAGTATGGGGGAAGAATGAGTTTTACTGTGTTGCAACCTAGCAATCCCTCGGGCACAGAACAAACCCGCCGGGCCAAAATCGTCGCTACCTTGGGCCCTTCGTGCAACACAGAACCGGTGTTCCGGGAGTTGGTACGCGCCGGCCTCGATGTGGCGCGGCTCAACTTCTCCCACGGCACCCACCCGGAAAAGCTCAAGCTCATCGAAATGGTGCGCAAGGTCTCGATCGAAGAAGGTAAGCCGATCTGCATCCTGGGCGATCTCCAAGGCCCCAAGATCCGCACCGGCCGGCTCAAGAACCGCATTCCGGTGCAGCTCAAATCGGGCCAGAAGCTGACCATCACCCCCCGCGATATCGCCGGCACCTCCACCTTGATCGCCACCACCTTCCCCACCTTGGCGGAGAATCTGGAGGCGGGCGCCCGCATCCTGCTCTCAGACGGTCTGATCGAGCTCTATGTGATCGCGGTGCACGGTCAGGACACGGAGTGCGAAGTGATCAACGGCGGCATGCTGGGGGAGCACAAGGGAATCAATCTTCCCGGCATCCCGGTGCGTGTGCCCTCCCTGACCGCGAAAGATGAGGAAGACCTGGAGTTCGCCATCCGGAGTGGGGTGGACGCCATCGCCGTATCCTTTGTGCGCACAGCGGAAGATATCCGGCTGGTGCGGCAACGTGTCTCCGCCCTGGGCGCCGAGACGTGGATTATCGCCAAGCTCGAAAAACCGCAGGCGATCCAACACCTGGAAAGTATCCTCGAAGCCGCCGACGGAGTCATGGTGGCGCGTGGAGACCTAGGCGTGGAGATGCCTCCGGAGAAGGTGCCGGCGATTCAGAAGCATGTCATCCGCCGCGCCGGCGACTACCGCAAGCCGGTGATCACAGCCACCCAGATGCTGGAGTCGATGATCGAAAATCCTCGCCCCACCCGGGCGGAAGCTTCCGATGTAGCCAACGCCATTTACGACGGTACCGACGCGGTCATGCTGTCGGCGGAAACCGCGGCCGGCAAGTATCCGGTGGAGGCGGTCAAGATGATGGCAAAGATCGTCCTCGAGACAGAGGCCCAGGAGGCCCTGCCCCGGATCAGCGATCGAAGCCAGCCCGGGCACATACGTCTATCGGTGGCCGAGACCATCTGCGAATCGATGGCGCACGCGGCAGAGGATCTGGACATCAGCGCGATCGCGGTGTTCACCGAAACCGGCACCACGGCCCGCCAGCTTTCCAAGTACCGGCCGAAATCGCCTATCTTTGGGCTCAGCAGTTCGCAAAGCGTGATCCATCGCATGACGATGTTGTGGGGCGTACAACCCATCCTTTGCAACAAGCTGGCGACTGCGGAACAAATGGTGGAAACCGCGGAGCGTCTGCTTGAGGCGGGGGGGTATGTGCAACCGCGGGAGATCCTGGGCATCGTGGCCGGCACTCGAACCAAAGCGGGCTCCACCAATTTCCTGCGTCTCCATGTCTTGGGGGACACTTTGTCTGACACAACTTCGGCGCGGGAAGATGCACTGGCTCATCCCCGCAGCAAGCGGCTGGCCAAGGCCAAGCGCCCCTCGCAGGCTCTGCCTCGCCGAGTGCGCTCCGGGCGCTAAGCGGTTTGCGGAGATTTAAGCCAACAGCCGGACCGCACTAAACGGTCCGGCTACCTCCCTCGTATCAGAGCACGACTTTACAGCTTGCGGAAAAAGCCGACCAGAGTCCCGGAGGGACGGCTGAAATTAGCACAGGACGCCAGTCCTGGGAAATTGTATGCAGCCGGAGTAGTCCCGTAGGGGGCGGCTGAAAATGCCCAAGACAGCTTCCTGCTTGATTTTCAGCCGTCCCTTCGGGACTCTCGCAGGCTTTTCCGGAGCCGTTTAGTCGTACCGTAAAGGCTGAAGAGATGGGTCTATCGCCAAAGCTCAACCACGTTTTGAAGGGTACGGGCTTCAGTGAAGGGTACGGGCTTCAGCCCTTACATATCCATAGCTAGCAGCGTGGCTTTAGCCACTGAGGGACCGACGAGCTTGAGCCCCACCTTGGGATGGGTTCTTTCCTTTTGCCATCTCTGGGAAAGCCGGGCCAAGGAAGTTGGGCGGCGCGGTGGATCAGCTGATAACCTCGTGAAAGGTCGAGACGTATGGGGCGTATACACATATTGACCGACCAGGTGGCTAATCAGATCGCGGCCGGAGAGGTCGTCGACCGGCCGGCCTCGGTGGTCAAAGAGCTGCTGGAAAATTCGCTCGACGCAGGCGCGACGCGCGTCGTGCTGAGCGTGGAGGGTGGCGGGCGTAAGCTCATCCGCATTACCGATGACGGCTGCGGCATGATGCGCGACGACGCTCTGCTAGCCTTTGAACGGCACGCCACCTCGAAGCTCCGCTCGAGCGATGACCTGCTCTCGATCGCGACCCTGGGCTTCCGCGGCGAGGCTTTGCCTTCCATCGCCTCGATCGCCCGCGTCGAGTTGGTGACCCGCGCAGCGGAGGAAAGCGCCGGCACCCGCATGGAGATAGCCGGGGGCAAGCTGCTGCTTTGCGAGGAAACGGGGGCTCCCGCAGGAACCACTTTTACGGTACGCGACCTGTTCTTCAACACTCCGGCGCGGCGCAAATTTCTCAAATCCGAAACCACGGAATTGGCTCACGTCACCGCCCTGGTTACCCATTACGCGCTGGCGCACCCCGACAAGCACTTCGAACTGCACTCCCCTACCCATGCGCTCCTGGTCGCCCCTCCTGTAAATCGCCCGGCGGAGCGCATCTTTCAGATTTTCGGCCAGGATGTACTCTCCCAACTGCTGCCGTTCGCGGCGGAAATTGAATTGGCCCGCGCTGGTCTGCCCGAGCCGCCGCCGTGGAAACGGCCGGCGGACTATCAGGCGCCTGCGCCTGGATGGCTGCGCATCTCCGGCTTTGCCTCCAGACCCGAACTGGAGAAGCTCAACCGCAACTCCATTTACTGCTTCGTCAATCGCCGCCTGGTGCGCGATCGCCTGCTGATGCATGCGGTGAGCGAGGCGTATCGCAATATCCTCGCCCCGACGTCTTTTCCGGTGGTGCTGCTGTTCGTCGAAATGCCGCCGGAGGAAGTGGATGTGAATGTCCATCCCGCCAAAACGGAGGTCCGTTTCCGGCAGGCCAGCTGGCTGCACGACTTTGTGCGCGACAGCATCCGCAATGTGCTGACCATGGGGCGGCCCGCCGCCGGGTTCCTGCATGCGCTCACCGCCCACCCCAGCGCCAGCCCGGCGCTGGTTCCTGATTCCTCTCCCCCTCCGCTGGCTCGTGGGCAGGGGGAAACGCCCACTTCCGACGGATGGACCTCCGCGGCTTGGCCCAGTAGCGATCCCCCGGCTCCGCCCCCACCTTCTCTGGACGGCTTCGCCCTGACCGCCCCACCGGTGGTTCCCTCTCCCGGCGTCCTCCCCTTCGCTCCGTCGGTGCCGGTGGCCAACGGCCACCAGGAGCGGGGATGTTCCTCGTTGCCTGAGCCGGCGCAGGAGCCCGCTCCCGCCGAGGCTGGTCCCTCGCTGCACGGGCTGGCATCGCTGCGGCCGCTGGGCCAGTTGCGCGATTCCTTTATCCTCGCGGTCAACCACGAAGGGCTTTGGATCATTGACCAGCATGTGGCGCATGAGCGGATATTGTTCGAGCGGGTGTTGCGCCAGCGCGGGGCGCAGCAGGTGGAACGGCAGCGCCTGCTGATGCCCATGCTGATCGACCTGCTTCCGGCGCAGATGGTTACCTTCGCCGGCATTGCCCGGGAACTGGAAGCCAATGGGTTTGAAGTGGAGCCCTTCGGCCCGCGCACCCTCGCGGTCAAAGCAGCCCCGGCCGGGCTCGAAGGTGCGGAGCTTCAGCGCATGCTGGTGGAAGTCCTGGAACAGGCGGACAGCCCGGAGCAGGCGGAGAATCTGGAGGCCGCACGTACCCGGATCGCCGCCTCCATTGCCTGCCACGCTGCCATCAAAGTGAATACCCCGCTCGATACCGCACGCATGGAGTGGCTGCTGGCGGAACTGGCCGGAACCGAGCACCCCACCAGTTGTCCCCACGGCCGTCCCATCGTACTGCGGTATGCTTGGAAGGAAATCCAGCGGGCTTTTCATCGCATTTAAACCCACCCAGACAAGACGGCAAGATGACAAAAGAGCAGCTCCAGGCAGCACGGGCGGCGCACTGGCGCCAGAAACAAAATCCCATCCTCACCCTTGAGGACGCAGAGAGCTGGGTCGAACAGCACCCCTTGTGTCTTTACTTGCCGCGGCAGGCCCAACTGCCGGCGCCCGCTCCTTCGTTCGTGGAAGCTTGCATAGGGAGCGGCCATACCACTCCTGGTGCGGCCGCAATCGAGCAGGCGCATGACCTGCTGACCCGGATGGTCGCCTCCGGAAACGTCGTGGCGCTGAATTTGTTTGGCGCCGTGGGGGAGCAGCCGGATTTCGTTGTCGCACGCCAAGCGCTCCCCTTTGTTCTTGCATTGCGCGGCGACTCCGATTGGAAGCATGCTCCGCAGAAGTCCTCTGGCCACAAGGTCACCCCCCTGGTCCTGGAAATTTGGAAAGCCCTGGAACAGGATGGCGGGCTCACCGCCGCCGAGGTCCGGGAAAAGCTGGGCCGCGAGCTTACCGAGGCCGCGGTTTTGCGCGGCCTGAGCGAACTATGGCAGGGGCTACGCATCAGCCCGGTGTTTGGCGGCGCGGGCGAGCCTGCGCGGTGGGAGCTGCTGCGCGTACGGCACCGGGATGCCCTCGCTACCGCCACCAGCACAGCCCAGGTCACCGCCCTGTCCCTGCTGGTCTCCATGTACCTGCAGTCGGTGTACGCAGCCTCGAGCGAAGACATTGAGGTGTTTCTTTCCCCGGTCGCCTCCCGCTCCCGGGTGCGGGAAGCGGTGCGCGGTTTGTCTGCTACCCGTCAGATCCACTCGCTTTCGATGGACGCCCAGACCTATTACTTCCTGGAAAATGGTTTGCCCGAATTTGCGGAACCGGCGGCGCCCCCCGTCGAGCGTACCGTCGAGGAGCGCAGGGCAGAGCCCCCTCGCCGGCCTTGGTCCCCAGCTGGACCTCGCCCGGATCCTCCACCCGGACGACCGGTACCCGCGCCCGCAGCCCGAAATGCTCAGGGAGCGAGACCGGTGCGCCCCATTTCCGGTCCAATCCCTTCGCAGGTCGCACCGAAGGCCAAGCCGGCCCAACCTTGGCCACGAAAGACAGAATGGAAACCGCGTCCCCCCGCTGCAGGATCCGGGAAGGGGCTGGAAAAGGGTCCATTCCGGGGAACGAAGACCGCTCGCCCGGGGATACGCCCGGAGCAGAGGTCGGCGCAGAGGCCGGAGCAGAGGCCGGAGAGCCGGCCCGGCGGCAGGTCTGGGGAGAGACCACGGGATCCAAAGCGCGGCGGACCGACACCGTGGCCGCGGCCCGACCGGAGCGCCGCCGCTCCGCGTGCGCCGGGAGACTCCGGAGGACGACCGTTCCGGGCCCCACGCAGACCTCGCCCCGGGAGCCCCGAAGGTCGTCCATCCACTTCGGGCGGAGCTCCACAGGGCGCTGGCCGGGAGCGCTTCCCGGGTCGCCCATCTCGCCCCTTCCGGCCCGGTTCACGGCCTGACAAACGGCCTGGTTCACAACCTGGTTCGCGGCCTGGACCCTCAGCCGAGTCACGACCTGGCCCACGCCCTTTTTCACGGGCTGGATCACGGCCCGATTCACGGACTGGACCACCCTCTGAGGCACGACCCGGACCACGCACTGGTTCACGACCTGAGGCACGGCCCGGCCCGCGCCCCGGATCAAGGCCCAGTCCACGGTTTGGTGCGGGGCCCGGTTCCCGACCTGACACACGGTCTAGTCCAAGGCCTGGAGCCCGGCCTGGCCAACGGCCTTTTCCACGGGCTGGTTCACGACCCGATGCGCGGCCCGGACCACGAACTGATTCACCGGCTGGACCACGGCCCAGCGGGACCAGACCCGTCGGAGAGCGGCCCAGCAATCCCCGGCCGTCCAGTTCTGGCCGGCCCAGTTCTGCACGCCCCCGCCCGTCATCAGGCGGCCCGGGACGTGGCGGGCCGCCTAAATCCTGGCCGCGCGTGGGCGACTCCGCGAAGCGGCCTGGACGCAAGCCGGGAAAACCGCCGGCGAAGTTCCGTGGCCGCAAGCCAGACAGGAATAAGCCAGGAGCATGAGCACGAACTACAATCCGCCACTAGTGGTGGCGATCGACGGCCCTGCCGGCGCAGGCAAAAGCACAGTAGCTGCCCGCATCGCCGCCCGGTTTGGGTTGCTAAACCTGGAGAGCGGCGCCATGTATCGCGCCTTTGCTCTTAAGGCCATTCAAACAGACAGCGACGTCGGCAACCCGGAAGAATTAGAACAGCTGGCGGCCAGAACGCGCATCCGGTTGCTGCCGGCGTTGCTCGGGAACCGCGTTTACCTGGACGATGTGGAGGTCACCAAACGGATCCGGGAACCCGACGTGACCGCGGCCGCTTCCCGGGTGAGCGTACACCCGGGTATTCGCCGATGGATGGTTTCCATGCAGCGCCAGCTGAGCGCCAGCAGCGGCATCGTCATGGAAGGGAGAGACATTGGCACCACCGTGTTCCCCGACGCCCAAGTCAAGATTTTCCTGGACGCGGCCACTGAGGTACGGGGTCAGCGGAGGTATCAGCAGAACGGCCCGGACGCCACCCGCGCCCCCGAATCGGTCCTTCAGGAACTGCGCGAACGCGACCGGCGCGACCGCACCCGCGCGGAGTCCCCACTGAAGCCCGCCGACGACGCGGTCATTATCGACTCCACCGATCTTTCGCTCGAAGAAGTAGTTGCCAAGGTGGAGGCCATCGTTGCCGAACGCCTGGCGGGGCATGTAGGTTAGGGCAGTGATAGTTGTCCTGAGAGCTCGGGACCAATCGGGGTTCAGCTGGTGGCGGCGGCTGCCGCCATGCAGCACGATTCGGCCAGTTCCCCGTCGAGTCCCGGAGGGACGGTTGAAAATAGCCCAGGACGCAGTCCTGGGTAATTTCTAGAAACACGATCAGTCCCGGCCGGGACGGCTGAAAACATCGCGAAGGGATGCCTGTTTACATGGGCTATCCTCAGCCGTCCCTCCGCGATTCGATGGGAGTCGCACTACTGGATGACGGGTTGGGGGTTAGGCCCGGCATCTCTGGCACCGTGCAAGTGGCGCATCGGTCTTCCCCCTGGAGCTTGAGGCGGACTTGGTGGAACCGGCGCCATCGGAGCCACTGGAGGAAGAGGGGGCACCGGTTCGGCTTCCACGGCGGTAATCGCGATGTCGCCATGGTCCGTCACCAGCTCGATACCCGGGCCACCCGTGCCCACTTGCCCGGTGAGGCTCTGGCCCTCACCCGCACTGTTGACCGGCAGGTTCAACTTGGAGTCGATGTTTCCGTTCTTGGCGGTCGCCTGCAGACGGCAGCCCGCGCCCTGGGGCAAGGTCAGGTTGATCGCACCGTTGCGGTTGTGAATCTGCGATTCCCCTAGCGGGCTCATCACACCCACGGAAATGTCGCCGTCTCCATCCTCCACCCGAAGGTCGCCAGCAATACCGGTGCACTCCACATCTTTGGCGTTGGTCGTAATTCTGGCTGGGCCGGCGGCGTTGTTCAGCTGCAGGTCCCCGCTGTCGACCGAAAGATTTCCCGGAAGGCGGACCAGCTGAACATCGGTCCGGCTGGAATGGAAATGCACAGTGCCCGTGATGTGGGCAACATTGGTATCCCCGAAGAAGTCGCCCTCCAACCCCGCCGTGCCCTGCACGTCCGAAACGGAAACGTCGTCCATCCGCCCCTGGAGCGTCAAATCACCGGCTATGGAGTGGGCGCTGAAATCCCCTTTGCCCATGTGCACCTTGAGCGCGCCGCCGAGGTTGTCGGCCTTGACATCTCCCCGGTCCGCCGACACGTTGGCCGAGCCGGCAAGGCCCTCGAGAGTCACATCTCCGTGGCCGGCGTTCACCGTAGGTGCCGCGCCGCTGGGAATTTCGATGGTCAGATCCGCGCGGCCATCGTTCTGATCCGCGGCCCGCAAAGTCACGCTGCTGCCATTCACCGCCAGACGGGGAGCTAACGCATCCAGACTGCGCCGGGCCGCGCGGTCGTTCGACGCATACACCACCAGGTGGGCTTGCACATGAATCTGGTCATCGCCGGATTGGGTCACCGAGACGTCGCCGTGCGGCACCCGGATCTCGACCTGCGCTCCCGCGGGAATCTGCTGGTTGAGGTTTCGGTCGTCATCGTGCTGATGCCCCATCAGGCGAGCAAACAGATCGTCCTCGTCCCCACCATGGTCAAAGATATGAACGCCATGCAGGCCGTGGGCACTCCAGCCGGCCAGGTAGCCAAAAACGGCCAGGCAGATAATGAGCGCGATCAAGCCTCCGTGCGAGCGCCGATAGAAGCGGCGGTCGGGGAAACGGGGGTCGAGGCTCGCCTTCCGGTGGTCGATCCACCATTCGCCCAAGGACAGCAAGCCCACGCCGACCAACAGCAGCGGCCACCAGCGCATATACCAATCCCAGAGTTGGAAGGCGCTCAGCTTGTTGGTTTCCACCAGCAGTGCGATCGCCCCAATGATAATCAGGGCTAGGGGGCCGATCAGGGACGGACGGCGAAGTGAGCGGCGATAGTAGCGCTGGGCGCGGGCCGCGTCCCGCGGGCTATAGGGAGGAGGCATGGCTGCCATCAGAGTCTCCTGCCGGGATCGAGTGGGTCGTTGGTCACTCCGGACGCGCCGTTCGCCAGGGCGGCGCGCTCCGCCAAGCCAATGATCCCCGCCAAAATCAGGTAGAGTGGCCAGCTGCGCGTGAAGCTGAGCACTCCCCACTGGTTGAGCAGGGCGGTGATGCCGACCAGAATGAGGAAGGCCGGCCCCCGCATGCGGCGGATAAGCAGCCAGGTATTCATTGCAGCCCCCCGCGGGTCTTGCGGTAGAGCAGCCACACGCCGACACCGATGATAATCAATGGCCAGGCGCGGCTGATCCATTCATCTTCAAAAATCCCCAGGGTCTGGAGCAAGAGCACGGCGCCGATCGCGATCAACACCACCGCGCCCACCGGATACCGCTGTGCCCGGGGTTCGAACGCTAATGGCGGGCCGTAAGGGGGCGGGCCGGAGGGGGGTAGATCCGGCCCCGATGCCGCAGGATAGATCGGTGGGGCCGACTGGAAGGGTGCTCCAGCCGCTGGATTCTGACCCGGACCGGGACTCGGGGGAGGAGGAAAGCCGGCGCCATAGGGCGAGGCCACAGGCGTGGGCGCCATCCCTAGCCGGGCTCCCAAATCATTCAGGCCGAAGGGATTCGGCAGCGGCAGTCCGTCACGCCGGGCCTTGGCGGTCTGGGCTGCGTCAAAGACCTGGTAAAAGATCCACGCCGCTACCAGCAAGCCGAAAACCACACTCTTGTCGGAGAGGCTGACGAACACGGCAAAGATAAGCACGTGCGCCAGAGCCTTCACGAACTGTCCGTTG
Source organism: uncultured Acidobacteriaceae bacterium (assembly GCA_963839025.1). GTDB lineage: Bacteria > Acidobacteriota > Terriglobia > Terriglobales > Acidobacteriaceae > PALSA-350. The sequence continues at coordinate 614,463 of CAWITT010000026.1, forward strand.
TACATCGCGCCGACCCCAGGGATGAAGCCCAGTAAGCCGGCCAGCACCGGATGCGCATGAATACCGGTCACCGGAACATCGGGGGGAAGGCTGCCCGGGACGGCGCCGAGGCGGGCCGCCAGGCAGGGTTCACAGAACACGCTGCCCCCCACTGAACGCATGCAAGCAGTGCATAGCGGCTTGCCGCAACTCTGGCAGTAAGCCGCCGCGGGGATATCGGGATGGTTCTGGCAGTTCATACCAAGCTCCTTTGCGCTTGGTCTTCAGTTGTTTCCTGCAAAGCCCTGAAAACCTCGAATCTTTTTTTTGTTCCTCCACGATCGAAGCAGGCCGGCACCATCACCGCGGGCAGCACCACATTGTGTTGGGTGCGCTTGCCGGGCGACGGGGGGGTCTGCTGCCCCCGGGGGACAGTCGAACTGGGGCTGCCGCTGCCGTCGCGCACCGGTTGCCGCGGCGTTGGCTGGGGCGTAGGTTCGGGCTCCGCGGAGCGTTTCAGTTCCCGCACCCGGGCTTCCATCTCATAGACCAGGCGTAGATTCTCGTAGTACTTGGTCACCTGCTCGTTGGTGGAGTAGTACTGCCGGGTCAGATTGGCCCGCAGCCTAGAAGGCTGAAAGTCCGAGGAGCGCAGCTGGGTCAGTTTGATCCCGGCCAGGTTCAGGGTCAGGGCGATGGAGAAAAAGGCCATGGCCGCGGTCATCATCATGCGCGGTTCCAGTGCATGGCGGGCGGCGGGCAACAACACGCGGCGCCACGCGGGCCGGGCAGGAAGAAGGACCGGAGGAGCGGCGACGCCCGGATTGCCCACCTGGGGCTGCCCGCTGGTGCGGGTAAGAATCTTATGCAGCAGATCGGCCGGCACTTCGGGTTCGGCAGCCAGGTACTCCATCCAGGACTTGCCCTGCTGGGTCTCCTTGAGCATCTGCCCGCAGGCCGCACACTCGTTCTGGTGACGGCTGAAAGCGGCCGCGTCGGCCGCGCTCAGAGTTCCATCCAGGGCATCGGCGAGAAGGGTCTCCCACTCGTCGTGCCGTAACACCCGGCCGGGTTCGCCGGACGCCTGGTTTTGCTCGCGATCAGACATTACATCACCTGCCCTTTAGTACGTTCCAACAGCCGCGCTAGTTCCGCCCGTCCCCGGCTGATGCGGGATTTGACGGTTCCCTGGGGAATAGCGAGTACTTCAGCAATCTCTTTGTAATCCATATCCTGCAAGTCACGAAGAATAATAGCTTCGCGCAGCTCCGGCGACACCTTGGCCAGGGCGTTCTGCACCAGACGCTGCAGTTGATTTTGCACTGCGTGTTGCAGGGGAGTGGTGCGCGGATCGGCGATGGGTTCGGCCCGGGGAGCGTCGCCCGCCTGATCCCACCCGGCGTCGAGCGAGTCGGTGGCTCGTTGTTGCCGGGAACGGCGAAAGTGGTCCACCAGCAGGTTGCGGGTCAAGGTGGTGATCCAGGTCTGGAAACTGCCCTTGGCCAGATCGAAGCTGCGCAGGTTGCCGTAGACCTTGATGAAGACGTCCTGGGCCAGATCTTCGGCGTCCTGTGAAGACGCGGTGAAGCGATAGCACAGGGCATAGACGCGGCGCTGTTGCCCGGCTACCAGTTCGGTCCATGCGGCGGAATCTCCGTCCAGGCAGCGGCGGACGAGACCCGGCCAATCGACTTCGGCGGCCTCGGAGCGTGTCTGTGGAGTCCATTGCTGACTCGAACCACGCGGGCGTTCAGGCGGCGGGTTCGAAGACGAAGTCAACGCGGAGATTCCTCGGGCTCCAGAATAGCGCCTCCCCGAATCAGGCTGAAAGCGCTCATCCTGCGGTCCTGTTGCCCCGTTGTTCAAGGTAAGCGCGACAGCTAGACTCATGAGTGGTCATACGCAGCGGGGGCGGGTTCTGTTCCGTTGGCGGTTGGGGTTGGAGTTTGAGGGTTTACGGATCTCTGCCAGATGCCTGCGCGAAAACCTAACCTATAGGACCAAACTGAACTTGACGGGTGCCCCATGTTCGCACCAGTGTCCGTGGGCCGAAAAAGACGGCCGAAGCCCTGGGCGAAGCCCTTCAAACGCTTCTACTCCTTGAGTGAAAGCATTCGAAGAATTTCATATTTGGCCCACGTACGCTGGTGCGAACATGGGGCACCCGTCAAGTTCAGTTTGGTCCCATAGATGCGCAGACATCGCTAGAATCGCGCCCAGACCCTAAAGCCACAGGCCCAAATAGTAGCGCTCGAGGAGCCAAGCCAGAAAGAAGAGCAGCGTCATGACGCCTGCTCCCCACCAGAAGATCATCATGGGCAAGGATCCAGTGATGGTGGCGCCGCGGCGGCCGGCCCTTTGCTCCCAAGCGCGAAAGATGTAGCCGCTGCCCAAGCAGACAAAGGCGGCCAGCAGCAACAGCCGTAGGGAGGGCGCCAGGCGTTGATGAAGATTGCTGCCCGGCTCCAGGAAGGCAGAGTGAAAAACGGCATCGAGAGACACAATGCTGAGCAGCAGGGATGCGAATTTAGCGAATTCCAGAAACACGGCGAGATCTCACGGCGACACCCACTCGATCTTGTGCCGCTCGAGCCACCAGCAAGGAGTATCAGAGCTATGAGGAAAAAGCGAGCGCACGCATGGCTCGGCGACCGTGCCCATGTAGTCGAACTCCTCTTTTTGGCCCTTGAGCGGAGTCCTCAGGAACTGCTCCACCTGCACGCTGGACCCACCCTGCGGCCTGACCCGCAGAATGAGCCAATCGCCGAGGTAAAGAACCACCACCGCCGCCAGCAGCAGCTGGAGGATACGCCCCCACAGCCGCTTGGTCAGCATCAGGATTGCTGCATGAAATCCGGGGAAACAGGGTTTTCGTAGAGCGAATAATCGCGGGTGACCACGGTCAAACCGCTCTGGGTGACAAAGTAATTGCGGCGGTCTTCCTCGCGGTCGTAGCCGATGACCGTCCCTTCGGGCAGATGGACGTCGCGGTCGATAATCGCCCGCCGGATACGGCAGTGGCGGCCAATATCGACGTGGGTGAAGATGATGCTCGACTCCACTTCGGCGTAGGAATTCACGCGCACGTCCTGAGACAGGACACTGTTGCGAACTACGGCTCCGGAGACGATACAACCGGCAGAGATCACCGAGTTGATGGCCATGCCGGTGCGGCCCGGTTCGCCAAAGACAAACTTGGCGGGCGGATACTGCCGCTGCCGGGTGCGCATGGGCCAGGCTTTGTCATAGAGGTTAAAAATTGGCGAGACCGAGGCCACGTCCATGTTGGCGTCGAAGTATGCCTCGAGCGTGCCCACATCGCGCCAGTAAAGCGCATTTTTCTTGTTCTCATCGACAAAGTTGTAGGCCGAGATCTTGTAGCGGCCCAGAATGCCGGGGAGAATGTTGTGCCCGAAATCGTGTTTGGAGTTGGGGTCTTCAGCGTCTTTCATCAACGCCGGAAGCAGCACGTCGGTGTTGAACAGATAAATGCCCATGGAGGCATCCACCATGTCGGGATTGAAGGGAGATCGCAGGTTGGTGGTCTTGGGTTTTTCCTGAAAGCCGACGACCTCACCAGTTCGGCTCACCTCGACCACCCCGAAACGCGGCACCTCATCGGGGCGGATCGGTAAGGTGGCCAGAGTCACATCCGCACCGGCATGCATGTGGTGCTCAAGCATGAGCCCGTAGTTCATTTTGTAGATGTGGTCGCCCGAGAGGATGAGCACATGCTTCGGCTGCTCGGCGCCGATGGAGTAAATGTTCTGGTAAACGGCGTCCGCCGTGCCCATGTACCAGTTGGCGCTCACCCGCTGCATGGGCGGCAGGATCTCGATAAACTCACCCAGCTCCTGGGCCACTATACCGGTCCAGCCCTCGCGAATATGGCGGTTGAGGGAGAGAGCTTTGTATTGGGTGAGGATGTACACCCGGCGTAGATCGGAGTTGATGCAGTTGGATAGGGTGATGTCGATGATGCGGTAGTTGCCGCCGAACGGAACCGCTGGTTTGGCCCGATCACGAGTCAGGGGAAAAAGCCGTTCGCCGGCTCCCCCGGCCAGCAATACTCCGAGTGTATCTTTCATTCCCTCACCGCGGTGCGTGTTTTCTGCGCGCTCAGCCTTCTTCGACAGAGATGCGCAGGGAGCGCAGAAAGTGTACATCCTGCGCGTTAAAAGTATCGTCCCCGGGTGAGTTCTCGTTTGCCGGGGCCTCATGTTCGGAAACCGGCTGTTGTTCTACCTCGTTCAATCCAATCGTCGCTTCCAGCATCAGCAACACATCAAAGCCCTGTTTGCGGATGTCCTGGACTACTTCGGAGATCTGCTCGGACTCGGAAACCGAATCGTGGATGGCTTCTCCAAGTTGCTGAATAAGGCGACGAAGTCGTTGGTTCAAAGAAGTTCTCCCAGCCGCCCGCTGCGGGCGCGGTTTTACCTACCTTACTTGTGATGTTACCGCGGGGCAATCTGAATCCACGGCTGGTAAACTTTTGCTATGGAGCCAAGGAGAGTAGGCCGTACGCTCGGCATTGGCGTCCGCGTGGCTTCGAATATGATCCGCGATCGGGTGGAACGGGCTGCCGCCAATCCCCGCCCGGTCACGTCTAGTATACCCGTCCCGCCGGACAGGCACGTAGGAAACCAGGTAGCCTCGGTGAAGCGCGGAGTTAAGGCTTTTGGCCAGGCGCTGTGGACGCCGTTTGGCCACGCCGGCGGGGTGCTGTGGCTGGAGATCACGGGGCTTTTTTTCGCCCTGTTCACGCTGTTCTTCGTACAGAGCGCTTATCGGGTGCGCGGGGCCTGGAGAGCGGGACCGGAACATGTCCACCTGATGCTGTATGTGGTTCTGGCCATGGGGTTTGCCTGGTTTTCAGCCAGTTCGTTCCTGCGCGCTTATCGCAAGGGCAAGCGGGGGCCGGGTGGCTCACGGCGCAAATAATGCGAGCGGGCCGAGGCTTCCACATCAGGACCAAACAAGACCAGACGGGTGCCCCATGTTCGCACCAGCGCTCTGATATGAGACATGAGCTTTCCTGCTCCCTCCGGGAGCCTGCCCCTTCAAAACCACCAATTTAGTCGACGCGCAGAGCGGTCAGAGGATCGACGCTGGCCGCACGCGCGGCCGGCACCGCACTCGCTGCTAACGCAACCACCGCCAAGCCAACCAAGGCCATGAAATAGCTAACCGCGTCCAGCGGCTTGACTCCGTAGAGCGAGGAGTTCAGGGCCTGGCCCACCAGCATCGCCAGAGGCACGCCGGTGAGGACACCGACCGCCGTCAGCACCAGACTGTCCTTCAGAAACATCCACACCACCTGCGGCCGCCGGGCGCCTACGGCCATGCGGACGCCGATCTCGGCCGTCCTCATGTTGACGCGATACGCCAAGGTTCCATAAAGCCCGGTCGCCATCAGCACGACCGCCAGGAGAGCAAAGAACTCCGCCAAGCGGGCGAACAACAACTGTTGCGAGATGCTCTGCTCAAATTGCGTTCGCTGCAGGATGGGTTGGAGCAGCGCTACATCGGGGTCCATCTGGGCCACTACTTTCCGAACCTCAGGCAGGATCGCCAAAGCGTCCCCGTGCACCCGCATTTCCACATTCAACCCGCCTTCGTTCGGCGCTTGTGCATAGTCCCACCACGCCATCGGAATCGGCTCTTCCTCCATGCTGCGATACTTGTGGTTTTTCACGACACCCACGATCTCGAACCCGTTGACGCGATGTCCCAGCGGGTTTTGGCCGGGCAGAAAGCGCTCCACAAACAACTGATTCACGATCGCGACCGGTGGCGTCGCGACCGTGTCGGCGTCGGTGAACTCCCGGCCCAGCAGCAGCGGCACACCTAAGGTGTGAAAGAAGTCCGGGCCGACTTCATTGCTGCGCACAGTGGCCGGGCCGCTCGCCGAGTCCGTAGGGTGGCCGTCCACCGTGACACTGGCATTGTTCGACCAGCCCGACCCTAGCCGGTCGCGCATCACGGCCACCGACTCCACACCGGGCAAACCGCGCAGCCGCCTCTGCATGTCATGGTAAAAGCGCACCATCTCGGGCTCGGTCGGCACGTGCTGCGGATTGACCGCAAATACCACTAATCCATCGGTCCGCATGCCCAGCGGAATGTTTCGCAGATTGCGCAGAGTACGCATCAATAACCCACCGCTCACCAGCAGCACCACGCATAACGCCATCTGCAATCCGACCAGGATTTTTCCCGACTGGGCCTTTTTCGTATCGGTGTTCGCCGTGGATGCGGACGTTTTCAGGGCCAGCTCCGCACCCCCAGCAACCGCTACCCGAAACGGCGCCAAGCCAAACAACGCGGCGGCCAAGACCAGCACCACCAGGGTGAACAGAAGCACGGTGTGATCCGGAGCCAGACTGGACTCGATCCTTGCCCACTGACCTAACAGCCGGGTGGCCATCTCCGCAAACCCCCACGCCAGGACGCCACCCGTCGCCACCAACAGCAAGCTCTCTGTCAGCAACAGGCGCAGCAGTTCGCTCCGCCCAGCCCCCAGCGCCAGGCGCAAGGAGAATTCCCTTTGCCGGCCGGCGTTGCGCGCCAGCAACAGCATGACCACGTTGGTCAGCGCAATCAGCAGCACCAACCCTACCATCGCCATCAGTAAGCGCAGGGGTTTGCCGTAGCTCTGGTCGTAGCCGGGAAAATTCTTCGCGTCCTCAAAGCTCAACAGCGGCGGCTTCTCCCCCACCAAGGGCCCGCCTAGCCCGACGTAGGCGGCGCTTTGAAAGACATTCTGCAACTGGGCCAGAGCCTGCGGGCGGTATACCCCGGGCGCCAGCCGTCCGACTAGTTGAAGGCACCACCAGGTGTCGTCCTGCTGATACAGCTTTCCGTTTTCCGGGGGATTGCCGAGGACATTGAATTCCACGCGATTTTGCAAGGGAATCCAAAAATCCATGGAGTGTCCGGGCTCCGTGCCTTCAAAACCCTCGCCGCTGACGCCGACGATCGTGAAGGGCACCCCTTTGACGTAGAGGGTCCTGCCCAGAACATTGGGATCCCGGGCGAACCGCCGGGTCCAGTAGTTGTAGCTCAGCACCGCCAGCAGAGCGTGGTCGGTTTCTTCCTGAGCCGCGAACCCGCGGCCCCGGGACATCTTCACCCCCAGGCCGCTGAAGAAGTTGCCGCTCACCATGTCACCTTGGGCCTGCTCCGGTTGCGCGCCCACGCGGACGTTCACCATATCCCCAAGCTGGGCTACCGCCATTAGCTCGCTGAGCGCACCGTTTTGCCGCCGCAGCGCGTCGTAGACCGGGTAGGAGAAGGTGGCGTGGGAATCAATGGTGCCTGTCCGCTGTGGCGCGCTCGAGGTATGCAAGTAGACCAGCCGCTGAGGATCGGCCACCGGCAGCGAGCGGAGGAGTACAGCGTTCATGACGCTGAAGACGGCGGTGTTGGCGCCCATACCCAGGGCCAGGGTCACGATCGCAGCCGCGGCAAACACCGGGCTATGACGCAGCCCCCGCAAGGCGAAGCGCAGGTCGCGACCGAGCTTGTCGAACCATAACCATCGGTTTTTGATATAGAAGCGTTCCTGGGAGGCAGTGACGTTGCCGAATTCCCGCCGAGCCTGGGTGCGGGCTCGCTCCTCGCTCATGCCGGCGTGTTTAAGGTCGTCGGCTTCGTGTTCCAGATGGGATTTAATTTCCGCGGCGAAATCGTCGGCACTGCGCTTGCGTCTGAACATGGCCACCCTCTTGGGTTGACATCCGACCCGAGTATCAGCTTCGTTTGGGTCGGATGTCAACCTGAGGGCTATACGTTCTTTTGACCGCGCCGGTTCCGCGTCAGCGGAAAAGGTTGGTCTTGGCCAGATCGACTACCTCGTCGCCCCGGCCGCTGAGCACGGCGCGAAACATGTAGAGACTGAAGCCCTTGGCTTGCTCGGCGGTGATGGTCGGTGGCATGGAGAGTTCCTGGCGATTCACCAGCACATCGACCAGGGCCGGGCCGTCATGACGCAACGCTTCTTGGATGGCCGGGGCAAGCTGCTCCGGCTTTTCCACCCGCAGGCCCAAAAGGCCGGCGGACTCAGCCAGCTGGGCGAAATTGGGATTTACCAACTCAGTGGCGAAGTCCAGGAGCCCGGCGGCTTTCATCTCCAACTCCACGAAACCCAAGGTGCTGTTGTTGAAAACCACCAGCTTGACCGGCAGCTTCAACTGGCGCAGGGTCAACAACTCGCCCAACAGCATGGCAAGTCCTCCGTCGCCGGAGAGGGTGATGACCTGCCGCCCGGGAAAGGCAGCCTGCGCCCCGATCGCCTGCGGCAACGCATTCGCCATCGAACCGTGGGTGAATGACCCCAGCAAACGACGCTTCCCGTTCATGGTCAGGTACCGGGCCGCCCAGATGCAGGGCGTGCCTACGTCGCAGGTGAAGACGGCATCCTCGGCGGCCAGTTCGTCGAGCACCTTGGCCACGTACTGGGGATGGATCGGGGTGCGGCCCGGTTCGCCGGTGGCCAGCTCGTCCAGTCCTTTGCGGGCGTTCTTGTAGTGCTGCAGGCAGGTGTCGAGGTAGGCCCGGTCCGTCTTCTCCTGGAGCAGAGGAATGAGCACGTCGATGGTGTCTTTGACCTTACCCACCAAGCCCAGGTCGACCGGGGTGCGGCGTCCGATCTGCTCCCCACGCAGGTCGACCTGCAGGATTTTCGCTTTCGTGGGATAGAACGACGTATAGGGGAAATCCGTGCCCAGCATGAGCAGCGCATCGCAGTTCATCATGGCGTGATAGCCGGAGGAAAAACCCAGAAGGCCGGTCATGCCCACGTCGTAGGGGTTGTCGTACTCGATGAACTCCTTTCCCCTCAGGGCATGCACCACCGGGGCCTTCAACTTGGCCGCCAGCGCAACCAGCTCGTCGTGCGCTCCCTCGCAGCCGGCGCCCCCGAGGATGGTGACCTTCTGCGCCCGGTTCAGGAAATCAGCCGCCAACGCGAGTTCCGGCGCCGAGGGGCAAACCACGGATGCGGAATGCTGAATGCCGAGGGTGCTCAAGGGTGGGTCAGGACACTCCCGCTGCAGCACATCTCCGGGGATGATGACCACGGCCACGCCGCGCCGGGCAATGGCCGTGCGCAAAGCGATGCCCAACACGCGCGGCATCTGCTCGGCTTGGGAGATTAATTCGCAATAGCAGCTGCAATCTTTAAAAAGGTGCTGCGGGTTGGTCTCCTGGAAGTAGCCGCTGCCGATTTCCTGGCTGGGGATTTGGGCTGCGATGGCGAGCACCGGGACGCGGCTGCGATGGCAATCGTAGAGTCCGTTGATCAGGTGCAGGTTGCCCGGCCCGCAGCTGCCGGCGCAAACCGCGATCTCGCCCGTAAGCTGGCTCTCGGCTCCCGCGGCAAACGCCCCCGCCTCCTCGTGCCGCATGTGCATCCACTCGATCTGTTTGTTCCGCCGAATGGCATCCGTGATGCCGTTGAGAGAGTCGCCGGTCACGCCGTAAACCCGTTGCACGCCTGCGGCAGCCAGCGTCTCGACAAAGACTTCCGATACTTTCATCGTGTGTATCCCCCGCTGGCGCTTTGGATGCTGCGATTAGAGGATATTGACCGCGCGCGCCGCCAATAAGGCCAGCGTAGCCAGCGAGATGGTGGATTGCACCATCATGGTCACTTTGGCCCAGCGGGAGAGTACCGGGGTATCTGTGGGCGAAAAGGCAGTGCTGGTGTTGAAGGCCAGGAACAGGTAGTCCACAAAACCCGGAGACCAGTCGGCCTTTTGGGCCGCCGGGGGCAGCGTCATTTGGGGAAAAAGAAAATCCCCCTTGGTGTGGCTGCCGTTGAGGTAACGCTGATGGGGTCCACCGGCGTCAAGGCGCCAATACCACGATGCGAACACCAGAATGTTGGTAACCCATAGAGAGGCTGACGAGCGGAGCAGAGCCGACGGCGACAGGGTGTGCGCGGGAAGGGATTGGACCAACAGGTAAAGCGACCTGAGCATCGCCCCCGTGACCACGATGAGCAGGAAAAACCCCAGCCGCTGGTTCAGAGTAAACGAGCCACGCAAGCGGGCGATGATCACCGGGACCAGAAGCACGCTCACCGCTCCCAGGAGCAGCCAGGGAGGCCCAAAGGTCAGGGGATCTGGGAGCGCCAGGTGCAGACCGCCCACTGCCAGGGCGGCTAAAGCGGCTGGCCAGACGGGTTGGTGTTTCGCAGGAGTGGCTTTTCCGGGAACTTCGGTCATGAGGAACCTGGAAACAGCTTATCGTTGTGGCACGCGGACGGATATAATTCATGCGCTATGAATAACCCCGTTTTCGTGTCTCTTCTTTTCCCATTGTGCTTGATACTGCCTTTGAGCCTGCTGATGATCGATCCTTCCGCTTCCACCACTCCGGATAAGCCGATGCTCGTGGCCACCAACCAGGGTGATCGCGACCTCAGCATCATTGACCCTGAAGCCGCCAAGCAACTGGCCACCGTGCCCGAGGGCGGCATCACGGGCCACGAGGTCGCCACTTCCCCCGACGGCAAGACCGCCTACGTCCCGATCTATGGCAGTTCGGGCGTCGGGAAAGCTGGAACCGACGGGCAGGAGATGGTGGTGATCGACATCGCCAGCCGCGCGGTCACCGGGAAGGTTGATTTTGGGCATGGGGTGCGGCCCCACTGCCCGGTCTACGATCGCGCCAGCGGCCTGCTTTACGTGACCACGGAGCTGGACCAGACGGTGACGATCATCGATCCGCAGACGCTTAAGATCGTGGGCACGGTTCCTACCGGGCAGAAGGAATCGCACATGCTGGTGATCTCCCGCGACGGGCGGTTTGGTTACACCTCGAATGTAGGTGCCGGATCGGTTTCGGTTCTGGATTTGAAAGGCCGTAAGACCATCGCCATCATTCCGATCTCGACCGAGGCCCAACGCATTGCCATCTCGAACGACGACAAGATGGTGTTTACATCCGACCAGACCAAGCCCGAGTTGGCCGTGATTGACACCGCCACCAACAAGGTGAAGACGCGGGTGACTTTGCCAGGGATAGGGTACGGTACGTATCCCACCCGGGATGGCCGCTTCCTGCTGGTCACCATACCCAAGGGAAACCAGCTGGCGGTGGTCGATTTGACCACGCTAAAGGTGGTGCGGACGGTGGATGTGCCCGACGATCCGGTCAAGGTGCTTGCCCGGCCGGATGGGAAGGTTGCGTATGTCTCCTGCTCCCGGGCGAGACAGATTGCCGTGGTGGATCTTGAGCTGTGGAGAACTGTAAACAAGATCGACGCGGGTAAGGGAGTGGACGGCTTATCGTGGGCTGGAGCGACGCCGGCCACAGGCGTGCACAATCACCACCAGGCGGCTATCGGGCGGCAAAGTTAGTTCTTTCCTTTGCGGCAGTTGCACGAATTGGCTTCCCACCCATATCTCGCACAAAAGCATGCGAGGTATGGGGCACACCCGCTGTTCCCAAGGGTCAAAAGGCTGCGTGAGAACTAACAAAATGCAGCCTCTTAAGCACCTGTTGTTCTCAGAAATATTTCATTCGTAGTTTGCGGCCTTACGGAACGGTAAGTACTTCGGTCCTCTTGACCCGGTCGCGGGGCGAAATGTGCCCCGTGTCCGTGCTACCGTGGAAGGTCAGCTATCTCTGTTCCATAAGGAAGTTGCCGTGTCTGCTGGTTCGCTTTCCACTCCCGCTCTGCGCAAGACTGCCCTCTACCCTGTCCACCGTGAACTTGGGGCCAAGATGGTCGATTTCGGGGGATGGGATATGCCGGTCGAGTATTCCGGCATTACTGCCGAACATTTGGCCGTGCGCACGGCGGTTGGACTGTTCGACGTCAGCCACATGGGCGATATTCAGTTCCGCGGACCGGGCTCGCTGGCGGCTATCCAGGCGATCTCCATGAACGATGCCTCGAAACTGGCTGCCGGTCAGGCGCAGTATTCGGCCATGCTCTATCCTCAGGGGACGTTTGTCGACGACATCCTGGTCCACAAATTTAGCGACAACGATTACCTGCTGGTCATCAACGCCGGCACCCGGGCCAAAGACTATCAATGGATCCGCAGCCAGGTGGGGTCGTTCCCAGGGATACACATCAGTGACTATAGCGATTTCTATACCCAGCTGGCGATCCAGGGTCCGCGGGCGCAGGACACGCTGGCTAAGCTCACCACCACCGATCTGACCGCGATCAAGAATTACTGGTTCACCTGGGGGACGGTCTGCGGACTGCACAACACGCTCATCGCCCGCACCGGTTACACCGGCGAGGACGGTTTTGAGATTTATCTGCCTTCCGACGAGCCCACCAGCGCGCGGGTGTGGCAGGAAGTGTTGGAGGCGGGGAAGGAATTCGGCATCCTGCCCTGCGGACTGGGGGCGCGGAACACGCTTCGCCTGGAGTCGGCGATGGCGCTCTATGGCCATGAGATCTCGGAGGAGATTAACGTTCTGGAAGCCGGCCTGGAACGCTTCTCGAAACTGGGCAAGAGCGACTTTATCGGCTCGCAGGCTCTTCTACAGGCTGGACAGCCAAAACGCAAACTGGTGGGGCTGGAAATGGTGGAGCGTGGAATCGCCCGCGATGGCTACAAGGTCTTGAGCCTCGAGGGGGAAACGATTGGCTACGTAACGAGCGGCTCCCCTGCCCCGTACCTTAAAAAGAACATTGCCCTCGCCTATGTGCCGGTGGACCGCACCGCTCCAGGAACGGAAGTGGCGGTGGAGGTGCGCGGCAACCCGGTGAAGGCCGTCGTGGTGCCCACCCCGTTCTATCGGCGGGTAAAAACCAAACTCGTAAAGTGAAAGAGGGAGCAAGAGGGATGTCCTATCCAGAAACATACCGCTACACGCGGGAGCACGAGTGGATTGATGCAGCATCGGGAAAGGTCGGTATTACCGATTATGCCCAGGAGACGCTGGGAGATATTGTCTTCGTCGATCTGCCCAAGATAGGTTCGAAGGTGGAGAAGGGTAAAGTGTTTGGCAGCGTGGAATCAGTCAAGGCAGTCTCTGATCTGTATTCGCCGGTCACCGGCACTGTGCTCGAGGTGAACCAGGAGCTGGCCACTGCTCCAGAAAAGATCAACAGCGATGCCCACGGGGCATGGATCTTGAAGGTCGGACTAGCCGATCCCTCCGAAGTGGACCAGCTGCTCGCTGTCGCGGATTACGAGAAATTCGTTAAGGAAGAAACCCACTAGATGCGTTATTTGCCAAAATCGCCGGGCGAACGGCTGGAGATGTTGCAGCAAATCGGCGCGGGCTCGATCGACGATTTGTTTGCCACCATTCCTCAGGAATATCGGCTCGAAAGGGACCTCGCCGTGCCCCGGCAGATGGGCGAGTCGGAGATCGTCGAGTATTTCCGCCAGGCCTCGGCCCATAGCGCGGCCGGTTACACCAGTTTTCTAGGCGCCGGCGCGTATCGCCATTACCGCCCGGTGATTATCGATTCGCTGGTGCAGCGAGGCGAGTTTCTCACCTCCTACACTCCTTACCAGGCGGAGATTACTCAGGGAACGCTGCAGGCTATTTTCGAATTTCAAACCATGATCTGCGAGTTGACCGGTATGGAGATCGCCAACGCCTCCATGTACGACGGCTCGACGGGGGCTGCCGAATCGGTAACTATGGCGGTGCGCATTACCCATCGCACGGGCGTCCTGGTGGCGAGGACCGTGCATCCTGAATATCGCGAGGTGATGGCAACGTACGCCCAGCATCAGGGCCTGACTGCCAAAACACTCGGCTTCGGCGACGATGGGCGGCTTGACCTGGCGGCTCTCGAACAGAGCGTCAGCGAGGAAACCGCTTGCGTGCTGGTGCAGTCGCCTAACTTTTTCGGCGTGGTGGAAGACATTCCCGCCATCGCTGAGATCGTGCACAAGAAGGGCGCTCTGCTGGTGGTTTCGATTGCCGAGGCGGTGTCGCTGGGCGTGGTGCGGCCGCCGGTCGAAGCAGATATCGTCTCCATGGAAGCGCAATCGTTCGGCGTCGCGCTCAGCTATGGCGGTCCCTATTGCGGGGTGATTGCCGCCAAGGAAAAGTATCTGCGGCAGATGCCTGGCCGGCTGGTCGGAGAAACTCTGGACAAGCAAGGCCGCCGCGGCTTCGTACTCACGCTCTCTACGCGCGAACAACATATTCGCCGGGAGAAGGCGACTTCCAACATCTGCACCAATCAGGCGCTGGTGGCGCTGATGGCGACCATTTTCCTGACCGTGTACGGCAAAGAAGGGATTCGCGAGCTGGCGCTGCACAACCTGGCTAAGGCGGACTACGCGGCGAAGCAGTTTGCAAATTCCGGACGATTGCTGTTCGGTGCTTCTCCGCGGTTCCATGAATTTGTGCTCGAGACTTCAGAAGCACCGGAGCAGCTGAATGCCAGGCTGCTTACGCAAAAGGTGATCGGCGGCCTGCCTCTGAGTCGTTGGTACCCGGAGCTGGGCCACGCCAGCTTGTGGTGCGCGACCGAGCTCAATACGCGGGAGCAGATCGATCACGCAGCGTCGCTGTTGCAGCATGACTCCGAAGAAGCCCTGACCCGGGCCTGAAAGGCGAACATTCCCATGGCAACCAAGCCGTTTGAAGGCGTACGCCACAAAGTGCGCTCGCACCTTAGCCAGAACGAGGCGTTGGTGTTTGAAAAGTCGTCGCCGGGAAAGAAGGCTTACAAGATGCCTCCGCTGGACGTGCCCGCTGTCGATCCGGAAACGCTGTTGGGCGAAGCCGCACGCACGGATCTGGGCCTGATGCCCGAGCTGAGCGAGATTGAAATCATCCGCCACTTCACCCGCCTTTCCACCTGGAACTATGCCATCGATCTGGGGATGTATCCGCTGGGTAGCTGCACCATGAAGTACAACCCGCGGGTCAACGAATTTGTGGCTCGCCTCGAAGGCATTGCCGAGGCTCATCCTTACCAGCCGGAGTCGCTGTCGCAGGGCGCGCTCGAGGTCATCCGGCTGCTGCAGTCCTGCCTGCTGGATATCACGGGAATGGACGCAATCACCTTGCAGCCCGCGGCAGGCGCGCATGGTGAGTTCACGGGGATTCTCCTGGCGCGCGCATACCACCAGTCCCGGGGCAATCCGCGGCGCAAGATCATCATCCCCGACTCCGCACATGGTACGAACCCGGCCACGGCAGCGATCTGCGGCTACCAGGTGGAGAACCTGCGATCCAATGCGTTGGGGATGGTCGACGTGGGGCAGTTGGAGCAGATCGTCACCGACGATACCGCTGCGTTGATGCTAACGAACCCCAGCACCATTG
The DNA here is from genome assembly GCA_963839025.1 of uncultured Acidobacteriaceae bacterium. GTDB lineage: Bacteria > Acidobacteriota > Terriglobia > Terriglobales > Acidobacteriaceae > PALSA-350. Next base: position 629,715 of record CAWITT010000026.1, read on the forward strand.
GCGTGTTCGAGAGCGAGATTCACAAGATTGCCGATGTTCTGCACGCCAAAGGCGCGCTCCTGTATATGGACGGTGCCAACATGAACGCTCTGGTGGGGAAGACGCGCCCCGGCGACTTCGGCGTGGATGTGATGCACCTAAATCTTCACAAGACGTTTTCCACTCCGCATGGCGGGGGCGGTCCGGGGTCGGGTCCGGTGGCCGCGAAGAAGATCCTGGAGCCGTTTCTGCCCACGCCGGTGGTGGTAGAGGGTGCGCCGGGCCCAGACGGCAGCCGAACTTTGCGCCTGGATTACGATCGTCCGCAGTCAGTCGGCCGGGTGCGCATGTTCTACGGCAACTTCGGCATGTTTGTCCGCGCGCTCGCCTACATCATGGCCAATGGCCCGGATGGATTGCGGCAGACGACGGAAGACGCGGTGTTGAACGCCAACTACATTCGCAAAAATCTTGAAGATGTGTACGAGCTACCCTACCGGACGCCCACGCTGCACGAGGTGGTCTTCAGCGATCGCCGGCAGACGCAGAAGGGTGTGAAGACAGGAGACATTGCCAAGCGGCTGATTGATTACGGTTTTCATCCTTACACCACGTCTTTCCCGTTGATCGTGCCGGGGGCGCTGATGATCGAGCCCACGGAGAGCGAATCCAAGGAAGAACTGGATCTGTTTATTGACGCGATGCGCCAGATTGCGCGCGAGGCGGAGGAGAATCCTGAGCTGGTCCTCAATGCCCCGCACGCCACGCGAATCTCGCGGTTGGACGAGGTGACGGCGGCCCGCAAGCCGGTGCTGCGGTACACCCGGCCTGCGGAAAAGGGTTAATGCGAGAAAGCAGGCAAAATGGCGGCAGCTGAATCCTCGATCGCGCACCGGCGCGATGATTTGGAGCGTTTCGAGTTCATGATGGGCGCGGAGCGCGGCCGTCTCGCGGTGACTCTGGACATGCTCACCGATGCGCTGATCCTCATCGGCCAACATGGGGTTTATTGCACGTCCACGCGCAACCCGTCCAAGCCGGCGCTCGACCTGGAAGTGGTTCTGGGAGAGATTGGCGGAGCCAAAGAGCTGATCCAGTCGGTCATGGAGCAGCTTCGGCTAAAGAGCGAAGCGGCACGCGGACAGTGAACTGAGCAACTGATGTATTCTTAACTTGCGCGCCCGTAGCTCAGCTGGATAGAGCGAACGCCTCCGGAGCGTTAGGTCGGGAGTTCGAATCTCTCCGGGCGCACCAGACAAATTCTTCACACGACAGCTACCGATCCTACGGCAGCCTGTTCCCATTACCACGCCCGTCTCACACCTTAGGCGTCAACGCTGCCTCGGCAGCGATCCGGCGCGCCGTCAAAAAGCCGCCACAACAATGCCTGAGTATTCAACAATGTGCGCAATTGGACTACTCCCAACGCGACAATTCGCTCTCGGGAAGGTGCTCAAAGAATTCGTAGCCAACGCGTAGCGTGCCCTTTAACGATCCCGGCATCCGTTTGCCTTTCACGACATCAACGGCAACCAGCCTGGCCACAGCTTTGGCCCCACGGCAGATGATTACTTCTTCCCCCGCAGCAACCTTCTGAATCAGCCTGGAAAGATTCGTCTTGGCCTGATGAATGGTCACAGTGCTCATAATCGACTCCGTGGCTAATCCAGGTTAGTCTACCCAAGGAAAATTTGGCCAGCCGGCGTTGGACATGGAGATGCTGGTGTGTTGCATTCTTAACCTGAGCGCCGCAGCTAGGCTGGATAGAGTGACCTACTCCGGAGCATCAGGTCGGGAGTTCAAATCTCTCCGGGCGCACCATGGTTCCGGCACAGCTTTACTTGACAGGGGATGAATCCAGCCATACGATTCTGCCACCGGGCCCACCCAAGTCTTTCCCCCGTGCTCTCAACCCCAGACGCTAGCTTTTCAGGCTGAAATCGGAGAATCCACCATGAGAATGCCCCACGCGTTCCTTGCCTGCGTTTGTCTCTTGGGGGCAACGCAGCCCGCTTGGAGCCAAACCAAGGCAACTACTATCCCCGGGTACTTCAATCCGACAACCGGAGAATTCACCACGCACGTCGCTTCGAGTGCAGCTGCAACCCCTCAAGCAACTCTCACCGGCACAAGCATCTTTTTCAGAGAAGAGTTCCTAATCACCATCACTAACTACGATCAACCGGCGAATGCCCAGGTCGTTTGCACCATCTCGATTTCGACGGCAGATACAAACGGCGCGTTTGCGGATAGCGAGTCTGTTGCCGCTGTATCTACGGGAGGAGGCTGGTCATGTGACGTACCGATCTTGACGCTCTGGACTTTAAAGAATCCAACGACTGACATCATCGGGGCTGCAGCGAGTGTGACGATCTATACACAGGTCTCGCCGACGGCGCCGCCCCTCTACCGGACAAGCGTCCAGCCTAGTCTTACTTTAAGCGTGCCTGCGAATACAGCGACGGCTGTCAATAGCCTTAGCTTTTCACTTTAGAAAAGTATGGATGCAAAACCTCTGGCCCGCTGACCAAATTTCGCGATTGGTTGCGGGCCGATCTCTGCACACTACTGCGCCTCCGCAACCAGCACCGAAGCCTCGGTGTTTTCCCATCGCAGGTTTAGAACGCAACCGCCGAGTCTCTGATCAAACGCGATTGTGAAATTCTCAACCGTGAAATTTATCGGGCGAACCAGCAGATCGATCCTGACCAATTCACTCGACTCGTACGCGTAAGGAAGATCAACTTTTCCAGTTTTTTTATTGATTATCAGTGTCCACCGGTGAGGATCAGGAAGGGTGAAGATCGTGTAGTTTCCCGCCGGAACATTTTTCCCACCCACCATTAGGCTCGTATTGGCGACGAGCGCGGGAGGTTGGCCGTCTCCTGTTTGCCAGACTTGGCCATAGGGCACAGCACCACCAAATATCTTCCGTCCATTCATACTGGGGCTGAGATAGTCGACCGTCACGTTTTTGCCGTCTTGGAACTTACACTGCGCGTGCGCCACTGGACCGGGAGACCGGTCTTGAGCAAATGTGAGAGGAATGGCAAAGAAGGCCAGGAGGGCAGCCAATAGAAAGCGGGGGAGCATAAACACGCCTTTGAGATGGAGCGACGCCGATCAGATAATCTGCTTCAGCGCGCCGGCCATTTTCTCGCCCGCCATCCTGAGTGCGCCAACGGCTGTTTCGCCGGCCGCCAACGTGTGCGTGAAGGCCGATTTTCTTCGCGCTCCCTGATGGTCAACCGCGACACATTCGATCCCGCCACCAAAAATCATGTGCTTCTCTTCCAGCCGGTCGAGGTTTGCGTTCAATTCCGCAATCACTGACTCAGCCTCATCGGCGACGACGATCAGTTCCAAGTTGAGCTTCTTGTAAACCATTGGGAGCACCCGGATTCAATTCTATACTGCGCCCAGGCAGAGCCAGTCCCTAATGGAAGCCGGCGAGAGTACCGGAATACCAAATCTGAACTTACCAATGAACTCATTACCGAAGTTTTAAATCGAGCGGAGAGGCCGCGAAGAACCGGCATCGTAATTCTTAGAAGTCACGGAGGAGCAATGCACATTGAGACTTGCCAAAAGTGCGGTGAAAGGATGACGGAGCAACCCACTGCCTATGAAATGATCAACCTCCCAGGCGTTCCCAAACATGCCGACCGGTTTTATGAACAGTGGTTCGTCTGCCGCAATGGACACCGCAAAGGATATATTTCCGGCCACCGCCGCGCTCGCGGAGGTGCTACGTTAGGAAACGAAACCACCGTGGTCAGTTTGCACAATTAAGATTCTCCCTGTCGGGTAAATAGAGGGTACGGGCTGAAGTGCCCGTACCCTTCCTTTGTTAGAACGACAAGCGCATGGCAAATTGCAGTTGTCGCGACGAGCCGGCGTCGCCCACCGCCGTCCGGGTTGCGGAGATTTGGCCAAAGGTGCTGGTGGAAGCACCAGTGGCACTTAACGTGGGATTGCCAAAATTGGCGTGGTTCAGCAGGTCAAATGCATCGATACGGACAACCAGTGAAGCCGACTCGGCTATCTTGGTAGTCTTTTCGAGCGAGACATCGGAATCCGCAAATCCGGGCCCAGTGAGCGCATTCCGGCGCAGATTGCCAAAGCCCGTCGGTTGGGCATAAAAGCTGCAACCCGCAGTGACCGTGGCGCACGCTGTGGCATGGATGAACGATACATTCCCGTTCGTCAGAGTCGCTCCCCGCCCAGTGGTATACGCGCCAATCAGCGTCGGGCGAACCGTGGCGGAAACGCCGTTGAAGGTGGAAGTAGTCGTCACATTCAACGGGTTCCCAGTCTGTAGCTGAGTGATATTGGCGAGCAGCCAACCCTCCTTTAACCGGTTGCCATGGAATGGCAGGTTCCAGATGCCGGAGAAGACGAAGTGACTGCGCGCGTCGAAATCCGAAAGCCCGTAGTCACCTTTGGGGTTGAAGTTGTTTTGCAGCGTATAGCCGCCCTGGGAACCAAGGGAGTTGAGATCCATGGACTTTGACCAGGTATAGGTGGAGTTGATCTGTACCCCGTGCGAATAAGCCTTGCGCACTGTCACCCACAGCGCGTTGTAATCGGAAAGGGAGTCAGAATCCACGTAGGCGATGTTGCCGAGACCAGCGCCTGGACGGAAGGCGCTCGAAGTGGCGACAATCGCATACGGCCTCACACCGGCTGCGCTATTGCCGTTGGGGTAAAGAAACTGGTTGAGGTTGCGCTGAATGCGCAGGTGCTTTCCTTCCGAGCCGATGTAGCCCAGTTCCAGCACAAAATCCTTCGCCAGCTGCTGCTGCAGATTCAGGTTGTAGCTTTCCGTGTAGGCATTGGACAGTTTAGGGTTGATAGAACTCGGAGCTAACGAAGCCAACGCGGCGCTGGAGTAGAGCGTGCCGACAGCAAGCGATCCGGTCTGGCTGACGGGACTCGCGTTGGGTGGATTGCTGGCAAGGCCAGTAACCGCGTCGCTGACGGGTTCGTCCGCCATAAATCCATATCCGCCGCGCAGGATGGTCGCATTGTTTCCGCGCACGTCGTAGATGAAGCCGACGCGCGGCTCATAGTTGTAGTTCTGGTTGTAGGGCTGGCTCACCGGGACCAGCGCCCCAGTGTTCTGGTTAAAGGTCACAAAGCGGTTGCCGCCTTCTGTGGGTGTGCCATTCCATTCATAGCGGAAGCCCAACTCGGCAGTGAACCGGGGCGTTAGCTTGTAGTTGTCGGTGACGAAGCCTCCGACCGCATTCTCAAAGACGCGGCTTACCACCTGCTGCGGGGTGACGGCAAAGGAATTCGCGATGCCGTTAATGAAGTTGGTTGTCGAGCTAAAGGTGAGCGTGCCCGCGGTCTGAGAGTAGGAATCGCTGATGAAGCGGCGAAACTCGCCCCCTGCCTTGATGGTGTGTCGTCCTAAAGTCCAGGAGAGAGTGTCGGAGAACACGCCTGTGGTGTCAAAGCGTCCCTGGGGAAAGCCGGAAGGCCCACCAAAGTTCAGAGCGATATCCTGCACGGTGATCTGGGGCAAGGCGTTGTTGTAGGTAACCCCGTTTTGGATGCCGTAACTCAAGGGATTTTCAGGCGTGTTGGGCACGAACGAAATGGCGATGCGGTTGAATCCCAGACGCGCCTCGTTGACGATGTTCGGGGTGAAGATGTGGACCTCGTTTACGGTACCGATCTGGCGGTGCGCTCCCCGGTGATCGCCAAAGCCCGGAACGGTGTTGCCCTGCAGGTTGGGCTCAGTCCGCGCATCCTGTTGCCAGGCATAGTAAGCGTGTACGTTGTCTTTGGAAGTCAGGGTGTGGAAGAGATCCCCGGAAAATTGATCGATGCGAACCGGCCCCGGCGAAGACCCCTGAAACACGGTGCCGGTCGCGTTATTTCCTGCGGGGATGAGATTGATCAATTTGGCGTAGGAGGCTCCCGCCGGGCTCGCAGCAAAAGCGGCGCGTTGGCTGGGGCTTGGGACATTGCCGTTGAACAGAAGGGCCTGATGCTGGCGCAGGCCTTCGTAGCTGAGAAAAAAGAAGGTGTGATCCTTCCACACCGGGCCGGAAAAAGCGCCACCGAAATTGTTACGTATGAATGAGTTCTGCCGGGCTGGCTGGCGGTTGAAATAGTTGCGCGCATCGAAGTAATTGTTGCGCAAATAGTCAAAGCCCTCTCCGTGGAAGCTGTTGGCCCCGGAACGAGTGGCGACATTGACGATGGAGCCGGAAGACCTGCCGTATTCTGCGGAGTAGGTCGAGTTCGAAATTTTGAATTCAGCCGTGGTGTTGATGGATGGCTGGAAGGTGATCTGGTTTTGCGACGCATCATTCAGATTGATGCCGTTGATCATGAAGTTCGCCGAGTCTTCCCGCTGGCCGGCTGTCAGGAACGAATTGGCGCCGAGGCCGCGGCTGGCGCTGGTAAGGCTGCCGGTCACGGGCGGCACCACCGCACCTGGTGTCAGGCTGGTAAGGTCGAGGAAATGGCGGCCATTGAGGGGAATTTCCTGTACCGTTTTCTGATCAATGACCTGGCCGACGGTCATGGTTGCCGCGTCCACAATCGGCGCGGCGCCCTGCACTTCGACGACCTCACCGGTCGACGCAAGTCCCAACTTCACATTCGCGGTCACGTTCTGGTCTACCTGGAGCGTCACCGCGGACAGCGTGTAATCGGCAAAGCCCGCGGACTTCACCAGGACACTGTAGTTGCCCGGTTGCAGCGAAGGAACCGTGTAGTTTCCTGCAGAGTCTGAGGTCACCTCCCGGACTACACCCGTGGAAAGGCCACGCACCGTGACTTTCGCCTGCGGGACGACGGCGCCTGATGGATCAGTGACGCTGCCTGATAGGGTTGCTGTCGACTGAGCGGAGCCGGATGCCACCGCCAGTATGAGAATGGAAAGGGTGAGAATTGCCTTGCGGATATTCACGTAACCTCCAAAAAAATGTAGATAAAGAGTCACTTACAGTCGGTAACTGCCAATTGGGGATACAGCGGGGCCGCGAACGTTCACCCTGGGGGGAGTGATATCTAGAATGTTACATCGGCCGGGGTTGACGGCGAAGTCTAAAATCCGCGGCCGTCGGCGAATCCTATCCTCGGCCTTGGACATCAACAAAGAAGCTTCAATGGTAGGAACACAGTGCGCTTAGTTCCCTCTTCCGTGCCGGCTCAGCTTCTTTTTGCCGCGTTGTGCCTATGGCAGCCATGGCTGGCCGGCGCCGCTTCCCTTCCCCCCGCTTCCATTCCAAACGATGAGCTGCAGCCGGTACATGCCGATCTCGATTTGGGCAAAGCAGACGACGCCATTGAGCGTTTGAGTGCATCGCTCGCAGTGAAACCCGAGGACGCGGAGGCACACAACCTGCTTTGCCGTGTGTTCTACCAGGAAGAACGCTGGGATGATGCGATCCACGAATGCGAAGCAGCGGTCAAGCTTATGCCACTGGATGGCGAATATCACCTATGGCTGGGCCGGGCCTATGGAGAGAAGGCCGACAGCATCCACTCCATCAAAGCCTTCGGCCTGGCGAAGAAGGTGCGGGACGAATTCGAGCGCGCGGTCCAACTCAATGGGGGCGATTTGGATGCGCTGTCCGATTTGGGCGAATTCTATACCGAAGCCCCAGGGATCGTCGGAGGAGGCAAGAAAAAGGCGCAGGGCGTGGCCCAAACGCTGGAGAAATCCGGGCCGGTCCAGGCCCACCAGCTGAAGGGCCGCCTGGCGGAGAAAGATAAGAATTACCCGCTGGCAGAGACAGAGTTCAAGGGAGCGGTGAACGCTTCTGACGAGTCGCCCGATGCATGGATGACCTTGGCCTCGTACTATACGCGCCAACGCCAGTGGAGCCAGATGCTGGAAGCGTTGCATGCGGGCATCGACGCAGATGCCAAGGCCGCCAAGCCGCATGGGCCCGCCCTGGTAGATGCGGCGAACATTCTTACCCGCAGCGGCCAGGAGCCGCAACTCGCCATCCAACTACTTCGGCTTTATTTGGCTTCGTCCAACAAATCCGCCGACTCACCAGCCTTCCAGGTGCATGCGCAGTTGGCCCGTTTGCTGGAACAACAGGGTGACCACGAAGGCGCGCGGCAGCAGAGCGATGCCGCCGCTGCCCTGGCCCATCAATACCACTCCACCCCGCCGAAGCTGATCGCGAACAAGAACCCGCAGTAGGGGCAATTACTTGGGTAAAGCAAAGGCCACGTAGATGCCGCCTTTTTTCGGGGTCGACGGATCCCTATCTCCCCCACAGGCAATCGCAACGTACTGGCGGCCGTTCACCTCGTACGTCACGGGGGTGGCGTTGGCGGAGAGAGGCAGATGCGCTTGCCACAGCAGCTTCCCTGTTGCTTTGTCGAAGGCGCGAATCTTCTTATCTTGAACCGTGGCTCCGATGAACAGCACACCCCCGGCGGTCACGACGGGGCCTCCATAATTCTCCGTACCTGTTTCCGGGATTCCCTTGGCGATCAGCTCTGGATATTCGCCGAAGGGAATCTTCCATAGATACTCGCCGGTGTTCAGGTCGATTGCATTCAGCGTCCCCCAGGGGGGCAGAACCGCAGGATAACCATCGGGATCGAGAAATTTCTTGTATCCCGTGAAGTCGTACTTTATGCCCGTGGCCTCAGCTCCCTCGCTGGCGGAGGGTTTGTCGTCTCCGGTCGCCAGGTATTTCAACAGTGCGGGGAGCTGATCGCTGCTGGCCAGATCAGGAAAGCTCGGCATTCTGCCTCTGCCCGCCTGAATCGTGGTAGAGATCTGAGACTCGGTCAGGCGACTCGCCACGCCGATCAGCGATGGGATTTCGGGCGGCGAGCCTGCCCGGTCGGCTCCGTGGCAAGCACTGCACCGCTGCGTATAGACCGTGCGCCCAACTGAAGTAGGTTTGTGCTTTACCAGCGATTCGGTCAATCCCACATCATTGGCGTTGATGTACATGATGTGTGTTTCCGGATCGAAGGCCGGTCCTCCCCACTCGCCGCCTCCATCGAAGCCGGGAAACATGAGCGTGTCTTTGTCGACGCTGATAGGAACGAATTGCCCATCGTGGCGTATCTCGTGAAAACGATTGACCGCCCACTGGTGCGCCTCCGGCGTGCGGTTGGTGAGCATATCTTCGGTGATTTCCTGGCGCGCGAAGGGGGCCGGCTTGGTGGGGAGGGGCTGTTGGCGGGCAGCGACTTCTCCCGGTACATTGCTGGGCGGGTACTTGCGATTTTCGATTGGGAAAAGCGGGGTTCCATCGACGCGGTTGAATAGGAAGAGAAAGCCTTGCTTCGATGTTTGCGCGACCGCCGGAACTTGTTTGCCGTCGCGGGTTACGGTGACCAGGGCCGGGGGAGCGGGAAAGTCGCGGTCCCAGAGGTCGTGATGAACGGCCTGGAAGTGCCAGATCCTCTGTCCGGTTTCCGCGTTCAACGCAACCAAAGAATTGGCGAATAAATCGTCACCGATGCGGTCTGCGCCGTACCAGTCTGTCGCCGCGGAGCCGGTGGGGACAAAGACGATTCCTCGTTCGGTATCCACCGTCATGCCGCACCAGTTGTTGGCCGCGCCGCTGTAAGTCCACGCATCCTTGGGCCAGGTGTCGTAGCCAAACTCGCCGGGGTGAGGGATGGTGTGGAAGGTCCAGCGGAGCTGCCCGGTGCGCACGTCGTAGGCGCGGATGTCGCCGGGCGGGGCTGGGAGTTGTTCGGGGGTTGCGTCTCCGAAAATAATCAGATCCTTGTAGATCACGCCCGGGCTGGTGGTGGAGATCGATAGCTCGCTCGGTATGCCGCGCGAATTTTCTCGAAGATCGATGCGTCCGGCTTGTCCAAAGCTGGGGATGACTTCACCGGTCTTGGGGTTGAGCGCGTAGACGTAGTTGGCAACACCCGCGAGCAGACGCTGTTCGTTGCCTTGGCGCCAGTAAGTGAGACTGCGCTCGGCTCGCGAAGGAACAGCGGCGCCCGGTGAGGTGAATTTCCAGATCAGCTTTCCCGTAGTGGCATCGAGCGCGATGACTTTCTGCGATGGCGTGTAGGCGTAGAGAACGCCGTCGATGACGAGGGGAGAGGTTTCGAGGCCTCCCTTTTCTTCAGTATCGAAGCTCCAGACCTGTTGCAGTTGAGCGACGTTGCCGGTGTTGATCTGCTTCAATTTCGAGTAGTGGATGTTGTCTGAGCTTCCGCCGTAGTCGGGCCAGTCGGTTTGTCGTTTTTGAGCCGATGCCGCAAGGAATGGAAAGAACGCGAGTACAGCCATGGTCATTTTCTTGCGGCTCATTTTGGGAGGTCCTTTGCTCTGATTGCGGCCAGTCTATTATGCAGGCCCGGTAGCTGTCACAGAACAGAGCGATTAGCGAAGTCAATTCCCGGCGGAGTTTGAGGAATCGCAAGTCCCTCCTCCCTATACGTGAGAACCAACTTGGATCAGTAGACGCACTCGACGGGTGCCCCATATTCGCACCAGCGTATGTGGTCCGAAAAAGAATTCTTCAAATGCTTTCACTCAAGGCCTAGGAGCGTTTGATGGGCATCGCCCGTCTTCTTCGGCCCACGTACGCTGGTGCGAATATGGGGCACCCGTCGAGTCCGTCTACTGATCCAAGTTGGTTCTCGCGTATAGTTCGTGGTTGGCGGACACTAAAGACCCGACGCGTCATACATTGCTTCCAGTGCACTCTCAAGCGACCTGGCCAGCCCTGCTCCATCGCATAGCTCACTATTCCTCATGCGCGAACGCTGGGTTTTGCGCAATTGTTTCCGCTTCTCTACGTCTCTGGCGAGGGTGCATACAGTCGAGACATAGTCCTGTTCGTTTTGCGCGATCCATTCCGGGTGACCAAGGGCCTGCAGGAACGAGCCGGCGAGTTTTCCACCCATCCAGTCGCCGGCAATGGTGATGAGGGGTACCCCCATCCACAGCGCGTCAAATGCCGTGGTGACGCCATTGAAAGGGATGGTGTCCAGCGCAATATCCAGCCGGTCATACAGCCTCATGTGCCGCTCATGGCCAAGCGCGTATGAGATAAAACAAATGCGGCTTTGCGCGACTCCCAACTTTCGCAGAACGGTGACGATCCGCTGATGAGTCTCTTCGTCGTGCTCATGGCGATCTTCAAAGAAGAGATTCGCTTCGGGCAGCGCATGCAGAATCTGGGCCCAAAGAGCAAGCGTCTCTTCCCGGATCTTTGCATTGAGATCGAAGGAGCCCAACCAAATCGTTCCCTCCGGGTCGGGAGCCCAGCCGCCTTCTTCCAGTCCAGGATCTCCGTGGTAGCAAAAGGAAAGGCGGGGTAGCTTCCACAATTTTTCTGTGAAATGCGATTCGATCGAAGAGTCAAGCCCCGTGCCGGTAATGAAATAGTCCATTTCAGACAAACCGGTAGTGCTGAAGTAGCCGAGGTAGCTGCACTGCACGGGAGCGGCGCGGTGAGCAATGATGTCCAGGCGGTTATCGTAGGTATGACCGCTGGTTTCAAGCAAAACATCGATCTGCCTCGCCCGGATGATCTCAATGGCCTGCACTGCCGGCAGCCCATTCAGCGGTAGGAAGGTATCGCAGTTGCGATCAAAAATATCCCGGAAGCGCCCGGCACGATCGCCGGTCCTTAAGACGGCGGAAAAGACGGTGAGCTCAAAGCGGCCGCGGTCCAGGTGTAGCAGGAAAGGCTCGAGAAATTCTGCCACGCCAGGATGACCCAGTTCCGCAGTGAGAATGCCCAGCCGTAGCCTTCTTCCCGCCCTCGGTTGGACGGTGAAAACTCTCTGGCGGGCGGCGATCCTCTGCTCCTCGGTAAGCAGGTGGGTTTCCCAACCCTGGGCTACTTCACGCTCCTTGGCCGGTGATACAAAGCGGGTGAAGGCATAGAAATGGAGCAAATTGCTATACGCGGGCTGGTAGATCGGCTGGACGGCGATCGCTTGTTCGAAAGTTTCCGCGGCCTGTTCCAGCTCTCCCTGCTCTTTGAAGGTTTCGGCGAGATGGGTGTAGGCATCTCCGTTCGTGGGATCGAAAGAGAGAGAGCGCTGATAGCTGTCAACGGCATCGCTCAATAGACCGAGACCACGGTAGGCGTTGCCCAGATGAAGGTAAGCCGTTGCGTGGCCAGGCTGGATAAGGATAGCCGTTTTACAATGCTGCACGGCCTGGAGAAAGTCACCCTGGCGGGTGAGTGCGTTTGCCAGGTTGCTGAAGGGGTCAGCCGAAGCTGGATTATAAATGACCGCCTGGTGATAACTTGTGATCGCTTTCTCCACTTGGCCAAGGCAGGTATAAGCGACACCCAGATTGTTGTAGGCATCCGCGTAGAACGGATTGAGCGAGATTGCCTTTTGATAGCAGATGATGGCTTGGTCGGGCCGCCCCGTCTTTTGCAACGCACTGCCGAGATGGTTGACGGTCTCAGCCGATTCGGGGTTGACCCGCAGCTCCTGCGAATAGCTAGCCACCGCTTCGATGTACTTATACTGCTTCATGAGTGCGTTTCCCAAGCGGAAGTAAGCGAATTTCACACTTGGATCGAGAGTAACGGCCTGGTGATAGTGAGCAATGGCCTCCTCTAATTCGCCATTGCTTTCTAATGCGATGCCCAAACCTATGAAATAGCCGGCGGAAGATGACTCCCGTTGGACCGCTTGCGTAACACGTGCGGTCCTCAATGCAGGTCGCTCCATAAAACTAGCTCGTTTCGCCTCGGGTTTCGCGAACGGACCGGCAGACGTATTCCACCGGTTGCCGCTTGAGGTAGACACCAGTGGGCGGGTTGAGAGCTTGGGATTGGTTCAGGGTGCAGGTGTGCTTCAGGAAGCGGTAGCTCACCGCTTCACGTGCGCTTTCAAGGCCGGCGGCCGGGTGGTCCTGCAGTTGCGATGCTTGCATCAGTAATTGCATCGGCTGTTCGAATTACTCCGTGAGCCGTTCGCGTTCCTTCACTCCACCGGTCGTACATGGCTTCAAAAGCTTCTTCGAGCGCTCTGGCCAAGCCTTTGGCGTCGCAGAGTTGGCTCTGTGCCATGCGCGCCCGTTGGGTCTGGCGTAGATGCTTGCGCTTCTCGACATCTCGCGCCAGGGTGCAAACGATCGAGACAAACTCTTCCTCGTTTGGCGCGATCCATTCCGGATGGCCGAGCGCCTGCAGGATCGAAGCCGCCATGGTTCCCCCCATCCAGTTTCCGGCCAGGGTAACCAAGGGCGCACCCATCCATAAGGCGTCATAAGCGGTGGTGCAGCTGTTGAAAGGGATGGTGTCGAGCACAAGGTCAAGCCGGTGGTAGAGCAACATGTGCCGCTCATGACCGGGCACAAAAGGGACAAAACTGCAGCGGTCTTCCTGAACCCCAAGACGTTGCAGGATGGAACATATCCGTTGCTGCGTTTCCTCATCCTGCACGTGAGAGTCCTCGAGCAGAAGCTTTGCTTCGGGCAGCGCGTGAAGCACCTTTGCCCATAGACTCAGCGTCTCTTCCCTGATTTTCGCGTTGTTGGTGAGGCACCCCAACCATACGGTTCCCTCGGGGTCCGGCGCCCAACCGGTTTGCGCGACCGAAGCGTCTGCCAGGTAGCAGTGATCCAGACGGGGAAGTCTCCAAAGCGTCTCGGTGAAGTGTGGCTCGAGGTCGTCGCCGACTCCGGTTCCGGTGAGAAAGAAGTCCATCTCGGTCAAGCCAGTGGTGCTCCAGTAGCCGAGGTAACTGCATTGCACCGGCGCGGCACGGTGAGCTACGACGTCCAGACGGTTGGCGTGGGTATGCCCGGTGGTTTCTACCAAAACGTCGATCTGCTCTGCGCGAATGCGTTCGGCGGCCTGCGCTGCGTCCATTCCCCAGAGTGGGAGAAAGCGGTCGCCGTCTCGCGGCGTGAAATCGCGAAAGCGGTCGGCTGGCGTGCCGGCCATAAATAATGTGGGAAAGATCGTGAGCGCAAAACGGTTGCGATCCAGCGCCTCCAAAAAAGGCTCGAGGAACTGCGCCACCGGGTGAGGAAACCATTCCGCAGTCATGACGCCCAGCCGCAGCTTTCTGCCGTTGCGGGGGTTTGCGGGAAAGCTTCTCTGGCGGGCTGCCCTCCGCTCTTCTTCGGTAAGGAAGTATCTCTCCCACTGTTCAGCCACTCTGCGTTCCTCAGCCACAGTCACATACCGAGTGAAGGCATAAAAGTAGAGCAGATTGCTATAGGCCGCTGGGAAGATGGGGCGGGCAGCCACTGCTTTCTCGAAGCTCTCCGCCGCTTCCTTCAGCTTTCCTTGTTCCCGGAATACCATGCCGAGATTGTTATAGACGGCGCCCTTATTAGGGCTAAGCGAAAGAGCAAGCTCGAAGCAGGCCACGGCATCCTGCAATCGGCCAAGCTGCCGATAGGCATTCCCAAGATTCAGGTGGGCGCTCCAGTGATCGGGTTGAAGAGCAATGGCACGCTGGCAGAGTTGGACTGATTCTTCGGAGTCGCCGCGGGCTGTTAGCGGATTGGAGAGATTGATGTAAGCATCGATAAACTCGGGATTGTGGAGAATAGCCTGACGGTAGCTTGCGATTGCTTCTTCCTGCCGGCCGAGATCGTTGTACACGATACCGAGATTGTTGAATGTGGCTGCCAAATTGTTGGGGTGCTCGGGATGGGATAGCCGCAGCGAGATTGCCTTCTGATAACAACTAATTGCTTGCTCGGGTCTACCTAACTTGCGCAGCGCATTGCCCAGATTTGTGATGGCCTGGGAGGATTCGGGGTCCACCAGGAGCTCTTGCGCATAACAAATGGCTGCCTCGCTGAATCTTTGCAGCTTCATGAGGACGTTGCCCAACCGGAAGCGGTTGGTTTTCGCAGCCGGATCCATGGCAACAGCCTGACTATATTGAGCAACAGCCTCCTCCAGCCGGCCTTCTTTCTCCAACTGAAAGTCAACCTCCGCAGCTTTGCTGGGCACATGAAGCTCCTTCATGATTCGCTTCAGCCCCGGACGGTTAGGCTGGCTACCTCTGTCAGGCTATCGACCATGTATTCGAGCATGGGTGTGGTCAGCCCTGGATAGACGCCGATCCAAAAGACGTTGTTTGCGACAAAATCGGAGTTGGGTAAGTGGCCGATGACTCGCTTTTCGATATCTCGATAGGCGGGCTGCCGGAGTAGGTTTCCGCCAAACAAGACCCTGGTGCCGATCTTGCGTTGATCTAGAAAGCGGATGACTTCGTCGGATTTCAAGCCTGATTCCGGACGCACCGCCAGGGGATAGCCAAACCAGCTTGGCTCCGATCCGGGGGTCGCTTGGGGCAGGAGAAAGACTTCTGACAGCGGCTGTAGCCGTTCCGACAGGTATTGAAAATTCTCTCTGCGAGCGGCAATAAATCGGTGGAGTTTTTCTAGCTGCGACACGCCCACCGCAGCTTGCATGTCGGTGATTTTCAGGTTGTAACCGATGTGCGAGTAAGTGTACTTGTGATCGTATCCATAGGGCAGAGATCCGAGTTGCCAGTCGAAGCGCTTGCCGCAAGTGTTGTCTTTGCCTGGGGCGCACCAGCAATCGCGGCCCCAGTCGCGAAATGACTCCACTACTTTGGTCAGCGGAGGCTGATTGGTGGCGATGCATCCCCCTTCGCCCATGGTGATGTGATGTGCGGGGTAGAAACTGAAGGTCGCCAGATCGCCAAAGGTGCCTACGCTCCTGCCGCCAAAGGTTGCGCCCAGAGCGTCACAGCAATCTTCGATAAGCCATAAACCATGCTTGCGGGCAAAGTCACAGACTACGGCCGCGTTGAAGGGATTGCCGAGAGTGTGAGCAAAAATCATGGCTCTGGTCCGCGGGCTCAATGCCTGTTCCAGTTGGCAGACATCGACGTTGTAGGTCGGCAGCTCAACATCGACAAAGACCGGCACCAGCCGGTTCTGCAGAATCGGGTTCACCGTGGTGGGAAAGCCGGCGGCCACCGTGATCACTTCATCTCCAGGCTTGAGCCGCCGGTCGCCAAGAGCAGAAGAGGTAAGCGCAGAAACCGCCACCAGGTTGGCAGAGGAACCGGAGTTGACCAGGCGCGCATCGCGTACGCCTAGGAATTTTGCCAGCTTGCCTTCGAATAGCTCGGCAAATCGCCCCGAGGTTAGCCAGAAATCCAATCCGGATTCGACCACCGCGAATAGGTCGCGATCGTCAAACACTTTGCCGGAAACCGGAACCGCCGACTTGCCCGGCGCAAACGCGCGGTCGGGGAATGCCAACTCGTAATACTCTCGGGTGAGATGCTTGATGGCCGTACGTATCTCATCCTGCCGAATGGAATTCATGCGTGCACTCCAGCGGCCTTTACACCCGCTCGAGCCTTGACCTTACCGTCATAATCCGTGATCTGCGCCCGCGTGAATTCGCGCATGTCCTGCCCTTGCGCATTGGCCTGATACCAGGCAACGGTCATCGCAAGGGCATCCTTCAGCCTTAGTTCAGGACGCCAGCCCAGGCGCCCCGAGGCCTTGGACGAATCGAGGGTGAGATGATTTGCTTCATGGGGCTGTTCCCCTTGATCGTTTTCCCAGTGGGCGCCTGAGCCCCACAGGTTGGCCATTTCACGGACTACCCACTCCACCGGTTGAGCGTCAGATTGGTCAGGACCGAAGTTCCATGCTTCGGCGGTAGCCACACCCTGTTCGCACATGGATTCCGCTAGCATGAAATAGCCGCGCAGGGGTTCCAGGACATGCTGCCAGGGGCGGATGGCCTGCGGATTGCGAAGACGAACCGGACGGCTACTCATGAACGCCCGCATGGTGTCGGGCACGATTCTGCTTTCCTCCCAATCGCCCCCGCCGATCACATTGCCGGCGCGCACCGAAGCGATCGCGACTCCATGCCGGCGATAGTCCTTGGTGTTGAAAAACGAATCCCGATAGGCGGCCACCACCAGCTCGGCGCAGGCTTTGCTATTGCTGTAGGGGTCGTACCCGCCCAGCGGGTCGGTCTCCCGGTAGGGCCACTCCCACTCATGGTTGAGGTAGCATTTGTCGCTGGTAATCACGACCACCGCGCGCAAGCCGGCGGAGTGGCGGGCAGCCTCAAGTATGTTGGCAGTGCCCATCACGTTGGTGGAGTAAGTACCCAGCGGATCCACATACGATTTGCGCACAGAAGCCTGGGCGGCAAGATGAAAGACAATTTCCGGCTGAAACTCGGCAAAGGTTTGCTGCAGTTGGCGGGTATCTCGGGTATCTCCCAGCACGGAACGCATGCCCTGCGCCACCCGGGCGGCTTCAAACATGTTGACCTGAGTGGGCGGCTCGAGGGCATACCCGCAGAGGTCTGCTCCTTTGTTCTGGAGCCAAAGGGAGAGCCAGCTGCCTTTAAAGCCGGTGTGCCCGGTCAGCAGTACGCGTCGACGATTCCAATCCATTGCCACCCCTGCGTTGTTGAAGTGCTGTTTCGGCGCTGTGCGCAATCGCTTCGGCACTCAAGCCATACATTGCGCGCAACTGCTCCTGGGTTCCAGCCACCTTGATCGGCGATCTCGGTAGACGCAGGGGCACAAAATTTACCGGTTGTCCTGAACGCGCAATACATTCGCCAACGGCGGCGCCGAGTCCTCCCGGGCCATGCTCCTCTATCGTCAGGATCAAGGAAGTGTGTGCGGCCGCATCACGAATGGCGTCTTCATCGAGTGGCGCCGCGAAGGGCATGCTGAGCACGCGCACGGAATAGCCTGTACGATTCAACTTATCGGCTGCGGAAAGGGTATTAGCGAGCATGCCGCCAATTGAAATCAGACACAGGTCGCGGCCCGGGCGTAATAGGATTGCCTTGCCGTAGGTCACCACAAGATCGCTCGGGTGCAATATTGGCTCACCCGATTTGCCCAGGCGGAGATAGGCTGGCCCGGGTTGCTCCACAATCATGCGGGTAACTGCCCGCGCCTCGACCGGGTCTCCCGGAGCGGCCACGGTCATGTTCGGCAGGGCAGACGTCACGGCGATGTCTTCGACTGCGTGGTGGGTGTAGCCAAGGCTGCCGTAAGCGAGGCCGCCGCCTACGGCTACGATCTTGACATTCAGATTGTGGTAACAGACGTCGTTGCGAATTTGCTCCAGGCAGCGCAACAGAGGGAAGTTGGCGATGGAATAGGTGAATACGATTTTGCCCATGAGGGCCAGGCCGGCGGCTACTCCGGTCATGTTCTGTTCTGCGACGCCCGCATTCAAATAGCGCGTTGGAAAGCGGCCGGCAAAGGGCTCCAGCACTGAGTAGCCGAGATCGCCGCAGACGAGCCAGATGCGGTCGTCTTCTTTCGCCAGGAGGATCAGCTCTTCGACGAAGGCCGTCCTCATCGGGGCCTTAAACCAGTTCCACGAACGTTCATTCCTCCCCCAGCTCCTCGAGTGCGAGTGCCAGTTGCTCTTCCGTCGGACCTCGGTAGTGCCAGGAGAGATCGTCTTCCATGAAACTTACGCCCTTACCTTTCCGGGTGTGGGCAATGACTACGCTGGGTTTGCCGGGCTCGAACGGAAGGTTACCCATGGTATCGGCCAGTTGCCCCATTGCGTGACCATCCACTTCGCGCACAGCCCAACGAAAGGCGCGGAACTTATCGCCCAGGGGGTCCAGGTCGAGCACTTCCCTGACCCGCCCGAAACTTTGAATGCCGTTGTAGTCCACGATCAGTAGCAGGTTATCTAATTGATGGTGAGCCGCGAACAGGATAGCTTCCCAGTTCGAGCCTTCGTCCAGTTCTCCATCGCTTGCCAGCACCACTGTACGCGCCGGCGATCTATCCCGTTTGTTGGCTAATGACATTCCACAGCCCACAGGCAAGCCATGTCCCAAGGAGCCTGTCGATAGCTCTACCCCAGGGACGCCGCTGGTGACGTGGCCAGTGAGGCGCGAGTTGAGCGCGCAGTAGGTAGTTAGCTCCTCCACCGGGAAAAAGCCGCGCTCCGCCAAGGCGGCATAGAGGATGGCGGCGCCGTGCCCCTTACTTAAAATGAATCGATCGCGGCGCTCAGCATGATCCATTCGCAGAGTGTCCCAATAGAGACAGGCCAGGATATCCGCGATTGAGAGGCAGCCGCCTAGATGCGAGGCGCGCGCGTGGTACACCATGCGCACGGCATGGGCACGGAGAGTGCGGGCGATTGATTCCAATTCAGCGACCGAGTGCCGCATCCATGACCTCCCCGGGATTCCATGCCACCATCCGCGGAACCCAGACCGCCTTCATCGGCTATCTCCAGCCATCCATCCGTCGTACATAGCTTCGAATGCGTCTTCAAGGCATCGGGCGAGCCCGCCTGCGTCACAGAGTTCGCTGGCTGCCATACGCGCACGCTGGGTTTTGCGTAGCTGCATGCGCTTCTCTACATCTCTCGCCAGGGAACTGACGATGGAGACATATTCTTCTTCGCTACTGGCTACCCATTCCGGGTGACCGAGCGCTTCAAGCACCTTGCTACCCATCATTCCCCCCAGCCAGTTTCCGGCAATGGTAACCAGCGGTACCCCCATCCAAAGCGCGTCAAACGCCGTCGTGCCGCTGTTGAAGGGGATGGTGTCCAGCGCAATGTCGAGCCGATCGTAGAGCATCATGTGCCGCCCATGACCACGCGCGTAGGGAATGAAAACCACCCGGCTTTCCTCCACTCCAAATCCATGCAAGGTGGAGAGCAGCCTCTGGTGGGTCTCTTCCTCGTGAACGTGTCCATCCTCAAACAGGAGTTTTGCTTCGGGCAGCGCTTGCAGAACTTTTGCCCACAGACCAAGTGTCTCTTCCCTCATTTTTGCGCTGGTGTTAAAGGACCCCAACCATACTGTGCCGTCCGGATCGGGCGTCCAACCGCTTTCCGCAAGCGCAGCATTCTTCTGATAGGCGACGGAAATTCGGGGAAGCCTCCAAAGTCGTTCGGTGAAATGCGAATCGACAAAAGAGCCAACTCCGGCGCCGGTGAGAAAGAAGTCCATCTCAGTCAATCCGGTGGTGCTCCAGTAGCCAAGGTAACTACACTGCACCGGAGCGGCACGATGGGCGATGACTTCCAGACGATGCGCGTGGGTATGCCCTGTTGTTTCTATCAAAACGTCGGTCTGTTCTGCGCGAATACGTTCGGCTGCGTGCGCTGCTGACATGCCCCAGAGCGGGATAATGCTGTCGCCGTTTCGCTCCCCGAAGTCCCGCAAGCGCTGGACAAGAGGACCGCTGGTAAACAACGTGGGGAAGATCGTAAGCTCGAAGCGGTTGCGATCGAGCACTTCGAGCCAGGGCTCCAGGAACTGCGCCACCGGGTGGGGAAACCATTCCGCCGTCATAATGCCTAGCCGCAGCTTTCTCCCGCTGCGGGGCCGGACGGGAAGGGCTTCACTTCCAGCGCGTGCTCTCTGCCGCGCCGCTGCTCGCTCTTCGCCGGTTAGGAAGCAGATCTCCCACCGCTCGGCCACTTTGCGCTCCTCAGCCGGCGTGACATAACGGGTAAAGGCGTAGAAGTAGAGGAGGTTGCTGTAGGCCGGTTTGAAAATCGGCCTGGCGGTTACCGCTTTCTCGAAGCTATCGGCCGCCAGCTTCAGCTTGCCCTGATCTCTGCGCACCATACCCAGATTGTTATAAGCGCCACCGTTGTCGGTGGTGAGAGAAGCCGAAAGCTCGAAGCTGGCCGCAGCATCGCTTAAGCGCCCGAGTTCTCGATAGGCGTTTCCAAGATTAAGGTGAGCGGACCAACAATCGGGTTGAAGGGCGATGGCCTGCTTACAAATCTGCAGCGACTCCTCTGGGTTGCCCTGGACGAGTAGCGGATTAGCCAGATTGATGTAGGGATCGACAAATTCGGGACTATGAAGAATAGCCTGCCGATAGCTCGCGATGGCCTCTTCCAGCTGGCCGAGGTCTTTGTACGCCAGGCCCAGGTTGTTGAACGTGACTCCCAGGCTAGCGGGTGGCTTAGGATGGGACAGCTGAAGCAGGATCGCCTTTTGATAGCAAGTTAGGGCCTGTTCGTACCGTCCCAACTTGCGCAGCGCATTGCCCAGATTAGTTATGGTTGGGTAGGATTCGGGACTGACTTTGAGCTCTTGGGCATAACAGCCGGCAGCCTCGGTTAACTTGCCCTGCTGCATCAAGGCATTGCCCAGCCAGAATTGGAGGCTTTTCAGAACCGGATCCAGCAACACCGCCTGATAGTAGTGCGCGATGGCTTGCTCCAGTTGACCGCTCCTCGCCGAGACCAAGCCAAGATTCAAGAAATAGCCGGCCACAGAGGCTCCTTTGGGCGCACTCCTCCCGCAGCCCATCGGTCGTACATGGCTTCGAATGCGTCTTCGAGGCATCTGGCCAGCCCCGCTGCGTCACAGCACTCGCTGTTCGCCATACGCGAACGCTGCGTGCGGCGCAGCTGCTTACGCTTCTCTACGTCTCTCGCCAGGGTGCAAACGATGGAGACAAAATTCTCCTCGCTGTGCGCAATCCATTCCGGATGCCCGAGCGCTTCCAGCACTTTGGCGGCCATCAATCCCCCCAGCCAGTTTCCAGCGATGGTAACCAGTGGCACTCCCATCCAAAGCGCGTCAAACGCCGTCGTACCGCTGTTGAAAGGAATGGTGTCCAGAGCAATGTCGAGCCGGTCGTAGAGCATCATATGCCGGGCATGACCACGAACGTAGGGAATGAAACCAACGCGGCTCTCATCGACTCCAAAGCGAAGGAGCGTGGAGAGGAGCCTTCGATGCGTCTCTTCATCTTGAAGGTGGCGATCTACAAAGAGGAGTTTTGCTTCGGGCAAAGCGTGTAGAACCTTCGCCCACAGACCAAGTGTCTCTTCCCTCATTTTTGCGTTGGTAGTAAATGACCCCAACCATACTGTTCCGTCCGGATCGGGCGTCCATCCGCCTTCCGCGAGCGAAGCATCCTTCCGGTAGGCGACCGAAAGACGGGGAAGCCTCCAAAGTGGTTCGGTGAAATGCGGGTCGACGAAAGAGCCGACGCCGACGCCGACGCCGGTGATGAACCAATCCATCTCAGTCAAACCGGTAGTGCTCCAATAACCGAGGTAATTGCACTGCACCGGAGCGGCCCGATGGGCGATAACGGGCAAGCTGTTGCCATGCGTATGTCCTGTGGTTTCGATCAAAACGTCGATCTGTTCCGATCGGATGAGCTCGGCTGACTCAGCGGCTGAAGTTTTAAAAAGAGGGAGGCAGCGATCGCCTTTTCGGTCGAACATATCCAGGAAGCGGCGGGCCCCAGGACCCACCATTAAGTTGGTGGGAAATATTGTAAGGTGGAGGCGACTGCGATCCAGCTCCTCGAGAAGGGGTTCCAGAAATTGCGCCACGTTATACGGACCCAATTCCCCGGTGAGAATGCCTACCCGTAGCTTTCTTCCGTTGCGCGGCGAGCAAGGAAAGATTCCACTCCCGGCCGGGGCACGCTCGCGCGCGGCACGCCGTTCGCTACGCGTCAGGAAGTACGCTTCCCAACCCTCCGCGAAGATGCGCTCTTCGGTTGGCGACACGTAGCGGGTAAAAGCATAGAAATAGAGCAGATTGCTGTACGCCGGTTTGAATTTGGCGGCGATGGCTGTGGCGAAGCTCTCGGCCGCTTGCTGCAGGTTACCCTGGTCCTTGAGAACCTCTCCAAGATTGCTATAGGTACCGCCATAGTCGGGCGCGAGATCAATCGCACGTTGGTAGCTGGTGACGGCTTCACTGTTTAAACCCAGGCCGCAGTAGGCATTTCCAAGATGAAGGTAAGCGATCGCGTGACTCGGGCTGTAGTTCGATAGCTCGCTTACATAGTTGGATCGCCTCTTTGAACTCGTGCCGGTTGGTAGAGCGTGTTGGCCAGATTGCTATACGCGTCGGCCGATGCAGGACTAAGAGTGATTGCCTGGAGAAACCCGGCGATCGCTTCTTCATCTCGGCCCAGGTCGCTGTACGTTACGCCCAGGTTGTTGTAGGCCTCAGCATAGGATCCATTGAGCGCGATTGCTTTTTGGTAGCAGACGATGGCCTGCTCGAACTTTCCCAGTTTTTGTAGCGCGCTGCCGAGATTGTTAACGGTTTCGGGGGATTCGGGGCTGACCTGCAGCTCTTGTCCATAACTGACAACCGCTTCGCTAAACTTTCCTTGTTTCATGAGCGCGTTGCCCAACTTGAAACGGGCGAGTTTAACTTCAGGGTCGAACGACACTACCTGGCGATAGTGCGCGATTTCTTCCTCCAGTTTGTCATCGATTTCCAACATTGATCAACTCTTGCCCGAGTTCACGCCACATCAAGAGCTATATCGGCGTCATTTGTATCGACAGCAACGGTTGAGACTTTGGCAATGGTTATCAATTAGCGCTCATATTCCCCCGAGCTTTTATGTGTGCGTCCGGTAATGCGACAGCGCCCAAAGGAGTCAACCCGGCTAGCCTCATTTTGTGCGAAGATCAACCTGCACGTCATCAAGGCAGAGGCCGCGTCACGCTGAGACGGTGTCCAATTTGTGGTCAGGAAGAGGCCGAGATCCTCCACTCACAGTGTCTTGTGGCGCCGGATGATTATCCTCTACCCCCGGGATTCGATGTGGTTGAGTGCAGAACCTGTGGCATGGTTTACAACCGCTCCTCGGCGACGCAAGCGGATTACGACAGATTTTATTCGACCTGCTCGGTGCACGAAACCCCGGCAGAAGCGTCCGATGGCGAGATCCCGGTCTGGGAGGTGGCGCGTCTACGAGAACTGGCAAAAATAATCTCAACCTGCGCTCCATCGTATGGTTGCCGCATTCTCGACGTCGGCTGCTCGGGCGGCGGGTTATTGAAGAATCTGGCTGGCAGCGGATTTACGAACCTCGCCGGAATCGATCCCTCTCCGATAAGCGTTGCGAATGCGCGGTCCAACGGGATCGAAGCACATGTGGGAGCGGCCAATAACCTTCCCAATGACATCGGACTTTTTGATCTTATCGTATTGACTGGCGTCCTGGAACATATTGAGGATTTGCGAGGCGCTATGGGCTCGCTGGTGCGGTCGATTTCTTCCCATGGCAGGATATTTCTCGAGGTACCCGATGCCGCGCATTACGCCGACTTCCAACATTCGCCATTTCAGGACTTCAATACGGAGCACATCAATCATTTTTCCTGCGATTCGTTGAGGAATCTAATGGCGCCTTTCGGGTTCGTTCTTATTCGCGAGGAGCACATCACCGTAAAGGGGCCGTCGGGCCTCGAGTTTCCGTGTCTAGGGGTGGCGTTCGAGCGGGTCTCGGAGAAGCCGCTCGATATCCCCTGGAGGAAAGACGAGACCTTTCGCAACAGTATCGAACGGTACATTCGCGGGTCAAACCAAATGATGGTTTGGCTCGCCCAGCAATTGCAGGCAGCGTTGCCGTCGGCACGTGAGGTTATCGTTTGGGGAACGGGGCAACTGGCAATGAAGTTACTATCCAACACAATGCTAAAGCACACCACGGTTGTTGCCTTTGTCGATGGAAACCCGATCTATGCAGGGAGACGCATATTGGGCACTCCCATCTCCCGTCCTGAAGATATCGTCAGCCAGAATAAACCAATCGTCATCGCGAGCCTGTTGCACTCCGCCGGCATTCTCAAAACAATCAAGTCTCTGGGATTGAAGAATCCTA
This sequence comes from uncultured Acidobacteriaceae bacterium, assembly GCA_963839025.1. Classification (GTDB taxonomy): domain Bacteria; phylum Acidobacteriota; class Terriglobia; order Terriglobales; family Acidobacteriaceae; genus PALSA-350. Next base: position 654,270 of record CAWITT010000026.1, read on the forward strand.
TTATCGCCTTGGCCGCTCATCAAACCGGGCTTCAACAAGCTGCGGAAAAATCCCACGGAGGTCCCAAAGGGACGGCTGAGAGCCAGAGCTATCCAAATTAGGGCGTTCGTCGAGTCTGCTGCGTTGATTTGATTCGGCAAACTGATATTGCGAACCCGCCTTATAAAATCAGGTTGGGCTACGAAGATTGCAGGGGTGAGAACGTGAATGCGGACCTCAACGAGTACTATATCGATGCGCCACTTACGAAGCAGATGGCAGACGCCTTACTCGCCACGAAAAATCCGGCGACTACGACAAGACGAGGGATGGCGACACATTTGCCGTGCAACTGACGAAGGACTTGCAAGCGGTTAGCCGCGACAAGCATCTGCGCGTGGACTTCAATCCCTTCAAGACGCCACCGCGATCGGTGATATAGATCTCGCCCTCTGCGGACTGCCGGACCTACTGTCCCGTTTGCTCGTGCAGTTCACGGATGCTGATGGTGTTCATGTGACACAATGTGTCACATGAAATGTGAGTTGGGTCAAAGGCTTTGGGATGCCAGACAAACGGGAGATGCCGGAGTTTAGTGGTCAAAGAGATGCGCGGCAGACGAAACAATCCCCAAAAGATGGATCGACTGTCTGAAAGGGTTACCCCGCAGCTTTCTTTTAGAGCGCAGACAAAAGATGCGGACGAAACGGCCCCATCAGCGTCATGATCCGGATAGTTTCCAATTCTGGGCAGGTGACGGGTTATCCCATACGCCGTTCCACGCGAACGGTGACAAGCTGGCAGCCCGCCACGGGGATCGCCCCGTTGGTCATCCTAACTGGTTCTTCTGCCAGATTGCTGATCCAAACCTTACCTGCCTTTGCCTTGGCGGCCCATGTCAACGAGACTTCATGCGCTTCCTCGGACGCACCGAACAACCGCACGATCCAGGCCTTCCCGTCATCGCTCGGTTTCAAACTTTGCACGAGTACGTCCGGGGAGGACAACTGCAGCATCGGCTCGCTCACATCTGCTGCTTCGACAGCATGTGTCACCACCAGTGTCTGAGTCAGTCCTGTGGCGAAACGCTCTTTCTCGGCTGACGAGTTTCCCTGATGTGGCCGCAGAGCATACCTGAAAATCACCGGGCCTTGCTGGTACGCGCGGTAGTTTGTACCCCAATGGTTGTTCATCACCCAGGAGTAAAACAGCTGAGTCTCCTCGATCTTCTTAAGCCAGACGTCCGGATTCCGCTGCGAGCCGAGCATCGTCGCGGTAATCCCACCGATCTCTATCAGCGGAGCGTCGAGAGTGGCCCAGGTCACTCCGCGCTCAGAAGAGCTAACGTCTACCCAACGTCCGACCGGCAGCCAATTCTTGTCCGAACCGGGAAGCTGATCAAGTTCGGGTCTCATGACCGCCAGCGGCACATTCATCGTCATTTTTCCTGCGGGCACGGCCAGCGGAAATGCGAACTGAATGCTTTCCTTATTGCCACGTTGCGCAAAGGGTCCACCGGGGCCGCCTTTGCCGGGATCGGGATTGAGCGCTGCGCGCTGCTTGTCCACTATGTTCTCGATCATCACATAATCTATCTCAGCCATTACGCGCACACGGCGTACAAGCCTGTTGCAAGTAGGCGCGGGCGATTCGACACGCACAGTGGCCACCAAGGGACCGGCGTCCTCGACAGTTATGACTGGAATGCCGCTCCGTCCGAGATGTTCAAAATCGGTCCCGTTGAGGTACAAGAAGCGATTGGCCGCGCCCAGGGCTGCATCGATTAAGTTCGCGCTGCCGCCCTGTTGCATCAGCTTCACCACATCTCCCGTTCGCGCGTCCACGGTGACACTCAGGTGATGATTGACGAGCGTCTCACCGCGGACGGCTACCGGATGTGCCGGCGGGGCCGATTTCTTCCCACTGAGTTGGAACGTCCGCTTGCTGAACGCTGGAATCTTTTCGACCAGAAGCGCAAGTTCCCCCGAAGCTAACCTTTGCGTGGGAACGGCGCGCCCTTGTGCATCCTCGGCGTAGTCGCCAGCGCGGGAAAGCTCTTTGCTCAGCAAGACTACGTCGCTGCGTTCCCAGGAGGTTGTATTCCACACAGCGACCTTGCCCGGATGATCGTCGGCTGCACCTGCCGCCTGCCGCAACAAGGAGTCGGCCTGCAATGCTGCATTGACCGCGAAGGCCCGCTTCACGTCCCATTGCTTCAGGACGAACGGATTCTCTGAATCCGAAACACTGTTGTAAGCGCCCCACGTGTGCTCGGAGTACAGCAAGACGTTACGCCAGGCTTCTGCGTAACGCGCCGCGTCATACGCCTCAGGATGGAAAGTTGCCGCCAACGCTTCGGCCTGCACGATCCGCTCGGCGGCGTTGCGATTCATCGCCGTCTCCAGAGCGGACGAAGCCGCTCCATCTTCCCAGTAGGGAGTCAGATCTCCGCGAAACTCAGGGAGCTTGTCCCCGTGCTTTTCCTCAAACGCTGCGAATGCGGATTCGGTTGCCGCGATGTGAAATTTGGGCCATTCGTAGGTCCCGTTCCACTCTTTTACCCACTCGCTCAGCTCCGGATCGGGCACTGCGTTATCTCCATGGCCCGACCACCGTATATAGGAGATGTCATACGGGAAATTCACCGTATCCATTCGGTCCTGATACTTGTCTACAAACTCGTCGCCCAACTTCATGACGTGCGACATGGCATAGCCGGTCCAGGGAACCCAGAACAGGACTCGCTCCTTTCCTGAAGGCGAAACCCACCAAAACGGCTTGTCCTGCCACGCCACCATGAATGTGCCGATGCGGTCGAAGTAATTCGGCGCCGCTGAGAAATAACGGATGCCTGCCTGCGACATCGCCATCACAGTGCCCCAGGTAAAACCAGGTACGTCGCTCATCATCGCTGCACGAATAGGCACTCCACAGTCTTTTCCCAGCCGGGTTCCGAAGCGAAAGAGTTCCAGCAGCTCCTCTGGGCGGCAGAGGCCAGTCAATTCATTGGCATAGGACCCGTTTAGCCCAATCCAGCCCTTGCGCACAGCCTCTCGCAGAGCGATGCGATCGGACTCGGGTCTCCGTTTTAAAAAGAGATCTGCTCCCCACAACACCTCCAGGTTCCAGACGAAGCGCGCTCCTGCGGGATAATGCTCCGTCTTCTGCGCGAGTTGCATGCCCTGCAGGATGTTGTTGATCTGCTTTTCTTCCACGTCCGCCTGTAGATCGGTGTAGCCCAGATCGTGATGAGAATGAGGAAGCACATAAACCAGCATTTTGCGCACCGGCTTACGCTCCACACTGGACGTCTGATCCGCACCGTTTACCGTCACCAGGACCCTGCTTGTGCGCGGCGTCGTCACTGGTTCGACAAATACGTCGAAACTTTGCACGCCTTCCGCGAGTGTGCGGTGATCGACCGCTATGCCATCCACCTTGGTTACGACTTGCGCGCCCGCCTGCGCATCCGGCAATGCGATTCGAACGGGCTGCAGGAGCTTCCCTTCTCTGCGTACCAATCCACGGATGGCCACCGCCAGCGGCTTCGGTTCCTGCTGGAAGGCGCGTGCCCACGCCGTATGGGGAAGGAGTGTCCCACCCATCGCTGCAGAGAACCCTTTCAAAACGTCACGTCGTTGCATTGTCGCAATCCAGGTTGTGTCTTCCGGCATGACGCGCCGGGTGCAATCAATTTCGCCGGAGCACGGTTTGGATCTGGCGTCCGAGTGGGCTTTCAGAGCCTCCTGTTAGGGAAGCGCGTTTTCGACAACCAGTCCCGGCGATAGCTGTTGGAATTCCGCGTTGCTGGTCCACGTTGTTCAATTATGATTGCGGCGCAGTAGAACAATCAAATCCCCAACATACTCGCTCCAGGCTTCTGTTTACCGATCTAACGGTGTCTTCCGCGGTGATGGAGGTCGCCTGCATGCAAGGACACTGCAGGAACTCATTCTGAAAGTGACACGCCTGGGCTTAAGGGTGAATTTGTATAAGATGACTGCAATCAAGGTTCTTTGCAGGGGTCTTCCATGATGGGTTGTCGCCGTTCCGCTGTTCTTGTCTCGCTCTGCCTCGCGTTCCCAGCTGTCGGCGCGTGGAAGCTCTCTGCCCAGACCACGCCAGACATGCATTGGCGGATGATCGGGCCGTTTCGTGGAGGGCGCACCCGCGCCGCCACGGGTGTTCCTGGCGAGCCCAATGTCTTCTACGTCGGGCAGGTGGATGGAGGCGTTTGGAAGTCGACCGACTACGGACGCACCTGGGAGCCGACCTTCGAAGGGCAGCCCTCGCAATCGATCGGTGCGATTGCGGTTGCGCCTTCCAATGCAAGCATTTTGTATGTGGGCAGCGGCGAAGGGCTGCACCGGCCGGATCTGTCGGTGGGCGACGGCATTTACCGGTCGGCGGATGCGGGTAAGTCGTGGCAGCATCTGGGGCTGCATGACGGACAGCAGATTCCGGCGCTGGCGGTCGATCCGCGCGATCCGAATCGCGTCTATGCCGCTGTTCTGGGGCATCCCTACGGACCGAACGAAGAACGCGGAATCTTCCGTTCGACCGATGGCGGCGCGACGTGGAAGAAGGTTCTATACAAGGACGCAAATACCGGCGGCGACGACGTCGTGCTCGATCCGGCGAATCCGGCCACCGTGTATGCATCGCTGTGGGAGTCGCGCCTGGGACCGTGGGAGGATGGGAACCAGTATGAGGGCACGCATGGCGGGCTGTTCAAGTCGACCGATGGAGGCGATACCTGGAAGCAGCTGACCAAAGGGCTTCCGGAGAACGTAGTGCAGGTACATATCGCGGTTTCACCCAGCGACGAGAACCGGCTGTATGCGACGGTGGCGACGGCCAGGCAGGGCGGGTATGGGTCGGGGTCGGGGCTCGGCGTGTATCGCTCCGATGACGCGGGCGAAAGCTGGTACAAGGTGACAGAGGATCCGCGGCCGGCGATGAAGATTGGCGGCGGCGACCTGCCGGAGCCTGCGGTCGACCCGAAGAACGCGGATGTGGTCTATAGCGCGAGCATCGTGACCGTGCGGTCGACCGACGGCGGCCGCACGTGGATCAGCCTGCGTGGAGCGCCCGGCGGCGACGACTATCAGAACCTCTGGATCAACCCGCTGCATCCGGAGATCATCCTGCTAGTGAGCGACCAGGGTGCGCTGGTGAGTGTGAACCGCGGCGAGAGCTGGAGCTCGTGGTACAACCAGCCCACGGCGCAGCTTTATCACGTCGCGGTGACCAACACGTTCCCCTACCAGGTGTGTGCCGGCCAGCAGGAAAGCGGTTCGGTGTGTACCTCGAGCCGCAGCAACGACGGCTCCATCACCTTCCGGAACTGGCATCCGGTTGGGGTTATTGAATACGGCTATGTTGCGCCCGACCCGCTCCATCCGGAAATTATTTATGGCGCCGGGCGGACGGAGGTTTCGAAGTACAACACGGTGACCGGGCAGGTGCAGAACGTGACGCCGCTGCCGGTGCGCAACCCTGAGGTACGCACCGACCGCACGGAGCCGATCATGTTCTCGCCGGTGGATGAGCATCTGCTGTTTACCGCGGCCAGCGTGCTGTTCGAGACGAAGGACTATGGGAAGACGTGGCAGAAGATCAGCCCGGATTTAAGCCGGGAGCACTCCGGCCAGCCTGCGTCGTTGGCGGCGTTGCCTGAGAAGGATCAGGCCAAGCGCAGAGGTGCGATCTACGCGCTGGCGCCGTCGTTCAAGTCGGTGAATGTATTGTGGGCGGGGACCGACGATGGGCTGGTTTGGAAGACCAGCGACCAGGGCGCGCACTGGAAAAACATTACGCCGCCCGGGCTGACGGCGTGGAGTAAAGTGACGCAGATTTCCGCGTCTCACTTCGATGACGCGACGGCTTATGTGTCGGTGAGCCGGATGCGTGTGGACGACCTGCACCCGTATCTCTACCGCACGCATGATGGCGGGGCGACTTGGCAGGCGATCGCGGCAGGGCTGCCGGAGAACTCGCCGGTGAACACGGTGCGCGAAGATCCGCTGCGCAAGGGGCTTTTGTTTGCGGGGACGGAGACAGCGGTGTGGGCTTCGATCGACGATGGCGGCCATTGGCAGCCGCTGCAGCTCAACCTGCCGCATACGTCGATGCGCGATTTGTGGGTGAATGGCAACGACCTCATCGTCGCAACGCATGGCCGGTCGTTCTGGATTTTGGATGACATCTCGCCGCTGCGGCAGCTGGCCGGCTTCCACCCGGATGCGGTGACGCTGTTCAAGCCGGGAGCGGCTTACCGCGTGCGGCGCAGCACCAATACCGACACGCCGCTCCCGATCGATGAGCCGCAGGGCGAGAACCCTCCGGATGGAGCGGTCATCGACTACTCGCTGCCGGCGTCGTTTAGCGGGACGGTGACGCTTGAGATTCTGGATAGCAGCGGCAAGCTGGTGCGCCGGTATGCGAGCACCGATGCGCCGTACGCGACGCGCGAGGAACTGGTGAAGCAGCTTATTCCGCTCTACTGGTTGAAGATGCCGGGGACGCTGCCGGCCTCCGCAGGCACGCATCGCTGGGTTTGGGATCTGCGTGCGACTACGCCAACCGCGACGCGTTACGCGTACCCGATCTCTGCTGTGCCGCACCGCACGCCACGTACTCCGCAAGGACCGCTGGCGCTGCCTGGGACGTACACGGTTCGGTTGACTGCCGGTGGCAAGGTGGTTACTACTCCATTGGTCGTCAAGATGGACCCGCGCGTGAAGGCATCTTCGGCGGATCTGCTTGCCCTGCATACGGCCGAGTCGAAGCTCGCCGGGTTAACCTCTTCGAGTGCCGAGGCTGCGCTACAGGCGCACGGGCTGCGCGAGCAGATAGCGAAGCTCGCAAAGGACGCACCCGCTGCGCTGAAAGCTTCGCTCGATGAGTCGGACAAGCAGCTTGTCGCGCTGCTCGATGGCAAGGAGAAGTCGGCGACCATGGCAGAAGTTCCTGGACTCGATGATGTTGCGGGTGAGAACGCTGGGCTCTATGAGCAAGTCGGAAATGCGGATGCAGCGCCCACAGCGGCGCAGCAGAAGGCAGCGGCCCATGCCGCTGAAGAGACCGAAGAAGCGCTGCGCAGCTGGAACCAGTGGAAGGACGGCTCGCTGCCCAAGCTGAACAGCCAATTGACCGCAGCGCACCTTTCGCAGCTCAACCTGCAGCAGAGGCCCGAGACAATGCCTGAAGGCGGCGACGAAGACTGAGCGCCCTTGCGGTTCACAAAACAAAACCTGTCGCGGAGAAGACCATGGCACGCTGGAACGTCACATCATCCTTAAAGCTCCTGCATGTGGTGCTTGCCGGCGCCCTGATCGCCTCCATGCTCGCCGCCGCTCTGCCGGCGCAAGCCCAGACCGTCTCGCCGCAGATGTACAGCGACATGGACTGGCGGCTGATCGGCCCGTTCCGCGGCGGCCGCGCGGTTGCGGCCTCCGGTGTGCCTGGCGATGGAGCGACCTTCTACTTCGGGTCGGTCGATGGCGGCGTGTGGAAGACAACCAACGCCGGTACGACGTGGAAGCCGATCTTCGACGGCCAGCCCGTCGCTTCGATCGGGGCGCTTACCGTCGCGCCCTCGGACCCCAAGGTAATCTACGCCGGCACAGGCGAGACGGACATACGCTCGGACCTGGCATCCGGAGGGGGCGTCTACAAGTCAATCGACGGCGGCGAGACATGGAAGTTTGTCGGCCTCAAAGAGACGCGGCAGATCGCGAAGATCGTCGTCGACCCGGGTAATCCCGACATCGTTTATGTGGGCGCGCTCGGTCATGCGTATGGCCCCAACCCGGAGCGCGGCGTCTACAAGTCAATCGATGGCGGGGCGACGTGGCAACACGTTCTCGATAAGGGGCCGGAGCTGGGCGTTGCGGATCTTGCCATCGCTGCCGCGAAACCGAACGTCCTCTTTGCGTCGCTGTGGAACGCGCATCGTCCGCCCTGGAGCACTTACGGGCCGCTGGCCGGTGACGGAGGCGGATTATATCGTTCGTCCGACGGTGGACAGAGCTGGCAAAGCTGCACCGGACACGGTTTGCCCGAAGGAAAGTGGGGGCGCGTGGGCGTGGCGGTCAGCTCCGATGGCCAGCGTGTCTACGCCCTGATCGAAGCCACGAAGTCCGGGCTCTACGTCAGCTCCGATGGCGGGGCGAATTGGTCGCTTGCCAACTCAGACAGTCGCCTCACCAGTCGCGCGTGGTATTTCAGCCGCATCACCGTGGACCCCAGCGACGCGAACACCATCTACGTTCCGAACGTCGCGCTGATGGGCTCGATCGACGGCGGCAAGACAGTGTCGGTCGTGCGCGGGGCTCCCGGCGGCGATGACTACCATGAGCTGTGGGTCGATCCGAAGAATGGCTCGCGGCTGCTGCTCGCCACCGACCAGGGAACGTCGATCAGTCTCGACAAAGGCAATACCTGGTCGACCTGGTATAACCAGCCGACGGCGCAGTTGTACCACGTCACTACCGACGACAAGTTCCCCTACACGGTCTACGGCGCGCAACAGGATAGCGGCGGCGCCGCCGTGCTCAGCCGCACCGACCACGGGCAGATTACGCCGCGCGACTGGTTCCCTGCGAGCGGCAGTGAGAGCGGATACTTCGCCGTCGATCCGAAGGATTCGGACGTCCTCTTCGTCACCGGCGGCTATGGCACGGTGCAGCGGTGGGATAAGCGCATCTCGCTGGCGCAGGATGTCTCGCCATGGCCAGTGCCTGTCTTCGGCACCGAGATCCAACAGCGCAGGTACCGCGCCCCATGGACCCCTCCGCTGGTGTTCTCGCCGGTGGACAAGACGAGCCTGTACCTCGGAACACAGTATCTGTTACGGACCACCGATGGTGGCCTGCACTGGAAGGAGATCAGCCCCGACCTCACCGGGGGAACGGCGAAGGTGCACGCCTCGGCGGTCGCTGCCGCAGGAAATCCGTCGACTGGAAGATCGGTGGGCAAGGCGTCCGAAACTCCTACGCTTCAGAACGCCATCGCGCTTGGCTACGGTACCCTCGCGACCGTCGCGCCATCGTATATGGAGAAGAATGTCATCTGGACCGGCAGCGATAGCGGCGTTATCTCGCTCACCCGGGATGGCGGCGCGTCCTGGAAAGACGTGACTCCGGCGGAGATCAAGGCGCCGTCCATGCTCTGGACGCGCATTTCCTTGATCGAGCCCTCGCACTTTAACCCTGCCGTCGCCTACGCCGCAGTCAACCGTTACCGTGTTGACGACCGCACGCCCTACCTCTTCAAAACCGCCGATTACGGTAAGACCTGGCAGCCCATCACCACCGGACTGGTCGACCCTGCGTTTGTCATTGCGGTGCGCGAAGACCCGAAGCAGGAGGGCCTACTGTATGCCGGTACCGAGTTCGGTATCTATGTCTCGTTCGACGACGGCGGTCACTGGCTCCCGCTACAAATGAATCTGCCGGTTACCTCGATCCGCGACATGGTGATTCATGGTGACGACCTGGTGGTCGCAACCCACGGGCGCGGGTTCTGGATTCTCGACGACGTCACTCCGCTGCGTCAGGCTGCGGCTCACGCGGCAAGCACTTCGGCGTTTCTTTACAAACCCCAGGTGACGGTTCGCATCGACAACGATGCTTTCCCCGGCACACCGCTCCCGCCCGAAGAGCCCACGGCCGAGAATCCGCCGGCCGGCGCAATCCTCGACTACTATCTTCCAGCCGAGGCGAAGTCGCTTGACTTGAAGATCTATGGCCAGCAGCACAAACTGGTGCGCCACGCTTCTTCGGCGATTCCAGCGCAGCCCTCGCATATGCATATCCCGATCGCCGAACGCTGGTTCCCCGTGCCGCAACGTTTAGAGACCGCACCCGGGCATCATCGCTTCATCTGGAATCTCGCCTGGGGTACCTCGGGCGTTCAGGAGAGCGACGAGCCGGACGACGGCGAAGGCACCGTCCCGCGTGGGCCGAAGGTTGTGCCGGGCGCCTACACGCTGGAACTGAGCGTGGACGGGAAGCCGTTGCCGGCTGAGCAGCTATCGGTAAAGATGGACCCGCGCTCCAGGGCGACGACGGTCGAGTTACAGCAAAACTTTGCGACAACGTATGGGATTTTCCGGGCGTCGCTTCAAGCCCGCCGCGCACTCGCCGAGCTTGGTTCTGTCAAGGATCAACTTGCGAAAGGTTCCTTCAGCAATCCACAGATCGCTCAGCAGCAGAAGGCGCTGCTGGCCTCGATCGATGCCATCACCTCAGGCACGGGGGCAGGCCTTGGCCTCGAGCAGGCAAACACCGAGATCACCTCCGCGTTGAACGTGGCCGAGAGCTCCGACCGTCCGATCCCTTCGCAGGCAGTCCAGGTGTATTCCGAGGCGAGCGCGGCCTCCGCGCTCCGCATCCAGGCATGGGCTGCCCTCAAGCAGGGTGCGCTCGCGCAGTTCAACCAGCAGCTCACGCGCGAGCAATTGGCCCCCATCGCCATCTCCGCAATCGAACAGGAAGTTTACGTCCTGATGACGCAATAACCCCCGCTTCGGAGTTTCATGCGAACACGTTCGATCCTTGCTGTCCTCTTGTTGAGCTTGTTGAGCGCTCCAGTATGTGTGCTTGCGCAAACCGTCACCGGCGCCATCCGGGGAGTCATCGAAGACCCAACCTCTGCCCGCGTGGCGAACGCCAGCGTCGACCTCGAGCGTTCGGGCTCATCGCTGACCCGCCACGTCACCGCCGATGCCCACGGCGAGTTTCGCGTCGAAGGTCTGCCGCCCGGTTTGTGGCGCCTGAACATCAACGCGCCGGGATTTGCGACCGCATCAGCCGACGTTACGATCCTCGTCAGCAGCACGCAGGACGTTGCGGTGACCATGCGAATTCCGGCAGTGCAGCAGACGGCCGGCGTCAACGCGACCGCTTCGTCAGTCACCACGCAGCCGATCGATGCCGCCAGTAACGTGCACCAGACCATTGTTTCCAGCGCCGACCTCGAAGCGCTGCCATTGCCCGCGCGCAGCTTTGCGAACATCGCCTACCTCGCTCCCGGCACCGAGCCGGTGGAACCATCCGACCCCACCAAAGCCCGCATCACGGCGGTTTCGACGGGCGGCAGTTCGGGCCTCAACAACGAGCTCTCCGTCGACGGCGCGGACGACTCCGACGACTACATTGGAGGCTTCCTGCAGAACATCTCGCCCGATGCCATCGCTCAGTTCGCCATCCGCACCGCGCAGGAAGATGCTGACACCGGTAACACCACCGCGGGCTCCGTCGTCATCACCACCAGGAGCGGCACGAACCAGTTCCACGGCGGAGCAGCCTTCTACGAACGAGCAGCCGGCCTCAACGCACGTTATCCGATCGAGAATCCGGCACCGGACCCCAAGCAGCCGTTCTCGCGCCAGAACTACATCGGAACCCTCGGCGGCCCGATCGTCAAGGACAAGCTGTGGTTCTTTGCGGCCTTCGAGCATGTGCATGAGAACGCCAGCATCGCTTATAGCCCGGCCAGCACCAACCAGTTCGACGCGCTGGCCACGCTCGCCTCCGCCGGGCTGATCCCAGGTGTACCGTCCATCGCCGTGCCGCCGAACGTGCCCATTCCGTTTCGCGACTACTTCGGTTCCACCCGCTTCGACTACGCGCAGTCGCAACGCTCGACCTGGTATCTGCGCGCCACCGTCGACGACTACACGACGCACAACAACCTGGTGCAACAGGGAACGCTGCCCAGCACCGGTCTTCTCTCGCATAACAACTACCTGAGCATGGCGATCGGCAATCAGTTCGTCTTTTCGCCGCGGCTGCTTGGCAACCTCGTCGTCGCCGGCGTTGGCCTGCATCTGACGCAGGTGCGCAACTCGGATCTGGGGTTCGCGCTCGCTTTTCCGTTCAGCTCGACGTCGCAGACGATCTCTGGGTTTGAGACCTATGGCGACAACCAGTTCGCCACGCCGATCACTTATTTTCCGTCCATCCGCAATCAGGAGAAGTATCAGTTCCGGTATGACATGAGCTATGTCCGGGCGCGCCATGCGATCAAAGTTGGCGTCAACTTTATCCACGAGCCGGTGCTCGGCGGCGCCTTTCCCAACACCGCGGAGACGCTCTACACCTTGCCCGAAAACCCGACATACTATGTTGCGAATCCTGCCCAGTTTGCGGTTGACTATGCTGACGGTGCTTCGACCTCCGGCGTGAACGGCGGCACGTTCTCCCAAAACGTACAGCGTCTTGCGTTTTACGCGCAGGACTCATGGCACATCCGCAACTTGACCTTCAACTACGGGCTGCGTTACTCCACGACCTTCGGTCTTTTCAACTCCTCGGGCCGTTCGCAGACCGAAAATCCCGGCTACCTCACACTGCGGGCCCTTGGCATTCCGCTGGTTCAGAGTGCTCCACACGACGATCACGCGCAGGTCGCGCCACGGCTCGGCTTCACCTATGCGCCGGGTGGAAGCCAATCGACGGTTATTCGCGGCGGGTTCGGTCTGTACTTTGACGACCTCGCGCAAAACGGGTGGGCCACGGCATTTCAGGCTGTGAATACGTCTCCGCTCCCATGTGTGGATCCAGTTCAGAATCCTGGCTCACCCGATAATGCCGGATGCGTAGCGGGAGATGCATCCGGAGGGATGGCAAACTTGATAGATCCGCGCTACCGGACACCGTATGCGATCCATGTTTCGGGTGGCGTGCAGCACAACTTCAATGCCAACTGGTCCATGACCGGCGACTTCATTCACGAACAGGGAAATCATGGGTATCGCGCCTACAGCTACACCGGGGGAACCAACCTGTTCACGCCGCAGCTTGCGCTCGACGACCCCAACCAGGCGACCTATGTGCCCGACGTGAACCTCTTCCACTCCGACAATCGCTCCAGCTACAACGGGCTCCTATTGCATTTACAGGGAGCGTTCGGCCATCGCTCCAACTTCATCGCCAACTACACCCTTTCCAAGGCGCAGACATGGGGCTGCGTCCTCGGCGAGCTCTTTGACTATGTAAACGGTGTCTGCAATCCGTTGAACGCCTTCGGACCGGGTGATTACGGTCCATCCGGAGAGGACGTGCGGCATCGTTTCGTGCTTGCCGGCACGCTGAAGGTTCCGGCGGGCTTTGAGGTCAGCGGCCTGACGCAGGCGGAGAGCGCGCGACCGTTCACCATCACCACGCCGGACAGCACCCAGCGCATCACCGTCAACAACCAACCCACGGCACTCGACGAGTTCCGCGCAACGCCTTACATTCAGACCGATCTCCGTGTCAGCCGCCCGTTCCCGCTTGGCCGCGGCAGGCTTGAGGGCGCTACGGTGATGCCGTTTATCGAGATGTTCAACCTCTTCAACCGCAACAACCCCGGCGCTAACTACGTCACCAATGCGGCGTCCATCCCCGCCTGCACGGTCATCGCGCCCGACTCGGCCGACTGTGCTGCCACCAACCTCAAACAACTAGGCATTCCTGGCGGAGCGCTGGGTGACTTTTTCGGTCCCGGCACGACGGTGGGTATTCCGTTTGCCGCGCAACTCGGCATCAGAGTGTCGTTCTAACGCATTTTTACTTCTATTCTGCGCAGGCAAGAGTAGCCAAGTGCGAGCGGTGGGCGGATTGGCTGCAGGCGGCTTTGTTTCCCGCAGCTATAGACCAAACATCGCACTCATGTTCGCGAAATATTGCTCGCCGTCCATGCCCGCAAGCATGGCAGCTCACGCCTTCGCGTCTTCACCGACCAGATACCGCAGCCGGTCATTGCCATCGGTTGCCGCTTTTGATTCCCTCATAGCTCCCCAACCTTAGCAAAACTTTGTCGCCAGTAATAATGGCTTCGCACTTTCCCGCTACTGCTGCCTCAACTATCCGGTCGTCGTCCGGATCTGTGGCGATCACGTTCAGCGGCTTCGTCGGCGTCACCACCTCGCCCAGCCTCCGCATTGTCCTGTCAACCCGCTGCAGTTCATCAGGTGACCATGTGAACTTGTCTTTGAGGATGCGGATGACCTCCGCGATGATCGGCTGGAGACGATGACTCAATCTCCCTCGCAGCTGCCATGTGCAGAATGTCCCGAGGCATACCGCCGAAGTTGAAGGCTGAGATATAAATGTTCGCGTCAAGAGTTACCCGTGGCGCCACTTACCGCCCGCGACGTTCGGCCCGGGATTCAGCGATCGCACGGACAACGTCCGAGGGTTTGTATCCCATCTTGCGAGCATGCTTCTGGCCCCATGTTGTTAGATCGTCCAGCTCACGGGCTAGTTCCTGGTGCTCCACTTAGTCGGCTAATACCCTGTTGGCCAGCCATCCGCGCTTTGACCGGAACCAGCTAGGGCTTCGAGCCTGCGGCGAGTCTCTTCGGCGATGGTTTTCCGCAGACTGTTTAAGCCGTGCGCATAAAACTGGAGGGTTCAAACTGCTACTTAGAGCGACCCGTAACAGTGTTGACTTCTGCTGCAGGCAAGGCGGAGCCGGCAGACGCCGAATCGGGTCGACTGGGCTGCCAGGCCGGTCCTCCTTCTTCCCATTGGTCGTCGGTGAGCTGTTCGACCTCGGAGCCGTCGTAACGCATCACGAAGATTTCGCCGTAGGGTTGGGGTGCGACTGTGTAGAGCGCTTCGTCTTTGAAGCCCATGCGAGAACTGGTAAAGGCTAGGCGTTCTCCGTCGGGTGACCAGGCCAGATGAGCTTCATTGCCCCTGACATCCGTCAATTGCTTCAGGTTCTTGCCCTCGGGACTGACCGTCATGATTTCGAAGTCGTGACCCATCCTGCGGATGAATCCGATGAGATTGCGGGAAGACCAGACGGGGAAGTTATCGTACTTGTCGGTGAGCACCGTGATCGAGCGGTCTTCGAGGTTCATGATGCGAAGCCCCTGGCCCTCAGGACCCGCGGTACGATAGACGATCTGCTTGCCGTCGGGCGAGAACGACGCGAATGCGTTGTTGTTGACGCCGGATGTCAGGACGTGAAAACCGGTTCCATCGGCGTTGAGAATGCCTACTTCGGCACCTCCGTTGACCGGATCCACCGGCTTCAATCCGCCAGATGCGAAGTCGAGAAATGCGGTGAAGCCGCCGACTCCAACGACAATCTGCTTGCCATCCGGAGACCATTGCGGGCCGAGGATCAAGTCTTTCCGCTGCATGATCGCCTGGGCAGGCTTGCCGTCTTCCACGAGGTACAGGCTCGTTCCATTGGCATCGATCTTGGTGACTGCAAGATGTTCGCCTTTGGGGTCATACGCCGGCAAAACAGTGGTGGTGTACAGGCTGAACTTCGGGTCGCGGCTCCAGAGCTGCAGCAGCTCCGGGGTCATGTTTAATTTCTGGCGGCTGTACACGATACGCTTCGCGTCCGGAGACCATGCAGGTGGGTTGCGCGCGAGGTCAGCGCCCGTCGGCCCCACCTTGCTGCCGGCGTAGACAATTGTCTTTGTGGATTTGCCGGCGAGTACGTAGGCGATTTCACCGGACGGCAGAACGGAAGGCGCGAGCTTTACCTCCGGTCCTGTCGTCAGAGCCGTCGTCGAGCCGGAAGCGATGTCGACTTTGAAGATCTGGCTCTGCTGGCCGGGGTAGAAAAAGACGCGGTAGTCCCAGGTCTCCTCCGCCGACATGCAGTCCGCGATCAGGTGCTTGCCATCGGGCTGCCATTTTGGGCTGCCGCAGAAGTTGCCGTGCTGCGAAACCCGCCTGAGGCCAGTGCCGTCGGGATGGATGACGTAAAGGTCAACCAGCTGGAGGCGTTCCCAGCGGCCCTTGGCTGAAGGCAGCTCGCTTCCGCGATCGGAGGAGAACGCTATCCATTGTCCATCGGGCGACCATGCAGGGCGGAAGTCGCCGCCATCGCCTGAAGTGAGACGGGTGACCCTGCGGGTAGCGATATCGAGGGTCCACAGATTTGCCCGGCCGGCAGCGCGGGTGGAAACAAAGACAATACGTTTCCCATCGGGCGAAAACGCGGCCTGATCGTCAAATGCGGGATCGTCGGTGAGGCGCTCCAGGCCCGTGCCGTCGGGGTGCACACGGAAGAGGTCGGCTGAACCGGCGCGATCGGAGGTAAACGCTATCCAGTCTCCGCGGACCGACCACGCCGGGTTGTAGTTCATTGAACCTGGCTGCGTGAGTGGCTGTTCATTGGAGCCGTCAGCATCGGCGATGTAGAGAGAGGATTCCGCAGGGGCAAGGCGCAAGAAGACGATACGGTCGGCAGCGAGAGATGCGCTAACAGCAGCAAAAAGAGATAGGCTGCCGAGGATTAGTACGCGAATAGAAGGCATCGTTCCCTCCGGGACTTATGGAGGACTGCGGCGACAAGCATATCACGTGAAAGCGAATGGGAAGGTAATAGGAGGTCGGGCGTCGACCGGAGCCGCTTTAGAAGCAGTCTTTAACCTCTAGCCTGATAAGTCGCATCATGGGTAACTTCGCAGTCGGCGAGGGGCAAGTTACCGATAATTCCGTTTACAGGCTCCTCAATAAGTGCGTCGCCCTGAGTGCGCCAATCGAAGTTGGACATTCCCAAATTATCGCAAAGGCCGAACAGCGAAGCTGAAAATCCTCTTGACAGACTTGAGGCAAACCACCTGTTTTCTCATTAGGCGGATCCGCGACAGACGAAATAAGCACTAAATGAATTGGTACACGCCGGGAATCGATCTCGGCCTTAATGCGGCGACCGAGGGAAAATCACATCAGCCTGCTCCGCTATTTCTACTCCACGCCTAACGCGTCAACCAGGCAAGGCTTTCCGCACTTCCCTCCTTCAGTCCGCGGCTATCTCTGTGGCTTGTGGTGTGGGGAGCGGTCTGCCCCACCACCTCCGCGAGAGCAGATAGCAGACGGGCCCGCCGGCAGCGACAAGCAATCCGAAAAGCAACGCCGGCATATGCGCTACCTGTTCGGAACGGGATGCATAAGCGGCGTACAGGAGCAACGCTACCGGACAGACGCTAACCACCCACACGCCGACCATGCCGCCGGGAATACGAAAAGGCCGCACCATCTCCGGTTGCTTGATGCGCAGCGCGATGAGCGCGGCAAACTCGAGCACCAGGCTGGCACCATACAAGATCAGATCGATCGAGATGAGCCGCTCATAGGTGAATCCGAGCGCCAGTGCCCAGCCGAGTCCGCACAGCAGAATTGCTACCCAGGGGCTGCGCCGGCGGTTGCGCCGCGTTAGTGCGGAAGGCATCATGTGGTCCTCCGCCATCACTACCGGCAGCCGGGTATAGGAGAGGGTGAGCGCATTGAACATTCCCACGCCGTTGATGATGCCTCCGATGACGACGGCGACCGCCAGCCATGGTCCGGCAAGCAAGCGCGCCGCATCGGTCCACGAGCCGGTTGTGAACTGATCTATGGGGATACCGGCTGCCGCGATGGCACTGAGCGGAAGAATGTAGGATAGCGCGACGATTCCGCAAGTCGCCAGCATCGCCAGCGGATAATTTCGGCGCGGATTCTCCACCTCCTGCGCGACGGTCGAGGCGTTGTCCCAGCCCATGTAGTTCCACATCGCGACCAGCAGGGCCGTGGTGAGCGTGCCGTGCGGCGCGGCCGAATGCGGATGGGGAACATGCTGCAGCAGGTGATGCCATCCTACCCAGTAGCCGCAACCCACCAGCACGACGAAAGGGGCGAGCAGGGCAAAGAACAGTACGATCGAGCCCCGGCCGACGGTGCGTGCTCCTCCCAGGTTCCACACACAGCACAGGATCACAAAGGTCACCGCCCACAGGGTTGCGCGGCTGCCTGCGGTCCAGGCGGGAAACAGCCGCCCGAGATAGAGGACGGACAGCGTGGGATAGATGGCCATGTCGAAGATGCTGGCAGCCAGCGAGAGCCACGCCTCCTGATAACCCCAGAAGGGACCGAAGGCTCGCCGCACCCAGACATAGAAGCCGCCCTCGGCGGGGATGGCGCTGGCAAGCTCGCCGATCATGAGGGTCGTGGGCAGACTCCACACGAATGGAACGATGGCGAGGATCAGCAGCGCGCCGAAGTACCCCGCGCCGCCGAGCGTGTCCTCGATGCCATACGGGCCACCGGAGACCATAAAGAAGGTCGCGGCGATCAGAGAGAAAAGGCGCAGCCGTCCGCCTTTTTGCAGCGGATCCGGCGGATGTGAGTCGGCCATCTCAGCAATATACTGGAAGAGTCGAAACCACCCCCTAACGTTAGCTACGGGCGGTGTTGTGGACCGACGGCAGGCGCCTCCTGTGACCCGTTTACGGTTCAGACGTAGTTCAACGTCTTCGTTGACTGTCAATGGAGTTCCCCAGGCTCTCAAACCTCGGGACGACCTGTACCAAGCGCCAGCCAGTGAAGCAGGTCACCGGCTACAACGATTGGCGCCACCGCTAACGTGTCGCATATTGTGCTCCGCCCCGCGTACGCCATTACACCCGCGAGAGCAGTCCCGATGCACCAGGAGCAGAGGTTGCCAAAACTCTTGATCTGCCGCCCGGTATTGAATTCTGCCACCGAAACATCAAGGTCAGTTTTCCGCCCACCATTCTCCTTGCTGTTCCATAACGCCTGGCGAGGAGAGCCAATGCCAGGGTGGTTCCAAAGCTGGCGAGTCCCAATAACGCGTCGGGAATGCCCACGGGGTGCGCGGCCGCAGAGAGGGTAATTCGCTCAGAATCGAAGATACGCAGCGACGGATCGGGAAGGTGAGGGATGATGATTCGTCTCAGAGCTCCCGTTCATGACGGGGAAGCATCCAAAACTCAGGCCAAACAAAATAAGGGAACCGGCAAGAGGCAACTGTTTCTTCGCTCTTGACAGCGCGAAACCGGGTATGCGAGCCGTCACCCCTGCCAGGAGAAACGTCCATATGCATGCTCGGTTCGACCGATGGCTCGATCTGTTACGAACCGGCTTTTGGTTTATCCCCACGGTGATGCTGGCATTGGCTTCGGCTTTCGCGCTTCTAATCCTTGACATCGATCAGAGATTGGATCCAGGAAGCCATTCATCGATAGCCTGGGCGTATTCAGGCGGACCGGAAGGCGCGAGATCGCTGTTAAGTACGATCGCCGGATCGATGATTACAGCCGCCAGCGTGACGTTCTCGCTGGCATCGGTTGCGCTTTCCATAGCGTCACAACAATACGGCTCTCGCGTGCTGCGGAACTTTATGCGCGATCGCATTACCCAGGTTCTTTTGGGGACGTTTGTTTCCACTTTTATTTATAGTGTTCTGGTTGTTCGCGCCATTCGCGGTTCGGACGTCTCCGGAGGTTTTGTTCCAGCAATTGCTGTGACTGTGGCCATCGCGCTTTCGCTGATCAGCCTGGTTTTGCTGGTCTTCTTTGTGCACCATGTTTCCACTTCCATCCAGGCCTCCCATATTGTGCTGGTAATTGCAGAGGATTTGCAGGGCGCAACCCTCAAGTTATATCCATCAAAAACCGGTTCACCGAGCGACGGGCCGGCGGAACATGACGATTTCCACGAGCGCGGAAGTGCATCGGTCGCTTTGGCCGATAGCGGTTATCTGCAATCGGTCGATTTGGAAAGCCTCTTTAACGCAGCAAAAAGCAGGGAGATAGTCATCGAGCTCACCGTCAAACCGGGCGATCATGTCATTTGCGGTGATGTTGTGGCTCGCGCCTGGGGAACTACTTTTCTTGCGGAATCAGACTCAAAAGAGATCCTGGGGGCATTCCTGCTGGGCGGTAAGCGAACGCCGACGCAGGATATCCGCTACCAATTTCAGCAGCTGACCGATGTGGTGGTGCGGGCCCTTTCCCCTGGAATCAATGACCCTTTTACCGCTATCAACGGAATTGACGAACTCGCCACCGGTCTGTCTCAACTCGCGCGACAGCGTCGTGCAGCACAAAGAAGATCTGACGATAGCGGCAGGCTGCGGCTCGTCGTTCCCAGGCCAACACTCGAGGAAATCCTCGATAGCACGGTCGGCCATATCGCCATTTATGCGGCTGCCGATCGCTTCGTTATGGCTGGCCTTCACCGGGTTCTGGACGCGGTGGAGCGGCACCTAGCAGGTGATGCGGAACAGACCCGACTAAAAGCTCTGCGAGGAGAACTCGACCGCCTGGCTCGGGGGAAGGCAAAGGAGTGACGAATGAGCCTGGAAATGCACGCTGAACGCAACCTGGCAGGATGGACGACGCTAGAGAATTTTGCCTGGTTATCAACCGCTCAGACAACGGCAAGCATAAAAAGGCGCCCACGGCTGCGCAGGTATTTGTAGGAACGAACCATTGTGAGCTGGATGCATGGTTGCGCATTTCCGATGAATTGGTGGCTCAGCAGGGCTGGAATCAAGGAGGCAATGTGACTTTATCTGGCCGCTCCTGGATAGCGTTCGAGCCCTGCGGCGACTGGACTGTGCGCTTCAGCGCGGTACTTCAAAAATGGAAGTAGCTCACTGCGAAATAAGCCGGAGATGCATCTGCACATCCTGGTACCTGTTTACCGCATCAAAACTAGGGTCTTTGGTTCGAATGACACGGAATAAAGTTTTCTTTTTCAAGCACCAGCAGTGCTCTAAAGAACGCGAACATCTGGTAACGAACCAAGCGGAAAGAGCAAACTCATGTTTAAACGCACCCTCATCCTCTCAACGATTATCCTCGTAGGCATTCCACTGGCGAAGGCTTCAGACCGCGACGACGACGTCGCGAGGACGCAGAAGGCAGCCCAGGTGTTCAAAGAAATCATGGATACCCCGGACAAGGGAATACCACAGGACTTACTGGAAAAAGCAAAGTGCATAGCGATCATCCCGGGAGATAAGAAGTTCGCGTTCGTTTTCGGGGGGAATTACGGTCGCGGCCTGGTGACGTGTCGTACGACGCATGGTTGGAGCGCCCCGATGTTCCTCGCTTTGGAAGGCGGCAGCGTTGGATACCAGATCGGCGGGTCGTCGACAGATATAGTTATGCTCTTTATGAACGATCACGCTCTTCGTAGCCTGCTGAGCGACAATTTCAAACTCGGGGCTGACGCATCGGTGGCAGCTGGCCCTGTGGGCCGGAACGCATCCGCCGGCACCGACCTTAAGTTAAATGCGGAGGTCCTGTCTTATTCGCGATCCAAGGGTGTGTTTGCCGGTGTCAGCCTAAATGGAGCAGTCGTGAAAGCGGATACGAGCGGCGATAAGGCGATGTATGGAGACTCCGTGAACAGGCAGCAGATTATGCATGGTACGGTGGAGACGCCCTCCTCGGCGAAGCCTCTCATCCACGAACTTGACGCTTATGCGCGAGGTTAAGCAGAAACCTTGAGACACGCGGGGCGAGGGAGCAATAAGACCTTGCTCCCGTTGTCTTTGCTGGCAAAGACGTCTGCGCGGAGAGGGATTATGCAGTCATCTGTAATTACTGTCACTTGCTTTTGGTTATTTCTGTGCCTGCCCGCTCTCGCCCAGACGATCCCGGAGGGCACTCGCCTGGCAGTACGCCTGGATGCAAACGTCAGCTCCAGAAGCGCGCAGGTGGGAGATATTGTGCCGGCCTCGTTGGCACGTAACCTGGAGGTAGATGGCAGGGTATTGACACGCGCTGGAACCCCGCTCCGCGGTCATGTGACTTACGTGCGGCGTAGCGGACGCTTTCATAACCCCGGGTACCTCACCATTCGTCTTGATTCCATTGATATCGACGGACGCCGTTATCGGCTGCAAAGTACAGCAATTCGAGACAAGGGCGACGGTCACACAGACAGCAACCTGGTAAAGATCGGCGGCGGAGCTGGTATCGGCACACTTATTGGCGCGATTGCCGGAGGAGCAAAGGAGCGCTTATCGGTGGCCTCCTGGGCGCTGGAGCAGGCACGGGGGTAGCCGCCGCCACAGGGAGAAAGCCGGCGGAATTCACGGCCGAGTCAGTTTACGACTTCAAGTTGAATTCACCGGCGGAGCCGCGCTCTTAGCTTCTCCACCACGGTTCAAGCGGCAGCGAAGGCACTGAGAAGATAAACCGGGTAGAGGCAGCCAAGCTGCAACTCATAGGGCGGTCACGGCCGCGGACGGAGAAGGGCACACACGAACGGCCGGCCTGTATGACTTTTGTGATCGCCGCCCTGAGGGGCTCCCTGATTCTTTGCGCGCTAGGAACTCTCCTCCATAGCCCTCGCTGTCAGGCGTATGCAGAAAACTTGCGCGCGACGAAGGTGCTTGTTCCGGTTCCGGCGATGGACAGGCTTGGTAAGACTGAGCTGTTCTCTCGACTAGCCGCCCGCCGCGAATGGGAGCGGACCCACATAATCAGGCTTTCCGCGGTTCGCAGCTACAACGTCAAAACCAACAAAGGCAAAAAACTGGCCACGGAAATAGTCTTTGTGGAATACAGAGCTCCAGACCAGGAAACCTTCACGACAAGGTCCGGGAAGGGGTCTGAGTATATACGCGGCCACGTATTTCGCGGGCTTATGAAGTTTGAGGCGGACAAGATCCGCCATGGGAAGGGCGGGGACAACGCAATCGCTCCACAAAACTATGATCTCAAACTGATGGGTGAAGATACGATTGGCGGCTCAGAATGCTTGATTGTTCGTACCATTCCGCGGCGCAAGGAACGGGACCTATTCCAGGGAACTATCTGGATCGACAAGCGCACATTTGCCATCATTAAAGCCTCCGGAGATCTCGCGAAGAACCCGTCGTTTTGGGTCAAGCACGTGCATTTCGTCCGCGATTACCTTCGCGTCGGCGATTTCTGGCTTCCTTCCAGGGAACAAGCGGTCTCCCAGATCAGAATCTTTGGCCAGGAAACGTTGACCGTTGACTATTACGATTACAGTATCAATGGAGCTACCCCAGCCTCTCAAACCTCGGGGCGACCTGTACCAAGCGCCAGCCAGTGAAGCAGGTTACCGGCTACTACTAGCTACCGAGGAAGATCGCCACCACGAATGCGCCATAAACTGCAATCGGCAGTTATCGGGTTCTGACGCGCTGCGGCCGCATTGGCTGCAACCGCTAACGTATCGCATATTGTGCTCCGCCCCCGCATACGCCATTACACCCGTTGCGAGAGCAGTCCCGGTGCATCAGGAGCAGAGCTCGCCAAAGCTCTTGATCTGCCGCCCATCCTACCCAGTATTCCCGCCCGGGCTTTTTGGCGAAGCCGGCAGCGACGACAACTCAGCTGTCAGTTCGGGCTCAAAGATCGGCGGGACTGGCGCGCACGACATGAACGCCCCGCGCCGTAAAGCACCGCAAATCGAGCCATGGATCTTTCGGTCAATACTGCTGGAATCTTTCGCGAACTTCTCCCGCATTCGGTTTTCAATGGCTGCGGCGGTTTCCCTTACATCCCAATAAGGCTTTCTACCATCTACAAAATTGTTTGTCAGTTAAGTTGGCGCCAAATGGCTTTCGATTCCGAAAGGCACGCGCGGACGATAGCGTGTCTCAACGATTCGCCGTACGACGTTGTTATCTGCGGCTCTGCCACTGAAGTTCTCTTGCTCACGGGCTATTGGCCGGTCATGGGAAATAGCATCGCGATTGCCGCGTCAGGCGGCGAAATCAATGTGATCGTTCCTGAAGATGAAGTAGAGCTTGCAGAGAAAACATCTGCGGCGAAAGTCATCCCCTACAAACCTGCTGGACTTGACACACTAAGGCGTCCTATAGAACTGCTGAAAGATGCCGTCGGCGGCGTAATCACAAATTTGGGGTTATCCCGAGCCAAGATCGGCTCACAATTGGATCCTGGCGTTCAGCCGTCTAGCTATGCTGTTTCCACGCAATTTCGCTCAGGCATTGTTTCCGTGCTGCGAGAGCTCGCGCCCGATGCCACCGTGAGCGCTTGCGACGAATGGCTCGAAGTCATGAAGGCGGTAAAAACTCCCAAAGAGCTGTCATTGATGCAAACGGCAAGCCAGGTCGCGGCTGAAGGCTTTAAGAAATCCTCCGCAAGTATCCAGGCTGGCTCGCGAGAAACCGAAGTGGCAGCGGCGGTACAGGCTGCCTTTGAAAGCACATCGATTCCTCATGGGTTGCAGAGAAGCTACGGCTACTTCTTCTGCATGTCGGGGCCGAATTCGGCAAAGGCCTATGCCGCTTATGCGCGTACCCGGGAACGTGTGCTGGAAAAGGGTGACCTGGTGATGATTCACGCGAATACCTGTGCTGACGGCTACTGGACGGATTTAACGCGCACATATACCGTCGGCGAACCCGCAGACCGCCATCAGGAAATACGTACGGCCATCTGCCAGGCACGCGCAGCCGGGCTTGGTGCGATACGACCAGGCGTGAGCGGACGGCAAGTGGATCACGCCGTGCGCTCCGTTATGAAAGCTCATGGCTTTGGCGATGCATTCAAGCATGCGACAGGGCACGGGGTAGGATTTGCCGCGGCTAACGCAAACGGAAGACCGCGGATCCACCCGCTCTCACCGGATGTGCTCGAAGCAGGCATGACTTTCAATCTTGAACCAGCCGCATACTTCGATGGCTACGGCGGGATGCGTCATTGCGACCTCGTTGCCGTGACGGCGGATGGGGCCTCGGTCATGAGCGACTTTTGAGGCCGCCATGTTGACAAGCTGCCCAATCACCGGGGGAAAGGTCGCTGTTTACACCGTGCCCACCGATGCGGCCGAGGCTGATGGGACGTTCTCCTGGAACAGTACCACCATGATTTTGGTCACCCTGGAGGCCGGGAGCAAAGCGGGGCTGGGATACACCTACGCCGATGCGGCAACCGGCAAGCTGGTCAAGACCCTGCTCGAAAAAGTCGTTCATGGCAAGGACGTCTTCGATCACGGAGCCATCTTGCAGGCGATGTATCACCAGGTCCGCAACTCGGGTGAAACCGGCATCACCTCCATGGCGATCTCCGCCATCGACAATGCTCTCTGGGATCTGCGCGCCAGGATACTGGAGACGCCGTTGGTCAATCTGCTCGGTTCCGCCCGCCAAGGGATCGCAGCCTACGGCAGCGGAGGGTTCACCTCGTACGGCGACTCGCAATTGCAGAGCCAGCTGGGCGGATGGGCAAAGGAAGGCTTCACTATGGTGAAGATGAAGGTAGGCAGCAACCCGAAGGATGATGTGAGGCGGGTTGCCGTTGCGAGGGAGGCGATCGGCGAGGCGACCGAGCTTTTCGTAGACGCAAACGGGGCTTACACCGTCACCCAGGCACTCGCTCTCAGCTATGGTTTCGCCGAAAAGAATGTGCGCTGGTTCGAGGAACCTGTCAGCTCAGACAATTTATCAGGACTTTCTGAAATGCGTTCGCGGGCGCCGATCGGCATGGACATTGCAGCCGGCGAGTATGGCTACACGGGCTGGTACTTTGCGCGAATGTTGCAGGCCCAGGCGGTCACCGTCTTACAGGCGGACGCAACCCGGTGCGGCGGAATCAGTGGTTTTCTCAACGCCGCGGCATTGTGCTGGGCCGCAAATGTACCGCTTTCTTCGCACTGTGGACCAAGCATGCATTTGCACGTATGCTGCGCGGTTCCCCGCGCGATCCACATGGAGTTCTTTCACGACCACGCGCGAATCGAGCGCATGTTTTTCGACGGCTTTTGCGAGCCGGTCGCCGGCATCATGTCGCCAGACCGCTCGCGGCCGGGTATGGGCCTAACCCTGAAGGAGACGGACGCCGCACCTTACAGGGTTTAGAAATTTGCGGCCAGACTGTGGCACGCATCCTTGCACGACGCGGCAACACACGCGCCCATGGGCGCCTTAATGGAACCGGAGGAGTTACACCGTGGCAAAGCAAATTTCCGATCTGATCGTGGAGAGGCTCATCGAGTGGGGCGTCGATACTATTTTTGGTTTTCCTGGGGACGGGGTCGATGGATTCTTCGAGTCGCTGAGAACTCATCAGGACCAGTTCAAGTTCATTCAGGTACGCCACGAAGAAGCGGCTGCCTTTGCTGCCGTCGGATATGCAAAGTACACGGGACGGCTCGGAGTGTGCTGTGCCACATCGGGTCCCGGGGGAGTGCATCTGCTGAACGGGCTGTATGACGCGAAGTGCGACCTGCAGCCGGTGCTCGCCATCACCGGACACACCTTTAGCGACCTTATCGGCATGGATTATCAACAGGACGTCGACCTGAACAAGCTTTACATGGATGTCGCGGAATTCAACGAGCGGATCATGAGCGCTGCGCACGCAGTGAATGTGGTGGATATGGCCGTGCGGACGGCCTATGGGCGCAAGGGCGTGGCGCACATTTGCATTCCTAAAGACATTCAGGAGTGGCCGGTCACGGACAAGCACCGCAGCAACGCCAACGTCGCGCATCACAGCGGAGACTGGGCGGTTCCGTCCTCGGCCAAACCGGCGCTGTCGTTGATACAGGAAGCCGCCAAGGTGATCAACGATGGATCGAAGGTTGTCATCTTTGCGGGCCGCGGCGCTTTAGGCTGCAGTGAAGAGCTTGCGCAACTGGCGGCAACCGTCGGCGGCCCGGTGGTGAAAGCTCTTCTGGGCAAAGCTGCGCTACCAGACCGCAGTCCCTACACCACGGGTGGCCTGGGGCTACTTGGCACCGCGCCCTCTGTCGATGCCATGGAAGAGTGCGACACGCTGATCATGATCGGCACCAGCTATCCCTATATGGAGTTTTTGCCCGAGCCGGGACAGGCGAAGTGCGTGCAGATCGAGATCGACCCTACGCGCGTCGGCCTGCGGCATCAGGTCGATGTCGGCCTGGTTGGAGACTCGAAGGCGGTTCTTACAGCCCTATTGCCGCTGCTCAAGTCCAAGAATCAGAAGTTCCTGAAGAAATCGCAAGAGCGCATGAAGAGTTGGTTCGAGCTGATGGAAGACCGGGGCACGCGTAAAGACATGCCGATGAAGCCCCAGGTAGTGACCCACACCTTGAATAAGCTGCTGAAGGACGACGCCATTATTTCTTCGGACAGCGGCACCATCGCTACCTGGACAGCGCGGCACGTGGACATTCGCGGCACTATGCAGTTTTCTCTTTCCGGTTCGCTGGCGACCATGGCCAATGGCTTGCCGTACAGTATTGGCGCAGCCGTCGCCTACCCTGGGCGGCAGGTGGTGTGCGTGGTAGGGGATGGGGGCCTCACCATGCTGATGGGGGAAATTGCGACGCTGGTGAAGTACAAGCTGCAGGTTTGCGTGATCGTCATCAAGAACAACGTCCTTGGGCAAATCAAGTGGGAGCAAATGATTCTCGAGGGTAACCCTGAGTTCGGGGTTGAACTCGAGCCGATCGACTTTGCCATGGTTGCCACGGCTTGTGGGGCCAAGGGTTTTACCCTGGAGCGGCCCGAGGACGCCGAAGGTATTCTTCGCGAGGCGTTAGCGCACCAGGGGCCGACGGTCGTTCAGGCAGTGGTTGACCCGAACGAGCCACCGTTGCCGGGTAAGATCACCACCGAGCAAGCCCTGCACTTTGCCAAAGCATTAGCCCGTGGGCAGAAGGACGCAGCGAAAATCATTAAGACGATCGGTGAAGATAAGCTGCGCGAGGTTATCTAAAATGCCGAGCGAGTCAGCACTCTCGATCCCCGGTGCTCAAAACGATCTTGCAATTGTTGCAAATTCGATCAGGGAGGGACGCTTTCAGCGAAGCCTCTCCCTGCTCACCGCGGGCACCAGCATTGTCAGCGGGCTCGAAGTTGCCTACGAGCATTACCGCGGGAGCTACAGCCGGCGAGTGATGTACACGCCGGTCATTCTGAGTGCGTTGCTGGCAGCGGCAGGGATTGCGGGATTCTTCAGCAGGCGGGCGGCGCGCACAGTTTTAAGGCTCGTCTCGGTGGCTACGCTGGCCGATGCGATGATCGGCTTTTACTTTCACATACGCGGCATCAGACGAAAACCTGGTGGCTGGCGGCTGCCTATGACCAACATGATCATGGGCCCGCCCATTTTCGCTCCACTTCTCTTTGGCACCAGCGCCTACCTTGGCCTGATTGCCTCTTATCTGCAGCGCGAAGAAAGTATCGGCTGGGCCTCAACGTCTGGGAAAGATACCTTTTTTGCCCGCCTTTTGCCTTCGAGCGTGGGCCGCGATTTGCTGTCGGCCGAGCAGGACCTGCGGGAAGGCCGCTTCCAGCGGCAGGTGGCGATCGTTACCGGCATCAGCGCACTGTTAAGCGGCTTCGAGGCGTATTACTCGCACTACAAGAATAATTTTCGCTATTGGGTGCAGTGGACTCCAGTGGTCCTGGCTCCGGTGTTGGCAGGCACGGCCTTTGCCTCAGTCAAGAACCGTAAACTTGCCACCACCGCTTTGCCGGTCGTGTCTGCCCTCGCAGGCGCGGACGCGGCAGTTGGTTTCTATTACCATGCGCGCGGCGTGCTCCGTCGACCCGGCGGGAGAAAACATCTGCTCTACAACATCATGTACGGGCCGCCCATCTTTGCGCCTTTGCTCTTTGGCGCCGCCGGAATGCTGGGTATACTCGCCAGCTTGCTACGGAGAAGACAGAAATGAAAAACGGTTATCCCCCCGCCGATGCCGCCTTGTGTCCACAGAATCCCGATACCGGTGAGCCGCTTGCTCCGAGGCAACAGCCAGGCTATTACCCCGGCTTCAGCACCTTATCTCAGAGTCCTTTTTGGGACGATGCGACCCGCAAGGTGGTGGAGAAACGTGTCGAACATCCTCCTGCGCGAAAATTCTTTTCTCAAGACGCGTGGGCATTTTGGACCTCAGTCTTCGCTCACCTCATCCCGCAGACAGATCGCACGCCCGATCGCCAAATTCCAATCGTTGCTGCTCTCGATCACCGCCTGGCCCAGAATCAGACCGTTGGCTACCGGTACGAAAGCATGCCACACGATCGCGTTGTTTACGAAGTCGGAATGGAAGCCATCGACCGCGAGGCTGAGCACCGCTACCGTGGCAAATTTCTCGTGCTGCCGCACTTCCAGCAAGACCTGGTTCTCAAGGCCATCCACGACGGCCACCCGGAAGCCGCACCCGAGATCTGGAAGAAAATGTCTATCCATCGTTTTTGGCAGATGATCATGAGCGATGCGATTGACGCGTATTACGCTCATCCCTGGGCATGGGATGAAATCGGCTTCGGTGGGCCGGCATACCCGCGCGCTTACACCCGGTTGGAGCGCGGCGAACCCGAACCCTGGGAGGTAGAAGAAAAACGCTACGACTGGGTTGCTCCTGCGAGTGCTGTCTCCGATGAAGTCGACTCCACCCCAAGTCATCACACCGAGGCGGGTCAACACAGCCATTACAAAAGTGGAGGGTCGCATTGAAAGCGCCTCTGCTTGGTTCCTTTGGCGCTCCTCGGTCCGGGAAACACATGGTTGGCCCGTTGCAATCGATCCACCTGCCCATGCGTCGCTTTCAGGAGTATGAGGAAGTCGATTATGTGATCGTGGGTGTGGGCTCAGCAGGCGGCGTTCTGCTACAACGTCTGGCCCGAGCCGGATTCAACGTGGTTGGGTTGGAAGCCGGGCCGTTCTGGAACACGGAGCGCGACTGGGTCAGCGACGAGGCTGGCTCGCAGGATCTCTACTGGACCGAACCCCGGGTAACCGGGGGAACCGATCCCTTGGCACTCGGCGCGAATAACTGCGGCAAAGGTGTAGGCGGCGGGTCGGTTCATTGGGCTGCCTTCACCCCACGGCTGCACCCATCCGACTTTGAAGTCTACACACGGGACGGCGTTGGCGCAGATTGGCCCATTACCTACGACGACATCAAGCCCTACTACGAACAGTTAGAGCTGGAAATGCCTGTAGCGGGACCCGCGTATTATCCCTGGGGTCATCCGCACGGATATGCCTATGGGCCGCACCCAATGGGCGGCGTCGGCAATGCGCTGATCAAAGGCTGTAGCGCACTCAACATCCCAGTGTCGATTGGTGGCCCGGTGGCGATTCTCTCCGGTTCCCATGGCGACCGGCCACACTGCATCTATCGAGGATTCTGCATTCAGGGCTGCAAAGTGGGGGCCAAGGCAAGCACACTGGTGACACATGTTCCCGACGCGCTGAAAAAGGGCGCGGAAATACGCGAACTATCCATGGTGTCGCGCGTGGAACTCGGCAAGGAAAACCGCGTCACTGGTGTTCACTATTTCGACGTCAATGGGAATACTCATTTCCAGCGTGCGAAAGCGGTCATCCTCTGCGGTTACGCGATCGAGACCCCGAGATTGCTTCTCAATTCCGCCTGCAAGGGGTTCGAGGACGGTCTTGCCAATTCCAGTGGCACATTAGGGCGCTACCTCATGGCGCAAGCGGGCAATGTGGTGTTGGGAAGGTTCGACCAGCCGGTTCGCATGTACAAGGCCCCGCCCGCGCATGCGCTTACCGAAGAGTTCTACGAGACCGACCCAAAGAACGATTTTGCCCGCGGCTTTGCCATCCAAACGGTTGGCCCACTTCCCGTGGCTTTTGGCAAACAGATACTCGCCGCGAAGAAAGCATGGGGCTGGGGGCTGCGCCGCGAAATGATGGACTACAACCATTGGGCCGCCTTCGGCCTGCTGGGTGAAATCCTTCCCTGGAAAGATAACCGTGTCACCCTCTCAGAGGACAAGGATCGGTTCGGTCTGCCCATCGCACACGTGAGCTTTAATCTTCACGATAACGACAAGAAGATGATCAGGGCCGCCAGGGAGAAGACCGAGGAAGTGATGCATGCTGCGGGCGCGACGGAGGTCGTGCAGGAAGCGCGGTATGCACACCTGGTGGGGGCCTGCCGCATGGGCTCCGACCCGCGCCGCTCCGTGGTGGATAAGTTTGGCCGCACGCACGACATCGCGAACCTGTTTGTCTGCGACGGCAGCGTCTTTCCCACCCAGGGCTCCGCCAACCCCGGCCTCACGATTCAGGCTCTGGCAGCGCGCACGGCCGACTACCTGGTCTCTCAAGGGGAGCAGATTTTTACCAGCAACCAACGCGACATGACGTCGCCTCCGCTGCGTCGCGAACTTGCCCCGCCAGAGATCTGGGGCAAGGGCGTCCCCCGGCTGAAGTGATTGGCTCACTGGCTTTGCGAATGCAGATACCTGTGCTCAATCCGCAGTCGCATTACGCGCGTTCGATCTTCGAGCTTTCCAGCTGGATGCTATACATCTCGCTCGCCATCTTTCTGCTGGTCGCGGGGTTGGTCACTTACGCGGGCTGGCGGTTTCGCGCGCGGCCAGGGGAAGCGGATCCTAAGCAGGTTTTCGGAAGCACGAAGTGGGAGATGGCTTTTGTCATCCCCCCTACGCTGCTGTTGATCGTCATCTTCGGCTTCATGCTGCACGTGATGCATGCCTCTGATCCGCCGGCGCAGGCGAGCGGCGACGACATTGTGATCGTCGGGCACCAGTGGTGGTGGGAGGTTCGCTATCCAAAACTCGGTTTCGTCACTGCCAATGAGATCCATATTCCCACGGGCAGGAATGTCCAATTTGGTTTTGAGTCGGCCGATGTGATTCACGACTTCTGGGTCCCGGAGCTTGGGCGCAAGATCGATTTGATTCCCGGCAGGCATGCCAAGATATGGCTGGCGGCGGATCACCCCGGAACCTATCTCGGCGCGTGTGCTGAATTTTGCGGCAAGGAACACGCATGGATGCGCATTCGGGTTATTGCCGACGATCCGCAAACGTTCGCCGCCTGGTCTAAGGCTGAGCAAGCGAAGGCTGCGCTGCCCGTAAGTGCCGCACAGCAGCGAGGGCACGAGTATGTGACCTCCATGCCCTGCGCGAATTGCCACACTATCTCGGGCACTTCGGCGCGGGGAAAAATCGGGCCTGACCTTACGCACTTGGCAAGCCGCGAAACGCTGGCGGCCGGCCGGCTGAGCAACACGCCGAACAAGCTTTCCGCGTGGCTTCACGATCCGGATATGTTCAAGCCGGGGAGTCACATGCCGAACCTGCGGCTTACCGATGAACAGCGGGGCTATATCGTGCAATATCTGGAGACACTCAAGTGAGCGATATCGTTCCCGCGCAGATTGAGAAATTAGAGCGCTTTGAGCAGCACGCCGGCATGCTGAAGTGGGTTTCATCCGTCGACCATAAACAGATCGCCGTGATGTATATGCTTACCAGCCTCTTCTTCTTTCTAGTCGGAGGCGTTGAAGCGTTGCTGATGCGGTGGCAACTCGCGAAACCACAGAACCATTTCCTCACGCCCGAGGCTTACAACCAGCTCTTCACCCTTCATGGGACGACCATGATTTTTCTGGTTGCCGTACCCGCGTTGCTAGCCTTTGGGAACTACTTTATCCCGCTTCAGATAGGCGCTTCCGACATTGCGTTCCCTCGATTGAATGCCATGAGCTACTGGCTCTTTCTCTTTGGGGGCGTGCTTCTCTACGGGAGCATTCTTGCCGGCAACGCGCCGGACATGGGTTGGTTCAGCTATGCGCCGCTGAGTGAGAAGCCCTACTCGTCGTTGGGCGGGGTCGATTATTGGGCTCTAGGATTGCTGGTTATCGGCATCGGGACGGTCTCGACGGCAATCAATTTCCTGGTGACGATCGCTGCTCTTCGTGCTCCCGGGATGTCATTCAAGCGGCTGCCGCTCTTTACCTGGATGAGCGCGGTCAATTCTTTCCTCATCATCCTTGCGTTTCCTGCGCTGAATTCGGCTCTGTTCATGTTGCTGATCGACCGCAATCTGCATGGGCGCTTCTTTACGCCCGATGCCGGCGGGTCACCGCTTCTATGGCAGCACATCTTCTGGAACTTCGGGCATCCCGAGGTATACATCATGATCCTGCCTGCCTTCGGGATCATTTCGGAAGTGATTCCCGTCTTTTCGCGACAACCGATCTTCGGCTACGGATTCGTTGCTGGATCAACCGTGGCGATCGGGCTGCTGAGTTTCGCCGTTTGGGCGCACCATATGTTTGCCACTGGCATGGGCCATGACGTTGATGTCTTCTTTGCCGCTGGCAGTGCTCTGATCGCCGTGCCCACCGGCATAAAGATCTTTAACTGGATCGCCACTATGTGGGGCGGCAAGATACGATTCACTACCGCGACCGGCTCAGTGGCCTCACGCTCAACCACTTTTTCGACCTCCACGTATTTATTATTTCCGGAATGATGTTTGCCTTCATTGGGGTCCACCTATACCTGGTCCTCTACAACGGGATCTCTGAGCCTCCAAAAGCCGGGGTTCCCGTCGATCCCAAAACTTATCGGCGACAGTACAAGGAACTCGTAACCAGGAACGGAGTACCGTTCTGGCCGGATGCCGCCTGGCGTGACGCTCTCTTCGGTTCGCTCGTCATTGCCGGTGTTGTCACACTCGCCTTCATTTACGGCGCCCCGCACCTCGCTCCCCCACCAAACCCTACCCTGCTCAATGCTGAACCCCGGCCAGACTGGTACTTGCTGTGGTATTTCGCGATTCTGGCCATGAGCCCCCACCAGCTCGAGTCGGGCATCATGATTCTGGCTCCCGCCATGGTGTTCGGTTCCATGTTTGCGCTGCCCTTTTTCTTCAACAGCGGGGAGCGGAGCATGCGCCGCAGGCCATGGGCGGTGGCATGGGTCACTATCGTCGTGGTGGGCGTTTGTGCGCTCTGGTATGAGGGCAAGGTCTCGCCGTGGTCGCCGCGCTTCAACCCGCCACCGCTTCCGGCCTCTGTGACTACGTCGCTCAGCCCCAGCGCACAGCGTGGCGCATTGCTGTTCCATGACAAGCGCTGTGAATCCTGCCACATGATCGAGGGGTACGGCGGCCTCCGCGGCCCTGATCTTTCTCGTGCCGCCAACCGGCTCACCCGGGAACAAATGGAATGGCGCATTCTTAACGGCGGCCACAATATGCCGTCGTTCGCCGGGATCCTGAAGCCTGAGGAAGTCGACGACCTCCTTAGCTTTCTCCACACGCGCGATCAGCCCAGCGGCACCCAACTTGGCAGTATGCAACCCTGATAGCAACGCCGAGAGAGACCATGCCAAAAATAGAAGACTATGCAATGATCGGGGACTGCGAGACAGCAGCCCTAGTCAGCCGGGACGGAAACATAGATTGGCTTTGCTGGCCCGATTTCTCATCGCCGGCCTGCTTCGCCGCACTGCTCGGCTCGCCAGAGAACGGGCGCTGGCAACTCGCGCCTGATGATGAACACACCATCTTTTCCCGTCGCTATCGTCCGCGCACACTCATCCTCGAGACCACGATGGAAACACCCGGGGGCAGTGTTTTAGTCACCGATTTTATGCCCATCCGCGGCCGTCATTCCGATTTGGTCCGCGTTGTTCAAGGCACAGCAGGCACGGTAAAGATGCGCATGGAGCTTTGTCTTCGGTTCGATTATGGCAGCAGCATTCCGTGGATTCACTTTGAACCCGTGACACGCGGCAAATCCGCTTGGGTTGCCAAGGCTGGGCCAAACCTTGCGATTCTGCGCTCTGCCTCCCTGGTCAAAGAGACGGAGCCGGGCACATTATCCGCCGATTTTACCGTGAGCAAGGGCGAGACGCAGGCATTTGCCCTGACCTACGGCTGCTCGTATGAAGCAATTCCTGATCCGATTGATGTTGATCGCGCGCTGCATGAAACGGATCACTTCTGGAGCGACTGGGTGTCACACAACAAATACCAGGGCCCTTACAGCGCAGCCGTGGAACGCTCGTTGATCACGCTCAAAGCCATGACTTTTCGTCCTTCCGGCGGGATCGTGGCGGCGCCCACAACCTCGCTTCCCGAACGGCTGGGTGGACCGTTAAATTGGGACTACCGCTACTGCTGGATTCGGGATGCGACGTTTACCCTTTCTGCCCTTGTTGAGTGTGGCTATACCGAAGAGGTGATTGCCTGGAAACAGTGGCTGGTGCGGGCAATCGGACGCGACACCTCGAAGGTTCAGATCATGTATGGCATCGGGGGCGAACGGCACATCGCCGATTGGGAGATACCGTGGCTGCCAGGTTATGAAAAATCCGCGCCTGTGCGTATCGGGAACGCAGCGCAACATCAGAACCAGCAGGATATCTTTGGTGAGATTGCGGCAGCTCTGGCTCACGCCCGGGCGGCCGGTGTGCCCTGCCAGCAAGAGGAGCTGGACCTGCAGCAAGATCTTACCGAATTTCTGGTGAAGACCTGGCGGCGCCCTGGATCCGGGATGTGGGAGTCGCGCGACGAGCCTCAGCGATACACGTATTCGAGCATAATGGCCTGGGTCGCCCTCAAGCTGGCCATCGAAAGCGTTGAACGGCAGGAGATGGAAGGCCCGCTGGAAGAGTGGAAGGAGCTTCGCGACAAGATTCACGCCGATGTATGCAGACACGGCTTTGACGCGCACCTTGATAGTTTTGTGCAACATTACGGGTCCAAAGCGCTCGATGCGTCGGAACTTCTGCTGCTGATCAACGGGTTCCTGCCGGCCAATGATCCGCGGGTACTCGGCACGATCAAAGCCATCGAGCAAGGGCTGCTGAAGGATGGATTCCTGCTACGAAACCTGCCTAAGTCCAGGAGAGCCAAACAAGGCGCTTTTCTGGCCTGCAGCTTCTGGCTGGTGGAGAATTACGCACTCACTGGCAGGGTTGAAGAAGCACGCAGCCTTTTTGAGAAGCTTCTCGCGGTGAGCAACGATGTGGGACTTCTCTCCGAGGAATACGACACCAGGAAAAAACGAATGACCGGGAACTTTCCCCAGGCCTTTTCTCACATAGCGTTGGTGCGCGCAGCTATGCGGCTTGCTGAGTATCCGCATTAAGATCAGGAGTAGGACCTGCGCCCGGATCAAAGGAAATCTATCCTGCCCTCCGTGACCAACCGCGGCTGCTTCCGGATTGGATCTGAGTCGGCCATCTCAGCAATATACTTGAGACGTCAAAACGCGCCCCCTAACTTTACATCGGATCATTGCGACCTCATGGCATGCGATCAAAACAAAGCCGCGACGAGAGCAAGGGAGGGACGATCGCGTCCCTCTAGTGGAACGGTCTCCACTCCCCTGCCCTGCCGCAGGATTTCCAGGCCAAGCCGGGGTGAGCCGGTTTTCACGCTCTTCGACGCGTTTTCAGATGGCCGACAAGCCGCCGTCAACGGACAACTCCACCCCATTCACAAAGCTGTGCCAATGATAAGGGCTGGTGCCTGTTGCCCGCTTGAAGGACCTGTTGAACGAGGTTTGGTCCGAAAATCCTACTCGTAGCGCAATGTCAACGATGAGCCACCTGTGTGCCGGCTTTCCAAAAGACTCTTTGAATGCATGAGCAAAGCGACTGGTTGAGAGGCCGCAGTGTTTGGCGATCGCGGCGAGCGAAATATCACCGCGAAACCGTTTCGCGTAGCAATTCGGTAGCACGGTGTTTTTGCCAGGGAGCCAGGCCGCCACGATGCGACTGGACACCCCCGTATCGATGCGCGATGTAAGCACGGCAGGCAAGTATGAGGGAATCGAAGTGAGGCTGCGAGCTTTGCTCCGGGCACTCAAATGCAGGAAGTACCTCTTTTCGGAAGGGCGCAATCCCTGGGATCTCAGGGGTGTTCGGTGGTTCCCGAGGTTGGACATTCCCAACCCATCGCGAAAGTCGAACTGCGAAGCTAGAAATTCATCTTGACAGATTCGAAGCAAACCGAATATTTTGCCATTAGGCTAATTAGCCGCTCGGTAAAATACATGCCCGATCACCTCAGCACGACCTTCGCGGCACTCTCGGACCCGACCCGGCGCGCGATCCTGGCCCGTCTGGCTTTGGGAGAAACGTCGGTCAAGCAACTCTCAGAGCCCTTCTCTCTCAGTGCCCCAACCATTACCAAACATCTGAAAGTCCTTGAACGTGCCGGTCTCATCACGCGTACCCGCGACGCGCAATGGAGGCCCTGCCGTTTGAAAGCCACTCGGCTTCGCGAGGTTGCCGATTGGGTCGAGACCTATCGCCAGTTCTGGGAACAGAGGATGAATCGGCTCGACGACTACCTTTCCGCGCTAGAGGTAAAGAAGGTCAGCCAATATGCTCGCAAAAGGAAACATTGAAGTCGCCGTGACTCTTCCCTCGGAAACAGAGATTCGCTTTACCTGTTTCTTCCATCGCCCGCAGCAAGTTCTATTCGAAGCGTGGACCCGGCCGGAGTACATTCGGCATTGGTGGGGCTGCGATGGCTCAACGATCCCCGTCTGCGAGGTCGATCTACGGATCGGGGGTTCGTGGAAAATCGTTATGCGGATGGCGGACAGAAGCGATCATCCATTCCACGGCGTGTACCACGAGATTGCACCGGGAGAACGGCTCGTCTACAGCGAGCGCTACGAAATGCCGCGAGTCGGCAGCCCCGAGTGGCTCGCCACGGTGGTCTTCGAAGAGATCGAGGACAGAACGCGGCTCACGCACACCATCCTGCACCGTTCTCGTCAAGCACGCGACGGACACCTGCAGGCAGGGATGGAAACGGGAGCAATCCAGTCGCTCCATCATCTCGACGAACTGACAGAGATGCTTCAAAGCAAGCTATAGAGCGAATTCAACCAATACAACCTCGAGGAGGAGATCCAATGAAGGTCTATACACAGCTCAATTTCGGCGGGAATTGCGAAGAGGCATTCCATTTCTATGAAGCGAACCTGGGCGGCAAGGTTCTCATGATGATGCGGCAGAATCAGGCGCCAGGCGCCAATGGGACAGGGGACGCGGCGAAGGCGATTATTCACGCGCGGCTGAGTCTTGGGGATACTGTGCTGATCGGGAACGATGTTCCCCCATCGGTGTTTGAGAAGATCCGGAGTGCCTATATCTATCTTTCTGTCGATTCATCGGAAGAGGCTGAGAGGGTTCATAGGCTTCTCGCCGAGGACGGTCAGGTCTATATGCGGCTTGGAGAGACTTTCTTTGCGACCCGCTTTAGCCAGATCCGTGACCGGTTTGGTGTGTCGTGGTCGATCATCCATGAGCGCACCATGGAACATCCGTGAGAAGGAGATCCTTCGCGCTCAAGCCGTAGACGTCGCATTTCGGAAAAGTATCGTTTGAGCAAGTTCCTCGGCCAGGAACGCCGTGCCGGCAGGCCCCCGGCCGGAACAGGTGGGGACCCGGCCTTTTTGGGCATCACTTCGAGCATTTGGTGTTCTACCCAATCCATCCGAGAGGGCATAATGAGTGAACCGAGAATCAGTGGGGAGGAGGAACTCGCCTGTCGTCGAATGGAGATGTGCGCGCCACCATGCCATCCGAAGGTCCTCCCGATGTCAATCTGCAGCGCCGGCGGCTGTTGAAGACGTCGCTCGCGACCACCGGATTGCTTCTGGCCGGGGGAGGATATTTGGCGCTGCGCAAGTTGGCCAACGATTCCTCCGGCCCAGCCAGTATGGTGTTGCAACTGGGATGGCTGCCGAGCAGCGCGCAAATTGGAGAAGTAGTCGCCAAACGCCTTGGTTTTTACCGTCAGGAAGGCTTCGAGTTTCGTATTTCCAGTGGAGGCCCGAGCATCGACGGCGTATCTGTCGTGGCCTCCGGCAGTGCGGAAGCCGGCCAAATCTCATCCAGTCCGTCGATCATGCTGGCGGTCTCGCAAAATATTCCGATCCAATGCTTCGCCGCAGCCTTGCAGAAACATCCGTACTGCTATGTTTCGCTGAAGAGCAATCCCGTGCACTCCATTTCCGAGATAGTCAACAAGAGAGTCGGGATTCCATCGACTGCCGGCATCCTTTTAAAAGCAGCGCTCGCGAACGCGAATCTGCCGGAAAGCAGCGTAAAGGTGATCTCCGTGGGGGCGGATCTGTCTCCCCTCCTTACCGGACAGGTCGATGTGATCTCGGCCTGGTCGACAAACACGACCGCACTCCGCGTGCTGGGGAAAGACAGAGTGGATTTTAGCCTGTGGGACAGCGGCGTGCATCTGTACGCACTCCCTTACTACGCAGCCGTGCACACCCTGCAAAACGAGTTTGACTCAATTGTCCGCTTTATGCGCGCAACCGCGCGAGGCTGGGTCTATGCCAGGGTCCATATGGATGAGGCTGCCGATCTTCTGATCCAGGAATACCCGAGCCTCAATCGAGACGATGAACGTCTCGCCATCGAGACCATGATGACCTACGCCTTTGATGCCAGAACGAGGCAGCTTGGCTGGGGCGCGATGGATCCGGGTATGTGGGAAGAACAGATTGCCCTGTACACCAAACTGGGGCAGTTCACCAACCATGTGCCCACCGTGGACGAGGTGATGACGATGAAAGTACTCGGCGCGACACAATCCTACCGGATGAGGTTGGGGTGAAGTGGAGAATGCCTTGCGCAATCAAGTAGTCATGGCTCCACGGGCGGAGACCGAAGCCCTGATCCGTTGCAGCGACGTGTCGGTCACTTTCTTCAAGGGCAGGCAGAGTGTAACTGCCATTGAACGCCTGACAATGGATGTGGCACAGGGCGAATTTCTCGCCCTACTCGGGCCATCGGGATGCGGCAAATCGACTCTGCTTCGCGTGGTTTCCGGCCTGGTTCGACCGAGTGCCGGATCGATAGAAGTGCTGGGCAGCACGCCGGCGATTGCCCGGCGGCGTAGAGATATTGGGTTTGTCTTTCAAGACGCCGCATTATTGCCGTGGCGCACGGCCCTGGAAAACGTCACACTTCCGC
Source organism: uncultured Acidobacteriaceae bacterium (assembly GCA_963839025.1). Taxonomy (GTDB): domain Bacteria; phylum Acidobacteriota; class Terriglobia; order Terriglobales; family Acidobacteriaceae; genus PALSA-350. The sequence continues at coordinate 693,753 of CAWITT010000026.1, forward strand.
TGGAAGTCTCGCAGGTGGGTGTGAAGGAGCAACGACAGAGAGGCGAAGAGATGCTGGATTTCATGGGCTTGGGAGCGCGCAGGCATGCGTATCCGCACGAGCTTTCCGGCGGCATGCGGCAGCGCGTCTCAATTGCCCGGGCTTTGGTGAGCAATCCAAAAATCCTGCTGATGGACGAGCCGTTTGCGGCCCTCGATGAAATCACACGCGATCGCCTGAATGAGGAACTGCGCCGCGTATGGAAGAAGACCGGCGTCACGATTCTCTTTGTCACGCATGGCATTTATGAGGCGGCCTACCTGGGCCAGCGCGTGCTGATGCTGGCCGCAAACCCGGGAAGAGTGAAGGAGTTTTTCCCTGTGCCGCTTCCGGAGGATCGCACTCTGCGCATCCGGGAGAGTAGTGAATTTATTGCGCTTGCCACACGCCTCAGAAATTCCATGGAGGAAGTTTCATGAGCCTGTCTCCGCTAACCAGGGACGCCACTTCCCTCTCTCAGGCCGCAGCGATCGAGTCTCATCTGGCGAGCCGCCGGAAGCAGGAGATACAGAACTGGGTGTTGCCGTTTTTTGGCGTAGCGGGATTGTTGTTTTTCTGGTGGGCCGTCGTCGTTGGCTTCCACGTGCGTCCGTTTATCGCGCCATCTCCCTTGCTGGTTCTACGAACCCTGGTCAGGAATCACGCTCTCCTGCTGAACAATCTGCTACCCACGGCCGTCGAAGCAGTGGGAGGTTTTCTTATCGGCAACGCGGCGGCCATCGTGGTCGCGGTGGTCTTCGTACACTTCGTCATTCTGCAGAAGATCTTCTTTCCCGTCGCGGTTATGCTCAACTCGATCCCCGTGGTCGCCAAGGCGCCCATATTGATTTTAATAATGGGCAGCGGCCTGGCGCCCAAAACTACGATCGCAGCCTTTGTGTGCTTTTTCCCCACGCTGGTGAATATGCTGGAGGGCCTTGGTTCCGTCGATCCGCGAGTGATGGAGCTGATGGAAATCATCTCCGCCAGCAGGATGCAGATACTTTTCAAGGTGCGGTTTTATAACGCACTTCCTTATCTGTTCTCCTCGATGCGCATTGCCGCATCCATGTCCGTGATCGGCGCCGTGGTGGGGGAATGGATCGGATCGACCAGGGGTATTGGAGCCCTTATCCTGCAAGCAACCTACGCCTTCGATACCGGCCTTTTATATTCCGCGATCCTGATGAGCACACTGCTTGCCGGCGCATTTTTCGTGGTGATTGCCTACTTCGAGAAGATAACCATCATCTGGCCTGCCGAAGGAGCGCACTAGTGGACTGCTGAATAATTGATATTTATTGCGGATCCGGCTGTGGAAGGGGCTAGAGCCCATCGTTTTTTCAACCCTTTACGGCACGACTGAAGTCGTGCCCTGATACAAAGCAGAAGTTTTTCAGCAGCCTGCTAAGAGACAACAAGAGAGGGATGAACTGGATGAGTGACGTGGGAGAGTGGATACGTCAACCGGCGTGCAACATCAAAGTCGCCGCCAGGGCGGACGTGGTGGTGGTAGGCGGCGGTCCGGCAGGCTTTTCCGCGGCGATCGCCGCTGCCCGCAACGGGGTAAAGGTCATCCTGCTGGAGCGCTACAACCATCTTGGTGGCCTGGCCTCGGGTGGCATGGTGCTGCTGCTGGACGACATGTGGGACAACCATCTGCAGGAGATTTCAGTACGCGGCGTCATGCTTACGGTTATCGAACGCATGGCGGCCATGGGGCTCGCTACGTATCCCCGGGCGGATGAGTGGGGGACCGACCCGGCTTCCTTGAGACGTTGGACCCGGTGGGGCGCCTTCGACTTTCACACCCACTCCAAGCCACACCCGATTTGCTTTGCCGCGGCGTTCGATCCGGACGCATGGAGGCGCGTGGCTCTGGAGATGGTCGAGGAGCATCGCATTCAGCTGCGGCTGCACTCCTGGTTTTCCAGCACGCTCGTGGAAGATGGCAAAGTGAAGGGCGTCCTCTGCAACACCAAAGAAGGAACCGAGGCGATCCTGGGAGATGTGGTGATCGATGCGACCGGCGATCTCGATGTTGCCGTCTCGGCGGAAGCTCCTCACATAGGGGGGCGCTACATGCTCACTACCGTCTTTCGCCTCGGGGGAGTGGATACCGACGAGGCGGAGCGCTTTGAACGCGAAGAGGCGGAAGCCTTCGCCCGGATGGATAAGGAAATCAAACAGATTCTCGGGGGTTCGTGGGGTCTCTGGTGGCTCAAGACGCCGCTACCTGGAGTGGTTTGGTGCAACTGCCCGCACATGCTCGGTCTCGACGGGGTAAACGTCGAGGACCTGACGACGGCAGAAATCAAAGGCAGAAAACACATCTATGCCACGCTCGATTATGTGCGCGAAAAACTGCCCGGCTTCGAACGTTGCTACGTGGTGGACGTTGCCCCGCAGACAGGCGTGCGCCAGACCCGCCTGCTGGAAGGGGAATATGTATTGACGAAAGAGGACCTCGCCGAGAGGACGCGCTTTGCCGACAGCATTGCACGCGGCCGCGACTACTATATGCCCTATCGTGTGCTCGTACCGAAAGGGATTGAGAATCTGCTGGTCGCCGGGAGACACTTCTCAGCAACTTCACAGGCACAGAAGATGGCGCGTGAGATTCCGCCCTGCATGGCGATGGGAGAAGCTGCCGGAACCGCCGCCGCCCTCTCTCTCGATGCCGGGATATTGGTTCGCAATGTCGATACATCTACACTGCAGCGCACACTGCGGGCACAGGGTGCGGACCCAGGAGACCAAACCAGCAGAAATGCGGATATTCCTGCCTTGGCAATTGCCAGGCGATGCTTGGAGACCTATGAAAAATCAAACTGAACAGACGCTACCCTTAACCGGTATCCGCGTGATCGATTTCTCGCAGGTAATGATGGGACCGGTTTGCACCCAGACGCTTGCCGATTTTGGTGCGGATGTGATCAAGATTGAGCGCGCCCATGCGGGCGATTTGAGCCGTACCAGTTTTAAGCAAATCGCCGGAGCGGACAATCCCATCTTCTGCAGTCTCAACCGCAACAAACGCAGTCTGGAGGTGGATCTGCGGGATCTGGAACAAATGCAACTGGTGAAGAAGCTGATTGCCGATGCAGATGTGGTCGTCAATAACTTTCGCTCCGGCGTCATGGAGCGCCTCGGGCTCGGTTACGATCACTGTATCAAATTGAACCCCGCCATTATCTATGCGGTAGGAACAGGTTATGGTGAGACCGGCCCCCATGCCCATAAAGGAGGCCAAGACTTCCTCGCCCAGGCAATGAGCGGTGTCATGATGCGCAAGGCGGATCCAGCCCTACCGACCGCGCTCTACCCGGTTTCCCCGGCGGACTACGCCGCCGGAATGCACCTGGTGCAAGGGATTTTGCTGGCCTTGATTCATCGCACCAAGAGCGGGGAGGGGCAAAAAGTAAACGTCTCTTTGTATGACTCGATGCTCGCCCTGCAGATGCAAGAGGCCGCCATGGTGATGATGACGGGCTCGGAAGTCAATTGGGCCGCAATGCCGCTTTGCGGTGTTTTTGAGACGCAGGATGGACCGATCGTGATGGTCGGTGCATTCAAAGAGAATCCTTTACGAAATATTTGCGCGGCGCTCGGCCTTGCTGACTTGTCGGCTGAGCCTAAGTTCTGTAATTTGACGGAACAATTCAAGAACAAACCAGAGCTGCAGGGGATCTTCCGCGATACTTTTTTTGGCGGAACCAAGGCTCACTGGTTGGCAAAGCTGGAGGAGCAGGACATACTGTGCGCCCCCGTGCGCACTATGGAGGAGGCGCTTGCTGATCCTCAAACATTGGAAAATCAAATGATCCTCGAAGGGCCGGGCGAAGGACAAGCGCTGAAGTTGATTAGCAATCCTGTTCATCTGTCTCGGTCGCCCGTAAGCTTGCGTATTCCACCGCCTCGCCTTGGGCAGCACACCGAGGAGGTGATTGCGGAAGTTCATGCCAGAAGTTCAAGCATCTAGCGTCGTGTCCCTAAAGTTCATTGAAAATTCGACACGTCGAACGGCCTCAGGGGCTAAAGCCCATCATATTTCCAAGCACTTACGGCGCGACTAAAGTCGTGCCCTGATACAAAGCATGAGTTTTTCCGTAGCCTCCAAATTCGTGCCCTGATACAAAGCCAAAGAACTTTTTCGATGAACTTCAGGGACAGGACACTAGCGGTTGACGGATAACGAGAACCAGGAAAGCGATTGAGCGATGAATGTCCGTCTAACCATTGAGAACCATGTTGCCACGATAACCTTGGCGCGTCCCGATTCACTGAATGCAGTCGATTCTGCTACTCGGAGTGAACTGCTGGCGATTTGGTCTCAACTCGAGACCAGCGCCGATGTTCGGGTCATTGTCTTGACAGGGGCTGGGGAAAGGGCCTTCTGTGTTGGCGCGGACCTGAAGGAAGCGGGCAGACAGGGTTTGGACTATTGGGCTCACCCTACCCCTGGAGGTTTCGGCGGCATCGCTTTACGCGACACACTGGATGTTCCCATCATCGCCCGGGTCAACGGATATGCGCTCGGCGGCGGTTTCGAAATGATGCTGGGATGCGACATCGTGGTCGCGGTCGAAGATGCGAAGTTCGGCTTACCAGAGCCGCGTGTCGGAAACGTGCCTCTGGACGGAGGAGCCATCTTGCTGCAGAGGCAAATCCCTTATCGCCAGGCGATGGGCATTCTCCTGACCGGTCGCCATATCTCTGCGCATGAGGCGCTGGCCATGGGACTGATCAATGAAGTGGTTCCGCGAACCGAACTCGATGGGTCGGTGGACCGCTGGGTTAAGGCTGTCCTCGCTTGTTCCCCAACGTCCCTTCGGGCGATTAAGCAGTGTGTGCGCCACACCGCAACACTCTCACCCATCGAAGCACAAAGATCTCGCCTGCCGGCACTGATTGCAGCCCTGGAGTCCGAGGATGCTAAGGAGGGAGTCCGTGCTTTCCGGGAGAAGCGTCCCCCGGTGTGGACCGGGAAATGAGGCGGGGTTACGCGGATGCGGTGATCTTCAGTTTCTTTGAACGGCACGTCAACCGCGAATCAAGTGAGTTCGATGGAGCGCCCGGCACAATGTTGGGAGAGTTTGTCACCGAGACTTTCGAATACGACGGTGGAAGGCAGGTCATGGTGTACGTTCCACCGGAACCGCCCGAAGCAATCGTCTTTGCTGGCGATGGTCAGCGAATCTCGAAGTGGGGTGCGTTGCTTGAGAAGGCCGCCGTACCGTCGACCATAGTCGTAGGCACATATGGGCTGACCGATGAAACGTTGAGGGTGCATGAGTACTCACCGGGCTTTGAGCCCGAGCGATTCGCGGCGCACGAGAAGTTTTTCGTCGAGGATGTTCGCCGATGGACTGAGTCGCGGTTCGGCGTCGCACTGCCCAGGGAACGTACTGCAGTATTCGGGGTCTCCGCAGGTGCTGAGTTGGCCCTTGCTGTTGGGCTTCGGCATCCAGAGGCTTACGGTGCGGTCTTGTGCGCCTCTCCCGGCGCGGGTTACAGGCCGCCCGCCGTAATGCCGAACCTTCTCCCACGCGTGTACCTCGTCGGCGGTACCGAGGAGCCGTTTTTCCTTGGAAACGCAAGGAAGTGGGCGAAAGCACTGCGCGATGCCGGAGCAGATGTCGTCATGAATGAACGAAGCGGGGCGCACGGTGGCATATTCTGGCGAGAAGAGTTTCCGCTGATGGTAGCGTGGGCGTTCGGAGGATCGTACCAATAAGGTAGCTTGTGTTCACAAATCCGGTTGGATCCACTCGTCCGCAAACCTTCCTGTTCAGGTGCCCGAAAGAGTCTGGCGGTAAGTTCCCCAAGCGCCGGATATTTTTGCGATCAATAACGCGCGGATCCCTATCCGTTTTCAGGATACTGTGAGTGGAACGGAGCAAGGAGAAACACGGTGTCGAAAGCGAAGATCGTGCTCACGACCTTTGGCTCGCTGGGCGACCTTCATCCATACCTGGCTCTTGCACGCGGATTGCAGAATCGCAATCACTCCGTGGTCGTGGCGACCGTTGAAGTTCATCGGGAAAGGGTGGAAGAGGCGGGACTTCCATTTCGTGCGATTGGGCCAGACATTGGCGAGTCGCTGAAAGAACCTGCCGTCATGGCGCAAATCATGGATCCGAAAAGAGGATTCGAGTTTTTGATTCGCGGAATCGTGATGCCTCACCTCAAACGCGCCTATGAGGAGATAAGCACGGTAGCGGCGGACGCACAGATTCTGATAACCCATCCGCTCACCTACTCGGCGCACCTGTTCGCTGAGAAGCAAGCCATGAAGATCCGCTGGGTGTCGGTTGCGTTGGCGCCCAGTTCGCTATGGTCAGCTTACGACCCACCTGTGATGCCCCCAGCGCCTTGGCTTGCCAAGTTCCGTCCACTGGGACCACGCTTTTTCCGCCCGGTGATGGCCCTGCTGGAGAAGGGTGTAGATCCATGGGTCAAACCCTGGCATGCATTCCGCAAGGAACTACAGTTACCGAACACAACGCGCAATCCGATCTTCGCGGGGCAATTCTCGCCCAGCCTGACCTTGTGCATGTTTTCTCCGCTCTTCGGGAGCCGGCAGTCAGATTGGCCACCGAATGCTCAGACAACAGGCTTTGCGTTCTATAGGGGAACAAAAGGCCCGGAGATAACCAACGACCTGGCCGCCTTCCTTCAGGATGGAGAGCCTCCGCTTGTTTTCACGTTGGGATCGTCAGCGGTGATGGATGCCGGCGACTTCTACACCGAAAGCACAAAGGCGGCGCAACTGCTTGGAAAACGAGCGGTGCTGCTTGTCGGCCGTGATCCGCGCAACCAACCGAAAGATGGCCTTCCGAGCGGGATCATGGCTTGCGAGTATGCCCCCTACGCGAGCATATTCCCGCATGCCTCGGTGATCGTTCATCAGGGGGGCGTGGGAACGACCGCAGAGGCGATGCGCGCAGGCAAACCTATGCTGGTGATGCCGTACGGATTCGATCAGTTCGACAATGCAGCGCGTGTGAAGGCGCTAGGAATTGGACGGATGATGGGACGCAAAGCTTACCGTGCAGAAACGGCCGCCAGGGAGCTGAGTTTTCTTCTGAACCAGCCGTCACCACGGGCCCTGGCAAATCAAGTTGGGGCGGCGATATCCTCGGAAGACGGGGTCGGCAATGCATGCCGCGCTATCGAGAGCCAATTGCAATAGTAACTTCTACGCAATGCCGAATACGCACGGACCTCGTGCGGTAGCAACTGCCGTCGCATATCCTTCGTCCATTATGATTCCGTGATTGGAGCAGCCGTCATGAACGCAAACGTCAAACAGGCGGTACCTTTCTTTGCAGTAACGGACATGGCATCTTCGTTGCGGTTCTATGTTGATGGGCTCGGATTCACAATGAAGCGCCAATGGATACCCGATAAGGATGAGGATCATCCTGACGGGAGAATTCGCTGGTGCTGGCTTGAGCTTGGCCATGCTGCGATCATGCTTCAGGAGATCACCCCGAAAGCTCTACCAAAGGAAAAGCCAGGGGGTGGCGCCTCGGTAAGCTTCCTGTGCGAAGACGCGCTGGCTCTTTTTCGTGAGTTCAAATCGCGGGGGGTTGAGACGCGAAACCGCCCTTTTGTGGGCAATGGTTTATGGGTAGTACCGCTGGCTGATCCTGATGGCTATCGCCTTGACTTTGCGAGTCCGACCGACGCACCCGAAGAAAGCGAATTGAAAGAATAAGCATTTGTGTCCGGAACAAGACGATCACTTCCCAACGAGCCGGTAAATGGCGAGCGCGGAACTGAACTCGATAAAATCTGTGGCTACCGATGCGCCGCTTCGTGAGATCGCGGATTTAAGCGAAAGTCACTCGATAGGCGCGCTTTGCTTCGAGAGTGATACCAACACTGCCGTTGGGGTGGCGAGCCAATCGAACTCCAGTTCCATCGCTTACACTCCGAATCTCCTGTCCGGGCGGCACGCGCAATTGATAGTCCCCGGAGAAGTCGGGACGAATGGTGGCGGCCGTAGCTTTTCCATTCTTCCAGCGCAGATCCACTTCTACCGAGCCGCGTGCTCTCAGACCTTTCACTTCGCCAACAGCCCATGCGGAGGGCAACGCCGGCAAGAGATCGATGACGCCGGTGTGGCTTTGCATCAGCATTTCTGCCATCGCGGCCGTCGCTCCGAAGTTTCCGTCAATCTGGAAGATCGACGTGTTCCCCGACGGATGGGTGTCGAATAGGTTCATGTTCGTGCTGTGCTGCATCAACATGCTGAGTGACTCCCACGCCTTGTCGCCATCGCCGAGCCGTGCCCAGAACCCGATGGCCCAGGCACGGCTCCAGCCGGTGTAAGCTCCGCCGTTGGCCAGTCGCCGCTCGAGCGAAACCCGGGCCGCCTTCGCCAGCTCTGGTGTCGCGCGCGGCGTGATCTCACTGCCCGGATATAGCGGATACATGTGCGACATGTGGCGCTGACCCGGCGTGCTCTCCTCAAAGTCAACCGACCACTCCTGCAATTGTCCGTATCTGCCAACTTGATAAGGAATCAGCCGGCCGCGGGCGGCATCCAGCTGCGCCGCGAACTCTTCATCGATTCCAAGGTCCTTCGCCGCGTGAATACAGTTGGTGAAGAGTTCGCGGATGAGCGCCATGTCCATCGTGCAGCCCGCACTGGTCATCGCTGGCTTACCGTCGGGCGCCATGAAATTGTTCTCGGTCGACTCTGACGGGCAGGTGGTCAAATGCCCATGTCCATCCTCGATCAGCCATGCCAAGCAGAACTCCGCCGAGCCCTTCATCAGCGGATAGGCGCGCATGCGCAGAAACTCCCGATCGCGGGTAAAAGAATAGTGTTCGTAGAGGTGTGCGCAGAGCCAGGGCCCGCTCATGCCCCAATTGGCCCACGTCGGCGCTCCGACGCCCATGCCTACTGGGTTCGCCGCTCGCCAGAGGTCGATGTTGTGATGCGACACCCATCCTGGCAGGCCATAAGTCTCACGTGCCGCGCGGGCGCCGGTATGGCTGAGATCGGTGACGAATGCCCATAGCGGCTCGGCGCAATCGCTGAGATTGCAACTCTCCACCGGCCAGTAGTTCATTTGGATATTGATGTTCGAGGTCCAATTGCAGCTCCACGGCGGCTGCACCTGGTAGTTCCATATTCCCTGCAGGTTCGCTGGCTGGGAGCCTGGCCGCGAGCTACTGATGAGCAGGTACCGCCCGTATTGGAAGTACAAAGCCAGAAGCGAGGGATCGGGCGCGGCCGCAAAGTTTTTGAGGCGATCGCCGGTCGGTTGCGAAGCGGGAGGGTTGGGCCCCAGCGAGATCGCTACGCGCTCAAAGAGTTTCCGGTAGTCCGCCACGTGCCGCTGGCGCAAAGCAGAATAGCTGTGTTTGACCACGGCATCCAGTCGCGCGATGGCTCGTTGGTTCACTTCATCCTGCGGCGTATCGGGCTTCTGCTCGAATCCGCGGTAGCCGGTGGCTGCGGTCAACATCAGCGTGCAAGCCGTCGCGCCGTGGATGAGAAGTCTGTCCGCACTCGCGGATATTCGGCCCCCTTCCACCTTGGCCTCGAGAACAGCGGCATAGTACATACCTTCGCCGGGCAGATCGGAATGCACTACAGGAGTTTCGCTGCCGGGATGACCGGCCCCGGCGACATGCTTGGGTGCCTTGCCGGTCAGCAGCAAGCGATTGGCGCCTACCGTCCGCACCGATTTCACCAGTGCTCCATCCATCCATATCGTCGCATTCAACTGTCCCGGTTTGCTGGCCGAGACACGCAACAGGATCGCCTGATCGGGTGCGGAGGAAAATGCTGTGCGTTCAAATTGGACATCACCCACCTTATAGCGCGTCGCCGTCACTGCCGAGGCAAGATCCAATTCACGGCGATAATCCGTTACCGGGTCCGGGTGGGTGCAATCCACATGCAGGCTGCCGATGGGTTGGTAGGCCTCGGCAAACAGGCCTTGCATCTTGCGGCAGATCTGGTCGGCCAGGTGATAGTCCTTGTCTTCGAGCACGGCCCGGCGCACGGCGGGCAGGTAACCCTTGGCATCGAGGTTGTTGCCATCCACCGGAAGGCCCGACCAAAGTGCGTCTTCATTCAGTTGCAGCGTCTCTTTTGCGGGATCGGTGGGCACTGGGCCGGAAGCATGATCGGCCTTTGGATCTTTGGGATCGATCGGGTCGATGGCTCCTCCACCAAAAACCATGGCGCCGAGGCGCCCGTTGCCGATGGGCAGCGCGTCGACCCACTGCGAGGCGGGACTGGTGTACCACAACTTCAGGTCACTCGCCTCGCTCGGTGGCACCTGGGCCAATCCTGAGCGCTTGTCCAGCCACAGTGTTCCAGCAACCGTGGAGGCGGTCGCGAGAAAGCTGCGACGGGTAAATCTACCCATGAGGCATATCCTTTTGCGGAGGCGACCGAGCCATTCGGGAACGAGCCGAACGGTTAGCTGTCCATTTAGCCGATTACACCGCCACGTGACGAAAGTGCGTTCGCCGGGACTTATGCTATCACTGTGGACTACTCGCGAGATCGTCCTCACGTCACCGTTGAAATCTCCAGCGACGATCGCTCCCGCATTGCTATCAATCGAAAGGATCGTCAGAACAGGTGTGCTGAAGCTTCCGTTGCCTGCGTTCAGGAAGACGGTGACAGTTTTGCCGCTACAGTGCGGTAGGGCAAGGTCAGGTTTCCATCAGCGTTGAAGTCCCCAACTGCGTGGTAGTGAGGAGCGATCGAGCCTGTCGGGATGTTCACGATTGGCTGATACAACAAAGTGGAAGCGTAGGAACTGCCGCTACTGTCTTTTCTAGAGACAGTAGCGGCAGTTCTCACAATCGCAGCAATCGAGATTGGGGGGAAAGATGGAGAACAATCCAGTCACATGTCAGATTCGCTACACGCTCGATTTGGGCAAGCTAGGTGCGTTTGAAAGGTATGCACGCACGTGGATTTCGCTCATCGAACGCTACGGCGGTATACACCACGGCTATTTCATTCCGCGGGCCGCTCCAGGGGGAGTAGGGGTGAGTTTCCCAGGCCTTGGTTATGACGGTCCGGCGGATGTCGCCTTAGCAATGTTCACTTTCCCGGACGAAGAAAGTTACCGACGCTATAGGGAGATGGTTGCCACCGATCCTGAGTGCCAATTGGCTGCGGCGCTCGTGCGAGAGACATGTTGCTTTACTCGCTACGAGCGCCTTTTCCTTGAGCCGGTGAAGTGAACTGCGGAACGCAGGCTGGCTGGGCAAATTAGCATCATTCGTTCTTGGCTGGCTGCCAAAGCTCGACGCGATTTCCTGCCGGGTCGATGACCCAGCCAAACCTTCCGAATTCTCCGTAGTCTTCACGTTTCGAGTCAACCGTAACGCCTTCGGCGATCAACCGATCTAGTACTCCCTCGAGGTCGTCCACTTGGAGATTGATCATCGCCTTTTGCACGAGAGGAAAATAGTCGTTGTCCTGTTTGAAAGCGGAGAAGATGATTTCGGGATGCTGCGTCGGGACTGGAAACGTGTAAGCACCGCCAGACTTAACCAGGCCGAGATGGCGTTCGTACCACTCGTAGAGCGCCTTGGGGTCGTCCGTTCGCAAAAATATGCCGCCGAAACCAGTGATGAAAGCCATGTTGTCTCCCAGGCGAGTTGTCGGTTAAAGGCCGGACCGCATTTAAGGAGTCCAGTTGTGTTGCAGGACCACGATTCCATCTTACATATTGGATCAAACCTGGGATTCTGGTAGCGGCGTCCTCACCGCTGGTTAACGCTCGTAGCGCCATTCGTTTATGAAGTGGAAGCCGCGCTCGAGGAGCGGGTAGTGGGCGGGCGTCGGGGTTCGGGTGAGGGTGAGTACGGCGGGGTTGAAGGACGCGACGGGTTTGGCGGCCCGGTGCTTATTGTCCGGTTTGGGTGGGTCGGGTGGGACCGAGGTGAGAATGAGGTGGTTGGGGTCGGAGAGCTGCCAGGCGTAGTTGGTGGGGGCGCCGATGAAGTAGCAGTTGATGCGGACGGTGTGTTTCTTGGGGTCGAGATTGACGGGGGAGAGCCAGAGCTCGCCGTCACTAGAGCGGGTGTAAGCGCGGCCCGAGGCAGCTACGTAGAGGTCAGTGACAGGAACGCCTTCGGGGTCGATGAAGGCGCCGGATGCTGGGTGGGTAGCGTCGAGATGCCAGGCGCCGAGCAACGGGGATGGGGTGCGGAGCGCAACTTGAAGGTGGCGCCAGCCAATGGTCATGAAGATGGGGTTGACGACGAGGAAGGCGACCGCGAAAACAATCTCGGTGACGAGAATGGCGATGCGCCCGGCACGGCGGCTGGCGCGGGGCACCCAGGTGGCGGTGGGCGCGGCCGATTGGTGACTCCAGAAGAAGCGGCAGAGGGAGAGGGCGTCGGGCAGGGCGAGGAAGATGCAGCCGAGCAACAGGTTGACGGCGAAGAGCTTGACCGGGACGTCGAAGCAGAAGTTGTAAAAGACGACGTTGGTCACGACGAAGGTGGAGAAGATGGCTCCGGCGAGCGCGGTGCGGCGGTAGAGCAGGAGGATGCCGCCGAGGAGTTCGGCTGAGCCGCAGATGATCTCGTAGACAGGGTTGAGGCCAATAAGGTTCCAGAGCAACGTCATGGGGGATAGGTTGCCGACGGGCTCATTGAGGACAGCAAGGGAGGGAGGCGGCATCTGGAACGGGAAGACCTTGGCCAAGCCATAAGTGACCATGAACATGCCGCAGGTGAGGCGGAGGAGGAAGCGGAGCCAGGAGTTGAGGGTGCGGTACTCGGTGCGAGGGCTGTTGCGGAGGAGTGCGATCAAGGTCCAAACGATGCCGCCAGCCAAGGCGAGGATAAGGAAGAGGCCGCCCTGGATCCAGTTCATCGTGGTGTCGCCGGATTCGCTGGGGTGCCAGTGTGCGGTTATGCCGGTGAGATGGAAGAGATGCTGGCCACTGAACTCGGAGAGGTGGTGGAAGGGCCAGTCGAGCTTTTCATTGATCCAGCCTCCGACGACGGGGAAGGCGTTGAAGAGGGTTCCGTTGCTAGAGAAGAAGATGAAGCAAAAGAAGTAGAGGAAGGCGATGCGGAAGCCGAAGCGGGTGGCGGCGCTCCAGGGCGCGGGCGCTGTGACGGAAGTAGTGGCCGAGACGGGTGTAGGGGCTAGGGTCTTGGGCGCGTCGACGGGGGTGGTGATGCCTGCAAGCTCCAAAGAGCACCTCGCGTGGGGACGATCTGGATACTGGACGATCTTGAAGTGGTGTATGTGACGGGTCAAGGGCAAAAAAAATAGGAGCCGTCAGCCAGGAGTGCTACTCATCGCTACCGACCCTGCGGAACCATCGGAAGCGGTGGCCGTCCAGATGTTTCTCGTATGCGAGTGCGCCGGGAAGGGTGAGTTGCACCTCAGTACCAGCCCCCACCTGACTCCAAAACGCTAGTTGTGCGCCAATTCGCTGAGCCCGCTCGCGCATCCCCGATATGCCCCAATGTCCGGGCCGTCCGCCATCGGCAAGGATCTTTGGCTCGATCCCCTTGCCATCATCGCGGATACGCACTCGAAGCTGATGCTGACCATAACGAATATCTACTTCAATGTGGGCGGCAGCCGCGTGCGCGAAGGCGTTCCGTACCACCTCGCGGGAGACCCGGTAGACCTCGTCCTGAAGCATCGGAGATAAATCCCGGTGCTTGCCTTCCACCAGCACCTGATAGCTCGGAGCATGCCCATCCAACTCTTGAGCAGTTGTCAATTCGCGGCATGCGGCATTCAGCAATTCCGGAAGGTTGCGCTGCGCGGCTGGTTCCGGGCGCAAGTCGCGAATCGCGCTACGGCCCTCCGTAATGCCTTCCTCGGCAGCATGAATTGCCTCATCCACCACCTGCATGGCGTTGTCCGCATTTCGGAGCAACAATTTACGAGCGGCCGCGAATAGAAAAGCCGCTCCTTGAAAACTCTGAAGCAGGGTGTCGTGCAAGTCGCGCGCGATGCGCATACGCTCGTTCACCTGAGCGTCGATGCGGATATTGATTTGTTCTGCGATTTGGCGCATGCGATAGCGATAAGCCGCCCAGATTACTAGAAGTCCCGCCCATGCATAGGCGGTTCGGAACCACCAGGTGTTCCACCACGGAGGCAGGATGATGATGGCAAGTTCTGCTCCGGGTTCGCTCCATTGGCTGCTGTTCGTGGCTCCCTGCACACGAAGGCGATATTTCCGGGCGGGAAGAGCGGTATAGGTCAAGGTACGGCTGCCGCTCCCGATTTCAGTCCACGAGTTGTCCAGACCCTCCAGCATGTAGCGATAACGGTTTGCCGGTGAATTGGAATACGCAAGGGCGGCAAACGTCAGCGAGAACGGGCTTTGCCGATGCGTGAGGATGATCTCCGAGGCGTACGGAATGGCTTGCCGGGTAAGTTTGAGCGCGGGCGAATATGAGGTCCCCAACAACCGGAAGTCCGTAATCACGGTTGGGGGTGCATAGTTGCTCTGCGGCATGGCTTCGGGGAGAAACGTTGTCGCTCCGCTAAATCCGGCGAAAAACATCCGCCCGCTCGCGGTACGGAGGCAGGCGCCTGTACCAGCCATCTCCGGGCCCGGAAGGCCCTCGGCCGTGGAGAAGTTACGGAAGGTCCTGGTGGAAGGATCAAAGCTGGAGATACCTCTCGTTGTGTTCATCCAGAGCTGGCCGTGTGCGTCCTCGAGCACACAATCGACGGCGCTGCTCGCCAACCCGTCACGGGCATCGTAAACATTGATACGTTTCGTCGCCGGATCGTACTCGTTCAGCCCGTTTGACGTGGCTACCCACACTGCTCCAGTGCGTGCGACATGGACCCAGTTCACTTCGCTGTCGCTCAGACCGCCTGGGGTGTCGCTGCTGCCTATGGTCGTAAACTGCTTTGTTTGCGGATTGAAATGCTGCAGGCCAAAACCGTAGGTTCCGAGCCAAAGATCGTGCTGGGCGCCTTCGGCCAGAGTAAGATAGATCAATTCGCGGGCGTGTGGATCCGATCTGAAAGTTGTGAAGCGATCCGTCTGAGCATCGAAGCGATCAAGTCCATCCCAGGTCGCAGCCCACAGCGTCCCATCGTGATCCACCAGCAGTCGACTTATCAGGTTGTTACTCAGCGAGGCAGGGTCGTTCTCGTTGTGCCGGTAGTTCTTCCATTGGCCGTCTCTCGGATCGAGCCGGAAGAGTCCATTCCTGGACGTCCCGACCCAAATGAATCCAGCGCGATCTTCAACGAGACTGCTTACGTCGAACGGAACACCAGGCTTCACACCGACAAACGCGGTGCTTTTTCCTGAGGCATCGATACGGTGCAATGCAAAGCGTGTTCCGATCCAGAGATTATGGTGGCTGTCTTCGTAAAAGCAGCCGATTCCATCTTCTTTTGGAGTTAGGTTTACCGGCTGAAATGGCGCTGGCACAGGGGAAAAACGTTGCAGGCCGCTCCCATAAAGGGCTACCCATATGCTTCCATCACGATCTTCGAACAAAGTCGTGACACGGTCTTCCGCGAGGCCGTCTGAATCACCCGGAGTGTATTTGTAGCCAATAAACCGGTTGTGTTCGCGGTCGAACTTCACCAGTCCGTATCCCTGTGTTGTCAGCCAAAGATCTCCGTGCCGGTCCTCTCGCATACCAGTCACGCCGCTATAAGCCGTGCTCGATGGGTCGTTGGCATGAAGCGAATAGTACGTAAGGACATTCCGCTTGCGATCGAACTTCGCCAACCCATTTCCTATACCGTAGAAGATCCAGAAATCCCCTAGCCGGTCCTCGTAAAAGGAGAAGTCGCGCGATGCCTCGTGAAGCGGGATAGCTAACTTGACGTGCCCGTTCGCACGATCAAACTCATACAGCCGGCCTGGCTCTCCAACCCAGAACCTCCCGGTTTTGTCTTCAGCGGCTGAAACGACGTGATTGTCTGGAAGGCTCCGGGGATCATTTGCGTCGTGCGTGTAAATGCGAAATTTCCCGCTCTTCTGATCGAGCCGGTACAAACCCCTGTCGGTCGAGAACCATAACAAGCCGGCGTGGTCCTGGCTAATCTGTTTCACCATCGGCACAGGAAAGTGGAGGAAGGTTTCCGTCTTAGGCTCGAAGCGGTCCAAGGCCTGCTCGGAGCCGATCCACAATGCGCCGTCGCGATCCTTGAACAACGACTCGACGTCCACGCCACTGAGGCTGTTTGGGTTGTCTCTCTCGTGCACAAATACCTTGAACGTGTAGCCGTCGAACCTGTTCAGTCCAGCTAAAGTGCCGAACCACATAAACCCCAAATCGTCCTGCACGATGTTCATGACCCGGATTTGCGAAAGCCCCTCGGCAGTCGTGATGTGCGTGAAACGAATGTCCGTAGCGTAGCCAACAGACATTTTGAGAGGTACGGGATTTGTGTGAGCTTCTGGCACTTCGGCGTGACAAGCGATCACGCCGATCAAAAAAAACGCCAAGCTCAAGCCGGCTCGAATGGAAAAAGAGTTCAAGTGCTTTCTCATTTTTTGGACTGAAGCTGATCCTGATCATAATGGAGCCAATGTGCAAAAGCTGCGGGCGGAAACGGAGGGCATCGCCGTAAGCTAGCCCCTTCAAAAATGCATGCTGGTTTTGAGGCTGACCGGCAGAGTCGCGGCGTCGGTGGAGAGGTGAGGATCCGTCGTGGAAGAAGGCCGGTCGCCGGCGTAAGGGCTGTTGCCCACGGCAAAAGAAGGCGGCAAGGTCATGCCTTCGTAGAACCGTGCGACAGCTGAAATGCTTTCTTCCCCGGTGCCTCCGGAAAGAGCAGTATTCGCAAAGCCAGCCGCCGGGTTGCTGCGAGCGTCAGACCCTGCGACAACCTGCCACGCCTGCCAGTATCTAATGGAAACCGGGATGATGGGCGACCCATCCGCCTTGGTTCCGATGATGGTTCGGGTCACCTGCTCCACGATATAGCCACCCCGTGGGGATGCGTGAGCCAGTTGCCACTTTCTTTCTCCCTCGACCGTGGCTCGAAGCCATTGCCCATCGATGTCCACGCCATCGACGGCGATGGTGGCGGGAATCAGCTTCCCGCGGGCCGAGACGCGATCGTTGTCCACTGAAAAGGAGGCGGTACTGCCATCCAGAGTGCCCGAAGTATAACTTGCCCGCCAGTCACCGCTCTTCGGCCAATAGCCGCCTTTACCGGGCACGATTTGGACCGATACCCGATTGCCACCTGCCTGAGTAGTGAACACGAACTGCTCGCTCTTATCGTTCACCAAAGTTTTGAGCACCACCTGGGATCGCGTGGACGGTCCAAACTCCCACAGGTTGCTCCCGATCTGGAGCGTCGCGTTGACACCCGGTGAAGAGCCGGCAGAGTTTTCTATCTCCGATCGAGAGATGAGGCCGCCATCTATCTGCGAGATGGTCTGCTTTCCCTTGTCCTCATCAAAGGTATAGGTCAGTACAAATGGCTCGCCGCCCGGGATTAACTGATACGAGCTATGTCCAAAGATGGGGCCTTCTCCCACCTGGATCTCTCCTGTGGACCCGGTAATGGACACCGTGACGGTTGCGGCTCCCGCGGTGGCTGACAGAGCCAGTAGGAAGAACGCGGCTTTCATAAAGCTAGTGGGGCGTGGGCGCTACCAGGCTGGTAGACGGAGCCAGTACCGGAGCCCCCGGCGCAACATTACCCGTTGCTGCCCACTCCGCGCTTCGCGCAAAGACATCCATAAATCCGGGTTGACTCATGGCCAAAAGATCATGGCCCAGTACGATCATGACCACTCTGCCCTGGCCGTAAGGAACGGTCCAGATCGCCGGCTCTACTTTCCCAGTGCCGCCTTTCACATTGGGATCGTCAAAGGCTGTGGCCAGAACATGCGCGTTGGGCTTCAAGTCGATCTTGTGATAGAGCTCATCGTTGGCCATAAATGTCGGGGGTAAGTCGCGGCTGATGGGATGTTCGCGATCGGTCCACTCCACTGCGAAGACGTGGCGCGTGGCATGGCCGATGTTGTCCAGCTTCCAGGTCATTCCGATCATGTCGGCAAATGCTGCCCAAGGTTGACCCTCGAGTCGCCGCGGCTCCGTCGCGCTTCCTCCGGCCTGCCCAAAAAAGGGTCCGTACGTGATTCCGTGGACCCCGACCATCCCTTTCCCTGAGCGAACGAAATCTTCGACGGCCTTTTCGGTGACCGCCGGCCACCTCGGCCCGTAGTAGTAATCGATTAAAACGTCATAATTGGCCAGTGTTTCCGCCGTGATGCCCCGCACTTCTTCTTCCAGCTTCACGTCGAAGCGACCAGTGTTCATCAAAATGCCTTGCATGAACGGCGCAGTTCCCTCCCAGGGATGCGACCAATCCGAGCTTCCGGTAAGCACCAGGACGCGAATCTTCTTCGATTGTTCTTGAGCAAGGCCGTGGGCCACGGCGCACAAGGCTAAGCAGCACGCGATCATCAACGTCTTCATGTTCGTGACCTCTCTCAGTGGTTTCCCGGGAAGGGGCGAGGCGTTATATCGGCATCTGTAAGGCCGAGCGCCCACTTGATCGCGCCGATATACATTTGCTGAATGCGTGCATCATCGAGCGTTTGCTCAAGATGGCCGAAGGTCGAGTACCACACGCGGCCTTTTCCGTACTTCTTGCACCACACAATGGGATAGTCTCCATCCGTGCGTAAATCGGCGAGCTTCTTCAAATTAGCTTGCAACTTAGCTTCGGGTTGAAGGGACGCAAACACCTCGGGAAATTTTGTGGGATCCATGCGCATGATGACATGGTCAACGTCTCTGGAATAATTAGGCCCCACGATGGTGTATTGGTCGCGGAAAGTGAACTGCCTGGCAAATCCCTGAACTCCCGGGAACTTTGGATCTTCGACGATGATGTGCATATCCGCGGAGGGGAACTCACCCACCAGGTTGCCGCCGATCATCTTGGCGTACTCCGGCCAGAGCAAAAGGTGCCCGCCGTTGCCCGCATGCCCGGCAATGAAACCCTTGCCGTCGTCATGCACAAACGAAAGCAGGTCTGCCTTCTGCTGATCGGTAATGTTCCAGGGACCCTCCCCCATGTAAAAGACTGCGTCGAAATTGTTCAGGTTTCTGACGTTATAACCGGAGATGGGCTGCTTGGTAAGCAACCGCATATCGGTGCGCACCACCGTAATCCAGGCACCCGACTCGCGGCCCAGCCTCTCGACGGTGGCCAGCGTATGCGATGCCGAATCGTGGTGATAACCGGGAGAGGAATACCATTCCTCCGGATCGGCGATGGCCAGTATTCTCTTCTTGCCGGGCCAAGGATCATCCGGTGGCCGGGATGGAGCGTTGTCCTGTGCCAGCAAGTTCAGGGCCGGGAGGTTCGCTTGTGAACCGTACAGCTCCGGCGCACAAAGTGCCCCCGAAGCGGCCGCCAAACCCTTTAGAAAATCGCGTCGCTCCATCTCATGCTCCTGCCCTTCAAGTCCGTGCGCAACTTCTATTGACCGTTCGCGTTCACCTTACGCTCTTCGGGTTCAGGCAAGGCAAAGGCGAACCAGTTGTCGTTGGCGGCCACTAACAAATACTGCCGTCCATAAAGCTCGTACGTCATCGGAGCGTTGGTAACAAATTGCCCCAGATTTACATGCCAGAGCGTTTTACCCGTGCCCGGATCCATCGCCAGGAAATTCCCGAACGAGTCCCCGCCAAACAACAAATTTCCGGCGGTCATCAGCAGACCCGAGATGAGAACCCCGCTTTTGTCTCCTAATTCATGGCTCCAAACTACTTTCCCGGTCTTGAAATCGATTGCCATAGTTACATAGTCGGGGGGAGAACGGAACCGGCCATAACCTGAAGTCGTGAAGTAAGCCCAAGTGCGGGATGCATTGACAAAGAGAAGACCTCGCGACGGATCGAAGGCAGGAGACCACCAATTCGTCGCACCGATCGGATAGGGCGACACTAGGGTTCCTGGCGGATTGGCGTCTTTGCTATAGTCTGGAATCGGCCGGCCTTGCGCATCGATGCCCTTGGCCCAGTTTGTCTCGGGCATAAATTTCGTTGTCAGTAGATGTTCGCCGGTAACCCGGTCCAGCAGAAAGAAATAGCCATTGCGGGAAGCCTGCGCCAGCAGTTTGCGCGGTTTGCCCTGGAACTCTGCGTCGAAGATGATCGGCGTCTGACCCGCATCGTAATCGTGAGTATCATGCGGCGTCACCTGGTAGGCCCACACCAGTTTTCCGGTATCCGGATTCAAGGCGACGATGGAAGCGGTGTAGAGGCTGTCTCCCTCCGGCGTGGGGTGTGGAGCTCTATCCATGGGAACTCCGTTGCCGGTTCCGAGATAGTAGAGGTTCAACTCGGGATCATAAGTTCCGGCTAACCACGGAAAGCCGCCGCCCTTTGCCATGGTCGCGTTGTCGACCCAGGTTTCCGATCCCGGCGCCCCCGGGTCCGGATCCACCCACCACTTCCATTGCAGCTTGCCGGTTTCGGGATCCCGCGATTCCAACCACGCGCGTATGTTGTCGTTATTGCCTGGGCCCACGATGACGTGGTTTCCAATGATCAGCGGCGACGTGGCGGAAAAGAAATCGTCTTTGACGTCTGCCACCTGTACCCGCCATCGCTCTGTACCATCCTTCGCGTTCAACGAAACCAGGTAGTTGTCCGGGCTCATGAAATAGAGCCAGCTACCATACATCCCAACACCCCGGTTAGCCACATGGATCGCGCGGTTATTGGGCCACGCATAGTGCCAGAGTTCCCGGCCTGTGAGCGCATCCATGGCCCACACGTTGTCGGTGATAGTGAAATATAGGACGCCATCCACCAGCAAGGGTGTGGCCTTGATCCTCCGCCCTTCGCTCGCCTGTTGCGCATACGACTCGCTGCCGAATTCCACATGGTGGGTCCAGACCAACCCCAAAGTCCGAACATTGGAAGCATTGATTTGCGAAAGCGTGCTGTATCGGCGGCCCGAATAATCACCGTTATAGGTGGGCCAGGTATCGGTCGGCGGCCGGTGAAAGGCCTGCGGGTCCAAGGTCTGCGCGTAGAGACAGAGCGGCAGCAAGCACAGCAAAGCCGAATACCGAAGTGGCCGGAACTTCACTTGAGCGTCACCAAATATGCCAGTAGGTCGTGAATATCCTTGTCGGTATAAATCGGCAGGAGGTGTTTGTGCGCTGCCAGCGGGTCTGCTACGTCAACGGACTTCGTGTGCTGACGCGGCCACGAATGATGAACGCCGGCGCTATCCACGAGGGCCACTGTAAATTCGTCCAGATAATCCAATTGTCCCTTGATTGTTTCACCCGAAGGCAACACAACGGTAACCTGGAAAGGTATGGCCGGTGGAGTAAGGAATGAAGTCGTCAAGGCGAGCGGCTGGTTCTTCGATCCGATGTGTGCTAAGTCCCTAGTCGCGGAATGACAGGTGCTGCACTTTCCCGCGCCGTTGAAATAGGCCAGTCCAGCTTTGGGGTCACCGACCAACAGTGCGGTTTCCGGCATCCTCGTTCCCCGAACCTTTTGGATGCGATCATGCAGAAAAGCTGAGATGTCCTGAACCTGCTGCGGCGCGAGCGAGGAGAATGCCGGCATTCCGAGAGTCGGCCGGCCCTGTTTTAGAAATGGGCCCAGGGTGTCTCCATTATGGTCCTGAAGGGCGAGTGGGCTTCTCAGCAGGTTGGGCGCTTGTTCCGTACCTGTCGCTTGCGCACCATGACAGAACGAACAACTGGAGGAGAAAGCTCCCTGGCCGCGGTCTACCGCGGTTTTATCCGAACTTGTCGACGGAGCCGGGGTTTCGGTCTGGGCGACCGCCGCTTGTCCCGCAGCCAGTCCAAGTACAAGGCCTACAAATATCAGCGCGATTACGAACTCCGATCGCTTCTTCATGAACGAACTTGGCGAGTAGCTCAATTCATTCACCGCGGCTGACTTGTACTCCTTCTCGCTTAGTTACAGACATTGGCGAGGTGAGCCGGACCCACCGAAGGTTCCCTTATGAACTAAATCGACCGCTTAGCTCAAACGGACACTATACCCGTGATTCCAGCACTGTCAAGCAACCACGTGGCAGTTTGGATCTGGTGTGCCGCGTCCCAGCGAAGTATTTTCCACCAACTATGGCAGGGCAAAAGCGAGGATGTTCGGCCCGACCGCGAGCGCAACATACTGCTTTCCATCGACTGTGTAGGTGATGGGTGAGGCTTTGGTCTCTCCATTGGTGGGGAAATGCCACAGGGGCTTTCCGTCGCGAGCGTCCGCGGCCACAACGTTGCCGCTTGGGTCGCTGTAGATGAGAAGGCCGCCCGCGGTGGCCAGGATTCCGGCATTTCTTTTTCCTAAGGCCGGGCCCCTGAGCGGAAGCTTCCACACAATCTTCCCGTCGTTGATATCCAGAGCCTCCAGATATTTCTGCCCGTTCTCCTCCTCAGGACTCATGGTGACGGTTTCCTTGGAGTGCGGTTCCTTTTTGCTGGAGGCGATCGTACGGCACTTTTCCAGAGCCATGATGTAATACAGGTGAGTCGTGGGATCGAAGGCGGTCGAATTCCAATCCGCGGCTTGCCACGGGCAAGTCAGCCCGTGCTCAGCCAGAAGCTGGGGTCGGCCATCGGAGCCAATCCCGCTGGCCCAGGTCATCCGTTTAACAAACGGCTCCGCTACCAGAACGTGCCCATTGGTTCGGTCGAGCACATAAAAGAATCCATTCTTACCCGCCTGCAGAAGGAGCTTCCGCGGCTGTCCCTGCTGGACTGCGTCCACCAGCACCATGGCCGCGGTTGCATCCTTGTCGCGGAGATCATGAGGAGTCTCCTGATAAAACCACTTGATCTTGCCGGTATTCGGGTCCATCGCCAGGACGCAATTGGCATAGAGATAATCACCCGCCCGGTCCTGGCCATCGATATCGGGATAGGGATTGCCGGTAGACCAGTAAAGAGTGTCGGTCTCGGGATCATAAGAGCCGGTCGTCCAGGTCGCAGCTCCTCCACCCGCTTCGGGCGGATCGCCTCCCCAGGTCTTCGCCTCCGGGTCTCCCTTGTCTGGAACCGTCCAGCGCCGCCAAAGGAGCTTGCCATCGGAAGCGTTGTACGCGGCCACGAAACCACGCATCCCCCAGCTGCCGCCGGAAACCCCGGCGATGACCGCACCCTTGATCGCGAGCGGCGCCACCGTCGAGCCGTAGTGCATCGGCTTCTCCGGCATCACCACTTCCCAGACCAGTTTTCCGGTGATGCGGTTCAGCGCGATCAAATGAGCGTTATCGGTGGTCATGAACACCTTGTCGCCCAGAACTGCCATACCGCGATTCGTACCGACCGACGCATCTCCCAGGAGCCCCGGCGTGCGCGTGCGCGAATACAACCAGATCTGGTGGCCGGTACGGGCATCGAGCGCGTAGGCCTGTTGCGGACCGGTGGCGTACATAATTCCGTCAACCACGAGAGGCGTTGTTTCCAGCCCGAGATACTTCAAATTCTCCCTGTAATACGGTGTATCCGGATAGAGCTGCTTCCAGAGAGGGACGGTATAGATGAACTGCAGCTGTAACTGCTTCACATTCCCGGTGTTAATGCTGGATAACTCGCTGTATCGATTCGCGCTCAGGTTCCCGTTGTAAGTTAGCCATTCACCCGGCTTGGGATGGAGGATATCGGAGAAGGAGATTCCTTCGGCTTGGGAAGGGGCTGCATTCGCGGCCGTACCTGGCTTCACGCCGGTCAGCCCGCTGAGATAGGCCAGTAGATTCTGAAGCTCTTCGGGAGTTGCCTTTACCGGCGGCATCGGCGACTGCTCATCCTGGCTGATCGACGCAATTTCACTCTGCTGCAGGAGATGAAACTGACCCTTCTTATCCTGCAGCACAGTTTCGAAATCGCTCCGGCTGCGCGCAAAACCTTGGAGGGTCCGGCCATCACGCAAGCGAACGGTCACCGCCTCATAGCCGGCAGTCATACCAGCATTGGGCTGCAGCAGCGCCTGTCGAAGCTTTGCAGCCGATAATTCATTCGCCACATTCGATAAATCCGGGGCCACGGGTGACCCTTCGCCATTCACCATGTGACACGAAGCGCATTTACCTTGACCGAAGAAATACTGCTTTCCGGCGGCAGGATCTCCGGCCACAGTATTTTCCCGCGAGTTAAAAGAGTAGACGGTAGTGGCAACGGCATTCAGGTCGACATCGCTTAGATTGAACGCCGGCATTCCTCCCGGCATTCCGTTGTGGATTATATTGCGCAGCCAATCGACTGATTTCCCCTGCAGATCACTGTTCCCGGCAAGCGGCGGAGCTTGTTCCCCACCGCGCGCGTCCGCACCATGACAGACAGCACAGCGGGCAGCAAAAATCTTCGCGCCGTCCCCCGAAGAAGCTGGGGATACTTTCGAAGAATCCTGGCCCCAGAGCCCTGTAACAGCAACCACCGTCAGGTGGATACCAAAGGCGACGGCGAGCCATTTTTTGGACAATGTTCGCGCATGCTTTATCAAAAACAACATTTCATCGCCCCTTAAATCAGCCCTTTTTCGCTCAGAGCCTTCCGGACATAGGTCAAGTCTCTGCGCATGGCGTCGATCACTTCCTGCTTAGGAAGGGTAAGTGTCGGCTTGCCGTTCTCGGCGCCGCCGAGAGGATACTCAAAGTGAAGTTGCACCGGCCCGGAGAAGGTACCCGCTTCTTTCAAGATGGCTAAGAACCCGGAGAAATTCACCATGCCCTCACCTGGAGGACACCAGTGGGGTACCCATGCGTCCCGGATACCGAGTGACTTATCAAACGGGTCGGCATGAGTATTCTTTCCTTTGTTTTGCTGCCAAGTGAAGTCTTTCAGAGCAATCCCTCTCATTTGGGGCATGACCAGGCGAGAACTATCGATCCAGCCGCCATAGCCACCTTCGACTGTCGCGTGGCCGATGTCATAGTTGACCCCAATCCATCGTGGGTCCAGGCCCTGGAATAGATTCCAAAGATCCCAAATGGGCGCGCCGACGAGTCCGGGACCGGAATGCGTGTGATACATCCCGCATATTTGATGTTCCTGGTTCAGGGCGGCCAGCGCTTTCATCTGCGGCCTCAATTCCGCAAGCCTTTGCGCGATGCCCTTGTCAGCCGGGTAGGTTACCATTCCCCACCGATAATTGCGGATACCAAGGTGGTTGGCGGTTCTCAAGACGGCATCGGCATGAGGAGTCTGGACACTCATGATGTCGGTCGTGATCATCGGAACTGCCAGACCGGCACGATGAACAGCTTCGACGGCTGCTGGGAGATCGGTCTCAACGCGTTCAGGGGAAACGTGACCGCCGGCGCGCACGGTAATGTCAACGCCATCAAAACCGATATCCCGCGCAATCGCGGCCGCATCGCTAATGCTGGCCCATTGCAAGTGCTTGGAGAAGATACAAATCTTCAGCTTGTCCGGGTTGCCGGACTTAGTATCGGCGGCAGCTGCATGTTCAGGAGTGTCTTTGGCAAATGCATGCAAGGCGCCGGACATGGCCGCGCCCAACAGTAAAGCGCGACGAGACATTACGCCTGGTGAAACATCGATGATCATTTTTAAGTCATCCATTCTGCATCCTGCTGCCTACGTCCGCTTGATGCAAGTCAACGAACGTTCCCAGGAATTGGGCCGCCAACGCCGCACCCACCGAAGATAATCGCCTGCATTGACTCTTCTCCCTTGACGAGAACGGAAGTGATGATATATCAGTGTCTACGTGCCGCGCAATAAAGAATGGAATCTATGAACAAGACATTCCAGGCCGAACCCATTCCGTATGACGAGGGCGCTCGCCGCGGGGGAGATTCCCTGGTGGAGACGATGAACAGCCCAGCGGTTTCCAAAAGCCGTTGGGTGATGCTGGCTTTCGCATTCGTGGCGACGGTCATCAATTATCTTGACCGGCAAACGCTTTCTGTCCTGGCTCCCGTGCTGCTGGAGCGCTTCAAGATTTCAGCCACGACCTACAGCCACATCATTTTTGCCTTCATGCTGGCCTACACGGTGATGAATGGCATTTCAGGACCGTTGCTCGATCGACTGGGAACCAAAGTCGGATACGCCCTGATCATAGCGTGGTGGTCTGCAGCGGAAATTCTCAGTGCATTTACGTCCGGGGCGCTCAGCCTGGGTATCTTTCGATTTCTGCTCGGCGCAGGAGAGGCCGGCAACTACCCTGCGGGAGTCAAGGTTATCGGGGAGTGGTTTCCGCCAGAGGAGCGATCCTTAGCGTCAGGAATTTTCAATAGTGGTGCAGCCCTAGGTGCGATGCTGGCGCCTCCGCTGCTGGCGTGGACGGCGCTCGAAATGGGCTGGCAGGCGTCGTTCGTCGTGGTGGGCGTCCTGGGGTTCGTTTGGCTGGCAGCCTGGATGGTTTTCTACCGTAAACCTCCCACGACCCCGGGAGAAGTCGAGTCCGCTCCCCCTGCCGTTTGGGGCTTGGCTAAGACACGTTTCGTTTGGCAATTCACGTTATCCAAAGTCTTCGCTGACCCCGTCTGGTACTTCTACACATTCTGGTTCCCGCAATACCTGAAAGTCGGCCATGGATTCACCATGAAAGAGATTGGGGAGACTGCCTGGATTCCCTTTCTCACCGCAGGCATCGGCAACTTGGCGGGAGGTTTTTTGTGCAGCTGGCTGCTTCGAACTGGTGTGGCCGCGCAAACTGCTCGCAGGATTGGCGTCCTGGTCTTCTCAGCGATGATGGTAGCGGCGGTGCCATCGGCCATGGTGCATAGCTCAGCGCTCGCGATTGCGCTTATTTCAACCGCCACCTTTGGTTATACCGGCGCGCTGGCCAACGTTCTTGCTATCCCGCGAGACTTGTTTCCCAAGAATGCCGTGGCCTCGATCTGGGGCCTAGCCAGTATGGGCTCAGGCTTTGGTGGTATGTTCTTCAGTCTGATTACCGGTTGGCTGGTCGACCACTATTCGTTCAAACCAGCCTTTGTACTCTTTGGTCTGACGCCCATCGTTGCCGCATGTCTTATCTGGTGGCTGCCTCGAACCATAGCGCCCACTGTGCGCGCCTCGGCCTAGGATGCGATGTAGACTTTGATATATCAACTCGAAATAGTGAGGCGGGATTGGCAAAACCTACATTAGTATCAAACCGGCGTAGACGTCCTGGCGAGTCACTCGCAGCAAGGGCCTACCAGCAAATCCGGGATGAGATTTTAAAAGGTGATTTGGCGATCGGGGATGTACTGTCTCGGAGGAAGCTGGCCGACCGGCTCAACATGAGTTTTCTGCCCATCACGGAGGCTATGCAGCGGTTAGAAGTAGAGGGCCTGGTTGAGAGCAGGCCGCGAATCGGAACGCGGGTCCGTATCCCTACAGAGCAAGACATTCGGAATAGCTATGTAATTCGCGAGGCGCTTGAATCGCAGGCGGCGCGGCTGTGCGCGGAGCAGATCACGGCAGCCGAGAAGAAACAGCTGCTCACTAGCGCCCGGCACCTCGACAATCTGCATAAAGTCTCGGGACCCGAGGCTGACGACCCGAGATTTATGTTTTCGGTACACACCTATCACATGCAATTTCATATGCGGATCGCCGAATTGGGCCAATGTCCGGGGCTGACGAGCGCCATTGAGAAGGCTCAGGTGCTAGTGTTCAACTGGCTTTACGACACCGCTGCGGACAATAACAAAACGCCGCCGCGATTTCACTCGAACTTAGCCGACGCGTTGTGCTCAGGGGATCCGCTGGTAGCCGACAGTGCCATGCGCACCCACATTCGCAATGGACTTGAGCAGGTGCTTGCGCGGCTGGCCAACGCCGAACATGGTAACAACTGGCGCCTTAAGACGGGCCGGAACTAAGTACTAGGAGCAACATCATGATGAATAGAAGAGATTTCGTTTTGTCAGCAAGCGCTCTTGCTTTGGCGTCGTCATCGCGTCTGCAGGGACAAGGGACCGCGGCACAACACAAGTTCCCCCCCGTGAGCTGGTCCCCGTTCCTTACATTGAGGAAGCACCAGTGCCCGAGTACCACTGGGCCCCCACCAGTTCCTATGAGGCGTTTCGGGACATGAAGTTTGGTGTCCGTCTTCATTGGGGACTCTACTCCATTTGGCATCGCGGGGCGGAGTCCTGGCCGTTTCTGCCAATGTCGTTTGAGGATAGGCAGAAGTACAACCAGCTGTACAAGACGTGGAACCCTGCCGGCTTCGACGCCGATCAATGGGTCGGCTTATTCGAAGAAAGCGGCATGAAGATGTTCGCTTTCACCAGCAAACATCATGAAGGTTTCTCGATGTTCGATACCAAGACGCGGGTCACGCAACGCGCCAATTGGACATCGCCAGGCGGTCCTACCATCGAGGACTGCGACCTCCGTTACAGCATCATGGAGACACCGTTCCGGCGGGATGTAGTCAAAGAGCTTTGCGATGCAGCCCACAAGCGCAACATCAAGATCGACCTCTATTTTTCACATCCCGAGTGGTATGACGCGGATTTTCGGCCATACGTGCAGAATCCGCTGCAGGTTCCGTCATCCTCGAACCTACTCTCACCGATAGATATCCAGCGAACACTGAAGAGCTATGGCGGTAAACCTGTCATCGTGCCAGATCCATCACCAGCCGCAGTAAAACGGATGATGGAGCGTCACCGCGCGCAGCTGGTTGAGTTGTTGACCAACTATGGGAGAATCGACATGCTGTGCCTCGATATGTATTTAGGGCACGCGGTTTGGCCGGAGCTGCGGAAGACGATCCTCAAGTTGCGAGAAATACAACCGGATGTCATGTTGCGCGACCGCGGTATTGGAAACTACGGTGACTACTACACGCCGGAGCGCTGGGTACCAAGCGAGAAACTGGACGCCACCATACCCTGGTTCGTCATCTACCCGCTGGGAAGCGACTTTTCCTACGAGCCCGATCCGGCGAAGTACAAGGGCACGGCATGGATCATCTCCAATTTGGCTGACTCGGTTGCTAAAGGAGGCGGTTTCATGGCGGGCGTAGGCCCCAGTTCGAATGGTCAGATCCACCCGGAGGCTGCCCGCCAAATGCGCGCAACGGGCGCCTGGCTTAAGGTTAACGGTGAGGCAATCTACGCAACGCGGCCGCGGGATGACTCCTGGTCTGAAGGCGAGTCGATACGCTATACACGCACCAAAGACAGGCAACATGTGTATGCGATCGCGTTGAAATGGCCACAACAGGAGCTGCTGCTTACCACAGTGAAACCGCGGCCTGGATCGGTGATTCGGATGCTCGGCTATCAGAAGCCGTTACCATGGAAGCTTGATTCGGCCCGGGGTCTTTCGATTGCAATCCCGGCCGAGTTACAAGATCCGGCACACCGTCCCTGCGATTTTGCCTGGAGCTTCAAGATCGAAACTGGTAACGCCTGATCGTTAGGCGTTCAGGCTTTCGATCTTGAACGCCCAGGCGCTCTGACAAGGACGAGCGCCTTCGGCTTGCAGTTGCTCGGGGATGGTGATAGTAAGTCCCCGGGCTGAATCGTAGTTCCATTTCATCGGTTTGCTTACACCCAACATGTATATGTTGGATCCTGTCCGCGGTTGAACCGACGTCAACAAAAGCTCCCTGCCGGGCCACGCGAGGGTGAACGCATACGTCGTGCGCTTGTCCTTGGACCGGGTGTAACGAATGTCGCCGCCCTCTGACCAAAGGGCTCCATCACGCGCCCGGGTGGCATAGATCCCTTCGCCATTCACTTTAAGCCAGGCCCCGGTTGCCCGAAGCTGCCGCGCGGCTTCCGGATTAAACTCACCATTAGAACTGGGGCCTACGCCCACCATGAAACCGCCGCCTTTTGCGACCGAGTCCACGAGATTGTGAACAATCCAGGTGGTGCCTTTGTGCTTCTCCGGGTCGGGCTCGTAGGAGAAGTCGGAGCCCAACGGATAAATGACCATCCAGGGAACCTCGGAGGCTACATGGCCGGAAGGCACAACGCGTTCGGGAGTGTAGTAGTCACCGTAATTGCCAATTCCCCGATTGCGCAGCATCACGTTTGGCTGGAGTTGCCGCAATTTTAGGATGGTTTCACGCATCTGCGGCCAGACTTTTGGTCCCCAGTGAATGTCCAGGCAGAGCATGTCGATGGTTCCATACCGGGTTAGCAGTTCCGTAAGCTGAGCCCGATGGCGTCTGACCATGCGATCAACCTCGGCCTGGGTGGGGTCTGGCCCCATGACCATATTGCTGATCCGGGCCTTGCGTTTTTCCCAGAAAGTATCGACCGATCCGTCAGAGGGGCGCCAGCCATAGAGTGCGGGAGAGTCCGGGACCTGCATAGGGTCTTCGCCGTAAGGCCGAAAATCGGCGTCGTACCAATCGGGATGGGAAAAATATAGATCGACCTTGATGTTGCGTTTATGGGCGGCATCGCAAAGCTCTTTGATGATGTCGCGTTTAAACGGCGTCTCCATGATGCTGTAACGGAGGTCGCAGGCTTCAATTTTCGGACCGCCGGGTAGAGTCCAATTGACACGCTGCTTCACGCGAGTTTGCGTGTCCCACATCGAAAACCCTTCATGATGTTTGCTGGTAAAAGCGAACATCTTCAGGCCACTTTCATCGAACAGGTTCATCCACTCGTCAGCATGGAATCCAGCTGGATTCCAGGTCTTGTACAGATCGTTGTACTTCTGTCGATCCTCAAACGACATTTTCAGGAAAGGCCAGGACTCTGCTCCCCGGTGCCAAATGGAATAGATGCCCCAATGGAGACGGATACCGAACTTCATGTCGCGAAAGGCTTCGTAGGCGCTGGCGGGAGCCCGATGGTATTCGGGGATGGGTTCCGTTTCCACATACCAATCGGCCTTGAGGATGTCTGGCGGGAACTGATGCGGGGCAGATCCGGCATCGGCATGAAGTTGCGTCTTACTGGCCAGCGCAAGCGCAGCCGCAGAAAGCAGGAAGTTTCTTCTATTCATCGTCATGGCAGCAGTGTGGTCCTCGATGCTCTACCGGAGCTTGATATATCAGTGTTAACGCTGTTGTCAAGCAGAATCACGCTGATCTAAAAACGGCTCGACCTGCATGATGCTCAGCTTGATTCGCGCTTGGAGACGGGCAGTAAGACTCATCCTGGAGCCTGCCCTGAAGGCCCCTTGTACCTTTTTGGGATCCGGCAGGCGCGATTAGCTGTTATTGCAGTAGCAACCTGCGCCCCAGGGTGAGCGTAAACGCAAAAATGCTCTTGACAGTTCTGCGCTGCCTGATCTACTGTCCTACTGCTATATCACAGAGCAATAAAATCGCATTCATTGCAACGCTTTCAGGGGGTTACCAAATGTCAGGCAAGATTGTCACACTTTCCTGCGTCCGTTCCGTCCGTTCATTGCATTCGCTGCTGAGAATTGCGCTAGCGGCGCTCTTGCTGGTTTCTTGTGCTGCTACAGTAAGCGCGCAGACTACCAGTGCGACGATTGTGGGCACTCTCACCGATACTTCTGGAGCTCGGATAGCCGGTGGTTCGATAGCGGTAAGAGACCTGGGCACTGGAATCGAGCAAAAGGCGGTTTCGAATGCGCAGGGTGAGTACGTCATTCCCGATCTCAAAGCTGCGCACTATTCGATTACCTATTCCATGACCGGCTTTCGGCCCTACGTCATGTCGGATGTGGAACTGCTTGTGGCCCAGCGGGCGACGCTCGATGCCACTCTCCAGATAGGAGACTCCACCCAAGTTGTGACCGTAAACACCGCAGCGCCGATCGTGGATACGACGGTGTCTCATATCGGCCAGGTGGTTAACACGACCGCCATCGAACATGTCCCGTTGAATGGGCGAAGCTTTTGGCAATTAACCAACATGGTTCCCGGTGTCACCTATACGCCGGCCGGTCAGAATTTAAACCTGAACGGAGCCAGTCTCCGGGCAAGCGTGGTCGATGTCAATATCAATGGCGGTCCTCCCGATCAGACCGGTTGGATGCTGGATGGTGCTTTCATCACCGAAATGCAGGGCGGCGGTACGATCATCCAGCCTCAAGTGGATGCATTGCAGGAGTTCAACGTTTTGGGCGCCATGACCCAGGCCGAGTACGGGCTCACAGCAAATATGGTCAACACGACCACAAAGAGCGGGACGAATCAATTTCATGGCGAGGTGTTCGAATTTATTCGCAACTCGGCGGTGGAGGCGGCGAACTTTTTCTACGTGAGGCCCACGGGAGCGGGATCGAACCAGAAGAACGAACCTTTGCGCCGGAATCAATACGGATTTACGCTCGGGGGTCCGATCGTAAGGGACAAGGCGTTCTTCTTCATGGACTACGAGCGGACAGGCCTTCTGGAAGGATTGGACTATAGCAGCGTGGTTCCAACGGTAGCGGAGCGCGGGGGTAACTTTTCCGATCTGCTGCCGAAGGCAATCAACGACCCACTTACGGGCAAGCCATTCCCGGGAAACATCATTCCCGCTGCCCGTCTCGCAGCCAACCCTCCAGGCGTATTTTTCCTGAAGTATTTGCCGCTCCCCAATCAAGTGCGGGGAACGACCTCGTACAACACCATTGCCCCCTCCACGACGCAAACACTGCAACGCGGCGATATCCGGGCTGATTACCATATCAGCGACAAGAACCAGATTTTTGGCCGATACTCCATCAACGACAATAACGAAATAGATCCGAACCAATTCACGACATTGGGCGTTCAGCCTCTGCAAAGTCGAGGCCAGAATGCTACGGCAACGCTCACGCATGTGTGGAATTCACGCTGGCTTTCCGACGCAAGAGCCTCCTATTACCGGAGTATCTTCCATTTTTCGGGAATCCTGCAGGGGACAAACTTCAACCAGGAAGCAGGCGTACAGGGGTTCAACGATACGACGCCGATCTTTGGCTTCCCGGAAATAACAATGACGAGCTACGCGTCGTTCCTGGGGTCGCCCTCGAACCAACTACCAAAATCCAACCAGCACAGGAATCTCCAGTTTGCCTTGAGTACGACGTACTCAGAGGGGCGCCACAATGTCAAATTCGGCGCCGGCCTGACTCATGAGCGTGGAGGATTCATCAACGGCTCCTCATCTACGGGAATCTTTAATTTCACCGGGATTTATTCGGGCAACGCCTTTGCTGAGTTCCTGCTTGGTATTCCACAGAGTGTCACCCGCGACTATTACAAAACGCTGAACGGTGACTTTGGATACTATATGAATTGGTTCATTCAGGATAACTATCGAGTCAGCGACAGACTGACACTCAATGTGGGCTTCCGGTTGGAGCGCAACACGTTTTACCAGGGTATCGACGGCGGCAAGACAGCATGGGACCCTGCGACCCAGAAGATTATCGTTCCATCGAATTACAATCCCAACGCGCAACTACTGACCCCGGAACTAATCAACCTTTTTGCCGATCGGCTGGAGTTTACCAAGAACCTCGGATTACCGAATTCGATTCAGCCAGCGGAGTGGGATTATGTACCCCGCTTTGGGCTAGCGTTTCGGCCACCAGATCTACACAAGAATATTACGAGCGTCGTGCGCGCCGGTTATGGGATATACGAACTCTTTACGGACTTCAACAACATCAACAATGAGCTCGCGTCGGTGCCGTTTATCGCGTCGACCACTCTAATAAACACCGCGGCGCCCGCGGTGCCGCAGTTGACATGGGCGAATTACTTTAATGGCCAGCCCAATGTCCTGCCTAACCCGAATCCGGGGGCCCCTTGTTCGTTCGGGTTAGCCCTGTTGAGCTGCTCTACACCAAACTCTCAGAATGGTGCTACGAATTGGCGAAACCAGTACGTTCAGCAATGGACGCTCGGATATCAGGCCCAGATCGCATCCCGGACCTCGTTTGACGTGACGTATTTAGGAACCAAGACCACGCACCTGAATGCAGCTATAAGCAACAACGATCCCAACCCGGGTCCAGGAAGCGTCCAGGCGCGCCGCCCTTATCCGCAATTTGGAACCATGCTCTACGACCAGAACAACAGCCATGCCAATTACAACGCCTTACAAGTTAAGGTCGAACAACGGGCATTTCACGGACTGACGTTTCTGGCGGCTTATTCTTATTCGAAGTGTATGGATCAAGGAACCGGCTCTACCACGTATTATTTTTTGAGACAGTATGCTGTTTGTAACTACAATTTTCCGCAAGTGTTCTCCCCTAGTTTCAACTACGCGTTGCCGTTCGGCCATGGGCAAGCGTTTCTGAACCGGGGCGGATGGGTTAACCAGGCTGCCGGTGGTTGGGAACTGGCGGGTCTTTGGACTCTGCGCAGTGGGGCTCCATTTACTCCAACTATCGGAACTGATGTTGCCAACACCGGCATCAGCAGCCAATGGCCGCTTCGGATCGGAAAGCCCACTCTTGTCCATAGCCCAGACTGCTGGTTCTATGTAGCCGGAAATTCAAAGTGCGGAGCGCTTAGCCCGGGAACTACTTCAGCCTATAAAGATCCCCCGCAATACACTTATGGAACCCCGCTGAGAAACACGCTTTATTCCGGTACTCTCAATGAATTGGATTTCAACATCATTAAGACTTTTTACATCCGCGAGGGCATATCGCTCGAATTCCATGCGGAAGCATTCAACTTGCTGAATCATCCGAGCTTTAACGCGCCTTCCACCAATATCGACTCGAGCTCGGGAGGCCAGGTAAGCTCCACGATCAACAGTTCACGAGAACTCCAGTTCGCGCTAAAGATTCATTTCTAGTGGGCAACAGTTGACTTGGTAACACCCGAAGCACATTCAACCTGTAGCGTCTTTCCCACATCTCGCAAAGAACGCGAGATATGGGCCACCCCCTACGGTTGAATGTGTTTCATGTGCGGCCAGAGTGACAGCGTGTCTGTTTTCTTGTGAGGTATATGCCTATATCTATGAACGGTCGAGTTGTTTTGATTCTTGGCGCCTCCAGTGGGATAGGCCGGGCAGCGGCGGTGCTCTTCGCTCGTGAGGGCGCACATGTTGTGGCTGCGGCGCGCCGTGAAGCCCGATTGGAATCACTTAAAGAAGAGTTGACTCAGGAGCACTGCGACATCAGAGTTCGGTGCGCGGATGTCACGAGCCCTGCGGATATGCAGTTGCTGGCGCAAGAGACGCTGAAAATTTTTGGAAAAATCGATATTCTCGTGTACGCGAGTGGGACAAATACACGCGAACGATCGATGGAACGCCTCAACCCGGGGATATGGGACTCGCTCGTGGGTGCCAATCTTAATGGAGCTTTCTATGCCACGCATGCTGTACTTCCCGCAATGCGTACCGCCCGTTCCGGGCTGCTGATCTACATCTCATCTATGGGTGGAGTTATGCCCGACTTATCCGGTGCTGCGTATCAGGCGTCCAAACGCGGGGTTCTGGGCCTGGCACATGCCGTTCGCATAGAGGAGAAGCTGAACGGCATCCGAACATCGGTAGTCTGCCCTGGCCTTGTCGATACCGAGCTGGTGGAACAAAGACCGGTAAAAGTATCGCCTGAGGTTCTGGCCCATGCGTTGCAGCCTGAAGATATTGCGGAAACGATCTTGTACATCGCGAAACTGCCGGCGCGCGCTGCTATCCCTGAGTTGCATATGGTGCCCGTATCTCTGTAGTCCCGCGTCCTCCTCACGATGGCGGACAGTTGATTTATCAATTTAAGAATCGGCGGCAAGTATCGGCCGCAGGTTGGAGGCTCGAATGGATTTGAAGGGGAAGGTCTGCCTGGTAACCGGAGGCACCAGCGGTATTGGGGCCGCGACTGCTCTCAGCCTGGCGAACAGAGGAGCCCACATCGCGATCGTTGCAAGAAAGGCCGGTCAGATACCGGAGGAGCTTCTCGCTGCCACCAAGAGTCACGATTCGGTGGTCCGTGCCGTAGAGGCCGATGTAGCCGACCCCGCAGCCTGCCGAAACTCAGTCGAACAGGTAGTTAAAGACTTTGGCCGCCTCGATGTTCTGGTGCACTCGGCCGGAGGGCCCCATCCGGGCGGCTTCTATGCAGTTACCGATGACGAATGGATGAAGGCGTTTGCGGTTCACGTGCACTCCGTTTTTTTCCTGGCCCGTGCAGCCGCGCCACATATGGCAAAACAGGGCGAAGGAGCGATCATTTTACTGGGATCGGCGGCTGGCTTACGCGGCTGTCTGGGTGCATTTGCCTACGGTGTCGTCAAGGGCGCATTGCCGCAGTTCGCCCGCGTCCTGGGCCGCGAACTCGCCGATCAGGGCATCCGGGTCAACTGCGTGTCTCCCGGCGTCATTCGTACTCCGTTTCATGATTCACTTCCCGCTGCGCAGGCGAAGAACAATATTGATAACCGCATTCCGCTGCACAAAGAAGGCAAGCCGGAGGATGTGGCCGCGCTGATATTGAGCCTGGTTGAGAATGACTTTATCACCGGAGAGAACTTCGTTATCGACGGCGGGATGACCATGCGGATTGTTTAATGGGCAGGCAATTGCACGCCTTGCCGTTCAAGGATTGGGAGCGGTGAGGATCTTATCGAAGATGAAATGCAGGAACACGTCGAGGGGCGCGTCGCTCCGGTCTGCCTGAGAGCGGAGCAACGCACCTTCCCAGCTACTGAGTATGAAGCCAGCGAGCGCGTCGGATTTGGTCGTCCTGGGCAAGTCGCCCCGCTCAATGGCCTCTCGCACGACCGCCGCTATAGCCGTTTGCCAGCCGGCGAAGTTCGCACTGATGCACTTCTGGAGCAGGGGGCTGGAGCCGGCCATCTCCAGGCTGAGACTGCCGATCAGGCAGCCTTGGATCGCTGATGCCTGGCCTGCGGTGCGAATCAGGTCCTCGAAGTATCGCCGCAGCCGGTTCAGGGGAGCCTGCCGCGTATTTCCCAAGACTTCGCGGCAGTGCTTCTCTTCATGCTTCACATAGCGCTCAATGACCGCCGCCGCGAACTCTTCTTTGCTGCCGAAGTGGTGGTAAAAGGAGCCTTTGGGAACGTCAGCCGCCTTCAAGATCTCTTGCAAACCGGTTGCGCCGTAGCCATGCTTGCGCATCAGTTCGACACCGACCTCCACGAGGTGATCGCGCGTAGGAGACGCTGTTTCTGTGGCATCGCCCGGCAGGTCTCGCCGGCTTTGCGTTCTGGTTGGCATGGCGCGAGTTCGCTTTCGGGAAAATTGGCCTCCAGGTTCTGTTCCCGCGGAGGCCAATCCTTTCATGATACGGGGCATCAGTGATAAACGAGGCTTACTGCCGAACTGCTATACCGTAGCGGTCGGCGGGAAGCTTGCGTGAGAGGTTTGGCTGCAGGGCAATCCGGGCTTTCTCGTATGCCTCGTAGTCGGCGAGATTGGGCAATGCAGGTATGGTTGCGAATTCCCCTTGATCGAGACCGGCGAGGGAAGCGTCGACCATGTCTTCGGTGGTCATGACCCATTCAGCGGGAAGAGTGTTGATGTCGACCCCGGCCTTGCCCCAGAGGTTGGTTGCGGTTGCCCCTGGGAGGACGACCTGAACGGTCACGCCCTTGTCGGCGAGCTCCCTTTTGAGTGCCGCGCTGAAATTTTGCACGTAAGCCTTTGTTCCACTGTAGGTACCATTGAGCAACTCAGGCGCGAGTGCAACGACGGAACCGATGTTGATGATGAGACCGTTGGACCGCGCGGCAAAGGTCTTGGCCGCAGCCACGCCGAGCCTGGTGAATGCGGTCACGTTCAGCTGAATCATCTCATCCAGAAAATCGGGATCGGATTCGATCAATTTGCTGGCTGAAGCCACGCCTGCGTTGTTGACAAAGGCGGTAATGGCACGATCGGTGGTCAGCCGGTCGACAATCTTTTGCACTTCGGCAGGGATGGTGAGATCGGCCTGCACCGATTTCACGTTCCGGGCAGTGGCGGATTTGACCTGATTCGCGACCTTATCGAGCTTGTCTAAACTGCGGGCAACGAGGATAAGGTCGTAGCCGCGTTGTGCGAGACGATCGGCATAAACGGCGCCGATTCCGGTAGAAGCACCGGTGATGAGAGCAGTACCTTTGCTGGGATGACTGGACATGGTTGGATCTCCTTTTGTGTGGGCGCCAAGTAGGTGCACACGCTTTTGAGTAGACCAGTCGGTCTAGAGATGCAAAACAATTGAAATAGCCGAAAAGGGGGGAAAATCGCCGGGAACGGTGGCCGTTTCGTCTAATCGGGTACTTCGCACCATCCTGTCAGGAAGGTTTTGTTACGGCTTGAATACAATTTTTCTCCTATAATTTGCATTTTTGGGGCTAAAGTGAAGAAAGGCAGTATTTGTCCGCCGTTCGCCATTCATCAATAGCCTCGAACCTGATTTAGGAGATCTTATGACGCTGGGAAGTGGTGTATCTCGCCGTTCGTTCATGGGCCTCGTGAGCGCTGCCGCAGTCGCTGCACCGATTCTCACCGAGGCGCATTTCGCTTGGGCTCAGTCTGGCCGTCGCAGGTCCATGCCGATGGACATTCCGGCCGATGCCGTGCTCATCAATGCCAACGAAAATCCGCTCGGTCCGTGCGACGCAGCATGCGAGGCGATCTCAGATGCTGCGCACAAGGGCGGCCGGTATGACTACGCCCGGACATTGGAGTTAGTCAAGGTGTTCAGCGAGCAGGCAGGATTGAAGCCCGGGTACCTCGCTGTCTATGCCGGCTCAAGCGAGCCGCTCCACTACACGGTGCTGGCCTTTACTTCGCCGGCCAAGGGCTACGTAACTGCCGACCCAGGCTACGAAGCGGGGATGCGTGCCGCGGACATTTCAAAGGCGAAAATCTCTAAGGTGCTGCTGAAACCCGACCATTCCCATGATGTGCAGGCAATGGTCGCCGCCGATCCCAATGCGGGCGTCCTTTATATCTGTAATCCCAATAACCCCACCGGCACGATCACGGCTAAGAAAGATATTGTTTGGGCGCTCGAAAACAAGCCCAAAGGATCGATCCTACTGGTGGATGAGGCCTATATTCACCTTTCCGACGCTGAGAATTGCATCGACCTGGTGAAGGCAGATAAAGACCTCATCATTTTGCGAACTTTTTCCAAGGTCTATGGCATGGCTGGGATTCGCGCCGGATTTGCGATCGGACGCCCGGACTTGCTGGCGAAGCTCGATGCTTATGGCCAGAACGCGATGTCGATTACGGGCGCCTCCGCTGCTACCGCAAGCCTCCAGGACGCGACCGTGGTTCCCACCCGCAAGAAAATCATCGGCGACATTCGCAACGACACGTTTGAATGGCTGGCCGCAAACAACTACAGTTTCATTCCCTCGCAGTCGAACTGCTTCATGATCGACACCAAGCGTGATGGCAAAGCCTTTTACGCGGCAATGGCGGCCAAGAAGGTCTACATAGGGCGGGTGTGGCCGGTATGGCCGACCTATGTTCGCATCACGGTAGGCAGCAAGGATGATATGGCGAAATTTAAAGTGGCGTTCAAAGAAGTGATGGATTCGCCAGCAAGCTCCATGCCCGCTGTCGCCTCAAGCCTAGTAAGACCGCTCTCTCACCTGGGCTAGCTTGCCCAGGCGTTGAGCTTAAGCAGTTGGATCAGGGCGGCGCGGCGGCAGGTGCGCGCTGCCCGGGTTATTCTGGCAAAGCCAGGTACTGATGGATAAAGGCGATGGCCATGCTGCCTTCGCCTACTTCACCCCATACTCGTTTGATGGAGTTATGGCGAATGTCTCCGGCGCAGGTTACGCCCGGCAGACTGATCTCCAGCGGGAGCGGCCGATCGTTCGGCAGCCATGACGTATTGGCGTCAGCCTACGCCCGTGGCCAAAACCACTGCGCGGGACGACACAGTCTGGCCTCCATCAAGCTCACATTCAGTCTCGATTGTGAGAACCCGACAGAAGAAACCGCAGATCTCTCCACTACGCTACGCTCCGGTCGAGATCTGCGGTTTTCTTTGCTTAGTTCTCACACAGGCTCTAAAGCCCATCCGTGCCCTGATACAGAACATGAGTTTTTCGCAACCGCTAAGGCCGCCGGCAATGCGGTGGGGATGATGAACGGATTAAGCCAGCGGATGACGCAGCGAGGAAGCGTCCGGATGACTCGTAAGTCGAGAGCTCATTGTAAATTGCCGTGTTTCCCATAGGCAAAATGCACTACGTCACTCTACAAATTTGTCATCTCGACCAGGGATCAGCGTGAAACCAGATTGTGAACCCTTTGACGTTTCGGCCTGGAGAAAACGCACCCGGCACGAATTGCTCGCCAAAAGAGCTGCGATGCCGGCCGAAGAGCATCGCGTGAAGAGTGCCTCCATCCTGGAGGAGTTAACCCAATTCCAAGATGACTTGAAGGGAGTCGTTGCGTTCTACTTCCCGTTTCGGGGCGAGGTGGACCTCTTGCCCTTGATGGCGGAGCTAGCCAACGATGGTTATGTCACCGCACTTCCAGTAGTCCTGGCTAAAGACACGGCTCTACAGTTCCGAGCCTGGCATCCCGGGTGCGCCATCGTGCGTGGCACTTACGGCAATCCGGAGCCCGCGCAGGGGGGAATCGTCGAACCGGATGTTTTTATCGTGCCGCTGGTCGGCTTTGATGGTGGGTTATACCGGCTTGGGTATGGTGGCGGCTTTTATGATCGAACGTTTGCGGCAGCGACCAAAACGGTGAGGCGCTTCGGTATCGGTTTTGAAGATGCCTGGATCGATACGATTTTCCCTCAAAGTTTCGACGTCCCCATGGATGTCGTAATCACTGAAAATGGGCCGCGAGGACCGTCTACGCCAACTTCGCGAACTTGAAAGTTCCAACCCGCATCTCGCAAAAAAGGCGACAAAAAGGGCCACCCCCGGGGGGTAGCCCTTTTCTGGTTCCGTCGACGGAGTATACCGGTGCTAGCGAGCTTTTGCGCTTTCCTGCAGGCGCCATTGCGGACGAACGTAGTGGCAGGTGTAGCCATTGGGATATTTTTGCAGGTAATCCTGATGCTCGGGTTCTGCTTCCCAAAAAGGTCCTGCTGGCACGACTTCGGTCACTACTTTTCCCGGCCAAAGTCCCGAGCTATTCACATCCGCGATGGTTTCGTTTGCGATGCTGCGCTGGTCGTCGGTGGTGTAGAAGATCGCGGAACGATAGCTGGCGCCTATGTCATTCCCTTGGCGATTTTTGGTTGTCGGATCGTGAATCTGGAAGAGGAATTCCAGCAGATTTCGATAAGTCGTCTTTGCCGGGTCGAAGATAATCTCGAGCGCTTCGGCGTGGCTGCCGTGATTGCGATAGGTGGCGTTCGCTACCTCACCGCCCGTGTAGCCAACGCGCGTTGAAATCACTCCAGGCTGCCGCCGGAACAAATCTTCCATGCCCCAAAAGCAGCCGCCGGCTAGAACCGCCCGTTCTGTAGTCGATGTCATGGCTATTGATCCTTTTCTACTTCCTCAAATAGTTTACGGTATTCGCCGTAGCCTTCCCGTTCCAGGTCATCGACCGGGATAAAGCGCAGCGATGCGGAATTGATGCAGTACCTGAGACCGCCGTCTTCTACCGGGCCATCGTCAAATACGTGTCCCAGATGACTGTCGGCGTGGGTCGATCGGACTTCGGTGCGAACCATACCGTAGGTCTTATCGTGCCTTTCCACGACATGCTCGGGTTCAAGCGGGCGGGTAAAGCTCGGCCACCCGCAGTGGCTGTCAAACTTGTCCAGCGACGAAAAGAGCGGCTCGCCGGAAACGATGTCGACATAGAGCCCAGGCTCTTCGTGATCCCAATAGGCATTGTCGAAGGGACGCTCGGTCGCGCTCCGTTGGGTCACGTCGTATTGCTCAGGCGAAAGCTTTGCTATCGCCTGAGCGGTTCTTTGATACTCGGCCATGATCAGCCTTCCTTCTTCGTGATGTGGGATTAGCGGATGCCACCCGTGGCGAGGAGCTGCTCGCCGGTGAGCCACGCTGAATCATCCGATGCTAAAAACACCGCGATCGGCGCGATGTCGCCCACGACACCGGTACGCCCGAGGGGAGCCTGTGCGATCAGCTGCTTCTCCATGTCGGAGCCGATCATGCCTCCGCTGTGCGTGCCTTCGGTCTCCACCATGCCGGGATTGATGGTGTTGACGCGGATCTTCTTCGGTCCCAATTCGCGAGCCAGCACCCCGGTAATTGCGTCGAGGGCACCTTTGGTGCCCGTGTAGACACTGGTGTACGCCGGAGTGAGGCGGCTGACGCCGGACCCAATGTTGATGATGCTGCCGCCCTCGCCCAAGTGCTTGGCCGCTGCCTGGGTGATGAGAATCGCGCCCAGTACATTGACATTGAACATCTTGTGGAAGCTCTCCTCCGTCACCCCTTCGAGCGGGGCAAACTCGTAAACTCCGGAGTTGTTGACCAGGATGTCGAGGCGCCCATAATTTTTGATGGCGG
Source organism: uncultured Acidobacteriaceae bacterium (assembly GCA_963839025.1). Taxonomy (GTDB): domain Bacteria; phylum Acidobacteriota; class Terriglobia; order Terriglobales; family Acidobacteriaceae; genus PALSA-350. Next base: position 736,059 of record CAWITT010000026.1, read on the forward strand.
CATCCACTATGCCCTGAGCTTCGGCGGACTTGGAAACATCCCCACCTGCTGCCACCGCCTTACCGCCGGCCGCAGTGATCGCGGCCACCACGGTGTCCGCACCTGCCTTGCTCGAAGCGTAGTTGACGACCACGGATGCGCCTTCCGCTGCCAGCGCCTTGGCGATTCCCGCGCCAATCCCCTTGGATGCGCCGGTTACGATTGCCACTTTACCTGTTAGCTTGCCCATGTGTTCCCTCTCGAAATCAGATGCCCGGCACTGAAACCGGTCGCTTGTAAAGATGGAAAAGCGAGGGCGAAGATTCTTTAGTTCCGAAACTACGAACCATGGGCGAGGCTAGAATTCATGCATGGCGCTCCATTTCACTACCTCCTACATCGAGGATTCGTTGATATTGTTCCGGCAGTACAAGAAGCTCGCCGACCGGGCGATGGAGCAGGTCACGGATCAACAACTGTTTGCCGTGCTGGATCCCGAGTCAAACTCGATTGCCATCATCGTCAAGCACCTGGCGGGCAACATGCGCTCGCGGTGGACCGATTTTCTGACCACGGATGGGGAGAAGCCGGACCGGGACCGCGATGCCGAATTCGTCGAGCCCCCCGCGACACGCGAAGCCTTGCTGAGAACCTGGGAAGACGGGTGGAGGCAGGTTTTTGCAGCTATGGAGCCGCTGGTGGAGGCAGATCTTGGTCGCACCATCACGATCCGCGGGGAAGCCCACTCGGTGATGCAGGCAATCAATCGCCAAGTGGCTCACTACGGGATGCACGTGGGACAGATCGTTTTGCTGGCGAAACATTTTGCAGGGAGCGGGTGGCAGTCGCTGAGTGTGCCCAGGAACCGGTCGGCGGAATTCAACCAGCGAGTGGCCCAAGGAGAGCTGAGTCAGAGATAACGGTTACCAAAGTAAGAACGGCGACTCTCTTCGTTCCCTCATCGAATCCCTCCCCCGAAAGAATCGATGAGATGTACCTTGGAGAATCGCCGCTTGTTGATGAGAATAGCGGGTTTTGAGAAATAGGCCATAGTTCTTGCGTAACAGACGGGCAGATTGTAGTAACCACAAGTAAGTAATACTGCTAGCGAGTTACTGGGTCCGTGCAGGGCGTTTTCAGTTCCACGCACCAAAAGTGAAATGCTCAGTGGGTCATCGCGTATACCACGTAGTTCACACCCAGGCGCATTCCCAGGTCGGAAAACTTCAATGGATAACGCTCGGTGTCTGACCACTCCCAGGAATCGCCGATGTCTGAATTCAGCGAGATGGCTACCATAACGCGGCCTTTGTCGTCATAAATTCCCTCAAAGCGCGCGACCTTGCCGTCCTTCTTGTATCCCGTGTCCAGATGTTCCGCTCCGGTGATGCGGTATCGATCGTTGATATCGAATACGGTGTGAAAGATGGGATCGTCGTTGGGGATATCTATGATCGTTCGCTCAGGGAAGACCATCTTCATGGTCATTTCGAAATAGGCTTGCTCTTCGTGTCCATGGAAATCGTCGGCCATGAAGAAGCCTCCACGGAGCAGATAATCGCGCATCTTCTTCGCCTCGGCTTCGGTCAGGCCCCATTCGCCTACCTGCACCGCGTAAAGCCAGGGCCAGTTGTAGACTTCATCCCCGTCATCCAGGTTCACCGCCTCTTCCACTGACCGGGCATCAATCCGGGTCAGGCGGCGCATGGCCTGCGAGAGCGCGCGATCGGCGCGTGGGTAGTCCTGGGTCCAGAGCGAGAGCCCTTGGCGCCAATCGCCATCGAATCTGCCGCGGTAACCGTCGAGGGGGCCAGGAGGATACATCAGGCGGGCGAAGGTCCACTCCGCCTTGCGCTGCCAGTCATTGGGGAGAGGGAGAGATCCGGATCCGCCGTATTCCACCGAGGGGTAGTCGCGAAAGGGACGCTGTGCGTAGAGGGCACCGAGGAGGGTGGTGGCGAGAGCAAGGCCGCAACCCGCTTGCCACAAACCTCGCTTGATGCTCATTTGAATCCGCCGACGAGGGCTCCGAAGAAAAAGACGGAAACCACCGCTACCGCAACCGCACCCCACCAGCCGACTAACAGCACTCTTCTGACCCAGAGGACAGTGGCGCCGGCGGAAGTGTCTTCCGCGAGATCCCAGGTTTGTAGATAGAGCCAAAACTGCTGCCAAGCCCAGACGAGACGGTTGCATTCCTGATCGGCGACAAGCGTATCTTCTGCTTTCGATGAGGGATTGGCCGCGACCGGGGGATCATTCTCTCCCAGTATTTGATTGGCTTGACGCTTACCTAGACGCCACGTGAGGGCCGTCTTCGCCGAGGGTGCAGGGCGGCGGGGAAATTTTCTCTCGTACTCGTCGATTGCTGTTTGAATCCTCAGCATGTCGCTCGGCCGAAGAGTCATTGCGTGTTGTCCTTCCCGCGTAGATTCAATAAGAATTCCTCTTGATTATGGTAATCGTCCTCTGGCGCTGAGGCGAAACGGGGAAGCATATTCATTAGACTCCCGATCGTGGGTCTTGTGTTGGCCGAGGGGCGTATTTGCTTTGCGGAAAAGCGTTTATCAGGGGCTAAAGCCCTTTATATTGCGGAGTTTACGTATGGCATTGACAGGCTGCGGTAGTTGTAGCTCTGGCCGTGGCGGGGCTTACCCTTCGTGACTTAAACGTGCGGGCTAAAGAGTCCGCGCGGGAACTGAAGCCCGAGGACCAAACAAAACCTGATGGGTGCCCCATGTTCGCACCAGCGTACGTGGGCCGATTATGAATTCTTCGAAAGCTTTCACTCAAGGAACAAAAACAATGGAAGGGCTTTGCCCAGGGCTTTGCCCGTCTTTTTCGGCCCACGTACGCTGGCGCGAACATGGGGCACCCGTCAGGTTTCGTTTGGTCCTCGAGTTTCAGTGCCCGCGCGAACTCTAAAGCCCAGCCTTTTCAAGGCGTTTTGAGCGGCGTCAGGATTTAACTCTGACTAGCTTGGTCACGCGTCCGGACTGGTTCCAGTCGGAGACGTATATGTTGGCTTCGTGATCGATGTAACAGCCGTGGGCCGCGCTGAAGGTCGCTGGAGCGACGTCAACCGGATGGAGTTTGTAGTTGGCCCACTGGTCCTTGCGCGGATTGTCCCCTAGAAAGGCTACCGGGACATTGTCTTTGTCCAGAACTGTTACGCGGCCTTCCAACTCGGAGACCACGGCGTAGTCACCCCAAAAGCTTACCTGGCACGGGCGCCGCATGTGAAAAGTGACGTTGCCCACAAATTTGCCGTCGAAATCGTAGTGGCTAAGACGGCGGTTTTCACGGTCACACACCAATAACAGGGGCTGATCGTAGCGCGTGTCCACCGCCAGACCATGACTGCAATTGCACAGACCGTCGGCGCTCCCCTTGCCCGAATAGGCCGCCTTGTAGTTTCCGGCCTTATCGAACTTGAAGATGCGCGAATCGCCGTATCCATTGGCAATAAAGATGGAGCCGTCGGGCCCCGGCACGGCTGCCGTTAAACGCCATTCATTCGGCGCATGAAAGCCTGCTTCGCCGGGAGCCGTAATCTTTTGCACTACGGTTCCATCGGGCTTCATTTTGAGAAAGAGCCAGTTCTCCTTCGGCGTTCCTTTCTGGACCGTTGCGTAGAAGTACTCGTCCTCGTTTTCCTTCGCGTAAACCAGGGAATGCACTTCCGGGTATTGGCCGGCTATGGTTTTCAACAGCTTTCCGTCGCGGTCGTAGACCAGCACGCCGGTCTCGCTCTGGGTGCTGACGTAGAGATGCCCGGCCTGGTCGGTGGCAATGCCACCATGAGTGCCGCCAAACGCGGTTCCGGGCGGCAGTTGGCCCCAGTTCGCAACCACGTGATAGGTCCATTCGCCGTTGCCGGTCTGTAGGGATGATGAATCCAAGGAAAGCTCCTCCGATCTGCTATCTGCAGGGGCGAACAACGCCCCCATGGCCGCGACTCCGGTCATAGCACAAAATTCACGACGGTTCATGTTCTCACCTCGCCGCAGGCTGAGCCGGTGTGTTGTAGAGATAAACGTGACGCAAATTCTTCATGCTACTCAACGGAGCAACCGCTGCCTGCGTCACCTGGGTTCCACTCAGGTTGAGGTAAGTCAACTGCGGCAGTTGCGCGAGCTTCGCTAGTCCCGTTCCTGTGATGGCCGTTCCTTCCAGGTGGAGCGCCCGCAGATGACTGAACTTCGCGAGTGTGTCGAGACAGCTGTCGGTGACTGAAGTACGAGCCATTTCTGCCTCGACAATGTAGGGCGCAAAAGGCGCCAAGCTTGCCAGTTGAGCATCGCCAAACTTTGCTCCAGCATCGACCGTGTTCAAGATGAGACCGTCGCCCAGGTTTCTGGATACCGGCACAAGTGTAACTCCAGCCGCCTTCGCTGCCTGGGCGATCTCGCCCATCTTGCCGCTATAGTCTCCCACTTGCGGCACAGGCTCCTCATGGTAAGGCTCGGGCAGGTTGATACCGGCCAGGGTTTTCATCTCGGGAGAGGCTCCTTGCTGGATCCATGCTTTGATCCAGGCGATCTCCTCCGGGTTGAGGGGTGGCTTGCCTTCGGATGGCATGAACTTCTTGTCGTCCTTGGGCAGCGTGATGCGCTTGAACAAAGTGCTGCGGTCAGGATTTCCGGGGATGACGATCGCACCATCTTCCCCGCCTCGCATCAAGCGGTCGTAGGTGTCGAGGCGCAGTGACCCTTTTACCTTGCTCGGCCCATGACAGCTAACGCACTTGGCATCGAAGACGGGATAGAGGTGGCGGGCATAAAACGAATCTGGAAATTCAGGGGTCTTGGGCCGGCCTATGCTGAAATGCTTCAGCGGTCCCGGGAGATATTCGGTCAGATATTTGTCGCCGTGGGTGAGCGAGCCGCCCTGGTGAGCTGTCCAGACCAGCAGGACCAGCACGCAGGCGAGCAGGTAGGGATAGATGCCACGTATTTCTCCGGACGCGCCACGAACCAGGAGACAGAGACCAACCCCGATGGTAAGGGCAATGCCTCCCCACATGTGGCGCGCCACGCCACCGCCCGCATCGCCGCTTCCGTAGGCGAGCAGATATCCCAGGGTCAATGCCAGCAGGCAGCTTAGTACGCTTAACGAGAGGACGACCGAGGCCGCTTCCAGCAAAGCGGGCCGGGACCTGCCCAGCAGTTCGAATACAGGGACCAGCAGAATCAATCCAATGGGCAGGTGCACCACCGTAGGGTGGAATCGGCCCAGGAACTGCTGCCAGTCGGCGTGTGGCTTCCCATCCAGCTTGAAGAGGAAAGGCAGCAGAAGCAACATCAGACTCACCAGCAGCGATGCAACGATGGACATCCTACCCACCCCGCGCAAAGAGCGCGAGATAGGAGCCACCCCCTGTTGTTTGAGCCGGCCCATTATGCGAGGAGTCCGGTGACCACGCTTGCTGGTGTGGTCCCGGTCAATTTTTGATCCAATCCTTGAAACTTGTAGGTGAGTTTGTTGTGGTCGATGCCCAGGCAATGCAGGACGGTGGCGTTGAAGTCGCGCACCGGCACAGGATCTTTCACCACGTTGTAGCTGTAGTCATCGGTCTCGCCGTGAGTAATGCCCGGCCGCACGCCCCCGCCTGCCATCCAAGTGGTGAAGCAGCGAGGATGATGGTCACGGCCGTAGTTTTGGGGGGAGAGGCCACCCTGGCTGTAGACGGTACGCCCGAATTCCCCGCCCCAGATGACGAGCGTGTCGTCGAGCAGTCCACGCTGCTTCAGGTCCGTGACCAGCGCGTAGGTGGCGCGGTCGGTTTCCTGGCATAGCACCGGCAGCATCCCGGTGACGTCGGCGTGGACATCCCAGCCCCGCTTGTACACCTGAGTAAAGCGCACTCCCCGCTCCGCCATCCGCCTCGCCATAAGACAATTGTAGGCATAGGTTCCCGGTTCTTTGGCGTCAGGTCCGTAAAGATCCCAAGTGGATTGGGGCTCGCGGCTCATATCGGTGAGTTCGGGCACCGAGGATTGCATGCGGTAAGCCATCTCATACTGAGAAATGCGCGAGTTGGTTTCGGGGTCGCCCAGTTCCTGGTAGGTTTGCCGGTTGATCTCATTGACAGCGTCGAGCATCTTGCGGCGCACATCGCGATCCACGCCTTTGGGGTCGGTGAGGTAGAGAACTGGGTCGCCGGAGGAACGAAGGCCTACTCCGGCGTATTCCGAGGAGAGATAGCCACTGCTCCATAGGCGCGAGGAAACGGGCTGATTATTTTCTTTCGGATTCAGCTTGCTGAGCAGCACCATAAACGTGGGCAGGTTGTCATTCATGCTGCCGAGGCCGTAGGAAAGCCAAGCTCCGAGGCAGGGCTTGCCGGCATTCATGTTTCCCGTATTCAACAGCATGATCGCCGGTTCGTGATTGATGGCGTCGGTGTTGGTTGATTTGATGATGGTAAGGTCGTCGACCATGCGCGCTGTGTAGGGCAGCAGGTCACTGACCCAAGCACCCGCTTGGCCGTACTGCTTGAATGCCCAGTGGGAAGGCGCAATGGGAAAGCGCGCTTGGCCGGCTGTCATACCAGTGAGCGCCTGTGCCCCGCGCACCGAGTCAGGAATGTCTTTGTCGTAGAGTTGGGCAAGGTTCGGTTTGTAGTCCAGCAGGTCCATCTGCGGGGGCCCACCCGACATAAACAGGTAGATGGCTCGCTTTGCCTTGGGGGCGAAATGAGGCAGTCTCAGTTCCTCCGGCTTTGGCACTACGTTGGCCGCGTGCGCATCGCCGGTAAGCATGCGGTCTCCGCCAAGGCTAGCCAACGCCGCCCAGCCCAGCACCTTCCCTGCTCGCCCCAGAAAATGCCGGCGCGTTTGGAGTTCGGCCCACTCCGCCTTGATACCCTGCGCGATGGGAAGATCCATGATCGTGGGGCCATGATCTGGATCGGTGCAAAGCGGATGTTGCTTCACGGCGTATCTCCTTACTTGTTTAACGTCTCATCGAGGTTAAATACTTCGCTGACGACCATGGTCCACGCAGCGAGTTCGGGGGGTGGAATCGCCGGGTCGCGTGGCTTCTCCCCAACCGCGATCAGCTCGCGGGCGGCGGCAGGATCGGCGGCGTAGTGTGCTTTCATCTGATCGAACGACTGCTCGAGCACTGACGCCATTTGCGGGGTGGGGTCATGGGACAGTAATAAATCGCTCAAGTAGTGGATCCGCTGCTCGGGCTGCTTTCCTGCTTGCTTTATCAGCCGTTCGGCGAGCGCGCGTGAGGCTTCCACCCATTGTGGATCATTCATGGTCACCAATGCCTGCAGCGGAGTATCGGTTCTTTGGCGGCGGGTGCACGCCGTGTCTCGTGTTGGAGCGTCAAAGGAGTCCATATCCGGCGGCATCGCCATCCGCTTCCAATAGGTGTAAAGGCTGCGCCGATAGAGCGCCTCCCCATGATCCTGGGTATAAATGGTGGTATCGCTCTTGGGATAACCGACCGACTCCCACACGTTTCCGGGTTGATAGGTCTTGACGCTGGGGCCTCCGATTTTGTTTACCAATAAGCCGCTGGATTGGAGTGCGATATCCCGCAGCATCTCGGCATCCATGCGGAAGCGCGGGCCGTGCGCCAGCAGCAGGTTCTTGGGATCTCGAGCGAGTTGATCAGGGGTTGCCTTGGCGCTTTGACGATACGCCGCCGACATGACCATGAGCTTGTACATGTGCTTCATGTCCCAACCGCTCTCGCGAAATTCGACCGCCAGCCAGTCGAGAAGTTCCGGGTGCGAGGGACGTTGGCCCATGATGCCGAAGTCTTCTGTGGTTTCTACCAGTCCGGCGCCAAACAGCTCATTCCACATGCGATTGACGGTGACGCGCGCGGTTAAAGGATTTTCCGGGCTCACCGTCCAGTCCGCTAGCGCCAGGCGATTGTGCGGCCGGCCGGCGGGCAAGGGCGGAAGGAAGTGCGGCGTGTTGGCTTCCACTCGCTCCTTGCGGGCGGTGTAGATGCCGCGGTTTAGAACATCCGCATAGGCTACGGCCGGCCGCTCTTCCGACACGAGCGAAACATCGCCGTCCTTGGACAGCTTGTCGAGTTCGGCATTCATCCCCTGGATCTGGCCGTGGATGGCTATCGCCGACTCATCGCGGTTGTTGAAATAGAAGTCGCTGACCGCTTGCCATTGATCCCGGTCCCAGTGGCTCGCAGGGGTGCCGGTGATTTCCGCCACGTAGTCTTCAAATGGAAGCCTCTTCACTTCCTCCGCGGTCAAAATTCGGCCATAAAGACGAATGTCTTGATAGCGCGTGTCGCGGGCCGGCTGCGCATCCGGCGATTTTCGCCCCAGCTGCAGCGGAGCGGAAGTACGCATGCTGTTGCCGCCAAATGTATCGGAGATGGTCTTGGTAGCCGCCTCCGATCCGTTGACATAAATCTTTACCCCCGCAGCCTTGCCCGATCCGTCGTAGGTAAAGAACACGTGGTCCCATTTGCCATCCGTGGGCAAGGGTGTCACGGTCGAGACACTGATACCTCGCATCGGCGTCGGGTCAGCAAGCTCGACGGTGAGGAGGCCGTTCTGGGTTTCCAGAGCCCAACCGCGATCATGCTGGGTCGAATCCATCTTCGAGATCAACGTGCCGGACACTTTCGAGGAGGTGAAATTTGGCGCCGAGCGCAGCATGAACCAACCGCCGCTGGAGAAAGGCTGGTTCCACTCAAAGTCGCCGATCTGTCCCAGCTCAACTCGCGTGCTGGTGTCCATGCGAAAATCCGGCCAGAGCCAGGTGGTTTCTCCCCACTGCGGTTGGAACTTTCCAATAGGAAAGCTGCTTGGGTTGGCGTGGGGCGCGCTGTTCTTGAGGACTGCGCCGCCGCCTTCGTCGAGGCGGAGGCGCAGTTGGAGCTGATCGGTTGACACAGATTGCGCAGGATTCTGCTTCGACGCGAGCCATTGCCCGATGAGCTGCCGGTCCTGCAATCGCTCAGCTTCCAAGTGCCGCTGCAGTTCTGCCCGGTTGGCCAACACGTGGTTGTAGGCGTCGATGTTCTGAGGCTTGGGAATGCGCACCACCGGCGCCCAATCCGGCTTATCGAAGTTGAAGGGCTGCTCATCGATGTTGTTGAAGAAGGCGCTTAGCTGGTAGAAGTCCTTCTGGGTCGTTGGATCATATTTGTGGTCATGGCAGACGGCGCAGCCTACGGTCAGGCCCAGGAATGCGGCACCGTAGGCTTCCGTCCGCTCGCGCGCAATGTTGACCCGGAGCTCTTCCGGGATGGTTCCACCCTCATTGCTGCTGACGCCGGAGCGGACGTATCCGCTGGCGATGATCTGGTCAAGATTGCTCGGCGGTAGTAGATCGCCGGCGATTTGCTCGCGGGCAAACTGGTCGAATGGTTTGTTGGTGTTGAAGGCTTTGATCAGATAGTCGCGGTAGGCCCAGATGTGGCGGTTGTTGTCATAGTGCAGGCCGTAGGTATCGGCGTAGCGAGCGTAGTCGAGCCAATAACGGGCCCGTTGCTCGCCATAGGACGGACTGGCCAGAAGTCGATCTACGAGATGCTCATAAGCCTGGGGTGAAGAGTCGCGAACGAAATCATCGACCTCTGCGGGCATGGGCAGCAGACCGGTCAGGTCGAGGGTTACCCGGCGAATCAGGGTTCGTTTGTCGGCCTCGGGAGAGGGGTGCATCCCATCCTTCTCGAGGCGTCGCAGGATGAACGCGTCTACCGGCGTTTTCACCCATCCTACGGGCTGTAATGCAGGGACCGGGGGCCGCGCCGGTTTTTCAAAAGCCCAGTGTGGCCGGTAGTGAGCTCCCTCGGCTACCCATTGCTTAAGAACCGCGATGTCCTCAGCCTTCATTGGCTTGGCATCGTCCTGCGCCGACCGTGGCATCAGGTAGTGCGGATCGTGAGATTCAATCCGCCGGATCAATTCGCTCGAATCCGGGTGGCCAGGAACGATGGCATCCGGCTTGCCCGGGCGCTTGCGGAAGGCGGACTCTTCCAAGTCAAGCCGCAGATTCGCTTTGCGCATTTCCGGATCGGGTCCATGACAACTGAAGCAGTTGGCAGCTAGTATTGGCTGGACATCCTGGTTGAAATCGAGATGTTCCCGTGTCTGGGAGGATCTGGCATGCCGGCTGGTGCAGCCCGTCGTTGCGGCCAAGAGGGCCACAGCTGTGAACATGACCGGCAATATCTTCGCGATCAAAAAGGATTGTCTCCCGTGCAAACGGCCGCTTAAACAATCCACGCTAGTCCCGGGTGTTAAGGGCTGTCAACGATCTCCTGCCCCCCTCCAGTAACTTATTGATATCAGGTTACTTCCGATTCTGCTGTATAGTGTTCGTGACAAAGATTTGGGCTGCTTCGGCTGCTCTAGTGGGGGCTAACCATGATCAATCGACGTGAGTTCATCGACACACTGGCAGTAGGAGCCGCGGGGCTTGCTATCAATGCCAAGAGCTATGGCCGTATTCTCGGCGCCAATGATCGGGTTAACTTTGCCGTGATCGGACTCAACGGGCGCGGTCATGCACACTTGTCGGCGCTGCAGGCGAACAAGGAAACCGCCTCCATTGCTTATGTGTGCGATGTCGATAGCAACACCATGGCGAAATTCGCGGGCGAGGCCACTCAGGCCATGGGAACTGCGCCTGCCACCGACAAGGACTTCCGCAAGATTCTGGAGAAGAAGGATGTGGATGCGATCAGCATCGCGACTCCCGACTTCTGGCACACGCCGATGGCCATCAGCGGATTGCAAGCGGGAAAGCATGTGTATGTGGAGAAGCCCTGTAGCCACAATCCCGCCGAGGGCGCGCTGCTGGTCGAGGCGCAAAAGAAATACGGCAAGGTGGTGCAAATGGGCAACCAACAGCGCTCGTCACCCCACAGCATTGAGATTATTGGCAAGATTCATGAGGGCCTGATTGGCCGCGCCTACTACGCCAAGGCGTGGTATTCGAATACCCGGAAATCGATCGGTTACGGTAAGCCGGCTCCGGTGCCTGCTCAACTTGATTGGGACCTGTGGCAAGGCCCCGTGCCTCGCAAGCCCTACACCGATAACATTCAGCCTTATAACTGGCACTGGTTCAGAGCTTATGGAACCGGGGAAACGCTGAATAACGGAACGCATGAAGTGGACGTATGCCGCTGGGCGCTCGACGTCCATTACCCGCAGCGGGTGACTGCGAGCGGAGGCAGATACCAGTTCAAGGACGACTGGCAGTTTTACGACACACTAGTGACCAGCTTCGAATACGAGGACAAGATGATTTCCTGGGAAGGCAAAAGCTGCCAGGGGATGAAGTTCTACGGTCGGGACCGCGGGGCTGCGATCATGGGAACGACGGGCACGGTGGTGGTGGACCGTGACGGTTACGAGATCTATGATCTGAACGGCAAGAAGACCAGCGAGTTCAAGACCGGAAAAACGACCTCATCTTCCGATCTGCGGGGCGCGGATAGCATGACCGATGCGCATTTCGCCAACTTTATCGGGGCGATCTGCAAGGGGGACAAACTCAATGCTCCGATTGCGGAAGGGAACGTGTCGGTAACGATCTTGCAGCTTTCGAACATTGCTTGGGAAGTGAACCGCGAGTTGAAGCTGGATACCAAGGATGGGAAGATCGTGGGCGATGCGGAGGCCATGAAGGGTTGGGGACGTGAGTATGAAAAGGGCTGGGCGCCGCATATCTAGATGAGACTATCCCGACGCAATTTCGTTCGTTCCAGTGCGCTGGCCGCGGCTGCTTGCGCTACTTCCAACGCTTTGCCGGTAGCCGGGTTTGCGGACGGGGGGACATCGTCTCCGGTCCGCTTAGGCCTGTGCAGCTATACCTTTCGCAATTTTGACCGCGCGCAGTTGATCGGCTACATGAAGCAGCTCAATGTGTTTGCGCTGAATGTCAAGGACGTCAAAGATCATCTGCCCATGGATCCAGCCGGGGAAGCGATCGCGGTAAAAGACTACGATGCCGCCGGCATTCAGCTTCACGCTGCGGGGGCGATCTATTTCCCTAAAGATGAGGACGACGACATCCGCAGTAAGTTCGAGTATTGCAAGCGCGCCGGCATCAAGGTGATTGTTGCCGGGGATCCTACGCCGGCTACGCTTCCGCGCATTGAGAAGTTTGTCAAGGAATACGATATCCGTTTCGCCATTCATAACCACGGGCCCGAGGACAAGATATGGCACTCCCCGCTCGATGTTCTGAAGGCGGTCAAGGATATGGATCCGCGCATGGGGTGCTGCATCGATATTGGGCACACGGCCCGCGCCGGTACCGATGTGGTCGAGGCGATTAAGCAAGTGGGTCCGCGCCTGTTTAACATGCACACCAAGGACCTGACTGATTTCCAATCGAAGGAAAGCCAGGTTGCGGTCGGCGAAGGCAAGATGCCGATGCGGAAGATATTCCAGACCCTGATTGCGATGAAATATGACGGGTTTGTGGATCTGGAATACGAGGTTCATGGGGATGACCCTATGCCGGGGGTCATTGCCAGCTTCGCGTACATGCGCGGGGTGTTGGCGGGGATGGGCTCATAGGCGTTTGATAGATCAATCGCCTTCCGTTTCCCCGGGGGGGTCCGTTGCTCTGGAGATCCCTCGACTGCGCTCGGGATGACAAGTTGAGGGTGGCGCTTCGTTTGAAGGCTGTTAGTGGGATTGAGAGGGCAGCCGGCTGCAAACCGAATTAAGTCACAACCTCTCGGGATGACAAGGCGAGGGTGGTGGGTTCCATCGGGCATTTGTTAGTGGGATCGACGGGACAGCGCGGACTTTCAGTTTAGTTGGATATGGCCGGACTAGCCGGGAGGCTTGAAGGCTTGGGCGCGAGATCGGCGGCCTGCCGCAGCGCTTCCAGCATGCTTCGTTCGTCCGCTTTGCCCGTGCCCGCAATATCGAACGCTGTGCCGTGGTCTACCGACGTTCTCACCACGGGAAGCCCTATGGTGATATTCACGCCGGATTCCAAGCCGAGCACCTTGACAGGCCCGTGCCCCTGATCGTGGTACATGGCAATCACCATGTCGAAGTCTCCGCGCTGGGCTAGGAAGAATAGAGTATCCGCGGGTAGCGGACCGATGACATTCCAGCCTCTGCGGCGGCAGGCAGCAATCGCCGGGGCAATCTTCTCTTCTTCCTCACCATGACCGAACAGGCCATTCTCTCCAGCGTGAGGATTAATCCCGCAGACGCCGATCTTAGGATTTGCATTGCCCGCTTTTTCAAGCACGGCATGCGCGCGCGCAATGGTGCGCTCCACCAGTGCGGGCTCAATCCTGGCAATCGCGTCGATCAGTCCGATATGGGTCGTGACATGGGTCACCTTGAGTTTGGGGGTGCTCAACATCATCGACACTTCGCCGGTCCCAGTCAGCGCCGCAAGTATTTCTGTGTGCCCGGGGTAGTGATGCCCTGCGGATTGTAATGCCTCCTTGTTCAACGGTGCAGTGCAAATGGCTCCCACCTTGCCACTCACCGCGAGCTTGCAAGCCTCTTCCACGAACCGGAAAGCTCCCTCTCCCGCCTCACGGGAAAGCTTTCCCCAGGGCAGATCTTTAGGAATGAGTTTCAGGTCGATACAATCCACGGTATCGGTCTTGTAGGCCGCCAGGCCTATCTCCCCTGGGGCGAGACTGCGCACCGCAAGACGGCTGCCAACGATGCGCCCTGCCTCCCGCAGACGCTCCGCATCGCCAACTACCAGAGGACGGCACTGTTCATAGACCTTGGGGTGCGCGAGGCTCTTCATGATCACTTCCGGGCCGACGCCGGCTGCGTCTCCCATCGTTATGGCGATGATGGGCAGAGATTCAGTCATAATCACGTCTCTTTCGTTTTGCGGAGGAATTGGGCGCAATGGAGCAGCGTTTCCGGCCTCCCGAAATCGCCCGCTTTGGTGATGACAGGAAGTTTCCGGCTCCAATCTTCGGTCGTTGAAATTGGCACACCCCTCTCCAGCTCTCCCACCAGCCGCAGCGCCGTCACTCCCCAACTTTGCAGCACCATGCGCGCTGTCTCTCCGCCGGCGGTAATCAGGCCGCCTACTCTGATGCTGACAGAAGCGGTCATCCGCGCCAGCGAGGCCGAGAGCCGCGACCGGTCTGCGATATCCACCTGGCTCTCGGCGCCAGGTCCGAGCAGAACATCGCGCCCCATAGCGATCGCCTCTGCCAATTGCTGTTCATACTCTTGCCACTGGGGAGAGTCCTGCCCTGCTAGCAGGATATCCGGTGGAACCGAAAGGCGCAGCGTTGCCGAGGAAGAAGTGAGAATCTGTATCTGCTCGTGAGACTTGCGCGACAAGCTTCCGATCACGAAGAGCAGCGGGCCGGATAGCGGCGTCCGTTCGCTTTTTATGGGCGGCAGCGCCGTGTGGGGCAGATGATGAGCCAATCCTGCGGATCCCACCCAGATGGTTTTCTGTTTCAACTCCCTCGATGCGCGGGCAATCGCTTCCAGATCGGCATCCGTTTCCGCATCGCACACGAGAACATCTGCGTGATTCGCCCGCATCGCATTCAACAATTCGGAAGAGCGGATGGTATTGAGGGACAGCAAAGTGCTGGTGAGACCCGCCTTCTCCAACATATAGGGGAGATATGGCCGATGCGCCCAGCCTTGCAACCGCCAAATCTCATGCTCGTGAAGCGGGGTTCCGTGCACCATCTGAACGCCGTTCAAGGTGGTCCTCCCGCTGGAAGGAAATGCCGGCGCCAGCACAGCGACGGGGCGTTCGGAGCCGGGATGCAGGCCCCGACAAGCATCGAGCACGGCCGCGAGTTCGGCAGCAACATGACCGCGCAAAGTTGAGTCGATCTTTTTGAAGAGAAGCAGATCGGGATGATGAGCGTATTTGCGGACCAGCCTACGGACCGTGTCTACGGCTTGCTCTTCGCCCAGGCCGCGGGTGTCGGCATCGATGGATAAAACTTCGGCTCGGGGATTTTCCGCTACATCCCCGAGCGCGACGATGGAGTGCAGACCGGCTTGGGTGAATGCGACCGCGCAGTCAGCCGCGCCGGTTAGATCATCCGCCAGGATCAATATCCGGAGGAGGCTCACGCGGATTCGTTAGGGCAGTAGATTTGGCCTGTCAAGCTACTGCACGGACGGCATGAGGAGCAGCTCGGGTATGGATGCCCGTTGCGGCAATTTTGCGATATGCAAAATTGTTTCAGCAACGTCTTCCGGCAGCAACGCTTGTGCCAAAACCTCAGGTGATGGCTTGACCGGCCTTTTTTCCAACAACTCCGTATTGACCAGACCGGGGCAGACCACTGATGTGCGGATGCCGTTTTGTTTTTCTTCCATGCGAATCGCGTGAGCCAAGCCGAGGACGCCGCGCTTGGACGCTTGATAGGCGGCGCCCGATACATCGGGAATCAGCCCGCTGACAGAGGAGACGTAAATCA
The DNA here is from genome assembly GCA_963839025.1 of uncultured Acidobacteriaceae bacterium. Taxonomy (GTDB): domain Bacteria; phylum Acidobacteriota; class Terriglobia; order Terriglobales; family Acidobacteriaceae; genus PALSA-350. Next base: position 751,443 of record CAWITT010000026.1, read on the forward strand.
GGTGGCCTGAACCAGCCTTGCGCATGGACGGGAGAACTTCGTGCGTGGCGTAGAAGACCCCGTTGAGATTGACATCGATCAGCGAGTTCCAAATTTCCGGGGTGAGACGTTGCATCGACCGGTCAGGTGTGTTGATTCCACTGGTGACAACCAGGATGTCAATTCTTCCAAATTGGTCGAGCGTGGCTTGGGCGAGGTCCCGCATTTCTTCGGTATTCGAAGCGTCCGCACGTCGAATCGTGATGTCATGTTGTTCTTGCGCGAGTTCCGCCTTTAGGGATTGCAAGCGGTCTTCGCGCCGGGCCGCGGCGACGACCTTGCATCCTTCCCGCGCGAAGAGTATCGCCGCTGCACGGCCTATGCCGCTGGAAGCACCAATAATCAGGGCCACTTGGCCGCTTATGGAAACAGGCATTATTTGCACCACATCCTTGGTCTAATTTGTTCGCCTTATTACTTTACCGAAAGGCAGCCCTCAGAAGTTTTGAAGGGTTTCGCCCGCCCAGTCGCTTTAGACCAAACCGACTTACCTTTCCGCTTGCAACCTGAGGACATACGCGTACTGCCCAGGTAGAGATTGCGGCAACTTGATCTTTAGGTTTTCTCCATCCTTGCTCCACTGCAAGGGTTGAGCGTACCCGAGCATGTGGAGTGACGTTCCCGGGCTAGCCTTCACGTTAAGGAGAGTCACTTCAGGCTGCTTGGGCTTACCCAGCAAGATGGCATAGAGGTATCCATCCTTACGCGTGAACCGGACGCCGACGCCATCCGCGCTCTCGCCTGTGGCTCGCGTCCACGGTTGCGTGCCGTAGATGGCTTCTCCATTCTGGTGCAGCCAGGCGCCCAGAGCGCGCAGGCGGTCCATTTGTATCGGCGGAATGGTTCCATCCGCCTCCGGGCCGACGTCCAAGAGCAGGTTACCGTTCTTGCTCACAATGTCGACCAGCAGATATATCAATGCGTCCGGAGCAATGGTTTCTGCCTCGCCCTCAGCGCGATTGTAGCCAAAGGAACGCCCCAGCCCGCGGCACTCCTCCCACTTGGTGGGCTGAATCTCATCGATTTTCTTGTATTCCGGTGAGGTGAAATCGGAGTGCTTGACGCCGAAACGGTCGTCGATTACTCCGTCAGGCACGGTGTTGTAGTAGTCGGCCATGATACCCAGCGCGTCGCCCGACTTTGGCCAATCGATGTCGTTCCACAAAACCGCCGGATGATAGCGCGCGATGAGCTCGCGAATATGCGCATCGGCATACTTGCCGTAGGCCTCGCTTTGCGGCTTCACCGATTGGTAGTCCGCGGGGACACGGATGGGACCAGGAACGAACGTCCAGTCATAGCCACCGGAATAGTAGAGGCCCATGCGCATACCCTGCTTGCGCACTGCGCCGGCAAGCTCGCCCACAATATCCCGTGAGGCATGCTGCCGGTCTTTGGGTAACACCGGGTTGGGCGTAGAGCTGGGCCACAAGGTAAATCCATCGTGGTGCTTGGTGGTAAGCACCACGTACCTGGCGCCGGCATCGTGAAAGATGGAGGCCCATTGGTCGGGCTTCCACTTCATGATTTCCTGGTTGAAAACCGGGGCAAAATTGTAGTAGCTGTAGCCGGCTCCATAGTGCTGGCGATGATAGGCCTGGGTGGGCGAACCATCGATGCGCATCACGTTGTAGTACCACTCGGCGTAGGGGTTGTTCTTGATGTAGTCGACGTTGCGGAAGTCGTGTTCCGGATGAGACAAGGGAGCCCATCCGGGGACCGAGTACAAACCCCAGTGGACGAATATGCCCAATTTGGCGTCTGCGTACCATTGCGGCAGGGGGTGCCGGTTTAGCGACTCTAAGGTTGGGTTATAGTGCACCGGGGCTTGCGCATGAAGGGGTAAGCTCAACCATACGAGCAGCAGCAGATTGACCAGCGGCTTTAAAGCTCTCATTCTTTGCATATCTGTTCCATCCACGATGCCTCATCCTGCACGGCGCATGCAACTAGGGGTGCTATGATGTCAAATGAGACTAGGTGTGGTATCATTTGAATTGTCATGAGGGTGAGGTAAATGCAGGCAACAGTGATCCAGGTCTTCGAACAGTTGGGCGGCCAGAAGTCGACGGGGGTGGAGATTCGCGCTGAGGGCGACATGGAGAAACTTCTGCGCCAGGGTCTTCCTGTTTCCGTTCTGGGAAACGTTCGCGAGAACTGGGGCTTTACGGTCATGGAGTTGGCGGGCAGCCTTTCGATCCCCAAGAGTACCCTGATGCGGATGCTGGAACGCCGCAACCGTATGGCACTCGCGGATTCCGATCGGGTTTACCGTTTGGTGTCAATTTTGACTCTGGCGGAGGAAGCGATCGGTAATCGTGAGAAGGCGCAACGCTGGCTTAGACAGCCGAACCAGGTTCTGGGCAATGAAACGCCTCTCCGCGCCCTGGAGACCGCGATCGGCGCGCGACGTGTGGAGCAGGTGCTAGGCCGGATCGCGTACGGCAGCGTCAGTTAGGTGCAGGTTTACCGGCTTACACGCCGGAAGTTCGCCGGCGCGAATCCCTTCGACGGACAGGGGTCCTTTCTATTCGGGGGGCGGTGGTCGAGTGACGGCACCCGGGTTTGCTACGCAGCCACCCATCGCTCGCTCGCGATACTCGAGTACCTCGCGCACATCGATCGGGCGCTCATACCAGATGACCTTGTCATCGCGACGCTCGAAATTCCTAACGAAGTTGCTATGGCCCCTGCCCCAACGCTTCCCAGCGACTGGCGAGGCTACCCTGCACCGGATACGCTCAAGAAAATCGGCGACCGTTTCATCGCGGAAGGAAAGTTCGCTTGCATGCAGGTTCCTTCAGTACTTGTTCCTCATGAGGACAACGTTTTGTTGAATCCTGCGCATTCGGACACGACGAGGATGGTCCGGCAGCATCGGGTTATGCCTTTTTCCTTCGATCCCAGACTTCTAGGCTGATCGGGGTACGTATAAATCTACGTACTGTTGCACCGGCATGGTTTCCAGAGCCTGCTGGTCCAGTGAGACTTTCAGGATGGCTTGCTGCTGCGGTGGAGAAAAGCGACGCGCCAAGTTGTGGCGGAACTTGTCTTCGAGCAGCGGTATGCCTTCGCTCCTGCGCCGGCGATGACCCAGCGGGTACTCGACGGTCTCTGCAAAAGTGCTGCCGTCGCTCAGTGTGACCGTGAGTGAATTAGCGATCGAGCGCTTCTCTGGATCGTGGTAATCGGCAGTAAAGGCAGGATCTTCGCTGCATTGCATTTTTTCGCGAAGAGCATCGATGCGCGGGTCGGCGGCGAAGGCGTCCTCGTAGTCGGAGGCGGTGAGATGACCAAAGATCAGGGGAACGGCCACCATATACTGCACGCAATGGTCGCGGTCGGCCGGATTGTTGAGGGGGCCTTTCTTGTCGATGATTCTCAGGCAGGCTTCGTGGGTGCGGAGCTGAATGGAGCTGATGTCCTCCGCCGACTTGCCGGCGGCAAGCAGGCGGGCGCGCAGGGCCATCGCCGCCTCTACCGCCGTCTGGGCGTGAAACTCGGCTGGATAGCTGATCTTGAAGAGGACATTCTCCATTACGTAAGAGCCGTAGGGGCGCTGGAAGCGGAACGGCTGGCCGCGAAACGAGACATCGTAAAATCCCCAAGTTTTGGCGCTGAGCACCGAGGGGTAACCCATCTCCCCAGCCTGCACCATGAGGGCGAGGCGGACGGCTCGGCTGGTAGCGTCACCGGCGGCCCAGCTCTTACGCGAGCCGGTGTTGGGGGCATGGCGATAGGTCCGCAGGCTTTGCCCGTCGACCCATGCCAGTGAAAGGCCGGCCAGGATCTGCTCCCGGGTGAGGCCCAGCATCTGCGCCACCACCGCCGTCGAGGCGACTTTTACCAGGACGACATGGTCGAGTCCGACTCGGTTGAAGGAGTTTTCCAGTGCTAGACATCCCTGGATTTCGTGGGCCTTAATCATGGCCGTCAGCACCGCGCGCATGGTCAGCGTGGCACCGTTGCGGGAGAGCCAATCGGCGACGGCGAGGATCCCGCCCAAGTTGTCGGAGGGGTGGCCCCACTCGGCGGCCAACCAGGTGTCGTTGAAATCGAGCCAGCGAATCATGGCGCCGATGTTGAATGCGGCTTGGACCGGGTCAAGCTGATAATCCGTGCCGGGCACTTTAGCGCCGTTGGGCACAATGGTTCCCGGAACGATTGGGCCCAGCAGCTTGGTGCAGGCGGGATACTCGAGGGCTTCCAGACCGCAACCCAGGGTGTCGATCAGGCAGTTGCGCGCAGTGATGTAGGCTAGTTCGCTTTCGATCGTGTGACTGCAGACGTAGTCGGCAATGTCTGACAGAACCTGATCATAGGGCGGTCGTTCCCCACCGGTGTACGTGGACATACGGGTCTAATCCTAGCAGGGTTCTTTAGGCCGATTCTCGCGCGGACTACCGGCTACGGGCGGTCGGCTATAGGGACGAAGGGGAGGTCGTCTGGTCCCGTGTAGTTGGCTGCGGGACGAATGATTTTGCCGTCGGCCCGCTGCTCGAGGATGTGGGCACTCCAGCCGGAGGTTCGAGCTAGAACGAAAAGCGGGGTGAACATTGCTGTCGGAATCCCCATGAGGTAGTAAGAGACAGCGCTGAACCAGTCCAGGTTCGGGAACATCTTTTTGGCGTCCCACATCACTGTTTCCAAACGCTCGGCAATGCGGTACATGGTAAAGTCGCCGCTGGCTTCGGCGAGTTCGCGCGCGACCTGCTTGATGATGGCGTTCCGCGGATCGCTCACGGTGTATACCGGGTGGCCAAAGCCGATCACCACTTCTTTCTTTTCCAAGCGGGCTCGAATGTCGCGCTCCGCCTCATCTGGCGACGCGTAGCGTTGCTGTATCTCGAGAGCTACTTCGTTGGCTCCCCCGTGCTTGGGACCGCGCAACGCGCCGATTGCGCCCGTGATGCAGGAGTAAATGTCGGAACCGGTGCCGGCGATGACGCGGGCGGTAAAGGTGGAGGCGTTGAACTCATGCTCGGCATATAGGACCAAGGACACCTGCATGGCGCGAACCCACTCCTTGCTGGGGGGCTCTCCATGGAGCAGGGCGAGAAAGTGTCCGGCCAGCGTGTCCTCATCAGAATCGGAAAGTACGTCGATTGCGCGGCCGTTCCGGCTGTAGTGATGCCAATAAAGCAGCATCGAGCCGACCGTAGCGAGCAGCGTGTCGGCGCACTCAATGGCCCCGGCGGGGTTGTGGTCATCTTTTTCCGGCAGGGTGCAGCCCAAGGCTGAGACGCCGGTGCGCAGCACGTCCATGGGGTGGGTGGATGCAGGCAGCTGCTCCAGAACGGCACATACGCTGGCCGGCAGGCCACGCAGCCGGGTCAATTTCTGCTTGTAAGCAGCCAGCTCGATCCCGTTCGGCAGCTTGCCCCGCAGCAGCAAGTAAGCTACCTCTTCAAACTCGCAGTGGGCGGCCAGATCGGTGATATCGTAACCGCGATAGTGCAGATCGTTGCCGGTGCGGCCAACGGTGCATAGGGCCGTGTTGCCAGCGGGCGTTCCAGAGAGCGCGACGGATTTTTTCGGTTTGAACGCAGTTGGTTCAGTCGTGGTGGCCATGGGCGTCTCCGGACAACTGGTGGGGGTGCTCCGCCTCGAAGAGATGGTCGAGCTTCTGCTCGTAGGCGTAGTAGCCGAGGAAGTCGTAGAGCTCGGCGCGGGTCTGCATCAGGTCGAGGACGTTGCGCTGCGTACCCTCAGCCCGAATGGCATGGTACACCTTAAGGGCCGCGGCATTCATGGCTCGATAGGCGGCGCAGCAATAGAGAACGATATCGACCCCGGCATCGCCAAGCTGCTGCGCGGTGTAGAGGGGTGTTTGGCCAAACTCCGTGATATTGGCCAGGATAGGCACGCCCACCGTTTCTTTAAAACGGGTGTACATGGCCAAGTCGGTGACGGCTTCGGCAAAGATCATGTCCGCGCCGGCTGCGACGTAAGCGACGCTACGCTCGAGGGCGCTGGAGAGACCCTCACTGGCCAAGGCGTCGGTGCGCGCCATGATTACAAATTCCGGGTCGGTGCGGGCATCCACGGCAGCCTTGATGCGATCGACCATCTCCGCGGCCGGAACCAATTCCTTACCCGGCCGGTGGCCGCAGCGCTTGGCGCCCACTTGGTCTTCCATGTGCACCGCGGCGGCTCCGGCGCGCTGCATGGAGCGGATGGTGCGGGCGATATTGAAGGCGCTTCCCCAGCCGGTGTCGATGTCGACCAGCAGGGGAAGATTGGTCACCTCGGTGATGCGGCCCACGTCGACCAGGACGTCATCCATGGTGCTGATGCCGAGATCGGGCATGCCGAGCGAGTTGGCGGCGACTCCACCACCGGAAAGGTAGAGGGCGCGGAACCCGGACGCCTGGGCCATGCGAGCGGTGTAGGCGTTGATGGCGCCGATCACCTGAAGTGGATGCTCCTGTTGAACGGCGGAACGAAAACTTGGAGTGCCCACGGGATCCCCTTTCTAGTCAATCCTAAACCGACTACTCGAGGGTGTTGCCGCCGTTCACAGAGATCTTCTGGCCGGTAATGAATCTTCCCGCGTCGCTGGCGAGAAAGGCCACCGTATTGGCCACGTCTTCGGCAGTTCCCATGTGTTTCATAGGGACTCTTTCGGTATAGGCATCCATGTCTGCGTGGCTGGCGTGCAGGTGACGCTCGGTGGGGATCCAGCCCGGGGCGACCAGGTTCACGGTGATGCCGGTGGGACCAAGTTCGCGGGCCCAGGAGCGCGTTTGCCCCAATTGGGCTCCTTTGGCGGCTACATAATTGGCGAACATCGGGTTGCCAATCTCGAACACTTCGCTTCCTATTTGAATGATCCTACCGAAGCCGCGGCTTTTCATGCCTGCCACCAGCTGGCGCATGATGAGCAGCGGCGACTTCACGAAAAATTCAAGTTGGTCGAGGTAACGTTCCCACGTCTGCTGTTCGATGGTTAGGAAGGGCTGCGGACCAGTGGCATTGATCACCGCGATATCGATGTGGTGATACAGCGTGTTGATCGCGTGGATCATGTGCTCGACGTCGGCCTCCTGGCGGACGTCGGCGTAGAAGGGCGAGGCTTCCCCGCCCTGCTCCTTGATGTGCGCGCAGAGTTTTTCGGCGCGGTCTTGTTTGGCGAAGTAATTGACAGCGACGTTGGCGCCCCGCGCGGCCAGTTCCGATGCGATCGCCGCCCCCAGCCCACGTGAAGCCCCGGTTACCAGAGCTGTTCGGCCCTTTAGCGTTTCCATGACAACCAAACGCTAAGCGACGAGGGTTCTTCTGTCAAACGGCGGTTCAGCCGTCCCTCTCGAGACTGGATCATCTTTCAAAGGTACCCAGGATTTCATCCTGGGCTACTTTCAGCCGTCCCTTCGGGACTGGGGAAGGCATTACGCTTCTGTGGATTGTGGGAGAGGACTTGGCGGATTCGCCAGAGAGTAGCGGCCAAGGCAGCGAGCGCTCCTCCCCACACGGCGAACGCCACCTGTACCGCCCAGGTCGGGGCGACGCCGACGCGGCGCAACAGGAAGGGGAGAAAATTCCAGGTGGTGATGTGCACATAGTCCCATGGATCTTCGGTCATGGCATGGTTGTTCAGGCCCCAGGCATCCATCTTGCCTAGCGCGAAGGCCACGATGTTCTTCATGCGTAATGCAATCACGAATGTGGGATGACCGAGGGTTTCCATCTGATAAATCTCAAGCGGCAGCCAGAAGGCCAGCGATGCGAGCTGGATCACGGTGCTGATGGCCAATAACGCTAAACCTGCTGTCCTGACCGCCCTGCTTAGCTGGTTGCGATGGCGCAATAGGAGTGGAATCGCCAGCAGCGTGGCCAACTCCACGGTGGTCGAGACGTAGCGATCAGCCCAGGCGAAGTCGCCGCTCCACACCGTATAGCGGGCGTAAAAGCTGATATAGGCCAGCAGTAGCAGGCAGGAGGTGAGCACATAGGCCTTGACGACCGGACTGAAGCGCTTCCAAGCGACAATGCACAGCAGAATCATGAGCAGCAGTAATGGGTCGAACAGAAAGATGGATTTTTCCGGCGCGAAGAGCGCGCCGAAGAACCCGGTGTCAAACGGGGTCTCGAATGGGTAGTTGGGAGGCAAGGCTGGGTTGCGTTGTCTGTATTCACGGCCCACCACCGTGATGTAGGTATTGAAGAACGATCCGAAACGATAGAACTGATAGAGGCGATCGAGCAGACCGAAAAAGAGGTAGACCGGGAAAACGGTCGCGATGTAGGTCCGGCAGCGGTCCCAAAGAAGACGGCCGCGTATGCCTTCCCCCCACAGAACCAGGAGCAGGAACAACGCGCCCGCCAATAGATCCAGCCCAGTGGGGAGGCGGGTGAGCAGATTCAGTCCAAAGGCGCTGGAGCCTATCAGCAGTGCGCGCCGGTTACCGGTCCGCAGCCATTCGTATTGGTAAGACAGCCCGGCGAGCGTCAGCAGGCAGATGTAATTGTTCTCCATCATGTTCTGGGTGTAATGGAGATGGGTTGTGGCCAGCAAGAAAGCCAAAACTCCAATGACGGCCTGGGTGACCTCGAAGTTCAGTTGCCGCAGGAAGCGAAAGGTGACCAGGGCGGTTAATACAGAAAGAAGAATGTTGATGCTGTAGCTGACGACGATGTCGCGGACGCTTGGGTCAGTATCGTCGTAGTTGGCGAAGATGGGCAGGCGCTCGATATACGAGCCCACGATATCCGCCGGCAGCAACAGGAGGGATTGCCCGATTCCATACCAGCTCTGTAACTTGCCGCCGCGGCCGTGGACCCCGAATTCGGGGAATTCCTGGGGAAAGACCGGCGGTTCGGCGGTCCACAGGGCATGCGCGGATTGAAGACGATGCGTGGTGTCGGCGGATCCCAGTTCGCCCGATTGCACGACAAAGGCGATGAGACCGGCGGCTAAGGCCAGCAGGAAAAGCGGGTCACGGAACCAGCGGCGCCAATCATTATTCAACTTTGAGGACCGTCTGCGACTCGATTTTTGACTGGTCCAGCTGGACGTTGAACCCTGGGCCCGTGGGGAGAGCGATGTGGGCTCTGTCAACGACCAGCGGATTGCTCTCAAAGTGGTAGTAGTGCCTCATTTTGATGATCAGGTATTCCCCCATGGGAAAGGTCATGGGAGACTGGCTGGCGATGACATGGATGGCCGCACGCAGGCTGTGTCCGTGAGGGATCACCGGCACGTCGTGCAGCGAGGCCACCGTCCCGATGCGCAAGAGTTCGGAGGTGCCGCCGCACCACTCCGGGTCAGCCTGGACCACGGAAAGGGCGCCGGCCTGCAGGTAGCGCTCGACTTCCCACCTGCCATAGAAGTGTTCTCCGGAGGCGATGGGGATGGTGGTACTGCGGCGCATGGCGGCAAAGCTTTCGATTTTTTCCGGATGGGTTGATTCTTCCATCCAGTGGGGACGGTATTGCTCGACCTGGTGAGCCCACTCGAGGGCGTAGTCCTGATCCCATCCGCTGAAAGAATCGAACATGAGCTCGGTATCGTCGCCGACGGTTTCGCGCAGGATACGGACCAGTTCGACGTTCTTGCGCATGCCCTCAGGGCCGGAACCCGGCCCGTAGGCGATAAACCATTTTTGATAGCGGAAGCCATCGCGCTTGTTCTGCAGGGCGCGGCTGCGGACTGCTTCCGGCTCGAGCGAAAAGCCCAAGTTGCTGCAGTACATTTCGACCGAGGAACGGGTGGGTCCTCCCAGCAGGCGGTAGACGGGTACGCCGTAGTATTTGCCGCGGATGTCCCACAGCGTATTGTCGACGGCACTGATGCCCATCATGAACAATCCATCGCGGGATTGACGGTCGGAGCGGTACATCTGGTCCCATAGAGCTTCGCCCGCTAACGCGTCCTTACCCAGAAGAAACGGGCGCAGGTTCTGTTGGACGACAATCGCGGCACTCTTTTCGATTGGGCCGTAAAGGCCTTCGATACCGCCGGAGGTGCGGATGCGTACGTAGATGGCGTTGGTGTGCACCTGCTTCGACCCGGAGGGCTTATTCGCATACGGCGCGGGGCGGAACTCGTCGTACACATCCAACGGGTTAACCTGAACCTGGCGATCGACACCCGCTTCTTCGGTGTAGGAGCCATGCAATTCAAGCAACTCCACGGATTCGATTTTGAGCGGGCCATCTGCATGACTGGCCGAGGGTACAGATTGTGCGCCTAGTGCGCGCGCCCCTGTGGCGGCAAAGGCGCTGGCTGCGGAGCCAAGCAGAAAGTGGCGACGTTTCATTGATTCCCCCGTAGCGGAATATACTAAATGGGCGATTACGGGGTGTGATAGGGATGCGGAATGTAGCGATTCGGGTGCTGGTGTGGAGCGGGGCTTGCGTGCTATTTGCGGCGCCGGTGGTGGCGCAACAGGCAGCACCACAGGAACAAACCCACTCTGACTTTCCTGCGGGACCGGGGAAGACGACTTTTCTGAAGGTTTGCAGCACGTGCCACTCCCCAAACAACGTGCTCGCGAATGGCCAGGACCGGGAAGGGTGGGAAAGTACGATTACCAAGATGGTGGGGTTCGGCGCGCAAGGCACCGATGAGGAGTTAACTGCCGTTCTGGATTATTTGACGAAGAACTTTCCGGCAACTCCAGCGACAGTGAATGTGAATAAGGCTACCGCCGCGCAGTTGGAAAGTGGTTTGGGACTTACGGCCAACGAAGCAGACGCGGTGGTCAAGTACCGGGAAAAGAATGGGGACTTTAAGACCATCGACGACGTGAAAAAGGTGCCTGACGTGGATGGCAAGAAGCTTGATGCCAACAAAGACCATCTTGCGTTTTAGTGCTTTGAAGGGTGCGGCCTTTAGGCCGTACAAGCACAATGCAATATCAAGGGCTTTAGAGGGTGTGAGGACTAGCAAAACCGCAGATCTCTCTACTACGCTTCGCTCCGGTCGAGATCTGCGGTTTTGCTAGTCCTCACACATCCCCTAGTCTAAAGCCCCTGAGGGTATTTTTCTTCTAGCTTGAGCAAGCCCTCAGCGGCTAAAGCCTTTTCGTTGTGGGACCCAGACGTACGGCCTAAAGGCCGTACCCTCCAGCGGCGGGGTGGTGGTCCTGTTCAAACTTTTTCCCATTGGCGGGTCTTGGCTGATTTAAGGACTGCGTCGGTTACGTAATCGGCGGCAGCTCCGTCAGCGAAGGTTGGCGCGGCTTTTTCGTTTCGTCCGATGGCCTGCAAAAAGTCGGCCACCTGGTGGATGAAGGTGTGTTCGTATCCGATTTGGAGGCCTGGCACCCACCAGTTCTTCATGTAGGGATGATCACCGTCCGTTACGTGAACGCTCTTCCATCCGCGCAGGCGGGCCTCATCGCGGTGATCAAAATATTCCAGGCGGTGCAGGTCGTGGAGATTCCACCCCGCAGATGCCCGCTCACCGTTCACTTCAAGCGTGAATAGCGCCTTGTGGCCGCGGGCGTAGCGCGTGGCCTCAAAGGTGGCCGTCGATCCGTTGGCGAAGCGGCATAGAAAAGCGCAGGCATCATCGATGCCAACGGGCTCAAGTTTGCCGGTGAGATTGTGCTTGCGCTCCGTGATGAAGGTCTCGGTCATGGCCGTCACTTCCACGATGGGCCCATTCAACCACATAGCCATATCGATGTTGTGGGCAAGCAGGTCCCCAGTGACGCCACTGCCGGCCACCGACACATCCAAGCGCCACAGTCCCTCGCCACCCTGAGGTAAGTCTTGGGAGATGGTCCAGTCCTGCAGGAACTGGGAACGGTAGTGGAAGATGCGGCCGAAACGGCCTTCATCCAGCAATTGCTTCAGCAGAACGACCGCCGGCACGCGCCGGTAGTTGTACCAAACCATGTTGGGAACGTTGGCGGCCTCTACCGCGTCGACCATCGCTTTCGCTTCGGCTCCGGTGCGCCCCAAGGGTTTTTCGCAGAGCACCATCTTTCCCGCTTTTGCGGCGGCAATAGCGATCTCGGCATGGGTGTCGTTGGGGCTCGCGATGTCGATCAGGTCAATATCTTTACGGTTCACCATGGCACGCCAGTCCGTTTCCACGGATTCGTAGCCCCAGGTTTCCGCGAATCCTTTCACGCGCTCCGGCTTGCGTGCGCAGACGGCTTTCAAAACCGGGCGATAGGGCAGATTAAAAAACCGCGGGGCTTGCAGGAACGCGTTCGAGTGGGTGCGTCCCATGAAGCCGTAACCGACCAGGCCAACGTTGAGATTGGTGGAAATGGGAACCTCCTTGCCGATGTCGAAGATATCGCATATCCCTTAAATTTTCATGCCTGGCTTTGACACCGCATTTCCGTAGTTGGTAGTGTTCCCATCGTGACCCATCCCGCAATTCACAACGCAATGTGGCCCGGACTGGTCGGCAAAGGGCCAGACTCAGAGCCGTTCATTCCCCTCGAGACCATGTTGGACCTTACGGCACAGGCCGAGGTGAACGGTGTCCGCTTCGATGGGGTCGATTTGTTTTTATCCTTACCTCACACCAGCATCGACTCGACGGACGACGAACTGAAGCAGCTTAGGGATAGCGTCGCCGGGCGCGGACTGGTGGTGGGCTCGGTGGTGGCTCCCGTGTGGGCTCCGACCGGGGGCGGGTCCGCCATGGGATCGGAGGAAGAGCGTAAAAGCTTTTTGACCCAGGTGCAAAAGGCTTGCGCCATTGCCTGCAAGCTGCGCGAGTTGGGGATTCGCCGCTACGGTGTGGTTCGGATCGATTCCGCAGCCTCCCCGGCGGAGTGGGCCAAGGATCCCGCCGGGAATACGCGGCGTATCGCCAAGACATTTTGCGACGCTGCCATCATCGCCGAGGACTACGGCGAGCGCCTCGCCGCCGAAGGAGAGATCTGCTGGGGAGGGATGCATAGCTGGAAGCGCATGGTCGAGCTGTTGGAGATCGTTAATCGGCCGAAGACCGTTGGCTTCCAGGCGGACATGGCGCATTCGCTCCTCTACACGCTGGGCTATAACGCCGAGGAAGACCGCTTGCTGCCCAAAGACTTTGATTGGTCGCAGCAGGATGTTCTGATGGATGCCCTGCGCAAGATGACTCATGCGCTGCGTCCCTGGACCATCGACTTTCACGTGGCCCAGAACGACGGGACGGTTCATGGTTCTGGCTCGCACGACAAGACCGGACGGCACTGTGTTGCGGGGGATCCGAACGGGAAGATGGATACCGTGGCCGTCGCAGGTCTATGGATGCGGGATGAAAGCGGAGTGCCAACCCGGGCTTACGAGCACATCTGTTGGGATGGCTGCATGTTTCCTAATTCGGTGATGCTGGCGCCAAAAACCTGGAACGACATACTTGCGACCTTGATCGCCGTACGCAACGCCCACGGCTGGAATTGAAGGAGCAGGGGGAGAGATCTGCGGTGTCTTCGCGGATGCTCGTTTATCATGAAGCATGTCTACGGCGGCTAGTTATCCGGCAGTCTATGCGCCCCGGCCAGCTTCCGCGGTGCCTTGGTACGTGTGGGTGGGGGTGGCCGCAGTCACCTCGTCTTCTGTTGGCGGGGCATGGGATGTGTCTTGGCACCGGTCCATTGGACGGGATACTTTCTGGACAGCTGCGCACATGGCTATCTATGCATGCGGTGTGCTGGCCGGCATCATCTGCAGCTGGCTGATCGTGAAGTGCACCTTTGATCGCGATAGCGGGCTTTCGGCCGCTTCCGTCAACGTGTTTGGGCTGCGAGCCCCGCTGGGCGCTTTTGTCGTCGGCTGGGGATGCGTTGCCGTGCTCACGTCGGCTCCCTTCGATAATTGGTGGCATAACGCGTACGGCCTGGACGTCAAGATCGTTAGCCCACCCCACGCCTTGCTGCTTCTCGGCCTGCGCGCTATTTCGACCGGCGTCATGTTCCTTATCCTCGCCCCCATGAACCGCGCCGCCCGCAGCGACGGGGACAGTGAGCGCTTCCGGCAGCTGCAGCTTCTGTTCCTCTACGTCGGCGGAATAGCGGTGGTGGGCCAGATGTTCTTTTTGCAGGAGTACACCTGGGATATCAAGCTGCATCAATCAGCAGCCTACATTGCCATGGCGATCGGCCTGCCCTTGCTGTTCGCCGCTTTCTCCCAGGCCTCGCGCTCACGCTGGGCGGCGACTACGACGGCGATGGTCTACACAGTTTTTGTCATAGGCGAGATCCTTATTCTTCCGCTGTTTCCCGCGGAACCGAAGCTGGGGCCGGTCTTCAATCAGGTCACACACATGGTCCCGGCGAAGTTTCCCATCCTCATCTTCTTGCCGGCGCTGCTTCTTGATCTGTTCTGGCAGCGGGTGAAGAACTGGAAACCTTGGGCAATTGCGTTGGTTTCGGGCTTGATCTTCGTGACCGTGCTCACAGCGGTGGAATGGAACTTCGCTAATTTTCTGCTCTCGGACGCGAGCAAGAACCGCTTCTTCGGGACCAATTACTTCGACTACAATTCGCGGCCCGGCGGGTACGACCGCTTGCGACGCTATGCCGATCCCGATCACGGTGCAGCCCTTTACACGGGGCTTCTGTGGGCGACGGTGTACGCTTCCATCTCCACTTGGATTGGCCTCCAGTTTGGGCGCTGGATGCGCACCGTGCAGCGATGAGACGGATGATGATGCTGGCGGCTTTGCTGGCGATTGCCCTTCCCGCTTTCGCCCACATCGGCAGCAAGGATGTCTTCGAAGAGGTAAACGCGGGTCCTTACAAACTGTTTGTTACCGTCCGGCCACCCGTTGTGATTCCGGGGGTCGCCTCGATTGAAGTGCGCAGCTCCGGCGCAGCGGTTCGGTCCATCCGTATTACCCCGACGCCGATTACGGGCGAGGCCGCGAAACATCCTCCTACTTCAGACGCCATGAAGCCCTCGGCTGCGGACCCGGCCTTCTTTACCGGATCGCTTTGGCTGATGGCGTCCGGGTCGTGGGAGGTCCACTTCGATGTAGACGGGGCCTCGGGGACAGCCCATAGCAGCGTTCCTGTGCCAGCCATGCCGCTAAGCATCCTGCCGATGCAACGCTCGCTGGGTCTCCTCCTAGCGGTACTGGGCGTTCTGCTGGTGGCGGGCATCGCAGGCATTGTGGCCGCAGCGGTAGGCCAGGCTAGATTGCAACCGGGGGTGCAGCCGGAACCCCGCCAGCGCCGGTGGGCGGTCATCGCCGGGACCTTCGCTCTGGGCTTCACGACGCTGCTCGCTTACGGAGGCTTTCGGTGGTGGAACGCGGAAGCGAGGGCTTACGCCGGGGCGATTTACCATCCGCTGAGCCTTAGCCCGACGCTTTCCGGCGATACGCTCGACTTGAAGATCGGCCAGTACCGCACCTTCCGGGGACGACCTAACGACGACCTGCTGCCTGATCACGGCCACCTCATGCATCTTTACGCCATCCGGCAGCCGGGCATGGACGCGGCCTTCCACCTTCACCCGGTGCCCGTCGCGGCCGGTGAGTTGAGCATGGCGCTTCCCGCGATGCCGGCGGGGACATACCGGCTGTATGCCGACATTGTGCATGCGAGTGGGTTTCCTGAAACGCTGACCGCGGATCTGGTAGTGCCTCCGAACCTGGCGGCTGCTCCGCTGGCGGCGGAAGATGCCTCGGCTGCGCCACCTGCGTTGTCTCAGGGCGAGCTCGGGACGGCTTACAAATTGCCGGATGGGTACACGATGGTTTGGGATCGACCGGCGGATGTAAGAGCGAATACCGCATACGCGTTTCGCTTCCGGTTGCTCGATTCGGCCGGTCAGCCGGCTGGCGATGAACGACCGTATCTCGGAATGGCCGGCCACGCCGCGTTCGTGAAAACCGACGGTACGGTGTTTGCCCACACGCATCCCGAGGGATCAGCGGCTATGCAAGCCATGATGCTCGCTAACCCCATGGATATGTCAGGGCCCGAGCACGGCGATTCGCAACAGATTTCTCCTATGGTTGAGTTTCCCTACGGGTTTCCGTCGCCTGGGCGTTACCGCATCTTTATCCAGATGAAGCATGCGAAGACGGTGGAGACGGGCGTGTTCGACGCCGACGTTCACTGACCCTAAAACGTCAGATGCAACGCTAACTGCAAATCGCGAGGATCCGCCGCAGTCGAGCTGATGGTCCCGAAGGTGCTGTTTCCAACCACCGAAGCGACGGCCCCAAACTGTGTGGTGTTGAGAGCATTGAAGGCTTCCGCGTGGAAGGTGAGTACCGTGTGTTCCGTGATCGAAAAGTTCTTGAATAAGGACAGGTCGGCAGTTTTCAACCCAGGCTGTCTGACGTTTGGAAGGGTCCGCGGCGAATTGCCAAATGTGTAGGCGGGTGCAGTCGAAAAGATGGCGGTGTTAAACCACTTCGCGATGCTTCGGTTGGAAAGACTGGCGTCCGTCTGACTCTGATTTGGCCGCTGCGACGAGCTGGCCAACCCAGACTGGTTCACCGACTGCGAGAGCGGAATGGGTACGCCGTCTTGAAGAGTAATGATTCCGTTGACTTGCCATCCGCCAAAGAATAAATCAGCGGCTCGCGGCATATCGTTTCCAATCCACTTCCCCCGGCCAAACGGCAATTCGTAAGTAACACTGGTCACAAAGCGACTGGAGATGTCCTGAGCGGAGAGGGAGCGATCGGCCTTCTGATTGTAAAAGTCCTGACGCGCGGTGGCTCCGCCTCCGTCCAGCGTAGAGGCAAAGCCACTGTCATCAATGAGCTTGCCACCGGTGTAACTCGCCAAAATGCCAAACCCGGAGGAAAATCTGCGCTCCAGCTGCACGATCACAGAGTGATACAGCGAGTTGCCAAGGGGGACGTTGTTGAGCATGAGTCCGGTGTACTGCGGATAAGGAGCGAGCAAGTAGGCGCGTTGGACCGTTCGCGTGCTCAGCACGGAATTCGGATTTGTGATGACCCCATAGAAGGGATTCGGCACTTGATCCGTCAAGTGGGTGCCGAGCGAAAAATTACTGTCAGGCAGCTGGTTGGCGGCCAGATTTTCTCCTTCATCGAGATGATTGCCTTTGTTCGCCACATAGCCCACTTCGCCGACGAATTTTCCCGGCAGCTCCCGCTGAATGTTTGCGTTCCACTCCTGAATGGCCGGCGAGGCATTGGACACAAACCAGTTACCGCTGATGCTTAAGCCGATATCGGTGAGAGGTCCGCTGTTGGGACCGGCGGTCGGTCCCAGGGCAGGATTGAACCCGTAGGGGAATGGGTTGCTAAGGTAGTTCAACGGGAGGCGACCGTCTTGCGAAACGATCATATTGGTTGAACTTTGGAATCCCGCGGTTCCCGTGGTGCCCGCCTGCATGAGAGATGGACCGTAGATAAGAGCGTAGGCGCCGCGGAATACGGTTTTCTTATCCACTTGAAACGCGAACCCGAAGCGAGGGCTCACGTTGTTCCAGTCGGTTGGAGCTTGATGCCGGGCTCCGGGCTTGGCGAACTCCATCGCGCCCATCAGGTTGGGATAACCCGCCACTTGGCCTGCGATCGGCGAGGGTACGGAGGCATCGAAGTACGAAAGCTGATTGTGACGTTCTGTTCTGGGGATGTCGACGTCATAACGAAGTCCCATATTCAAAGTAAGGCGATCGTTCAGGCGGAAATCGTCCTGGAGATACCCGGCGTAATAACTGCTTGCGGTCGCGAGGTATGGATTGTTGGTTTGCGTCCCGCTGGTTGGTATCCCCAGCAACAGTGAGGCGAGCCCAAATCCCTGGGTCGATGACGCCTGGGTCGGGACCTGCTGAGACCACGTGGCATCGAAACTGAATGAGCCCGCCGGAATGCTCTCCTGCCAAAAGTTTAAGAAGAGCTTGCGGTACTCGAAGCCAGTTTTGATGGTGTGGCGATTCAGGATCTTGGTCATCGAAGCCAATACGTTGTGGTCGGTCGGCACAAAGGCGATGCCCGCGGAATTGGCCTGGCCCAGTGAGGTGAGACCGTTAATGGCGAAGTTTGGAAAGCGGGTATCGTTCAGGGCTGCCTGGGAATCCAGGTAACCGGGCAATCCGATGCTGCTGGGTTTGAAGCCGGCCGATAGCGGAGCGATGTGCAACGCAAAACGCGCCAGCCCGTAGCGCAGTTCGAAGATGGTGGTTGGATTGCGAGTGTAGACGTTGTTCCAGACGAACGCATGGCGGCTGAAGTTCTGGGTGCCACGTCCCAACGGAGTGGCAGGACTGCCGAAAAAATTATGCGGGTCCGTAGTCTGAGAGCCCTGCGCATAACGGACAAACGTCCTCCAGGACTCGCTAAAATTTTGATCCACACGACCAGCGAAATCGGTGCTGTTGGCAGCATCCGTAGCTGCCTTGGTCCAATTGTTCACCTGGGTGTTGGCATTGGTAGGGGTGGTGTTTGGTTCGGGGAAATACTGCATAAGGCGCACGGCAACCGGGTCCATGCGATTGGCAGGTACGATATTGCCGGGGAAAGCGGTGCGTGTGTATACCCCGTTCGCATTGAGTTGCGTAGTGGTGGGATCGTAGATGGTGATGGGAGACCCAGCGGAGTTTCGCAGCGTTGAAAAATTGCCCTGCTTCCAGGCATCGAGAGGAACGGTGGTGGTGAAGACGTCGGGCACCCGTGCCCGCGTGGACTCTGTATCGAAGAAGAAGAACGTCTTGTCATGTCCGTTGTAAACGTGAGGAATAAAAACCGGGCCACCGACACTGCCGCCGAACTGGTTGCGTTGAAACGTAGGACGCCGAACGCCGGCGCGATTGCTGAAGAAGTTGTTTGCGTCCATATCGCTGTTCCGCAAGAACTCGAATAAGGTTCCGTGGATCTGATTGGTTCCGCCTTTACTCGCGATATTGATTACCCCGCCCCCAACTCGGCCATACTCGGCGGGTGGGGCGTTGGTCAAGATGGTGAACTCCTGCACCGCGTCTATGGTTGGGCCGGAGATCCCCATGGCTAAGGTGCCTCCATTGGTATTGGGCAAACCGAGAGGGATACCGTCCAACAAGACATCACTGGTGGCATTGCGGCTGCCCGAGATCCAGGGTGTGAACGAGTGAGGGTAGGCTGTTCCATTGATAACGCCGATGGAACTTCCGGCATTACCTTCCGCCGGAATTACGCCCGGAACGAGCAGCGTCAGACCCAGGGCGACCCGTCCATTCAGAGGAAGGCTCACAATTTGTTTGTTGTTGATGGTGGTGGAGACCACGGACGATGAGGTTGCGAGCGAAGGGGGAGCGCCGTTCACTTCGACGACGGCGTTTACACTTCCCACGGTCAGTACAATCTCGGTGGCCAAGACCTGCTGTACATCGAGCGTTATGCCAGTCTGTTCGAAGCGTTGGAAACCTGGGTGCTCCGCAGCGAGGGTGTACTGCCCGGGAAGAAGATATGGGGCAACGAAGTTACCGTCATGATCGGTAGTCGTCTGAACGGAGGTTCCTGTCGCGCTGTTGGTGATGCGAACGCCGGCACCTGTAATGGAGGCACCCGTCGCGTCTTTAACCTTGCCGCGGAGGGTGGCGGTGCTGGTTTGGGCTTGGAGGAGCGGGCAAAGAAGCAGCAAGAGGACAAGGGCGCAAGGGAGTCGGCGAGTCATGGAAAGAACCTCCAAAGAGCAGTGCGGGGCCGAACAGCGGCTTCAGCGAAGTGCTTAGCTAAGAGCCTCGCCATACTAACGGCGAGAGATTCCGGATGTCAATGCTGATTTAGGATCAATACAATCTGGACATGAGCACGATTTACGACGTGGCGGAACGGGCCGGCGTGTCGATTGCTACCGTATCGGCCGTCCTGAACAAATCGAAGTTTGTCAGCGACGAGTTAACGAATAGAGTGCTGGATGCCGCGGGAGCGCTGGACTACCAGATCAATCACCTGGCGCGCAGTGTGCAGCTTGGCTCGAGCCGCACCGTCGGCATGCTTATTCCATCCTTCGCCACTCCCGATCCCTTTTACGCCCAAGTCATCAGTGGGGTAGAGGACGTGCTAAGCCGCGGTCAGTACGCTCTTCTGCTGGGGCAAACTTACAACGAGTTGGAGCGGCAGTCGCAATATCTTCAAGCGTTCCGGGCGCGGCTGGTGGATGGAATTCTGCTGTTTCAGAATGCGGGCGAAGATCCGGAGCTGCGGAAATACCTGGACCAGAAGAAGCCGGTTGTCTTTGTGGGGCGGGTGCCGGAGGAAGCAGGCCGGGATGTGGCGGCAACCGACATTGCTGCTGGAACGCGGATGGGGGTGGAGCATTTGCTTAGCCAGGGACATAAGCGGGTGGCGCTTTTGACGGTTGGATCCTCCATCAGCGTTCATGTCAGCCGGCTCGCAGGCTGGCGTCAGGCGCTGCACGCGAAGGGATTGGCCGCGCCGGAGGAATACCATCGCAGCGTCAATCTGTCGGCGGAAAGCGCGCAGGAGGCTACACGGGAGTTGCTGAAGCTCTCGCCGCGCGTTACGGCTATCTTTGCCGACAATCTGCTGTTGGTTACGGGCATATTGAAAGCATTGCGGGAGAAGAGTATCGCGTGCCCGGACGAGATCGATGTGATGAGCTCGGATGATGCGGAATGGCTTGATGTGTTTGAACCATCGATTTCGACTGTGGTTCAACCGAGTTACGAACTTGGACGCACGGCGGCGGAATTGCTGCTCAAGAGATTTCGGCATCCGAACCGGAAATTTCAACAGATACTGCTACAACCGTCTTTGAAGATTCGCCCTCGGAATGCAGGAAGGAAAGTTAAGCTTCTTTGAACCTTATGCTTGTCTGACAATAGACATCCCACCCCCTGTTCTTCCCCCGAAAATTTCGCCCATTCGTTGACACTCCCTATTGGGTTCTATAGAATCCTGAGCGAAGCGCTTCGCTGAAGCCGATGTTGCGTTCCAGGAGGATCCACTCAGAATGAGCGACCGGGTTTTAATTCCTATCGGCGATGCAGCCGAGGCGATCGACACGCTGTATCCGTTGTATCGAGTGCGTGAGGGCGGCTTCGAGGCGGTGATCGCGGGGCCGGAGGCAAAGACCTACCAACTGGTCATGCATGAAATTCCGCCCGGTTGGGATATTACTCGTGAGGGTCCGAGCTACCACCTTTCCGCGACCGTGGCCTTCCGGGATGTGGATCCCGCCGATTACACCGGACTCTTTCTCACCGGAGGCCGTGCCCCGGAATACATACGTTACGACCAGGACTTGATCCGAATTGTCCGGCACTTCTTCGAAAAGGAGAAACCCGTGGCCGTGGTCTGCCATGGAGTGGAGATCCTTGCGGCTGCGAACCTGGTCACCGGGAAGCGCGTGGCCACCGTGCCCAAGTGTCAATTTGACGTCGAGTTCTCGGGCGGCACCTTTGTCAATGCAAGCTGTGTCCGCGAAGGGAATCTGGTCAGCGGCCGCACGTGGCATGATCAGCATGACTACATGCGGGAATTCATGACCATGTTGCAGGCACAGGTCCGCCGCGAAGCAGCATCGGAGTTTGAGCTGTCAGGAGCTTAGCGGATGATGACCAGACGGGAAGCACTGGGGCTGCTGGTTGCCGCACCGCTGGCCGCCTGGGCAGCGGAATCCACATCACACCAGCCAGCCGTGTCCCTCGGCTTCAGCCTCTACGGAATGAAGGGTGTGCCCTTAGCGGACGCGGTTCGAACCTGCGCAAAAATAGGCTACGACGGGGTCGAGGTTTGTCTCACTCCGGGCTGGGCGAACCCGGCAGATCTCTCTGCCCAGGGATGCCGTCAGGTGCGTTCCGTACTGCAGTCTACCGGTCTTGCGGTTTTGGCCTTGATGGAACAGATCTACGTGTTGGACCGGGATATGCCAAAGCAGGTAGCCCTCGACCGGATCCGCAAGGCCGCAGAGACAGGGCACGCGCTGTCCACCGCAAAGCCCAAAATCGAGACCGTGCTCGGCGGCAAACCTGCGGATTGGGAGCCTTCAAAAGCAGCGATGGTGGAGCGCTTGGGACTTTGGGCAAACGAGGCTCAGTCGAACCAGGCAATCCTGTGTATCAAGGCCCATGTCGGGGGCGCCGTCGACACGCCGGACAAGCTGCTGTGGCTCTACCGGCAGGTCAATCGGCCCGCACTCAAACTGACTTACGACTATAGCCACTTCCAGCTGATGGGTTTGCCGCTGGAGCAGTCGCTTCGGGCCGTTGTCCCTTACAGCGCATTCATTCACGTCAAAGATACCGCAGGGGATGCCGAGCATCCCAGATTCCTGCTGGCGGGCGATGGAACGGTCGACTATACCGCCTATTTCCGGCTGTTGAAGGCAGCGGGTTACTCCGGTCCTGTGGTCGCGGAAGTGAGTGCGCAGTTGCAACACCTGGCCTCCTACAACCCTGTTCAAGCGGCGCAGCGTTGCTACGCTTGCTTGTCCCCGGCTTTGGAGTCGGCCCACCTGGCGCGGACACGGACCGCGGCGTGAACGGGCGCATTTTTTATGGCTGGTGGATTGCCGCCGCCGCTTTCCTCACTCTTTTGCTGACGGTCGGTATCCCGTTTTATGGCCTGCCCTTCTTCTACGACTACTTTCAGCATGATTTTGGATGGAGCCGGACGCTCGTCACGAGTGGGATCGGAGTGGCGACGATCGTGGTGCTGCCCATCGGTGGGCTCATCCTTCCCCGATTCAAACCTCGCCAGTTAATCATCGCGGGCATTCTGTTGTTATGCGCTTCGCTTGTGTCCTTCGCCGCTCATGCGCGGAAGGCCCGATGATGTATTTCGTGACCTGGGGCATTTTCATGCTGGGTTATCTGTGCGCGGGCCCCATTCCCCACCAGGTACTGATATCGCGATGGTTCGTGCGGCAGCGCGGCACGGCCATGGCACTTGCGTACATGGGTCTTGGGGTTGGTGGCGCAATCTCACAAAAGTATGTGGCGCTGCCGCTGATCCATCACATCGGGTGGCGCGGCGCGTTGGCGGCGATCGGTCTGTCGCTGCTGGTGCTGATTCCGATAACTGTGCTGGTGGTGAGAAACGACCCGGCAGATATCGGCCTTCGACCGCTGGGGGAAATGGAGCCACCGCGGAAGGCGGCGCTGGGGTTGAACATATTGCTCGCGGCGTTGCCTTTTTGGCTGCTGGCACTGGCAAGCTTCGCGAGTATCGGCTCCATCGGGTCTATTAACCAGCACATGAAGCTGCTGTTTCGAGATGCTGGATTGTCCGCCGAGATTGTCGCCAACACGACGTTTGTTATGTTGATCTCCAGCTTGGCCGGCCGTATCGTCATGGGCTGGCTGGCGGACTGGGCACCCAAGAAGTATGTGATGCTGGCGGCTTATCTGCTCATTGCCTTGCCTCTTCCACTGCTGTTCTTTGTCAGCCGGCAGGGTGTCCCGTTTCTCTTCGGAACCCTGTTCGGATTTGGACTCGGGGCGGATTACATGCTGATCCCCTTGGTCGCCGCGGAGCTATTCGGTACGCACTCTCTCGCGCGGGTGATGGGAATTCTTTTGCCGGCTGATTCCATTGCGCAGACCGTATGCCCGCTGTTCGTGGGAACCCTCTATATGCGCAGCGGAAATTATCGTTTGGGACTGGTGTTCGTTAGCTTGTTAGCGGCGTTGGGCGCGGCGGCGGTGTGTTTTCTGCCGGCAAGGAAACCAGTGTGCGCCGGCTGACACGACGCGCCTTTGTTTCGGGCGCGCTCTGCGCGTCAGCGGCGTGGGCGCTCGGGGACACGCCCGATCTGCGCCAACAGATCGGTGGGGAATGGTGCTTCGTGAAGTTTCCTGGCGGCAGCATGAATCAGGAGGCGGTCCTGATTCTGCATGGCGCAGGAGAGTGGGTGAACGGAACCACCTCGAGTTGGGAGTCGCAACCAGGGGCAAGTCACCTGATCGAGAGGCTGCTTGCTGCCGGATACATGGTGGCGCAATCCAACAGTGCCGCTCGCAATGGCAACGGCATGTGGGGTAATGCGGCAACGCAGAAGACGACGGCGGAGTTCTCGGATTGGCTACACAGCCGCTACCGGCTGCGTAAGCTGCATGCTGTGGCCGTGTCTGCGGGCAATTTGGTGCTATTGAATCTGTTGCTGAGAAAGAGAACCAAATTTGCATCGGCGGTTATGCTGGCTCCGTGTGTTTCTATCGCGAGCGAGTATCGATGCCCGGGTGGCGTGAACCGGGTCAAAACGATTGCCGAAGCTTATGACTTTGCGGCTTCGGGATGCCCCGGAGATCCGGCGCGCGATGCGGCGTTTCTCAGGGCTACTGCAGATTACGATCCACTCCGGCGTCTGCAAAGTTTGCGGAGTACGCAGGTGGCGTCGATTTTTGGCGATACGCGCTTGCTCGCGATTTATGAAAGCCGCGATCCGCGGGTGCCTCCGTCAGAAAACATACTTCCCTTCTCTGAGCTGCTGCAAAGTGCCCATGTCCCAATCACAATTACCAGGATGGAGGCGGACACGCATGGTTCGCAGGAATTGTTTCTCCGGTACACGGAACAGATTGTGGCTTTTCTCTAGCGCGGTTGTGGGCCTCGCAGCCCTCACGCTGTACGCCGGCCCGACTTCTGAATACCGTACGATTCCGGCCGCGCCCACCAAAGAACTCACGCCCGCAGAGGCGCCGGGTGCTTTTAGTACGTGGTATCGCTCCAATGGAGACAGCGCCTCAAGCCGTTACTCGATCCTGAAGCAAATCAATACGGGCAATGTGGCCAACTTGCGCGTTGCCTGGATCTATCACTCCAAGGATGGAAAAGGAAATATCGAGTGCAATCCGGTGGTGGCGGACGGCGTGATGTATGCGCCTACCGCGGGTGAAAATGTGGTGGCGCTCGATGCCGCCACCGGGCGCGAACTCTGGCGTTTCAAGCCTGATGGCCTACCGGCTCTGCGCGGACTACTCTACTGGCCGGGGGATGGACAGTCCGGTCCACGGCTGTTTTTCGGTGCGGGCGATTGGCTCTATGCGCTTAACCCTAAAGATGGCCGCCCCATTCCTACCTTCGGGCAAAACGGACGGGCAGCGGCACGTTTCGTGGTGGCGCCTGCGATTTATAAGCACATTCTGTTGGTTCCCGCCTGGAACGTGGTTCGTGCTTTCGATGCTGTGAGTGGCTCGCGGTTGTGGAGTTTCAACATGATTCCGGGTCCAGGCGAATACGGCCACGATACCTGGACCGGGCCGGGCTATGGGGCTAACACGTGGGGTGGTATGTCGCTGGATGAAGGCCGGGGCATTGCCTTTATCTCCACGGGCTCGCCCCATCCGAATTATTTGGGGATGCATCATGCCGGGGACAATCTTTTCGCGAATTGCGTGGTCGCTCTCAATGTAGAAACGGGTAAGCGGCTATGGCACTTTCAGGAGATTCGACACGATATTTGGGATCTGGATCTACCGGCTCCACCGAATCTGGTAACGATTTTGCGGGATGGCCACCGTTACGACGCCGTCGCTCAAGTGACTAAGATCGGGAATACGCTGGTGCTGGACCGGTTGACGGGGAAGCCGCTATTCCCGTTTCGGTTGCGGCGCGCTCCGGCTTCCAATCTCGCGGAGGAACACACGGCAGAGTGGCAGCCGGATGTTGCGCTGCCAGAGCCATTCGCACCACAGGAGTTCTCGCTTAACGATTTGACGGATGTTACGCCGGAGGCGCGGGCATTTGTACTTAAGTCTGTGACAAATGCCAGTTTCGGATGGTTCAAGCCGTTCGAGGATCGTGTTCCGCTGGTGTTCTATGGGATGCTGGGCGGGGCGGAGTGGACGGGCGCGTCCTACGATCCCACTTCGTCATGGCTGTATGTCACGGCGAACAAATTGCCTTGGGTCGTCAATATGTCGCGCGCTCCGCTGCTTCCAAAACGGAAAGCTCCGTTCACGGCGGGCAATACTACGTATTTGCAGTATTGCTCTTATTGCCATGGCCCGGAACGGGATGGTGCAGGCATGGCGCCTTCTCTGTTTACTTTGCCCGGACGCATGCGCGATGCTGGGGTTCTGCGCATTATTCGTAATGGCCGCGGTTCGATGCCGTCGGTTCCGGTTCCGGATGATAAGGTTCCGGATTTGCTTGATTTTTTATTCGAACGCGATCTTTCGCGGGCTTCTCTCGATCAGAGTGCGGGGGAGCGGTTCGCTTACAAATTCGATGGCTACCACGAGCTTCTGGATCAGGATGGCCGGCCGGGGGTAAAACCGCCTTGGGGAACACTGAATGCGATCAATCTGAATACGGGGCGTATCGAGTGGCGCGTACCGCTTGGCGAATACCCGGGTTTGACGGCGAAACATGTCCCCAAAACCGGCATGTTGAATTTCGGCGGAGCGATGGTCACGGCTGGTGGCTTGGTATTTTGCGCGGGCACGCCCGATCAGAAAATCCGAGCATTCAAAAGCCATGACGGATCGCTGCTTTGGGAGGCTCAGCTTCCATTCGGCGGGTTTGCACCGCCGGCTACGTATGAAGTGAACGGGCGACAGTACGTGGTTATCGCTGCGACCGGCGGTGGAAAGCTGGGCGGCGAGCTCGGCGATTCTTACGTTGCGTTTGCACTGCCTTGAAGCCCGCCCCTTGCAAGATTCGAACCAACCGCGCTCTTGACGGGTGCCCCATGTTCGCACCGGCGTACGTGGGCCGAAGAAGACGGGCGAAGCCCATCAAATGCTTTTAGTCCTCAAGTAAAAGCATTTGAAGAATTCATATTCGGCCCACGTACGCTGGTGCGAACATAGGGCACCCGTCAAATTTTGTTATCGCCCGGATTTCTGTTGTCGCGCCTAGGCAAGTTGCTGGATCTGGTTGGGACGCAGGGTCAGGCGGCGCGGTGGACTTGGGAGGAGAGTGAGAGTTAGGGTTTCTTCTGCTCCGCTGATACCTACCAATTGTTTCGGCCGGCCTTGCTTGTCGGTCACTAGACGGGCTGAGCCGTCATCGATGCGCCCTAGAGGGCGGCCGTCCAGGTGCAGGGTGGCGGACTTTCCGGAATAGGTAATAGTGGCACTCCGGTCGAATCGCGTGGAGAAACGTGCTTCTTGCGCAGCGGCGTGATCGGGACGGAGGTTCCACTCCAACACATCTCCGTCTTCGCGCACACCGGCCAAGCGCCAGGTGAAATCGACCATCACCAGGGCGGCGGGCGAGTAGGCAGGCCGGTCTCCCTGGTTGAAATCGCCGGTCATGGGGTCGATTTGCTGGCGGAAGGTTGGGTCGCGCTGGATGGCTTCACACCAGCGATCCATCAGGAAGGCGAGTTGCGCCGGCTTGCCGTAAAACTCGAACCAGCGCGGCGCACGCAGCGCCGTTAAGGCCTGCGATGGCCCTCCCCAGGAGTTCCTCGGCGCGGGGCGCACGAATGTCGGGTCGTCCATGGCGATCGAAGGTAGTGGGTACGGCGACCAGAAGGCTTTCGGGTTGTGTAGCTGATGCTCCCAGATGGAGTCGAAGGTTTTCTGGTCGACTACGTGTTCACCACAGACGCGGCTGATCACGTCGGAGCGGATGCGCACGAAATGCCCCTCGGCATCGAGATCGTAGAAGGCTGCGTCCTGGGGAACGTAGAGTTTCTCCATAATGAGGCGGCGGAGATGATCCGCGCTCTCGGTCCAACGATCTGCTTCCCCGCTCTTGCCAAGTGCCTTCGCCATCGCCGCCAGGGCGACGCGGCCTCCGTAGACCGTGGCCGACAGGTCGGGACATAGCCGGGGCAGACCCGGAGCGGTGGGGCAGATTTTCGCGTCCTTGTTTGGACATTGGTTGGGCATTCCGGTCCAGCGCGGGCTGTTGTCGTGACCGGTGTCGTAGGTGCAAAAGCCCTCGATCAGGCCCGTGCCTCGCGTATTGCGGTAACGCAGCAGCCATGCATCCCAGCGCGCACAGCTCTCGTAGGCAGTGCGCAATAGCTCGTCGTCGCCGGTGCTTCGCGCCAGCTCCCAGGCTGTCGCGGCGATAGGCACTACCATTTGAATCTGGCGGAAGCCGGTCTCCGTCCGCTTGTTGTTGGCCGGTAGCTGGCCGTCTTCCTTCTGCAGGGCAAAGAAAGTCAGGTGGCTGTGACGCGCGACATCGGGACGGAAGCGGCGATAAACCAAAGCCTCCAGTGGGCCGCACTCCTGCCAAATGCCGGCGTAGTTCGCTCCCTCGATGAGCACCGGGTGGTCATAGCGTGGCAGCACCTGCACGTTGCCGTCCAGGACCTTGAGCGCGCGGTCGTACGCGTCCTGCCAGCGGCGGTTGGCGGTCGAGAAGATCGGAGCTGAGCTACTAGGCTCGGCCGCAAGCAGCGGTGCGCCGGCAGCCAGCATCGATGTGCGTAAGAAGGCGCGCCGGTTCATGGAGCGATCGGGCTTTGACCTTCGATATGAAACGGCAGAGTAACTCCGGCCCCGGCAACGGGCTGGCTCCCGCCCACGTAAAGTTGGTAGTCGCCGGATTGCACGCTCCGGGTTCCGTCGGCTGAGACCAGGCTTAGCTGCCGGGGGTTGATCGTGAGTGGAACGGACTTGCTTTCTCCTTTGCCCAGCTGCACTTTCTGGAACCCGGCCAGCCAGCGAAGAGGGGCGTCAGGTTTTGCTTTTGCCATGAGGTAATACTCGACTGTCTCTTCCCCATCGCGGTCGCCGGTGTTCTTAAGCTGCACGGTCGCCTGGAGAGGTTCGCCCGCTTGGAGATTCTGAGACGACAGAGCACCGTTGCTGTATTGGAAGGTGGTGTAACTCAGCCCGTAACCGAAGGGATAGAGCGGGGTTCCGGTGAAGTAGCGGTAGGTGCGCCCTTTCATGGAGTAGTCATCGAAGGCCGGAAGCTGCTTGGTGCCGGCGTAAAAGGTGACGGGTAGACGGCCCGAGGGATTGTTTTCTCCGAAGAGAGTTTCGGCAATGGCGGTGCCACCGGACTGCCCCGGGTACCACGCTTCCAGGATGGCGGATGCTCTTTGCCCGGCATCCCCGAGTGCGAGCGCCATGCCATTCATCAGCACGATGATGAGCGGCTTACCGGTAGCCGCCAGGGCCTTGATCAGCTGTAGTTGATTGTCGGGCAATTCGATCGTGCTTCGATCACCGCCTTCGAATCCGTTTACGTGGACGGGCATCTCTTCGCCTTCGATGTTGGGGCTGAGTCCCAGGAAGGCTATGGCCAGATCGGCTTTCTTGGCAGCAGCGACTGCCTGGGCGCGAAGAACATCCGCGGGTGGCTCCCAGTTGAAGGTGAGGCCGGCTCCAAAGTGCGGCGATTGGTGAGTGTACTCAATGCGGATGGGGTGAGGATTGGTGTCGGTGAAGGTGAGGGTGAAGGGCGTTGTAGGAGCGCGGCGGCCGTGCGCGGCGGGATGAACGAACTCGTAGACGGATTTACCGTCGAGCCAGACTCTGACGGTTTCGGCGTCTTCACAAGGACTGCAGTGAGCCATGAAGAAGCTAAAATGCTGGGTCCCCG
The DNA here is from genome assembly GCA_963839025.1 of uncultured Acidobacteriaceae bacterium. Taxonomy (GTDB): domain Bacteria; phylum Acidobacteriota; class Terriglobia; order Terriglobales; family Acidobacteriaceae; genus PALSA-350. The sequence continues at coordinate 780,823 of CAWITT010000026.1, forward strand.
GAGCGGGAGCGGCGATGTTGCCGGTCCAGCGCACAGCGAAGCTTCCAGCGGAGACTCCGGGGCCGGGCGAGGCCCCGTTCCAATCGAAATCAATCGCAGGATCGACGCGGTGGATGACCGGGGTCCCGCTGACAGCGGCGCCGGAAAAATACTCGGCGTTCAAGCCTTGCGGGAAGACGGTGCTCGGTACTGGGACGGGAATGCCCTCGACATAGGACGAGCCCTGGGCGTAAACGATATGGCCCGGCAGGCGGCTCTCAAGAGCGGCGAGGGGCGTGACCGGGTGAGAGGCGATGGCGTTGTAGTTGCCCTCGAGCGCAGCCAGGCTGTCGGCGTTTGGTCCGACCACTGCAATGGTCTTTGCGCCGGCGGACAAGGGCAGAGCATGCCGCTCATTCTTGAGCAGCACCATGGCTTCACGGGCAGTGCGTAGAGCTAGCTGTGCGTGAGCGGGTGAGTCATCCTCAGAATAGGGGATGGCGTTGTACGGGACCGAGGCCGCAGGGTCGAACATTCCCAAACGAAAGCGTCCCGTGAACAGGTGCTTGACGGCTGTGTCTATCTCCGCTTTTGTGATGAGACCTTGACTCACTGCAGTAGTCAGGGCCTGATACTCTTTGCCGCAGCTCAGATCGGTCCCGGCCTGGACGGAGAGCGCGGCGGCGTGGGGCATGTCCGGGGCAAAGCGATGCCCCACGGCAACGTCGCCGATCGCTCCGCAATCGGACACGACGTAACCGTCAAAGTGCCAGTTTTGCTTCAGGGTTTGATCGAGCAGCATTTTGTTGGCACAGGCGGGTGCTCCATCGATCGAGTTGTAGGCGCACATGAGGCTGGCTGCATGGGCATCCACGATCAGGCGGCGAAAGGCGGGTAGGTAGGTGTCTTGCAGATCGTGGGGCGACGGGTCGACGTTGAAGGTGTGGCGGGTGGATTCCGGGCCGCTGTGTACGGCGAAGTGCTTGGCGGTGGCGACGACTTTGAGGTAGTGGGGGTCGGTCCCTTGCAAACCTTTGACGAAGGCTTCTCCGATGGAGCCGGTTAGGAAGGGGTCTTCTCCGTAAGTCTCCTGCCCGCGGCCCCAGCGCGGGTCACGCACGATGTTGATGTTGGGCGACCAGATCGTCAGGCCGTAGTAGATCGAAGTGTTGCCCTCGCGCTGCGCCTGATTGTATTTGGCCCGGGCTTCGGTGGAGATGACATCGGCTACGTCGTGGATGAGGGGCGTGTTCCACGTCGCCGCAAGGCCGATCGCCTGCGGGAACACGGTTGCGATCCCCGAACGGGCTACCCCATGCAGACCCTCGTTCCACCAGTCGTAGGCGGGTATCCCGAGACGGGGGATGGCGGCGGCGCCGTTCTGCATCTGCGAAACCTCTTCGTCCAGGGTCATGCGGCCTACCAGATCGGTGACTCGCTGATCGAGCGGGAGGGCAGCATTGAGGTAGGGTTTCGAGTCCTTGGTGCACCCCGCCAGGAAGGCTGTGAAGAGGAAGGGCAGGAGGAACGATCTAGCGCGCAGGGTCATAGTTACTTCTTCCTTATCCAGAACGAAACTGATGCAGCATAGGAATTGAGAAAAACCGCAGATCTCTCCACTCCGCTTCGCTCCGGTCGAGACGCCAAATTTGTTAGGCAATTGGCAGCAACCCTCGAGCGAGATGGACAGATTAGTTAATTGGCTGTATTTCACCGGGTAAGAATCGCCTCTTTCTCGTAACAAATTTGTCATCTCGACCAGAGCGAAGCGTAGTGGAGAGAACTGCGGTTTGTCTTCCCCTCAGGTCAAAAGACCAGTTTGAGCGAGAGTTGGGCGATTCGGGGATCATTCGTGATCGTCGCGTTCTGGGGTGTGGTGCTGGTTATCTGACCGAAGGTCCCGTTGTTGATGGTGTTCGGATCGCCAAAATTGGTGTGGTTCATGAGGTTGAAGTACTCCGCCCGGAATTGTAGATTGGCGCGCTCGGTAAAGGCGAATTTTCGGGTTAGGCTGGCATCCCAGTCGGCGTACTGGGGTCCAACCAGCGAGCCTTTCTGGAAGGTTCCGAAGGTCCCGGCAACGGTTGGGTTGGCAAAGCTGGACGGATTCAAATACGACTTGCAATGGGTTCCGGAAGCGCAGGCAGCGCCGCCATAGGCAGGCCCTGTTCGGATGGCGCGGTCTCGCTGTTGTCCCGAGCCGTCGATGTTCGAGGAACTGGCGATGACGGTCAGCGGATCGCCAGTGCGGAACACAAAGAGCCCGGCTGTTTCCCACCCATTGGCCAGGTAGCGTAGGGCACCGGGCGCTCCACTAAGGATCTTGGGCATGGTGTAGACGTAGGAGAGCGAAATTACGTTGCGGTGGTCGAAGTCCGATGGGCCGTAGTCCAGCGCTTTGTAGTTGGCATGCCAGATCGGATAGACGTAGGAGTTGCCGGATCCAATCGAAGTCGCCGCGGCGTTGAAGGGCATATTGTCCAACGCCTTCGACCAGGTGTAGTTAAACAGCAAGGTCAATCCGTAGCGCACACGCTGCTCGGCGGAAAACTGCAACGAATTGTAGTTGGTGTTGGCGCCCGTGTTGGCTGCGGTGAGGTAGGAAGTAAAGCAGCTGTTATTGGCGGAACAGCCGGTCTGGTTGTAGATGCGGGCTCCGTTGACAAAGGGACTTGTGGAAACCGGCACAAAGGGGTTCAACTCGACCGGCACCCATTCGTGGCTGCTGTGCTCGGCCACATAGGCGATACGCATGGAAAGGCTGCTGCTCAATTGTTGCTCCAGGGCCAGGTTCCAATCGTAGGTGAGCGGGTCGTGGAAGCCGTTGAACGGATCGTAGGTGAGGAAGCCCTGGGGCGGGATAGGAGCTGTCGGTGGGGGCGGCTGCGGGGCCGGGAAAGGATTGGCAGTTCCATAGCTTTGGTAGGGATTGGCAAAGGTAATTTTGGCACCGCCGGCATTCGTCACATCGACGTTGGTGATGAAGGGCGAGGTGTTGGTGTAGATGTTGAAGAGAGTGCTGTTGATGCGGCTGTCAAAAAACATCCCAGTCCCGCCGCGCAAACTGGTCTTGCCATTACCAAAGACATCCCAGGCAAACCCCAGCCTGGGCATGAAGTGATCGTAGGCAGAGCTGACCCCGTTGCGGTTAAATCCTGCATCTCCGGCAAACCGCAGGCCTGCGGGGGCCAGAGGATAGACGGTTGAGTGCGTTCCCGACGCCCATAGGCTAGGAAAGAAGCTCCCCATTCGCCCGGCAACCTCGCGCCAAGGAACAAACGGCTCCCAACGCAAGCCATAATCCAGGGTCAGCTTGCGGGTAGCTTTCCAGCTGTCCTGGGCATAGATGCCGTTGAAGGTTATGCGGCCGTTGAAGAACTGGCCTGAGGCCTGGGAGAACTCCTCTACATAGCCAAAAAGAAAGCTGGCGGTGGCATCGTTGGTGTTGTTGGCATTGAAGGTAAAGTTGCCGGGCTGGCGGTACAGGTTGTTCACGTCGACCTTGCTGACCTCACCGTGGTAACCGACGGCAATATTGTGGTTGCCTAGCTGGAAATGCAGGTCATCGGTCAGGGTGTAGTTGGCGCGGCGGAAGAATCCCTGCGGGTTGTCGCCCACGGTAAAGAGGCCGTCGGTGATGGAATTGATCTGCTTGAAAGCCGGCTGCCAAATGTTCACGCCTAGGTCCGCCACATCAATGCTGCCGGCAAGTGGGCCGCGGCCGGCATTGAGAATCTGATAGCTCAGGATGAAGTTGTTGAGGATGTGATCGTTGAAGGTGTGGCTCTCAGAGATAAGGGAATTGTAGTAGTTGATCTGCGCCTTATCGGCATAGGTCAACAGATCTTTCAGGTTCAGGACACCGTCCAGGGCGTAGGCGTCGGAGAAGTAGCGGGCGGTCAGCCTATCTTTAGGCGTCAGCTCCTGGTCGAAGCGGGCGGTCAGCTCCGCCAGATCGTAGAAGGAGGGCTTCTGGAAGCTGATGCTGCCATTGGCATTCAGTTGCGAGGGCGAGGGCAGGTAATTCAAGAGCGCCAGAGACACGGGGCTGTAGGCGGCCGGATTGACCGTGGTGGTAAAGGTGGAACCGGTCTGGGTGCAGGACAAAATCGACGACGGCAGCAGCGGGTTGGTGAGACAGGCTTTCTCGCCGGCGAAGGTACCGGCAAGCTGCGCCGCGGTGGGCAATGTGGCAGCCGTGGAGCTGACGGCGACCTCGTGATTGATGGTCTTCTGGTAGCCCACGAAGAAGAACGACTTATCGCTGTGAAAGAGGTGGGGAATGCTGAGCGGGCCGCCCACCGTGCCGCCAAACTGGTTGCGCTTGAGCGGGTCGACCGTCTTCACGCCATTGACGTAGCTGAAATAGTTGGCGGCGTTGAAGACACGGTTGCGCACGTACTCAAACAAATCGCCGTGATATTGGCTGGTCCCGCTCTTGGTGATGATGTTGACGACTCCACCGGCATTTTGACCGTACTCGGCGTTGTAGTTGCTGGTCTGGACGCTGAACTCCTGCACCGCATCGGGCATGGGGAAGGGCGCGTTGACGTTGGTGTATTCATCCACGTTGTTGCCGCCGTCGAGCATGTAGTTGAGCTGCCCGACGCGGGTGCCGTTGGCGGAGATGGTAAAGGCCACGGGGAAGGTCTTGGTGGCTCCCTGATCGGCTTGGGCAGCCGGCGCAACCGTCACGCCTGCCACTAATTGGGTCAGGGAGGCGGCATTGCGGCCGTTCAGGGGCAGGTTGTTGACCTGCGCCGCGCCGATCACTTGCTGCAGGGTTCCGGTGGTGAGGTCCACTTGGGCAGACTGGGCGTTGACGGTGACGGTCTGGCTGGTGCTGCCGGCCTGAAGAGTCACGTTCGCGGTGAGAGCGGCGTCGGCGCGGACCTGCAGGGCCCTCTCCGAGTAGGTTTCAAAACCGGTGTGGCTGACCGACAAGTCGTACACCGAAGGCGAGAGTGAGGGGAAGACGAAGGTGCCCTCTCCGTTGGTGGTGGTGCTCAGTACCAAACCGGTTCCGGACTGAGTGGCGGTGACAGCAGCGCCGGGGATGACCGCACCCGCCGGGTCGGATACCGTACCGCTGATCGTGCCTCTTCCCTGGGCGAACGCTCCGGCTGGGGCAAAGATCGAGATCATACCAACGAGCACCAAACTGGAAAGGAATTTCATAGCAGCCTCCTCACGTGTTTCCTACCTCATACTGCAAGGCCACCCATCTTTGATCATCCGCAGGGGCAACGAGCAGAGCAGGTTTGTGGAACGAGGAGCTTTTTATTGAGCGGGATATAGGAATGGATAGACAGATACCGTCCCTGACTGTCAGGGGTCGGGGCGATATGATTCGTTTCAAAAGGCTTAGGGTGTTTACCCTAAAATCACTCTGTAGAGAGGGCGAGCACCCGCGGCGGCCCCGGTGTGTCGTCAGTCACGGTGGTCCCGAGGACTATTTGCAAGTTCTGATGAGCCGAGTCGAGTTGGCTGGCCTTGGCGATCGCCTGCATCAACTGGGGGTCGGTGAGAAACTCTCCTGCTGCTTGCGTGCCGAAAGTATAAAGTCCGCCGATCACCACCACGACATGACCGGTCTCTGAATTGCGGGTGCGGGAGATGAGAGCGTAGTCCTGCAGGAGCGGGCTTTGGGGACCTCCCACATGGTCTCGCGGTTGATTGGTGGCCCAGCTCCAGGTCCGCGAGGCGGGATTCTTAGCATCGCGGATGTAGACGAGGTGTTTTTCAGCATCCATGGCGAGGCTGTAGCGCAGGTGGTGGGTCAGTCGCAGACTCCATTCGTTGTTGAAAGCACCGATGAGGACGACGGCGCCTTCCCTGAGATCGGAAAAAGATCTGGAGTTCTCTCTGCGGATCAGGACTGTCTTGCCGTTGGCTTCCAGCTGGCCGACGACCCGGGCGATGGTCACGGTGTCAGGAAAAGGGACTGTTTCCGCAGAGTCAGGACGCGGGATGGGAGTGGAGAAATCCGGGTCCCCATCTATAAGCGGAAGGGTTGGTGGGCCATTGGGGGTGTCGCCCACTCCCACCAGGACGGGTCCCGGGGTTTCGAGGACGGGCTTCCAGAACAGTTGCTGGGCGGTGGGCCGGTGCAGCCAACGATAGCCGAGCAGACCTACCAGAACGACTGCGCATAGCAGGTATGCCCAGCGCCAGCTGAATCTTCGTCGTGCTGGCTCCTTGGCGGGGATAATCTCGAGTTCGATGGGCGGCGGTGCGGTGATAGGTTCGGCGATGATCGCCGGCTCGATTATGCCGTTGGCGGTGTGCGCCGGGAGGGTGAAGCGGGGAACGTAGGAACCGGGGATAAGGCCCATCCTGAGCTCGAACCGGTGCTTCTCGTCTCCGTAATAGATCGCCAGCCGCTTACGGAGTTCGGTGGCGGCGGTGCGCACAATGTGGTCAAGGTTGGTGTCGTAGGATGGCTTTCGGCCGAACACTTCGACGCCGATGGTCCGTTCCTTTATCTGGTCGGCTGAACCGATGAGGGTCTGCTCGACTACATAGGTGAGGAAGGTGACGGACCTTTTGCTGGAGCGGAAAACTTCATCCCTCACCAACAGGTCGAGTTGGGCACGGATCATCTCCGCAGTGATCTCGACCTCTGCACTGTCTTCCACTTCAATCATGGAAATCCCAACGACAGGGATTCTAGCATTTTAGGAACAATCGTTCTTCCCTGTGTCGGCTACGCTCGCGATCAGCCATTTGCCATCGACGCGGACCAGGTTGAAGAGATCAGTGCCGCAGTGATTTACCTTGCCATCGCTCAGAAAAACGAAGGGCGCCCAGACCACCGCGAGGTCGTTGTCGACGCGGATCAGGGGATCGTGAATCTTCTCTTCGATCTGGACCTTGGACGGCTTACCAACCCGTTCCGCAAAGGCAGCAAAGGTCATCTGCGAGGGCTTGCCGTCACGCATCAGCACCATCATGCCTCCGGGTAGGGTCGGCTGCTGAATGGCGGCGGCATCGCGTTTTGCCATGCCGTTGAACATGGCGGTTATGGGAGCAAGGATGGCTTGGTCCAGAGGTGTTTGCGCGTTCAGGGACGGGGCGAGGAGCGTGGCGAGAAGGACGGCTTGAATTTTTATGAAGGCTTTCATGGGACTCGATTCTAGAACGAAAACAGGTTTATCTCTGCAGAAGCAGCCGGGGCATCGGGAATTCGTGAGGCGGCGTCGCCTTCATGAGCTCGGTGACGAAGTAGTCCCAGCGGCGGCGCATCATGTAAGCGCCGGCTACTTCTCCGTAGGAGTGATGGGCATCGGGGAAGACCAGCAGGTCGAAGTCTTTGTTGGCCTTCTCCAACGCAGCGATCAGCAGCATCGTGATGGATACGGGGACATTGTCGTCTAACATGCCGTGGGCGAGGAGGAGTTTCCCTTTGAGATTCTTGGCGTACGTGGCGTTGGCCTGGGAATCGTAGTTGGTGGTTCCGTCGGCGTTGGTGTGCAACAGACCGATCCACTTCTCATCCCAGTCGTCCTCGTAATCGCGGTTTTCGTGATTGCCGCTCTCGGCGATGCCTACCTTTACAAAGTCCGGGAAGCGCAGCATGGTGGCCACCGTAGCATTACCTCCACCCGAGTGCCCCCACATGCCGACGCGGTCGAGGTCGATCCAGGGATAACGCTGAGCCAACTCGTGAATGCCGCTGATCTGATCGGGAATGGCATTGAGGCCAATGTCGTTGAGATAGGTGTCGTGGAAAGCCTTCGACCGCTTAGGGTTTCCCATACCTTCGATCGCGACGACCACGAAGCCCAATTGCGCGAGCGCGTTGTTGTCGAGCCGGGAGGCTTTGAAGCTATGGGTGCCGAAGGAACCACCCTGCGGACCGGGATAGATGAAGTCGATGATGGGGTATTTTCGCGCGGCGTCCAGGCCGGCGGGACGAAAGAGCAGCCCGTACACGTCGGTCTTGCCGTCGTGCCCTTTGACGTGGAAGGTTTCGGGGGCGATCCATCCGGCTGCCTGGAGGCGAGAGATATCGCCGCGCGCCAGGGTGTCTATGACTTTGCCGGTGTTGTCGCGCAGCAGCAGGATCTGCGGCTTCTGCGGGGTGGAGTAAATGTCGACTATGAATTTGCCGTCTTTGGAGACGGTGGCGAAGTGATCGGCATCTTCCGGAGTCAGTAAGGTGAGGCGATTGCCGTCGAGATTGGCGCTATAGATGCGGCGATAGTAGGGATCTTCCGACGGCTCCCGGCCGGTGCCGCTCACGATCATGTCGCCGGTCTTCTGGTCGATGTGCAGCACTTGATCTACATTCCAGTCACCTTGGGTGACCGCATGCTTTAGCTTCCCGGTGCCGGCGTCGTAGAGATACAGGTTGCCCCAGTTGTTGCGTTGAGAGAACCACAGGATTTCATTTCGCTGAGAGAGATAGCGCCAATTCACATGGCTATAGCCGCTCTCGAAGAAGGTCGGGACGGTCTCGGTGAAGACATCGCGAACATCTCCCGTGGCCACATCGGCCATGCGAACGTTGGCTACTTTGTGATCGCGTGAGGTAGAAACAAAGGCCAGGGTTTTGCCGTCGCTGGCCCACTGCACGTCTTCCCACGGCCCGCGGCAAACCAGGTGGTCGCATAAAGTGGAACGATGCTGGTCGGGGGGCATTTTTAGCCGCGTCACCTTGGCTGCATCGACGTCGATGATCACGCGCTCGATCATGGTCACGTCTTTGTCCCCGACGAACGGGTATTTCCAGGTTTCCAGGTGAGGATGGCCGACGCGCGAGGTGACGGTGTACATCTCGCCGGTCTTGCGCTGGTCCTGCTGGAAGGTGGCGAGCATTTTTGAGTCGGGGGACCAGACCACGATGGCGTGGTCGCTATGAGTCCAGCCAGCGTTGTCGGTGGCGTAACCGTAGTCTTTGACGCCGTCGGTGGTGAGGGGCCTTTCTGCTCCAGTAGCGATGTCGCGCACCCAGAGGTTCCAATCGCGGATGAAGACCGCCCGCTTGCCATCAGGGGAAAAGTCGGCGAGTGAGGCATCGGTCAAGCTGGGCTTGGGAGCGCCTTTGGGACCGGAGAGCTCCCAGGCGCAGTGGTAGTCGGCGCCAAGTGCGCATTTGTAGCGAACTCCGTCGATGGTGATCCGGACTCCGTCGTTCAGGAGAGCGAATTCTTCGGGCTTGATTCGCTTTGGGTCGGACTCCGTGAGACCTGCCGCATGGAGGGCTGCAGCCATGCGGGCTGGATCGTAGGCGGCGGATTTAGTTCGAGTGGCCGGATCGGCGAGCATGAGAGTGGATATTCCGTGGTCGCGGTCGAGATACCAGAAATGATCGTCGGGGAGGAAACTGGCGCCCTCGACCGCGTGATCAACGAGCGAGACGGTGGATGCGTCGAGGAGATTGGCGGCGCGGGTGTAGTCGTCCGTGGTATAGATGCGGCCGGTCTGAGCGTGGGAGGAAAGGGTTGCGGCCAGAGGAATCCCACACAGGACCAGACGGCAGAGTTGCTGCAAGTTAGACAAATGGTGCTCCCTTCGAGTACTTTCTTCGTGGCAACCGCGATCTTGACAGGTGCCCCATGTTCGCGCCAGCGTACGTGGGCCGATTATGAATTCTTCGAATGCCTTCACTAGAGGCCTAAACGCGTTTGATGGGCTTCGCCCGTCTTTTTCAGCCCACGTACGCTGGTGCGAACATGGGGCACCCGTCAAGATTTTCTGCTGATCGTGGTTGGTGGTCGCGCGTAGATCGCAGGTGGTTTCCATCTTTGCACCTTGACGGTGCTTATGGTGACGTCACTAGCGGTAGCTCGATGAAGCTTGCTTGTTTTGGCGCGTGGTAGATGCGTTGCGTTGCTTTTTGGTAGTCGGCGGGCTTGGCCCAGAAAATGTTGGGGACAAAGGTTTGAGGATTTCGGTCATATAGCGGGAACCAGCTGGACTGCACCTGCACCATGACGCGATGACCGGGAAGAAAGACGTGGTTGGCCGGGGGCAGTGCGTAACGGTAAAGCAAAGGCCGGTTAGCGGTAATGGGCCGCGCCTGCTCGACACCTTCGCGATAGCGGCCGCGGAAGATATCAGCGGAAATCATGAGCTGATAGCCACTCAGATTCGGCTGCGCAGCCACCTCATCGGGATAAACGTCGATCAGCTTAACGACCCAGTCGGAATCAGTGCCACTGGTGGAGGCCACCAGATTAGCGATGGGTTGGCCACTGATTTTGAGCGGCGCCGTCAACGTGTCCGACACAAAAACCTCAACGTCGGGACGGCCGGACTGCTCCCTCTGGTCGTCTACCAGCCATTGGGACCAAGTCATCCCGTCGCCGTAGCCCATTGGCTGGATCGGCCGCGCACGATAAGGCACCGGCTTTGCGGGGTCAGAAACATACTCGTCAAACGCAATATCACCAAACTTGGGCGCATCGAAGCTCAGCTTCAGGCCACCCGTCAAATACAGTGGCGTGGGCTTGACCGCACAACCGGTCGCGCAACCCGCAGGCCATGAGGGTAGAGCCCGCCACGCGTTCGTGCCGGTCTCAAAGGCGGAAACGGGCGGGATCTCCACCTTCGGCGCATCGTCTTTTAGATAGCGGGCAAGGAATGGGCGAAGGATTTGCTGGCGAAAGTACAGGCCGGTGTCGCTGCTGAAGTGTAAGGCGCCCAGAGTGCTGGAATCTTCAATCTCCTGGCCGTGATGCCAGGGACCGATTACCAAAAAGACTTTATCGTTCTGCGTGTCCTTTGGCTTGATGGCTTTATAGACGGCCATGGCGCCGTAGATATCCTCCTGGTCCCATAGGCTGTGTACCAGCATGACGGGGACCTTCAGCGGCTGAGCGGCCAGGATTTTGTCCACGGCCTGATCGCTCCAAAAGGCGTCGTAGCTGGGATGAGCGAGAACTTTGCGCCAAAAGCCGATTTGCTCCAGCCCGTGGCGGCGTCCGAGCTCTCCCGCTGAGCCTGCCTGCAGGTAGGTGTCGTAGTCGTCGAAGTTGCTGGTCCACCACTTGGCTGAATTATCGCGAGTCCCCGCCTGGTTGTAGATGTAGGGCTCGTTCTGTTCGCGGAATGCTCCGTTGTGAAACCAGTCGTCTCCCATCCAGCCGTCAACCATGGGATTCATGGGGACGGCTACTTTTAGAGCGGGATGCGGATTGACTAACGCCATCAAGGGCAGGAATCCATCGTACGAAATGCCGAGGATGCCAACCTTGCCGTTGGTTTCCGGGATGTTCTTTACCAGCCAGTCGATGGTGTCGTAAGTATCCGTGGCGTGGTCGACCGGCGTAGGATTTTGCGGACCGTGCAGGGGACGGTTCATGACGTAGTCGCCCTCGGAGCCGTACTTGCCGCGCACGTCTTGCACCACGCGTATATAACCGTCCTCGACGATGACATCTGTGGCGTTGTCGTAGCCTTCGAGCGATGGCCCGAGATGCGAACTATTGGCGTTGGTGGTCAGCGCGTTGGCGTCGTAAGGAGTGCGAGTGAGCAGAATGGGTGCAGACTTGGCCCCTTTGGGCACCAGGATGACTGTGTGCAGTTTGACCCCGTCCCGCATGGGGATCATGACTTGCCGGCGCTCGTAGCTGAAACCAAAGGTCGAGGGCTTGAGCTCAGCAGGAGTTTCGCTCGGAAAATCAGGATATTTGGGGGGCGCCGGCGCGGTCTGGGCGGCCGCCATGTTGGTCAACAACGCGGCGGCTAACAATGCCGCGAGGAAAATCTTGCAATCAATCACCGTTCACGCCTCCTACTTTTGTTTAGCCGCGGCTTCTACGTTTTGCAGCATTTGATCGAGCGCCGCGCGGTCTAGAAATCTTCCGTTGATGACAACGGCATTGATTTTATTTGTGTTCTTGATGTCGTCGAGCGGGTTGGCCGCAAGCAGAACTAAATCTGCGAATCTGCCCGGCGCTATGGAGCCGATATCGCCTCTGCCGAGAAAGCGCGCAGGATTGCTGGTCGCGGTCTGAAGCGCCTCCATCGGGGTGAAACCGGTCTCGACAAAATTGGCCATTTCATCGTGAAGGCTGAACCCAGGCATGATGTAGATTCCGGGCGCTGCGTCGGTTCCGGCCAGGAAGGGAACGCCGGCACGGTGCATGGCGCCTACCAGCGAAAATTCCTCAGCAACGACGCGCTTGCGCAAGGGCAAGGGATCTTTCACGAGTCCCGGCGTCATCTGCTCCTTGAAGCGACGCCAAGTCACGTCGCGCCAGGCAGCAGGAACGTAGCGGTCAAGGGGCTGGTGCTGCCAGTCGAGTTGGTCGAGCAGATTCCCGCCGCGCTCCCAAACCAGAGTCGGCACTTGCCAGGTCTGGCTTTTCGCGAGCAGTGCGATGACCTTATCGCAACGCTGCTGGTCGTAACTGTTTACCAGGGTCGCAGTGTCGACTTCACCCTTGATGACACGATCTTCCACGGTGGAACAGGCGGCTGCGCTGCCCATCATGTGCTCGATACTTTTCTGGCCCACGGCGACGGCTTCAGTGATGCGCACCGCATCCGGTACATGACCGACAAAGGGCAGACCTTGCTTGTGCGCTTCCGTCGCGGCGGCAAGATAAGCGTCATGCGCAATGAGCGATTGGGTTTTGATGAAGTCGACGCCTTGGGCTTTGAGCGAGTCTACGGCTGCGATGGCTTCTTCTATGGAAGTCACCGGGACGGTGCTGGGAAAGCGAAGATTCTTCCCGCCGGGCAAGTAGCCATCGAGCATGGGTCCGGCGATGACCATCCGCGGACCGATCAGTTTTCCACTGGCGATGTCGTTGCGCCACGCGGAGAGTACCGGGATATCTCCGCCCATGTCGCGCACCCCGGTTACGCCGTTGGCGACGAAAAGAGGCAGGATAATATCGCGGCCGCCGGGAAACCAATCTCCAAACGCCGAGTGAACATGCATGTCCCAGAGGCCGGGAATTAAAAACTGATGGCTGCCGTCGATCACGCGAACTTGGGAGGAGACAGGCTGAAAACGCGCAGCGTCCGAGACGGATGTGATTTCGTTTCCGATGATGGTTACAGCTCTGTCGGGCTCCACGGAAGACGTGCCCGGATCGATGACGGTCACGTGCAGGATCACCAGGGCAGGGTCGGGATTCTGCGCCATCAGCGACGTGCAGAGAGCGAGCAGCAGGCAGATAAGAGCAGGGGAAAAGGAAAACTTCATAGCCAAACGTACTATAGACAAGAGGGTATCGTATCGTTGAGTCGAGATGGTGTTTGCCGACCTGGACCTCGCAAAACGACTGGAACGCACCGAAGGACGGTCATGCCTGGGATTTGCGGAAGTACGCAGTCAGGTCTATCCGGAGAGCGGGGCTACCTGGATGGAATGCGCAGGCGCCTACGCCGTGTTCGATGGGGTTGAGTCCCCAGTTACCCAAAGCTTCGGGCTGGGCCTCTTTGAGCAGCTGACGCCCGCTTCTTTGGACGAGATTGAGCGCTTCTTTCTCGATCGCGGCGCGGTGGTGATGCATGAAGTAAGTCCGCTAGCGGGGGTCTCGACGCTCGACTTACTATGCTCACGCGGATATCGGCCGGTCGAGCTCAGCAGTGTGCTGCAACAGCCGGTGACGCGGCCGGCCGCCAAAGCCCCCGGCGCGATCACGGTACACCAGGCCGGCCGGGACGAAGCGTCGCTATGGGCCCAGGTGAACGCCCGGGGGTGGGCGCACGAATATCCGGAGCTGCGGGATTTTCTTGAACAATTCGGGTCAATTGCTTTCAGTCGACTCCAGAACGTGAACTTCATTGCCGAGCTCGATGGTCAGCCTGGAGCCGCGGGCGGGCTTTTTGTTCATGACGGAATTGCGCTGTTTGCCGGTGCATCGACCGTTCCGGAAATGCGCCATCGTGGATTGCAGGCGGCGCTGCTGGAAGCACGGATCAGCTATGCCTTCGAAAACGGGTGCGAACTGGCTATGATGGTCACCGAAGTGGGCAGCCAGTCGCAGCGCAATGCGGAACGCCAGGGTTTTCGCATCGCGTACACGCGGACGAAGTGGCGGCTTTACCCCACGTGACGAGGTAATGATTGAGAGACGGATTCGAGATACGGCGGGTGGAGCAGCGGGACTTCGGGCAATGGAAAGTGCTTTGGGATGGTTACAACGCGTTCTACGGCCGCAAGGGGGAGACTGCGCTGCCGGACCCCATTACAAATATGACGTGGGCGCGCTTCTTTGATGGATACGAACCGATGCATGCCCTGGTGGCCGAACAGGCTGGCAGGTTGATGGGCCTGGTGCATTTTCTCTTTCATCGCAGCACGATCGCTATTGGGCCAAACTGCTATCTGCAGGACCTGTTCACCGTTGAAGACGCCCGAGGGAGAGGCATAGGGCGCGCGCTCATCGAAGAAGTTTACCGGCATGCCAAAGATGCCGGTTCCAGCAGGGTGTATTGGACCACGCACAAGACCAACGTCACCGCTATGAGACTGTACGACCAGGTAGCAGAGGAGTCAGGATTTCTGCAGTATCGAAAAGCGCTTTAATGCCGGTTACGTTAGAGGATCTGAAACACCACGCCATCGCCACCTCTCTTTTCCCGCCGACGACATTGGGACGAGCGATCAGCAAATTGGGGTTCGTGCAGGCTGATCCGATCCGTGCTCCCTCGCGCGCCCAAGACCTGATATTGCGGCAACGCGTGATCGGATACCGGATGGACGACCTGGATCGAAGCTACCGAAGCCTTAAGCTGGAAGAGGATATCCTCTACGCTTATGGGTTCATGCCCCAGGCGACGTGGCGGCTGCTTCATCCCAGAAGCCAACGGGCGTTAACAGTTCCGGAGCAGCGTGTGCTCGACCTGGTGCTACGCAACCGACGTTTGCATCCCCGGGAACTCGAAGCCAGTCTGGGAAAAGACCGGGAGACGAATGCCTGGGGCGGATACTCGAAATCGACCACGCGGATTCTGGAGAAGCTGCACTACCTCGGCTTGATCCGAATTGGCGGTCGAGTCAAAGGTGTGAAGCTGTACGAGCGCACCGGCGGCATGCACGAAGCCATCGACCCGGACGAACGCTTGCGGCAGTTGGCGCTGCTGATCACCAGGATCCTGGCGCCCGTGCCGCTAAGCAGTCTGCGCGCGGTCGTTCAACGGCTTCGGTACACTGCTCCTGAGCTCCAGGGCCGGAGCCAGGTGGTGGCCGGGCTGTTGAAGTCCGGCGAGTTGGAAAGTGTTGAGGCGGAGAGCGTTCGCTATGTGTGGCCTGCCGGCCGGTTGTTGCGGAAGGCGCCGGGGGACGTGGTTCGCTTCCTCGCTCCCTTCGATCCCGTGGTTTGGGACCGGCGCCGATTTGAGCATTTCTGGGGATGGCCATATCGGTTTGAGGCCTACACTCCGCCCAGCAAAAGGAAGCTTGGGTATTACGCGATGCCGCTGCTCTGGCGCGCGGACGTGATTGGATGGGTCAACGCGGCACGACGGGGCAGTGCGCTCAAGATCGATGCGGGATTTGTAAGGGGACGTCCGCCTGCGGAGAAATCCTTTGCCGCCGCGTTCGCCGCCGAGTCGCAGAGGCTCAAGGAATTTCTTTCGTGAGGTGGAGGCTATGGTCAGAGGAATTGTAGTTGTCGCGGTGGCAATTTCGGTTTCGGGGGCGTGGGCGCAGTCTGCCGCTCCCCGGCCGAAGTTCGATGCCTTTGAAGTGGCCACCATCAAGCCGGTGGACTCGGGGCCTAAGAGCGGGCGGTTCATCACCATGCAGGGTACGAATCGATTTGTGGAGAAGGATTACACGCTGAAGCTGCTGATCGCCGCGGCTTACGATCTGAATCCGCGAACGATCTCCGGTGGACCAGCATGGGTCGAGTCGGATCACTACGACATTCTGGCGGTAACCCCCGGGGAGGTCCGCCCCAACCATGATGAGCAGATGTCGATGCTGCGGAGCCTGCTGACGGAGAGGTTCAAGCTCACGTTTCATCGCGAACAGAAGGTGTTTTCGATTTATGTGCTCGAGGTTGGGAAAAACGGTCCGAAGCTGAAGCTAAGCACGGCGGGGCATGACGATCCGGCGGTGGTGGGTCCGGGTGTCGTGTATCCGCAACGGGTGGTGCTGCCGGGCCGGAACGCGACCATGGGGAATTTTGTTTCGCTGTTGCAGCGAGCCATCCTCGATCGGCCGGTGGTGGATAAGACTGGGCTTACCGGGAAATACGATTTCGATTTGGAGTGGGCGCCGGACGAGACCCAGTTCGGTGGCGATGTTCCGCCTGCTGGAGCGGCAGCGACGAGCCCGCCCCTTTTTGAGGCAGTGCAACAGGAGTTGGGGCTGAAGCTGGAGGCGACCCGGGGGCCGGTCGACGCGCTGGTGGTCGATAAGGTGGAACGGCCGGCGGCGAATTGATCAGGCCGCGTGCGGCAGGTCGCTGAGTTCAATGCCCATGACGCGGAAATTGGGATTTTCGGCGGATGCGGTTTGGATGGCGAGGTCGGCGGTGGGCGCCCCGACGTAAAAGCGCTTGGTGCGCGGATAGGCTGGGTTGACGAAAGGGAAGACGGCAGAGAATGACACAGTAGGTGTTCATGGGTTCTTAGACGCGTCCCAATGTGGTACGGAGGCAACACAACGGTAACGTGGGTGCTTACCTTTAGGTAAATGGGTACGCATCTGGGCACGTGGCTCTGGCTGAAATGCACCACAGCAGTGGCTAAAGCGTCGTCTCTTTTTGCTCTTTACGGCACAACTTTATAGGCTGCCCTGCCCCCCTCATTTGCCACGCAGATTTGCCATAGCAGGGGCTATAAAGTCTGCGTGAGAACCGGATCTGTAAGGACCAAATAGAACCTGACGGGTGCCCCATGTTCGCACCAGCGTACGTGGGCCGATTATGAATTCTTCGAATGCTTTCACTCAACGAGCAACAACAATGGAAGGGCTTCGCCCGTCTTTTTCGGCCCACGTACGCTGGCGCGAACATGGAGCACCCGACTGGTTCTGTTTGGTCCGTTAGGTTCTTTTGCTCCTCAGATCCGTTTCCCACGCAGACTCTACAGCCCATCATTTTGCGACTTGACGGCCCGACTAAAGTCTTGCTCTGATACCAAACATGAGGCCTCGCCTGTTCAGCCGCGCTGTAGGATTCCAGCTGCTAAGGCTGCTTTGGCTTTAGGGTGAAGAGCTTGAGCTCGATGGCGTCTCCCATCGTTTTGTAGCCCGCGTCGTTGGGATGAAGGTGGTCGCCGGGATCTACGGTGGGCAAGAAGGTGTCAGGGTGACTCGGGTCCCTTACCGCGGCCTCGAAGTCAACGAAGCCGTCAAAGGCGCCGCCCGTACGAATCCAGTCGTTTACCGCTTTGCGGATCGCTTCTCCTTGGTCGCTGTAGTAGCCGGCGCCGTGATAGGGGGTCAGCGTGCAGCCAATGACGGCGATGCCATGCGAGTGAGCACGTTGGATCATTTGATTCATGGCGCCAATCAGGTCGGCCGCGGTTAACACGGCACCGGGAGTTCCGTGGAGCCGGCCAATGTCGTTGATGCCCTCGAGAATCAGAAGATATTTTGCGCCGCTCTGGGCAAGCACGTCGCGGTCAAAGCGCGCCAAAACGTTGGGGCCGGCCCCATCCAGCAGGATTTTGTTGCCGCTGATGCCCTCGTTCAATACCGAAAGGTTGCGGTACTTGGGATCGGCTTGCAGGCGGCGGGCCAACTCATCGGGCCAGCGCTGATTGGTGTCGACTGTGGACTTGGCGCCATCGGTGATGGAATCACCGATGGTGATGACGGCCGCGGCATCGAGGGGAGCCAGAGTGTCGATGCCGTTAAGGTATTCCCAGCTGGTTAAGGTGGTGGGGGCATCCAGATTCCCTCTCGAAACTACGTTGCCCATCGCGTGATAGCTGGTGGCAACGCCCAGTTGATGCTCGGTAATCGGCCCGGATGGGCTGGGGAGGTAGAAGCTGACAGTGACATCGGAAAGCGCGGCGAACTTAAACGGAACGGGGTCGCTCACGGCCAGCGCGCCGGCTGGGATCGAGACCGAAGGCTGGTTGTTAAATGTGATTGCTTTGCCCGTGCCCCCCACGATTGCCGCGCCCTTCTGGGTCTGCGCTATCTCCGCGGCGCCAATCACCAGGGGACTGTTGCCAAAGACATTTGAGAAGCGCACCCGGACCACCTCTCCGCCCCGGCTTACATGGACAACCTCGCGCAGAGTGGCCCCCGTCAACACTTGCTCAGCGGGTTTGGCGTGGCCATCCACGGAAGGAGCCGAGGCCCAAACACCGACCCATTGCTTTGCGTCGGATTTGGCCAGCAACGGCTGCACGCATAAGAGAGAGCCCAGGGCGGCGATGGCCAGGGTTCGATTGCTCATCGTTCTTCTCCTGCTAGAAACGGAAGTAGGCGCCTACGCTCGGTTCCGAGGTTTGCCGCCTGGAGTTGGTGGTGATGATTGAGGCATTGAAGTCCGGAGTTTTGTACGAAAGCCCACGATATTGCAGCCGCAGTCCGAGGTGTGAGGTGAGGATGGGGTAGTTGACTCCCACCTCGTAAAGCACAGCCAACCGGTATTGCTGGCTGTATTTCTGACCGCCGACGGTGGTCGGCAAAAAGACAAGGGCTCCCAGCCCGATGGCGCCATAGGGCTGCAGGCCGAGAAGGGGAATGCCCGGCGCTTGCACCAGGTAGGCTCCAGACACCTCATGCACGTTGTTCTGCACTCCGAAGGCAACGGTGGAATACCTCTCAGTGAAGCGGGTGTAGCCGTAATTGCCCTCATAGCCCAGCCATGGGTGAAGAGATTGCCGGACGCTGGCTATGACCCCCAGGGAGTCGGTTGGACTGTCCTTGATGCCGTTTCCGTTGGAGGTCCCGGAAAATTGCCCGAAGATATTGACGGAGCCGTCCAGGTTCCTGAGCGTCTGGGCCGTGGCCGAGTACCATGCGGATGAAGCGGTAAGAAGAATTAGAAAAAGAAGGGACCTGCGAACAGAGGATATCAACATCAGTTTGCCCACGCTCCTGCGTGTAAAGGAGTCACGGAGATAGAATACGCCAGCCGGGGTAAGGCTTGTGGTTTGGCGCGCTCAACGGGGTACAAGCCCAAGGTTGATTCTAAGGATACCGATTTTCGCGTGAGCGGCTTGCATACAACTTTCGTCTCCTGACTGCATCTTGCCTTCACCTCTGCCCGGCGCAATGATGGAAGCGCTATGAGAAACACTAAGTTTTTCACCTTGTGTTTTGCCGCTGTTGCCATGGCAGTGGTCGCGACTCCTGTTTTCGCTGCGAGTTCAAAATATGCCGGCATCTATAGTTCCGAAGCGCCGGAACCGACGGATGCGGCCGCGCCGGCTGGTCCCGCATTCAGCGTCAGCCTGGGTAAGGATGGAAGCGCAACGGTGACCCAGGACGCGGGCAAGGGCGCGGTTACCACGTTTGGCCATTGGACTGAAACGGGCAGCCAGGTCACGGTGAAATTCGACGCGGTTGGAGAGAAACCGGCCGACGCTCCGATGGTGTTCGAGCCGAGCCATGATGGATTGAAGGCAGTGACATATAACCATACGCTTTGGGGAAAAGTGGCCCCGCCCGCGATGAAGAAGGAAGATTCGAATTGGCACACGAACAAGAAGCATGGGCTTTTGTGAGGGTGTGGGGCGGGCACGCATCTGAGTAGTAACGGGCGCCCTTGTTGAGTCGAGCGTCCGGGTATCCCACCGGCTGTGGCCACGCCCGATCCGTAAAACCAAGTGCGCCTAAAATGAGGGGATGCTCCCTGAGGTAGAAACGGCCAATGCGCTGGCTTGGGCGCATCCTGTGGTTCGGGAGTGGTTCACGGGCAGGTTCGGCACGCCTACCTCTCCCCAGGAATTGGGCTGGCCTCCGATTCTTGCGCAGCGGCCCACGCTGATTTCTGCTCCTACCGGTTCTGGCAAGACGCTGGCCGCGTTTCTCATCTGCATCGACAAGCTTATCCGCCAGGCTATTGACGGATCGCTCGCACCGGCGACCGCCGTAGTTTACGTCTCGCCGCTCAAAGCGCTCAGCAACGATGTCCAAAAGAATCTGGAGACGCCGCTGCGGGAGATCCAGGAATTGGCCTTGGCGCGCGGCTACTTGTGTCCACCCATTCGCACCGCGGTGCGCACCGGCGATACGCTGCCAGCCGAGCGACGGGCGATGCTCAAGCGGCCTCCGCATATCCTGGTCACCACGCCGGAGTCGCTCTATATCCTTCTGACCGCGGAGAAGAGCCGCAAGAATCTGTGCGGGGTGGAGACGGTCATCGTCGACGAGATCCACGCCGTCGCCGATGACAAACGGGGCGCGCATCTTACGCTGACTTTAGAGAGATTAGACGCGCTGGTGTGCGGAGAAAATCGCCTGAGTCCGGGCACGCTGATCAGCGGACGATCGCAGCCTCCGCAGCGCATCGGACTCTCCGCAACCCAGAACCCGATCGAGCTGGTGGCAAGTTTTTTGGGGGGACGGCGCGGCCCGGACGTGGCCATCGTGCAGGTGGGCCAGCATCGCTGCCTCGACCTGGGCATCGAGGTGCCGGGCGATGAACTGGGAGCGGTGGCCACCAATGCAATCTGGGACGACATCTATGAACGGCTGACGGCGCTGGCGCTCGAACACCGGTCGACGCTGGTGTTCGTGAATACACGGCGCATGGTGGAACGGTTGGCGTTTTGCCTCGGGGAAAGGCTGGGCGCGGAAAATGTCGCCGCACACCACGGCAGCTTGTCGAGGAAATTGCGGTTCGAAGCGGAACGCAAGCTCAAGAATGGGGAGATCCGGCTGCTGGTCGCCACCGCCTCGCTCGAGCTGGGCATCGATATCGGCAGCATCGACCTGGTTTGCCAGGTAAATTCGCCGCGCGCGATCTCAGCGGCCATGCAGCGCGTGGGGCGTGCCGGTCATTGGCGCGGCGCTATCCCCAAGGGCCGATTCTTCGCCACCACACGCGACGACCTGATGGAATGCGCGTCGTTAATCCGCGCCATGCGTGCCGGAGTGCTCGATCAGTTGGAGATCCCCCACTGCCCGATCGATGTGCTGATGCAGCAGATTGTCGCCGCATGCGCTGCGGAACCTTGGGAGGAAGACGCGCTGTTTGATGTGTTGCGGCGCGCGCACCCTTATAACAACTTGACGCGAAAGGAATACGACGAGGTCTTGTGCCTGCTGGCGGATGGAATCGAAGCCAGCCGCGGACGCTACGGATCGTACCTCTTGCGCGACCGGGTGAATGGCCGCATGCAGTCGCGGCGGGGGGCGCGCACCATCGCTGTGTCGAATGGCGGGACCATTCCTGACACCGCGCTCTACGCTGTCATCGTGCAGCCGGAAGGGGTGCAGATTGCCACGCTGGATGAAGACTTTGCCGTGGAGTCCTCGGCCGGAGATGTGATTCTGCTGGGCAATACCAGCTGGCGCATCCAGCGGGTGGAGAGCGCCGGACGGGTGCTGGTGGAGGATGCGCATGGGCAACCACCCAACGTTCCCTTCTGGCGGGGCGAGGCTCCGCAACGAACGCTCGAGCTGTCACAGTTTGTCTCCAGCTTGCGCCAGGAGATCAGCGCGCGGACGAGCCATGTGCTGCCGGGATACATCAGCCAATCGCATCCGGAGGTAGCGGAGACGGTGGCCTGGCTGAGGCAGGAATGCTGCGTGGACGATGCGGGCGCGGAGCAGATGATCGGCTACATCGTTGCCGGGCGCGCTGTGCTGGGCGCAGTGCCCTCACTCGACACCATCATTGCCGAGCGCTTCTTCGATGAGGGGGGCGGGATGCAATTGATCCTGCATGCACCCTTCGGCGGCCGAATTAACAAAGCATGGGGGCTGGCACTGAGAAAGCGGTTCTGCCGCGGATTCAATTTCGAGCTGCAGGCGGCGGCGACCGACAACGGGCTGAATATTTCTCTCGCCGAGCAGCATAGCTTTCCGCTCAGCGACGTATTTGATTTTCTTACCGAGCAGACGGTCACCGGTCTACTGGAACAGGCGTCGCTCGACTCGCCCATCTTTCGCGCCCGCTGGCGGTGGGATGCGGGGCGGAGTCTGCAACTGTTACGGTTTTATAACGGCAAACGCATAGCTCCCCAGGTGCAGCGGACGCGGTCCGATGATTTATTGGCCAGCGTGTTTCCCCAGGTAGCGGCGTGCCAGGAAAACATCGAAGGCGATATCCAGATTCCGGAGCATCCCCTGATTCGAGAGGTCATGAAGGATGTATTGACCGAGGCGATGGATTTGGCGGGCTTGATCGGTTTGCTGGCGGGGATACGGACGGGGGCTATTCGCTGCCTGGCGGTCGACAGCGCGACTCCTTCGGCGTTTGCGCATGAGTTGCTGAACGCCATGCCATATGCGTTCCTGGACGATGCTCCGCTCGAAGAGCGCCGCGCCCGGGCCGTGAGCATGCGAGGGATGGTTCCGGATAAGCTGCTGGGCGAAGCGGGACGGCTGGATCCGGTGGCGATTGCCGAACTGCGCGACGAGTGCCGGCCGGACGTGCGGGATGAGCACGAGTTGCACGATCTGCTCTGTTCTCTCGTCGTGCTGCCGATGGAGATGCAGCAGCGGGACTGGCCGTTATTTTTTGAGCGGCTCCAGGCGCACGGGCGGGCCACGGTAGCCGAAAATGCCGGGCGGCAGTACATGGTGGCGGCGGAACGGGTGCAACACCTTCGCCTCCTGTGGCCGGAACTGGTGGTCGAGCGGCCAGTGCCCTGCCCTGCAGAAGCGAAGGAGTTGATTTACGGCGACGTGGTGCGCAAGACCGTCCAGGGTTGGATGGCTTTGCTGGGCCCGGTCACCTCGCGGTCCTTGGGCGAGGCACTAGGCCTGGAGCCGGCTTCGATCTGGGCGGCCATGCTGGTGATGGAGATGCAGGGGACCATCCTGCGCGGGGTGTTTGAGGGCGGCGCGATTGCCGGCGACGAGGATGTGGAGTGGTGCGAGCGCAGGCTGCTGCAGCGGATTCACAAGCGGACGCTGGCCGGGCTGCGGAAGCAGATCGAGCCAGTCTCGCCGGCAATTTACATGCAGTGGCTGCTGCGGTGGCAGCGGGTGGCGCCGCGGTCGCAACTGAGCGGAGAGGCGGGGGTGCTCGAGGCCATACGACTGCTCGAGGGCTTCGAGGCGCCGGCGATCGAATGGGAGCGGACGCTGCTGCCGCAGCGGGTGAGCGGCTATGATCCGCGCTGGCTGGATACTTTGTGCCTGGAGGGGGTGGTGGGCTGGGGACGCATTTCTCCTCACCCGGCATTTGCCACCGGCGGCGAGTTTGCGGCTCCTAAACGAGTGGTGCCGACGAGCATGGCGCCGGTCACATTCTTTCTACGCGAAGATGCGCTTTGGATGGATCGTTGCCTGGCGCAGCGGGCGATTCCGGAGCCGGCTTTGCAGGCTTGCCTGAGCGAACTGGCTTGGCAGGCGCGCGGCCACCTGGCGCAATTTGGGGCGGTGTTTGCCGGAGACCTGGTGCGCGGGTTAGGTGTGCCCTCCGATCAAGTGAACCGGGCGCTCTGGGAACTGGTGGCCGCCGGGCTGGTTACGGCCGATGGCTTCGATAGCCTGCGGGTGCTGATCGATCCCCGGCGGAAGGCCGTCTTCCAAGGTGGGTTGAAACGGGCGCGCAATACGGTGGGGCGGTGGAGTCTGCTGAACCCTTCCGCGGGAGTGGTAGAGACCGTGGGCGCCCAGGCGGAGCGGCGGGAAGCAGAGCTGGAGTCAGCGTGCTGGATGCTTTTGCGACGCTATGGTGTCGTGTTTCGCGACGTATTGGAGCGGGAAACGACCATTCCCCGCTGGCGGGAGCTGGTGGCCATGTTCCGCAGGCTGGAGGCCCGGGGCAGCGTGCGCGGAGGACGGTTTGTCAATGGGTTTGGGGGAGAGCAGTTTGCCGTCCCGGAGGCGGTGGCTTCGCTGCGTGAGGCTCGCTTGCAGGGCGTGGATGAGGCGGTTACGGTCGCCGCGGCGGACCCGCTCAACCTGGCGGGGGTGGTGGTTCCGGGCGAGCGGCCGGCTGCGGTTCCGGGAAAAACTGTCACTTTTCTGGCCGGGGCGGTGCGGGTGGAAGAAACCAGCTTGGTCAACGCCGTTTAAAACGTCTCGAATCATTTCAGCGAGGGGTTAATCTAACGCTTCAGGAGGGGCCGGGAATGAATCTCGTACTCACAATCATTGCCATTGTTATCTGGGGCTGGCTAGCCGTGATATGGACACGGCGGATCAAGGCTCGGCGCGAGATTGAACGGCTCAGCATCACGCCAGAAGCGCTCCATGATCTTATCGTTGCGAAGCATGATGTCCTGATTCTGGACGCTCGCCAGCCGCTCGACTTGTTGGCGGATTCAGACATCATTACCGGGTCGCAGCGGATTTCTCCGCAGGATGCGATGGAGAACCCGGCGCTTATCCCTATGGGCAAGGAAATGGTTGTGTATTGCACTTGCCCCAGCGATAAAACCAGCCGGGCGATCGCGCTTAAGGCACAGGAATTGTTGCCGAAGGTGGATATTTCACGGGTCAAGTTCCTCAAAGGGGGATTGGCCGCGTGGAAGGCCAAGGGGTATCCGGTTGTGCCTTACGATAAGACGTTTCATTTGGATACGGGGACTTAGGAGAACCGCAGATCTCTCCACTACGCTCCCCCGGATTTCCCACCTTGCAGCGTCTTGCAACGACCAGGCATGCGGCTCTCCTTAAAGAGAGACGCAGGAACTTTATCAGCGCCACCAAACTCAACAGGAAATCCGGGGGAGCCTAGTGGAGAGATCTGCGGTTTGCTTTGTTCTCACGCGGGCTCTATTTGGCCTGCTTGAGAAAACTGATTAAATCGCGGCGCTCGTCCTGCTTTGGCACGTGGAAGTCCATGTTGGTTCCCGGAACCAGGATGTCAGGCCCGCTGAGCCACTTCTCCAGCGACGACTCGTCCCAAACGATCGCCGCCTTAGTGAGTTCCGGAGAATAGTCGTAGCCTGGGGCCGTTCCGGAAGTTCGTCCAAAGACACCGTGAAGTCTTGGTCCTTCACGGTTCTGGTCTAACGCGTGGCAGCCGGTACATCGCTTTTCGAACAGTTGCTGGCCTCGCGCGGGGTCCCCTGCTGCCTCGGAGCGAGCGACCGACGGCAGCAGGCAAGCTAACAGTAGAAGAACTCCGCTCAGTGCCGCAGCCCAAAGACGGCTCATAGTTCAGCCGCCAAGGGTTGATCGACAGTGGCCAAGTGACTGTGCTTCGGAACGTAGCTGACCTCGGTGATACCGAGGAGGCTTGCCAACCGTCCCGCGGGAACGACCATTGGCCCTGGGTTCGGAGCCGTACCGGGCGCCGGTTGCGGAAAGGCGGTGGAGGTCGCTGTATGGAAGGCGACATTGCCTTCCACCTTTTGTACTATCTGGTGGATGTGGCCATTCAACACCGTGACTGATCCGAAACGCTTCAGGTACGAAAGGGCCTCCGCCCCGTCCTGAGTGCCCCAACCCCAGTCCGGATACACCATCCAGAGAGGAATGTGCGCGAAGATCACAAGCGGTGTGGAGGACGACAGAGACGCCAGGTCGTTCTTCAGAAAGCTTAACTGCTCCGGTCCCAGTTTGCCCAAGGCGTCAATTTGCAAAGAGTTATTGAGCCCGATGAAGTGCACTCCCTTATGGGTGAAGCTGTACCAGCCCGTGCCGAGCGTGTCCTTGCCGAAGCGTTCGCGATAAAGCACTCCATCGTCGGTCGCGGTGTCGTGCTCCCCCGGGACGTAGAAGGTTTGACCCGCCTTCACGCCTTGAATCAGCTGCTGGGCGGTGTCGAACTCGGCCGAGCTTGAGGAATGGCTGATGTCGCCGGTGTGCAGGAGCAGATCCGGGGTGGCGGGAAGGCCGTTGATTTTATCCAGGGCCAGCTTCAGGGTACCGGTTACGTCCTGGTTGGCGGCCTTCTTGAAGCCGATGTGGCTGTCGCTGATCTGAGCGAAGGTAAAGCTCCCTTGTGCCACGGCAGCATGGGTATCGGCAGCGAAAAGTTTCGACGTGGGCACTCCACCGGACACAGTCCATATGAGTCCGGTGCCCGCCCAAGCCATGCAGCGGAGAAAGTTTCTGCGGTCAATGCCGTCATTTGAGGCTTGGCCGGATTGAAGCTGGCCGCCGGCGCGTGTACCGTTAGGCTTATCGTTCATGGGGTAAATCCTCCATTGAAGCAAACGGAGCGGGGGCCAAATTATTCCGAATAATTTGCCGTCTGGTTGGTTTTCTTCAGTGGAGAGAAAAAGCAGACTGAGCAGAATGACGCTGTTGCCATGGAAGCGCGCTGCCCGTGCAGCGGGGGCGCAAACGAAGACGTTTGCGGACTTGGCGATGCCACTGCTTCCCTCGCTTTACAACGTTGCCTTCTGGCTGTCCCGCAATCCAGCCGACGCGGAGGATCTGGTGCAGGAGACATTTTTGAAGGGCTTGCGAGGTTTCGCATCATTCGAACCGGGTACCAACTTCAAGGCATGGATCTTTCGTATCCTGAGAAATACGTATTCGACCTCGCGGACTGGGCTCGCGGCTCTACGTACGGTAGCGTTGGAAGATGAGTTAGGTGAGAGCAGCGTTGTTCCAGAGGGGGCGATCGAGCGGGAAACTCCGGAGAAGAATCTGCTTCTCTTGAGCGATCGTGCCGCGCTGGAGGCCGCGATGGAGAAGCTGCCGCCGCCGCTGCTGGAGGTGATCCTCTTGTGCGATGTGGAAGAGATGAAATACCGTGAGATCGCTGGCGTGCTCGATATCCCTATCGGAACGGTCATGTCGCGCATCGCACGGGCAAGGGCCGCGTTGCGCAGGACGCTGCAGGGGGGCGCATGAACGAGCATCTCTCGCCTTCTGTGCTCAACGCGCTGGCTGATGGTGAGCTTTCTTCCAAGGAATTGGCCGATGTTAACCAACATCTTGCCGGGTGCCCATCTTGCACGGCGGATGCCCTTTACCAGAGCCTGCTTAAGTCCGCGAGTGCCAAGGCCGGGATGCGGTATACGCCACCTCCGCAGTTGCAAAGGCGTCTCACGCGACAAGGGTCTGGGTTTTTATCGCCGGGATGGATCGCGGCTGCGGTGATTCTTGCTTGTTTCCGCCAGCCTGATGGTAGCGCAACACATAACGCGCAGGGCTGAGGTTGCTTCTGCGCTGGTCACCGAGGTGTTCGATCAGCACCTGGGTACGATTGCGGGCAATTTACCCCCGCAGGTGCTCTCCAGTGACCGGCATACAGTGAAGCCGTGGTTTCAGGGCAAGTTGCCATTTAGCTTCAATTTGCCGGAGAGCCTGCCTAGAGATACGACGCTCGATGGGGCCAACCTGACCTATTTGTACAATCAGCCTGTGGCCCAGTTGCTTTACAGCATCGGCAAGCATCGGGTTTCTGTCTTCGTTCGACAGAGACAGGGTCAAGGCTGACCATGAGCTGAGCGCGACACACTCGGGATTTCAGGTTATTGATTTCGAGACGAAGGATCTCGAGGTGACCGCGGTGAGCGACGTGGATGCGGCTCGGCTCGCCGAGTTGGTTAGCGCCATTCGTGGAGCCCAGTATGGGAGATGAGCCGGTCAAACCGCCTTCAGCCTTGCAGCCCGGGGACTATTACTACGATGGTCCGTATCTGGTGTTTACAGCGCAATATCACCTGAGGCGAGGGACATGCTGCCACTCGGGTTGCAGGCATTGCCCGTATAGGGATAGCGAGACTGATCCGGAGGGGTGAATTTCGCCCGGCGGGGTTTCAAGAATGCCTAGTTGAACAACCTCATTTCAGGACCAAACAGAACTGGACGGGTGCCCCATGTTCGCACCAGCGTACGTGGGCCGATTATGAATTCTTCGAATGCTTTCACTCAATGAGTAACAACAATGGATGGGCTTCGCCCGTCTTTTTCGGCCCACGTACGCTGGCGCGAACATGGGGCACCCGTCGAGTTCTGTTTAGTCCTAAGATCCGGTTCTCGCGCAGGCTCGGAAGCCAGGGCCCATCGTGATGCTATGCCCAATCCCCAGGACAGCTGTTACATTGAGGGGGCTTGGGTGGGTGGGGTTGGGGTCGGCGGCGATGGTGGCGCGGCGGCGGGGCGGACCAGCATTGCTTGCCGTGGGAAGCTGAAGGTGCCTCCGGTGTCGTCGATCACGTTGACCTGGCAGATGTAGAGACCGGCGGCTAGCTTGTCTAAGGGGATATCGAAGGCGAAGGCTACGGCGTCGCGCCCGGGCACGTTGACTGTGGTGGCCTCGACCAGCGGAGTTTCGAAGACCTTTGTCGTGCCTTGCAGAAATTCGATGCTGGTCAAGACTTTCATGCCTGGCTTGATCGCAGGGTCATACACCTCATAGAGCAAGTACATGTGCTGGTCGGTGCGGAAGACGTGGGCGACATTCGGCACCCAGGTGAAACCGCCGTTCGAGAGCGGATTGTCCCCGTCCTTCTTGCCCGCAGGCGAACGCTGGCTCGAAAGCACGACGGAGCTGAGCTTGAGCGGGAGCTTCTTGAGATCAGGCAAATTGATGTCAGTCTCAAACGACCCCATGCGACCGGTCTGATTCTCACGGACCACAAACTTGAGATGGTACTTACCCAAAGGCAAAGTAAACCCAGTGGTGTACTGGATGTTCTTGCGCGACACCTGCTGCGAGTCATCGATGGCCAGCTTGACCGTCTGACGAATCTCCGCCATGTCCTGGCCGGCGGTGTTCTTGAGCTGTCCAATGATGTCGATTGTGGCCTTATTGCGATCTCCGCCCTTGACAAAAGGAATCTGCGAGCTGGGGACGATTAAAGATACGGGGACGTAATAGCGAGGCTGGCCCGATCCGTTGTCATTGCGGAAGTAGTAGGCCTGCAGATAAACCTCGACGTCGGTGGCTGGCAGGTCGCTGGCAAGCTCCTCCTGTAATTGGCGCTCACGCTCGTCTTTGTCGGCATGACGATAGTCGGCAGGAGCATAGTAGCCAGGACGGTACTCGAGCTTTACGTCTTGACGATTGAGCTTGATGGTAAGGCGACGATAACGCCCATCACGCACGGTGTTGGTGGAACGAAAGCCAATCACGTAGTAGGCGGATGTGTCCTGCTGGATGCGCTCAAAGGCGGGAGAAAAATCGTTGGAATCGAAGAACGCCTTGCCACCCGTGTCGGAGGAAAGTGTCGCCATCACTTCCTGGGTGTTGAAGTTGGAATCGAGGTTGTTCTGCAGCGCCGCTCCGTTGTAGCCGGATGTTCCGCGCAAGCTGCCCGTGGAGGCGTCCCCTAAGGGCGAAATGGCCTCAAGTCCGCGGGCGTCGACAGAATAGATGGACATGTTCGCGCGCACGGAGGCGTTGATGGCCGCATGCAGCGAGGCCTGGTTCTCAATGCCGTCGCGCTGGATGCCTCCCGAGAAATAGAGCAACGACTTTTTCTCGTTGATGTAGGCGAGCGAGTGGGCAATGTCTTCGAAGGCGAAGAGCTCACGATCGGTGTTGACGTCGTTGTACTCCTGCTCATCGGGAGTGAAGGCAGTAGTGTCTTCCACCTGATTGGTAGTGCTGGTGGCGCCTGATTGGAAACCCGACTGCTGGGTTCCGGAGTAGGCGTTGACCGCGTTCAACAGCAGTTGCTTATTAGCGGTGAAGTCCTGATCGAGCGACAACGACTGGTCGAGAGACACGACAGACACCAGATCCGCCGGTTGCATTTGCTTGTTGACGTAGTTGCGGGCGGCTTCCTGGGCGCGGTCCAGATCCTCCGGCTGCATGGAGGTGATGTCGAAGAACATCACAATCAGGCGGTGATTGCGCAATTGAGCCGAGGTGACGTTGCGGTTCATGCTGCCCATGATGTTGTTGGGCGACTTGCCATTGATGGTGGCTTCGTTGAGGGGGGCAGCCTGGTCGACGCTCTGGAAATCAAAGCTGATGATCGATTGCGGTTTGCCGTTCTCCAGCACCTGGAAATCACTGGACTTCAAGCCGCGAACCACTTGTCCCGTCTTCTTATCGCGAACCACGATGTTGGTCAGCACCAGGTCGCTGTTGACCTTCAGCGTATAAGCCTCTGGTGTATCGGGCGGGGTCTGGTCCTGCGCCACCAGGCAGGGCGCCAGGGCGAGGCAGACCGTGGCGGTAAGTTTGCGCAAGTGACGGTTCACGTTCATCTCACATCTCCTGCCTAGAACCGGAAACGGGCGTTGAAGGTAAATTGACGCATGCCGGCGGCGGAGGTCACCTGGCCGTAGGTTCCCGATCCCAAAGTGGTGTCGACCCCCGAGTATTGGACGGTGTTGAACACGTTGCTGGCAGTAGCGCGGGCCTCGAAGGTACGGGTTTCAGAGAAGCGCACCGTCTTCGAGAGCGACGCGTTCACCGAAACCGTGCCTGGACCCGGGATGGAGTAGCGGGAGGCGGTGCCGTAAGTATTGGCAGGCGCCGCAAAGGCGCTCTTGTTGAACCAGTTGTCGAGCGAGCCACCACCAGCAGTGAGAGACGCTCCGGGAACGCGGTCAGGACGAAGGGATGCCGTGGTCCCACGAGCGACTTCGTTTACCGTGGCCTCATAGTGGGGCGTCAGCGAGCTTCCACTGGCAAAATTAAAGGTTCCGGATATGGAAATGCCGTTCAGCGAATGCGACAGAGCGCCAGTCGTGAGGTAGTGCGCATCGGGGCCGAAGGGCAGCTCGTAGAGGAAGTTGCCGGTGACCTTGTTGCGCACGTCGAAGCTGGAATTCGACTCTTCCGCCAGCAGGTTCTGCCAGTTTTGCGCCACCACCGTCCCGGTTCCGCCGCTACCTCCGATGGAGCTGGCATTGTCGATGGAGTGGCTATAGGTATAGGTCGCTCCCAGCGCAACTCCATCGTGGAGGCGATTGCGCGCGCTGACGGTGAGCGCGTTGAAATTGGAAAAAGCCACCGATTGCTCGTAATCGTAGAAGATTCCGCTCACCGATGCGTTGGCCGTGCGGCCGGGCGCGTTGACGATGTCCAGGCGGGTGCCTTTGGAGCCGTTGTAGCCGATGTTGAGCACAATACCAAGGGGTAAGGTCCGCTGCAGGTTCATATTCCACACCTGCACGTAAGGAAGCCGGTAAGTCTTATTGACGGCGTAATTGCCCTCGCCTCCGCCGGTGAAGGGGGAGAAGCCGTTCGCTAAGGTGATCTGGGACGCTCCGCCGGTGACCGAGTTTGTCTGCACGTTGGCGTAGGGCGGCTGGAAGGCGAAGTCCTGGATGAACTTCGCGTATTGGCCTACGGCGTAATTAATGCCGTAGCCTGCCCGCACGACCGTATCTTTCATCACGCGCACGGCAATGCCCAGGCGTGGGGAGAAGTTGTTGTGCTCAGGGTAGACCAGATCGCGAGGATACTTCCCGTTGTAAGGCCCGATACCGCCGGAAAGAACCGTCGCCACAGAAGTGAAATCACTGCTGGTGTCCAGGGTGGAGAGGCGGTCAAATTTCTCCGAATAAGGCGAGTAGTACTCGTACCGCAGGCCAAAGAGCATCGTGAAGTTGGCCCGGGCTCGCCAGCTGTCCTGGGCAAAAAGATCCCAGGCATTCTGCCGCAGATAGGACTTCTGTTGCGGCGCCTGGATCGAAGTCTGTTGCGGCAGACCGAGCAGAAGGTCGGCTAATGAAGAGCCGGTGTTCGCAGTACCGCCGCTGTTCCCGCTCGTGCCAGGGGCTTCGGTGAAGAGCCCGGTGAACGTGTAAGTGCCGGTAATGTTGCCGGTGTTGCCAAAGAGGTCGTTGTGGACGCGGCGAAAATCTCCGCCAAAGCGAAAGTTGTGCTTCTTGTGGATCCACGAGGTCGACTCGGTAGTGGCGATGGTCTGGTTGATTTGGAAATTCGGCTGCTGCTCCGTGGCGCTGGTGAACTGGTTCAGGGTGAGGTTCGGCAGACCGAAGAACAGCGGGTTCGTGGACAGCCCGTTCAGACCTATCTCGCTCGAGATATCGGTGTTGCCGGTGAAATCGTTCATTAGCTGCGTGTTGCTGCGGTTCCAGTTGAGACCGAGATTGTTGGTGACCCTGCCCTTGCCTATGGTGTAGCCCATGGACACCGAGTATTGATGGGACTGCTGCTTGCCACCGAATTGGGGAAAGAGATCGAGTTGATCGGACGCGCTGTGGCTGTAGTTGAAGTTGACATTCATGCTCTGGCGGAGTGCCGTGCCGCCTTGGCCGAGATATTGGCGGATCATTCCGGCGACCGCACCGCCCCTCGGACTTGCGCCGAAGCTATGGATGAAGCGCACGCCGATGCGGGTGTTGTTCGATTCGGAAGAGGCGAGTCGTTGGTAGTTCTGGAATTGGCCGGGCAGGTTTTGCTGGGGGAGGAAATTCAGCAGCAACGTGGCCTGGGGCGAAATGCGGGCCGCCGGGATCACGTTATTGGGAAAGGGCAAATGCGTGACCGGATCGTAGATAGTGATGGGCGTGCCTTGCTGGGTCGTGAGCCCAGCCAAGTCGCCACCGCGCTCGAGAGCGGTGGGCACGCTGCCGTACTGGCTGAAGGGCGATGAGGATCGTTGACCCGTAATGTTGAGAAAGATGGTGTCTTTGGTGTCGTGCTCGATCAGGTGCGGGATGTAGGGCGTGCCCAGAAAGGTGAGTCCAAACTGATTTTGGGCATAGCTGGGTTGGGGTTCCCTTTGCGTCTTGATGGGGAAGGGCGTGGCATTCAAGGCGCTGTTTCCCCCGGTCCAGAAGAAGGAGCCATGGGGCTGGTTGGGCTTGAATCCGCGAAAATTGCCGAAACCCCCTCGGCCGCCACCACCGCCGCGACCGCCACCGCCACCTCCTCGGCCACCGCCCCCAAAACCTCCAAAGCCACCGCCTCCGAAACCACCGCCTCCTCCACCAAAACCACCGCCCCCCGGTCCTCCACCACCGGGTCCGCCGCCACCAGGACCGCCCTGCCCGGGTCCCCCGCCAGCGCCACCCGGTCCCCCGCCCGACGGGTCCAACTCAGCATTCTGGCGAAGCTGCTCCATATCGATGCCTGCGAAGGGGTTGGTGGAGCCCGCCTGCCCCTGCACCGCGACCGAGTCGGCAGAGAAATCGGAGTTGTTGGCGAGCGAGGGCAAAGATGTGCCGGTTGCGCCGCTGTTGATTCCGGTGTCTTCGGCTCCGGCTCCAGCGAGAGCGGCCAGGAGGGCCAGATTCTGGGCTCCTCCCCCGGTATTGCGCCGGACCGTACCTGCATTGAATCCCCCACCTGCGGGACGAGGAGCTGCCGGGCCCGGAGTCCCTGCGGCAGTTTGCTGGGGAGTTTCCGGAGGCACCCGGGAAGCCAGTGTGAGCGCGAAATCGGCCTGCTGAGTCACCGGCGTAGCCGTCGCCGGTTTAATCAGCGCGGTCTTGGTCTCGGAGGCAAAGGCGGCGAGTTCGGTCCTGATCACATACCGGCCGTTGACCGGGATGTTCATGGAGTAGTTGCCGTTGATGTCGGTAACGGTGGCGTAGCGTTGCCCGGTCAGGGTATTGGTGGCTACGACGCTTACGCCGGGCAGGGGAACGTTCCCCGCCTTCACGGTTCCATGGACTATTCCGCCGGTTGCGGAAGCTGCGCCGGTTGTGGGGGTAGTGGGAGCTGACGGAGCGCTGGGAGGCGGAGCGGTCGCCGGGGCAGGGGTGGATTGCGCCCCAGCAGGGGTGAGGGCCAGGCCGCCCAACAAGCACAGGAGGAGGAATGTGCGTTCCATCAGCTTGGATTTCCTAGTGCTGAGATTAGACTGCATTCCCCCGAGGCGGAAGTACATGAAGTGTTCCAGTGGCACATTTCAGAAGCCGGGAGGCGGAACCGGAACGGGCTTTGGAGGCGTAGGAGGCATGATGCGCAGGGTGGCGGCTAGAAAGGTATCCGCGTGAAGGGCTCCCTGGGCGCTGATGAAGTCCCCGACCTTTATGTCGGCCAGGGTCACGTCTTCCTTGCGCTTTTTGAAAGAGGTGTTTTCGTCTACCGCCAACACCTGGGTCTGCTTGTCGCCGGCGCGCTCGATGGTAATCTTGAGATCGTGGATGGCGGTCACTTTTCCGGCTACCCATGTCTTGCCGAAGCCAGCCCGGGCTTTTCCCACCTCAGCGGCATCGACGTCGAGGACAACAACGGCGCCGACTGTTTTAGCCTTGGCGTCGACCAACCCGCCGGCGATCAACATGTCTCCTACGTGTATGTCGGTGGCCTCAATAGGTTGCCGATCTTTCATCAGGCGGGTATTGGCGCTGTAAAACACCTGGTAGTTGTCTCCCTCGTCGGTGCGAATGGTAAAGCTCTTGGCAGACGCAGCCGTGACTGTTCCACGGACTCCATTGCCACGCCCAAAAGCCTGCCCAAGCTCGCTGTCGTCCTGAGCATGGCTGGATAGGGTTGACCCCATCGCCAAAACCACCATCAGAACTCGCGCCGCGTATTTCATGCCGTCCCGTCGTTGCCACATTGGACGGGGGCGCTGATACTAAGGACGCAGCCTTGCCCCCATACGTTGTCATCAAAGCACACTGAGGTTACCCGGATGGCGACCGATTCCCTCCCCACCACCGCAGGGCCCATTCCGCCACACGTAGAGAAACATTTTGCATCAACGGCGCTGGTGCGTGACGTGGTCATCGGAATGGCGGACGGCCTGACGGTCCCTTTTGCTTTGGCGGCCGGGCTTTCGGGCGCGGTGAACTCACTCCACGTAGTGGTCCTGGCGGGCCTGGCGGAGATTGCCGCTGGGTCCATTGCCATGGGCCTGGGCGGGTTCCTGGCGGCCAAGGGTGACGCGGAACACTACGCCAGCGAGCGGCTGCGTGAGGAACGCGAGATTGTGGAGCGGACCCGCGACGAGGAAGAAGAAATCTACGAGATTTTCGAACAGTATGGGGTCGAACGAAGCGAGAGCATGCCGGTGCTGGAGGCGCTGAAGCGCAAGCCCCAAGCTTGGGTAGACTTCATGATGCGGTTTGAGCTGGGACTGGAAGAACCCCTCGCCAACCGGGCGAGTCGCAGCGCCATCACCATTGCGATTTCTTACGTGGTTGGCGGCTTGGTCCCCCTGGTTCCCTACATGGTTGGACACAGCCTGTCCTCCGCGCTGGCCGCCTCGGTGGTCATCACCCTGGCGGCGCTGGTTCTTTTTGGCGGGGTGAAAGGCAGGTTAACGGGGGCAGGCACGCTGCGCAGCGCGCTCCAGACGGTGGTGATTGGCGGTCTGGCGGCCGGCGCGGCCTACCTTCTGGCCCGGGTGCTCAGCGCGGGTTGAAGCGTGAACAAAAGAGGGTAAAAAAATTAGGCAACATCAGGCCGCTTCCTGTCTCTAAGTATAGGGAGAAACGATACCTATGACGCCAGCAACGGCAACGACGGAGAAGTCTGCCCGTCTGTTTGAGGATTTTTCAGAAGTGCGGCGGCAGAGCGAGCAGCTTTGTAGTCCCCTATCCCCAGAGGACATGATGGTTCAATCCTGCTCCGAGGCCAGCCCGGCGAAGTGGCACCTGGCGCACACCACTTGGTTCTTCGAGACATTTCTGCTGCGCGAGTTTCTTGACGGGTACCGCGAATTTAATCCTGACTTTCGGTGGCTTTTCAACAGCTACTACAACTCCGTCTCCGACCAGCCGGAAAAGAAGCTGCGGGCGTCCTTCTCGCGGCCGCCGGTGGAAACGATCTTTAGTTACCGCCGCCACGTGCGGGAAGGGATCGAGCGGTTACTGGCCTCGAACCCCGGGCATGAAGTAACGCAGAGGATAGTGCTTGGGCTGCATCACGAGCAGCAGCATCAGGAACTTTTGGCGACGGATATCAAGCACGCTTTGTGGACCAACCCGCTTCGTCCGGCTTACACCGAGCGAGACATTGATTTCGATGCCGCTCCGCTTGGCCAACCGGCCTGGATTGAGTATGAGGGCGGACTGTTCGATATCGGGTTTGGTGGGGACGGGTTCAGCTTCGATAATGAGCTGCCGCGGCATCCTGAATATCTGCGTCCGTTTGCGCTGGCTTCGAGGCTGGTTACGTGCGCGGATTACTTGCAGTTCATGGAAGACGGCGGTTACCGGCGGCCGGAACTGTGGCTTTCAGCGGGCTGGGATGCGGTCAAGGCTGAGGGTTGGAAGGCGCCGCTGTATTGGCGTCAGCAAAACGGCGAGTGGCTGGTGTACACCATGTACGGCGAACAGGCCCTCAGTGGGTTGTTGCAAACTCCGGTGTGCCACGTGAGCTACTTCGAAGCCGACGCGTTTGCGAACTGGGCCGGCAAGCGGCTCCCTACCGAGGCTGAGTGGGAAGTGGCGGCGCAGGGGGTAGCGGTGTCGGGGAATCTCATGGACGGGGGAATCCTGCATCCGCAAGCGCTCGGCGAAAGCCCAGAACGGGGTCCGGCGCAGATGTTCGGCGACGTTTGGGAGTGGACGCAAAGTGCTTACCTTGGCTACCCCGGTTTTCGCGCCGTACCCGGTGCGCTGGGCGAGTACAACGGGAAATTTATGAGCAGTCAGATGGTGCTGCGTGGAGGGTCGGTGGTCACGCCTGCATCTCATATTCGAGCAACGTATCGTAACTTTTTCTCTCCTGCGACGCGCTGGCAGTTTTCCGGCATTCGTTTGGCGAAGATCTAACCCTCCGGAGAACCCATGTCTGCTATATCGCTACCAAAGTTGCCGGCAATTGCATCAAGTCCGGTCGCCGCTGAAGTGTTGAACGGGCTCACCGGCCAGCCCAAGACGCTTTCTCCCTGGATGTTCTATGACGAGGAAGGATCTCGTTTGTTTGAGGCGATTACGGAGCTGCCGGAGTATTACGTTACGCGGACGGAGAGGAATATCCTGGCGCTGCATGCGGATGAGATCGTCTCCACGGCCGCGGGCGGGCGGGATTTGGCGATGATCGAGTTGGGCGCCGGCACAGCCACCAAGACGGGCTTGCTGCTCAATGCGGCGGTCGGGCTGCAAGGCAGCGTTACCTACTACCCGATCGATGTATCGGCGACGGCGCTGGAGGAAGCGCGGATCCGGCTCGAGGCGGAAATGCCGGAAGTGACGGTCGAACCCATCGTTGCGGATTACACCGAGGGTATGCGGCAGAATAGCGCTGTGCAGGCGGGAAGGCGGCTGGTGTTGTATATCGGCTCCAGCATCGGGAATTTCTCGCCGGCGGACGCGGTGGACGTGCTGCGCGGGGTGCGATCGGAGTTGTCACCCGGGGATGGGCTGCTGCTGGGCACAGATATGGTGAAGGATCCGGATGTGCTGCGCGCTGCCTACGATGATGCGGCGGGGGTGACCGCCCAGTTCAACATGAATATGCTGGCGAGGATTAACCGGGAGCTGGACGCAAATTTTAATCCGCAGCTATTCCGCCACCAAGCGCGATGGAATGAGCAACAGTCACGGATTGAAATGCACCTGGAAAGTTTATTGACGCAGAAAGTCATGGTGCGGGCTCTGGATCTGCAGCTGCGGTTCAAGTTGGGGGAGACTATCCACACCGAGAACAGTTACAAATTCACCGATCAGCGGGCGTTGGCTTTGCTCACGCGTGCGGGTTTCAGGTTGCGGCGGCAATGGAGCGACGCCAAGGGGTGGTTCACGGTCTACTTGGCGGTTGCGAGTTAAGGGTAGACCACGGGGCGCCTTGTATCAGGACACGACTTTACAGCCTGCGGAAAAACTCCGCAAAAGTCCCGAAGGGACGGCTGAAAATTGCCTGAGGTAGCGTGCTGAGCCTTTCAGCCGTCCCTTCGGGACTGGATCATGTTTTCGAATCCACCCGGGACTGCGTCCTGGGCTAAGTTCAACCGTCCCTTCGGGACTCTCGCGGAGTTTTTCCGCAGCCTCTCAGGTCGGGCCCTGATACAAAGCATCCCCTGCAGTCTATTTCCGCTTTAGTTATTGTTTCAGGCGCAAGAGCACAACTCCATGGCGTGGCACGGTTACGGTGTAGCTGCTTTGGATTTTGCCTAAGTCCTTCGCTTGCCAGATGTCGTAGGCTTTTGCGCCTCCGGAGAAACCTACGTCGCTCAGCTTTAACGTGATTGGCAGCGCGGTGTCATTGCGGTTGAAGAGGCCTATCGCTTTTTCGCCTCCCTTGAGCGGCTTGGCCCATATCTCTACCGGACCTACCTCGGAAATGCGATCGCCTTGCTTGCCCAGCGGATCCTGATCGATGGCAATCACGTCGCGATTGGTGAGAATGGCGAGCGTGTCGTGCGGCATCTGGGAGAGGTCGTTACCTGCCAGCAGCGGGGCAGCCAGCAAGGCCCAGAGGCTCATGTGCAGGCGGTTTTCGTCCAGAGTCAGCTTACCGTTGCCTACTTCGAGCATGTCTGGGTCATTCCAGTGCCCGGGACCCGCGTACTTCGATAGGCCAGCCTGAGAGAAACCGATCAGCGTCATGCGATCCCAGGTGGCGTTGATGTCACCAGTGGTGCGCCACAGATTAGCTCCCAGCGATGGTCCCCACTCCCACACAGCGTCCCAACCGTATTGGCAAAAGCTGTAAACAATGGGGCGCCCGGTCGCCAGCAGCGCCTTTTGCATTTTGGCGTAGGAGTCCTTCATCATCTGCGTGGCTTTTGCGGGATCATTCGGGGCCTGCTCCATCATGATCTTGCGAAAGCCGCAGAGGTCGTATTTGAGATAGTCCATGCCCCAGGCGGCGTAGGTTTTGGCGTCCTGGTCTTCATGCATATAGCTGCCCTCGAACTTGGCGCAGGTGGTAGGGCCAGGCGAGGAGTAGATGCCAATCTTGAGCCCCTTGGAGTGGACGTAATCGGCCAGCCCCTTCATGTCGGGGAATTTGCTGTTGGCCTGGATGTTGCCCTGGGCGTCGCGCTGGCCCTGCCAAGTGTCGTCGATGTTTATGTAGACGTAGCCCGCGTCCTTCATGCCGGAGGTCACCATCGCGTCGGCGGCGGCACGGACGTCTTTGTCGGTCACTTTGCCGGCGAACAGGTTCCAGCTGTTCCAGCCCATGGGTGGTGTTGCGGCCAGAGAACTGGTTTGCGCGAGCAGCGCGGATGGCAGGAGCGAGAGAATCAAAAGCAAACTTTTCAGCATGGAACCCCTTAAAGACAACGTTCCACTATACAGGTCTGGCCGTGGGGGACTAAAGACTCTGGGCGACAACAGACCTGTGGGCCGAATATGACGCGCTCGGCCCACGTACGCTGGTGCGAACATGGGGGACCCGTCTGGTTCCGTTGGCTTTACAGATTCGGTTCTCGCGCGGACTCTTTGACCCCATGATACTTTTTCCTACATCTCCTATTACCGAGGCTTTTCGATGGCAAATGCGCCGCAATCCTATGCTAACCACGGAAGGTTAGACCCGCCCTTTCACTTCTTTCTGGCGCCGTTGGCCTTGGCCGCGCTCATTCTCAGCATTGTGATCCTGGTTCGCAACCCAAGCTTGGCTTCGGCGTTGTGGGTGGTGCTTGCCCTCGGATTTCTCTTGCTAGCCGGCAAAGCGAGGAGCTATGCGCTTAAAGTGCAGGATCGAGTCATCCGGCTCGAGGAACGGATGCGCCTCGCGATGTTGCTGCCCGAGAGCCTGCGGCCGCGGATCGAAGAGCTGACAGAGTCTCAATTGATCGGCCTGCGGTTCGCCTCGGATGCGGAGCTGCCCGCGCTGGCCCAGCGCGCGATGAATGAAAACCTGACCAAAAAACAGATTAAAAGCGCTATCCAGTCGTGGCGTGCGGATAACTTCAGGGTCTGAAGGCTTTGCTATGGTTGGGTAATGATGAAGTTTGAGCACCTGCTGACAGAAACCCGCCACCCCGACAGCGCTCGCATCGACCAACTCTCGACAATGGAAATGCTGGAGGTGATCAACGCGGCAGACCGGACCGTAGCCGACGCCGTCCACGCCGAACTGCCCCGGATAGCCGAAGCGGTGGATGGCATCGCCGAACGCCTGGAGAAGGGCGGCCGACTGTTCTATACCGGCGCCGGTACCTCCGGCCGGCTGGGGGTGTTGGATGCCTCGGAGTGCCCGCCGACCTATAATGTCGATCCCGGGATGGTAGTGGGCCTGATTGCCGGCGGCGACTATGCCCTGCGTCATTCGATCGAGGGTGCTGAAGACGACCCAAAGCAGGGCGTCGAGGATCTAAAAAAGCATGGTCTGGGCTCCGGGGACACGCTGGTGGGCGTTGCGGCCAGCGGGCGCACCCCCTACGTGGTGGGCGGAATGATTTATGCCAACCAGCTGGGTGCGCTTACCGTCGGGTTGAGCTGCGTACCCGGCTCAGAGGTGGAGTGCCGGGCGAAAATCGCCATAACCCCGGCGGTGGGGCCTGAAGTCATCACGGGCTCTACCCGGATGCGCGCGGGCACGGCCACCAAACTGGTACTGAATATGCTGAGCACCGGGGCGATGATCCGCATCGGCATGGTCTACGGCAACCTGATGGTGAACGTGCAGCCGACGAATGTAAAACTCAAGGACCGCGCGATTCGGATTATCGCAGCGGCGACCGGCGCGGAGGAGGACCGGGCCGCGGAGCTGCTAGCCCAGGCAGGCACGGTACGGGTAGCCATCGTGATGCAAAAACTGGGGATGACACCGGAACAGGCCCTGGGGCAGCTGGACAAGGCCCAGGGGCGGCTGCGCTCTGCCTTGGGCGAAGGTTAGCCGCAGCCTTGTCCCTGCGCTGCGTCAGGCGCTGATGATGCCTTGGTTGATCGCGTATCTTGTGAGTTCGGCGGTGGTTCGCATTCCAAGCGCAGTCATCAGCTGGTCTTTGTGGAACTCGACCGTCTTGGTCGAGATCTCCAGCGCTTCCGCAATCGACTTAGTCGTGTGGCCCTCAGCCACAAGTTGCAATACCTGGCGCTGGCGGGGGGTAAGCGTGTCTTTTGGTTCCGTCTTCACCTGAGCCGGCGTCAGAGCCGAGAACGCTTCTTCAAGGATCGGCGTGATGTACCTGCGACCTGCGATCACTTCCCGCACAGCAGCGAGGACTTCGGTGCTTGCCGACTGTTTTGCCACAAAGGCGCCCGCGCCTGCGGCCAACGCGGCTCGCAAATAGCGCAGGTCCACCAACTGGGTGACAAACACAAGTTTCACCCGAGGGAGAAGTTTACGGACCTGCTTGGCGGCCTCCAGGCCGTTGAGGTTCGGCATGCCGATATCGAGAGTAATCAAGTCGGGCTGGAGGCGTTCCGCTTCGGAGAGCAACTGCCGCCCGTCCGCGGCAAAGCCGATCACGTCGAATTCCGGCCGGAGAAGAGAGGCAATGCCGTCAGCAACCAGGGAGTGATCGTCGGCAATCAGAATTCTTGATCTTGGTGTCCAGGAAGGCATGGCAGCCTTTGCAAGAAGACACCATCATCATAGCTGCCGAGTCACTCAAGAATAAATATTTACTTAAACCTGGGCAGTTCCCCAGGTCCTTGGCTATGCGCGCGCCGTACCAAAACTTGAAACGAAGGAATGGCTCCAGTTGCTCCGCCGTTCGTTCCCCTCTTAAGCAGAAGGCGTAGGATGGCACTAAGACTTTTGACAATGAGTAACGGCATGGAACACGAGGATGCAAACAATCTGCAACCCTCTACTGGTGCGGAGAGCACAGAGATAGCTCCGAGCAATCACGCCGAAGAGGAAGGTCCTATTCGTGGCCTCACCGCCGAGGAAGCATCGGTCGTTGTCAGTGAAGATCCTGGCGCAGACATTTTATGCTCCATCGATTTCCCGATCGTAGGCATCGGGGGGTCGGCGGGTTCGGTAGAGCCATTCATTGAAATTTTCAAAAACATGCTCACGAATACGGGAATGGCCGTGGTTCTCGTGATGCATCTGGCCCGAGACCAGCAAAGCCATCTGGCCGACATCGTGGAGCGGCACACCGCTATGCCGGTGATGACGCTGGTAGACGGCATGGAGCCCGAACAGAACCACGTCTACGTGCTTCCGCCCGACGCTTTCGTCACCATCGAAAATGGCAACTTTCGCTTGTCGCCGCGAGGCGGCGTAAGACCATTCTTGCCGGTCGATGTGTTTTTCGAGTCGCTGGCGAAAGCCCAGAAGGTATACGCGGTCGGTGTCGTCCTCTCAGGCATGGATGGGGACGGTGCGACGGGCCTTCGCGCGATTAAGGGCGAGGGTGGCTTTACGATGGTGCAATCGCCGTCCTCGGCACGTCACCCGGAGATGCCCCGCAACAGCATCGCCATGGATCATGTCGATGTGATTCTGGACCCGGAGGCACTCGGGCGCTACCTCGTTCGTCTGGCTCGCCGCTTTCGAGATCCAAAGTGGGTACGTCTGCAGGACGTGGAGTCCCACCCCACGGAAGAGAAAAACTTCGGCTACATCTTGAAACTGCTGAAGACAGTGTCAGGGGTCGACTTCCGCCTGTACAAACCCATGACCATCCGGCGACGTATCGCCCGGCGCATGCTGATGCACAAGGCTGACAGCCTGCAAGAGTATGTAGGCGTGCTACATAGCGACAGTGCGGAGCTTCGAGCGCTGCAGGAAGACATCCTCATCAATGTCACACGCTTCTTTCGTGACCCTGACGTGTTCGATGTCCTCAAAGGCGAAATCATCCCCGCGATCGTGGAAAATCGCAGGGCCGGCGAGCAAATCCGGGTATGGGTTGCGGGGTGTTCCTCGGGTGAGGAGGTTTACTCGATCGCGATGTGCCTGCTCGAATACCTCACCGGCAGACCTCTGGAACCGAGCATTCAAATCTTCGGCACAGACGCCAGCGAAACTAACGTCCAAAAAGCCCGGGTCGCGATATATCCGGAAAGCATAGCGAGCGAAGTATCCAACGATCGCCTGCGACGTTTTTTTGTCAAGACCGACAAGGGCTACCAGGTTGCCAAGCGGGTCCGCGATTTGTGTATCTTCGCCCGGCAAAACCTATGCACCGATCCGCCATTCTCTCGCATTGACCTGGTCAGTTGCCGCAACGTACTTATTTACTTCGGCTCAGACCTGCAAAGAAGCGTCATTTCTACCTTCCACTATGCCCTGCGTGAGGACGGCTATCTTTTATTAGGCAGTTCGGAAACGATTCGCGAGTACTCGGAGCTTTTTTCGGTCTCGGACCGGGTGCGCAAAATCTTTGTGAGAACCGGGAATGCTCCCGGCCCCGGGTTTCTATATTGCCCACCGTCGAGATTTGCCGATGTGATTGTTCCGGCTGGCGTTTCACCCATTGAGCCCCGCCACGAATGGGACTTGGGGCGGATGGCGGACCGCGTTATTTTAGCGCGCTACGGTCCACCCAGCGTCATTGTGAATTCCCAGCTGCAAATCGTGCAATCCCGGGGCCGGACCAGCCCATTCCTTGAATTTCCTCAAGGAGTGGCTTCCCTACAGCTCACCCGCATGGTGCGTGAAAGTATCGCCCCCACGGTCACTGCGGCGGTTACCCGGGCGATCGCTCAGGATCTGCCGGTTCACATCGAAGACGTTACCCTATCTGACGGCACGGGGGTGCATCGCGCCCACCTCGACGTGCTTCCTTTGCCCGCAGGCGAAGGCGACGGAGCCGCCAAGTATTACCTGGTGGTCTTCGTTCCGGACAATGGTCTCCCCGGCGAGATGGCGCCTCTTACCACGGCCCAAGCCCAACCGGCTGATCGCGCGGTCGAACAGCTACAACAGGATCTTGCGTCCACTAAGCTGTACCTGAGTTCTCTCCTCGATGAACGCGAAGCGCGCAATCAGGAGCTGATTTCCGCCAACGAAGAGATCCAGTCGGCGAATGAGGAACTGCAGAGCACCAACGAGGAGCTCGAAACCACAAAGGAAGAGCTGCAAAGCTCCAATGAAGAGCTGCAGACGGTCAATGACGAACTCGAGAATCGAAACTCCGTCCTGACGCAGGCCAGCAACGATCTTTCCAACCTCCTCAACACAGTAAACCTGCCCGTACTGATGCTCAGCAATGAACTCCACATCCGGCATTTCACGCCGCAGACCCAGCGAGTTATGAGTGTTCGCGCGCAAGATATTGGCCGGCCGTTCGGAGAGATCCGGCTCGACCTTGCCGTCGATAACCTGGAATCGCGGTTGCTTGAAGTTCTGGACACGCTGACGGCCCAGGAAATTGAAGTGCAGGACCGCGATGGACGGTGGTACTTCCTTCGCATACGTCCTTACCGAACGACAGACAACAAGATCGAAGGTCTTGTCCTGGTCCTGGTGGACATTGACCAATCCAAGCGAAGCCAGCAGCAACTGCGCGATGCGCGCGACT
The DNA here is from genome assembly GCA_963839025.1 of uncultured Acidobacteriaceae bacterium. GTDB lineage: Bacteria > Acidobacteriota > Terriglobia > Terriglobales > Acidobacteriaceae > PALSA-350. Next base: position 824,962 of record CAWITT010000026.1, read on the forward strand.
TTGCCGCGTCGATTATTGCGAATACACCGTTGCCGCTGGTGGTCGCCGATTCTCGAGACAGGATCATCTCCACCAACGATGCCTTCTGCAAACTCTCCGGCCTTTCCCGGCAAGCGCTGGAACGCCGGAGCATCATGGAACTTTCCGGCCGCTTATGGGACATGGAGGAAAAGCTCAGGACGCTGCTGCAAGAGGTGAAGAATGCTTCGGGAAGCGATGATTTCGAGAGCGACTATCGTGAATCGGAGGACATCGTCCGCACGCTGCTGGTGCGAGGGTACGCATTGCAGCCCGATGGAGAGAGGTATGTTCTGCTGACGTTTGAAGACGTCAGCCCGCACAGGGAGATTGAGCGGCTGTTGAAGAATGAAGGGGATCGCCTGGCGTCGCAGATTGCGCTCACGACCCAAGAGCTGAATCAGAGCCGGCAGGAGCTGCGGGCGCTGACCGACAACCTGATGATGTCGCAGGAAGAAGAGCGCAGGCGCCTGGCTCGTGAACTGCACGACGACATCAGCCAGCGCTTGGCCGTGCTGGATATGGACTGCGAAGCGTCGCTTCGGGCCGTAGAGTCCGACCCGCGAACCGCCCGGGAAAAAATGCAGTCCGTGAGGCAGCGCATCGCTGAAGTTTCCGAAGATGTACGAACGTTATCGCATCGTCTCCATCCCGCGGTGCTCGAACATCTCGGGCTCGCGGAAGCGCTGGAGTCTCTGCTGGATGAATACTCTAAACGGGAAGGTCTGATGACGACGTTCGATGGGGAAGAGTTTGGTCAATCGATCTCTTCCGAAGTCGCTACCGGACTGTATCGCATTGCCCAGGAGGCGCTCCGCAACGTCGTCAAGCATGCGGGAAGAGCCCACGTTAAGGTCGCGCTGTTTGCGGCGGGGGATCGCCTTGCCTTGGAAGTTACAGATTCGGGCAAAGGTTTCTCGATGCATCAGCACAGAGACGGTCTGGGCTTGATCAGCATGCGAGAAAGAGCGCGGTTGATTGGGGCTGAAATTAAGGTCGAATCCGCCCCGAGGCAAGGTACAAAGATTCGCGTGAGTGCGCCGTTCGCGGAGCACGAGATCAATAGAATTTAGAAGGCCAGCTTGCCTGCTCGCGACATGATTGTCATTGGCGGCTCCGCCGGGGGTGTCGCGGCTCTGCAAAGTCTGCTGCAGGGGATTCCTCCGTCCATTCCGGCCACTATCTTCGTCGTCCTTCACCGCGCGCACGAGATCGTTAAAGACGACGACCTGCTCCCGCAGGTGCTAACCCAGCGCTCCAGATTGCCGGCGCACACGGCAACCGACGGCCAGGCGATCGAGCGTGGACACGTGTATGTAGCGCCGCGCGACGCTCACATGGTGGTGGAGCGCGGATTCATTCGCGTCGAGAAAAGCCCCAGGGAATCCAGAGCCAGCGCCCGCCCCAGCGTAGACGTACTCTTTCGGTCGGCAGCCCTGGCATATGGGCGGCGCGTCATTGGAATTATGCTCACCGGGATGCTCGATGACGGGATGGCAGGGCTGTGGCAGATTCGAAAATGCGGCGGGATCACCATGGTGCAGGATCCGGCGGAAGCTCCTTTCCCTTCCATGCCCGAGAGCGCCTTACGCGAGGTTCCCATCGACTTTTGTCTCTCCCTGGAGATGATAAGACAGACTCTGATGGACACCGTGACGCGGCAGGATTTCGAAACCACCATCGATACGTTAAGAAAGCCGCGCGTGCTCATCGTCGAGGATGAGCGCATTATCGCGCTCAACCTGCAGGATCGGCTGCTTGAGTTCGGGTACGACGTTGTGGGATCGGCAGCCAACGGGGCGGATGCTCTTCGCCAGGCCAATGCGCTCTTCCCCGATGTGGTTCTCATGGATGTTCGTCTTGAGGGTCCGATGAGCGGGACAGAAGCAGCCCGGCTGTGCTGGCTGCAGTACCAGATTCCCGTGGTCTTCCTGACTTCGCACGCGGATGCAAAAACAATGCTTGAGGCGAACTCGCCGGCCTCCTACGGCTTTGTGCTCAAGCCATTTCGTCCCGAGCAGGTCCATGCGGCCGTGCGGACGGCACTGGACCGTTTTGCACGCGAGATGCACTTTGGGTGAAACGCAACTCGTTATGCAGCCGGGAACTCTACGTGAGCGGTTGCGCCTGCTGGGCTTTCAAAATTGACCGAACCGCCCAGCTGTTCTGCCAGCACGCGAACCAGTTTCAGCCCAAGCGACCCCGCCGGCAAACGCTGCGGCATACCGATACCGTCATCGGACACGCGCAAATGAATTCGCCTCGCGGCGCTCTGCAACTGCACTGAGACGGTGCCCGTCCGGCCGTCCGGGAAAGCATGCTTTGCCGCGTTCGAGAATAGTTCGTTCAGGATGAGTCCGAGGGGGACTGCCTGCCGGATCGCCAGACTCAACGGTTCTGCGTAAAGCACAAAATTGATCCTGCCGGAGACTCCAAACAGGGTTGAGAGTCTTTCTACCAGGTTCCCAAGGAACGGGCTGATACTGACTCTGGCCGAATCAGTAGTAGCCCAGAGGAGGCGATGAATATCGGCAATGGCGTGAATGCGGTTTGAGGTTTCACTGAGCGCCAGGCGAACCCGGTCATCCTGGACCGACGCAGCCTGGAGGGCCAGAAGGCTATCGATCACCTCCAGATTGTTTTTCACGCGATGATGCACTTCCTGGAGCAGAGCATCTTTTTCCAGCAATGATAGGCGCAACGCCTCGTTGGATATATGACGCGCTGTAGTTTCAACGATGGTCACCAGAACGCCGGCTACTCGATCGCCGGCGTCTCTGATCGGACTGTAGGTCAGATCGAACCACGCCTGCTGGGCCTCTTCGCTCCGCCCCAACTGGAGCATCTGGTTGTGGAACACCCTGGATTCACCGCAGAAGACTGCCCGGTAAATGGGCTGGCTGAACTCCCAAACCGCCGGCCAGGACTCCCGAGCCGGCTGCCCCATAGCGCGCGGATGTAAGGGACCCAAAATGTCACGATATCCGTCGTTGTATATCTGGATCAGCTCCGGTCCCCATAGGACGATCATGGCCAGTGGGCTGTCCAGGATCAGGGTAACGGCAGACTTGAGACTTAGGAGCCACTCAGCCGAGGGTCCAAGCGAGGTTCCGCCCCAGTCGAAGTTGCGGACGAACTCACTGGCTTCCCCGCTATCGAAGGGCCACGCTGCATGGTGTTTCAAACCAGTCGTTGGCAAAGCCGCTCCTTCCGCCGCCCCGTATGGTCTCACCAAATACGCAGCCAGGATTAGCCTGTACCAGATCTATAGTGTTGCGGCCGCGCAACGCGAGGGCGTCCGTCTTTAGTAGAGCACAGGCGGGACTCATGCGTCCGGACTGCCCTCGGCGGGTGGGCGCGCAGCTCTGTTCGAAGGTTAGCCGCAGCGCGCATAATAGGGGAAAGCCCTAGTTTGGGCGCAGGAGGGCGCGAGGTGGGGAAAGCTTTCGGAAAGTTGCTGATTTTGATTGCGCTTGTGCCGTTGCTGCCACTGATGGCGCAGTCTACCGACCAGCCCGACCAAGGTTTCGGCCCAATCGACACCAGCGCGCCGGCCACGCCGCCGGACAAGATTGTGCAGCAGTTTGCGGCTAAGGAAAGTGAGTTCCGCCATGCGCTGGACAATTACACCTATCAGCGGGATGTGAGAATACAGACCATTAACGATGACAACAAAGTCGACGGCGAGTACCGCCAGGTAGTGCAGATCACGTTTGATTCGAATGGGCGGAAATCGGAGCATGTGACCTTTGCCCCGCAGAACACGCTGGAGCGGATTACGATGAGCCCGGCCGATGTATCTGATATTGAGCAGCGCCTGCCTTTCGTGTTGACCTCGGAGGATGTTGGCCAATACAACCTGACCTACGTGGGCCGCCAAAAGGTGGACGAGGTGGAGTGCTACGTGTTCGATGTGGCTCCCAAGGTCATGGAAAAGGGCAAGCGGTATTTGAAAGGCCGCATCTGGGTGGACCAGAAGGACCTGCAGATTGTGATCACTAGCGGTAAGAACGTGCCCGATGATATGCGCAAAGGGCACGAGGATTTGTCTCCGCCGTTTACCACCTACCGCGAGCAGGTGGATGGGAAGTATTGGTTTCCGGTTTATACCAAGGCGGATGCGGAGCTGCATTTTTCCGGGGGCAGTGGGTACATGGCCCAGGATGTGCATATCCGGCAAATCGTGCGCTACACGGATTACAAGCAGTTTCGTTCGACGGTCAAGCTGATCTTCCAGGGACAGGATGTGACGAACAACAACGGCCAACCGCCGGCCAATGGCCAGCCGCCAACCAATGGGCAGCAGCAGGGCAATGGGCAGCAGCAGGCGCCGGCGACTGCTCCGCATTAGAGACGAGTCGTTTTGAGGGCTAAGTAGGTTGCCGAACCCGCTTCGTATCGGGGCGTGACTTTGGCCGCACCGCGCAGGTTTGCAAAGAGGATGGGCCAAAGGGTCAGCGCGAGAGCCGGACCTCTAGGACTAAGCAGAACCGGACGGGTGCCCCATGTTCGCACCAGCGTACGTGGGCCGAATATGGATTCTTCGAATGCTTTCACTCAAGGACTAGAAGCGTTCGAAGGGCTTCGCCCGTCTTTTTCGGCCCACGTACGCTGGCGCGAACATGGGGCACCCGTCTGGTTCGCTTAGTCCTGGAGATCCGGTTCTGGCGCAGGCTCTTTAGCCCGCAAGTTTTGGGGCCTAAGCTAAGTTGGGCTCATCCCGGCTTTTGGGATCTGTCCTGATGGCCTTCAGTCCGCACCCTCCCTTGATCAACCGGAAAACAGTGCGCGCAGCAAAATTTGGTTTGTTACGCGTTGTAGGTGGAGGAGGCGACACGGCCTCCTCTGCCGGTCCAGTTGGTGTGGAAGAATTCCCCTCGAGGCTTGTCGATGCGCTCGTAGGTGTGTGCACCGAAGAAGTCTCGTTGCGCCTGTAACAGATTCGCCGGGAGCCGCACGGTGCGGTAGCCATCGTAAAAGGCCAAGGCGGTGGTGAACGCCGGCAAGGGCACGCCAACCCGCACTCCGTAGATGATGGCCTTTCGCCACGATGGCTGATACTTATTGATGGCGGTTGAGAAGAATTTGTCCAAAAGGAGGTTTTGCAGCTTTGGATCGCGGTCGAACGCGGACTTGATGTCGCCCAAAAAGATGCTGCGAATAATGCAGCCACCCCGCCACATCAGCGCCACGCCGCCCATGTTCAGGTTCCAGCCCTGGTCCTTCTCCGCCGCCCGAAGCAACATGTAGCCTTGGGCATAACTCACCATCTTGGAACAGTAGAGCGCCCGGCGCACATCCTCGATGAACTGCTTCTTTCCTTCCGCGTCCACCTTGCGCTTGCGCGGCCCCTTCAACAACTTGGCCGCGACCACGCGCTCACCCTTCAAGGCCGACAGGCAGCGGGCAAACACGCTCTCGCCAATTAAGGTCACCGGCTGGCCCAGGTCGAGGGCCGAGATCGCAGTCCATTTGCCAGTTCCCTTCTGCCCGGCAGCATCGAGAATCTTGTCCACCATGGGCTGCCCGTCTTCATCCTTCTTGGCGAAGATGGTCACCGAGATGTCGATCAGGAAACTGTCCAACTCTCCCTTGTTCCATTCGGCAAACACTTCGGAGAGTTCGTCGGCGGTGAGACCCAGGCCATCTTTCAACAGCTGGTAGGCTTCGCCGATCAACTGCATGTCGCCATACTCGATACCGTTGTGCACCATTTTCACGTAGTGACCGGCGCCGTCTTCTCCAACCCAGTCGCAGCATGGCGTTCCATCCTCCACCTTGGCGGCGATGGCCTGGAATATGTCCTTGACGTGAGGCCAGGCTTCCTTGTTGCCTCCCGGCATGATGGAAGGACCGAAACGCGCACCTTCTTCCCCGCCCGACACGCCCGTCCCTATAAAGAGAATGCCTTTAGCGGCAAGATCTTTCGTTCGCCGGGTGGAATCGGTGTACAAGGAGTTGCCGCCATCGATGAGGATGTCCCCCTTTTCCAGATAGGGGAGGACTTGCTCGATGGTCTGGTCGACGACTTGTCCGGCCTTGACCATGATCATGACGCGCCGCGGGGTCTTCAACAGGCTGCACATTTCTTCGATCGAATGCGCTCCCACTACCTGCGTGCCCTTGGCTTCGTCCGCCAGGAAATCATCCACCTTGGAAACGGTTCGATTGAAGACAGCGACCTTGTATCCATGGTCGTTCATGTTCAACACCAGGTTCTGGCCCATCACCGCCAAACCGATTAAGCCAATATCGCAACTCGCTTCTGCCACTCCTATCCCCCTTACAAGCTACCCGGAGCATAGTATCGCAGGTTGGGCCTCGTCTACCGGGGGCGGCGGGTTCAACTGGCCGCAGTGGTGGCTGTTTCCAGTTCTGCGACGAACGTTCCGATCGGGTTGGTCACGGTTTTTACGGCGATGGTGCCTAGGTGTTCTCCGCGGCGGTACATCAAATAGGCTGCGGTCACACCGGCAATGACTGTTCCCCAGAAAAAGAGTTTTTTGGCCATTTTTGCTCCTCTGCGAGTGTTTACGCTTCTAGGATGCAAAATCGGGGGATGCGGCGCAGGGCGGTGACCGCTTCCGCTACACTGGTTTGGAAGCGTTTGCTTCGGGCCTATAGCTCAATCGGTTAGAGCAGCGGACTCATAATCCGTTGGTTCTCGGTTCAAGTCCGAGTAGGCCCACCAAGAAGACCGTGAGGATCTCCACCTTTCGGTGGAGGTGCCCTACGCTTCACTGAGATACAGTCGTTTCGATGATACCCGGCAAAGTCAGCGCCAGGAAACGCACGCAGAGTTTTCTCACGGCTTCGTTCCTGCTGCTAGTCAGCTTCGCTGCGCTGGCATTTGCCCTCTATCCGATCTACGTCATCCGCCCGTTTCGGGAGCAGGAGCCCCTCCCGCTGCAGCGGGCACTCTGGGTAATGCTCCACAATAGGCCAATTCTGGTTGGAGTTTTTCTCCTGCTCACCGTATGCGTCCTGTTGGTCTGGCGACGGGCCGGCTGGATAGCCAAACTTCTGCTGGCGCCGGCTATGGCGATCGCCTTGATGGCCGCAGGCGCGGCGTGGGTCAATCCTTACGAGCAACTCATGTTTCATGGGTTTGGAGAGCCGCGATACGTCACCATCCAGCAAGCGGCGATTGATCCTGCGGATATGGTCATCGCGGTCAAGCTAGGCGGGGAAAGCCGTGCATATCCCATTCGAGAGATGGGATACCACCACATAGTGAATGACCGGCTGCATCAACTGCCCATCGTTGTTACTTATTGAACTCTCTGTCATACGGGTCTGGTCTGGACCCGCAGCATCGCAGGGCGCGAACTACACTTCCATCTCGCCGGCATCAATAACCAGAATTTCTTGATGCGGGACGAAGAGACCGGCAGTTTCTGGCAACAGATTAGTGGGACTGCGATTGCCGGGCCTCTGAAGGGCGCCAAGCTCGCGCTGGTCTCGCAGGACGAACTCACGTTTAGACTGTGGAGAAAGGAACAGCCAAACGGCACTGTGCTTGCCCCATCGCCCCGCGATGCGGCGAAGTATGAAAAGGCAACGTGGGAGAGTGAAATTGCGAAGCTGCCCACGGTCATTCATGCCAGCAAGGGCACGCTGCCCGACCGGGAGACGATCCTTGGTGTGTGGCTGGACGGGGCAGCGCGCGCATTTCCGCTGAGCACGCTGACCATTTCCTCTCCTGTGCTGATCGACGATGTGGGGGACGAACCGATCATGCTCGTCCTGGGGCCGGATGGGAAGTCGATCCGCACTTTTTCCCGCAAAATCGGCAAGGATACGCTTGAGTTTTATGGGCGCGGTGGCGGCAAATCCAGCGAGCCTTGGGCACTGCTTGATTCCAATTCGCTCAGCGAATGGACCTTCGAGGGCTGTGCCGTCTCCGGCGCGATGAAAGGACAGTGCCTACAGCGGATCGACGCGCTCAAAGACTTCTGGTTCGACTGGCAGCACTACCACCCGGACAGCAGTATCTACCGCCATTAATCAAAACTCCATGCACTATGCAAGCAGTTTCTTGATGGGACTGGGCCTGCGGCGTGGGTTATCGGGTCGGTTCGGCGGGATGCGACGCAGGGCTCTCTATTGAGGTTCGTTGTTTTCAGCCAATTGGCGAGCGTGAGCATCATTTCGGCGCACGAAGAAAAGAAAAAGCCGCAAGCAGCACGATGCCGGATTGATCTCCAGGGCATCGAAGGGGCCGAGTTCGATATGGAAGATACGACCAGCCAGGCTCTCGCCGGACTGCCTAGACTAAGCAGGTCCATGGCGGCTGCCCCCAGCAGGAGAAAGTATGTTTTCTTTCGCTCCGGGTGACCAATGACTGGCGTGTCGGCCGTTCAGGGCACGTTACACTCTCTAATCAGTGTGACCACGCCGAATGCGAGCGCGAAGTCGGATCACAAGCAATTTGATACCCCACCGGTGTGCCCGCGGTAGCCGGTGCAAGTATGCTGCTTTCAGGCAAATGGGCCGCCTCAGGAGTCTGGAATGTCGAGCAGTTTGATCCGGATCCCTTTCTTGCTGAAACCAGCCGCCTGAGATTGACAACTGACGTGTTGGAGACTTCGCCAGATTCGCAGCCGGAGCTGAATTGAAGTCCATTTTGATTGCACTATTGATTGTTTCCGCTATACCGGCAAGATCTCAGCTAAGCGGCGGAATGGAGTTGGACTTCAATAGCCGCTACACATGGCGAGGCATGGCCTATAGTTCCGGCCCGGTTTTGCAGCCGGATGTCTGGATCAGCTGGAACAACTTAACCCTAAACGGCTGGAGCAACGCAGACCTGACTCATGAACCACAGCAGGGGACAATTAACAGCACGTCAGGAAGCCTCGACTATTCATTCGCGCTGGGTAAATTCCAAATCAATCCCATGGTCGAGTATTGGGCAGATCGTCAGGTTCGCGGTGTAGTTGATAAGCCAACGGGGGAAGTCTCGGTGAACATCTCACACCCTCTCGGATCGCTGAGCATTTATCTGCTGCAGGCGGTCGACGTCTTCAGCTATCGTGGCACGTGGTATGGCGAAACTGGTGCTTCACGTCAGTTTCATTGGAAGCGGCTCACACCGGAAACGAGCATAAGTTTGGGCGCGGCTAACCGCAATTATTTGCAGATCTACGCTGGCGTACCGAAAGCGGCGTTTGTCGAGGCCGGACCAAAGGTGGAAGTCAACGTTCAATTATCCCGGCATTACTATCTGCGGCCGCACGTGGAATGGACCTATTTGCTGAACAACCAGGTGCGCCGAATGGTGCAGCCCGCTTCTCTGTGGAACATTGGAGGAGCCCTGGGCGTGACTTTCTGAGCGGAACCTGTTGCGAACTCAACAGACCTATGCTGAAATACAGAATCGTGAAGGTACTCTCCAGCGTGCTCGTGCTCAACGGAAGTCTGGGCGGGCCCTGCGGAAACACTTCTGCGGTTTTGCAGTCTCTGCAGACCTCTCTCGAAAGGCAGGCCTCCGTCGAGGTAGTACACCTTGCATCGGATGTTCGCACGCCGGAACAGCTCAGAGAACGGATGCTGATGGCAGGTGCTTTCGTCTTTGCCACCGGCACATACTGGGACTCCTGGGGAAGCCCGATGCAGCGTTTTCTCGAGCAATCCACCGATCTTGAAGCCAGCGACGTCTGGTTAGGCAAGCCAGCCGCCGTGGTTGTGACCATGCATTCCGTCGGCGGCAAAGGAGTCCTCTCTCGGCTGCAGGGGGTACTGACAACGCTCGGTTGCGCGATCCCTCCGATGACCGGATTTGTGTATTCCCTGGCCGCCCACCTTGCCATGAATGAGGCGCCAAGCAGCGCTCATCTAGGGGATTTCTGGCAACTGGCCGATCTTGAAACCGTCGCTCACAACCTGCTCGAAGCTGCTTCCCATCGAGGGAACTACGATACGTGGGTGGTCGACAGGAAAAATCCGCACCGCCTCTGGATCTCTCCTGGAAACCCGATCACCTGATATGCCCCCACTTGGACATCACACACTCATCGATCTCTACGATTGCGATCGCGAATGTACCGGCGACGTCGAACGTGTGCGGATTCTCATGCTCGAAGGAGCAAAGCGGGCGGGCGCCACCATCGTGACCGAAAGCTTCCACGGGTTCAGCCCGCACGGTGTAAGCGGCGTCGTCATTCTGGCTGAAAGTCACCTCGCGGTCCACACCTGGCCGGAACACCGGTTTGTCGCGGTCGACCTTTTTACGTGCGGACGGAAAATGATGGCGGAAACCTGCATTGATTTCCTGGTGGAAGCCTTCGGTGCCGGCAGGCATGCCGTTACCACAGCGCACAGAGGGATAGATCCGGCTGGAGAACAGACGCGGTGAGCGAACTGTTTCCCGACGGCGCGGAGCGTTTGCGCAAATGGCGGCACATTCATACAGAAAGCGTCGGCCCTGGACGGATTCTGTCTCTGCTCAGGACAGGCCCATGGCTGTTCGAAGGCGAGGAGTCGTTTCCGGCGCTCGGCGGCATGAAGCAGTCAGTCCGGATCGCGGATTTTGCCGAGTTCGGACGGGGGCTCGTTATCGATGGCCAGGTGCAACTGGCTGAATCCATCGACCCACTCTATACGAATGCGTTGGTTTTTCCGTCGGCGCTGATGGCCTCTTCGCGAGCCGAATGGCTGATCGTGGGCGGCGGTGACGGCGCTGCGGCGCGCGAAGCACTGCGATTCAGCGATACCGAATCGGTGGAATTGGTGGACATTTCGAGGATGGTCATCGACCGTACTCAGGAACTGATCCCTTCGTTCTGGCAGGATGCTCAGCATGATGGGCGCCTTCGCATCGAATGCCGGGACGCATGGCAGGTGCTGACGGAACGCGCAAACGCGGGGCGGCGGGTCAATATCATCCTGTTCGATCTCACGGATCCCGAAAACGAAGAGTTCACGCCCCTTTCGGAGTCGAGTGCGGATCACCTCTATTCGACCGCGGCCTTCGATCTGGCTGCCCGATGTCTGCGTCCCGGCGGAGTTTTCGCGGCCCAGGTACAGGAGCTTTCGTTATTGCGCTGGAAAGATCACTGCCGGCTCAGAAACCTGCTCCGGCAGTCTTTCCGGTACGTGTGGTCTTATCGCGTACAGGTGGAATTCTTCGGCTATTGGGAGTCGTTTTTGATTGCGTCCAATGACGACTCCCCCCCTGATCCGGTTCCAAGCGGACCGCTTGAGCCTTTGCTGAGCCGGCTCTACCAAGGCCGCAGCCCGGAGTGGTCAACCGAGTGGCACCGGAGTCTCTTCGGCCTGCCTCCGTCGCTCGCGCGGGCACTGCGGAATCAGGAATCCTGATGGATCAGGACAGTTTCCCAATGAGCAAGTCTAAAATCAGCCCCGAAACGATCAACCCCGAAACACTCGATGAGTTCACGGACGTCCGGATGAGCCCTGTGCCCGGCGCGGGTCTCGGATTGTTTGCCACGCGGCGCATTCCGAAAGGAACAATCTGGTGGAAAGCCACGGCCGATAACTGCGTCTGGGTGTCGCGAAGGCAGTATCAGATCCTGCTCAATTCTCATCTGGAGTCGAGTGCATGGAGCCGCGAGTTCCTGAACGCGATGCAGATGTTCGGATACATCAACGATGACACCGACCAGCTTGTGGTCGCCATCGATAATAGCCGCTTCGTCAATCACTCAGACGACCCGAACTCGATGTCCGCGCCGGAAGACCCGAACAATATGGCCATGGCTGCGCGCGACATTGAGCCGGGCGAAGAAATCACCGAGGACTATCGGACCTACAGTATGAACACCTGGGAAATGCCCGACGAGCCCTACCTGCGGAATGAGTAATGGCACTGCACCGACAGTGAGAACCGTCGCGGTGATCGGAGCTGGACCCTCCGGATTGGCAGCCGCAAAGGAGTCACTTGCCCGGAATCTTGAGGTTGTTGTCTTTGAGCAGCGCGATTGGATAGGCGGTACCTGGAAGTATTCAAGCGAGCCCGTCGACCGCCGTGGCATCCCTGGTTCGGCTATGTATGCATCCGTCACCGCCAACGCAAGCCGGCCGTTCCTAGAGTTCTCCGATTTTCCGATCCCCGATTCCACACCCGTTTATCCGCGCCACTTTCACATGGCGGAATATCTGGAGTCGTATGCCACCTCGTTCGAATTGATGTCGCGAATCCGTTTTGGCGTGCGCGTGCTCTCGCTGGAGCCGCGGCAAAACCGCTGGTCGTTGCGCTGGCTGGGGGATTCGGGAGCAAAGGAGCAGGAATTCGACGCGGTCGCCGTCGCAACCGGCCATCATTCGACGCCGCGATGGCCGGCGCCGGCGCCCGGCTTTGAGAGGTTCCGCGGAATCGTTCTGCACAGCCGCCAGTACAAGACGCCTTCCGTTCCCCTCGAGTCAAGCGGAAAGCGCGTTCTGGTGGTGGGAATTGGGAACAGCGGCTGCGATATCGCAACCGATCTGGCGGAGGTTGCCGAACGGGTCGTGCTTGCCAGCCGGTCGGGTGGCTGGGTTTTCCCTCGCTGGATCGATGGGCGTCCGGTCGATCAGGTAGATTTCGAAAGCCGGTTCCGGAGTTTTTGCCTGCCGCACTGGACGGTGGAAAAGCTGAGTCCCTTCGTGGACCGCCGGATTCGCCGCCGCTACTTCGGGATCGATGGGGGCGTCCTGAGATGGGGGCTCAATCCGCGCTTCGGTCCCTATGAAGCCCATGCCGCGGTCAACGAACGGCTCTTCCCCGCGATCGGCAACGGGTCGATCGTCATGCGCGGAAACATAACGGCGTGGAGCCAGGACTGCGCGCACTTCGACGATGGTACAACCGAGCGGGTGGACGCGGTTGTGTTCGCAACCGGATACCTGGTTGAGTTCCCCTTCCTCTCAACCGCGCTGCTGCATGTGGATCCCGAGACAAACCGCATCGATCTTTACCGGCAGATACTCCCGCCGTCGCTGCCCCACACGCTTGGATTTGTGGGCGTGGTTCAGCCTCAGACCGGGTTCATGCCGCTCATCGAAATGCAGGCAAGATGGCTGATTGCTGTGTGGACAGGCAGAGTTAGGTTACCGGACGAGGAAAAGATGCGTCAGTCGATCGAAAAGGATCGGGTGATGCGTAATTCCCTGTACGTTGACCGCCCCCGCCACTCGATCGAAGTCGAGTGGCCCGGATACACCGACCTGCTGGCGAACGATCTTGGAGTGATGCCAAAACCGCTCCGGCATCTCGATGTGCTTCGAGAATACCTTTTTGAGCCGGTGCATGCTGCGCAATACCGCCTCGATGGCGACGGCTCCAATGCCCTTCTGGCTGCCGCGACGCTTCGACGGCTTAGGTTCAATCGCCGCAAGGAGTGCTACAACAAACCATGACCGGAGATACCGAGCTTCCGTCCGGGGCCGAGCCGTCCGCGGACCTGAGTGGAGTCGGTCATTTTCTGCGTCGCGTCGGACGCACCGTGCTGGTTTCGCCCGGGCAGTCCACACTGATTCTGATTGCACTCTGCATCGAGACGTCGTTCACCATCGCGGTGCCTGTCAGCTTCAAATATCTTGCCGATTTTGCGATTGCCAACAGCGACCGAACGGCACTGGTCCGGGTTCTGGTTTTCCTGGCGTTCGGGGTAGTGGCGGCTGCTTCCGCGGGCATTGCGCGAGATTATCTGTGGGCGCGATTTTCCATCGGCTTCCTGAACAAAGTCAGATCCGAGATATTCGACCGCCTGATCTGTCTTTCCATCGACTTCTTCGGAAGGATGGAGATGGCCGAGATCGTCGCGAGATTCTCGACCGATCTCGCCTCTCTTGAAAGCGCGCTTGCGGCAGCCCCGGCGTGGGGTCTGGTCCCGCTTTTGGAAGCGCTTGTGGCGCTTGTGATGCTGTTCGTGCTCGACTGGCGGCTGGCGCTGGTAGCCTGCACGGTTGTTCCGGTCAGTTTGCTGGGCCCCCGCCTGGTGGTGGGCCGCGGAGCCGCCGCCAGTTATCAGCGCAAGCTGCATGAGGCCGCATTGATGGGAGTTTTGCAGGAAACGATCTTCGCACACTCCGTTGTCCGCGCGTTCTCGCTCGAGAACTTGATGCTGGGGCGGTTTCGGCAACGACTGGGAACACTCGGTGACAGCTCTCTCAGGACCGCTATGTACGGTTCGATTCTGGAGCGTTCCTCCGGGATCGGCACGCTGATCTTGCAGGTTGTCGTGCTCGGCTGCGGGGCGACCATGGCATACAGACAGCAACTGACGATCGGCTCGCTCGCGGCGTTCCAGACCCTTTTTCTCACTCTGTCGTGGAACGTCGGATATATCAGTCAATTCTTTCCCTACCTTTTGCAGGCCGCGGCCGGCACCAAACGCATCGAAGAACTGCTTGACGAGACCTCGCGCGTCGCCGACGATGCCGGGGCCGGCGCGCTTCCCGAGCTCAGGGTAGGGATCCGCTTCGAGTCTGTCGTCTTCGGCTATTCGCCCAATCGACCCAACCTGGACAATCTCTCCTTCGAAATACCGGTTGGGTCTTCGGTTGCCTTTGTCGGTCCGAGCGGCTGCGGCAAGAGCACGGTGCTCAGTCTTCTGATGCGCTTCTATGACCCCGATCAGGGGCGAGTCCTGTACGATGGCCGGGCCGCTAACACCGTCTCCCTCGCCTCGCTGCGGCAGCGGATCGGAATTGTGTTTCAGGATTCCATTCTGTTCAACACCAGCATCCGGGAGAACATCCGGCTGGGAAAGCTCGGCGCAACGGACGAAGAAGTCGAGGGAGCCGCGCGCGCCGCGGAACTGCACGACCTGGTTCAACGGCTGCCGGACGGGTATGACACTCAGGTCGGCGAACGCGGAAGCCGCCTTTCCGGGGGCCAGCGGCAACGAGTGGCGATCGCCCGCGCGATTTTGCGGAATCCGAAGATTCTGGTTCTCGACGAAGCGACATCCGCGCTGGATTCCGAGACAGAGGCCGCGATCAATCAGACGCTTCATCGGCTCGGCCAGGGAAGAACAGTGGTTTCCGTCTCGCACCGGCTCGCCGCGGTGGCCGCGTGCCACCGGATTTTCACGCTGGAGGCAGGGCGGCTCGTAGAGAGCGGATCCCACCAGGAGTTGCTGGCAAACGGCGGACTGTATTCGCGGCTCTGGGCCAAGCAAAGCGGCGTTTCGGTGACGGGCGCAGAGGAACATGCCTCGATCGTACCGTCAAGTCTGGGCGCGATTCCCATGTTCAGCGGGCTCGATCAGGACGAGCAGGTTCTGCTTGCGGCAAGACTTTCTACCGCGCGTATTCCGGCGGGACGCGATGTATTTCGGCAGGGAGATCGCGGCGACCGGCTCTACCTGATCGCGCGCGGCACAGTGGCCGTCTCCGGGGCCACGGAGACCGGCGCTGCGGAGCAGCTGTTGGCTGTGCTCCAGGATGGCGACTACTTCGGAGAGATTGCATTGATCCGCAGCTCGCCCCGAACGGCGACGGTGAGGACGCGAACGGATTGCGTATTTCTCACCCTCGACCGCGACTCGTTTCTGGATTTGCTCGCCAGGCAGCCGGAATTGCGGGAGAAGGTGGAAGCGGTCGTTCGCGACCGGTTGGCAGCGCAGGTCAAAAACTGATGCCGTGGCCAAAGGACGAACAGCCTTCTCTGCATAGCGACTTGGTCCCGACGTGACGGATTGGCACGCATTTGCGAGTTCAACGACGTCAACCGGCAGGATGCGCGTCGCTAAAGAATGGCGAGATCATGTACCGGCTTCGACCAGCCTGAATGTCTCACCTCCTAGATAGAGGAGTGCGCCGGGCGGGACTATAGCTCTGCCTCTTATCTTTAGGAATGTGCCGTTGGTACTCCCAAGGTCTTGGATGAAGCAGAAGCCTTCCTGACGGAATACCCGGAGATGGGTTTTGCTCATGAATCTGTCATCAGAGAAGACATGATCTGCATGAACGCGGCCAAATCTAACCTCTCGTTCTCCCAGGGGGTATCGCTTTCCAGTTTCCGATCCTTCGGAGTTTAGGAGGGCCAAGATCGCCTGAGGGGCAGACAGGCCCGCCAAGTCTCCTCTTGTGCCCGAGTGTTGTTCGACAAATCTTAAGAAGACTGCGCCCATGCGAATCACATCATAGTTTCGCAGTTGATGCACAGCCAAGATCTGGAGGAAGACACCGTTCTTCCGACTTGAATCCTCGATGACTGGATTCCCATTTTCCACCAACAGGCGAGCGTGCGGAGACTCCATCGAAGGGTTGGTGAACTTGAGGTCACCGTCGCTCCTCCCGATCGAAAGGCCACCACTCCGAGACGGGTATTCCGCGTCGACTTTGCCAAAAGAGTTAAGATGCTGCAGTCGAAATGGCTCATCCTGTTTAACGCCGGTTTCGACAGTAGCCGGCGCATTCCATCGCACCTCGAAAAGGTCCTGCTCTTCGCTCGTGCCCTTCAGGAGAGCCGGGCCCAGAGGGGCCAGTTCGTATCGCCCCGAAGGAATCTGCTGTTGCAACGCGCTCGAGATTACGATCTGGCCAGCGAGCGCCAAACCTTGTAGGCGAGACGCGATATTTACGACACTGCCGTAGACATCGTTGTCTGAGCGGACAATTCCCATGCCGTAATGAACGCCCACCCTGACGAAGAATTGATGGTCCTCATTGCTCGCCGCGTTTGCTGCTTGCAGGCGCTGTTGGATAGCGATCGCAGCTCGGATAGACTTGTGCGCGTCATCGAAGGTGGCTAGCACGCCATCACCCATGTTCTTGATCACACGACCTGAGCCCTCAGCGACGGCCTCGCGTACGATGGAGGTGAATTTGTGCACCATCGCCAAGCCATGCACATCACCGAACTTTTCGAAGTAAGCAGCGGAGCCGGCAATGTCGGTGAAGAGCACGACGACCGGCCGGCGAAATTTTTCCAACTCGTGCAGGAGTCTGGGATCCTCACGCGACAGATCAAGTATCCTGGTGACCCCGGGCTTGTCCTGCATGCCGACGGATCCTCACTCGGTTCCGGGTTAGCACTCAGTTATCGGTCGGCGAAAGCGATCGAGATTTGCGCTTCAAACTCTGGCGGGAACGAAATATTGCGTAGTCCGCGATCGTAAAGACTCCTAGCACCACACCCGCCAAGAGTCCTGGAGCCAGTATAGTCCAGCGATTGCCGACCAGCGGCGGCGATGTTCGCACCCTAAATCAAATGACAACGTTACGCAGGAATGCTGCGAACTCATCAATCCAGAGTTTGGGAGCCGGGTGGGTTGTTCTCACCGCCTTCGGGTCACCGTCGGCCTCTGCCAGCACCATCCGGCTTTCCTCACACAACCACCTTGTGTAGCGCAGAGATTCGACTAAGATGTTCGGTTCGGAGCAGGGCCAACCGGGATGCCGAGGCAGAGGAAGTTCATTCTCGGGAGCGAGCACGTTGATGGCGTTGACCACAACCAGGGACCTTTCCGCCAGGGGCAGCGTGCGCAAAGTATCGGAGGACAATGGGCAGCCGATGCGGATGTCCTGCTGACCGTATCGAAACGGATATTCGAGACGGGATGCAACGGGGTCCACGGGCAGACCGCCAAAAAACGCACAGAAACGATTGGGAGATTGGTCTCCAGGGCGAACTCGAGGAGGATCGCACGGACTTGCGACGTTCGCGCACGCGAGGAGGTCGCCCTGGTGCCGTCCACAAAGTCAGCGCCAGGAAGCGCACCCATCGCCCCGCGATGCGGCGAAGTATGAAAAGGCAACGTGGGAGAGTGAAATTGCGAAGCTGCCCACGGTCATTCATGTCAGCAAGGGCACGCTGCCCGACCGGGAGACAATCCTTGGTGTGTCGCTGGATGGGGCGGCGCGCGCATTTCCATTGAGCACGCTGACCATTTCCTCTCCCATGCTGATTGACGATGTGGGGGATGAACCGATCATGCTCGTCCTGGGGCCGGATGGGAAGTCGATCCGCACTTTTTCCCGCAAAATCGGCAAGGATACGCTTGAGTTTTATGGGCGCGGTGGCGGCAAATCCAGCGAGCCTTGGGCGCTGCTTGATTCCAATTCGCTCAGCGAATGGACCTTCGAGGGCTGTGCCGTCTCCGGCGCGATGAAAGGACAGTGCCTCCAGCGGATTGACGCCCTCAAAGACTTCTGGTTCGACTGGCAGCACTACCACCCGGACAGCAGTACCTACCGCCATTAGTCAAAACTCCATGCACTATGCAAGCAGTTTCTTGATGGGACTGGGCCTGCGGCGTGGGTTATCGGGTCGGTTCGGCGGGGTGCGACGCAGGGCTCTCTATCGAGGTACCACCCGGCTGGTGGAAGAGCCAGACGCCAAGCGCCGTCGCCAACACCACGCCGATGACGACCATCAGCACCAATCGCGCGACGTTAGAAGCGCAAAACTCCCCAACACGTGGCATGCCGCAATTATATCCAACTAGCATGTATCGGTCAGGGACGCGGGTTTCTCAGGTGGATCGAGTGACGGAGTCCGCTTGGGTTTGCGAGAGCGGATGCGGGCTCTCTGCCCCGGCTTGGCGACGGCTTCTTTGTGCCCCGGCTGGGGTGCAGTGGGGGGCTTATGCCCATCGCACTCCGGGAGCGTATCGCGCAACATCACGTTCAACAGCGCACGGTGAAGCCGGATGTTGCCGTTGAAGTCAATCCAACCCAATTTGCGGAAGCGATTGATGAAGAAACTGAAGCGCGAGCGCCTCGCGCCCAGGACGCCGGTCGCGGCTTCCTGCGTGGCGGGCAGGATCGGCACTTCCTGCATCTTGCTCAATTGCGCCATGAGCATCAGAACCCTGGACAGACGTTTTTCGCTGGACTCAAAAAGCTGACCGGCGAGATCGGCCTGGTTGCGCATGCTGCGGGCTAACAAAAACTTTAAGAACAGATCAGAAAACGCATGCTGCTGGTGCATGACGCGGATCATCGCCTCACGATCGATTTTCAACGCCAGACACGGAGTGATCGCCGTCGCCGAAGCGCGCCGCAGACCACCCGCTTCTTCCATCGATTCTTCTCCGAGGAAATCGCCGGGCGAGAGAAGCGAGATGGTGGCTTCTAATCCCTTCTCCGACACCACGGTGAGTTTTACGTGCCCTGACTGGAGATAGAAAATGCAGTCCGCGGCGGCGCCTTGGGAAAAAAAGGCTTGGTTCGGCTTCAGTTTGATGACCCGCCGCCCGGGGCCCGCCTCTGCGAGAAACGTGGCAGGGTCAAATTTGCGGTTTGCCGCTCTAGCCATCCGAAACTGCCTCGTATGTCTAGGTTTTCGACCAAGTTGCGGGATTTCATCTGCCAGGCTGAGGTTGAGCCTTGGCGGGGCGGATGTCTTGGGGCTGCTATTGCTGTCGCGAATTAGGCCTGTACCGGGCAGAGTGGTTCGTTCCAGGACGTCGAGCGACACACAGATCGTGCCCCGGGCCAGAAGCTGCAACGCAACTGTGCGCGGCGAGGCCCGGGCATTATTGACAGTGAATTCCGTGGCGATTTTCCTACGGGTCACCGAGATCCAGCACGAAACTAACCTCGAATCGACCGAACTCTGGACGGGTGCCCCATGTTCGCATCAGCGTACATGGGCCGATTATGAATTCTTCGAATGATTCCACTCAATGAGCTAAAAACCTTTGAGGGGCTTCGCCCGTCTTTTTCCGCCCACGTACGCCGGTGCGAACATGGGCCACCCGTCCAGAGCGGTTGAGTCGCAGAGATTTGTTGTCCGCGGAATTCACGCGTGCTGCCCCGGGCTACATCAACTCTTCCACAAAGGATCGCGCTACATCGGGCGGAATCCGGTAGCTCTGCTTAACCAGAGGTTCTTTGTCGAGCACCGGTTCCGACTCATGCAGGGTGGGCACGTCGGTGCGCTCGAAAAATTTGCCGATGGGGATTTCATCGCCCCAAAGAAGCGACTTTTCCATCGCAGCCATCCAGTTGGTCGAGTCGTAGGAAGGATTGTCCTCGAGCTTCTTTACCCGCGGCCGGAACCACTGGAAGGTGTTGTCGTGGTTGTAGGTGACACAGGGACTAAAGACATCAATAAAAGAGAACCCCCGGTGTTGAATCCCCTGCTTGATGAGCTCGGTTAGATGCTTTTGCTCCGCACTGAACCCACGGGCAATGTAGGTGGCACCCGCGGATAACGCTAGCGAAATAGGGTTGATCGGACCCTCTACGCTGCCGAAGGGCATGCTCTTGGTCTTCATCCCTTTACGGCTGGTGGGCGAAGTTTGGCCGGTGGTAAGGCCGTAGATCTGATTGTCCATGACGATGTAGAGGAGATCAACGTTGCGGCGCATGGTGTGCATGAAGTGGTTGCCGCCGATGCCGAAGCCGTCACCGTCACCGCCGGTCACCAAAACGGTCATGCCGTGATTGGCCATCTTGAAGCCGGTGGCTACTGCCAAGGAGCGCCCATGCAGCGTGTGCATGCCGTAAGTGTTGATGAAACCGGGGAAATTGGAGGAACATCCGATGCCACTGATGGTGGCGACTTCGTAATTCGGAATTTGCAGCTCGACCAGCGCTTTCTGCACCGCTGCCAATACGCCGAAATCACCACAGCCCGGACACCAGTCCGGATCGACCTTACCCTTAAGGTCAGCCATGGTGGTTAATTTTGGAGCCGCTATGTCTGTCGCCATCGTTTGTTTCTCCTCACCGGTTTCACATTTGGTGTAGCCCGAAGCCAAGAGCCCTTCCGTGGTTTTCTCTCAAGGAAAACCACACCTCGCGATCCCTTATGAGTCCACCGTCATTGTGACAACCGATTAGACCAGAATCTCGTGCTCAGGAACCGAAAGAGTGGTGCTCCCACTCAGCTGCTCTTTCACCGCCTCCACAATGTGGTGCGGCATAAAGGGCTCGCCATCGTATTTGCGAATATGCCCATTGGCCACAAAACTGGTTTCGCTACGCAGGTAGCGGGCGAATTGTCCACTGAAGTTGTTCTCGATAATGATGGTGTGGCGCGCGCCTTTGAGTAGTTCGACGATCGCGTCCCCGTGCAGCGGAACCAGCCATCGAATTTGCAGCTGGTTGGCGATCACGCCCTGATCAGCCAGCAACTCGCGAGCTTCTTCAATGACGCCTTGGGTCGATCCCCAGCCAATCAGAGTCACGTCCGCTTCCGCCGGGCCTTGCAGCATGGGCGGGGGCACCGAGGCTTCAATGCCGGCTACCTTGCGCATCCGCTTTTCCATCATGGCGCGGCGCTTCACGGTGTTGGTGTATTCATCGCTGATCAGCACACCGTCTTCGTCGTGCTCGTCGCTCGACACCACATGGGTGTGGCCGGGGATTCCCGGTACGGCGCGCGGGGAAACGCCGCTCTCGGTGATGAGATACCGCTTGTAAGCGCCGTTTCCGTTGGCCTCAGTGATCATCTCGCCGCGGTCGATTTTAGGGTTGAAGTCGAGAATGGCCGGATCTACGCTGAGGCGGCCTTCGGCCAGGAGGAGATCGCAGAGCACAATGCCAGGGCACTGGTAGCGATCGGCGATGTTAAAGATCTCGGGGATCAGGGTGAAGCAGTCGCCAATGTCGAGGGGCGCAGCTATGACCCGGGGATAGTCGCCAAACGCCGCGCCCAGCATCTGCCACAGGTCGCCCTGCTCGGTCTTGGTGGGAACCCCGGTGGACGGGCCGGCGCGCTGACAGTCGATCACGACGACCGGTATTTCAGCCTGGGCGGAGAGGCCCAGCGCTTCGCTCATGAGGGCAAAGCCACCGCCGGACGTGGCGCACATGGCGCGTACCCCGGCATGCGCTGCTCCAATAGCCATGTTGATGACGCCAATTTCATCTTCCACCTGACGCACCATGATTTGTGCTTTACGGGCATGCTCGGCCATCCAGTGCAGGACACCGGTCGACGGACTCATGGGATAGGCGCAGTAGAACTTGACGCCGGCCGCCGCCCCACCCATCGCCATGGCGGCGTTGCCGCCCAGCACCGCGTAGGGGTGGTCCGTCATGGGCAAGGATTGAGCGAACGCCTTAAAATTCTGCGTGGCGTAGTCATAACCAGTGCGGGCCAGGCCCACGTTTTCGTCGATGACTGCCTTTTCCTTCTTGCGGAATTGCTCGGCGAGCACGGTTTCCAGGGCTTGAAAGCCGACACCGGTCATGCTGAGCGCAGCGCCGATGGCCAAGGTGTTTTGCGCGATCTTGTTGCGGCTGATGTCGGCCAGCTTCGAAACCGGTAGCGGACAAAGCTGCACGCCTTCCGCGGCCGGACCGGGCTTAATGGTGTCGGCGTTGTAAATACAGGCGCCTCCGCTGGTCAGCAGGCCCAGGTGCCGGTCCATGGTGTCCTGGTTCAAAGGAATCAACAGATCCATGCGGTCGCCCATATTGGTGATCTTGTCCGGACCGGTGCGAATGGTGAGAAAGGTATGGCCACCGCGGATGATGGATTGGTAGGCGTTGTAGACGTTCAGGTGCAGGCCACGACGGCTGAAGATTTTGGCGAAAATATCACCTGGGGTGGCAACGCCCTGACCGGCCGCGCCTCCTATACCAATAGCAAAGGACTGCCTCATCCGATTTATCTCCCCAAAAAACGAGACGATTTTGATGGTGCCGTTTTTGAATGGCAACCAGCATACACCCGGGTTCATTCGTCTGGCGACACACAGTCAGTGACGGGGGGTTGATAGGGGAGGAGCGGATCGTCCCAATTGCATGATTTCATGGAACAAAAGGCGTAATCTGGACTGTCCAACGGTGAGGAATGGTTAAGAGTCTTCCGCTAACTCCGGTCGAGCACCCATGGGCCACGATTCTCGTGCTGCTGGTCGCGGCGTTCGTGTTCGGGGCCATTCCCCTGTCGCTGGCTTGGTTGTGGGCGCGGGTCTTCTCGCCGGCTAAGCCTGGGCCGCAGAAGAATGCCACTTACGAGTGCGGCCTGGAAGCCACAGGCGACGCCTGGATGCAGTTGAACGTCTCGTATTATCTCTATGCCATCGTTTTTCTGGTCTTCGATGTAGAGGCCGTTTTCCTGTTGCCGTTTGCGGCGGCCTTTTCGGGGCTTACGCTGGCTGCTTGCCTGGCTATGCTGGTGTTTCTGCTTCTCCTGGTGGAAGGGCTGGTCTGGGCGTGCCAAAAAGGGGTGCTGACTTGGGGCTAATGAGGTTTGCATGGACCAGGACTTAAAGACGGAGTTAAGCAAGCACGGTATCTTCGCGACTACTTTTGAAGAGCTGTATAACTGGGGCCGCAAGAATTCGGTTTGGCCACTGACCTTTGGCTTAGCCTGTTGTGCCATCGAGATGATCGCAACCACCATGGCGCGGTACGATCTGGCTCGCTTCGGGGCGGAAGTGTTTCGGCCCTCGCCTCGTCAGGCGGATTTAATGATCGTGTCGGGAACGGTCACGAAGAAAATGGCGCCCCAGGTGGTGCGGTTGTACAACCAGATGCCCGAGCCGAAATATGTGATCGCCATGGGGGCGTGCGCGATATCCGGCGGCCCGTTTCGCGACGGTTATAACGTGCTGAAGGGGATCGATCGGTTTATCCCTGTGGATGTGCACATTCCGGGTTGCCCTCCCCGGCCGGAGGCACTGATTCATGCTTTCATGGCGCTGCAGGACAAGATCAGCGCGCAACACCTGACCGGGGAGGCTCGACCACGGCATCTGAAACAAAAGCTGCCGAGCGAGTTTCCAGTGCCGGAATTTGGCGAGCACGGGCTCGAGCCGCCGCAGAACGACGACGTATTCCGCAACCCGCTGAAGGTGCTGCAGGGATGAAGTTAGAGGAAATCAGCAGCCACTTGCAGAAGAGCATTCCAGGTTGCCAGCCAGAGATGGTGGTCCAGGGGCTACTGGTCGATCGCGGGCACGGTTTGGCTGCGGCCAGGGTGCTGCGCGACGAGTTAGGACTCGATTACTGCTCCAATGTAACCGCGGTGGATTGGCCGGACCGCGAGAAAACCGACAAGATCAAAACCAAGCAGCTCGTCGATGGGGTGGAGAAAGAAATCGAGCAGACGGTCAAGACAACTATCCCCGGCTACCTGGAAGCGGTGTATCACCTTTTCTGCATGATTGGGACTGCGGACCCTGTGGTTTTGCGCATGCGGACGGTGAACCGGACCGACGAGGTGGTGCTCCCGTCGCTAACGCCGGTCTGGAGAAGCGCGGAATTCCAGGAGCGCGAGGCGTTCGATCTGTTCGGGATTGTTTTCGACGGGCACCCGGATCTGCGCCGCATCCTGATGTGGGAGGGTTTTACCGACCACCCCATGCGCAAGGATTATGTTCCTCCGCCGGAGGATGAATGACCCCGGTGGCGCCCTCGGAGCTGATGGAAATATCGATGGGACCGCAGCACCCATCGACCCATGGTGTGTTCCGCATGGACGTTTGCCTGGACGGTGAGCGGGTGGTGCGGCTGAAGCCGGTTTTCGGATACCTGCACCGCAACCACGAAAAGATTGCCGAGGCGGCCAGTTATCTGGCTGCTATTCCTTACACCGACCGGCTGGACTATCTCTGTTCCATGACCAATAACTGGGGCTACGCGTTGGCGGTGGAGAAGCTGGCGGGCATCCCGGTGCCGGAGCGGGCAGAGTATATCCGGGTGATTGTCGCCGAGTTAACCCGGCTGCAGAATCACGCCGGGATGGTGGGGTTTTTGCTGCAGGATATGGGAGCCAGCGGCACCCCGCTGATGTATGCCTTCCGGGAGCGGGAAAAGGTTCTGGATCTCTTCGAAGCCCTGAGCGGCGCGCGCATGATGTGTAACTACATGCGTTTCGGCGGGGTGCGCGTGGATTGCTCGCTCGAGTGGCTCAGCCAGGTGGCCAAGCTGGTGACTGGATTTAGCGGGTTCCTGGGTGAGTTTGAAAAGCTGCTCACGGGCAACGAAATTCTGATGGCGCGAACCCAGGGTGTTGGCGTGCTGCCTCGCGACTTGGCGATCAATGCGGGGGTGACTGGGCCCGGGCTGCGCGCCAGCGGGGTGAATTATGATCTGCGCAAAGTGGATCGGTACGGGGTGTATGACCGCTTCCAGTTTCGGATTCCATTAGGGGAACATGGGGACGTGTTCGACCGCTACATGATGCGGGTGCTGGAGATGCGGGAGTCGCTCAAGATTTTGGAGCAAGCTCTGCGCGATATTCCCGCTGGACCCGTGATGGATCCCAAGACCAGGCTGCGCGGATTGCGGCCCAAGGCGGGAGAAGCCTATGGGCGTATCGAGTCGCCCAAGGGAGAGCTGGGGTTTTATTTGATCAGCGACGGGTCAACCAACCCGTACCGGTATCGGGTGCGTCCACCAAGCTTGATCAACCTTACGGTGCTCGAAGACATGTGCGTGGGGCAAAATATCGCCGACGTGGTGGTGATTTTGGGCAGTATCGATATTGTGATGGGGGAAGTGGACCGTTGAGACGCATGGGAAGTGCAGGACCAAGAGGAACCTGGACGGGTGCCCCATGTTCGCCCCAGTGTACGTGGGGCACCCGTCCAGTTCTATTTAGTCCTATAGATCGCGCGGTGTTGAGGGCTTCGGCATGTTGGGGTTAGGCATCGTTAAAGGGTTGGCGGAAACGGCGCGGAACTTTTTCGGCAGCTTCGTCGATAAGGAACGGCTGGTGACGGTGCAGTTCCCTGAAGAGCGGCTGCCGGTGGCCGAGGCGGCGCGCAACTTCCCTTTCCTCATTTACGATGGCACGGACGCGGAAAAGGGACTTCGCTGCGTGGCCTGCCAGATTTGCGAGAAGGAGTGCCCGCCGCGCTGCATCACCATCCAGAAAAGCAAGGATAAAAAACCTGACTTCGTCGGCAAGGCGCAGTTCTATCCCGCAGTGTTCGATATTGATGTGTCAGTTTGCATGAGCTGCCAAATATGCGTGGAGGTTTGCCCCTTCGATGCGATCCGCATGGATAACGATTTTGAGTTGAGCACCACCGATCGCTTCGGCGGGCTGCTTTGGACCAAGGAGAAATTGGCGCGGCCCAATGAGCACTACCTGGCTATTCATCCGACGGAAGCAGCCGAGGTCGAGGCTAGACGCGCGGAAGAGAAAGCGCAGGCGGAAGCCAAAAAGCAGCAACCCGCGGCGAGCAAATAATGGACCAGATCTTCGTAATGCTCAAGCACTGGCTCCTGGGCTACACACCAGCAATGATGCAGCCGGCGGTTTCGATTCTGCTGACCATCGTTCCCATCCTGCTGGTGTTTCCCGTGCTTTTTGCCTTGACGACGGTTCTGGAACGCAAGGGGTTGGGCCGGATTCAGAATCGCTACGGCCCAAACCGGGTGGGATTTTTCGGCAGCCTGCAGCCCATGGCTGACGCCGTGAAATCACTGACCAAGGAAGACATCGTTCCCGCCTCCGCAGATCGTACCGTTCACTTTCTTGCCCCGCTGGTCCTGTTGGCGGTGTCGTTTCTGCCCTATGCGGTCCTGCCCATCGGCCGCAACATGATTGCTGCGAACCTCGATGCTGGGGTGCTGTTTTTTTTCGCCATCGGCGCTATTTCGGAGCTGTCGGTTTTTATGGCGGGGTGGTCGAGCCGTAACAAGTATTCCTTGTTAGGGGCCATGCGGGCGGTGGCACAGATGATCAGCTACGAGGTGCCGCTGCTGCTCTCTTCGATTGCTGTGATCATGGCCGCAGGGTCTCTATCGACGGTCGAGATCGTGGAGAAGCAATCTGGCTTCTCGGGAATTTTTCCCCACTGGTATGTGCTCACGCCGTGGGGCTTCGCCGGATTCATCCTGTTCATGATTTCGGCCACAGCGGAGACGAATCGCTCGCCCTTCGACTTGCCGGAAGGGGAGTCGGAAATTATTGCCGGGTACTACCTCGAGTATTCGGGTTTTAAATTCGCATTGTTCTTCCTGGGGGAGTACCTGGGCATGTTTGCCATCAGCGGGCTGGGAATCACGCTTTTTCTAGGCGGATGGTCGGCGCCGCTTTCCTTCTTGACCTGGATTCCCTCCTGGATCTGGTTTTTCGCCAAGCTGCTGGGGCTCATCGTCGGATTCATCTGGGTGCGCGGCACGCTGCCCCGCCTGCGCATGGATCAGCTGATGAACTTCGCCTGGAAGTTTATGCTGCCCATGGGGTTGGTGGTTGTAGTTTCCGCCGGCGCATGGCGGTTTCTTCCTGCGGGTGTGACGCGGTGGCTGGTGAG
Source organism: uncultured Acidobacteriaceae bacterium (assembly GCA_963839025.1). Lineage (GTDB taxonomy): Bacteria > Acidobacteriota > Terriglobia > Terriglobales > Acidobacteriaceae > PALSA-350. The sequence goes on from CAWITT010000026.1 coordinate 852,102, forward strand.
CATTGCCTTTATTGCGATCGCCTACGTTTTGTTGGGGCGTGGGGTCGCGAGCAGAAATAAGATCGCGAAACGCACCTATCGCTTTGCTGAATGAGATGAGCGCTCCTTTTCTGATTCTTGCTGTGGTGACGCTGGCGGGCGCATGTGCAGCGATGATGCTGCGCGGGCTGGTGCATTGCGCGCTGGCGCTGGCGGTTGCCTTTGCCGGGATCGGGACGCTCTACCTGAGCCTTGGAGCACAGTTCCTGGGCTTAGCTCAGTTGCTGGTGTACGTGGGCGCAATCGCTGTTCTCATCGTCTTCGTTATCCTGCTCACCCGCGGCGGCGATACGGACTCGCCCCCACTTGCGGCGGCGCCCTTCCCGCTCACGGGGATTCTGATTGCCGTTGCGGTATTCGGCACACTGGCGTGGGCGATTCTGCATAGCTTTGCCGGCCACGTTCCCGCGCTGCCGATTCCGCGCACCAACATCCGGCAATTAGGCTTGGCGTTCATGGGAGGCTATATTCTCCCGCTCGAAATCATCGGATTGATGCTCACGGCCACGCTTATAGGCGCCGTGATTGTTGCCATGAAAGAGAAACAGTCATGACGGGTTTGACGGCATGTTTGCTGGTATCCTCCGTGCTGTTCGCGGTTGGGATGGCGGGTGCGTTGACGCGCCGGAATACGATCCTGGTGTTGGTGGGCATAGAGCTTATGTTGAATGCGGCCAACCTGAACTTCATAGCCTTTTGGCGCTATGGACCTCACTCCGGCGAGCCGACGGGCATGATCTTTGTGCTGTTTTCGATCGGCGTCGCGGCTGCGGAAGCGGCGGTCGGGCTTGCACTTATCCTGGCGGTGTATCGCCATGCGAAAACTACAGATCTGAGCAAGCTCACCGGGAGGCCACAGTAAAGCTGCCTATGTCCGTTTGGATCGTTCGCGCTCTGTGGTTGATTCCGACACTCCCCATCCTGGCCGCTGGGATGGGTGCGCTGCTCAAGCAGAGCCAGCGCAGGTTGGCGGCCTCGCTCGCCATCGGGGCGATGACGATTTCGTTTCTGCTGGCGGTGGTTGCCTTTGCTCATCTGCTGGTCACGCCTGACCGGCAATTCGTCAATTTTGCGTGGCTGCAGTTTGGATCGGAGTGGCTTAAGCTGGGCTGGATGCTGGATCCCCTGGCGGGGGCCATGCTGGTGATGGTGACGTTCGTGGGGCTGTTGATTTTTATCTACAGCGTCGCGTACATGCACCACGACGAAAACTTCACCCGATTCTTCTGCTTTCTATCCCTGTTTGCGGGAGCAATGCTGGGCCTGCTCATCGCCAACAGCCTGCTGCTGTTGTTTATGTGCTGGGAGGTGGTGGGGCTCACGTCGTACCTGCTGATTGGTTTCTGGTATGAACGGCCGGCAGCTGCTGCGGCGGCCAAGAAGGCGTTCATTACCACCCGGATCGGCGACCTGGGTTTACTGCTCGGCATGGTGTGGCTTTACGGAAAATCCGGAACGCTACTTTTTTACGACCATGGCGCCGGGTGCCTGGAGGCCGGGTTAGCCTCGACCGGGATTGCGCTGCTGATCTTCTGCGGAGCAGTGGGCAAATCGGGGCAACTGCCGCTGCACGTCTGGCTGCCGGACGCGATGGAAGGCCCGACTCCAGTCAGCGCGTTGATCCATGCCGCGACCATGGTGGCTGCCGGCGTCTACCTGGTGGCACGCGTCTACCCTCTGATGACGCCGAGTGCGCTGGAAGTGGTGGCCTGGATCGGTGCTCTGACGGCGATCTTTGCCGCGCTGGTGGCCGTCGCGCAGGAGGACATCAAGCGCGTTCTGGCTTACTCGACCGTGTCGCAGCTCGGCTACATGATGCTGGGTCTCGCTGTGGGCGGGGTGGCGGTGGGCGTCTTCCACCTGATTGCCCATGCATTCTTTAAGGCGCTGCTGTTTCTTGGGGCCGGTTCGGTAATTCACGGGTTGTTGGGCGAGCAGGACATTCGCGAAATGGGAGGCATCCGCAAGTGGATGCCGGTTACCTTTGCCACCTATGCAGTGGGCACGCTCGCGTTGTGCGGGTTCCCATTATTCTTCTCCGGGTTTTGGAGCAAGGACGCCATTTTGCATGCCGCCTATGAGTGGAACGTCTCCCGCGTGCCCTTTTACCTCGGCTCCCTGGGCGCGCTGCTCACTGCTTTCTACATGACCCGCCAGGTCTGCTATGTCTTTTTCGGGACGCGCCACAAAGGTCGCGTGACGGAACCGGTCGACCCGGTGGAGACACCGGCGTCCGATCCCCATGAGGCTGGTCATGAGAGCCCGTCAACTATGACGATGCCGCTCTTGCTGTTGGCGGGTTTTGCCGTGCTGTTGGGCTTCCTTGGAACACCGGCGTGGCCGTGGCTGCAGTCTTTCCTCGCGATGAAACCGGCGAGCTGGGATTTGCGTCAACTGGCGGAAGGCGGCGTTCTCCCCATCATGCTGGGCTCGTCGCTGCTGGTCTTTGCTGGCCTTGGGCTGGGATGGTGGCTGTATGGGCGGAAGCCAATGCGACACGCCGGGGACAAAGATGCTCTCGAGCACCTGCAGCCCGCGATTTTTCACGCCATCAAACACGCTTTCTTTGTGGACCAGCTCTATGCGCTTACGGTTTTACGGCTGGCCTGGTGGATCGCGTGCGTTGCCAACTGGCTCGACCGATGGATTTGGAGCGGGATCCCAGTAGCTGTATCAGCTCTGACCAAGGGGCTGGGGTGGATCGATTTCTCGGTCGACCGTTGGGTCGTGAACAAGGGATTCGACGAGGGATGCAGCGGTGTGGCGGGTGGCGGAAAGCTGCTCGCCCGGTTACAGGACGGACGGGTTCAGGGCTATCTGCGGTTGTTGGGGGCCGCGGTGGCGGCTTTGGCATTGTTTCTGCTGCTGGGGCGCAGAGGATGAGTTTGCCCTTGGTCAGCGCACTTACTTTGCTTCCTTTTGTGGGCGGGATGGTCGTACTGCTGCTGAGACGGCCGGCGGCGCGGGTAGCGGCCCTGGTGTTCGCTACCACGGCGGTTGCGTATACCGCGGTGCTGTGGTCGCGCATTCAACCGGGAACAGCGGGCATGCAGTTTGAGGAATTGCACCCGTGGGAACCGGCCATTGGGCTCGCCTATCACGTCGGCTTAGATGGCCTGAGCCTGCTGATGCTGGCGGTGTCGTCGATCGTGGTGCTGATGTCGGTAGCAGCTTCGTGGAGCAACGAGAAACAGGGTCCGGCTTATTTTGCTCTGCTGCTGTTTCTGGAGACGGGTCTCTTCGGCACCTATACAGCACTGAACTTTCTCCACTGGTTCCTGTATTGGGAGCTAAGCCTGATCCCGGCGTTTTTCCTGATCCGGATCTGGGGCGGCTCGGGACGCGCGCGGGCGGCGACCCAGTTCTTCGTTTACACCATGGTGGGCAGCATCACTTTGCTGTTGGCCTTTCTCGCAATTTTTCTGGCGAGCGGCAGTTTCGACTTCATTGAACTGGCCCGGATGGCGCAGAGCGGGCAGCTCGCCGCTGTCATTCGTCATCAGTGGCCCAGCGGGCATATAGCGATGGTCCTGTTCTGGGGCGCATTCCTGGGGTTCGCCATCAAGACACCGGTGGTTCCCTTCCACGGTTGGCTGGCATCCGCCTACGCGGAAGCGGCTCCGGAAACCACCATGGCTCTGACCGGCGCACTTTCGAAGATGGGGGTGTACGGGCTTCTCAGGATCCTGCTGCCCATCTTTCCCGAGCAGATGGTGCGCGCGCGGAATGTTTTGCTGTGGTTGGCGATCGCCAGCATCGTATTGCCCGCATTCACCGCCTGGGCACAAACGGATCTGAAGAAAATGCTGGCCTACTCCTCCATCAACCACTTGGGATACTGCACTCTGGGTATTTTTGCGGTGGCGGCGTACAGCGGCGTGGGTAGAGGTCTGCTCGTCGACAAGGCTGCGGCCCTGACGGGAGTGATGCTGCAGTTGTTCAGTCATGGCCTCACCGCGGCGGCGCTGTTCTGGTTTTTGGCGCTGCTGGCGAGGCGCAGCGGGGGTGGTACCGGCTTGAACGAGTTCGGCGGTCTACGCCGAGCCATGCCGGTGTTCAGTGGATTAATGGGCATATCCCTCTTTGCCTCACTTGGTTTGCCTGGGCTTATGGGGTTCCCGGGGGAATTTCTTATCTTCAAAGGAGTATTCGCGCTGGACTGGCAGGCGGCAGCGCTGGCGATACCCGGATTGTTGATGACCGCCGTATTTTTGCTCACCATTGTGGAGCGCGTTTTCTCCGGGCCACTCAATTCGCGCTGGGCCACGATGCCGGACCTGAGCGTGACCGAGCGATTCATGCTCGCTCCTGCGATTGCAGTGATGTTCGTCGTGGGATTGTACCCGCAGCTGATCAGCGGAATGCTTCAAGGCGCCGTGACCAGCTTGGTGAGGTACTGACCATGCTTGCCTGGACGATCTATCTCTCGTTTATTGGCGCAGTCTTGGTTACATGTTTGCCGGGGAAGAGCCCGACGGCGGCCCGGGTAACGGCGCTGGCTACAGCACTGGCGGGGTTGGCGATCGCTATCGCGGCCTTGGCGAGCGATCCGTCTGGGCAATTGATCACGGTGGTGAAAAGGCCGTGGATCCCAGGGCTGGGGATCGAATACCATTTGGCCGCCGATGGCATAAGCCTGGTGCTCGTATTGTTAACGGGGATTGCGGCAGTCGCGGGCATACTTTTTTCCTGGAACGTCGAACTCCGGGTCAAGGAATTCTTCGCGCTCTACCTGGTGCTGATCGGCGCGGTGTACGGGGTGTTCCTGAGCTTCGATCTTTTTGAGCTTTTTGTGTTTTATGAGATCGCGATTATTCCCAAATATTTCCTGATCGCCATCTGGGGATCGACGCGGCGGGAGTATGCGGCGATGAAGCTGGTGCTCTACTCCTTTGCCGGGAGCGCCCTGGTGCTGGCGGGCTTGGCAGCGGCCTATGTCGTTTCCGGCCAACGCACTCTCAATCTGGAGACCCTGGCCCGGTTTCCCTTTCCGGTGCATTTCCAAATGTGGGCCTTTCCCCTGGTGTTCGTCGGGTTTGCCGTACTGGCCGGCATGTGGCCCTTTCATACCTGGGCGCCGACCGGCCACGCGGCCGCGCCGACCGCCGCTTCCATGCTCCTGGCCGGCGTGGTGATGAAGCTGGGTGCCTACGGGTGCTTGCGGGTCGCCATGATGCTGTTTCCTCGGGGCCTCGATCCCTGGGGCTTCCATGTGCTCGGATTCGGATCATGGCAGCAGGTGTTCGCGGTGCTGGCGCTGATCGGCATCGTGTACGGCGCGAGCATTGCGCTGGTGCAGAAGGACCTGAAGTTTGTGGTTGGCTACTCCAGCGTCAGCCACATGGGGTTTGTGCTGCTGGGCCTGATGACCCTGAACCAGATTGGGCTGTCGGGCGCGGTGTATCAGATGTTCTCTCACGGAATCATCGCCGGGCTGCTGTTTGCGGTGGTGGGGCGGATGGTCTACGACCGTACCCATACCCGCGAGCTTGCCGAGCTGTCGCGTATTCCGCTGGCCCGGTTGATCCCTTTTGCTGCGGTGACGTTTGTGCTGGCATTTATGGCCTCGATCGGGTTGCCGGGATTCAGCGGGTTCATCGCCGAGTTGGAGGTGTTGCTCGGTAGCTGGCGCGCGTTTCCCGTTATGAGCTGTATCGCCGGGGCCGGGATCCTGATCGGAATTGCATTTTCCTGGCGCGCCCTGCAGGCCACGTTTTTTGGTGAGGCCAAGAGCGCGCCCGAGCACGCGCTACCACCCATCACACTGCCGGAGCGCCTGGGGGCGTGCCTGCTGTTGGGGAGCACACTCGTGCTTGGGCTTTACCCGAAGCTTTTGATGGATCTCATTCTGCCCACCCTGAACGGGCCGTTGTTTGAGCAGCTTCGCCGGAGCGGGTGGCGATGAAGCTTCTGTGGTTGACCGCTCCGGAAATTGTGGTAGCGCTCACTGCGCTGATGGTGCTGGTGCTGGACCTCAGCTTCCTGCGGCGCGCGTCACTAGCTTTGCGTTTCGGATGCTCGGTTCTCACTGCTTGCAGCGGATGTGTGATCGCGCTACTAGCATCGGTGTTGTTGCAAGGAATGTCCGCGGCGGGCGACCTGCCGGCTGGGATGCTGGTGGTGACCCCTCTCACGCAGCTGCTACAGATGGCGCTTCTGGTTCTGGCGATCCTGACGCTCCTGCTGGTGGTCTCCGCCCGTTTCACGACTCACGCGGGCGAGTATTGCGCCCTGATTTTGTTTGCCACGACCGCCATGATGCTGCTGGTGAGCACGCAGAATTTGCTGGTCATCTTTATCTCTATCGAGTTCCTCAGTCTTTCGCTGTATATCCTTACCGGGTTTGACAAGGAGAGCCCGGCTGCAGCGGAAGCGGCGTTGAAGTATTTTCTATTTGGCGGAATGTCGGCGGGGATTTTGCTGTTTGGCATGAGCCTGCTTTATGGAATCTCCGGCTCGCTGGCGCTACCCACGATCGCTGCCGCGGTCCGCAACTCTCCCGGAGATCCCCTTTTGTTGCTCGCCATCGTCATGGTGCTGGCGGGGTTTGGATTCAAGATTGCGGCGGCGCCGTTCCACATGTGGGCTCCGGAGGTATACCAGGGAGCGCCATCGTGGAGCGCGACTGTGGTGGCATCGAGTTCTAAGGTCGCCAGCTTCTTCGCTTTGTTCGTGGTGTTTTATCTGGGACTGATGGGCGCGGCAGACAGATGGACGCCTTTGATCGCGATCGTCGCGGTGGCATCCATGGTCTGGGGAAACCTGGCGGCGCTAGCGCAAACCAGCGTGCGGCGGGTGTTGGCCTATTCCGCAATTGGGCATGCCGGCTACATGTTGATTGCGCTGGTGGTTCACAGCCGGCAAAGTTTAGTCGCGATGGTGTACTACGTCATTACCTATGCCTTGGCGACTCTGGGCGCTTTTGCGGTGCTGTGTGCGCTGGAAGGGGAAAAGATCGACAGCATTGCGGACTTCCGCGGGCTGGGGAAGCGGGCTCCTGACTTGTCATTTTGCCTGCTTATTTTTCTGCTATCTCTAGCCGGCATACCTCCCCTCTCCGGATTTTTCGGCAAGTTCTACTTATTCGTTTCCGCGATAAATTCCTGGTTGTGGCTGGTGTTGCTGGCGCTGGCCATGAGCGTGGTTTCGTTTTACTACTACCTAAAGGTACTGAAACAGACCTATGTTTCCGAGCCTGCGACCGATGCTCCCGTGATCCATGTGCCGGCCACCACGCGGGTCGCATTGTGGGGAGCGGCGGCGTTGGTAGTGATCCTGGGCTGTTTGCCGAATCTGCTGCTCAGCAGAATTGCGGCCGCAGTCGCCAGCGCATTCCGCTGACCCGCCAGTGCATACAATTGTGCTAACATCGAGGCAGGGGTATATATTCATGCCGACACCGAAGAATTCATCGAGCCACATCCCGGAATACCGGGGAAAGCAAACAAAGACGGGCAATTCCTCGGGTTTCCGTTTCGAGGGAGCTCTCTTTAAGAGCCATCCCGAGTTCAATGGTGACGTCAGAGCCTGCGTGATTGCTCCGGGACGCATGTTGGTGGTGGCAGAGACAGAGCAAGCGGAGAAAGCAGATCCGGTGTTGGCATCGTTTCTGGCATTTTTGGCGCAAGACATGGCGAACGCTCCGCAGCAGATCCGCCCATTGGATGAGAACCTGATGAAACGCATCGCCAAGCTAACGAAGGGCATGAAGGGATCGCCCGAGGAAGACCTAGGCGACGGAGACTACCTGTAGGTGGAAGTAAATGGCTGGAGACTCTATGTTTATCCGCTCTTTGCCCAGCAATTGACGCGATTGACGGAGCACGTGGAAAGTCTGACCGCAAAGGATCCTCGATCCTTTCAAGAGCATCCGGCGGCTAAGCTGTTGAACACAATCAATCATTATATCCGAGAGGTTATTCCCAGAAATCCCAATGCTGCGGATTTTCGCCAAGGAAATACGCTCGGCTCCGACAATCGTCATTGGTTTCGTGCGAAGTTTCATGAGCGTTATCGGCTCTTTTATCGCTTCTCCAGCAAAGATAAGGTGATTGTCTATGCATGGATCAACGATGAGAAGACATTACGGAAGTCAGGCTCCCGGATGGATCCCTATCACGTCTTTCGCGCGATGCTCGAGGCGGGCGATCCTCCAAATACGATGGAGCAGTTGCTCGTTCGCTCCAAGGAAATATGAGATCAGGAATAGACCGCGTGCTGTTGGCTATTAAAGGGCGCGCGAAAAAGCGCCCGCGTCGGTTTGCTCCGCCGGCGCGTGCAAATGTTCGGCGTGGGCGTTCCGCTCCAGCATCTCTCTCACAATAAAAAGTGGACGCTGCTTGATCTCAGTGTAGATACGGCCGATGTATTCGCCCAGAATGCCAAAACAAAACATCTCCACTCCGCCGGTGAAAAGAACCGCGAGGATGAGTGTTGCCCAACCAGCCACCCAGTGCGAGGTAAAAACACGTACGGCCAGCGAGTAGAGAATGCCCGCCATGGCCAAGGCCGCGGTAAACAAGCCGAGGAAGGTGACGAAACGCAAGGGCACGGTGGAGAAAGAGAAGATTCCATCCAATGCCAGATTAAGCATTTTCCTTAAAGGATATTTAGTCGTGCCGGCAAAACGGGCCTCGCGCGCATACTTGAGTCCATACTGGCGGAACCCGATCCAACTGGCCATGCCGCGCAGCAATCGGTGCCGCTCCGGCATCGCCAACAAAGCATTGGCCGCTCGCCGGTCCAGCAGACGAAAATCTCCCGTATCCAGAGGGATGTGCACGTCGGAGAGCTTGTTGATCAAGCGATAGAACGCCTGGGCGCTGCGTAATTTGAAGCCGCTCTCACCTGCCCGCGTCTCGCGAATACCATAGACGACCTCGTACCCTTCTCGCCATCGGTCCACCATTTGCAAGATAACTTCCGGCGGATCCTGCAAGTCGGCGTCAATGATGACTACACATTGTCCAGTGGCTGCGGTGAGCCCGGCGGTCACGGCCGCCTGATGGCCGAAGTTGCGCGAGAGCATCACCACGCGGGTATGAGGGGAGGTTTGATTCAGGTAGCGAAGAATCTCGTCGGTGCGGTCGGAAGAGCCATCGTTCACATACACCAGCTCGTATTCGATGTTGTCTAAACTGGAAAGCACCTGGATCAGCCGGGAGTGGCAGTGGTCCAGCACCTCCTCCTCGTTGTAGCAAGGCACGACAACACTGATGACCGGGTTCTGAAATGACATTGCGCCTCCAAGGTGTGTTCAGAGAGCAAACATCGGCAACTTTTGGCAGACAACCAAATAATTCAACGAGATACGCGCATCATACTGTGACGTACCCGGGGAAAAGAAGTCCCATCACACCTTCTTATCTTACCTTAGGAGATACCGTAATTCATCCAATGGGGGAAGGAACTCAGAAGAAGCCGGCTCATGATGCACCGGTTCCCGGTTACCATTTAAGCGCATATGAGAACCTCTCCCCCTGAGCCTGTTTCCTCTCAAGCGCCTCTCGCCCGGCAAGACCGGAGAGCGGACTTAGGCTGTGTCGCTTTGCTGCTCCTCATTGCCTTGGGAATTCTTTTTTTCCGTAACAGTGCAGTGCCGATGCAAGTATGGGACGAAAGCCGCAACGCTAACAATGCCATGGAGATGAGCCGAAATGGCCATTTGTTGGTTACGTATTTCGAGGGTGCGCCCGATCATTGGAATACCAAACCACCGATGCTCATCTGGGCCATGGATCTATTCCTGCACCTTGGTCTGCCGCCTCTGCTCGCAGTGCGGATGCCCTCAATACTGGCGGCAACGGTTACGGTGTTGCTGGTGTTCTTCTTCTGCCGGAGCTGGCTGGTAGACCGTTTAGCCGGGCTGATCGCTGGGCTGGCACTGCTGTCTGCACCACTTTTCGTCGGTTGGCATGCGGGCAGGACGGGCGATTTCGACAGTTTTGTAACCTTATTCACATTGGTGTACGCGTTGGCTTTTTGGCGGTATCTGGAAGAACAAGGCAGCGCTCGTACTCAGTGGATTGCCGTGGCTGGACTGGCCGTGGCCTTGAGCGTGCTCACCAAGGGAGTGGGCGGATTGCTGGCTCTGCCGGGGCTATTTCTGTACGCAATTTTTCGCGGGAAAGTAGTCAAACTGTTGCTTGATTGGCGCCTGTGGCTCACCTTGTTAGCGATTGCGGTGATCTGCGGCGCGTACTATGACCTGCGCGGCCATTTCGATCCCGGATACCTGCAGGCGGTTTGGAGGAACGAGTTTACCGGGCGTTATATGTCAGTCAACGAGAGTCACCAAGGGGGGCTGCTCTATTATTTCTGGGCGCTCGCCTTGAAGTTCGAGCCAGGATTTATTTTGCTTCCGCTGGCGGCGATTCCGTTCTTTCAGCCAGACCGCCGGCGCCGTTCCGTGGTTCTATTGTGCCTGGTCATGGCCGGCACCCTGTTTGCGGTGCTCACTAAATCGCAGACCAAGCTTTTCTGGTACATCATCCCGGCAACGCCTTTCCTTGCACTGGCCGTCGGTATCGGACTCTCCGGCGCCGTAACTTGGCTGCGGGCCCGGGAGCAGACGCTGCCTAGGTTGCTTGGTCCCCGGGCCGCATATGCCGCAATCGTAGTCGTATTCGGTGCTGGGATCCTGGGGGCCGTCTACTACTACCAGATCGGTGTGGAGCGAAAACTGGCGGACATTTACGAGGGAGGACGATACGGGCCGCTGCTCGAGCAGATACGCCAGCGCGGGCTCACCCGGCGTCTGATCATTGTCGACGACGGGGAGCACACCACAATGGTCGGCGACATCAGCGGGCAGTTCGATCATTACAATCCCTCGGCCTATTTTTACGCGCTGGCCGAAGCGCCCAGCGGGATGCAAGTCGATATCGGACCGCCCGGAACCACGCTCGCCCCAGGCGGCTGGTTTCTTACTTGTGATCCGCGATCGTATGCGTGGTTGGCCAATCACTATCAGATCTCGGTTGCCTTGCAGCCGGATCGGTGGTGTGAGGCAGGACGCGCAATGGGAGTGAAATCGGGCTCTTCGCCGCAATAATCAGGCTTGCCCGGGGGCGAGTTGAGGTTGGGCCGCTACGCTTTGTGCTTGAGTAGCAAACGTGTCGCGGATGTCGTCGTAAAGAGGGGCGAGGATCGTCGCCAGACTTTCAGCCAAGTCCAGCACATCGGCTGAATCGTCTGAGACCGGCTTGCCCACGCCCTCGAAGTAGTTGCGGACGGCTTCCCGCATGTGCATCGCAGAGAGACGAATGTCCGGAACCATACCTACCGGCTTGCCGGTCACGATATTCGCCATGGCGCGCATGACAACGGCAATATCCTTCTCGAAGGCGACGCCAGACTCGGCGATGGGAGGGGGCATGTCCTTAAGCGGCTTGTACACAAGATACTGAGCCGAGGTCATCTGCACCTGCAGCAGGGTGCGAATCTGCGGCTGCCAGCGCCGGGTGTCATCGCGTATTTGTAACTTTCGCTGACGCATTGGGCCGAATTCGAAAAGGATGGCGTCTGATTGCGCTCTCACGGCATCGAAGCCGGCGTTGATTTTGTCGCGCAATTGGCGAATCCGCAGAATGGCATGAACCTGGTCCGGATTCAACAGCTCTTCCGCAAGCTGGGCGAACATTTCCAGGTTGCGCGCAAAGGCGGTCTGCATTTCATCCACGGCGCTTCTTACCCACAGGCGATCGAAGATCAACCACATCGAGAGCAGACCGAGCAGAACCCCGAAGACGCGGTCGCGGGCGATGGAGAGCGAGATCTGGATGGTGAACTCCTGCAAGTTAATCAGGTAATAAGCCAGGGCCAGTTGCACGCCAAGATACGACAGCCTGGCAGAGGCACTCCCGATCCAGGCAGAAATGCCGGTGACAAAAGCAAAGAGCAGCGAGAATCCGGCGATGCTGTCGATGTAGGGCAGCACAAAGATTTGCGCGCCCATGCCAAAGATGATTCCGCCAATGAGGGCGCCTCCAAAACGCAAAGTCTGCTTCTGGCGCGATGATCCAACAGTAGTGAGCGCGGTGATAAAGCAGGTGGGGACGGAGGTACTGAGGCCGCGCCAGTCGAACGCCGTGTAGGCGACGTAGCAGGCCATCGCTGCGAGGGTCCCCCGTAGCGCGAACTTGACATGGGCGGGGTTGGAAAATGCATCGCTTACAAAGAAGGGCGTCGGCCCTTCCTCGTCCAACGGAGCGGTGACGAACTCGCGCACAGAATCGGACCCGGCAAAGGCGCCAGGGATGTAGGCCACCATGCGCTCCATCGTCGCCAGGAAGGGCAAACTCGTTGGCTCTTCCGGCGGCGGACGAAACTTCCCGGGAAGCTTATGGACGATCAAGTCGGTGGATAGCGTTTGCACTTCGTCCGCCAGACGAATGCAGCGCTCCCGATCCGGCGGGTCGATGGGTTTGCTGCGTTCGGCTAGTGCCAGCTGAAAGCTGCCCGCAGTGTCAACCACGCGACCCACCAGGGCGACCGCCGTGCTCATTTGTGCCTTGTAGTGGGCGCTGAATTCGGACCGGTTGATGAGCCTGCGCAGTCTTGATGTACCAACAGTGGAGTACAGGGTCAACTGTTTCTCCCACTCCGGGCTGAGAGGCTCATTGGCAGCAAGGGAACGCAGGAAATGCTCCACAATTTTGAGGCGCTCGCTGATTCCCTCGTTGAGATCGGTGACCGGATGAATCCTGCGAAAAACAAACTCGACGACAATCGTCACCACCACGCCGATAGCGACCACGCCTAACAGCCAGAGGGTATTTTCCACCAAGGTGTTTCTGTTCATGGTGGTCTGATCCCACAGGATGATGGAGCCGGCGACCATGAAGCCGAAGGCGACCGCCGTTCCGTAGTCGGCAATGATATGCAGCAGATAGAAAGAGATGAAGAGGCTGATGCCCACCCACAAAAAGTGGGTTAACGGGTCACCGATGAGCAGCGCCAGGCTGAGCAGCGCGTAGGTGGTGCCGGCGAAGAAACCAAGCACGGTGTTAAACCCGGACCGGAACGTCGCCGTGGGGTTTTCCCGGCTGAGAAAGAGCGTGAAGATGGCGCCCTGGTAGCCGAGGGGTATCCGGAAGGTCATGATTATGATCATGACGATGGTGGCGGCAATGGTGACGCGGCCCGCCACCCATGCCCGTCCCGGGTAGGGCGTGAGCTCGGTCTTGAGAAAATTCCAGAAGAATTTTCCTATTTCATCGACCGTGCTGGCCTGGTTGGCTTCGGCCACGGTTATCTCGGTTTCTCGTCGCCGCGGATGATGACCACCGCGGACTCACTGAGGCGGAAGGGCTCGGTTTCCGGGGCGCTGATACGCACCCGCACCGGGTAGCGCGTTGCCAAATGCACCCAGTTCAACGAGCGCTGCACGTCGGGCAGGCCGGTAGAGCTAAAGGTTCCAATCAGCGTGCTGTCAGGCTGCACGCCAAAGCCGACGCTATCCACTACTCCGTCATATTTCACCGAAGGCCGCGAGAGAACGTACACGTCGGCATGCATACCAGGCCGAATGCGATGGATCTGGGTTTCGCGAAAGTTGGCAATCGCCCACCAGACGCGGGTATCGATCAGCGTAAATACCTGCTGACCGGTGTGCGCGTAAGCTCCCTGCGAGATATTCAGGTTCGTCACCCGGGCGTCGAAAGGCGCATACACCTTGCAGTTATTCAGGTTGTACTCCGCGGTGCGAATGGCGGAAGCGCGCCCCTCGCGCTGCGCGGTCAGCGGATCGATGGTCAGGACGCTGTGCTGCGACTGGCCGAGTTGGGCATGGCTTTGCTCTTGTGCCGCCTTGGTCTGTTCCAGGGCGGCCTCGGCCGATTTCACTTCCGCCTGAGCCAAAATGAGTTGAGCGCGCGCCTGCTCCACAGCTTGTTGCCGGGCGGTGACCGCGGTTCGTACCTGGTCCACCTGGTCGACGGTTACAAATTGCTTGGCCAGCAGCGGCTCAATGCGATGGAAATTGTTGCTCTGGTATGCGAGCTCCGCGTTGGCGCTGTCGAGGGCTGCCTGCACATTGACTACATTCGCTTTGGCGACAGATCACTGCGGCGACGGCGCGATCGACATTGGCGGCCGCGCTGTCCGTATTGGCGCGCGCAGCGCCCACGGCGCTTACCTGGGAAGCGATGGTCCTGCGCTGGTCAGTGATCTGGCCTTCGAGGGTGTTCTGGTCGGACCTTGCTTTTTCCAGCGCATACTCATAGGGCCTGGCGTCGATCTGAAACAACAGGTTGCCCTCAGGGACGAATTGATTGTCGTTGACGGCGAGTTGGGTGATGGGGCCGTCGACCTGCGGAGCGATCCCGATAAAGTTGGCAAATACTTCTGCGTCGTCCGTGCGCGGATGCTCGTTCGTCTCGGCGACCACCAGCAGGCCGGTAATCAGTGCGCCGGCGATGATGCAAACACTCACGACCCTGCCGAGATTTTTTCGCGCGGGAGGCGTTGCTGTGTCGGGCATTCGACTCTCCTTTCCGGACTAGCTAAAAAAGATCAGCCACAACGTGAAGGTGAAGAACGCCGCCAGGCACGGATACACCAGGATGAGCGGCGAAAGGTGCGGCTCCAGCTCGATGCGCACAAAGACCAGCCGCACAATCGAGGCCAGCAGAATACCAAGCACGCCGCACACCAGCCATGATGGAAAAAACGAACCCAGGATATTGAACGTGGGGGCGCGGGAACAACCGGCTAATAGCACCGCGGCCGATGAGACGGTGAGAGCGGCGGCTCGACTGAATGATTCAGGTTTCATATCTGCCTAATCTTCATGGCCCCTTTGCATGCAATAGGTCGCCGGTCTGGAAAGCTAAAGCAGCGACTCCGGTTAAGAGTTGAGTCCGCGCACTCACATCCGCGGTACGTGCCGCTGCCAAAGCGCGTTGTGCCGAGACTACATCGATCTGGCTGCGCACCCCGTAGTTGTAAGACTGCAGTGCGGCGTTGTAGGAGGAAGACGCGGCCTCCAACAAGGCAGCGGCCGCCTTTTGTTGGCGCAGCGCAGTACGCGCGTTGGAATATGCCGACCACACCTCATTCTCTACCTGGTCGCGCATGGCATCGACTTCGGCGGCGGCCTGCTTTTGCTCGGCTTTGGCGCGCGCCAGGCGCTGCTCTCGGGCCAGACCATCGAACAGCGTCCAGCTCAGACTCAAGCGCACATCCCAAAATTCCTGGTTGGGGGAATAGACTCCCGCCAACTGGTCCTGTTCTCCGTAGGTCTTCGAAAGGCCCCCGGCGCCATCGAAGCTCAGGGTGGGAAAGTATGCGGACTTGGCTGACTTGACCTCAGCGGCGGCGCCGCGGAGCTGAGCCACACGCTGCATCAGGTCCGGACGCTGGGCGAGGGCGTGGTCAATGGAGGTTTCGACGGTGACGT
Organism: uncultured Acidobacteriaceae bacterium; assembly: GCA_963839025.1. Lineage (GTDB taxonomy): Bacteria > Acidobacteriota > Terriglobia > Terriglobales > Acidobacteriaceae > PALSA-350. The sequence goes on from CAWITT010000026.1 coordinate 867,541, forward strand.
TTAAATCCTGGGGGATGGTCAAAGTCTGAATGCTCTCCACCTGCAATGGACCTGTTGGGGAGACGCCCAGCGAAGTGGCAAGGTCGCCGTGGGCAATTTCAGATGCTCCAATCGCGGCTTGAAGGTCGTAGTCAGCTTGTGCGGCGGCGCTGCGTGCTTCCAGTACATCGGGGAGTGTCGCCAGACCGAGTTCGAGGCGCGCCTCAGAGGCCTGCTGCACGGTTTGCGCATTCTTCAGGTTGGCCTCCGCCGCGTCTTCCTGTCCCTTGGCGTTGAGCACCCGGTAGTAGGCGGCCATGACCTGGTAGATGACCTTGCGATGCGTGTCATTGAATTGGAAATTCGCCGCCAGCAGATTACTTCGGCTGACGGCAATTTCGTCCAGGCGCTTGCCGAAATCGAAGATGGTGTAGTCGACCGCCAACGCGGGGGAGAAGGAAGACAGGGTCTGGCGGATGTATGCAGGTGCGAATAAGAGCTGAGTCCGTACGGTCTGGGCCATCGCTGCCGCGGCCACCGTGGGGTATAGGGTGGCTTTGCTGATTCCCAGCTCGGCCGCGCGAGCCTTTGCGTTTTCCCAGGCGACGCGGGTGTCTGGGTTGTTCTGCTCGGCGAAATTGATCAGTTCCGCCAGGGTGTAAATTTTGGCTGGATCCGGAATGATGGACGGTATCGACCGGGGAGGGGTTTGTATGCTCCCTTGCCAGGGTTGGTTCGGGACAAGGGGCGCTCTCTGCGCGGTGGCGATCGCTGCTGCGAACAACACCCCGAGCATGATGACCGAATTGGTGAGCGACAACTTCATTCCCGATGCGCCTACAGCTCAGACTAGATTTCTTATAGATGTATACAGCAGGCGACGGTCGTGTCCATCAATCAGGAAAATGAACCGGGAGGTGCCCCGGTTTGGAAGAGGGCTCGTGCTATTTCGGCGGGGCTCACCGTAAAATGCGGCACCCCCCAATTCATAAGAAATTGGGGGGTGTTGGGCACCCATCGGGTGGATGGGACCGCTTTGTGAGATGGCTTGAGGGGGCAGACAGGCGTGAGGAAACGCCTACCGATTTTCGTTGGCGATCACGACCTCTAGGTTGAGAGGAGTATTAACGGGTTGATTGCTGACCGTGCCAGGCGTGAAGCGGTACTGACTCACGGCGGAAAGGACGCTTGCGTCCAACCCCGTGCCGCTCGACCTGACGATTTTCAGGTCCTCAGGCCTACCAGACTTATCGACGATCATGCCCACAACGACGGTGGTGTCGTTCTGGAGCATACGGGCGGTGCTTGGATCGGCTACGACATCGACCTTGTAAATCAATTTCGGAGCAATGACCCCGGTGGAAATTCGTTTGGTTGTCGTCTGTGCCTGAGCGTTAAGCATAAAAGAGGACAGGGAGAGGATGGCCACTATTAGTTTACGCATGATAACTGGATTCTCCTAACAATGTTAAGGGTGCCCGTCACCAACATATCCCCGCTCAACAACGACTGTCAACACATTTTTTTGAGATAGCGTCTTTATTAGGGTTTCCTTAATAATTGTTTACTACCAAGTGACTAACGCTGAAAAAGACTCGCCGAATAAATGGCGCAGTGATAGTTGCTTATACTGAAGGGTCGAACCGCGTTTATCGGGCGGGAAATGACTTGACTAAATAGTCGGTTATCTGCTTAAGTTCCTCGTCGGTGGCGACGGCTCCTCTGGCAGACATGCTTTGCACCAGGCTGTCCCAATCCTGAGGGCTCAGGTGTTGGCTCGCCGCGAGGTCGGCGGAGTGGCAACCGGAACAGACTCTAACCGTAAGATCATGCCCGGGCCCAGGAGGCAATTGTCCTGGCGTTGAAGGCACAGTGGCGACCGGGCTAGCCGCAGGCGTGATCGCCGGCTTTTCCGCTAGTGGAGCTAATGTATCTGTGCTTTGCTGACCGGATAAGGAGAAGACTACGAGCGAGTCGCCGGCCAGAGGGGCGCCCACTGCCAAACCACCGGTAGCGACGACCGCGATGTATTGCTGCCCCTGAACATCCGCGTAACTGATGGGCGTGGATTCGGCCGAAGCGGGAAGCTTCACCGTCCATACTTCTTTGCCGGTCTTCGTCTCGAAGGCGCGAAAGCGCCCATCGTTGGTAGCGCCAACGAATGTTAGCCCGCCGGCCGTGACAATCGCGCCACCGAGGCCGGGACGCCCGGTGTTCTGCTTGCCCGGAGGGAAACTGTCGGTCACACCCAGCGTGGTTCGCCACGCAATCTTGCCGGTGTTCACATCCACCGCCACTAACTGGCCCCAAGGCGTAGGACCACAAGGCAGATGGTCGTTTGGATTCCAAAAGCGTGTAACGCCGGCCAGCGGACCCGAGTTGGAATAGCTACCGTCTGGGTTACGAATAATCCGCATCGGCTGGCCCAGGTTGTTCACATTCGCAACAAACAATCCCAGGCTGGGATCAAACGCCCCACCATAGTAGTTGACGCCGCCCTGCGTGCCCGGCAGACCAACAGTGTAGCGATCGAGCGCGGTGGGCGTATATGGCACCCCAGCCAACAGCATGTGGTTGCTGTCGACGTAGTTCTCACACCAGGCTTTGTGCTCGGGCGTGTCCTTGTAGAGGTTGTCGCGACTGAGCGTGTTCTGCGCCAGCGGCTCCGGCAAAATAGGAAAAGGCTGAGTTGGGGAAGTCTGTTCCCCGGGCACTTCGCTCTGGGGCACCGGCCGTTCTTCGACCCCGTAAATGGGCTTGCCGGTGACCCGATCGAGAATGAACATCAGAGCATTCTTGTTTACCGTGGCCACGGCCGGAATGGTCTTGCCGTTGTGCTTTACGTCGAACAGTGTCGGTGGCGTTTCCAGGTCAAGATCCCAGATGTCGTGGTGAACCACCTGGTAGTACCACAATAGCTTGCCGCTCTCCGCATTCACCGCGACCAATGAATTAGCAAAGAGATTGTTGCCGGGGCGATCGACGCCCACGCGATCGTTGTTGGGCGCACCGAACGGCATGTAGAGAATGCCGCGGTCGACATCGACCGTCATGTAGCCCCACACGTTCACCCCGGAACGGTCTTTCCAGCTGTCCCCTGCCCAGGTTTCGTGGCCAACTTCCCCCGGGCGAGGCACGGAGTGAAAGGTCCAGACCAGCTTGCCGGTGCGCGCATCCCAGGCACGAGTGTCACCGGCAGGCCCAACGCCACCATTCAGGCCGCCCGGCCCTTCGCCCGGACCAGAGCCAGTGATGACCAGGTTTTTGTAAATGAGTGGAGGTGAGGGCAGGATATAGCTCTTGTCTTTGCCCGTAGTCATGACCTCGGGCGTCTTTAAGTCGACCACCCCATGGTCACCGAAATCGGGGTTCAGTTGGCCGGTGGCGGCGCTGATGGAGTAAAGCCGTCCCTGGCGGGTACCGAAGATGATGGCGGGTCGAGCGCCCTCGCCGCCCGGCCAGTAGTTGGCTCCGCGAAGCGAAGCCTGATCTTCGTTGGGAATTTGAAACATCCATTGTTCGCGGCCGGTGGCAGCATCGAGAGCTACCACGCGGCTGTAGGGAGTCACCACATACATGGTTCGTCCCACGACCAGAGGCTGGTCCTCGGATGGACGAAAGCCGGCGCCAGCCTCCGGCTTCATGTGGTAAACCCACGCCACCTTCAAGCGGCTCACGTTGGCCGGTGTAATTTGCGTCAATGGAGAAAAGCGGGTGCCGCCCGGGTCACGGCCCGGCATGGGCCAATCGCCTGCGCGATCAGAAGGCCGGCCGAAGGCAAGCAACGGCAACAGCACAAGCAAAGCTGCGGGTTTCCGCTTCAAAGAGAGGCACCTTCGACACGCAGTTGGGCTGCCAGCCGTTCCCGGCCGCGCTCGAGTTCCCTTTGGCGCCCGGCGCGCTCCGGATTGAGATAGAGCCAGCAAAGCGCGGCGATCACGTCGGACGCGATCATCAGGTGAATCAGGGCGGCCCAGTTGCCGGCCGTCTTCTGCAGAATAAATCCACCGACCACCGGCATCACGAAGCCGGCCAGATTGCCCAGCATGTTCATGGTGGCGGCCACGGTCGCGGTGTAGGACCCGCCGATCAGCACACAGGCGTCCCATGAGATGGGCATGGTCAAGTCACTGGAGAGACTGGCCAAAGCCATGCACAGCATGGCCGGCACGACCGCCTGGGTGCGGAGAAAAACAAACAGCAACAGGGCGGTGCCCAAGAGGCCGAAGAAGGCGATCCTGCGCCGAGGCACGCGGAGCGGCACCAACCCGGTGAGCAGCGCGCCGAAGCCGCCGAAAAGCAGGGGCAGCACCGACAAGCCCGCGGCGTGGGCTGCGGCCAGCCCTCGTCCTTCCCGCAGGTACGTCGGGAGCCAAGTGATGTAGAAGTACCAGGTAAATGAAACGCAGAAATACTGCACGCAGAGAACGAGGACTTCGGGCGTGAGCAGCAGTGACAGCCACTTTTTCTGCCCCGAGTGGTGCGTCATGAGGACGCGCGAGGTCTCGAGCAGTTCCCTTTCCGCGTCGTTCACCGAGGTGTGCTGGCGGGGATTGTCTTTGAACCAGAACCAGAAGACCGCGCACCAAACCAAGCCCAGCGAGGCGAAGGCGACAAAAGAAATTCTCCACCCGATCAGCGCGATGCAGGCAAGCACCAGGGGCGGAGTCGCGGCTCCCCCCCAGCGCGCAAAGGCCCACAGCATGGCTTGCGCGGTGACCCGCTCCCGGGCCGGCAGCCACATGCTGAGCATGCGGGTGAGGATGGGAAAGCAGCCCGCCTCACCGGCGCCGAAGAGAAAGCGAATGATCCACAGTGATACCACATTCCACGCCGCGCCGGTCAAAGCGGTAAACATCGACCAACCGAGCACGATCTGCATCAGCACCCGGCGGACGCCGATCTTATCGCCTAACAGACCGACGGGAATCTCGAATAGCGCGTAAGACAGGCCAAAGGCGCCAAAGACCAGCCCCATCTGCGCTTTATTGAGGTGGAGATCGTGGGAGATGGGCCCCGCGGCCTGCGAAATCGCAACCCGCTGGACGTAAGAGAGGATCGCCAGGCAGATCGCCAGCGCGACAATGCTGTACCGGGTTCGACTCGCCTTCATCCCTAGGCCCCTGTTTGCCGACGATAAATTCCGCCCGGTCAGGGTACCAGCAAGAACGTATCGAGTGCGAGAGGTATCATCTGGGGACGGAGGACTAACAGGGTGGGGATGACGATCGACCTTTCCGGCCGGACGGCGGTGATCAGCGGGGCGAGCCGAGGCCTGGGTGAAGCGATGGCGAAGGCGCTGGCTGAGGCCGGCGCGGCTGTGGCGCTCGTGGCGCGCGATGTCCAGCGGCTTGAGGCGGTCCGCGACGCGATCGTGGAGCGGGGTGGGACAGCGGCCATCTTTACCGCAGACGTAACCCACGAAGAAGATGTGGCCGCGATGGCCCATGCCGTCGGGGAGCGCTTAGGCCATCCGCAGATTTTGATCAACAACGCGGGGATCAACATCCGTAAGCAGCTGGTCGATTATGCGCTGCCGGAGTTCCGTAGCGTGGTAGACGCCAGCCTCATTTCTACGTTCTTGATGAGCCGGGCGTTTGTTCCCGGAATGAAGGGCACAGGCTACGGGCGGATCTTGAACTTAAGTTCGATCATGGGCCACGTTTCGCTGCCCGAGCGGACTGCTTACTCCTCCGCCAAAGCCGCGCTGCTGGGCCTGACCCGCGCTCTGGCACTGGAACTGGCCCTGGAAGGAATTACGGTGAACGGCATCAGCCCAGGCCCGTTTGCCACCGAAATGAACACCGCCATCCTTAACGATCCAGAGGCGAACGCCAAGTTCACGGCCAACGTACCGGTCGGGCGATGGGGCAAGTTAGAGGAGATTGGCGCCTTAGCATGCTACCTCTGCTCTGACTATGCCGGATTTATCACCGGCACTGATATCCTTATCGACGGCGGGTGGACGGCGAAATAGCGGTCCAACGCAACTCGGTACTCCGTTCGGCATCCTACATTTTGGGACTTCAGGCATTCTCCCCATGTAGGCGGCCACCAATGGGAAATTCATTTACTGCGCTTCGCCGCGAGATGAACTATCTCGCGCTCGTTTTTCTACCCTTAGCCCTCGTCCTACCAGCAAGAGCGCAGTTCAATGCGAGTCTATCCGGCACTGTGGAAGACAGCAGTGGCGCCGTTATTCCGGGAGCGGCTATCTCGCTCAAGAATACGGCCACGCAGGCCACGCGCTCTATCACCAGTAGTCCTCAGGGCTTCTACAGCTTCAGCGAACTTGGGCCTGGAGAATACAGCCTCACCGTCGATGCCACCAATTTTAAGAAGTCGGTTGTGCCGGTGAGCCTTGGGGGCGACGCGCGGAGTGTTGACGTGCATCTTGAGCCCGGCGGCTCCCAGGAAACCGTAACCGTAGAAGGAAATGATGTGCCGCTGCTGCAAACTGCCGACGCCAGCATCGGCAGTACAGTCTCGTCGGCTGAAATAACGCGCCTACCTACCTTCGGCCGCGATCCGTATGAGCTGCTGAGGACTGCCGTAGGAACGAACGGAGATGGGGCACGGAACGGGACCGGAGGAGGAGTCTTTCTCCCCAACGGCCAAGGACCCGGACAATCGAACTACGGCGTGTTTCAGACCGAGAACCAGGTGCAGATTTCCGCTTCCGGCCAGCGCGTCACCTCCAACACTTACCTGATTGACGGAGTGAGCGTGGATAGCTTGATCCACGGGGGATCGGCGATCATCACGCCTAATCCGGAATCGGTCGCGCAGATCAGCATCACCTCATCCTCCTATGACGCCAGCGAAGGACGGAACGTCGGCGCCCAGATCAAAACTGTCACTAAAACTGGCACAAATACGTATCACGGCAGTTTGTTCTTCCAATACGACGAACCAGGCCTGAACGCTTATCAATTTTTCGGCGGTCCAACCTCGACTCCTGCAAGTTACGCTCTTCCTCAGCGAGTCAACAATAAGCAACGCGAATACGCGGCCAGCATTGGCGGCCCCATTATTAAAGACAAGCTGTTTCTGTTCGGATCCTATGAAGCCTTAACCGGTACAAACCCGACGTTTGCTCAGGAATATATACCGTCGCCCCAGTTTATCCAGGGCCTGGCGGCAAATCGGCAATCTGGCATCGTGGGCGGCGTACTGACTTCTTCTGCCGCCAAGCCGAATGTTGTCCAAGTGCTTCCAGCTTCCTGCTCCAATGTGCAGCCCACGCCCAATGGCGGAGTTACGGTGTGCCGAAACGCCGGGAACGGATTGGATATCGGGTCCTTGGCAGGAGGCGTTGGGACCTACCTGCCGGCCTTCAATTCTGCCACTCCCACACTTCCCAACCTGCTGACTGGAGGAGGACTGGACGGGATACCTGACGTTGACTACGCCGATGTGAAAGATCCAGCCACAGTTCGCGGAAACCAGTTCATGGGCCGCGTCGATTGGACGGCTACCCAAAGAGATCTACTCACCTTCAGCGCATTTTTTGTAAAGCTTGATCAACGGCAAGGCGACGTAGGAACCGGCGCGCAGCCCCTTTCGGCCGTGGCGTTCAAGCCGTTCAACTCATCGGGGACCGTGGTCTATATCCACACGTTCGGTCCGTCACTGATAAATGAAGCGCGAGGGAACTACACGCGGTTTGCGGACAATCAGGTCACGGACTCCAAGGGGACGGTCAATTTCGGTATCCCGCGATTCGAGGTGCAAGGATTTCCCTTCGGCAGGTTGTACTCGGGAGTCGCCAGTTCCACGAATACGCCCGGCATTTTCGCCGAAAACACCTACGAGGCCCGCGATACCCTGATTAAGACTTTCGGATCCCACACGCTCCGGATGGGCGGCCAACTTAGGTTTGAGCAGGACAACGACAATCTCAGTGGCTTATCCCGTCCGGATTACGTCTTCCAGCAAATTTGGCAGTATGCCAACGACGCGCCGATCTTCGAGCAGGTGGCAGCCGATCCGAATACCGGTGGAACGGCGAATGCCCAACGCTACTATCGCGATAAAGATAGCGCCGGGTTCCTCCAGCACGACTGGAAGCCCTTTCCCAACCTCACACTGAACATGGGGCTGCGCTACGAATACTTCGAACCACTGCGGAACAAAGGGTTTGAGATCAACCAGCCCATCTTTGGCAGTACGGGTGCCACTTTTCTCATTAATGCGAGGCTGGCGCCCGTCAACCACATTTACAACGCGAACACGAATAACTGGGGTCCTAAATTCGGATTCGCGTGGAGTCCGGACAAGTTCAACAACAAGATGGTCGTGCGTGGGGGCTTTGGCGTCTCCTATGATCGCATCGATGATGGCCTGTTCACCAATGGCTTCGAAAACGGTCCGGGCTATTTTCAGTATGGCCTATGCTGCGGCGACTCCACGGCAGATGCAAAAACGGCAGGAATCCAATTCGAACTCGGCACCAGTGATTCTCCGTTCAGCTACGCTCCGAATCCTGCACTGAAGACGGGCGTCAATCCATTGACGGGAACACCGAACAACATCGGCGGTTCCACGCCGGAGATTGAGATTTATGGGGCGAGTCCGCGAACACCGCAACCGGTCCTCTACGTTTTTTCTCTTGAAGATCAGTACGAATTGCCGCGGCAGATGGTGTTGACACTCGGCTACCAGGGAAGCATTGGACACCACTTTCCGCGTTTGGTGGATCAGAATTTTCTCTACCCAACGCAGAACGGAACCTGTCTTGCTTCCGGCAGCAACTGTCAACCGGGAGTCAACCAGAGTCCTTTCAACAACGCCTACGTCCCCACCACTGACGTGGTCACCAACTATAACGGCGCGAACGTTCATTTCTCCAAACGTTACAACCACGGATTCAATTTGGACGCGGTCTATACATTTTCAAAGAGCATGGATCAAGGGTCGAACGAGGGGCCGGGATCGCTCTCTAACCAGACGAATCCAGCCTTTCCTGCAACGGAGTACGGGCCTTCTGACTTCGACGTGCGCCATCGTTTTGTGGTTGATGGGTTGTGGGATCTCCCGAAATACCGTGGAGGCAAAGGCTTGGTGGGCCAGACTCTGAGCGGGTGGCAAGCGAACGGGATTTTCACCTGGCACACCGGTTTTCCCTGGACCCCGGTCACCGGCCAGCCTACCGTAGCCGTGGTGCAGAGTGCAGCCACTATCGCACCGACTCGTCCCTTTCAATATTTTGGGGGCGCGACGAACAGCTGTTCCAACAACCGATTCATCAACTACGGCGGGTTCCCTGGGAACACGAACTTTCCTAATCGGGGAACGAATGGACAATCCGGCGGGCTCCAGTACTTCCGCACCACCCGCAACAATCCGAACGAGGGGCCTGGCATTGGGCGTAATACTTTCAATGGTCCCTGCTACCTGGATACCGACATGAGCTTCGCTAAGGAGCAATCCTTTTCTGTCAAGGATCAGCCGGTACAGCTGCGCTTCCAGGCAAACTTCTACAACATTTTCAACCGAACCAACCTGGAGCCTATTACGTTTGGGGCGCCGGAAGCGACCATAGAGAACAGCCTCTTTGGGTTGTCCCCAGGGGCCGACGCCGGGCGAGTGCTGGAGTTTTTTGCGCGATTACAGTTTTAGCTAAGCAAAGTCCGCGTCAGAATTGGACCTCTTCGACCAAACCGCTCTTGACGGGTGCCCCATGTCCGCGCCAGCTAACGTGGGCCGAAGAAGACGGGCGGGACGGAGCCCATCAAAAGCTTCTACCCCTTGAGTGAAAGCACTCGAAGAATTCACAATCGGCCCACGTTAGCTGGCTCGAACGTGGGGCACCGTCGAGAGCGGTTTAATCGAAGGAGTCTGGTTGTCGCGCGGACTTTGCAGGCCATGCCCCCTCTGATCGGGAGCGTGAGATTGGACCGGGTACTCCATTTACCGAGGGACGGAGTACCCGGCTCGCTAATCTACTATCTAGGCTGCTTTCTTTTTGATGATGCCGTGGGGATCGATCACGTACTTCTTCGCTGCGCCCTTGTCGAAGTCCTGGTAGCCCTGGGGCGCATCGTCGAGCGAGATCACGGTCGCATTCACAATTTTCGCGATTGGCAAGCGATCGTGGAGGATCGCCTGCATCAGTTGCCGGTTATATTGCAGCACCGGAGCTTGCCCGGTATGGAAATGGAGGGACTTCGACCAGCCTTTTCCAAAGCGAACCTTGAGGATGCCATTTTTTGATTCCTCATTCGGCGCGCCCGGGTCCTTGACCACATAGAGGCCGGGAATGCCCACACCACCGCCGACAAACACCACCTCCATGATCTGGTTCAGGACGCTGGCCGGAGCGGGCTCGTTTGCCGACCCATGACCCGTAGCCTCAAAGCCGACAGCGTCAATGCCCGCATCGACCACCGGCTCACCGACGATGGCCGCGATCTGGTCGGCCAGGCTTTCGCTTTGGGAGATGTCAATGGTCTCGTAGCCCATTTTCTTGGCGTGCGCCAGACGCTCCTTGTTCAGGTCGCCGACAATGACGACGGCCGCTCCCAGCACATAGGCGGAGGCTGCGGCTGCCATGCCTACCGGGCCAGCACCGGCCACATACACCGTCGATCCGACACCAACTCCCGCGGTCTTGGCCCCATGGAAGCCCGTGGGGAGAATATCTGAGAGCATGGTCAGATCGCGGATCTTGTCCATAGCCTGATCTTTGTCGGGAAACTTGAGCAGGTTGAAGTCGGCAAAGGGAACCAGGACGTAGTCCGCCTGGCCGCCTATCCAGCCGCCCATGTCGACGTAGCCGTAAGCTCCACCAGGCTGTTGCTTATTCACATTGAGGCAGACCCCGGTGTTGCGCTCGCGGCAGGCGCGGCAGCGCCCGCAGGCCACGTTGAAGGGGACGGAGACCAGGTCGCCGATCTCGAGGAAAAGAACATCTTTGCCCTTCTCAATCACCTCACCAAGAATCTCGTGTCCAAGGACGATTCCCTTGGGGGCGGTGGTGCGGCCGCGCACCATGTGCTGGTCGGACCCGCAAATGTTTGTGGACACGACCTTCAGAATGACGCCGTGCTCGATGGGCTTGCCTTGAGGATCTTTGAATTCGGGGAAATCGATGTTGTGGACTTCGACCTTGCCCGGACCTTCGTATACTACGCCGCGGTTGCTTGCCATGCTTTCTCTCCAATGATCTTTCGATCACTTGGTTGGATGCGCAGAGAGGCGGTTTGGGGCTGTGGGTATCGCTAGGTGTAGATGCTGGCGCGTTTGTCGTCCCCGGCGGCCAATACCGCGGCCGTCAGCTTCGAGGGTTGAGAAATCACCACCTGCGGCTTGTGCAGCACCTCCATCATTCGCTCGTACAGGCGATTGCGCACCTTGAGGCGGTCCGAGGCTCGGGTGACATACCGTATGAGGACGTCGACCCCGGCGGCGGCAGGACGCATGTTCACCGAAGAACTCGCGCTGACGTGGCTCAAACCGCTGTTCCTCGGAATCCGCTTCCACTCCTGCTCAGCCAGCTGAGCATCGTGCTGGGTCTCCTCCAGGATCGCCTGGTGGATGAGGGCCACCTTCGCATAGGTGTCGGCGGACGACGGGAGGCTTACCGACATCTCATCCCACATCCATTGGCCAACGGTCGAGAAATTAAAGAATTGGCCGGTCACGGCAAAATTGTTAATGAACGTTGCCCGCCGTCCCGTCGGATGCCCCTTATCCGCCCAATCACTGGTCTCCAGGATGGTGGTCCGGAAGAGATTGATCTCAACCACTTCGCCAGCGACGCCGTTGATCTGGACCCAGTCCCCCACGCGCATTCCATTCTTGCCCATAAGAATGAACCAGCCGAAGAAGGCGAGGATGAAACTTTGCAAAGCGACCGTGAGTCCGGCGGTCGCCAAACCCAGGATGGTCGAGATCTGACTCGGCACGCCGAACGTCACCAGCAATACACAGAGGACGCCGGCCAATTGCACGCTGTGGCGTAGGATGAGGCGCAGGGTTTGCAGGCGCCGTCGATCGAGCGCGCTATGCTCCAGGAACTTGGTTCCTGCCGTTTCCAGAAGGATGACGAATATCAAAATCAATGCTACCGCCGCCAAAGAGCGCAGCCCCAGGTGAGTCACGATGCGGTGCTGCAGCAATACCTGGTTGCCCCACTTGCTGTAGACGGCCGCTAGCTGCTGCTGGGTCTGGATGCGGTCATCGTAGAGGGTGAGAAGTTGGCGCTGCTCCCTTCTCCGTTGCAGGCCGGCGAGGGTGGATGACTCCGGCCCCGATGCGCTGGCGCCGGCTTGTGCTTCAAGGGCGTTGTGCAGCCTGGTCAAAGTGGCTGCATCCGACTGGGCCTCCTGCCTGGCCTGCTGGATCAGTTGATAGCGGCTCCGCTGGTTGAACCACGCCTCGAGACGGCCGGCAAGCGTGCCATACCGCTGGCTGGATAGAACCGCCAGCTGGCTGTCGCTGCCGGACTGGGCGTTCGTCTTGCTCATGGCGGCTTCGTGGGCCGCGAGTTCCTGTTGGATCTTGCTGCGTAGGTCGCCGGATGCGCGGGCCAGATCGCCCTGGCCGTCTTTAAGATCGTCCTGATCCAGATCCAGCTGGGCCTGGGCGACTTTTACATCGTCGGCCGCGGTGCCGGAGGCAAGACTGCGCACACGGTCTTGATCCTCTTTCACCATCTGCTGCAGTTGCGCCACTCTCTGCGAAAGAGCCATCGCTTCACCGGTGGGCGCCGTGTGCTGTTCGGCGGCTTGGCGTAAGGATGCGGCAAAGGCCTGGTTCACTTCGTGATCGGCGAGGCGTTCGGCCTCATGCGCGTACTCATCCTCTTCCCTGCTCACCGCGAGGGGCGCGAGCGCCTGCGCAATCTGCCACGGGTGCAGGTCCACGATGGTCGATTGCGTGGAGGCTGAGGCGCCTCCTTTGAGAAAGGACAGATGGGCCATGGCGTCACGCGTGGTCCACGAAAGCGCCAGGCATATTGCCATCATCAGGAGCAGAGCCACAAGAGACAGAAACCTGGCCCGGCCCAGCATGCGCAGCAGGTTGTTTGCCATGGCCAATTTTTGCAGTTTCCACGGTTGCCGGGTAGACCTCGGTAGTTGTAGGTTGAGAACATGCCGCAAACGAATCTGAAAATCGAAGAGCCAATTTGTGTCGTTGCAAGCGGAGATGTTTGCGGCGAAGGGATCGTGTGGGTGCAGGATGAGCAATGCATCTATTGGACCGACATCAACCGCTTTCTGCTTCATCGCTATTCGTTGCAGGATGGCCTCGTCAAGACTTGGTTCTTTCCTGAACCCGTAACCTGCGCGATGGAGACTAGCCGGCCTGGCACTTTGGCTTTGTCTCTGGGTTCGGGAATCGTTCTGTTTCAGCCCGGGAGCGATGGCCCGCCTACTCCGTTGTTTGCTCTTCCCGGCTGGCCTACGCTTCGCTGCAACGATGCCGGCGTGGATCCAGGCGGAGCGTTATGGGTGGGGACGATGCGCAACAATGTGAAGGAGAATGGGGACCACGGCGAGGGCGGCGGCGAGGATGGAGTGCTCTACCGCCTCGACGGATCAGGTACGGTGACGGAATGGCGCCGAAACGTATGCATTTCCAATACGCTGCTTTGGAGTCCGGACCGGTCCAGCTTCTATTTTGGGGACTCAACAAAGAATGTCATCTGGTCGTACGACTACGACTTAGCTACCCGATCGATTGCCGCGGAGAGGCCTTTTTTTGAGGGTTTCGAACGCGGCCTTCCGGATGGTTCGACGATAGATTCAGAAGGGTACGTGTGGAATTGCCGCTGGGGAGGCGGTTGTATCGTGCGCATCGCTCCCGACGGGAAGATTGATCGAGTGATTGAGATGCCGGTAGACCGGCCCACAAACTGTACCTTCGGAGGGCCGGAGGGGAACGTGCTGTATGTTACTTCGGCGACGCCAGAGCCTGGGCGCTGGGAGCGCTTTGGAGGCGGGTTGTTTGCGATTCAGACCAACCTGACCGGCTTGGCTGAAAATAAATTTCTGCTGAGTTGAGGTCGCCCCCGTGGCTTGGCGCGTGCGGAAAAACTCTGCGCGAGAACTGACTCTACGGGTCCGTAGAGTCAGTTCTCGCGCAAACACCAAAATCCGTACTGTCCTTGGCCGGCTTTAACAGCCTCTTCAGCCGCTGAGGGCGAGCCTGGCTGAGGCCCGCCCCTTTTGATCCCGACGATTAGTTCTTCAGTGCAATCGTCACCCCGGTGGATGAGAAGGCGTTGCTGTTGATGGTAAGCGTGTCGGTTGGCGTCCCGCTTCCATTGGAGTAAGTGACCTTGATGGTGCATGTACCCCCAGGCGCAATGGAGACTCCCGTACAGGTGTCGGTCTCGGAGAAGCTGCTGCTGGCCCCGTTGCCGAGCGTCAGCGACGTGATGGTCAAATTCAGATTACCGGTATTCGTAATCGTAGTGGTCTGCGAAGCACCGACAGTCGCGATCGTCATGGATCCGGCATTCACCATCAGCTTCGTCACCGAACCATTGAGGTCACTCACGTAGATGTTGCCGGAACCGTCCAGGGTCACGCCGGTCGGGTTCAAAAGCCCGGTCAGCGGTACCTGGGTGGTGGGACTGCCCGAGGAATGCGTCGCCGGCACCATCAGCACGCGAGCGCCGCTATCGGTGATGTACATGTCACCGTTGGGATCGAAGGCAAAACCCGCAGGCGAGTTGATCGCGCACGAGGTGACGGTGCCATCGCATGGGCCAAGGGCCAGCGGTGTAACGCCGGAGCCATTGAGCCCGATCTTCAGTACCTGATTGGTATTTCCGTCTCCGACAAACAGGTTTCCGCCGGTGTTGTCCACAGCTAGCGCCTGCGGGAAGCTCACGCTGTAGGTGCCGAGACTGAGCAGGCTGGGAGTATAGGAGGCATAGGTCTCCCCAGGAATTTCGATGATCCGCGGGGTGCTACCGGCATCGGCGATATACAGGTTGCCGCCAAAATCGAACCTGGAAGCAGTGGGAAGGCCCAGGGTGTAGGTCCCCGTACCCATCGTCGTTTCGGCAAGTGCCGGGCTGAATTTATACACGTTCGCGCCGTTAGCGTCCGACACCACCAGATTGCCGAAGACATCAAATACCAGGTCACTGGGATAAACCAGGTTGCCGGAGTTGCTTGCATTCCAGCGGGTGAGTGCGCCGGCCGTGGATGAGGACAGCGTATCCAACTGCCCGACGTTGCTGTTCGCCACATAGAGCGTGGCATTCAGTTTATCCGTGGGGTTGAAGGTGACGCTTTGCGGTGAATTCAAGCTGGTGTTCAATGACACCTGGGTGGCGCTGCTCAAGGAAATTTGAGCCGCATCGCCCAACCCGGAAAGGAACAGGTAGAGCGTCGGTTCGGCCGTTCCTCCGCCAGAAGGAGTGAAGTTGACTTGGACAACCCCCTCGCGAATGCCGGGCAACGCCGGCGTGAAGGCAACGCTGAGAATGCAAACGGTGCCCGCAGGTTGCTGTGTTCCGGAGGAGCAGGTGGTCGCGCCGCCATTGGAGAAGTCGGAGGCAGCCCCGCCCCCCGGGTTGAAGTTGAAAGTCATGGCTCCGGCCACCACGTAGGTGTAGGGTATCTGGATCGTAGACATACCCGAGGGCGCACTCGCGGGATCCCCCTCGATCGCCGGATTGCGCAGAATCACCACGGCTGAGTTGGTGTTCGGAACGTAGTTTGAGTCTCCCAGGTAGTTCAAGGTTACGGTGTTGTTCCCGGGGTAGAAATAGATGCTGTTCAGCATCAGGGTCGCCGTCGAGCTGGTCCCCGAACCGGGGACAAGCGTAGCGGTGCCGATGTTTTGACCGTTAAATGTCACAGAAATGTTTCCAGTCGGAGCAACCGTCGATCCCGAAACGGTTACCGTGTACGGCGTCGGCTGACTGAAGAAGCAGCAATCGCCGCTCGAATACAGGGGCGCCCCGCTGACTCCGGAAGAACCCGTGTTGCCAACCACGATCTGTACTGTTGCCGTGGCGGTGGTGAAGTCGGTTGTGTCCGTTGGGGTAAAGACCACCTGTAAGGTGTGGGTACCGGCAGAAAGCACTACACCCTGCGCAGAAGTGGTCGCCGGCGGAACCGTGTAGAAAAATGTTCCGGGAAGAGTCGAGCCCTGGAACGATGCTGTGGCATTAAGCTGCGTGCTGCTAAGGGCCGTACCGGTTGCAATGGCAGCCGGGGTCGGCCAATTGAGGACGGGCGTCGCCTGATTCACGACTATGGTGGTGCTGCCGGTCGCGGTGTTGTAGCCGGAGCTGTTCAACGGGGTGAAGCTCACGTTGAGCGTGTGGCTTCCCACCGCCAACTTGGTGCCGGCTGCCGGATTGTAAGTATAAGTGCCGGGCACAACGACCTGGGTGTTGGTGCCAAACCCAAGCGCCATGATGACGACATTGCGGTTATTGGGAACAGTCACGCTTACCAGTGTCCGGGTTGGATCGGCGGCAATTTGATAGCCGTAGAGATCGTAGGTTCCAGACACGGTGCCGCCGCTCTGGACATTTTTGTAAGACGTCGTCGCAACTATAGATTCATCCGCGTATCCGGCCGATTGGGCCCACGAGCTCATGTCGACGAGCGCAGTCACAGGGTTGCCGGTGGAATACGTCAAAGTAAATGGCTGGCTCGTCTGCCCGGTCGTAGTGGCAGCTCCGAGCAGGTAGACCATGGAGTAGTTCCCCTGCGCCGGCAAATTGTAGACGGCTCCATTGGTGATGGCGTTGGGCACACCGGGCTGACCCAAGGTGAAGGTGGTGCCGGCGAAATTCACCGACCCATTGCCCAGTGCATTGTAGGAATAAGCGTTGCCGCCATTGTCAAACCCGCCGAGGTTAAACGCCACACCGTCGGTCGTAGTGGAGAGCACCTGTAGCTGACTGGTGGGAACCACCGGCGTGGGCCTTGGCGCGCCCATCGCGACCGCGTCCAGTTGGGTTGAGCTCAAAAGCGTGCCGTAGGTGATGGGCGCCGGTGTAGGCCACGAAATGGTCGGTGTGACGATGGGCGTCACCGGAGTGCCAACAACCAACTGGACGCTCGCCGTGGATGTGGTGTAGTCCTGCGTGTCGGTGGGAGTGAAGGTTACCGAGAGCGTATCGGTTCCCACGGGTTCGATCATACCCGCGGGCGGGTTATAGACGAAGGTCCCGGGGATAGAGGGTGTGGTGAGGTCCATCGCCAGAACGACGATGTTCCGATTACCCGAAGGTAGTTGGACACTCTGGACTGTTTTGGTAGGGTCGAGCGGAATCTGGTAACCGTAGACGCACACGGAGTACGGCTGCGTGGAACCATCATAAAAGTTACGATCAAAATTGCAGTTCACCACGGACTCACCCGGCCATCCGGCCGCGTTCACCCAGTCGCTCATATTCTGGGTCAGCGTGGCGGTTGAGTTGTCCGTGTAGGTGACGGTAAAGGTTTGCGATGCCGAGATGTTATTCACCATCCCTGCAAGGAAGTAAAGGTTGGTGTAGTTCCCCGGCGGGAGGGTGATCAACGAGCCGTAGACGGCGTCCGGCGCATTGGCCGGACCGATGTTAAAGGTCATGCCATTCCAGGTGACCGCCGAGTTGAGCTTGGTGCTCGAGTAGGAGTACCCATCATTGTCAAACCCGCCGGTATTGTAGGTGGATCCGGGGGTATAGATGCCGTAGACGTTGTAGTAGCTGGAGAGCGGGACGGAAACAACGCCGGAAGACACACTAGCATCCAGTTGGAAGCCGCTGAGCGGGGTGCCGTAGGTGATCGGTGTGGGCGTCGGCCACGTGATATAAGTGGGATCCTGGTGGACAGTGATCTGGACGGTCCCCGTTTCCGGACCATACTGTGTATTGCTTGGAGTGAAGGTCACGGACAGAGTCGACGTTCCCGCTGGGAGAACCGTACCGGCCGCCGGACTGTACACAAAGGTTCCCGCAAGAGCGGTTCCGTTCACCGTATCGGTGGCGTTCAATTGCGTGCCGCTCAGCGGAGTACCGTAGGTGATGGCGGCGGGATTGTTCCAGGTAAGCGTCGAAGGCAGCGCCACCGTGCCCGCGATGATGTTGCTGTTGCTGGCGTTAAAGCTACAGTCACCGGCGTAAGTTGCTTGCACGGAGTAGTTGCCGGTCGTGGGAGGAGTCGCAACCAAAACCGCGACACCGCCCGACAGCGTGGCGGTACCGAAGGCGGTTCCATTGTTGCTGAAAGTGATCGTCTCTCCGTTGGAAGAAGTCGAACCGTAGTTATAGGGAGAGAGTGTAGCGGTCAGGGTGGCCTGCTGGCCTTGATTGACAAGCGACGGCATCACCGTAAGCGTCAGGGCGGTATTCTTCTTCGTGGGAGTAAAGGTCTGCGCCGGTGAAGTATTGGTGGCGTAATTGCCGTCACCGCTGTAGGTGGCCGTGACCGATTGGCTATTGCATCCGTAGAAGGCAACGTTTGAAATGGAAGCCGTTTCCGACTGACCCGACAGCAGAACGCTCAAGCCGTTGGCCGTGACCGCGGTGAGATCGACCTGATCGTCGCCATTGATATCGCCTTCATTGGCGAAGATGGCGCCGCCACTTACGGAATAATAGGTAGCCGCTGCGAAATTACCCGTGCCGTCACCGAGCATGACGCCCACGGTGCTGTTGCCGTTATTTGCGGAGAGGATGTCGATCTTGCCATCGCGATTGAAATCTCCAATCGTGAGGTAGTAAGGGCCGGTGTTCATCGTAAACTTCGTGGCTGTACCAAAGCTGGGAGTCGCGGTTTTCTTGTTGAGCAGCACATAGACGCCATTGTCTCCAGCGCTGGTGGTTGCCAAATCCGGATAGCCATCGCCGTTGAAATCGCCCAGGGCAACAGAACCCGCCTGGCCCGCTCCGGTGTTGGCATAGATCACCGTCTTGAAGGTGCCGTCGCCGTTGCCTTGAAGAATGCTGACCGAACTGCTGCTGTCCGAGGCCACCGCAATGTCCTGGATTCCATCCTTGTTGATGTCCCCAACCACCACATTCCACGGGGATGCGCCTACACTGTAATAGGCCGGGGCATTGAACGATCCGTCACCAACGCCGAGAATGACAGCCACGTTACTGAGGCCCGCGTTGGTGGCTACAAGGTCTAGAATGCCGTCGCCGTTGAAGTCGCCCATGGCCAGGAGCCGCGAGGAAGAAGTGGCGGCGGCTACTGGGTAGTTCTTGGCGGTCTGAAAGGTTCCATTGCCGTTGCCGAGGTAGATGTTCACTGAGCCCGTTCCGGCGGCGCTCAGCACAGCGAGATCCTGCTTGCCATCCCCGTTGAAGTCTCCCGCCACAACCGAGGTGGGCTCGAACGACGAGGTTAGAACCGAAAAACCGGTGGTGAACGTACCATCACCATTTCCGAGCAAAATCGCGATGGGGCCGCCGTTGGTGGGCACTGCGTAATCGGGGCGTCCGTCGCCGTTGAAATCGCCGATGGCTGGGCCGATGGTGCCGCCCGTCTGGCCGTTATTCATGTTGGCAATCGCATAATTCTGCGAAGATGTAAAACCTGTCAAGAGCGTGGCGCTGTTGAGAGTGCCCGTGCCGAGAACAACATTCGACGTCGTGTCGGTGAACGTGACACTGCCCGAAGGAGCCGATGGGCCAAAGGCAGAGACGGTTCCGGTAAGGGTATAGTTACTGCCGGAACCGGTGCTCGAGAGTGCGACCGCTGACCGGTAAGGCGCGACAAAGTTGACGGCCTGCGGCTGGGACGAACTGGTGATGAAGAACCCGGTGCCGTTGTAAGTGGCGAGAAATTGGTGACTGCCCACTCCACCAACTTCCGTTTCGAAAATCGCCGTGCCCGGACTTCCGTTAGTCGACTGCACCTGCACAGTACCTAGCGCTTCGGTGACCCCGTTATACGTATCAAAAAAAGTTACACTCCCACCGGCAACCGTGTATTCGAACGACGATACCTGGGCCGTCATGGTAATCACCGCACCGCTCGACGGGTTTTGCGGAGTGGTGAAGAGAGTCGTGCTGGTCGAGGATGTTGCCCATGCTGCCGGCCCGGCTGCCACCAATGCGAGAGCGCCCAACAGTACTGGCCTCCATCGGCCAAAAGATAGCTGCCTCAGATTCATACGGCGCTTGGTTGCAAGGATGGTGGCGTGCATCATGGGTCTCAAAGCTCCGGTGGCTGCGTTAGTGGAAGACCTTTGGGCGCGTGACTTTGGGTGAGCCGGCGACTGGCCGTCTCACTTTGCGGTGACGCTATTTCGTCTTTGGTGGAGAATAGCTTTCGTTTTGCGACATTGTTATTACCCGTACGGGGGATCTGTCGCGATTTGACTCAGGCAGCCACAATGACTTGAGCTACCGCCAGGGCGGCGGAGATTTGACCGAAGTGCTGTTAGTTCTTAGGGATACAGTTCAGGCGGGCGAGGCAGAAGTGGGCACTATGTTGGTCTGGATACTGCCACTAAAGTTCGCGGATGTTCCGGAGGACGATAAGTATCTGGGGCTATTCGTTCGGGGGGAAAGGGCGCCCGAGTGGACTCGGGCGCCTGGGGTTAGGTTAGTTGTGTTTGAGGTTGATGGTGACGCCGCTTTGCGAGAATGCGTTGCTGTTGATGGTAAGGGTGTCCGTCGACGCCCCGGATGAATTCGAGTAAGTGATGGTTATGGTGCAAGTGCCACCCGGTGCTACCTGGGCAGACGTGCAGTTGTCGGTTTCTGAGAACGCGCTGCTCCCTCCGTTTCCGAAGGTGAGCGACGAGATACTCAAATTCAGGTTGCCGGTGTTGGTGAGGGTGGCGGTTTTGGAAACGTTCAACCGGTTGATCGTGAACGCTCCCGTGTTCACTAGCAGCTTGGCCACCGTTCCGTTCAAGTCGGTGACATAAACGTTGCCGGAACCGTCCAGCGTGATTCCGGTTGGATTGAGAAGCCCGGTCATGGCCACTTGGGTGGTGAGACCTCCCGACGAATGCGAGGCCGGTACCATTAGGACGCGGGCGCCGCTATCGGTGATGAACATATCCCCGTTGGGATCGAAGGCGAAGCCTGCCGGCGAGTTAAGCGCACACGAGATAACCGTGCTATCGCATGGCGCGAGGGTCAGCGGAGTAACGCTACCGCCGTTGAGCCCGATCTGCAGGATTTGATTGTTATTGCCGTCGCCGACATAAAGGTTGGCGCCGGTGTTATCGACCGCGAGAGACTGGGGGAAACTAATGCTATAGGTGCCCAGACTGACCTGTGAGGGCTTGTAGGATGCGAAGGTTTCTCCGGGTACCTCAATGATCTGCGGGGTATTGCCGGCATCGGCAATATAAAGGTTACCGCCGAGGTCGATTTTGGCCGCGGTCGGCAATCCCAGAGTGAAGCCCGTGGTCTTCACCGTTGTTTCTGCAAGCGACGGATCGAAGCTGAAGACCTTGGCGGCATCGGCGTCCGGCACCACCAGGTCGCCGAAGGCATCGAAAACAAGGTCGCTCGGTAATTGCAGGTTGCCGCTGTGGGCTCCGTCGAAGCGAGTCAACGCCCCGCTCGCGGAGGGAATCGTGTCGAGCCGGCTCGCGCCGCTGTTCGCTACATACACAATGGAATTGGTGTTGTCCGCAGGATTGAAGGTCAGCCCCTGAGGCGAGTTGAGGTTGGAGTTCAATGTTGTCTGCGTGGCGTTGCTCAACGAAATCTGCGCCGCGTCGCCCATTCCGGAAAGGAACAGGTAGAGAGTAGGTTCGCTGTCGCCGGCGTTTACCGGGGTGAAGTCCACCTCAATGACGCCCTTCCGCACACCGGGCAAGCTCGGTGAAAACGAAACGCTGAGGCTGCAAACGGTCCCCGCTGACTGTTGTACCCCGGACTTGCAGGTTCCCGTGCCGGCATCGGTAAAGTCGCCAGGAGATCCACTTTTCGGATTGAAGCTATACCCGATGGAGCCATCGGCAACGAACGTGTAGGGCACGACGGTGACGGTGCTATCGCCCAGGGGCGCGGAGTTCACTCCAATAGCTGGATTGCGCAAGGTGATCGTGGCGGTGATGCTCGCGGGGACGTAGTTCGTGTCCCCAAGGTATCTCAGCCTCACTCCATTGTTGCCAGGAACGAAGGTGCTGCTGTCCACTTGCAACGTGGCGGACGAGCTGGTTCCCGCTCCGGAGTTCAACGTGCCGGTTCCCACGACCTTGCCACCGAACGTCACTTCAACAGTACCCGTTGGAGCTACCGTCGTTCCGGTTACCGTGATGGTGTACGGGGTCGGTTGGCTGAAGAAGCAGCAGTCGCCTGAAGAAAATACCGGGTCCCCAGAGATGCTGAAGGCTCCCTTGGTGCCGACCACGATCTGTACCGTCGCCGTCGCCGTCGTAAAGTCGGTTGTATCTGTGGGGGTAAAGAGCACACTTAACGTTTGAGTGCCGGAGCTAAGAACTGTGCCCGATGCCGGAGTATAAGTGAAGGTCCCGGGGACAGGCGATCCCTGGAACGATGCCGTCGCATCGAGTTGGACGCCACTCAGCGCCGTTCCCACCGGAACCGCGGCTGGGGTCGGCCAGGTAAGAACAGGCGTCGCTTTATCCACCTGGATCGTTGTGCTTCCGGTCGCGCCGGTATAACCAGAGCTGTTGTCGGGCGTGAAACTTACGTTGAGCGTATGCGATCCGACCGCGAGTACGGTGCCCGCAGACGGAGTGTAGATATAGGTGCCGGGTACGAATACCTGGGTATCCGTCCCAAAGCCCACGGCCATGATCACCACATTGCGCGTATTCGGCAGGGTCACGCTGACCAAAGTCCGCGTAGGATCTACGGGAATTTGATACCCGTAGAGATCGTAGGTTCCCGCTATCTCGCCGCCACCCCCGGTGTTCGCGTAGGTAGTGGTGGCC
This sequence comes from uncultured Acidobacteriaceae bacterium, assembly GCA_963839025.1. Classification (GTDB taxonomy): domain Bacteria; phylum Acidobacteriota; class Terriglobia; order Terriglobales; family Acidobacteriaceae; genus PALSA-350. The sequence goes on from CAWITT010000026.1 coordinate 890,356, forward strand.
ACCACAGACTCACCCGCATATCCGGCCGCTTGAGCCCACGAACTCATGCTTATGGTCTGGGTCACCGGGCCGTTGCTGTCCGCGTAGGTGAGAGTGAAGGGTTCGTTCACTTGCCCGTTCTTGATAGCGGCGCCGATCAAATAGACCGTTGCATAGTTTCCCGGTGTCGGGAGGGTGTAGACCGCTCCCTTGGTAAGGGCGTTCGGCACGGTGGGCGACCCGAGAGTAAAGGTAGTGCCGGCGAAGCTGACTTGGCCGTTGTTCAGCTGATTGTAAGAATAGGTGTGGCCGGCGTTATCAAATCCCTTCAGGTTATAGGGTTGGCCGTCGGTCGAAGTGGAAATCACCTGTAGTTGGCTGTTCAGAGAAACCGGCGTCGGTCTCGCCAGGCCCATGGCCTGGGCGTCGAGTTGGGTCCCGCTCAGCGGCGTGCCCCAGGTAATGTCAGCAGGTGTCGGCCACACGATGGTGGGCGTCACGATGGGAGTTACGGGCGGCTCGACCAGCAACTGTACGGTGGCTGTTGCCGGCAGGTAATCCGTTGTGTTGCTCGGGGTGAAAGCAACAGACAGCGTATCGGTGCCCACCGGTTCGATGGTCCCTGTAGGCGGCGTGTAGACGAATGTTCCGGGTATCGAAGGTGTGGCGAGATCCATCGACAGAAATACGATGTTTCTGGTTTGCGGCAGCTGTACGCTCTGCACTTTTTTGGTGGGATCAAGGGGGATTTGATACCCATAGACGCACACTGAATCTGGCTGCGTGGTGCCGTTGTGGTAGTTCCTATCCTCGCTGCAGCTGATCACCGACTCACCCGGCCAACCTGCCGCGTTAAACCAATCGCTCATGTTCTGGGTGAACGTAAAGGTTGTATTGTCGGTATACGTGACCACAAAGGTCTGAGTCGCGCCAATGTTATTGACCATCGCGCCGAGCATGTACAGGCTGGCAAATTTTCCCTGCGGCAGAGCTATGGTCGTATTCGCTACGGCATCCAGCTGATTCGACGCCCCCAGGTTGAAAGTGAAGCCGTTCCAGAGAAGAGTCGCACCCAGAGTGGCGCTTGAGTAAGAATATCCGTCGGCATCAAAGCCGCCCGTCCCCGAATATGTGGAACCTGGGTCATAGATGCCATGTACGTTGTAGTAGCTCGAGAGCGGTACCGGAATGGCGCCGCCGGAGGCTGTGGCATCCAGTTGAAAATCGCTGAGCGGTGTTCCGTAGGTGATCGGAGCAGGTGTAGGCCAGGTGATCACCGAGGGTGCGGGGTTGACGACGAGTTGGACCGTGACTGTCTCCACACCCGCGAGCGGATTGTCAGGCGTAAAGGTCGCGGACAGAGTGGTTGTACCCGCGTCCAAAATTGTGCCGGCGGCCGGGGTATAAACGAAGGTCCCGGACCGGCTCGCGGTGGCGTCCAACTGCGTGCCGTCGAGCGGCGTTCCGTAGGTGATGGCAACGGGCGTGGGCCAGGTGATCACGGTTGGACGCAAGGTCGAGCCCGGAACCACATTGCTGCTGCTCGTGAGGAAACCGCAGTCACCCGGGTATTTGGCGTAGAAGCTGTCGGTTCCATCGAAGGGCAGGGCCAGGCTCAGGGTCGCCACGCCGCCGGAGAGCGGCGCCGTCCCGATGCTTTTATTGTTGTTATAGAAAGTGACTATTTCTGTATCAGTGGTCGTAGTTCCGTAGTTATAGGGAGCGAGCGTAGCCTGTAACAGGATCTGCTGCCCGGTCACGCCGTTCGCCGGCGTGACTATGAGAGTCAAGCCGGTCGCGGCTTTGGCGAACGCAAAAGACTTTGACCCCGAGGTGCTGGCACTATAGTTCGCGTCACCATTGTAGGTCGCAGCGGCAGATTGCCGGCCGCATCCATTGAAGGCCACGTTGGAGATGGAAGCCGATTCCGTCTGCCCCGAGAGCAGCACACTCAGTCCGTTTTCGGTGAGTGCCGTCAGGTCAACTTGATCGTCGCCGTTGATATCCTCGGCATTCACGAAGATGGCACTGGCCCCCACGCTGTAAGTAGTCGCAGGCGAAAAGGTGCCTTTTCCTTTATTGAGGAGAACGCCCACCGTCGAATTGTTGGCGTTGGCAGAAAGGATGTCGAGATGACCGTCGCGGTCGAAGTCTCCTACGGTCAAATAATATGGATTGCCCTTCATGTCATATTTCTTGGAGGCGCCGAAGGTCGGAGTTCCGGTACCCAGGTTGAGTTGGACGTAGATGGCGTTATCAGTACCGCTGGTCGTCGCCAGATCGGGATATCCATCTCCGTTGAAGTCGCCGATGGCCACCGAGCCTACTTGGCTCCCTGCCGTGGCCACGTAGCTGACCGCCTGGAAAGTGCCATCTCCGTTGCCCACCAGAACGCTGATGGAATTGCTGCCATCCGAAGCAACCGCCAGATCCTGTATGCCGTCCTGGTTAAGGTCACCTACAACCACGTTCCAAGGCTGAGCGCCGACCGCATCATACAGAGGCGCGTTAAAAGAACCGTCTCCGTTACCTAATAGAACGGCGACCTGATTCAAGCCGGCGTTCGTGGCTACGAGATCCTGGTTCCCGTCGCGGTTGAAGTCCCCGACGGCCAGGAGTCTTGACGCGGATGCCGAAGCGGCAACAGGATAGTTTTTGGCCGTCTGAAATGTTCCATCTCCATTACCGAGATATACGTTCACTGAGCCAATGCCTGCGCCGCTCAGGACGGCAAGGTCCAGTTTTCCGTCTCCATTGAAGTCGCCTACTACTGCCGATGTGGGCTCGAAAGGAGAAGTGGTCGTGATCGTGGTTCCGTTGGTGAAGGTACCGGCTCCATTGCCCAGCAGGATCACAATCGGCCCGCTATTGGTCGGGACGGCATAGTCCTCGTACCCATCTCCGTTGAAGTCGCCGATAGCCGGGCCGACGGTTCCTCCGGTCTGGCCGTTATCCAGACCCGTGATGGGGTAGGCCTGGTATGGGGCAAAGCCCGTCAGCAGCGTGGAGGGATCGAGCGCTGCGGTACCCAGTGTGACGTTCGAGGTCGTGTCCGTGAAAGTTACGTTGCCCGTAGGAGCTATTGGGCCGAAAGCGGAGACCGTTGCCGTAAGGCTGTAATTACCGGCGCCGCCTGAGCTCGAAAATAGCGTTGACGATGAGTACGTCGGGGCGAAGACGACGGCTTGGGTGGTGGACGAACTGGCAGAAAACGGCACAATGCCATTGAAGTTGGCGACGAATTGGTGCGTTCCCACTCCGCCTACTTCGGTCTTGAGAATCGCTGTGCCCGGAGCACCGCTCTGCGATTGAACCTGCACGGTTCCGAGGGCTTCCGTCACGCCGTTGTATGTATCAGTAAAGGTGACTGTTCCGCCGGCGACCGTAAATTCATCCGAGGACACCTGTGCGGTCATAGTGATAACGGCGCTGCTGATGGGCGAGTCCGGAGTGACGAACAGCGATGTAGTGGTTGGCGAAATCGCCCACGCGGAAGACCCACCCGTCGCCAACGCGAGAACGGTCAGCAGCACCAGCATCCATCGGCTACGAATCGCCTGACGGGTAGAGACGGGAGAGGTGTTGGCCATGAAGTTAGGAGCTCCGTTTGACGCAGTTAGTCCACCGATGGGTGCACTTGTATCAACTGCTGGAGCATAATCCGCGTTTGAGTAACGTGGTTATTACCCGTAAGGGGTAGGACTGACACGGAGACGACATTTCGCCGTACCCTATTAGAATAGTTATATTTGTATCAATTACTAGGATAAATAGTTGCCCGGGACTTTGTTGCACTGCAGATCCCTCCAAACCGCAGATCTCTCCACTACGCTAAGGTCGAGATGGCAATTCTGTTGCAGGAAACAACCTCCCGCACCCAAACAAATTTGTCATCTCGACCGAAGTGGAGAGATCTGCGGTTTGGAGGGATCTGCAGTGCAACGGAACCCGCGGGACCGGCCCTGTGCTGTATCCTTCCGAAGGAGAAGATATGGACAAGAGGGAGTTCTTGAAAACATCGGGTGCTTTTCTTGCCGGTAGCATGCTGTCGCCGTTGGCGTCGGGCAGCCAAGGTCCCGCGCGCACCAATTGGTCGGGAAATTACACCTACAGCACCGACCACCTGCACCAGCCGCAGACCCTCGAGGAAGTCCAGCAGGTAGTGAAGAGCTGCACCAAGGTTAGACCCCTGGGCGCTCGCCATTCCTTCAATGGCATCGCCGACAGCACCGAAAATCAAATCTCCGTGAACCATCTGAACCAGATGGTCCTCAACCCGGCATCGCATACCGTGACCGTCGGCGGCGGCGTCACCTACAGCCAGCTGGCTCCTTATCTCGAGTCCAAGGGCTACGCCCTGCACAACCTCGCTTCCCTACCCCAGATTTCAGTAGCCGGCGCGATCGCTACGGCGACGCACGGCTCGGGCAGCAAAAACGGCAACCTGGCTACCGCCGTATCCGGGCTCCAGTTTGTCACGGCGGACGGTACGCTCCTGAACCTCTCCCGGGAGCACGACGGCGACCGGTTTGCCGGTGCGGTGGTGCATCTGGGCGCGTTCGGAGTCGTCACCAAGGTCACGCTGGATGTGCTACCGACGTTCCAGGTTGCGCAGACGGTCTACGAGAACCTCTCCATTGACCAGCTGAAGAATCACCTGGACGAGATTTTCTTGAGCGGCTATAGCGTCAGTTTCTTCACCGACTGGCAGAATCACCGCATCGGCCAAGTGTGGGTCAAGCGTCGCGTCGAGCCAGGGCACCCAGTCCAATTCGCCCCGGAGTTGCTCGGAGCCAAGGCGGCAACCAAGAGACTGCACCCCATCCCGGGAGTTTCCGCGGAAAACTGCACCGAACAGATGGGTATCCCCGGGCCGTGGTACGACCGGCTGCCTCACTTCCGCATCAACTTCACCCCCAGCAGCGGACACGAGCTGCAGACGGAGTACCTGATTCCCCGCGATCGGGGATACGAGGCCATTCTGGCGGTGGAACAGCTTCGCGACCACATCACTCCACATTTGTTTATTTCGGAAATTCGTACCATCGAGCAGGACCATCTGTGGATGAGCACGGCTTACCAGCGGCCATCCATGGCCATTCACTTCACGTGGAAGCCAGAGTGGCCGGCGGTGAAGAACGTCCTGCCCTTGATCGAAGCCAAATTGGCGCCCTTCGATGCCCGTCCCCACTGGGGGAAGCTGTTCACCATGACAGCTCCGCAAATTCGCCCACGATACACACAAATAACTGAATTTCAAGGGCTTGCGGCCCGCTATGACGCGCACGGAAAATTCCGCAATCGTTTCCTGGAGACGACCGTTTACGGAAGCTGAGCCCTACTTCAGTCTTCTTCGGGTTCCCGCATCACGGCTTCCTCGATTTCCATGTCCCGGAACTCGTCGGAGTCGAAGACCTGGCCACAATCCAGACATTCGACGTATTCGACATCCTCTTCGCGTGCTACCACGCGGACCTTTGGGTGTTTGCAGGCGGTGTCCATCTGGGAGGTATGTGTGTACAACCTGTTCTCGGCAAAATTGTACTGTGCTTTCGTTGCTACGGGTGGGCGAAATTTCATCGCGATTTATGGCCCTTTCTGAAGGATGCGCCCAGCCCGGTTCAGGTTGACACGCGTTCCACCGGCTCCGGTTTGAGGGCGCCGTCCTCCAGCTTTCCGAAGATCATTTTGCCCGAGGCGGTCTGCAATACGCTAGTTACCGTTATCTCGACCGCTTGCCCGATCTTCCGGCGGGCGTGGTCGACCACCACCATGGTTCCGTCGTCCAGGTAACCTACGCCTTGGTTGTATTCCTTACCCTCTTTCAAAACCACGACGTTCATCTTTTCGCCGGGTAATACCAGCGGTTTCAAGGAATTAGCGAGATCGTTCAGATTGAGCACCCGCACCTGGTGCAGTTGAGCGACCTTACTCAGGTTGAAATCGTTGGTCACGATGGGCGCGCCCATTCTCCGGCCCAGTTCAATCAGCTTGAGATCGACCTCGCGCAGTTGGGGAACGTCGTCCTCGATAATTTGTATGGCGAGCGACGGGTGGGCCTGCATTTTCTGCAGAATATCCAGCCCGCGGCGCCCGCGCTGCCGTTTGGAGTTATCGGAGGAATCAGCCACCAGCTGCAGCTCACGGAGCACGAATTCGGGCACCAACAACGTTCCTTCGAGGAAGCCGGTCTCGACCACGTCGGCGATGCGGCCGTCGATGATCGCGCTGGTATCGAGAATCTTCAGGTTGCGCTTGCCAGCCGCGCGCTCGCCAGCGAACAGTTCGGCCAAGCCTCCGGTGAAGTTCAGCAGATCGCCTTTGCTCGCGCCCACCATGAGGCCTATGTAAGACATCAGCATCAGGACGAACAGCTGCAGCAAGGCCCGGGTGCCACCGGGAGGCAGGCTCCCGCTCAGCACCATGCCGAAGAGCGCCGCCCCAGCAATGCCCAGCACGCTACCCAGCACCGCGCCCAAGAGACGCTTGATGCTCAGGGCGCGGACGCGTAATTCAAAGACAATGACTGCCGCAGCATGCAATGGCGCCCAAGACAGCCGCTGGCCAGGGCTGCAGATCGAATGGGCGGAGAAAGAAGCAGGCCGCGGTTAGAACGAGAATGAAGAGAAGTCGGATGACAACAAGATCCATGGGGCTCCGTGCTCAGAGCGAGCAACCCACGGAGTATACCGACTGCCCATGAGTTCGGGCAACGAACAACCCCATTCAAGCCAAAAAGAAACCGCAGATCTCTCCACTCCGCTGCGCTCCGGTCGAGATGACAAATTCGTTGGGCGATTGACCGCATCCCCCAAGGGTGGGAAGGGCATCCCTTCGAAACGAATTTGTCATCTCGACCGGAGCGTAGCGGAGTGGAGAGATCTGCGGTCTTTCTGGCTGAACGGGGCCGTTCCTATTTCTAGTACTTGGGCACCTTGGGGTCGATCTTTTCGCTCCAGGCCGTTATGCCGCCAGCCAGGTTCTTTACCTTGAAGCCGGCCTGCTGCAGGAACTCGGCTGCCTTCTGGCTGCGCCCACCCATCTTGCAATGGACCACGATCTCGCGGCTCTTATCCAGCTCGCCCACGCGCTTCTGCAAGTCACCCAGGGGAATCAGATAACCGCCGATCTCCGCGATTTTAAATTCGTGAGGTTCGCGGACGTCCAGCAGGAACGAATCCTTGCCTGCATCGCGCTGCTGCTTGTAAGAGGTAACGTCGATTTGCTCGATGCCATTGATCAGCGGCGCATTGGCTGCGGGCGCCGGCTGGATACCGCAGAATTGGTCATAGTCGATGAGCGCGGTCACGGTCGGATGCGTGCCGCATACCGGGCAGTCCGGATTCTTGCGCAGTTTCAGCTCCCGGAACCGCATGTCCAACGAGTCCACTAGCAGCAGGCGCCCAATCAGCGGCTCACCCACGCCCAGGATCAGCTTGATGACCTCAGTCGCCTGAATCACCCCTACCAAGCCGGGCAGAATGCCAAGCACTCCGCCTTCGGCGCAGGAAGGAACCAGGCCCGGCGGTGGTGGCTCGGGATAGAGGCAGCGATAGCACGGCCCCTGCTCGGTGGCAAACACGCTGGCCTGGCCTTCAAAGCGGAAAATCGAGCCGTAAACGTTCGGCTTACCACTCAATACGCAGGCGTCGTTCACCAGGTAGCGGGTCTGGAAATTGTCCGTTCCGTCGGCGACGATATCGAAGTCCTTGAAAATTTCCATCGCGTTGGAGCTCAACAACATGGTGTTGTATTTCACGATCTTCATGTGGGGGTTGAGCGCCGTGAGCTTCTCTTCCGCCGAATCGAGCTTCAGGCGGCCCACGTCTTTGGTGCTGTGGATGATTTGGCGCTGCAGGTTGCTCGAATCAACGACGTCGAAGTCCACCAACCCCAGGGTGCCGACACCGGCCGCGGCCAGGTAAAACGCCAGGGGGGAACCCAAGCCGCCGGTGCCCACACAGAGAACCTTGGCCGCCTTGAGCTTTTGCTGCCCCTCCATGCCCACCTCGGGCAATATCAGGTGACGGGAGTAACGGGCGATCTCATCGTTGTTAAGCGACGGTAAAGCGGGTGCTTCGGCAAGTGTGGCCATTTCGGATCCTCCGGCGATGGATGGGATGATCGACAGGCTGTCGTTCTCCTTGACCGCCGTGTTCTCTTTCTCGCTGAGATAGCGAATATCTTCGTCGTTCAGGTAGACGTTCACAAAGGCGCGCAGCTTCCCGTCATCGGAATACAAATGCTTTTTCAGCTCCGGGTGGGTGACGGTAAGCTCATCCAGCGCCTGGCCCACGGTCGCGGCTTCCACCGTCACGGTGGCCTGCTTGGCGGCGAACTGACGCAGCGGTGTAGGGATATGAATTTTCATTCTTCGCTCTTTCTGTAGATGGGGTTTTGCCTGGGGCAGCTAGGGGGCAGCTAGGGGGCCGGCGGTCAACAGCGTTCGGCTAAGACAAGGATCTCCTCGTCTTGGAACTGCTTGTCATCTTCCCCGGTTCCGGCAAGAAAAAAGGAGTTTGTCTGCTGGGCGACGCCGGTTTCTACGCTGGTGATGACATACGAGCAACCCAGCCAATGGGCTTCATTGAAATCGGTGGACGACCAGCGCGCAGGATGATCCGGATGGGAGTGGTAAAAGCCCACGATATCCTGGCTGCTCTCCCGAGCCTGACGCTGAATGGCGATCAGCTCCTGCGGTGCGATGTGGTAGCGATTATGGGCCGAATCGGTCCGGGTGTTGCCCGCCCGCACCGCCACCTCTGCCTCGTTACCGTCGTCCAGCGCCTTACCGAGCAGCACGCCGCAACATTCGTGGGGATAGGTCTCTTCCCCATGCTGCCGCACCTGCCGGTAAACCGCTTCGCTCATCTTCATGCTTTCATTGCTCCCAGAAACGCTCGCTCAGGTACTTGTCGGCCGAGTCACACAGGATGGTGACGATGACCGCCTCTTTGCCTGCGCCAGCTTGTTCTTCCGCAATCCTCAGACTTGAGGCTACCGCCGCCGCGGCAGAGATCCCCAGCAGCAAACCCTCGGTCCGCGCCAGGTGCTTGGCCATCTCATAGGCACCCTCGGTCGACTGCTCCACGTGCCGGTCGACCACCGAGGCATTGTAGATGGGAGGCACAATGGCCGTCGCCATATACTTCAAACCCTCCAGCCCATGAAACGGTGAGTCAGGCTGCATGGCAATACACTCGATCCCCGGATTCAGCTCCTTGAGGCGGCGGGTGGTCCCCATGAACGTTCCGCTGGTGCCCAGCCCGGCGACGAAATGGGTGATAAGTCCCTCAGTCTGCCGCCAAATCTCGTTCGCAGTCGTCTTGTAGTGCGCCTGCCAGTTGGCGTCGTTGCCGTACTGGTCGGCGTAGTAATACCGGTCTTTGTCCTGGGCCAGCTCACGCGCCTTCAAAATCGCGCCATCGGAGCCGTCTGCCGGATCGGTCCAGACAATGTTGGCTCCGTAGGCGGTCAGAATCCGTTTTCGTTCCGCCGAGACATTCGACGGCATACACAGGGTGACGCCAAATCCCTTGGCCGCGCCCAGCATAGCGTAGGCTATACCGGTGTTTCCGCTGGTCGCATCCAGCAGGTGCTTCCCCGCGAGTAGGCCCTTGGATTCGGCGGCGGCAATGATCGAGGAAGCCGCCCGGTCCTTGACCGAGCCCCCGGGATTTGCCCATTCGGCCTTCCCCAGCAGAGTGATCCCCGGGAGATGAGCGGTGAGACGGTCGAGGCGCAGGAGCGGAGTATTGCCGATCCGTTCCAAAATGCTACTGCCCAGTGTGCGGGGCGTCGACCTTACTTCAGTCTGCACTTCGGTTTGCATTTTTCCTTCGGTGTGCGAAAGTAGGGTAAGGCATTCTTAGTGTAGCTTCTACAGCCATGCGAACCAAAGTCCACTTTCTCAGTTTCGACGAGGTCCAGAGTTCCCTGCGCACATTAGGGTTCGATGTTCAACCGGTCCCTGCGGTCGCAAATCAGCTATTGGTGCGGAAATATGGCGCCGGCGCGATCCTGATCCAGGCTCCCGTGGATAAAAAAACTCCCGAGAGTGCGGTGGTTTGGCGGGAGCGCCCGGGCTTTATGGTAGCGGGAGAGGTCGCCACGCTGCTCGATAAGGGGTACCAGAAGTTCTGGAAGTCGAGCCGCCTCGAGCTTCCAGCGACCGCGGATTCCTTGCATAGCGTGCACCGGTTTGCCGAGGAACTGCGCGAGGTGATCGGCGAGCCCAGCCTGTATAACGAATCCCTTGGAACGACCAGCGATAGCTATATGTACGACCGGGTGAAGGGACGAGATTTGCCTCTGGCCAAACGGCCCGTACCCGCCTGGAAGCTGCCCCCTACCACTTAAGTGCATTGAGCTGGGCGCGATAGAAAAGGCCCGAATCGGGCCTTTATTTATCGCTTCGAGCGTTCGCGCTGTAGCTCGCGGTAGACGTCGCTTTTCGAGACGCCTCGGTCGCGCGCCACTCGCTTGAGGGCGTCTTTCTCGTCCAAACCCTCTGCTTTCATCCAGTGCGAAAGTTGCTCCTGGATCGTGCCGCCAGCCCTCGCCGGCTCGACTGCCGTTGGAACGTCGATCAGGAGCACCATCTCGCCGCGAATGCGGTCACGATCCGACAGGGATTTGCGGACCTCCTCCACCGTCCCGCGCAGGAATTCCTCATGCAGCTTCGTCAGCTCCCGCGCCACCACCACCCGCACGGCATTTCCCCACACCGCCTCCACATCCGCGAGGGTCTCAAGAATGCGGTGCGGCGCTTCGTAGACCACCAGCGTCAACCCGGTTATCCGCTCGGCCAGTGCTTCCAGCTCCGTCCGCCGGGCTCCTGGCTTAGCAGCCAGGAAACCTACATACAGGAAGCGATCCGTTTCTAGCCCGGAGGCGACCAAAGCGCTGAGCGCAGCATTTGCTCCGGGAATGGGAATCACAGGAACCCCGGCAGCCACTGCCGCCCGTACCAGATCAAGCCCCGGATCGGAGAAGGCCGGGGTCCCGGCGTCACTCACCACCGCGACCCGGCCACCCTGCTGCAGCAGAGCGATCAGCTCCACCGTCCGCGACTGTTCGTTGTGCTGGTGATAGCTGACGGTGGGGGTAGCAATGTCGAAGTGGTTGAGCAGCTTTTGCGTCTGACGCGTGTCTTCGCAGGCAATGCGGTCGACCTCCTTCAAGACGCGCAACGCGCGCAAGGTCATGTCCTCTAGATTGCCGATAGGAGTGGCTACCAGGTAGAGCCCAGGATCGAGCAACGATTATTCCTGGCTCTGACGACGCAGTTTTCGGCTTTCCGCCAGCAGGCTCATGGAGTGCATCAGGTTTTGCAGCGTCACGATACCGACAATGCGTTCCCCTTCCGTTACCGGAACCAGGGAGAGTCCGCGGCCGGCGAAGCGGCTGATGGTCGTGCCCAGGGAGTCTTCCGGCTGGGCGACATGGAAGCTGCGCGACATCACCGCCTGCACATAGCCGTTGCCTTCGCTCCGCAGCGCGGAAAGAATGCTCTGCCGGGAAATAATGCCCACCATGTTTTCCCCGCGCACCACGGGGAAATCATCCTGCAGGCTGTGAATCGACTTGTGCAGCGCATCTTCCAGCGTGTCCGACGGCGCAAGCATGGAGAACTCGGTCAGCATAATGTCCTGCATGTTGACCGTATCCACCACACTTTGAAAGAGCACACCCTGGTCTTCCAACTGCGCCCCGATGAGGATAAAGAACCCCGCCATCAACAGCCAGGCATTCATCAGCACCAGCCCGGCGATAATCGCCAACATGGCGAGGATCTGGCCCAGTCCGGTGGCGAAACGCGAAGCCTGCGCCCGGCCCTGCGCCCGAGCCACGCCGCCGCGCACGACCCTGCCGCCATCCAGCGGATAAGCGGGCAGCAAATTCAGCACGCCGAGAAAAACGTTGAGCCACACGATGCTGCGAATCAGGTGGTAGGGAGTGATCCAGGGACGATCCAAAAGGTTCAGCGTGGGCGACATGCCGAGCACCAGCATGGCGGTGACCAGGGCAAAACTCAGGTTCGCCGCCGGGCCAGTGACCGCCATGCGCCACTGCACCTTGGGTATGCCCGCATTCTCCGCACTCTCGGCGTTGGCGTAGGCCACCAAGCCGCCAATCGGGAGCAGCAATATATTTCTCAGTTGCAGTCCGTGGTACGCAGCCACCAGCATGCGCGCCGCTTCGCGAACCGCGACTGCGCCCAGCAGAACCAGCCACAGGCCCACGCCGCGGAATACGGAAAGATGCACGCTCTCGGTGTATGCCATGCAGATGCCGAGCAGCAGGATGAAGAAGGTGTGTATCCGTAATTCCACGCCCATCCAACGCCCAAGAGGAAACGACCAACCGCGCATTGCATCCGTCCTTGCTTTTCATTGTAGAGCTTGAGGATTCATTTAGGATCAAATCAAATGCGGGTGATCGGCGGCACATACCGTTCGCGGCGGCTGGTCGCACCCCGCGGGCTAGCCACCCGGCCCACCAGCGATCGACTCCGTGAAACTCTTTTTAACGTTGTCTCGAATCGGATCGAGGGGGCCGTTTTCGTCGATCTGTATTCCGGTTCGGGGGCAGTTGGCATCGAGGCGCTTAGCCGTGGGGCAAAGCTGGTTTACTTCGTAGATCAAGCTGCTCCGGCGATCGCCGCGATCCGCACCAATCTGGCGGCACTCAAGATCAGCTCCGGATTTCAAATCGTGCCGGGCGCCGTTTCCACAGCCCTCCGCCGCATCACGGAGAGGTGCGACCTCGTCTTCCTGGATCCCCCCTATGCCTCTACCATCGAATACAGCCGCACCCTCTCGGAGCTTGGCAATCGCGCCGGAGAGCTGCTGACTCCGGACGGTATCGCGATTGCCGAACACAACCGCAAAATGCCCGAGCCGCTCGCGGAAAGCTACGGGCCGCTGCGACGCTACCGCGTGCTCGAGCAGGGAGACGCGGGCCTCAGCTTCTACGGCAGGTAGCCTCCACCGCGGTGCTCGCCGGTTGTCAAATTCACTTCGAAATCGCGCTCCGCATCCGTTTTCATATCCCAGCCGAGACCGACGAGTGTCTCTCCGCGGATGGAGGTGATGCGAAGCCCATCCCAGCTCAGCCGGCCGGTTTGCCACACCTTGCCCGCTCGTCCCCAGGCGAGAAGCGATTGGAAGCTGGAAAAGATTAGGAGGCCGTGGTCCGCGACCGGCGTGACTGCGGTGACGGGGCGGTAGGCTATCTGCTCCCATTGCGCGGGGTCTCGCGTGTCGATGAGGTAGGCATAGCCGCCGGCAACCGCGCAGAGGTACGCGGGATCGGGACACGTCCAAACGCCGGTCGGCACGGCTGATCCCGCGAAGCCTAACGCGCAGGTAGCCAGGAAGGGCTGCGCGCCTTGGGGGCGGATTATGAGTTCCAGCGCACCCCGTTCCACTTCTTCGACCTGCGCCGGGTAGACGAAATGGCGCGCGGGCGATATCAAAGGGCGTGCAGCAAGCACCTCTGCCTGCCAGGCGTGAGGGAAGGTGGAGTCACTCATCCCACGCGTTCGCGCACGCTCAACACGTGGGTCGGCAAATCGAGGCGGCTGCCTTCTTCCAGCAAGGGAATGAGCTTGTCAAATTCCGGGCCCGAATGCGCCCCGGTCAACAGAATGCGCACGGGATGGAACAAATCCTTGCCTTTAACACCGGTCTCCGCCTTCACCTCGTTCATGATTTCCTTGAAGCGCTGCGGTGTCAGCGCCCCCGCCTCCGCCTTGATTTTTGCGCGAAAGGACGACACAACGCGCTCGCCTGCTTCGGAAGCCAGGATGGCTGCATCTTCCTCGCCCACCGGTGCGGTGCGCCAGAGAGTGGCTGCCTTATCCGGAAGCTGCTGCAGTTGGTCGACCGCGGGAAGGAACAGCTCCAATACGCGATCGAACCAAAGCAGGACAGGATCGCTGGGCGACGGCGGCAACCAGTTCAGGGCCGTGAAGTAGGGCCACGCCAGCGCTCTCAGCTCAGGCAGGGGGGATTGCTTAATGACGTGCCGGTTAAGCCAATGCAGCTTATCCCAATCAAAGACCGCGGGGGATGGCGTGACGCGCTCCAGCTTGAACTCAGCAATCAGCTCATCGCGGGTGAAAGTCTCGCGCGTACCCCCCTCGGCGCCCCAGCCGAGCAGAGCCAGGTAGTTCGCCAGAGCCTGGGGCAAAATGCCCATTTCACGAAAGCTGGCGACCGAAGTAGCCCCATGTCGCTTCGACAGCCGCTCTCGATCGCTGCCCAGAATGGTCGAAAGATGGGCAAACTGCGGCAAGCTCCAACCGAAAGCCTGGTAGATCGCCACTTGCCGGGGCGTATTCGAGATGTGGTCGTCCCCGCGGATGACATGCGTGATCCGCATGAGCGCATCGTCAATGGTGACCACATAGTTGTAGACCGGGATGCCGGAAGAGCGCACCAGGATAAAGTCGCCTACCGCTTCACTTGCGAACTCGACATCGCCGCGAACCATGTCGTGGAAGCGCAGCGGAGCGTCGGGCACGGCGAGACGCACAGCAAAGCCCTCGCCCGCAGCCGCCCGGCTCTGGGCTTCGGTAACCGTCAATGTCTTGCACTTGCCGGAGTACACCTGGGTCCGATGTTCGCTTAAGGCCAGCTGGCGCTCCTGCTCCAGCTCTTCTGCGGAACAGAAGCAGCGGTATGCCTTGCCTTCGCGGAGTAGCTGCTCGGTGTGCTGCTGATAAATCTCCAACCGCTCACTTTGCCGGTAGGGCGCGTAGGGGCCGCCGATCTGCGGGCCCTCGGTCCACTCCAGACCCAGCCAGCGGAGATCTTCGATCAGCTGGGTTTCGTAGCGAACCTCACTCCGCTCCACATCGGTGTCTTCGATGCGGAGGACGAAGTCGCCGCCGTTGTGGCGGGCAAAAAGCCAGTTGTAGAGAGCGGTGCGGGCATTGCCCACGTGCAGCATACCGGTCGGAGAAGGAGCAAAACGCACCCGGGGGTTTGGCATAGTTCTGTTCTGATGCTATCAATCTAGCGGAAATGCTCCCACCCGCCGGCGGCGAGCGCGACCTTCTTGCCTGCCTGCTTGCCACTTTGGCGGAGTTCGACTTGCGGTCCGCGGCCACGCTTCTTCATTCGTCCGATGGCATGGACCGCGACTCCTGCCAATTGTTCCGGCACTCGTGTCTTGGGTGGGGCGGTAAATAAGATTTCATAATCTTCCCCGCCGTGCAAAGCCTGCTCCAGGGTGGCGCGAGCATCCACGGGCAGGGCCTCGGCGTCGACTTCTGCGGCGAGCCCGCTCTCGTCGCAAAGGTGGGCCAGGTCCGTCGAGAGGCCGTCACTCACGTCAATGGCGGCGCTTGCCAGGCGCAACAGCTTGCGTCCGGCGGCGAGCCTGGGCTCGGGGTAGAGATGCGGATGCCCTGCGGTTTCCGCCTTCCGAAATTTTGCCGGCCGGCGTGACAGAGCGATCAGTTCGGCCGCTGAGCCTCCCAGCGCGCCGGTCACGTAAATCACGTCGCCGGCCTTGGCTCCGGAACGCAAAAGAGCTTTGCCCCGGGGTACGCTACCCAGCAGCACAATATCAGCCACCACGGTGGGAGACTTTGCCGTGTCCCCGCCGGCCAGTGGCACCCCTTGTCGTTCCGCCAGCGCCAAAAAGCCTTCAAGAAAGGCCTCCAGCCAGGAACCGGTCAACCGCCCAGGCAAAGCCAGTGAGAGAAAGGCAGCTTCCGGGCGAGCGCCCATGGCCGCCAAATCGCTCAAACCGCGCGCCAGACAGCGGTGCCCAACACTCTGCGGAGGATGCCAGTCGCGGCGAAAATGCACGTTTTCAAGCGATAGGTCGGTGGTGACCACCACCTCTTCGCCCGGCCGGGGCCGGAGCACGGCACAGTCGTCGCCAATGCCGAGATTCAGAATCGTTCCGCGGCTTCCAGTTTTCGCCCCCAGCTGGTTAGCCCGTCTGCGGATGGCGGCAATCAGCTCCCGCTCGCTTGCGTCGCCTGAACGACTTCTCATGCCGCAAGCATACCTTTATGGGAAACCAGCGTCTCAATGGTTTGACCCATTAGATTCACTCTGTTAGGGTCAAGACTCGGCCTTTTGGAGCGGGAGGCGATAGTAGAGGTAAGGCCAAATCCCCTTTTTTTGCGAGTGAGTACGTTGCCCAAACGTTACTACATCATTTTCGTAGCCCGCCAAGACGACGGTGAACTGCGTAAGATTCCCATCCCATTGCACTACGCGTATATTTTTGTGGCCGCCGCGCTTGTCGGCTTGTTCACAATCACGGGGATGGCTGGGTCCTACAGCCGCATGCTGTTAAAGACCGCACGCTTCAACCAGGTCCGCACCGAGCGCGAGACTATACGCCACGACTACCTGCAACTCGAACAGGTAGCGCACGAGAAAGATGTACAGGCGGCTTCGCTCGGCTCCCTGGCGAGTGAAGTGAGCGCACTTTACGGACTGCGGCAAAACCGGTTGAGCAAGACGTCTCCGCACCTGGCTGCGGCTTCGGTTACGCCATCCGATGGCATTAGCGACCAGCAGTACAGTCAATCCCTTGACCAGCTTTTGGCCCTGCGCTCTTCGGCCATGTCAGGAGACATCCGTCGCGGGCTCGATTTCTCCAGCCGCTTTGCTGGTTTTAGCGGGATCTTGAGCGTCGCGAATGCCCCTTCGCTATGGCCCGTGCAGGGGGTGGTTACAAGCTCGTTTGGTTCCCGTCTGGATCCATTTAACGGGGAAGGCGCTTTCCATACCGGGATCGATATCGCCACCAGCACAGGCGACGCGGTTCGTGCACCCGCCGACGGCACGGTCGTCAAAGCCGGCATGGGCACGGGGTATGGTCGCGAAGTGGTGCTCGATCATGGGCACGGAATTGAAACCCTGTACGCCCATCTATCCGGGTTTGCTGTGATCGCCGGCCAGGATGTGCGCCGCGGCGACATCCTCGGGTATGTCGGCTCTTCGGGACACGCCACAGGCCCTCACTTGCACTACGAGGTCCGTATTCATGACACACCGGTAAATCCATCCAAATATCTGCATGCCGCACCGCGGCAGCTAGCGAGCGGCCAATCCATTTCCACGCCAACCATTGCCGGCGGCGCGTACTAGCCCACCTGCTGTGGACCTGCCTGGCAGGGTCTTGCTGGGGACAGACTTACTTTGGCTTCGATCGAAACGAGTATCCCGGGGATAACCTCCTTCCGGCGCTCCGGCAAAGTTTTTCCTATGCCGGGTATTGGCTGAACAATCCGCCCGGCGTAAGCAGTAACGGC
Source organism: uncultured Acidobacteriaceae bacterium (assembly GCA_963839025.1). Taxonomy (GTDB): domain Bacteria; phylum Acidobacteriota; class Terriglobia; order Terriglobales; family Acidobacteriaceae; genus PALSA-350. Next base: position 907,622 of record CAWITT010000026.1, read on the forward strand.
TGGACAGGCAAGCGCGCCATCCTCAAAGCAACTGGCTTTGGCTTCATGATTCTGTACAACGGGCGGATGGACGCCGATCTCAAGGGCAAGGATGCTGCCGCCCTCGGGAGAGCCGACGCTGCGGACGCCATTGCCACGGCGAAGAAGGAGGGGTTCGCAGCGGGTGCGATCCTGTTTCTCGATCAGGAAGAAGGCGGCCGGCTGCTACCGGAACAAAGTGCTTATCTGTTCTCGTGGGTAGAGGCAGTAAGAAAGTCGCCGTACAAGCCTGGGGTCTATTGTTCCGGCATTTTGGTTCCGGACGGCCCGGGGAAGATTAGCACTGCGCTCGACATTCTCAGCCATGACCACAACCTGGCCTTGTGGGTGGATAACGACCAGTGCCCACCTGCCCCGGGTTGTGTGCTGCCTAAGAAGCTTTCGCCGGGAACAAGCGCCACTCCGCAAGCGCTTGTTTGGCAGTACGCGCAGTCGCCGCGCAGTCAGTTTTCCAAACAGTGCGCAACGACCTATGCCGCCGACAACAACTGCTATCCGCCCGGTCTGCCCCACAATGCTCAGACGTTCTTAGATTTGAATGTATCTCGATCACCCGATCCATCCGGGGGTGCGAAATGAAGGGTACAGAAGTCGGAGAGATACGGGAGTTCGAAGGGTACCGGTTTACAGGCTGCGAAAAAAAGTCCCGAAGGGACGGCTGCAGAGTTCTTCCACAGCCGTAAGCGCGGGAGTGCAATGCGTTGAGCTTTTAGCCTTCTTGGAGCATGCTGGGCTCTTCAGGGGCCCGCAGGCGGACCAGACGGTCGATGGCATAGGGCGCACGGTGCGAGGAGGTGTGATAATGCCGCACCTGCAGTTCACCCAACAACCCAATAGCAAGCATCTGAATCCCGGCTAGGATCAACACACCCGCAACCACGAACAGTGGTCCGTGGGTATCCATCACATCCTGATGGGTGAAGATCTTCAGCCCGGCCAACATGCACGAGACCGCTCCTCCCAGAAGAATGCCAAGCGCGCCGAAAGTGCCGAAGAAATGCAGCGGACGCGTCATGTACTTCAACAAAAAGCGAATGGTCAACAGGTCGAAGAAGACCCGGATGGTGCGCGAGATACCGTAGTGGGATTTACCCCGCTCGCGGTTCACATTGCGGATCGGAATTTCGCAGATGCTGGCCCCGTACCACGAGGCAAGCGCCGGGATGAAGCGGTGCATCTCCCCGTAAAGGGGGATGTTATGAATCACTTCACGACGATATGCTTTGAAAGTGGTACCAAAGTCATGGATGTCGACCCCGGAAAGCTTAGCCATCAGCCAATTGGCACAACGCGAAGGCAACCGGCGCAGGACAAAGTTGTCGATGCGCGCCTTGCGCCATCCGCTAACCACGTCGTATCCCTCTTCCAACTTGGCCACAAACTCGGGAATCTCCGAAGGATCATGCTGCAAGTCGCCATCCATCGCCAGGATGTAGTCACCTTGGGAGTGGTCGAACCCCGCGGCAAGGGCCGAGGTCTGGCCGAAATTCCGCCGCAGCTTGACCACCAAAACCCTACTGTCCACAGCAGCAATCTCTTCGAGCAGCTTGTAGGTGCGATCACTCGAGCCGTCGTCGACCAGCACCAGCTCAAAGCTGTCGCCAATTTGCTCCATCACCGCTTTCAGGCGGTCGTATAGAGCCGTAACGTTCTCTTCCTCGTTATGGAAGGGCACGACAATCGAATACTTTGGCATCTCTGTAGTATAGATCGCGAAAAGCCTTGCGTTGATTCGGATTTTGTGTCTTTTTACGACATCTCTTTGATCGTTTGTACGAGGATCGCGGATGCCCGCTCACAAGCGGCACGATCCACATCATGGTGCGTGACCAGACGCACGGAATGCGCGCCTACGCTTCCTGCGCGAACGCCGCGCGCAGCGAGTGCAGCCACCAGAGCTTGGGCGTCTCCCTTGTCGCGCAGCCCGAAGATGACGATGTTGGTCTGCACCCGCGCCAGATCGATTTCCACTTGCGGGAGTTTGCTGAGCGCACACGCGAGCAGCCTCGCATTTTCATGGTCCTCATGGAGACGCCCGGTCATCTCCTCCAGCGCGATCAGACCGGCCGCGGCCAGAACACCAGCCTGACGCATCCCTCCACCCAAAGCTTTGCGGAAATGACGCGCCCGTTCAATATTTTTCTGGCTGCTCACCAGCATGGAGCCCACGGGAGCACATAGTCCCTTGGAAAGGCAGAACATCACTGAGCTAAAGCCACGAGTCAGTTGGTCTACTTCAATATTCAGGGCGGTCGCGGCATTGAAAATGCGCGCACCGTCCAGATGGGTGGGCAGCCCAACCTCTGCGGCCCCGGCCCAGATTTCCTCCGCTACTTCGAGCGGCATCACCGTGCCGCCGGCCATATTATGCGTATTTTCGAGCTCGATCAGACCGGTGCGCGCCCGGAAAGGAGCTCCGAGCGAGAGAACCTGCCGGATCAGCGGCCAGGTGAGGATTCCGCGGTCGGCATACACGGTGCGCAGCTGGCAACCGGAAAAGGCGGAAACCATGGCCATTTCCCAATCCATCACGTGGCCGCGCGATTCGCAGATAACCTCCTGGCCATGCTCGGTGTGCATGCGGATTGCAATCTGGTTCCCCATACTGCCGGTAGGCACGAACAATGCCGCTTCACGCCCGAACATTTCCGCGGCGCGCGCTTCCAAGCGGTTCACAGTGGGGTCTTCGCCGTATACGTCGTCTCCTACCTCGGCTGCGGCCATGGCGGCGCGCATCGCAGGCGTGGGACGGGTGACGGTGTCGCTGCGTAGGTCGATCGTCATTGAATCTGGAGCTCCGTTTCAGCGGTGAGGAATTGGGCAAAGACTTCGTTCGAAAAAAGGATGCCGCGCCGGGTTAGACGCACCGTCGCCCAGTCATCGGTGAGCAGATTCATCTGGCACAGTTCGCGTACGACGGGCCTGAAGGCGTCCACCTTGCCGTGGCCGAACTCGGTGGCGAGTTCCTGCCACCGCACCCCGCGCTGCAAGCGCAGACCAAGAAACCAGGCCTCTTCCAACTCTTCAGACAAACTGAGGCGGCGCATTTCTTGCTGCGAATCGCCCCGCAGGTATTCGCTCAAATCCGCAGTGGAGCTGAAGCGTAGAGCGGAGCCGTCGCCAGTACGAAGCATGGAGTGGGCATCCAGTCCAAAGCCTAGGTAGGGTTGGCGGCGCCAGTATTTCAGGTTGTGCCGCGAGAGACTCTCGCCGCGGGCAAAGTTCGAGATCTCATACTGCCGCAGCCCGTGGGCGCCAAGAAAATCAATGGCGGTCTCATAAAGATCGGCGGTTAGCTCCTCGCTGGGAACGGTCTGGGCGTGATAACGGAAGCCGCCGGCCAGCAGTTCCCGGCCCAGGCGCGAGTCCTCATCGATTTCCAACATATAAACGCTCGCGTGCTCCACCCCGGTTGCGGCGAGAACCGTAAGCGATTCCTGCCAGCTGTCTGCCGTTTGGTGGGGCATTCCGGCGATCAAGTCAATGCTCAGATTGTCCAGCCCGGCGGAACGCACCCGTTCCAGATCGCGCAACACCACCGCCCGGGTATGGAAGCGCCCGGTGGCCGCAGCCTCACGATCTATCAGGGATTGGACGCCGAAACTGAGCCGGTTCACCCCAAAGGCGAGCATGGCGGACAACCCTGGGTCGTCTAATTGGCCGGGAGCGCACTCGAGCGTAATTTCCGCACCGGGCGTAATGACAAATTCCTGGCGCAGGGCTTGGGCCAACTCTCCCAGCAGGGCTGGGGAAAGCACGCTGGGGGTTCCGCCACCGAGGTAGATGCTGTCCACCTGCTCGGGAACCGCTGCTTCGCCAAGGCGACTCCGCAGGCTGCGCATTTCCCCGCAGACGCGGGCCACATATTGCTCGTGGGCGCCAACGGAGGAAACGCCCGAGGCAAAATTACAGTAGGTGCACTTGGCGCGGCAAAAAGGAACCGAAATGTAAATACCGAGGGAATTCATCCGCGCCAGATCCTGCTCTCTATTCTGACATCCCGGGCGCCACGTAAAATAAAACTGGACCGCATGGCCGACAAACCCCAGCAGCAGGACGACGATGTAGTTGGTAAAGCGTATGACAGCCGGCTGATGGGCCGCCTGCTCACCTACCTTCGACCTTACAAGCTACAAGCGATTATTTCGCTGGTGGCAATTCTGCTTAAGGCCGGCTTTGACGTACTCGGCCCATATTTGACGAAAGTCACCGTAGACCGCTATTTGACTGCGCGGCCTGAGGTGCACGCGACCCCTCTTACCCGCTGGCTGAGCCCCAACGCCGCGGTCGGGATCACCCAACTCGCCAGCATCTATATAGCCGCCCTGGTGCTCAGCTACCTCCTGGAGGCCGTGCAGACTTACATGATGCAGTGGACCGGACAGAAGGTCATGTTCGACATGCGCAGCCAGATCTTCCGCCACATCCAGCGCATGCACGTAAGTTTCTTCGACCGCAATCCCGTAGGACGCCTGGTGACCCGGTTGACCAGTGACGTGGACGCTCTGAACGAGATGTTCACCTCCGGGGTCTTCGCCATCTTCGAGGACGTTTTCGTCCTGGCGCTGATTATCGCCATCATGCTGCGCATGAACTGGTGGCTGGCCCTGATCGCATTTGGGACGCTGCCTTTTATCCTCGGGGTTACCCGGGTGTTTCGCAAATATGTGCGTGACTCGTACCGGCGCATCCGCTCCGCCATTGCGCGCATCAACGCGTCCACCCAGGAGCACGTGAGCGGGATGAGCGTGGTCCAGTTGTTCAATCGCGAGCAGCGCTCCTACGAGGAGTTCGAAGCGATTAACCGGCAGCACATGGTCGCCTTCAAGGACGCCATCCTGGCCTATGCGCTCTACTACCCCGCCATCGAGTTGCTGAGTTCCGTGGCCATCGCCTTGGTGATCTGGCTTGGGGGCTTCGGGGTACTGCGCCATGCGGTCACGATCGGCGTGCTGGTGGCGTTTATCCAATACTCCCAGCGGTTCTTCCGGCCCATTCAGGATTTGAGCGAGAAGTACAACATTCTCCAGGCGGCGATGGCAGCTAGCGAACGAGTGTTCAAACTGCTGGATACCCCGGCGGAATTGCAGAGCCCGCCCACACCGTTAGCCTGCGATGGCTCGGGGCGCATCGAGTTCCGCAACGTCTGGTTTACATACCAAAGGCTTGACCCGGAGCAAGTGGCGGCTATCCAGCAGGCCGACGGAACCGAGGAGATTCTGGCTGCCTCGCCGGAGGTGGAGTGGATTCTCAAGGATGTGTCGTTCGTGATCGAGCCTGACCAGACGGCCGCGATCGTAGGCCACACCGGTGCCGGCAAGACCACCATCATCGGATTGATGATGCGCTTCTACGAGATCCAGCGGGGCAGTGTTTTGATCAATGGGGTGGATGTCCGGGAGCAGGATGTCACCAGGTTACGCCGCTATTTTGGGGTGGTGCTGCAAGACCCGTTCCTGTTCACCGGGACGATTGCCGAGAATATCCGTCTGGGCTCGGACTGGATTACCGACAAGCGGATGAGGGCAGCGGCGGACGAGGTGAATGTGGGTGACTTTATCCGCGCGCTCCCGCAGGGTTTCGATGAGCCTTTGCGGGAGCGCGGCAACAGTCTTTCCACGGGACAGAAGCAGCTCATCAATTTTGCCCGCGCCTTGGCGCATGATCCGCGCATCCTCGTGCTCGATGAGGCTACGTCGAGCGTGGATACGGACACGGAAATGCGCGTACGGTCGGCGCTCGAGCGGATGGTCCGGGGGCGCACGTCGGTCATCATTGCCCACAGACTTTCAACCGTCCAGCAAGCGGACCGGATCCTGGTGATGCACAAGGGAGTACTGCGGGAATTGGGCACGCATCAGGAACTCCTCGCGCAGCGGGGAATTTATTGGAAGCTTTATCAGTTGCAATATAAGGATCAGGAAATCTTGCCGGTGCTGGATGCCAGCCTGGCGGTGGGCACGGACTAGCAAAGCTCAAGCGCGAGGACTGGAACTGAAGGACCAAACAAAACTCGATGGGTGCCTCATGTTCGCACCAGCGTACGGGTTCCGAATATGAATGATTCGAATGCTTTCACTCAAGGACTAGAAGCAGTGGATGGGCTTCGCCCATCTTTTCGGCCTACGTACGCTGGTGCGAACATGGGGCACCCGTCGAGTTTAGTTTGGTGCTGAAGTTCAAATTCCCACGCGGGCTATTGACCCAGCATATTTCCCAACGAAATACGAGAGCGTGATGGTGGAGAACCCGAAGATTTTTCTGTCTGCCGGGGAGGCCAGCGGGGAGCACTACGGCGTCCTGCTGATGACGGCCATACGCCGTCTGGCCCCGCAGGCGGATTTTTTCGGCCTCGGCGGCCAACGTATGGCGAGCCTGGGTTTGCGCCGGGTCGTGCGGGCCGAAGATGTCGCCGTGATGGGCATCACGGAAGTGATCCTGCACATGGCCCACGTCTATCGCGAATATCGCAAGCTCAAGGCCAGCTTGCGCACGGAACGGCCCGACTTGGCGATCCTGATCGACTTCCCCGACGTAAACCTGAGTCTTGCCGCCGAGCTTCGCCGTCTGAAAATTCCCGTGGTCTATTTTGTGAGCCCGCAGTTATGGGCGTGGAAGAAATGGCGGATACGCGGTGTGAAGCGCAATGTCTCCCGGATGCTGGTGATCTTTCCCTTCGAAGAAGCGTTCTACCGCGATCATGGGATTGCCGCGGACTTTGTCGGTCACCCATTGGCCGATCTAAAGCCGCCTACCGTCACCCGGGAAGAGTTTGCTAGCGAAAATGGCTTGGATCCGTCAAAATTTTGGGTTGGCTTGCTTCCCGGAAGCCGCGCCAGGGAGCTCGACGCCAACTTGCCGCCAATGTTCGAAACCGCTCGACTTTTGGGTCCCCAGTACGAATACCTCCTGCCTGTGGCCCCCACGCTCAAGGACTCCGAGGTGAAGGCGCTGGCCCTCCGCGCGAAGCAGGCCGGGGTGAGGGTGGTCCCCGATGCCCGCGCAGCTTTGCAGCATGCGCGCGCCAGTGTCGTTGCCAGCGGCACTGCCACTGTGGAGGCGGCACTGATCGGCAACCCTTTCCTGGTGGTCTATCGGGTTTCACGGGTTACCTATGCGGTGGCCAAGCGGGTAGTCCGCGTTGCCCATGTGGGCATGGTGAACCTGATCGCCGGACGCCGGATCGTACCCGAGCTCATTCAGGATGATTTCATCGCATCGAAGGTGCTGGAGCAGTTACGCCCTTTGCTCGAAAACGAGCAGGCTCGTGCAACAATGCAGTCAGACTTGCGCAGCGTGGGGGCTGCGTTACAAGTGCATAGTGAGGGCGCCATTGAGTATGCCGCCCGGATCGCGTTGCAATTGATCCCCAGCTTTGGTTTCACCATGGCCCGTTGAATGAATTGGATGACGCTGCGTTGCAACCCCCGGGTTCTGATCGTGCTGACCGCTTTTCTCGGTTTGGCCGTCCCTCCTCTCTCCGCCGCTGAGCGGTCCAATATCAACATCACCGGCTACGTTATCGATGCCCAGCTCGATCCAGCCGCCCACACGCTGAAGGCCACCGCGCGGGTGACGTTCACGGCGACGGACACGGTGAATTCCGCCATCTTCGAGCTGCACAACGCGCTCAAGGTGGACAACGTGGCCGATGACCAACACCACCAGCTCAGCGGGGAGCGCGGGCCCAATGCCACCATTAGCGTTGCCCTGTCCAGCCCGCTGAGCAAGGGAGCGAACACCACCTTGACCTTTGTCTATGAGGGGACGCTCTCCGGGAGTGAAGAGAGCCCGGTGGAGGGGCTGAAGGTAGCGTCCATCGGCGATCCCATCACTTATTTGCTCTATGCAGCGCGCTGGTTTCCGATGGTCGGCTACATGACCGACCGGTTTACCGCGGAGATCCATATAACCATGCCTGCGGGTTACCGGGTGATAGGCAGCGGCAGTACCGGCACCCCCCGTTCCACCGGCGGCGGTCAGCAATACAGCTTTAACTGGACCAAATCCAGCTTTCCCGGGACCATCATTGCCGGCAAATTCAACGACCCCATCTCCGTCGCCGGGATGCCGAATGTAAAGCTGTATCTGACGGACGCTCACAAGCAGAGCGGGACGGAGTACGCCCAGACGGCGGTCAAGGAATTCGATTTCTTTGGCGAGACCTTTGGGGATGCCGCTTCGCGCCTGTTGAATGTCGTCGAACTGCCGGATGATACCCTGCCCGCCTACTGGGCTCCGGAGATCGCAGCCATTGCCGGCGCTCGCATCGCCGACCGTAACAACTTCCGTCTGCTGGCCAATACCATGGCCCACCAATGGTGGGGCTGCACCGTGACCCCAGCGTCCTTGAATGATTATTGGATCATCAACGGCATGTCCCGTTACGGTGAGTTGATGTACGTAGAGAGGGTCTCGGGACAATCTGCGTTGCAGGCCGGGGTGCTCGATATCGCCGCCGGCGCTTTAGCCTACGATACGATCCCGCTCACTTCAGCAGGCCGCCTGGATCCCTTCTCTCCGCAGTTCCAGTCTATGACTCTGGACAAAGGCGGCATGGTCTTCCACATGCTTCGCTGGGAGGTCGGCGACGACAACTTCATCAAGACCTTGCGCGCCATCGTCACGCAGTTCGGCGATAAGCCCATCCGGACCAGAGACGTGGAAAGGGTGGCCGAGCAGCAGACACAGCAGCAGCTTACAGCCTTCTTTGCCCAATGGCTCGATGGAACCGGCGCTCCCCAGTTCGTCGATAAATACACCGTCTACCGATTGGGCAACAACAAGGGCTTCCGCACCATCGGTGAGATCGGTCAGGACCTCGATCTCTTCAACATGCCGGTTGAGCTGCGAGTGGAAACCGAGGGCAAAACGGAAGTCAAGCGGGTCGATGTGGTGGGCACCAACTCGCAGTACGTCGTCGATACGTTTGGCCGTCCCCGCCATATTTCGATCGATCCGGACAACTGGGTGCTCAAGAACACTCCGGATTTGCAGGTGCGGATCGCCATTTTGCGCGGCCAGCAACTAGTGGCCGAAGGGGACGGTCCTGGAGCCTTGGCGGAATATCAAAAGGCGCTCACGGCCAACCCCAACAGCTCGCTCGCCAGCTACCGCATCGGTGAAGTGCTCTTCAACCAGCGGAGTTACCAGTCGGCGGCGAATGCCTATCGTGACGCCCTGCGCGGAGACGACGAACCCAAGTGGACCGAAGTCTGGAGTCACATCGCACTCGGAAAGATTTTTGACGTCACCGGGCAGCGAGACCGCGCCGTGAACGAATACCGGCAGGCGACGCAGACCAACGACAACACCGGTGGAGCGATCAACGAAGCGCGCAAATACCTGCAGCAACCCTACAAACGGCCGGATACAGACTAGACGGCTGCGGAAAAAGCTCGCACGGCTCTTCCGCAACCTCAATAGGCGAAGAACTCGCGCCCGATATAGGCACCTTTTGGTATGTGGCTAGGAGGGACGGCTGAAAACCACGGGGAGATTACTTGAGGTTCAGGGCCGCCATCGCTTCGTCGGCGCTGGGTGTGCTGGACTTCAAATATTCACCCACCCGCTTGCGCTCCTCGGCGGAAAGCGTGGGGCTGAGAGCGAGAATGCGGCGCAGGGTGGTGGAGATGTCGTCAATGTAGTTCATCATTCGAATGGCTTCGCCGGAAAGTGGCATGGGGGTCCGTCCTCGTGGAAAAAACTCTAAGTCCATTTTCCGTGCTGCGCGGGAATTCGTAAAGCTCCAGCAGCAGAGAGCGCATCCAACTGGAGAATGCTCAGTGACTCTTCCTTAACCAGCGCAGTCGCGCCCGGGCCGGTTGCGGCCAAAACCAGCCAGCGCCAAGACGCCTCCAACGAGATGAGGGAGTGTGTGGAACGGGTGCTGCACAGCGATGCCCGGGTCCCGGCCTCGACCTACCGGGTGCAGATGCACAAAGACTTCACATTTGCCGACGCGCAGGCTATCGCCGGCTACCTGAAGCAGCTCGGCATCGGAGACTTTTACTCCTCACCCATTTTCGAAGCCCGGCCAGGCAGCATGCACGGGTACGACGTAACCCGCCACGATCGCCTAAACCCGGAGCTGGGCGGACAGGAAGGCTTCGCAAGCTTTTCCGCCGAACTTGAGCGTCAGGGCCTGGGTCTGCTGCTCGACATCGTGCCCAATCATATGGGGGTAGGCAACGACTCCATCTGGTGGCAGGACGTCCTGGAGAACGGGCACGCCTCGCGCTACTCCGAGTATTTCGATATCGACTGGAAGCCACTAAAGCCGGCTTTACGCAACAAGCTTCTTTTGCCCATTTTGGGCGATCAGTATGGGGCGGAACTCGAAAGCAAGCACATCCAGGTGTCCATCGAAGATGGGCGTCCGCTGGTTCACTATTACGATCACACCATGCCGGTGGCTCCGCGCACGGTGCACCTGATGTTTCCGGTGGAGGCCGGGGCAGACCCAACGCCCAGGTGGTTTCGTGAACTGCTGGAGCGGATCGAACGCATTCCACCCCATGAGACCAGCGAGGGCAAACTGCGGGAACTGCGCCAAGCCGAGTTATCGGAGCTACTACCCAAGTTGCGGGATGCGCTCCGCTCCGTGGAGATGCAGCCAGTGATTGAAAAGGCCCTGAAAAGCATCAATGGCTTGGAAGGGGATGCGCAAAGCTTTAACCGCTTACACTTGCTGCTCGACTCCCAGCCTTACCGGTTGGCTTCCTGGCGCACCTCTGCCGAAGAGATCAACTACCGCCGGTTCTTCGACGTAAACGACCTGGTCGGCCTGCGCATGGAGAATCCCGAGGTCTTTGCCGCCACCCACTGCTTGATCCGGGAGTTGATCGCTTCCCACCAGGTGACCGGGCTCCGCATCGACCACTGCGATGGCATGTTCAACCCGCGTCAGTACCTGATCCGGCTTCAGTTGCTGTACCTCGCCAGCCAATGTGCCGGGGGCAAGCCGGAGCAGGAGACAGCGGCCAACGGAATCGAGCGCAGCGTCCTTGACCCGGTGCGGGGATACGACTGGTCCCAGAGCCAAGGATCGCTTTATACAGTAGTCGAAAAGATACTGGAACCACGGGAGTATTTGCCGCCGGAGTGGCCGGTGCGCGGAACCTCAGGGTATGACTTTGTCTACCTGGCCAACGGCATCTTTATCCAGAGCGCCAACGAACAGCGGTTCAATGTTATTTATGCCCGGGTTCTCGGCCACCCCGTCGATCCGGACGAGATTATCTACCGGTCCAAGCTGCAGGTGATGCAGACCGCGCTGGCCAGTGAGGTGTATGCGCTGACCAACCTGCTGAGCCGGATTGCCAGTTCCAACCGCAGGGCACGCGATTTCACGGACAACATTCTGGAAACCGTTCTGCGCCACACCATTGCCGCTTTTCCCGTCTACCGGACCTATATTGACGACCGGGGGGAATACGGAGAGCGCGACGTGGCCTTCCTGCGCTTTGCCAGCGCCCGGGCCAAGCGGCTCAATCCGGATATCGATGCCTCGGCATTCGACTTTCTGCGCGAAACGCTGCTCCTGCAGAGTTCCCCGCTGGCTTCGAAACAGAAGCCCAATCCGCAGATCCTTAACTTCGCGCTCAAGTTTCAGCAACTCACGGGCCCGGTCATGGCCAAGGGCGTGGAAGATACAACGTTTTATGTCTACACCCGGTTTCTGTCTTCCAACGAAGTGGGCGGTTCGGCAAAATCGTTCGGCATTTCGCTTGAAACCCTGCACCAGAGCAATCAGGAGCGCTTAGAGCACTCGCCTGACACCATGCTCACCACGTCCACGCATGACACGAAGCGTAGCGAAGACGTACGCAATCGCCTCAACGTTCTCTCAGAGCTTCCCAAGGTTTGGTCCTCCAGTGTGCAGCGCTGGCAACGAATGAATGCCAAATTCAAGCGCAAGCTGGAGGACGGGCGCGTTGCTCCCGACAACAATGAAGAGTACCTGCTCTACCAGACGATCCTCGGCGCATGGCCGTGGCAGATGCAAACCGGACAGGATCGCAAGAACTACGTCGACCGGATCAAGGAATACTCGTCCAAAGCGCTCAGTGAAGCCAAGGTCAACCTGAGCTGGATCAATCCTGACCCGGAATACATGAAGGCGGTGCACGCCTTCATTGAAGCCATCCTGATGCCGGGTGCGCGTGGGAAGGAAACTCCCTTCGTTGAGTCGCTCAGCAAACTGTTGCCGCAGCTCCAGCTATTCGGCGCCGTCAATTCCCTTGCCCAGGTGGTGCTCAAGACGACGATTCCCGGTATTCCCGATTTTTACCAGGGAAACGAACTGTGGGATCTGAGCCTGGTCGACCCGGACAATCGGCGTCCGGTGGACTACCAGCAGCGCGCCGGCTACCTCGACGCGCTACGCGATCTGGCGGACCGAGAGGGTCCAGCCGCAGCATGCCGTGAAGTGCTCGGCAACCTGGGCGACGGCCGGGCCAAGCTTTGGACCACCCACCGGGCGCTCGAGTTACGTAACCGGGAACGTGCGCTCTTCCGCAAAGGGGAGTACCTAGCGCTCGAGTTGGCGGGAGATCGTCAGGAGAACGTGATTGCATTTATGCGCCGCGATCCGGAGAGTCAGAGAAGCGTGTTGGTGGTGCTTCCGCGCTTCGCTTGCACACTGATGCGCAGCAAAGTGGAGTTGCCGCTGGACACGGCCTGGGGCAGTGACCAGTTGCGGCTTCCGGTTCCCGCGGGAACATGCTACACCAACGTTTTCAGTGGCGAATCCGTGACCGTCCCGGAGCAACAAAGCCTACCGATGAGTGCCCTGCTCGCTACCTACCCAGTGGCGCTTCTGGTGAGCGCCTAGCATCCCAGGACTGCTTCCCTCTCCTTCGGTGGTAACGACAGGGGGGCATTCCTGTAGTTCTGACACACCCTCTAAACAGGCTGCGTAAAAACCCATGTTCAGTATCAGGGCACGACTTCAGTCGTGCCATAAATGCGGTACGGACCGGGCAAGTAGGTAACAGAAGGTACCGGGCAAGTGGGTAACACTTTTCGTTCACGGCGCGGGGCAGGTAGAAGAGAGCATGCCCTGGAGAGTGACGGATGTGGTGGACGAGCGGACGCGTTTTGTTTTGGAGTATGAGGGTGGAAGTTTCACGATGGCGGAGCTGTGTCGGATCTATGGCATCGCTCGCAAGACCGGCTATCAGTGGGTGGACCGGTACGCAGTGGAGGGAATGGTTGGGATGGTTGACCGTCGCTATGGAGCGGTCCACCATCCCAACCAGACCGCAAGCAGGATCGAGGAGCAGATTGTGCAGCTGAAGCAGTCTCATCCGAGTTGGGGCGCCAAGAAGCTACGGGCCCGTCTTGTGGCGACGAAAGAGGGAGTCCATTGGCCTGCGGTGAGCACGTTTGGAGAGATCTTGCGGCGGGAAGGTTTGAGCGCACCGCAGCACAAGCGCTTAAAGGTTCCTGTGTACAGCAAGCCGTTTGCGAAGGTAGACGAGGCCAACCAGACATGGTGCGCGGACTTCAAGGGCTGGTTTCTGACCGGCCAAGGAGAGCGAATTGATCCGTTGACGATAACGGATGCGCACAGCCGTTATTTGCTGCGTTGCCAGAACGTGGAGAAGATGGACACGGAGCAGGTGCAAGCCATCTTTGCGGCCACCTTTCGCGAATTCGGCATGCCGCAGACGATCCGCACCGATAACGGCGTTCCGTTCGCCTCCAGAGCCATCGCCGGCATATCGCGCTTATCGATCTACTGGATGAAGCTGGGCATTCAGCCGGAACGGATCCAGCCAGGTCACCCGGAGCAAAATGGGCGTCACGAGCGCATGCACCGGACGTTGAAGGCCGAGACGGCCAAACCGCCGTCGGCCAATCGGAGAGCGCAACAAAAAGCCTTTGATCGTTTCCGCCAACAGTTCAACGAGGAACGCCCGCATGAGGCGCTGGAACAGAAGACACCGGCCTCTTGCTATCACTGTTCACCGCGCCCCTATCCCGATCGAATTGCTGACCCGGAATACGACACCCACATGAAGCCTAAGCGCGTCTATCCGGATGGAACCTTCTTCTGGAAAGGCACACAGATCTTTATCAGCAAGTGTCTGGGAGGAGAATTCATCGCCATGGAGCCGACCGACGATCGCTACTGGAAAGTTCATTTCGCCACCTTCCCCCTAGCGCGATTCGATAGTCATAAGCTCATTCTGCAACCGATGCCGGACAACAAGCAGTGAACGGCTATGGAAATGACGGCAGTATGGAAAGAGAGGAAAAGAAGAAGCCCTTTCCCTCTCTTCCCACACCGCCTTGGAAAGCTCGCTAAAGCCGCGAGCTTCCCACATTCCCACAGCCTCGGCAACGACTGGGATTTCCTTTTTTTCTCAGCTCGTTTAACTTCAAACTTCAACGAAAAGTGTTACCTACATGCCCGGTACCTTCTGTTACCGACATCCCCGGTCGCACAATGCTTGAAATAGGATGGGCTTTAGAGGTTGCGGAAAAACTCGCTGTCGGTGTTGATTTCAAGCTTTCCTAATAGTTTGCTTAGCAGCACTTCTTCGGCCGAATATGAAGGGTACGGGCTTTAGAGGCTGCGGAAAAACTCGGTTTTGTATCAGGGCACGACTTTAGTCGTGCCGTAAACACTTGAAAATAGGATGGGCTTTAGCCCTGCCACAGCTAGAACCACAGCAAAACCGAGTTTCTCCGCAGCCTGTTTAGCCCGTACATCTGAGCCACTAAAAATGAGCGGCTTTAGCCGCTGAGGGAAGATCTCCTCAGGGGCTAAAGCCCAAGTTAACTGAGACCCAAAACCTACGGGCTGAAAGCCCGTACCCTTCAAAAGCATGAGTTCTTCCGGAGCCTGTTTAGCCCCTGCCACAGCCGGAGCCGCAACAAAACTGAGTCTTTCCGCAGCCTGTAAAGCCCAGTCTCCTTTAGACCCATACAGCACGACTAAACAGGCTGCGGCAACACTCGGCGAGAGTCCCGAAGGGACGATTGAACTTAGCCCAGGACGCCAGTCCTGGGTAAATTCGAAAACATGATCCAGTCCCGCAGGGATGGCCGAAAGGCGCCCGGAACGCCACCCGAGGCAATTTCAGCCGCCCTTGGCGACTAAATCCTGCGGCGTGGGATTACCCGGGACTGACTCCCTGGGCTAAGTTCAACCGTTCCTGCGGGACTTTCGCAAACTTTTCCGCAACCTGTAAAGTCGTGCCCCCCTGATACGAAACAGGAGTCTCTCTGCAGCCTCTAAAGCCATACCCCCCGGTTTTGACGTGAGCTAACCCCGGAGCCAAGATCCTTGCACCGGTAAAGCTTTCGCTGGACTCTGCCGATAGCCCAAACGGGGCAAATATCCATGTCGAACAACTCTCCTCGTCCAAGGTCTTCCGGCGGATACCGTGCGGAGCAGACGAGGTCGAGAGCCCAGGCCCAAACGCGGGCGTAATTCTTCGGAGCCGCTCCCCAGCGAGGACGACGCCATGCACTACCAATCGGACGTTGGCCTGGTGAGACGTTTATGCCTCTTCTCCTCGTTCAATGCCATCTTCAGCGCATTGACTGGCCTCTTCGTCCTGATTGGGTGGGCTTTCCACATCCCGCTCCTCACCACCTGGGGAGTCCCTGGGGCCATGGTGCCAAATACCGCCGCCTCCTTCCTGCTGGCGGGGCTTTCCCTGGCGTTGCTCAGAAACGAAGACCCCAACCAGCCCCTCCGGCCTGCCCGAAAACTTGCCGCGAACACCTTGGCGGCCGCGTTCAGCCTGCTCTCCTTGTTATCTCTGCTGAGCCACCTCCTCGCCTTGCACTCGAACGTCGATTTTCTGATGATCCTGGAACCGCAGCCGGTCCAGATAGGCACCGTATCTAGTCCCATGGCGCCGGTTACTGCGGCCACTTTCCTGCTGCTGGGTTGCGCGTTAGCTCTGGTTGACTGGCGTCCGCACGGGAAGCATTGGCCTGCTCAATACTTCTCCCTGGGCGCAGCCATGACGACTCTGTTTGGGTTATTCGGCTTGATGTTGGGATCCAGAATGTCTCCCATTGGTGTCGCCGCTCCCACGGTGGCCGCGTTCCTCGCCCTCAACGCCGGGATCATCAGTTCCCGCCCCGTATGGGCCCTTGGCGGCTTGATGACCCGTCATGATCCCGGAGCAAAATGGCTCCGGCGAGCTCTCCCCGCTACAGTCTTGCTCTTCGGGTTCATCGGCTGGTTACTGTCCCAGCCGTTGTTAACCGACGTGCATTTTACCTGGCTGGAAGTCGCGGTGCTCGCCCTATTGACCGGCTGTATGCTCACGCTCTTCATCGGCTGGATCGCGTACATGGTCGATCGCACTGATGGGGAGGAAATCAGAGTGGGGCAAGCGCTATCGAGCGCGGGCCAGCCCTCGGACCCACACATGAAGGAGTTCGACGAACCAGAGGCCGAGGTTCGATTGCAACGATGGGTAAGGCTCGGCGCTGCCGTGGCCGTTCTGCTGACGAGCCTTCTCGGGTTCCTCGCGTGGCGCATGGCGCGGCAGGCACAGCGGGATGCCGCCTGGGTCGCCCATACCCACCAGTCTTCCGCGGCCCTCGAGATCACCTTGAGACATCTGGTCGACGCGGAAACGGGAGCCCGGGGATTTTTCCTGACCGGAAAAGAACCGTTTCTGGAGCCTTATCAGGTTGGGAAAAGTGCGGCTCTGGTGGACCTGCAAACGCTGCGCCAGCTCATCAGAGATCCCGGCCAGCAGCGCCGGTTGGAAGAACTGGACCGCCAAGCCACAGCCAAGCTTGCACTCATCCGAGATTTGGTCGCAGCAAGGCAAAACTTCAACGCTATCCCGTCGCTCGATCAACTGTCGCAGGGCAAGCAACTCATGGACCAGGTGCGCGCCAGCATAAGCGGTATCGAAGCCGCAGAGGACCAATTATTGGTGCAGCGCTCCGAGCGCGCCCGGGCCACCCGGCACTTGACCACCACCGCTGTCGGCCTGGGCTGCCTTTTCGAGATAATTTTTCTAGCTATCGCCGGCACCATGGTCAGCCGGGAGCTCGGCGTCAGCGCCCGGGCTCGGGCGCAGATCAAAGCCCTTGCCTCTAATCTGGAGAGACGTGTAGCGGAACGCACGGCTGAACTGCGATCAGAAGTCGCGGCGCGCATTGCGAGCGAGGCGAAATTAAGAAATCAGGCGGCCCTGCTGGAGCTCGCCGACGACGCCATCCTGGTGCGCGATCTCGATAACCGGGTGGTCTTCTTTAATCGGGCAGCCCTGGACATGTATGGGTTGTCGGCCGAAGAGGTAAGCGGCAAGGTGAGCCACGAAATTCTGCAGACCGAATTCCCTCTTCCGTTGGCCGAAATCGACGCAGCGCTGGCAATCACCGGAAGTTGGGCAGGGGAGTTACGGCACCGCACCGGCCAAGGAGTCGAAGTGGTGGTCGCAAGCCGGTGGACGCTGCAGCGAGACGAGCGGGGAGCTCCGATGGCGGTGTTGGAAATCAATCGCGACATTACCGAGCTTAAGCGGAATGCGGAACAGCTGGCCGTGCAGGCGGAAGAACTGCGCCAGTCCCGGCAGGCCCTGGAAAACCAGACTTTCATGCTGCAATCGGTCCTGGACAGCATGGTTGAGGGATTGGTTGCCGCCGATGAGAACGGCCAGTTCATTCTCTGGAACCCGGCAGCGGAGAAACTGGTGGGTCTCGGATCCACCGGCCTGCCAGCGGAGGAGTGGAGCAACCACTACGGCGTCTTTTTAGCTGACAAGGTCACGCCAGTGCCGCGTGGCGAAACCGCCTTGGAACGGGCCATTCGCGGAGAAGTCTTCACCACTGAGGTATTTCTGCGTAATCCCGGCCTAGAAAAGGAGGTCTGGCTGGAGGTCAATGGCTCCCCTCTGCGTGGTAAGGACGGTGTGCTGCGCGGAGGAGTAGCGGCACTCCGTGATGTTACCCAAAGAAAACACGATGAAATGGAGATTCGCAAGCTCAATGAAGAGCTGGAAGGCCGCATCGCCAGACGCACTGCGCAATTGGAGGTGGCCAACCGCGAACTGGAGGCTTTTTCCTACTCGGTTTCCCATGACCTGCGCTCCCCTCTGCGTCATATCGCCGGCTTCTCCCGGATCCTGGTGAACGAATTCGGCCCCGGAATGGATCCGGAAGCATTTCGCCATCTGCAAAGCATTGAAAAGGCGGTTCGTCTCATGGGGCAGCTGATCGACGGCTTGCTGAATATGGCGACACTCGGGCGGCAGCCTTTGCGGCAGCGGCATACCGAGCTGAATCCCTTGATCGATGAGATCCTTGCTTTGTTGCGGCCGGCGTGTGAGGGACGCGACGTGGAGTGGCGGATTGCCCAATTGCCCGCCCTGGAATGCGATCCGGTTCTGATCCGCCAGGTAGTGCAAAACCTTTTAGACAACGCCCTGAAGTACACCCGGGGGCGGACGAAAGCAATTATCGAAGTCGACAGCCTGCCCGGTCCGACGCCCGTCATCTTCGTTCGCGACAACGGAGCGGGCTTTGACTTGAGGTACGCCGAAAAGCTGTTCGGCGTGTTCCAGCGCTTCCACAGCAAGAACGAATTTGAAGGCACAGGTGTGGGGCTGGCTACCGTGTACCGCATCCTGCAAAAGCACGGAGGAACCATTTGGGCCGAGGCCGAAGTCGATAAGGGAGCCACCTTTTATTTCGCCACCCAACCGGTGGCCGGTCGAAACGGGACGGCTACAAAAGAAACTGCACTCGAAGAGGAAACGACCCCAAACCGGTAACACTCATGTCTCAAGTAAGGAGCATGGCCGCCGATTTAGAACTTACGTACCCGGAGATCCTTGTAGGAGTCTTGCCCTCCGGGCTTGCCCTGTATATGGATAGACAGTAGGTCATCCGCGGACTGGGTGGGGACCTCAAAAAGGTCCGCCCGCCAGGAGATGAGAATGTACGAGCAACGATCGATATTTCTCGTCGAGGACGACGACAATGACGCCGATTTGGCAGCAAGAGCGTTTCAAAGGGCCAAAATCCAAAGCCCGCTCGTGCGCGCCCGCGATGGCGTGGAAGCCATCGACTATCTTTTCGGAATCGGCACATATGCGGCCAGAGACGCACATAACCTACCGTTTTTTGTGATTCTCGACCTCAATATTCCCAAGCTGAACGGGTTGGCTGTCCTGAAGGCGATTCGATCCGATGAACGCATCCGGCATCTGCCTGTCATTGTTCTTACGTCTTCAGCGGAAGAGAGCGACCGGCTCGCGGCCTACGATCACTACGCTAACAGCTATATCGTGAAGCCTTTGGATTACGACAAGTTTGTCGCCGCTACCTTACAGCTCTGCCAGTATTGGACTCAGTTGAATGCCCCTGCGCCGCTGAAAGAAGCGTAAGCAATACAGTTACCTTATTTCAGGTCTTCCGCGGCTCTACCCACCCGTCACGATCCGTCAATTCCGCCAACTGCGCCAGTCCGTGCGCCTTTTCCTGACTAAGCGCATCGGACGCCAAACGCCAGGTCCAGTTGTTCTGTGGAGTGGCGGGCGTGTTCATGCGTGCTTCCGAGCCCAACACCAGGATGTCCTGCACAGGAAAAATGCACACATCGGCCACCGAACTCGAAGCGGCGCGAATCAGCGTCCACACTATGTCGTTTTCCGCTGGGTTCAAATAGACATAAACCGCATGCCTCTCCGTATCGTTCACTCCATGCCGCCACCAGCCCAACGTGGTGTCATTATCGTGGGTGCCGGTATAGACAACGGTGTTGGTTACATAACGATGAGGCAGGTAGTTGTGCGCCCCCCGGCCGCTGAAGCCGAACTGCAGGACCCGCATGCCCGGCAGATCGAACTGCTCGCGCAAGGCATCCACCTCGCGGGTGATCACTCCCAGGTCCTCGGCGATCAACGGCAACTCGCCTAACTTCTCGCGTAGGGTGGTGAACAGCGCAGCGCCGGGAGCCTTCACCCATTCGCCATGAATGGCGGTTTCATCCTCGGCGGGAATCGCCCAAAACGCCTCGAATCCACGAAAGTGATCGAGCCGGATAATGTCGTAGAGGGCATGGTTTCGGCGCATCCGGTCGACCCACCAGTCAAAGCCCCGGCTTTCGAGCACATCCCATTTGTAGATTGGATTGCCCCAGCGCTGCCCGGTGGCGCTGAAATAATCCGGGGGCACACCCGCCACGCGAATGGACTGGAGTTCTTCATCAAGCTCAAAAATTTCCGGGTGGGTCCATACGTCGGCGCTGTCGAAGTTGACGAAGATGGCCACGTCGCCGATGAAACGGATTTCACGTTCCGCGCAATAGCCGCGCAGCGCCTTCCACTGCTCGTCAAAGGCGAATTGGATGGCCTGTTCCACTTCGAGATCGTCCCGGCTTTCCTGCTGCAGCTTAGCCAGTGCATCCGGGTCCCGGTGGGCAAATTCTTTCGGCCAGGTTAGCCAGGCCCCAGACACGAATCTTTGCCGCAGAACGCTGTAGCGCGCGTAATCCGTAAGCCAGAAGGCGTTCTCCTCGCGGAAGCGCTGGAAGCGGGCCCATTGTTTGTCATCGTGGTGGGAGAGGAAGTTGCGCGCCGCTTCGAGCAGCAACGGCCATTTGCGCTGTTCGACTTCTTCAAAGAGGACATTGCCGGAGTGGCCCGGTATTCCGGCAATGCGTTCGCCGGAAATCCATCCGGCTTCTACGAGCTTCTCCAAACTGATCAACAAAGGATTGCCGGCAAAGGCAGAAAGTCCGGCATAGGGAGAATTGCCATATCCGGTTGGGCAGAGCGGAAGAACCTGCCACAGCCGTTGTTTGGCAGCCGCCAGAAAGTCAGCAAAGGCATACGCGGCCGGACCCAAATCGCCTATGCCGCCATAGGAAGGTAAAGAGGTGATATGAAGAAGTAGTCCGGACGATCGTTCGAGGGCCATTTAGTACCTGTAGTCGAGGGCGAGAAACAATGGCCATCTTTGCAGAAAGATTCCAATGCAGCGGCTCCGGTTGCTTGGAGCGTGACCCTCACAGGGATCAAGCCTAACAGCACTCGGATGGGCAGAAGCGTGGAAATCGCCGGAGCGCATACATCGCGACAACTCGGTGGTCTGCGGAAGAAACGACGCTAACTCTGCAAGCCTTGAGGCAAGCCGGGTTGCGCCCGCTTGTTCATCCGGATGCCTCCCTGCTTTTCATAGCGGTCGGTCAATGAGGTCACGAAGACGGCGAACATCTGCTCCCGCCGTTCGCTGAGCAACGATTCGCGGGTGGCATCGAGGTTCTTGGCAATTTCGTCCGCGGTGGGTTGCTGCTTATCCTCGATCTTCGCCACGATGCCGCTGTGCCCGGTGTTGATCGGTTTGCTGATCTGCCCGACCTTTAAGTCGAACAAATCGGGAGCTGAACTGGACAGCTCGCCGATGTCCGGCACTTGGGCAGTATGGCCTACCAGATCGCTGGTCTTGATGGTTGCGCCGAGTTCCTTGGCAGCCTGGGCGAGGTTGTTCTCAGCATGCGCCTTGTCCGCCAGTTCGTTGGTCTTGCGGGCCAGAAGCTGGGGCAATTGCTGCTCCCGGAAATCGTCCACCAGATGCGACTTGTACTCCTCAAATGTGGGGGCGTGTGCCGCTTTTACATCTTCGACCTGGAACACTGCGAAGCCCGAGCCGGTGGAACTTACCTGGGGAGCAGATCCCGGCTTGGCGCTGAAGGCCTGGGTCAGCAACTTGGCCCCGTCCGGAAGGCCAGGGATGACTGCGTTCTGCTGTAAGTAGTCGGTGGTCACCAGATGCAGATGGTGCGCATCGGCGGTTTTCGCCAAACCCGATTTGGCCGCTTCCGTTGCCAGTTGCTGCGCATAAGCGGCTTGCTGATCCGCTTCGGCCTGACGCGTCAAGGTCGCGATGATCTGCGCCTTTACCTCGTCCAACGGCTTCAGGTGCGCGGTGTGCTTTTCTTCCACCTTTAAGATGTGATAGCCAAACTGAGTCTTGACCACGTCGGAGATCTGCCCAGGCTGCAAAGCGAACGCGGCCTTCTCAAACGGCGGCACGGTTACGCCGCGTTGAATGAAGCCCAATTCGCCGCCTTGCTCCTTGCTGCCCGGGTCGTCTGAGTTGGCCTTGGCCAAAGCAGCAAAGTCGGCGCCACCCTTGATTTGCTTAAGTAGGCTCTCGGCCTTCTGCTTGGCGGCCGCATCGGTCTTCGCGTCCGCTTTGTCGGGCACTTTAATGAGGATGTGGCGCACCTGGACTTCCTCGGCCACCTGATAGTCCTTTTGATGGCTTTGGTAGTACTGCTCGACTTGCTGATTGGTCACGGGCGCCGCCCCGCCCGGCACGTCGGTCTGGTTCAGGGGGATGTAGGCCAGCTTACGGGTCTCGGCAATCGCGTTCTTATACCGCGCCGCATTCTGCTTGAAGAAGGCCTGCAGCTCAGCATCCGTGGGATTGATTTGCTTGCGCAGGTCTTCTGCGTTGATCACGGCGTAATCAAACTTGATCTTGGTTGCCTGGTCGCGGTAGGTGTCGCGGACATCCTGGTCCGACACGGTGACGCCGCCGGTGACCATCGCCTGCAGCCGGTTGATCTCGATCTCCTTCTTCACTTGGCTTTCGAAGTCCTGGATCGAGGTGTGAAAGTAGTTCGACACGAAATCCGCGTAGCGGTCCTCACCGATGAACTGACCATTGGGGAACAGCGCCTGGGCAAACGGGCCGGTCTGCATGGCCCGGCGTAGATCCGTGTCGGTAAGCTGCAGTCCGAGGCGGTTGGCTTCCTGTAGGAGCACTTCCCGTTGAATCAGCGCCTGAGCGGCCCGGGGCATGAGATACGGCAGCACCATGTCGGGATAGTGCTGCTGTTGCAGCATCCGCTCAGCAACCTGCTGCACTTCGGGCGTGGTGATGGTCGTGGAAGCGCCGAAATAGCGGCCGAAGAGACCTCCGCTGTGCACGGTGGCGTAGGTATCCGAGGTGGTGTCGGTGTCGGAGAAAATTCCCGGGACCAGCGTAATCACCATCGTGACGACGGCGACCGCAATGATAACGATGAAGATGATCTTGACGACGCGGTTGTCTTTTTGCAGGAAGCGAATCATGGGCTACCGGTAAGTATAGATCAGCGGGAGACGGGTCAAACGTCTGCGCTGAGGAGGCCGTGAAGGACCGGCGACCCGGAGGAAAGATTGCCTTCCCAGGTGGCGAGAACGCTCCTGTTTTGTATCAGGGCACGACTTTAGTCGTGCCGCTCAAGTCGAACAATGATGGGCTTTTAGCCCCTGCTACGGCAAATCTGCTTGGCAGATGACGGAGGCAGGGGCTAAAGAGGCTGCGGAAAAACTCGGTTTTGTATCAGGCCACGACTTTAGTCGTGCCGTAAACACTTGAAAATAGGATGGGCTTTAGCCCCTGCCACAGCTAGAACCACAGCAAAACCGTGCCCTGAAACAAGCATGAGCTTTCCGTCCGCAGCCCGTTTAACCCTGCCACGGGACGCAATTGTTTGGGCGACCCCATCGGGATCGCCCAAAGTTAAGCCAACCTTATCTCCAGCGTCCGTAGTAGTACGGATAGCCGTAGACGTAAGGCCGCCGGTAAGCGTAGGCGTAAGGATACGGATAAGGGTAGCCGTAGGCATAAGGGTACGGTGCATAGCCCGGAGGCGGCGGAGCGTAGGCTGCTGCCGGACCACCGTAACCATAACCGGGTTGCGGCGGATAGCGGCGGCCTTGCGGCTGGACACTCGACTCAATCTGCGCAGCTTCCTGGTAGGACACAGGCTGGACTGTAGCCGGGCTCGTCAAGTGGAAGGTGAGCAGAGCCTCAGGCGGGATGACGCTCCGCGGACCGGGGGTCGCGGCCGAAGCGCCCAACCCCACACCGGCGCCGGCAACCGCGCCTATGGCAGCTCCTGGGCCACCACCGGCGATGGCGCCGATAGCAGCTCCCAATGCGGTGCCGCCTACCGTGTTCGCGGCCGTGTAACCACCCTTGCCTGGGCTGCTGGTGTCATAAACATCGGATGCCAGCGAGTAAGAATTGCCGCCGAGGTTCAGTGACGTCAGTTGCAGCGCGATGCTCGCGCCACCTTTCAACTCACCCGGCTTCTTCACGTCAGCAATCCGGCCGGTAACCTGCGCTCCCCGCGGAATCGCCAGTACACTGCCCACGTAGATGTTTTGGGCCACCGTTCCCTGGAAGTAGTCGCCGGGCTTCACTTTCTTGGAATCCAGCGGCTCACTGGTGCGAACCGGCAGCAGTACTCCAGCCGCAATCGTGACCGGACCCGAGGGCGGCGCCTGGGCTTGGCCCTGCGGAGCCTGATAAGCGTTAGGCTGATTCTGGCCCGGCTGGTAGGCAGGGCGCGCCGGTTGGCCGTAGCCTACGGCTGGGGCTTGAGAGCCCGGATTCGGCGCCTGATTTGCGGGCTGGCCGGGATATTGGCTCGGGCCCTGATCCTGAGACTGATTTGGATCCTGCGCCGCACTATCCGGCGGAGGGATCTGCCCATTCTGCGCATCGGGCGGCGGTCCAGCTTGACCCCAATCACCCTGTTGACCGGGCGTCGGTGTCTGTTGTGCGGTCTGCTGCGCGACCAAAGCCGGAGCGAAAGCCAGACTGGCACTCAGCGCTCCCGAAAGTATCCATTGCAAATGATTGTTCTTAGTCAAAACCATCCTGTAACCCCCTCGGCCAAGCGCGACGCCCGATCAGTCCGCCTGGACCTAACTGCATAGACGGCAAAAACGGTCACTCCGTCACAATAGCTAACCCTGTTTTATGGCAAAAGTTACTCTTTGACATCGGCTCGGCCAGCATTTCTAACCCTTGGTAACGAACCGCCCAGTGCGGAGTAGGGACTCCCCTCTTTACAGGGTCCCCCTTCGGCATGGTAGACATGCTTTCATGCCTGCCACCACGGAAAGACTTCACCTGAGCGAAACCGCTCCTCGGATCATTCAATCGGAAATCCGCTCCATGACTGTGGAGTGCGACGCTGTCGAGGGCGTGAACCTGGCACAGGGAGTGTGCGATACGCCGCTTCCCAACCCTGTGATGGAAGCCGCCATAAGAGCGATCCACGAGGGTTACAACATCTATACCCGGCTGGACGGCGTGGCGGTGCTGCGCCAGGCCATTGCCGAGAAACTTGCCCACTATAACGGGCTGATCGCCGATCCGGAAAGGGAGATTCTGGTGACTTCGGGAGCCACCGGCGCTATGTACGCCGCTTGCCAGGCTCTGTTCGACCCCGGGGATCAAGTCATTCTGTTTGAGCCGTTTTACGGATACCACTACAACACCCTTCTCTCCCTGCGCGCCGAGCCCGTACCGGTGCCCCTGGAGCCCGCGACCTGGGAGATCGATTTTGACCGTCTTCGGGCGGCTATCACGCCGCGCACTCGCGCCCTGATTATCAACACCCCCGGCAATCCTTGCGGCAAGGTGTTCACCCGCGCGGAGCTCGAGGCCATCGCTGCAGTGGCCATCGAGAACGACTTATTCGTGCTGACCGACGAGATCTACGAGTACTTCATTTATGGTGGCCACCCGCATATCAGCCCGGCGACGATTCCCGGCATGGCCGAGCGGACCATCACCATTTCCGGATTTTCGAAGACTTTCAGCATGACCGGCTGGCGCGTGGGTTACCTTTCGGCCAACACCAAATGGCTGGGGGCTATCGGCTACTTCCACGATTTGACGTACATCTGCAGTCCCTCGCCGTTCCAGTACGCCGCCGCGGCCGGGCTGCGGGCTCTCCCTGACACCTTTTACCGGGATATGGCGACCGAATACGAGAAGAAGCGGGACCAGCTTTGCGATGCCCTTACCGCGGCCGGCCTGACTCCGGCAATTCCGGCGGGCGCCTACTACGTCCTGGCCGATGTGAGTTCGATTGAAGGGGAGCGGGCCAGCGTGAAAGCCCGTAACCTGCTTCGCGAAACCGGCGTGGGTGCCGTCGCCGGTTCCGCCTTCTACGGCGCGGGGCGCGGGGAAGACATCCTCCGCTTCTGTTTCGCCAAGCAGCCGGCCGACCTGGACCGGGCCTGCGAGGCGCTACTCCGCTTTCGCGCCTGAGCCGCCGCCGGGCTGAAGAGGATGCGGAAAACTCACGCTGCGGGTTTGCGGAAACCTTTATCTTCGGATCCCGGGAGACTCAAGCTTGGGTTGCGGAACCCTCATGCTTTGTATCAGGGCACGACTTTAGTCGTGCCGTAAACACTTGAAAATAGGATGGGCTTTAGCCCCTGCCACAGCTCGAACCACAGCAAAACCGAGTTTCTCCGCAGCCTGTTTAGCCCCTGCCACTGCAAATCTGTTTGGCAAATGACGGAGGCAGGGGCTAAAGCCCAATTCTTTTCAATCCCTTACGGCAAGACTGAAGTCGTGCCCTGATACGAAACACTACTTTTTCGACACCCTTTAAAGTCATGCTCTGATACAAGGATCAGAGGTTTCCGCAGCCTGTTTTAAGCCTCGGGCCGAACCGCCGGGCCGGCCCCCAAAAATTCCCGCCTCCCCCTTGAATCCAGTTGGTGAATCGGAGCATCAGATAGCTTGACAACAATAGACTCAAGTGCGAGTCTAAATCCAGAATCTCGCACACGAGGACTGTGCGGTCCACAGGAGCAGCGAAGCGATGGCAAAGATTATCGGTATCGATTTAGGAACCACGAACTCCGTGGTGGCAGTGATGGAGGGCGGAGAGCCCAAGGTTATCCCTAACGAGGAAGGGGGCCGGACTACCCCGTCCGTAGTCGCCTTTACCAAGAGTGGGGAAAGGTTGGTAGGCCAGGTCGCCAAGCGCCAGGCAATCACCAACCCGGAAAACACAATTTATTCGATCAAGCGTTTTATGGGCCGCCGGTCCAATGAAGTCAACGACGAAATGAAGATGGTGCCCTACAAGGTGAAGCAACAGGGCGACCACGTAGTCGTTGTGGCCCAGGGCAAGGACTACACCCCGCCCGAAGTCTCGGCCATGATTCTGCAGAAGCTCAAGAAGGCTGCGGAAGACTACCTCGGGACCACGGTTACAGAAGCCGTCATCACCGTGCCGGCGTACTTCAATGACGCCCAGCGGCAGGCGACGAAAGACGCGGGCAAGATTGCCGGCTTGGACGTAAAGCGCATCGTCAACGAACCCACTGCGGCAGCGTTGGCCTACGGGCTGGACAAGAAGAAAGACGAAACGATCATCGTTTATGACTTCGGCGGCGGAACCTTTGACGTCTCCGTACTCGAAGTCGGCGAAGGCGTGATCGAGGTGAAGTCGACCAATGGTGATACCCACCTGGGCGGCGACAACCTCGACCAGCGCATCGTGGAATGGCTGATCGATGAGTTCAAGAAGGACGAGGGCCTGGATCTGCGGGCCAAGGGCAACGAGATGGCTCTCCAGCGCTTGAAAGACGGGGCGGAGAAAGCCAAGATCGAGCTCTCGACCACGATGGAGACAGAGATCAATCTGCCCTTCATCACCGCGGACGCGACCGGGCCGAAGCACCTGGTCAAGAAACTGACCCGTGCCAAGCTGGAGCAGTTGGTGGATGACCTGTTACAGCGCTCGATCGAGCCCTGCAAGAAGGCTCTCGCCGACGCGCAGGTCGACACCAGCAAGATCGACGAGGTGGTGCTGGTCGGTGGACAGACGCGCATGCCGCGCATCCAGCAGTTGGTTAAGGACCTGTTCGGCAAGGAACCCCACAAGGGCGTCAACCCGGACGAGGTGGTAGCCATCGGTGCAGCGATCCAGGCAGGCGTATTGGCCGGCGAAGTAACCGACCTGTTGCTGCTCGATGTGACACCGCTGACGCTGGCGATTGAAACCCTGGGCGGAGTGGCGACCAAGATGATCGGCCGCAACACGACCATCCCGACCAAGAAGTCGGAGACATTTTCGACCGCTGCCGATAACCAGACAGAAGTCGAAGTGCACGTACTCCAGGGCGAACGGCCTATGGCGGCGCAAAACCGCACCCTGGGCAAGTTCAAGCTGAGTGGTATTCCTCCGGCTCCGCGTGGCATACCCCAGGTGGAAGTGACGTTCGACATCGACGCCAACGGCATCCTGAACGTGACGGCGAAAGACAACGCCACGGGCAAGGACCAGAAGATCACGATTACGTCTTCTTCGGGTCTTAGCAAAGAGGAAGTCGACCGGATGGCGAAAGAGGCGGATGCGCACGCCAGCGAGGATCAGGCAAAGCGGGACGAGGTTGAGGCCCGGAACGGTCTGGACAACATGGTCTACAACGTCGAAAAGATGCTGAAGGACAACGGTGACAAGGTTTCCGGCAGCGAAAAGAGCGACGTTGAGGCAGCGTTGAACCAGGCGCGAACCACGCTGCAGGGCAGTTCCAATGCGGCAGAGCTGAACGGAGCGCGGGAGAAACTGACCGCGGCTTCGCACAAGTTGGCCGAGGCTATGTACAAGTCGAACGCCGCCGGACCATCGGCTCCGAGCGAGAGTGCGGCTGGGCAGCCTGAGGAAAAGAAAGAAGAGGGCGTGATTGACGCCGAGTACGTGGACGTCGCGGACAAGAAATAAATTCGCGCTCGAACTGGTCTCAGAAATAAGTTGAGCCTCCCAGGACCACGTGTGGGACCCGCCCCGAAGCGGTCTCATGCAGCTGACCGAGGCGGCAAAGCCACATATGAGATCAGTTCTCAGTCTGAAGAATCACAGTACGGGGCGCTCAACCGCTGGGGCGCCCCGAGTTTTTAAGTAGCAGGCGGAAAGGCAGGGCGAGATGACTGAAACGATGTGGAAATATGAACTACTCCGGGCAGGGCAGATCTACAACCAGGTCATGTTCAACACGCGGGAGGAAGCGGAGAGCTTCGCGGCACAGATGACTCGCGTAGAACCCGATCTGTTCTGGCGGATTGAGCCGGTAGAAGCCCGGCTGTGGTGGAACTGAATTGAGCTAGAACCGGGCCGCTTGCGCGGCCCGGCAGGTTTTGTAATTTGTAAATAATATGGCGACGACACCGACCAAAGACTATTACGGCACCCTGGGAATCAAGAAAACGGCCACTGCGGACGATATCCGCAAAGCTTTCCGCAAGCTTGCGCGCAAACACCATCCCGACGTGAACCCTGGGGATAAGAAAGCCGAGGAGCGGTTCAAGGAAATCTCGGAAGCCAACGATATCCTGAGCGATGAGAAAAAGCGGCGGGTTTACGACGCGTTAGGGTACTACACCGATCAAATCGACCCGGCAACCGCAGAAGCGGCCGCACGCGGAGGATATAGCGGGGGCTTCCCCGGCGCTGGTCCTGCGGGAGGTTCCGCCCGCCAGCCAGGAGGGGGACAGGGAGTTCCCATCGACTTTGGCGGCTTTGACTTCTCTGACTACGCATCCGGCCGTGCCGGTGAACCTGCTGGTGGCGCAGGAGGCTCGAGCTGGGGTGGATTCCGCGACATTTTCTCCAGCGTATTCAACCAGGGGCAAAAGAATCAGGGACCGCAGGCGGGAACCGACCTGGAGTACCAGATTACAGTGGATTTTTGGACTGCCATCCGTGGCGGCGTGGCGCGGATCCAGGTAACGCGGCAGGAACTGTGCCCCACCTGCAAGGGAAAACCCAGTGGAGGCGGCGGCACGTGCCCGGAATGTCAGGGCACCGGTCAAGTCACCCAGATGGGTGGGCGCATGAAGTTCAAAATCTCCTGCCCGCGCTGTGGAGGATCCGGCAAGCTCGATAATGAGTGCGCCACCTGCGACGGCGAAGGAACAGTGAGCCGCACCGAGGTGGTCGAAGTGCGCATCAAGCCCGGAACCCGCGACGGACAGCGCATACGCCTGGCGGGCAAAGGCAATGCAGGCATCAATGGCGGAGCGGCCGGCGATCTTTACCTCATTATCAAGATTGAAAGCCATGCGGTCTTCACCCGCGCTGGTGACGATATTCAAATCACCATCCCGGTGACGGTACCGGAGGCGGCCCTCGGCGCCAAGATTGAGGTGCCGACCATCGATGGGCGGGCCCAGTTGAAAATTCCACCTGGCACGCAAAGCGGGCAAAAGCTGCGCATGCGGGGTAAGGGGGTACCTTCGGCCTCCCACGAGGGAGCCCGCGGCGACCAGATTGTCACCGTGGAGATGGTGGTGCCGCAACTGCGGGATGAGCGGTCTAAAGAAATATTGCGTGAATTTGCAAAGTTGAATCCGGAAGATCCCAGAGAGGCGACGTTCGCCGGGATCTAAAGAGGCGGGAACGAAAATGCCCACGAAACGAAAATCCAAAGGCGCGTACATGATCTCGGCAGTGGCCGAAATGTACGAAATTCATCCGCAGACGCTTCGGCTCTACGAGCGCGAGGGGCTGCTGCAGCCGTCGCGTACCGTCGGAAACACCCGTTTGTACACCGATGAAGACCTTGAGCGGCTGGAGTTCATTCTCAACCTGGCGCGCGACCTGGGGGTGAACATCGCCGGCATCGCTATCATTTTGCAGATGCGGGAGCGCATGGAAGAAATGAATCGCCAGATGCAGGATTTCGTCAATTATGTACGCAGTGAAATGCTCACCAAGATGCAGCAGGGGATGCCGGCCAGCGAGGGCGCCCTGGTGGCCCTGAGGCGGCCGCTGGTGGTTCCCACCGTTACGAGCAAGCGATAACGTATAGTGTTAAGAAACGCTTAAAAGCCGGCTGCAAGAATGATGTACGTTTTCCTCGTACTCGGCATTTCGGGCATCATCACCTCCACGGTGTTTGCCTTCCTCGTGGCCGTCGGCGCTATCCGTCTGGCCCGCCGCAGAAACACGCAGCGAGTAGGCCTATTCGCCCCGCCCGTCAGTCTTCTCAAGCCGCTGCACGGATCGGAGCCAGAACTCGCCTCGCATCTGCAGACTTTTTTTGAACAGGACTATCCTGATTTCGAGATCATTTTTTGCGCTCGCAGTGAACAGGACCCGGGTTTGGAGATTGCGCGGCGGGTGGCCGCGCGCTATCCCCATGTCAGAACCAGGTTTCTGTGCAGCGGCAATTCCCCTTATGCCAACGCCAAGGTCTGGTCGCTGGAACGCATGCAGGCCGCTGCCACGCACCAATTCCTGGTGGTCAGCGACAGCGATGTATCGGTGACACCCGATTATCTTCGCGCGGTCATCGCACCATTCGAAGACTCTCGCGTGGGGCTAGTGACCTGTTTATACCGCGGCGTCGCAGGCGGAAGCTTCTGGTCCAGCCTGGAAGCGGCAGGCATGTCGATCGAGATGTCCGCCGGGGTGTTGGTGGCGGAGATGTTTGAGGGCATGAAATTTGCGCTGGGGCCGACCATGGTCGTCCGCCGCGAGAGCCTGGAAGAACTGGGGGGATTTCGAGCCCTGGGACCCTATCACGCTGATGACTTTATCCTGGGTAACCTGATTGCTGGAGCCGGCCACCGGGTTGTGCTGTCTACCCACGCGATCGATCATCACGTCCTGAATCTATCTTTGCTTTCCTCCGTGCTGCACCAGATCCGGTGGATGAAGAGCACTCGATTTTCCCGTCCCAAAGGGCATTTGGGAACCGGACTTACTTTCGCCATACCTTACGGGTTGATGGCGGCCGTTGCTGCGGTGGCGTTGGGTCATCCCCTGTTGGCGGCGGGGCTGCTGTTCTGGAGTTGGGGCTCCCGGGTGACGCTTGCCGGGCTGGTGGGCAGGCTGGTGGTCGCGGAACCAAGGCTGTTGCGCGTCATGCTGCTCTATCCCTTACGCGACTTGCTGGGCTTTGGCTACTGGATGGCAAGCTACTTCAGCAACCAAGTCCGCTGGCGGGGACAAGTTTACAACCTGCAGCACGATGGGTTCATGCAGCAGGACTCCGAGCCGGGCGAGCCCGAACCCGAAATCATTCTCACCGCATAAGCGGCAATCTGGCTTCCGGGTTCCTGCTCTATAGGAATTGTGCGGCAAAGTCGGCCGCTTTCAAGATGCGAGTGCCGTGATGCTTGGCCAATGACAACAGTCTGCTCTTATCGCCGGTGACCAGAAAGTCGGCCTTGCCGGCCTCGGCAGCAGCCAGCAGGAAGTCGTCCTCTGGATCCGGCGACCGCTCAACGTGGGGCAGTGGGTCAACCAGGATGGCGAGGTTTTTGAGGTCATTGACCAGGCGGCCGGCACGGTGCGGCCGTATCCGTTCGAGCATTGCCGGGCGGGCCAACACATGCCGCAATTCATCGAGCTGGGTTTGACACTTCAAGAGGGAATAGGCGCCTTCCGACCAAGCGCGATAGATATTGCCCGGCGGCCCGGACTGAACCAATAGAGCAGAGATCAGAATATTGGTGTCGAGAATAACCCGCATCCACGAAAATCTTTATTTAGCGATTCATGCGGTTGCTGGTGCGAATCTCCCGCACCTCACCGTCAATCAGAGCCTGCAACTCGTCCGGATCGGAGTCGGCGTTGCGCGCCTTGATGTCCTGGATGGTGCGATGAAAAACCTGTGTCCGCACCGCTTCCTCGATGAACTTCGACAGATCTCCCTTTTTCATGCCCTGCGCGCCAAGGAAGGTCCGCAGAGCCAAGTCCGTCTCTTTTGAGACAGTGATACTCCATCGCACAACATCATCCATGGCTGCCCCCTAAACGGATAAACACTTATACATCTATCCTACCGCGGGCGGTCGGTGTAAAGGGCTTTGTCGGAGAGCTCTTGCAACAGATAGGCGCGTTGCCCCAACAACCCGGCCACGTGGGCCCGTGAATCTCCCGGGACAAATAAAAATCTGCGCGGCCCCGTACCCCACAGCGCCAGCAGGTCCGCATCGCTGATCAGCACCCTCGGCGCATCCGGGTAGTTCGACCCCCAAAGCACTGAGCTTACCCGGCCATTCACCAGCAACGCCGGCCGCTGGGTGTAGAAAAGCAGAGTGGAGCCGTTGGCCACATCCCCGTACACGATGAGCGTAGCCTCCGTGCCTCGGGGGGAAATGTGGTTGATGGTGTCAGCCATGGCGTGAGACGAGAGCATCGGCTCAAAACGTACCAAGGCAATGTGCGCCGCAATGAGAAACACGGCCGACGTGAACGCAACGCTGACCGTGGACTCGAAATGGTGCTCGCGGCGACGAAGCACCCAAGCGACCAGCGGCCCCAGCAAGAGCCCCGCCGCCGCCAACCCAGCCGGCAAACGAAGCGCGGCAAACGATGGGCCCGTCAGATCGAAGAAGTGCGCCATCGAGAGCGTGTACCCGGCCACATTGCGGTGCGCCAAAAGCGCGCCGATATCGCTGCCGGAAGGCAGCATGCGCGAAGACCAGAGGCCGCACCCGAGTGCAACCGCCGCCGCCATCCCAAGCACGACCAATACCAACTGGGCGCCATTGAGCCACTTGCTTGGCGGCCCGTCCTCTTCGCGGGCCAACGCGCCGGCGATCAGCAGCAGCAGAGGGAAATAGGCTGGATAGGTGTAGTACTCCTGGTTGGTGGAGAAGGAGAAAAAGACCAGGATGACCGCTGCGTAGATAGCCAGCAGCAAAGTGGTTCTGCCGCGGAAATCGCTTTTCTGCCACCGGGTCTTCTTGAAAACGGCAGGCAGGTAGATGCTCCAGGGAAAAAGCCACACCAGGTGCAGGCCCCAGTACAAAACGAAAGGCAGCTTGTTGTAATCGACCGGATATCGTTTGCCCAGGAACCGCAGCACTTGCTCGTTGATGAAATAGAAATAGAAGAAGCCATGCACGTGCCCCGGGCTGGGGATGTTGCCCACCGGATGTCCGGCGCCCGGGTTGCGCAGCCCGGCCAGGATGTGCCACGGCGCCGCAATGGCAAGGAAAAGCAGAATGCCGGAGGGCAGACGGAATCGGCGCCAGCGGCGCCACTGACCGGTAATCAGCAAGTAAGGGACCGCGGCCAGCAGAAAAAAGACCGGGCCCACCATCCCTTTGGCTAACATGGCACATGCCAGGGCCGCCCAAGTCAGGTAAAAACGAGCGGGTTTGGAGTCTTCCAGCCCAATGAAAAAGTTGTAAAGCGCGAAAGCCAGCAGTAAAGTTAGCAGGACTTCCGGAATAAAGATCCGGGTGAACAGAAAAACGCCCACGCTGGTCAGGATGCTGAGGGCAGCATAAAACGCGGCGCGTTCGCCGTAGGCGCGGCGGCCCCAAACCCAAGCCAAAATGGCGAGTCCAAGCACCCCAAGAGTCAGGGGCAGGTGGGTGGCGAATACGTTGAACCCGAAGAGGTGGTAGTCGGCAGCCGCCAGCCAATACGGCAGCGGCGGTTTCTCCAGGTAGCGGATGCCATCCACCTTCAAGGTCACCCAGTCGCCGCTCAGCGCCATGTGTTGGGCGGCGCTAGCGTGGGTAGCGTCAGCGTCATCCAACAACGGAGGAGCAAAGAGCGCCGCCAGGTGCACGGCGGCGAAGACTAGCAGCAGCAACGTCCAGGCTCTTACCGGAGAAAGGTCAAAGCTTGTCTCTGGGGGCGCCTCGAGGGTAAGAACAAAGTGATTCGACATGGCCAAAAACGCGTGGTGACTAAAGATCAGGATACCAGCCGGCCGGCTGCCCACTTGGCGGCGGCGGCCGAGACGTTCAACATCGCCTTGGCGCACTGTAGCGAGGGGGTAGAGCCCGACGCGGTGCATCGCTTGCGTACTGGCTCACGTCGGCTGCAGGCGATGCTGGAGGCCTGCTTGCGCGAGGAGCCTGGCGCAGGATTGGAAGAGCCGGCCCGAGCCTGGATGCACCAGTTGAAGCAGCTTCGCCGGGCCGCCGGCCCGGTACGTGACCTGGATGTGCACCTCAAGCTATTGAAAGACTGGACCAGCAGCCCGGGGCCCACGGCTGACGAAGATAAACTCGACTCCTGGCTCAAGGACGAGCGTCAGCGCCTGGCCCAGCGAATGCAAAAGGCGATCCGAAAGAAGCAGCGCGGTTTGGCGGAACGGCAAGCCGCGTTTCTGACCGCTTTGGGCCGTAAACGCCGAATCAGGAGCCCGCGTCCGGCCGACACCGTGGCACTCGAGGCCTTTGTCCGCGCCGCCGACGCAATGCCCGTGCTCGATGCGGAAAACCTGCACGATTTTCGCAAAGCCACCAAGAAGGCTCGTTATATCGCCGAAGCCGGTGGGGGGAAAGAGGTGGCCACCGCGCTCAAGCGTATACAGGACGCCATCGGTGAATGGCACGATTGGCTATGTCTCTCACAGGAAGCCAAGTCAGCCCTGGGTGCGGATGCTCCTGGTTTGACACAGGCCTTCGATCGCGAAGTCGAGCACCATTTTGCCGCGGGATTGAAGATTACCCAAACGGTGCGCGCCCGGCTCACCGGAGAATGGATGGCCGGCCAAGGCAAAAGAGCGGGCTCGGTCGTGCCGGCGGCCAGGCGTCTGGCCTCCTAGCATGAAAGGCTGTTTAGCCGAAGGTGTAAGCGAGTGTTATATGGTGCATTCAGATCATGCAGACGTACGCGGCGATTGATATCGGGTCCAACTCCTGCCGGCTTAAAATTGCGCGCGTTCAACAACACCGATTAAAAATACTTCACGAGGACCGCGAAGTAACGCGGCTCGGATCCAGTGTGTTCGAAACCGGCGTCGTCTCGCCCGACGCCATGGCGGGCACGTTGCTGGCGCTCAAGCGTTTCTACCGTGCGACTAAGCTCCACGGCGCGGACCGCGTACGGGCCGTGGCGACCTCAGCGTTGCGCGACGCCCGCAATGCGCAGGCTTTCCTGGCGTGGGTGAAGTCCGAAACCGGTTGGGATGTGGAGATCATCTCCGGCCTGGAGGAGGCGCGCCTGATTCACCGGGGGGTGATGGGCCAACCCGGGACGCAGCGCCGATGCTTGCTGATCGATGTCGGTGGCGGCAGTTGCGAGGTCACCCTGTCGGTACGCAAACGCATCCAGGAAACCGTGAGTCTGCCGCTGGGCGCAGTTCGATTGACCAAAGAGTTTCTGCCCGGCGATCCCCCCTCCGAGGAGGGACTGGCCCGAATGAAGCAGTTCATCGCCCGGGAGCTGCGCAAGGCGGAACGGCGCTTGGGTGATTTGCGGGTTTCGCTGGTGGTGGCTACGTCGGGAACGGCAGCGGCGCTGTTTGCGGCTAGCCAGCAGATGCGGAAAAATGGCGCCTCCAAAGGCAAGCCGCTGGCGGAAACGCGTAATGTGCGCCGCCTGGCCACCAAGCTGACCAAGATGGACAACGACCAGCGCAGTGGCATTTCCGGCATCGGGCCGAAAAGAAGCGAGATCGTGATCGCCGGCGCCCACGTCTACGCTGCGCTGCTGGAGCATTTCGCTCTGCCCGGGTTCGTGTACTCCGAACTGGGTTTGCGGGACGGCATCCTCGACCAGATGCTGGCCGAGCAGGATGCCAAAACCACCGCCCATCAACAATTTGAGCGGGACCGTTGGCAGGCGGTGCTGGCTACCTGCAAACGCTACGGTGTGGATCCCCGGCAAGCCGATGCTGTGCGCCAGCACGCATTACAGCTGTTCCGCGACCTGCAGCCGGTGCACGAGCTGCCCCCGGAATATTGCTTTTGGGTGGAAGCAGCGGCCATGATGCGCGACGTGGGCAAGTTCATGAATTACCAGGGACACCATCGCCATGCGCAATACATCATTGCCAATTCCGAAATGTTCGGATTCACCCCCCAGCAAAGGGCCATTACCTCAGCGATTGCGCGCTACCTGGGCAAGTCTCGCCCCGACCCGGAGGATCGCACCATGCGACCCATCCCCCCGGAGGAATTCGTGCGCGTGCAGCGCGCAGTGGTGCTCCTACGCCTGGCGCTGGCGCTCAACCAGGATCGGGCCAGCGATGTACTCAAGGTCACGATGCGCGTGTACCCCAAGCGGGTGTTGATGGAGCTGAGCCCGGGCCGCACTGGAGCGGAGCTCGAACTGTGGTCCCTGCGCAAAGAAGGCGATTACTTCCGCGAGGTGTTCCGCCGCGAGCTTTTTGCTGCGCTGGAGTAGATTTGCCGCAGCACCCGCGGATCCACCAGGGATACCAATTGCCCCGGGCGTTGGGTGCAGTCCACGCGCGCTATGGCGCCTTTCCGCATGCGGATGCTGGCTGATCTCGGGGCGCAGATAAGCGAGCCCAGAAATGCAGGCAAGTTCGGATTGTGGCCCACTACCAAAACGTTGTCATGTGCCGCAAGCGAAGTCACCAACGCCTGGAAGCCGGAAATAGTCCCCGAGGGAGAAACTGCTTCGGCGATTTGGATCTTGCTGTCGTACGCGACCTCAGTACCCACCAGCGACGCGGTCTGCAGGGCCCGCTTGAGAGGGCTGGAAAGAATCAGGTCAAATTGAATCCGCAGCGCGTTCAAGTAGCGGCCGATAAGAAGACACTGCTCCTTGCCCTCCTTATCCAGGGGTCGTTTGGCATCAAGTGTTGAGTTTGCACGCCGTACGCCGGCGCTCGCGTGGCGGAGGATGTAAAGGTTCATCTCTATTCACGAGATTGTAACATTCCTAAAAGACGGGCGCAGGCGTTGGCAAAGGATCGAGCGGGAACCCAGGATCAGGATCCGGCGGGGGAAGAGGTGTCGGGTCGGGGTCTGGAGACGGGTCGGGGCCCGGCTGAGGAAATACGTCAGGATCGGTGGCGCTCATCCCTATTGGAGGAGACGCCGGCGCCCCCCGGTTGCCTTGGACACCTATTGTGCGGGCTCGGGGGGCTTCTCTTTACCATCCCCGGTCGCGCTTGCGCCCCCCAAGGGATATTTAGTGGCATGCTGGTCGATTAAAGAAGCAGGCGGCGAAGAGGTCGACGCCGCCGAAGCCGAGGGCGGCGAGGGATCTTTCCCCTCAGTCAACGTGGGCTGGAGGGGAAGGGGCAAGGGCTGCGGATTCGCCCAAGGTTCATTCTGCAGCTTCAGCACCAGGTCGCGCAGCGTCGGCTCGGGAAGCGCCGCTGGGATTTCGACGGTGCCGAGGGCCGGCGCCTCTGCCTCAACAACGGCCACGATTTCTTCCTCGGCCACGATCGGCGGAGCGCAAACAGGCGGGTCCAGAGACATGACCAGGGTAGTCTCCAGCCCGCGCTGCCAGAACCGGCTGGCAAGCAATATAAAGAGCCCAGTCTGTGCCAACAGGAAAGCCAGCCATATCTGGCGCGCTGGGACCAGCTGTTGCCAAACATAGAGGCACAAGCCAAGGGCACCCACCCCAGCCGCGCCTGCTAGAAGGAAGCTGCCGAAGGTGCGAAAGAAGTTTCGGGAAAGCAGCCGCCAGGCCGGAACCAGCGCCCGGCGTACCGTGCGTTCGCCGTCCATGGCGTTGCGCACGATGTAGACCTCGACCAGATCCCACCAGAGCCGCACCAGGAGCGCGACAACCAGGACCACAACGCCACTCAAGAGCCTGCAGTAAAACAAGCCCTTGCCACTGGCATAGGCGGATTCGGCCTGCGCCATGACCACCGCACGCAGGCTGAGCAGAATCGCAAGCAGTACGCCGCCAAAACATACGGCGAGGATAGCCGCGCGTACAAAGCGGAAGAAATAGGCCACTCCGCCCCGCAGCAGCACCGAAATCCAGGGCGGCTCGGCAGAGACGAAGACAAACGTGCTCCCGGCGAAAAGAACAAACAGCAGCAGGAGCTGAAGCAGATTGAGCCAGCCAGAAGTGTGCACCACGATCGGGAAAAAGCCGGAGTCACGAAGGTGTATCCCCAGTTCCCCCAGAGTGGCGATGTCAATGGTGCCGGCAATCCTTTGCGCGGCCAGGCTGTGGTCGAGATAAGAAGCCATTCCCGCGGCAAACGGTACACCGGCTAGCAGGCCGAAGATCAAATTCACGGCATAGGCCCAAACCACGCAGGGCCAGTTACGCAGGGCGAGCTTAAAACCCTGAACAAGCAGGTTGGTACGCTTCATCTTTTCCTCAGAGCAGGAATGACAGCCATTGCGCCATCAGTTGCTGGGCGAAGACCCAGTAATTGGTCAGTTTCAAGCGAGCGGTCCGGTCCCGGCGAAGCGTATAGCTATCGTTGAACGAATCCAAATCCAACAGCACGTTTTGGTCGGCATTGATTTGGGCATAGACCGCCCGGGACGGTTTGTCCCAGGTCCAGCGGGCCCAGCGATCCTGACCATCCCAGGTGGTCTGCTCCTTGGAACCGTCGGCGAAGCCGACTTCGAGTTTTACCGGGAAAACGAAACTGCCTTTGCGCCGCACCATGACTGTGCTGTGGTAACGATCGGACTCACGGCTGGAGTTGAGCGAGTCCACGGAGTAGTCGAGCATCTCAGTGCCATAGATGGCTTGGGAAAAGAAGGGCTGCAGATCCTGGCGGCCGGAGACCTCGACGAGAGTGTTCAGAAAATCAGTCCCCGTGGGATGTTGAAAGCGGTAACGCATAAAGTAGACGTGCAGCGCCTGGCGCATGGTCGCTTCCCCCACCACAGACTCCAGGGTACGAAGCACGGATGCGGTCTTGGCATAGACAATGCAGCCATAGCTTGAGGCGTTGGCGAATTGCCACCCGAAGCGCACGATCGGATCTTCATCGGGATGCATAAGATAAAAGATCCGGTCGAGCCTGGCATCGCTGCCGTATACGGTGCGCGCATTCAGTGAAGAATTATTCTTGCCAAACAGCGCGTCCATGACCTTGGTTTCGGTGTAGCTGTTGATGCCTTCATCAAGCCAGGGCTCTTCGAATTCATTGGTTGCGACCATGCCATACCAATACTGATGGCCCAACTCGTGGACGACCGTCTCGTCCGTCAGGTAGTGAAACCAGGCCGGCTCCCACCAGTGGGTTCCTGCCGTAATCAGCGTGGGATACTCCATTCCGCCCACATCCGAGCCCGGCTCAGGGTCGATCAAGGTGATCTGCTTGTACGGGTAGGGTCCGTACCACTCGTCGTATTTTTGCAGGGTCTGTTTGACGATGGACAAATAGCGCTCACGGTGGTCAGCATGGGACGCGAGGATCAGCGCGTGCACCTTGACCGGGCCGAGGCTGTTGAAGAAATTATCGTCGGCGACTTCAAAGTGGGGTGAGGCCGCCCAAGCGAAGTCGTGGATATCCTCGCCGCGAAAGCTGAGGGTTTTAGTGCCGTCGGAGTTGGCTTGCTCCCCACTCTGCACGCCGGTTGCCCCAACGACATAGCGCTCGGGCAACCGAAGCTTGACGTCGTAGGTGCCGAAGTCGGCGAAAAACTCGGTCGACTCGTGGTACTGGTGACAGTTCCATGCACCGTGCCACATCACGCCAACCTTGGGAAACCATTGCGCGCCCATGAGGAAGTCCCGCTTGTAGCCGTTTCTGGCAACGGAGAGCGGGAATTTGTCTTGGAAGCTTATGTGGAAGCGAATCGCCTGCCCGGGCGCCAGCGGTTGGGGCAGGGTGATTTCCATCACCGTGTGGTCATCCTGATTGCCATCGTCGGGCGCAGTGAAGTGCATGGTCTTGGAGAGATCTCCATATCCTTCGAGCGCGATGCTCTTGATTTCAATCGCGCCCTGAGCGTCCTTTGAGTAGGACTGATGTGACTCCTTGGAGAAGGTGGATTGAGGACGGAAAGCGTTGAGGTACAGGTGAAAGGGCACTGTGGTGATGGGCTGGTCGGAGGGATTGCGATATTCGAGAATCTCCGTAGCATCCAGTGTTTTGGCGTCGGTGTTGACGTTGGCGTCGATCCAGTAGGCTACGACCCGCTGCGAGAGCGGCATGTCGTTCGGCGAATTCAGCCCTGACACTTCTCCCCATGCGGAGAGGGCAAGCAGCAAGGACGCACTCGTCAGGCATGTGCGGAGGGAGGGCATGCGGCATTCTAGTTCATTTTGGTCCAGAGCTGAGAGCACAATAGGCCGGCGAGGTAGCGGTGTTCATGGCTAAGCACGAGGCCGCGACGCTGCAAAGCGGAGGCGTAATCCGGCAGCGCGCGCACAGGGAGACCGGTCAAAAGGCCGAACGATCGATAGAGTGCGGCAATGATTCCGCGTGCGGCATAGGCAGCCATGGCATTGCGTGGGACGGCGAATTCCGAAACCACCCATTGTGCTCCCGGCAGAGCGTGAGGAAGAACACGATCGAAGAGCTGGTCCAGCTGGTGCGCAAAAAAACAGTCGAGAAAGAAATGAGAAACGATCAGATCGTAGCTGC
This sequence comes from uncultured Acidobacteriaceae bacterium, assembly GCA_963839025.1. GTDB lineage: Bacteria > Acidobacteriota > Terriglobia > Terriglobales > Acidobacteriaceae > PALSA-350. The sequence goes on from CAWITT010000026.1 coordinate 948,715, forward strand.
CGCTGGGACTCCACTCGAGAACGTCGGTATGGTGCAGGCGAATGCCGGGTTTGTGATGGATGCGGCGGCCGAGAACCCGCAGCATGGCGGCGCTGGAGTCGACCACGTCGGCTGTCAGGCCGGGGTAGGCTGCCAGAAGCTGGGCGAGGAAGCGGCCGTCGCCATCCCCGAGCAGCAGGGCTCTGCTGGGGCTGGCGAGATGAGCAAGCTGAGTGCCACGGCAGCGTTGGAGCCAAGGCCCGAAAGTCATGTATTCCAGCCAGCGATAGGGTTGGGCGACCGGGTCGAAATTGACTCGGCGGCTCACCGCGCGAAGGGAAATAGGGCCAAGGGGGTCAGGAGGGCTGCGTCGGCGGCAATGCGCAGGTGGAGAGCGGACAGGTGTGTCCTACGCGTATCAATAGCAAAAAGCAGCCCGCTGCTGAGCAACGCGGCAAGATACACCGCGGTTAATCCCCGGGAAGGGGCCAGCAGGGCCGCGACTATCGATAACAGCGCAGTCATGGTTACGATGGAACGCAGATGCAGGCTGGCCCAACGCGTGCTGGGGTGGGGAGTGCCGCCCTCCCATTTCTCGATGCCCACGCAATTGATCCAGCAAAGCAGGGCGAAGAAGATGACGGCGGGTGCAAGCTGCTCTTTGCCGGTACTGATGCGCGACCAGGCAGGCACGGCCGTCGCGGTGGCGAAAAGGATGGCCACGGCGAGTTCCTTCGGCAGCCGGCTCGGCGCGGCCCGGCGATGAACGGCAAACAGATAAAACAGGGCAAACACGCCAATGAACAGGTTGTCGCGCAGTGCTTCGGGGCGCATGCGGGTGAAGACACTCCAGGCGAACACTAGCAAGAGCAAGGAAGCTGCTGTCAGGAAGACGGGGCGATGGCGGGCGTGGAAATAATGGCGTTCGCGGAGGCCTTCGTTGCGGCGGAGTCCATCGAGGATCCGGTCAGCGACGTAGAGCAGCCAGGTACCGAGGGCAAGCAACAGCGCAGGGAAAACCGGCATGTGGAGCCGCATGGCCCGCGCAAAGAACCACGCCCAGAGCGCGGCTACAGTCGGCGCATCCAGGCTAAGCAGGTGCCACCAAGTCGCGAGGTTGTATAGGCGCCGGGCCAAACCTTAGTTTACGCCGGAATCAACACCACGGGACTAAACCAGACTCGACGGGTGCCCCATGTTCGCACCAGCGTACGTGGGCCGAATATGAATTCTTCGAATGCTTTCACTAAAGGCCTGGAAGCGTTTGATGGGCTTCGCCCGGCTTTCTCGGCCCACGTACGCTGGTGCGAACATGGGGCACCCGTCGAGTCCGGTTTAGTCCCGTAGGCCGATTCTCGCACAGACTCCGCAGCCCTTCCCTTTGTCATCCCGTCAGCCGAAGCGAAGCCAGGCTTACGAAGCGGCGGGCTCGGGTTGTTTGCGGGATACTCTGCGCCGCTGAGGCTTGGCAGGCTTCGCGGCAACTTGAATCTCCGGGAGCATCGCCGGCTCGGGAATGCTGTCGATGCTGTCCCGTCCTTCGGCTACCCTGATCAAAAAGTCTTGCGCGCTAAAACGCTTTCCTTCGGGCGCACGCGCCCGAGGATAACTGCCGCTACCCGTAGCCATGCGCGACTTCGCCGTGTCGGCCAGATACGCAGCCAATATCTCGTTACGAATACGATTGCGAATCTGAGCATCCCGAATCGGAAAGACAACCTCGCACCGCTCAAACAGATTGCGCGGCATCCAGTCGGCGCTGCCGCAGTACAGTTCCTCCTCGCCCCCGTTGGCGAAATAAAAGATGCGGCTATGCTCGAGGAAACGCCCGACCACCGAGCGCACCCGAATATTTTCGCTGACCCCGCCAATCCCGGGACGAAGAGAACAAATGCCGCGCACAATCAGGTCGATCTGCACCCCGGCCTTCGACGCCTCGTAAAGAGCTTCAATCACCGCCTGTTCCAGCAGCGAATTCATCTTGGCAATAATGCGGGCCGGGCGCCCAGCCGAGGCATGTTCCGCTTCGCGATGAATCATGCGAATCGTGCTCTCCGCCAGCGTCAAGGGCGCCACCAATAGCGGGGCATAGTCGTCGGATTCAGAGTGCGCAGTGAGGTAATTAAAAACACTGTGAACGCTGGCCGTAATCTCCGGATCTGCCGTCAGCAGGCTAATATCCGTGTAAAAGCGAGCGGTGTTTGGGTTGTAGTTGCCGGTGCCTAGGTGCGCATAACGACGGGTCACCCCATCCGGATCGCGGCGTATGAGCAGAGCGAGCTTACAGTGGGTTTTGAGACCCACGATGCCGTGGAACACCTGCACCCCAGCGTCTTCCAGGTTGCGCGCCCAACGAATGTTCGATGCCTCATCAAAGCGGGCCATCAGTTCCACCACCACGGTCACTTCTTTCGTCTGGGCTGCTTCGGTGAGCGCATGGAACATCGGAGAGTCGGAACTGGTGCGGTAAAGCGTCTGCTTCATAGAGACAACCCGCGGATCCTGCGCCCCTAACTGGATAAAGTTGACCACGCCATCATAAGAATCGAAGGGGTGATGCAGCATCAGGTCGTGATGCCGCAGCTCGTCGAAGAGATCTTCCGAACGCCGCTGCAAGCGCAATTCCCGGGGCAGAAAGTCTTTGAATTTGAGGTCCGGGCGCGGCGTGTCGCTGTACAGATTCATCAGCCGCGACAGGTTGACCGGGCCATCCGTGGGAAACACCTGCGAATCTTCAAGTTCGAAATTCATGCGCAGGCGATCCACCACCTCGGAATCCGCGCCTTCTTCAATTTCCAGCCGCACCGCATCCCCTTTTCGGCGATTGTGCAGCTCTGAACGCACACTATCCAGCAAACTCCGCGATTCCTCTTCCTGAAAATAAAGGTTGCTGTTGCGGGTGACACGAAAGGCGGCGGTCGAAAGAATCTCGTAGCCGCGGTACATGCCGGTGGCGTTGCGCTCGATGAGATCAGCAAGAAAGACGAAGTCATGCGTTCCAGAGCTGGAGGGCACGGACACCAGGCGGGGAAGCGCCCGGGGCACGGTAAGCACGCCCAACAATGCCCCGGTTGAACCCTTGCGTTTGCGCCGCAACAGCAAGGCCAGGCAGAGAGCCTTGTTCAGCACCCGGGGAAAAGGATGCGCTGGATCGATGGTGATCGGGGTCAAGAGCGGATCGACTTCGCGCTGGTAGTACAGCAGGGCATGGGCCCGGGCCGCCTCGTCCATATCGCCCCACTCCAGCACTCGCACTCCATTTTCATAGAGCGCCGGGCGAAGGCTTTCCGTCCAGCAGCGGTATTGATCGCGGACGAATTTGTGCATATCGGCGACCATGATATCCAGCGTCTGCCGCGGCGTGAGGCCATCAAAGCCCGGTTCCGTATACCCGTCTTCAATGCGCTGCATGATGCCGGCTACGCGAATCTCGACAAACTCATCCAGATTGCTGGCCGTAATGGCAAGAAACTTGACTCGCTCCAGCAATGGATTCTCAGGATCCTGCGCCTCTTCGAGCACACGGCGGTTGAAACTCAGCCATGACTCGTCGCGACCGATGAAGAGGCTTTGCTGATCTTTGCCGGTATTGTCTACATGCGGAGAGCGGCTTACCGAAGTACCCATTGTGTCTACCTTACTAAACGTGGAGGGCGACGAAGTGAGGATGAAAGCCACAATTATGCCCGAAGTTTGCGGTGAGGTGGAGAAGATTTGACGCCCGCCAAGGGGTTGCGGGAGGATGGAGGATGACGGAGTTGTGTCTCAAGGAGAGGCGTATGACGGATCGGGATTGTAGCGAGGCAATTGCGGCCGGCCAATTGATGGCCGAGGATACGGCTTTGCACCTTTTTCAGATTGCGGCCCTGATGCTGGGCGACGAACAGGAGGCAGTCTCCCTGGTGGAACAAAGTGTGGCCAAAGTGGAGACCGATCCTTGCTCCCAGGGAGCGCAGGCCTACGACGAGGCACGGACACTGCTGGTGAACACGGCCGTGCAACGCATGGCGGGGCTCTACCCTGAAGCGTTTGCTGTGCCCACAACCGAGCTGGCCGACTCCGCCTGCATCGACACGGATCTCGGCGGCGAGGCGTTAACCGGGGAGCAGATCGGCGCCATGGTTTCTGGGGCGGGCATGCGGGAATGGCTAGGCCGGCTGGCGCCAGCGCTGCGAGCGATTTTCGTACTTCGCGCCGTCGCTGGACAGGATGGCGAACAGACGGCAGAAAGCCTTCGCCAGAGTGGGGCCAGCGGCGCCCAGGCATGGCGGCGAGACCAGGTGGGCACCGCTTATCGCCAGGCGCTGTGCTCATTGGCGACTTGCCTGATGAGTGCGCAAACTGCCCTTTTGCCGGCCTGAACCCGCGAACAAGTTGTCAGAATCGGTGGTCATCCCTGGTGGTCACTTCTAAGCGGTTCGTTCCGATCGCCGGTATTTTACTTTTTGAATAACTGACAAGCGATTTTGCATCTGATGGATGCTGCCGCTTTTTAGGGGCCATAGCTGTGCGTGCCGAGGTTAACGAGAGGATGAGACGAAAGCTGGGTGCATTGTGGGGCAGGCGGTGGGCATCGCTGTTGCTGTTCCTCAGCTTAAGCCCGTCCGCCTCGCCCGCTCAGTCCACTGCGGTGCCCGCGCAGGTGACGAGCAGCACCTACCAGGGCAGCCTCGTCACGCAGGCTCCGGTGCCAGGTGTACTTCCCCTCTCCCTCGACCAGGCGATCCGCATGGGCCTGCAATACAATCTCGGGCTGGTTCTTTCCGGGACCAACTCCAGTTTGGCTGGCGCGCAGCGGCTGCAGCAATTGCAGGCTCTGCTGCCCACCATCACCGCTTCCGCCAAAGAGGCTGACCAGCAGACGAACCTGCAGGCTGAGGGTCTCAAGATTCCTGGCTTCCCTGCCGTCATTGGTCCTTATGGATACACCGACATTCGGGGATCGGTGCAATGGTCGCTGTTGAATCTGTCGTCCTTTCAGAATTACCTGGCTTCCAAACATAATTTTGCCGGTTCGAAGCTTTCGATCGAGGATGCGAAAGACCTGGTGGTACTGACGGTGGGCAATGCGTATCTGCTTTGCATCGCCGATGCATCGCGAGTTCAATCCGCCCAGGCACAGGTAAACAGCTCTAAGGTGTCCCTGGACCAGGCGGTCTCGAACCACCAGGCCGGCACCGCCCCGCTCTTGGACGAGCTGCGCGCCCGCGTGGATTACCAAACGCAGCAACAGATCCTGATTTCAAACCAGAACCAATACCAGAAAGACAAAATCGCTTTGGCGCGCGCCATCGGGCTGCCCTTGGAACAAAGCTACGAGTTGAGCGACCTGCTGCCGTTCAAGGCGCTTGACAATGTGGATCCGAATGCGGCTGTGGCCCAGGGATTGGCGCACCGGCGGGACTTGGTCGCTTTGCAGCAGCAGGTGGCGGGCGCTCAGGCTACGCGCAAGGCGGCCACGGCGGAACGCTACCCCACGATTTCTTTCGCTGGAGATTATGGGGTGATTGGGCCGACCTTGGGCCACTCCCATGGCACTTTCGACGTTACGGGTACAGCCAGCGTGCCGGTGTTTGAAGAGGCGAAGTTGCGCGGCGATGCGCGGGACGCACAGGCGCAGCTGGATCAGAAACAGGCGCAGTTGAACGACCTGCAGGGGCAGATCGGGGCCGACGTTCGCGACAGTATCCTGGACATTCAGGCAGCGGCGAAGCAGGTTTCCGTCGCCCAGAGCAACGTAGAATTGGCAACTGAGGCGTTGAGCGAAGCGCAGCAGCGGTACGCGGCCGGCGTTGCCGACAATCTTGCGGTCTCGCAGGCCCTTACCTCGCTGGCCCAGGCAAACGATCAGCTCAATGCCAGCCTCTACCAGCACAATGTGGCGAAACTATCTCTCGCCCGGGCTCTGGGGATCGCACAAACAAATTACAAGGATTATGTGGGAGGAAAGTAACGGTGGCGGAACAGAATCCGGAATCAGGACGTGCAACTACCGTCGAAGAGGGTCCCCAGGCCGACAACAACGACCATCAGGACCTTGATAGTCCTCCTCGAAAGAAGGGGAAGCGGCGGTTCATCATCATCGGCGTGGTGGCTGTCCTTATCGTGGGCGCGCTGCTGTTCTGGTGGCACTCCACGTATTACGAAGACACGGACGACGCCCAGGTGGACGGCCATCTGATACAGATCAGCGCCCGGGTGGCGGGGCAGGTCATCAAGGTCAATGTCGAGCAGAATCAATTTGTGCAGGCCGGTACCCTGATCGCCGAAATCGACCCCAAGGATTTTGAAGTGGCGGTACAGCAGGATGAAGCCAGCCTGGAGAGCGCAGAGGCCAATTACGAAGCGGTCAGGGTGAACGTGCCCGTCATCGGAATCAACACCAGTTCGAGTCTGCAGTCGGCCTCCTCCGGTGTGCGCACCTCGGATGCCACCGTGCAACAGACCCAGCGTCAGCTGGAGGCGGCCCAGGCCCAGGTGCAGCAGGCGGAAGCGAACAACATCAAGGCCCAACTGGATCTGAAGCGCTACACGCCGCTGGTGGAAAAGGACGTCATCTCGAAACAGCAGTTTGACGCGACGGTGGCTACAGCCGATGCGGCGAAGGCGGCGTTACTTGGAGCCAAGGCCAACGAGATAGCCGCCGAGGATGGGGTGCGTATCGCACGGGACCGGGTCGTGCAGTCGCAAGCTGAGTTGAGGACAGCGCAAACGGCGGGAGACCAGGTAAAGATTCAGAAAGCGAAGGCGGACCAGGCGGCAGCGCAGGTGGAGCAATCGCGCGCCGCGCTCGCGCAAGCCAAGTTGAACCTGAGCTACACCCGGATTGTTGCTCCTGCCAACGGCATCATCACCAAGAAGAGCCTGGAGGTGGCGCAGAACGTCAGTGTGGGGCAGAACTTGATGACCCTGGTTTCGCTGGACGACATCTGGATCACCGCGAACTTCAAGGAGACGCAATTGCGGCTGATGCGTCCGGGGCAGCATGTCAAGATCCACGTGGACGCGTATGGGCGTGACTACGATGGAACGGTGACCCAGATCGGGGGAGCGACGGGATCGGTGTTGAGCCTGTTTCCGCCGGAGAACGCGACCGGTAACTATGTGAAGGTAGTGCAGCGGATCCCTGTGCGCATCGACCTCACTGACCGGAACGAAGACAAGGACCGCCTGCTGCGACCGGGCCTGTCGGTGGAACCTACAGTTCGTGTGAAGTAGGCGGCGTTTCCACGAAAGATCCGCTGCACTGCAGATCCCTCGACTGCGCTCGGATGACAAAGGGAGGGTGGCGTTTCACTGGGTATTGGCTTCACAGGATTGACAGAACAGCTGATCCTTCTACCTTCGACCAATGCGCAATGCGAGCACCATCCTCTCCAGTGTCATCTCTCAATCCCAATAACCGATCCCCAATGGAAGCGCCGCCCCCTCCTTGTCATCCCGAGCCGAGGGACCTGCAGTGCTACGGACCTTTCGGGGAAACGCTGCCCTCCCCTTTGTCGTCTCTCCATCCCAATAACCAATCCCCAATGGAAACGCCACCCTCTCCTTGTCATCCCGAGGAGCCGACTTGCCTGCGGCAAATTAGGGGGCAATGAACAGTACCGGCCGCCGCGCACTGGACGGGTGCCCCATGTTCGCACCAGCTAACGTGGGCCGAAAAAGACGGGCGAAGCCCATCAAACGCTTTTGCTCGGCCCAGGTTACGGTTGTTCATTAGGAGCGAAGCCGAGGGACCTGCAGTTCTACGGATCTTTCGGGGAAACGCTGCCCTCCCCTTTGTCATCTCTCCATCCCAATAACCGATCCCAAATGGAAACGCCGCTCTTCCCTTGTCATTCCGAGCGCTTTGACTTGCCCCCGCGGGGCAAGATAAGGGAGCAATGAACAGTACGGACCACCGCGCACTGGACGGGTGCCCCATGTTCGCACCAGCTAACGTCCGAAAAAGACGGGCGAAGCCCAGGGCGAAGCCCCTCCAACGCTCTTGGTCGTTCCAGGGTACGGTTGTTCATCCCGAGCGAAGCCGAGGGACCTGCAGTTCTACGGACCTTTCGGGGAAACGCTGCCCTCCCCTTTGTCAACCCGACCGGAGCCCAGGGACCTGCTGTTTTCCCAACCCTCAACCAAGGGCCAAAGTCACTAGCTGACCCAGATCTGCAACTGTCGTTGACTCCGTACCGCGGGGGAGGGACGGTCCAATAGCCACCGCCTGGCTGTGCCCTTCAAACCACACCAGAAAAGCAGCCTGCTCCGCTCCCGGCAGTCGCTGCTGGTTGAGCCAGTTGTAGTAAGCCCCCATATCTGCATCGACCAGGGAACCAGTCAAATCCAGCTCATTCTCGGCTTGTCCACTACTCAGCAATTCATTCATTGGCTTCTGCCGTTGCCTGGGTGCAAAGCGCACCAATAAGGTGAGCGGCTGCGCACGCCGCAACGTCTCGCGTGCCGTCCACTGGGCAAACGTGGTACTGAAAATCTGAGTTCCGGAACCCTCGGTGAGCAACCTCACCTGGAAACGGCCGAGCACTTCGTCGCTCGCCTTACCCATGCCAAGATCGCTGGGGAGTATCTGCGCCAAATGCGTGCGGAGCTGTTCCGGCCCCATTCCCGGGCGCTGAAGTTCGGTCTGGATATTGCGCAGCAACGCCTCGCGGACAGGCCCCAACCCCTGGTACGACACGCTAGTAAGCAACGGGCTGTGATCCGCCGACTCTCCACCGTCGACGTACCAGTGGCCATACGGTACTGGATGTGCCTTGGCGCGCGCTACTGCTGCATTCAGCAACAGTGACAGTCCGTCATCGGGCTTCACTCGCGAAAAATACACTCCATGCCGCCGGAGATTGCGAAACAGCGGGGCGTCATAGGAAGCAACACCCTGCCCGATGACAGCAATACCGAGCCTGCGCACCGGAATCGCCTCGGGAGGCGCCGCCGCGCGCAAACGCTCTCCATACGCAATCGCCGCCTTGCGAAACTGATCCAGCTGATGCGTGGTCCACAAATAGGCCGACAGCTGCTCGACAAATTGGCCGGGCTGATTGATCCAATCGAGTCGTTCCAGTTGCGGCGAAAGAGACAATTGCGAAAAACCTTGAAACCACTCCGTGACTTGCGCCGGAGAAAACCCACTGAGGTTGGCCAGTTCGCTATCGATACCCACCCGCTCGGCGGGAAACTTGAAATCGTAGTCAATCACTTCCCGCAGCAAACTGGGCAAAAAGCTGAGGGGAAGCTGCTGCAGCGCATGCAGATGAGCCACCACCAATTCCCTTGCCTGGGGCGGATACCCCACAAACTGCTCCGCTTTGAGATCGCGTGGAAGCATGCCGCTAAACCAATTCTTGAATCAGCTTGCCTTGAGACAAGGAAGCCGAAAATCCCATCATGGCTCCCAGCGTGGGGACCAGATCAATGGACTGCATCGGACGGTCAAAGACCACGCCCTGCCGTACGCCCGCACCCAGGGCCATCATCCACGTAGTCCGGGAAGCTACATCTCCGGTGCGATGATGCTGGAAGCCATTGCCACCCGCATCTTCATCGCCATCACGGCCGAAATCCGGCAGGATCATCAGCGTCGTATTGCCCGCGTACTCCGGCTCGCTTTGCACTGCCTTCCAAAGTTCAGCGCAAAGGCGGTCCGTCCGCCGGATGGCGTCGACGTAGAGCGAGTACGCGCCGGAGTGCGCAATATCCATATCGTGCATGGTGATCCAAAGCAGGCTCGGCGCCTCCTGGCGCATCAGCCGCTGCGCGATATACACCGACAGCTCATCGGGGCTGGAGAGCGTGCGAGCATGGGCCTTGAAGTCCTCCACCGAAAGCTTAAGGACCATTTCCAGCTGCTGCAATTCAAACTCGCCACCTGCCAAGGGAGGTGTGTACAGAGGAGTCTCGTAGTTGTCACGCAACAAATGCCCGTAATCGGCGCCGCTCCCCGCCGCAGCCAGCAGATGCTTGGGCAGGACCACCTGCGCCCCCATGCCTGGACCATAGGAGCGGTAGTCGCTTTCCCCAATCCGATTGAAACCGTTACTGGGAGCCACCACCCACGCATCCGAAACGGGCCGATGCAGGTCTTTGCGGAAATACTCGAACACGGTCGGATGTTGGGGCGGCACGGCGGAAAAGTTATTCAGGGTTTCGTAGACACCGGTTGCCAGGCTCGCGGTCGCCACGTAGTGACCCAGGATGCCTTGATTCACCACGTGGGTAAAAAAGCTTGATTGCGGCGCGAGTTCGTTCAGCAGGTTGGGGATGTTCTCCTGCCCTTCGGGCGCAAAAGTCTCCTGATCACGCGCGCCTCCGCCAAACGTGATGACGATAATCTTGCGTTTGCCGACCGCCGCCGCGCCGCGCACCAGCGGACTGGCGCTCAAGAGCGAGGTTCCCAGAGCGATGCCGGCCGCGCTCCGCAAAAAGTCACGCCGATTGCAGCCTATCTGATTGGCCAGGTCGCTCATGGTTTGGTCGGAGGAGCGGCCTTCGCGGCACTGACAAATTGCTGCACCTCGTTCCCCTCCTTGTCGAGTTGCGCCAAATACTGTGCCCGAAGGCGCTGGTAGTCTGCGAATTCCTTCTGCGCCAGATCCTTCTTCCCGGCATGAACATAGTGCTGGCCGAGCCGGTAGTGGACGTCAGGCAGATTCGGGTTCAGTTCTACGGCGCGCTGATACTCCGGAAACGCCTTGGCGTCGTCATGCTGATCGGCGTAAAGATTGCCCAGGCGAAAATGTGCTTCGGCTGAGGATCCATCCAGCGCGATGGATTTCCTCAGCAGCGATTCCACCTGCGTAAACTCCGGGCTGGACGCCTCCGGGGTTTTCCCCTTCAACAAACTCAGCGCGTAGTAGAACTGAGCCATGGCGTTGTTAGGCTGAAGTCTCGGCATACCGGCGAAATCTCTGCACGACCTCGGGCGAGGGATTGGGAGAAACATCGTAGGCGTGCGAGAGAAACCGGTAACACCGGGGATCGGCAGGATCGAGGTCGACCGCCTTGAGCAGAGGCTGGATCGACTCCTCATACTTACCCTGCGCAGAGAGGGCCATCCCCAGCGCCATCATCAACCGGGGCGAATTCGGGTAATGCTGGGTGGCTCGCTCGAAAACCTCGATTGCGGGTGCGTAGGTCCGGTGGACTAGCAGTTCGCTTCCCCAATCAAAGAGGTTACCCTCACTTGGATCCATGTGAGCGGCAACGGAGAACTCGTTCTCCGCAGCCAGGTAATTTCCATCTTTTTCTTCGATCTGCCCCAGCAGGTTATGCAGCTCAGCGCTGTTCTTTTGCTGCAGCAGGGTCTGCACCAACTGCCTTGCTTGCCCACGTTGGGCGGTCAGCGAGTAAGCCAGGGCCAAATCGTATCCATTGTCGTAGGACGACGGATTGACGCGCTGCGCCTGTTCGAGAAAAGGTGTCGCTCCGGCGACCTTTCCCGCTTGGATGTAAAGCTCGCCCAGATTATGGTTCGCCTCAAAATCCCCGGGGTTCAAACGGACTGCTGCCTGAAGTTGTTGGATGGCTTTGTCTGGTTGAGACTCGGAGGCGTAGACCACGCCTAATAGCTCGTGTGCTTCGAAGAGATTGGGTGCGCGGGATAAAAGCTGTTCAAGCTGAGTAGCGGCTTGGACGAGGTGCCCGGCATTGTACGCGGCCAAGGCTGATTGAAACTGCTGATCCAAAGTCTGGCCGGTCGAAAAGCGAGTGCAGAGGAGTAGAAAGGAAAGAATTTCCAGTCGAAACCGAGCCCTCTTGCTCACACTCCACTCCCGATCACTAAGCCCTATAAAGAAAACACCCCGGAACCAGCACCCAGAGGGCGCTTTTCCGGGGCGTTTTCATCTTAGCTTAGTAATACAGCTTCAGGCCAAATTGGATCTGCCTCGGATCGTAGGGGGCAAGACGAGTCGAGCCAATTTCGCCGAAGTTGCTGCTGGTGAAGTTCCCCGAGTTCGAAATCGCAATCACGCCGTTGCCGCCGAAGTTAGGCGCGTTGAACGTCGGATGATTGAGGATGTTAAAGAACTCAGCTCGGAACTGCATGGAAAAACGCTCGTTGATCGGAATGGCCTTGAACGCCGAAAAATCGAACCTGGCGAGGCCCGGTCCGACCGACGTACCCTGGCTGCCGCCCAAGTACTGGGTCGTGGGTATGCACCCGGGAGTTGTGGCCGCCCCCAGCGGGCAAGGTTGCTGGAAGGCCGCGGGATTTCCAATCCAATTCAGCTTCCCATTTCCATCGGTATGGAATCCAAGCTTCTGACTTTGTCCCGGAACCTTCAGATCATAACAGTTCGTTCCGGAGGTCGTTGCCGTCGGGCAAGAGTAGGTAACTGGCTGCCCGCCCTGCAGGCTGCTGATCACATTGCCGCTCCAGCCGCCAACCAACGCATTCTCGACTGTGTTTGCATTGGCAAAGTATTTCTTCCCCTTGCCGAATGGCAACTCGTAGCCGCCGCTGAGATGGAACACATTGCGAATATCGTAAGAGGCCGGGCCGTAATCAAATGCGGGACCGTACCCAGGCACTTGCGGCGCGCGATAGCCCTGCAGACTGCCGCCATTCAGCAAATCATTGGCATCGCCCAGCGTCTTTGACCAGGTGTAGGTTGCCAGGAATTGCAGACCATTGTCGTACTGCTTTTCAAGCTTGGTCTGCAAAGCATTGTAGTTGCTGGATCCTACGGTTGCGTTGTAGCTCGAACCATGACCGAAATCCGGAAACGCAACCGCCTTTTGGGTACTAGCGCCCGCGGGCAGCAAGCTGGTGACGTTATTGGCGCCGACGCCTACTTGAACATGGTTGGCCCGGGTAAACACATACGCGACCTGCGCGGACAATGTCCGTGTCAGTGCGTATTGGAAACGGTAAGGTTGGAGCTTATAGTGACCGGGGTTTTGTAATTGAACTGCAGTCCCTGCAGCCCGATCGACTGAGCGTTCACAGCCAGAGGCGAAAAGGCAATGCAGGAGAAACCGGAACTGAGGGTTGCCGTCCCGCCTGGACCCGCGGTGGCGCAGCCGGACCAGGGGGTTCCGGTGCTGATGGGCGAGACGCTGGGAATGCCAAGGTTCTGCTGCTGGAAGTTGAAGTTAAACACAAACGGATAATTCTCGCCGATATTCGGCCCATAGCCCTGGTTGTCGAAGGTGTTGTAAAAGAGGCCAAAGCCGGCCCGCGCCACTAACTTGTCGTTGGCCTGATAGGCAAAGCCTATACGGGGCGAGAAATTGGTCTTTTGCGTCTGCACCAACCCTGCCCGTATTTGTTGGTTTCCTGAAGCGCGATGCCATCTTTCGCCAACAGATCGAGAAAACCGTTGCCATTCAACGCCGGATTATTAGCCGTCGAAGACAATTGCCGATTGTCCTTGCCGGTTGCCGGGAGCAAGAACGTCGGGACCCGAAAACGGATCCGGCACCCGGAATGAAGTTGGCTTGGCCGCCATTGGTCTCGAGAATCGGACCGAACCAGTCATAACGCAAGCCGAGGTTAAGGGTCAGTTTGGGAGGTTATTTTCCAGTCATCCTGGAAGTAAGCCGCGAAATACTTCTTTTCGTCGTAGGTCTTGTTGATGTTGGAAGCCTGCACCTGGTCGGCGCCGCCCACATAGCTAACTCCATTGGCTACCGTCGTCGCAATCTGGAGTCAGCAGGAATTGTGCGCGTCCGGTGGCGCCTCCGCCTACGTTCGGGATATCGGTGAAGGTGACGGAACTGCTGTTGTTGCCGTAGTCGAAATTGCCGCGAGAGTAGGCAGGCTGCAAGGTCGAGAACTTCACGTTCTGAAACTCGATGCCCATCTTGAAGGCGTGCTGGCCGTAGGTCTTGGTGAAGTCATCCGTGATCTGAAGCGTATCGCTGACCTCGTTCGACGGCAGATAAGCATTGCTGCCCAGGGTGGACAGGCCGCTGAAATGTGATTTGCGGCAGGCCGCCGTTTTCCGTCGTCTGCGGGATGCCCTGAATTCCGTATTGGGCAGGGATGCCGGTTTGGGTTGCCCGCCGGGCCGTAGCGTGAGGTGAGAAGGTGGTTCACCCCTACCCGCGCCACGTTGATCATGCTCGGGGAAAAGACGTGGGTCCAGGCAGAGGCGGACTGATAGGATTTCGCAGCTCTGATCGCCCGTATTGAAACCCGCCGCCATCCGCGACGCCGGTAAAGGGGCCGGGGATAAAATTCGGGTCATCGACCCAGCTGAAGCGGGAGAAGATCTGGTCGCTTTGGGTGAAGTCGAGGTCGACCCGCACGTCGAAAGCATTGCGATGCTCAAAGAGCGCTGGGCTTGATCCGTAGTTCGAAGTGGGGCCCCCGGAAGTCGGCAGGGGATACAGATTCAGCAGCTTGATCGCATTGGGATCCAACCGGCCAGCGGGAAGCTGATTCAGGCCGCAGGCGGCGAGGGTAAAGTTGGTGGTCGAGGCTGGGCAAGTGCCAAAGGGATCGCGCACGTAGACGGTGTTGGCTGAGGAATTTGTCGATGCCGGACACGGGATCGATGGCTCCCGCTGCGACGGAACGCGTGGTTGCGGGATCCAGAACGGTTCCCAGCGGTATTTGCCGTCCCAGAGCATCGGGCTCTGGAACTCGTGCCCTGCCCGGTGATGAGGTCGGCAAGGTTGGTGAATCCGCTGTTTCGTTCCGCCACGGTGGGCACGGTGATGCCGGACTGGGTATTGCCTTGGACCCGGCGCAAGACCCTCATAGTCACCGAAAAAGAAGATCTTGTTCTTGATGACCGGACCGCCAATCGCAGCTCCGAACTGATTCTGCCGCAACTCGCCCTTGTTGATGTGGTTGTTGTCTTCAAACCAATCCGCCGCGTCGAGGACGTCATTGCGGAAAAATTCCCAGGCGGCGCCGTGGATGCTGTTGGTGCCCGACTTGATCGTGGCGTTCAGAACAGCTCCGGCAGCTCGGCCAAGCTCGGCGCTAAAGTCCCCAGTCTGGACTTTGAATTCCTGCGATCGCATCGAGCGGGAGGAAGTACGACAAAGTTCGTGCCGTTCAGAAAGTCGACGGCGTTGGAGTTGTTATCGATACCATCCAGCAAGTAGTTGTTCTGCGCCGGCTTCAGACCATTCGCGGTAAAAGCGCCGGAGGCCGCGTTGCCACGGGTGTCCGCCTGCGGCGTGTTCACGCCCGCGCCCAACTGGGCGAGGAAAGTAAAGTTGCGCCCGTTCAGGGGCAAGTTATTGATGGTCCGGCCGTCAACGGTTTGCCCGACCGAGGACTCCTGAGGTTTGAAGCTGGGCTGGTGCGGTGGTGACTTGAACCGTCTCCGAGGTAGAGCCTGGCTTCAGCTGTATGTTCACCTGCAACGCCAGGCCGACGGTCACCTGCAGATTTTGCTGGTTCGTGGTCGTGAAACCGGGCGCCGTGGCCGAGACGGAGTAGTGTCCGATTCTCACCGGCGAGAAGGTATATTCGCCGCCGCTGTTCGTCGTGGTGGTCAAGGTCAAGCCCTGATCGGTATTCAGCAGGGTCACCTGCGCACCGGGGATCACCGCGCCGGTGGGATCTTGCACCGCGCCGGAAATGGACCCTTCGTCCACCTGGGCGAACAGAGACTGGTGCGAGACCAGCAGCAAAGAGCAAAAAGCGAAGGCTATGAGGCTAATGCGTTGAAACGAAGAAAGGGTTTTGCGATCGTGGCCCATCCGAAATACCTCCCAAGTACGCCATGGTCATCTGCCCTGTGGGCACCGACTCGTTCTGAATAGCTGCCTCGAAATTTCTGGGCAGTCAAGTAACCGTTTACATCGACCATCGAAAAAACTAGTCCTCGCACGCAACCTTTGTCAACCATAAGGTGGAGTCGGGCATCCTCCTCCGCACGTGTTTGCGTCAAAGAAGGACAATATTTTCTGCCGGTTACGTCATATCGGCTGTGTCCGCCGATTTGGGTGCCATCCCGTGCCGGTGCTAGCATTCAGGCACCGGCTGGCTCATGAGAGACAAAGACAGTTTCCTTTCCCGGCGGTCGCTTCTCAAGACCATGGGATGGGCGCCGCTGCTTCTCCGTTCTGCCCCACTTCACGGATCGGCCTTTCTGTTTGGGATGACTGGAAAAGAGACCAACGCTTCTCCGCCTGCCGATGTCCGTTTTATCCCCCACTATCCGGCAAAGTCGCCCCTTGAAGACGTTCTCCGCCTGGTCGCTCCCGGTTCTGACGTCTACGTAACCGAGACCTACGCGTTTGAGATCGAAAAAGTGCTCCAAGATTGGAGCAAGTCATTCAAGGCACCAGCTCGTAGTTTCGCGACGCTCGAGAATTTTCTCGATCCAGCTATTCAAGCTACCCCCCTCAATTCGGCCCGGGAAACCACAATTCGTGCTGGAGATGGCATCGATGTCATCAAAAGAGTATTTGACAGAAAAACAATTCCCGGGCGTGACCACTTTCTTCAGGAACTCAAGAGCTGGTTGGGACCAGTCTCACGCGTGGAAACTGCGGAATTCGAAATCGTCAGTATCGAAGAGCTTGCCGGGGAACCACCGGCGGTTCGCCTGGAAATCCACTACGATGTCGTCAGCCAACGGAGCGATGCGCAGCGCGAGGAGCGCGTGGGTTCCTGGCACACCGAGTGGACGCGTGACTCTCCGGGCAATTGGAAGGCGCACAAATGGGAGGCCAGCGAAGAGACCCTGGCCTCTATCCATGGGCCGATGTTCATCGACGTCACTGCCCAGGCCCTCGGACATACCGCTTCCTACGCCGGGCAAATGCTTCATGGCTGCGATTACTGGCGAACCGTGCTCGATGGGGCTTGCGGGATTGATGTCTACGGCAACAACGGAGTCGCCGCCGGGGACTTCGACAACGACGGTTTCGACGATCTTTATGTGTGCCAGCCTTCCGGCCTGCCCAACCGCCTCTACCGTAATCGCGGCGACGGGACTTTTGAAGACGTAACCGAAAAAGCGGGCGTGGGAGTACTCGACAACACCGCCTGCGCGCTGTTTGCCGACTTCGAGAATAAGGGGCGGCAGGATCTGCTGGTTGTGTGCGGCAGTGGACCGCTGCTCTTTCTCAATCAGGGCGATGGAACCTTTACCCTCAAGCGCGATGCCTTCCAATTCGAACATCCTCCCCTGGGCACATTCACGCATGCGGCTATCGCGGACTACGACGGGGATGGCCGGCTCGACATTTACTTCTGCTTGTACAGCTACTACCTCGGGCTCGATCAGTATCACTATCCCGTGCCTTATTTTGACGCCCGAAATGGGCCGCCGAACTACCTGTTGCACAACGAAGGCAACGCGAGCTTTGTCGACCGGACCCAAGCGGCAGGTTTGAGTGTGGAAGATGACCGCTACAGTTTCGCTTGCGCGTGGGGGCATGCGGCCGGCAGCGGCCTACCCGACCTGTACGTGGCGAATGATTTTGGCCGCGCCAATTTATATCGCAACAACGGTGATGGCACATTCCGCGCCGTCTCGAACGAGGCGCACGTGAATGACCCTGGCGCTGGGATGAGCGCCACCTGGGCAGACATCGATAACGATGGCAAACAGGATCTCTACGCCGCCAACATGTGGTCCTCGGCGGGGCAAAGGGTGGCGCAGCAGGAACGATTCCAGGCCAAGGCTCCGCCTGCGATCCGCGCCCTTTACCAACAGCATGCGCGCGGCAATGCGCTCTATCGCAACCAGGGCGATGGGAGCTTTGAGAATGTTGCGCGCAAGGCTGGGGTCGAGATGGGCCGCTGGTCGTGGTCGTCGGATTTTTGGGATTTCGACCATGATGGCTATCCCGACCTTTATGTCGCCAACGGGTATATCTCCGCGCTTGAGCCGGACGACCTGGCCAGCTTCTTCTGGCGCCAGGTGGTCGGCAGGTCCCCCGAAGACGCGACGCCCACCGCGGCCTATGAGCACGGATGGAATGCGCTGAATGAGCTGATTCGCTCCGACCGCTCCTGGAACGGGTACGAACGGAATGTGATGTTCGCCAACAATCGCGATGGTACTTTCACCCAGGTTTCGGGCGCAGTGGGTTTGGACTTTCTCGAAGACAGCCGTTCGTTTGTGCTCGCCGATATGGATCATGACGGGCGGTTGGAGGTGATCCTCAAGAATCGCAACGCGCCCCAGTTGCGCATCTTGCACAACGCGGCAAAGACCCTTGGCTCGTCGATTGCCTTCCGTTTACGCGGGACGAAAAGCAACCGGGATGCGATCGGCGCGGCGATCACGATCGAACGCCAGACCAGGTATTTGCAAGCGGGGTCCGGATTTCTTGCCCAGCATTCCAAGGAGGTGTTCTTTGGTTTGGGCAAGGGGGAGGCCCCGGTGCGGGCTACTATCCGCTGGCCCAGCGGGCTTACGCAGGAATATTCGGGGCTCCCTGTAAACCACCAGATTTCCATTGAGGAGGGTTTGGCTGCCTTCGTAGCCAAGCCTTTCGGCCGGCAAGCCTGGGAGAAAGCGGGGCCGGAGGTCAAGCCCGAATCGCTACCTTCGCGGGTCGAGACCTGGTTGCTTGAACCCTTGAAGGCGCCGGAATTTGCTCTTCCCGACCTCGCAGGCAACGTGCGCAACCTCAAAAGCTTCCGTGGCGGCTTCGTACTGCTCAACTTCTGGGCAACGACTGCCCCGCTCTGTAGAGACCAGCTGAAGCTGCTAAATCACCCACGCCAGCTGCAGGTCATAGCCATAAATCTTGACCCCGCGGTCGATCTTCAAAAAGCGCAATCGTTCGCCAGGCAGCAAGCCCTCTCCTTCCCGGTTCTTTTCGCTACAGAAGATGTGGGCGGCGTATATAACATCATTTACCGTTACCTATTTGACCGCCGCAGAGATTTGCCGATCCCCGCCTCCTTTCTGCTCGACCGCGAGGGCATGATCGTCAGGGTGTATCAGGGGACCGTTGAACCCGGGCGGGTGCTGGAGGATGTAGCCGCCGCCCCGGCCACGGCAGCAGATCGCATGCGCAAAGCCCTTCCTTTGCGTGGAGAGCTACACCAGGCTACGTTCCAACGCAATGACTTCACCTATGGTGTCGCCCTTTTCCAGCACGGTTATCTCGATCAGGCGGCCGAGTCTTTCCGGCAAGTGGTCGCCGCCAAGCCGGACGATGCCGAGGGCTATTACAACCTGGGCACACTCAGCCTGAAGAGAAACGATTTTGCGCAGGCTCGCGAGTATCTGCAGCAAACGGTAAAGCTGCGCCCGAATTATCCCGAGGCGTGGAACAATCTCGGGATGATTGCCGCCCAGGAGGGTAACGCTGAGGAGGCGATCAAAAACTTCCAGCATTCGTTGGAGCAGAGGCCTGGCTATGCCACCGCCCTCGTGAATCTGGGAAACATTTATCGCCGGCAGAGGTCGTTTGCCCAGGCGCAGGAGTTCCTGGATAAGGCGCTCGCGATTGAACCTGCCGACCCTGAAATCAATTACAACCTCGGGATGTTATATGCCCAGCGAGGTCAGATGCAGCAGGCAGCCGATTATCTGCAACGGGCGGTGGAACTGCGTCCTGATTACCCCGAAGCGTTGAACAACCTCGGAGTCCTTTATGTGCGCGGGCAGGCGTACGCGAAAGCGGAGGAGCAATTTAAGACTTGCATCCGCGTTGCTCCGAACTTTGACCAGTCTTATCTCAACCTCGCCCGTCTATACGCCATGCGTAGCGACAAGCAGGACGCAAGAGAAGTCTTGCAGCAACTGCTCGCCTTGCAACCGCAAAACGCAAGCGCCAGGCAGGCGCTGGAAACGCTTCAGTAGATTCAACCGGGACCTGCGAAGCCCCACTCTATAATCAGCGCAGGTTATGAACTTTCCACGACGCCGCTTCCTCGGCTCATCGCTCTTCACGCTCGGTAGTGCACTCACTGAGGCTCTCACCATTCCCCTCTGGAGATGGAAAGACCCTTCCCTTGTGGAGGCGGCAACCTCGCCGGTCCAATACGTCGACGTGGCGCAAAAAGCAGGCCTGACCATCCCCAACGTGTGGGGTGGCGTCGACCACAAGCGCTCCATCATCGAAGCGAAGGGCAGCGGCCTGGCCTTCTTCGACTACGACCACGATGGCTGGCTCGACATCTACCTCACCAACGGAGATCGGCTCGATGCGCAGTGGCCTGCCGGAAAGGCTCCCACCTCGCATCTATACAAAAATAATCGAGACGGCACCTTTACCGATGTCACGGAAAAATCGGGATTGGGCCGAACCGGATGGCAGACTGGCGTTTGCGTCGGCGATTACAACAACGACGGCTGGGACGACCTGTTCTGCTGTTTCTGGGGCCACAACATCCTTTTTCGCAACAACGGCGACGGCACCTTTACCGATGTGACCCATAAGTCCGGGCTCTATCAGCCGCAAGTTCGCTGGGGCTCCGGCTGTAGCTTTCTCGACTACGATCGCGACGGCCACCTCGATCTCTTTATTTGTAACTATCTCAAGCTCGATCCAGCAAAACTGCCTGCCCCCAATAGCGGGTTGAACTGTCAGTGGAAAGGCGTTCCGGTCTTGTGCGGCCCACGCGGTCTACCGGCCGGCGAGAACATCCTCTTTCACAACAACGGTGACGGCACATTTACCGACGTTTCTGAGAAAGCGGGAATTTTGAAAACCGGGCCGCGGTACGCAATCACCGCGGTGTCCTATGACTTCGATAACGATGGCTGGCCGGACATCTACGTCGCCGTCGACTCTCAGCCCAGCATCCTCTTCAAAAATAATCACGACGGCACATTCACCGATACCGCAGTCATGTCCGGTTGCGCCTACAGCGAAAACGGGCACGAGCAAGCCGGGATGGGCGTTGCCGTTGCAGACTATGACTGTGACGGATGGTTCGATATCTTCAAGACCAACTTCGCCGACGATACCTGCAACCTCTACCACAACAACGGAGACGGCACTTTTAGCGACGTCACCTTTCCCGCCGGCATCGGAGTCAACAATCGCTACGTCGCCTGGGGCTGCGGCTTTGTCGACTACGACAATGACGGATGGCCAGACATCCTCCAGGTCAACGGCCACGTATATCCGGAGATCGACAGCTACAATTTCGGCCAGACCTTCAAGAATCCGCGGCTCGTTTACCGCAACCTCGGCAACGGAAAGTTTGCCGACGTATCCTCAGAAATGGGCCCTGGCATCAGCGAGCGCTTTTCCAGTCGTGGCGCCGCGTTCGGAGACTACAACAACGACGGCAGCGTGGATGTCTTGGTTTTGAATATGAACGAGCCGCCCTCACTGCTTCGGAACGACGGCGGCAACAAGCAAAACTGGATCAAGATCAAGCTCATCGGCGTCCACTGCAACCGCACCGCGATTGGCGCTCGCGTGCGCGTGATCACGGGAAAGCATGCCCAGATGGATGAAGTCCACAGCGGCGACAGTGTCATGTCCCAGGGGGATTTGCGCCTTCACTTCGGCCTGGGGAAGGCCGAAAAAGCAGACTGGATCGAAGTAAAGTGGCCCACGACGCAGAAGCTCGAACGCTTCCCGCAGGTCAAGGCCAACCAGATCATCACCATCCGCGAGGGAGAGGGTATCGTTAAGCCGAAGGGTTGACCGCTGCGGTCGACTGGCGAATAACCAATTGCGCACGCACAACGTGTTTAACGCCCTGACTTTCTCCGTGATGGCTGGCGGCATACAGCGAGCTGAACGCAAACCCGGCGATCTCGGCACGCGATACGCGAATGGTAGTCAGCGGCGGCGGCATGAAGCTGCTGAGAGCGATGTCGTCGAAGCCCACCACCGACACATCTTGCGGAACGCGCAGGCCGGCCGCGAAGAGCGCCCCCATGATGCCGATGGCCGTGAGATCGTTGGAGGCCACAACCGCTGTCGGACGCACCCTCAACTTCAGCAGCTCCAGCATCGCCGCGTAACCCCCGTCGAAGCGGTGGTTGGCTGCACGGATCAACTCCTCATCGCATTCGAGTCCCTTGCGCCGAAGCGACGCCACGAACGCCTCATAACGCGTTTTGGCGGAGGGCAAGTTTGCCGGACCGCTTACAAAGGCGATCCTACGGTGATCGAGCGAGGTTAAATGGTCGATTGCCTGATCGACCCCGCTGTCATAGTCCAGGGAAATATTGCTGATCCCCGGGCCAACCGATCCCGTGTCCAGAAAAACGATAGGGATCCCCCGGCCGTTCAACATGCGGATCAGCTCCGGGTCCATCTCCGAGGTCATGATGGCGACCCCGTCCACTTTCCGCTCCAACATGCGCCGGACACATATCTCCATGCGCTCTGCCCGGTAATCCGTGTTCGCGATCAATACCTCGTGGCCATGCTCCACGGCGAGCCGTTCGAAGCACTTCACCAGTTCAGGGAAAAAGGGATTCTCGATGTCCGAGATGATCAGGCCGTAGATATGGCTTTTGCCGGTACCCAGGGTGCGGGCATGGGTGTTGGGGTAGTAGCCGGATCGTTGGATCGCCGCCCGGACGCGCTTTTCTGTCCTGGCGTCAACCGGCGCTGTCCCATTCACCACGCGGGAAACAGTGGCTGTGGAAACCCCGGCTCTCTTGGCTACTTCCCTGATGTTCATGGCGCCTGTGATAAGCGGAACTGGCCGGAGCTATCGCTGCTAATGTTGGTGCCGCTTGAATGCGCTCTCTAATTTTTTCATATAATACACCGCGCACTTGGAGCTGACGGCTAACCTTCGGTAACCCTTTGCTACGGCTTCAGCAGTGCATCGAGACCGGCCTGAGCAATCTGTTCATCGACCTCCGATTTCGCCCCGCTGGCCGCGATCCCGCCCAGGACTTGGCCATCGACACGAATCGGCAGTCCTCCCTGGTTGGGGAAATAGTCGGGGAAAGCCAAGTTCTGCACGTTGCCTTTCTTCACCGCTTCCGCCGCTTCTCGCGACGGGGCGCCGTAAGCAGCAGCATCGCGAGCCTTCTTCTGGGCAAACTGCAAGGTGTTGAGCGAAGCGCCGTCTCCCTTTTCCAGAAAGAGCAGGTTGCCGCTTTCGTCAACGATACAGATTGTGACCTCCACGTTCATTTCCTTGGCTTTCGCTTCCGAAGCGGCAACCATGGTTTTGATGGCGGCTAGATTCAGATATTTCCGGCTGGGCAGGTCGGCTGCGCATACGGTGACTGCCGGAAATAGCAGCATGGCGATCCCTTTGAAAGCTCGCATTTATTTCGCTCCCTCGAGAACGACTGAGAACTGTTTCACTTCTCTCCGTTGCCGTTCGACCGCGGCGGCCTGCGACTTTTCTATCTCGTCGTGCCGTTGAAATTCCTGTTTGGCTTTGTCCGGCGCTCCGGTCCGATCATAAGCCACGCCAAGCCGGTAATGTGCCTCCCCGAGTTGTGGATCGGCTTCGATCGCCTGGCGGTAAAAACCAATGGCCGTGGGAAGATTGTGCCGGGAAGAATACAGAATCCCCAATTGCAGATAAGCGTCCGCACATTTAGGGTCTAGGGCGACGGCTTTGGCGAGCAGGGCTTGCACCTGTTCGGGGGCCTTCTGGCGCTTCCCAAGCGCCATGGCATACAGATAAATCGCCGTTGAGTTCGCAGGGTGTTCACGCACGAACCGCGCCAGCCTCGGCTCAACACAGGCCAACGGTTGGGGCGCGGCGATGTCAATCCTGCCCAGAAAGCTGTAGGGTTGGGGGTCGTCCGGGGTTAAGTCAGAAGCTGCGCACAGGCTGGCCGCGGCTTCCTCGTAGCGAGCGCCGGCAAAAAGCGCCGTACCTAGCGCGGTCAGCATCCTGGCCGACTTCGGGTAGGCCGTGGTTCCGTTCTTAAAAACCTCCACCGCCTGCCAGACAGCACGGTGCAGCAATAGCTCCGAACCCCAGGCAAAGTAGTTTTCCTCGTTGGGATCAAGCCGGACCGCCTGCTCAAATTCGTGGACGGCGGCCAAGGGGTCGCCTCTCTTCTCGTCAAGCTCGCCCAGCCGGCGATGCGAATCCGCATCCCCTTGTTTTGGCCCCTTGGGGGGAGCACCGGGCTTGAGATTGAGCGTCTCCCGGGTAAGCGCTTCGCTGGTGCGCAGGGTCACATCCGACCCATGACCTCCCACGGCGGTCCAATCGGTGACGCCCGCCACCGCGAAATCCGGCTTGTCGGCAAATTCCATGGCTTGGCTGGCAGGGGCGCGGGTGTTCGTCTGTTGGGCGTGGGCCGCTGGTATTGACCCGCTCCACAGGGTTGCGACGATCAGACCCAGATCGAAGATACGGTGAAGATATCGATAGCCGGAGGAAGCGTTCACAAGGGTAGCCCGAGGTTACTATCTGAGGGATTTTACTAGGTTTGCCGATTTCCGGAGCTGACTCCACGGCGACCCGGCCCCCTCCGTCAAGTTACACTGCATAGCAACGCACCGTTTCCCGTCTTGCCGACATCTATAGTGGGAGACTCAAACTGGGGCAAGTCGCGTCATGCCGTTAGCCTACGATTTTTTCCTGCATTTCGCGTACCTCATCCTTTTCCTGTGGGTACTGGCGGAGCAGCTGGGGGTCCCCATCCCGAGCCTGCCCCTGCTACTAGCGGCCGGAACCCTGACCGCGACCCACAAATTGTCCCTGCCCGCAGTGCTGTTTGCTGCCGTCGCCGGTTGTTTTATCAGTGACTCGCTGTGGTACCTCTTGGGCAAGCGATTTGGCAGCACCATGGTGAAGCTGGTATGCAAACTCTCGTTTGAGAGAACAACCTGCGTTCGCAAGACGGAAGACTACTTCACCAAGTGGGGCGAGCAGGCCTTGCTGGTGGCCAAGTTCATTCCCGGGTTGGGGACGGTGGCTGCGCCCATTGCCGGACAGACCGGCATGCGATACCGGGTGTTCCTTGCTTACGACTTGGCAGGCGCCTTGTTTTGGGCGGCCACCATCACCCTGATCGGACGCTTCTTTGGTGATGTTTTGCGCACCCACCCCGGGGCGCTTACCTGGATGGGTCATTTTGCCGGCGCCCTCTTCTTACTGGCGGTCGTCGGCCTGCTAGGTTACAGGGTATTCAAACAACAGGCCTTCTTGAAGCAGGTTAGGACTTCCCGGCTGGATCCTGTGGAGCTGAAGCGCATGTTGGATGGCGGACAGAACCCCTATATCGTCGACCTGCGTCACCCGCTCGACTACCTGCCTGACCCGCGCGTGCTGCCCGGCGCGGTCCGCCTTTCGCCCGAGTCCCTGATGCAGCGCAGCGGAGAAATTCCGCGCGATCGCGATGTGATTCTCTATTGCACCTGTCCGAGCGAGGCCACGGCGGCGAAAATGGCAATGAAGCTCCGGCAGAATGGAATCTATCGCGTACGCCCCTTGCTGGGGGGCTTCGACCAATGGAAGAAGCTGGGCTATCCCCTGGAGCAATACGAAGATCAGCCCGCCAGCATCGCCTGAAGGGTCCGAGCTTTTAGCCCTTGCCACGCCGGAGCTTCCACCAATACGACTTTCTGCATAGCGCGAATTTACAGGCTACGGAAAACCCCTGTTTTGTATCAGGGCACGACTTTAGTCGGGCCGTAAGTGCTTGAAAAAATGATGGGCTTTACAGGTTGCGGAAAAACTCATGTTTTGTATCAGGGCACGACTTTAGTCGTGCCGTAAAGGCTTAAAAGAACCTGGGCTTTAGCCCCTGACACGGCAGATTTGGTCGGCAAATGAAGGGATGGCTTTAGAAGCCGGTGGGGTGGCGATCCCTCGGTGGCTAAAGCCACTCATTTCTTAAACAGTTTACCTACGGGCTGAAGTCCGTACCCTTCAAAGCATGACCTTTTCTCACCCCCTTTCCTTGGCGCCGATGTAACGAAGTCGATACGCCATACAGATAACTACGACGACGACGGCAAATTTGCGCAGAAAATCGAGGCATAGAGGTCATCCGCCTTTCCGGGGATGGTGAAAATCCTTGTATGGCGTTTACCGAGACGTACCACTGCGATGTTTGTGGCAACCCAAGGGGCGAAGCTGAGGATTGGTGGCTGGCGTTGACCGAGTCGGCGCCGCTCATTCCGAAGGCGCCCGAACAACCCATGCTGAAGTTGACCCAATGGAATGTGCTGCTTTCTCATGCAGCCAAAGTCCGCCACCTGTGTGGTGCGCGCTGCGCACAAACCTTAATGGACCGGTGGATGCGCGGCGAGTAAGGGTCCAGCCTGGATAGTATGGTGATGTAGGGGCACAAAGACCGCATTGGCATACGACGATCTGAGGGGTTGGATTAAGGCGCTCGATAAAGCAGGCGAACTCAAGCACATCCACGAACCCGTGGACCCCCTTCTCGAGATCGCGGAGATTACCGATCGCGTGTCCAAACGGAATGGGCCGGCGCTGCTGTTTGAGAATGTGAAGGGCTATCCCGGCAGCCAGATACTGATGAACCAGTTCGGCAGTGAACGGCGGATGAAGCTGGCGCTCGACGTAAACAGCCTGGATGATGTGGCGGAACGCATCGAGAACCTGCTCCATCTGAAGAGCCCGGAAAGCCTGATGGATAAGCTCAAAATGCTGCCCATGCTGGCGGAAGTAGGCCGGTTTTTCCCCCGCACCGTCGCTGCTAAAGACGCACCCTGCAAGCAA
Source organism: uncultured Acidobacteriaceae bacterium (assembly GCA_963839025.1). GTDB lineage: Bacteria > Acidobacteriota > Terriglobia > Terriglobales > Acidobacteriaceae > PALSA-350. The sequence continues at coordinate 975,218 of CAWITT010000026.1, forward strand.
GTCATCCTGCGGGAAAATTTTAGCGTCCTCGATTTTCCCGTGCTCCAGTGCTGGCCTCTCGACGGCGGCCGGTTCATCACTCTGCCCTGTGTCATCACCCGCGACCCCAAGAGCGGCAAGCGCAACGTCGGTATGTACCGTATGCAGGTATATGACGGGCAAACCACGGGCATGCACTGGCAACGGCAGAAGGTCGCCGCCGAGCACTTGCGGGAACGGTTGCGTGCGGCAGTTGCGGCCGATGCACCAGGCGACGCCGACGCGGCTCGCGTAAGGGTAATGGCGGAAACCGCCGGAGGAACCACCCGGCCGCCCGTCGCCTTCGCGCAGAGTAAAGATCGCCGCCTCGAAGTGGCGGTGGTCGTCGGCACGGACCCCGCCACCACCTTCGCCGCTATCGTGCCCGCGCCTCCTGAGGTCGAAGAGTTCGTCATCGCCGGCTTTCTGCGTCAGGCACCGGTCGACCTGGTGAAATGCGAGACCGTGGATTTGGAGGTGCCGGCGAACGCCGAGATTGTCCTCGAAGGCTTCGTGGAACTGGACGAGCTGCGCATCGAGGGTCCGTTTGGCGATCACACTGGTTTCTACACCATGGAGGAGGAGTACCCCGTCTTCCACATCACCTGCATCACCCATCGTCGCGACCCGGTCTACGCCGCGACGATCGTGGGCAAGCCACCGATGGAAGATGCCTGGATGGGCAAGGCGGTGGAGCGCATTTTCCTTCCCCTGATGCGCCTGACTCTACCGGAGATTGTGGATGTGAACCTGCCCGTAGAAGGCGTGTTTCACAACCTCATGATCGTGTCTATTCGCAAAAGTTACGCCGGCCAGGCCCGCAAGGTCATGAACGGCATCTGGTCTATGGGCCAGGCGATGTTCACCAAGTGCATCATGGTGGTCGACGAGGATTGCGATGTACAGAACCTGGGCGAAGTAACGTTACGGGTCACCAACAACATCGATCCGGAACGGGATATCCAATTCACGCTCGGCCCCATCGACTCCCTGGATCACGCATCTCGTCTACCCAACTACGGCAGCAAGATGGGCATTGACGCGACGCGCAAATGGACCGCCGAGGGCTTTACGCGGCCGTGGCCGCAAATGATCACCATGGATTCCTCCACCCGGGCCCGGGTGGATGCAGTTTGGAAGAAACTCGGACTGGACTAAGCGCCAATGTGGCCCAGACTCGGCAGGAAGAAAACCACCACTTGGCCTCGCATGGAGCAGGGCCAATACCGAAGCTATCGCGCAGTGCATCCTTTCGATGAGCGTTTTGGAGTAGAGACCAGCGGGTTGATCTACCCGCCACTTTCCGGTCACCACCACGACGCGTACAACAACGGTTACTTTGCGGTGGCGCCATCGGTGTTTCACGCGGTCATTGGTTCGCTGGGAGAGCGACTGCACCTGGATTATCGCCGCTTTACGTTCGTCGACGTCGGATCTGGCAAAGGCCGCGCCCTGCTGCTCGCTGCGGAATATTCCTTTCAGGAAATCATCGGGGTGGAGCTTTCTCCTGAGCTGGATCGCGTTGCGCGATCCAACATCGCCCGCTATGCGCCGGCCGCAGAAGCGCGAGTGAGCTCCTTCCAGGGCGATGCGGCCGAGTTCCTCTGGCCGGCCAGTCCGCTGGTGGTTTACATGTGGAACTCGTTTACTGGGCCGGTGATGGAGCGCGTCTTCCAAAACCTCGAAGCCTCGTTGCAGGAACATCCCCGCGATCTCTACCTCGTGTACGTGCACCCTGAGTTGGAGTCGATGCTGTCCGAGCTTCCCTGGCTCATCCGGCTCTGGCGGGACGAGTTTGCGATGAACGATGAAGACTTTGCTGCCTGGGCTTTTCCCACGCGGGCGGAGTTGTGTTCCGTCTACCAGGCCCTGCGCACCAAAGTGTAAAAACCTGGTGACTTTTTCTTTTGTCACTCGGCGTTCTGGGGCCGGAAGATTGTGCCCGGATGCTACGATTTGTTTGAAATCGAGACACGAGAAAAGATCCGATTTTCAGTAACGTCGCTGTAATTGTTCTTTTTCTGCCGAATACGGTTTTCTCCAGCCCGGTCCCCTCCCCGCCGCGCTACTAAAGTAACCACGCCCATCTGCGCGCAGTAATGCTTCGTCAGATTACGAGAGGTATCGGATGTTCAAGATTGGTTTGTGCCTGTTAGTAGGATTCACCGTCTGTGCACAAGCGCAGGATACGGGCTATTACTCGAACCGCAAGGTTCTCAGCGGCTTCGTGGAGTACTCCAACGATTCCAGCCACATGTTGTTGGGCTACGCCGATGGGCGCAAGATCAACGCGTTGGGCGTCAGTTTTCAAAAGCGCAGTTTTCTTGGTTCTGGGGTTACGGGTTCGTGGCTGGCGGAAGTTCGCCCTTACATGTCTGTAACGGATCCCACGATGAAAGCCATCGCGCTGAACTTTCCGGAACAACCGGCGTACTCTTCCGTAATTACGTTTACTTCACCGGTTCCGGTAAACACGCCGGTGACCAGCAAACCGCAGAATGTGATTCTGGTGGCTCACAACCAGCTCTATGCCGGCACCGCCACCTACATCGGCGGGACCCGTTCGACATATGTGAGCGGTTTCAGCCCGGTTGGTTATAAGCTCAGCCTGATGCCTCGCCGGCGCATGCAGCCTTTCGTGACTGGTCTGGCCGGGCTCGCGTTCTCTCCGAGAGACATACCCGTCTTCAACAGCTCTTCCATCAACTACACGTTTGAAGTCGGCGCTGGGGTCGAGGTCTATCAGACGCACGGACGCTCCTGCCAGCTGGAGTACCGCTACCATCATCTTGCCAACACCGGCGGAAGTAACACATCGAATCCGGGCATCGATTCGGGGGTGTTCAAAGTAAGCTATTCCTTCGGACGCTAAGAGAATCGAGAAATCGCAGATCTCTCCACTACGCTACGCTCCGGTCGAAATACAATTCAGACGTGCCCTCAATTCAACGTGACCTGCGTCTCCTCGTCCTCGCCGCGTCGGCGGGTTCCGCGGATGGATGGAGCTTCTTCGGATTAGGCCACGCCTTCGTTGCCAACATGACCGGCAACACCGTGCTGTTAGGGCTTGCTGTGTTTCAAAATCACGGGGATGTGCTTCACCCATTCACCGCTCTCTTCGGCTACGCCCTTGGAGTTGTGATTGGCTCCCTCATGGCGGGGAACATTCCTCCCGGCGCCGCCTGGTCGAAGACCATCTCCCGAGCGCTGCTGCTGGAAGGTATCGTGCTCCTGACCGCGGAGGCAGCCTGGATCAACCACTGGGTCCAGCTCAACTTCCTGCTCGCCGCCGTCGCGCTGGCCATGGGGGTGCAAAGCGGCGCCATGGTGCAACTTAAAGTCCCGGGAGTCGTCACCACCTACATCACCGGCACCTGGACAACACTGCTGGGCAGCCTGGCGCGTTTAGCAAAACACGAACACCCACCACAGGAGCGGCTGCTGCTACAGGCCGCCGTCCTCTCGGTTTATTTTCTCTCCGCTGTCCTCACCGGATGGCTGTTTCGCCATCTGCCACTGGCGGTGGGAGCGCTGCCGGCGGTAGCCGTGTTGTCGGTCGCAATATTTGGCCTGTTCGCTGGGCCAAGCGATACTGAGTGAATGTTTTCCCGCAACACTCTCCAAGCCTTCCTCATGCTGGCTGCGTGCCTTCCCGCGCACGCGGTCAAATCCGCCCCAGACAACCGCTTCAAGGTTCTTTACAGCACAGATTGGTCTTGGCGCGAAGCCCAGCACCTGGAAGAGGACGAGGATCAAGTCGCCGCTCTGAAGAAGATTAGCCCCCAGCTTCCCAAGGTGGATGCCGCCACGCAGCAAGTTCGCTTGGCGCACTGGCAGCGCGTGATGAAGCAGCTCGACACCATCCAACCCAACTCACTCCGGCCCGAAGACCGGATAAACTACTCGATTTTTCGCAGCCAGATCGAGGGTTTGATCAACCGCCAGAAATTCCACGAGTACGAAAAGCCGCTCAATGCGGACACCGGTTTCTGGTCGCTCCTGACCGTGACCGCGCTCAAGCCTTTTCATACGGCCGAGGACTACACCAACTACATCCAGCAGCTCAACGATTTCCCTCGCTACTTCCGGGAGCAGATGGTGAACATGCGAGCCGGCTTGAAGCGCGGTTTCACGCCTCCCAAGGTGACCCTGATTGGCCGTGACGCGTCCATCACCGCGGTGACGAACGCGAAACGGCCCGAAGACGTCGTCTTCTACACGCCCTTTCGCAATATGCCGGCAGCCATCCCAGCGGACCAGCAAGCCAAGTTACGAGCGCAGGGAGTGGTGGCGATTCGCAAATCGGTGATCCCGGCCCACGTTGAGTTATTGAAATTTATACAAACGGAGTACATTCCAGGCGCCCGCACCGCGCTCGCGGCGGAGTCCCTTCCCGATGGCAAGGCCTATTACCAATCCCTGATTGTGGAGGATACAACTACCCATCTGAGCCCGGCGCAAATTCATCAGATTGGCGTCGATGAGCTGGCCAAGATCCACAAAGAAATGGTCGACACCATCAAGCAAACCGGCTTCAAAGGCGACTTTCCCGCGTTCCTGCACTTTCTGCGAACCGATCCGCAGTTTTATGCGAAGACCCCGCAGGAGCTGCTAATGCACGCCGCCTTTATCGCTAAGGATTTTGACGGCAGGGCATCGCAATACTTCGGCTATCTTCCCCGCATGCGCTTTGCCATCGTTCCGGTCCCCCCGGACGAGGCGCCGTTCTACACCTCGGGGCGCGGCGGCCCGGGGAAGTATCTGGTGAATACCTACGACCTGCCGTCTCGCGGGCTATACAGCCTGCCTGCCTTGACGCTGCATGAGTCGGCGCCCGGTCACGCCTTCCAGATGCCCATCAACATGGAGCAGAAGAACCTGCCCCCGTTCCGGCAGGTCTACATCGATGCCTACGGCGAGGGCTGGGCTCTTTATTGCGAACGCCTGGGTACCGAGATGGGGATGTATCACACTCCCTACGAATCGTTTGGCATGTTGAGCTACCAGGCCTGGCGGGCTGCCCGGCTGGTCGTGGATACGGGAATCCATTCTGAAGGCTGGACGCGGGAGCAGGCACAACAATTCCTGCGCGACAACACCGCTCTCTCCGACCACGAAATCCAGACAGAGGTGGACCGCTACATTTCCTGGCCGGGGCAGGCATTGTCTTACTATCTCGGGCAGATGGCGATCTGGAAGGCACGTCACAAAGCGGAGGCTGCCTTGGGCAGCAAATTCAACATCCGCGCCTTCCACGACACGGTCCTCTCGATGGGTTCGGTCCCGCTACAGGTGCTGGAGGACCGCATCGATCTCTTCATCGCTCAAGGAGGCAAAGGCCCTTACCCCGACATGGAATGAAGAGCCTAAGATCACCAAGCGGGAGGTCCGCTGAACTGCAGGTCCCTCGGCTTCGCTCGGGATGACAAGGGGAGGGTGGCGCTTCCATCGACATAGGCACATCGGATCGAGAGATCCCTGTCCCTCCGTCCCGTTAACCCTACTATCCCACTAATCCTTCCATCCCATTAACCAATGCCCAATGGAACGCCACCTCCACTTTGTCATCCCGAGGAGCCGACTTGCCTGCGGCAAGTTAAGGGAGCAATGAACAGTACCGGCCGCCGCGCACTGGACGGGTGCCCCATGTTCGCACCAGCGTACGTGGGCCGAAAAAGACGGGCGAAGCCCCTCCAACGCTCTTGGTCGGTCCAGGGTACGGTTGTTCATTAGGAGCGCAGTCGAGGGATCTGCAGTTCAGCGGACCTCCGGGCTTACAGCTACTGCGACTTGTCTTAATGCCCGATATCCAAGCCGAACTTCGGAGCGGAATTAGTCCCCGTTACTTTCACCGGAATCTCCGCCCCAGCCCCATGCTTGTGGAAGAACGGATCGGCCGGCTTCAACAACAGGCTCTTCCACCATGAACCCACCATCTGCGATAACTTCGCATTGGTCCGCACCTTGCCGGTGAAATCGAATTTCTTACCATCCAGCGTGTAAACACCATCCAGATGTACCGCCGCTCCCGGCAGCGAGTAATCCAAATCCTGCAGCGTCAGCTTCCCATCGCTCATGAGGAATTTCCCCGTCATTTTCGAGTTGACGTCCTCCGCTCCAGGCTTGGCCTCCTTAGGATGGCCTTCCGCGCGCAGACTTAGCATATCCACCTTGTCCTGCACGTCATGGTTGGTAAAGTGAATCTGATTCAGTGAGAACTTTCCGTCCAGTCCCAGCTTTTGGGTAACACTCTCCTTGCCCGGACGAATATGCAGCTTTGTCTTCATACCCAACACGCCCGTCATCACCACAGGCTGCGTTTTGACAGCAAGCTCGAGGAAGTCCTGTATTCGCCCCGCGGGCACATCGACATCCAGGTCGACGCTATGACCGATCCCCTTATGATTGACGACCGCGCCGCTGCACGAGAACTTTGATTCCCCCAGCTTAGCCTGTACGGGCTGAAGATAGGTGTCGCCGGTTGTGCCGTCGACGATTGCCGAAAATTGCGTTTCCAGGCGGACCGGATGATTCGCGGTGTCCAGGGAAAAGTTCGGCACATCCGCGGTGCCGTGTACTTCGATCCGGTTCAACCGGCCGGTGAAGTCGCCAACGGAATGCAGCATTCCTCCGATGCCCTTGATGGTGTTTAAATCAGCGTGGTCGAAGATATATTTCCCCGTCACGTTCGAATCGCCCGGAGACTCTTCCTGCCAGGGACCAAAAGTGCCGGTCGCGTGAATATCGCCTGTGGGTATCGCATTGGTCAAGGTCGCATCGAAGGGTGCCGCGGAGTTCGGGCCTAGATCGTGCATCACGATGTGCTTGAGGTCAAAAATCTTGGGGTCCTTGTTAGGCTTGTCCGTGCCGATAATAAGTTGCGAGTCGTCGAACACCAGCTCATCGAGCACAATCTTGATCTTGCCCCGGCGCCGTTTTTTTTGCTCACCCTGCGCACGCACCGACTTGGGCGGTATGTGGATGGTGAATCCCTGCACATGGACCGAACCCACGTGGGTGGGCTTGAGAAACAGACCGATCAAACTGGCGTGAAAGTCGAATTGCTTCACCGCGAAAATCGGATCTTTCGCCCCTGCGGCCACGACATCATCAGGAGCAAAAATCCGCAAACCCGAGCCGGAAACAGCCAGACCGCGGATCAGGGATACATCAAGATCGTCCAACTCCACCCTGCTGTTGAACCGCGTACTCAGCGTCTCGATGACGCGGCCCTTAAGGATCGGCGCGGCGCGTCTCAAAACAACTTCGCCCACGACCAGCAAAACCAGAATGGCAATGAGCGGAACCCAAAGGAACCATTTCCGGCGGTTACGCTTGCGCGGGCCACCCGCGACGGGATCTTCCTGAACGTACTCGTTGACCGTGCCCACAATCCACCAGTTACAGGGATGCCACTTTCGCCGATTTAGTTTCCGCTCGTCGCAAATTCGTCAATCGGGTCAGCTCACATGGACTACTGGCCTCTCGGCAGGATCCTTAATGGCGCGCCGCAGAACCTCGTGGGTCAGCGGGGCGGTATCGCCTTCACCTAAAAAGATGAAGCGCATTACATTCACGACCGGACTGACGTCGGTCCAGTGAAAATAGACGTGGGGATTGCATCCGGTCATCTCCTTTAGCTTGATGAGCAGCGCGGCGATGGAATTGGCGACCACGGCGCTTTTGACATGGAGCACGCGACTGCTGCCTTCCCGATACCCGTGGATGCACAGGCGTTCGGTAAATTCGGACGTGTCTCCCCGCTCCACTTCGACAAAGTACAGGGCGGCTTCATGGGAAAGTCCATGAAGCTCACGCAGGTCGATTTTCGCCTGTTCGCGGTCCTTACCGTTGGAATTGCGTGGATTCCAGGCGATGAGTCGGATGGTTTTGTGGGCGCTCTCGTCCAGCAGAGCCTGGGCATCCGCATTGAGGTCGATGCCGGTGATGCGTAGTTCAGTGGAGCGGAAGGCCCGCGACACCAGGGACATAAAAATCATGCTAGCGATGAACATGCAGGCGATTTTGAGCCCTTCCGGCCGCTCGTAGATGTTCACCAAGGTGGTGTAGGCAAAGATGAGAGAAACCAGGCCGAGCGCAGCCCGTGGAAAGAATCCACGCGCAGCGATCGTGACGGCAACCGAAGCCGAGGTTATCAGGACGAGAACACCGGTAGCGTACGCCCCACCCTGGGCGTCCACGTCGGCGTGGAATAATCTCGTAACTGCGAAGGCGACGGATACGAAGACCAGCACTAACGGGCGGGAGGCGCGGGCCCACTCCGGCGCCATGCCAAAACCGGGGAGATAGCGCGGGATAAGGTTGAGCAACCCGGCCATGGCGGATGCGCCGGCAAAGGCGAGGATGAGAATAGTGCTGATGTCGTAGACGGTGCCGAAACCGTTACCCAGATACTGATGCGCCAGGTACGCCATGGCCCGGCCGTTCGCCGGTCCTCCTTCTTTGAAGGCGGGCGCAGGTATGAGCAGCGTCGTGATGAGGCTGGTGGCCAGCAAAAAGCCGCTCATAATGCCCGCGGCAGTCGCCAGCAGGCGCCTGGTATTGCGGATGCGATCTTCGAGACCGTGGCACTCGATCAGGGGCATCACGGCTACCCCGGTTTCGAAGCCCGAGAGCCCTAAGGCAAGGCGCGGAAAAAGCAGGCACGAGACACCGAGGATGGAGAGCAGGCTGCCGTGGCGGGTAAAGAGATTGTGTTGCCAGTCAACAACAACCCGGGGGTGCACCAGCACATGAAACAGGCCCACGAGGCAAACGATGAGGTTGAGCACGAGATAGACGCCAACCAGACCCACGGCAATGTCAATGGCTTCTTTGAAGCCTATAAGGAAAATGATCCCCAGGACGCCGATCAGGGCGAGGGTTACGCCCATCTGGCTCTGCAACGAGTGCGGGGTGTAAGGATTGTGCACGAAATGTGCCGCTGCGTCCGCGGCGGAAAGGGTCATCGTGATGACGAAGTCGGTGGTGGCGAACCCCAGAAGGACAAGCACAAACACTTTGCCCGTCCAACCCGGAAACAGGTTTTCGAGCATGGCAATACTGCCCTGACCATGAGGGCTGGCGGCCGCGACGCGATTGTAGACGGGCAGCGCAGCAAACAGGGTCACCAGGACCAGAACCAGAGTCGCGACAGGCGATAGAACGCCGGCCGCCAGGAAGGCGATGCCGGACTGGTAGCCCAGGGTGGAGAAGTAGTCCACGCCGGTGAGGCACATCACGCTCCACCAGGGGTGCTGGCTCTTCTCGCCCCTCGAGTGGGCACTTTCAGGGCTGTCGACGCCAGCGAACAGCCATTTGGTGAATGACACTTGCTTCCTTCTCCGCTTCCTTGTCGATCCTATGAAGGGTACGGGCTTCAGCCCGTACGTAACGATTGCAAATGGAGCGCCGCTTTAGCCGCTGAGGGCTGCTCCCCCGGCGGCTTCTAAAGCCGATTGTGTCTTGATTACCTGGCCGTACGGGCTAAAGCCCGTACCCTTCACGGTGCCCAAGACTTGCATCCTCCCTCAAGCGTAACGAAACAGCGCCTTGAACCCGTAGTCCATGTGCTGTTGGATGTGGCAGTGAAATAACGACAGACCAGGCTGGTCAGCGACAAAATCCACCACTGCCCGGCCATAATAAGGAACGACTACTGTATCTTTTATAATACCGCCCGTTTTGGTGCCGTTCATCTCCACCAGTTCGAATTGGTGCCGATGCAGATGCAGAGGGTGAGCGTCATCCGTCCGGTTGCGGAAAACCAGGCGATACCGGCTTCCCTGTTTCAATACAAACTCCCGCTCATGCGGGTAGGGCTTTCCATTCACCAGCCAGGTATTAAATTTCCCCGACCCACCAGGAATCTTCTCGAAGATCATTTCAATCGTCTGGTCCGGCGGAACAGCGGCCGCGTTCACCTTGCCAAAAACCGTGTAGTCCCACGCAGTTCGGGGCGCCACCCACTGCGGCTGGTGGTGCTGGTTTTCGTATTCCACGATCACACCCAGACCCGTATTCCGGATCCTCTCCTCCGTGGCCCCCAGGATCCACACCCCGGGCTGGTTCATTTCCACGATGGCATCCACCCGCTCGCCCGCTCCCAGCAAAATCCCATCCACCTTCTGTGGATTCGGCACCGGGTTCCCATCCAATGCAATCACGTAAAACTGATGCCCCCCCAGCGCGATCCGGCGGTTTTCGATCGCGCTCGCATTCAGCAAGTGCATCAACACCCGCTGTCCCTGCTTCACCCGGATCGGTTCCCCCGCACCCAGCGCCTTGTCATTGATGGAGTAGGTCATGGAATTGACTTCCAGCCCATTGGGATCGGTATTCAGGACCGCCGGCTTCTCCGGCTGCGGGCCGCCATGGCCGTCGTCGTCATCGTCGTCCATGCTGCTGGTGAAGAAAGGCTCCCAGTCGCGCAACGAGAGAAAGATCTCCTGGTCATACTGCCCCGGATCATGCCCGCCGTCCACATACACGAAACCAAACTGTCCGGTATAGCTTCCGCGATGCAAGTCGGCCTCGGCCATGGCGTGCGAATGGTACCAGCGCGACCCCGCCGGCCGCGGCGTGAGTTGGTAGCGGCGCCGGCCGCGTGCGGGCACCAGAGGAGTTCCCTGCTCCTCCACCCCATCCACTTCCGACGGGATCAACATGCCATGCCAGTGCACCAGCTCCGGTACATCGGTATCGTTGATGACATCAACACTGACTGTCTTCCCCTCGCGCATGCGCAGCACTGGTCCGGGAGAGGTGTCGTTGTAGCCGGTGGTGCTGAGAATATGGTCGGGAGCCAGTTCGACGGTCACCGGTGCGATGCGCAGGGTGTAGTCCGCTTTACCCACGTCATCATTGGGGCTGTGGGCGCTATTGGGCGCGCTCATCGGCATTTGAGCAAGCAGCTGCGCGGCGCGCGCTTGCGCCAGGGCCGCGCCGCCAATCTTCAGGAAGTCCCGCCGCTTCAAAACACAGCCCCCTCGGCCCGAACTGAGAAAATCGTCTCACGCACCGCTGCGGCTGGCAAACGACTCCCCTTGCCGGTCCGTCTATCAGACGAGGCATTCTGGTAGTCTCAAGGCACGCGCAGTGTTATGGGGGTCAGCCCATGAAGCTCCTGCAAGCCAGTTCGGCAATCCTGGTTGGGATGGCGTTGTGCTCCGCCGTCTACGCCTATCAGCGGACCGCGGACTTCGGCTTCAGCGACGACTCCGAGACCAACGTAAAAGCGGAGTATTACTGGTCGCGCCTCAGCTACAGCGCCGGGATGAGCAGCGGCTTCCGCGGGGGTTACGGCGGCTACGGGGGATATTACGGCTACGGCTGCGGCGGCACATGGTGCCGCGATTACCCCAAGGCCGATCGCCAGGTTCTACTGGCCATGAAGCGCCTCACCCGCATCCAGGGCCGCTCCACCGAGCAGGTCGTCAATCTCGACTCCGACGAAATCTTTAACTATCCCTGGATCTACGCCGTGCAGGTGCAAACCTGGTCCTTTACCGACGAGCAAGCAAAGCGACTGCGGGACTACCTTTTGAAGGGCGGCTTCCTGATGGTCGACGACTTCCACGGCACAGCTGATTGGGAGGACTTCATGGGGGGCATGCGCCAGGTTTTCCCAGACCGCCCGATCGAAGACCTCGAGGGTGGCGATGAAATTTTCCACGTCCTATACGACCTGGATGAGCGCATGCAGATACCGGGCGAACAATACATACGCACCGGACGCACCTATGAAAAGGATGGCTACGTGCCGAAGTGGCGCGCCATCCGCGATGACAAGGGCCGCATCATCGTTGCCATCTGTCACAACATGCACCTCGGCGACGCCTGGGAATGGGCAGACGATCCGGATTATCCGGAAGTCTTCGCTTCTATGGCTTTCCGGGTGGCGCTGAACTACATCGTTTACGGCATGACGCACTAAGATCTCCGCGGCAGGGACCCGGTTTCGCTACATGTTCGAATTCTTCTTCAAGTATCCGATGCCGGTGTTTTCTAAAGGCAAGTTTGTCCTGCTCGGCGCGTGGCCTGGCTGGGTGCTGCTGGCGCTGATTGCCGCCTGCATGGCCGGCCTGGCGGTGCTGATCTGGTCGCGCCTTCCTGAAGCGGCGCCCACTATCAGCCGTTGGCGCGCCGGGGGCGTCTGGCTACTGCAATCTCTGCTCATCGTCACCGTACTGGTGCTTCTATGGCAGCCGGCCATCACCGTGGCGGAGCTGGCATCGCAGCAAAACGTAATTGCGGTTGTACTCGATGATTCACGCAGCATGGCCATCGCCGATAGCGGCAGCGATGGCAAGCAGCCCCGGGAAACGGTGGCGGCAAAGGCGCTTGAGGACGGTGTCCTGGCAGGCTTGCGGAAGAAATTTCAGGTACGGGTTTACCGGCTCGACGACCGGGTGGCGCAAGTCGCCGCGGTCAAGGATATCCAGCCGGGCTCCCCCGCCACCCACCTGAATCAGGGTCTGCGCCAACTAATCAAGGACACCGCCGATCTGCCCATCGGCGCCATCGTGCTGCTAAGCGATGGATCGGAAAACTCCATGGACGGTTCCGGAGACGTGGCTCTCGAAACCATCACCGCTCTTCACAATCGCCGCATTCCCGTTCACACCGTGGGCTTTGGAAAAGAGCAGCTCGCCCGGGACGTTGAGTTGAGCGACGTCAGGGTGGCGGCCCGGGCCATGGCCGATTCCCGGATTCCGGCCACGGTTACGTTCCATCAACGCGGATATGCAGGAAATAAGGCGCTGCTGGTGGTGAGGGATGGAGAAAAAACGCTGGGCTCTCGCGAGATCACCCTCGCCGGCGACGGCACAACCCAGCTGGAGACGGTTTTCTTTGCTCCCGGCACGGCCGGGGTCAAGAACTTGAATTTTTCGCTAGGGCCGCTGTCCGGCGAAGAAAACCCGTTGAACAACTCCATTTCCCGGCTCATGGGGGTAACCGACGATAAGCGCCGCATCCTGTATGTCGAGGGGGAGCCGCGGTGGGAATACAAGTTCATCCGGCGGGCCGAAGACGATGACAAGCTGGTGCAGGTGGCCTCCATGCTCCGCACCACGGAGAACAAAATTTATCGCCAGGGCATCAGCAGCCCGCGGGAGCTTGAGAATGGGTTTCCGGTGCGCCCTGAAGATCTGTTCGCCTACCAGGGCATCATCCTAGGCTCGGTGGAGTTGGGCTACTTCACCCCGTTACAACAGGAATTACTGCGCGAGTACGTCGACCGCCGAGGCGGCGGCCTGCTTTTTCTGGGCGGCCGCTTCGCGCTCAGCGAAGGAGGATGGGGCGGCTCGAACCTGGCGGAGTTGCTTCCTACCGTTCTCCCCAATAGCCGGATCACGTTCCACCGCGACCCGGCAACCGTCGAACTCACCACCAGCGGTTCGGACAGTCCCATCACCCGCCTCTTGGACGACCCGGCAAAGAACACGGAGCGCTGGAAGAAGCTCGCTTATCTGATGGACTATCAGGATGCGGGTACACCCAAGCCGGGAGCGACGGTGTTGGCCCAGATGAGTTCAGGCGGCCGCAAACTGCCGCTGCTGGTTACCCAGAACTACGGCCGGGGACGCACCGCGCTGATGGCGACGTCTGGCACCTGGCGCTGGCAAATGGCCCAACCGCTGGGAGATCCGGCGCACGATCTTTTCTGGCAGCAATTACTACGCTGGCTGGTGCTGGAGTCGCCAGCCCAAGTGGTGGTGAACGCGCCCACGCAAACGCTCATGGATGATGGCCACATTCAGCTATCAGCCAGTGTGCGTGATAAGGAATATCTGCCTGCCCCGGATGCCAAGGTGACGGCGCACGTCATCGGTCCGAACGGCCTTTCGGTGATGCTCGATATGGCCCCGGCTGCGGGGGATCCCGGAACTTTCAACGCCTCGTGGATCGCGGAAAAGCCCGGTTCGTATATGGCGGAAGTGACCGCCCAACGCCGGACTGACAATTTAGGCTCCGGGACCTTTCCCTTCGAGCGCATCGATGGAGTTGCGGAGAACTTCCACACCACGCAGAATCGCGATCTGCTGCAAAAGCTCGCTTCGGAAACCGGCGGGCGCTATTGGAGACCCGATGAATTGGCGCGCCTGCCCAATGAAATCTCCTACTCCGATGCCGGCATCTCTGTCCGCGACATAAAGGAGCTGTGGAACATGCCCATCGTGTTTCTGTGGCTGTTGTTATTGATGGCGGCCGAATGGCTCCTGCGGCGCAAGTGGGGTGTCGTATGAGAAGCAACAAAACCGCAGATCTCTCCACTCCGCTGCGCTCCGGTCGAGATGACAAATTTGTTGCAACGAAATTTCTATTCCGGTTGCTCTCGGGTCGAGATGACGATGACTTGCTTACGGCAAGCTATGAGCGGAATCAACAGCGCCGGGCTAAACGGAACCTTGACGGGTGCTCCATGTTCGCACCAGCGTACTTGGGCCGAAAAAGACGGGCGAAGCCCTTCCAGAGCCTCTACTTGTTCTGTGAAAGCATTCGAAGAATTCATATTCGGCCCACGTACGCTGGTGCGAACATGGGGCACCCGTCAAGGTTCCGTTTAGCCCTCGCTTTGCTTGGCCTCATGACGCCCGTGTTGTCCGCGCATGCCAGCGTTTACTATGTCACCGTAGCGGGACTGGGCGGTGAACCGGACTACGAACAGCGCTTCACTGCCAACGCCAAGGACCTGGACAAACTATTCAAGGCGTCCAACGGGGCCCACGTCTACACCCTCACTGGGACCCAAGCCACCAAGGCCCAACTCACCGCAACGCTCACCTCAATCGCGCACGATGCCAGGCCCGAAGATGACTTTGTGCTGATGTTGATTGGGCACGGGTCGTTCGACGGCGCGGATTACAAGTTCAACCTCGTGGGCCCTGACATCACCGCGGCCGAACTCGCCGGCCTTTGCGACCATATAGCAAGCAGACGCCAGCTGGTAGTGAACGCGACCAGCGCCAGCGGAGGTTCCGTCGCCGCTCTGGAAAAACCGGGTCGCGGCATCATTGCCGCAACCAAGACCGGCACCGAGAAAAATGCTACAGTCTTCGCACGCTATTGGGTCGAAGCACTGCAGGATCCGACCGCCGACCTCGACAAAAGCGATTCGATCAGCGCGATGGAAGCCTTCGCCTATGCCCAGCGCAAAACCGCCGCGTTCTATGAATCGCAAAAACGGCTGGCGACCGAACATCCTGTTTTTGAAGACACGGGCAAGAACGAGCCGGTCCGGGAACCCGCCCAGAATGAGGGCGCACTGCTCAAAAATTTCACCGTCCTCCGCATCGGAGCGGCCCAGAAGCAAGCCAACGATCCCGCCAAGCAAGCACTGCTGGCCAAAAAAGAGGACCTGGAACAAAAGATAGACGCGCTCAAATATCAGAAGGCCGCCATGGATCCGGCGGACTATAAGCAGCAGCTGACGGCAGCGTTGGTGCAGTTGGCCCAGGTACAGCAGGAACTCGATAAATGAACCGTCAACAAAAATGCGCTGCGCTGCTGGTGACTGTGCTTGGAGCGACAGTCTCATGCCACGCTGCAGCCTCGCCTGACAGTTGCCACGCGCTTACCAAGCATGGCAAGCAGGCAGAAGCGAAAGCCTGCTATGAGGCGCTGGTAAGCAGCAACTCGGCTTATTTCCGCGCAGAGGGCTACTGGGGCTTGGAGCAATACGACCAGGCAAACGAGGAGTTTCGCATCGCCACCGCACTCCCCAGCAGCACATCCCTCGAACGCGTCCGCTGGGGCATGCTGCTGCACGAGCGGTTCAATAACACCGACGCTGTGGGCCTTTTTCAAGAGGCAATAAAGCAAGATTCCAAAAACGCGCAGGCCTATTTAGGGCTTGCCATTTTGAGCGCGGACGGATTTGACGGCAAGGCAAAGGAGTATGTCAGCCTGGCCATGGTGCTTGATCCCAAGTTGGTGGAAGCGCACGAGCTTGCCGCAAGCGTAGCGCTCGAAAACGCAGACACCGAACAAGCGGTTGCCCAAGCCGATGAGGCGCTGGGCTTAGCCTCCGATGCCCTGGACGCGATGGCCATCCACGCGGCAGTCGAGTTGCTTGCGGATCGCTCTCCCGATGTGTGGTTCGACAAGATACGCAAAGTAAACGCCGGTTACGGCGAGGGCTACGCGCTGGTCGCTCATCACCTCGAGCTCAACTATCGTTTCGACGACGCCATCGTTTACTACCGGAAAGCGATCGAGGCTGATCCCCATCTTTGGTCTGCCCGCTCGCAACTAGGTGTAAGTCTCATGCGCATGGGGCAGGAAGAAGAGCCCTTCAAGCAACTGGAAATGTGCTACAACAACGGTTACAAGGATGCTGAGACCGTCAACAGCCTCCGGTTGCTCGATAGCTACAAGAATTTCGTCACCTACAAAGAGAACGACACCATCCTGCGGCTGCGCAAGAACGAAGCGGAGTTGCTGCATCCTTATTTTGAAGCTGAGCTGCAGCGCATTCTGCCCACCTACGACAAAAAATACAAGATGAAGCTCACCGGCCCGGTCCAGGTTGAGGTGTATCCCGACCATGAAGACTTCGCTGTCCGTACCATGGGGATGCCGGGCCTGGGCGCTCTCGGAGTGACCTTTGGCCAGGTCGTGGCCATGGATAGTCCCTCCGCGCGCAAACCGGGAGACTTCAACTGGGGCAGCACTCTTTGGCACGAGATGAGCCACGTCTACATCCTCTCGGCTACCAATCGCCGGGTGCCGCGCTGGTTCACCGAGGGGCTGGCGGTGCATGAGGAAACCCAGGTTTCGCCTGAGTGGGGAGACCGCGTGTCCCCCGAGATCCTGGTCGCCATCCGGGATAAGAAATTACTGCCCGTCGCAAAACTGGACCGGGGGTTTGTGTTTCCTGATTATCCGGCGCAGGTGGTGGTCTCGTATTTCGAAGCCGGCAGCATCTGCGACTTCATCAAGAGCCACTGGAGTGAAGACAAGTTGCTCGACATGGTGCACTCCTACGCGGAACGCAAGACGACTCCCGAAGTGATTCAAGCGAATCTTGGCATGGCGCCGGAGGAGTTCGACAAGCAGTACCTCCAGTGGCTCAACGGGCGCTATGGGACGATGGCGGCCAACTTCAACGATTGGCGTAAGGCGCTGGAGCAGTTGGTCGGGGCCGCCAATGAGAAGCAGTACGACGCCGTGATCCAGCAGGGGCCGGCGGTCATCCGCTTGTACCCCGAGTACATCGGCGACGCGAATGCTTACGAGTTTATTGCCGTAGCGGACCTGGCCAAAGGGGACAAGAAGGCCGCGGCCGCGGTACTGACGGATTACGAAAAGATTGGCGGCGAAGATCCCTCAATCCTGAAAAAGCTGGCCTCGCTCGAAGAAGACCTGGGCCAAACGAAAGAGGCGGCCGCGACCCTGGACCGGATTAATTACATCTACCCGGTCCACGATGAAAGCCTGCATCGCCATCTGGGTGACTTGTGGTTTGCGCAAGCGAATTATCCAGGCGCTATCCGCGAGTACACCGCGGTCGTTGCGTTGAATCCCTTAGACAAAGCCGGGGCACATTTCAATCTGGCCCAGGCTTACTACAAATCAGGCCAGCGCGACAAGGCGGAGGAGAGTGTGCTCGCCGCGCTGGAAGCCGCGCCCGGCTATCGCCCCGCGCAAAAGCTGCTGTTGGAACTTGAACACCCTGAAACGAAAGATGCCCCAAAGACG
This sequence comes from uncultured Acidobacteriaceae bacterium, assembly GCA_963839025.1. GTDB lineage: Bacteria > Acidobacteriota > Terriglobia > Terriglobales > Acidobacteriaceae > PALSA-350. Next base: position 992,939 of record CAWITT010000026.1, read on the forward strand.
AACTAGCGAACGGAGGCTTAATTTGCGAATCGAAGCAGGACCAACCGCCAACCTCGACGGGTGCCCCATGTTCGCCCAGGCGTACGTGGGCCGAAAACGATGGGCGAAGCCCTTCCTCAGCTTTTTTTTAACGGACCGGAGAAGCATCCGTGGAAAGGAAGGGAAATAGCCGATGGTAGCCATCCCTGAACTTAGCCAGGACGCAGCCCAGCTGCAACAGCGCATCGAGCGCTTCTATGCGGTCCGCGACGGCATCCTTGCCCAGGTACGCCAGGTCATCGTCGGCCAGGAGGACGTGCTCGACCAGATCCTCACCGCCCTGTTTGTCGGTGGCCACTGCCTGATCACCGGCCTGCCAGGCACAGCAAAGACACTGATGGTGCGCACCATCGCCGAGACCCTCGGCCTGAGTTTCCGGCGCATCCAGTTCACGCCGGACCTGATGCCGTCCGACATCACCGGCACCGACATCATCGAGGAAGACACCGCCACCGGACATCGCAAATGGACCTTCGTCCAGGGCCCGATCTTCGGCAACATCGTCCTGGCCGACGAAATCAACCGTACCCCGCCCAAGACGCAGGCGGCCTTGCTCGAAGCCATGCAGGAACGCTCCTGCACCGTCCGCGGCCACATCTATTCTCTGCCCGCGCCCTTCTTTGTGCTGGCCACGCAAAACCCCATCGAGCTCGAAGGCACGTACCCGCTGCCCGAAGCACAGCTCGATCGCTTCCTCTTCAACACCATCCTCGACTATCTCAGTGCCGCCGACGAACTCAAAGTAGTAGACCTCACCACCACCACGCGGGTAGCGAAAGTGGAGCCAGTCACCACCGCGCAGGAGCTGCTCGACTTCCAGCAACTGGTCCGCATGGTGCCGATTGGCGAACCGGTCGCGAAGTACGTCGTCAACCTGGTACGGGCCACCCGCTGGAAGAACGAGAGCGCCCCTGACTTTGTGAAGAAATACGTCAACTACGGTGGCAGTATTCGCGCCGCGCAATTCATTGTGCTCGCCGCTAAAGCGCGCGCACTTTCCCGCCGCCGCTACCACGTCACCTACGAGGACGTAACCGCGCTCGCGATCCCGGTGCTGCGTCACCGCATCCTGCTCAATTTCCATGCCGAATCGGAGCGCATCGATGCGGACGAGATTCTCCGCCGCCTCATTGCCCATATGCCGCCCCCCAGGGAAGCCTGATGCTGCAACGCTTCCTCGACCCCGGAGTGCTCGCCAGTATCAGCAGCCTCGACCTGCTCGCCAGGACCGTGGTCGATGGATTTGTCGCGGGCCTGCATCGCTCTCCGGACTTTGGCTTTAGTTCGGAATTCGCCGAGTACCGCGCCTACACTCCCGGCGATGACCTGCGCCATGTCGACTGGAATCTCTATGCCCGCACCGAACGCTGCTATCTGAAGCGCTATCGCGGTGATACCAACAGCCAGCTCACCATCCTGCTCGACGCCAGCAACTCCATGAACTACTCCTCGAGCCCGGGGCGGCCCAACAAGATGGACTACGCCCGCTTCGCTGCGGCCTCGCTTTTCTATCTCGCCATCCACAACCAGCGCGATGCCGCCGGGCTGATTGTCTTCGACGATGAGGTGCGCAACTACATCCGCCCATCCACCCGGCAAGGGCAACTACACCGGCTGTTGGCCGGCCTGGAGCAGGCCGAGCCCCGCGCCCGCACCAACTTCGCCAAGCCCTTGCTGCACTTCCAGGAGCTTCTGCATCGCCGCGGCATCGTGATCATGTTCTCCGATTTCTATGAAGACCCGGCCTCCATCGTGAGCACCATCGAACCCCTGCGCTACCACGGGAATGAAGTGGTTCTGTTCCACGTGCTCGACCCCAAAGAGATCCGGCCCGAGCTTCGCGGTCCGGCCATCCTGGTGGATCTTGAAACCGACCAGCGCATGGAAGTGATTCCTGAATACACCCGCACCGAGTACAACAAAAAAATCGACAACCATCTCGAGCAGCTGAGCACTCGCACCCGCGGCGCGGGCATGGATTATCACCTGCTGATGACCGACCAGCCGCTCGACAGCACACTGCGCGAGTATCTCGCCATTCGTCAGGGAGAGCGTTGATGGGCTTTCTGACTCCATGGTTCCTGCTTGGCCTGGCGGCGATCGGTTTGCCGGTTTACATCCATCTGCTGCGCAAGCACGTCACCACGCCGCTGCCTTTCAGCTCGTTGATGTTTTTCGAGCGCGGCACACAAAGCTCGACCCGTCATCGCCGCCTGCGCTACCTGCTGCTCTTTTCCCTGCGCGCCGCGCTGCTCCTGTTACTGGTGTTGGCTTTTGCCAATCCTTTTATCCGCCTCGGCGGCGCTGGAAAAAGCGGCACCCTGCTGCTTTTGGTCGTCGACGACTCCTTCAGCATGAAAGCCGGAGGGCATTTCACCGAGGCCAAGCAAGCCGCCTTGCAGGTGCTGGCGTCCAGGCCGCGCGCGCAGCGTGCCGCGGTGATGGCACTGGGCGGCCGCCTGGCGGTGTTAACCCAGCCGATTCAAGATCAGGCAGCACTGCGCTCGGCTCTCGAGAGCATCCAGCCGGGAGACTCGCGGGCCAACCTGGGTGAACTCGCCCACGGAGTGCACGCCCTGGCCGACACGGTGCACACACCGATCGAGCTGCACCTCTTCAGCGACATGCAAAAGACCGGCATGCCGGCGACGTTCAATGACATGGCGCTGCCTCAAAATGTCTCTGTTGTTCTGCACCCGGTAGGCAGCGCCGCCGCGCCCAACTGGACGGTCGAGAGCATCAATGCCCCAGCGCAGCTGGCCGATCCCAAGGACCCCAAAAGATCTCGCGTGCAGGCGGTGATCGCCGGCTATGGAACTCCGGCTGCATCGCGAACCGTCTCGCTCGTGGTCAACGATAAGACGATCGCCACTCACAAAGTGGACATTCCGGCGGATGGCCGGGCTTCGATCGAGTTCCAACCGCTCGACGTGCCGTACGGGCTCAACCGCTGCGCCATCACCATCGATTCCGCCGACGGCTTTCCCGCCGATGACGTAGGCGTGTTCGCGGTGAAACGGTCGGATCCGGAACGCGTGCTGTTTGTGCACCAGGCGAGCGATACACGGTCGCCGCTTTACTTTGGCGCGGCCTTGGCGGCGGCCACGCAAGGCGCTTTCATCTTGCAGTCCACCGCCACCGAAAAATCAACCGACGTCGATCCTGCCCGATTCGCCTTCGTGGTGCTCTCGGATGCGGTCGCGCTGCCCTCCATCTTTGAAAACGCCCTGTTGCGCTACGTGCAGGGCGGCGGCAGCGTCATGATCGCGGTGGGAACGTCGGCGGCCCATCACGCGCACATTCCCGTCTTCGGCGGAAACTCGTCCGAACCGCACACGTTCACCCATGACAGCTTCGCCAGCGTGGGCCAGACCGACTCGACCCACGCGGTCATGAACGATGCCGCGTGGGCTGATTTGAAGGTTTATTACGTCGCCGGAGTCGATCCCGGCCAGGCGCGCGTGATCGCCCGGCTGACCGACCACACACCCTTGCTCATGGATAAACAGATCGGAGAGGGACACGTGCTTTTGCTTGCCTCAGGCTTGGATAACCTCACCAACGACCTGCCCGTTCGCCCCTCGTTTGTCCCCTTTGTCGATAAGGCGGCGCGTTATCTGTCGGGAAGTGGAAACGCCACCGGCAGTAAGGTGGTGGATTCGTACGTCTCCCTGCGAACCCCGGACGCCAATCCGGGAGCGGGGGTTGAGATCATCGGCCCCGATGGCCGTCGCGCCCTGTCGCTCACGGAAGCGGCTGCGGCGCAATCGTTCCAGTTGGCGCACGCGGGCTTCTACCGCATTCATTTCGCCAACGGTAAGGACGCGCTGTTTGCCGTCAATCCCGACCGCCGTGAGTCTAACCTGGAGCCCATCCCGAGCGATGTGCTGCAACTCTGGGGCGTCCATTCGTCACCATCAACAGCGGGGCCTACATCCGGTTACGTGCAGGAAAAAAATAGCGCGCGCAGCTTCTGGTGGTACGTTATGCTTCTTGTATTGGTGGCGGCGGTTGCCGAGTCCATCGTTGCCAGCCGCTACCTCGGCACACAGAGGGAGGAGGCATGAGCAATCGGGAAACGCTCAACCTCTATATCCACCAATTGCACCAGCGATTGCGCTTGGGTATATCGCTGCGTGGGGTGGCCATCCTCACTGCCACCGCACTCTTCACCACCATCATCCTTGTTCTGATCCTGAACGCGTTTGCGTTTCCGGTGAGCGGTCTCACAGGCGCGCGCATGCTGTTGCTGATCGTGATCGCCCTGGCTGGAGCCCTCGCCTGGGCGCTTCCCTTCCGCCGCCTCACGCGCCGCCGTGCCACCGAGGTGGCCGAATCCGCCTATCCTGAGTTCCAACAGCGGCTGCTCACTTTCGATGACCGGGAAACGAAAGGGAACGATCCGTTCGTCGAACTGCTCGCCGCGGACACCCTCTCCGTAGCCCGCCACGCGCAGCCGGGAAATCTGGTTCCCGACAACAAGCTCTTCTTTCTCGCCGGCGCCGGTTTTGCCTGCATTGCTGTGCTCGCGTGGCTGGTTCTGGGTGGTCCCGGCTACCTCGGCTATGGAGCGTCGCTGCTCTGGACCGGGCCCAAAGCTGTGCCCCTCTACGACATCAAGGTGACCCCCGGGGACGTGGCCGTCCGCCGCAACAGCGATCAGCTGATCAGCGCCCATCTGATCGGCCTCAAGCCCGAAAAGGTCCGCCTGTTCGCTCGCTACAAAAGCTCGGAAAAAGCAGGGTGGGAGCCGGTCGCTATGCAGCGTACCGATGCGTCCAACTTCCAGTTCATCTTTGCCGGTCTCCCTGAGGACGTCGAATACTACGTCGAGGCCGGACCGGTCACGTCGCGCCGCTACAAAGTGCGCGTCGTGGACTTGCCCTCCGTCAAGCAGATGCGGGTGACCTACCACTATCCCAAGTGGACCGGGATGCAGCAGGTCACCGAGGAGCATGGTGGCGATCTCCGCGCGCTCGAAGGCACCACCGCGGAATTGGCGATCCAGATGGATCGGCCTCTGCGCAGCGGCCAGCTCACTCTCGATGACGGAAAGCAGATCACCCTCACCGGCGGCGAGGGCAATCTCTACAAGGGTTCCATCCAGATGCAAAAAGATGGAGCCTACCATGTAGCCGCGCTTGATCAAGGCCAGCCAGTCCGTCTTTCCGAGGACTACTTCATTGCCACTGACAAGGCGAATCCGCCGGATATCGCCATCGACCGGCCGGGCAGTGACTATCGCGCCAGTCCTATCGAAGAAGTCACCGTGGGCATCAAGGCGTCCGATCAGTTTGGTCTCAACAAGGTAAGCCTGCACTACTCCGTCAACGGCGGCCCGGAGAAAACCATCGACCTGTCGCAACAGCCGGGCGCCAAGGAAGTGGGGGGCTCCGCCACCTTGAGCCTGGAAGATTTCAAGCTCATTCCGGGAGATTTGGTGAGCCTGTATGCGACCGCCAAAGACGGACACGCAGAAGCCCGCACCGACATGACGTTTATCCAGGCAGACCCGTTTGAGCGCGAATTCTCCCAATCTCAGCAGATGGGCGGTGGTGGGGGCGGTGGGGGCGGTGGCCAGGGAAACCAGAACGATATCACCAGGCGCCAAAAGGAACTGATTGCCGCCACTTGGAAGCGGCAGAACGAGAAGGCTCCCAACCCCAAAGATGCGGCGGAAGCGGGCAAGTTCCTGTCGGAAGTTCAGATCAAACTCCAGCAACAGGCATTGTCCCTGGCAGCGCGCATGGAGAGCCGGGACTTATCGTCGGCCAACGAGGAATTCAACAGCTTTGGGCACGACATGCAGGCCGCCGCCGCGGCCATGACTCCCTCGGCCGACAAGCTGAAGGATATGCAGTGGAAAGACGCTATCCCCACGGAACAGAAAGCTTTGCAGTATCTGCTCCGGGCGGAGGCTACCTTCCGCAAGATTGAGGTAGCGTTCGGCCAGCAGCGCGGCGGTGGAGGCGGCGGGGGTGGAGGCGGTGCGGGTCGCGACCTTGCCAGCCTGTTCGATCTGGAACTCGACACCGAAAAGAATCAGTACGAAACGGCGCAGACCGGCTCCGCGGCTGATCAGCGCGCCAAAGCGGTGGACGACGCGCTGCAAAAGCTGGATGCCCTGGCACACCGCCAGGAAGAATTGGCCCAACAGCAGCAAAACCACCCGCAAACCATGCAGGAGCGCTGGCAGCAGGAGATGCTCCGGCGGGAAGCCGAGGAGTTGCAGCGCCAAATGGAGCAGCAACTGGCCCAGAACAGCCAACCGGGGCAGCAGGGACAACAAGGGCAGCAGGGACAACAAGGACAGCAGGGACAACAAGGACAGCAGGGACAACAAGGACAGCAGGGACAACAAGGACAGCAGGGACAGCAGGGACAGCAAGGACAACAGAGTGCGAGCGGCTCATCGGGTGGATCCTCTTCAGGTGGGTCGTCTTCGGGCAGCTCTGCAGGGGGACAGCGCGCTCAATCGCAGTCGAACGGCGGCGGACAGGGTACCGATCCTCGTGTGACCCAGGCTTTGAACCGTCTGCGCAATGCGGGTGAAGAGATGAAGCGCAGCGCCGGGCAGCAGCAGAATGGCGAGGCAGCGCGCCAGGCGGCTGACCAGCTTCGCCAAGCGGCCAGTCTAATGAGTGGTACTCAACAACAGCAGGCTGCGGGCAAACTCGATTCTCTCTCCCGCGAGACCGACCGGTTGACCAAGGAACAGCACGCACAGGCAGACCGCATTCGTAACCTGGCATCGCAACCCGGGGCCGGCGACCAGCAACAGTATTCAGCCCGCCTTCAGCAGCGCAATAAGCTGGTGGAGGATCGGCAGCAACTCTCAGACGATCTCTCTCAGCTGCAGAAGAACCTGCGCAACGCGGCACGGGAGCTGGCGCCGGCACAGCCTCAAACAGCCTCAAAATTGCGCGATGCTCTGGGTGGCATGGACCAGACCGACCTGACCAACCGGGTCCAGCGGACCGCCGACTACCTCCGCCGGGGGATCAATCCCAACTCGGGCGGAACAGAAGACGCCGTCGGCAAGGGTCTGGAGCAATTGAGCCAGCAGGTACACGATGCCCAACAAGGGTTGGGCCAAGGCAAGCCGGCCCAGGGGCAAGGACAGGGGCAGCAGGCACAACAAACGGCCGCGCTCGACCACGTCGAACGCTTCCGCGACGAGATAGAATCCCTAGCGCGGCGTGGGCAAAATTCACCAGGACGCCAGCCGGGACAAGGCCAACCAGGACAGCAGCCGGGACAAGGACAACCCGGACAACAGCAGCCACAAGGCCAGCCTGGGCAGGGTCAACCCGGACAACAGCGGGGACCAGGACAGCCGGGACAGGGTCGGCCGGGACAGCAGCAGGGCCAGGGACAGCCGGGACAAGGACAACCGGGGCAACAACAAGGGCAAGGCCAGGGCGGCCAGCCGGGACAAACCCGAGGCCAATGGAGTAGCCAGGGTGCTCCCGGCGCTCAAATTGCCCAAGGCGGCGGAAACCAGGTTACATCGGACAATTGGAGCGGAGACTTGGGCAATCGGCGCTCAGGAGGCGGAGGGGTCGGCACAGCCTGGAACAACATCAACACTGGAAATAACCAATTCGACCGGTCGGGACGCCCTGCGGCTCCTGACACATCCCCTGTGCCCGCGGACCCTGAGCGCACCTACCGCCAAGGGATGACGGAGTTGAGCCAGCTTCACCACTTGGCACAGAATGATCCGGCCGCGCTTAAGGAAATCGAGAAGCTGGAACAAGAAATGCAGCGTCTTGACCCACGCCGTTTCCCCGGAAATCCGGCGCTCGTCGAGCAACTGCACACCGAGGTACTCAGCGGGGTGGATCGACTGGAACTCCAGCTGCGTCACGATGCAGACGGCCAGCCCGGCCAGGTACGTACCAGCAAGGAAACCTCGGTCCCACCTGGTTACGAAGAAGCGGTAGCCGATTATTTCCGCCGCCTGAGTAAAGGCCAATAGAAAACCGCAGATCCCTCCACTACGCTACGCTCCGGTCGGGATGAAAAATTGGTGGTGGTACTGGCAGCCACTCCTGCAACAAATTTGTCATCCCGACCGAAGAGGTCATGGGCCTGCGGCCCACCGATGAAAATCGCCTTCCGTCCCACGACCACTCTCCATGGAAGCGTCACGCTCCCACTGGTCATCTCTCGATCCCAATAACCGATCCCAAATGGAAGCGCCGCCCTCCCCTTGTCATCCCGAGGAGCCGACTTGCCTGCGTCGGCAAGTTTAGGGAGCAATGAACAGTACCGGCCGCCGCGCACTCGACGGGTGCCCCATGTTCGCACCAGCGTACGTGGGCCGAAAAAGCCGGGCGAAGCCCCTCCAACGCTTTTGGTCGGTCCAGGGTACGGTTGTTCATTAGGAGCGCAGCCGAGGGACCTGCACTTCTACCGACCTTTCGGGGAAACGCTAACCTCCCCCTTTGTCATCCCGACCGAAGCGTAGCGGAGAGGAGGGACCTGCGGTTCAGCGGAACTTTCCTGGAAAGGGTAAGGCTCGTCCTACTTACCCCGATAATCCTTGAACAAATCCGGAAATTCTTTCTTCAGAGCATCAATTTTCGGTCGATCACAGACCATGATGTAGGGATTGTTCGGATTATGCAGCGCGTAGTCCTGGTGATAGGACTCAGCATCGTAAAAGCCCTTGAGCGGCACCAACTCGGTCACAATGGGCTTACGAAATACTTTGGCCTGATCCAGTTGTGCAATGTACTGCTTGCCGAGCGTCTGCTGCTCGGGAGTGGTGTAGAAAATGACGGAGCGGTAAGACGACCCTACGTCCGGGCCCTGACGGTTGAGTTGCGTGGGGTCATGAGCTACGGAAAAGAAGATTTGCAGCAACTGGCCATAGGTAATCTTTGAAGGATCGAACACTACCTTAACCGATTCCGCGTGCCCCGTATCCTCCCGTGAGACTTGCTCGTAGGTTGCGGTAGAAGCGGAACCTCCGGCATACCCCGCGGTCGTAGAGATAACTCCTTTGACCCGCTCGAATACCGATTGCGTGCCCCAGAAGCAGCCGCCGGCAAATACTGCCGTCTCCTTCCCCGGACTCTGGGTCAGAGTGCTATCGTTCGTAGGAGCCGGGACTGGAGCCCTGTCAGCCGCATTGCAACCGGTAGAAGCAGCAAAAACCATCAAAGCAGTAGCCAAAATGTTACGCATTGCCACGGACCCTCCCGAAACACCCAGCATTAAGACGAATTTTCTGCGAGGAAGTTACATCTATTAGAATACGTCCGTGAAACGCGGACGCCTTCCTGCCCTTCTATTTCTTGCCCTTTTGCTCGACGCACCGGCAATGCCTGCGCAGCAGATGGAGCACTCCGGCACTTCGGTCCCTTCCACGCAGTTAAGCATCAAAACCTACGATGGCAAGAGTCTGACTCTGAGCCCCGGTGAGCTGGCTGCCTTGCCCCACAAATCGGTGGCGGTTTTCAATGCTCATACCAAGGCCCAAGAACAATACGCGGGTGTCCCGCTGGTGGATTTGTTGAGTAAGGTTGGGGTGCCCCTTGGCGAAAATGTGAGAGGTAAGCTATTTCTGACCGGGATCGTAGCCGGCGGGACCGACGGCTACGGCGTCTTATATTCCCTGGCGGAAGTGGATCCGGCGATCCATACCGGCGACGTGATTGTGGCCGACACCCTCAACGGCCAAAAACTGGACAAGGACGGCGCCTTCAAGCTGGTGTCGAGCGAAGAGCGCCGCCCGGCGCGCTGGGTGAGGAACCTTACTTCCATCTCGGTCGTGAAGGTAGAGCCTTAGCCCTCTGATCTTTGAAGGGAACGCGTAAAGTCAGCGTGAGAATCGGACTGCAGGCCCAAACGGAACCGGACGGGCCCGCAGTCCGATTCTCCAGTTGACTTACATGTTGCGGCTTGGCCGCCATCTGCGCCGCCCAGGCAGACAGAACAAGCAGAAGGCGATCAACCACTTACGCGGCAGAATCGTGCCTACACAATATTCTCCCGCCCGCTAGGTCCTGGACGACAATCCGGCCTCCACTGCGGAGTGCCGGACCCCGGTGGCCATAAGCTCCTCTATCGCCTCGACCGGCTGAATGCCGCCCCGGGCTCCGATCGACATGCAATTCAACGCCGCTGCCGCGCAGCCAAAGTCAAGTTGGCGTTCCAGGGGCCAGTTTTGAAGCAGTCCATAAATAAACCCGGCGTGGAAAATGTCTCCTGCGCCGGTGGTATCGATGACCGGGACCTTGTACGCAGGGGCGTGGAGTAGCTGCCTCCCATCCCACGCCAGGACCCCATTGTCCCCCAAGGTAGCTGCCGTAAGACGGCATCCGTAACGGCGTTGCATCTGGCGCACGGCTATCTCCAGATCCGGCTCCGTCATCAAACGGCAAGGGATGTCGCGGCTCACGATGAGATAATCCACGTTCTCCAAAAGCTCTTCCACTCCTGGATAAAGCTCATCCAGATCGGCAATCACAGGTATGCCCGCGGCCCGGGCCCAACCGGCCGCAACCGTTGCCGCTGCGGTGTCGAAGCCATCCACATGGAGGGCGCGGGCGTTCACGATCCATTCTCGGTCGAGATGGGCGGGCTTCAGCGCAACCCGCGGGTCCCGCTGGCACATCACCGTCCGCTCGCCTCCAGCGTCGACGATAATGAGCGATTGCGGGCTGGTACCTCCCGGAACGGTAATCACCCGGGCCTCCACGCCTTCCTTCGCAAAAGCGTCTCGATGGATCGCCGCGGCTGAATCGTCGCCCAGAATTCCCACGTAGCGGGTCGACATACCCCAGTGCTGACAAGCCACTACGGTCGTCGCGACCTGTCCTCCAGGCAACACCCGCGCAGAAGAATATTCAACTTTGGAACCGCGTTCCGGGTAAGCTTCCAGAGCGATCAGCGTATCTGTCGCATTCAGGCCTACGCCGACTAAGTCGACCTCGGACAGTTTTGTCATCCTTTCAGTGTATATGGGTAACTACTTTGTCCAAAACCCTACATGCACTTGGCCCGCCTCTTCCTCCAACAGAGGCCCGGAAACGGCGATCTGCTTTTGACCGCGGGCGAAGACCTCGCGGCACGGTAGATCGAGGGTAGGGTTCTCCGCATGACTGCCGGTGTAGCGCAGCAGACCACTCTCCGCCAGCCCGAAGACAACCCGCCCCAAGCCAGTCCAATAAATCGCACCGGCACACATGGCGCAGGGCTCGGTGCTCGTGTAAAGGGTGCAACGGGCCAGTTCGGCCTCGCTCAGCAGCCGGGCAGCCTGACCGCAGGCCACAGTCTCCGCATGCTGGGTGGGGTCTCCCTTCGGCCGGACAGCATTATTGAGCGCCGCCACCACCATTTCGCCCTTTTCATTGACGATCAGCGCTCCAAACGGATGGCGTCCGTCGTCCCGCGCCTTACGGGCCAGAGCAATCGCCTGCCTTAGAAATGCCAAATCCTGTTCAGTTACCTGTTCCACCGTTGCGCCCCCAGCCAAAAGAAGACGAAAAGAAAAGGTTGAGTAAGACCGCTGTTGTGGCAGTCAGAAAAATGCCGCTATTCAAAAACAGGCCAGCCTCCTCGGGAACGTGGGCAAAAAGTTGAGGTGAGGCGATGGGCAACACACCCATGCTCACCGAGACGGCCGCAATGACTGCGTTGTGGGTGCCCTGGTAGCGGACCCGCGTAAGTTCCTCGACGCCGGCCATGGTCGTCATGCCGAACATGACGATCGCCGCGCCGCCCAGCACCGGTCGCGGAATACCGGCAATCACCGCAGCAAGTTTCGGTAGCAATCCAAGCAGAACCAGAAATCCTCCGCCGGCAGCGACAGCAAAACGGCTCTTGACGTTGGAGAGCGAGAGCAGACCCGTGTTTTGCGAGTACACGTTATAAGGAAAGCTGTTGAAGATGCCGCCCAACACCGTCGAGAGCCCATCGGCGCGAAAAGCCGCGGTCAACGTTGCCGGGCTGATCGGCTGCCCCGTGATTTTGCCGACCGCGAGACAATTGCCTGTGGTCTCAGTCATGACGACCAACATCGCCAGACTCATCACGACAGCCGGCAGCAACACAAAATGTGGCGGCCCGAACAGCAGCGGATGCGCCATCGCAAACCAGGGTGTTGCCGATACCTGCGGGAAGCCGGCTTGACCGGCGAGCGCTGCGATCGCGGTGCCAACCATCATCCCCAGCAGTATGCTGAGATTGGCGACCAAGCCACGTCCGAAGCGCTGGACGGCCAGGATCAGCCCGATGGTCGCCAACCCAAGCGTGAGATGTGAGAGAGAACCGAAGTCCGCCGCCGAGGTATCTCCGCCGCCCAGCCACGCGCCGGCCACGGGCATCAGCGACAGGCCGATCACGGTGATGACCGAGCCAATGACCACTGGAGGAAAAAAGCGAAGCATGCGGCTAAACAAAGGCGCCACGAGGATAGTGAAGAGCCCGCAGCTGATCACTGCACCGTACAGCGCGGGTATACCGTAGTGTCTGCCGATGAGAATCATGGGCGGTACGCAGATGAAGGAGCAGCCTTGAATCAGCGGTAGCCGCGCCCCAAATTTCCACCAGCCCAGGGTTTGTAGCAGCGTCGCCAATCCCGAGGTAAACAAATCCGCGCTAATCAGCGCAATCACCTGGCCGGGAGTCAACTGCAGGGCGCTTCCCAGAATCAGCGGCACTGCCACCGTGCCGGCATACATCACCAGCACGTGCTGCAAACCGAAGCAAAGCAACCGGGGAAGGCTCTCCGTCGCGTCGATCGAGCGGGCTGCAGTCGCCATGGAGGTTACATCATAGCTTGACCCATTCGTCCCATCCACAGAGCCTCCCGCTCCTGTTGGCCCAGCTATGAAACGTCTCGTTCGTTGGAATTGCCCCGGTTCTGCTTGGGTTAACGTGATTCCCGAATCTCACGGGTCCGAGCAGCAATCGCCGCCGCTTTGCCTGCCGCGGCGTACAAATTGAGCCGCGAATAGACTCCGAACGAGGATCCATCATCGAGGAACCCGCCCCCAGGACCTTCGGTCTCGGTGAGAATCTGGTCAGCTTCCTTTAACGTTACGGATGGGTAGGCAATTGTCAGCAGGTAGCCGGCCTCGGGAGCAACCGCGCCGACATCTTCGATAGAGTTGGCTGTTTTGCTGTAGACGATTGGCAGGTTGTAGGTTTGCGTTTCATTGTAGAAAGCCTCGTTCACCGCGGGATTACTCAGGCGGCCAGTGTCCTCGGCGGCACACTCATGCAGGCTCTTGCCGCAAGCTGCCTCGAGGATGGCGGTCATACTGGCGCGCGCCGCCTTCATCGCTGCCTGAAAATCCTTGATCTCCGTAGTAGCCGGGAGTGTGCGGCGCAGGTAAGCCGGATCGTTGGCGAGAAGGTGCGCCAGATCGTACATGGCGAGCGTTCGGCCACCCATGACATCCATGGCGTAGTGGGCCCCAATGAGGATGCGATCGTTGCCGTACTCCGCTCCGCGCGTGATCATCTGCTGATACCGCTCCGGCACCAGGACAGCGAAAATCAGAGACCCCATGTAACCGAAGGTGGTGTGGCCACTGGGATACGAAGGACTGTTGATCAGGTTCATGATCGGCCCGCGGTTGTACACAATGTTATCGCTGGGCACGTTGAAATAGTCGAGGCCAACGACGGGCGTAAGCCTTGGTTCGGTTTGAAACGGACGCGAGTTGCCGAACGCATCGGCGCCGGGTGATCCCGACGGAAGGTTGTAGTTCTTACCGAATACGTCGGTCTGACCGCCTATGGCGTTTAGGATGGCCGTGGCTTCGGGCGGCACAGGGGTTGTGCCGTCAGTGGTTGCGTTTGCGAAGAAGTACTTACCTGCGTTGGAGTGAGCTGCCGTCGTTGCATTGGTGTAGGCAATCACGTCCGCCAACGGTTGGGACAGATCGGAGCAATGGGTTCGATCGATATAGTGGGCACGCGCAAGGTAGGCGGCGCCGAGAGTCGTACCGAGTCCGTCGGCCAGTTCTGCAAGATTGCTCCCGGTGATGAACACATCGCGCAGCGCCTGTTGCTGTTGTTGCGGGAACGGGAGAAGAGTGGCTTGCCGGATGGCCCCGCTGGCGATGCTGCCGGTCACCGTGTAGTTGGCTCCGAGGGCTGCTAAACCCGCGGGGGTTTTGGCGAGAATCGAGACTGGGGCCAGCCCCTTCAGCACGGCAAGGTCGATGGCCGGGAAAGGCGGTGCAACAGCGTTCTTGGCCGGGGGAGTTACAGTTCTTCCTGCGGGGGCGGCCCCGACCGCCATCGCACTGCAGGTTTGTGCGAAGGACGGGGAAGCATGGAAGCCGGTAACGAGGACCGTGGCGAGCGCAAAACAGATTACACCACTGCCGGCAAAACGCCCGGCGTTCGTGTCAGAACACTTCTGCTGCATGGTCACTGCCTCCAGGATTGCTGCATGCTGATGCGGCAGAATATCAGTTTCTCCTCCCCGCCGGCCTCCAACCGCTCAGCGGATGAGATGAAGCGTTCGCCCCATCGACCACGGAGCTGGTAACCAGACGCTGGTCGAAGGTCGCGAGCTTACCCTCATGCGCGCTAGCCGACGCCAGGAAATAGGTGCCTGTGATCTGCACGGGATCAAGTCGATGAGTGCGATCAGCACGTTGATGTCGATCGGGAACCGGGTCCACGCAATTCCTCACGCAACCGATGAACCAGGTCTGATGTCACCCTGGTGTTGCCGTTGCGCAACGGCAGTAGAGGGACTCCGTTGCGGGTCGCGGCCGGGGCGTGGCCGGATTCAATCCTTGGCGGGCCAGCGAGGAGAGGATTTCACCCACGGTTTTGCCCTGCGCAGCAGCGATTTACTTGGCCGCGCCGAGAACATCATCATCGATGGTCAAAGTAGTCCGCATCGCTGTCCCTAGAAACATCATTCGGCGGACGCCGGCCCAATATGCGAGAATCACTCTTCCCCTAATTCAGAATTTTTTGAGGTCGACGTTGCCTGATAAAACACCTGTGCTCACCTTTGACGTTGCCCACAAAGGCGATGTGGTTGTTATGCGACTGAACGGCAGGCTGGTGGCGGGTGTGAACGATGTTCTTTACGCCAAGATCATCGCGCTCCTACCCGGGCCCAAGAGGATTGTGCTGGACCTGACGAACTTGGCCCGAGTGGACAGCATGGGCTTGGGCAGCCTGGTTCGGATCTATGTTCACTGCCGGTCGGCCGGGTGCAGTTTAGAGCTCGTCAACCTGGGCAAGCAGGTTCACCAGCTTCTCGGGACGACCAATCTTCTGTCGGTGTTCGCCATCATCGGAGAACACGGAATCAAAATGGGTTGACAGTTGGGCGCGAGGCGAGATTTTTTTTTCCAACCGCGTAACGATCGGCTTGTCCAATGCACTAATAAGCAGTACGGTATGGGGCCAAGTCGCCCTTTACCAAAAATCTGGCTGGACGGTTCGGGGGGACGGTCCAGCCAGGTATTGTCCTCCTCGGAGGATTCGTCCGCAACAGTTGCGATTGCATAATCGTGATCCCTCCCTTGTTACTCTCGATCTGTCCTAGACCCTCGCCCAGATGCACGCCACCATCACCCTGAACCTTGATACCCCTCCGTCAACCGTGCCGATCATCACTCCCAGGGCAGGTGGCGACGACCCATACCTTCGACGCACCGTTGGCTGACTTCCGACTGGGGCCTCTTCTTTCTCCGCCGGAGAACGACCACAAACTCGGTTTTGTATCAGGGCACGACTTTAGTCGGGCCGCACATGCCTAAAAGAGACCTGGACTCTAGGGGGTGGGAACTATAGAAACGCAGTCTGCGCGTGAACCGTAACTAAAGGACTAAACTAAACTTGATGGGTGCCCCATGTTCGCACCAGCTAACGTGGGCCAAAAAGACGGCCGAAGCCTTGGGCGAAGCCCCTCAAACGATTTCCATCATTGAGTGAAAACATTCGAAGGATTCATACTCGGCCCACGTACGCTGAGCCAAACGTGGGGCACCCGTTAAGTTTAGGTTTGGTCCTTCAGTTCCGGTTCCTGTTATCAAACACTCTCTTTAGCCACTCGCCCCGTTATTTGCCAAGCAGATTTGCCCTGGTAAGGGCTTTAGAGGCAGCGGGAAAATGACACGGAAGTCCCGTAGGGATGGCTGAAGATGACCTGACGCTCATCCTGAGTAGCTTTCAGCCGCCCCTTCGGGACTTCCGTGGTATTTTCCCGCTGCATCTAAAGCCCATTATTTTTTTAAGCTGCCACGACTAAAGTCTCGCCCTGATACAAATAAACCAGCTGGTTCGTGATCCGTTCCCTGGTTTGGCGTGAAGCTCACTGTCTGCGGCTGTCATTCCGGTTTTTTCAGCAGTATGCCGTTCACTCCGTGCTACAAACTTCACATGAGCCGTTCCACGCTGTTCCGCTGCAACGTCCTCTTCGCCTGCCTGCTGCTTTCTGCCATGGCCACTGCGCAAGCTCCGCCCGCCGTGGACGATGCAACGGTCACAACCATGCAGCGGGAGAAAGTGCTGCTTCCGATCCATTGGGAGGCTAAAACGGGGAGTCTCTTTCTCGGCGTCCCTCTCACCGAAAAGGGCGGGACAGCTTCACCGCAATACATCCTCAACGACTCCCTCGCCTACGGGGTGGGTCAAAACGATCTGGGCATGGATCGCGGCCAGATCTCCATTTTCTCCGGAGCAAGCCTGAGCGGCAGCACCCGCCTCATCCATTTTGAACGGTTTGGACCCAAGCTGCTGTTGGTTCAGGAAAATACGACCTACCGTACCGTCTCCACTGACCCGGCCGAGCGCCTCGCGGTTCAGCAATCCTTTCCGTCTTCCGTTCTCGCGGGTTTTGCGATCGCGGGGGAGAAGGATGGTTTTGTAGTCGTGAATGCGACAGATTATTTTTTTAAGGATATTCACGGAATTTCGGAGTCGCTCAGCCAATCCAAGCAGGGTACCTTCAGCATCGACGATAAACGCTCCACCATCGTTCCTGACTCGTCGAAGGCCTTTCCGGAAAATACGGAGGTCGAGACGGAGCTGACCTTTGTCAGTGCGGATCCGAGTAAAGCAAAACTCCTTGCGGATGTGGTGCCGGAGGTCCATTCTTTCTCCGTGCATGTACGGCAGAGCTTTCTTAAGCTCCCCGATCCCGGCTTTGTTCCGCGCCGCTTTTCTCCGCGGGCAGGCTATTTCGCGCTGAGCTACCGAGACGTGAACGCTCCGCTTGGCGCTCAAGTCAATCAGCAGTTTGTCACCCGTCATCGCTTACAGAAAAAAGATCCATCCTGCCGTGATAACTGCGAAGCCCTTCGTCCCATTCATTACTACGTAGACCGCGGCGCTCCCGAGCCACTTCGAACCGCATTGCTGGAAGGCTGCCGCTGGTGGGACCAGGCGTTCCAAGCCGCCGGCTGGGCGAAAGGCACATTCCTCGTCGATCTGCTACCCGCAGATGCCGACCCGATGGACGCGCGCTACAACATAATTCAGTGGGTGCATCGCGCCAACCGTGGATGGAGCTACGGCGAAGAAATTGCCGATCCGCGCACCGGAGAAATTCTGAAGGGCAACGTAACTCTCGGCAGCCTGCGTGGCCGCCAGGATTACCTGATAGCAGAAGCGCTCCTGGCTCCGTACAGCAATGGAAACATCCCCGACCCGGCGCACGATCAAGCATTGGCCATGGTGCTCGCGCGCATCCACCAGCTTGCAGCCCATGAGACCGGTCACACCCTGGGCCTGATGCACAATTACGCTGCCAGCACGATGCCCCATTCTCCGGACGAAACCATGAGCGTGATGGAGTATCCCCACCCCTGGATCACACTGGATGTAAACGGCGTGCCCGATCTTCGCCACGCCTATCCCGTGGGCATTGGCGTTTGGGATAAGGTCGCCATTGACTATGGCTACCGTGAGTTTGACCGTGATGGCGTGGCCGTCGAAGACTCCGCGGGGTTGGAACAAATCCTGCACACGGCGGAAGCCAAAGGCGTGCTCTACCTGAGCGATGGCGATGCGCGCCCACCCGGCTCGGCGAGCCCCATCGCGCACTTGTGGGATAACGGAACCAACTCCGCCGCCGAGCTGAACCGTATCCTCGAGATCCGCACCGCAGCGCTGAAGCGTTTCGGCGAGAACACCATTCGCCCCGGCTTGCCCACCGCACATATGGAGGACACCCTGGTCCCGCTCTACTTACTCCATCGCTACCAGGTAGAAGCTGCGGTAAAAGTCATCGGCGGGCTCGACTATCGTTATACCGTTCGTGGCGATGGACAGCGGGGCCCAGAGATTGTCTCCGCTGCTGAGCAGCGCTTGGCCTTGGCTGCGGTCGTAAAGACCCTTTCTCCGCAGGTACTGACCCTGCCCGAATCGCTTCTGCGCCAGTTGCCCCCGCGCACCCCGGGCATGCCGGGAACCGGCGAGGGCCCACGCACCGTGGAAAGCTTTCCCTCGCACACGAGCGTTACGTTTGATCCTATTGCCACGGCAGAGAGCGCGGCCGACTTTACGCTGTCTCTTCTGTTGCAGCCGGCACGCGCAAACCGCCTGATGGAATACCACGCTCGCAACTCATCGGAACCGACCCTCGACGACGTGATAGACGCTGCGCTGCACTCGGCGAGTCCCACCACGGCGAACGCCGGCCTTGGTGGCCTGGTGAGCATAGCCGTCAAAGGGCGCATTGTGGAAGCGCTTTTCCGTCTGGCCGCCGATCCAGGAACATCGTTCGCAGCGCGTTCCCTGGTCATCGCGAAACTGCACGCCATGGGACAATCCCCCGCGCGGGATGCAGCCAGCATGGAAATAAAGCGTCGTATCGCTGCCTTCGAGCGCGACCCTGATAAGTTCAAGCCAGAACCCGTGATCGACGCACCCCCAGGCAGCCCCATTGGAGAGGACGAGGCTTTGTGAGCATGATCCACGGCAATCTGGGTCGTGACTTGTGGGGATCCACAGTTCCCAACCATGCCAAGGGCAGTTTGGGAACAATCGGCTTCAGCCAGGTGGCGAAGTCTTCCATACCCCACGCCTCCAGGGCTTCTTGAGAGATCATCACCAGGCCTTTTTTCTCTCCCAACGCAACCGCATCTCTAACGTATTCGAACGAATTATCTTCCGGAGTTTCGCCGAGCAGGATGACATAGTTGGTCTGCAAAACAGGAAGAACCGAGGAAAGAATGTGGCTGCAGTCTCCGATCGTCTTGACGGGGAGACTACGATCACCCACCACCACGCATTCGAAGTATTCAGCCTGCTCTGAATACGGCGGGCTAACTGCTCCAGCGACATTTTAGGAATCGCGCAATGCCCCGGCGAGGTGCTCGAATCAGACTTGCCAGGAGCGCTGTAACTTTCTGATAAATAAGGGAGCTCGACCGTAATTTGCATGCACCGCCTCCCAATAAACCGAGGGCTCCAAGTATCCAGGATGTTTGGAATTCGGCCTCGAACCAGCGTCGAGCCGGCCGCCCCTCGTGAAGAATGAGAATTGATCGTCGCAGGGAAGTGCGTTACATTTAGCTGCGACCGTGTGACCCCTGAAGCGCTCCTGAGCGGCATGAGCACAATGAGTTTGGAGGGATGGGATTCAGTTGCACTGCAGAAGGAGCTGGTCATCCCGAAAGAAGAAATAAGAAGCACTCGCGTTGCGGCGCAGCGTGAGCGTTCACCGAATTTGGCTGACTCCGTCTACGAACAGCTCCGAGAGGAGTTATTTGGCTTTTGCCTGCTGCCCGGAGATCGCTTTACTGAATCGGAAATCGCGAAGAGAACGGGAGCCAGCCGAACACCGGTTCGACAAGCGCTCTACCGCTTGCAACGTGAGGGGTTCCTGGATGTCAGCCTTCGCAACGGGTGGGAGGTGCGCCAACTCGACTTCGCGCAACTCGATGCGTTGTATGAGCTGAGAGTTCTTCTGGAACAAGCATCCGTGCGACGCATGAAGGACCTGAGCCCGAAGCAGCTGGACGACGTGTTGAAACGGCTCGAGGCCTGTTGGTGCGTGCCTGCTTCTCAGCGTGGCAAAGAAGCGTTCAAAGTGGCGGTCTGGGATGAAGAATTTCACTGCAGCTTGGTCGCGGCTTCCGGGAACAGCGAATATGCGCGGGTGCACCTGGAAGTGACCGAAAAAATCCGGATCGTGCGCAGGCTGGACTTTACCGAGCCGGCCCGCATCACCGCAACCTACAAGGAGCACTCCAGTATTCTGGAGGCGCTGCGGCAGGGGGACTTCGAGTCTGTCACAGAACAGCTGGCTGTCCATATCGAGACCTCGCGCAAAAAGGCCCGTCAAATCACTCTGCTGCGGCTGCAGAATGCCCGCATCAGCCTGAAGTCATAAGCGTTGCCGGCCCGGATTCCCTAACCCCGGATTTTGCGGTCTAGCCAAAATCCGCTTATGTACGGGCCAAACAGGCTGCGGAAAAAAACCATGCTTAGTATCAGGGCACGACTTTAGGCGGGCCATAAATGCTTCAAAATATGATGGGCTTTAACCCCTGCCAAAGCCGGAGCTTCAACCAATACGACCTTTCCGCAGCCTGTAACGCCCGTACCCTTCAAAAACGGATAGACGATCATCTGCGTGAGACACCACTAACGCTGGGATGAAATCCCGTTCAGGCTGCTCATGTAGGCGCGCCATCCCCCGTAAGAGGAGATATCCCGCGCCCCGTCGATCCCGTATGGCTCGCAGATAAAGCCCTTGACCATCCGTCCGTCAGCCAATGCGAGGTTTCCTATGCCGAGAGGCGGCGGAATCTCCGCGACAAAAGATCCGAAGCAGGCCACCGGCACATTCCAGAGCTCCACAGCAATGCTCCAGCCCACCTCTCCACGCGGCACGCGAACCAGTCCCGGCTTTGGCGGCGTGCTGTTGGCCAACGCATAGAGACGATACTCCTCGGCGGTGTACGTGGATTCGACGAACGAAGCGCCGCGCGAGGTAAGTTGATGGTTGAGCGGCATGCCGCGCAAGTGTGCGCCCACGACGGCGAGGGAGACGACGGCCGGCATTGCCGGCAGCCGATCTGTGGAACCTGTATACGGCCGATCGGTGGCGCCAAGCAAGAATGGGAGCTCATATTGCATACGGTGTCTCTGCCAGCGGAGGCCCAGATCCGCCAACGCGTAATCATGCCAAGCCGGCGCGAGCAGCGTGACACCGGAGGGAACCCCGTTGGCACGCAGGTCGCCAGGTAGAGCAAGCGCGCACAGATCAGCCAGGTTCGCAAAGTTGGTGTAAATCCCGAGCTTTGCGTTGCGGGTGAATGGCTCTTGCAATGCCTCCTCGATCGTAAAAACCGTAGGAACAGTGGGCACGATCATGGCATCTACTGTAGCCATGATGGTGTCGGTTACTCGCGTCAGCTCCGCGCGGCGATATTCCGCATTGAAGGCGTCTGCCGCGGAGAAATTCCTGGCGCCTTCGATGATCGCGCGCACCGTAGGGTCGATGGCATCCGGTGTCTCATTCCATACATGCTCGATGACGGTGAATCGTTCGGCGACCCACGGGCCCTCGTAAAGAAGCGCGGCAAGAGCGGCAAAAGGGGAGAAGTCGATGAGCGTCAGCTCGGCTCCCATCGCAGTAGCTCGCGCGAGGGCTTGCCCATAGGCCGCTTCGGCCTCTGTGTCGCCAAAGAACTCCAAATTCCGGGGAACGCCTAGGCGCGGCCGTTCGGAAAAACCCGCGGGGGCAGAGCTCGACGGCGAGCGTGAGTAGGGATCGTCTGGATCAAACCCGGCCGCGATTTGTGCGAGTTCGGAGGCGTCTTCCACCGTGAGGGCGAAGATCGAGACGCAATCGAGGGTCCGGCAGGCGGGCACGACTCCACTCGCGGAAAGCCGCCCTATGGTTGGCTTGAGACCGACGATGTTATTCATCCCCGCGGGCACGCGGCCCGAGCCCGCTGTATCGGTGCCCAGGGCAAAGGGTACGACTCCGCGCGCGACCACGGATGCCGAACCAGAGCTCGATCCGCCACAGATATAGTCTGGACGAAAGGAGTTCGGTACGTAGCCGTAGGGTGAGCGCGTACCGGTCAGGCCGGTCGCGAACTGATCCAGGTTTGTCTTGCCGACGATAATTGCCCCGGCCTGGCGGAGACGAAGAACGACCGTTGCGTCCTTGCCCGGCGTATACGCGAACGCGGGGCAACCCGCGGTGGTGGGCCAGCCGGCCACATCGATGTTGTCCTTGACCGCGAAGGGGATGCCATAGAGCGGCAGTTGCTCCAGATCGCCGTTCACCTGTACCAGGCGCGCGTCGAGCCAGTCGAGTTGCTGATCGAGACGAGCTGCGTCGAGCAACGAAATCCAGGCCGGATCATCGGCCGGCAGCGCAAACGATCGAAAGATCTCTCGCGGGGTGCAGGTTCGACTGCGATACAAGGCTCGCCATTCGGGCAGAGTGTAGCCGCAAAAAAAACTTTTGCATTCCTGAATCATCCGGTATACGCTCTTGTATACCTTAACAGATTCACCCCTCTGTAGCCGTTTCCTGGGAATACAAAAAACCGGCTCTGCGAAAGCAGGGCGCCCGTACATCTGCGTTTTCGATCTTTGATCGATTGAGTGAAATGAGGCTGGCATATGGTTCGATCCATCGCAAAGCGTGCGCGGCTGTGTATCTTGTTCGGGGAGAGACACTCCTTCGGCAGACTCCACCAACGTTGTCTTCTGCTCGCGCTCTGGCTGCCGTTCGCCGCCATGACCGCAGTATGCCAGCAGCCGGCCAGCATATCGGGCACGGCAAAAGATATAAGCGGCGGGGCGATTCCCGAAGCGAAAATCACACTGACCAACGATAAGACTGCCGAAATCAAGTCAGGAACCACCGATGCTTCGGGCGATTTTACATTTACCGGCCTGGCGGCGGGAGCTTACACACTCGATGCCACCGCTACCGGTTTTGCGACTACCCGGAAAAGCATCGTTGTCGTTCCCGGACAGGCGTTAACCGAGGACTTGACGCTCAACGTCAGCGCCGATATTCAGTCGGTTTCGGTCAGCGGAGCCAGCGACCCCTACAGCGTACTGCCCACCGAGTCGACGGACGCGGTCTTCGGACTTCCGCAGAGTGTCGACCAGGTTCCCCGTACGGTGTCAAACGTCGATTCCTCGCTGATGAACCTCTATTCGGCGAAGTCCGTTGACGACCTGGTGGCCGTGATACCGGGCTCCTACACGGCGGCCTATTTCGGCATTGCAGGCAGCGTGTTTCTACGGGGCGATATCGCCGACAACTACTTCCGGGGATTTCGCCGCGTAGAAAATCGCGGCAACTACCAGACTCCCATCTCGGCAGCCTCTCGCATTGAGATCGTAGAGGGGCCACCCTCGCCCATCTACGGTCCCGGCCGCATCGGCGGCTTTATGAACTTCTACCCCAAAACAGTCCTGAGCGAAGGCGCGAAATGGCTCGACAAGGGACAGGGCGCGCTCGTCCTGCGATACGGCCAGTATGAGGACAAGATAGGCAGTCTAGAATACGGCTTACCTTTCAAGGTCGCCGGCCGCCGCGCCGGCGTCTACGCATTTTTCGAAGACAAAGACTCGCGCAGTTTCTATAAAGATGTCTATGACCGTTACTCTCTCGGTCAGATCGCCTTCGACATGGAGGTTTCTCCAAAGTGGAAGCTCTCCTACGGCTTCCAGGGCTTTGGCGATGGAGCCATCCAGGCCCTGGGCTGGAATCGTGTCACCCAGGACCTGATTGACCATGGCACTTACCTGACCGGTCACGCCGCCATCAATCTATCTTCGAACGGATTCAATATCGGCCCGAAAGATGTTCCGGCAGGCCTGCTGAATGTCTTCGCGTATGAGCAGAATTTCGGGCCGGACTTCCTGACCACTCCGAATGCTCCCTACTTCGCCCTCGACCCAGCCTCAATCGGCACTGTCCACCTGGCCACCAACCGTATCCTGGTCGACAAAGAGAGCGATTTTCTGAACGCCACCACATACACCGCATATTTCGATGTAGTCGGAGAACTCAAACCCGGAGTCATCTTCAAGAATCAGACTTTTTTCGATCGCCTGGACTCGATGAAATACAGCAGCTACGGATTCGGCGCGAAATATACGCCCTGGGTGCTGGAGAACAAGTCTACTGTGAGCTTTAGCTGGCGTCCGAATAGTGCTATGAAACTTAACGCCTTCGCGGGATACGACTTTACCCGGCTATCCGTCTTCGCAGGTGAGGAGCGTAACGATTACCAGGTGGTCAACCGGCGTGATATATCGGTTGGACCTACGCCCAACGACCGTTTCCAGGGGCCCTTTAACAGCACTCCCGCGATCGCTTTCCAGTACGAACAGCAAGGCTCTTATACCGACAATGGTCTCTTCTGGCTTTCGGACATCAACTTCCGGGACCGCCTGAATGTTACCCTCGGCGCCCGCTTCGACCGCTACTCGCCGAATTTCTCGGGCAGAGACTCCGGTTACGGCCCACTGACACATGCCTCAGCCACCAACAACGCCGCGATCCTTAACGGCAGCGCGAGCTACCGGCTTCCGTTTCATCTGACTCCCTACTTTACGGCCGCGACCTCCCGCTTCCTCGACCTGGGCCAGGGCAACGAGATCGACTATTCGGAGATTCCGGGAGGAACGTATATTCAACCCTCCAGTTTGTATGAGGGGGGAGTCAAGACCAACTTCAACGAAAAGTTCTACGGCAGTTTTGCCTACTTCCGCCAGAAGCGGTCGGCCTTTGACAACCAGGCGCTGACCCTCGACTTCTTCAAGAACAAGGGAGCGGAGATGGAGCTCCGCTCCTTTCTCTATCGCCGGTTTACGTTTACCGGAGCATTCACCTGGCAGGAACCGCAGATCCTGAACTCGCCATTCCTGCTCTCCATTCCACCTAATATTCTGAACCTGACGCCGCAACAGGCTTATGGAGGTAAATTCATCGGCGACGCGTCCATCTTCCCCCACGCCACGTCCTATGCGGTCGCTGGGCAGCCGCACTGGGTTGCGAGCCCGTTCGGCACTATGAACGTGACCAAGAGCACCGGCTTCCTTCTGGGCACTACCTGGGTCTCTTCGGTCACCTCGGGATATGTCAGCGGGGTCGTGCTTCCCTCTTATGCGCTCACCCGCGCCTCGGTCTTCTATCGCCGGGAGCGCTGGGAGCTTACCGTGGGGGTCAACAACATCTTCAACGCGAGATATTTTCAGAGCCAATACCTGTTTGAGGATTCGTTGGTCAAACCAGGCGAGCAGCGCACGGTGAGCGGCACCTGGCGATATACATTCTAAGTACCGGAGACAGGAATGTTAACGATCAACGACCCCGCAGTGATCGAGGAGATCCTCGCATTGCACCAGGCCTATGAAGCAGCACTCGTCGGCAACGATATTGAGACACTCACGGCGCTCTTTTGGGATTCCGAATGGGCGCTTCGATTCGGCGTGGGAGAGAGCCTGTATGGGGCCTCGGAGATTGAGAAGTTTCGCAAGGGCCGGCCGGCGATCCATTTGGAGCGCGAGGTTTTCAATGTGCGCATCGTCTCCTTCGGCGAGGCGCAGGCTATTGTCACGCTCGAGTTTCGGCGCGTGGCCCAAGGCGCGCTGCGCCACGGGCGGCAGAGCCAGGTCTGGGTGAAATTTCCCGAAGGCTGGAAGATTGTCAGCGCCCACGTGTCCTTCACGCCCTTCTCGTCCTACATGGAGTCGGCGGCCAGCCTGATCGGTTTGCCGATTCCGGCGCAATATGCGGACGAGGTGAGAGAGAATCTCGAGCGCACGGCTTGGATCGCGGCCCCGCTGCTGGCCACGCCGATTGCGGAAGAGATCGAGTCGGCGCAGGTGTTTCAACCATGAGTGCAGCCTTCGACGAAGAACAGGACGCTGCCGGTATCGCTGCAGCGGTGAGGTCACGGCGCCGATCTGCGCGCGAAGTGTTGCAGTCGGCGCTCGGTGTCATCCAGCGTTACGATGCGCAGTTAAACTGCTTCACCCAGGTTCTGGAGGCGCGGGCATTCGCCGAAGCCGACGCCACCGATGCGCGCATCGCCTTGAAGGCGAAGACCCCGGCCCGCTTGCCGGCGTCCCCGTCGCGTTAAAGAACCTCTTCGACATCGCGGGAGTCACCACCCTTGCAGGGTCGAAGATTCACGCCGAGCGCTCGCCGGCGCTACGCGACGCGACTGCCGTGCAGCGGCTACGGGCCGCTGGAGCCACCGTGGTCGGGGCGCTCAATATGGATGAATACGCTTACGGCTTCACCACCGAAAATACCCACTACGGCCCGACCCGCAATCCTCACGACCTGGAGCGGGTGGCGGGCGGCTCTTCCGGAGGTTCGGCGGCAGCCGTCGCCTGCGGCATGGTTCCCGTGACCATGGGCTCGGATACAAATGGGTCTATTCGCGTTCCCGCCGCATTTTGCGGCGTATTCGGATTGAAGCCTACCTACGGACGCATCTCGCGCGCCGGCGCGGTCCTCTTTGCCGAGAGCTTCGATCACGTGGGACCCTTTGCCCGCTCCGTGCGTGACCTGGCGTTGGCCTTTGATGTTCTCCACGGCCCCGATGCCCTTGACCCGGTAGCGAGTAGTCTTCCGGCTGAGCCCGTCTCTCCGCAGCTCGAGCTTGGGACCGAAGGATTGCGCATCGCCGTCGCCGACGGCTACTTCAGCCATGGCGGCCTGCCAGAGGTGTTCGCCGCCGTGCGCAAGGCAGCGAGCGCTCTAGGCGTGGAGCGCACGGTGACCATTCCCGATGCGGAAAAGGCGCGAGCGGCGGCTTACATCATCACCGCCAGCGAGGGCGGCAATCTGCACCTCGCCGATCTTCGCACCCGCCCCGCCGATTTCGACCCGGTGGTGGTGGCTCGCTTTCTCGCCGGCGCCTTGATGCCGGCAGCCTGGTACGCGCACGCCCAACGCTTCCGCAGGGTATTCCGCGATCGTGTGCGGGAGATCTTTCGCGATGTGGATGTGATCCTGGCGCCGACGACTCCGTGTCCGGCTATACGCATCGGGCAGCCCACGATTGAGATCGACGGCAAAGAGCTGCCATCCCGCCCGAATATCGGCTTGTTTACGCAGCCGCTCTCGTTTATCGGCTTGCCCATCGTCTCGGTTCCGATCTTCGATCCTGGAAGCCTCCCGGTGGGAGTCCAGGTCATCGGCGCTCCGTACCGCGAGGGTGTCGTGCTCCGCGTGGCGCGAGCGCTGGAGAAGTTGGGAGTCGCGAGAGCACCAGTAACAACGCCGGTTACGCAAGGAGCGCGATGAAGGTCGCAGGCGGCGGGCTCTCGCGTCGCAGCTTTGCGGCTGCGATGGCGTTCACCGCGTTGGC
Source organism: uncultured Acidobacteriaceae bacterium (assembly GCA_963839025.1). GTDB lineage: Bacteria > Acidobacteriota > Terriglobia > Terriglobales > Acidobacteriaceae > PALSA-350. Next base: position 1,020,286 of record CAWITT010000026.1, read on the forward strand.
CGGTCACCGCGGCCTGCTGGGACAGCAGCAACCGCCGCTGGTGGTGGGCTTCCTCTACGGCGGCCCAAAAAACGATCTGGGCTACAACCAGGCGCATTTCGAAGGTAAGCGCGCGCTGCTCGGTCTGCCCTACGTGAAAGCCATCGACCAGGCAAATGTCACCGAAACTGTCGCCGCCGAAGAGGCGATGCGGGACATGATCCACGAGGATGGCGCGCAGGTGATCTTCGCCACCTCCTATGGCTATCTGGATCCATACGTGTTGCGCGTCGCGCGCGAAAGCCCGCGGGTGCAGTTTTTCCATTGCGGAGGATCGTACCGGGAGGGCATCGACCCACCCAATCTCGGGGTTTATTTCGGCTACATCGACGAGGTGGAGTACCTGGCCGGGTTGACAGCTGGCTTGGCGACACGGAGCGGATTGCTGGGCTTTGTGGCCGCCAAGCCCATTCCGCAGGTGCTGCGCAACATCAACAGTTACATGCTCGGCGCGCGCAGCGTGCGGCCTTCGGTAACCATGAAAGTAATATTCACGGGTGACTGGGTGTTGCCGCTGCGCGAGGCCGAAGCGGCGAGCAGCCTGGCCGATGAGGGAGCCGACGTACTCACCGGACACACCGGCTCCCCTCGGGTCATCGTGCAGGTGGCGGAGCGGCGCGGCCTATGGGCCACCGGGTATCAGTTCGATGAGTCGGTGGTGGCGCCACATGGATTTCTAACCGGTGCGGAGTGGTCCTGGGGCGTGGTGTACAAGCGCTACGTGGAACTGATCCATGCCGGCGGCTCGGTGTCCGCCGGCACCGTTCCCCGGCGGATGAGCGGCACCCTCAAAGATGAGTTCTGCCGCCTTTCGCCCTTTGGGCCCGCAGTGACGCCGGAGATGCGGGATAAGGTCCTGGCCGCCAAGCGGGAGTTGCTTGCCGGCGAGCGGGCGATCTATCGCGGGCCGCTGCGCGATAACCACGGACGCGTAGCGATACCGGCAGGCAAGACGATCGCGGTTCAAGATCCCGTGCTGGACGGCATGGACTGGCTGCTCGAAGGCATTGAGGGAGATGTGGCGAAAGTATGACCACGAGTCTCACCAGAACGCTGGTTCAGGGAAGGAACTCTGTGGAATCGATTGCGATTCCCCTGCTGGCGTTTGCCGTTTCCATCGCGCTCTTCGGAGGCTTCTGCGCGCTCTGGGGCGCGCCCTTCTGGGCGGTCTTCGCTTCTATTTACCGGGCCGGCTTCGGCAGTTGGTATGCCTGGCAGAATAGCCTGGTGCATGCCGCTCCGCTCATGCTTTGTGCGCTGTGCACGGCGCTGCCGATCCGCGCCGGACTCATCACGGTGGGCAATGAGGGCGCCTTTGTGATGGGCGGCCTGAGCGCTGCGGCGGCCGGTCTTGCCACCCAGGCCGCATCCCCTTGGGTGAGCCTCTGCTGCATGGCGGCCGCGGGCATGGCAGCGGGCGGCGCGTGGATCGCCATTGCCGCAGGCATGCAGTATTACCGCGGCGTCAACGCCGTCATCAGCAGCCTGCTGCTGAACTACATCGCGCTGGCGATCATGCTGCAGTTGGTCGAGGGGCCCATGCGCGACCCGCAGAGCCTGAACTTTCCCGCCTCCTATGCCATCGTCCAATCGCACCAGTTGGGCCATCTCTATCACTCGCGTATTCACCTGGGGCTCGCCTTCGGCGTGATCGCCGCGGTGTTGAGTTGGGTACTGATCGAGCGCACAGTCTGGGGCATGAAGGTGAAGATCGTCGGCGGTAACTCCCGAGCCGCCGATCTGGTGGGTCTGAATTCGGGATGGCTGATACTGGCGGCCGCTTTCCTCGGTGGAGGATGCGCGGGACTGGCCGGGATGGTCGAGGTGGCCGCGGTGCAAGGAAGAGCGAGCCACGCCATTGCCGCCGGCTACGGCTACGTAGGCATCCTGGTGGCGTTCCTGGCGCGGCAGTCGCCGCTGCGCATTGTGGTGGTAGCGGTGATCCTGGGCGCGATGATCGCCAGCGGCGGGGCGCTGGAGCGCGATCTCGACCTTCCGGACGCAAGCATAGCCGCCTTCGAGGGAATCACGTTTCTGGTGATCCTGGCTTCGGAGTCGCTGTACGGGCGGATGCCCTGGTTCCATTCAATGCCACAGGAAAACGAATGATGGCGCCATCTGAGTTCGCGGGAGTTTCGACGTTGGCCATCGCCCTGCTGGGCGCTGCGATTCGCGGCAGCATTCCGTATATGTTCGTGAGCCTGGGCGAATGCCTCACCGAGACCAGCGGCCGGATCAATCTTGGCATGGAAGGCGTCCTGCTGATGGCAGCCATGACCGCCTTTGCGGTCTCGCAGATGACTGGCTCGCCATGGCTGGGTGCGCTGGCGGCAGCGCTGGTGGGCGGGTTGCTCGGGCTAATCCACGCGACTCTCACTGAACTGCCAGGGGTGAACGACGTCGCCGCCGGCATCGCCATGATCGTGTTCGGTACCGGACTAGCCTTTTTCTTCGGGAAACAGTTCGTAGCCCCGCTGGCGCCGCAGCTTCCCGTCTTCGACTTCGGGGGCTGGTCGGCCAACCCCGCGGTCCGCGCGGCTCTGCGCATAAGCCCGCTCTTCTTTCTCGGCGTGATGACCGCTTTCGGGCTGCGTTTCGTCTTGCAGCGAACGCGTTGGGGTCTTTATGTGCGGGCGGTGGGGGACGACCCGGAGGCGGCGCGCTCGATGGGCATCTCCGTCCGCAGCCATCGCATGGCCGCTACCGTGATTGGCGCCACACTGGCGGGTATCGGCGGGTCGCATCTGACCCTCTACTTTCCCGGAATCTGGTCGGAGGGCATCTCCGGTGGCCAGGGATTGATGGCGGTGGCCCTGGTGATCTTCGCGCGCTGGTCGCCGCTCCGCTGCCTGGCCGCCTCTTTGTTCTTTGGCGCCGCGCAGGCCTTGGGACCTTCACTCCAATCGATGGGGGTCGGAGGCTACTACCTGCTGAATGCCTCGCCGTACATCTTGACCCTGCTGCTCATGATTCTCTCGAGTTCGCGAAGCCGCAAATTGGCCGGTATGCCCGGGGCACTCGGAGCCCGACTATGAGCACGGCCCGGCCGGCGATCGTCGAGGTGCTTGAGGTCAGCAAACGCTTTGGCGCCGTCCGCGCTCTCGATGGGGTGAGTCTCACGGTCCGCCCCGGCAGCTTCCACGCCATCATTGGGGAAAACGGCGCCGGCAAGAGCACCGTCGCGAAGTGCATGCTTGGTGTCTACTCCCCTGATAGCGGCGAAGTGAGAGTCGATGGCGTGAGCATTACCGGCCCGGCACAAGCGCGCCATCTGGGTGTCGGCATGGTCTTCCAGCAGTTCAAGCTCATCCCGTCGTTGACCGTGGCTGAGAATCTACTGGTGGCGCGGGAAGACTTACCTGCGTTCCCCCAGTGGCGCGCGTTGCGCGCCGGACTGCGGCGTTTTTTGGAGACTTCGCCGTTCACCGTCGACCTCGGCGCCAAGGTCGCTCACCTGTCCGCGGGACAGAAGCAGAAGGTCGAGATTCTCAAGCAGCTTTACCTCGAGACCAAGATTCTCATCCTGGACGAGCCGACCTCGGTGCTCACCCCAGCCGAGTCGGAAGAGGTAATGACCGCCGTCTCCGCGTTGGTCAAGGAGGGATCGTTGAGTGTGGTCTTGATCAGCCATCGCTTCCCCGAAGTGATGAACTTCGCCGACGAAGTGACGGTGATGCGCGGCGGGCGCGTCGTCACTTCCCTGCCGGTGAAGCAGACCAATCCGGCACAGCTCGCGGAATACATGATGGGACAATCGCGCCCACCGCAGCCACTCACGAAGACCAGTTTTCCCGCAGGCGGCGCTGCTTTGGAGATCGATCACCTCGTGGTTCAGGGAGATACCGGCCTGGTAGCGGTCGACCGGGTCAACCTGAGAGTTTCTCCGGGAGAAATCCTGGGTGTGGCCGGCGTCTCGGGTAACGGCCAGCGCGAACTGGTGCAGGCGATCGCAGGCCAGCGCAGCATTGACAGCGGCTCCATTCGCGCCTTTGGCAAAGCCTTTCACCCAAACCGCTCCAGCATCCGCAAGACAAAGTTCTTCACCATTCCCGAGGAGCCGCTGCAGAATGCCACCGTCCCGGCAATGAGCGTTGCTGAGAACCTGGCGCTGCGGCGATTCGATCAACCGCCTGTGGCCCGAGGCCGATGGTTCCTCAATCGCGCCGCCATGCGTGAGGCGGCTCTCGCCGTGATTCGGTGCGTTCTCGATACGGCCGCCCAACCCGGAGGTTTCCGCTCGAAGCCTCTCCGGCGGCAATCTGCAAAAAGCGGTGATGGGGCGGGACCTCATGGCCGGAGACGCCGCCATTCTGGTGGTCGCCAACCCCTGCATGGGCCTGGACTTCCTCGCGACCGCATCGTTGCACAATCGGTTGGTCGAGATGAGAAATCGCGGGGGAGCGTTGCTGGTGGTGAGTGAAGACCTGGACGAATTGGTTGAGTTAGCGGACCGCATCGTCGTCATGAGCGGCGGGAGGATCGCTTATGAAACTCATTCGTCGGAACTGGACCGCACCGTGATCGGCAGCCACTTCGGCGGTCATACATGAGTCGATAGGGCAGCTAGCTTAGAGCGTTGGGGCTAAGGTTTAGGCTTCGTGTCGTGCCGGGAAAGACCCTGATCTGCCGGTACATCATACGGCGGTCGTCCGGGAGGAATCAGGATCTTTCGACGACCAAACAAGCGCGCATCCCACGAGAAAAGCCCAGGGCCGAGCAGCACCAGCGCCGCCCAGACAAAATGCTCCTATCCGCTATAGTTACTTATAGCCGCCAGTGAGACCGAGGGAGCGGGAGCTACCTTTCACTTGAGTCTTGACCTTTAGCTTTAAGATAAATCTTTGCCGGAAGAGATCAAGAACAAATCGATGATCCGAGTTCCCCCGCCGTTGAGCCGTGCATGGGAGTGGAGGGCTTCGGCGTTTGGAGAACTACAGGAATGCTCCCCTCTCCATCGGTTGTAACAATAGAGGGTGGCCTATATCTCGCACTTTTTTGTGCGAGATGTTACACAGCAGGAGACCGAGTTTGAACAGCTCAGCAATGATGACAGCGCTCACTGCCGAGCACCGGTTTCGAAGGAGGAACATCGTTCGACGGATTGGAATCAAAGAATCCGCTTGGCTTGAGCAGAAAGCCAAGGTAACTTGCCGGCATCACAGGGAAATCCTCAGGCCGTGGGATGTGAGTATGGCCAAACGTGTACCAAAACACTATGTCGGTATCCTCTATGTTACGGTCGGCCTCGACCCACTTGATAAGCCCCGCTCCAGGCGAACTTTGATTGGGATAATCTCCGGCAGCGAAACGTTCATCTTCACAGAAGGGCGTTACCCAAACATGATGCTCTACAAAACCAGCGCGCTTCCGCCACCATGCGTTGGGCGATGCGAAAGGAACCGAGTTGTCCCCTGGGACAAATTTATAGCCAACCGGTTCGCCCATCGCGTTCTTCACCTGGGGATTGACGATCTTCCAAACCCGAGCGGTCTCGAGGTTGAGGTTGGCGAGCCCCTGCCTCTCATTTTTAAGCGGGGTTGCCTGCACGTGGAAGGCATTCTCAAAAGTGTTGTTCTCATCCACCGGGTCGGCGACCACGTCGAGTTGCTCGACGGTGTTCGCTTGTCCATCAATGTCAAAGTCGAGCCTTACATTGAAGAAGTGCTGGTGATTGGGTGCGTAGAGCAGGGGTGCGATCATTGTGCCGTGCCTTGGCTTCTCGTCCGGGCGTACGGCGCCGAGCGAGAGAATACCAGTCAGCTTGATCTCAAACTGGATATTGCCATCCTGATAGAAGTACCAGAAAAATCCATATTCGTAATTTTCGACGGTGGCGATGGAGGAAACGACCAACCGCCTCGAGCGACGAACCTCCGGTGCGTGCGGCAGCCTGCGGTCCGTGTGTTTCCACAGGATCCCATAATCCTCTTCGTGGATGCAGATGGCGTTGGAAATTTTCAGGGCATCGCCGCGGCTGGTGCATAGGTCGGCATCCAGATACGCGATTTGGCCGACACAGTCACAGCCGAGGGTAAGACTGTTGGTGCAGTACCCCATTCCATACTCCCCTACATCGAAGGCATTTTTCCGCGCCTGCGTCGGGCGGGGATCGCCATACGGCACCACCATCTCGGTTAAGGAACCGCGGTACAGAATGGAGCGTGCCCGGCCACGGTCTTGGTATCGAACATGGTGGATGGTAAGTCCCTCACGAGCGTTAAAGCCGATGACGAACTCCCAGTTCTCCCAGTTCAGTTGCTTGCCGGTCAGTTGGAACCCAGGACCTTCGGGTTGAGTGATCACGAGCGGTTTGGCTGCCGGGCGCTGGACGACACGATCGGCGGCGTAATTTCCGGGCTGTGGCGGAAGAGGCCAGCATCCGTAGTCCTCAACCCGAAGCACCTGCATGGTGTTCAGATCGACAACCGGACGCAGACCTTCCAACGGACGGGCATACCCGTTTTCTGTCGGGTCACTGCGCAGGAAGCATAGAGGACGTGCCAGGCGATGGGTGCGGTCCTCTTCGGAGCCGTAGTTGCCGGCACTCCAGATATCGACCATGACCAGGGAAGGGTCAGTGACCCCGTAGTGCTCCTTCAACTTCGCGTGAAATTCCGGACTGGCGAGCACCGCTTGCTCACACTCGATCTGCTCATCCATAGAGAGCGTCGGCTGCGAGCCGGCCGGTGCCTTCTCAACATGGATGACCGTGGACTTGGTGAGGTCTAGCGCGACTGTATAGGCGGTGTTGATACCGTTGTCCACCAGCACTGCCAACGCGTGCCGTTCATCCGACGGCTTCTCTGGCCACAAAAGCACCTTCGTTTTATGCGGCTCTCGCAACATCACGCTTACGATGCGGGAGGTGGGCGTAAAAACGGGATGGCTTTTCAGAATCTGTACGGCGGTCGCAATCTCCGCCGCGGACAGCGGCTCCAATGGATGCCTGGACAACGACTTTTCGTCGCCCGTTTCCAACAAGTCGACCGGCTGCGATATTTTGGATGCCATAGGGAGAGTCCTCTTTATCAGGCTGGGACCAGAATACTCTGCCTTGATGCGAGGGAGGGTTTCACGGCAAGTGCCTTACGAAAAGCGATCGAACCCCCTCGAGAATGCCACCTTCGGCGGATTTTCCTTTGGGTTGTTCATTTGATTGGTGCCTGGAGGGGGTCGAACCCCCACGGGCCGGAGTCCGGCGGATTTTGAACCGGCTGCGTCTGCGAGTTCCGCCATCCCGGCTCAGGTACTCTCCGCCATGGCGGTCACAGAATATCTTTGAATCACGTCGACCCATCCAAACTCCCTCCTCATCGGAGAGCCCTGAGGAATAGGTTTGGTGTCAATGCAAATGCCCCGTAGCCGATGCCCTCAAGCTCGAGGGTTACGCCAAAAAACAAGGATTAGAGACATCTGCTTCTGGTTTTGGCAAATTGTGCGAACTAAGCGAATTAAGCAAACTATGTTTCCTGCTGCACAGCGTCTTCGTCTTGGGTAGCCGACCAAAGGGTGGAGGGGCGACCCTTGCCAGGCTGCCTGCGTGGGTTGATGACGCCAAGAGCGACAAGTTGTTCAAGCGCGGCGTCGATACGTTCGCTACTGAGATGACCGTGGAAGAGGGCGCTGATCTGCTTTCTGGACAGTCCATCGGGAGCAGCGTCGAGGGCCTCACGGATACGGTCGGCGGTGGAGTCGCCGGTACTTGTACCGAATAGGTGCGAAGCGCTTGCGGAGCAATATTCCCAAACGGCCAGAGCCGCCTGGAGATGGGGTAGCGCAATGGTTGAGCTGCAATCCAGGACAGCATAGAGGGCACTGAGGCGCAGGACCTGGGCTTCGGCACGGCTGGTCGCGGCACCGTGGAGTCCGGGGCCGACCTGGCTCAAGGCAGGGTAACAATCATGCCAAAGCTCACGAGCTTGTTCGTTGCGGGTGAGGCAAATGTCGCTTGCGTCGCCGGCCCATTGCAGGGCGCGGCGGAGCTCGCGGGAGACGGCGGATAGCTCCTGCGCGCCGAGGCTGCCGCCGTCGGGCAAGCACTGGCTGCGTTGCACGCGAACCCACAGGCAGCGGTTGGCGAAACCGTTGTGAGCTTCGGTGCGGTGGAGACATTGGGCGAGTTCGCGCTCAGTGATGTGGGCAATGAGGCTGATATGGGTGCCGGTCGCGTGCAGGAGCTGTTTGGTATCGAGGCTACGAAGATGGCCGTTATCCCAGGCGCTGCGTAGCAGAGGTGAGAGCTGTCCCCGGGTTCGCCCCATGGAGTGGAGGACCGAGGCGAACTCCTCTGAGAGGGCGAGGAGGCGCCGGTCTGTGGGCGGCTGCTGGTCGCGTAAGGCGTGGATGAGCCCAGGTGTGGTGAGGCGCGCGGTGGTGACGCGGCTGGTGAGCCAGGGGTTATCCACTTCGGAGAAGAGGCGGGCGATTTGGCTCCAACTGGTTCCTTTGCGGGCCTTGCTGGACTCGCCTACCAACACCACGAAGAGGTTGAGGCCGTGGCGGATGGCGTCCACCATGCAGTGCGGACCGGGGCCGATTACGTTGCCGAAGGCGGCGAGGAGTTGGAGGAGGACGGCGGCGGGGTGCGCCTCAGAATGCGGAGCCAGGGTGCGGACGGCGTGCCCGGCCACGCCGTAGAGGGCGTCCTCACTTAACGGGAACCCCGCGAGGATGTGGGAGGGCGCGGTCGTGGGGAGCGGATTGAGTTCGGGCGATGACGGATGGATTTGCTCCGAAGGAGCAGCGTGAGGCTGGGTGGGTTGGAGCTCCGCGCTTCGGCGTTGTACTTGCGCGAGGTTGGGAAGACCAGGGCGGACTATCCCGCGGGTCGTGGTGGGGGTCATAGTGCCACGGTATTTGGGTGCGGGGAGTCTGTCGAGGCGGCCGGAAGTTTTTGCGGTAGTTGGTCACCGCTATTGGTAACTATAAATGATTCATAATTCATGTTGCTTATTTTTGGTTAGCGGGAAGGCGCCATGCATGCTTCAAGCAATGCTTGACGCATGCTACAAACGGGGGTTCATCGAGGAGTTGAGGAATGCTTCAAGCATTGCTTGGGGATGCCTAACCAGAACCAGAACCAGATTCTTTCGCTAATGAAGATCGCCGCAAATCCGCACCAAGTGCGCAGCTGATGAGCGTACCATTCTGCCATTCGGCTACGAGCCAGAAGAAAGAGGCAATAATCGTTTCCACGTCCCACGCTCAGCAGTAGGTTGGGTATCGGCGATGATGTCATGATGTCTCTGCGGTGGAACACAAGAAAAGCAAACGAAAGGGAGAAACCCGTCAGGCGCGAATCGACGATCTTATGGAAAGAGTTCATAGCGGGAGCGAGTGGACTGGAGAAGCGGAATCGAGGGTTCAGCGAGTATATGAACGAAGCGCAGGCCGTTCAACTCTGTCAAAGAACTTGTTCAACGGCAGAACGCCAGTGACAAAGGTCAATCCGCTTCAATAAAAAAGCAGCCGGGGTCAGACGGGCGTTGAAAAAGAGATAAACCGACCTTCAATAACTCGGACCCCTTGAGCCTCCCGCCATGCAGACGACGGCCGGCCAAAACAGGCGCATTTTAGGCACGAATTTAAATACGGCCCGACGTGCGCACATTTGAAAGCTGTCTGTTTGGTGCCGGGAGGCGGGTCGAACCCCCACGAGGTTGCCCTCGGCGGTTTTTGAGTCTGTTTTAGGGGAGTTTGCACTGAGTCGCACTGACCCGCAGAGTGTTGCATAAGTAATGTGGTATGAATACTTTGCAGCAGAGACCATGTTTGCAGTTCGTCGCAGGGAAACGCACGAAAGTTGGAAGCGAACAGCCATCAAAACGGCCACTGAAAACTGCCCAATGGCAGTCACAGCCTTCCTGCACGATCTCCTCGCGAGGGAGCGCTGAACCGAGTGCACGTACCTTGCCCGATGCATTCAGAGCAACCGTGAAAGCTGTGTCACGTATGCGAAAACACCACCAACCCCGGTACCCCACGAACGCAAGTACGATTCGCTCCGCTCTGGTGGAAAACGGCGCAGCATGCATGCTCCTATCGGCTATCGGCGCTAGCCGTCCGCTTGAGAACGATTGCTGATTGCTGTACGTACGATTGGCTGCCTTCGCTGCGACGTGAAGACGTTCGCCGCCATGTTGCGAGCGTGCCGGACGTCCAAATGAGCCGCACGGCAAAGCCTCGAATGCGTGGGGAAAGCAGGAGGTGACCTACAACCTTGAGCCGGGCACTGGCTCTGCGACTAATTTTTGAAGCTCGAAGAGCGCATACACCACCTTCGAGCACTCGCCCAGCCGTTTGTCACTATCCGGCCCCGTGACTTCAAGATAGTCAGGAACGCCATCTTTAAACGAAATAAAACGAATGCTATTGATAGGTTCTGCTGCTAACGCTTCCGGACTTGTGTCCACACGGGCGTGTGCTAGACGATTCCGGAAAGTTCGAATTCTTTCGAGCAGAGGGAACAAATCGGGGCATTTCTCTTTAAAGTCCGGATAAGAACGGGCAACGACTTTCTTGAGGAGCGCAATGTTTTTGTTAAATGAGCTGGAAGCCCCACCCAGCACTTCGCCGCTCAGGATTGCACGTCGGTCTGCATCCCCGCAAAAGTATTGCGCCAAGATGTCAACGATGAGGACGTCGATCCAAATAGCCTGATCCATGAAGGATCCTCGTATATTCCGAGAAATCTCATAGATGCGCTGCAACCGCTTGCCCTCGGACGAATCTGGGTGGATCATTTTGGGTTTATCGGCCATTTTCCCCCGGTTGGCAGTGCGGCGGCACCTGCCCGCCGCGCACAAGAGGTGCTGAGCTAGGCCAGTTCCGCCCGTCCTGCTTTATCTGGCTGGAAATCCCTCATGTCCGAGCATAAACCCTAGGTTTCCTCGTCAGAGGAGGAAAGACTCAACTGGAGGAATCCGGGGGACTGAAAAGGGGGGAGAAATTCGTGGATGCGACAGGTGGGCAGGAAGCCAATCGATGAGCAGCTACCACCTCCGGTGGTTGACCCCTCATGTCTCCCGATCTTCAAAGGCCCTGATATTCCAGAGGGAAAGTACGCTGATTCTTTCCCAACCACTGACCTTTTCAACGGAATGCCAATGGGAGGCTTCGGTCCGAAAGGCTATGAACCTGTTTTGAATTGGGGCAATGGAAGCAGATGGTGTGGATTGCTTGTCTGACGCAAATAGGTGTAGGCGCCCTCCACAGCGATCAAACCATCCTTCACTCAAATACAAGAACGAAGCGATTGTGGCCTCATCAGACGTGAAGTCATTATGCACGGGAAACTCCGGCGTCTCCTCGTTCATTCGCCGAAGCTGCAGCATATTGTGTTGATTCAGCTCTACCCCGACACCAAAAGCCTCGGACAGGATAGAACGAGTGCGCTTGGAGTAGATCGCTCGCCACATGGCGTGGCTCTTAAGAACCGAGTACTCGATGCGGCCCGTCCCACGAGGCTCAATATCAAAAGCGTACGTATCAGACCTGATCTCGGAAAGACAGCGTGCCAAGCAATCACTGTCCAAAAAATCATCGACAACTAAGTATGGCCACGGGGACGCCATAAGCTTATCCGCTCTTACTGCTTCCTTTGAAAGGAGCGAGGTCATGATGCCCGACTCCCTTCTCAGAGCCTTTTCCGTCTTAATAAACAACAAAAGACCTAAGCGAAATGCGGCTACCCCTTGATAATCTTCTGGACTTTGGTTTCGATCTTCTTCAATTCACTCGCTTGGACGTCTCCTTCGACCTCTCTACCAAGTTGTTTTACGAGCTTGGCGATGTCTTCAGAAATACTCTCCAAGTCCACACGCTTTGCTACTCCGACGGTATCGCACATAGTGACCTCCTCTTAAACTCGCGCTCGGCGCGAACCTGATTTTCATGTCCTGTGAAAATAGTGATTTTGATCGAATGGTCGTTACACAGATATTGGGAGGAGGGAGGAACGGGAACCGGAGGACGAAAAGTGCCCTGTTACCAAAAGGCCAAGACGAGATCGGTGACAGACGGGCAGGGTGTCGGAGATAGATAGACAAATGGCGTGAAAAATCACGTCGTTTGGGCAGGGATCTCGTAGGATTGCTTGGTGAACAAACGCTTTCGGTTTTGTAGCCTTGATCAGCCTTTTTTGCTTCCGCCGTCGCTGCAGGATTGGCTACCTGAAGACCATCTGGCGCGATTTGTCGCTGATGTGATGAACGAATTGGATCTATCTGCGATTTACGCCGAGTATGAACGGAATGACGGGCGAGGCTTGGCGGCTTACCATCCAACGCTGATGGCGAGGTTGTTGCTTTACGGGTACTGTATCGGAATCACTAGCTCGCGCAAGATCGAGCAGGCTACCTATGACAACGTAGCCTTTCGCTATCTATCTCCCGACCAACATCCGGACCACGACACTCTGGCTGCTTTTCGTCAGGAGCACGTGGAGGCATTGGCGGACTTATTTGTGCAAGCTTTGAGGCTATGCCAGAAGGCTGGTTTGGTGAAGTTTGGTAACGTATCCATCGACGGCACCAAGATGAAGGCCAACGCTAGCACGAGGCGTTCTGTAAGATACGAAAGGATCTGTGAGCGGGAGCAACATTGGCGTGCCGAAGTTGCGCGATTGCTCAGCCAAGCGCAGCAGACCGATCGCCAGGAAGAGCAGCGCCTGGGCTCAGATCAGACAAGCAATCGATTGCCCGACGAGTTAGCAAATGCCCGCAAGCGCCTCGAGCGGCTGCAGCAAGCGAAGGCCGAGTTAGAGCAGGAAGCAAAAGCAAAGCTCAAAGCTACTTTGGAAAAGCATCCCGCTGGGAAACGCGGTCCGTGTAAAAAGGAAGAGCAAGCAAACCAGCCGGTGAAGGACCGCAGGCAACGGGAGAGGGAAAGTAAGAAACGTCTGCGTGCGAGAAAGAACGCTGCTGCGCCCAGCCGGCAATATAATTTCGTCGACCCGGATTCGCGGGTGATGAAAGACAGCGGGGAGAGAGGCTTTGTGCAGGCTTACAACGCACAGATCGCTGTGGACTCAGAGGCGCAAGTTATCGTGGCAACGGAGTTGACTCAACAAGCCATCGATCGTCAGCAATTGCTACCCATGGTGAAGAGCCTGCGCAATACTGCGCAAGGGGTACCAACCACCATTACCGCCGATGCGGGTTATTGGGATACAGCCAGCCTGTTGGATCCGGCGATGAACGGCATTGAAATGCTTATAGCACCTGACGCCAAACCGCAACCACCAGGCGCGCCTCTGCCGCCCAGCGCTCCGCGCGGCCCAGAAGCTGTCCGTATGAGAGAGGTTCTGGCCACGAAGGCGGGTAAAGCTCGTTACGCGCTTCGACAGACAACAGTGGAACCAGTATTTGGTCAGATCAAGGAGACGCGTGGTATCCGCAGATTCCGACTGCGAGGCCTTTTGAAAGTGACATCAGAGTGGAAGCTTATCTGCGCCACGCACAATCTTCTTAAGCTGTTTCGCCACCGCATGGCTCAGGCTTACGCTTAGATACGTAGGCCAACAAGTAGGCCATAACAAGCTTGCCGCAGCCCCCCGAAACTCAGGTGCTCCCCATACGCTGAGTCGCGTGAACCCGAAAACTGGATTTCGAGAGTGCATCCTTGCCACTTTCTGTCATCAATGATCGAGCAGTTCTCTCCGACACCCTGCGGAGATGACCCTTTCCATTCGAAGATGAGCGCGGTTTAGCCACCCGCTGATTAGCTCGGCCCTCGCGATGCATCAAAGGTGAGACTCGCTTGACGTGGATCCGGACCGTTGCTTGTTTTTGCACCTTTTTTCTGTGGCACCAAGCGTCGGCCAATTGTCTTCTCAATCTCGGAGACAAACTCAGCGCTCCCTAGCGGACGACCAGTGTGTGTGCTCTGACGGATGGCGGCTAAGTCCGACTCCGCATCTAATGCGGCTAGATACTCGCGCCAGGCCGGGACCGTCCAGCGATTTCGCCACAGGCTGTCATCCAGCCACGTTAAGGCTTCCGTTTTCCCACAGTGCACCGCTGCGCTGGACCAGGGCCAGGATTCGGGTTCGGAGACAAGGCCAGCTCTCACGGGGTTGAGTTCCGTGTAACGCAACGCTGTCCACAGGTGTATTTCGTCGAGAGGGCAGGAACAGAATCGCCCTTGCCAAGCGTGCCCACTTGCGCCATGAATCGCGTTCCAATATGCAGCGTACCTGCCATGGGCATTCCTAAGCGCCAGTGCGAGTCCATCTGCCAGCTCCGGTGCGGCGATCAGGTGGACGTGATTTGACATTAGGCAGTAGCCCAGCCGGGACACCTTAGAGGCTTCGATGTTTTATCGCAGCAACTTCAGATAGACGGCACGATCTTCGTCACGGTTCAAGATGTACTGTCGCGCATTAGCGCGCTGGGTCAAATGGCGAGGCACGTGGACAGCAACGACACGGCGCAGCCTTGTCATGCACCCGACGGTAGCAGAGTCACAGCGTTTTGGCCTCGACACGACCAAAGATGGCGTTTAGCAACGTTGGCAGAATTAAGCCCGCTTCAGAATCGCCGTTGCGCAAGCGACGAAGCCGATGGGGTCATGTCCGTCTGTCACCCGTCGTCTTGTCACCCGTCGTCTGTCACCCGTCGTCGTCACCCGTCGTCTTGTCACCCGTCGTCGTGGACTCGTTACCTGGAACGCTCTGACATAAAGCAATCATCACAGGGTCCGGTCCGTCAGTTCTACTCTTGCGGGATGGGAAAGCCGCATTCTCTGAGAAACTCCTGCAACGACTCCTCAACAGCGCACGCGCGGCGAAGCTCCGCTATCCCCAAACGTGTGGACAAGCGTACGGCTGACATTGGTTTTCTGTAGTCGGCCCAGCGACGTTCGAGTTCGGCGAGCGTAAGTGCGGCCGTTTGGGGGCGGAGTTGATGACAGCCGTCGAGGTGCCGTAGGAGCAAAGCTTCATGAGTCGGGTTCTGCCAGATGAGCCGTAAGCCGTTTGCTACCGCAAGCGGAAAAAGTCTCTGGTCTCGCTCTGGCGTAATTCCGAGCTTATCCCGATCGAGGAGAACTGCCTTCGTGGCAAAGGCCCCACGCTTGTTTTCTGCGCGCGCCGGCTCAGTTCGACCGCCAGCGTAACCAGATCCAGGGGATCCCCACCTCCCGGACGCAACAGGACCGAGTGGATAGCGAGGTGAAGGCCGGCCCCTTCCGCCAACCGCGTGAGGAGAGCTCCATACCCTTGCTCACTCTCCCCTTCGCAGCCAAGAAAGATTCTTGTGCGTACCGGGATGGTGGCGCGACGTCGCCTCATCCGAGCTGCGGTACAGCTCCGTACACGCCTCCAAGATATTTCTGGTAGTAGTTGTCGTTACGGCGGACTGACTGGATGTCCTGCAACCCGTAGACGCGGGTTCGCCCGCGAGAGTCCTTCTCGCAAAAGTAGACCTCTTCCTTGATCAGGTCGTCGAGCAGAGAGGCGTTTTGGCAGCTCATCCAAAGTTGCGCATTCTGCTTATTACGGACGGGGTCGTAGAACCATCGCAGAATCTCAGGCAGAACGAGCGGATGGATCGCAAGATCCAGCTCATCGATGACGGCAACACCGCCGACCTTCAACGTTTGGATCAGCATCGGAAAGATTCGAAGGAACTGCCGGGTGCCATGACTTTCAAGATGCAGCGGCATCAGCCGGTCGAGGCCTTCGTGTTCGAACCTGGCAACTGGCCCAGCCGCTGAAGAGTCGATGGACATGCCTCTGATGCCAAGGTCGATCCGCTCGATCTCCCGATTCAACGCTTCGATGAGCTCGGGATGTTCCGCGTAGAAGCGAACAACCTTGTCCTCACTGAAATCGACTTTCTCGATGAAGATGTTGGTCAAGATACTCGCCGCCAAGCGCTGGAGCAGCAGAGACGGCTGGTGGTCGAACTGCGCAAGCGTCGCAATCACACTGGCGTTTGATCGGACCTTGGACAGGACTTGCTTGTAGCCCGCTAGTCCATAGCCCTTGCCATATCGAATCTCGCCCTTCTCATCCCTCTCGAAGAGACGGACCGGCTTCCCTCCCGTTACGGGCGCCTGCCGAAGGAACTCCGACACGATTGATCTCGGCTTTCCAAGCTCGCTCCGGAAGCTGACCTCATAAATGTACTTGGCACAGCTCTCCAGTCGGGGTTCAACCAGGGCGGCGGGCCCGGCGAAGTGAATTACCAGTCGCGTCGGAAGCTGGGCTGCCTCCTGGTCATTGAAGGATTCGCACGGCTGGGCCGCATCCGGGGGGAGTTGAAAGCTGCTCTGCACGAACCATCCGAGAAAAGCCAGCGCTCGCAGGACGGTCGACTTCCCGGAGGCATTAGCACCGAACAATGCGACTACTTTGGGCACTCTGGCATTCGATCCAGGGCAAGCCTCCCCGAATCTGCCAGCCACTGCAGGTACATTGTCAGCCACCTGGAGGTCCAGCACCTGAGCCTGGCGCACAGAATAGAAATTCTCGATCTCGAGACGAGAAATCATCAAAAGACCTCCGTAGCAGAAGCGTCGTATCACCTATAATCGCATGTTTGACAAAAATGTGCTTAACTATGCCTAAATAGCAGGGTCCTATGCCTTCGATGAGTCGGCCCGCTATCCAGAAGGATGTGCCAGATGACAAAGGCCTTTCCCAATTCCGTGATTTTCGACGCAGCGCCCACCCTTGAGGCGCTGAAAAAGTTGCCGATCGAAACCAAGAGTTGGGTTTTGCTGGCCCGGCTATTCAAGATCGGGGCACACGACACCAGCGCGCTGAATAAGCACAATCTCATGATGGTGGGCGATCCATACCAGTTGGCGTATGGTTACGGCCCTGGGGAGAACCATGCCGTTCACCAGCATCTGCTTGGCGCACCCTGGGCCCGGCTCGTAAATGAAGGCTATCTGGCGGACTACGGGGGACAAGGATTCTTTACCGTGACGGACGAAGGGAGGGAGTCTCTCGAAACGGATCCTTCCTCAGCGCCAGGCGCTGCTGCAGCGGCATCTGCGGCAACGGTACCGGCGCGCATCCCTGTTCGCACGCCTGGCATCCCCCGAGCGCTGCTCTCGTACTCCTGGGATAGCGACGAGCACAAGGACTGGGTGTTGGCGCTCGCAGTGCGCTTGCAGGGTGAGAGCGGTGTTGAGATCCTGCTCGACCAGTGGTACTTGATGCCCGGCGACGACCGCCTGCATTTCATGGAGCAGGGCGTAAGCCAGAGTGACTTCGTCATCGTTGTCTGCACGCCAGGCTATGCGGGCGATTGAGTCGCTGAAGCAACCCCTACAAAAGGCATCGGATGCGGTCTTTCCGCGCGAGGGATCGAACGGTAGATTCGATACCCGATCTTGGTTCCAACCCTGCCTCGAAGAGGCGAAGGTCACAGGGTACGTCTGGCATTCAAACCGGCATACATTCTGCTCATGGCTTGCGATGGCCGGAGCGTCAGTCAAAGAGATCCAGGAACTCGCCGGTCACAAGACGATCACGATGTCGGCACGATACAGCCATCTTTCCCCGGAACACAGGCTTTCCGTGATTGATCGGATTGCTACGGTAGGTTGAAACCGAATAGCGGGTCGGCCGCCGTCCATAGACGCGGACGGAACCAATTTGCCTTCGCTGAGTGATTTGGCGATTTGCGCTCATCGAGAACTACTTTCAGCTTTCCCCCCTTCAGCGGTGTCGATGAGCCTCTCGGCTTTCCGAAGGCCCGCGTTTCTCAGTTTGAGCAAGCCGTTCGAATTGTCGACTAATGTCTTGATGCGGGCAACTGCAATGTTCGAGTTGGCTTTCTTGTAACCGTGACGGAACACCTGTTGGGCCAGTGCATCGATCTGGACTCTTCCCGGATAGGTGACATAAAGGATCAGCAACGCGGCTTCCCGAGCGCTCGTCGCTATATCAACATAGACACGCCGTCGATCTCCTCGGCGAATGGATACTTGCGCTTCGTAATGCTTTCAATTACGGCCTTCGCCTGGGCAAGATCCAGTCCCTTTTGCGAGTATCGAACTAGTTCACCAAGAATCCACGAACAATTAGCGACGACTGCGGCGGCATCCATTTCGTTCGCTTCGATTTCGTCAGCATCGTGTCGGCCACCACGATTGCTCGCAACTTCGTAGACAAATCGACAACTCCGATTGACAGTAAGCCTCAGCGAGTCTCTCAATATCACCTTACTTGGAAGTTGATCCATGACCGTGCCTGCCTTGAAGTCCTTTCCGGCAGGCACAACTTCCCCGGCGTGGACCCAGAGAGCTTTCAGCACAGCTTCTACGAACTTGCCGCTCTTCGCAATTGAATCCGGCCAATACTGCTTTTGGTAGTCGAAACTAGTAACTGGAAGTGTCGAAGCATCGGAGTGACGTGCTTCGCCAAGAATTGATCCTTGAGCATCTGGTCAATCGTCCTACGTGGCATTAAGAATGACCTCCCAGCCAGGCACAATCACATAAACACCCTGTTTCGGCGAAGCTACCCATCCGTTATCTTTGGCTCTCGTTGAGTGTGCCGGATTGAATTTGCCGAGGAGCCCCGTCATTTTGTACCAATTACGCTCGATGTCAGTGAAGGGTACCGTCGTCTGAGGCGTGTTCTTAGACAGGTATGCAACCAATAATGCAAATTTTTTCGGGCCACTCAATGTGCGAGCGTGAGCCTTAATAAATGGACGCATAGGGGTCGAAAGGTTCAGTTTAACTGACGAACTCTTTCGACTGCCCGAGCTACGTGTGCCCCTGCGAATTTGGTTGCGAAGAAAGCTGTGGGGTCCTCAACCAGCTTAGCTGGAATGCGGAGCAGCTGATCCATCACTCTGATCGCGGCGTACAGTATGCATCCACCGACTACACCAAGCTGCTGGCGGAAAACGAAAATTCAAATCAGCATGAGCCGTCGCGGCAATCCATACGACAACGCACGCGCGGAGCGGTTTGTGCGAACGCTGAAGGAGGAGCAAGTGCATAAAACCGC
This sequence comes from uncultured Acidobacteriaceae bacterium, assembly GCA_963839025.1. GTDB lineage: Bacteria > Acidobacteriota > Terriglobia > Terriglobales > Acidobacteriaceae > PALSA-350. The sequence continues at coordinate 1,039,298 of CAWITT010000026.1, forward strand.
GTATCGGGACACGGACGATGCACTCGCCCGCACCGGTGAATTCCTTGAGCAGATATACAACCGCAACGGTTGCATTCGGCGCTACGATATCTAACACCGGAAGAAATTTGAGCAGATCAGCCAAGCTCGCGGAAGTGACGGCGCTGATGGAAGCGGTGGAAAACCAAAAGCAGGTTTACCATCGCTCCCACAGGCCTTGGAAATCCCAATTGAAGTATCTCCACACCGCCTGCGGCTCGACGACTGTTTAATCCATTAACGAAAGGTCAACCAGCCGGAGTGTAACCATTTAACTGCCTCTCGGCGTGTCTCAACTCAGGGTCCAGACACTGTGCAGACACAGTGCGTTAGCTTAAACGAGTTTCATCGCCAAACCCGCGTAA
>CAWITT010000027.1:0-8337 GCA_963839025.1 uncultured Acidobacteriaceae bacterium
GTGTCAATGTACTCCCGAATCTTTGTTAATTTGCCATTCCGAACGGTGATGTCGAAGACCCAATCGTCTTTGAACGGCTTATTCGTGGCTTTAATTTTTCCCGTAGCGACGCCGACCACCAGAACCCGGTCTCCCTGCGCCACGAATTCGGGAGGCTTTGGGTATGTCATTTCTATCTCTTCGGAAGCCTTCTTAAGTACACCCGCCAATCCTGCGTGCCCGCGGTGCGTACCGGCCAGCGGCCAGCCCTCGCCTGGAACGATCCACTCAATATCTTCGGTAACCAACGCAAGCACACGTTGCTTATCGGAGCTGCCTATTGCTGCAAAGAAATCTTGCACAACCTGAATATTCTTTTCGGTGCTCATAGAAATCTCTCCTTTTCCTTACATCATGTGAGGTCCGATGTATTCGGACGTTTCGTAACCATTGCACTAGCGCCAAATCAGAGAGGGTACACATCAATTACTGCTGCTTCTTGAATAAATCCTGGAAGATGAGCAGACCCCAAGTTTTACCGCGCGCGTGCACCAGCGCGCCACCCTCGCTGAACCTTCCGAGCTTGACGGGTGCGAACCCGAGTTGTTTGGCCAAATCCGCCACCGGAGGGATCGCGTCCTCCTCGTCGCTCGACAGAAAGACGACCCGGTGGCCGCCCTCGACGACAGGGTCTGTAGCCAGGGTGGCCGCAAGCAGGTGATTAAATCCTTTCACCACCTTGGCGGCGGGGTACGACTTCGCGACGAAGGCAGAGGAAGGAAGACCATCCAGTTCCTCAGGTGGGAGTGGGGCCGAGTTCATCGCGTCGATGATGGTCTTGCCTTTCCAACTCGGCAGGGCCTTTGCAATCTCGCGATGTTCCCCGAACGGGACCGCCAAAAAGATTGTGTCGGCCTCGAGTGCATCCTGCAGCGACTTTGCGACGACCGTGGGTCCAATCTCCCGGGCCTGCGGCGCTAACTCCTCGGGCGATCGCCGGCTCGCGACAATCACGTTGATGTTCTTACGCGCGAAGGCGTGGGCCAGCGCCTGCCCTATCCGTCCGAATCCTACGATTGCATAACTCATAGTGTTTCTCCGATCAGTGTTTGGATTGATTGCCAGCCTTCGACGGCAGCGGACAGCAACTTCGGTTCTGCGGCGACCCTCCGTTGTGAGGGCCGCCGGAAGGTCAGCCACTAGCCGAGGTCTGCCGACGTTAGATCGCCGTCATTCCGCCGTCGACAAACAACTCCTGCCCGTTCACGAAGCTCGAATCGTTCGAAGCAAGAAACAGCGCGACCGTCGCGACTTCCTCAGGTTGCCCCATCGATCCCCGCGGGATGAGGGATTCGAAATACTGCCTCGCCTCCGGAGTCAGAACCGATTCCTGCATCGTTGTGGCAATAGCACCGGGAACCAGCAGGTTCACGCGGATCTTTCTCTCCTTGAGCTCGTTGAGCCAAGTGCGTGCAAAGGAGCGCAGTGCCAACTTGCTCGCCGCATATACGCTGAAACCAGGGAAACCTTTCGCCGCAGCGTTGGACCCGGTCATGAAGATCGATCCACCATCGTTGAACAACGGCAGCGCTTTCTGCACCGTGAAGAGCGTGCCGCGCACGTTCAGGTCGAAGGTCTTATCGAAGTGCTCTTCGGTGATCTGTCCTAGCGGAACGGGCTCGCCTACGCCGGCGCTCGCGAACAGGACATCGATCTTGCCCTTTTCCTTCTTCACGATGTCGAACAAGCGATCAAGGTCGTCTAGATTGGCGGCGTCACCGATGACGCCGGTTACATTCCGGCCGATTACCTTCACGGCCTTGTCGAGCGTCTCCTGCTTTCGGCCCGTGATGAAAACGTAGGCACCCTCTTCGACGAACAGTTTCGCGCTAGCTAGCGCCATGCCGTCCGATCCACCGGTGATGACTGCAACCTTACCTTTAAGCTTTTCCATTAGTGCTCCTTTGATTGATGCCTAGCGTTCAGTACACTTGAATAGAGTGCTTCACCGGTGGACGAGAACTGCTCGGGAGTCCAATAGTTTTGTCTATTCGTCCAAAAATGATCTGAAATGGGCTTTACTGCGTCTCTATGAGGGAAGCGGGATATGCGACTCCCACGTAGTCACGTAGTGGCGTAGTTGTGCGCCTCCACTGGCTGATGCTGCACTTGCCCAACAAGCAAAGCTGCACTGTTTCGTACAGTTGTGAGAACACTAGGTTTTCAGGACAGATGGAGTCTAACTTGGACCCGATAACAGACATATTCAGAACGATGCACGTAACCGCTGTTCATCTGCACAGGCTCGAAGCCACAGCCCGTGGGGAATAGGACAGGAACAGCAAGCCGAAAACATTGTCACGGCCGCCGACAAAACATCAAGCGCGAACCGAAGGGTATATCGACGAATTCGGATCGATCAAAAAGGCAGCTGACGAGAAGCGCGTTACTCGTCCCGCTCCACCCCGTCGATGCGAGAGATTAGTTTTAAGCCGCACTCTTCGTGTTCTGTTCTCAAGCAGCCGTTTTCTTGGATGATTCCGTTCCCAATACACGTTTTCTGTTTTCGACACCCCAAGTGCAGAGCGGAATGAGTGACTGGCCGAGTGCTCTACCAAATGGCGTAATCGAATAGTCGACCTTTGGTGGAAGCTCTTTGTAGTCCTTCCTGACAATCAGGCCGCTCTCCTGCATTTGCCGCAAATCTTGTATCAACATCTTTTCGCTGATCCCCGGCAAAAGCCGTCGAAGTTGGCCGAACCTGCGAGTTCCGTGGCACACATGGTAGAGGATAAGCATCTTCCACTTTCCTCCGATCAGCGCCAAAACCACATCCAACCCACACTCAGCCATCAATCGCTCCTTGCCCGGATCTCTAACACTTACCTCAAAGTAGGTACTGGTACATAGTAAAGCGGAAGGCTAGAGTAATCGCAGGCAGCTGCCGAGAAAAGCTAACGGGAAATGTTGGCTTCGCAGAAAGGTCGGAATATGGGAAAGCTTGCAGGAAAAGTAGCGGTCGTTACGGGTGGCAATGGCGGTCTTGGTTTGGCGACAGCAAAATTGTTTGTCGCCGAGGGAGCATACGTTTACATCACGGGACGGCGACAGGAAGTATTAGATAAGGCGGTTGACGAGATTGGCAGCAATGTGACCGCAGTACAAGGTGACGTTTCCAAACTTGCTGATCTGGATCGCCTCTACGCTGCGGTGAAAGCCGGCCACGGGCGTATTGACGCGCTCGTCGCAAATGCCGGACTGGGGACTCTGGAACCCTTGGGACACATCCAAGAGGAGTCCTACGATCTAACGTTTGACGTCAATGTAAAAGGAACAATTTTCACTGTTCAGAAGGCACTTCCGCTGATGCAGTCTGGTGGCTCGATTGTCCTAACGAGTTCGGCGACAGGGATAACAGGAACGCCGGCTTTCAGTGTGTACAGCGCGAGTAAAGCAGCAATCCGCAATCTCGCCCGCAGTTGGGCAATAGATTTGAAAGGCACTGGTATCCGCGTAAATGTCCTGTCGCCTGGCGCTACTGACACACCCGCCCTCCGTCAGATTGGAGTACTCGCCGGCGGCAAAGATGCGCTGTATGCCAGCTTCGTCAGCCAAATTCCTCTCGGCCGCGTGAACGATCCCGAAGATGTCGCAGCGGTAAGTCTTTTCCTCGCCTCTGAAGATAGCCGCTCTATGACCGCAACTGAGGTCTTCGCAGACGGTGGTGCGGCCCAGGTCTAGGCGTCTGATGGGCCCAGGTCTGGGCGTCTGATGATTGTCGAATAAGCATGGGTCGCTCGGTCAGGTTTGAGCGCGGCCACCTCGCTGGGAGTACGAAGAAAGCTTATACTCGATCGAATCCGCCCTTTCTGAAATGAATGCTTTATAATGATCTCTAGATGGCGAGGAATGTCGAATTCGATGAAGAAGACGCGATCCGAACCGCGATGGAGGTGTTTTGGGAAAAGGGCTATAAGGGCGCTTCGCTTCGTGATCTGACTGATGCCATGAAGATTAATCCCAGCAGCCTGTACAACACCATCGGAGACAAGCACGAACTGTTCCTCCGCTGCGTGCAGCGTTACACGGACGACCGCAAGGAATACATCGCGAAACACGCTTCCAGCTCGCGGTCACCGTTGAAAACCATCAAGATCTTTATTGACGACGCGGTGGCGAATATAACGACCAATCCGCACAGTTGCATGGCCATCAAGGCTGCATTTGAAGTGGCGACCGATGACATCCGCGTCCAGGCCATCCTGAAATGTGACAGCGAGATCATGTATCGCTTCCTATGCTCCCTCCTGACCGATGCCATCAGAAAGGGTGAAATCAGCGCGGACGAAGACCCGGAACTGCTGACCGACTACCTCCTATGCAGCTACATCGGCTGGCACGAGTCGTTCATCGTCAACCGAGACCCCTCAAAAATTCAGAGGATGGCTCGCTTCCTTTTGAAACAGCTCACACGCTGATTCGCCCACTTCCGAAGCGTCTGCTTCTGAACAACAGGGCACGCGGTTTCGCACGCCTTATTCTGAAACGATTGATTTACAAAGGAGAAACAAGAATGCTCAATTCGTTGCTACAAGATCTATCTCTCGAAGGAAAAACAGCTCTGATTACTGGAGGCACTAAAGGAATCGGTAAGGCGATCGCTGACCGCCTGGCACAGGCTGGGGCGAAGGTCGTAATAACGGCCCGAACCCCCACCGAAGCCGATCAAAAGCATCTCTTGATCGTGGCGGATATGGCAACCCCGGCGGGTACTGCAGCCGTGGTGAAGGAAGTAACCGAGAAATTCGGCGGAGTTGATATTGTCGTTGACAACGTGGGTGGATTGACCGCACCCGGAGGAGGCTTCGGTATCCTCACGGACGAGCACTGGGAAAATGAGTTGAGGATGAACCTGCTGACAACGGTCCGTCTTGATCGCGCGTTGCTTCCGGGAATGATCGAGAAGAAGAGCGGCATCATCATCCATATATCAAGCGTCGCGGGCAAGATGCCGCTGTGGGAAATCAACATGGCGTATGCGGCGTCAAAGGCTGCTTTGAACTCCTACAGCAAGGCACTCGCGAATGAAGTGGCCAGCAAGGGTGTGCGAGTGCTCACGGTATCCCCGGGAGGCGTAGCGACCGAACCAATGATCCGGTTGATGGAACACTTCGGCGCATCTTCCGGCGCTACCCCAAATGAGGTCTACAAGAACCTTACTGACCGGTTCGGCGGTGTACCGATGAGCCGGATGGCGGAGCCCGAAGAAGTGGCTTCGCTCGTTGGCTTCCTTGTCTCTCCAGCGGCGGCATACTTGACGAGCGGGAACTACATGATCGATGGCGGAGCCATCTCGGTCATCTAGCGACGCGCCACTGAGCCTAGGAGCCGGGTTGCGCCACGTGGCCAACTCGGCCTTCCGACAGGCATGTGTCACAAAAAAGCGTAACTAGCGCCGTCCTGTTCCTTGTGGCTGGCGACGAAGCGCGCAAGATACTTAGCGGATGACTTCAGGCCATGCACCCATCGAGTCTGGATCGGTCCTGCTAAACGCGCTTCCCGGAAGGTAGGCGGATCGCTGACGATAGGCCGACTTGAACGAAGCCGCTGCGGCGGCGGACGCGTTCGCGTGCGGCTGAGCGGACATTTGCGGCTGCCCCGGTAGTTTGGTTGGCAGAGGAGGATTCTCTGTGAACCAACTACGTCAGCTCATGCTTGAGGAGTTGCAACGCCGCAACTTCGCCGATACAACCATCCGCACCTACCTGCACGGTGTTGCCCACTTCAGCCGTTACTTTCGGCGTCCGCCCGATCAACTTGGCCCTGAAGATATTCGCAAGTACCAGGCGATGCTGTTCACCAAGTTGAAGTACAGCCCGAACACAGTCATCCTGCGGCTGGCATCGCTACGTTTCTTCTACATCCACGTGTTGAAGCGTGGCTGGAGCATCGCCGAGACGCCCTATCCGAAGAAGGTGCGTCACCTTCCGGGGGTCCTCAGTCAGGAAGAAGTCGCGCGACTGATCGAGGCCGCGGATACACCTTTTCATCGCATCCTGCTGATGACGATGTATGCCACCGGCGCACGCCGCGCAGAAGCGGCTCACCTGAAGGTCAGTGACATCGACAGCAAGCGGATGGTTGTCCATATCCGAGAGGGCAAGGGCGGCAAGGACCGCGATGTCATGCTCAGCCCGAAGCTGCTTGAGGAACTTCGCATCTACTGGCGAGGTCTCCGGCGCAAGCCGAAGGAGTGGCTGTTTCCCGGCAACCGCTGGCACACATCCAGCCAACCTGTGACTACCAAGGTCCTCTGGACTGCTTGCCAGATCGCTGCAGAACGCGCCGGGCCTCGACAACAGGCGCATTCATCCCCACACTTTGCGTCATTGCTTCGCCACACATCTTCTTGAAGCCGGCGCCGACCTGCGCACCATCCAGATCCTGCTCGGCCATCGAGACCTCGAAGTAACTACGGTCTACCTGCATCTATCTCAACGGCATCTGAGTGCGACCGCCAGCCCGCTCGATGCCCTCATGTTCTCTTCACAGGGAGCAAGCAAGCACCGTTGAACAACCGGCCTCTCGTGGAGATGGCCGACATTGTTCGCTGTGCTGGACAGGCGTTTATCGAAAGCAGTCGTAAGTGGATCAACTGGCAACACCAGAAGGTGTTGCTAGCCATTACACGCTGTCGCACTGCCGCTTTGGGCGGACATCGCGATATTGAGTTGCAGGCGCCAGCGTGCCGTAAGGGAACTGATTTTGGGTTATCTGATCAAGGCGGTCATAGTTGAGGGTCAGCTCCAAAGCGAGCGGTTCTAGTTCCTCCGGCCAGGCCATTGCGTAGAGTTCCAACAGGAAGTCTTAGCCGCCGCAGCAGAAGCCCGTCGTCGAAAAGTGCTGCATGTAGAGTTAGAAGGTGCGGAATCCTTGATGTCTCAGCGACGTCCCCCAGAGGGCCTTCGCAGGGGAGATTCCGCACGCTGCTGGATTGCGGCTGGCGCAGAGCGTCCAGGATTGTACGCCCTCGTCGGTGAACCATGACGGATCGCTTCGTCGTAATCGACAGGTGGTGTCAGGCCGAAGAAATCCGTCGGCTTCGACCGTGACGAAACGGTACTCGTGCCCATGTACCGAACGCGGCCGGCGTCCGCAGTGTCGAGCCCGACGTAGATGGTGAAACTGGGGCTGCGTGACGATGCGACGCAATTCCATTGTGAGCCGGTGCGACCATATGAAGTAGGGGTGTTTCTTGTTTGCGGGCGATCACATACGGGATCGCTGACGTACTGGTTGCCCGGCCCAACTCGAGGGGGAAACGAGGTTATAGAGCCCGGAGCGAAGCCGGGTGACGAGACCCCGCCGCTCCGCTTTGTGGATGAGGGTCCGGGCAGAAGAACCACGCAGCCCGGTGATGGCCTCATCGCCTCCACATCGCGCAGGCTGAACGTGGTATTGCCGCGTTCGTTGAGTTCAACCCACAGCGCTGAGGAGCGCGGACCGATTATCCGCCACGCATTCCGTAATCGAGCGTAAATAGCCGAAACTGAACGCATCTCCGCGACCCCATAAAAGACTCACAATCTCTAAATCATTCAAAATGAATGGGATGCGCACTGTACCTAAATTTGTACCCGAAATCGGCACGCGATCACTCAGCGGCGCATCCGGAGGCAGCCATAAGTCACTAATAGGAAATGGCTTAGGGAGATACTAGATGGTGCCGGGAGGGGGAGTTGAACCCCCATGGAGTTGCCTCCGACGGATTTTGAGTTTCCCAAGAACACCGTAAGTCTATGATAAATAAGCGAAATTGAGCGTAATTAGCGAACAGCTAAACCCATGTCCCATCTGCAATTTAGCGTAGCTTGCCGAAATTAGACCAAACTGATGTCTGTACCCGAACTTGTACCCGGAACTACTGTGGCGACCGTCACGTAAACCGGCTTACCAGTTCTACCCGGGGGACGGCTTGTGGAGCTGGAAAGAGGGGAGTCGCATCTCTCGAGACGGTGCGGAAGTTGAGATGAACGGGAAAGGGACAAGCGGTCTCTATTGGTAGCTTAAGAGTAGGAATCACAAAACGAATCAACCGCTAGGCGGCAACAGCGAGAGTTCCCTCCACGGTTTCCACACGGCTGCTCAACAGACGTCGTCAGATCTCACGATCTCACCCGACCGCTGTGGTTAGCGCCTGGCGAACTCTCTGTCGCTCCTCTATCTCTTATCATCCCGCACGGCAGCCACAGTGCTGCTGAACAAGTGAAGCGCTGTCGCCAATACCCATCCATGCGTGGGGGCGGTTCCGTAACTAGGCATTGCACAATTCTTGGAGAGAATCTCGTCTGATAGCGT
>CAWITT010000028.1:0-329688 GCA_963839025.1 uncultured Acidobacteriaceae bacterium
CTGGCGCATAAACCGGCGAGTTCCAGATCGCTCAACAATCCGACCTATTCGCTGGCGCCGAAGGACGAAGTGGCCCACCTCGTCCCGCGCAGGGCAGTAAGTTATGTCGCAGGCAACCACTCACGCTCGCTCTCACTAACGTCGCACTCTGCGGAGCGCGACATTTCGCTGCATCAATTATCGCGTTCCCTGCAAAGATCTAGCGCCACTAACTCCAACCTCATAATCTGGCACTAGGAAATATCTTTGGCCCCTACCGGCGTGGCTAATGCCGTATTTGCTGGCCGGAACCTTTCTACGAAAAATGCTATTCCCTACAGGAGGTCACGGCTTGAGAAGCAGCCTTTTTGGACGCTTTCGACTCTTCCACACTCTCTTTGGTTTATACGTTTTCGCACATTATCCGAATCTACAAGGGCAAGCCACAAGCTTTCATGGCGCCCCGCCATCGGCGAAAGATATTACTCGCCCGGCTATCGCTGATAGCTCAGAAAGCGGCAAGCCGCTATACGAAAGTTACTGCGCAAGCTGCCATGGAGCTACTGGACAAGGATCCGGAAACGTTCCATCACTGACGACAGCAACTATCAAATCTGCTTCTCCCGGAGAATTATTCTGGTTCGTTTCAACCGGGGATCCCAATAACGGAATGCCGTCTTGGGCGCAACTCCCCGAGACGCAGCGTTGGCAAATTGTGAGCTATCTGAAAACGTTCGGACCTGCAGGAAATGCACAGGCGAGCGCTCAGCCCGCAACGGCGGCACCAGCCGCCTCAACGGGCAATCCCCCTCCACCGACACCGCCATTTACCGATTACCGATTCGAGACACCAGGACAGATCCACAAGATCACGCTAAAAGACTTACCTGCCCCTTTCGCTACACCTTCCGCTGCCAATGGTCCAACGATTGTTCCGCGACCTCCGGGAGCTTGGCCCAAAGCACCGGCGGGATTTGAAGTAACACTCTACGCAACCGGTATTGACAACCCCCGCCGAATTCGTCGGGCTCCCAATGGCGATTTCTTTGTAGCGGAAGTTAACCCCGGTAAGATAGAAATTTTTCGTGGCCTCGACAAGGCAGGCCACCCGCAACGCACGGCCGTGTTTGCCGCCGGCCTGGATCGACCGTTCGGCATCAACTTCTATCCGGCGGGACCTGATCCACGTTGGGTGTATGTGGGAACTACCAACTCGGTCGTCCGCTTTCCCTATCGCAGTGGGGATTTGCAGGCACGCGGCCCATCCGAGCACATTGTGGACCTCCCAAAAGACGGCCACGCAAGCCGAGACATCGAATTCGAGCCTGATGGACAAAAGATGATCATTGGCGTGGGCTCCTTCGAGAACGCAGACGATACGAATCAGCCCAGGGAAAAGAACCGCGCCAATATACTTGAATTTAATCCCGATGGTTCTGATCTACAGGTTTATGCTTCCGGAATTCGCAACCCTTCTTTTTTGGCTTTTGATCCTAAGACGAAAAAGCTATGGACAACGGTGAATGAACGCGATGGACTTGGTGACAATCTCGTTCCTGACTACATTACTCACGTGGAGCGCGGTGGTTTTTACGGTTTCCCGTGGTGGTACATGGGCGGCCACCAGGATCCGCGCCTCATGGGTAAACACCCAGAGCTCAAAGATAAGGTCATTACGCCGGACGTACTCTTACAGCCCCACAATGCCTCTGTGGGAATTGCTTTTTACGATGGCAAACAGTTCCCGCCGGAATTTTGGGGCGACATCTTTGCTGCTGAGCATGGTTCCTGGAATAAATCCGTCCGCGCGGGCTATGAAGTGATTCGAGTTCCCTTGCACCAGCGCGGTGCAGCAACGGGAGAGTACGAAGATTTCGTGACGGGATTTGTCGTTGACGACAAGCACGTCTGGGGAAGGCCCTCGGGGGTCGCCGTTGGACTGGATGGGAGCCTTTTTATAACCGACGATGAATCAAACTCAATCTGGCGCGTCACGCACGTCCGGCACTAACGTGTCATTGTCTTGGCGTTGAAAGACTCTCTGCGCCATGACTGCAGAGATCCCACGTTGTCGATGGAGCTTTGCAAGCCGAATAACATTACAGAAATTTGTCATTGCCCATCTAAATACAAGTAGTTGCGAAGAAACCGAGGCATACAATCTACGAAAGTAGCTGGATTTTTCATGAATATTGGAAATAGACATTTTTTGTACTACCGGCGGCTCTGTCCGCGGACGACTGGAACGGATGCGACTTAAGCACCGTCCACAGAGAACCTATAGCCAACATTTTCTGCGGGAAAAGAAACCAAGATACCAGCTGGACGAAGATCTCCACAAAACATTGGACGATGACACACACGATTCTCGCACTCATTTGACCACTTCAACGGAAACGAGACCTTCACTTCCTGTGCGATGTCGGTCGCATCGTACTATGATTACCGATCAGCTCTACCTCGACAGCGACCGGGTCTCCCGCCCTGATTCGGTGCGGCAGTAGTAGTTGTAGGAAACGAACCGATGTTCGCCGCAAATTTTCTAGTTTTCCTGCAAAATTCAGCGGATTCACGACATTGATCTGTTCGGCAAACTGCAGAGCATGTCTAATAGGATCAGAAGACGTGATCTAACAAAAATGTTGTCGGAGCCGCTCGGGCCGAAGGACCATTCTTCGAAGACGTGGGTAACCGGGAGAAGAATAGCTTCTTGTTTCTCGTGATTACTACCTTTCTGGATAAGTAGAGAACTCAAAACATGAACTCAAGCAAAGTAACTATTTATCGTGCAGGCGCTCGATCGGTATTGCAGGGGAACATCCGAGATTTTCTGATCGGAGCTCTACTATTTCCCTCCCTGTCCGCCCTTCATGGGCAGACACCCCAACCAACGATGGGACCTCGTGGCCCTGAGGGCCCTCAAGGCCTTACGCTAACGACTAGCGCTTTTGAAGATGGCGGAATTATTCCAGATAGGTACACAGCGAATGCGAGGCCCTTTCCCATTTCTCCGGCTCTGCAATGGTCGCACGTGCCAGCAGGCACCATCAGCTTTGCGCGGATCATACTTGATCCGGATAACCCTCATACTATTGGCGAGGAAACCCTTCATTGGATGATTTTTGATATTCCCGGAACCACCACGCAGCTTCCAGAAGGTGTACCAGCGCTCGCGCAGCTACCCGATGGCTCCATCCAAACCCTTAACCTTGGACACAAGTATGGATATTTGGGTCCTGGGGCATGGTCATCCGGCCCGTATCATCACTACACTTTCGAGCTTTTTGCGCTAGACACGAAGCTCAATTTGACTTCGGAAGCCACGCGCGCCGACTTCCGGAATGCCATCAACGGACACGTGATCGGCAAGGGTGTAGTTGTCGGTCGCTTTCACCGCTGAACGAGTCATATAGATTTAGGTCAAGCTGGTAAAACTGCCGAGTTTGCGGCAAGCTGAGATCAAACATTACGTGGCTCCCGCCTGGACATGTGTCGTTACCAGTCTATTAAGATTTGCATAAATGGTTTCTCTACAACACCTTAAGACTCTTCGTCATCTAACCTAATCTCCTTTGCAATTTCAGACAGATAATCTCGACACCAGGCCCGCGATTAAGGACCTGATAGCGATAAAAAGCAAGAAGAAAATCCGTATCATAAGTGCTCTGTGAAAAGAAATGTCATAAGTTCTATGTAACATCAAAGACGCCCAACACGAATAGGTAAAAACGAAATGAAACAGTTAATGATCGTGGCGCTACTTCTGGCTCTGGCGATGACTCCGACATATGCGGAAATTAATGCGGGTGAGTTAAAGCCCGAGGCTAGCCTGTCTTTTAACATGGTCCTGGTGACGACTTTCGATCTACCGTGGCGGATTGCTTTCCTGCCCTACGGACGTATGCTAATCACCGAGAAGGTCGGCGGTTTATGGCTGGTAACCCAGCAGGGATCCAAGAGGCCCGTCACGAATGTACCAGCTGTTCTTTACAGGGCACGAGGGCAAGGTGGAATGTTGGGTGTTTATCTCTCTCCGCATTACGCCAAGGATAACAGCGTCTACCTCAGCTATTCGGAGCCGGGTGGTGGCGGTTCGAGCCTAGCTCTCGCACGAGCGCGTCTGGCGATTGGTCAGGATTCGGCGAGTCTCGATGGGCTCAAGGTGATCTGGCGCGATGGCGAGAGGGGCAACGGCGAACAGTTCGGCGCACAGGTAGCTTTTTCGCCGGATGGCCACTATCTGTTCCTTACAGTTGGCGATCGACAGCGTATGACCCCCGCGCAGGATCCAAACCAGCCGCTGGGAAAGATCCTGCGCTTGACGTTGGATGGCAGGCCCGCTCGAAGCAATCCGATGGCCGGGGCGAGAGGCGCGGGCAGCGTGCCCGTGATTGACCCTCCACGGGATACCGAAGTCGCGAAAAACGCTCCAGTCGTGAGAACTTATACTTTTCCTAGACCTAACCTGACGCCGGCGGAGACATGGAGCATCGGACACCGTACGGGTTGGCTTTCGCGCCTGACGGGCGCCTGTGGGAAGTTGAGCATGGGCCTAGGGGCGGTGATGGGGTTTTGTGGCCAGACGGGACCGGTACCTTACGACAGCCGTCTGCTCAAAGTACCAGTCCCGTCTGGCGCATAAACCCCAGGTGCAGACTGATGATGTCGGCGGCTTTCTATTCGAATCCGGATTGTCGCTGGCTAGGTAGCGCTGGGTCCGATGGGGTTTCAGCACCGCTTCTTTCCATACCCGGTGCACCACATCTTTGCTGATGTCAAGATGGGTTGCGAGTCTGCGGCAACTCCAGTGCATCGATCCATCGGCGGGCTTGTCCGGGTCGCGGCCAGAACGCTCGGCGGCTGGCGGGGATGATACGTGTCCAGCCCGTCGACGCCACCTGACAAGAAACGCTCCTTCCACCGAACAATGGTCGGAATCGTGGTTTCGAGCTTGTACTTGGTTGTCCGGAAGGGGGGCTCCTTCAGCCAGCATTAGAATCAGTTTGGCGCGAAACACATATCCGACTGGCAGCGAACGCAACTGAGAAATCGCGACCAGTTCGTCTTGTCAGGGAGCGTTGAGGATCAATCAGCGGAGTAGCCACACTGATATTCATCTATCTCGGTAGTAGCGTTTACTGTGCCTTTATCGACAGCTTTCTTGGCGTTTCCATTATGGGGCGCGGGGGGTTCTGGCATTCTCGATGTCGTTCTGTGCAGAGGTGTTTTGTGGGGGAGCAGTCATGGGAACGATCTCGCAGCCGATTATCCACGTATGCGAATTCGACAACTGGACGGCATTCGAGCGTTAGCCATCCTAATGGTGTTTGCCGGGCATGCATTTCACATGAGCATGGGATGGGCGGGGGTAGACCTATTTTTCGTGCTTTCCGGGTTTCTGATTACACGGATCTTGCGGGAAGACCGTGAGGAGCCCGACTATTGGAGCCGCTTCTATACCAAGCGTGCGGCACGCATTCTCCCACCGCTGATCATCTTTTTCGTTACTTGCGCGCTGCTCTTCCGGCTCGCATTCCCTATGTTGTGGTTCGCCTACATCTTCTTCGCAGCGGACCTTGTGGCACCGTTCGTTCGTAACGGTGGGGACCCGGTGGGCGTCATTTGGTCTTTAGCCATTGAGGAGCATTTCTATATTTTCTGGCCTTTCGCGGTCCGGTTTTTAGATGCCAGGCAGCTTACTCGTCTTTTGGGCGCTTTACTTATTCTGGGACCGTTATCGCGCGCCGTCGTCACACCGTTTACGCAATCATCCTGGGTGGTATATTATATGACTCCGTTCCGCCTCGACGGGATCGTCATAGGAAGTATGCTCGCACTGTTGTTCGAGAGCGAGCAAGTCAAAGCTCGCATCAGGCCGTGGGCGGCTCCGGCATTTATGATTTCCATGACTTGCCTGTTGGGAGGCATGGCGCTCTTCCCATCCTTCAAGCGACTTGCGAATTCGGTTGCATTTAACTCCATTGGATACACGCTTGTGGCCCTTGCTGCGGCCTCGTTCATCTGTTACGCGCTATTGCACGAGAAAGCGCCGGTGACGAGACTTCTTTGCTTGGCACCCCTCGCCTTTCTCGGGAGAATCAGCTATGGCTTTTATCTCTTCCACGAGATTTTCATCGCTAAGCTCAGCGGATATGGCCATCACGCAGCCTATATGTCTCTGGCTTTTGTAGGTGTGACCCTATTCAACGGGCTTTCGTTTGGGTGTTACGAGCTGCCGATCATTCGTTGGGCGCACAGAGTCACGAGGGAACGGTTTCTCGGCGATATGGGGGAGTTGTCAGCCTCACGCTAATAGGCAGCGGTAAAACGCCGGTGACAAAACCCGGAAAACCCGGTGACAGAGAGCGCCGGGATAAACCGGCACATTGTAGGGGATGGAAGAGCCCTACGGAAAAGGAGAAGCGACTCCATTCCGGCCTCGAGTCTTGCCTGTGATCCCGCGAGGGGTCGCAGAGAAGCGTAGACAGAGGGCTGGCGGGCGGGATGATTGAGCTCCGAAAACATGCAACCGGGTGCCGACCCTTTTCTGTCAGTGGGAAGGCAACACCAGCGAGCCGCGTTATTCGCGAGTGGCTGCTGGGCTCGGCGTAGTCGAAGAGTCCACGCACGTCAGCAAGCAGTGTGCACGAGAACCGGGAGACCTCCAGAGCGTCTGCGCGAGCAGACCGGTCCGGGAAGGTGAAAGACCCATCATCCGGACATGTACGCTTTGGAGGGGTCGGACTGCGCCATAGTACCGATGAAGCTGACGAACAAAGAAGGTAAGACTTCCGCGGAGCCAGCGGAGGGAAGGGCGCGGACCAAGGAGAACGACGTCCAGTCTCACACGCATCCGGGTTTTGGGGCCAGACGGGACCGGTACCTTACGACAGCCGTCTGCTCAAAGTACCAGTCCCGTCTGGCGCATAAACCCTCTGCTCCCCATGCGGATAAATGTGAAGTGACGCTCGGCATTGCAACACCGAAATACATCGTCGAGCATGCACAGGCATATGCGCCGGAGGAATTAAAGTCTCTCCCGCCGCTCGATCATAACGGCGTCGATGTTGGATTATGCGAGAAGGCCTCCATAATCTTGTTCCTCAGCAAGGGTAAATGGCTAAGGCTTCAGGGGGCAGATTGAAAGCATCTGCGCCCCGACGCGTTGGCGGAGCAATCGAGAGCTCGACCGAACGTGATTAGGCAGCTCACCGCTGGTCCAAAAGTTTCGATCTCAACTGTTGACCTCAGACCAAAGCGCTCATCGAGGTGCCCGCGAAAACCGGATCGCTCTGTCTTGCGGTTTACCGTAATTGTGTATGGCCAGCGGTGTGCTGCTTTCATTAGCATTTGCGAAGCATGAATCTCAGGGCCATTTCCCGGATGCTGACAGCTGTTGTCTTTCTGAGTGCCGCGTCCCCACAGGTGCGTTATGACCGGGTGACGCCGGCGATCATTCTGGAGCGGCTTAATCTTTATAAGGGAAATAACGCCACTCGCGAAGCAGCGTTGGTCAAGCTGTTTTTAGAGGCCGGATGCCCAACCGCAAGCGTTTCTGAGCAGGCGGTGCCAAGGAGCAGGCAACCCAACGTAATCTGCGTTCTACCAGGCACTACACAAACGACGATTGTTGTGGGAGCGCACTTTGACCATGTGACGACGGGCGAGGGTGTAGCAGATAACTGGAGCGGTGCCTCGTTGCTTCCAAGCCTTTTTCAATCGCTTTCGGGTACTCCGCGAAAACACACTTTTGTCTTCGTCGGGTTCACTGGCGAAGAAGATGGGCTGGTCGGATCTGCCTTCTATGTCAAGCACCTTACACAGGATCAACTCGCAAACATACAAGCCATGATCAATCTCGACACGCTTGGTCTTAGTTCAACCGAAGTTTGGGTCAGCCAGTCGGACCCGTTGCTTGTAAATGGGTTGTTCGTAGTAGCTCGATCTCTGAAATTGCCCGTGACGGGAATGAATGTCAACGGGTTCGGTAGATCGGATGAGGAGTCTTTTATCGAGAAGAAGATATGCACGATGACCGTTCACAGCGTCACCAATGCGACCGCGCACGTACTGCATTCTCTTTCGGACAACCCGGCGGCTATCCGTTTCTCTGACTATTACGACACCTACCGGTTGCTGGCCTCTTACCTCGCGTTCTTCGACGAGGTGGAGGTTCCCAGTTCCCATCTTTGCAAGGTTAGGCCCATTTGATTGGCGATCAGGTTTGCCGGGTAGCGCACGGTATCGGCGCACCTCTCTACCGGGGAACTTTTCGTCTGTCACTGGATTTCAGTCACTGGATTTCAAAAGCCGTATTGGTGCGAACGGTCACTATCAGCGCTGATTCCTCTGCTGCGACTCATCGCAAAAAAGTGTACAGGTTGTGGGGGACCAACTCACTCGGGCTGCACGGTGAAGCTCCCCTGAGCCGAGCTGCCCAGTAAGTGATCGGGCACTCCGGCATACTGTGCCGTCACCGTGTATACGCCGGCGAGGAACGGGGACACGATCGTCGTCACGACCGCCTTTCCGTTGCTGAGCGCCACAACCCCCCAGCCGTCAATCGGTTCGCCAGCACTGTTGAACATGGTGACGTTGACCCCGCCTTGGGGAATGGTCGCGGGGGTGGTTGTATCCGTGACGGTGACGGTAATGGTAAGCCACTTACCCAACCCAATCGGGTCCGGAGTGAACCCGTCCCCGCCGTCCCCGCATTTAACCACCAAGCCTTACCGAGCCGGCCCCCCAATCTCGCGGATTTCGTGCGCCTCGACGAGCGGTTCGCCGGCCGCCAGGCCAACTTCAGCCTCCGCCAGAGAGGTCACCGCGGCGTAACTGCTGGCGCCTCTCGCGTAATCGAGCATGACGGAACCGAGTGACAGGAACC
This sequence comes from uncultured Acidobacteriaceae bacterium, assembly GCA_963839025.1. Classification (GTDB taxonomy): domain Bacteria; phylum Acidobacteriota; class Terriglobia; order Terriglobales; family Acidobacteriaceae; genus PALSA-350. The sequence goes on from CAWITT010000028.1 coordinate 8,867, forward strand.
GAGTGACAGAGAGCGCCGGGATAAACCGGCACATTGTAGGGGATGAAAGAGCCCTACGGAAAAGGAGAAGCGACTCCATTCTGGCCTCGAGTCTTGCCTGTGAACTCGCGAGGGATCATAGCGAAGCGTAGACAGAGGGCTGGCGGGCGGGATCATTGAGCTCCGAAAACATGCAACCGAGTGCCGACCCCTTTCTGTCGGTGGGAAGGCAACATCAGCGGCCGCGTTCGATCGCGAGTGGCCGCTGGACTCGGCGTAGTCGAAGAGTCCAAGCACGCCAGCAAACAGTGTGCACGAGAACCGGGAGACCTCCAGAGCGTCTGCGCGAGCAGACCGGTCCGGGAAGGTGAAAGACCCGTCATCCGGACATGTACGTTTTGGAGGAGTCGGACTGCGCCATAGTACCTATGAAGCTGACGAACAGAGAAGATAAGACTTCCGCGGAGCCAGCGGAGGGAAGGGCGCAGGCCAAGGAGAACGACGCCCAGCCTCACACGCATCCGACCCAGAGCGGAGCGCGCGTGTCCCAGGGGTTAGGCGGCGTGCGCCAGACGGCGCGGGCCAGGAAACAGGAGCGGTTCACCGCTTTGCTGCACCATCTCACGATCGATTTACTGCGGGAAAGCTACTACGCCTTACAGCGGAGCGCAGCGCCCGGAGTAGACGGAGTAAGTTGGCAGCAGTATGAGCAAGGTCTGGAGGATCGGCTCGCCGAACTCCATGGCCGAGTGCACCGTGGAGCGTATCGGGCGCCAGCCTCGCGAAGAGTGTACATACCGAAGGCCGATGGCCGGCAACGGCCATTGGGCATCGCTTCGCTGGAAGGCAAGATTGTCCAGCAGGCGGTGGTGACCATCCTCAACCAGATATACGAGGTGGGTTTTGTGGCCAGACGGGACCGGTACCTTACGACAGCCATCTGCTCAAAGTACCAGTCCCGTCTGGCGCATAAACCCTGGCGCATAAACCCCTGTTGAACCCCTGTTGAGAGGAGGCAGCATGTCAAGTGCTGAAACCAACGCTGGTTATGAGAGTCTTGCAACGGCTGCAAGCAGTGTCATTGATGCAATAAATGCTGGAGCCAAGGGGTTGGGAATCGCTATGAGTGACTATCACGCAGGTTCTATTGGCTATATTGGAGGCGATGGAAGTGCCTTTTGTGGGGGACACTAGCAGCCATCTCATAAATGTCTGAGGAGCATCATCAAGCAAGCGAGTTGGACGAAGCCGAGGAAATTTTCGATGTGGTATTCCCATCGAGTAACGAGTCGGCGGTAGTTGTGCATCCAGGCGAAAAGGCGTTCGACTTTCCATCGGCGGCGATAGCGGCGTAGAGGTCGCCCATCCTGCGATCTGTGTTTGCGATTGGATCGGTGGGGTGAGATCATTTCGACTCCGTATTGCTTCATTTGCTCGTCGAGTGCGTCCGAGTCGTATGCTTTGTCACCGATGAGTCGTTCGGGCAGCTCATCGAGGAAGCATCCGGCCAGAACAGCTTCCACAAGCTGACACTCGGCAGGCGAAGCGCTGTCGACAGATACGGCGAGAGGAAGACCATCGCCAGAGGCGATAGCGACGATCTTTGTGCCTTTGCCGCGCCTGGTCGGGCCAACAGCGAAGCCCCCTTTTTGGCGCTCGCGAAGGTTGCGTCTACAAACGCCTCGTCCAGTTTCAGCTTTCCTCGTTGGTGCAACTGCCGCGCCAGCAGACCCAGCACCTCGACCAACTTGCCGTTTCTTATCCACTGCTGAAATCGCCGATGGCAAGTTTGATAGGGAGGATATTTCGCCGGCATCTCCGACCACTGCGCACCACTGCCAAGAATCCACAGTACCCCATGCAGCACCGCGCGCGTGTCGTGCCATGGGCGTCCGCGGTTATCCTGACGCCGTGCCGGACGCAACACCGGCTCCACCATCTCCCATTGTTCGTCTGTCAGTTCCCAACGGCCAGCCATCGCAGTCCGCAGAGATGCCGCGAGCAACTCCACTCTCGCACAACTTAACTCACAAAATGTTTATGAGATGGGTTCTAGTACGATGGCACAAACTCGAAGCGGCAGATCGGTTGTGATGGCTCTTGCGACGGCTTTAGCAGTCGCAGTAATCATAGTACTTCTGATCCGGGAAGTCATTACTCCGCAAGAATTCGCGTTGTATTGCGTTGCTGTGATGGTAGTTGCGGCGATTGCATGGTTTTTGTTGCTCAGAGCAACCAAGGATGTTAGTTTGCCGATCTCATCGAAACCTTCCAATCCTCTTCCCGCCCGCGACAGACGTAAGCATTTGGTCGTGGGTGGGCTTGCGATCCTTCTGCCGTTTTCGCTATGGCTTACTAGCGGTGGGCCTTGGGGGCCGCGCCTGATTGGTGCTTGCTTCATACTGGCCCTTTTGGTAGGTAATCTGCTACCAAGAGGTCGCCGACCAACCTCAACTGAAAGTTCTTCGAAATAGATGGTTGTTGCCCCAAATAACACTCAGAGGTCCTGTGTCGCAGGGGTACTAGCTGAGAATGCTGTGAGCCTAAGAACCAGGTGACAGTCACCTTGTTCTGGTGACGACATCGAGTTTGGCCCGAGTTTGTCGTCAACGAGTTTGGTTTCGTCACCGGGTTTAGTCAAAGGTCCATGGAAGCCAGAAGGGAGCATGATTCGTGGACCTGCAACATCAGTGATTACTTTCTTGCGTGAAAATTAAGAAAAAGATCGCTGTAATTGTTACCAAAGAAATCTATTAACCCCTCGACGCGGTCTACAGTCCGTATTAAAGTTGAAGCAGATATTCACCTGTCAGAGCCGTTTTTGCTACAAAGGCTCTGCTTGGCCTTGCATCGGTGTGCTCTACCTGCGCATTCGTGCACTCGCCGCCCACCACCTGAGAAGCCGTCACCGCTTGCCGGCAACCTGACTTGGGTGTACCAAACGCTAGTGTGAAAGTAAATCCGGCGGATTACGCCTTTCCGGCAGGGTGCGCTCAGTGCGTGCTCTTGATTGAGCAGTTTTGACAATTGAAAACCACAACCGGACACCGGACCGAGGTCATCCGAGCCCGGAGGCACGGATGCCGGACGACAAACGGGGCCCACGCCAATCCGTGGCGGATAGGCAGAGACACTGTCCCGTTTGTCACCGGACTGGCCAGGCGCAAGACGAAATGGCCGCTTGTCCGATAGGACTGGTCCCAATCCAAAAGCCGTTGACACGTCACGAATGAGACCCGATATCGAAGCAGGGCCCATGCTCTTACTCCGAAGCCGCGCATCCATCGATATGACCAGTTCCAGCTGTAAGTACGGCTACTTTCTGCCTCTCGAAATCGCTGAAACAGAGCACCCGCGATCGAGAAAGGACCCGGCAAGCCTGCACCCCAAGCACCTTTTAGCGCTTATAGCGCTTTTAGCGCATTCTTTTGGCGGCGGACACGCCGATAGGATACCTCTCAGGACTCTTGGTCAGACCGCGAGAGTTTTTCCGCAGCGAGTTAAGCGCAAGCCCCAAGCTTCCCGAGCGGGCGAATTCTTTGGTTTTTGTATCCCTGGCGACTCAACCGACGCGACGCCAGTTCTCGATCGAGTAAGTTCCCGTGTTGCCGCCCGAACAACCATGGTTGTTGGTTGCATCCCAGCTGAGTCTGAGGGCCTGTTCGCCACCGCACTCTTGATGAACGCCGCTGGATCGGGAAATCGGTCCTTGTTCCACACAAAAGTGCAGGAGTAAGCATGCGTCTGCCAGCCTGCTTCCAGTCCAATTACATTGCAAGGAATGTCTCTGCTGCGGAATTCTCGAGCGAGTGCCAACGCACTATCATTCGTGGCGCGCGATTCCGGCCTGTACCAGAAGCCGAGCCCCCACTCCGGCGGCACGTGCCCCCCACCCGAGAATACGTTGTAGCGCCCGACAGCGTCGAGCATGGTTGGTCCCGCGAAAAGGTAGATGTCTACACCAGGCGCACGAGGTACCTCGATGGTGATCTGACTGCTCTCGGTTTGCGTCGGACTGTGCGTATAGTTCGGATCAGCGCTCCCTGCCGTAACCGAGGAAGCCGGCGTGGCAGGCTTGGGTCTCGCATCTCCGAAGTAGAAGGTTGCGTACCGTCCCGTGTCGACGAGCGCTCCGACGCCCTCAGTTGTGACATAAAACGGAACTGGCGCGTGCGAGTCTCCTGTGTCCATCTTTGGATCTTTCGCCGCAATTGGGGCGAGCCCGCAGAAAATGTGGCCGCGGTCACCGATTACCACTGGATGGCGGGTACTTCCTCAAATATACTGATCCGTCGCACCCGAACGATATGCCGGTCGATACCAACGAATTGATCGCGCTCCGCGTCCGGTCGTCATTAGTGGTGGCTAGGCGCCGGGTCATGCATGGGTGGACGCCAAGGGAATGTTTACGGCCGAAGCGGCAGGACATACCGACACGCCGAACTGGCCAACGTTTATAGAGTTTGCCGGCCGGTATCTCGAAGGCCCGGCCCTTCCGGTCACCGCCCAGAAATGAACTGCTGAGTGAGCTGCTCGACCAAAACGGATGTGACCCCCTGTGCATGGATCGAATGAAAAATCGGAATCACTAGGAGCAAGATGATCGACAAGCGGCCGGCCCGGAACCGCGGTGGGATTTGCACGACGTGGACAATCGCAAGCTTCTTTCTAATACCGGCCTTCGCCTTGTCCCTCTACGGGCAGACCCCGGCTGGCGGCAAAAAGACCACCCAAGGCAACCTCGTACTGGATTCCCGGGTATCGATCGTCGTAGTTCCTGAGGAAGCGGCTCCAGTACACAAGGCCGCCGAGGATTTGGCGGCTGATTTCGCAAAAGTGTTCGGTAGCCGGCCTCGCATTACCAGTGATCTGCAGGACGGGGGCTCGGAAGTGGTGCTGATTGGAGACGCGGCAAAGCTCCCGCAGGGCGCGCGACCAACCGGCGTCGTCAAGCCGGAATCTTTCTCGATTGCGGTCACTCCCGCACCTACAAGAGCTATACCAGCGAAGGCCGTGGTCCTGTCGGGCGCAGATATGCGCGGCACTCTCTATGCGATCTACGAATTCTCACAGGAGTATCTCGGCGTCGATCCGATGTACTACTGGACGGACCGTCAACCGGCCCGGCGGATTCGCATCGAGATACCAAATGCGCTAAGCCACGTCTTTCCGCCGCCCGTTTTTCGCTATCGCGGTTTCTTCCTCAATGATGAAGACCTTCTCACAGGATGGGCTCCCGGTGAGAAGCAGGACAAAACCGGGATCTCTCTCGACGCCTGGAACAAGGTGTATGAGACCATCCTGCGACTTAAGGGGAACATGGTGGTGCCGGGAACCTGGATCTTTCCAAACGAACCACAGATCAGGCTAGCTGCGCAGCGAGGACTCATCGTTACCCAGCATCACGCGATTCCCCTCGGCGTAAATGTCGCTCGATGGCCACGGGACGTTCCATATAACTACTCGGCCCACCCGGAGATCCTTGAACGCGCATGGAAAAACGCGGTCGCCGCCTACCCTCGTGACCAGGAGATCTTATGGTCTGTCGGTTTGCGCGGATTGTCAGATGTGAGCTATGCCGGCATGGATCCCAGTGTTCGCGGGAACGACCGGGCGCTGGGAGCGCTGATCAGTAAGGCCATCCAGGATCAGATGAACATCGTGCGCTCTGTTCATCCGGATGCGACGTTCGTGACCGATCTATGGCAAGAAGGTGCGAGGCTGGTCCAGCAAGGCTACCTGAAAATCCCCCCCGAGGTAATTACTACGTGGGCCGACCTGGGATACGGGTATCTACAGGATCGTGGCCAGGTAGCTTCCGGGCAGGGTGCCTACTATCACGTGGCCATGATGAATACCCGTGCCAACCAGCTGACCGAAATGGTGCCGGTGGAGCGAATCGTTTCTGAACTTGGCCGCTATACCGCGGCGGGAGCCACACAGTATTTGCTCATCAACACCAGCGACATCCGGCCAGTATCGATGACTACGAAAGCAACCATGGATATCGCATGGAAGGGTAGCCTGCCCGGGGGGACGGACGCTGCGGCAAACTATTATCGGCAATGGGCGGCGGATGAATTTGGCGACAAAGCCGCTCCTAAAATCGCCGCTCTCTATAAAAAGTATTTCCAGGCTCCTGCCCATTTCGGGGATCCGCCGGTCGAATATGGCGACCAGCTCTATCACACGGAAGGGCGGCAGATGATGCTGACCTACATGATCGACTCTCCACTGTTCGCACTCCCCGAACAGTCTCCTAAGTGGGAGGTTCCGCAGCTTATCGGTCCCGGATATCCGCGAACCGGAGGAAAAGAGTGGTTGCGCGAAGTCACGGCCACGGAGATCCGTCAATGTGGAGACGCGCAGGCTCGCTGGGATGACGTGTGGAAGGATGCGTTGGCAGCCGAGCCGCTGGTTCCATTGGCTCAACGGCCTTTGTACCAGGCAGCAGTCTTGACCATGATCACGATCAACCGCGAAAGCAATCGGATGCTCTCCCTGATCGCCAAATCGGTTGAGGACGCGGAAGCTGGGCGGAAGGACATGGCGGTGAAGGACGCGGAGGAGGCAGAAAGTGCGGTCGACCAAGTTCGTCGGGCCCAGGCTGCCGCGGAGTATGGTAAGTGGGCAGGTTGGTATCGCGGTGATTGGCTGACGGGGGTCTACCGCACCCAGCAAATGCTGCGTGAATACACTCGTTTTCTAAAGAATCCGCTTGCCCCTATCTCTCCACCGATTGAGTGGAATAGGTGGGAAGCGTACTACAACATCATGCACTACGAAGGGGACCGCACCGCCGACGTGCAGTGACTGGAAAGGGTTCTTGATGTCAGGTGATCGGACCAGGTGGTCAAACCCGACGCTCACGACGCTCCAGCATAGCCACACCGGCCAGCGCTAGCAGGGCGATCGCCGAGAATACGCGGCCAGTGATGACATCTTGGGTGGCGAACCACTGAACTTCAAGCCTATGGCTCCCGGCCGTGAGCGGTACCGCCATCAGCCCGTCTTCACGATGTTTGCGTTCTCGCACCGATCGGCCGTCGACGCTCACCCGCCAGGAAGGGTAATCCATCAAGCGCAGGACCGCATACCCGCTCTCCGGTGTGACAACCTGCACCTGCCAGTGCTCGCCATCGGGTCGTCTGGCATCCACCTGGGCGGCGATGCTGCCCGCATCTCCAGGGCGCCACTCCGGGTTGTCGCCTGAGGTGCTGTCGGCGGTGTCATCTTGCGCCCCGCGCACCACGCGAACCAGGGGGAGATGTTGTTGTATCGATGCATTGTCCGCACCTATCGGCGTGTACTCGTCCGTGCCTTCTACGCCTGCCCCCTGCTGGAACGCGGCCATCTGCGGCGAAACCGCATCCTCATCGTCGCAAGGCTGAAAGAAAAGCAGACCGCCGCCCACCGCCATGACAACGATCAGCACTGCGACGGGAATGCTTACTCGCCTGGGCGTCCGCTTCACACCCAGAGCCGCGAGCACGCAAGCCGCCACGCTCAAGGCCAGCACCCATCGCCAAGGAAACTGCAAAAACTTGAGGTGCGGAGCGTGCTGCCACAACCCTTCGCTGATGGGAAACTGCAGCAACAGAATGATCGGCAGCAATGCAGTGATTACGATCCTCACCGGCCCGCCGGCTTTTCCCTTCCACGCAAAGTAGGCGGCGATCGATGCCGCGGCGAGTTCCCCAACCAGGATCCAAGAAGCCGTCCGCAACACCTGGTCGTGAAAGGCGTCTGCGGTGTGGGCGAACAGGAAGCTATCCTCCACTCGCATCCCAGGCATGATGGCGCGATTGATTTGTACCCATCGTTGTTCGAATGCCGCGGGCACGATGTAGAACGCGGCCAAGCCGAGTCCGAGGGCCATTCCACCAGCAGCGCGCACCGCCGGCCATAGCTTGCGCTCCGTGATGCACATTCCCAATGCAAGAATAGCCAGCGTATAACTGCCCAGGACGGCGGCGGGCGAATTGGTGAGCCACAGAGCGGCAACCGACAGGCCCAGCGGAGCAATCGCGGTACGGCCCCGGAGCGCGAACAGCACCATCAACGGAAGCCAGGCGCCGGCCAACAGCTCCCCCAAGGCGGAGCGCTCATACACCACGAACATGGCATAGGGATTGGCGATGTAGAGGCAAGCAGCGAAGACTGCCGAGGCCGGTGGCGCCCACTCCCGCGCCAGCAAATACATGCTGCCGCCGGCGCCCAGCAGAGCCAGGAACACAAACAATACCGGGGCCGCATGCCAGCCAAAAATAGTTCCCAACAAGGCGCCCAGAAGCCACGAGGCGGGGGGATAAAACATCAACCGCGGTTCACCCGCCCCAAAGTTAGCATCCTGTACCCAATGTGGGTAAAGCAGGCCGCCGTGCCAGGCCCGCGCCACCTCCATCCAGGAGAGCAGATGAAAATCAAAATCATGGCCGCACGAATTGCCCCGGAAGATCAGCGTTCCGGTCGCAGCGAGGGCGGCGCCGGCGATAAGAAGGCCACGCAGCTGGGAAGGAAATCTCAAGTCAGAATTTCAATCCTATTTTGTTCCCCTGCTGTTTTGGTTTGCCGTTCACCGGTAGGCTCCCGATCGGTGCAGGACGGCGTGAATGTAGAGCGTTCCGGGCGGGCTTTCGGTGAAGCGGACGCGGTAGTCACCGACGCGTAGGCGCAGCTCGCCGGTGCGGGAGAATCGGTCCAGCGCAGTAAGGAGGCGCATGGCGGTGTCGCGGTCGATGCGGCGCACATCGACGCGTGCGGACGGGGTGAAGATGATCTTTTTCACCCGGACCCCTGTCAGTGTTGGAGATCTTCGGGGTTAGTTCCGAACTCGCGGAGAATCTCGTCGTGGGGAATGCCTTCGCCGGGATGCTCGGCCAACCAAGCCTTGGAAGCGGCGACAGCCAGGGACTCTTCTCCGCTGATCTCTTCGTCCTCAAAGGGAGCGTTGGCAATCGCGCGGTCCACCGGATCGAGCATGGATGTAATAAGGGTAACGATGGCGGAGGCCTGCGCGGTGGATATGCGCTCAATGAGTTCGTGGGCCTCTTGCTTCGGGTTGGTTGCGGGCTGGGCCATCGGAATCCTTACCCCAAGGTTAACCGTTCGCCCTATTAGGTGCAATGGAACATCCCTAAGGACTCGCCTGGTTCAAGATGTCGTTCGGCGCTACAGTTTGCGGCTTTCCTTCTGCGAAGCAGTCCGCATGCCGCCACCAGGCGACCCCTAAACCGTCCTCAAGGAACCAGCCGCAACGTATGCTGGGTAGCCGCAGTCACGGCCGGCGCGGTGAAAGGCATGGCAAACGTCCTGCCGGCATACCAATACGGCCACTGATTCAGATAGTAAGGGCTCACCGGATCGCCCGACTCGCCCATAACTATGTTCTCCGTCGAGCCATCGATATTGTTCCAATCGACCGTGAGTCTCTGGCTCGCGCCCAGCAAACCGCGTACGTGGTTGACAGTCGTCTCATCACCAGCAAGCTGGTGGGGTCCGGTGCTGGTCCAGCGGAAAAACGGCAGCATTGCATACAGTGGGTGTTTCACATCGATCACATGCTGGCTGCCATAGGTCCAATCGCGCAGCGATGCAGGAGCATGCTGATCCGTCATACCTTTCTGCACCGCAGCCGCAATCAAGTTATCCCAGCTCTTATATTTCGCGGGGAGCCATGCTGCCGGGGCCCTCTCCACCATTTCTTCCTGCACGAAGTTCTTGCTTTGCCAATCGTAGAGCTCCCAGTCGGAACCCAGCTTAGGCTCCAGCACTAGCGGCCACAGCGCCCGCCTGGTTGCGTCTACAATCTCTGCCGCAACCGAGCCGGTCGAAACCACCCCATCCCAGGTACGCATAAGATCCGCAGCCTGGCGCAGTTTTGCGTCCGGTGCTGAAGAACGATCAATGGCATACGCAAACCGGTGAGCTAGATCCCGGTCGACCTCAGAAAAGGTATCCATCTGCAGCGTGAGCATATCCGGCGCGGTCAGCTTTTGGTGGCCTGCCAGCCACTTCCAGATGCGCTCATTGCGGTAAGGCGCATCCCAGTTGAGCGCCAGCGGGTAGGTATATCCTTCCGGGGTGATGCGGGCGTTGGCGGTGGCGACGATACCGTTGTCCGGGTCGAACACCGTGGGCAGTTGAGGGAAGGGAACATATCCCTGCCACTCGTGCTCGCTATCAGCCGCGGTTCCCGTTTCTACAATCGGTGTCGCGCTTAGGCCCGCCGGTCGAATCGGAAACCACCCCACCGCCTGATACCCAATGTGGCCCTGATCATCGGCGTACGCGACATTCTGGGTCGGCCCCCACCATTGGCTCGTCGCATTACGGAACTCCTCCCAATTGCCGGCCGCGTCGATGGCCTGCAGTGGGAACCCACGTAAATCAGGCGAGTACACCGTCCACTTCAGGGCCAGCATGCGCGTCTCATGGGGGAACATCGGAGTGATCACCGGCCCGTGGTCGGTGGTCTCCACGTCCAGCACCACATCGCTACCGAAACGTACGTGGATGATCTGCCGGTCGTGCTCCGGCTGTCGCCAGCCGGTCCCTGCCCAGTATTCGCCCTGAGCATTGGTTTTTTCCGCGTACACATCCTGCACATCCCCATTGAGCGTAGTGAAGCCCCACGCAATGTGTTCGTTGTGGCCTTCGATAATCAGCGGAATCCCCGGCGTCGTTACTCCGGCCACGTGAAAACTCCCGGCTTGTAGATCCTCCTCATGCCAAATATCCGGGATCGAATGCTCCAAGTGCATATCGTTCGAGAGCATGGCCTTTCCGCTAGCCGTGTGGGCGCCGCTCACCGCCCATTCGTTCGAGCCCGGCCGGCAACTGTTGCACCCGTCTTCCCCCAGCTTGAGAATTCCGCGCAGGCGCAGAATGTCTTCCAGGCTGGTCTGCGACTCGTCCAGAGGAATTTGGGGGATATTCTGCTGCGGCGCCGTGAGGTCGGGCATCGACTGGGTGGGAGGATGATCGCGCCACGTGCTGGTCGGGTATAAGTCTGCTGCCAGGGTGGGCCCAAGTCTGGCCTGTACCTTCTCCCGCTCCAGCTTCCATGGATAGAGCGTGTCCAGGCGGCTCAACATATTCATGGTCACCAGCCAGGAATCCACCGGTTCCCACGGCCGGGGCTTGTAGCCAAGCAGCCGGAATTCGGCAGGCAGTTTGTCCTGGTGGCTGGCAATATAAGCGTTGACCCCCCGGGCAAAGTCTTCGAACAGACGCCTTTGGTCCTGGGGCATGTTGGCCGTCAGATGCTCTGCCGTCGGCCGGATCTGTAATATCCGTTGCACCCGATCGTGTTCCACGACACTCGATCCCAGCAGCTCGGCGAGTTCTCCGGCGGCAAAGCGACGGCCCATATCCATCTGCCACAGGCGGTCCTGGGCGACCACATAGCCCTGCGCTTCGAGCAGATCATCCATGGTGGTCGCCTGAATATGGGGCACTCCAAGGGCGTCTCGCCGCACCACTACGGGTGCAGAAAGTCCGGCCAGTGGCAGCGTGCCATCGAGCACCGGCAACTGCTCGCGCATGGCGTCCTTCAACCACGCCATGCTGCCCACCACGCCCACGACCGCCACAATCAGCAGGCTGATTACCATTCCGGCCGCAACTCGCAGCAACAACGGTACGCGCCGCCGGGTGACGTCCGTCTCGAGCCTCGCCATCATGCGCCCATTGTCTCATCGCAGGTCAGATTTCCGCCCCAGCCGCTTGACAGGTAAGCCCCTCCCGGCAATCCTAGTCATTCGTCGAGAGGAACAGAACTGTTTTGAAGGTTTGCGTTTTTTACCACGACCGGTGCTTTGACGGAGCATGCTCTGCATCGCTCTTCATGCGCTTCCACAGCGCGTGCATTCGCTCCGATGCACAATACGGCTTTCACGGGCTGGTGCACCGTGCGGGCGCGCTCTTTGAGGAGTCGGACTTTACCGGAGACGAGAATGCGATCGTCGACTTCAAGTACTGCGCATCGCCGCGTATCACCTGGTGGTTCGACCATCACTTGAGCGCTTTTCTCACTCCTGCCGATCAACAGCATTTTCTCGAGGGGCAGCGGGACGGCACCGCGCGGGATCGCCATTTCTACGACCCTAATTACACTTCCTGCACTAGTTTTATTGCTCACATCGCACAAACCCGTTTTGGCTTTGACGCCTCCCCGCTGGCGGAACTTGTCCACTGGGCAGACATTGTCGATGGAGCGCTTTATGAAAGCCCCAAAGCAGCGGTCGAGATGGCCGAGCCGGCCATGAAGCTGACTATGGTGATTGAATCAAGTCAGGACCCGGCCTTCATTCCCAAACTGATTCCGCTGCTGACCACGATGAGCCTGAGCGAAGTATTGCAGCAGCCATTTGTGGCCGAGCTTCTGCCGCCACTTCTTCAGCGCCACCAGGAGTCATTGGCGCTCATCGGCGCGCGCACGGAAGTGGCCGACGGCACACTTTACTTCGACATTACCGATCAGCCGGTCGAGGGTTACAACAAGTTCGTTCCGTATTTCCTGCATCCTGAGTCGACTTACAGTGTGGGGTTAAGTAAGTCGAGCTTTCGCACCAAGGTAGCCGTCGGCTCGAATCCATGGACCAAAGCCAAGCCCGAGAATATGGTCAACCTGGCGCAGATCTGCGAACGCTATGGAGGAGGGGGGCACGCCCGGGTCGGCGCCATCTCCTTCCCGCCCGAGAAGGCGGACATGGCTCGCGCCGCCGCGGCAGAAATCCTCACCGAGCTACGCGCCCACAATCCCTTCCCCTGAGTAAGAACGTCGAGGACCAAACAAAACTCGATGGGGCACCCGTCCAAGTTTTGTTTGGTCCTCGACCTGTTGATGCCGCTCTTAGCGTGCGGCGGGCAAAGTCGCGATAGACTCCTGAAATGAAACTTTATCGAACCGCCGGCGGATACATTGTTGAGCACCAAGACCGCTTTTACCCACGCGCAGACCCCGCATGGGATGAGCTCATCATCCGCGAAGACCTGGAGTCCCATCTGGCCAAGCATCTGGAACAGCCGCTGGAGGCCGCGTCGTTCGCCGACATTGAGGATCGAGTCCTGGCGCCCATCGGTGCCCAGGAAGTGTGGGCTTCGGGGGTCACGTACTACCGTAGCCGGAACGCCCGCATGGAAGAGGCGAAAACCGCCGGAGGCGGCGACTTCTACGACCGCGTGTACGCCGCAGAACGTCCCGAGCTTTTCATGAAAGGGACCGCCAGCCGGGTGGTCGGGCATCACGGCAAAGTCGCCATAAGGAAAGACGCAACGTGGTCGGTCCCGGAACCCGAGCTGACCCTGCTAGCTTCCCCGGGGGGCAAGATCGTGGGCTACACCATCGGCAACGATATGAGTTCGCGAGACATTGAAGGCGAGAACCCTCTGTATTTGCCGCAGGCTAAGGTCTACAACCGGAGCTGCGCCCTAGGCCCGGGAATCCTCGTAGCCGGCGGCCAGGAGCTCCCCGCCTCAACCGAAATCCACTTGCAGATTGTGCGTGCGGGCAAGCCGGTGTTTTCCGGGTCTACGGCTCTCACTGAGTTGAAGCGCAGTTTCAGCACCCTGCTCGAGTATCTTTACCGCGACAACAGCTTTCCCAACGGCTGCTTCCTGCTCACCGGAACCGGAATTGTTCCGCCAGACGAATTCACTCTGCAACTGCAGGATGAAATTCACATCACCATCGCCGGCATCGGTACATTGAGCAATACCGTCGGCTAGTTCTGATATTTAGCTTTCCGCCGGTTAAGGCTTGGGCGTATTGATCTTGTAGGTCAACTTGTCGGATTCGAATCTTCCGCCGGGCACCGCAATACCGGCGTCCTTAAGTTTCTGGTCGTCGTCTGGGGTGGCGCTGGGCCCCTGATAAACCACGTGGAATTCGTACGTTCCGTGGGCGTTAGTATCCACGCCCATGGCCAGCGGCCGCCGGGCCTCATAATTCTGACCGGGCTTAAGCGACAGCCAATGGGCCGCCCGCTCGCGAATATCGGGCAGCCCACTGCCGTCGACTTCAAGGCCGCAATCCGTGGCCGGCTGCGGCTGGCTGGAATTCTCCGGGACAAACTTTACGTCCAGCCACAACGCACCCGGCGCGCTCTTGCATAACAGGGGCGGGTCGGGGATGTGCAACACATGCCCCGACTCGTTCACGATGTGGATCACGAGGATCGGTTGCTGTTCCGGCGCCTCCATGTCCAGCGAAGCCACCAACTTCAGATCCGGCTTGTTGGTCTGCTTTCCACCGGCGAGAGGCGCCAAAAGCAGCACCGCCAATCCGGCTACATGCAGAGTTCGCATACGCAACCTCAACCTATGATCCTAGTCCATTTTCATGGACGTTCAAGGTCGAAACGGCCCCCCCGTACGCACGTCGGTAAACCCCGAATGCCAATCCGGTCAGAGGTTTCCGCGCTCCGACTGCTCGCGCTCGATGGCCTCGAACAGGGCCTTGAAGTTCCCCTTCCCGAAGCTGCGGCTCCCCTTGCGCTGGATAATCTCGAAGAACAAGGTGGGCCGGTCTTCTACCGGGCGGGTGAAGATCTGTAGCATGTAGCCTTCGTCATCACGATCGACCAGGATGCCCAGTCTTTCCAGCTCCTCCAGCGGCTCCTCGATCCGGCCAATCCGTGCCTGCAAGTCGGTGTAATAGGAGTGGGGAACGCGCAGGAACTCGATCCCTTGCTTCTTCAAGGTGCTTACGGTGTGCAAGATGTCGTTCGTAGCCAGCGCGATATGCTGTACGCCCGGCCCGTGGTGGTACTCCAGATACTCCTCGATCTGCGACTTCCTGCGCCCCTCGGCAGGCTCGTTCAGGGGGAACTTGATCCGCCCGTTGCCGTTCGCCATCACCTTCGACATCAACGCTGAATATTCCGTCGAAATGTCCTTATCGTCGAAATGCTGATAAAGCGAAAAGCCCATCACCGAGCCGTAGAAGTCGACCCAGCGGTTCATTTCGTTCCAACCGACATTGCCGACCACGTGGTCCACATGCAGCAGGCCGGTAGGGCGGGCCAGGTGGTCTTCCCCTTTCGCGACGAATCCCGGCAGAAACGGACCGTCATAATTCTTGCGCTCGACAAAGGTGTGGATGGTGTCGCCGTAAGCGGCAATGGATGCCGTCCTTGCCTTCCCGTATTTGTCTGAGTGTTCCACCGGCTCCTGCACGCTACGTGCGCCGCGGCGAGTCGTTTCCTTCCATGCCAACCGGGCATCGTCCACCCACAGAGCTACGTCGCGAACCCCGTCCCCATGAAGCCGGATATGTTCCGCCGCTTCATTATCCGGCCGCAGTGGGGTGGTGAACACAAAGCGGATCTTCCCTTGTTCCAGAACGTAGGAGGCGCGGGTGCGTTGTCCCGTTTCGGGGCCCGAGTAGGCCACCAGGCTGAAGCCCATGGCCAGCCGGTAAAAATAGGAAGCCTGGCGCGCGTTGCCGACATAAAACTCAACGTAGTCTGTACCGTTCAGCTGGAGAAGTTCTTCAATCGTTTGTGGCTCTTGATGCGTAAGCGTGGTCATAAATACTGAAATGCTCCTTGGGGTCGCCCCTTATCGGGGCCGCCTGAAAGATATACCTTCGTGGAGGTGCTTGGATAGGCCTCGGAAGGTACGATGAAGGTGGGGTACTACCGGGAGGAAATAGGACAAACATGGTTACCGGTTCCGCCACGCTTGGGGTTGCCGAGCCTTTCCTGATCGAGCAGGATTGGGCAGCCTATACCCCTGAGCAACACGCGATTTGGGCGGAATTGGTCGGCAGCCGCATGCCGCAAATCGAAGCCCACGCCTGCGAGGAATATCTCCAGGGTTTCCACCAGATCGGCCTCAAAACCGACCAGATTCCCAATTTGGCCGAGGTGAATCTGAGGCTTAGGCCCCGCAGTGGCTGGAACGCCACGCCGGTGAGCGGCTTTCTCCCGCCGGATGCCTTTTTTGCCATGCTCGCCGCACGTAAGTTCCCCACTACCACCTGGCTGCGAAGCCGGGAATCGCTCGCCTACATCCCCGAGCCGGATATCTTCCACGACGTCTTTGGCCATGTTCCGATGCACGCGCACCCGGTTTTTGCCGACTTTCTGCAGCATTACGGGGCGGTATGCGCGGCGCTGTCCGACAAAGACGCCCTGGAAAAAATGGGCCGCCTGTTCTGGTTTACGGTCGAATTCGGGGTAATCCGGCAAAAGGGAGGTTACCGCATCTACGGCAGCGGGTTGATCTCTTCCCAGGGCGAGTCCACCCATGTCATCGAAGGCCGGCCGGAAATCAGGGAATTCGACGTGGACAAGGTCCTAAACCAGCAATTTTCCACCTCGGAAATGCAGCCAGTTCTCTACGCGGTCGAGTCCTTCGACCAGATTTATGAGGCCACGCGCGAGGCCGAGAAGCTGCTTTGTCGCTGATTTTCTTCTGATTGTCATCGAGCGTAGTGCACAATTTCGATACAGGGGGGCTTGATTGCCGCGCATACATTTTCAGCAGCAGCTCGCCGCGCTTAAGGACAAATTGCTCGCCATGGCTGCGCTGTCCCAGCAAGCGGTGAGTTCCGCAGTGGACGCCTACCTGCAAAGAGACACCGGTTTGTGTCAATACGTGCGCGAGAACGAGACCGCCATCAATGCTGCGCAGCGCGAAGTGGACGAGATGGCCTACGAGCTGCTGGCCCAGGAACAGCCCATGGCCATCGATCTGCGCTTCATCCTCGCGGTGATCAAAATCAACGGCGACCTGGAGCGGGTCGGCGATCAATCCATGAGTATCGCCATCCGCACCCAGGAACTGCTCGAGTACCCAGCGGTCGATCTTCCCGTAGATATTGGGGTTATGGGCGAACATGCTTCCCGCATGGTGCGTTCCGCTATCCAGGCGCTGCTCGATGCCGATGCCCAGCATGCGGATGCGGTGGTGACCATGGATGACGAAATCGACCAGATGAACCGCGTCGCCCGGGCGCAGCTGATGAAGGTGATGGAGGAGCAGCCTGACATAAGCTTGCAGGCCCTCAACGCGATCATCATCGCGCGCGCTTTGGAGCGGATTGCCGACCACGCCACCAACATCGCCCGCGACGTCATCTTCTGGATCCGCGGCGCAGATATCAGACATCAGGTAAGTAGCGCAATTGACTAAGGGTGTATTGACTTGCGTCCCTTGGGAGATTAGGTTTGAGGTATGTCTTTGTACTGTCGCTGTAGCGCTGGCTGTTGCATGACCACATCGCGCCGCACCGGTCCGTCCTAAAGAACTCAGCAGCATCAATCGTCGGAAACCCGGGTGTCGGCTACAAGCGACGCGCGGGTTTTTTCATTTCAGGGAGCGTAATTGGATGGCCGAGGTAAAGGAAACAAAAGCCCAACGCATGGAGCGGCTCAAACGGGAGAAGAATCCCTGGGAGGCCTTTGACGAAGTGCGTGCCTTCGCCGCCGCAGGCAGGGAATCGGTGCTGCCGGAATGGGCTTCTGCCTATTTCAAGTGGTGGGGCGTCTACACACAGGGAGACGGAGCGGGCGCACTCGGAGGCAAGGGCGGGGAAGGCAAAGCAACCGAGTACTTCATGATGCGCATTGCGTTGCCGAATGGCATTGCCACCTCGGATCAAATCGACGTGATTGCCGACATTGCCGCGAAACATGGCCGGGACCTGGTCGATATCACGGTGCGCCAAGCCATCCAGTTGCACTGGCTTACCATTGAAGAGCTGCCAGGGATTATAGAGCGCCTGGATGCCGCTGGGATGTCCCCGAAGGGGGCCTGCGGCGATGTGGTGCGCAACGTCACCGGCTGCCCACTGGCAGGCTTGGACGCGGATGAGATTCTGGACGCCTCGCCCTTTGCCTTGGCCGCCGCCGGCGACCTGAACGGCAATCCGGATCTTTACAACCTGCCGCGGAAATTCAAGGTTTCGATCACCGGCTGCTCGGTGTGGTGCTCCTATCCGGAAATCAACGATATCGGCATCACTGCCGCGGTTCGCGGCGATGAGAAGGGCTTCTCGGTACGCGTAGGTGGGGGGCTCTCCGCTGATCCCCATCTAGGGGTACGTTTAAATGCTTTCGTCCAGCAGCACCAGGTTGCGGACGTGGTACGCAAGATCACCGAACTGTTTCGCGATCAGCAGGGGCTGCGTGAGAGCCGGGACCGGGCGCGCATGAAGCACCTGTTCCTCCGCGAAGGATGGACCGCCGAGACTTTCTTGGCCGACTTGAACCGGCGGCTCGGCTACCAGCTGGATCCAGCGGTCGAAGAAGTGGTTCCGGACGACATTTACCGCGACCACGTGGGCATCCACCGCCAAAAGCAGGAGGGGCTCTCCTACGTGGGCCTATCCGTGCTCCGCGGACGCATGACGGCTGCCCAGTTGGGCGCGGTGGCCGGTTTGGCCCGGCGCTATGGCAATGGCCAGCTGCGCACCACGGTGATGCAAAACCTGATCGTGGTGAACGTGCCTTCTCACAAGGCGCAAGAGTTGGCCCGGGAGCTGGAGGGGCTCGGCTTGCCGGTCGAGGGCTCTTCCTTCTGGCGAGGCGCTATCGCCTGTACGGGAAGCGAGTTTTGCAAGCTGGCGATCACAGAGACCAAAGGCTTCACGCGTTGGATTGTCGATGAACTCGAGGAACGTCTTCCCGGGTTCGACCAGCAGCTCAAGCTACACGTGACGGGCTGCCCTAACTCCTGCGGACAACATTGGATTGCCGACATCGGGATGGAAGGCAAGAAGATCAAGCACAACGGAAGGCTTGAAGATGCTTATTACTTCTGCGTTGGCGGGTCCGTGGGGCTGCATCAGCAGACCGCAAGGCCGGTAGGATTTCGCTGCCTGGCGGTCGAAGTCCCGGATGCCCTGGAACGCCTGCTGGGCGGCTATTTGCAGGCCCGGAAGCCAGGGGAAAACCTGCGCGCCTACTTCTCCCGCTCCAGTGACGTGCAGCTGCGCGAGCAGCTTGCCGGCGAGGTGCTGGAGGCGGTGGCCAGGGACGCTGCCCCGGTCGGGGGTAGACACTTTGAGTGACGCTGCAAGTCTATTTCCGCTGTTCCTGAAGCTCGAAGGGAAGCGATGCCTGGTGGTGGGCGCAGGCCCGATCGGCCTCGAAAAGGTCGAGAGCCTGCTGCGCTGTGGAGGTGCGATTACCGTGGTCGCTCCCCATGCTGTGGCCGCAATCCAGGAGCTGAGCGCCGGCGGAGAAATTGAGTGGCTGGCTCGCGGTTATGAGGCTGAAGATGTGGCTGGCTGCGATCTCATTATTGCCGCCACCAGTGATCGCGAGGTCAATCGGGCCGTGTTCGAAGAGGCCTCGCGGCGCTCTATCCTGTGCAACACTGCCGATGACCCCCCCTTGTGCGACTTCTTTTTCGGTTCCGTCGTGCGGCGGGGCGCCCTCCAGATTGCCATCTCGACGGCGGGGGAAAGTCCCGCTGTGGCGCAGCGGTTACGGCGGGAAATCGACGCGCAGTTGCCGGTCGACTTGGGACGCTGGCTTACCGACTTGGGGCAGATACGGCGCGAGATCCTGCAGGTCATGCCCGCGGGAGCCGAGCGCAAGGAGTTGTTGCACCAACTAGCTCAGCGCGAGGTGTGCGGCTCCCCGGCTTGCCCGGCGCGTAGTTTTGCCGCGGCGGAAACGGGCAAGGTCTACCTGGTGGGCGCCGGGCCGGGTGATCCCGACCTGCTCACCGTCAAGGCCACCCGGCTGCTTGCTGGGGCCGGTGTTGTTCTACATGACGACCTCGTTCCCCAGTCGATCCTGAATCTGGCCGGCCGGCAGGCGCTGATCATCAGCGTGGGCAAGCGTTGCGGACGGAAGAAGATCACCCAGGCAGAAATACACGACTTGATGATCGAATCGGCCCGAAGAGGGTTGGCTGTCATCCGGCTGAAGTCCGGGGACCCCATGATTTTCGGCCGTGCCGCGGAGGAGATCGACGCCCTGCGCGAGGCTGGAGTGCCGTTTGAGGTGGTGCCCGGCGTCACGTCGGCATCATCCGCTGCGGCCTTTTTGGAGGCTTCCCTGACTGACCGCAGGCTTTCCTCCAAGCTGATCATTTTGAGTGGGCATCACGCCGCACGCCCAACGGGGCAACAAGAGCTCTGGCCAACTGACTTGCCCAGCGACGCGACACTGGCCATCTACATGCCGGGACAGGATCTGGGACAAGTAGGAGCCTCTTTATTGCGCAGCGGACTCCCGGCGGATATGCCCTGTGTGGCGGTAACCGACGCCTCCCGCCCCGAAGCTGCCTATGCCGCCTCGCAATTGAGTGGTTTGGCCAATCTACCCACCTCTCTGGCGCCCACACTGCTCCTCGTAGGCCACGCCTTCGCAGCGGTGCTGGCCAATTCAACCGTCATGGAAGTCTCTGTCTCCACCTGCTGACGGTCCAAAATCGCCCGCAGAAGCTGGGATTGGGCGGAGCCAACGCTGTTGGCGATCTAGTCATCTATGAAGCGGGTCATCGCAAAACAAAGCGGATGCCGCATATCATGTCCAAAGTCATCCTTCGCATGGCTGCTCTTGGGCCAATCTCAACCCTTTGCCCTTCGGCTTGACATCGATTTGGGCGAAATTCCTGTTTCGGAACAAAGGCAAAAGACATTGAAGAAAATAGCCGGAATCGTCGCAGTATTGGTCATTTTGATTACGCAGCTGGCCCAACCGGCGCATGCGCAAAACAAGAGCTTCAAGGTTCTCCTCGATCCGGCGCGAACCGAGATTCACTGGAAGCTTAGC
Source organism: uncultured Acidobacteriaceae bacterium (assembly GCA_963839025.1). Lineage (GTDB taxonomy): Bacteria > Acidobacteriota > Terriglobia > Terriglobales > Acidobacteriaceae > PALSA-350. The sequence continues at coordinate 29,584 of CAWITT010000028.1, forward strand.
GGAGGTTTTCACACCATTCGTGGCACATTCAAGTTAAAGAGTGGCGAGTTTCTGTTCAACTCTGCGACCGGCCTGGCTGAGGGTGAGATTCTTGTGGACGCGACCACTGGCGAGAGCGGCAACGCGGACCGCGACAAGCGAATGCAGAACGAGGTGCTGGAGAGCAACCGCTATCCAGCGATCTTCTTCCATCCGACGCAACTGAAAGGGACGTTCAAGCCGGGTGAAGGAACGCAGGATCTGACTGCGGAAGGCACCTTCAACATCCACGGAGCAGACCATCCCTTGGAACTGCCACTCAAGGTGCAAATCTCCGGCGGAGCGGTTTCAGCAACCACTCAATTCACCGTTCCCTACGCTGCCTGGGGCATGAAAAACCCGAGCAAGTTCCTGCTCAAGGTCGGCAAGCAGGTAGAGATCGAAGTGACCGCGAAAGGCACGCTTCAATAGACGGAATAGCCCTGCCTTCTACATGTAGAAGGTCTTGATAGCGTCCCAGGCGTATATCCCGATAATCGTGGCGGTCAAAATGCTGGTTACGCCGGTAAAAACCCTCAGGAACGGTTGAATTGTATTCAACTTGCGAATAATGGCATCGTTCTCTTTGTGCTGGCGTTCGGAAATATCATCCAGAAAGAGTTGATCGTCCTCATAGCGGGTGATGGTTCCGCGGTAAAGCAAAAGACCTAATAGGCAAACCGCGAAAACTGCCCAAACGATCCACAAGGTTGGAATGACATGCATGACTGCCTCCCGGGGAGTTGTCCCCAGGTCCCAGATACCGAGCGGGTCCGGAGCATGCGGGCTCGGGGGGTAGGAGGGGCCTACGGCTTTGAACTATAGACCCTGGGAGGGTCGATTGCCCATATTTTTTTGGTTTACCGTAACGGTTCGCGGCATCTCAGTTGGTTAGCAATTCAGGAGCAAGGAAATGAACGGCAAGTGCGCTTTCTTTGGGGCAGCTTTGATTACTTCGTTGGGATTTCTGACCGCCTGCAACCCGCCCGCCTCGGACCAACACCTCCAGGAGCAGGCCGCGCAGGCGACTGAGCAGGCAAAACAGGGGTCGAAAGAAGCGCTCGCGGACGCTCGCGTAGCAGCGGCCAACGCCGAACGTGCAGTGAACGATGTCGCTGCTGGCGTGAAGCAAGGCCTGGATGGCAAGAGCACGCCCGGTGGGAGTGCCCGCGTGGATCTGAACGACGCCTCGGAGTCCGATTTGTCCGCTCTCCCGGGGATCTCCTCCAGCAAAGCGAGACAAATCATTCACCACAGGCCGTATAGTTCCACCCACGACCTGGTGAAGGATGGGGTGCTCACGCAGGGTCAGTTCGACCAAATCGCGCCACAGGTTACCGTGCACTAGAGAGTGGCCCCGGTCAAGCCGGTTCGGCTTTAGTGGGCTGGGTCAGTTTACTGAGTCGCCATGGCGTCAGCCGCATCTATTGTTTGTGGGATACGGGCTTTACTCGCCCGGCGTCCGGGTCTAAACTAAAAAGCTACACGTATTAAAACGGAGATAAACACGATGTCAAGCGTCGCCGAGCCGGTAACCAACCTCAACCCCGTTTCCATGCCTCTCACCCTGTCGCCCCAGGCGGTGGCCAAGGTGCATGAAATCATGGCAACCCAGGATCCTTTGCCCGCAGGCCTGCGTATCGGTGTGGTCGGCGGCGGCTGTTCCGGGTTTCAGTACTCGATGTCGTTTGAGAACCAAGCAGGCATGATGGACAAGGTCTTCAAGTTCGACGATCTGAAGGTGTTCGTCGATGCGACCTCGCTGATGTATCTGAACGGCTGTGTTGTCGATTACGTCGAGACCCTCGAGGCGGCCGGGTTCAAGTTCGATAACCCGACGGTGAAGAGCACCTGCGGATGTGGCTCCTCCTTTAACGTCTAAACTCTTCGTTCCGTAGCCAAATGAGGCTCCGCCACCCGGCGGGGCCTTTTTTGCATTTGTCCACAATATTTTGCTTCCCCTTCCGTCTTCACACTAGAAACCCGATGTCGACTTTGGACCAGGCAACCGCGGAGCAGGATCAGTGGATCGCGCAGGCGATGGAGCAGGATGAGCCTCGTCTGCGCAATTACATCCGCAAGCACGTGGTCGACCTGGCCGCCGCTGAGGACATTCTGCAAGAAGTTTTTGTCGAGCTGATAGAAGCCTACCGGCTGCTTAAGCCGATCGAGCAGGTTAGCGGATGGCTATTCCGGGTGGCGAAAAACCGGATCATCGACCGTTTTCGCGGGCGCAAGCTGGAGTCGCTCAGCCAGCCCAAATACGGCGACGATGACGAGGAAGCGGTTTCGCTCGAAGATCTGTTGCCGGCGCCGGACGCCGGACCGGAGGCTGCCTATGCTCGCGGCGTCCTCCTGGAGGAGATTGACGCTGCGTTGGAGGAGATGCCTCCGGAACAACGTTCCGTCTTTATCGCTCATGAATGGGAAGGCTACAGCTTCAAGGAGTTGTCCGCCGAGACCGGAGTCAGCGTGAACACGTTACTTTCGCGCAAGCGTTATGCGGTGCTGCATCTGCGTCGCAGGCTGCGCGCAATCCATGAACAATTTGTTACGAAATGAGGCAAGACATGAGAAGGAAATGGTTCTACAAAATACCCGGAATTTTCTTGATGGTACTGGTAGCGGCGGCACTCTTCGGTTTCGTCGTCCAGCAACTGTGGAATTCGCTGATACCCGCGATTATCGGGTGGCATGCGATTAACTTCTGGCAGGCGCTTGGCATCCTGGTGCTGTGCAAGATCCTCTTCGGTGGTTTCCGCGGGAGAGGCGGCATGTACTGGCGGCATCGTATGGGGGAGCGCTGGGAGAAGATGACCCCGGAAGAACGCGAGAGGTTTAGCCACGCGCTGCGCCGCCGTTGCGGCGTATTTACACCTGAGGAGCAGAAGATCTAATGCTGGCGACGCCCCCCACCCGAGTTGACCTGGAGCAGGAGAATGCCAGGCTGCAGAGGCTAGTTGCGGAACTGCTGGCCAGAAACCAGCAGTTGCGCCAGGCGCTGGAGTCCGCGACTCGTGAGATAGTGGCTAGGTGAAAATTTGCCACTTTGCTCTACCTGCCATGACTTTTATCGCGGTCGTGGCGTTGGCCCAAGGGCCTCCCGATAAGCTACCGCTCTGGGCGTATCCAGGCCATTTCGAGAAGAATCCCGTCGACGCTACCGAGGAGCACCTTCCCGGCAGCAAGGCGACCTACACCAAGGCGCAGATCGCGGATATCTTCGTGGTTCCCGATTGGTACCCGGATGGGCATCCCCCGATGCCGGACATAGTCGCACACGGCCGCAAGCCGGATGTTTTTTCCTGTGGCCACTGCCACCTGCCCAACGGGCAGGGGCGTCCGGAGAACGCCAGTGTAACCGGACTGCCGGTCGAATACATCGTTGCGCAGATGCAGGATTTCAAGCATGGACTGCGCAAGAGTTCCGACCCGGACATGGTTTCCGTAGCCAACATGGTGAAGCTGTCTCAATCGATCACCGATGACGAGATCAAAGCGGCCGCGGCGTATTTTTCATCCTTCAAGCTCAAGCCGTGGATTCGGGTGATCGAAGTAGAGAAGGTGCCCAAGACTACCCCTTCCGGGGGCATGATGGTCGTGACTAAAGGCGGTGGTGACGAGCCCATCGGCGACCGGGTGATCGAAGTGTCTGAGAATCTGGAGCGGACGGAACTGCGTGATCCCACCTCGGGGTTTATTGCCTACGTCCCTAAGGGAAGTCTGGAGAAGGGAAAGGCCCTGGTGACGACGGGCGGCGATGGAAAGACTATGGCTTGCACGATGTGTCACGGTCCGGACTTGAAGGGAACGGGGAATATTCCTTCCATTGCGGGCCGTTCGCCCAGCCAGATGGCGCGGCAGCTGATCGATTTCCAGACCGGAGCGAGAAATGGCTCGATGGCCCCGATGATGAAGGGCGTCGTCTCCAAGTTGAAGATCGAGGACATAGTAGCCATCACCGGCTACTTGGCCTCGCAAGCACCCTGATCCCGTGAGGAGTCCGCAAAACCGCAGATCTCTACGATTCGCTCCGGTCGAAAAGGAGAAAAACATTTCCCCGAAAGGTCGGTAGAACTGCAGGTCCCTCGGCTTCGCTCCTAATGAACAACCGTACCCTGGACTGAGCAAAAGCGTTGGAGGGGCTTCGCCCGTCTTTTTCGGCCCACGTACGCTGGTGCGAACATGGGGCACCCGTCGAGTGCGCGGCGGCCGGTACTGTTCATTGCTCCCTAAACTTGCCGCAGGCAAGTCGGCTCCTCGGGATGACAAGGGGAGGGCGGCGCTTCCATTCGGGATCGGTTATTGGGAGGGAGAGATTCTGCGGTTCCACTCCCCATGGATAGGATGTCCGCTACTTCTTGAAGCGGCGGAAGAAGCTGTCTGGTTTCCACTCCGGGCGCCCGTTTGCGTCGGCGACCCGCAATGCGAGCTTTTCCAGGATGGCGTTGAACTGTGCCGCCGCTGCTAAGTCGACGGGCTGGCTCAGATCATCCGATGGCGCGTGGTAGCGCTCGGCATACCAGGCGTTGAAGATTTTCTCTTCCGGTGTCCCCTTCACCCAACCGAACTTGAAGGCAAGCGCCGGCACGCCCTTCTTGATAAAGCTGTACTGGTCGCTGCGGATAAAGCGATTGTGCTCCGGTTCCTTGTCCGCCTGCACTTGCACCCCCGCTGCACTCGCTACTGCGCGAATATCGTCGCCTAGCGTCGACTCACCCAGACCCTGCACCTCAAGGTACTTCAAAGGAAACAATGGAAGATACATATCCATATTAAGGTCGGCAACAATAGGCCCGGACACAGTCGGATGCGCAGCAAAATACTGCGAGCCGAGTTCGCCCTTCTCCTCTGCGGTCACAGAAAGAAACAGGATCGAGCGCTTGGGCTTAGTATCCTTCAACGCGCGGGCAACTTCGATGAGCGATGCGTCGCCGGAGGCATCGTCCATCGCGCCATTGTAGATGCGGTCGGGGATGCGGTTCCGCTCAACCGGAGCTCCAATTCCCAGATGATCGAGGTGTGCGCTTACGACTACGTACTCCTTCTTGAGCTTCGGATCACTCCCCGGAAGAACGCCCACAATATTCTCGGAACTGACCGTCGTCCGGGTCATACCCACCCGCGCATGTACGGTTACCGCGAGCGGAAAGTGCGGCAACGGCTTGTCTCCCTGGATATCCGCAAAAATCTCTTGAAACGTGTGGCCGCTGCCGGCGAAAAGTTCCTCGGCATGGGCGGGATTAAACAGGATGCTCAGCGAGAGAGGCGGCGGGACACCGCTCCCGGGATCGCTCAGTTCCATGTGGGGCACGAACCGCGATCCTGCAATGCGTGACCACGGGATCTCGGCGCTTTTAGGATTCTGGATGGTGATGGTGCCGATCGCCCCAGCCTTTGCCAGAGCCTTCCTGCGCTCTTCCCCCGACTGGTAATGCGCCTTTACCGGGCCCGGCATGTCGCTTGGGCCACCTGTCACGAGGACGACAATCTTCCCCTTTATGTCTTTGCCTAGATCGTCATAGTGCAGCTCGGGAACCGTGAGCCCGTAGCCGACGAACACAGCCCCCGCTTCTACACTCTCCGAGGCGCCGGAACTTACGCCGATAATCGCATCTTCGCCCAACTTCAACGGTTGCGGTTTCCCTTTATCCAGCAAGTCGAGTGAGCAACGTTTTTCGTCCAGCTCCACTACATGAAAATCCACCCGTTGGCGATATCCGTCGACCCCGGCGGGCTGGAGACCAGCGGCGCGAAATTGCTCAACCATGTAGCCGGCGGCTTTTTCGAAGCCGGGAGTGCCGGTCCCTCGACCTTCCAGGCGATCGTCGGCCAGAAACTGAATGTGAGCCCACCAAGCCTTGCCCAGGGCATTCCAGTCAGGATTCTCCCCCAAAGCGACCCCGGCGGCAATCAAAGCCAGGCACCCCATCCACCAGCCAAATCGTTTCACGCGCATTTACCCTCAATTTCTTTGATCGTCAGTGTAACGTGTCTGGCTTGCGCTTCTGGCTCAAGGCATGGCCCAAAAGAAGCGATCTCTCATAAAGAGGGCGATTACGGTGGCCACAGTGACAACGTGAAAGCAGGTATGCAGTGTGTCTGGGGCCATCCCGTTGCGCTTGGGAAGGAAGGTGTGAGTATTGGCGAAGATAATCTGGTACCGCGCCGCCCTTTCGGGGTCAGACTTGAAAATGTAGGGGATCCACCACGCGCGCAGCAGGCCGACTAGAAGTACGCCATAGGTGATCCAGAGAAGCATCTCCAGCCAATGCGGGTAACGCTCCCCAAAGTACTTTGCGCTAAAGAAGAGCCCCACGGCCGCGGGCGCAGCGGGGAGCAAGGTCACGAATACGCTGCGCACCACCGAGTCCTGGCTGCGGATGGCGGACAGGTTATTCAGTCTCCCCAGCGGCACCCAATCGTGAAACAACAGAAACAACACCACGATCGTCTGCAAGGCCAGGAAGACTACCTCGAATGTGACCATCCCTGAACTTTATCGGTTTCTGGACCTGGAGGGCATCATTTTCTCGCGCCTGGCTGCCCACTCCGAAGTGGAGAAAAGCTGCGGGCCTATCTCGATCAGTCGGGGGATCATCTGAAAGACGGAAATCTGGCTCCACAGTTTTCCTTCACGGGTGCGGAATCCCTTCTCGTTCAAATCGCTGGCAATGCTCGAGAAAGGGAAGTCCTGAACCACCAGGTCCATCATCTGGGTGAGCGCCAGGCGTTCGCGGGGATCGAACTCCAGCCGCTGGCAGTCGTCGGAAATGCGCAGGCCATAAGGGATGTCTTCGCTGAAGGCGCCCTCCGAAGGCCCTTCCTCCCCTGGCAGCTCGCGCCGCCACTCGATCGACACCAATTGCCATCCAGCAGCGGTGCGCTGCTGCATCAAAGATGAGCTAAACGGCCCCGAAATTACATCGCGTATCCGTTCAAAGTGCGCCATAAGATAGCCTCCGAGGGAAAGCAAGCAATCGGCGAACCAGTTTACCGCACCGTACTTTCGGGGGCTTAAGAGGATGCGGAAAAACTCGGTTTTGCTGTGGTTCTGGCTGTGGCAGGGGCTAAACAGGCTGCGAAAAAACTCGGTTTTGCTGTGGTTCTAGCTGTGGCAGGGGCTAAAGCCCTTCCTATTTTCAAGTGTTTACGGCACGACTAAAGTCGTGCCCTGATACAAAACCGAGTTTTTCCGCAGCCTCTAAAGCCCATCCTATCTTCAATCGTTTATGGCACGACTAAAGTCGTGCCCTGATACAAAACGGAGTTTTTCCGCAGCCTCTTAAGCAGTGACGACCATGCGCTGCCTGTTCAAAATCGCGAATCGATGTTCATCCCTGGACAAACCCTACTGGCCTGGGTCCGCCACCCGGCCCATAAACAATATGCTCTGGGAGCGGTTGTCGCGGATCAAAAAGACAAACGGATGGTCTGCGCGAAAGACCGGCGGAGGTGTGTCCGGAAGGCGCATAGCCAGTGACCTCATCGTAACGGCCGTGGCCGCGGCCGCTTCCGTTCCTTCTTCATTTACATCGACGAAGGCCTTGTGGATGACTTCCGAGATAGAGAAATCCCGTTTCCCGGTCATTCCTGAAAAATCCGCCCTCCCGGAAAACGCTGTCGGCATGCCCATTGCACCCAGCGTGGCCCCAAGCTCGAACTGCTGCGTCATCTTGAACTTAGGTATCGTCACGATGACCTTAGACACGGGTGCTAAGTGGCCCAGCCACTCACGGGTGTTAGGTCCGGTCAACGATTGCTCCAGGGCAAAAAGGCCGCCGATTTCGTTGGGCAGCAGGACAATCAGGGACAAGTCCTTGCCCTTGTACGGAATTTCCAAAATCTGAGAGGTTCCGCCGTTGAAGTAGTTGAAGCCGCCTTGCCGGTGCATCAGGGGCGCTGTTTTTGTCTGCGAGGGAGACAAATGGAAATCCTCATCTTTTGTCTGGGCCTTGTCGAATTGCGTCTCCCAGTTACCCTTGAAATAGATGGCATTGGTCAGAACCAATCGCGTATCCGGTTTCAGGCTGCCCGGTTGCAGCAGGTCTTTGATCTTGTCCTGAGTTTTCTGCTCCACCCAGCGGTTGATCGTCGATCGTACAGTTTCGCTCGGCCCTTTGAAATCGACCTGGTTCAAGCCCGCGTCGTAATCGCTCTTCAGCAGTTTCAGGAATTGATCAAGGAAGGTGTAGCCCTGTTGGGCCCATAGAGCATTGGCCACGCTAAGTTGATAATTATCCTGGCCCGCGTTGAGTTCACGCAGCAGGGCACCCATCGCGGGATGCAATTGTTCTGGCGGCAGGGTGAAATGCAGTGTTTTCGCCATCTCGGAGGCGGTGTCGCCGCGTGCTCCCGCATAGGCCATCGCCAAGGCCGTCGAAATGCTCTCTGGAGAGAAAAAGAGATTGCCGCCCTGCTTCCGCAACTGACCGTACAGGGCTACGGCGAAGGCATTGTCGCCTTCCACCACAGCCTTGCGGTCAGCCGCCACGGTTGCTTTCATCTCCGCCCCCTGCCCGCTTAAGAGGAGCAAAACCCACGGAACGAGCAACGTGAGTAGAAGTCTCATACATGCTCTAGCGCCAATACCCTGGTCGCGAACAGCTTACAAGATATCGTTGCTACTAACCACTCATGGCCGGGATCAGGATGGAAAAGGTTGTGCCGTTCCGCTCAGGATCACGGTTGCTGCGGACCCGAATCTTCCACCCGTTTCGCTTCATGATCTCCGCCGTGACCCACAGTCCGAGCCCCGTGCCTGTCTCGCCCTTCGTGGTAACAAACGGCTCGAAAATCTTGGGCAATACATCGCCGGGTATTCCCACGCCCGTGTCCGCAATGGTGAGGCGCACAAACCGGCAGCGTTCGGAGACGCGGATCCTTAAATAGCCCCCGGCTCGCATCGCGTCAATGGCGTTGCCGACCAGATTGGCAATCACCTGCCGCAGCTCCCCCGGAGTAGAGAGCACGGTGGCTTTGGGTGAGTACTCCTTCCGCTCCACAGTGATGGAAGACGCTGTCAGGCGTGCGCCGAACAGCATGAGAACGGAATCGAGCACGCTGCTGATCCGGGTGGCAGCCGGCTGGCTGGGCTCACGGTAGAAGCGCAATGTTTGCTTGGTAATCTCGGCGACCCGGGCAAGCTCCTGCTCGGCTTGCGCAAGATAGTTCTTCTGCTGATCGGGCGAAGGTTCTCCCCGCAGCAGGAAGAGGAGATTCGTCACCGCCTCCAGCGGATTATTGATTTCGTGTGCGATGCTGGCCGCCAGCCGCCCCGTGACCGCAAGCTTTTCCGAACGCAGCAGAGCCTCCTGAGCAAGCGCATACTGCTGCATCTGATCCCGGATCTGATATTGCCTCTCGCGGCCCCGCAACGCGATTTCCAGCGTACCCAGCAACGTTTCCGGGCGAATCGGCCGTTCCAGCAACAGGACATTTCCCAGCGGGCGCCGGATCTCACGCAGACGCTCGCTCTCGATGGTCACCCGACCGCTCAGTGTCAGCAGGATGAGCGGAAAATCGGACCACGAAGCCTGTTCATGCAAAACTTGCTGCAGTTCGATAATCGAATTGGCGACAAAGGCCTCTTCGGAGATGATGGCCGCGCCTGCCCCTTCTCGAATGATGGGACAGGCTTCCCGGATCGAAGTTGCGACGTAACAAGGGATGTTGAGGCGTTCGAGCAGCGACGCGATGAGCCGCCCGTCCTTACCCGTGGGCGCCACGATCACCGTGCGATGGTCGAGCGCCGCCGCTACAGCTTCAAGAGACAGCGGAGTCCTCCTCGCTCAAACCCTTGCCGACAAAGCTGGGCGTCCCCGCGAGGACGCCCTTGAACTCCTTCAAAGGTGGCCCTACAGAAATCTTGCCGTCGCCGAAAATTAATTGCCGGATGCTCCGCTCGTGGGGGCCGCTCCGTTTCTTGATGACCGACAGGGCCTGGCGTATTTCGCCCTCGAATTCGAAATAGCGAAAAAGCAAAATTGTATCCGCCAGATAACTTAAATCGACCGGCGATAGCATGGACGATCCCATGAAACCGTGTTGAGCCAGGGTCAGAATGCTGGCCACGCCCTGCTGACCGAGATAAGAGAGCAACTCGTGGAGCTGCATGGCGAGGAACTGTTCATTCGGCATGGCGTTAAGGAAGCCGTTCATGCTGTCCATAACCACCAAGCGAAGATGCTCTTTGTCCACCAAATTCCGAATCCGCGAAACGAACTCACCTGGGGAGAGCTCCGCAGGATCAATCTGTTGGATGATCAGGTTTCCGTTCGCCAGCAGGGGCGTTACATCCATGCTCAGACCTTTGGCGCGTTCCAGAAGAGTGGCCACGGCCTCGTCGAAGGTGAAGATCGCAGCCTTTTCGCCCCGCTCCGCGGAGGAGACTGCATAACGCAACGCTATGGTGGATTTCCCGCATCCCGCGGGGCCGACGAAGAGGGTGCTAGTGCCGCTATCGATCCCTCCGCAGAAAAGGTCGTCCAGCTCCGGCAGGCCGCTGGGTACGCATTTTCGATCGAAGCCGGGCTTATGTTCGGCCGCGATCAGCCGAGGGTAGATCGAGATGCCGCCAGTCTCGATGGTGTAGTCATGGAAGCCTTCACGGTAGGCAGATCCGCGAAGCTTGCGGACTTCGAGGCGGCGGCGTTTGACGCCAAAATCTCGCTCCAGGCTTTGCATCATTACGACACCATGGGCGATGCTCTGCAGTTGGAGATCGTGACTGCCTTCTGCGGTGCGATCGTCCAGCAGCATGACGGTACAGTTTCGACCTGCGAAATGCCGTTTGAGGGCCAGAATCTGGCGCCGGTACTTCAGCGGATCTCGCGCCAGCATGCGGAGTTCCGAAAGTGAGTCGAATACCACCCGCCGGGGCAGCGTCGCATCCACCTGTTCCAGGATGGCAGTGATGGTATCGGCGAGTTCGACTTCCGACGGGTGGAACACCGTGTACTGGGCCTCTGGGCTCAGATCGTCGTCGGTCGGGGCCATCTCGTAGATCTGCAAAGAGTCCGACGACCACCCATGAGAGCGAATGACCTCCTCGAGCTCTCTTCTCGACTCCGATAACGTTACGTAAATGACGCTTTCGCCCTGCGCAATCCCTTCCAGCAAAAATTGCAGGGCCAACGTCGTCTTGCCGGTTCCAGGATCGCCTTCCACGAGGTACAGATGTCCCTGGGGCAAGCCGCCGCCAAGAATGTCGTCCAAGCCCTCGATACCGGTCTGAATACGCTGGCTTGAGTTCATTGCTTCCCCGTAAAACCCGCGCTGGATATCAAGGTTTATGATCCCAATCCGTTTGCCCGGGTTGCACATCCACGGACACCGGGTGCCGGAGGGCATAAGACGCAGCCTTTAGTAACTCGCCATTCGCCGTGTCTTCGCTGAGTTCCCAAATCATGATGCCCCCCAGGTGCTGCCGGGCGGCGTAGCTGACCTTGTAGCCCACCGAGACCGCGTCGTCGTAGGTCCAGAAGTTTTGGCCATCGAAGAGCCAGGGTGCGCGGGAAGGCGGATCGCGATAAACCGAGGCGGGCGTGGTCAGGGTGCGGATGTAGCGAAAAGGCCGGTCTCCCTCAACGCCGCTTCCGGCCTGAAACAAGCCGTGATCGGTGCCGGCGACCCCAGACCATTCGTATCCATAAAACGGGACCCCCATGAGCAGCTTCTCGCGGGGGACGCCCGCGTCCTCATAGGCTGACATGCTCACTGCAATGCTGCCGGAGCGATGCCCGGGATTGGGAAATAGGGGAGCCAGAAAGCCGGTGGTCTTGCTCCATGGCCCAGTGTAGTCGTAGTTCATCACACCGATTTGGTCGACCAGGCGGGCGATGTGGGCGAAGTCAGTTCCAGGTTCCATTCTGGGAGAGGGGCCAACCGCGATGGATAGACGGAGGCCAGGGCGAACGGTCTCCATTTGCCGCCTGAACTCCTGGAGCAGTTCGCGGAAATTGTCAGCGTCGGCGGCCTGAGGATACTCCCAGTCCACGTCGATGCCGTCAAAGATTCCCGGTTCCACGATGCCCGGCGCGAAGTGTCCGCGGAGGAATGTGTCCACGCAGGACGTGACAAAAGCCTGGCGGTTCTCCGGTTTGGCGCCCAGCGCAAAATCGGCGCCCGCGCCCTCAAGCGAGATCAAGATCTTGAGCCGGGGGTAGCGTCTCTTCAACTCCTGGAGCTGATGGAAGTAGCCGCGAAACTGCCCATCGTCCTTGCCATTGACGCTATTCTCGCGGTTGTAAGCCGTGTTGAGGTCCGCTTTGGGATCGGCAATGGAACACCGGCCACCCTTTACCGCTGATTGCGAGTAATTCAGCTGATTGACCAGCGCAGCGCTGCCGTTGCTCACCAGGTTCTTCAAATAAAAGGGAGGATCATTTGCCAGACTCCACTGCCCGAAATAAGCCACCACCAGGGTGGGCGGCTCTTTGTGGCGCCCACCTTGGGCCGTTAACGATGAGAGAAGGAGGGCCAGCAGTAGGCATCGGGTCACTCTAGAAAGACGAGAAAGGGGAGTCATAGGACGGTAAATTTCCGTGCAGGGTGCATGCCGTCAACGATACCGGCAGGACCGTCCGGTAACGTCAAGCTTCGCCTGCGCATCCTAGCGACCTATAATCCCATTGGTGGAACAGCATGGCTGAGAGTCCCGCAAGCCAGATCACCGGCGATGACATCATCTCCGAGCTCATCCGCAATGTCGATGCCGGACTGTTCAAGGTCCGGCACACCGTTCTGCTGCCCTGCCGATTCAATGTTTATCTTCATCAGCAGGACTTCGACCTGATCCATCCCATCGCCCATGTGGTTCGCCGCGAGGCAAAGCAAGCTCTCTCTGAGCATCTGGATCGGCTGAATAACGGGCGTCCCCAATCCAGGTTCGCCAAAAAACTTGGTTTGTCCCAACCCCAAAATAAGGCCGAATACAAAATCCTGGAAAAGGATTGGTCCGTCGAGTTCCATCGGGGAGAAGAGGATCGCCTCGGTCCCGGGGAGATAGAGATCTACTCCGATCTCGGGACCGAGCAGAAAGTGGAACTAGGAGCCGGCGCCAAGACGACCTTTGTCACCCGTCACCCTGTAGAAGAGGAACCATCTGCAAAGGGGCCGGCCTTTGCAACCCTTCGCTACACTGATCAACTCGGGGAAAAAGTGTTCGCCATGACCCGGGAAGAGATCGTGGTCGGGCGCGGAGGGAAAGCGGTATGGGTGGACCTGAAGCTGGACGGCCCGCCTGACATCTCCCGAGAGCACTGCCGCATCCGGCGGGATCCGGAGAGCGGCCGTTTCTTTGTCAAGGACCTGAGCCAATACGGAACCACCGTGAACGGCATGGCGATTCCCACCAGCATTGAGCGCAGCGAGCAAGGGGACCGGGTCGACCGCAATGTCGAAGTCCCGCTGCCTCCGGCGGCGCAGATAGCGCTGGCGGGTGTCCTCGTCCTCGAATTTGAGGCGAAGCAGCCGGCGCAATAACCAGATGACCAGCAGCCTCTTCCACTTTCGCATCCCCTTTCTTATTGGTTTGATAGCCGTGGTGTTGTGCCTAGCTTGGTCCTTCCTACGGCGGAGCGAGTAGAAAATGGCTGTGACTTCGCGATTGATCTCCGCCGGACACACGGACGTGGGCCGTAAGCGAGTCCAGAACGAAGACCGGATTCTCATGGATCCGCAACGCGGCATTTATCTGGTGGTCGACGGGGTCGGGGGCCATGCAGCCGGCGAGCGAGCGGCCGGTATTGCGGCGGACATCATCAGCATGCGCCTGGCTCGTCAGACCGGCACCACGGCAAAGCGAGTCCGGGAAGCCTTTGCGCTGGCCAGCACGGAAATCTTCGAGATGGCCTCGCGCGATTCAGCCCTGAGCGGTATGGCTTGCGTCGCGACGCTCGCCATCATCGAAGACGACCGGGTCACCGTGGGCCACGTCGGCGATTCGCGCCTGTACCTGTTGGAACCCGGCAAAATGAAAAAGGTGACGCACGATCACTCCCCGGTCGGAGAGAAGGAGGATGCCGGCGAACTCAGCGAGAGCGCTGCCATGCGCCATCCCCGGCGGAACGAGGTATACCGGGACCTCGGGACCACGCCTCACGGTCCGGACGATCAGGACTTCGTCGAAGTGCAGCAATTTGATCTTCCCCGTTCTGCAGCCCTGCTCCTATGTTCGGACGGCCTGACGGACCAGGTTCCCGCCGGGGAGATTCGCCGCCTGGTGGAACAACATGCGGGGGATCCTGAGAATGGAACTCTGGCCCTCATTTCCGCCGCCAATCAGGCAGGCGGGAAGGACAATGTGTCGGTTGTGCTGGTCGAAACCCCGCAGTACGCGGGGCTTGCGGAACATTCCCCGGTTGCGGCCCGTAGTCCTTCCATGCCTCCCTGGGCTTGGTTCTTTGTAGGTTTACTGGTGGCGGCTGGGGCGTTTGCCCTTTTGCGGCCCTATTTGGAGCAAGCTGCCTCGGGGAAGGTGTTGCGATTCGGGACGGTGAGACCGCCGCACAATCTAACCGTGGGCCCGGATGGGTTCAAGACCATCTCGGAAGCCCTGGAACGAGCCAGACCTGGCGATACCATCTCCGTTTCCCCGGGCGAATATCACGAGAATCTACGCCTACCCAGCGGGGTCTCCGTCCTAAGCACGGAGTTGCACGGCGCCAAACTAAGTGCGCCGGGAGTCATCGTGATCGCTGAAAACGTTCATCAAACACACTTTTCGGGGTTCGATATCGTCGGGCCCGGAGAGCTGGGCATGCGAATCTCAAACTCGGACGTGGAGATTGCCGACGTGAGAATCAACGGAATGCAGGATGCCGGGTTAGAGATAGATGGCGGGCAATCCGGATTTGAGGCTTCCACGGTGGAACAGAACGGGGGTATCGGAATTTACGTCCATGGGGCCGCAAGTCCCCGGATCGACCACAATGTGATCGTCAACAACGGACATGGTGCGAAACCCTCGCCGGGAGTCTTCATTGCCGGCTCGGCGACACCCCATCTTTTCGGAAACGTGATCGCCAACAATGGCGCCGAACAGATGTGGGTTTCCCCGCTCTATGACCAGGACACTCTGCTGAAAGAAAATGTCATCGTCCCCACCTTGCGCGAGGGGAGCAACCACGACATTAAGGTAGTTACCCGTTGACTCCTGAGATCGCAGGCCGGTTCACACTCCTACGCAAGCTTCCCGCGGGCGGCATGGGACGTGTGTTTGAAGCGTCCGACCCGGCCAACGGGCGCCGGATCGCGTTGAAGCTGATTGACCTGGGGTCCGATCCTGACAGCCTGCAGATCGTCAATGCGGAGCGGCTCGGGGCTGAACTGCAGAAGCAACTGGGCGCCATCGACAAGCGGGTCACCGAGATCTACGAAGCCGGTGAAATGCCCAACTACTTCTACATCGCGATGGAGTACATTGACGGCCAGGATCTGGCCGAGATTGCCGACGGCAAGGGCCTGGCGCCGGGTTTCGCGGCCCGCGTGGCGCAGGACGTCCTCGAGGTGCTGGAGCATGCCCACCACTTTGCGACCAACATTGAAGGGCGGCCGGCGAGGGGAATCGTTCACGGAGATTTGAAGCCCCGGAACATCCGGGTCGCTCCCAACGGCCAGGTCAAGGTGCTTGATTTCGGGATTGCGAAGGCCCTGTCGCTGACTCGCAACTTCACCCAGAATGTCTTCGCGACTGCCCAATATTCCTCTCCCGAGCGGATGAAGACTGGAGAGGTGGATATCAGCTCCGATCTTTGGGGTGTAGGCGTGGTTTTGTACGAGGTCCTCACGGGGCATCCGTATTTCGAAGCCGACTACGCGCCGAAACTGGAGCACCTGGTCCGGAACTACCAGCAAGTGCGTCCTCTTCCCGCCGATTGGCCGGAGCCACTGCGGCGGATGGTCGCGCGAGCACTGGATCCTAACCCCGAGGCGCGATATAAGACTGCCGCGGAGTTCGCCGCTGCTCTTCAGCAATTCCGAAACGGCCTTGCTTCTGCGCCGGACGGAGAAGCCACGCGGCGGGTCTTCCACGAAACCGATGCCACGGTCAGAACTCAGCAATCGGTTCCATTCACCCCTGTGTTCCCCATTCCTGGGGCTGACGCTACTCGCAGGACGCAAAGTCCGCCCAGTGCTAAACCACCTTTCAAAGCCATTCCTTGGACGGTCCCGCGAGTCCGCATTCGAACGCCTCTCGGTAGCTTGCTGCGCATTCTCGCTATCTTTCTTCTGGTTGTCTTTATAGCCGCCGGTTACTTTGTCGTGAGCCAGTACATGGTTTGGCAGGATGCAGGCCAACTGGCTCGCAATCTGGAGAGTGAGAAGCAGCAGAATCTCGATTCTGCCTGGCAGCAGTATGCGAAATTAGCGCCGCGAGCCCACGTGCCTTTCATCCTGTGGTCGGTCGAAGACGCTCTGCGCAACCGCCTCATGAGCGACGCCGACCACACCATCCTGAAGTATCAGGAGTCCAACGGGCCGCCCGTCGTGGAATCGGAATGGGTGCACGCCCGCAACGAGGTGGCGCATGCACTGGAAATCGAGCCGAACGATAAGACGATCCACGGTAAGCTTCGTTTGATTGATGGCCATTTAGCCCGCATACGCGGGACCACCCGCCGCGATGACCGGCTGCTCGACGAGTCCCGGCAAGATTTTGAGGATGCCGCCAACTACATGAAGAAGTCTCCAGACCCCTGGCTCGGTCTGGCACGGCTTTACATTTATTCGCTGCACGACATGGACCGCGCCGAGGCGGCGCTAAAAGAAGCAGAGCGGCGCGGCCACGACATTGGCAAGCGGGAGACGGCTCAGCTTGCCGACGGCTACCGCTATCAGGGTGAACGCACGATGGCGCTCGGAGATCGGGCAACCAGCGGTGCGGATGCGCAGCGATACTATGACTTAGCGGGCAAAGACCTGGCTCATGCGCGCCAGCTCTACGAGAGCATCGTTCCCTGGGGTGGCGCAGCGGCAAGCCTGAAGAAAGTCGATGAATCGCAGTCTCGTATCGAGGCGCGCAGGTCGGCGCCGAGGGCACCCTGATGAGTCTGTATGAGAACTCGAATCGACCTGTATGCGCTCTTGACGGGTGCCCCATGTTCGCACCAGCGTATGTGGGCCGAGAAAGATGGGCGAAGCCCTTCCAAAATTTTTACTCCTTAGGTGAAAGCATTCGAAGAATTCATAATCGGCCCACGTACGCTGGTGCGAACATGGGGCACCCGTCAAGAGCGCATACAGATCGACGTTTGTTCCCGCGCGTACATCAAAGCCCACTCAACCAGGGGCGGGGCTAACGATGGCGGTTACCCGAAGTACATACGTAGAAAGAACGCAGAACCCGGAGCGCGTGGCTTCCCGCACACCGTCCGGCCGAGGACAGGAACGGCTTCTGCTCCTGCTCTCCTCTGTGCTGATCGTGGGAGCATTGTTTCTCACCGCCCAGGCCCGGTTAGCTCGTTTGGGTAACCCACAAGCTGCTCCGTTGAATCTATCTACGATCGACCGGCGCGAGCAGTTACTCCCCTATCTGCAGTCGATCCCGTCGCCCGTCGAACGCCAATACACCGCGAGCAAGATCTTTCTGCATTTGGGCCTTGGGGAAATCTCGCATGTCGGCGAGCTCGCGCAAATTCACGTTCCCATCCGAGAGGTGCTCTCGACGCGAGGCCTGATGGGCCTGCAAACGCGCGCGAAACAGATCGAGTCTACCCGCCCCGGAGCAACATCGATGTTGCTCCTCACCCCAGCAGACGTGGCGCAGTTGAAGCCGTTGCTGGTTGTGCGCAACCGCGACCAGTTCCGAAAACAGCTTGTTCTCTGGTCCGTTCTGTTCTTCTGTTCCTTCGCTGCCGTCCACTTATTTTGGACGCTTCGTGGGATACGAGGCCCGCAATATTTACTGCCCTCTGTTCTTCTGCTGAGCGGCGTCGGCATGACACTCATGGTGACCCTGCGTGACCCGCTACGCGATACGCTTGCGTTTGGAAACTTCGCTGAAGGAGTTGCCGCGGGCTGCCTTGTGCTGGCCTTGGCCGGAACGCTTGACTATCGCCGTGTCAGCGGAAAACTCAGCTATGTATTTCTTCTCGCCGGCTTCCTCTTATCCGGAATGCTCATCCTCTTCGGCTCCGGGCCTACCGGCAGTGATGCCAAGGTCAATCTGTTCGGATTTCAACCCGCCGAAGTGATCCGCATCCTTATGGTCTTCTTTTTGGCCGGGTATTTCGCTGAGCGCTGGGAATTCCTGCGCACGCTGCGCGAGAGCCGGGAGAAGTTGGCGACGGTTTCGCGTTGGGTGGAAGTGCCGAGGCTCGAATACCTTGTCCCTGTCGTCGCCGGAGTGGTCCTCTCCTTAGGCTTCTTCTTCTTACAGAAAGACCTTGGGCCGGCCCTGCTGATCGCGTGCACATTCCTTGCCATGTACGCCGTTGCGCGTGACCGCTATTTGTTTGCGGCAGCGGGTTTGGCGGTGATCCTTTCCGGGTTTGCCTCGGGTTACTATCTCCATTTTCCGGACAACGTTGCCGGCCGGGTATCGATGTGGCTTTCGCCCTGGGACAATTCTGTACGCGGCGGAGAGCAGGTTGCCCATGCTTTTTGGGGCTTTGCCACCGGTGGTCTTTTCGGAACCGGTCTTGGATTGGGTGATCCCCAAGTTATGCCGGCCGCTCACACCGATCTCATCCTTGCTGTTCTCGGGGAGGAATGGGGCTTCGCCGGTGTATTTTGCGTGCTGGCGCTCTATGCCGGGTTGATCTGGTTCGGAATCCGGACCGCCCTCCGCGCTCGCTCGGACTACAACTTCTTTCTTACTCTGGGATTGACGCTCGCGTTGGCTTTCCAGATCGCTCTCATCAGTGGCGGTGTTCTGGGACTGATCCCGCTTTCGGGGGTCGTTGTTCCATTCCTCAGTTACGGCAGAACCGCCCTGGTTACCAATTTCGCTATGATCGGGATTCTGTTTTCCCTCTCCAGGGAGGGCACGCGCGTACAGGAGACGACCGAGCCGTTCCGGGCAAGTACACGGGGTCTTTCGTACTTGCTGGCGGTGATCGGTGCGGCGCTGTTGTTGAAAGCTGCCTACCTTCAGGTCGCGCACGCGGATGCCACCGCTGGCGCAGGGGCGCTCGCCATTCAAGCGGATGGGGCACGCCGTTATGAATACAATCCGCGCCTGCTGGCGATCGCCCGCTCCATTCCTCGCGGCACTATCTACGATCGCAACGGCCTGCCGCTCGCCACCAGCAATTGGGATGAGATTGCCAACCATCGCGAGGCATTCGCGAAGGTGGGCGTTCCGATAGCCCAAGGTCCGCCGGCCGGGGAGACACGTTTTTACCCTCTCGGCCGTGCAGCCTTCCATCTGCTTGGCGATGTGCAGACTCGGGCCAACTGGGCCGCGCGCAACAGCTCGCTGGCGGAGCGCGACTTTCGTGTCACTCTCCAAGGGTTCGATGACCGGGAAACGGTGGTCCCACTGCTGGACTCGAAGACTCACCAGCCAACGTACATCGTGCGTTCCGATTACCGTGAGCTTCTGCCTGCGTTGCGTCATCGCTGGGAGCCCGACAATCCCGAGGTCAAGAAAATCCGCGACCGCGATCGCACCCTCCACATGTCGATTGATGCCCGGCTGCAATGGCGCGCGGCCGAGTTACTGGAGAATCAACTACGGAAGTTGGGGCGCACCAAGGGGGCACTCGTCATTCTGGACCCGGTCACCGGGGACCTCCTGGCTTCGGTGAGTTATCCCTGGCCCAATGCCGCCGGTGATGACGACGGGCTGCTCGATCGTGCTCGATACGGGTTGTATCCGCCTGGTTCTTCCTTCAAGCTGGTGACGGCGATCGCCGCCCTGCGAAAAGATCCGCATGACGCCGATAACAAATATCAATGCATACGTCTTCCCGACGGGCGAACCGGTAATTCCATTCGGGGATGGCGGCACCCCATTCACGACGATGTAAAAGACACGGCTCCGCACGGGAATATTGCCATGCACGCCGCCCTTGTTGTCTCCTGCAACGCATATTTCGCTCAGCTGGGTACGTATGCCGTCGGAGCCGAAGCACTTCTCGATACCGCGAATCATCTGGGGATTTTGGTAGCAAGTCCTTCGAATGCAGACACTCTGTACAGAGAGTTGCCCCAGGCGTCGTATGGCCAAGGCCAGGATGTTGCTAGTCCATTTCAGATGGCGCGGGTTGCAGCCACCATCGCGCAGAATGGATCCATGCCTTACGGTCGGTGGGTTACGGATCAGAACAATCCTCGCCAGCAAGCGCCGGAGCCGATCCTGGCGCCTGAGTTGTCATCCTTGATAGGAGATGCGATGCGCGATGCGGTCACTTCCGGCACGGGGCGCGCAGCCAATGTCGCCGATCTTCCGATTGCCGGCAAGACAGGTACTGCGGAACTCGACCATGCCCCGTCTCACGCATGGTTCATTGGTTTCGCCCCTTACCATGGTCCGCGCAAGCTGGCCTTTGCGGTGGTGATTGAGAACGGCCAATATGGTGGCACTGCGGCTGCTCCGCTTGCTGCCGAGCTTATGAAAGAAGCAAAGTCAATGGGCTATTTCGAGGGAGCTCCATGAGCCGCCTGCGAAAACTGGAACGCCAAATCGACGAAAAGCTTCGCCGGGTTTTGCGCTCTTCATCGTCAGAGGATGCGCCCGAACCGCTGGAGGTGCGCCGCGCCATCATGGACGAGGTTGCGTCCCGCACGGACACGATCGCACGAGGGAAACTCAGCTTTGGCTACGCGCAGGTGCAGGTGCGCGTGCTTGTTCCGGAGCCGGAGCGCCGGCGGTCGTACGAGCTCATGTTTCTGGAAGCAGACTCGCTTACTCGTGACATTAGGAGCGATTTCCAGGAACGGAAGATTGAATTTCCACCTCGCCTTAAGGTCGAGGTGGAGTTGGTCGAAAGTCTTCCTCCCGGCGTGAGCGACCGCGGATTCGACGTGAGTTATAGCAACCCCCCAAGCTCGGCGCGATCGCAGGACACGGTCCAGGTTCGTTTCACTGTCTTGGCTGGTAACACAGAGCAGAACGAATACATCATCACCAAACCTCGCATCCACCTCGGTCGAATGGCGGAAGTTTTGGATTCTGATCTGCGTACCGTACGACGCAATGACCTCCCTTTCAACGATGATTCCACAGCTGTCAATTCGACGGTGTCGCGCGCCCATGCGCACATCGAGTTTGATCCCGATGGGGCCCGCTTTCGTGTCTTCGACGATGGCAGCGCTCATGGAACGACCGTGGTGAGAGATGGTTCGGTGGTTGCTGTGCCCCAGGGAGCCAGCAAGGGTGTAGTGCTGCAGCCCGGCGATGAAATCATCCTGGGAAAGGCCCGCATTCGCTTCGAGTATGGGTATACCTACTGAATCAGTGAGAACGAAGCAAAAGAAACCGCAGATCTCTCCACTACGCTACCCCGGATTTCCTGTCTAGTTTTGTGGTGCTGATGAAGTTCCTGCGTCTCTCTCCACGGAGAGCCGCATGCGTGGTCGTTGCCAGCCGCTGTGAAGTAGGAAATCCGGGTCCGCTTCGGTCGAGATGACAAATTGGTTAAGCAACTGACAGCAATCGCTTCGGTCCTAATGAACAACCGTACCCTGGACCGACCAAAGGCGTTGTATGGGCTTCGCCCGTCTTTTTCGGCCCACGTTAGCTAGCGCGAACATGGGGCACCCGTCGAGTGCGCGGTGGCCCAGTACTGTTCATTGCTCCCTTTAACTTGCCGCAGGCTAGTAGGCTCATCGAGATGACAAATTTGTTGCATAAGTCGCCGCGAGTACCCCCCACAAATTTGTCATCTCGACCGGAGTGTAGCGGAGTGGAGAGATCTGTGTTTTCTTTTTTCTTCGTTCTTGACTCAGCTAGAGGCCATCAGCGTGGTTCGCCGTAGGGGACGTCTTTTGCGTTCGGATTTGCCACTTCGCTCAGACTCACCTCGCTTCCGTCGGCGGTTTTGATTTTGTTGTCTGCGAAGCTCCAGTTCTTTGCATTGGCTATCACGCCGGCTGTTTGCGCTTCGATGTCCAGGTGGTCGAGACGGAAGTTGTCGAGGGTGGCGTTCGGGTAAGCGCTTACGTTGAAGGCCTGTTTGGCTCCTGTTGCCTTGATGTTCCAGATGTGAACATCGCTAAAATGCGGCAGCCCCTTGTCCGGGGGAACCTTGGTTGTAAGCACAATCCAATAAGCAGGAACGTTTGCCGAGCCCGCCGGCAGCGTCGCATAGCTGTAGCTGGGGTTCCAATTCATTGTGATGTGAATCGGAATGGCAACGCCCTCGAACGTCAAGTCGTGGATGCGGATATCGGTCGCCGTTCCTCCACGAGTGTGGGCGGACTTGAATAGCACCCCCGACGGTACCCCGGCCAATGCCGTGAGATGGTAGGCTTCGATGTTGCGAAATCCTCCGGAGGTTTCGCTGCCGATCGTCACTGCCGCCGCGCCGTGGCGAATGATGGAATCGCGCAAGACCACGTCCTCCGTGGGGCGATTCACCCGCAGCCCGTCCGAGTCCCGCCCTGCCTTTAAACAAAGTGCATCGTCATTTACATCAATATCCGCGTGTTCCACCAGGACCTGGCGGGAAGAGTCAATATCAATCCCATCGGTGGAGGGACCTTTGCCACCTTCGTTGTTGCGAATCGTCACTCCGTCGATGGTTACGTGGTCCGAGTAGAGCACTTGCACGGTCCAAAACCCGGAGCGCTTCAGCAGAATCCCGCCTCCCAGGTGAACATCTGAAGAATTCTGCAACAGAATGAGGCGCGGCCGGCGGGCATCGTAATCGGAAGCCCAGCGAAGTCCCTTTGGTTCGTAAGCGGCGCGAAGGTCCCAATAGGACTTCCACCAGATTGGCCCGTCCCCGTCGATGGTTCCTTTCCCGGCAATCGTCAACTGGTGCTGATCGCGGACGTTGATCAAGGCTGCCGGCCAAGTCATTTCGATTCCGGCAATGCGTGTCGGCAGCATGGGGTAATCGCCCAGCTTCTGTGAACCGATCAGGGTCACCCCGTCGCCGACCTCAAACCTGGTCCCGGATTTCAGGAAAAGGGAGCCGGTCAGGTAGCTGCCTGGTTTAAAGGCAACCGTACCCCCGGATTTCGCTGCGGCATCGATCGCTTTCTGGATAGACACGGTGTCGAGTGTCGACCCATCGCCGCGGGCTCCGTAGTCGTTGACGAGAAAGGTCTTTGCGGGCGCACACGGAACCAAGGCAAGGATTAAAAGTAGGAGGCGGCGAGTCATAGCCACGGGAAAGCCTGTTTCACTACAATACAAGTACATGACCACTCCGATTCATCAGATTCCTGTGCGCCGCATCAGCGGCGAAGACACTAACCTCGGCGAGTACAGCGGAAAGGTCCTGCTGGTTGTCAACGTAGCTTCCAAATGCGGTCTGACGAAGCAGTACGAATCTCTGGAAAAGCTGTATCGTGACTACCGCGATCGCGGTCTGGTTGTCGCCGGTTTTCCGGCCAATGACTTTAAAGGCCAGGAACCAGGGAGCAACGCTGAAATCGAGTCCTTTTGCGCCACCAATTTCGGGGTCGATTTTCCGCTGTTTGAAAAGATTACCGTGGTAGGGAAAGAGAAGCACCCGCTCTACAGCGCGCTGATCGCGGCCCAGCCCAAAGCTACCAGCACTTCCGATGTTCCTTTCAGCGAAAACCTGAAGCGGTATGGGATCGAGCCTAATCCCGAGCCGGAAATTCTCTGGAATTTTGAGAAGTTCCTGGTCAACCGGGAAGGCCAAGTAACCGCCCGTTTCTCACCGGACACCACGCCTGACCATCCGGCCCTCCGGAGCGCCGTAGAAGCCGAACTAGCCCGCTAGCTGACCCGACAGTGCCCCAGTCAAGCCTTGCTTTGGCGTGACTGGGGTTGTTCCTCCCCCGGGAGCTGATTTGACGGCCCCGATATAATGGGAGGTTAGCCACGGGCAACGACAAATGACAACAAACCAGCAACACCCTCTAAGAAAGATCCTCGAAAGTCGAATCGCGATCATCGACGGAGCGATGGGCACGACCATCCGCACCTACGGCATGAAGGAAGCCGACATCCGCGGAAATCGCTTCAAAGACTCGACCAAGGACTTGCTCAACAACGGCGACCTCTTCTCGCTGACCCAGCCGGACATGATCTGTGACATCCATCGTCGCTTTTTGGAAGCCGGGGCGGACATTATCGAGACCAACACCTTCGGCGCCACCAGCATCACCCAGAGCGAATTCTTCGTGGATGACCCGCGCGAGCACGGCGGGCGTAAGGATCCGGACTTCTACCAGAAGATCATCGAAGATCCCTTCCTCGGCGGCCTCGCATGGGAGATCAATGAGCAGTCGGCGCGTCAGTGCCGGGAATGGGCCGATCGGATAGGGAACGCAACCGGGCGCCAGCGCTTTGTAGCCGGAGCCATCGGGCCGCTGACCGTTTCGCTCTCCAACTCGCCGGACGCCGACGATGCAGGCTTCCGCGTAGTCACCTTCGACCAGGTGAAAACCGCTTACAAGCAGGAGGTGCGTGCGCTCATCGCCGGCGGCGTGGACCTCCTTCTGGTGGAGACCATCTTCGACTCCCTCAACGCCAAGGCGGCGCTGGTCGCCCTCCGCGAGGTCTTCGATGAGGACGGCAAGCAGCTACCGGTGATGATCTCGGCGGCGGTAGGGCGGGGCGGTGAAACCCTGATTTCCGCCCAGACCACCGAGGCCTTCTGGAATGCGGTCCAGCATGTAAATCCGTTTTCCGTGGGGCTTAATTGCTCGCTCGGTCCCGATCTGATGTACCCCTTTCTCGAAGAGCTGGCGGAGAAGGCGGATGTAGCTATCTCTTGCTATCCCAACGCCGGCTTGCCCAACCCGCTGTCGGAGACCGGGTTCGATCTGGGGCCTAACGACATGGCGCGCTATCTGGGCAACTTCGCCCGGGGAGGTCTGATCAACATCGCCGGCGGCTGCTGCGGCAATACGCCCGAGCACATTGCGGCCATCGCGAAAGCGCTCGAAGGCCAGCCTCCACGTCAATGGGAGGCCGCGTGAGCGGAGCCCAGGCTGGGCAAACCAAGCCGCTCCGCCTCTCGGGATCCCAGCCGTTCACCCAGCAGCCCGGAGTCTACATCATGATCGGGGAGCGGACCAACGTGGCGGGTTCGCCCAAGTTCGCCAAGCTGATCAAAGAGGGCAAATACGAGGAGGCGGTCAGCATAGCCCGGCAGCAAGTTGAGAATGGAGCCAACGTTCTCGACATCTGCATGGACGAGGGCATGATCGACGGCGTCGCCGCCATGACCCGCTATCTGCAGTTGCTGGCCAGCGAGCCAGAGGTCGCCAAACTGCCCTTTATGGTCGACTCCTCCAAGTGGGAGGTGATCGAAGCCGGCCTCAAGTGCCTGCAGGGTAAAGGCATCGTCAACTCGATCTCACTGAAAGAAGGCGAAGATAAATTTCGCCACAATGCCGCCACGGTCCTGAAGTACGGCGCGGCCACAGTGGTGATGGCCTTCGACGAGAAAGGCCAGGCTGCGACTTACGAAGACAAGATCCGCATCTGCACGCGGGCCTACCGGATTCTGGTGGACGAAGTTGGTTTTCCACCCCAGGACATCATCTTCGATCCAAATATCCTCACCGTCGCTACCGGCATGGAGGAGCACAACAACTACGCCGTCGACTTTATCAACGCCACCCGCTGGATTAAGGCCAACCTGCCTCACGCCAAGGTGAGCGGCGGCGTCTCCAACATCTCGTTCAGCTTTCGCGGCAACAACAAGGTCCGCGAAGCCATGCACTCGGCCTTTCTCTACCATGCCATCGAGGCGGGCATGGATATGGGCATCGTCAACGCTGGGATGCTCGAAGTCTACGAGGAGATTGAACCGGAGCTGAAGACGCTGGTTGAGGACGTGCTCCTCAACCGCCGCCCGGACGCCACCGAGCGCCTGGTGGAATATGGCGAGACGCTGAAGAGCGCCGGCACCGTGGTCAGCGAGAAGAAAGCCGAAGAGTGGCGCCACGGAACCGTAGAGGAGCGCCTTTCCCATGCCCTCGTCAAAGGCATAGACGCCTACATCGAGATCGACACCGAAGAAGCCCGAGCCAAGCTTGGCCGCCCGCTGCTGGTAATCGAAGGCCCGTTGATGGACGGCATGAGTGTGGTGGGCGATCTGTTCGGCGCGGGCAAAATGTTCTTGCCCCAGGTGGTCAAGTCGGCTCGCGTGATGAAGAAGGCGGTTGCCTACCTGACGCCCTTCATGGAGGCGGAAAAGGCCGAGATGGCAGCAGCCGGGCAAGTGGTGAAGGCACAGGGAAAAATCGTGCTCGCCACCGTCAAGGGCGACGTTCACGATATCGGCAAGAACATTGTCGGCGTGGTGCTGGCCTGCAACAACTACGAGGTCATCGACCTGGGAGTCATGGTTTCCAGCGAAAAGATTCTCGAACGGGCCAAGGCGGAGAATGCAGACCTGATCGGTTTGAGCGGCCTCATCACGCCTTCGCTCGACGAGATGGTGCATGTAGCCAAAGAGATGGAGCGCCAGGGATTCAAGCTGCCGCTGCTGATTGGTGGAGCCACCACCAGCCGGGCCCACACCGCGGTCAAGATAGCCCCGAACTACAGCGAGCCGGTGGTGCACGTGCTCGATGCCAGCCGAGCAGTGCCGGTGACCACGAGTCTATTGAGTGATGAGGGCAAGCCGGCTTTCGTGGTCCAACATCGTGCCGACTACGAAGCGCTGCGCAAGGCCCATGCCGCGCCCAAGCAAAAGGTGGTTCCGCTCGCCACTGCTCGGGCCCGCCGGACCCCTATCGATTGGCGCCCTGAGGATTTGCCCGTCCCCACGTTTACCGGGGTGCGCGTGCTGGACGATTTCCCCTTGGCGACGCTGCGCGACTTTATCGACTGGTCGCCGTTCTTTCACACCTGGGGCATGAAAGGTATTTACCCTCGCATTCTGGATCACCCGGAGCAGGGGGCGCAGGCGCGTCAACTTTTCGCTGAAGGCAATGCTCTGCTGGATCGCATCATCGCTGAGAAGCTGCTGAGGGCGCGGGGTGTCTATGGTCTGTTCCCGGCAAGCGCGGTGGGCGACGACGTCGAGTTGTACGCGGATAGCACGCGGGGCGCCGTACTGGAGCACTTTCACTTTCTCCGCCAGCAGGCCAACCGGGAAGGCAGCGAGCCGTGCCGG
Source organism: uncultured Acidobacteriaceae bacterium (assembly GCA_963839025.1). Classification (GTDB taxonomy): domain Bacteria; phylum Acidobacteriota; class Terriglobia; order Terriglobales; family Acidobacteriaceae; genus PALSA-350. The sequence goes on from CAWITT010000028.1 coordinate 56,823, forward strand.
TCGCTGGCTGATTTCATCGCACCGAAGGAAGCCGGGCTTCGCGATCACATCGGTGCTTTCGCTGTAACCAGCGGCATCTGCCTGCAGCAGCTATGCGACCGCTTTCGAGCCGAGAATGACGACTACAACGCGATCATGGCCGAGGCGCTGGCCGACCGCCTGGCAGAAGCGTTCGCGGAATGCCTGCACAAGCAGGTGCGCGACGAATGGGGTTACGGTCGGGAGGAAGGCCTCAGCAAAACCGACCTCATCGAAGAAAAATATCGCGGAATCCGGCCCGCCGCGGGCTACCCGGCTTGCCCGGACCACACCGAGAAGGGCACGCTTTGGCGGCTGCTCAATGTGGAGGCGAACACCGGTATGCTCATCACGGAGTCGTTTGCCATGTGGCCCGGCTCGAGCGTGAGTGGGCTCTACTTTGCCCACCCGCAATCCCGCTACTTCAGCTTGGGCAAGATCGACCGCGACCAGGTCGCCGACTACGCCCAGCGCAAGGGGATGACCGTGGCAGAGGTCGAGCGGTGGCTGGGCCAAAACCTAAATTATGATCCCGTTGACGGATAGCGCAAAATCAGATAATCTGATTTTATGAAACGGGAGTCGATCAGTGTTACGGAAGCGGCGAGGAATTTCGCCGACTGTGTCAACCGCGCCCGTTACCAGGAGGTCACATTCGTGCTGCTCAAAAGTGGAACCCCAGTTGCCGAGTTGACACCGACCAGCGAAAAGGTGTGTTCCGGGCGCGATCTTGCTGTATCTCTGTCCAAAATCAAGTTGACCGATGAGGAAGCAAGAGCCTGGCGCGATGACCTTCAGGCTTCACGCAAAGCCCTGGATGAGCCCCGTAACAAATGGCAATAATGCTGGATGCCGATGTCATCATTAACGGCGAAAAAGGCATCTTCGATCTCCAGGCCTGGTTTGAATCTCGCGCGGACGACCAATTCGAAGTAGCCGCCATCACCATTGCTGAACTGTGGCATGGTGTGGAGCGGGCATCCCCAATGCATCGGGCCGGCCGGGAAAGATATCTCGAAGCCTTCGTGGCGATGCTTCCGATCGTCACCTACACCGGCCTAACGGCCCACTACCATGCGCGTTTATGGGCAAACCTAGAGGCCTCCGGTAAAAGCATCGGTGCTTATGATTTGATCGTGGCGGCCACCGCCTTGCAACGTGGCAGCACTTTGGCGACCTTCAACAAACGCCACTTCTCCCAGGTGAAGGGTCTACCCATCCTCGAACCCAAATTGACGTAAACTGATCGCACCCCAAGAAAGTGCGACTGGGGTGCCCCGGTCGCATCTCTGTGTATGTGTGATTAGCCTGCTGCGAGCAAAGACTCTTAGGATGCGTACGAACCGATGTCCGGAGCCGCTCGTCTAGTGGGCGGCTCTTCTCCATTTTTCGCGCGCATCTTCAGGGCTTTTCGCTATCGTGACTTCCGCCTCATGTGGTTCGGAGCCTGCGCTTCCACCATCGGCACATTCGTCCAACAATTCGCCCAAAGCTGGCTAGTCTACGATCTCACCAAAGATCCCTTCTACCTCGGTTTAGACCTTTTCCTGGGCCAACTTCCCATCATCATGTTTTCTCTTTTCGGCGGAGTCTTCGCCGACCGCCTCGACCGGCGGAAAATGCTGCTGACCTCGCAGTACATACAGATGGCATGCGCGTTCCTGCTGGCCATCTTATTCGTGACCCATGTTGTGCAGGTTTGGCACATCCTGGCGCTCTCGTTCGTGGTGGGGCTGGGGCAGTCCTTTGGGGGCCCGGCCTATTCCGCTCTGCTTCCCACGTTGGTCGGTCCTGAAGACCTCGCCAATGCGATAGCGATGAACTCCATCCAATTCAATTTGGCCCGCGTGCTCGGTCCGGCTCTCGGAGGCTTTACCTATACCCTCCTGGGCGCAACCTGGTGTTTCACGCTGAACGGCGTGTCCTACCTGGCGGTGATCCTTTCGCTGTTCATGATTCAGGTCAAGTTTGTGCCGGTAAAAACACGCGAGCCGGTGCTCACCAGCATGGCGGAGGGCATTCGGTTTATCCGCCGCCGGGATGGGATGAGTGCGCTGGTGGTCCTGGCGTTTTGCACCACCCTCTTCGGATTTTCACTCATGGGATTCTTACCCGTCTTCGTGCAAACCGTTTTTCACCAAGGCCCCAAGACGTACACCTTGCTGCTTGTTTTCTCAGGATCGGGCTCGATATGCGGCGCGCTCATTGTGGCGGCCATGGAAAAGTTCAAAGGGCAGCAGCGTCTTACCGTGTTGATCCTGATCTTTCTGGGATTCGCCATCACTGCCTTCGCTCTTTCCACGTGGCTTCCGCTCTCCTGCCTGCTGATCTTCCTCACCGGTGTAGCGATCATGGCGTCTGCCTCGCTCATGCTGGCGCTGGTGCAGATCATTGCCACCGATGCCATGCGGGGCCGTGTCATGAGTGTCTATAATCTGGCCTTTCGTGCAGGCATGCCCCTGGGCAGTTTGTCGTTGGGAAAGCTCATTCCCATCTTTGGGGTTTCTATGGCTCTAGCCGGAGCCGGACTCATCCTGGTAGCCGTATCGGTCTTTTTCTTGCTCGCGAAACGCACCGTTAACACAAATGACCCCCTCAATAACCAGTTGGTCGCGTGATTGGCACGGCTGGCATATTCTGCCAGTAGAATGGCGTGTTTTGCATACCGCGGGGAACCGGGACGGGCTAAATTTGATCCATGTACAAAGCTAAAGCCTACTCAACTGCCAGTGAGACATCGCCGTTAGCCTTCACGACCATCGAACGCCGCGAGCCAACCGACAGCGATGTACAACTGGAAATTCTCTTCTGCGGAATCTGTCACTCTGATTTGCATCAGGCCCGCAACGAGTGGAGCGGGGCTCTGCCCACCGTCTACCCACTCGTTCCAGGCCACGAGATTGTCGGCAAGGTCACCAAAGTCGGCTCCGCCGTAAAGAAATTCAAAGTCGGCGACATCGGAGCTGTGGGGTGCATGGTCGATTCCGACCGCACCTGCCCGGAGTGCAAAGAAGGGCTCGAGCAATTCTGTCCCAACCTTACCCTTACCTATAACTTTCCCGACAAACACACAGGAGGCATTACCTACGGAGGTTACTCCGACAGCGTAGTAGTCGATGAACGGTTCGTCTTGAAGGTTCCTGCCAACCTCGATCTCGCAGGCGCCGCACCTCTGCTCTGCGCCGGTATCACCACTTTCTCGCCGCTGCACCACTGGGGTGTCACCAAGGGCAAGAAGGTCGGCATCGTGGGGCTTGGTGGACTGGGCCACATGGGAGTCAAGTTCGCGCACGCGCTCGGGGCTCATGTGGTCCTCTTCACCACATCGCCCAACAAGAAAGACGACGCCCTGCGTCTCGGCGCTGACGAGGTCGTGCTTTCCCGTGATGCCAACGCCATGGCGAAGCACGCTGGGAGCTTCGACTTCATCCTCGACGCTGTCTCCGCCGACCACGATATCAACGCCCTGCTTGGTCTGCTCCGCAGAGATGGAAATCTCACTCTTGTCGGCGCGCCCGAGAAGCCCCTACAGGTAGCCGCCTTCAACCTCCTCTTCGGCCGCCGCAGCCTTTCCGGGTCCCCGATCGGCGGCATTCCGGAAACCCAGGAGATGCTCGACTTCTGCGGCAAGCACGATCTCACCGCCGACGTCGAGGTCATTCCCATCCAGAAGGTGAACGAGGCCTACGACCGTCTGCTGAAGGCCGACGTCAAATACCGTTTCAGTATCGATATGGCTTCTCTCAAAAACGAGTAGTTATGAGCAAACACTTCCGGGTTCCCGGCCGGCTGGCAGTAAAGTTGGAAGAGTCGGGAATCCGAGTGTCTGCTTTACTTGAGTCCGCCGGATTGGCGCCGGGACTTCTCGATCAACCGCGCATTCTGGTAACACCGAAGAGCTATTTGCCCTGTGGCGAGCGATTGCCCGCGCCAGCCCCACCCCTGCCATCGGCCTTCAGCTCGGCACGGAACTGAAGCCTGAGCTTTTCGATCTTGTCGCGCTAGCCGCTCTCTCTACTGCTAGCTTTGGCGAAGCGATGCGTCAAGCGGCTCGGCACAAGCAACTCTCCTGCCCGGAAGAGATCGCTCATCAAATCGACGATGGGGAGTGGAGCATTCAATTTCGCTGGCTTCTTGCCAACGACGCTGAACCTGAGGTCTTGACCGACTTGTGCTTCGCCTGGGTACTCGCGATCGCCCGCTGTGGTACCGGAACCCGTCTGTCGCCGCTGCGCGTGGAATTCGTGCGCCGGCGCCCGTACCAAAAGTCGTTGGAACGCCACTTCGGCTGCCAGATCCTCTTCGGCACCCCGCGCAACGCTATGGTCTTCCGCGCGTCCGATGCAGAACTCCCCTTCGTGACCCGCAATGTAGACCTGCTTGCCTTGCTGGCGCCGCAACTCGATGAAGAACTGAATCAGCGCAATGGGCAGGAAACCTTCCCCGAGCGGGTACGCTCCGTCATCCAAAAGAAACTCACCGGGCACCGCCCCAAAATGCAGGACATCGCTCGTGAACTCCACATTAGTTCCCGCACTCTGCAGCGCCGCTTGCAGGACGCCGGCTATAGCTTTCAGCGGGTCCTGGAGGAGGCTCGTCATCAACTCGCCCGCCACTACCTTACCAACTCAATGCTCGAGTTGAACGAGACCGCGTATCTTCTTGGATACGAAGATGCCAACTCCTTTGTCCGCGCCTTTCGCATGTGGGAAGGAGTACCGCCCGCCCACTGGCGCGGAGCTCAGCAAGCGAAGGCTATCTTTTCGCTACATTAGCCGAGGGATTTTTTTCGGGACAAGACAGGGAACTACAGGACCAAACAAAACTCGACGGGTGCCCCATGTTCGCGCCAGCGTACGTGGGCCGAAAAAGACGGTCGAAGCCCTTCCATTGTTGTTATCCGTTGAGTGAAAGCATTCGAAGAATTCATAATCGGCCCACGTACGCTGGTGCGAACATGGTTCACTTCACCCGTCAGTTCTGTTTGGTCCTACAGTCCTCGTTCTCACGCAGACTCTTTAGTTCCCGCCACCGTGAATCTGCCACGGCAAATGATGGCGGCAGGGGTTAAACAGGCTGCGGAAAAAGTCATATTTGTTGTAGTTCTAGCCGTGGCAGGGGCTAAAGCCCATCCTATTTTCAAGTGTTTACGGCACGACTAAAGTCGTGCCCTGATACAAAACCGAGTTTTTCCGCAGCCTCCAAAGCCCATCTCTTTTTCAAGCCTGTACGGCACGACTAAAGTCATGCCCTGATACAAAACAGCAGTTTTTCGCGGCCTGTTTAGCCGTGCCCTTCCAGGAAGACTTTTTCCGCAGCCTGGTTAGCCACCGAGGGAGCGACCGTTACCCGTCGGCGGCCGGTCTTGCCATTCGCCGCCCTTTCCTGACGAATTGTGGCCTCCAGCCCATCGCGTACGTTCCACGTGCTCGTCCAGCCCAACTCTCGAAGCCGCGAAGTATCGGCAACCACATTCATTTGTTCATTCGGCCGATAGTCGAGTGCGCCGAACCGCAACTCCGTCGTCGTGTTGCCGGAGATCGCTCGCGCCAACTCCACAAAATCCCGCAATCGCGTAGACTGTCCGCTTCCAACCTCGTACTCCAGATGACCGCCTCCCTGTCCGGCACTGCGCAGAACGTGGAGAAAGGCGTTGGTCACGTCCTCGATATAAGTGAAATCCCGGGTCTGCATTCCTTCCGTCAGGTCAATGCTGGGCCGTCCTTCAAGCAACACCCCAATGAGATAGGAAACAAACTTCGTCTGATCATCACCCGGCCCATAAAAATGCTCAAGTAACATATCAACGCAGGTCATCTGTTCCGCGGCCCCGCGAAACCAGTCCCGAAACTGCTGCTTCGACAAACTGTAAGCGGAAATACGGTTATCGAGCATGGTGCCGGTGTTGATAAACAGGCTGGTCCCATGTTCGGCAGACAGGTCGAGCAGATGCAAAGGAAGCAGCAGATTCGATTCGATGATTTGCGCGCGAGGAATCGGACCTCTGCCATAGTTCGTGGCGCAGTGCAGGATGGTGTCGAATGTATTCTTCTGGAAGATCTCCTCCAGAGGATGCAGGTCGTGATCGAAGCTGGAGATTAGCGGCATGAGATGGGCGATGCGCCCGAGGTCGGAGAAGGACCGCTTTATGATGGTAACGTCCGAAACATCTGGCTCATCGAGTAAGCGCGCCAGCAGATGGCTGCCTAAGAAGCCCGTAGCCCCGGTCATGAGTATGCGCTTGCTCATGCCGTTAACACCAGTGGAGACGGCTGCAAAGAGGCGATCCACCGCTCCATTCCAGGCCGCCGGTCGAGCAGCGTCAACACCGCATCGGCGCTGGCCATCAACCCGTGCAGGTTCTGCGGATTCGAGTAATCACCAATCACCCCGAAACTCTGCAGCCAGGTGCTGATACAAGCGTGCTCTTCGGCGGGAAGGCCAATCTCCACCGTCCCTAACCGCTTTCCAAAGCGGATGATGTCCCGTAACTCACTCCAGGAGTATTGGTAGCCTCGATCGCGAGAAGCACTCGCGCGCGAGATTCCTCATCTGCTCCACAAATGCGAAGAGAAAATTCGAGAAGTCATACTGAGACGAGCCGCGCCGGCTGGTAACGAGCTGCGCATTCACCAGGGTCTGGAAAGGCGCCGCTGAAAGTTGCAAACCGTTGCTGATCATGGCGAGCGTGAGATGCTTCGATAATCCACGTTCGGTTCGGGATCGAACGGGCCACCAGTCCGGAGGATGTTCACCCGAATCGGCGCCATACTGCAAGCAGTCGATGCGCATGGCCAAAATCTCCGGAGTGTATCCCACTCTCCACTGCTTTTGCGTGGTGAGTTCCAGAGTCCCAAAGGCCAGCGCCCATAGAGGTTCGGGCATCGCCGCAACTATCGGGCACAGCTCCCGGAAGAATTCCTTGCTATAGATCTGGCAGCCGAGATAACCAGCGTAACCTTCCGGACCATAGTCGGACATAGCGTCCGAAAAAGTGTCACTTCCCCAACTATCATCCACGCTGAGGCGGTTCTTGGAATTCAGATGACGGGGCGTCATGGATTGCTGGCGGACGACCTTACCCTGATGGACTTCGCGGTTGATTACTCCCACCAGCAATAGATCCAGTGCATGCTCCTGCATGTATCCCAGAGCCGCCGGCACGGCTGCCAACATCACCCGATCTGAATTCCCGATGATAAGAAAATAACTATCCACTGCGTCAAGATTCTTACCGAGCGTGTCGAGAATGCTTTCCTCACAGGTAAGGAAATTGCTGCCGGCTCGCAAGATGCGGGGCCGGAGCGGCGAAAAACATGCATCGGAAACCACTCTTTCGAGCGACGCTGTGTGACGCTCCACCGTATCGTTAACCAGAAAAAGCACGCTAAGAGGAAGGCCGAGGTGGACGTTGTCGACCATCAGGGCGATGAGCAACTCGATGCAGCTGTCCGGATCATCGCGCGTTGGTACAACGATGGACAACGTCATACGTAACCCCGGTTGGACCAGATCAGGCTCTCCGATCTTCGCATAAACATCGTCGTGCCGGGTGACGTTTCTCGCCAACTGTCGCATTCACGGACGCATGAATACATCATCACGCCTTGATACAACCATTGGTGTAACTACGAACGGAGCCGATACATCCTTGGGATATTGAATCATCGGCAGCTGTCCCGATACGCGCCAGTCGAGATTATGCAAACCGACAAAAAGGAACGGAGGCGAGCCGCTTATCTCGTGAATCTCGGGCATCAGTTGCAGACCAGTGGGAAATTGGAACAAGCCACAGCTACTTATCGCGAGGCCGCGTTACTCGATCCGGGCTCTGACGCAGCCCACCGCCGGTTAGGCGATGCACTACTCCAGCAGGGCCATCGCGATGAGGCGGCGGCAAGTTACGGGCGTTCACTGAGTCTCAAGCCCGACACACCGGAGACCATCAACAGCCTGGGAACTTTGCTCTATGAGGCGGGAAGGCTGGAGCAGGCGGCTGTCTGTTATCAAAAGGCAATCGCGCTACGCACCAACTATGCTGAGGCACACAATAACCTGGGCCTCGCCCTTCATCATCTTGGCCGCCTACCGGAAGCCGTTGCGACCTTTACCCGGGCGCTGGAGGCAAACCCGTCTCTCGCCGCCGCCCATTGCAATCTAGGCAGTGTGCTGGTTGCCTGCGGGGAATTCGATCAGGCGATCGAGAGTCTGCGACGCGCCCTCGATATGCAGCCGGATCTCGCTGAGGCTCACCTTAACCTCGGAAACGCATACAAAGCTCAAGGCCTGCTCTCCCAGGCCGCCGCCAGCTATGAACAGGCAATCGCCTATGCCTCCAGCCCTGCTGCCGCCTATAACAATCTCGCGGAGACCTTAAAGGATCAGGGCAAGCTGGAACAAGCCCATCGAACCTATCGCAATGCGCTGGCGGCTGCACCGCATAGCCCCACCGCTTACAGCAATCTGCTCTATTTCTATGCGTTCACCCGTCACGTTTCTCCTCAGGAGGAGAAGCTCCAAGCTGAAGCGTGGGAAAAAAGTGTGTTAACTGATGACGAAAGAGCAGCTGCACGCGAAAGGGCACCCGCAGCTTCCGGCGTGTTCGCGGTACGTTCCCGGCAAGGAAGACAGTTACGATTGGGGATCGTCTCGGCCGAGTTAGGCAGCCATGCCGTCGCGCAGTTTCTCTTGCCGCTGGTGGCGGAGCTCGATCGCCGCCGTTTCCATCTCACTCTCTTTCCCACCAGGCGAAGATTTTGCTCCCGCGCTCAGGAGTTTCGCGACTTAGCCGACAGCTATATCCCGCTGGTCGATCTATCAGACGCGGCGGCGGTAAACCGGATCAGGTCGGAGCAAATCGACATTCTGATGGACACGACAGGGCATACCTTCGGCAGTCGCCTGGGGATCTTTGCCCACCGCGCGGCGCCAGTCCAGTGTATGTATCTCGGTTATTGGAGCACGACCGGGTTGACCGAAATGGATTGGGTGTTCGCCGGCCCGCACTTTCCGGTCTCAATGGAACCGCATTTCTCCGAGCGGATATGGAGGCTGCCCCGTTTTTCCGTCTGTTACCAGGGGGAGGACTCGCTTCCCGCGAGCGGCTGGGCGCCAGATCCGAGCGGGACCGTCTGGCTCGGGTCTCTCAACAGGCTCAGCAAAATCCGAGAGGAAGCACTTGACCTTTGGGCCAAAGTTCTCCACGCGTTGCCCCAAGCCAAACTGCTTTTGGAGGATGGTACGTCCGATGAGGAAGAAACTCATCAACGGATTCTTTCCGCCCTATCCCGCCGGGGGATCGCACCGGAGCAGGTCACTTTTATTCCCTTTGCTCCAGGGCATGAACGGCACATGGCCCTCTATCACCGGCTCGACATAGCCTTGGACACGATCCCCTTCAATAGCGGAACCACGGCATTCGACGCGCTGTGGATGGGAGCCCCCCTGGTCGCCTTGGAAGGACACTGGCTGGGAGGAAAGATGGCCAGTTTGCTGCTGCGGGCATTTGACCGGCCGGAGTGGGTAGCGCAGGACGAAGCCGAGTATGTGTCCATTGTTTGCCGGCTCGCTCGAGACATCGAGGGCCGCACGCAGCAGCGCAAGCAGCAACGCGCGCGGATGATACAGAGTCCCTTATGCGACGCCAAGGACATGGCGAGATCGGTCGAGGATGCGTTCGAAGGGATGTATGACCAATGGATGGCGGGAGATAGCCGATGAAAGTAGTTATTTTTGCCGGGGGTCTGGGTAGCCGGTTGAGCGAAGAGACCGCCCTCCGGCCAAAGCCGATGGTCGAAATCGGCGGAAGGCCCATCCTCTGGCACATTATGAAAATCTACTCCGCATTTGGCTTCAACGATTTCATCATTTGCCTGGGCTACAAAGGGCACATGATCAAGGAGTACTTTGCTAACTACTTCCTATACTCCTCCGATGTGACGTTCGACTTGGCGAAAAACACCACCGAGTATCACAGGTGCACGAGCGAACCATGGCGCGTGACCCTGATCGATACCGGTCTCGCGACCATGACGGGGGGAAGGCTTCGCCGGATCTTACCTTACGTCAAAGACGAGGAAATGTTTTGCGCGACCTATGGGGACGGACTGGCGGACGTCGATCTGAACGCTCTGATTGCGTTTCATCGCCGCCATGGAAAGCTGGTAAGCATTACGGCAGTGCAGCCGACAGGTAAATTTGGCGCCTTGGCTATTGATGAAGACGGTGGACTGCTGTCCTTCAGGGAGAAACCCAAGGGTGACGGGATATGGGTGAACGGCGGATTCATGGTGCTCTCTCCGAAAGTCGGCAAGTATCTTAGAGACGATACAACCGTCTGGGAGAAGGAGCCACTGGAGGCGATCTTACGCGAAGGCAGCTCCGCCGCGTACAAGCATCCGGGATTCTGGCAGCCCATGGACACGGTGTATGACAAGGCTCTCCTGGAGCAGTACTGGAACAGCGGCGCCGCTCCCTGGAAGGTTTGGAAGTGACGCTCCCATTTCGGTGTTGCTGTGTTCCTTTTAAGTCAAGCTTCGGAGATATAGAACGTATTGGAAACCACGGTTGTTCTTATAAGCTGAATTCATGTGTTACCAATATGGCGTAATGCAGGGTCGCCTGTCACCACCGGAGCCGTCCGGCTTACAAGCGTTTCCTCGAAATTCCTGGCGCCGGGAGTTCCCACTGGCGAAACAGGCCGGCTTCTCCTGCATTGAATGGATCCACGACAGTTATGATGAGGGTGCGAACCCTATCTTCTCCGAGGAAGGCCGGGCGGAAATGGAGAAGCTCAAAGCCGAGCATGGGGTCAGTACTCCAGCGATTTGCGCGGACTGGTTCATGGAGTTTCCATTGATCCGATGCACCGACGCGCAGAGAGTTCATCGGGAAGCGCACCTACACGAACTTATTCTCCTCGCGCCGCTCATTGGGGCGAAGAGGATAGTGCTGCCCTTCGTCGACCACTCGCGGATGGCTACCGAGGAAGAGAAGCGAATGGTTGCCTCAATTCTGGAAAGGGCATTGCTACCGGCGGAACAAAATCAAGTGGAACTTCATATCGAAGCCGACCTTGATCCAGCGGCACTCAAGGAATTTCTGGACATGCTTCCGTATCCTTCCATCAAGGTGAACTGGGATTCCGGCAACAGCTCCGGACTTGGCTACGTTGCCAGCAAAGAATTCGCTGCGTACGGAAACCGGATTGGGTCCATTCACATTAAGGATCGTTGGCGCAAGCCGCAGGGCGGAGTGGAAACCCGGCCACTTGGCGCCGGCTCGGCCGACTTCGCTGATGTCTTTCGCGGGATACGATCGATCGGATACAAGGGAGGGTTGACGTTCCAGGTAGCGCGTGGTGCCCCTGGTGATGAAGTGAATTTCCTGCGCGCGCAGATCGATTTCCTGAAGCCATTCATCGATAAGGTAAGCAATGGTCGATGCTCCTGACGATCTGAAATTGGACTCATTGTTCTCCTTGAAAGGAAAAACTGCGGTTCTTACAGGCGCTTCCGGATTTCTGGGCCGCACATTTTGTCGGACCTTGCTCGCGAATGGAGCCCGCGTGATTGCATTAGGCCGCAGCGAGCGGCTCGAGACCGAAGCAACGCATTGGTCTGCCGAATTTGGCGCCGGTAATATCAGCATCGAGCGCATCGATATGTACGATAGAGCGGCAGTGAATTCATTGTGCGATGCGATTGCCGCCCGTGAAGAACGCGTGGATGTGTTGATCAACAATGCTCACGAACTGGGCTCCGCGACGGGCTTCAACCTGCCTGAGGGCTCGCTCGAAAACTCCACCTTCGACCAATGGCAGCGAAATCTCCAGGGCGGCGTTTACTGGGCCGTACAGACGACACAGCATATCGGAATCCGGATGAAGAGCCAGGGAAGCGGATCCATTATCAACATCGCTACCATGTATGCGTCGGTGGCGCCCCGTCCGCAACTATACGAAGGCACTTCTTCTCTCAACCCGCCCGGCTACTCGGCTTCGAAGGCGGCGCTGGTGGCATTCACCAGGTATACGGCAAGTTTCTGGGGTTCCTTCGGGGTTCGAGCGAACTGCATTTCGCCTGGACCATTTTCGAACACCGAAGACATCGCTGGGCAAAATTCAGTGGTGGAAGACTCCCCACTCGTCCAGAGGCTGAAGGGTTATACATTGCTCGATCGCATTGGCCGACCGCGTGAGTTGTGCGGGGCCCTCATTTTCCTGGCTTCCGATGCGAGTAGTTATATGACCGGTCAAGAGCTCCGGATCGACGGTGGCTGGACAGCGGTATAGACGATGGACCTTCAACTCAAAGATAAGGTTGTGTTCGTCGCGGGTTCGAGCCGGGGGATCGGCCGAAGCATCGCCGAGCGCCTTCTGTTTGAGGGGGCGAGGGTTATTATCACAGGCAGGAATCAAAAGGCTCTCGTCGAAGCCTATGCAGATTTAAGTTCGCGGTTCACTGCGGAACGCACCCTTGCGATCGAGGGTGACTTTTCGGATGAGAGGGTAATCTCCGACGGATTCAAAGCCACCGTCACTCGGTTTGGACAACTCGATCATCTCGTCGCGAATCTGGGGACGGGCGCCGGTAAACCAGGATGGGACTTGCCGGCGGAAGAATGGACGCGCCTCTTTGAGGTGAATTTCTTCGCCGCGACTCGGCTTACCCAGCATGCTCTTCCGTACCTGCTTGCCAACCAGACGAGAGGATCCATCCTGTACATTTCATCGATCGTGGCCATCGATGCTACGCCGGCTCCGCTGCCCTACTCGGCGGCAAAGGCGGCATTGAACAACTATGCCAAGAACATCGCACGGCAACTTGGTTCTCACGGGATCCGTGTCAATACCCTGGCTCCCGGCAATATTCTTTTCCCCGGCGGTTCCTGGGAACGGCGCTTCCATAGCAGCCGCGAAGCGATAGAGCAGATGCTCAAGACAGAGGTACCGATGCAGCGGTTCGGTGTTCCAGAAGAGATTGCATCGTTTGCAGCATTTCTCTGCTCGCCGCATGCCAGCTTCGCGACAGGATCCTGCTTCGTTGTGGATGGTGGGCAAACGCGCACGGTTTAAGGCCTATGAACAATACGACATTCTCCAAAACCTCAACCCGCATTCAATCCCTGTTTGACTTGTCGGACCGGGTAGCGATCGTCACCGGGGGGGCGGGTTTGATGGGAGGTCATCATGGCTCGATTCTCGCCGCCGCGGGCGCCCACGTCGTGCTCCTTGATTTGGAAGGAACCCAGCCGTGGAATCGGGCGCAACACCTGCAGGAAACCTATGGGAGAAAATGCGCCGGCATCGCTGCCGACATAACATCGGAGCAGTCGTTGCTGAGCGCACGGGAAGAGATCCTTCGCCGTTTCGGCCGGACTGACATTCTCATCAACAATGCTGCGAATAATCCTAAAGTCGAGGCAGAATCAACCGGCAAACAATGGTCTCGTCTGGAGAACTTTCCTCTCGCTGTATGGAACGCCGACATCGCCGTTGGACTTACCGGAGCATTTCTCTGCTCGCGGATTTTCGGACAAGATATGGCGAACCGTTCCCAGGGGGTTATTGTGAATATTTCTTCGGATCTGGGGGTCATTGCTCCGGATCAGCGGCTTTATCGCAAAGAAGGCCTTCCAGAAGATCAGCAGCCAGTAAAGCCGGTCACTTATTCGGTAGTGAAAACGGGCCTGCTTGGTCTGACTCGCTATCTGGCAACTTACTGGGCCGATCGGCATGTTCGGGTGAATGCGATCTCTCCCGGTGGCATCTTTGCCGGCCAACCCGAAGAGTTCACAAGAAAACTGCATGAGCTCATACCGATGAAGCGAATGGCGCGGGAAGACGAATACGAAGGGGCGATTCTATTTCTCTGTTCGGATGCGAGTTCCTATATGACCGGACAAAACCTGATTGTCGATGGTGGTCGCACCGTGCTTTGAACCGAAGATCTCTCTGCTACCGAGACATCCCACCCACATCTCCCCGCGAGAAACGCGGTGAGATATGGGGCACCCCATTATCATCAACCCTTTACGAAACTGCCTAGCACCGGATCTGAGCTGTGTGTAGCAATCCGGTACGAACGTATACCCTGGGGGCGTTGATAGTGTCAGCGAATATTTGTCCGATGAGGAAAGAGTGAGCGAATATTTCTCCTCGCACCTCGTGCCCTTCTGGCGAACGCTATAAGCCGCAAGGGAACACCTCAAGGAGCCTTCGATGTCAACTGTCAGGCTGGGCAACAGGTTGATCGGGGATGGTCAGCCGTGTTTCATCATTGCAGAGATCGGCATCAATCACAACGGCGACGTCGATCATGCGAAGCGCCTGATCAGTGTGGCCGCGGCCGCTGGTTGTGACGCCGTTAAATTCCAGAAGCGAACGGTGGAAGTCGTTTATACCGCGGAGGAGCTAAATAAGCCGCGCGAGAATCCCTTCGGCCACATGAATGGGGATCTCAAATATGGATTGGAATTCGAGCAGGTGGAATACGAGGAGATCGATGACTTCTGCCGGTCGTTGAAAATGCCATGGTTCGCCTCGCCGTGGGACGAGAAGGCGGTCGATTTCCTGGAGCAGTTCCGTCTTCCGGCCCACAAAATCGCCTCCGCGTCACTTACCGACGACCATTTGTTAAGACACATTCGCAGGACCGGAAAGCCGATCATCCTTTCGACGGGCATGAGCACCTATGACGAGATCGACCACGCCGTCGAACTATTGGGCAAACAAGATCTCATTCTGATGCATGCCACCAGCACCTACCCTGCCGACTACAACGAATTGAACCTCCGGGCCATTCCTAGCATGGCGGCCCGCTACGGCATTCCCATTGGCTACTCCGGACACGAGACCGGAATCCCCACCAGCGTCTGCGCCGCCGCGCTGGGCGCCTGCTGTGTGGAACGGCACATCACCACAGACCGTGCCCTGTGGGGCTCCGATCAAGCAGCCTCGCTGGAACCAAACGGTATCAATCGGTTGGTGCGCGACATCCGCCTCTGGGAACAGTCCCAGGGCGATGGCATCAAGCGCGTCTACGAACGGGAACTGCCGATTATCAGAAAGCTTCGCCGCGTCGGCGCAACGGTCTAGCAGCATGACTGGGAGCGCCGCCCACCCACAGAGTCTTAAGCAGATCCGAGCTGTGGCCCTGGATGTAGACGGAGTACTCACAGACGGGGGCCTCTGGTGGGGTGCGAATGGCGAGGAAATGAAGCGCTTCTGCTTCGCCGACATCATGGGAATTTCTCTTGCCCGGCGCGCAGGATTTGAACTGGCTCTCATCTCCGGTGAGGACAGCCCCCTGGTGGATCGCTTTGCGGAAAAGATGATGATCCGGCATGTGGTGAAGGCGTGCCGAAATAAGGCGGCTGCCTTAAAGGAATTTGCCGCCGCGACCGGCCTCGGTCTGGGAGAAATTTGCTTCATGGGCGACGACATAAACGATCTGCCGGCAATGCGAATCGCCGGTCTCTCCTCTGCTCCCGCAAACGCGGCCCGGGACGTTCTCATCCAGGCAGAGTTCGTGGCTAAGAGTGCTGGAGGCAAAGGTGCTGTCCGCGAGCTGATAGAAGCGATACTGGCCGCACAGGGCCTCGATCTGCAGGCAGTTCTTGCCACGAATTAAATCTCACAAGGTGTTCGGCGAGAGGGAAAGGGTCCAGGCCCGTGAAGCTTTCTGACTATGTAGTGCACTTTGTCGCCGAACAGGGAGTAAAACACGTATTTCTAGTCACCGGCGGCGGTGCGATGCACCTCAATCAGTCACTGAGCGCGGAGCCTGCGATTGAGCCGGTTTGTAACTCACACGAGCAAGCCAGCGCAATGTGTGCTGAATCCTATGCCAAAGTCACCGGTCACCTCGGGGTTTGTATGGTCACTACCGGCCCAGGAGGAACGAACGCAATCACCGGGGTTGCAGGCGCCTGGCTGGATTCAACGCCGACCCTCTTTGTCTCGGGCCAAGTAAAGCGGCCGGATCGTATGTTCGATCACACGGGGCAGCCTTTAGGCATGCGCCAACTGGGCGTGCAGGAAGTCGACATTGTTTCGATAGTAAGGCCCATTACTAAGTACGCCGTCACGATTGTCGAGCCTGAGCAGATTCGCTATCATCTGGAGAAGGCCGTTTACCTCGCGCTCCATGGCCGTCCCGGCCCGGTGTGGATTGATATCCCACTCGATGTTCAAGCCTCTCCCATTGACGATCCCTTCACGTTACGGGGCTTTGATAGCGCGGAACTCGCAGCGCCTCCCGGCGATGCGAACCTGGCGCAGGAAGTAAGCCAACTGCTCGAAAAGTTCAACCGCGCGGAAAGGCCGCTGTTATTTGCGGGTAATGGCATCCGCCTGGCGCGCGCGACTGGGGAGTTCGAACAGCTCCGGCAATTGTTGCGAATCCCATCTGTGGCTACTTGGTGCGCGAGTGACCTCGTGCCCAGCGAAGATCCCACATTCGTGGGGCGGCCCGGTTTGGTCGCAGCGCGCGGGGCCAATTTTGCACTTCAAAACTGCGACTTCCTGCTGGCTGTCGGAGTACGTCTCGATTTCGCGATCACCGGATACGCTCCCCAGAATCTCGCCCGCGAGGCGCACAAAGTCGCGGTCGACATCGACGCGGCCGAGCTCAAAAAGCTCGCGCCCCATCTGCAGCAGCCGGTCTGTGCCGACGCCAAGGATTTCCTGCTGGAATTGCTCCGCCAGAAACAGTTCATTCAGCGGAAAGATCGCTCTGCCTGGGACAGGCGGTGCATAGAGTGGAAATCGCGCTATCCGGTCGTGACCGAACAGCACCGCGAACCGGAATCCCCGGTGAGCATATTCCACCTCGCGGAAGTCCTGGGAACGGAATCCGGTGCGAACGATCTGCTGGTTTCCGGCAGTTCCGGCAGCGGAATCGAAATTTTTCTTCTCGCATGCCCAGCCCGTTCAGGCCAGAGGATCTATCACACGGCCGGTCTGGGTGCGATGGGCTATGGACTTCCGATGGCCCTCGGAGTCTGCATCGGTGGTGATCGAAGGCGAACTATCCTGGTGGATGGCGACGGTGGATTTCAGTTCAACATCCAGGAGTTGGAAACAGTCTCCCGGCTGAACCTGCCGATAAAATTCTTCGTTCTGAACAACGATGGCTACGCCTCGATCAGGGCCTCGCAAACCGGCTACTTCGGCAAGGCGACTATCGGCTGCGACCGTCAGACTGGATTGACGATCCCTAGTCTGAGGCGGGTGGCGGAAGCGTATAGCATTCCCGCCATCGTTATTCAGAATCAGAAGCACTTGCGCGAAGACATACGCTGCGCTCTCGCGATGGACGGTCCGGTCATGATTGACGTCCACGTCATACCCGATGAGATGCGGGCTCCGCGTCTCCAGTCCTATCAGAAACCGGACGGTTCCATCGTTTCCAAGCCGTTGGAGGATTTATTTCCGTTCCTGCCGCGGGAGGAGTTCCTGGCCAACATGATTGTGAAACCACTGGACCAAGCGTGAGACGTAACCCTATTGTTCAGGAGGATGTCGAAGACATAGTCAAGGCAGATCTGCCATGGAGCAAGTTCGACGGTAAATCGGTGCTCATCTCAGGGGCGAATGGATTCCTGCCGGCTTACATGGTCGAGACGTTCACGCACCTCAACGAATCCGGCAGGGTGAACGGCAAGGTGCTGGCCTTGGTCCGCGATTTCGAAAGAGCGAAAGCGCGGTTTCCGCATCTGCTTCACAGGCCGGATTTCCGTTTTCTTGTTCAGGATGTCTGCTCCCCTATAAACCTTGACGAGAAGGTCGATTTCATCGTGCATGCCGCCAGCCAGGCGAGCCCGAAATACTACGGCAAGGATCCTGTCGGAACGCTCCTGGCCAACACATTGGGCACCCACAATCTGCTCTTGCTGGCCAAGGCCAACGATATTGAGGGCTTTGTGTTTTTCAGCAGCGGTGACGTATACGGGCGCAATCCAACTCCCGAGGTGCCCACGACGGAGAATGACTACGGATATCTTGATCCCACGGATGTGCGCTCCTGCTATGGCGAGAGCAAGCGACTTGGAGAGACGATGTGCATCGCCTACAGCCACCAATACGGCATACCAGTGCAGATCGTTCGGCCGTCCCACACCTATGGTCCGGGGATGGCACTCGATGATGGGCGGGTATTTGCAGACTTCACAGCCAATGTCGTGTGCCACGAGAACATCGTCGTCAAAAGTACAGGGGAGGCAAAACGTCCCTTCTGCTACCTGGCTGATGCAGTGCGAGGGTATTTCACGCTGATGCTGAAAGGCGGTAATCGCGAAGCGTACAACGTGGGGAATGAAGATTGCTATCTGAGCATCGCCGAACTGGCGCTCTTGTTGACCCGCCTTTTCCCGGAGCGGCATCTGAAGGTGGACTTCCAGACAGATTTCGGTCACCAGAGCTACATTCCCAGCACCACCCTGAGCGGCTCGCTCGACACTTCGAAGCTGCGTGCCTTGGGTTGGCGGCCAACGACGAGCGCTCAAGATGGATTCCGCAGGACCGTCCTCAGCTACGAACTCTAACAGGTTGCGGAAAACGCCACGGAAGTCCCAAAGGGACGGTTGAGAGTCGCCCAAGGATGAGCACCAGACCGAAACGCGGATGCGTCCGTCGCGAAGCGGCTTCGATCAGGACGAATCCGGCATGATTTCCGGGCTCGCTCTCTCGACTAGTGCCCTGTCTCGGAAGTTCATTGAAAAAGTTTCTTTGGCTTTGTATCAGGGCACGACCTTAGAGGCTGCGGAAAACTCATGTTTTGTATCGGGGCATGGCTTTAGTCGTGCCGTAAACACTTCAAAATGGATGGGCTAGCCCCTGCCATAGCTAGAACCACAGCAAAACTCGAGTTTTTCCGCAGCCTCTTTAGTCGGGCCGCAAATGCCTGGAAGTAGGGTGGGTTTTAGCGGAGTGGAGAGATCTGCGGTTTCTTATGTCGTGTTCTTCACACACGTTAGCCCCTGACGCCGTTCTTCGACGTGTCGAATTTCTCAATGAACTTCAGGGACAGGACACCAGCAACGGTAGATCGTTGTGCGGCACTATAATCAGGCAACCGGGAAAGGGGTTCATATGCGATTCGGAGCCGTCCTGGCGTTCGCACTCATGGTCACAGCCCAAGGGGTTTCAGGGGAAACCGATCAGCAAAGGGTGGATCGCACTTTTGCCGCCTACGACAAAGCAGGTTCTCCCGGGTGCGCACTCGGCGTGATACGGGATGGGGAGTTTATCTACCGTAAAGGCTACGGCACGGCCAGCCTTGAACTCGGTGTTCCGCTTTCCTCGAACTCGGTGTTTTATATGGGCTCCGTCTCCAAGCAATTCACAGCTGCCAGCGTGGTCCTGGCCGCGGAACAAGGATATCTTTCGCTCGACGATAGTATCCGCAAATATATCCCTGAGCTTCCCGACTATGGACATCCAATCACGCTGCGGCAAATGCTCCACCATACCAGCGGTTTCCGCGATATCTTCGGGTTGCTTGAGATGTCCGGCCGCAACCCGCTAGACGTGCATCCCACGGCCGAATTGATAGACCTGGTGGCACGCCAGAAAGCACTCAATTACGCTCCCGGAGCGGAGTATCTTTACAGCAACACCAATTACTTCCTGCTAGCCGAAGTTGTGAAGCGCACCACCAAGAAGCCCCTCTCGGTCTTCGCTGCGGAAAACATTTTTCAGCCTCTCGGGATGACGCACACCAGGTTCTACGACGACCACACGGTTGTTGTACCCGGCCGCATCCCCGCCTACCTTCCCGGTAAGAGCGGTTCGTTCCTTGTGGGTTGGTCGACGAACTTTGACAAAGTGGGGGACGGAGGATTGATGTCCAGCGTCGATGACCTGCTCTTATGGGACCGAAACTTTTACGAGAACCGGCTGGGAAAGGGAACGCTGCTGAAGGAAATGCTCACACCCGGGGTCTTGAACAACGGTCAATCAATTGCCTATGCGCTTGCACTCGAACTTGGAACCTATCGCGGCTTACCCATCGTAGAACACGGGGGCGCTCTTTTCGGCTACCGCACTGAGATTCTGCGCTTCCCGGAACAGCGTTTCACGGTGTTGTGCCTGTGCAATCTTTCGAGCGCTGACCCATCCGGTCTCTCGCGGAAGGTGGCCGACGTTTATCTTGAGAAGAGCCTTCAGCCCGCGACGGGGCCGGCGAAACCAGAGGAAAGCGCGGTTTCCGATGCTGGTTCGTTCGCGGGCGAATACCTTAGTTCCATCGATTACAGCACGCTGTCGTTTGTTGATTCTGGCGGGGTCCTTAAGATGGAGAACGGTGTAATCCTCCACAGCATTGGCCCCAATCGATTTGAAAGTCCGAGAGGATCGAAGATCACATTTGATAGCCAAGACAGCATGATGCGAGTGACGATCGCCACACCCGGTGAGGCGCCGTTCAAGGGCGCTAAAATCGAGCGTGTCCACGTTGGCGAGGCCGATTTAGCCGCCTACGCCGGAACCTACACGAGCACGGAACTCGACGCGACCTACAAACTGTCGGTCGAGAACGGAAGCCTGATGCTGCGGAGTAACTGGAACCCGGCGCTAAAGTTAGTTCCACTGGTGCGGGATGAGTTTGACAATGACGATCTTGGAGCGCTGGTATTTCACAGAAATTCTAAAAATCGCATCTCCAGCCTGAGTGTATTCAATGGCAGAACCCGTAACCTCATTTTCGAAAAGATCGACTAGGGACGAATCGTCAGGCAATTGCTCGTGCCGCACCCGCTTCCTTCGGGAAGTCATTCAAAAACAGACTGTTCCGGTAGATTATAGCCGTCTGGCCAGAACCACAGGCTGGTAGTAGCCGCTCTCGGCGGGCATCAACCAAGTGGGTTCGGAAAAGCCGGTCAGCCTAAGGACATTGGAAAGCTCCAAGCGTTTCAAGCATCGGTATTCAGAAATAAAATGATGCGTGTTCCAGCGTTGACCGCTTTGGATCGTGATGTACAGATGAAGCTTGTATTTTTCCGCTTCAAACCAGTCCCAGATTTGGTGAACAATCCTGCGCGTTCCTTCGCGTCCAAAGAAAACCGGCGTCTGCATCGCTGGCCTTTGCTCAACGAGTTCGTCATAATCCCGGATGCTGGCGACGAACAGGCCGCCACACTTCAGCCTGGATGCCACCGCCTTGATGGCTTGAGGCAACTGATCGGGTGTGAGGTGTGGGAGCGCGTTATCCAAAGCCGCCACAACATCGAAACTGCCCGGAACCTCGCTCAAGGATGTCATGTCGGAGACGTAAAATTCGACATCCAGCTTCCGACTCCGGGCTTCCCGTTCGGCCCTTCGCACTTCCGCTGGACTCAGATCGGAAGCAACTACGCGGTGCCCCAGGGAGGCGAATCCTAGTGCCTGGGTGCCGATTCCACAGGCACAGTCCAGAATGTCCAAAGAGCGCCCGGGCAGCTCACGGGAAATCAGTAGGTCCAAGATCTTCGCCTGACGGTATATAGACCCATCCCAATCTTCAAAGATCAGGTGGTAGTAGTCCGCCAGTTGTTCGTAGAAGTCAAAGACTAGGTTCTCCATCGCTTGCCTGCCTCTGTCGTGCAGACTACCAGTGACGACGATCTGAAGTTCAACTTCCGACTTGGCGATTAGGCGCCCATGTGGCTGAAAACAGATGAATCGACTTTTGTAAACTCTAATCATGCGAATCGCCCTTTTGTCGGATATCCATGGGAACGCAATAGCGTTGAACGCCGTGCTGGTGGATATCGCTGCGAACGGAGGAGCAGACGCTTATTGGATACTCGGTGATCTGGTTGCTCTGGGACCTGAGCCGGTACAAGTGCTCGATATCGTCTCAACCCTTCCGAATGCGCATTTCATTCGAGGTAACACCGATCGATACGTTTGCACCGGCGATCGACCTTCTCCAAGTATCGAGGAGGCGAAGGCCAATCCCCATTTGCTCGGTGCACTCGTCGAGGTTGCCAATACGTTTGCCTGGACACAGGGCATGGTGACTGCAGGCGGTTGGCTTCCGTGGCTCCAGGATTTGCGACCGGAGATGAGAGCAACGCTGCCTGATGGAACCAGGTTTCTTGGGGTCCATGCGTCTCCTGGGCAGGACGATGGATCAGGCATCGGTGCGGATACGGATGCAGACGGGATGGTTGGACTATTAGCGGGCGCCGAAGCTGACCTGCTGTGCGTTGGACATACGCACCGTCCCTGGGATGGCAAGTTTCAAGGTACGCATATCGTCAATCTAGGTGCGGTCAGCCTCTCGCTGACGGAGGACAAATATGCCAGCTATGTGGTCCTGAATGCGCAAACCAACGCTTACACTATCGAACACCGCGGAGTTCCGTACGATAGGCGTGCAGTGATCGACCAATTAAAACGAATGAGACACCCCGGCCGTGAATACTTGATCACGCACCTCTCTGACTAGAAAAAACTCTCGGCAGGAGGGTCTCACCAAACGTTGGCAAGATTGTTGACCCTTACCCTACGTCAGGGTAGACGATAGTTCTTGAGAGATGAGCAGACTCTACAAAGTTCGAGAATTTGCGGATTTGGCTGGTGTCACTGTTCGAACATTGCACCACTACGATCGCATAGGTCTGCTTAAACCCAGGCGTAGCAGCTCGGGGTACCGTCTTTATGTTCTAACCGATCTGGAGCGTCTGGTACAGATCACGGCGCTCAAGTTCATCGGTATTCCGTTACATGAGATTAAGGTCCTATTGGAGGCAAGTCCACTCAGTCTTGCGGAGTCGTTGCGCTTGCAACATAAGGCACTCAAAGAGAAGCGCGACTTGATAACCCGTGCGATACAAGCGATAGAGGAAGCGGAGACACTCGTTCGACCGGATCGGGCAACCGACGCATCCGTATTACGAAAAATTATCGAGGTCATCGAAATGGAGCCAGAGGCGAAGTCCGTGCGGAAGTATTACACCGAGGAGGCTTGGGCGCGAAAAATACAATTAATAGAGCAGATCCCTCCGCAGGCGCTTGAAACGTACAGTCAAGCCTGGAAAAAAATGTTTCTTGAGGTGGAAGCCGCGCTTGAGGTAGATCCGGCTGGTGAAGCGGGTCAAAGTCTTGCGAAACAGTGGGTGCTGTTGGCGGAGACGATGAGTGGAGGCGACTCCGAGATCAAAGCGGCGGCCATAAAGGCTTGGAAAGATCATCAGAATTGGCCTCTGGCTGAACAGGATGCTCTACTTGCCCGATATGGCCTCGATGCGAGCAGTGATAGAGAGGTTTCGATGCGACGGGTGGAGAGAGTGGCCAGATTCATAGGCCAGGCAATCGGACGCAAATATGTGGAAGGTCTCCAAGTGGAACGGCAAGCTGCGGTAGCCAACAATCCGTCGGCTGTTGACGCATCCAAACAGTGGGCCGCCATGTTTCGCGAAGTAGAGGCGTCGCTCTCGGAGGATCCCGCCAGCCCAAAAGTACAAGCGTTAGTAGCAAGGTGGAAGCAAGCGAAGCTGGACAAGGAGGTCGAACTCCGTGGGGTGTTGCCCAGTCTTGGCGATTTACGAAAACCCCCGAGCGAGACGTGGCCAACCTATGCTTCGGTGGCAGTCGTCAACAAGGTGGCTCGCCTGTATCGGATAGAGCAAGTTTCGAATTTCCTGATGAAGGCCCTAGCCTGCTCCGAAGGCTTCTCAAATCCCTCAGGCGCACGATGAGCCGCGCCCAGGCGACAAGACCAATACGAAAACTCGCCAGCCGGAAGAACTCGTTGGGCGCATGGTAATCCTCGTCAGAGGTCGCAAACGAAAAAAACACCGTGGGCACGTCAAGCTCACTCTGGAAGACAGCACCGATGGGGATGGTAGCGCCCATCGCGACGCGCAACGGTTGCCGGCCAAGCAGTTCGCCGAGAATATCCTCGGTCATACGCAAAGCCGGATGGTCGCGATCGAGCGCAAACGCCGGCGTCCCGGGGCCATGAGCGACAATTTCGAGCCGATAGCCGCTCGGCAGCCGTTGTCGTAGATGCCGCGCGATCGCGTCCTTAACCCTCGTGGGATCCTGTCCAGCAACCAGGCGGCAGGTGATCTTCGCCTGTGCCTGTGAGGGGATCACGGTTTTGGTGCCGGCGCCCCCATAGCCGCCGTGGATTCCGTTGAACTCCAGCGTCGGCTCCAGCCATTGCCGTATCAGCAGTTGGCGGCCGGATGGCAAAGGTTCGGGCAAGGGCGCACCGATGCCGGTGAAATAGCTTTTCGGATCGAAGTCGACGGCTTCGATCGCATCTAAAATCGCGGGATCCGGCTCGATAACCCCTGCATGGAAATCCGGAACCGCGACGGTTCCATATTCGTCATGCAGGCTCGCCAGCAACCGTGCCAGCACCCGAACCGGATTCGGTGCGCTCCCGCCATGCCGGCCGGAATGAAGATCTTTCGCCGCGCCATGCACGATCACATCGAGCGCCGCCAAACCCCGACTCGCCACCGTCACCGACGGCAAGTCCGCCCGCCACATGGCCCCGTCGGCAGAAACGACCAGATCGCAGGCAAGCGAATCTCGCAAAGCAGCGACCGCACCCGAGAAATGAGGGCTCCCGGATTCCTCCTCCCCCTCGACCAGGAACTTCAGGTTGATCGGTAACGAACCGTACTGCTTCAGCCAAGCCTCCGCCGCCAGGATCGGAATGAGCAGCGGTCCTTTGTCGTCGGAACTGCCGCGGGCGTATAGCCTCCCATCGCGCACGGTCGGCTCGAAAGGCGGGTTCGTCCACCGCTCCAGTGGGTCCGGGGGCTGAACGTCGTAATGCCCATAGACAAGAATGGTCGGCGCGCCAGGCGTTCGGCACAACTCACCCGTGACCACAGGATGGCCGCCGGTCGGAATGATGCGCACGGAATCGAAGCCGGCCTGTTGCAACCGGGCGGCGACGAAACGCGCAGCTCGCGCAATCTCTTCGCTATACGCAGGGTCTGCGCTCACGCTGGGAATGCGACAGAAAGCCTTGAGTTCCTCGACGAAACCAGCCTCGTTCTCAGCCAGAAACTTTTCGACCCTCGCCAGGTCTTCGCTCATCTGCCCCCATCCACGTAAGCTGGCCTGTTACCCAGCCGCTAAGCTCAGTGGCGAAGAATATCAATGCATTCGCGATATCTTGCCGTGAGCGCTTGAAATAATATTCGCAGCTATTTAGAGCTTCCAGAGTTGTGTCAGGACATTCGGTGTTTCTGAGCCTCGACGTATGCCCTGAGAACAGCGTTCATGCGGGTAAGATGCCCCTTTCCGTTGGCCTTGAACCAGTCCACCACATCCGTGTCGAGGCGAAGATGAACGGAAGTCTTACCTCCCGGCACGACGACTCGGGCGCTCTTCCAGAAGTCCGCACCGAGAGACTCGGCTTCGGGCGCATCCTGCCTGGTTTTGTCCTCACCCCGTTCGCGCATGGCTCTAACTTGGCTAAGGGAATGTCGCACGTCGGTAGATTTCTCTTTCATCTCTGCTCGCTTTCTGGGCGCTGATGATGCGGATGAGATCTTCACCGCGCCAGGTAAAAACCACCCGGTACACTTCCGTATCCACCCGGCCGAGTGCAATAAATCGAACCTCTCCGTAGTCCTCCCGGTCGTCGATCCGCTCGAGTATCTCGTTGGCAAAAATTTCCGCAGCTGTTAAAAAGGAGACCCGATGTTTGGCAAGGTTGGTTCTGGCTTTTTCTTCGTTCCACTCGAATTCCAGTTCCACGCCTCACACTACCCTCTCAATATAATACACAAATGTGTACACATGAAAAGCACCTGTTTTGCGTTGTCCGAATCCCAGGCTGGAGCCGGAAAGGAGTTTCTTTTGGGAAACGAACTTTATCTTCATCTGCCGGGTTTTGGTCTTTCGCGCGGATACGCTGGCGGTCTGTTCTGGCCGGCTGTTGCCTAACCCGCCAGGTCCTCGCTCATTTGCCCCCATCCACGCTAAGCACCTGGCCCGTTACCCAGCCGGCAAGCTCAGAGGCGAAGAACAAAACCGCGTTCGCGATATCTTGCGCTGAGCCGAGCCGCTTGAGCGCAATATTCTCGATCAGTTGCTGCTGGCGCTGCTCTCCCATGGCTTCCCACTGCCGTTCCGTCGCCGGGTTCGAGCGGACGAAGCCCGGTGCGACATTATTCACGGTAATGCCGAACGGGCCGAGTTCATGCGCCAATTGCCGGGTCAGGCCAATCTGCCCCGCCTTGGCGCTGGCGTAAGCCTGAATGCCGGTAAGGCTGATGCCGAGGCCCGCACCCGAAGAAATATTGATAATCCGGCCCGCGCCTTTCTTCTTCATCCCCGGCGTGACGGCCTGTGACATCAGAAAGACGCCGGTCAAATTGACGTCGAAGATTGCCTGCCAGGCCGCCGGGCTGATGGCTTCAATCGGCCGCCCGACCTGCCCCAGCACGCCCCCGGCATTGTTCACCAGGATGTCGACGGCAGAAGCAGCAGCCTCAATCCCGGCGACGGCAGCCTTGATGGCGTCAGGATCCGCGACGTTCAGCGGGAGCGCCTCGCAATTGGGACCGGCGAGCCTGGCGGTCTCGCGCAGCTCGTCTTCGAGAATGTCGCAGGCGAAAACCCTGCAACCCTCGCCGGCGAGTGCTGTCGTGATCGTGCGGCCAAAACCATGCGCTGCACCGGTGACCAGCGCGATCTTACCGGAAAGGTCAATCTTCACGCGATCGCTCCGGTTGCGGCAATGGCATCCAATTCATCCAGCCACGCGAGGTCGAGCCGGCGTCGCCCTTCTTCGATATCGTGGATGCGCTCCATAACCGCCGCGACCAGCGGCGTCGGAATATGGTGACGGCGGCCGTACTCGATGACCGGCCCGAGTTGAGCATCCACTTCGGTGCGCCGTTTGCGAACCGCAAGATCGCGCCAGATGCCGGTATGAGATTTCGCCGATTTGCGATTGTGAATCACCATCTCATCGAAGGAACGCTCGGCCAGCGCATAAGGCGCGTCCACGGCGAATGAATCAGGTTCGAAGCCGTTGAAGGCTTCCAACCTGATTCCCTCCGCTTTGGCCACGGCCTGAATTTCATGCGCGAGTTTCACCAGCGTGGGCCGATGGCGTTCGATGGCAAGCACATCCGCTATGCTCTCGTTGGTCAGGGCGGTGGCGAAAAGCATAGCGCCGTAGACAAGCTTGGCCCATAGGTAGCCCCATATATTGGTGGTGCGGACAGCAGCCTCATCAAATTTTTTAAACAGACTGAAGACTTCGTCGAGTCGCTGCGTCTCTCGCCCGTCGATTTCGCCGACCACTACTGCTCCGCGCCCGCCATAGAGCACCACCCCTGGCTCGAGATAGTCCGCGCCGAAATTGACGAAACATCCGAATGTCCGCTCGCGGCCCACTGCCGCGGCGATGCGGTGTTCCTCCAGGCCGTTCTGCGCCGAGATCACGAAACCGCCGGGCGCAAGATGCCCGGCGACTCCATCGAGGGTCGACGCCGTGTGGTGCGATTTCACGGCCAGAATAATACGGTCATAGTTACCTTTGACCGCGTTCGGCAGTAGGGCGTGCGCCGTGACGTGGTGCGGGTCAATGGGACCGGTAATGGTGAGACCGCGGCGTTCCATAGCCTCGACGTGGCTCGCGTCCGAGTCGACGAAAACCACCTCTTCCCCCGCCCGGATAAAGGCCGCGCCCAGGCACCCCCCGATAGCGCCTGCTCCCCAGATCAGTATCGGCCCGCCGCTCATTCCCAGGAGCCTTCGAGGAGACGCCGCGTCTCCTCGACAGCTACCGACCAGATCGCTAGCATTTCCGTGTCGGGCCGCTCGTAGTAGCCGCCGAAATTGCCGTCGCCCAGGTAGACACGTACTTTTTCAGGAGTAAGCAGGCGCAAGCGATCCAGGTCGCTCATCGGTTTTTGCTGGGACGGCAGGGCAACCTCCTTCAACCTCGTCCACGGGAAGTTCTCCATCCAGGAAGCATGCGACGCAACCGGATCGATCTCCTTGACCTTGTCCATAGTCTGGGGCGCTGCCCACCAGTTATGGAACTTCACTGCGGCATCGGGGTGATCGGCCATCCATTCTATGGCGAGGCTACCGGCGGGCTGGTTGCCGCCATGGCCGTTCACGATCAGAATGCGCCGGAAGCCCTGACGATAGATGCTGTCGAGGATATCGCGCACCACCGCCACGTAGGTCCCCACCCGCAGGCTCACCGAGCCCGGAAAAGCCAGAAAATACGGCGTAACGCCATAGGCCACTACCGGGAACACGGGAACGCCGGTTGGTTCCGCGGCTTCCAGGGAAACACGTTCGGAAAGAATTGAGTCCACCGACAGGCTCAGGAATCCGTGCTGTTCGGTGCTGCCGAGGGGCAGGATCGCCCGATCATCTTGTTTCAGATAGTCTTCGACCTGCGACCAGTTCATTTCGCTGATCTTCATCATGCCTTTCCGTATCTATAAGATTCGCGGCCGCCCGAGAAGCGCGCCCACATCGCACTAGGTCATCTTAAACGGGAATGGTTGCGGACTGGGTGAGCGGCTCGTCCGAAGACAATCCCATCAGCCTGGGGCTACCTGACCTCCAACCGCGGCGGCCGCCTGGATGAGGGGGTCGTCTGCAGACGCTGCTATCAGCATTACCCTCTGACTCCACAAAAGTAGGATAACAATATCGTCCAGTATTGATAAACATAGGACTGCAACCATCTTTCTTTGCGACAGCCTTTCATTGCAGTTCGAACCTTTTATCACTTTAAGGAAAGATTGCCCCCGGTTATGCGCATCCATCGGCTTCTTAGCAGCTTGGTCCTGTGTGTCTTTACGCTCCCCGCCATGAGTCAGGTGATCGACGCGCCAGCCGCGCTGCGTGCCAGCATCCACGGCACGGTCACCGACACCGAAGATGCAGCGGTTCCTGCGGCCACCGTCACAATCAACGGATCGGCCGCGGTTGCGCAGCATACCTTGACGGCCGATGAGGCCGGCTGGTTCGAGTTCACAAATCTGGATCCTTCTGTAACCTACACGGTCACTGTCGAGGCAAAGGGTTTTACAGCCTGGACTTCTGCTCCCGTTGCCCTCCAGCCTGGCCAATCGCTCATGCTGGACGGCGTCAAGCTCAACATTTCGGCAGTCGAAACCACGGTAATGGCTCTCACCGTAGAACAACTGGCCCGTCAGCAGGTGACCGCGGAAGAACAACAGCGCGTACTGGGCGTCATTCCTAATTTCTTTATCGTCTACGATCGGCACCCCGTCCCGCTGACGACCAAACTGAAGTTTGAACTCGCATTCAAAGCCAGCACCGATGCCGTCAGTATTGTGGGAGACGTCGCGCTTGCGGGCATCTATCAGGCAGCAGACACCCCCAGTTTTCAGCAGGGCTGGCTGGGGTATGGTCAACGCTTTGGAGCCGCTTACGCCGGCAGCTTCACCAACATCATGATGGGTGGCGCGGTTCTACCCTCACTGCTGCATCAGGACCCGCGCTATTTCTACCAGGGAACAGGTTCGGCGAAATCTCGCGCACTGCACGCACTGTCCGCCCCATTCGTCTGCGTGGGGGATAACGGTCATCGCCAATTCAATGCCTCCAGCATCGGCGGTGACCTGGTCTCCTCCTCCTTGACCTATGCTTATCTGCCGCCGCAAGATCGCGGTGGAGAGATCATATTGTCGAATATGGTAATCAACACCGGCGGCCGGATGCTCAACGCGATTGCGCAAGAGTTTATCTTGAGCAGATTTACCAAGAACGGCAGGTCATCCAGCCAGGACCACGAATTGACGATTGCATCTCAGTCCCAGTAGATGTGGGAAGGATGTAAGTTGTCACACAGCATCCCAAGACTTCGCCTTCAGAAACGAGCCGCTCCGAACTACTTTAGAAAAGGTTTCATCAGTTCAGCCGTGGAATAGTACTTACCGTTCACGAAGACACTATTCACCTTGACCAGATCGTTGATGTTCGAGAGGGGATCACCATCAATGATCGCGAGATCCGCCAGCTTTCCAACCTCCACTGAGCCCAAATCCTTCTCGTAGCCGAAGGCCCGCGCCGGCAAGATCGTCGCAGTCTGAAGCGCCTCCCAGGGCTTAAGTCCATACTTCACCTCGGCACGCAGACAGAGATGAAGCGGAATCTGCTGGCCGGGTGTAGCCGAATCGATCCCGGCCATGACCTCATCGCCGCTCTTGTAGAAGCTGGCCACCGTCTCGTCTTCGCGCATCAGGCTTTGTGACGTTACCGATTGATCCGCCTTCATGGCGCGGTGGCTAGTCTGAAGCATCGCCTTCTGCGCCCAGGGTGCGTCCAGAGCGGTGAGGCGGGGATCGTTGACGATCTTCGGGTCCTCCGCATACATCGCGATCGCCGCAAAAGCCGTGGAAATGTCCCACATTCCCGCGGCCGGGAACAGCGTCCGGATGTCTTCATAAGTCACCCCCGTACCCGACCGGGTATAGGCATACCCCCACCGTGAGGTTGCACTTACATGCGTCATGCCATCCATGCCATAGAGCAGCCCGGGCAGGCCGTAGTGCGATGCTATCCACTCTCCGGCCTTTTCATGAGCTAACGTCATCAGTTCCTTCTGCTGCTCATGTGGCAGGCGGACGTAGGTCTTGTAATTGTCGACGTCCAGAGCCTGTGCCCGATCGAACTCACGTTGGATTTGTGCCTCACTGCGGATGGAGCGATCCGTGGGATAGAAGATACGCTCGCCGTCGAAGAGCTCAGCCGACGCAAAGTAGCGCGGTCCCACGCGATCGTTCGCGGCAAAGGACTCCTTGACCTCCTCCTGCAAATAAGCCTCATCCCCCTGCGATTGCAAATCGGTAAAGCCGTAGGCTAGCCAAAGCCGGCCGCCGGCGTCACCCGACTCATCGATTCCCCCGTACAAATGGTTATGCGACTCCCATAACCCGGGTATGAGCGTCTTCGTGGAAGCATCGATAAAGCGGTCGCCCGCCGGAAGGTTCTGCGGATCGCTTACGTGCGGCGTAATGCTTTGAATCCGGTGGCCGACGATGGTGACGTCAACGTTCTCTTTGACCTCAGCTCCCAGACCGTCCCACAGCTTGCCCGCATGGATGATCGTCCGGCCTGCGGGGTTCAGTCGATGATAGGTCAGATCGAGCGCAATTGCTCGCGGCGTGCCGGTGCCATCGGCGTTGATAAGTCTTAACTTGCCCAACGAGAGATAGAGAATGCTTTTCGAGTCGCCGCTCCAGCTTGGAGAATCAGCGATCTCGTGGGTGATTTGCTTGGCCGCGGCCGTTGGGACACCCTGCGCATTGACGGGTCGTGTCCAGAGGAAGTCATTCATCACGAAGACCATCTGCTTGCCGTCGGGTGAGTAAGTGGGACCATTGTAGCCGCGGGTAAGAATCGTCTCGAAGGGAGCGGGCTCGGTGACGCTCTGCCGGCCGGTTTTCACGTCGATGGTTACGATGCGGCTGGTGCCTTCACGGAAACGCATGTTATAGGCGGTGAGCGAGGTCTGCGCCAGCACCTCTCCGCTGGCCAGCCAACTGGGCTGTGAGGGACCGAAGACCTCCTTCGCCACCTCCGTGGCTTTGCCCGTGGCCACGTCGGCAACCAGGGTAGCGCCCTCTTGATTGTGATATGCGATTTGCGTGCCATCGGGAGACAAGGAAGGAGCAAGCTCTGCCGCCTCTGTCTGGCTGGTGACCCGGCGCGATGTCTTGCTTTCCAGGTCCATGATGTAGATGGCCTCGAAGCCGCCCTTATCCGAGGAATAGACGATAGATTTGCCATCACGCGAGAAGGAAGGGTACTCCTTGTAGAAACCGTCGCTGGTGAGAGCCTGCGGCTTGCCGCCAACATCCATCAGCCAGATCTGATTCAAGGCCTCGAAGACAATCTGTTTGCCATCCGGTGAGAGCGCTGGGTGCATGATGCCCTTCACCGGTTTGGCCGCGGTGGAATCGAAGTCATAGATGCGGTGCTTATATCCCGGTCGATTGATGTCGAACGTAGCCGAAAATGGGACCACCGTGCTCTTGTTGCTGTCCAGCTCGGTAATCAATATCTTGCCGTCGCCCGTGTAGAGAATCTTATTGCCCGGTAGCCAGTTAGCGTAAAACGGGAAGACATCTTCCGCCGAACCGATCTTTTGGTCGCCACACATCAGCTCACTCTTGCCGCCGGATGCCAGCGTATAGGCAACGATCTTCCCATCGGGAGACACCGAAGGCGAATCGATGTGTTTGCCGCCGAGCATGGCAAGCGGTCCCGCAGCGGGATCTACCGGCTCCTTGGCCAAGGAGAAGACAGATGTGATACCTCCGGCCGCATCCACCGATTTGATTTCCACTCCGGAAACACTCGCACCATGGCCGCGAGCAATACCCATGCCGCTGACGAAGTCGATCTTCTCGCCGTCAGGCGACCACGTGGGCTCATATTCTTCCTCTGGTCCAGAGGTCTTCTGCGTTAGCTTGCCACTGGCAATATCGACAACCCAGATGTCGTAGTTCCCTTGAAAGCCGCGGTCGGAAGCAAAAGCCACCTTGGTTCCGTCGGGCGAGATTCGCGGTTCACGGTCGTCGCCGTGCCCGCTTGTCAACTGCCGCACACCGCTGCCATCCGGCTTCATTACCCAGATGTGGAACGTGCCCCCTTTGTACCCCTGAAATGCAATAAGGTCACCCTTGGGTGACCAGTCGGGACGCGAAGGCTCAAGTAAAGGATCGGTGAGTCTTTTCGCCTGTCCACCCGAAATCGGCAGCGACCAGAGTGCCTCTTGCAGATCCAGAATGATCGTCTTATGGTCAGGCGACACGGTCGCCGCCATATCGGTTCCTTCCGTCACGGAGACCGACTTCACCACACTTTTACTCGGGGTCTTTTCGAACTCCGCGCCCCACGCGGCGCAGGTCGTCGCGAAGGACGCATAGATAGCACCGCAAAGAAGCAGTGCCTTTACTCGGGTTCTCATAGATTCTCCTGGCTTATGCCGCTGCCATCAGGTCGAGATTTATGGCCAGCAGGCTACGAAAAAACTCATGTTTTGTATCAGGGCACGACTTTAGTCGTGCCGTAAACGCTTGAAATAAGATTGGCTTTAGCCCCTGCCACCGCTGGAACTACAACAAATATGACTTTTTCCGCAGCCTGCTAGAAGTCCAACCGGGCTGAAAACTGCAGCTGCCTCGCAAAAAACGCGAGTACACCCGAGGTTGCCGTAGGAGCGCCGAACGTGGGCGACGTGATCACCGTGTTGTACGAACCGTAGTTGGAGTGATTGAAGAGATTAAAGGCTTCCACCTGTGGGGTCACCTTGAACCGCTCCTTAATCGTAATTACCTTAGCCAGGTTTGCGTCGATGCGTTCGTTGGGCAAACCGCGGAACGAGTTGCGGTCGACCGTCGTCAAACCGGTGACCGGGTCGTAATGGTTGTGATACGCCGGATTGTAGACCGCCGGTGTATAGCTGTTCTCATTAACCACTGAGCATATACTTCCCGTCTGCAGCACCCCGGTTTTCCCGTAGCAGAAACTGCGGCTGCTGGAAGCACTCGATACCAGGCCGGTAGGAGACGTTCCATTCGTCGTCGCATAGGCGAGACCAGAGCCGTAGTGATACACGAGGCCCCCGTTGATACCCCACCTCGCCTGATAGTTCGCGTTGATTGCCAGGGTGTGACGCTGGTCGTCCACCGAGTTCGCCCACTCGTTTTGTACGTTGTATGGGTTGGAAGCATAGGTGAAGGGGCCGTTCGAGTTGTCCTTTTCCAGGCCATAGGTATAAGAAGCAAATCCAGTAATCCCGAAACTGGTCTGTTTGCGAATGCTGACCTGCATGGTCTTGAGTAGGGAGCCGACGCCGTCCGGCGTGGCAAACTGGTTGATGGTGCTGTAGTGGGGGTTCGGTTGCACATGACCCGTGATGCAGCCGCCAGGGTTCGGGCACTTCGCCCCCTGCGCTATCTTGACCGTCTGGTTCCATCCGGTGGCGGGATCGTAGACTACATTGTCGTCATGGCGAAGCCAATCGTGGTGCACCCGCATTCCCGTAAAGTCCAGCGAGGCCGTTGTTCGGAACGGTAACTCCTGTTGCACGCCGCCGGAAAATTGGGCTGCCCATGGCGTCCGGATGGTCGGGGCCTGTGGCTGGATGGCCTGGATGATGTTCTGCGCGTTTTTGATGAAGGTGCTGGTGTCCTGACCCGCGAACGGATTCTGGATGTTGAAGCTCGAACCGAACGCGGTGGATGCGACCGCAGCCTGCACCGTCTGCACGCCGTTGAAGAGCTGGGCGTCGATGGACTGGTTGGCAATGATCTCGGCAAAGTAGATACCGCCCCCGCCACGGATCACTGTTTTGCCGGCGCCAAAGAGGTCGTAAGCGAATCCAGCGCGGGGAGCAAAGTTCGCATTGTTGCCCTTCTTTGGCGTGACGATGCCGTTGACGGTATCGTTTCCAGCCGTTATCAAGCCGATGTCATTGTCGTAGCGGAGACCCAGATTGACGGTCAGCCGCGGCCGCAACTTCCAATCGTCCTGGATCCACATGCCGAGGATGTTACGTTTGATGTTGGTGTTGAAGTTGCCAAATCCCTGGGTATAAGAAGTAACGTTGGGACTAATGACCGCATAATTCCACGTTGTGGGATCGAGCTGGTTCGGGAAAACCTGGTCCCAGGTCAAATTGTTCCAGGCAGGGTTTGCGGCGTTTGGCGTGGTGTAGGAGTTTGGATTGCTGGATAGTGATGCCACACCGCGAATATTCTGGGGGAACGACCCGTCGTTTAGTTCACGCAAATACTCGAAGCCCACCTTGAAGCTGTGCTTGCCCTTGAGCCAGAAGGCATCGTCGCGGAACTGAAAGACTGATACCGGCAGGTGGGAAGGATAGTTATAGGCGGCGCCGACTACCTGCAGCGGGAAGGTAAGTTGGAAGCTAGGGACCAGCGGGGAGTTCAGGTTGCTGGTGTAGTACCAGCCACCGAAAAAGGTGTTTACCAGGTCGGAAGAGATGTTGCGCGTCCAGGACCCAATATAACCGTAAGGATGAACATTGTTGGTGTATTGGCGGCTGATGGACGAGTTGCCCGAAGGAAGAAGATCCGGCGAAGAGGTATCGTAGCGGAACCAGCGTCCAAAGATGTGGTCGCGGGCGCCGGGCTGGTAGTCTCCGCGCACCAGATATTCTTTGTTATTGAGAGTATTGGAATAGTTGTAAGTCTTGGGCGCAAAGCCGATCGGCGTCGTAGTGCTGACTTGCGGGCGATGCTCAGCTTCAAAGGAACCGAAATACCACAGTTTGTCCTTGATGAGGTGGCCGCCGAACGAGCCGCCGTACTGCTGGTCGGAGAAGGGCAGCACGGTCTTTGTGATTGGATCGGCGGCATCGAAGACAGAGTTACGGAAGTAGCCGAAGGCGGAACCGTGCAGAGTGTTTGCGCCCGACTTGCTCTGCATATTCATCGCCAGCTGAGCGGTACGGCCTTGCGTGGCATCGAATTGGTTGGTGATGATCTGAAACTGCGAGATGGCATCGCGACTGAACTGCGCCTGCCCAAAGCTGGTGTCGGCTCCGTTCGACGTAACCTGCTGGCCATCGAGGTTAAACTGCTCACGCCCACCGTTCAGGGTGCCGAGAGGAGCGTAGTTAGTGATAGCGTTCCTGCGGATACCCGGGATCAGGGTAGCAAGATCCATGTAATTCCGGCCATTGAGCGGGATTTTCTGAAACGTGTCCGGGTCGATGTTTCCCGCCACCTGCGAGGAGGTTGTGTCGATGGCACCAACATCACTGCTCACCAGGACCGAGGCGATTGTCCCCGCCAGCGGCAGCTTCATACTCACATTGACCGTCTGGCCTACCAGAAGAGTTAACTTCTCAACCGCGGGGCCAAATCCCGGAGCCTCAGCCTTCACGGTGTAGTCGGCGGCAGCCAGACCGGGAAACTGGAAGTCACCGTTCTTGTCCGAAACAGTTGAGTAGCTGGCTCCACTCGCATTCAGAGCCGAGACGACTGCCGCCGGCACGACAGCACCTTGGCTATCGAGGACCTGACCGGTGATGACCGCCTGCTGTGCGCTCGCTGTCCCGCACATCAATGAGATCACGAATAAGATTTTTGTTGTGCTGCTTTTCAACACTACTGCCTCCTGGAGTTTGTGAGTCGTTCGGCAAAAATGCAGACAGCTTTTGTAGTCGAATCCGATGCAGACCCGTGGAATTCATAACACTAACTGGAAGGTGGATTATTAAAACTTATGATAGGAACCAACCACATCCAGGTCTAATCAATTTATTTTGAGCGGCAATAGAAAAAATTGTTTCGCGTCAGTGGAGACTGTTGCCGGAAGAATTAGCTTCATCCAGGCTGGCCTCCGTGTTAGATTCCACCCATGCTACGGACAGCCTCTTTCCTGTCGATCCTTACAATTACAGTTGGTCTCTGCGCCCAGACAATGCCGCCGGAACCCGATAGGCAACTGGCCCGCGAAATCTATCAGGAGTTCGTTGAGATCAAGTCCGGCTTCACCACCGGCTCCACTACGCCTGTTGCCGAAGCCGCCGCGCGCCGTCTGAAGGCGGCGGGATTTCCCGACTCCGACATCTTTGTGGGCGGAGCATCCCCTAAGAAGTCCAATTTAGTCGTGCGGTACCACGGAACCGGCGCGAAAAAGCCGCTTCTGCTGCTGGCCCACACCGATGTCGTCGAAGCAAAACGCGAGGACTGGTCGATGGACCCCTTCACCTTCACCGAGAAGGATGGCTACTTTTATGGTCGCGGTACAGGCGACGATAAGGCACAGGCCGCGGTCTGGATCGCCACCCTGATTCGCCTGAAGCGTGAAGCCTTCAAGCCCGATCGCGACATTATCGTTGCGCTGACCGCGGACGAGGAAGGTGGTGGCCCGTATAACGGTGTCGCCTGGCTCCTCGCAAACCACCGCGATCTGATCGACGCCGATCTGGCCCTGAATGAAGGCGGCTGGGGCGAAGAGGTCAAAGGCAAAAAAGCCTCCAACGATCTTCAGGTCAGCGAGAAGTACGTGATCAACTTCACCTTCGAGGTTCACAACAAAGGCGGCCACAGCTCCATGCCTGTTCCGGACAACGCAATCTACCACCTCGCCGGAGCCTTGAAAAACCTCTCCACCTTTGGCTTTCCGTTGAAGACGAATGAAGTGACCGCAGCCTACTTCACAGAGATGGCCAAGATTGAGACCGGCCCGATAAAGGCCGATCTGGCCGCAATCGCGCAGGGATCGCAGGAGGCGATGCAGCGGGTCGCGGACGCTTCCCCTTCGTGGAACTCCACGCTAAGGACGACCTGTGTGGCCACCATGCTGGCGGGCGGTCACGCCTCCAACGCGCTACCGCAATTGGCGACGGCTACGGTGAACTGCCGCGTTCTGCCGGAAGATTCGCCTGACTATGTTTTAGATACGCTGAAGAAGGTAGCCGCCGACGACCAGGTGATGATCACCTCCTCGAGGCAGAGTGCGGGCGGTGCGCCCTCTCCGATGCGGCCGGATGTTATCAAGGCGGTCAAGACAGCTTCGGAGAAGGAATTTCCCGGCGTACCCGTCGTGCCAATCATGGTCCAGGGTGCGACAGATGGCCGCTCCCTGCGTCTCGCCGGCATTCCTACTTACGGCATCCAGGGCTTCTTCATGGATCGGGACGATATCCGTTTTCACGGCCGTGACGAACGCCTGGGAGTGCAATCCTTCTACGAGGGCCAGGAATTTCTCTATGACCTGGTCAAGATCCTATCGACCTCGGGTAACTGAGTCGTGCTGAGCAATGAATGCCGTGCGTCAACTGGACACCGGCTCATCGCGATCCCACGACTTGCCTACGGCGACATAAGAGCGGAATGAACCCTACAGGACCAAACAGAACCCGATGGGTGCCCCATGTTCGCACCAGCGTACGTGGGCCGAAAAAGACGGGCGCACCCCCATCAAATGCTTTTAGTCAGTCAAAGCTACGCTTGTTCATTAAGAGCGAGCGTAGTAAAGAGGGGGGCCCGGGAAGCGCTGAGAGCATCCATAAAATTTGTAAATAGCCGATTGAAAAACTTGATCGGAGCAGGTCTTTGGTTCCGTCCTACTATGCGCTAGGATGCAACCATGAATCGATTCGCCGTTGTGTGCCGCTTGGCTTTGTTGACGTTGAGCTTCGCCTTTCTCACCCGGAGCCAATCTTTTGCCGCTGAAAATGGATCCCATGGCCACGGTGAAATTCTGTGGGACACCTATGGGACGCCCCACATATTCGCAAAAGACACAGTAGGCCTGTTCTATGGCTTCGGCTATGCGCAGGCCAAGGCGCACGCCGGTCTAATCCTGAACCTCTACGCGCAATCGCGGGGACGAGCCGCAGAGTACTGGGGCGACAAATATCTCGACGGGGATCGCTATGCATTAGCGAACGGTATCTGGCCGCGCGCGGAAGAGTGGTACAAACAGCAAACGCCCGAGATGCGAAGCTACCTCGATGCGTTTGCGGCCGGCTTTAATGCCTACGCAAACGAGCACCCCGAAGGAATCCCTGCCGAAGCGAAGGTGGTGCTGCCGATCAGTGGAGTGGATGTGGTAGCCCACTGGGAGCGGGTCATGGAATTCCTCTATATCGCGCCGGCCGCCAAGACCCTGGGCACCCCGCCCACGTTGGCTAGTCTCGATCAGCCCAAATTGGATGACAATCAACCGCATGACGAAGCAGGTTCGAATGCCTGGGCGATCGCTCCATCGAAGTCTGTCGACGGTCATGCGATGTTGCTCTCAAACCCCCACTTGGCGTGGGCTCCATCATTCATGACCTACTTCGAAGCCGAACTGACGGCGCCCGGAATCAGCATGTATGGTGCGACCCAGGTCGGCTTTCCCGTACTCCGGTTTAGCTTTAACGACGATCACGGACTTACCAATACGGTCAATCCAATCACAGCGTCAACCGTCTATAAATTGACCTTGTCAGGAGACGGCTATCTTTACGACGGCAAGGCAGTCCCTTTCGAAACTCATGAAGCGAGCATCAAGGTCAAGCAGCCGGATGGCTCGCTCAAGCAAACGACTGTCACTCTACGAACTGCCGTACAGGGGCCGGTCTTTGAGCGCAAGGATGGAACCACCGTGGCCCTGCGCGTGGCGGGCCTCGACCGGCCTTTTGGAATGCAGGAATATTGGGACCTCGATAAGGCACATGGCCTCGACGAATTTCTGTCCATCTTGAAGCGGCTTCAGGTCCCCATGTTCAACATGGTCTATGCGGATAAGGACGGCCATATTCTCTACCAGTACAACGGATACGTTCCGATCCGCGATCATGGGGATTTTGCTTATTGGGAAGGACTGGTGCCGGGCGACACGTCGCAGAATTTGTGGACCAAACTTACTCCTTATGAAGATCTGCCGCGAACGTTAGATCCCCCGGCCGGGTGGGTGCAGAACACGAATAATCCGCCATGGATGAACACCGCGCCTCCGGCACTCAGTCCAAAACTCTATCCCGCGTATATGTCTCCGGTGAACATGTCTCTTCGCGCAGAGCAGTCTTCGATCTTGCTGATGAGCAAGCCAAAATTCACCTTTGACGAGTTTGTTCAGGCGAAGCTAACCACACGTTCGCTACTCGCGGAACGGATGCTCGATCCGTTGCTGGCGGCCGCCGCCGGCAGCAGCAATCCCCTGGTACAGCAATCGGTAGCTCTTTTGAAGTCCTGGGATCGCTGCTACAACAACGATAGCCGCGCCGCGCTACTGTTCGAAATATGGGCAAGTAAATTTACCGGGCCGCAATTTTCTGGCACACAAAACTTCACCAAGCCCTGGGACTTGAACGATATGCTGACCACTCCAAGCGGCATCAAGGATCCGGCAAAGGCAGTGGCAATGCTAGAGGATGCAGCGAAGGAAACGATTCAGAAATACGGCGCGCTCGATCGCCCATTTGGTGATGTTTCGCGCTTCCATTGGGGGACCTACAAC
Source organism: uncultured Acidobacteriaceae bacterium (assembly GCA_963839025.1). Classification (GTDB taxonomy): domain Bacteria; phylum Acidobacteriota; class Terriglobia; order Terriglobales; family Acidobacteriaceae; genus PALSA-350. The sequence goes on from CAWITT010000028.1 coordinate 96,790, forward strand.
TTACCCGGGAATGGAGGCTACGGTAACATCGGCATTTTTCGCGTAATCACCTGGAGCCCGCTAAAAAACGGCGAAAGAATTCCCATCCACGGAGAAACCTTTATTTCCATGGTCGAATTTTCGAAGCCTTTGAAGGCAATGGGTATTCTCACCTATGGTGAGTCGACGCAGCCGGGCTCGCCCCACATCGGAGATCAGTTACCGCTCTTATCGAAAAAGCAGCTACGTCCTATCTGGAGAACCCGTGCGGAACTGGAAGGACACCTCGAAGACACAAAAACCTATTAACGTAAACGGTGCTATTGGACTGTAACCGCAGATACTACCAAATCGGCTTTAGGGATAGGACACTAGATCCGGCTCTGTTGACTATCCATAACTGCGGCGGGAAGGCGCAAATATTCCATGTGGGACGTTGAAGCCTGCACCACCTGGACCAGCGTCTTCAGAAAAAAGTGCAACGGCTTGGAACTGTCCGTAGTCCGCCAAGCGACCCCCAGCGTTGCCTTGGGAATGGGTTCCTGAATAGGAACAAACACAACACCGGTAAACGGCATGCCAGCCATCGTCTCGGAGGCAAATACGAAACCCTTGTTGGCAGCAACCAGGGCAAGTTGAACATTGAGATTGACAGAAGCTTCTACCGTCTGAGGTACATATCCAAAAGCCTCCAGCCTGGATATGGCGAATTGCTTGCAGTGGCGGCAGTCCCGTTCATTCGAGACGATGAGCGGAAGTTTGGCCAGATCGTGAATCGAAATACTCTTCAGGTTTCTATACTGAGGCAGATCGGGCAATCCTGCCACAACCGAATCGCTCGAAAGATGCTGGAAAGTGACACCGCTCACCCGTACCGGCGCCACCATCATCAGGACATCCAACTTCCCCGACAAAAGAGACTGAACGCGTTCCTCCGGAACCATAGGGTAAAAGTCGACCTTAAAGTCGGGGTCGATATCGTGCAGCTTTTGCAGCATTTTCGGGAGTGTCTCGAACTGTCCGGCTTGGCTGCAGCATACGCGCAACGGAGTACGCGCTTCGATCCCCTGAATCTTCAATTGCGCATCCTGAACTTCCGCCAGGATCTTTCTGCTTGAGAGCACCAGAGATCTGCCGGCATCGGTGAGTTTAACCCCTTGATGATTACGATCGAACAGCTTCACCCCGAAGTCCTGCTCGAGGGACTTAATCTGAAAGCTTAGAGTCGGTTGGGTGATGAACAGCTTTTTCGCCGCTCTCCCATAGTTGAGCGTTTCTGAAAGAACGAGAAAGCAGCGCAGTTGATGAATTCTAAAATCCATGGTGCCCCCAAAAAGACTACTTAAGAGAATTGCCGCAGCAATCTTTGTGACGTCTCAAGGCAAATCAAAATAATGAAATAGGCTGGATGCTGAAAAGCGAGCCCGGGATATCACTCTTGCAACTGGCTAGCGTTGTGTCGACGGGGACACGGCCGAACGGCAACAAAGTTCGAAGTGGCGCCCCAACCCGTTGCGGTGAACAGCACAAGACCTATCGCGTCGACAGGCAGCGCCGTACTGGGTTGGAGTCTGAACTTGATACGGAGATAAAAGCATTCCAATGATTTCCTTATCTCATAGATTTCTCTATGGGGGCAACAACAATTTCGATTGGACAGCCCTTTTCAACTGCCCTAGTCTCTGCTCACGGCACGTGAGAATTTGGGCGTCGGCCGTCAGACCCCGTCTTTGGCCGCGCTAAAGCGCAATAAATCTTTGAGTTGCGAATCTCAGGTCAAATGACGAGGGTATAACGGTATGCGGACAGAAAGTCGTGCGGAGGCAGAAGGACCGCTTAGCGAAGTAGCAGGTGCGGTAGGGAAATCCAGGTTTGCAGCAGTAAAGACCTATCTACCACTAGTGCTTTCGCTCATTCTGCTCTCGTGGTTTCTGCCCAGAGCCCAAGCGCAAACCGCAGAAATCCTGGTCAACGTTACCGACAGTTCCGGCGCTGTGCTGGTGGATGTCGCCGTGACCGTTGTGAATACCGATACCGGAGTCTCACGTGCTTACAAGACGGATAGTGCCGGTTTGGCGGCAGTTCCGGGCCTGCAGCCGGGGCCGTACAAAATCTCTGCCTTATCGGGCGGTTTCGGGCAGCAGGAACGAGATCTGAGCATCACCGTAGGCCAGGTGGCAACCGTCAATATCGTGCTGCTACCCGCAAGCAGCGCACAGACGATCGAGGTGAGATCGGAGGCGGGCCTCGAGATTGAGACATCCAAGGCAGACGTTTCCGGCGTCGTTTCCCGCCAGCAACTCAACGATCTTCCTGTGATCAATCGCGGTTTTATCGGTCTGGCGCAGCTGCTGCCTGGAGGCGGACCCTCGCTCTCCGGCGATGCACGTTTTGGCAATCAGACAAGCTTTGGCGGTTCCAACGTACGCAGCGGCTATTCGACGCTGATCGATGGAGCGTCGATGGATCACCCAATTTACGGACTGGCGATTGTCGACGTGAACCAGGACGCAGTGCAGGAATTTCGCGTGCTCCATTTTCAATATGACGCGGAATATTCCCGCGCCGGTTCGGCGGTCGTCGACGTCGTCACGCGTTCCGGAACCAACAGCTACAACGGCATGTTCACCTACTTCGGTCAGGACCAGGCCTTGAACGCGCGCAATTACTACGCCACGTCGCAGCCCCCCTTCAGTGAGACGCACACCAGTGGCACCATTGGCGGCCCAATCATCAAAGACAAGACTCACTTCTTCTTCGCCGACGAATACTTGAAACAAAACAATTCTTTTATCGAAGCCCTTCCCGCATCCAATCCGTTTGCGTCGCAGTTCAATGGAACTTATCCAGGCTTCACCGACGAAAAGACCATTCAGGCGAAAGTCGATCACACCCTCAACGAGAAGAATAATTTCTTTGTCCGGTATTTATGGGAAAAGCAGACCATCCGCTCTGACTACCAATTGACGGACAATTACAACATTGCCTTCAATGATGGCCTGGTGCAATGGGAACATATTTTCTCTCCCGCGGCTCTCAACAATGCGCAGCTTGAGTATCTCGACCAGAACACGTTACGCTACCAAACCGCGACCGGCCCGGAGATTATCCGGCCGTCGTTCACCTCTGGAACCCCGCCCAACCTGCCGCAGGCCTACCCACGCCGCCGCATCGGGTTGAACGACACCTTTTATCTGACCAAGGGCCGGCATAGCATGAAGATGGGTACGCGCATGGCGTATGAAGATTTGCACCAGCGCGGCAATTTCTATGGCGCCGGCGTGTGGACGTTCAATACCAACACCGCCTTCAGCGCGGGCAATTCCGCAACCTATCCGACTGCCTATACCGTCGGCTCCGGTGCGTCCGATAAGAAGTATGAGAATGCGGAGCTAGGGTATTTCTTCCAGGACGATATCAAGTTCACGCCGCGGTTTACCTTCAATGCGGGCCTCCGTTATGACATGGAGACCAACCTGCGTGACAACAAATATCTGCAACATCTATTCGACGATACGACGGACTACCCGGGCCTGGGTAAGTACGTGACGAAATCGCGTGGCAACTACTTACGGGCCTTCCAACCCCGTTTGGGCATCGCCTATGACTTGAGGGGGAATGGGCAGACAGTCATTCGTGCAGGCTTCGGTGGGTACGCGGCGCGAAACCGGCCATTCTTCGACACCCAGATGCAGAGCACGGATGACAACTTTACGGTACAGATCACAAACCCCAAGCTGCTGGCGACCTATCCCAGTCAGACGGCCGTGCTCGGCGGGTTGACTCTGCAGCAATACGTGGCGATGAACGGCGGTCGTTCGCTCTACCTGGTCGGAGACAACCTCAAGATCCCATACATTTACGAATTGACGCTGGGAGTAGAAAAGGCGCTATTCCGTAATACCGTCTTGACGGTCGACGGAATACGCCAGATTCAAACCGGCCTGCAGACGGGGCATGACGGCAATCTCCCCACCATCGGGCCGCTTTCGACTCATCCGCGTCCCCAACCGCAGTTTGGCTCGGTCTCCATCTATAACAGCGTCACCAGCTCATACTATTCTGCCCTCCAGGTGCAAGTGAAGTCTCAGTACAAGCGGGCTTATACGCAGTTGGCGTACACCTGGGCGAAAGTGATTTCCGACGGTTTGGACGATAACTCGGCGGCAGTCTCGGATCCGTTTTGGGTGTACGGGAACAACGATCGCGGCCTGGATGAGGAAGATCGTCGCAGCGCGTTAGCGTTGACTTCCTTGATAAACCTGCCGTTCGGCATTCAGGCGTCTGGCATCGTTTCGCTCTTGACCGGACCGCCGTGGAACGTCACCTACGGCAAAGATCTGGACGGCGACGGCAACACCCAGGACAGGCCCGCGGGACTGGCGAAGAACGCCGGAGGTCAGCGCAAGGGACAATTCCTGAACATCATCAATACGGCTCGTACCTCGACAACCCCGACCACGCTGCCTTCAGGATTTGTCGTCCCGGCCCTGAACGCCGTCAACTGCGCCGCGACCAACAGCTGTCTACAACCGGTAACCTTGGGGCAACTGACGCAAAGCACGGGGCAGGAAAAGATTGATCTGCGTCTGCAAAAGAGTTTCAACTTTAAAGAACGCTACCACCTCGATCTCTTCATGGAGGGATATGACATTCTCAACACCCCAAGCTTTTTAGCCCCGAGCGGGGTCATCAGCTCACCGGCGTTCCTGATTCGAGCCACGGCCAATAATCCAAGGCAGCTGCAATGGGGTGCCCGGTTTACCTTCAAAGCGAAATGAGAGTGGAAGATCAGGAACGAGCCGCAGGGGAGTATAGTGCGCTGCAAGGGAGATCGATCCAATGAAGCGGGAGATTTGTCGCGTTGTTTCTCTTCTGGGGCTTGCCCTATTGGGTCAGCCCTTTTTATCTGCGCAGTCGCTTGGAGCGGCGCCGCCCTTGAGCCTGGCGGAACGCACGGCTCAGTCTCTCGCGCAACACAACGGGAGTCTCTCGGTGCTGGGCTTACATCATCCGGTCCAGGTATTGCGCGATCCGTGGGGCATTCCCCACATATACGCGGAAGACACCCACGATCTCTTTTTCGCCCAGGGCTTTACGGTCGCACAGGACCATATGTGGCAGATGGAGCTTTGGCGGCGCACCGGCGAGGGCAAACTGGCCCAGGTGCTTGGCCCTGCGTACGTGCAACGCGACACCTTTGCCCGGCTGCTTGCCTTTCACGGCGACTGGAACGCTGAGTACCGCAAGTATCATCCCGAGGGCGCCGTTATCTTCGGTGCTTTCGCTCAGGGGGTGAATGCCGCAATCAACATCGCGTTGGAAGAGCAGAAAATTCCGATTGAATTTCAGGTCATGGGATTTTTGCCGGAGTCAGCCTGGACAGCCAAAACCGTGCTGACCCGCATGCCGGCATGGACCCTCTCCCACAACGCATCCACCGAACTGGCGCGCGCTCTTGCGATCAAAGCCTATGGGATTGAGAAGGCACAGCAGCTCATTCCCACCGCTCCGGAGAAGAAGATAGAAATTCCCGCCGACTTGTCGTTGGATGATATCTCGGCGCAGATCCTGGATCTCGCCCGCAACGCAAACAGCCTGGCCTGGAAATTCAATCCGGATGCCGGTACAAAGCGCCCACCTGGCGGTGGCGGCGGCGCTGCCAGCACCAAGACGGGAGCCAACGGAGACCAGCGGGCGGACTCCGGCAACGGAGTGATTCAAGCGGACAGTTTGTTTGACCTGGGCAGCAATAACTGGGTGGTTGGGGGATCGAAGTCGGCCACGGGCATGCCGTTGTTGGCCAACGACCCTCATCGCGAGGTAGTGAACCCGGCGCTACGCACGTTCGTGCACCTAGTGGCCCCGGGATGGAATGATATTGGCGCCACCGAGCCTGGGCTACCCGGCATCAGTATCGGACACAACGAAAATATCGCATGGGGCTTCACGATCCTGGGTGTCGATCAACAAGACATCTATGTAGAAGAGACAGATGCCAAGGATCCGGACCGCTACCTCTACAAGGGGCAGTGGTTGACGATGGACTCTCAAAAACAGTTGATCCAGGTGAAAGGGAAGCCCTTTCATCCGGTGGAAGTCGAAATCAAGTCAACCATGCACGGCCCGGTGTTGTACGAAGACAAAACCCTGCACCGTGCTTACTCCCTGCGTTGGGTCGGCTCAGAGATTGGAGGTGCGGGCTATCTAGGTTCGCTCAACGTCATGCAGGCGAAGAACTGGGATGAGTTTACATCGGGTGTGGCGAAGTCGTGGTATCTGCCGTCGCACAGCCTGGTGTACGCAGATGTAAAAGGTAACTACGGCTATATGGCGGCGGCCCTGTCTCCGGTGCGAAAAAATTGGGATGGCCTGCTGCCTGTGCCGGGAAAAGATGGCAAATATGAATGGAGCGGCTTTGTGCCGTTGCCGGAACTGCCAAAGGAACTGAATGGCAGCAAGGGGTTCTACGCTTCGGCGAATAACGATGTCGTGCCGAAAGTCTTTCCCAAATATAAGGTTCCCTTAGGCTACGAGTACAGTGCCCCCTACCGGTATGACCGTATCGCAGAGGTCCTGAGCCAAAATAAGAAGTTTACCATCGAAGACTTCGAGCAACTGCAACAGGATCACATTTCCCTGCCGGCGCGCGCGCTGGTTCCTCTCCTGAAGGGGCTGAAGTCCGACGACCCCGATGTGCAGTCGGCCATCGGCAAGCTGCTGGCGTGGGATGACAACGTCGACAAAAACGCGACAACTCCAACGATCTATGAATACTGGCTGATGAAGCTGACGCCGCTTGCGTATGCGCCTCATCTTCCCGCCGGCGAACAAGGCAAGGTCGAACGCTTCGACGTACGCAATGTCATTGCATGGATGCAATCTCCAGGCAAGGAATATGGGCCCGATCCGAAAGCCGGACGCAACCAGATCCTGCTGAGAGCGCTGCAGCAGGCCCTCGCCGAGCTGCATCAGAAGTTCGGTGATGATGAATCCAAATGGGTGTGGGGGGACATTCACAAAGCCACCTTTCAACATCCGTTGCTGGCGGAGAGCACAAAGTCCGTCTTCGCGATCGATCCAGTGCGGCGTGGCGGAGATGCCTATACCGTCCAAGCCACCAGCAATCCAACCGAGAAAGGCGCAGATGAAACACACGGCGCCTCGGCGCAATTCATTATGGATGTGCAGGACTGGGACCGCTCGGTAGCGCTGAATACTCCCGGCAACTCCGCGGCGGCCGGCGATCCGCATTCTTCTGACCTCGCCCCTCTTTGGGGAGACGGCAAGTTCTTCCCGTTGGCTTTCAGCAAAAAGAAGGTGGAGGAGGTCGCGAAGGACTGCCTGACCCTATACCCGGAAGCCGAGAGCGAGGGCAAGGCGGCCGGAGCGGCCTTCGAGCGGGTACAAACAGATCTGTTTTCGCAGCAGAATCCGATCGCCGTTGCCTGGGGAGACTACGACAACGATGGTTGGCCCGACCTTTTCGTCGGCTATCGCGGCGGTATGGTCAAACTCTTCCGCAACGACCATGGGCGCTTCGTCGACGTCTCAGTGCAAGCGGGGATTACCGACTCCAATGAAGTGCGTTCCGCCGCCTGGGGCGACTTTGATGGAGACGGAAATCTCGACTTATACATTGGCTTTGCTTACACAGCCAGCACGCCGAACCGGCTTTATCACAATGACGGCCACGGCCACTTTACCGACGTTGCGGCTAAAGTGGGAGTGGAAGACTCGGGTGAGACCCGACAGACGACCTTTGTGGACTTCAACAACGATGGAAAGATGGATTTGTTTCTTGCCTTCCGCGAAAAGGAAAGCAAGCTTTACCGCAACGATGGCGATCACTTTACCGAGGTCGCAAAGCAGATGGGGATCACCGGCGCCCGAAGTACGGTGGGTGCGGTCTGGCTGGACTACAACGAAGACGGAAAGCTCGACCTGTTCGAAGCTGATCAGAATGGTAAAGCGAATGTTGTCTATCGCAACGACGGCGACCACTTTACCGAGGTTGCGAAGCAACTCGGCATGGATGGCGGCAATCGCGGTGTAGAGCTCGGCAGCGTGAGTATTGCCGTGGGTGACTACAATAACGACGGGCGTTTGGATCTCTATTTTGCCAACTACGGGCCCAGTTGGCTCATGAGGAATGACGGCGGCGGAAAATTCACCGATGTCGCTCCACAAATGGGAGTATCCGTGAACCGCCACCTGGTCTCCGCCGGGTGGGGTGACTATGACAATGATGGCCGCTTGGACTTATATACCGACGGATATCTTTCCGGTCACCCGAACATTCGCGATTACCTTTTCCACAATGAGGGAGATCGCTTTTCGGACGCTACCTCAGCCGACATGCTGAAGAACGATGCCGACCATGCCATCGCATGGGCGGATTATGACCGCGATGGCGCCGTGGATCTGGTCCTGGCTAACCATGAAACCGGAGGACGTCTTTCTCTCTATCGCAATCTGCTACCCGCGGAGCAGGCGCATCATTCTCTTTCGGTGCTCGTGCTCGATAGCAAAGGTCACTACTCAGAGGCAGGTGCGGAAGTTCGCGTCTATTCTGCGGGTACAAGAAAGGTCCTCGGCGCTCAACAAGTAGACACCGGGAGCGCCTATGATGCGCAGAGCGCGCTTCCATTGCACTTCGGCCTGCCCGCGGCAGGCAAAGTTGACGTCGAAGTGACCAGCATGAGCAATGAGGGGCGCAAGATCACGCGTGTGGAAGGAATAGATCCATTATCTTTGCAAGGTAATCCGCTGATCGTAAAGGTCGTTGCCCGATAAACACCCGCGCAAAGTTGACGGCGTGGGTTCTCTCCGGTACCTTTCTTGAATGTCGTTTTCCGCTAAATGCCGTTGCTATTGCTCACATCCAGTAGCTGGATGAGCAGGCGCACGGTCATTGAGTGGTTTTCGACGCATGAACTCCCTGTTCGCTGATCATCCTCAGCCATAGCCCTGAAGCGACATCCTGTCCAGAGAGCTTAGAATTGGATGCCGGTGCCAAGTATTCGAGCTCGACGCCCTAGGGGGATGCAAACGCCCTCAAACATGCGAAAGGCCTCTATGAATTTTTTTGTCACAGGTGCGTCCGGGTATATCGGAGGGCCGGTGGCAAGCAGTCGAGGCCACCACTGAGGAAAGCGGGAATCCTAAGAGATGAAGCCAACGCTGGTGAAAGACCGTACTCACTGCTCGAAAGGACATGACCTGCGCATTCATGGCTACTACTTCGGTACCAATCAACGTTGCCAGGTGTGCAACCGTGGCGGACGCAAAGACCAAGACAGGACGGAAGGATCAGATCTTGGAGGACCGGCTTATCAGCAACGCGGATATAAGCAGCTTGCGCCGCTCCAGCCGGGCCCAGGAAAGATCGTCCTGCAGTGACTTCCATTCCGGATTGAACTACAGGGCTGCTTTGCCACACCGACCCTAACGAGGTTTTGAACTCGATGCACTTTCGCGTTGCTGTTTTCGTCGTGCTCTTCGCATTTTCAGCCGCCACCGCGAAGTCTTCGGGAAGCGCGGCTTCACCGGCTCCCATACCCTGCACAAGATCATCACTGTGACGGAACGGACAGACATGGCGGTAGCTCTGTCCCCGGATGGAAAGACACTGATAATGGATCTGCAGGGAAGTTGTATTCGCTGCCGTCGGACGGCGGTAAGGCGAAGCAGTTGACCGGGCCTCTGCTCGATAGGCACTGACATCTGCCCGTCGAACTAGCCGCAAGCCGCTGAGGGGTTTCACCGCGCTTTTTGCGGGGATGTGGGAGGGATTCTTTCGCCGGCAGCATCGTATACCCTAGGGGTTGCGTATGACCTACTGTCGAACGTCTCTCGTCGCCGCGCTCTCTTTCAGTGTGGCACTCTGCCCGGCTCTCGCCCAGGTGTCGCACGTCCCCCCTTCCAATCTGCAGTTTGCCAGCCCACAGATCGAGCGCAAGGTCGACCAACTGCTCAAGCGAATGACGCTCGACGAGAAAATAGGCCAGCTGGTGCAGTACAGCGCAACTGAAGCGCATCCCGCGCCCACCCCCGGCAACACAACCACCGCTCTGAACGTGAACCCGCCCGCGCCTGGGGGAGTCGACAGCTACGTCCTCGCCCAAAAGGGCGAACTCGGCTCCATGCTCAACACGGTCGGCCAAGGACTCACCAACCATTTTCAGCACGCTGCCGTTGACAGTACGCGCCTGCATATCCCCCTGCTTTTCGGAGCCGACGTCATCCATGGCTTCCGCACCATTTTTCCTGTTCCGCTGGCCACGGCTTCCAGTTGGGATCCCGGCTTGATCGCGGATCTCGCGCATATGGCTGCCATAGAGGCCCGTACGGCAGGCGTCGACTGGGTCTATTCCCCCATGGTTGACATTGCGCGCGATGCACGATGGGGTCGATGCACCGAAGGTGCGGGAGAAGACCCCTACCTGGGCTCTGCCATCGCTCGTGCCTATATCCGGGGCTATCAGGGAAAGAGCCTCTCGGAGGCGGGCTCCGTCGCTGCCTCCGTCAAGCATTTTGCCGCCTACGGTGCTGTCGAGGCCGGCCGCGAGTACAACACCACGGACATGAGCGAACTGCTGCTGCGCCAGGTCTACCTGCCGCCGTATCACGCAGCGGTTGAAGCCGGCGCCGCCACCGTGATGTCCTCCTTCAACTCGCTGAATGGTGTGCCCGCGACCGCCAATCCGTTTCTGCTGCAAACCGTCCTACGCAAGGAGTGGGGCTTTGATGGCGCAGTGGTTTCCGACTACACCGCTGTCATGGAACTCACGCATCATGGCATCGCACTCGATGCCGCTGTGGCGAGCCAAAAGGCCTTGGTGGCCGGCGTCGACATCGATATGATGTCGCACTACTACGACGCCGAGCTCCCCGCTCTGGTCAAGTCGGGCCGCGTACCGATGGCTGTGGTGGACGAAGCCGTGCGCCGCGTCCTGAGGGTCAAGTTCGCGCTTGGTCTCTTCGAACACCCTTTTACGGAAGGCCCGGAGGTAACGGGAGCAGTTGCCGAGCATCGCCCACTTGCCCGCCGTGCGGCGGAGGAGTCTTTGGTGCTGCTGCAGAACAATCCTGTGTCCCAAAATGCGCTCCTGCCTTTGAACCCGGCTACCAAGAGCATCGCGCTCATAGGTCCGCTGGCAGACGATGCCAGCGATATGGTCGGCGCCTGGTCGGGAGCGAACAATTTCGGCGATGTTCGTACCTTGCGTGCAACCATGGTAGAGCGAGCGCAGCAAACCGGCGTCACCCTTACGTACGAGAAGGGAACGGAGATCTCCGGTACGTCTGATTCCGGGTTCGCCGCAGCCGTTGCGGCAGCACATAATTCCGATGTCGCCATCCTCGCCCTCGGCGAGTCGAGCGACATGAGTGGCGAAGCCGCGTCGCGTGCTCATCTGGATTTGCCGGGGAACCAACAGCAGTTGCTTGAGGCGGTGGTCGCAACCGGCAAGCCTGTCATCTTGCTCGTTTTCTCCGGCCGGCCGCTGGTGCTCAACTGGGCCGCTCAGCATGTGCCGGCAATTATGGAGGTCTGGTTCCCGGGGGTCGAGACTGGACCTGCCATCGCCGGCACCTTGTTTGGAGACGTAGCTCCGAGCGGCAAGCTAACCATGAGTTTCCCCCGCGCTGTCGGGCAGGAGCCGCTCTACTACAATCAACTCCCTACCGGCCGTCCCATTCAGCACGCTGACCCGGCTCATCCTGGCTACGTGGAGATGAAGTATGTGTCGCGTTATCTCGACGTACCGAATGACGCGCTCTTTCCCTTCGGTCACGGTCTTACCTACTCGACGTTCGGTTACTCCGGCGTTTCGCTTTCGACGCAATCCGTTAGCTCAGCCTCGCTGATGCACGATCGAAAGATTCAGCCGGTGATTGCAACCGCCACAGTCACCAACACGGGGAAGCGCCGCGCCACGGAGATCGTTCAGTGCTATGTCAATATTCGAGGCGCCAGCACCGAGCAGCCTGTGCGCAATCTCAAGGGCTTTGCTCGCATTACGCTCGACCCAGGCCAATCGCAAGCGGTCCATTTTCCTCTAGGCTTTGAAGAACTTTCGTTTTACAATGCCGAGGTTCAACGGGTTGTCGAGCCGGCTGACTACACCGTCTTTATAGGTGGCAGTTCGACGACCATCAATGCTGTCCACTTTACAACTACGCCCTAGTGTCCTGTCTCTGAAGTCCATTGAAAAAGTTTCTTTGGCTTTGTATCAGGGCACTTCCGAGGCTGCGGAAAAATGCCACGGAAGTCCCGGAGGGACGCTTGAGAGTAGTTGAACTTAGCCCAGGACGCGTAAATTCGAAAACATGATCCAGTCCCGTAGGGACGGCTGAAAGGCGCCCAGGAGGCTACCTTAGGCAATTTTCAGCCGTCTTTTTAGTCGTGCCCTAAATGCTCGGAACATGATGGGCTGTAGAGGGTGTCTTTCCACACACCCTCTACAGCCCCTGAGGACGTTCTTCGACGTGTCCAATTTTCCGATGAACTTCAGGGACAGGACACTAGCGGTCAGTTCCAGTCCAAGTCGTCGACTGTCAGAACACAATATTCAGACCCATCGTGACAGCGCGAGCCCCGCCGATGGTGCCGGTGACCGAGCCAAAGTTCGCTCCGTTATTTGGGCACCCTCCAGCAATGGTCGCCGAAGCGCACGAGAGAGTGCCGGTGGGAAGAACCGTCGGTATACTCGTCGTCCTTCCCGTCCCGTTGTGATAGGGCAGTTGGTCCAGGTTCGTCTTCGTCGACTGCTGGTCCAGCGGATTACTGCTGGTAACGATCTGCCCGTAATTGACGTAGTAGTCGGCACCCGGAGAGCAATTGTCTCCCTTAGCAATCGCAGTATTGGAGCAAGCAGAGTTCTGGCGAATCTGGCTCTGGTTCTGCGGCACATCCAAACTCGTAGTGTTCGTCACATTGAAAATATTGAAGCAATACTGCAGGCTAAGCCGCTCACTGGGTCGGAAGCTCTTGCGAAATGAGATGTCGAGTCTCTTTTGCGGCGCCTGCCGGAAGAGGTTGCGCTCTCCAGGGGCGAAGTCTGTTTCGTAGATGTCCTGAGGGTCACTACCCGTGGAAACCGGAATTCCTTTCTGCCCCGGAGACAGATAGTTGATCGCGATCTCCGTAGGATCGATCGCCGGAACGTAGCTGCCTCCCGCGCGTACGGCGCCCGAGTTGCCGGTCAGGGCCCTATTCGGATTCTTCGCATCTTTGATCGGGAGCACCGGGTTCATCAGTGTTGGATAGTCGCCGAAGTAAACACTGCCCACCGCGCCGTAGAACTCATAGAGTGAATAGGGTTCGCCGCTCTGCAGCACACCGATCCCGGTCAGATTCCAATCGTTGGCCGCATACGAGAGCAAGGAATGCGGCCGGGCCACGTTCGGAACCGCCAACAGAAAGTTGGCAGTGAACACGTTGGTGCGGTCGAAGTCAGCCAGCGCATACGAATCCCGCAGATGATTGGGGTTGTCGCCGGTAAAGAAGAGGCCGATATCGCTCTGCTCGTCGTGGGTATGGCTGAAGGTGTAACTGGAGCCCACCTGGAAGTTATGCGACAAGCGCTTCTCCAGGTGGGTCTCGAGAGCATCATAAGCGGAAACGCCCACCGTACGAAAAAGCGCGGCATTCGGACTATAACCAACATAGGGGACACGAAAGTCCGTGTTGCCGCCATCGGCAGTGTTCCAAGGTTCGTTGGCGATGGCGTTGTAATCGTATCCATTGAAGGAGTTCTGGTTGAGAACCTGGAAGCCGTAGGTGTACTGCTCTCCGTTGATCGGGCTGGTCGGTGTGGCGATACCCGGCTCGTTGAACGGAATCGGAACGACCGCATGACGGCCGCGATTGCCGGTGTAGCCGATTGTAATGGCGACGTCGTTCGACGGCTGCCATTGCATGTTAAAGCTGAAGTTGATGGTGTACGGCAATACATTTTTCTTGTCATACGCGCCGAAGTTCAGCGTCGCCGTGCAGTCCGTATAACCCTCCTGGTTGTCGACCGCCCCGCAATTCTTGCCGTAATGCGCGCTATTCCCGGTCATGATGTTCAGTTGCGTCTGCAAAGCAGCGGTGATGGTGCTCGGATTGGCGCTGGGCGGAATGTAGCTCGCGGAAGTCAATGCGGTGCCCAGTGGGTTTGCCAGGGTTTTGCCATTCCCCACCACGTAATTTGCCAAAGGCGCGGATTCCGTAACTCCAAAAGGGCCGCCGTTGCCGCTGCCGGCGGGCTGAGAAAGATAGCTGAACAGCTCGCCGCGATCGAAATACATACCGCCGCTGCCGCGAAAAACGATCTTGTCGTGGTCCCACGATGGCGACCAGGCGAAGCCCACCCGTGGCGAGATGCCCCACTGGCGACCGGTCAATGTGGAATTGCTGACACCCGAGGTGGGAAAGAACTTGTTATTGTGGGCGACCACAAAACCTGCATTGGCGACCGTGAAGCCACTGCTGGTGTTGCCGGTTACGCTGTACGTGCTCGGGTCAAAGTTGAACATGTTGCCGTACTTTTCCGTCAAACCACCGTGATAGTCGTAACGGATGCCGGCGGTGATGTGCAGGCCTGGCTCAGCCTCCCATTTATCCTGGACGTACCCGGAAATCTCATTCGAGCGGTAATAGCGATCTGCATTGTTCCGCCCGGTTTTAGGATCAATCGTCTCCAGCACGTTCGAGCTATTGACCTGACCCTCGAGGAAGGTCTCAAAGTTCTTGGTCTTCACCTGGGCGATGCCGGTACGGTTATTGGTGATATTCAATTGGGTGTAACTGTAGCCGCCGCCGGCAGTGATGGTATGTTTGCCCAGAGTGAAGATCACATTCGTCGAGGGATTCACGCGGTTTTGATAGAACCCGGTGTTCGCGAATGAGCTATACGGCCCTACCTTGAGCGACGGCGACGCGGTTGTATTGGCGCCGAATTCCGACAGCAGCAGCCCGGGCAAACCTGGGGCATAGCCAGGCGATCCGGACCCAACTCCAAAAGTCGAATCCCCACCAGCACTGCTGACCGTCTGCGTGTAGCGGCTGTAGGAGCCCATGCGCGCAAAGCCCAGGCGCTGTTCCCAGTTGAAATGGGAGCCAATGGAAATCGTGTTATCGATCGCGGCTACCTGGGAACCATTGGCCTGCGTAAGAGGAAAGCCGCCTGTCTGGGCAAAGCCATACGGCTTGCTCACCGGGTCGGTCTGATAGTAGTACTTCACGGAAATATGGTCGGTGGCGCTGACGTTGTCATCGATGGCCGCGACGGCCTGGTCGCCCGTCATCCTTGAAGTGCCGATCAGGGTCACATTAGGCACGCTGTACTGATACGGTCCCGTCTCCTGGGCTGAGGGAATCAGATATTGCCCGTTGGATAGCTTGGCGTTGAGCAGCGCCGAAGCGATGGGCGAAATGCTCGCGGAGGAAAAGGTAGAGCCGTTGGCCGCCCAGCTCTCAGCGGCACTCGTCAGACCTGCGGCCGAGCGGTCATCGGTAAGGCCCCTCGGCACGTTAAGCTGCGACGAACCGGTAGATTGGTCAGAGCTGTAGAGACGCTGGTAGGCGATAAAGAAGAACAACTTGTCCCTTAGAATCGGCCCACCCAAAGTGGCGCCCGAGGTCCAGCGGCGCAGTTCAGGATTAGCAAGAGACTCGGGAAAGGCGCCTACTCCAATCTTGCTCAACTGATATTGCTGATTGAAAAAGTAAGGTGCGGCGTTCAAAGAATTATTTGCAAAAGTCCCGTAGAGCTGGCCATGCCAGGCATTGGTGCCGGTGGCGGTATTGGCGTCAATCTGGGCGCCGCTGGTAGCGCCCTGCTGAGCGTCGTACATAGACGTATTGACGCGAAGCTCCTGCAGAAACTGCGGAGGGGGCGAGGGCAGGCTATTGCCCGTAGAACCGTAGACCGACGTTCCGGTCTGCGAGGCTCCGCCAATCGACGCGGCGCCCGCGGAAGAGGAACTGGAAGTGCTGCCGCCGCCGATGTTGAAGTTGTATCGCTGCGAACTCATTCCGCTGGAAGTCTTGCCGTTGAAGAGATTCGTGACGTCGACTCCATTCACCGAAAACGTATTGGAAGTATCGCGTTGGCCGTTGGCCCAGATAGGCTGGTTGCCCAATCCGGCATTGCTGTCGAGGCCACTGAGCAGCTCCGCATTCACGCCGGGCGAGAGAGTCGCAAGTTGCGTGAAGCTGCCCGTCGCCAGAGGCGTAATACCTATCTGCTGCGTGTCTAGGGTGTAGCCGTTGGTCGCGTCGGTAGCGTTCAGCAGCGGAGTCGCCGACACCGTGACCGAGGTAGATGTTTGACCTACCTTCAATGCGACCTCGACGGTGGTCGCGCGCGCCTCCTGCACCGCGATGGCAGTCAGTTCGGTGGTATCGAAGCCCTCATGAGTGACCCTCACGGTATAGGTGCCGATGGGAAGATTGAAGAGTTGGAAGAAGCCGTTCTGCTGGGAGAGCGTGGTCCGCTGCAGGTCAGTCTGGGCACTGCGTATCATCACCGTAGCGCCTGGAATCGCGGCCCCCGATGAGTCCAGCACCGTACCGTTCAACGTTCCGAGAGTCCCTTGGGCACGCAGCGGAAGCTGGGCCAGATGCAAGGCAACCGCTAATACAACGCAACCGACGATACCTCTCGAAAGCCTGTTTATCATAAGCCCTTAGCGAGCTCCTCTCTGGACCGTCAAACTGAAAAGCCTATGAGGGAATCGAAACCGATCGCCTCCCTCAGCGCGCAACTTGTTTTCCGGGACCTGGTTATTCGTGGCCTGAATGGGCTACTTGAATGCCTGGGGATGCGGGGCCGATTTCGGGAACGGTTAGAGTTGAGCTAGTAGACGTGTTTCACACAAACAAGACGCATGTCGACTTTACTCGGTCGTTCCGACCCAGCGAATTTCTGGGAGTGTAACCGAAAGCCAAGCGATCTCATAGACAAAAAAATTGTCACCGCCGCTCTTCGATGTTAAGTGCAACTGTACTGCGTAGCACCCGTCTGGTAGCCGCGCGTCATCCGAGACCATAGGGAAGACAAAACTAAAACCACAGGGAAAAGCAATAGAGGATGTGGGATTCCACGGCTGTAATCCCGAACTTGTGCTGCTCGATTCGATGTTCTCTTCCGGACAACCGTGGCCACAAACGGACAGCAAGGAGACCATACCCAAAGTCGGCCCCGACGAATCAAAGCCGACTCGTAGATTCGCAAGGTGGCCCTTCGCATGCAACTCTGACAGGATAGATATACCGCGGAGCCGATTCATGTTCAGGGATCTGAAATTTGCAATCCGGCGGTTACGGAAAACTCCAGCCTTCACGGTTACCTCGCTGCTCATATTGGCCATCGGCATCGGCGCGAATACCGCGATCTTCAGCGTGATGGATGCGATCGTGCTGCGCCCGCTGGCCGTCCCCGACATGAACCGCGTCGTCACCGTGTACGATTCACAGAACCGCACCGGCGACTACCCTGCAACCGCAATCGGCAAATACGAAGATTGGGTACGCCAAAGCCACTCGTTTGAGGAACTGGCCATCCGGTCCAACTGGTCTGTCACGCTTACCGGCTCGGGGGACGCAACCCGCGTCGACGCGACAGATGTCTCCTTCAACTTCTTTCACCTCTTACGCATCCAGCCCCTGATGGGCCGTCTCTTTAGCCCGGAAGAGACTCAACCCGGCCGGGAGAGTGCAGTGGTGCTCAGTTACGGATTCTGGCAGCGACATCTCGGGGGCGCACCGGATGTCGTAGGTCAACGCCTGGAACTCAATGGCCGTGCGACTGCCGTGATTGGCGTCCTGCCAAGAAACTCCGGCTACCCATCCCAAGCTGAGTTGTTTCTGCCGCTCGCCGCAACCCCGCAGCAAAAGAATGACCGCGCCGGCCACAGTTATTTTGTGATTGGCCGCCTCAAGCGGGGCGTGACCCTGCAATCGGCACAGGCAGAGATGGATGCCATCACTACGCGTCTGACAAAACTCCATCCAGCGACGGACCTGGGCTGGCTCGTCAGCGTGACACCGTTGCTCGACAACATAAACGGCTCGCTTACGCCGCTATATATGCGCATGATTATGGCTGCAACCGTTTTCGTCCTGCTGATCGTCTGCGCAAACCTCGCCAATCTCCAATTCGCTCGGGGTCTTGGCCGGCGCAATGAGATGGCGGTGCGCAGCGCGCTCGGGGCCCAGCGATCACGCCTGTTACGGCAATTGCTGATAGAAAGCGTTCTACTTGGGCTGGCCGGGGCGGCGGGCGGCCTGGTACTCGCCAGGGTTGACTTGGCACTATTGATCGCGCATATGCCGCCGTTGATAGCTCGATACGTTGCCGGGTGGAACCACATCTCGTTGAATGGCAGGGTGCTGAGTGTGTCGCTGATTTTGGCCGTTGTCGCAGGAGTTGTCTCTGGCATCGCGCCCGCTTTTGAATCACTCCGTCTCGATATTGTGAATCAACTAAAAGCCGGAAGCCGCACCGCGACCGGTTCCAGGCGAACGCACCGGCTGCGAAATATCTTCATTGTTGCGCAGATCGCATTTGCCGTAGCTCTTGTCATCGGCGCGGCTCTCATGGCCAAGGGGCTTGACGCCATGTTTCATCGCTCCGATGCATACGGGCCAAGCCGGGTACTGACTTTCAACGTCGACTTACCTGAACAACACTATGGAACACCACGGAAGCAGGCCGCGTGGTATGACGAGAGCCTTGCTAAAATTCGATCGTTGCCGGGTGTGCGGGCGGCGGTAATCACGACAGCTCTCCCGGAGGGCAATGAGGGCACGTGGAACGACAGCTTTCGCGTCGACAACCATCCAATCATTCCAGGCCAGATCCAAACTGCCGCCCGTCTTGCCGTCAGCGCGGGGTACTTCAACACCCTGCACGTGCCACTCCTCGAAGGTCGTACCTTCACTGGCTCTGACACGCTCGACGCGACCCTGGTCGCCCTTGTGAGCCGTAACTTCGCAGCCCGCTATATTCCAGGTACCGATGCTCTCGGCCACAAACTGAGACTTGGCCACGCAAAGGAACAGGAGGGGCAGGAAATTACAATCATTGGCGTCGTGGACGAGGTCCGATACCAGTGGACGGATGACGCGCCCGTGCCAACCATATACCTGAATGCAGCGCAGCTACCTCCTGCAGGCGCAAAGTATCTGGTCCTTACGGAAGGTGATCCGCTTGTGGTCGCGCCGGCGATACGCCACGCCCTTTGGGCTCTCGACCCCGCGATGCCCCTGGACGCGATGCAATCTTATGCCGAGTACATCCGTGAAGGCCTGGTAGGCCTCAGTCAGGCCACTGCCATGCTGTTGGTGAATGCTGCGATTGCCTTGCTGCTGACATGTATTGGCATGTTCGGTGTGATGGCCAATCTTGTGGGAGAACGCCGCCGCGAAATTGGCGTGCGCCTGACCATGGGGGCTACACGGGAAAATGTCGTCCGGCTCTTTCTCCGCTATGCCGCCATCCTACTTGGCATTGGCTTGGCCATCGGCATCCTGATGGCCGCTGGACTCGCTCGCGTCGTCGCCAATCTCCTCTATGGTGTCAATCCCGGCGATATCGCTGTCTTCGCATCCATTTCCATAGTCATCGCAGCGATGACGCTACTGGCGGCCTATTTGCCCGCAAGGCGCATAGCCCGATCGGAGCCCGTCGACGCCTTGCGCAGCGAGTAATGAGAGCCTCTACGTTCACAATCACGCGTCATAAGGAGTAAGGTTGCGATGAATCGACGCAGTTTCCTGCAATTATCAACGACAGCGGCGGCATTCTCCTTGCTGACGCAATCCGTCTGGTCGAAAACTGGCAGGCGTTTTCCGATCGGGCTTCAACTTTCAACGCTGGTCAAACATCAGGTCGACCAGGCGGAGCTGGTGAGTAACCTGCACCAGATTTCGGCGATCGGCTTTCAGGAGGTTGAGCCCTGGCATGCCGCCTTCACCATTCCGGCTGAACAACTGCGCAAAGACATTACTGACGCCGGTCTGACGGTCTCGAGCGGCCACTTTGAATATGCCGATCTGACGTCGAATTTCGCGGGCCAGATGGACTATGCGAAGGCGCTGGGCCTGAAGTGGGTGGTCTGCCCCATGCTGCCGAAGTCGCAGTGGATGTCGGCGGAAGGCTTTCGCACCGCGGCCACGCAGTTTAATGACTGGGCCAAACGTGTGAACGGCATGGGCATGCAATTTGCCTTTCACAACCACGACTACGAATTCCGCAAGTTCGATGGCGTTACGGGTTACGACATCCTCTTGAAAGAGACCGATCCAGGGCTGGTGTATCTGGAGATGGACTGCTATTGGATAACTCAAGCGGGCTACGATCCAGAGCAGATGCTAAAACGGCTAGGCCATCGTGTGCGCATGCTACACATTAAAGACCGCAAGCCGGGCTTTCCGCAGTCCTACGATATGAGCGAGAGTTCGTCGCACTTCACCGAGGTCGGAACCGGAGGCATCCACTGGCCTCCGATTCTCGCGATCGCCGAAAAGCTCGAAATCGAGCACTACTTCATTGAGCAGGACCGTATCCAGGGCTCGCCGGTCGACAGCCTCCGCGCCAGCTTCACCTATCTGCGAAAGGTTCTAGCCTAGCCCCGGCTTTTGGGATCTGTCCTGACCCGCGGACCAAGAGTGACCCACATCTCGCTTCGGAATTCCTGGGTCATCCACTCTGAAAAAATAGGACAACTACCTGCTCTCATGCAACATCGGCTGTGGGATCGGCAGAACTGCAGGTCCCTCCCTCCCACCGACTGACCTTGCATGGAAGCGCCGACCCCTTTGTCATCCCGAGGAGCCGACTTGCCTGCGGTAAGTTAAGGGAGCAATGAACAGTACGGGGCCACCGCGGACTCGACGGGTGCCCCATATTCGCGCTAGCTAACGTGGGCCGAAAAAGCCGGGCGCAAGCCCATCCACCGCTTTTGCTCGGTCCAGGGTACGGTTGTTCATTAGGAGCGAAGCCGAGGGATCTGCTGTTCTCTCCACCCTACAAACCACTGCGGACTGGAAACACCGGCTTCCCTTTGTCATCCGGAGCGAAGCCGAGGGACCTGCTGTTCTCTCCATCCCACAAACCACAGCCGGCTGGAAACACCGCCCTCCCTTTGTCATCCCGAGCGTAGGGACTTGCTGTTTCCCTTTGAGGCAGAGCGGCTTTTACGGCCAAACGGTCGCGTTGTGGTGATCGATGGATTCTGGTTCGCACAGTCGAAGCAGGAGGAGCCTGATCTTTTCAAGCAACATTACATGGACTGGATGCGCGAGTCGCTTCCGGCCATGAGCTGGGAGCGTGTAGAGCTGGCGGCCGACCTCCTGCGAATCGCAGGATTCTCCGAAGTAACAACGGGCGATTTGGCGGATATCCATGACGTGGCAGATCATCTGCCGTCTGCAGAACCTTTGTACGTCATAACCGGCCGACGCGACGGGAGATAATTCAGAAATGGACAAGCCGGAATAAAAACTCCAACCCCAGAACAGGTCAGGGGATCATCTGCGGCGCCTGCGTCCCGTCGGACCAGTGGCCCACCACTACGAAAGCAATGGACACTCGTTCCTCAGGGTCGCTCGCTGCGATAACCGGCGACCCCGGCATATCGGCCCCCCAGGTCTTCACCGCGTTACCCGGAACAACAAACATCAGATGTGGATGCCAGGCGCTGTCACGGTCGCTTAAGTACTGCTGCTTCGACATCATGTAGCACATCGCCGCCGGCTCCAGCGGGGGCACTTCCTTCTTATCGAGCGCCGATTTGGTCGAGGCCCCGATCTCTGCCTTCGATTTGCCGGCCATCACCAGTTTGCTCTTCAGCAGAAAGATCGGTAGGAAAGTCCTTGCGGCCGGCGGATTAAAGCAGGTGGGGGCACGGACTTTGGGGTTCCAGAACTGCCCATCATCCGAGGCGTTCGCCCATGATCGCTCCACTACGCAGACAAATCCGTTCGTGCCCTTGACTGCGGTCGAATAGCCGTCCCGTCCCAACACCATCACTTCGGCTCCGGCAGCAATGGATGGCGGAGCAGCACTGCGCGCCAACGCAATTTCAGATTTCTCGTCCGCGCTCAAATACTGATTGAGAGGAGCCATGGCCGGATAAGAAGCCCTCTGCTCCCGATCCGGTGCGTGCCACGCTACGCCCGACAAGACAACCATCACCGTCGCTGCGATCGCCAGATACTTCGAGCTCTCCATCACGCAATAACCTCCGTCGCACAATTAAAAGAGGAAACGTCCCTGCACCACCAGCACACGGCCCGAAACCGTCGACTCCTGACTTGAGCCGTAGGGACTCGTGGGTGCGTTCACATCCGTCGAAATATGGCCCAGGGTGCTCAGGTTGGACGCATTGCCTGCCGGCGCGGCGAAGTTCACATGGTTGAATGCGTTATAGGCCTGCGCGCCGACCTGGAAAGTCATCGTTTCATGTTTGACGACATCCTTGTAAACACTGAGGTCGACATCCGCATAATGTGGGCCATAGAAAGCATTGCGCGGAACGTTGCCAAAGCTTGTTTGTGGATAAGGCCCGGGTCCGACGGGCACGACCGTCCCGGAATCGTTGGCGGTAACACCCTGACCATTGAAGATTCCGGAACCCTGGAAGCAGGGATTCGCATAGGAGTTGCATTTGTGATTGAAATTGTTATTCAGCACCTGGGCAAGCACCGTGGAGGCTCCCCCCGTTCCGTTGGACCCTAGAGCCGACTCTGCATTGACATTCACCACGCTGAAGGGTTGTCCCGAACGCCAGTATGCTTTACTCCCTACCGTCCACCCCGCAGCGGCAACCGAAACGAACTTGTTGCCAAAACGTAATGGCTCCACATAGACCAGATCCACAAGAAAGTTGTTGCGGATGTCGTAGTCAGAGTTGGAATACATCAGTCTGGACGGGAGACCGGGTGTGATCTGAAAGGGAACCGATGTGTTGCCGTTATAAGGCAACTGCGAATTGCCTCCATTCGAGATGTCATCCAATGAATGAGCGTAGGTGTACGAAACGTTAGTCGTCAGGCCTCGCCGGTCAAAATGCTTGTATTGGAAAGAGACCCCCTGGTAGTTAGAGATCGCATTGTTGGTGAAACCGCGCACATCTCCGAAGCGCGGATCCGGCGAATTGATCGGGACACTATCAAAGGTTCCGTTTCCATAACTGCCGTAGAGCGAGGTGCCTACATTCTGATTCAGGTGGTCGTTGGCGATGAAAAGGTTATAGCCGTGGTTGCCGGCGAAAGAAATAATCAAAGCGTCGTTTGGAGTGACCTGCCGCTGCAGTTGCAAGCTGAATTCCGTGTACCGCGCACCACGGAAGGTATGCGGAGTGGTCACAAAGTTCGGAGGTGAGAAGGTTATCCCCTGCGTCGCCAGGGCCGCCGAAATCTGGTTGTACGTGGCCCCCTGCGAAAATCCGTTCAGCACAGCACCGGCCGAACCGGCTGCGACCGCTTGTGCACTGCCTGTCCCCTGCGCGACGGTTCCCGAATTCACCGCCGCAAAATAACGGTTGGGAAACGAAAGGAAGGTTTGTTCAAGGATAAGGCCTGGAAAGCTGTCAGAAAACAATCCGACGCCGCCGCGCAGCACGGTTTTTCCATCCCCGCGAAGGTCCAAATTAAACCCCACGCGCGGTTGCACCACTGCCTTCTCTATCGCCGGGGCGAAGCTGTCGTGGCCCGCGGAAAGGGTTGTATTGTAGGGCGTGCCCAGAGTTGTCGAAGCGCTAGGGAACCCTCCGAGATATTGCACATAGCAACCATCGTGGCAAATGGGATTGCCGTTGCGATCGATCCGGATGCCGTAGTCGAAGACCAGCTTCGGGGTGACCCGCCACTCGTCCTGGGCATAAATTCCAAGGTTATAGACGGCGCTGTGAATGTTGGCGAAACGCGGAAAGCCCTGCGTAAAGGTAGAACCGGTGCCTCCGGGCAGGGAACCTCCAGCCAGGTCCGCGATACTTCCAAAGCTATAGAAGCCGCCATAAGCAGATGTCTGCAGGCTGACGTCCGTGAAGTTATACCTCTTGAAGTCGAAGCCGAATTTAAAACTATGGTTTGCTTTTACCCAGGAGACGCCGTCGACGATTTGGTATTGCGAAGTGTTGGTTCCACCCGGAAAGTCGTCCCACACCGCTCCCAACGCAGTGGCGTCCGCGAAAAAGGAGAACTGTCCAACACCCGCCAGTGAATTGGTTCCACCGTCGTTGCTTTCGTTAAATTCCGTAGGGGAGGCTGCGAGTGCCGCCGGTAGATTTGCCGGTCCAAAAACCCCGGCAGTGTACAGCGAGGACAAAATAAATTGATTGGTCAGGTTCGGGCGGAAGCTATATACGTCGTTAAGTTGTCCAGTGTAATTGGGCTGGATGCTGACCATATCCCAAGCCGGATTAATCAGACTCACGAAGGAGGGCTGTGCGCCCTGATCGTCCGTTACGCGAAAGAAGATACTGTGTTTGTCACTGATATTCCAATCCAGCCGTCCTGCTGCCAGCCACTCCCGGTTAAGTGCTCCGGCATTCACGAAAGCCGAGTTGATGCAGCTTTCATTGGCGCTCGTGCCCAGTCTTCCACCGGTCGCGTAGTCCGGTGTCCCGGCAAGGCTGCCGCAGCCGTAGGTCCCCGAGCTATCCTGCTGCGATCCGGCGCCTGTGACCACCGGAACCGACGCCGCGTAGGCGGGCGATGCATTCGTTCCGGCAAACATCGAACCATACAAAGCTTTGCTGCCGGCGGACAGGCTCGGATTGGCTAAAATACTAGCCTGCATGGCCTTCGACGGCAAATTGACAAAGCCGGTGCTGGGTTGAACGTAGCGAATCCCTTCCGTGTCGGCAAAAAAGAACAGTTTGTTTCGCTTAATGGGTCCGCCGATCTGGGCGGCGTATTGATTGGATACAGCCTTGGAACGAGGTATGCCCGATTGATTGTTGAAGAAGTCATTCGCGTTCAGGCCATCGCTGTTGTAATTCCATTGGGCCAGGCCATGCACCCGGTTGGCTCCGGATTTCGTAGCGTAAGTTTCGATAATGCCCGCCTGGCGTCCATACTGGGTGCTGTAGCCATTCTGCACCACGGCTGCCTGGGCAATCTCCTGCTGGCCAAGCGTCAGGTTCGAAGAGCCGGAATTGGCGATGTTGTAAAGCGAAACGGAATAGTCGGCGCCGTTGATGACGACCAGATTCGAAAGACCAGGAAGTCCGTCGGAAACAATAGCACCGAAGCCCTGCGTACCGGCGCCCACCACCACTCCGGGCACCGTGTACGCGATGGTAGTGATGTCGCCGCCGGGCGCCGGCAGGTTTTGGAATTGTTCGGTGGTAAATGTAGTGGTCGTGTTCGAGGACTGGGTATCGATCAATTGCGCGTTGTTCGCGTTGACCTCCACCGTCTCGGTGGTCGCATTCAGAGCTAAGGACAGATTCACGGCTGACTGCTGCCCCGTCAAAACCTGCACCGTCGTTTTGGTCGCCTGCAGGCCCCCAGCCGTTGCCACAATCTCAAAATTGTCGGGCTTCAGGAATGGGACCGTGAAGCGGCCTTCTGCATTCGATGTCAGCACACGCTGCTCTCTCGTCGCCAAATCGGTGATGGTTATGGTGGCCCCAGGGACGGCGGCTCCGGACGAGTCCACGACCGTGCCATTGATGCCGCCGCTTGTCGTGCTCTGCGCAAAGACTGCGTTTTGACCCATCACCCAAAGTGCGAGCAGCGGACCCAGGAGCCAGAGCGTGCGTACCGTGCGCTTATTCGCGGATTCCGCCATCACCGTAAATGTTTCCATGACCTATGCCTCCGAAAAAAAGCGCGCACCTGGGCGCTTCGTGGATGAAAATGCATCCCATCGGGAAGACCATCGAGCGGGTCCTATGAGTTCCCCATTGGGGGGATGTACTGAATAAGTCGAATGGCGCACGCGAAAAACGACAACTCTGGGAAATTAATTTTGCGGAAGACCAGGAATCTCGACAAGGGGCCGTATTTCCACTGTGCCCCAGCGCCCCGCGGGAATTTTGCCGGCGATTTCGATGGCCTCGTCGAGGTTATCCGCATCGAGGAGAAAGAATCCCCCCAACTGTTCGCGGGTTTCCGCAAAGGGGCCATCGGTCAGGATGCTCTTGCCCTCCCGGGTGCGAACACTCGTAGCGGTGGACGTAGGTTGCAGTGGCGAAACCAGCACCCGCTTTCCGCTGGCGTGAAGTTCCATCGCGTAAGCGGCAGATTCCCGATAGCATTCCGCCCATTGCTCTTCGGTAAGTGAGTTTTCATCGATATAAATGAGGAACATGTATTGCATCGAAACCCTCCTAAGAACGAGTCGGACGGCGACTCCCTAAATCGACAGGCCGAACGTGAAGATTGTAAGATAAACCATGTTTGTTGCCGTCTCTGCAGCGATTGAGGATGCGTATCGGTCCCACTGGGGCCGGATTGTCGCAACCTTGATTAAGCTTCTCGGTGATTTTGACTTGGCTGAGGAATGCGCGCAGGAGGCCTTCACGGCGGCGGTCGACCAATGGGAGACTTGCGGTATACCTCAGATGCCTGCCGCCTGGCTTATTCAGACCGCCCGGCACAAAGCCGTCGACCGAATTCGCCGGCAGAGACGCTACGCCGAGAAACTCGCTGAGGTGGGTGGCCTTTCCCCCATTGCCGATGAGCCCGATTACAGCAACGACGATATCCCGGACGACCGGCTTCGACTGATCTTTACCTGTTGCCACCCTGCGCTGGCTCCGGAGGCGCAGATCGCCCTCACACTGCAAACTCTTTGCGGACTGGATACGGACGAGATTGCCCGGGCATTCCTCGTCCCGAACGCCACCATGGCACAACGGCTGTTGCGAGCCAAGCGAAAGATTCGCGATGCACGCGTTCCCTACATCGTTCCGCCGTTGAAGGAGATGCCGGCGCGATTGCAGGCGGTTTTGACGACTGTCTATCTGGTCTTTAACGAGGGATACGCAGCCACACGAGGGGACGTTCTTCTCCGAATCGATCTGAGCGACGAGGCTATCCGGCTGGGACATCTCCTCAGAAGCCTCATGGAGCCCCACACCCCACTGGAAGTCACCGGCCTGCTCGCCTTGATGCTTCTGCACGATGCGCGACGCAAAGCGCGCCACAACGCGGAGGGCGACCTGATTCTGCTTGAAGATCAGGATCGCAGCCTCTGGAATCGTGATCAGATCAGCGAAGGATTGGCTCTTGCCCGGGAAGCCTTAACCGGAGCTCCGGCTCCCTACGCACTGCAGGCCGCAATCGCCGCCACCCATTGCAAAGCAACCCGCGCACAGGACACAGATTGGCACGAGATTCTCCGGCTCTACGATCTGCTCGCGAGGGCTCAGTCTTCTCCCGTCGTCTCGCTGAATCGTGCCGTGGCTGTTGCGATGGTCGAAGGGGTGCCCGCGGCGCTTAATCTCATCGAGGAGATCGCCACGGGTGGCCAGTTAGAAAGATTCCATTTGCTCCATGCCACCCGGGCGGAGCTGCTGCGCAGAACAGGAGGCTTTCGAGCCGCCGTCATGAGTTATCGTCGTGCGCTCACGCTCGTAACCAACGACGCAGAGAGGCGTTATCTGGAAAGGCGGCTTGAAGAAGTCGTGCACGCTGCCTCGTGATGAACTGGAGAATCACCGCCCTGGATTCGATACTCCGGGTATCCATGCCGATCGTCGCGGCATTGGCCATGTTCGTCGCGCTGAACTCGTTGGCCGAGATCATCGATTACCACCAGCATCTATACAGCCCGCAGGCGGGCGCACGATCATCTCCAGGATCGAAGGGCATCGACGCCGATTACCTCGTGGCACAACTCGATGCCGCCGGAATCAGCCGAGCTGTAGTTCTGTCGGTCGCGTACAGCTTCTCAAATCCAAATAAGGCGCCAGTTCCCAATGAATACGCGCACGTGATGGATGAAAACAACTGGACCAGCGCTCAAGTCGCCAAATACCCGCATCGGTTGCTTGGCTTTTGCAGCGTCAATCCGCTCCGTCCATACGCACTCCAGGAGATCGCACGCTGTGCGAAAGACCCAAACCTTCGCACCGGACTGAAGCTGCACTTCGGCAACTCCGACGTGAATGTAGACAATCCTGATCACCTCGCGCGAGTGCAGCGGGTCTTCCGTGCGGCCAACGAGCATCACATGGCGATCGTGGTGCACATGCACGCCAACATCGATCACCATCGGCCTTACGGAGCAAAGGAGGCCCGCATCTTTCTGACACAGCTACTCCCTGAGGCTCCGGACGTGGTAGTACAGATCGCGCATCTGACCGGGGGTGGGGGTTACGACGACTCGGGCACCGACGCCGCCCTTTCAGTATTTATAAAAGCAATCGAGCAAAAAGATCCTCGAATAAAAAATGTCTATTTCGACGTGTGTGGGATCGCTATACCTGGTATGTGGGAGGACAAAGCCGACCTGGTGGTAACCCGCATTCGCCAGATCGGGACCAACCGGTTGATTTACGGGAGCGACGCGGCGACGGCGGATAACCTGCCAAAGGACGCGCTGCAACGATGGCACAGTCTGCCATTGACCCAGCAGGAGTTCAGGGCCATCGACAACAATATCGCGCCGTACGTCCGGAACTGGGTCTCAGCGGGGGAGTCGCATCACTAAGCAGTACGGATGCTCCCAAGCATGCCTTTAGCCGGCCCTGTCCGAGATCAAGGCTAGGATCGCTAAGAACCAGGAAAACGTGAAAAAATTAGCTAGGGCGGCGGATGAACTGCCATGAACGTGGACGACCTACCGTGTTTTCCATCGGCGTTCCTCCTCATTCATTGGGGGATCCTCTGGATTCGCGCTGGGAGGACATAGGAATGCGGAAAGGGTCTACGAGAAAACCACAAGCGGACGAGCCCGCGACGCAAGGCAAGAACTACATAACGCCCAGCGGGCTGCAGCGCCTCAAAGATGAGCATCGGTTTCTGCTCACCAGGGACCGCCCGGCCGTAGCGGAGGTGGTGGCGTGGGCCGCCGGCAACGGCGATCGCAGTGAAAACGCCGACTACCAATACGGCAAGCGGCGGCTGCGGCAGATCGATGGGCGGATTCGTTTTCTCACCAAGCGAATCGAAGCCGCGGAAGTGGTGGACCCGGAAGCTCCGAGAGCGAGGCAGGCGGAGACGAGGGCATTCTTCGGGGCGACCGTGCGCTATGCCAATGCCGCGGGAGTGGAGCGAGTGGTGAGCATCGTAGGCACCGACGAGGTCGATCTCAACCGCAACCACATTAGTTATGTGTCCCCTCTGGGGCGCGCGTTGATGAAGTCGGCAGCGGGTGACAGCGTAGTTCTCCAAGCGCCCGGCGGCACAGAACGACTGACGGTGCTGGAAGTGTGTTACCAGCCCATTTCTGTGGAACCGTTCCGTGAACCACCTGGATCCGAGCCTTCGGTAAGACTGCCTCGTCGACGCTCACCTGACGAAGACTAGACGAAACGGCACAGCGAGTGAAGGAGCGGAACGTTCAAAAATACACGCGTAAGGAATATAACAACCTAGCCCAATCGTTGAGCCGAGGAAAGCCCGCACGCTACCACTTGACCAGCTCCACGCGCCGGTTCTTCGCTTTGCCCTCCTCAGTATCGTTCGATGCGACGGGCGCGTAGAAACCGCAGCCAAACGAACTCAACCGATCAGCCGCAACACCGTACTTCAAAGTCAGTTCGCGAACCACCGAAGCAGCTCTGCGGCGACTCAGGTCGAGGTTGTAGTCCGGCTTTCCTTGATTGTCCGTATGCCCTACTATCGAGACTTTAAGGCCTCGATTGGCGGTGAGCAGCTTCGCAATCTCCTGCAAGGTGGCCTGCGAATCAGGCCGCACGGAATCTTTGTCTGTATCGAAGTAGATTCCGTACAGTGCGATCTTGCCGGAATCCGCCAGCGAACGCGACATCTCTCCGGCATTCACGAACGCCATCTTCTGTTCCATCTGCTGCGGAGTTACCACCACTAACTCCGCAAGCGCAATATCCTTCTTCACCCGTGACTGAAGGCGATCCGGCATATTTCCGTCTCGATAGGAGGTGACAAAGACGTAGTAGTACGTAGGCGAAGCATCCTTCGATTTGCCGACCAGGACGCGTTCTTGCGCCTGGTTATAGGCCAGAATGTCGCCAATCTTGTCTTCCACCGCTATCGGGCCCAGGGTCGGTCCAAACCAGCCCGCGTCGTCCGCACCTTTTTCGTAAAGCGTCACCAGGTCCAATCGCTGAAATTCGAGCTTGTAGTTGCGAAGAAGTTCCGTTGGAGTTCTGCCCGCGGGAGCCACATAGGTGTACCTGCTAACCAGGCCCTCGGTCTTCAGGCTCTTTGCATATTTCGGAGGATCTTGCGATGTAGGCGAACCCATCGGCAGCAGGAATTCGTCGAACTTTGGCTCTCTGTAGCCGATGATTTCGCTACCCTCGTAGCGCTTCAATCCCGGCGGGTCCTTCGAGCCGGGAAGATCCGCGGCAAGAGCGGCGATTCTCAACGCCACCATAAGTGATAAAAGTGTGAGAGCCCGGTTGGACATAGTCGTGCCTCCAAAGATCCACAACAGTCTATACGCCGGGTGCCGAATCTCGAAATCAACGAACCGGCAACTGAGGACCTGCCCTGAATCCGCTCTAACGCACCCTCGCCTAATGCAGCGCCAATGACCCAGGCATGGTTGCAGTCCGAGAGACCGCATGACGTCCAACTGATTGAGGTTGCCGTGGCTGCCGTGGCCGTAATGTCGACTGTACCGTGGCGGGCAGGTTCAAGTGAAAGGTTGCGCCGCGCCCCGGGGAATTTACCGCCCACAAGTGCCCACCATGCGACTGAATAATGGAGCGGCTGATGCGAAGTCCCATGCCTGTGCCATGCGGTTTGGTTGTAAAGAACGGGTCGAATATTTGTTCCGCGAGCTCCGGTGGAAGTCCTATGCCGGTATCACTCACCGACACAAGAACGTGCTGGTTATCAACTCGTTTCGACTTGATAACCAGCTCTCGTATTCCGTCAACGTCTTTCATCGCTTCGATGCTGTTGAGGATTAGATTCATCGCGACCTGCTGCAATTGGACTCGATCTCCAACGATGCGAGGCAGGTCGGCTGCCAGTTCCATTCGTACCGATATCTTGTGTCGCACGGCCTCGCCGCGCAGCAGGGCAACCGTTTCTCGATGGATCTCGTTCAAATCGATAACTTCCCGGCTCAGGGCGCCCCGCTCGAATTGTGAGCGGATCCTGGTGATGATCTCAGCAGCACGTTTTACATCTCTGCCAATTCTAGTGACAGCCGCGCGTACTTCATCGAGATCGGGTTGATCGTGCGCGAGCTTTCGCAGGCAGATGTTCGCGTTGGTGATTGCACCACTGATCGGCTGACAAATTTCATGGGCCAGCGATGCCGTTAACTCTCCCATAGTGGTTACCCGGTTGATGCGTGCAAGATCGCTCTGAGCTTGGCGCAATGCTTCCTCGGTGCGCTTCTGATCGTCGATATCGGTTGTCGTACCGACGAACTTGAGAACCCTTCCTTCCGCATCGCGCAAAGCGACGGCCTGCTGCAGATGCCAGCGATAGGTCCCGTCCTGAGCTCGGAGAGAGCGGGTTTCAATCGCAAAACTCCGTCCCGCGCGAATCGCTTCCCCAAAGGCCCTCGAGGCAGCCTCCCGGTCCTCAGGGTGGACCGCGGTCATCCAGGCCTCTGGATGCGAGCGGACGAAATCGAGCGTCTGACCTGCGAAGTCAAGCCAAACTTGATTCACGAAATCCGGGGTCCCATCGGGCTTGAGTGTCCACGCGGATACAGGAAGATGCTGCAGCAGCCCAGCCTGGAGTTGCAGCTCCTTATTGATTTCGGTAAGCTCCCTCGTTCGTTCCGCGACCCGCCGGTCGATTTCACTTGCAATCCGTTCCTGTTCCAGAAGAAACAGTGACTGTGGCAATAGGGCAGCCGTTTGATTTGCGGCAACGCCTAGAACCGCTCTCTCGGATCGATGACATTCAGAATGCTTGTAGCCGGCCATTTGGTCGAAGTTCGTTGGGATGGTGTGTTCGGGAAGGTTGATCAGAATCGAATCGAACATAGTGACCTCCGGTGCATCAAGCTATGAGAATCACTATGCAATCCGGTCAACCAGATGGACAACCCTAGATAGAGGGGGACTTATTCGTTCCATAGAGTGCCGATTTTTCCTACTTTAGGGGGAGGGGCAGAGTGCGATAGGCGTTCAATTCAACCCGCAATATACTTTCTTCCGAAAAGCCGGGCATCGATTGACCAGGCGCCCGGGCCGATCATCGCCAACGTGCCGCCGATGGTCGCCAGAATAAGTGTCCCAAGCTGGTCGCCGGGGCCCGTCAAAGCAATCCAGACCTGGACGACCGCAACCAGCGCTCCCGCGGCGGGAGTCCACAGGCCCGCGAGAATAAACAAGCCCAGGACACTTCCGATTAATCCTGGCACAGCAGGCTCAGATGCAGGGATGCCGCGGAGCACAGCAATCCCCTGGTAAAGCAGAGCAAGGCCCAGCACCAATCGTTGAATAAGAAGCCCGAAGCCCGGCCAGCCGTTTGCGAATGTAGAGAAGAGTCGTTGCAAGATACACCCATCGCGAGCGTACCGGACTCACAAGGGCTTGGGAACGTCTGAAACTCGGAACAAACTTCATACTTTCGGGTGATTAGATTTCGATAATCCCGCGCTTAAGACCGATCGTGACGGCATGGGCTCGATCGCTGGCGTTGAGCTTCGAAAGGATGTTGGTGACCCGGCTCTTGATAGTTGCCTCCGCAACGAACAGTCGGTCGGCAATTTGTTTGTTGGAATTCCCGGCTGCAATCAGCTTCAAAACCTCGATTTCCCGGGCACTCAACTCATCATCCGTTGCATGTTCAGCAAGCTCGGCCGCGACTTCCGGCGGTATCCTCTTTTGCCCTTGCATGACCGCATGAATCGTCTCGATAAGTTCCCGGTCGTGGCCTTTCAACAGATAAGCCCGCGCGCCGGCACGCAGGGCACGAAGCACCTGGGCATCGCCGCTATAGGTCGTGAGAACAATGATGCGCGCGTTAGGGAATTCACTCAGAATGCGGTTCATGGCCTCGATTCCGTTGAGGCGGGGCATTTGAAGATCCATGAGGGTCACATCCGGACTATGAATGCGAAACTTCTCGACGCCCTCTTCGCCGTCCGAGGCTTCCGCTACCAGCTTCAGGTCAGGCTCCGCATTGATCACAGCCGCAATACCCTTGCGGAGAAGGGGATGGTCGTCGACCGAGAGAATTCGAATCATGCCAGGAATGCTACTCATCGTGAGTTGCCCTATCGAAGAAACGGAGTCGCTGGCCATTGCGTTGTTTTTGGTACGCCATCGAGGCGGGAACCGTGAGCTGCACCTCTGTGCCCGCGCCCATCTCGCTCCAAAAATCCAGGCGCGCCCCGATTCGCTGTGCCCGCTCGCGCATGCCGGGTATACCAAAGTGTCCGGACCGTCCGCCCACTTCCAGAACCGTGGAATCGATCCCCCGGCCATCATCACGGATACGCACTCGAAGCTGATTCTGATCATAACGGATTTCCACTTCGATCTTGCCGGCAGCAGCATGCGCGAAGGCATTCCGGATCGCCTCGCGGGAGATCCGGCGGATTTCATCTTCAAGCATCGGCAATAGATCCTGTTGCTTGCCTTCAACCACCACTCGATAGCTCGCAGTATGCCCGTTCCGTGCGTGAGCTGTCGCCAGTTCCAGGCCCACGGCATTCAGTGATTCCGGAAAATCGCGCTGCGCGGCTTGTTCCGGGCGCAAGTCGCGAATCGCGGAACGACCTTCGCGAATCGCTTCCTCGGTGGCCACAATGGCTTCGTCCAGGACATCCTCCGCATTGTCCGCTTTCCGTAGTAGTAATTTACGAGCCGCCTGAATTTGAAAAGCAACCCCCTGAAAGCTCTGAAGGAGCGTGTCGTGCAGTTCTCGCGCGATGCGCATGCGCTCGTTCACTTGAGCGTCGATCCGAATATTGAATTGTTCTGCAATTTGCCGCATGCGATAGCGATAAACGAACCAGACTCCGAGGAGCGCTGCCAGTGCATATGCCGTTCGGAACCACCAGGTGTTCCACCAGGCAGGCTGGACGATCATTTCAAGTTCTGCTCCAGGGTCGCTCCACTGGCTGCTGTTCGTGGCGCCCTGCACACGAAAACGATATTTCCTGGCGGGAAGGCTGGTGTAGGTCACGGTACGGCTGTCGCTCCCCACTTCGTTCCACGAATTGTCCAGACCCTCAAGCTTATAGCGATAACGGTTTGCCGGCGAGTTGGAATACGCAAGGGCTGCGAACGTCAGCGAGAACGGGGTTTGCTTATGCGAGAGGCTGATTTTCGAGGCGTACGAAATGGCTTGCGGCGTAATTAGGACCGCTGGAGACCGTGAGTTTCCCAATAATCGGAAATCGGTAATCACGGTTGGGGGCGCGACGTTGCTTTCGGGCATAGCTTCGGGGAGAAATGTGGTCGCTCCGCTGAATCCGGCAAAATACATCCGCCCGCTCCCGGAACGCAGACTGGCACCCCAACCAGCCATCTCCGGCCCTGGAAGACCCTCGATTGTGGAGAAGTTACGAAAAGTCCTGGTTGAAGGATCGAAGCTCGAGATGCCTTTCGTTGTGGCCATCCAGAGCTTGCCGCGTAAGTCGTCGAGAACACTATCGGCAACGCTGCTGGCCGACCCATCACGAGTATCATAAGCAGTGAAACGTTTCGTTGAAGGATCAAATTCGTTCAGGCCGTTCGACGTGCCCACCCACACTGCTCCAGTTCGGGTGATAGCGATCCCGAGAACGATGCCGTCGCTCAGACTGCCCGGAGCATCACTACTCCCATAGGTTGTAA
Organism: uncultured Acidobacteriaceae bacterium; assembly: GCA_963839025.1. Classification (GTDB taxonomy): domain Bacteria; phylum Acidobacteriota; class Terriglobia; order Terriglobales; family Acidobacteriaceae; genus PALSA-350. The sequence goes on from CAWITT010000028.1 coordinate 131,683, forward strand.
ACTGCCCTGTTTTCGGGTTGAAATGTTGCAGGCCAAAGCCGTTCGTTCCGAGCCACAGATCGTGTTGTGTGCCCTCGGCCAGCGCAAGGTAGATCAATTCGCGGGCGTGTGAATCGGCTCTGAAAGTTGTGAAGCGATCTGTCCGGGCATCGAAGCGATCGAGTCCATCCCAGGTCGCAGCCCACAGTGTGCCGTCGTAATCCACCAATAGGCGATGGACGATGTTGTTACTCAGCGACGATGGATCCTTCGCATCGTGACGGTAGTTCTTCCAGTGGCTGTTTCTTGGATCGAGCCGGAAAAGCCCATTGTTGAAGGTCCCGACCCAAATGAATCCAGCTCGATCTTCAACCACACCGTTTACGTCGAACGGAACACCAGGTTTTACACCTATAAACTCAGTGCTCTTCCCTGCGGGATCGATACGGAGCAGCGTAAGGCGTGTTCCAATCCAGAGATTTCGATGACTGTCTTCATAAAAACAGCCGACTTTATCTTCTTTCTGCTTTAGGCTCACAGGCTGAAATGGCGCTGGAACAGAGGAAAAGCGTTGCAGGCCGCTCCCGAAAAGGGCCACCCAGATGATTCCATCACGATCTTCAAACAAGGTTGTTAGACGATCTTCCGCGAGGCCGTCCGAATCGCCGGCTTTGTAAACGTACCTGATAAAACGCCGGTGTTCACGATCGAACTTCACCAGGCCAGATCCCTGCGTCGCAAGCCAAAGATTTCCTTGCCGGTCTTCCAACATCGCACTCACGCCGCTAAAAGCCGTGCTGGAAGGGTCCTCGTCGTGAGAGGCGTAATAGGTAAGCACGTTCCGTTCCCGATCGAACTTCGCCAGCCCGTTTCCTGTACCGTAGAAAATCCAGAAGCCCCCTAGCCGGTCCTCGTAAAAGGACAAGTCGCGCGACGACGTGTGCAGGGGGATGGACAACTTGACATGACCGCTTGCGCGATCGAACTCATACATCCCGTAAGGCTCTCCAACCCAGAACCTCCCGGTTTTGTCTTCGGCGGCTGAAACGACCTGATTGTCTGGAAGGCTCTCGGGGTCGCTTGCGTCGTGCGTGTAAACGCGAATCTTCCCGCTCTTCTGATCAAGCCGGTACAAGCCCCTGTCGGTCGAGAACCATAACAAGCCGGCGCGGTCCTGGCTAATCTGCTTGACCATCGGCACAGCAAAGTGGGTGAAGGTCTCCGTTTTGGGATCGAACCGGTCCACCGCGTGCTCGCAGCCCATCCACAATGCGCCATCGCGATCCTTGAACAACGACTGAATGTCCACGCCACTGGGGCTGTTAGCGTTGCCCCTTTCGTGCATAAATACCTTGAAGGTGTAGCCGTCGAACCGGTTTAGTCCGTAGAGAGTGCCGAACCACATAAACCCCAAATCGTCCTGCACGATGTTCGTGACTCGGATTTGTGAAAGCCCTTGAGCCGTCGAGATGTGCGCGAAACGAATGTCCGTAGCGTAGTCGACGGACAATTTGAGGGGGCGGGGATCAATGTGAGCCTTTGGCACCTCCGCCTGACACGCTTTCACGCCGATCAAAAAAAACGCCAGGCTCAAACCGGCTCGGATGGAAAGGGCGATCTCGACGCTGATCCTGATCATAGCGGGTGTCTGCTTCGATGTGGCCGCCAGGAGCGTGCGCGAAAGCATCCCGTACTAGCGCCTGTGAGCCGTCGCAAACCCACCTACCTTCCCTCCTTGCAGTCGCCTTTCTCTGCCGGCTCATTCTCGCGTGCAGGCCGATGTTAGAACGGTCGCAAATGTTACCGCTATCGTTCTTTGGTATTGGTTCGAAAAAAATGTGGGTCTTGAGGAAAAGGATAATGATCGGCTGTCACGTCGTCACTTCTTGGCTGAACTGGCGAGCCAGTTTTCCAAAGTATCGGCGAGCAATCGGACGTTCCTCTCAAGATCGTAGTGCTCTTGCACTCGTTGGCCGCCTGCCCTTGCAAATGTTCGCCGCAAGTCCGTGTCGGCGATCAAACGCTCAAGTGCAGTGGTAAGAGCGTCTTCTGACGATGGAGGAACGAGCAGGCCATCAATCCCGTCGCGAATCAGCTCAGGAATGCCGGCCACCCAAGTGCTGACGCACGGGATTTCCATGGCCATCGCTTCCATCAATGCGATAGGCAGACCCTCGGCGAAGCTCGCGAGCACAAAAATGTCAGCGTTCATGAGCTTCTTCCGGGTTCCTTCGTGATTCAGTGCGCCCTCTAGGGTTACCCAACCCTCAAGCCTCTCCCTGGCGATGAAAGCTTCCACCCGTCTGCGCTCGCTTCCGTCCCCGATAAGGCGCAAGCGCAGGTTGTATCCGCGGCGGCGAAGGCTTGCAAAGGCTCCGAGAAGGATAAGGTGCCCTTTCGCCGGAACGAAGCGGCCAACACAGACCATCTCGATAACATCCCTCCGGTCAGCCGGCGGCGCGGGTCGGAATTTTGTGAGGTCCACGCCGAGCCGGACTACCTGAAGGTTTGACCAATATGCGGGATTGCATACTTTCATCACCTGGCTGCGGCAATAATCGCTGATGCAGAGGACGAAACTTGCCTCCTCCACCTTACGTCGCAGATAGAACTTCTCCACGTCATAGAACTCTTCCGGGCCATGGATCATCAGCGAATAGGAAAATTGCCAAGCCAACGCCGCCAACATGCCAACCGTTGCCACTGGGCCCCCGAAGTGGATATGCAGGTGCGTGTGGCCTCTTTGTCGCAGCCAGTCGCCTAACAGCAGAGCCTCCACAAGGTAGAACAACGAATAGCCCATCGAACGCAGGTTCCACGGGTCGAGCGAAAGCGCGGCGCGGAATGCCCGGAAAACCACTTGTGGGTGACGCAGCAGGACTTTTAGTAAGACCAGAAAGATGCGCGCCGGGCTCATCGCCTTGACATAAAACGTCGTTTTCAGCTCATTCGTTTCAGGTTCCGAGCCGAGCCCACCTGGCAATTCTGGCCGGTTGATGGATGCCACGTCAATGACGAACCCGAGCCTTCTAAGCCCGGTGATCTCATTAAAGAAGAACGTATGTGAAATTGCCGGATAAATACTTAGAAGATAAGCGAGCCGCGGGGGAGGGCCTGCCTGGATGGAATTGCTGGAGGGGTCAGTCTTCATCGTGTGGGGAGGGATGGGGTTGTGATTCCGGGCCCCCAATCCCTGCGTGGGATGCGTTCCGTTTGGGGCGCTACGGGGGAGGTGAGGGCAAGGCTTGGCCCACTCAATCCGCCAATCACCAGCAATAGGGGAAGGATCATGGATCCGTTCAGGAGATTGTCGATTGCCGACAAAAGAATGGCTGCTGCAAACGCGCTACGCAGATTGGAGCCTTCCAGACCCCACCAGGCCCGTGCTACAGGGAGTAGTTGGAGGCTCTCCAGGGCAAGCAGGCCGACCATGCCATACATACCGAATGCCAGCAACCACAGGCCCCACGGGCGCGATGAGCTTGCTCTCCACCAGTCCCACTGGCCGGAGCCCAGGAGTGGTTTATCGAGAGCGCTGGTGACATGTTTTTCATCCTGGGAAAGCCGCCAGCCGAAGGACCCGCGCTGCATTTCTTTCAATAAGTGCGCGCCTGCATGGACGGTTCGGTTGTGTTCGACCAGCGATCTTAGCGAAATAACATTGGCCAGACGGAGAGCGATACAGCCAATAATTCCCAGCAGAAGCAACGCGGCTAGGGCGCGGGCAAGATTGCTCTGGCGGACAAAGACGAAAGGAAGCAGGCAGATCAGCAGAACGATGCTACCGACAGACTGGCAGAGCAGCGTTACCAGCAAAAGCACCCCACTAATCCAGGCAATGGGAATGCCAAAAATTTCGCTGGCCAGGCGATCTTTCCAGAGCCAGATTGCAATGAGGGTCGAAGTCGCCATCCACACCCCCAGCTGATTGCCGTCTTCCAGTGCACCGATCGGACGGAACCCCAGATACCGCTGGGCGCCCACCCAACGGTAAGGTTCATAACCGTAAAGATGAGCATAGATCTGGGGCCCCGTGAAGATCTCGACTAGGCACACGGGAATGTAAGCCATTCCAGCCAGGATGAAGGCTTTGGCGGCCAATCCAAGAGACTCGGTATCGTTGAAATAGAGGCGCCCAGCAAGATAGGGAACACCCCAGGCGAAGGTTTGGTAGAGTTCGCTACCGGCGGTGGGGAAAACGGCCTGGGCGTTGGCGATTCCGGAGAACAGCGGCACGGTGCACCAGACCACCATCGGCAGATCCCAGAACCTGAGTTGAAAGTAGCTGAAAATTCGGCGGTCGAACAACAGAATGCCGAGAAGACAGGTAATTCCGGTTACGCTAGCCTTGGTGAAGAAGTGGTTAGAGGGCAGGCATGTTCCCAGTATCCAGTAGGGAAAAGGAGCAGCGGTTGGGGTAAAGCGGGCCGACGGCAGCACCGCCCAACCCCCGAGGAAGTTAGCCAGGACCGCCACCCGAACGGGGTAGCGCCAGAATAAATAAACGCTAATCGGGACCCATACTAGAAACGCTACCCACGGTGAAATCAAGCACGACTCCCTGGAAGAGCATTAGTTCAGCGTCGAGGGGATTTATGGTGTTCATGATAACAAGCCCGGATAGGCTTAATCCGACGTGGGCGATTGGTTTATTGGCATACGGTACTGCGGTAACCTGTTGTGGGGTCGCTTGGATTAGAAGCAAGTCGATTCGATCCTCGCAACTTGCCGCAACCTTGACGCTCATCGAAACCTTGCTGCTGCTCGATATTGCCTTCAACTGGCGCTGGATGCTTCACGGAGCAATCGGTGGGTTTGCGCAGCGTCACAATGAATACGCGGCGCGGAGGGTGCCACAAGTGATCGCCGTTTCTATCCTCGGCGGTGTGTTGTTATTAGGTTTGATCGCCACATGGCGGCTGCTTCGCGGCCGTTTCGGACGTCTTTTGGCCGTCTCTGGGGTGTTACTGTCGCTCGTTTTATGGTGCACAGAGGTCGTTTCCCTTCATTCCGTGGATCGTCTTCTGTACTATTCATTAGATAATGTGATGGCTATAAGTATTGTGTGGATCCTGTCCTGCGCGATGACATCGATCGGGATCTTGCTGAACCGATCGATTGTAACTCCCTCACGATTCCGTTCCGCCGGTTCGTGTGACCGCGCCTAGAGTTCAAGCGGTGCCTGGATCCAGCCCCGAGGCGTAAATGTTGGCGCCCCCCTAAACGGTAGGTGATTCTTCCTATCAACTGCGCTCCTTAGTACACTAGCCTAATGACTTCAACTTGCTCGCCATTGTCCGAGGACGGACTTCTGCTTGTTCTGCCGGTCCCGTTCAAGAAAGGAAAGGATGGCAAGCTCTTGTGTGAAGAGCAGGCAACGAACGGCATCGATCAGTGGGCAAACCACTTTTCACATGTGACTATCATTGCTCCGCTTCTAGAAGAGGAGCTGCCCCGCAACAGTTCTACGATCCAATGGCGGGATCCAGCATCCCTCCGGAATCGTGACCGAGTCACGTTTGTGCCTCTGCCCATGGTATATACGACGCTAGCCTTTGCTGCCTCCTTCGCTCATGGCCGTCGGGTGTTACGTGAGCACATCGTAAGTAATCGATACTTGAGTTTCGCAATCGGCGGGCTGATCGGCGATTGGGGAGCGCTCGGAGCAAGGATGGCACAATCACTCCGGCTGCCCTACTCGATCCACACCGACAGAGTGGAGCACCAGGTCCTCTTCAATCTCGCCCGCAAAGAGTCTCTCCTGAGACATCTGAAAGCGCAAGTTGTGGGGAGGTTGATGCGTGCATACCACCGTGGTATTATCCACGGCTGCACCTTGGGATTGTGGCACGGCAGTGATTGTTTTCTTGCATACGCTCCTTGGGGTCGGGAAAACCACCTCATCCATGACATTCATTTGAAGCCGGTCGACGCTATCTCTCCAGCGGATCTTGAGGCAAAGCAGGAAAGTGCGAGTCAAAATCCGCTCCGCATCGCCTACGCTGGCCGCATGGATCCAATGAAAGCGCCGCTTGATTGGTTGCGTGCTCTGCATACCGCACGAGACCTTGGTGTCGACTTCGAAGCAGTGTGGCTCGGTGACGGTCCGCTCCATGACAGCTTTCACGCCTCCCTCAAAGAGTTTGGCCTTCAGGATCGCGTGCGCGCGCCTGGCTTCGTAGGCGAACGGGCTGATCTACTTGCCGAGCTGCGCCGTGCACACGTTTTTGTTTTTACCCATGTCACCCCGGAGTCGCCCCGTTGCTTACTTGAGTCCCTGGCCTCGGGAACACCTATCGTGGGGTACAGCAGTGCCTATGCCGAGGAGCTGACCGCCGGCCGGGGTGGGGGTACCTTTGTCCAAATGGGCAATTGGGAAGCTTTGGGTGGTGAGATTGTGGCGCATGCTAAGGATCGGTCCAAGCTTCGACAGCTTATCTCCGAGGCCGCCGATAACGGCAAACGCTTTAACGATGAAGCAGTGTTCCGTGAGCGCAGCAAACTCATCCGCACATATTCTTAGCGTACTTTGATTCTTTAGGCGCTCACAATGTGCTCGCGCATCCATTGGCAGTGGCTCTTATTATTACTTATCACACTTCGGTCACACCCAGAGTAACCACACTAGGGTACTTAGGGTACTCTTGAGGCAATAGGTACAGCAGGAATGCCAACCGCCGTAACGCCTTCCGGGATGTTTCGAGTTACGACTGCATTGGCGCCAACGGTAGCGTTGTCGCCAATCTGGACCCCGCCAAGGACGGCCACGCCGCGTCCCAACCAGACCTCCCGACCGATCGTGATCGGTTTGGCACTATGACCGGAGTCGCGAATAGGTCGGCCGGCATCGCGGGTATGATTTGCATCACGAATGCTCGAGTATTCGCCGATCATGCTGCCTCTGCCGATGGAGACCCCAGCTAGTGCAACGATATGAACGCCACGTGAAATCACCAGGCCATCGCCCAGAGTGATTCGGCCATTTCCCTGGGTTTCCAAGTGGATATCTGGGTAGAGCAGCACATTTTCGCCTATATGGATGTGACCGCTCCCGTGGATCGAGACCCTACCCAGAACAATCACAGAGGCAGGCAGCCGTTCCCGCAAAGTGGCAGCGAGGAGAGCATGGGCGTAGATTCGTTCGGCTCCCTCTCGCAGCGAAGCTGTGCTGCGTAGAAGCCCCGAAAGTAGGGTGCTGAGTACCGTTTTGATTCCCCGCTTAATCGTCATCTCGGGCGTTCTCCCGCTTTACCATGGCCGGGGTGGCGAGGTGCGCCCACCCTCTGTCTCAGTCCACGCCAACTGCATCGCAGCGGTGAGATTCTTGTAAGAGCGGTGACGGGCCCGTCTTAGCGGGTCCCGCGCTAAACCGGTTCCGCCGCGAAGAAAGCCGATAGAGTGAAATCTCAAGCCATTTGGCTAGCCATGCCATGCGTCCGTGGTGCTTTCTGTAGTAAAGCAGAGTGCTGCGCATCCGCCAGTTCACAACCTGTGCGCCGGACACATCCACATCACTCATGTTGCGCGAGGATTCTCCCCCGATGTGTATCACCACAATCTCCGGCCAATACCAGATCTCATACCCTGCTTTCTTGATACGGCGGCACAGGTCAACTTCTTCTCCATACAGAAAAAACCGCGGGTCGAATAGCCCGACCTCGTCGAAGCACTTCAGCGCGAACAATCGAAAAGGCGCCCGGGACCCAGTCCGTCTGAGCCGGTTCCAATGGGTCTGCCCAAGTCCGGTCGAAGTGTCCAAAAAATCTGGATTTTGGATATTTTGCCGCCAAGCCAGTGAGCACAAGCGCGTCGGTGATGACATGGGGAAACATGCGTGCGGAAGGCTGCCATGAGAAATCCCGGCCGACAAGGCGAGCACCGCCGAGCGCCGCGCGGGGATGGGCGTTCATATGGTCGAGGGCCACCCGGAGTGAGCCGGCAGTCAGAAACGCGTCCGAATTCAGCAGGACAATGTAGACGGCCTTCGGCCGCTTCGCATAGCCAGATTATTGGCTGCACCAAACCAAGATTGATCGCGCTGCAAATTACCTTTACCTGCGGAAACTCAATCTCGACCATCAGCGGAGAGCCGTCGCTGGAGTTATTATCAACGACGAAAATTTCGCGTTTACGCCGGCACTTCACGCTGCACCGATTGAAGACACTCGCGCAACAGGTCCTTCGTGTTGTAAGACACAACCACGACGGACAGTTCAAACTCATAGCTTTCCCTAAGCACGGTAACAATTCCTAATCTTTGGGAAACATTCCACCGCAAGCTTCCTTATGCAGCGCTAAATGAACGTAATTAGTCTAGCGTGCATTGCCCTGATCTCAAAGCAGGCGAAGCCTAGGTTCTCGATGCCATCTCATTCGCCACGCACTCCTTTATAATTCCCCATCAGAAGAGCACGCGACCCCTGCCAACGGTCGATACTCGGCTCCGGTTTCGAGCAATAAATATTTGCAGCGTAATTAGCGGATGTTAATATGGCGCTACCATTCATCGCTTAGCTGCAGCGCAATCGGTGAAATGAAAACATGCAACGGTGATCTATCCCCACAGTGCTCCCATGGATTTAGCAGCTTAGGAAGAACGTGTCTCTGCCCCATGTGCTTCAAAGGATTACCTCCCGCAATCGGTCACTAGGGGAGAGGGTTGAAGGAGTGTTGCAGTTGTGACCTCGTATAGTGTTAAAGAACGAAATTTTGGTTTGGACCTACTCCGCGCGCTTGCAATCGTCGGAGTCTTTCTCTGCCATGGGCTTACGTTGCACTTTGCAGGCCGGGATCTTCTAGATTCCCTCGGCAGCGGAGTGGAATTGTTCTTCGTTCTTTCGGGTTTTTTGATCGGACGTATATATTTTCGCTCAACCCGAAATTGTACATTCTCCTTCTGGACATTCTGGCGCTCCCGCTGGTGGCGCACTCTCCCACCTTACTTTGCTGCGACCTTGCTTTGTCTGGCGGTCGGCAAACTATTTTCGGGTCCGGACCTTCGCTGGTACTATCTCTGCTTTCTGCAGAACTATCTAGGAATCACCGGTTTTGGGCCCTCTTGGAGTCTTTGCGTCGAAGAGCATTTCTACCTGTTGCTTCCGGTGCTTGGCCTACTGATCGACCGCCTTGTCGAACGGCGCAGGTTGAAATTCATTTTACCGATTGCGATCCTTATACCCCTTACACTAAGGATCACCACTCTAGCGCTAGAAGTACCTTTACCTCGACAGTGGTTCTTTTTCAGCCACCTTCACTGCGACGGCCTGATTACCGGTGTTTATTTGGCGTATCTTTATGTGGACGAATACCCGATCTTTGTTCGCGCAAAAGTGCTCGCTAAGTTCATGCTTCCTGGTATACCCATCACAATGGTCACCCTGACTATCTGGAATCCAAGGCCCGAGGGACTGAATGCATTTGTCAACACTTTGTATGCAGTCGGATTCGGTGCCTGGGTCCGCTATTTCTATGACTTTCGATGGAGCCCGGCGTCTATCTTGGGTAAACATGCAAGGAAAGCGGTTCAAGGGATCGCGTTGTGCTCATACAGCGTCTATTTGACCCACACCATTTTTGATCCCGTAGTTCGCGGTCATATTCTGGGAGACATGCAAAGAGGCGTAGCCAAATCGTTCCTCGTGCTCTCTTCGACCTTCCTGCTTGGCGTCGGTTTCTACTTTTTAGTCGAACGACCAACTATTCGCTCTCGCGACCTCTATTTGGGGCCGAGAGAAAAGCCACCGGTCAATGCTGGGGATGTAGCCTTGCTCTCCCAATTGCCCACTAAGGGGGGCGTTTAATTGTTCGTCACCGGGATTGAGATCGTCGCACGCCTTGGGAAGCTACGGTCGGCGCCTCTGTGTGTTCACCTCTCCCCGACCACTCTCCCCTAGCAGGGTGCTGAAAAAGTCACTTTCGCATGCTTTAAGAGTTGTTTAAGAAAGGAGTATGCGTGGAACTGATCATGACCAGGGCGATATGTACAGTTATCTTTCTCCCGAAGAGCGAGTGAGGAAGGATCATCCTCTGCGAGCGATTCGGGAGCTGACGGACGAGATATTGAAGCGGATGTCGCCGTTATTTGATGCGATGTACGCGGAAGGTGGTCGGCCGTCGATAGCTCCGGAGAAGCTGCTACGAGCACAGTTGCTGCAGATGCTGTACTCGGTGCGATCGGAGCGTCTGTTGATGGAAGAAATTGACTACAGCATCCTGTTTCGCTGGTTCGTGGGGCTGAACTTGGACGATGCGGTATGGGATGCGACGACGTTCACCAAGAATCGTGATCGTTTGCTGGAAGCGGCGGTGGCGAAGGAGTTTTTGGCGCAAGTGGTGGAGCGGGCGCGGGGTGCGCGGTTGATGTCTGACGAGCACTTCACCGTGGACGGGACGCTGTTGGAGGCGTGGGCGAGCCTGAAGAGTTTTCGGCCCAGCAATAGCAAGCAGGATCCACCGGATGATCCAGGCAATCCGACTGTGAATTTTCACGGGCAGACGCGTTCCAACCAGACTCACGAGTCCAGCACGGACGGGGACGCGAAGTTGGCGCGTAAGGGGGCAGGCAAGGAGGCGAAGTTGAGTTACAGCGGCAATCTGCTGGTAGAGAATCGCAACGGTCTGATTGTGAACGCGGAGTTGCTGGAGGCCAACGGCCGCGCTGAGCGCGACGCGGCGTTGCTGATGCTGGAGCAACTGCCAGGCGATCAGCGCCTCACGGTGGGCGGTGACAAAGGCTTTGACACCACAGAGTTCGTCGCCGAATGTCGGCATATGAACGTTACCCCGCATGTGGCGCGAAACGACAAGCGACCTGGCGGCAGCGCCATCGACGGGCGAACCGCACGCCACGCCGGTTATGCCGTAAGTCAGAAGAAAAGGAAGCGCATTGAGGAATGCTTCGGCTGGATGAAAGATATCGCTCTGCTGCGGAAGCTGAAACATCGCGGCTTGCGCAAGGTGGGATGGATCTTCAGCTTTGCAGCCGCAGCTTACAACTTGGTACGGATGCGAAAGCTGCTCTCGGTTGCTGCTGCGGTCTGATAAGGCCGTAGTGTCTCTGCGAGCGCTAAAGTAGCTCACAGAGCACTGAAATCAACCGCGCTAGGCCACAAAATCAACTGAAAAAGACAACAAATGACCTACAAAATCAATTAAGTCGGCAAAACAAGCGCTTTTTCAGCAGCCTGCTAGTCTGACAATCGGTACTTACTCCTAAGGACATTTTGGGCGCAGGCTAGATCGGCCTAACCAAGAATGCATCGCCCCGGAGGTCCGAGCGCCCGTTTCAGGGTGCGCGTTGAGTTGCGTGCACAATTGCGAACGCGGTTGAGCACAGCGGAACATGGCTGTTGGCCGCGAAAGTCAACTCACTCGCCGGAACGCTGGCATGGTAACGACTCGACCCATCGCAGACTTGACCCGTTGTCGAGGAGTGTAACGGATGCAACTTTGGTGCAGCATCATTACACAATGAGGTTTACAGTGCATCAACTATAGACACTATAATTTACACATAAGGCAGCAATTCACCGAGAGTGACCTATGAAGGACGAACCGCCCAAAAGTAAAGACTCGTGGCTGGTATCTCTTCACACGGTCGTTTGTATCTTACTCGCAACCGGGAACACCCCATTGCCGCACTGATTACTTGTGATCGGTCTCTTGGTTCTTCAGAACATGAGTGAGTGAACGACAAGAACTCTGAGCTGAAGGAGCATAGCCCGGTGAGCGATGTCCGCTACAGTATTGCATCTTCTCCTATGGTGGGCCTTTCGGCACGCTCTTCAGTATCGTCTGACCCTAACCCTCCGGGGCCTGGTAGACAAAAGGAAAATCTATCCACTCAACAGCCCTCATCGCCTTACGTGAAAACTAGCGTGCAGGAGGCTCTCGGATGGTCGCGTGTAATTCGAGTGAGATTCTGCGAAGCCAAGAAAGGCAAACGGCTAGTAGTGGCCCTTCTTGTCGTGATCATGCTCGGCTTGCTGAGTGTTCGGGTGGCGAGAGGACAGACGGTCATTAACTACCCTAGTGGATTTAACAGCGCTGCTGTGTCTAGTGCTGCGGGTGGAAGCGGACCGATTTGGATGGTGGAGTCTACTCAGGCCGGATCACGGATACAATTAACCACGATCGGCACGGACCACGGGGTGGCGAATGCGTGGTACAAAACGCCCGTTAACATTCAGGGATTTGCGACGACCTTTACTTTTGAGATCGATTGCGCTAGTGGTAGCCCTACAAACTGCTCGAGTGGTCTTGGGTTTATGATCATCTGTGCTTGTACTGGCGGAAATCCTACATACAACCCACCCACAAACCCGGGCTTTACCTATTCAGGATATTCAGGCAATCAGTTCTCCTGGTCGCAATGCAGTGGGGTCTATAACCCGCAGACCGGATTTCCTAATACGTGCGTGGCTATCAATTCCATTTTGATAAAGTTCGACATCTTTAATATGGTGACAAGCACATTTGGGGCCAGTCTCACCGGATTCTGCTCGGACGGAATATATTGTGAGTCGCCCCAAAACGCGAGTTACGACATGGCGCCCTCCGGAATAAACCTGACCAGTGGTCATGTTTTCAGTGCCACCCTCACGTACGATGGATCGAATCTGTCTGAAACGTTGACCGACACCGCAACCGGCGCCCAGTATGCAAAAACGTACACGGGCGTAAATCTTCCGTCGCTGCTCGCGGGCAATACGGCCTTTGTCGGTTTCGGAGGAGGTACAGGAGATACTGCAACCGAGAGTGCCTATCTAAATAGTTGGACCTACACGGCCCAATCAGCGGGCCAGGCCGCCGCTCCGGTGTTCTCGCCGGTTGCCGGAACGTACTAAACATCGCAGAGTGTCAACCTGTCGACAACCTCATCGGGAACGGTCATTTGCTACAACACGACTGAAAGCGCCGCGACCAATGGTGCAACTGGTTGCAACGCCGGAACGCAGTACACCCGGCCAGTTGCAGTCCCATCTACTGAAACTCTGTACGCCGTGGCTGGAGGAACAGGATATAGAGATAGTTCTACAAATATAGCCACGTATCTCATACAAGCGTCGGTTGCAATGCCGGCCTTCTCGCCCGCTGCCGGAACCTATAACTCCGCCCAAGCGGTTATTATCTCTGATGCTACTTCGAACGCGACCATCTATTACACTACCGACGGGACTACACCTACCGCATCTTCGACTAGGTACACCGCGCCTATTACGGTTAGTTCGACCGAGACGCTAGAGGCCATCGCGGTCGCTCCGAGCGACAGCAACAGTGCAGTCGCGTCCGCTGCTTATAATATAAGCGAGCCGATAGTTGCCACGCCCGTTTTTAGCCCTGCGTCCGGCACTTACTTGTTGCCACAGTTGGTAATGATTTCTGATGCGACCCCGGGTGCAACGATCTATTACACCACCACGGGAGCGCACCCACCACATCCTCGGCGGTATATGCGGGTGCGATTACCGTTAGTGCGCCGGAGACACTGAAGGCTATGGCTGTGGACGCTGGCGATCAATAGTGCAGTTGCTTCGTCGACCTACCTGATAAACGTGCCTGTGGCTGCCACGCCGACTTTTACGCCCGCGGCCGGGGCGTATACCTCCGCCCAGTCGGTGAGCATAGCCGATGCCACCTCCGGCGCAACCATTTACTATACGACCAACGGAACTATTCCTGGCACGTCCTCCGCGGTGTATATGGGCCCGATCGCGGTCGGCACGACGGAGATGCTAGAGGCGATCGCAGTAGAGACAGGTGACAGTAACAGCGCAACTGCGTCGGCTGTCTACACTATATCGCCGTTGCCGTCATCGGTATCTATGCCAATCTTTTCACCCGCCGCCGGAAACTACAGTTCGACGCAGTCTGTGAGCATCTCCGACACTACTTCCGGTGTGACTATCTACTATACGACCAACGGAGCTATGCCGACGACCTACTCAACCGTATACACCGGGCCGATTTCCGTTGGCTCAACCGAGACGCTACAGGCGATCGCGGTAGCCTCGGGCGAGAGTGCAATTGCGTCTGCTGCCTATACCATAACCTCGCAGCCAAATTTCGTGCTAGGTACTTCGGCAACCTCGCTGACGGTCAACGCCGGCGGTCAAGGGACTGTTACGCTGACGGTGACGCCGGAGAACGGTTTTGATTCACCCGTGATCCTTGCTTGTAGCGGGCCATCCTGGACTACATGCTCCTTCGACCAGTCGACAGTGACACCCTCGAGCGGAGCGGCAACAGTCCAACTCACCATCTCCGCCAGCGGACAATCTTCTGTGCGGCAGCCGTCCTCTCGCCCATTCGTCCCTTTGACGACACTGGCTTTGACGGTGGGCCTCTTTGGATGGAGAAAGCGACGCGGCTGGTATTATCGGCTGCTGCCGGCGGTAGCCTACGTTGGTCTGAACCTTCTGTTTGGCTGCGGGGGGACCAGTGGAGGTGGCGGGACGTCACCAACAGGTACCGCGACGTCTACAACTTCGACGGTAACGGTAACGGCAATCTCTGGGGCCCTACAGGGGAGGGCGGCAATTGCACTTACGGTCAAATAGAGCCGGGTCGCCTAAGCTTCTGATCGTGCCCGGAACAGACGAAAGACACGCGAAACCGGAGTCGAAATCACGGCGGATTGCAGTGACGTATGGAGCTAAACCTCGGGATTAAGCGCAAAGCCGAGTTGGATATCCAACCTGGCACTAGAGAGCAGCTCCTACCACGAACTCCAGCCGAAACCTCAGCACGCTACGACTCAAAACGAGACGCCTATTAACTACCAAACCGAGAACGCGCTGATGTCCTGGTCGATCAGAATCCCTGCATTCATGCTGTGTAAAAGCAACTTTGGACGTTCAATTGTTTCCAGTCGAGGTCAGGAAATCGAGGTTCCCCTTTGTAGTCTATCCGCGTCAATACGTCCTCTCTTTAAGCGCCTGTTGGCGATCTCTTCGCACAAATCCCTTCCTGCAAAGCTTAGTCGGTCCGTGTATGCAAAAAATTCCCGTTATATGCGTAAATTTGAAGGATTGCTTTGCAGAAAGAAGGATGCAATTATCGTTCCTGTTCTTTTGGGGACTGCCACGGCGGTGCGCGTTGGTAAACCCAGGCGCCGATCGAGATGGAACTCGATCCGTCTTTAGACGAGCGACTGCAGAAAACATAACCGAGGGTTGTAGGGACGGGGTGAAGCCCCCCGGTTACGATTCGAAGTATCAAATGGTTAATTCCTCGTTAACGTCCCCGACAAGTGAAGTTAACCTCGGGGATGCATGATTGATTAGCGTCTACTCTCCGCCGATCTATGGGGTAGGGCTCAACAGGAACGCCAAACGATTGTACGGAGGGTTCTGCATAAATGGATTATACCGGGATTGCACGCCAGTCCAGCGCGTCTGGATTAAATAAAGAGTTTTCGGTGGGGAGGATTATAGGTCGTCAGTCAGCCTGTCACCCGGAAGCACTGTTCCCTAGCCAGCCCGGACTGTTGGGTGCAGTTAAGGAACTTATGGACGAGACTCGGAGAAGTAAAGCCCCGGTCATTCTCCTTTTTGCCGTAATCGTATTGGGGTTGCTGAGTCCCTCCGCGGCAGACGCACAGATCATCAATTATCCCAGTGGCTTTGCCGGCTCCACGTCTTCGGCAAGTGGAGGCTCGGGTCCGATATGGTTGGAGAATGCCTCGACGCTATCCGGTTCTTCGATACAGTTGACTGCTAGAACCCAAGAGTCGGCCAGTAATATATGGTTTAAAACTCCAGTGAATGTGCAGGCTTTTACCACCACATTCACTTGGACAGCAACATGTCCAACCACTTCTGCCGTGTGCGGCGATGGCATGGGATTCATGATTATCAGCGATCCTAACGCTACGCCTGCAGGCTACACCTACACCGGCGATTCCGGAGGGCAATTCTCCTGGTCACAGTGTAGTGGCGCTGGAAATAAGAATTGTGCCGCCATAAATTCAATCTTGGTGAAGTTTGATCTTTATAACAATCAGACCGGGTCAGAGGGAAACTTTACCGGATTTTACTCGGGCGG
This sequence comes from uncultured Acidobacteriaceae bacterium, assembly GCA_963839025.1. Classification (GTDB taxonomy): domain Bacteria; phylum Acidobacteriota; class Terriglobia; order Terriglobales; family Acidobacteriaceae; genus PALSA-350. The sequence continues at coordinate 147,706 of CAWITT010000028.1, forward strand.
AGAGTATCCCCAAGCGCCCAACAACCCGCAGTATGACATGGCCCCTTCAGGTATCAACATGCAGAGCGGCCATCTTATGCGCGCCACGCTCACGTACAACGGGACAGCACTCTCGGAGACAGTCAGCGATACGGTCACAGGCGCCACATATACGAATAGTTACACCGCCAACATTCCTTCATTAGTTGCTGGCAACACCGCCCTTGTTGGGTTTGGTGGAGGTACGGGGGCGGCGACCGTCACCCAAAATCTGCAGAGTTGGACCTATACTGTGGAGTCGTCAGGGCAGGCGGCGCCACCGACATTCTCTCCTGCCGGGGGTACATACTCAGCATCGCAGAGCGTCAAATTAGCAACCGCGTCATCGGGATCAGTCATCTGTTACAACACAACAGGAAATCCAAAACCTAACGGTTCCACCGGGTGTACCTCCGGAACCCTGTATACAGGGCCGGTCACCATCTCATCGAGTCAGACTCTTTACGCGGTGGCGGGCGGGTCTGGATACGGCAATAGCCCCGTGGCGAGCGCAAACTACGTGATCCAGTCCCCGGCTTCAGCCCAGGCGGCGGCTCCGAAGTTTTCTCCGGCGGGTGGAACGTATCCAGCAGCACAGAGCGTCAAACTAACCAGCGCGTCATCGGAATCAATCATCTGTTACAACACAGTTGCGCACCCCCAAACTAATGGCTCAAATGGCTGTACTTCCGGAACTCTGTATACGGGACCAATTACCGTTTCGTCGAGTTCAGGCCTCTACGCGGTGGCTGGGGGAACGGGCTATAGTGATAGTTCGGTAGCTTTCGCCAGCTATGTGATAGGAGGGGCGCCTGTTTCAGCGCAACCCCTAATCAACTATCCCAGCGGTTTTAGTAGCACCGCTCTGTCGAGTGCGGCTGGCGGCAGTGGACCGATTTGGATGGTGAATTCGGTTCAGGCCGGATCACAAATACAATTAACCGCGATAGGCACCGAACACGGTGTAGCCAACGCGTGGTTTAAGACTCCCGTTAATATTCAGGCCTTCACCACCACCTTCACTTTCCAGATTGAGTGTAGTGGGGGCAATTCTACAAACTGCTCGAACGGGCTGGGATTTATGATTATCTGTGCTTGTACTAGCGGTAATCCCGTTTATAGCCCGCCTGGGAAACCAGGATTTACCTACTCAGGATATTCCGGGAATCGGTTCTCCTGGTCGCAATGCACGGGCGTTTACAGCTCCAAAACCGGGTTTCCCGAATACATGCGTGGCTATCAGTTCTGTTTTGGTAGAGTTCGACACCTTTAATATATCAACGGGTGCCTTTGGGGGCTGGTCTCACCGGATTCTGCTCCACCAGAAGTTATTGCGAGCCACCACAGAGAACGTAAATTCCGATATGGCGCCCTCCGGAATAAACCTGACCCGCGGTAATGTTTTACAGCACTACCCTCCGCCTACAACAAGTGGGAATCTTTCTGAAAACGTTGACTGACGCCTCCACCGGCGCCAGTACTACAAAAACATATACCGGCGTAAATCTTCCATCGCTTGTCTCAGGGAACACGGCCTTTATCAGCTTCGGGGCAGGTACAGGGGATACTGCGACGCAAACAGCATACATAAATAGCTGGACCTACACGGTCCAATGATCTTGGCAGGCTACCACCCACACTTTCTTTGCTGCCAGTAGGAGCTTTAGAAATAAGCTGTGATCGGCGTGTGGGTCTGGCTCCGCTTTATGGGGAAAAGTGAGCCCTACGTATGAGAGATGATCTTGGACAAACATCCCGGGTGCGCAGGGCATTGCAAGGTCCATTTATTGGACGCCCAAATGCCTCACAACAGCCCTCTGTAAAACCGGACTGGTCTTCCTTTCGGGTCATCAGCCCCGTCTTAGGGAGCGCCAGGCATCCATCAGTATCGGAGGCACGATCCGATGGCTTAAGGATGTAGTCATTTCACCAACAGTCGCTTCGCCTGGCCGATGTCTGAATAGGGTGCCATGCGACTGCGACACCTCCCCGGCGGGTCGACCGTTTGTGTAGTAATAGAAGGCGAGCGACTGGCGAGAGCGGTAGGAGTGGACAGTTTACCGGTACAGGGTTACCGTGAAACGACGTGTCGGTTGTGTTGAAGATGACGCAACGATTAAACAGCGGAGCGTACTCCGCAACCTTATGGCTCATCGTCGTGTCCCACAATTCGAGACTGCCACCGTATTCGGATTGCCAATCCTTATTTAGGTAGATCAATAGATTGATCCGCCTGTCGAGCCGCATCTGCTTGTGCCAGTTAAAGTCCGCATGAACCTTTAAAAAGCCGCCAGGCCGTAGCTCGTGGCAGCCACCGCCGAGTAATGCGGATCCGGATCAGGCCCTCTATGCCCGTCAACTTCTCAAGAAAATTAACAACCTCGCGACTGTCAGAAAGTAGAGCGCCCGGCGAACGCTCGGCGCCATCTGACACTATATTTGACGAAAATTTCTTCTGGTCCTTACGACCATCGCCTCCCACGGTGCTGAATCCCGACCCGGGAAGTCCCGGATTACGGCATCGATGACATCGGGACGCAAAAAATTGTCATCGAGATATGCGGAAATGGCAACCCTGCTAAGTAGCGTTCGCGGTTCTTTTCCGCGAAATCCGTAAGAAGTCGAGATCAGCTTCAACGGTGTCCAGGTCGACTGTCGATAGTGTACTCATTTAAGGATCTCCGAGCATTGAGATTCGAAAGGCCCGAGAGCGCACAAAGGGGAGCAGTAATCGCTCTCGCAAAAGCTGTTCAATGTAATCCCGTTATAATAACCTACGTTTCGATTCAATGTGGCAACATTTGTACGGCGATTATGACACCGTGCATCCAAAATCAGGTTCGTATCGCAACGCATTCATTTGAACTTTGAGCCAAATCCCGTTGATTTTACTGGCCACACGGAGTGCATTGGCTGCTATGGTCAGTGACGGGTTTGTTGCTGCGCTTGTGGGCATGAACGATGCGTCCGTTATAAAGAGATTGGCGACTCCATGAGCCCGGCAGTCTCGATCAACGACCCCAGTGGAAGGGTCATTGCTCATAACGCAAGTACCGCATGGATGGCTGAAGTTAAGCTCGACATCGCGGGACAAAAAAGCTAGCCGTCGATCACTGAGTCGTTCTGCCAATAGCTCGCGAAAGCGGGCAGTCCGATCCCGCAACTCCTCCTTGATTTGGTATCGGATGCGAACGCCATCTGGCTCTTGATCGTCGATCATGATCCGGTTCTCCTGGTAGGGCATGTCCTCAATGATGCACACGAAGATCGTTCCTGGACCGAAGATGCTGGTACCCACAGCCGCTGGTATTCGCAGCAAGGGACGGAACACGCGCATCTTTCTCAGCTTGCCGTGATCAAAGCGTCCGTAAAGATGCATCAACGACCCACCATACCCAAGGTCGAAGCCGGTAGATTGAACAGACCCCAAACGTTGACCATCGATCTGATAGAAGTCGCGAAAGGCCAGCGACTTTCGCGGACCTGTGCTAGGCAACCTCGTGTCCGGCCATAAAGCGAATGTTTGTATCGCATGAAACATTAGGTTTCGGCCAACTAAGCCGGAACGATTTCGAGTCCTTCCGGCCAGTGGTCATTCCTGGATCGCAACAACAACTTTGGAGAGTGAACCGCGCCCGCAGCTAATACAAAAATTCTCGCCTGGATCTCGATTTGCTGGTGATCCCGGAGCACGATGGCCCGCGTCACCTGGTTCGGCAGGGCCTCAAGTTTTAACACTTCACTGCGTGCCAGGATGGTTGGTTTCTTCTCCGACTCCGCAAGTACGGAACGGACGTCAGCACGACAGGATTTGTAACACAATCGACCAAGGCACTCGTCGCACCCAGGTCGGTAGCGGATACCCACATGTAGCCGGTAGGGATGGAGACCTCTTCCTTCGAAGAAGTCCACAAAGTGGCTATCGCGTGGTCCAAGTGGTGGAGGCTCTTGAACATGTCTGCCGAAGTCGGCAGCAAGTGGGTCACGCGTGCCGGCAACATGAAGCCTCTGCTCGGCTTTCTCATAATAAGGAAGGAGTTCGTTGTAGGTGATAGGCCAACACCCGGCCGGGTGCGCTGAATCTGGATGGGTCTCAATGTCGCACCTATCAAACCGCTCCAATGCGGCGGCGTATAGGTTTGTGCTCCCACCAATGCCCGTGCCCAATGGTGGGTAGCACCGCGTCAGAACTCCATCCACCTCGAAGGTGCTCATCGTCGGCCACTTGCTTTCAGATAGCCGGCTCTCTTGTTCGCTTGAGACGTGGCTATTGCCGGGAGGCGAAATATCTTCATTGCCGCGATCAATGAGCAGCACGTCGCGTCCCGCTTCGGCAAGGGCTTGGGCGGCAAAGCCCCCCCCCCATCCCAGCGCCGATGACCACGACGTCCCATAGCCGGTGGTCATCGCGCCTATTAGATCGAGGTAATCCGAGCATCTCTTGTTCGAAGCATAGCATTCCTCGGGACTGAAAAAGGGTAACTTAAAGTAACTCCTTCCGCCAACTTACGAGTACGAAGGAGATGATTCCGCGGGGGCCAAGAATTGGCTCGGCCTAGAAGGAAGCAGATATCATTGTTCCATGGACGCGTCGCGGTCGTCGAATCCCATGCTTGTGTGCCTCTATGAGGATAGGCCATATCAGATAGCGGGCCTCAAGATCCTACTGCTTTCGCTCGAACGACACTGTCCCTCCTGGCCGATTCGTCTCCGGTTTCCTGGTATTCCAGGTTCTTTTCGTATGTGGCTGCAGCGCTTTTCGCAGGTGAGCTTGCACGAAGAGCGATTGCCATCCGGGGGCAGCTACGACGTGAAGCCGTCGGTGCTGCTCGACGGTCTAGCAACCGGGGCGGATGCTTGCTTGTGGCTCGACACAGACATACTGGTCAACGGTAACCTCGATTTGATTGCCGCCGCGCCACCGCAGACCATCATTGTCACCCAGGACCCATGGGAATACGTGGAGGGTTCAACCCACCGCTGTTCTCCTTGGGGTTTGATACCGGGACGGTCGCTACCTGGTCCGCTCAATAGTTCGGTGCTTCGGGTGACTGAGCATCATGTGTCGCTACTGGACGCCTGGCGACAAGTGCTCCTCGCTGAACCCTACCTTGCAGAGCAGGCAAAGCTAGCCCTGCATCGCAGCCAACTCTTGCTAGGCGACCAAGATGCGCTGAGCGCTCTCCTGGCATCTCAAGAGTTCGCCACCACACCCATAACCTGGCTCCGGCATTCAGAAGATGTTTTGCAGCACCACGGTGCGGGGGCTTACAGGATCAAGCACCGATGGTCTAACCTGAAAAACGGAATGCCACGTCTTATTCATGCGATGGGTAGCGTCAAACCCTGGAGGGTGCCTAACCGGCCTTCATTGTTTCGCTCACTGCGGAACTACTACGAACGTACCTATCTCGAACTTTCACCGTATGTGCATTATGCACGGCAATATAGATCGCTCATGCAGGAGGACACTTGCTGGCTAGACACGCAAACTCTTACCGGGCGGGTTGGGTCGATCATCGCTCTGAATCGGCCACAACTCAAGGGAATCTTCCAGGCCACACTTCATGGGCCGCTGTCACCTCGGTCACCTAAGCGTCAACCAGAGTCCAGTAAGACCTGTACATAAGCGGCTTGGTGTTCTGCCGTTACACTCTATACCTGCCGAACCGGCGCTCCTTGGAAAACATCAAAAAAGCCTTGCGTTGTTCTCTAGGAAGGTGCGAACATCGATTCGTAAATTAAATCACTGAGATGTATGAGCCTTTGCCGCGACGCTACCAGCCACTCGCGGCTCGGTGCGTGTACACAAGCTCGACTGGCGTTCAGAGACTATCTAGAGTGGAACAGTTCGAGCATGAAGATGCTAGTGGGTCAGCCATGCTCGGATATTCGCCGTCAAGATCTCAGGAGCGCCACGGTACTTGTGTGCCTTGCTGAGAGAATCTCGGCTAAATTGTACTTAATTCGCCCAGGCCGAAGCTGAATGACGAAACCTTCTGCCGGCCTCGGTCATGAGAACTTCCAAGCTGTTCCGGCCTAGTCCTCATGTTGGCAAAACGAAGGCTGGTGAATTCGGCGTCCAGAACCAACTTTCGGCCGAACGTGAGATTTTATCGACCCTATGTCAATTGGCGTGGATAGTGAAAAGCTTTTAACACCGGAAACGAGTGAAACTCGTCATCAGAAGCTCAAGAAGCAGGCGCTTAAAGGTACCGTCTACATCCTCGGCTATTACGGAATAGCGCTGGGTTTGCGGATGGTGAGCAGCGTGGTGTTGGCGCGCCTGCTGTCACCCGAATTCTTTGGCCTAATGACGCTGTTAACGACGGTCCTCGTCGGACTTAACCTTTTCTCTCACATCGGTCTGGAAGATAGCGTCATTCAAAACCCCCGTGGCGACGACCCCGTCTTTCTGAACACGGCGTGGACCCTACAGGCCCTGCGTGGTACCGGGCTGTGGTTGATGACGATCCTGCTTGCGTGGCCGGTCGCCCGCTTCTATCACGAGTCTCGGATGATCACGTTGTTCCCCGCTCTCGGATTCGGATGCGTGCTAGCCGGCTTTGTCTCTCCTAGCCTACTGAATCTGGCACGGCACATGGGTGTTGGCAAAACATCAATGCTGGAACTCCTGGGTCTGATCGTCTACTTCGTCGTCACGGTTGTCTGGGCACTCATCGATCCGTCTTTGTGGGCACTCGTGGGCGGCAGGCTCGCCTCAGAAGTCGCTAGAACATCGGCAAGCTATTTCGTAATCCCTGATTTTCGTCCAAAGTTCGTCTTGGATAAGGAATGTGTTCTTACCATGCTCCATTTTGGCAAGTGGATACTGATAGGAACGGCACTGACCTTTCTGGCTACACAGTCCGATCGGCTCATTCTTGGCAAACTCGTATCGATCAATGAACTCGGAGTATATGGGATCGCTTTTGCCCTTTCTGATTTGCCGCGGCAGATCATTGGGATGTTTTGCACGCGCGTCGGATTTCCCTTCATCTCTCGTTTTGCGCAACAGCCGCGACAGGAATACCGTGCGGTATTCCTCAAGTACAGGCTACCGGTACTCGCGGTCGGTGCGCTTGGCTTGATCCTGGTCGTCTGCACGGGCGACCAGTTCGTTTTACACTTCTATGATCGGCGCTACCGGGATGCCACCTGGATGGTCGGAATCCTCGCCATTGGTCTTTGGCATACGACACTGTACAGCACGATCAGTCCTGCAATTTTCGCACTCTCCAAGGCCCATTACAATGCAGCCGCAAATCTCGCCTACTGTCTCTGCTTATTCACCCTGATCCCGCTGGGATTTCACTTTTTCGGCATACTGGGCGCAGTAGTGGCCGTGGCTGTCGGCGATCTTCCCGTTTACTTTGTCACCCTTTACGCGGCCTATCGTGAGAAAGTCGGCACTCTGTTGCAAGACGCCCTGATGACGGCGGCGTTTATAGCAATGCTTGTATGTGCGCTCGCCTTACGGACGGCGTTGGGGTTTGGGCAGCCCTTCCAGGGAATACATTGGCATTGATCGGTAAGCCTGCCGTGAATGCGCCAGAGGGTTGCTCGAGAGGATTCATCTTGGCCATGATCACGGACACTGATATCATAACTAAGTCTTTACTTGCAATAGTGTGTCACCTGCTCCGAACCCTTCCATCGGGTCCCGGATCTGGCTAGGCTTGGTGCATACCGTGACTTTTATCCAAAAGCCAGCGCATTCGGAGACATCTTTGTAAGGCTCAAATTCGAAGTGGCGCCGGAGCAATCGGTTAGACCCAGCCGTCCACTAAGATTGAAGTTAAATTTGGCACGGCTGGCGGGTGTATTTTGCTGCAACACCTCTGCATCATCCCGTTATTCTTCTCCCTCTATTACGTGTTCAAGATGCGATCCGACCTCGCATTCTTGAATGTCTTTCTGCCTTGCACGTTTCTTCTTCCTACCTTCTACGCCGCCAGACTTCCACATTTGCCACCGGAATCTGCAGCATCGTGGGCGCTCTTGCCGTTAGGGGTATCGCTTCTCGGTGTGTCCCGTGCACCCAACCTGCGGCGAATGGATTTCTGGGTGGTCCTCTTCACGCTCAGTTTTTTCATCAGCGAGTTCTATTGCGAGACGAATCAGAAGGATGGTCTAAATCTTTTTGCTTCGGGCGCGTTTCAAATGGTTCTCTCTTATATCGTGGGTAGGCGGATTATCGAGCCTGAGCGCCGCATTGCTACAGTTAAGAGAATTGTCCTGCTCTTTTTATGGCTTACCCCCGGCATTGTTTTTGAGTACTTGACGACGCAAAACCCATGGATCGAGCTGGGTTTAAGATTGCACGTGTCGATGGGCTCTTTTGTGCAACTTCGCGAAGGACGTCCCAGAATTCAAGCCTGCTTCGGACACCCGATTCTGGCAGGCATACTCTTTTCTGTCGCGATTCTCTTAAGTTGTTTCCTGGCTGAAATCTCCAGGAGTGATAAAGCCAAGCTCGGATCACTCTTTACCAAACTGGAGCGTTACCACGTGCCGGAGCTACTCCTTTCAAGTTTTCTCTTGTTGACTCAATCACGCGGTCCGATGATCGGCGCGGCCCTCGGCTACTCGATAATGCAGGTTCCAAAATTTCGCCACTTTAAGCTCGCCGCCGCCGCGCTCGTAATCGTTTTGAGCATAGGGGGAATGATTGTCCATGATTATTTTGAACACTACACCAACGTTGCCGACACCGGGAGACTGAGTGAAGAGCAAGAGAGCGCAGTCTACCGGCGTGAAATGTTAGAGAATTACAAGGTCACTGCGGATGAGGGAGGATGGCTTGGGTGGGGCGCATTGAGCTTTCCACGAGTCGCAGGCCAGTCTTCGATTGATAACACGTACCTGTTGATTCAGTTGTCTCAGGGTAAACTGGGACTGTACCTCTTTCTATTGCTTGCGGTAGAGGGTGTTGCCACGACCGCCTACAATGCGTTTAGCTTCCCGACTAGGGAGGACCGGTTTTTTGCCTTTACGCTCCTAGGTATTCTAGTAAGTCTTTTCGCGTCACTTTACACCGTTTACCTTGGCACTCAATTAGTATCGGTGTCCTTTTTCCTGCTCGGTTGGAGTCAATCAGTGCGAGATCGGGGAGAAGAGAAACAGACCTTTCAATTCAAGCGCGTGTTTTCCTGAGATCGTCGATCAGAACCGGCTCGTATTCGTTCCTGTTTCGGAGTTGTCCTTTGCCGATTGGCCCCAATTCGTATCTCCGCAGAATAGTTCTCAAGTCGACGCCGGCGGTGGCCGTTCAGAACAATCTTCACTCTCGAAGCGCAAGCCGTTAGCGCCCCGTCCCCGTGCTCCTCGGGATCCTCCCATAGGATGCGAATTTTCGCAGCTGATTCGCTGATTCATCCTGGCCTCACCTTTATCCTTGTCGCAAAGCTCTCATCAAATCTCATGTTTGACTGGCCCACCGGGGATGGCGCGACGGCGGATCACCGCGACAGAATCTGAAGAGCAATGACCCGTTGCGCGGCCAACACTGACCCTGCTTTGGTCAGATGACCATAATCGGACTGAAGCGGAACATCCGGCGCCGCATACTCCGTACAGGTGTCCTGCTTGCAAAATAATTTAATCATCGAAACATAACGGACGTGCCAAGTGTTTTGCGCCAACGCGCCCATCTTCATGTCCAGAGACTCCAATTCCTGAATGCGGTGGCGACTCGGAAGAGAGGGGTCATTATGGCTGATAGACATTGCAAGCAGCCGTGGGAGAGGAGAATCATACTGCACGATTGGACCAAATAGGATTACGGGAACGTTCAGTTTCCGCAGCGAGACGAGCGTTTCACCCAGACTAGCCATGTCGTTGTCGTCCCAAATTGCTTCGATGAGTACTCCATCGACAGGATGCTTCGGCAAATATTCTTTCAACGCGTAGTCCATGATAGCTGTACAAGCAGGGTATTGCCTTGGCCTTTGATTTAACACAGGTTTGCATCCAGAGGCCGTAGCCTGCATCACGTTTGCGCCTTTAAGCATCTTGTCAAAACCCCACCACAAGGCCGCAGCATGACTATCTCCAAGCACCAGGAACGTCTTTGCTCCAGGCCTATCAGGCAGGCATTTATGGATGGGATAATCGCGTAATGTCGCCGTGAAAGACGTGATAAAACAGGTGCCATTGCGGTATTGGTTCCGTGGATCATGCGGATCGTGGTCCGCATAAGCCGCGATCTCTCGCGTGCGAGGCGAGAACCGCCACTCCGCTCCGCGCGAGAAAAAGACACCTGTGCTCAAGAGGACCATAGTCACAATCGCCGCCGCTGCGGTAAGGAACAGCCTAGATTGATTGGGACGAAGAGTTCCAGTGCGAAAGGGAACCTCAACAAAACGCCAGGAGAGTATGGCCACGACGAACGATAGCGTGAACGTTAGGGCTTGCGTTTCGTGATTGCTGAGTCCATTTAGAAGGGTAAATCCATAAAGACGGAAAACAATCAGCGGCCAGTGCCAAAGGTAAAGCGAGTACGATATAAGCCCGATAAAAACGAGAGGTCTCAAGGAGAGGGCGCGAGCAACCAGGTGTCGGCCGGAGTTCCCGGCAGCGATGATGAGCGCTGTCCCGAGACAAGGTGGGACTGCAGCCAATCCTGGGAAAGGAGTTGAACTTCGGTAGAGGACGACCGAGACGGCTATTAGTATCGCGCCCGCAGCTCCGGCGACTTCCCGTACTGCTTGCTGGCGGATCCGCGGGCATGAATCCAGAGCAAGCATCGTCCCGCACAGCAGCTCCCACGCCCGCGTGGGGGCAAGGTAGAAAGTAGCTGCTGGATAGTGAATCGCACCGTAAGCCGATGCCAGGAAAGAAAGTGCCACAATGAAATAGATGCTTAGGTCAACCCGCCTGGGAGCGAACCGACGAAGGAGTACCAGCAGGATCGGCAGAAAGATGTAGAACTGCTCTTCTACAGCGAGTGACCAGGTATGCAGCAGCGGTTTAGAGCTTGATGGTCCATCGAAATATCCTGTCTGGTGATAGAAATGTATATTCGACACGGAGAAAGCCGCGCTGACCATCGAAGCAGCAAAGTCAGACAGCTCGATAGGCAGAAAATATCGATACGCTATCGCCAAGCTGACAAAAAGCATCACGATCAGAGCCGGAAAGATGCGGCGAATGCGACGCTCGTAAAACCCTGTAAAGGTGAAACTATGGTCCGCAGTCTGACGAAGTATGATAGATCCAATCAGAAAACCGGAAATTGTAAAAAAGATGTCAACTCCAACATAGCCACCGTGCAGGGGCAAGCCTAAATGATAAATTACGACCGAAAGCACAGCCAGCGCGCGCAATCCGTCGATGTCCGGGCGGTACTTAAGAGGCGTTTGCAGTGTAAGTTGTGAAGTCATAGGGCACTAGTGAATTGTGATGATTAATGCGAAGTTGATATGCTGGTTGGGATCGAGTATTTGCACTTCATTGCTTTTCGGACCCTGCTGTCTTAATTGAACATTTCACAATATTGTGGCGCCACTTGTCGTGTTTGCTTAAAGTCACCGCGCGCATGACCTTTTCTTCCCTATTCGTGCCATCACCGTAATCCATACCTTTCCAAAATCGCCGACAAGTCGTCGCGGACCGTCTTCTCCGAGCAGTGTTCGATTGCAAAACGGAAGCCATTTTCCCCCAGGGTTCGCGCCATCTCCGGAGATTCCCAGAGCGTGGAGATCTTCTCCGCCATGTCCTGCGGGTCCCGGGGCTTGCAGAGCAATCCGTTCCAACCGTCGATAACATAATCAGAGATGCCGGCGGAAGCCGTTGCCACAATGGGCCGTTTCAGCAGCATCCCGGAAACCAGAGTTACGTGTCCGCAGGGAACCTGAGAATCTCTCAGGGGGACCACCGTCAGCCTGGAGTTCGCCACCACATTCATCGCGCGAGGATAGGGGATATTACTCAACACATGCACGTGCGGTGGTAAATCAAGCCCCGCAATATTCTCCGGTCTTACAACCCACACCATCCGGACGCCGCGCAGCAAGCAGGCCGCGCCAAGAAGCGTCTCATAGTCCCGTGCATTGCCGCCAACCGCGGACACATAAGGCTCGCTTAAAACAGGAGGATCGGCAGATACCTCGGGGATATTCACACTCCAGAGGCGCACTTCGATGCGATCCTCCTCGATACCGAAATAGTCCCTGTACAGCGTTTTCTCCATCTGTGAATGGACACGCAGGCCCGTGAGTTGCCGAAAACCAAAGCTGAAGATCTTCCTTTTCCACCCTTTCGGCAACTCGGCGAAATTAAAAGAGAAAGAGAAGTGATCCACCTTGCTTCCCAAGACCCAGGAAAACAAACCACACCAAAAGCCAAGTCTGGGGCCAATCGTGATCAGCAAGCGAGCGTGGTTGCGCTTCGCATAAAGCGCCGCCCGCATACCCGCGATCAGAGTGTTAACGTTGGGGCGCCTCAGGTAACGTTGCCAGAAATGCCTGTGGGCATCGCTGAAATACTTCCAACGCACGTCGGCTGCCGCTGTCTCCTCGATGATCCAGTGCCAGTCATCTCCAAAGGGAGTGCAAAGGACTACCAACGGTTTGCTCACTCGTGCGGCTCCCTGGTTCCATCGATGGGGAGCATCTTCCACTAGCGCCGGTGAAACGGCCGCCACGGTCTCCGGATCGCTATTCATCTCTTCGCTGATACCCGTTCCAGCAATCACGTTAACCTCCGATCTGGCGTTGAATAATCACAAACTGCTCGAATTTCGACTTACGCTTCCGTCACCGCAGCTAGAACTGTATTTACCGGGTGCAACGAATCGCTAGGCCCGATCAAGTTCGCTCGCTTCGGCCGGATTGCAATTTCTTTGGCAGCCCGCACATACCGCAGCCAATTGATGTAAACTCTCCTGGCGCCCCATTCCCATTTGTTCTCAACGCTTATATCGTTAAGTGCAGCCAGAATCTCCGGCAGCAATTCTTCATCCCTCCCGGAAAGCACCCGCTGTTGCAGAGCATTTAATACTTCCGAGGTCGCAAGATCGAAGTAATCTTGAGGCATCAGCGGGTATTGGGGGATATGGCCTTTTAAGTACCGTCCGATGTCGCGCCGGTATTCCCGCAGCAGAGTATCGGAGTCATATTCCGGATGACCCTGGAAGAAGACGAAAAGCCTTTTTTGCCGTTTGATGAACGTGTCCACTTCAGCGTCAGCCGTCTGTGTGAGCACGCTGTAACCGGACTCCGTTAAAGCGTCTGCGGGTAAGCCGTTCCACCGTGAGTGTGGCAGCCTAAGACTCGAGCTTATTCGCGCGGTCAAAGGATGATCCTGTACCCGCGCACACTCGAATACACCGAAGAGTTTGGCGTCCCTCTTCACCCGGTGGATGCCGTCCATCTGCTGAACCGCAGCGTGGGCCGCCAGGCACGACCAAATTGTCGAGTGTGCATTCTCCCGTGCCCACTCCAGCGTCTTTATAAAACTCGCCCAGTATGGTTCCTCTGTGAGGTTCGTCGCGAGAGGCTCTCTGCCAGTGACGATAAGCCCATCGAGCTGCTCCTCCCACAGATCCTCCAGGTTGGAGTAGAGGGCCGCGATATGGCGGCTGTTCGATTCGTTGCGGGGAACACCTGGCAACGTGTAGAGCGACAGGGAGATCTGCATGCCGTCAGACGCCGAATCAAGCAACGAGAGGAACTGCCGCTCCGTTGCCTTGAGAGCCTCGTCCGGCATGTTGTTGATCAATCCGATGGTGATGCAACTATCGGAGCGCGACCGCCCGGGATAGGAGTCGAGCATAACGGGCATCAGGCTCTCCTTTCGGCCGCGACCAGGGTGGCTGCATCGAGTGCCTGGTTTAAATCGTCAAGAATGTCGTCGATATGTTCGATCCCGATGCTCAGGCGGATCATCTCCGGCACAACGCCCGCACTGCGTTGCTCCTCGGCCGACATTTGCCGATGGGTGGTCGATGCGGGGTGGCAGGCCAGAGACTTGGCGTCACCCAGGTTAACCAGTCGCTTCACCAGCTTGAGCGCGTCGTAGAATCCGGTGGCCGCTTCAAGGCCGCCTTTGATACCCATGGTCAGAAGCGAGCAAGCCCGGCCGCCCAGATACTTCTGCGCTGAAGCGTAGTGAGGGCTCTCGGAAAATCCCGTGTAATTGACCCATTCGATCCTGGGGTCCTCCCGCAGGAACTCAGCTACCTTTCTGCCGTTCTCCACGTGGCGCTCCACCCGGAGTGCCACGGTCTCGATGCCTTGCAACAACAGGAAAGCACTCAAGGGCGATAAGACGGCCCCGGTCGTACGTTGATAAACGCTCCGGCAGCGTCCCAGGTAGGCCCCTTTGCCAAAATGCTCGGTGTAGATCAAGCCATGGTAAGACGCGTCCGGTTCGTTGAAAGCAGGGAAGCGCGCAGCATTTTCACTCCAGGGAAAATTGCCGCTGTCCACGATCGCTCCCCCCAGAGTCGTGCCGTGGCCCCCCATAAACTTGGTCAGCGAATGGACAACAATGTCAGCGCCGAACTCGATCGGCCGCAATAGGATCGGCGTCGCGACCGTATTGTCCACGATCAGCGGCACTCCTTGTTTGTGTGCCACGCGAGCGATCCCCTCAAGGTCACAGATATTTCCCGCCGGGTTCCCCACGCTTTCGCAGAAAACGGCTCGCGTATTTTCATCAATAAGCTTCTCGATCGCCGCCGGTGAATCCGTCTCGGCGAACCGTACAGTCACGCCTTGGCTGGGGAGCAGGTGCGCGAACAGTGTATGCGTAGTCCCGTACAGTTGCGGCGTTGTAACAATATTGCATCCTAACTCGGTTACATTCTGCACCGCGTAGGTTACCGCGGCCTGGCCGCTGCTCACGCACAGCGCATCCAGGCCGCCCTCGAGCGCGGCCACCCGTCGCTCCAGTACAGCGGTCGTTGGGTTGCTGATGCGGGTATACCGATAGCCCTCGGCTTCGAGGTTAAAGAGCGCCGCGGCGTGCTCCGAGCTGTCAAAGGAGTATGCGACCGTCTGATAAATCGGCACCGCGACAGCCTTGGTCGTTGGATCCGTTTCGTAACCGCTGTGGATGGCAATCGTTTCCCGTTTCATTGCTTTGTCAGCCCCTGGCCGATCCCGGCATATTCTTCTTCCGCTGCGAACAGGCGGTTCATTTCGGCGACTACCCAGTGGATATCCGCCTCGGTAGTCGTATAGCTGGTAATGCACGCACGCACCACATGGGTACCGCCAAGCCGCGCTTCTGACATCCACGCGATCTGCCGCTGGTGCAGCGCCGCAAGAAAGCTGGAGGGAACGAGTCCCTCCCGCGTAAAACAAACCAGCGGCAGCGCCGTCGAGTTGACGATGCTCCAACCTGATGCCCGGAGAGCGTCTCGCAGCAGATCGCCCATGCGTGTCTGGTGCTCCAGCATCTCGGCATAGCCTGTCTGGCCGTGCTCTGCCAGCGACATAAAAAGCTTCAGACCGATAAACCGCCGAGACCACTGTGCCGAGGTGGTATATGGATCAAAAACCGGCCCGGTCTTCCTGCCCGGCATGTAGGACACGTCCGCACGAAATGCTTCCGACACCGTCTCTGGATGGCGGCAGAAAAACATTCCGCAGCCCATCGAAACCGAAAGCCACTTGTGCGCGTCGCAGGTGATGGAATCGGCGCTCTCTATCCCAGCCAGATGGGGCCGAAGCTTGTCCGAAATGATCGCGCTGCCGCCCCAAGCGCCATCGACATGAAACCACAACCCCGCATTCCGGCAGAATTGCCCCACTTCGGGTAACGGGTCAATGATGCCGGCCGCCGTCGTCCCCGCCGTACCCACAACCATGAACGGAAGGAACCCATTCTTCCTGTCTTCGCTCACGCGGCGTTTCAGGTCCTCGACATCCATCATCAAATGGCAGTCCGTTGCTACAGTTCGAAGCGCCCTACGCCCTAGCCCAGTCATGTGCGCAATCTTGTTAAACCCGTTATGTGCTTCTTGCGTCAGATAAATCGATGGCGTGCCCTGTAGCCGGCGAAGGCCATGCTCGCCATAGTCGGGAAACGCATGCGTTAACGCGACCACCACTGCAGAGAGATTTGCCTCCATGCCCCCGCTGGTGAATGTTGCAACGGTGTCTCGAGGAAGGCCAAATCTTTCCGCCAGCCAAGCCAGCGTGTGGCGTTCGATCTCGTTTGCTGCCGGGGAGGTGCGCCAATTTGCCAACTGCGGGTTATACATGGCGACCAGCGAGTCTGCCACTACGGAGGCCAGCATCACGCTCGGATTAAAAAGGCCAAAATAGCGTGGATGGGTAACCTGAACCTGCCAGGTACGCAACATTGTCTCTACCTCGGGAACCAGTTCCTCCAAAGGCATCTTTCGGGTGAAGTCATATCGAGACGCGAGAAAGGTTCGGATCTCCTCTGCCGTCACTGCGGGCAGGATCGGGCCATCCGCAATGTCCGACTGCAGCTGCGTGAAATCCGACCGGAGTTCATCGATGAACATGCGTACCTTCTCTAAAAGCGAATGCCGCCCGCTTGAATATGCTCGTACTGCGCCTGCTCAAGCCTGGTGAACGCCCTTACCTTCGGGTCGTCGAAATGAACTACGTCTTCGCTCGACGCCGGATTAAACCCCTGACGAACCAGATCAGTCTTCGAATATTTGAAAGTGCCTGTCAGGTCCATGTTCTTTCGTATGCGCAGAAACACAGGACGCGCATAGGCCGGCAACCGCCGGATCAGGTGGCCGCGAAGTTCAGACAAATTGAATTCGTCGCCGGTGACCAGCGTCGCCATGCCGGCCCGGCCTTCCGCTCCCGGAATGGCTACACCATACACGCTGGCGTGCTGAACCCCGGGGAATGCGCAGATCGCTTCCGCAACCTCGGTGGTCGCAACGTTCTCCCCCTTCCACCGAAACGTATCGCCGATGCGATCTACGAAGTAAAAATACCCCCGCTCGTCTTTGCGCATCAGGTCGCCCGTACGAACCCACATATCCCCTGGTTCAAAAACGTCACTTAAGATCCTGCGCGCTGAAGCCTCCTGATTGCTGTAACCCTCGAAGCGGCTCCCAATCCTGGAAGGGTCATCCACCACCCTGCCAAGCGCCTCGCCTGGTTCGTTCGTAGCGCAACGAATGCAGAACCCTCGTGCATCCCTCGCTGGTTCTCCGTTCTCGACATCGAGCACAACCAGAGCAGGGGCAAATCGATGTGCCAGGTATCCGGGAACATGGCCGATGGCGCCAGGCTTACCCTCGATGTTGAAGAGCGAAACGCCGCCTTCTGTGGCAGCATAGAATTCAAAAATCTGCGGAATAGAAAAGCGTTCCTTGAAACGGTCCCACACTTCCGGTGCCAGGCCATTGCCGCAGGCCATTCGGATCCGGTGGCTGTTTTCACTGGCTGAGGGCGGCGCATGCAGCAGGTAGCGGCAAAGTTCTCCGATGTATTGAAAAAGCGTGCAGTCCCAACGGGTCACGTCATGCCAAAAGCCGCTGGCGGAGAATTTCTCCCGGATCACCATGGAAGCTCCGGCGGCCAAAATAGCGCCGGGTGCAAGAACTCCGCCAACGCTGTGATACATAGGCAGGCAGTTATAGAGCCGGTCCGTTGCTTGTGCACCCATCATGCCGGCAAACCAATAGCTCCATTGCATCACCCGCGCATGGCTGATGTTGGCTGCCTTGGGTAGTCCAGTCGTGCCGGAGGTATAAATGTAGAGCGCGCGATCTTCAATGTTGACCGGCCGTCGCTCCTCCGCGCTCAGTGCCGCACCCGATAACCGCTCGATGGCGCAATCGATGCGCTGGCCCAGATCGTTTTGCCCATGGACCCAAATGCCCGCAGCGGCCACCAGGAGATGCGGCAACGCCGCGGTTAGCTGATCGACCAGCTTTGCCGACACAATGAGATGTCTGGGCGACACGACGTTGATGCAATGGGCAAGGCCCAAGCCAGTCAGATTTGTGTTCAGCAGGGAAACAACGCCACCTACGCTGCTGATCCCAAGCCATATCGCGAAGTATTCGGGCCGATTTTCCATCAAAAGGCCGACGGTTTCACCCTTGCCGACGCCTTGCTCCAGCGCCCACCGCGCGTACTGATTCGATCTTTGAAAAAGTTGCCGGTAGGTCAGGCACTCGCGCTCGGAGAGCAGTGCCGGCGCGTCATCCAACTGCGCAGCGAGCTCCTCGATTACCGTAGCCAGCAAGCGATCGCGATTACGTGCAATCGGCGCGGTCAGTTCCAACGCGCGCAGCCAAGCCTTAGCCGGAGGAATACCAGCGGGTGTGGGCGCCATGGTTTCAACTGGAGTCAAGCCGTGCTCCCTGCGTCAACGGTAACTACTGTGCCCGTGATGTTCTTCGCCCGTTCACTTAGCAGGAATTCGACTGCATTCGCTACATCTTCCACTTCTACTAACCGCCGCAGTGGACTACGCCGTACGATCTGCTCTCGGCGTTCCTCCGTGAGCGTTCTCGTCATTTCCGTATCGACAAAGCCTGGTGCGACAGCATTTACGTTTACTCCCATGCGTCCCACCTCTCTGGCCAGCGATCGGGTAAAGGCAACCAGCGAGGCTTTGGTGGCGCTGTAAACCGAGAGTCCGCTATACCCGGTGAATGCGGCAATCGAAGCCACATTCACAATCCGGCCACCGCCATCGGCCATCATGGAGCGCACCACGTACTTCGTAATCACCATCGGCGAAAGTGTGTTCAGCCGCACCACCTGCTCAATTTGCGAGTTCTGCATCAGTGGCAGCGCACCTTCCGCGCCTATCCCCGCATTGTTCACCAAGCCATAAATCTGTCCGAACTCTTTCCGCAAACTTCTAACCAGGCCTCCTATGCCTTCAATCTCGGCCAGATCGTAGGGAACGAAATGTATCGCTCCGCTTTCTTCCATGACCTTCGTGAGTTCACTACTTTTCTTGCGCGCAATCACGATCGCGCAGAAGCCCGCCTCCGTCAGTTTGCGGGTTATGCCCAAGCCTATTCCGCGGCTGCCGCCGGTTATCACTACATTACGCATGGAGCCGGATGAGCTTACCTGTATCAGCCACCGCCAGGGTGGGAACGAAATTCAGGATGGTGGGGACCTTGTGCGCGGGCAGAGCCTCACGGCAAAATCGCAGAATATCGAAACGAACTTCACTTCCAGCCGTCTCCAGCGCGCTCTTGAGCACGACATCGGCCACTACCAGTGCGCCGGTAATGGAATTCCTTTTCCGGCTCACAAGCGACATCTCCACCTTGGGGTGGCTGTTGATCACTGCTTCCACTTCTTCGGGATAAACCTTCATTCCGCCGACGTTGATCATCCCGTCAGCTCGGCCCACGAAGTGGTAGCGATCCTTGCGAAGTTCGAGCAAGTCGCCAGTATCTACAAACCCGTCTCCATCGCGCAGATTCTGGGACTGGCCACCCAGGTAGCACCGCGCGGTGCGGCTAGATCGAATGCGCAGCGTACGGTTCTCAATCTTCATTTCCACCTCAGATGTGGCTTCGAGCACGTTCGCTGGAAAGCCCGCCTGGCCGTCATTCACGGCGAATGCCACGCCGGCTTCAGTAGTGGCGAACGCATGGCCGATGCTCGCCGTTGGGTACACCCCCCGGAGCTGGTTCAAGACTGTCTGGTCCGCGATTTCCCCCGACAACCGAACGTATTCCGGCGCGATAAGATGAGCCGCGGAGCTCATGAGTGCACGGCGCCAGTGCGATGGTGTCCCCGAGATATGTGTCACCCCCCGAAACCCCGCACGCGCAAGAAAATCGGCCGTAGACTCCTCCGAGTTCGATAGCACCAGCGAAGTCCGGTTCAGTGCGGCGCGCAAAAATATTTGCAGACCGCCATACCGGCGAATGTCATAGAACGTGCTCCAAACCACCTTGCCCGATTCACGGCGGTCGGCATCAATGGCGCCGCTGAGACTTGCCAGGGTGTGGAGCACCAGCTTCGGACGTCCCGTCGTTCCGGACGTGAGCAGAACCCACTCGGTTTCGTGTTCCAGACCGTGATCCTGATTGTCCGCCGCTTTCGTCCAGCCTGACGGAGCCACACAGTCAACCGTCTGCAAAGCGGCCGGCATGCGATCCGACACGATTAAATCCACTTGAGCGCTATTAATGACAAACCCCAGGTGGTCGAGCGACAGATCAGGGGGGTAAAGGATAACCCGCTGCGCAACTCCATCGAGCTCTACCAACGCACTCGCTGCCGTGAGCTGGCCGATAGTCGCGATCAGGACTGACTTACCCCGGGCGTCATCCGCCTTGCCGCCAAGCACTGTGCCGGTGAGTAAATCATTCCAGGAAAGAGTTGCCTCCTCACCGCACACAACGCCGCTCTCCCCGGCAGCGGTGAGTGCTTCCCTCAGCGACAACGCGCTATTTCGCGGCATGCTCATAGAAATAAATGAAGTCGCCCAGCGTTACTGGGAAGCGTGCATCCTCCGAGTCACTGAATGGGTCGATTTCCAGCGAGCCTTCGAGGCGAGTGACGATGATGGCAAAGCACAGCGAATCGAGCCCTGAATCCAATAACTCCAATTCGTCGGTGAGTGGCGCCAGGTGCCTGCCTTGTTCACGGGCTACCTGCCTTACTTGGGCTATGATTTCGGACCGAACATCCATATGTTGAAGATTTCTACCTTCCGGGGTTTAACTACTGGTGCAAATAATCTAAGTGGTAAAGCTTTTTGCTGTTGGGCTCAGGTAAAGGATCCCTGTGAACCGGAAAGCAAGCCTCTAACCATTCCTCGGTATGGCTTTGAACCGCTGTCTTTCCTATGCGATTCGAGAAGGTATGGCCTGCCCCGGTAATCACCTTCATCACCACCCGGTGGTTGCTTCCGGCTTGTTCCAGCGCGTATTGCAGATAATCGAACTCCTCCCCGCGCGTCTTCAAGTTAGGGGCCTTGAACAACAGGATGGGCAGCCCTTTGGAGGCAATCAACTTCCAGCATTTGATCAGGTGCACATTTGCATTTCGGGGGAGGGTCTTTCGCCGGAATCTTAGGCGAAGATCCGCCAAACGCCCGAAGGCGTTCTGGATCACCCGTCCTGGGGTAGTGCGCGAGATCCGGCCGGTAAGTTTCTGCCACAGCCACGAGCGATCTGGCAGCGGCAAGTGAAAATACGGATCAATCAGTATCAGACCCTTGCATTGCCGCCTTGCCGAGACTGCGCTATAGACTGCAGATGTCGCGCCTGCACAGAGACCCATAATCACCACTCCAGACAAGCTGAATAACTGCGATAACTCTTTGATCAGTGCCGCGGCCGTCGGCCCGTAGCCTCCGGTGTTAATCACCTTGAGCAATTCCGCTGGAGGATTCCCTTCGGAGTCTCCGAAACCAGGTAGGTCCAACCGAAAGACCGGGTAACCAAATTTCGCGAAACTCTCCGCCCAATACACAGCTGAATCCCCGGCGGCAGCTCTCGTTGGTGACAGCGAATTCAAAATCACTACACCAATCCGTCCAGAGCTAGGAACTACCTCGCCGCTGCGGTGATACGTACCGCGAACTACCGCACCCAGACAATTCAGAGTGAATAACGCGCGCGACTCAATGACGTCTGGCATCGCAATCTTCCTCGGATCCAAGCCGAACTTGCGACAAATCTGCCGGCGAGCACGAGATGCGTGCCAAAGCCTCTGTGACCCATGCGAAGTTACTTGAATACAACCAGCTAAGGTCTTTTACCTCATCGTAGCCAATGTATGGTTTCACCAGGGGGGCGGCTTCTTTGCCCAGCTTCAGTATCTTTACTGGCCGCTTATATGCCTCCCAAGCACTCCCTTCGTCTGCCAGACTCGCTGGTAGGACAAATTCGTAAGATCGGCTCCAAAGAGCACTCGACCATTCATAGCCGGCCACCTCAATCGACTCTCCACCTTCGAGTCGTCGAATGTAATCCGCAGTGGTTCTGCGGTTTTCAGTTGACTCGAAGAGCTGTTCCAGTCCAGCCCAGCGTCGAAGGCTGGTCCGCAGTGCTTGGTTTGCATCCAGCGGCGGCGACCAAAGCAACAGTGCGTCACCCTTCCCCTGGGCGAAGCAGCGGCCCGCAAGAATGGCGCCAACTTCTAGCCCATGCAGTACCAGCGGAACGCCCGGCGATCTGGCCGCAAACGAACTTGCCAGGTGTTCCACGTCTTCACTCCATTGCTCGAAGCCCATCCTGTCAAAGACGCCCGTGCTTTCACCCACTCCGCGATAATCATAGCGAAGAACCTCAATGCGTCTGGCAGCCAGGTAGCGCGCCCACCGCACCCAGGGATGATATGAAAAATGTCGCTCCGAGGCGAACGGTCCAACCAGTAACACTCGTGCCAACGGACTTGAAACTTCATGGAGCACGGTATAAAGATGTGCACCGGATACCTGGGAGTAGCTGGCGCGCTCCATAAGGCTGTTGTCCGTTTGAACTAGGGTCTGCAACTGGCTATGCTTTCTCTACGTGATCAGGCAACGAGCTTTTCCTGGCGGCCATGAATGATCGTTTGGATAAGAGTGCGAAGCAGATCCACCCCCTCAAACAGGTCCTCGGATGGGTCAATCGGGTCGACCGCCAGTTCCGCGGAGAGCGCGCGAAAAAGTTCCTGGGAGTGTGCGACGTCGCAAACCCCGTGGACATCGGTATACACGCGTTCCGATGAGCCCTGGGCTCCGGCCAGGTTCGCCAGGTAATCCATGAATTGCTGAATGAAAGCCTCGAAAAATGCCATGGTGAGAATATTCCGCACGCCGGAAAGCCGGCCGAGAAACAAGCGCACGTTGGTCAGATCGTCATGCACTTCGAGTGCATCGGAATCGGTGGGGAAAGCGCGCGCCGCGATGGTGAAATTGCGCAGCATCGCAGGATGGCAATCGCGGATTTCCTCCCTGAGGTTATCGAGCAGGATGGGGCGCGCTTCCTCAGACTTCGCAGACAGGTACGCGGCGGACATCCAATAGATGAAGTTTCCCTCGAGCACCGCGGTATATCTCGCAATGATGCCGCGTCGTTCGCTGGTGTCCAGCGTGTCAGGGGCAGGCAGGGAGGAAATGAGTTCTCCGGCAATGCTGTCGATCTGAGGCTTGAGTGAGGCGGCAACCACGTCATCCTGCACGGGCGAAATAGCGAGTGAGGTCACAACTGTCTCCTTATTAAAGCGTTAATTGTTAATCTCCAGATTCGGAGTGTCCTGCGCTCGTAGCGATTGTGAACATGACCGTCAGCTCACGTTCGATTTGATCTGTACGAAGTACAGCGAACAAAAGACCGTGACTCCCCATTGCCGCCGAGGCAGAGCAATAGGAGCCGTGAATATCTGGCCTCAAATTGGATGAAGAATCCGCGGGATTCCTTCAAATCACCTGGGCAAGACTACAAATGACCCCTAACTATTTACTCGGATTCAAACCAGCATACATTAAAAGCGCTGAGTAAAACATTGGATGTGGTAACCATTACTAGGATGTTGAGGCGAGTACTCGGGTCCCAGGATATCTATTCTTAAAGATATGTATTTTGAAATACGTCCTTCCGCGATGCTTAGTCTCCTCACCTGGCAATATTTGTAAGTATGCCCGTAGAAATATCAAACCGAAGCTTGGTCGATCGCAATCTTGTATATCTCGATCACGCGATCAACCTTATCCTCCCAATCGAACGTTGCTTCCACTTTGCGCCGGGCCGCAGTACCAAGCCTTAGACAGAGCTCGGGATCCTCAATCAATCTCTTCATCGCTCGGGAGAAGCCGTCTACCACGGCTTCTGCGCTCCTGGGGGGGATGAGCAGTCCGCAGCTCTCATCCAGGTAATCGCAAGGCCCTCCCCATGCTACGGCGACGACCGGTTTCCCTGCGGCCATCGCCTCCAGTACTACTGAGCCGCCGCACTCATAAGTGCTGGGTAGAAGGAGGGCAGTAGCTGACCATAGGTATAAGGCGCAATCCTCCTGTGCCATCCAGCCGTGAAAGCAAATTCGATCGCTGAGGTTAAGGCTGGCGGCCAGCCTTAACCATTCTGTGCGCATAGGTCCGTCGCCGATCACGTCGAGATAGGCGCCAGGTACTCTCGCCAGCGCCTGAATCGCCCAATCGAGGTGCTTCCAATCGACAAGGCGGCCCATAAAAAGAAATCGCGGCGGATGCTGACTGCCGGCCTTGTGGGATGCTACCGACCAAAGCCCCAACTCCACTCCATTCTCGGTGATTTCCACCACCTCGCCCTGGATGCAGGAAGGCAAAGCGAGCCGCGTCCTTTGGTTCGATACCAGCAAAAACCTGGCCAGCTTCTTTCCCGGGATCGCCCAGTTGATCCAGTTCGCGGACCTCCGGCCTAAGATAACGGACGCCCGCGTGGCCCACGATTCTACCCTGCGAAACGCGTCGGGATAATCCATTCCTCCGTTCATCGGTCCCATGACTACTGGCACCCCAAGTTTGCAAATCAGCGACGGGGCTCGGGGGGAGACCGGGATGGGCTGGTGGACGACATTCACATGGTCGTTGGCGATTATTTCCCGCACTATCTGCCGCTGCATCCATTGGTTCACCAACACCATCACTATGCCCAGCGTTGCCTGCGACACTCGCCGGGGCAAATAGGTGCTTATCCGCCAAAGTAGCTTGTGGAACCATCTATCCGGGATAAATCGGATCCTGCCCGCGCTCTCCGGGAACAGCGCTTCAAGTTCCTCGCGAGTCCGTCCGTGGACAATCAGCCAAGCTTCCACTCCGCGTGCGCGGAGACGGGAAAAATAGTGCAGAGGGAGCGAAGCTTCGCCTCCAAATTGGAAGGAAGCGTTTTCGGCCACGATACATACCCGGATTGGCGCTTGAACTCTGATCTCCATGCGTCCTACTGCAAAGCGCCACTAGGGAAAAGATTGTAGTATCCGAATCGCTTAAGCCAGGATTTCATCGTCTGATCCCGGCGAAATGTGCCGGGCGTCAACTCCACAAAGGGTAAAGTAATACCCGGTTGGTCCAGCGTTTTGCCAGAATCCAGCCACCCTCGACGGGACGCTTCGTCCAACCAGTACTTCGCCAATCCTCCCGCATGGAAGCATTTAATGGTTGCAAAAGGCTCGCTACGCAGAAGCTGCGGCCCAGAAAGGCCGAATTTTTGGAGTAGACGAACACGCTGGCTGCGCCGCCAGCAATGCCAATGTTCCCGCGGCAGATATCCACCGCCGATACGCATTGCAATCGCTGCCCAAACGATTGCCTCAATGTGCATGACGCCTCTGGCATTAGAGTAACCGGCTATACCCAATTGGCCCAAGAGCCACTCCAGCCACTCGAGATCGACCTCTGCGCGCCAATGTGCCACCCCGATATCTACATGATGTGCCAACGCGATTCCGCTTTGCATCGCCGCGTCTACGATCGCGGACGGAAGGAGACAGTTGGGCGACTGCCACATCAGCAGCAAGCCCCGATCAGGCGTCGACTCAAACCTGAACCGATTAGGAAAGTAGAGGTCGGGATCGAGCAGGATCATCTCTTCCTCTGCACTGCTCAGTAAAAGGGGATCGGTAATTTTCCGCCAGCAAGGGTGCCCATCGCGGAAGAGCCGAAGGCTAGGGTAGCGACCGAACATGCCGGATGCGGAGTCATCCAACTCAGTCTTGGAGAAAACCTCACAATAATGGCGATCACTCAAAGGGAAGCTGGCCGACTCTTCGATGAGCCGGTCTTTATCTGAGCTTGTGTCCGTAATAAGGTGCAAATGAAGTGGCTCCAACGCATTCATGAGCAGGCTTTCAATCCCGTGCCTCGCATAAGGGAGCGCCCTTGGCGAGAGAATCATGAAGAGGCGGCGTGCTGGTACCGTATCGGAGGCGTTCATAAGATTCGTCGAGACGCTTTGCAGCTGCGAAATAGTGGATATGGTCAATACGTCCCGGACGGGATCCTCACATACTTACGGGCCGAACCACTTAACCTGGTCAAGCATAAGTTGAATTCTCGGCTGGTGTCCGATCATGGTCTTCCTGCGCAGTCGCAACCGCCTCCCTCCCCCACGATGGGCTCCATTTGAGGTTGATTTGTTCCATTCGAGACTCGAAGGCTTTTACGTCTTCGCGTGACGCCCGGTTTGCTCGAGAATACCTGATTTTGTTAAGAACCACTGCCATGCCCTGGATCTGAAGGTGCTCTAATAAACGTGCGGTCCGCTCCAACTGGGATCGCGTACTGTTCCCCGCATCCACTACCAATATGGTCAAGTCGGCAAAGCGGGCCAGATATTCCGTCTCCGCAGACATCAATATAGGCGTGGTGTCGATGAGAACGATATCGTACTCAATGGTTGAGTCTTTGAAAGACTGGTCCATTAAATTTGTGAGGGGCGTCAGCCTCGGTGAGAATGGTTGCGCGATCTCGGTAGTAGGCCAAACATCGACATCCTGCCTCCTGACGTGCACGCCGCTCATCACTCGATGAGCAGACTGCTCCAGACTGAGCGTGGCGTAGGCCACCGGAGCGGTAGCTCCAGAGGAGTCAATCGTCAAAGTCTTTCGCCCCAACTTAGCCAGCGCACTGCCCAGGTTTTCAACGATCGATGTCGTGCCTGCACCGGCATGGATTGAGGTAAGTACGATCGTGCGCACGCCAGCCGTACGCACAGCCTGATCGAGGCCTCCGGCCATCCGTAGGGTGCCTTCATCGAATATCTGCATGGAGACATCCTGGTCATCGAAGAGAGATCCGATCGGAGAGAACCCCATAATTTGTTCCACATCGGTGTTGGTGTAAATGCGGCGGTCCAGGAAGTCGATGAGTACTACGCTGCCGGTGGCTATAAGTAGAGCGAGCGGCAACATCGCGGGTAGAATAAATCTGGCCGCGCTCGGCAGTGGACTTTGGGGGGGGCGTGCCGATGAAAACAAATGAACAGACCCGGGTGATTTGCTTTCAAGTTCCAGGTTTTTTGTCCGCTCGTCCAAAGCTCCATACCGGGCTTGGAGAGCGGTGATCTCGCCCCTCAGCACGAGCGCCCGTTGGAAGCTCGGCGCAGCCTTGGTGGCTTGCCTGGTATCTGATTCAAGATCAGAAAGCAATCTGGACTCGACCGTGCTGGCCCGAAGCAGATCTGTGCGCAGCTTTTGTTCCAAGTTGATTGCCGCATGCTCGCGTAGCTGTTGTTGCATCTGCTGCAGTGCATGCTCAATCTCAGAGAGTTGCTCCTCCGTGGTCTTGCGTAGTGGGTGACTCGCGGTCATCCCGGCGAGTTGGTCTAGAAGCAGAGCCTTCTTTTGACTCATCGACGCCTTCAAGGCCAGCAGGCTTGGATCCGAGGCGATGATTTCGTCCGCGGCGGCGTCGAGCGCTGCGTTGGGTTCACTCGTGCCGCCATTCTCCAAAGCCGAGAGCTTCGCCTCAGCCTGAATCCTTTGTTCGTGTGCCACCGACAGGTCTGTGCGCAGTTTCCCCACCTGAAGGTCGATCTGATCCGCGCCTCCCGAAGCAATTTGGGCCACGCCAAGGGTTTGACTGATCTCCGTCTGTTCGCGGAGATTCTCGGTCAACGCCTCTTGCACCTGTGTACGTTCCTGACGTAGCGCCTCCAGCCGTTTGTCTCGACCGTAGAATTCCTCGTTCTTTGTCCCATCGAGGTAGCTATCGGTCACTGCGTTGACGATTTCGGCCAAATGCGTGGGATCTGAGCCCAGCAGGCTGATCTTTACCTGATAGCTGAGGCCGTCGCGCTTTGCCGTCAGCAGGCGCTGCAGCCGGTCAGCGGCCGACTCCACCGTTTCTCCGGGATACTGCCAGATTCCCGGTTTGAGCTTGCGCAGCGCGTCCGTGAGCACGTTAAAGCCGGTGACCGAGTGAACCTGCTCCTCGATAAAAGAATCGTACGGATATTCCTGCTCCTGGCTGGTGCTAAAGGTGGCCGGAAAATTGGGTGAAACGTAGACGACGCTGGTGGCCTCATACGTAGGATGATGCCGAGCCAGGAACGCAGTTGCGAGCCCTAACGTGAAAAGAGCGATCAAGGCTGCCAGCATTTTGTGCAGCCGCAGGCTTCGCACTACGTCGATTCTCGATATCCAGTCCGGCGTAGAGGCGACGGGCAGAAACGATCCGGATTTGCTTAACTTCTTAATGGGCATAGAAACGAAACCTTGGCAACAATTCAATAACCAGGACCGGCTTAATTGCCGTCATCCGGACTGTCTCAAGCGGTAAACACCGAACTCCTATATCAATGCGCGATGGCAGCCACCGCGCCTATGCTTGTGATCGGGCTTAGTCGCTGGATCACATAGGTCGCCTTATAGAAACCACTGGCCGGCACATAAACCACGTCACCGGCGTGCAGCCTGACTTCAAACGAATCTTTGAGAGTGCTTTTGAAGGAAACGGTCGAAGTCTTGCCGGTCGCGGGTTGGATAACTTGAACTTTTCCGGATGCACTTTCAGCAAGGCCTCCTGCTTGGGCAAGAACAGACGCCAGCGTCGATTCTGAGGTGAGCGTGATTGCGCCCGGATGCATGACACTTCCCAACACCGATACGAAGACCTCTTGCTGCGCTGGAACGAAAACGATGTCATTGCGACGCAAGCGCAGGTCCGCCATCGAATTGCCGCTTTGTAACAACTCCCTCAGATTCACCCAGACCACTTCATCGTTGCCGCGATAGATGGCACAGTGTTCCGGAATTCCATCGCGCGACGTCGACGCGCTGCTCGAGCCCCCACTCGGGCTGGCAAGCAGGCCGCCTCTCGCGATCACGTCCAGCAAGGTAGGTACGGTGTCAAAATAGAGCACCCCAGGACGTTGCACGCTCCCGATAATGACGATTCGGTTGGAACCGTATTTGTCTACATTGACCGTTAGGCTTATATCTTTGTAGTAGACCGAAAGAGCTTCCGATACCTCCTTCGCGACTTCCGCACGAGTCTTATCCGCAACCTTAATGGGACCTACGAGGGAGAGTGTGATCCGCCCGTCCGGACCCACTACCTTCTTGCCACTTAACTCCGGCCGCCCTGGGAAGTCGAGGCTGATTTCATCTCCAGGCCCGAGTTCATACTCTTCGTTGGCGGCGGGTTCAAAGTTCTGCAAGGTTCTCGCCGGACTTAGTTTAAGTGCCGGATCGCCGCTTTCAGTTTGATTCGCGGTGCCCTGCTGCCCGAGCGCGCTGTTCGCGTTTAGGGCCAGAAACAACACCGCGGGAAGAAATCGCACCGGCCAAGTCATTAGCTTCATGAGATCTCCATGGAATTGGTCATGCGTAATGCATGTTCCAGGGCCGGAGGAGGCATGCTGTCGCCCGCCGTCTCTAAAGACCCCACTTGCGTCGTTCCCTGGCGTTCAGTTCGGATCCACGCTGCCTCCGCGCGCGATCCGCGAAGCAGGCTGGGAATCATAAACAATTTCCAGAGGATGTAACCCGGTGCGCGCACCAGGATCAGCATGTCTCCGCCAAAGTCACTACCAGACCATGCTGCCGCGAGAACGTGGCCCGCGATCACGCTCAGCGCCGCCAGGGCGTAGACACGCAGCCATAGCAGCGGAAGGCACCCGGCAACCAAGAGCAGGAAAACCGCGTATCCGATAGGCAAGCACGATAGCTCCAGCAACGGCTCCAGCATCTTCGGGCGGCCGCACGCCAGTTGCTTGAGTAAAGGAAACAACCAGGTCCGGGCCGCGTTGGCTCGCCCGCCTTCCCATCGCGAGCGTTGTGTCGCCTCGCCCTGCTGCGACGATGGCAGGGCGGAACACACTCTCGCGTCCTCGAGGAATTGAACCCGCTTCCCAGAGAGCACCAGCCGAATGTGAAATTCCAGGTCTTCGACAACCGAAAGAGCGTTGTAGGAGTCTTGCGCTAGCAGAGCCTGTCGGACGGCGAAGCCATTGCCTACGATCCCCGCCGATAGTCCAAGCCGATCGCGGCCCGTCGGCCTTACTACGTTGAAGCCGCGGAAGGCGAGTGCCGTAAGCCTGGTCGCCGGACGCTTCGAGGAACTATCCATCTCATATCTACACTGCACTGCTTCTGCGCCGTTGGACAGCGCCCGGCGAACCACCCCGATCAGGTTGCTCGATACCGTGGAATCCGCGTCGACCACCAGGGTGGCATCCATTCCTTGAGCGCTAGCGTAGGCAAACCCCGCCGATAGAGCGGAACCCTTGCCTTTCGCCATGAGGTCGTCGTACACCAGGACTTCTGCCCCCGCCTCCGCGGCCCTCACCGCTGTGCGATCGGAGCAATTGTGGGCTACGGCAATGATGCGTGTATTGTCGCCTGAGGCCGAAGCCCGCAAGCTCTCGACGCACGATGCAACCAGCAACTCTTCATTGTGCGCGGGAATGACCACAGCCAGGTTCAACGGTTCGGAAGATGCCGATTCCGAGCGTGTTCGCCTGGGCAAGAGCGAGGCGACTGTCAAAACTGCCAGCTCTGCAACCACAGGCAGCGTCAATAGAACCAGGGAGGTGCCGAGAGCCTCGGATAGGTAGAACGTCATAAGCATAGCGTGAGAACCAAAGTTATCGAACGTATCGGGATTAACGGACAGCTGAATTACTGTGAAGGGGGTGGGCCGAAACAAGCCTGGCCGACTGGCTAAAAAACACAATTCTCCGGCAGAAATCTTTGAGAAGTTCGGTCTGCACTTGAATGTCGCGCGCAGAACGCGAAAAGGATCCCCGCGGAATAGCTTTGGGAGTTGAGTGAGTCTCTAATTTCGTGACTCGGTAGATAGCGTCGCTGACGGTGGAGGCGTTTCTGAAATACCGGTTCATTCGTCCTGCACGGAAGACTCTCATTACGTGCCGAGGGGCCGCTGTCAACCAAAGCTGACGATTCCGGCTGCGCATCTTCTTTGCCAAATGGACAAGAAAGCCGAGAGAATCCGGGCCGAAGTAAGCAGTTCTAGCCAGATAAAGTACGACGTGCTTATCCTCACGATAAGCTCGCCACATTTGTTGCTCGAACTCAGTGATTAACCCGCCAGTAAGACTTCCGACGATGGAGATGACGGACGCAGTTCCCAATCGATCTGTTAGTACCTCCGCGTGCCCCCCTCTTCGGGGTTGGATCGCACTGGCGGCGACCTGCCATGGCAAGTGGCGCGCCAACCCGTACGCATCCGTTAAGTAGCGCTGTGAGAGCCGCCGCGGTTCCTGTGCGGCCCGGTAAAGCCACTCCAGTCCCGCTGATTGCATCCATAAAGGGGCTCGTAAAACGTCACCAGCGAGAAAATCGAGCGAGGCGCCGACACCCATACAGAGCGGAACCTTCAAACGGTCACGATGCATGGCCAGCCATTGCTCCTGTTTGGGGTGCCCCATGGCCACCAGCAAAACATCCGGTTCCGCTTCCTCTATGCGCCTCAGAATCGCTTCATGATCCATTTCCGCCAACGATGTGACCGGGGGAGAGTAGCGGCCTACAATGCGTAGCTCGGGAAACCGGCTTTTCAGCTCTTCGGCGGCCCGCTGGGAGTTCCGTTCACTGGCGCCCAGGAGATAGATTCCATAAGACCTCCTTGCCGCCAGCTCTGCCAAACGAGGAATAAGGTCTATGCCGGACACCCGCTCCTTAAGCTTGGCTCCCATCAGACGCGATGCCCACACGATCGGCATGCCATCGGGAACGACAAGATCGCAGGAGCAAAGCGTCTCCTGGAGAGAACGGTCGCGAATGGCATGAATTACAAAATCAACGTTTGCGGTTGCCACCTGGTGAAATCCTCGCTCGTCGATTTGCTCCTCGATCACATCCATGGCTTCCCGCATCGTCACGTTGTCGAAGGGCACTCCCAAAACTGCGACCGATCTGCGGTTCCAATCCGGCATTTACCTGACTCCGTCACTACTTTCGTATGCTTCGCCGTGACTCTTCTCGCCGGCGAATTGGCAGGGCTTCGCCACAGTTAGTCCCATTCGTGAATCAGGCTTCTCCTCCTGGTTCTCTATTCGGGGCTGGCTTTACGATTTCCGCTGCAGGAATTGCGCAGCTTTTACGTTGGTTAGTCCCAGACCTCTGAAGGGCAAATCTGGGTTACCTCTTTGGCTATAAACCAGACTGACAACCGGGGTTTGTTGTCACCTCTTGCAATTTGCCAGCCAAACCACCGATCACGCATTTCCCGGTAATTTCCCTTAATCAGGCCCGCAATGCGCTCGTGTTTCCGGCTATCTTCCAAAATTTAGGTAACTGTTCCAACTCGGCCAGAAACCGCCGTTCTCATTTCTGAGTAACTAGCTGCATCGCTATCCAAGGTAACCAAATTAAAACTCTGGTAAGCCGACCAGCCAAATTTGCAGTTTCTATTCGCCATTGATATACGATAGGCGTAATTCTTCAAGCTCCTTGTTCTTGTAAGCGCGATCTGCGGGTTAGCCGCCAGCCGTTCTATTAGCTAAATTGTTTTTCTGCCAGGTTCTTATGGTGAATCGAAACTTGAAAAGTCATTTTAAAGGTTTTGCACCGGATGAAGGTGCTTTCTGGTGGGGTGAGTCGGTTCCTACACGATGTTAATCGGGGAAGCTTTAGAAGCCGGCAGACAGCAGCAACATAATCAGGTTGTGCGGGGACCCATCTTGCTCGCAGCCACTTATTTTCCGCGCGGCCCTGAAAGGGCAACCTCGATAATCCAGCCCTATATCTCACTACTTTCTAAGAGCAGTACTCATCTGCCGGCTTACCTCAGTAGTAGTCATCGCCAGGCTCAAATCGTGAACCTTACCTCCAGGACATCTCAAAACGATGCGTTCGGTCGGCTGAAGGCCTGTAGCCAAATCGGAGATCTCCAGCATGCTGTTTGAAGATCCGTTGTCTCACCCGTCTGTGCTAAAAGCCGTCGACAAGGCAGTCGCATCCCCCGAATCGTCCCAGGCAGTTGTGTCGTCGCGCTCAGTCGCCGAGGGTATTCACGAGGAACCGGTTCATAGATCAGTCCACGCTTACCCAACACCTCCTTCCTACGACGAAGAATTCCTACGCCGCGTGGGTCGCTCCAACGTTCCCGTACTCTTGCATGGCGAAACCGGGGTGGGCAAAGAAGTCATGGCGAGAAAGCTATGGACCTACTCCAATCGGGTCACCAAGCCTTTCCTCAAATTGAACTGTGCCGCACTACCGTCTGAGCTCATTGAAAGTGAGCTCTTCGGCTACGAGAAGGGAGCTTTCACCGGTGCCCTAGTGGATAAGCCAGGCAAGTTTGAGATGGCGCAAGATGGAACCATCTTGCTGGATGAAATCGGAGACATGGATACCCGGCTTCAGGCAAAACTGTTACAGGTTTTGCAGGACGGCGAGGTTCAACCGCTTGGCAGCAGCCGTATCGTTAAAGTTAACGTTCGTATCATGGCAGCAACTCATCGCGATTTGCGTTCGGCCATAGAGCAGGGCACATTCAGAGAAGATCTTTACTACCGGCTTAATGTAGTTAGCATTACCATCGCTCCCCTGCGCGAGCGCCGCCACGAGATCATTCCGCTCGCTGAAGAATTGCTCTTGCGTCATGTTACCCCAGGGTCATCGGTCCCTACCGTTCCCGAGATGCTTCGCCAGGCGATGTTGAATCACAACTGGCCAGGAAATGTCCGCGAACTCGAAAACGCGATGAGACGCTTCCTGGTGTACCAGGATGCTGCTTTGCTTACGGCCGAGATAGGAAATCCTTTCGACTTGACCAAACGCCGGCCGGCGGTTGCGACACCCTCGACTCCGGATCCCGATTCACATAAGGAAACCCGTGGCAGCTTTGACCATTTCGCCGATGCCTCTCGAGTTGCGGAAGCGCGATTGCTGCTTGATACTCTCGAATCCGTTCGCTGGAACCGCCGGCAGGCAGCCATGCAGCTGAACATCGATTACAAGGCACTCCTATACAAACTACAGAAGCATGGAATCGTCGAGAGCAAAAGCAAGCGACGAGAAGTCAGTGCCTGACGGAGCCCGGAGCCCGGGGCACGGAAAGTGACCCTTGACTTAAGCCATGTTCGAGAACCTGAAAGAAGATTGGCGAACCCACGACAGGCAGCTCTTGCGTCAGGGCCTGTGGGTGATGGCAGTTTATCGATTTGGCAGATGGCGCTATAAAATTCGCGCTCGTTGGATACGGGCGCCATTTTCTGCCACTTACAAGCTCCTCATGCTCCTCTGTGAAATACTCACCGGAATCGAGCTCCCATGCGAAGCTGTCGTGGGCCGGCGTTTTCGCATCGACCATTTCGGCGGAATCATCATCAGCGGCGATGCTGTTTTTGGGGACGATTGCATCGTGCGCAATGGTGTCACCGTAGGCTTGAGGTACACCGGTACGAGTGGTTCTCCCGTCATAGGAAGCCGTGTCGACATTGGCGCGGGAGCCAAGATTCTGGGATCTATTCGCATAGGCGACGATGTCTCGATCGGCGCGAATGCTGTGGTTCTGATTGATGTACCGTCCAACTCCATCGCGGTCGGTGTGCCTGCTCGTGCCCTTCCCCGCACGCCAAAGATGAGTCAACCAAGTGTGGGAGTTCGATGAAACGGCCTAAGCTGTCGATCGTCGTCATCGGACGTAACGAAGGTCGCCGTCTCGCCTCCTGCCTGCAGTCGGTATCTGCAACCAATGAGGATGCCGAATTGATCTACGTCGATTCTGCCTCTTCCGATGAGAGTGCACATCTGGCGGCCACTTTCGGAGCTGAGGTCATTGTTCTTCAGGGAGGAACGCAGACCGCCGCGCGTGCGCGCAACGCCGGCTGGCAACGGGCTACAGCTTCACTGGTGCTCTTCCTCGATGGCGACACCATCCTCAACCAGGGTTTCCCGGCGTCCGCTCTTGAGGTCCTCGAGTCCGAGCCTGCTATCGCTGCAGTGTGGGGCCATCGCCGCGAACTCCACCCCGAGCGTTCACTATTTAACCGTGTCCTCGACCTGGATTGGATATATGCCGCCGGTGACACCGATTATTGTGGCGGAGATGTCCTGATGAGACGGAGCGCCCTTGCCGAGGTCGAAGGATACGATTCCGGCTTGATTGCCGGTGAAGAACCGGAGCTTTGTCGCCGTCTGCGTGCGCGCGGCTACCGCATTGTCCATATCGACGTTCCGATGAGCGGTCACGATCTGAATATGACCCGCTTGAGCCAGTACTGGCGCCGTGCGGTTCGTGCCGGCCATGCTTACGCTGAGATCTCCGGCCGCTATCGCAGAACAGCGGACCCCATGTGGTTGAAAGAGAGCCGCAGAAATCTCCGTTCCGGGGGCTTTTGGATCGCATGGCTCCTGATCGTCCTCGTGTTCTCGGCATTCAAAAGCTGGTGGGTCGTGCCATGGCTCGCCCTGCTGCCCCTCCTATCCGCTCGTTCAGCATGGAAGGCAAGTTCGAAAGCGCGGGGCAAGTTATGGTTGCTCCTGCTGTATGGCTTTCACTCGCACCTTCAGCAGATACCGATACTAGTCGGGCAGTTAAGATATTTTCGAAGTCGCCGCTCGGGTGAGCGGCCAAAGCAGATCGAATACAAGCAGGGAGCGAACGCCTGACCGTCCGCCATCTAAGAGACAGCCCGCTTCACTCCGCAGCGGCCGCAACATCCTGCCTGAGTGCGCCGCAAGCGCAGCACTTATTATTTTCCCGGCCTCGCTGGCTCTACCATCCGGTCCCGCGCAGAACGACTTCTGCCGTTTTGACCATGATCTTTAAATCCATCCAAAGGCTCCAGTTCTCGACATATGCCAAATCGAGAGCTACATAGCGAGTAAATGACGGATCCTGGCGGGCGTGGACTTGCCATAGGCCGGTGATCCCCGGCAACACTTCGAGTCGCCGAAAGTGTTCCAGCTCATATTTGCCTACCTCTGACGCCAGCGGCGGCCGCGGGCCCACCAGGCTCATATCGCCGCAGAAAACATTAATCAACTGAGGAAGTTCGTCCAGGCTGAACTTCCTCAGGATTCGCCCTATTTTGGTGAGTCGCGGATCTTTCCTGATTTTGAAAAGGATTCCATCGCGTTCGTTGAATGCAGCCAAAGTAGATTTAAGCTGCTCGGCGTTGGCGACCATTGTCCGGAACTTATAGCAGGGAAACACCCGTCCTCTTTTGCCAATGCGATGAGAAACATACAGGGCGGGCCCCGGCGAATCCAGCTTTATCAATAATGGGATCACCATTAAGGCTGGGGTCAGTGCGGTCAGCAAACCAGAAGACAAAACGATGTCGCACAGCCTTTTCAGCAGGTGGCCCAGTACTTTGCCGTTACGCCGATGCAGCGCCACCACTGGGAAGGTTCCCAGATATTTAATGGGTACATCGGGTGTGAGCTCATCGTAAAAACCGGGGATTGCCAGCACCTCGACATCCAATTCGCGCCCAATTTCCATAAGCTCAATCACTGCCCGCGTAGGGCAGCGGTCCGCAATGATGATCTCATCTATGAAGAACTGCCTCGAAATAGCTTTGACCTGCAGTAGATCCCCGAGCACAAATCGCTCAGCTTCCACGACTGAATCGCCGCCGTGAGTTTCGATGCACCCTTTGAAAATACGGCCCAGATGGCTGCTTCTGTCCAGCGATTTGCGCATCGCATCAGCCATATGAGACGTCCCCACGATCAGCACATTTTTTGTGTCGATGCCCCTCTCATACTTTCGATAAAGTGAACGCCGGGAAAATCCGCGCAGCGCACAGAGAGATACGGTCGTAAGACTGATGAAGTACGCGACAAATCCTCGGGAAACCGTTGCATCGTGCGCCATGTACAAGCCGCCACACAAGAGGAGACCGGCGCCGAAACAAGCTTGGACCGTCCTTCGCTGCTCGTGCAAAGAACCATGTGCCCGGAACTGCCCATACTGGCCATCCCGTCGGTTGATGATCAGGAGTGCAACAGCAAAACTGATCAGATACCAGGGCTGTATGGGAAACTGACTGGAGTCTAAGAGTCCCACTGGCCCATGAGGCCAAATTCGTGGCGAAAGGTCGAAGCGAAAGACGGACGCTAGGCAGAACGAAAGACCGACCGCCATCAAGTCGGCCGCCATCATAATAGAGGCCCTCAAGGCGGCTTCGCTGGGTGCTCTGCGGCCTACCTGACGGGGATAGACGGCTGGAACCGCGTAACCAGTTTCTATCGGTTGCGAGACGGACTCTGATGTAGCCATCGTGATCTCTCTTTAGCAAACATTTGCAGCCGGCGTTGAGTATGAGCCGTGCCACCTGCGCCACTCGCCATTTCATCAGCGTGCCGCGCCGAAGACAGATCTTGAATTGGTGCCGCGTTAACCTGATTAAGCCAGTGAGGGTACTGAGTGATTGTCATAACGCGCGTACTCCTCTGCGAAGAACGCCACGATTGCGAATGCCCGGAAGGACATTAGTAGAGATGTCGGACACCTGAATAAAAGCGAACGTAACAAAAGCGGTCAAAGCGCATAGGACAGGGGTTCCAGAAGCAGAAGCCTGTAAGAACGCCAGTGATGATAAAACAGTCGCCATCTAATTCAATGCGAAGCTGGATATCTCTTGGTTGATTGCCACGAGTCTACCGTCAATCTCCCGAAATGCCAGCTAATTTTGGTAACACTGACGCATTTGGGGAAAGGATTACTTTAGAACATCTCGGAAAAAGCTGTAGAGGTAAGGTCGAGTTGGATAAGTGGAAATAGTTTAGGAAAAAGGGATAATTTGTCGCTCGTCGATGCGGCTCATTCAGCGGACTTTGTAAAATCGTTCACAGCTACTGGACGAGTATGCAGTGAGTTTTCGTGGCAGTTGTAATATATTGTTTGCAACGGCAAAGTTGCCGTCAAGCGCACACATTGGATGCAACAAGACCGCCAAGGTATGTGGATGCGTGTAGGTGCTGTAAATTGCTCAACGTTTTAGTCGTTGGGTTATTGACTGCTCCAACCATCCTGTTCTTGTTTTGACCGGGGTTGCAGTCGGCCCCAGTGATGCCTGCGCATCCAAGCTGAACTGAATGGATTACTATCTCAGGTTGTTTGTAAAACGGTAGACGCTTTGATGATGAGTTTGTCCCGGTGTCACGTTTCGCCCTATATGGATGGTTCTGACGGTCCGGCAACAGCTTGTGCAGGAGTAGCAGGCGCTGCGGGAAACAAAGAAGTGTGCCGGGGAGACGACCTGCTCCGCCGTCTGCCGGCGGATCATCGGTCCGGCGAAGCGGTCACCGCGCTGGCCGTTGCCACGTATCGAATCGGAAGCGCTCGCATCGGTCGGCTTTCCGAGGTTTCTGCCTCCCTGGGAACGGAACTCGAAGCATTCTTCATGACCGCGTTCGCCACCTTGCTTGCGCGGCTCGCGGGCCAGGACGTGGTGCGGCTCCGCAAAATTCACGGGGACCCACACATTCTGTCCTTGGCGTTCGACCCCGAGGAATCGTTCCGATCAATGCTTAGCGGCACGCACCGCCAAAGTCCTTCGCGGGCACAACCGTGCGGCGTGGAATACCTATTCGGCGCTCGGGAATTTTCTTTTGCCGACTTCCCGCCCGATGGCTTGCGTATGGTGGTGCACATCTCAGACACCGAGCGCCAAGCGGCTGGCTATCAATTTAGGCTTGCCAGTTCTACCGGCTTATGGGGCCGGTCTGTTCTCCAGTCGTGGCTGCGCTATTTTGATCATCTGCTTGCAGCAGTAGCGGATGCGCCCGACGCTGGCTGGAAGACGTTACCTCTATTGGACCCGGGTGAAGCCGAGAAATTCTATCTCGCTTTCAACGACACGGCAAATTGCCTTCGCGGAAGACATGTGCGTCCACGAGTTGGTGGTGCGCCAAGCCGAACGGACGCCTGACGCGAATGCGGTAGTCTCCGAGTTCGATTGCATAACCTACCGGCAGCTCCATCAACGCAGCAATGCGATCGCCTGCCAACTGCAGGCGTTGGGGGCTGGACCGAACCGGCCCGTCGCGGTTTGCCTCGAACGAACTGTGCAGCTTCCGGTAGTGCTTCTCGGTATCCTGAAGTCCGGATCCTGTTACGTACCGCTCGATCAGCGAGATTCTGCCCCGGCGTCTGACCTCCATTATCGAAGAGTGCCGGCCTGCCGCGATGATTCTCGATCGTTCATTTTCCTCGTTGCGCGTGCCCGATGGGATTCCGATCATCTATTCCGACGACATTTCGCATTTCAAACCGGTCGATGGCTTCGCAGCGTCGAACGTCTCCCTTGGCAACCACGCCTATATCATCTATACCTCCGGCACGACTGGTAAGCCTAAGGGGGTGATGATCACGCATAGTGCGCTCGCCAACCTGCTTCATTCCATGATGCAAGCGCCCGGCTGCACCGCCTCGGATCGCATGCTCGCCGTCTCGCCTATCTCCTTCGATATCGCCACCATGGACATGTTTCTGCCCCTGGTAGCGGGAGGCACTTTAACAATTGCCGATCAGTTCGTTGCGGCCGACCCATCGCGGCTGGCGGCCCTGCTCGAGAAGTTCACGATTACCATCCTGCAAGCCACACCCGCTACCTGGCGATTGCTGGCGTCTTCGGACTGGGAGGGGAAGTCTGACCTCAAAATGATATCCGGCGGAGAAGCGCTGCCGCGTGACCTGGCGAACAAACTGCTTACTCTGGGAGGAGAGCTCTGGAATTGCTACGGCCCCACAGAAACGACAATCTACTCGAGCGTTCTGCGGATCCAATCGGAAGAAGGCGTGGTCGCCATCGGACCGCCGATGGCCAATACCCAATATTACGTCCTCGATGACACCGGTAGACTCCTTCCACCCGGAGTGCCAGGTGAACTTTACATCGCAGGAAGGTGTGTAAGTGCAGGTTACGTCAATCCGTCTCCAGAGCTGAGGGAGCGCTTCGTGGCTGACCCGTATGCAGAATCGGCAGGCGCGCGCATGTTCAAGTCGGGTGACCTTGTCCGCCTCATGAACGGTAGCCAGTTCGAATTTCTCGGACGCCTGGATCACCAGGTAAAGTTGCGTGGTTATCGTATTGAGTTGGGAGAAATCGAGTCTGCTATACGTAGTTTCCCAAATGTCGACAACACCGTGGTCGCATTGCGCGAAGACGAGCCCGGCGAGCCGTATCTTATTGCCTTCATTACCGCTGCCGTGCCAGACCTCCGAGGGCTCCGGGATCACGTCGCGCAATTCGTTCCGTCCTACATGGTGCCCAGGAACTTCGTGCGGATCGAGGGCATGCCCCTTACCCGTAGCGGCAAGGTAGACCGTAAGGCTTTGCTTGCTTACGCAGCCGGTTCATCCAGTCCCAGCACCTATCACCGGCCCAAGGGAGCGCCGCCGCGGACGCCGCTCGAGGAGAAACTGCTCCCCATCTTTCGTAATGTTCTCAACGTCCCCCAGTTGGGTGTAACGGACAGCTTTTTCGATTTCGGGGGATACTCACTGCTGACCGTCAAGTTATTCACACGGATCAATCACGTCCTGAAATTATCCTTGCCCATCAGTCTCCTGTTTGATGCTCCAACCGTTCGAGCCATTGCGGAAGCTATCGAAAACGAGCAGCCGCTATCTCAAATTGTCCCCATTCGTCCGCGGGGCCGATCCGCACCGCTCTTTGTTATTCATTCCTACCTCCTCTATGGAGTACTGCCTCATATCGTAGAGCCGGATAGGCCCGTGTACGGGGTGCGCGAATTTATGGACTCTGCTAAGTCTCAGACCATCGAAGAACGGGCCGATACCTATGTAAGGGAGATTCTAAAGGTTTATCCCGACGGGCCATTAATGCTCAGCGGCTGGTGCGCTGCAGGATCTCTGACCGTCGAAATCGCGCGTCGGCTCCGGGAGCTCAATCACCAGGTTGCGCTCGTAGCACTCTTCGACGCGGAGCGCCCCGGCTATCGTCCTGTTCTGAGTGGCAACAGAACCGCTAGCCTGCTCTCGAAAGTAAGGTTTCACCTCCGGCGGATGCGCGGTCTCTCGGTAAGGCAAAAGCTCGGTTACCTTCGCAACGCCGTTCATCGTTGTTGGGACACCCTGTTTGAGGCGCTCTTTATGCACTATCGGCCTTTGGTGATGGCGTTGCAGCGTACCTTTGGCTTTTCCCTTCCCGCCGCCGTATTCAACAACACCTGGGCTC
This sequence comes from uncultured Acidobacteriaceae bacterium, assembly GCA_963839025.1. Classification (GTDB taxonomy): domain Bacteria; phylum Acidobacteriota; class Terriglobia; order Terriglobales; family Acidobacteriaceae; genus PALSA-350. The sequence goes on from CAWITT010000028.1 coordinate 188,741, forward strand.
GTATTGCTGCGATACAGAACTACGCCCCCGCCCGATATCCTGGCAGCGTTATCTTGTTCCGGGCCACGGATGTCCCGCAACTCCCAAGTCGCGACAAAACACTGGGTTGGAAAGAGATTGTGGATGAAGGGGTCGAAGTCATCTTCGTTCCAGGTGACCACGAATCCATGTTTCATAAGCCCAACGTCGAATTCTTTAGCAGGCGTTTTCGGCAAGCGCTCCAAGTGGCGGAGTACGGTAGCTCACCCTAGAGCACTTTCACTTCTGGTATCTAAAGAGCACCGCTCCCAACGCGGCTTTTCCTCAAGAAAAGCCGCACCTAGCCGCGCTCATCTGTGCAGAGTAGAAGTGAAAATGCTTTAAGTCTGCCACCGGTAACCCGGCATTTGCGCGCTAAGTCGAAAGCGGAGTTGGCTTCCAGATCTTCTGCGTGGCCGTTTCGCGCAATCACCCTTTGCATATCATCGAGGGTTTGTGTTCCTCACAGAGAGTGGGCTTCGGTATCGTTCGGGGCCGGACCCGGTGGTAAAGGCGCGCCGGCCACTGCCGGTCCGGCCAATCTTCCTTTAGAAGTTCCTGTATCAGCTCCGGGTTCTCCCGTGGCAGATCCTCATATCCGATGGTTGGGTGGCCATTCGTCTGCATCAAGGAGAGCGCTTTAGGGAAGAACGCGATCGTCTCGCCGGAAGTCAACCCGGCAGGTTGCCGAGAGGCAGTAATAGTCGGGAGCACGCCCAATTGTCTACATAATAATCCGGCAAGATCACCTTGGCCTGCGATTGGTAGGTGTCCGAGCTGGGTGCAGCGCGGATTCATTTCGATTAGGTAGGCTGCCCCTGAATCGGGATCGAGGATGAAATCCAGGCCATGGAATCCCGATAGTTCCAGCCGCTTAGCCAGTCGGCAAGCTGCCTGCGCAATCTCACTATGGTCGATCAGCCGAACTACCATCGCAGACCCTGTAGTTCCCTGGGTCCATACCACCTCGACTATTACCGCACCCAGCACTTGTCCCTGCCAGCAGACCATCATGAGATTCGCAGGTCGGCCAGGGATAAACTGCTGCAACGTAACCATAGGATTTTCGTGTCTCTTGTTCCACAATGCCAACGGGTCACGATCGACCATCATCCGCTTCCAGGTAACTGACCACGGCATCGGGCGCAACATGCTGGTTAGCTCTTCGGCAGCCTCAGTTATCGAGTGGGCGACACGCACGCCATATCCGCCCCATGTGCCATCCCGCTTAAGCACAACTGGGCCGCCGATATGCTCGAACCACGAACGCAAGTCCTCTAGGGACCGGGCCGGGCTCCTTTGCGGAACACGTATATCTAGCTCTTGTGCAACCTCCTGCAGCCGCTCGCGACTGTCGACAACATTAAAATGGGCCGCGGCGCCCAGCGACCGCGCGATAAGGTCTCGCAGCTTGGGCTCCCTCTTGTATAGGTGGTGCAACTGGGACACCACACCGTCGTCGCACGGGATGATGAGCTGGGGAGACGTCGCAGCAATTGCATGTTGGAGTGTTCCCAGGGAATGGGTTCTGCTATACGTGTGACAACGCCCCACGCCTTTTACGTGGCGCAGTGGATGCCCAGTTGGGCAAAGAGCGTCCAAGCTGCAACCATATTGCAGCAGCGCGATCGCGAGCCGCGCAGAAAGCGGCCACCATGTCGTCGCTGCAAGAAGAAAAATAGGTTGGGTATTTTCTTTCAAGTTGACTTGAATCTGCTAGCATCGTTGAGCATATAACATTCCCCACGATGTTAGCCAAGTTTAGCTATTCACTAACCGGCCGTATCGGTGAATGGCGCTATCTTACTCATCAAGTCGGGCCTTGTGGGCACAACAATTGTGACTCGCGCAGGAGGACCTTATGAAGTCGACTGCAGTGGACGTGGCCGTCATAGGCGCTGGTCCGTATGGCCTTTCCCTGGCGGCCCATCTTAGCGCCCGAAAACTGTCGTACCGTATTTTTGGTACTCCCATGTCCAGCTGGCGTAATCATATGCCTAACCGAACCTGGCTTAAGTCAGACGGCTTCGCCTCTAGCCTGTACGACCCCAATTCCACTTTTACATTGGCGCGGTATTGCCAGGAGCAGTCGCTACCTTATGCAGACGTGGGTCTACCCGTCCCAATCGAGACTTTTATTAGCTATGGCCTGGAGTTCCAGAAGCGCCTCGTACCTCAGCTCGAAGAAACCGAAGTAACCGCTGTCGCCCGGGCTACGGATGGTTTTGAGCTCGCCACGCGAACCGGAGATACGGTCCGCAGCAAGCGCGTCGTCGTGGCCGCCGGCATCACTCACTTCAGCTATGTCCCGCCGGTCTTTGCCGGCCTGTCAAAGGAATTCGTTACTCACAGTTCGGGTCACAAAGAGGTGAGCGGCTTTAAAGGCAGCAGAGTTGCCGTCATCGGCGCCGGAGCTTCCGCCGTGGATCTGGCCGGCCTCCTGCACGAAGCGGGTGCCGATACGCATCTCATCGCCCGCCGCCCGACCATCGCTTTCCACGAACCCTCTGTGGAGCCCAGGCCCATTGCGCAACGGGTCCTCATGCCTCGCTCTGGTCTCGGTCTGGGATGGCGATCGCGGCTTTGCACGGACGCTCCGCTCCTCTTCCACTCCATGCCGTCAAAACTTCGTAGACGCGCCGTCCAGCGTCATCTCGGGCCAGCCCCCGGCTGGTTTGCGAAAAGCAGATTTGTCGGTTCGGTGACGAGCCATCTCGGGACAACGATGAAGCAGGCGCGTGCAAGCGGCAATTGTGTATCGTTAAAATTCACGCAACAGGATGGCTCCGACACCGAGCTCCCGTTCGACCACGTAATTTGTGCCACTGGTTACAGGGTGAGCCTTCAGCGCCTGGGATTCCTCGACCCTGGCCTCCGCAAAAAAATGGCTACGGCGGATGATGTGCCCGTCCTGGATCGCAATTTCGCCTCCGTTATCCCCGGCCTCTACTTCGTTGGTCTGGCGTCCTCCAACAGCTTCGGGCCGTTGTGCCGGTTTGCTTATGGCGCTAAGTTCACCTCGAAGCGTCTCGCCCACCATCTTGCCAACGCCGGTTAGTTTGAGTTAACCCCGTGGAAGGGATCTATCTCGTATGGTTTCTACTCTGCCCGCGCCAACAGGAGTGTGCGTCACCCCGCCGGTGACCAAACTGCTGATTAACAATCGCTGGGTTTCCAGTGAGTCAGGCAAGACCTTCCCGACCATCAATCCTTCCACCGGCGAAGAAATCTGCCAGGTTGCCGAGGCCGATGCCGCCGATATAGATAAGGCTGTGAAGGCTGCGCGATTAGCTTTCGAGGGGCCTTGGCGGAAGATGCGCGCCTCTGAACGGGGGGGACTGCTGTACCGTCTCGCCGATCTAATCGAAGCGAATGCGGACGAACTGGCGCGCCTTGAGACCCTCGACAACGGTAAGCCTCTTTCCATTGCGAAAACGGTCGACGTTGCCAAAACAATTGCCTGCTATCGCTATTTCGCAGGTTGGGCAGACAAGGTCCAAGGTAAGACGATCCCCGTCGACGGGGACTTCTTTGCTTACACCAGGCACGAGCCCATTGGCGTGATCGGGCAAATCATTCCTTGGAACTATCCGATGCTGATGCAGGCATGGAAGCTTGCCCCAGCGTTGGCCACCGGCAACACGGTGGTGATGAAGCCGGCGGAGCAGACACCCCTTTCCGCACTCCGCGTCGGAGAGTTGCTTCTGGAAGCGGGATATCCGGAGGGCGTCGTAAACATCCTGCCCGGCTTTGGACCCACCTCTGGGGCAGCCCTCGCGCGCCACATGGATGTAGATAAAGTTGCCTTCACTGGGTCGACGCAAGGGGGCCGCCTCATCATGACTGCGGCCGCACAATCCAATCTCAAACGTGTGACGTTGGAGCTGGGCGGTAAGAGCCCGAACATTATTTTCGAAGACACCGATCTTGACGCTGCGGTTGAGGGTGCCCATCTGGGCATATTCGTAAACCAGGGTCAATCCTGTTGTGCCGGATCAAGGGTCTTTGTGCAAGAGAAGATCTATGAGGCATTCGTAGAAAAAAGCGTGGCGAGGGCCGCGAGACGCCGGGTCGGCGACCCGCTTCACCCCAGCACCGACCAAGGCCCGCAGATAGATCAATCCCAGTTCGACAAAATCATGGGTTATGTCGATTCGGGCAAGAGGGAAGGGGCGACTCTTGCCTGCGGTGGCGAGCGCGTAGGCGATCGAGGATACTTCATCCGGCCCACGATATTTTCTGATGTGCGAGATGACATGCGTATCGCCCGGGAAGAAATCTTCGGACCGGTCATGAGCGTGATTGCCTTCAAAGATACGGATGAGGTAATTGCCCGTGCCAACAAAACAGACTACGGGTTAGCAGCAGGCGTGTGGACAAGTGACATCAAGAAGGCGCATGCGGTTGCCAACGGTGTGCGGGCTGGCACCGTGTGGGTGAACTGCTATCACGTGCTCGACGTCAGGGCGCCCTTCGGCGGCTTTAAGCAATCCGGGATGGGCCGCGAACTGGGCGAGTACGGTTTGCACGAATACACCGAAGTGAAAACCGTCATGCTCAAACTCTGAACAAGGATGCTTAGTCCTGACTGCTGCGAACACATGCAGGAGAGCGCACAGCTCCCGAACCCTCGCCAAAAGGAGCGAGGGGAGACTTAGGACACAAACGCTCTCTTGAACGTTCGTCCTGTCTAAACTGTCGAGTTGATTGGTGGACCTGATCGGGATCGAACCGATGACCTCTTCCATGCCATTCGGGGTAAAATTATCAGAATCAATCTGCTCTGATCGCCTGAAAAGACTTTAAGCTTGAACATGGGTATGAATGCGGTTTTCTTGGATTGATTCTTAGGCAGTTGCCTTCTCCCATCCCCCGATTCGGTCGGTCGCCCCGAGCGGCCCTAACAAATTGAGCGATGAACGGGCCGCCAGTTCACCATTGTTCCCATCGTTTCTAATTTCTATATCGCTCGCTGACAGTCCAGAAGATCGAAGCTACGGCTTCGTTTGCAACCTCCGAGCGACCCTTAGTCTGGCGCTCTAGCTTCATAGTACTTATCGTAAAAAAGATCGGCAGCCGCATCTCGACATCGGCCTGCGTTGTTGCATGGCTTCTGTGCGCGTATTGGCTTGCTTTGCAGTGCACTCGCCTCACTGCGATCTGTGCGACGGGCCGTCCACTGTGGCCTCTTCTCCTGCGAATCCATCGGTAGGACCGGCGGTCTGCTCATTGGAATACCGTGACATTTCCAACGCATGGGATTGCCGTTTTCCCGGTCCATTGACGGGAACCACTTGGCAATTTGACGACAATCCTGTGGTGTCAGTCGACCGCGGCGGATCCGGCACCCGGGCGCCGAGGTCGAGCCTAGCGACCGCCTCGGCCTCACTCCGAGGGCAGTCCCAAGCGTCACCGGCGCGAGCTTGCATCGGCTTTGGCGTCGCTGGCGATCGGCGGGTAATAGAGTGCTTGATCTCCGCTCAAGCAACTCGATCTTGGCCGGGTGGCTTTACGAGACCAGTCGACACTGACCCTGGAATGTTTTGAGACGAAGTCGTCCGGAAGGCGTTAAGGTCCCCTTACCGCTCATGGCAGGGTCTGACCTTTGCATCAGCTTTTCGGCAAGTTGTTAGGAGAGTGCCAGAGGCAGCCTTCTAGGCGTGATTCTGCCTCCTCCCATGGTACCCGACAAAGGTAACCGCGGGATGAACATAAACTCGCGTGGACGAACGTCATTGGGGCGAGATTGGTGGGCCTAAATCCCAGAGCAGTCAGACAACCAAGCTGCAACAGATTGAGCAAGTTTGTCTTGTGTGTATATTATTGGAGAATGCTGATGGGCAGCGCGAATCCGAGAATCCGTCGCTCCTTGTGGATCGCTCTCGGCTTTTTCTGCTGCGCTCTTCTCGCCGTAACCAGCATCGGTCAGGTTGCGCACTGGCACTCTGACGGTCAAGCAGCTCAGGCCGATTGTGCGCTTTGCCTCACAGCTCACTTAGTCATACAACCAGCCGTTCCGCAGTCTTTGCCGCACACGGTTCGTGTCGTGGCGACGATATCGCCAGTGCTCCAGCCGATTCGTCCCAAGCTGTTCTCTGTCTTTTCTCTCTTCACTCGACCTCCGCCTGCACGAACTGCTAACGCCTAAGCAGTTCCATTTCAACAAAGCAGGAATTTATGGAGGCTCTCTATGCGCACGTCTACGCGCAGCATTCTCTCGTTTCTAATGGTGTTTGTATTTTCCGCCATATCCTGGACCGTCCAGGCACAATCTAACTCCGGCTCGATCAGCGGCGCAGTCACAGATCCGTCCGGTGCAGTCGTCCCGGGAGCCAGCATAAGCATTGAAAACCTGGTCAGCGGCTACTCACGCACAGTAGAGACGGACGCCAGCGGAAAGTATCAGTTCAGCAATCTTCCTTTCAATCCGTACCATCTTTCCGTGGCGGCTAAGGGTTTCGGCGCGGTTGCTCAGGATGTCGATGTGCGGTCCACAATTCCGATGAGCGTGAGCATTGCGTTGAAGCTCGCCGGTGGTTCTACGACCGTGACGGTCGAGGGATCGGCGGATCTGTTAGAGAATGACTCGACCTTTCACACCGATGTGGACCGTGGACTTTTCCAGAAGTTACCGCTGGAAAGTCAGTCCTCCTCCCTCAGTTCCTTGGTGACGCTCTCTTCACCCGGCGTTGCCGCTGACTCTAACGGGCTTTTTCATGGTCTCGGCGACCACGCATCCAACTCGTTTTCTGTTGACGGTCAACCCATCACCGACCAACAAAGTAAGGTGTTCTCCAACCAGCTTCCCTCAAACTCGATTCAATCGATCGAGGTGATCTCTGGCGCGCCACCGGCGGAATACGGCGGCAAGACCAGCTTGGTTATCGTGGCAACCACGCGTTCCGGTCAGGGTCTTGTCAAACCAACGGGCGATTTCGCCGCTACGTATGGGACGTTCGGCTCGGCCACGGGAAGCTTTGACCTCGGCTGGGGCGGCAAAAACTGGGGAAACTTTGTTGAGGTCGATGGACTAAATACTGGGCGATTCCTTGACCCGCCGGAGTTCGTCGTCTTCCACGATAAAGGAAACGAGGAAAATGCCTTTGATCGGGTGGACTATCAGTTTTCGCCCGTAAGCTCCGTTCACCTCAATCTGAACTACAGCCGCTCGTGGTTTCAAACTCCCAATGCCTACGACAACCTAAACGTGTCGAACGTGGTCAGTGGGGGTGCTGGACCGAATCCGGTCTTTGCCAACGTTGGGAACGCCGACCAGAAGTCGAAGATTGAAACCTTCGATATCGCACCGACATATACCCGAGTTTTAGGAGCAAACTCCGTGCTCAACTTCGGCGCCTTCGTTCGCCGGGATGCTTACAACTATTACCCCAGCGGCAATGCTTTAGCCGATCTTGGACCACCGAACCTGCAAACCTCATCGATCGCTCAATACCGAACGCTCACCAATGCCGGGCTGCGCACAGATCTTTCTTATCAAAAGGGAATACACAACATCAAGGCGGGAGCGGTTTACCAGCAAACGTTTCTGCGTGAGAACGACAGTCTTGAAGTGGTTGACCCGACCTACAACTCGCCCTGCGTGGACACCAACGGCGATGCGCAGCCAGGATTTTCGGATCCCACACAATGCGCCGCGGCCGGCTTGGTGTCGAATGACCCTGCAGTGAACCCTGACGGCACCTACGATTCCGATCTTGCACCCTACGATTTGACCCGCGCAGGCAGCTCTTACCATTACTTCGGCCAAACCGATGTTAAGGAATTGGCCCTGTATATTGAGGATCAGATCAAGGCTGGCAATTGGCTCTTCAATGTCGGCATCCGCGGTGACCTGTACAACGGTCTCACGGTCGCCCGCCAGGCAGAACCACGTGTCGGTGTCGCTTATAGCTTCAAACCTACCAACACGGTGCTACGCATTTCTTACGCCCGCACACTGGAAACGCCATTCAACGAGAACCTTGTGTTGTCGAGTTCTGGATGTTCCAACGTTGTTTTGGCTCCGCTGCTTCTATGCACACCTGGCGTTTCTGGTACGCTGCAGCCTGGCTTCCGTAACGAGTTTCACGCGGGTTTCCAACAAGCAGCCGGCAGGTTCTTCGTTTTCAGCGGGGACTACATCTGGAAGTACACCCACAACGCATTCGATTTCAGTGTGCTCGGCAATACTCCCATCACCTTCCCGATCGACTGGCACAATTCGAAAATCCCTGGCTTCGCACTTCGTGCGGATGTTCCTAACTTTCACAACGTCAGTGCGTTTGTGGTCATGTCTTCGGTGGCGGCACGGTTCTTTCCGCCTCAGTCAGCCGGGGCTGGAGCCACAGTCGGACAAGGCGGCTATCCTTTCCGCATTGACCATGACGAAAGGTTCAACGAAACCACGCACGTGCAATACCAGGTGCCGGGCCGCGGAATTTTCAAACCTTGGGTAGGTTTCAATTGGCGTTATGACAGCGGTTTGGTTGCCGGCTCCGTACCCTGCTATAACGTTAGCGACCCGAATAGTCTGTGCAATCCAATCAATGGGGGAGCTTCGGTAACTCTGCCGGATGGCACACCGGGAATCGACCTGAGCGGCCTGACAGCTGATCAGGAGTTTGAGGCCGGTCTCATGTGCGGCGGTATCAAAGCAACGCCCACGACGCCTCTCCCTACTCCATGCCCTGCCGCGCAGCTCACCTCAAACCTGGTGAAGGTGCCGGCCCCGGGGACGGAGAACGATGATAAGAATCCGCCACGCATCCAGCCACGCAATCTCTTCGATGCCTCCATTGGAGAAGACAACATCTTCAACGGCGACAGGTATCGCTGGAGTTTGCGTCTTACGGGTGTGAACATAGCCAACAAGTACGCACTCTATAACTTCCTTTCAACATTCAGCGGAACACACTATGTGACTCCGCGAGCGTTGACGGCGGAAGTTGGTTTCCACTTCTAAGTCTGTCCAGAACCAGCTCGTCTTTTCCGAGTGCTTTAGGGATAGCAGTCCTCTGCTGTCTCTAAAGCGCGTCGGTGAAGGGAGGCGGTCGTGTCGAGACAACGAAATCTCGATAGGGGCAACAAGCGAAGAAGTCGTCAGATCCGCTGGAAGCGCTCAGAGATTTTCAGCGCAATCATCTTTACAGTCGCGATGAATTTCCTCTTTGTTTTCCTTGCCTGGTGGTTGGCAAGACACCCGTTTGACTGACGGAATCGGGCAGCATGTCTTTTTCGGACGGCGATCGCGATCCACGGTTGAAACGTTGAAACGTGTACCTGAAAGAAGGGCTGGGGTATGCGGCTCCGGCATTCCATCCAGGAAATGCGCAAAATCGCTCAGCGCGACTACCTCTTGAAAACCTGCATCATGAGCTCGGTCTGCAGCCGCTCGAGTTGGTCCAAGGTGGTTTGCAAAGCCTGGCGATCCTCATAGGAAGCTGCGCTCAGAATGCCCTTGAGCCGAAAAGATGTAATTTGCATCAATTTTTCAGCGTTTTTTATCTTCTTGTCGTCGGCTGCCAGTCCAGTGTGAATTTTGTCGGCGTAGTGCTGCACCAGCTTCAGCGTCGCTGACGCGTCGTCGCGATCGCCGGCGGAAAGCTGTCGACCCGCGAGCTCTGTCATTTCGTGAACTAGTTCAGCGTACAGAAAACACTGATCCTTGGGCTGAGCCTGCTCAGCTTTCAGTATTAGCGCAGCCATAGACTCAGAGTCGGGCACCCTCTCGTTTGTTGCAAGGGCAAGGTTGCAGTTCAGTACGAGGGCGAGCGCAAGGATCGCAGCAAATATTCGCATAGGGGGCATCTATTGAGGCCTATGGAAGATATTTCGTCACCGACCTCGCTCAACAGTAACGGCGGGCTCGATTTGCCATGCAAAAGGTAACTCTACCCGCGACGTCAGAGGAACGATGACGAAATAGCGTCCAGCCTAACGCCAAAGCTACCTTTACGCTGATAGCAATATAAAGAAATTGCTAGTCTCGCGTCATCCAATTTTGCTCAAGTCTGCAATAGTTTTCACGAAGCCGAGATCCTCGAGAAAGGAGCTCGGAGATGGCGTTGCAGGTCGCCGCGGAAACGCGCGATATGGACCCGGGCATGCGTTCACCCGGCGCAAGCTTGAAAGACTCCCGGAAAGCTGGAGGAAGATCTCCCAAAGTTTTATGTTCAAGCCAGGCGTACAGCCGGGAGGCTTTGCTAATACCTAAATGAGAATTGATTCTTGTCAACAATGGAAAAGCGCAATACGAGACAGAAGGCGGCAATCCGCGAAGCTTTTCTCGCGACCAATGGGCCGTTGTCTCCCGAGGAGGCTCTGGAAGCCTCGCGGCGCCATCATCAAAACCTCGGAATGGCTACTGTTTATCGCAACATTCATAGGCTGATACAAGAAAAGTGGCTCCAGCCGATAGAGATCCCGGGCAAAACAACTCGTTATGAAGTAGCGGGAAAGAAGCATCACGACCACTTCCACTGCAATGCCTGCGGCAAAGTCTTTGATCTGCCAGGGTGCGTTGCGCCCGTGGAACCCAATCTTCCCGAAGGTTTTCGGGTCACCGGGCGTGAGTTCTTCCTCTATGGCACCTGCGCTGAATGCATTCCCGGGGCCAAGTCCCAGGTCTAAGAGACTTCAGGAAAGGGATCGGTTGGTTTGGCCCAGTCCCCCCGTCATCTTTATTTCTGCCAGAGCCTCCGTAAAACGGGGACAAAAGATAATGATAAGCTATTAGCGAAATTGAAATAGTACATCAATCGCCGCGGGCAGTACGGTTTCTTCAATTCACGGCCTTATTCGCGGTTTCTCTGTTGTTCGGGTCTTCGAAGCTCCTTGCACAAAGTACCGCTCCGTTGGCCCAAAATCATCTCCTGTCTATCGATCGCCGCTTTCTCGATACGAGCATTGATCCGTATAGGGACTTCTTTCAGTACGCTTGCGGCAAGTTTGCCGAACTGAATCCGATCCCAGCAGACCGGTCGAGCTACGGCATTCTAACCATGGTTTCAGATCGAAATCAGGGGGGCGCTGCATTCCTTGCTTGAGCGCGCTGCCGAAAACTCCGGCACCCGAAGCAGCAATGAGCAGAAAATCGGCGATTTCTACACCTCGTGTGTGGACACAGCTGCGATCGAAGGAAGTGGTCTGGGGTCGCTGGAACCTGAACTTCACCGAATTTCTACGCTCACGAGCAAGGCAGAGTTGGCGGAGTTGTTGGCTCACGAACAGCTCATAGGCGTGAACGCCTTTTTGGGATTGGGGTCAGCCCAAGACTTCAAGTATGCCCGCAAACAGATCGCCATTCTCGATCAGGCAGGTTTAGGTCTCCCGGAGCGAGACTATTACTTTCGGACGGGCGCCGCCGCCGAGACAACACGCCGCGAGTACTTGCAACACATCGGTACCATGTTCCGTTTGACAGGAGAATCAGCAGACCGGGCAGATGCGGAAGTCTCTCCTTAACCGGGTTCGGGTTCGACTCGTTGATTGAAATGGTTTCAGTAGCCGCGTTATTGTGGCGTCTCTCGCTGGATTTGAATGAACACCGCCGGCATGACGCCGAGCGAATCAGCCTTCAAATCGCGGGCACATGTCTCCTGATTTTGGGCGGCTACATCCTGATTGAGTCATCAACCAATCTCTGGAATAGCCGCAGTTCCGAAGCAAGTGTGGGAGGAATTGTGATCACCTCTCTGGCGTTGATTTTCATGCCGTTGCTCGCGCGGGCGAAGCGCCAGATAGGCAGAGCGCTAGACAGCGAAGCAATGCTGACCGACGCCAGGCAAACTGATTTCTGCATGTATCAGGCAGGAATTGTCCTTTTTGGCCTGCTGATCCACGCCATTTTTGGTATTGGGTGGGCGGATAGCGCTGCTGCCCTCCTGCTGGTTCCCCTTCTGGTCCGTGCTGGCGTGCTGTCATTGCGCGGAGTGAACTGCTGCGCACATCATGTGCACGCCTAAAGCTCAAGCACTGAGCGAGTCAATCGCTTATAGACAGGGCTCCTCGGCTTGAAATCATTGAGTCGAACAAGCTCACGCAGACTCAGTAGCCCGTAGCGTTCAAAGGGCATGCGGATGAGCCGATCTCCATCGTGCGCAACCCTCACATCGCGGGCAACGGGCTCTTGCTTGGCGCCAGGATATCGTCCAGTCGATCCGGCGTACCGTCCACGCGCTGCAGCGATGGATAACGCAGACCTTTATAGTATGGGAGTTCGACCGTCAGGTAGTGATTGTCGCGGCGAAATTGCAGCTGCAAAGGTTTCTTTTCTCTTTCAGCGGTCAGGATCGCGTTAGTCAGAACTTCAGCCGAGTAAGCGGCGCCATTTACCGACACAATCACCATATTTGGCGTGACGCCCGCCGTGAAGGCAACGCTGCCCCACCAAACGTTGGAGATCATGTTGGAGTGATCGGTGCTGTGCGGGACGCCTACGCTGAAGCCCAGCGAGGTGGAGAAGTCTGCAACCCCCAGAGCCGCATTTTCCTTTACTCTCCACTGGATTGGCTCGTCCGTGTACACAAGCTTGTAGCCGCCTTGAGCGAAACCCTGGGTGGGCACTTCGGGATGCAAATCATAGACGCGTTGCCGCAGAAACTCCTTCCAGTTGTAAGGGGCGACCTCGTTCAGGTCGCGTACTACATCGTCGAGGGTGTACTGGTAGGTAATGAAGCTGCCATTGTAAACACCGAGGAACTTCTTGCAAAAGTCATCAAGAGACTTGCTACCGTTCGTGAGCTCGCGGATCTTGGTGTCGGCGTCGAGCCAGATCAGCTCGCCTTCAGTGTAATAGTCCTCGGGGCGCTGATAACTGACCCAACTTACTGCGGCGCGCTGCGAGACGATGGGTTGGTTAGTGGTATCCACCAGCGGTCGCCAGTCGCGACCGGGGCTGGCGGCGAAGCCTGCGGCCACATGTGCGAAGACGTCGCGGGTCTGTTCGGGAGTACGCATCCCTGCTCGCGCGGTGAGTACGTTGCCCCAGTACTGAGTCATGCCTTCGTACACCCAGAGCAGATCGTCAGTCATGGGAACGTTAAAGTTGGGAGTCCATAGACCGGCGGGCCGGCGAAACTTGCCGTTCCAGGAGTGGGTGTACTCATGTGCCAGCAGGTCGCGTCCCACAATGCCGCTCGGCCAATCGGTAAGATAGTTGGCAGGATGGCCATCTTCGCTCGATTGGTGGTGCTCGAGGCCGATGCCGCCCACTTTTTCGCTGAGCAGCAGCAAAAAATCGTAGTGCTTGTAGTGGTGCGATCCGTAGAGCTTTTCGGCTTCCACAGCGAGTTTCCTGTGTTGTTGGAGTTCCTCTGGAGTCATCTTCAGATCGGCTTCAGCGTCGGCGAAGATGTTCAGGCGTACGACGTTGGTCGAGCTAGGCGAAAGATCGATACGCTCATAGTGCAGTCCGGCGTAGAGGGGAGAATCGATCAGTGTGTTGAGTGGGGTGGGCTCGAAATGGACCGTGTCATTCGGGTTAGAGGCGGTCTCGAGAGCGGTGGCGTACTTCCAGCCGCTGGGCAGTTTCAAGGTTGTATCGACCAGGATGTCGCGAGAGAAGTAGCCGGCCGGGTACATAACCACCTCGTTCCACTCCAAATCAGCGATGGCGTCGGAAATCTCGATGCGGCCCGCCGCGGGCTTGATTGGGGATAGGTAATCGAAATCCAGATCTACGGTCTTTGCCCCGTGCGTGAGCGGAATATGGAAGGCGTAGACATTCACCCGGTCGCGTACCCATTGGACTCGCTGGCCATCGACAGTGGTGATGATACCGGCGAGGCGGGCGATCGGTCCGGAGGGCTCATGCTCTCCAGGAATCCACTGCGGGTAAAGGAGCACCATTTCCGTTGCGCCTGGTTCTGCGGGAATCTCTTCATGAACCTTCTCGACGCGGTCGATGTTGTTGCGGAGGTCGACGGCGAGCCGAAGAGGACCGACATAGGGTCTATCGACCGGCGCCACGATCGGCGGCGGCAGCGGTACGGGCTCCGGTTGAGGTTGAGGCCCAGTCTGTGCAAGGGTGCAGGAAGCGAAGACGGCGGCAAGCAAGCCCTGGACTACGGAACGCACCGGGATCCCGAGCTTCTTTCCTCCCTGACTGGATTCAGCTTTGCTCGTTCTTCTGATTTCGTAAGACATTTTTTCCTTTCCTGGAGCGAAACATCGAAGTCTTTTGGCTCAATCACGCGCGGCCAGCAAGATAATGACCGCATTATAAATGCGGATGAATTATCATTAATGATTAGCTCCGATGGATGAGAGGGCGGTTGCGGTCACTCAAGATCAAGTATTGCATCCTCGCAGCTCTAGCACAGGTTGCCTTGCATCCGGCGGATCGGTCGCAGGCAACCCGACCTCAAGTGCCATGCCCGCCACGGCGCAATGCAAGCCACCAGTCAGCCGGGAGGTGCCCGGGTTGAATTCCGGCTCAGGTTGCGCCGCGCTCATACACAGGAACGCCTCGACATTGTCTATCGCCGTGGCAATCAATACATTACCAGCACAGTTCGGGAGCTAAACCATTTCTTACGGGACTACCCGACCGGACAGGACGGGCACTATGATCTCCTGGACTTCGACCTGCTCTATCAGCTCACGCAGAGGCTGCATCGTCCAAACGGCTCGATTGAGGTCCTTTGCGGCTACCGTTCACCAGCCAGAAATGCCTACCTTCGGCGCCGGGTTCCCTCGACAGGCGCCGAAGAGAACTCCATGCACATGCAATCGAAGGCCATCGATATTCGGGTTCCGGGAGTCAGTACCGCGCGTCTTTGAGAGATCGCGCTCTCGCTGCACATGGATGGTGTCGGATACTATCCTGAAGCGGAGTTCGTCCATGTCGATGTGGGACCAGTGCGGCAGTGGACGTTTGACGGAGGCAGGATGGACGTCGCGGGTCACCACAAAGAAACGGATGGAGAGCAGCGTTCCCCCAACGAGGAGCCGACCAGCGGCGGCGTGGGTTCAGGAAATCGCTCGGGACAGTAGGATACATTTCCATGGCTCGTCGCCGCGTCGTCGTGCTATCAACTCACGATCTCGATCTGGCGCTACCGTTTGCCGGTCGGCTGTGTCTCCTCTCGCTGGATGGTTCCTCGTGGGATGGATGGCCAGAAGCGCTGGTTCTCAACAGATCGATTGCTTCAATATTTGAAAGCGACCGTCTATCGTTCGACGCGTACAGGAGCCCACTGTCGTCACTCAGCGCTCCAATGTGTACGCTCGTGACGCTTGTTCCGAAGGGTAGGCAATGAACCGTTATGAGTGCGTCATCTCGAATCTGCGCGATCATCATATCGCTGTCGCGGCATCGAGCACCACGGAAGAAGGGAAGAGAACACTCTCTATGAGTCGATTTCAGAAACACGATTCCCTCGTTGCAGCCGCCGAGCTAGCAATGGTGATCGCGGCATGTGGCTAAAACCCATCAGTGATCGGTCAGAGTCGTGGTATCCGGAGCACCAGTCCCAGCCGCGGTCATAGGTATCCGGGCTCAACTGCACGGCCCCGAAAGGAACAGTCGCTCCAGGGTAGGTATGACCATGCCCCCCTGTGCCAACGCGAATGTTTACGTACTGTGTCACATCGTCCTCTGCCCCGTCAGCCTCCAGCTTCGCGATCAGGGCGAAAGCGCGTGATTGTTGATCCATCAGATCAGAGCAGGTGGCAACGGAGGCGGCTTGCAGAAACTTACGTCTCGAAAGCATGAACCATACCATTCAGTAGGCCGTTTCAACAGCCAGGCGATCGGGGAACGTCACCCGTAGGGCTGCAGGTAGGTAAATCCTGCACGGGAGCTGCGCATCTGTCATTATCCTATGAAGGCCGACACGGCCGCCGGTGAGATTGGAAAGTCGTTAGTCTGCGATCACCATGGGCCAGGTAAACGTTGGAACGGCGGATCCGGCACAGGTTTTCCTGGATAGGGCAATCGCCCTACATGCAAGTGGGGCATCCATCCCAGGACAGAAATTTGAACAGGTGATCCAATGGTACTTTTGTGGGCGTCGCGGGAATGCGTTGGCAGGAATGCGGTCCGCGTCTACCAACCTTGAAACCGAGGAAACACAGCTTGACGATGAAACTAAACTGGGCGCGGCTGATCGGGTGCGCGCTTGTAGCGGCAATAACGCTTTATGGTTCCACCACCCGAGCGCAAGACACCTCAGTTCCGGTGAATGCGAATGCCAATCCAAATCCCGGCCCTGCGGGGCCGACCGGTTGCCGTGGCTGCTTCCCGGTAACTCCGGCCGGCCAGGGACCCGGCCAGGAGACGGGGCTCCCGCAGGCGTCACCGCAGGCCAACGCAGCGGGCCGGCCCGCGCCAAGGGTGGGGCCGCCGCCCACCTTGCCTAACCCGTTGCCTTACGATCTGCTGCTGCAAAACGGGCATGTAATCGACGCCAAAAACAACCTGGATCGAACGACGGACGTCGCCATCAAGGACGGTAAGATCGCGGCTGTCGCCGAGCACCTCAACCCCAAGGATGCGCTCAAGACGATCGATGTCAGCGGCCTCTACGTGACGCCAGGCTTGATCGACATTCACACCCACGACTACGCCTCAACCGGCGAAGCCCGTTCCTACGCCGGCGACTGGGGCATTTGGCCAGATGGTTTTACCTTCCGGTCGGGAGTCACCACGGTGGTCGATGCCGGCAGTTCCGGTTGGCGTAATTTCGAAGATTTTAAAGAACACATCATCGACCGTCAGCAAACCCGGGTGCTCGCTTTCATCAATATCGTGGGTGCCGGCATGCGTGGTTCCCGCTTTGAAAACAACATCGACGACATGCAAATGGTGCCCACGGCCTATATGGCCCTGCGCTATCCCGACACGATTGTAGGCATCAAAAGCGCTCACTTCACCGGGCCCGAGTGGACTCCGTACATCCAGGCGGTAGGAGCAGGAGATATCGCTCACATTCCCGTGATGATCGATTACGGCGCGAATCGCATTGAACGCCCGCTCTATGAACTGCTGACCAAATATCTACGTCCCGGCGACATCTATACCCATTCGTACTCCGGCTTGCGGGGTGAGCAGGACGCAAGAACGCTGGGTCCATCCAAAGCACTGCTTGAGGGGCGGCAGCGGGGAATCATTTTTGATGCCGGCACCGGGGGAGGCAGCTTCCGATTCCGAGTGGCGGTACCTTTGATCAAAGCGGGTTTTCTGCCCGACTCGCTCTCTACCGACCTGCATGCCGACAGCATGAACTCCAGCACCAAAGACATGTTGAACGTTATGAGCAAGTTTTTGGCCATGGGCTTAACCCTGCAGCAAGTGGTTGCCGACAGTACCTGGCATCCGGCGCAGGAAATCCGCCGTCCCCAACTTGGCAATCTTTCCGTGGGTGCGCCGGCCGATGTGGCGGTGTTAAGCGAAGAACATGGGAAATTCGCCTACCTCGACATGGACAATACAAAACTCCCGGCTGATACCCGCATCCTCTGCCAGTTGACCGTACGCGACGGGAAAGTAGTCTACGATCTGAACGGTATCTCCATGGATCCCTGGAATGACTCGCATCCATCCAGTGATCCGCGCATGGCCAGGCACTGGACAGACTTTCCGCCGCGCCCGCCCTTGCCGGAGCAGTTGAATCCACGACCCGCGGCACAACCGCAGTAGCCGGAAGTGTATCGTAAGAAGATGTTAGGAGAACGGGTTGTGCAACAAAGCTAAAACTCAAAGAGGGAAGTTGCGCATCCTCACCTGCGTTTTGTTATTAGGAGCATCCTCGCCGTTGTGGGCTGCGCCGCAGCCCGTCACCGTCAATTGGCAAACCCTGCAGACCCTCGACTTCACCATACCCCAGGAAAGACAAAAAACCGCTGCCTTGCAGCTCGCCGGCAAACTTGTCAGCATTCCCGGCTTCATGGTGCCGTTGGAAGACGACCTTGAGCAGGTCACCGAGTTTCTGCTGGTTCCCTACGCGGGAGCCTGCATCCACGTTCCACCGCCGCCCCCGAACCAGATTGTCTACGTCAAAATGGACAAGAGCACGAAGGTGCACGTCACTTTCACTGATCCTATCCTGGTCACCGGCATCCTTAAGATTTCAACGGTGCAGAGTCCCTACGGTGCTGTTTCCTACGACCTCTCCGGAGAGAGCATAACTCCCTATCAACAGTAATGACAGAAGCAGCAGCGATTCATCTGCGCGATGTGGTATTTGGTTATGACCGCCATACACCACTTCTGCGTATCGACGAATTCATTGTGCCGGCAGGGAAGCGGGTGTTTCTCCACGGCCCCAGCGGCAGCGGCAAGACCACCCTGTTGGGCCTGATTACGGGTATCCTGGTGCCCCAGCAGGGCAGCTGCCTGGTGCTCGGCAAAGATCTCACCACCATGTCGGCGCAGAGGCGAGACGGCCATCGCGGCTCCGAGATGGGCTACATTTTTCAGAGTTTCAATCTCATCCCGTATCTCAGCGTACGCCAGAACGTTGCCTTACCCTGCCAGGTGCATCCGCGCCGGCGTAAAAACATCAGCTCCTCTACCGTGCAGCAGGAAGTGGAGCGCCTGGTTCTGCGCCTTGGGCTCGCGCCTTACCTTGATCGTAACGTGAGAAAGCTCAGCACCGGGCAGCAGCAACGCGTGGCCATCGCACGGGCAGTCATCGGCAAGCCCAGCCTGGTGATCGCCGACGAACCCACTTCATCGCTGGATGACAGCCGCCGGCAAGACTTCCTCGACCTCTTGTTTGCGATCTGCGATGAAGCCCAGTCCACCCTGATCTTTGTCAGCCACGATCTCTCCCTGAGGAATCGTTTCGATCAGAGCATGGCCCTCAGGGAAATCAATCGGGCTGCCTCATGACGTTGCTTGGCCTGGCTTACTTATCTCTGCGCAGCCGCGCCTTCACCACTGCTCTGACGGTGTTCTCGATTGCTCTGAGCGTGTTACTGCTGGTGAGTGTCGATCGCGTGCGGCAGGGAACGCAAGCGGGGTTCGAGGGCACCTTGAGCCAGACAGACCTGGTGGTCGGTGCACGCGGTGGGTCGCTTCCGCTCCTGCTCAATGCTGTGTTTCACATCGGTACCGCCAATAACGACATCTCTTATGCCTCTTACCAGCACTTTGCCTCCCATCCAGCGGTTTTGTGGACCATTCCGCTTTCGTTAGGTGACAGCCACCGCGGCTTTCGTGTGATCGCAACCGATGATAACTTCTACGAGCACTACCGCTATCGCGGCGATCACAGCCTGCAACTCGCCGAGGGTACGCGCCCTGAAGGCATCTTCGGAGCAGTGCTGGGCAGCACGGTTGCGTCGCAGCTCCACTACCGGCTGGGCCAGAAAATCGTGTTGAGCCATGGTCTCGAAGGTAGCTTTCTACGGCATACGGCGGACCCGTTCACCGTGGTGGGCATCCTGGCGCGAACGGCCACGCCGGTCGATCGGGGCATCTATATCACGCTGTGGGGCGATGAGGCGATGCATCTGGGCTGGCAGAATGGGGCGCCGCCGCTCGAGGCGATCCCCGAATCTCAGATCCATCAAGCTGATCTGCATATCAAGACGATCAGTGCTTTTCTACTGCGTTCTAAATCGCGCATGAGCACTCTTTATCTGCTGCGCGAAATCAATACCTATCCGGGGGAGCCGCTTACGGCAATCATCCCTGCCCTCACCTTGCGCGACCTGTGGACCGTACTGAGCGCCGCCGATGTTGCCTTGTCCCTGGTAAGCGGGGCGGTGCTCGTTGTCGGTCTGCTGGTGATGCTGACAGCACTCTATACGGCTTTGAACGAGCGGCGGCGAGAGATCGCGGTGCTACGAACGCTTGGGTTGAATGCCCGCCAGATATTCACGCTGTTCATTCTGGAATCAACGCTGATTAGCGCGCTTGGCGCGATCCTTGGGTTGGTAGCCGCCTATCTGCTGTTATACGCGATTCGCTTGCCGGTGGAGAATCGCTACGGCATCCCGCTGGCGGCGGTTGGCCTCTCCTGGCGCGTCGCTTATTACATGATCGCTGTGGTCGTAGCCGGCGCGCTGCTGGGTTTTATTCCCGCTGTTCGCGCTTATCGAAACGCGCTGGTCGACGGTCTGAACGTCGGCTGACTCGAGCATTTTCACTTCTGGTGTATACACGGCAACTAACCTCAACGCGGCTTTTCCCCAAGAAAAGACGCACTTCGCTGGACCCCTCCCGTGCAGAGTAGAAGTGAAAATGCTCTAGACAGCGATTAAACGGTTAGCGCTTTGGTACGGAAACGGTGATGTTGCGAAATCTGAGGCCACCGGTGTGGTCGCCCTGGATGTAAAAGGGTCCGGGGTCGCCTTCGTTGGCATCGAGCGCACCGCCGGTGAGTACCTTCAATCTCTTTGTGGTCGATGGTTAGCGTGCCGTCACGAACAACAGTTACCGTTCTTCCCACCAGGGTGGCGTCAAATGATTCCCATTGGCCAGGTTTGCGGGGCAGCATGGTGCTGGGTGCAATGCGTCCGTAGATCGCTCCCATAGAGCGCTCTGGAGGCTCGGTTCCTGGCTTTCCATATTCGAGCTGGAGTTCGTACCGTCCACGAAGATAGAAACCGCTGTTGGCATCCTCGGGGCAGTTTACTTCGAAGTGAACCTTGAAGTTGGTGAATTTTTCGTTGCTCATCAGGTTGGCCCCGCGCTTCTCATTGAGGAGATCGCCGTCCTGAACGACCCAGTGACTATTAATTGTGTCGCCGATGGGAGTCCAACCGCTCAGATCCTTACCATTGAAGAGCTTTACCGGGTTGGTCCAGGCCTTCGGCTCATGATCTTTCAACGCGGGAGCCGGCAGGCCGGTGAGTTCTATGCTGTCGACTCCGTGTTTCTGTGTCCCGACAAGCTTGCCATCCTTTGCGTCCAGTTCGGTAGAGACGTTGTGCTCCATGTTGAGCGTGAGATGAGAACCACTCACTTTATAGTCCTGAACCTGGATGACGTGGCCACCGGTCGGCTGATACCAGATAACGAGGCTGCCTTGTTTTTGCTGAATGCCGAGCCAGACGGCAGCCTGTTTGCCGTTCGGCTGAGTAATGTCGAAATCCCAACGACCGACGAACGGGCTTGTCTGCGCTTGCAGAACGGGGAGCAGAGACAAAGCAAGAGCGACGATACCTGCGGAACGATGCATGCTCGCAGTTTAAACCATGATGCCATTCATTGGATGGCGGCGCTTTGCGTCCTTTTTGTTGGGCAGCGCACTTATATCGGCAGCCGCCGTCAACGGAGAGACAAGTTTGCCTGCTACGGAAGGGGTGACTGCGATCACACGACAGATAGCTCCTCGACCGTTGCCCGATAGGCGCGGAGAGAGGCGATTTTTTTTATCAAAGATGGTTGCCTGCGGGCAATAGCGGGTCTGGCCAGTACGGTCTTAAGCTTGGCCCAAGCCGGCGCGTCTCGTTGTTGGTTTTCGACCTGAAATTATGGAGCTACGCGAGGAATCTTCAAGGTCGAGCAGACCTTTCCGTACCGCGCCTTATATCCACGACTTCCTAAGGTCGCGGACTATCGCTGCCACGCGCAAAAGTGTCGCGCTCGTTCCTCGAGCGAACTCACGCGCGACCCCGGCGACGGACCGCGC
Source organism: uncultured Acidobacteriaceae bacterium (assembly GCA_963839025.1). Taxonomy (GTDB): domain Bacteria; phylum Acidobacteriota; class Terriglobia; order Terriglobales; family Acidobacteriaceae; genus PALSA-350. The sequence continues at coordinate 210,343 of CAWITT010000028.1, forward strand.
AGGCTCCAAGCCCGAAGGGCAAGCAGATAAGCAAATAAGGCGCAGCCGAGCGTCTAGGCTGTGTGAAGACCCAAAGACAAGATACCCAGAGCCCGCGATGCGCATAGTGCCCTCTTTCTGCCGCCGAAGGCCTCTCTTTTGTTCGAGAGGCGAAATACTCATCAATTCCATCCACCCGTACCATTCCGGCAGAGAACACGAGGCCGAGAACCCACGGATTGATGTCGGCTCCATGCACAAACGCGGATAGCCGCGTGGCTGTTTAGAATCTTTCTGAAAAAAGAACACCCAGAAGAAGCGAGCTGATGCAAACAAATCGAGGAGCTCGGTAAAATCGCCGCCATTTTCCTCCCAGACAAGTATAAGTGGAGTGCTCGACGCCGGCCTCGCAAGTTTCTAAGTGTCGCCGGCAGTTTGAACATCGGTTGGCTTACTGGTTTGGGAAAGCTCATCGTCTGCCGCAAATGCCGCTATCGAGTCCAGCGTCCGCAACTCATCTGTGAGTTGTTCCCACTCCTTAAGTATGCGATCGCTCCGATATTCCGGGCCGCAACGTTCAAGGACCCACCTTTCATAAGTTGCAACCCACCGGAGCGGATGCTGCAGGTGAAAGGTCCCTTTCAGCGGAGGTCCTGTATCGAGGTTCGTAGGAGCCCAGACATTTCGGAAAGTTAGCCCAGGCGCGGGTTGAACTGGAATCGTCCTAGGTAAATACCTCGTCGACGTCCGTAGTAAAGGCCGAAACCCCACAGACAAATGCGCCGGTGCATCCCAATATTGAGGATGTACTGGCTACACCCGTTTACTTCCACGGGAGGCCGATACCTTTCAAACCCGTACTCGATCAGCAGATTACCAGCCGGCCTCCGCACGTCGGCGCCCCAGAGCGAGCACTCTCTGTGCATCAACTCCTGGCCCCATTTTGCCAAGTGAGGTGCCTGCGCCAGAAGAGATGTCCTACCCATGCGAACACCATCGTTAGAGTGGCAAGAGCTTCCATCAGCGGATATGTCCCCTTTCCGTAAAAGAGTCCACCCACCAATTGTGCTACGCCTTGGTCTCGCGAAAAAGCACGTGTGTCCGTATCACAGGATCATACTTTCTGAACTCAAGCTTCTTGCTGCCCAGTTTGGGGTTCTTGGTTGTGGTGTAGAAGTGGCTCGTACCCGCGGTCGACACAAGCTTGATGATGGTTCTCATGAAAATCTCCCTTTCATCGCATCGTTATTTCTTGCCGGAGCCCGCGAGCACTCGCTCGATACCAAGTTTGCGGATCGTCCTTAAACCTCTCGTGCTTACTCGCAGACGAACAAACCGGTTCTCTGCAGGAATCCACATGCGCTTCCACTGAAGGTTAGGCTCAAACGGCCGCCGCGTCTTATTGGTTGCATGAAATATGCGGTTGCCGCAGTTTCATCCGAAAGCCGCGTCAGCGCGCGTTTCGCATTTCGTACCTCGCGCCCGCCGGCGGAATCGTCAAACAACCGACCAATCGAGTAGACGACTTGCCCCTGAAGTTCCTGGATGCGGTGCACCGTCTCTTCGAGTGTGTAGCCCGACGCATTGTCTTGCCCGTCCGTAATGATGAGGATGACCTGCTTCGGCCGGCTTGCGGCCTCTTTCAAGTAATTGTCCGAGACGATGACGGCGTCGTAGAGAGCCGTACCCCCGTGTGACCCAATGCGGGAGAGCCCATCGCGGAGTTTGCTGACGTTCGAAGTCAAATCTGTATCTTGATAGGCCTCATCAGAGAAGTTGACGATGACGCTTTCATCCTCCGGGTTGGATGAATCGACGAGGTCAACTGCGGCCGCGTTTTCCGCTTGCCGCTTGACTCCCATGGAACCGGAATTATCAATGAGAATCGCAAGTGAGATCGGTAAATCCTGATGCTCAAAGTCCGCAATCGGCTGCACTGCGCCATCTTCGGTTACGCGGAAGTTCTGCTTTTGGAGGTCCTCCACCCTCCGTCCATGATTGTCCATTACGGTGGCGTTAAGAATCACTTCTTCCACATCTCGCCGAAGCGTGAAGTTACTCTTTCCATTGCCGCCGATGTCATCGGCTTTAGTGACGGAATTATTTTCCGGAGACCGCACGGGATCGGTATCGATCCTGGAAAACGTTTCCTGCTGCAGGTTCTCCCTTGGTTTGCCTTCTGCAGCGTTCGAGGATATCTGAGCTGAAGAGACGGGTGTGTAAGAGAGGGTCTGAGTGACCACGCTTACAACCGTTGTCAAAACCAAGGCGACGCGGCGGCTCAAGCAATATCTTTTGTCGTCTAAGGCTAGCCGGCCGCTGCTGCAGACGACCTACCTAGGCACGATCCGGAACACAGGCGGCACAGGTCCCATAGAGAAGAAGGTCATGGTTTAGCGCACGGAAGCCCCTGGGCAACTTCGCTTTAAATTGTGGACTGCATCCTTCCAACTCGTATACCTTCCCGCAGTCGTTGCACCAGAAGTGATGATGATGCTCCTTACCCGAAATCTCGTACCTGGCCGGTTCGCCGGGAAGCAGGACGGCAGTTAGCCACTTCTCCTCAAGCATGACTTTGAGATTTCGGTAGACCGTGGCGATGCTGAGATCCGTTACGCTCCTCTGCGCGTACGAAAGAACCTCTTCCGGTGATAAAGGGCGGCCGGTCTCAACAAAGGCAGTGCGGATCGCGTCCTTCTGCCTGGTGTTCCTGGTTATACGGTTTGTCTTTGCGCGCATATTGTTCTGTCCTATGGTTGGAAGGTGGGGGGCGGCCGGATGAATTGGAGAGGAATCACGAGCAACGCGGTCTCGACACACTCCCGGATGGGTACTGATTCTCCGCAGTATCCTGGAGTTACCGTCAAAATTGGGCTGACAAGAGTCGGCGCCAGATGCGCCGTAGAACACCAGGAGCAGGAATTGCTCTGCAAACGGTTGCCTGGCGGGTGACCATGACTGACTTCGGCGGTCATAAAAACCATGAGAATCAGGGACAAGGCGAACACCAACGGCGCTGCTCGCAAATCGTCTCGATAGGGTCACACGCAAATGCTATAGGGTTCTTTTTAGCCGCGCAAGATGCATAGCAGCGTCGCGCTGGACAAAAAACCACCCCTGGCATTCTTACATTATGTAAGAATGCACTTGCATTACTGTTAGGATAAAAACGCCCACAGCCCATGAATGCAGACCGCACCGAGGGAAATCTCTCCCCCTCCTACCAGGGGGGGTCTATTAGTCCTTGTCACCGCTTCGGCCCTGGATAAGACGGGCACCGTCACCATAGGTGCGCCCGCGGTCACCCATATCACGCTGGCGGCCGGCGCGTCGGAAGAGCAGTTGTTTACAGTGGCAGCGTCGTGCGGTTTCGGATCCCTTCATCCCGTCTCCCGCGCGGTGGTCGTCATTTTGCCCGCCACAACCTCGTCGGCCAGAGTTAAAGAGCTTTCACCTCGCACGATGCATTCGCTCCCAGAGCTGCCCTGGTGGCAACTGTTGGTTACGCAAGAATGGCAGAAGCTGCGATTGCACCAGTGAGCCGTAATGAGCAGTAGACTGCCGCAAACCGTGATTGCGGTTTCCCCGGATTCCGACAAAATGCGGTCCCCCAGCGCCGCGGCAACAGATATAAGCGCTATTCCGAGGAGGAATAACGCCAGGATCCAGCCCTTGCGGTGAACCTTGAAACCCGAACGAAAGGCAAGACCGCTGGCCAAAGCAATCCCAATGGCCAGGCCGCGATGGGTGACATCATCTCCTGGCAGTCCTCGCATCACCGCCGGCGCAAAAGAGATCAGCAGCGGAAAAACCAGGCAATGAACCATACAAAGCCCAGAAAGACCAATTCCAACTATGTCGGCTTTTGTGCGGACGACTTTCACGGACGTGCCAGTCGCTTCGCTAACCCCAGTTGCCATCAACATTTAAAGTCCCCTGTCGCCCTCGCGGGTCTTTTCCCCTGCGGCGGTTCGATCCCAATCTCCGGCGATCGGTGAATTTCATTTCCCGGCAAATGCTATCGCATTATCAGTAGCATGATATCATCCAATCATTTGCGGAGGTAGCTCCATGCCGCTTGTTCTGTGCCGAATGCAGAAGTCACTGCTCTGCGCGATGTCCCTTGTTTTAACTCTTCTTGCCATCTTCTCTGATCCCCTGAGCGCCTGCGCCCAGAGAAGGGATGATCAATAGCGCTCTCATAGTTTCTATTTCGGGGCACCCGTAATCGAAGGATTTGAGGGCTTAAACCCGTCGATCAGCCCGCCGTCGATCAGCAGGAAAGGCGAATAACATACCTGCCAGGAACAGCACACCTGCGGCCAGGGTTCCGCTCTTCAGCGGCTCTCTTAGCAGCTCATCGATGCCCTGAAAGCCGTAGACTTTTTCTTGCAGCCAGCCGTGCATGACCTCGTTCTCCACGGTGATTGTCCGAATCACAGCTCTGAGGTGCTTGTGCTCAGTCCACTTGTCCGTGTATTTCAGGGTAAACGTGCCGTCGCCGTTTGCGGTCACGGCTGCGTCTTCGTCTGTCACGGTGGTAAGCGTCTGCTCAGGGTGCCGGTCATCGATAAGATCAATAACCTGGTAACGACTAAGGCTTGTGGCTCCCGAGCTGTGCGATTCGGACATCGCACTGCGAATATAACTCGTGAAGTACCAACGTTGAAGTTCATTTCGGTCTCTATGCCAGTGATACATCCCAACAAAGATTCCAAATGTTAAAGCCAGGATGCTGGTGAGAATTGACCACGCCGGAAAACGTCCCAGCAGCGGAGCCTGAGTACGATGAGAAGAGGTTGTGGACCTCTGCTGCCGGCCAGAAGCGAGCGGCAAGCCACTGGAGGAAGGCTCACCTATTGACGCGGCAGTCGTTTGGAACGCCACTTCCTTTGCGCGGCCGCGCTGACTCGATGCAAAGCGACTGTTCATTCACCTTTCCGAGGGGGCGCGGTTCTGGTATGAGGTTCTCTGCGTCCGACAACCGCTATTGTATGCGCATTTGCGATGACAGCAAGTGCGGAGTAATGGGATTCTCGAAGCGGCGGCAGATAACCATTAGATCTCCAGCCGTCGATCAGGCTGTTTCGCAGCTCCCCATCATTCCCATGCCCAATCCGGACATACATCCGTTTTGTTTAGGTCTCATCCGGCTCCGGGGCTACAATCGCAGAGTGATCCGCTATCGGCTTGCACCGGAGATGTTACAGAGCCTCAGGCGAAACCTGATGGGCTGGTTCCTGGCAATCCTCGTTTCATTAGGTGTCACATTACAGGTTGCGCATACTCACTCCGACTTTGCCGTCCATCCTGAGTGCGCTTTTTGCCATGTAGCCCATGGCAGCTATCAGCCCTTCTTTCCCCCGGTATCCAGGTTTGTCGCCCGGCCCGTAACGAGCATCGTCATTGCTCCGCTGCCGCCCCATGCGCAGCAGGTTTCTGCTTTCTCTCTCTGGAATCGGCCCCCTCCGGTCACTGTTTCATTCTCCTGACGCATAGCGGAAGGATCGGTTTTGGGCAGGCGTGGTCCATCAACCGTTAACTCGGCCTGGAGCAGTTGAAATCTCACTGCCGCGTGGGATCTTGAGTCTAGCCTTCCGAAATGCCATCACCTGGGCACGTCCATCGCGCCTCAGTTGTCGACCGGCATGATCGCATCTTGATCGATGCAAGGTGAGGGCCATTAGTGAAAATCGTACAAACTACCCGGCTTGGGCTGAAGACGGCTTGTCTGACTGCCGTTCTTATGCACGCAGTGTTTCTACCTGCCCAGAGTGGAACCTCCAGTGCCTTGGCTGTAACCGTAACGGACGGCAGCGGTGCGGTCGTCCCCATGGCAAGCGTCACTGCAGTCGAGGTCGACACAAAGGCGACGCGAATCGGCCAGACAAACACCGAGGGCCGGTTTCTCCTCTCGCAGGTTAACCCGGGGACCTATCGAATTACCGTGGAAGCGCCGGGGTTTGCCGCGCAAACTTCACAGCCTACGGCTGTGGCTGTGGGCAGAACAGAGACCTTAAACTTTTCTCTGCAAATCTCCTCCACCTCGCAAAATGTAGAAGTACGTGCTCAACAAGGGCTACTGAGCCTTGATAACCCCAACACAACCACCACCCTGGAAGAGAAAACGATCAAAAGTCTTCCCAATCCGGGACAGGACCTGACCTACATCGCACAATTTGCGCAAGGCGCCCTGATGAATACGGCTGGCTCATCAAATGACGCCAAGGGAGCGGGAGGTTATGGAAATGTCGAGTTCAACGGGTTACCGGCCACCTCGAATGGCTACATTCTCGATGGCTACGATACCAACGATCCATGGCTGGGGCTGAACATCGGCCTTTCCACCAACCTGGTGATCGGGCTGGATGCAATCCAGGAAGCGACGGTCAACACCAATTCGTTCGCTGTAGATCAGGGACGCTACGGCGCCTCGCAAGTGAACTACTTCACCAAATCGGGGACGAACACGTTTCACGGCGACCTTTACGAGGTCTGGAACGGGTCCCTGTTCAATGGGGAAGACTACTTTCTGCACGCGAACGATACGCCCGGCAACATCACCAAAAAGCCTCGTTCGACGGTCAATGAATTTGGCGTAAGCGTGGGCGGACCCATCCGGACGAATAAGCTCTTCTTTTTTGCCCATTATGAGGGCATCCGCATCGCGCTGCCCCTGGTATCGCAAGCGGTCGTGCCCTCGGCCGCTTATCAGCAATATGTCCTCGATCAACTACCCAGGGGCGCCACGGATCCCATTACCGGCACCGTCTTGCCCGCCCAGCCCGGCGAGGTTCCCTTCTATCGTTCCATGTTTGCTCTCTACGGCAATACCAGCGGAACGCCTCTTCCCGTCACCACCTGTCCCCTGGATGCAAACGGGGCGCTGCTTCCGGCACCCGAAGGGGGCGGCCTCTTCGATGGCAGCGGTTGCGCAAACCAGCGCCAGGAGTCACTCAATAACAGCGACTCCGAAAACCTGATCGTGGTTAAAATCGACCACACGATCAATCCCAACAACAGCATCTGGTATCGCTTTCAGCAAGACACTGGCTTGCAGGCGGCATTTACCGATCCCATTAACCCCATTTTTAACTCGTATTCTCCGCAGCCCCAGCGAACGCTGGTTGTCGGTTATACCCACATATTCAGTCCCGCTCTGGTCAATCAATTCAACCCCGGCGCAAGTTGGTATGCGAGCATTTTCGAGCCCAACAACTTTGCCCAGGTGTTGCAGACTTTCCCAATCGTGCTGGCTGCAGGTACGGCCAATGTTCCTTTCACCACCATCGGCGGAAATAACAACACCTATCCGCAAGGACGAAAGGTAACGCAGTGGCAGATTAACGATAATTTGATCTGGACCCAAACCAGGCACACGCTTAAGTTTGGCATCAATACCCGCCGCATCGACGTCAGCAATTACGATCTGGGTCAGGGAACCGTGCCTGCCATCGTCTACAACGATCTCGCGGAATATACGTACGGCGCGGCCTACACGGCAACTCAGAGCTTTCCTATCTCGCTCAAGGAGCGCGTGGCCGCAGGCAACCTGGACTTCTATGCCATGGACACGTACAAACCGCTTGCTCGCCTTACTCTGACGGCTGGAATACGAATTACCTGGAATACGAATCCAGTCAATCAGCAAGCGCTGTTCGCGCGTCCAGCGGGTTCATTTCTTGACATGGCACACGGCAAGGATCAACCGCTGGACCAGGTGCTTTTGACCGGGCAGCGACGCAATTTCCCGGCAACTCCGCTCTTTGTGTATCAGCCCAGGATCTCAGCTGCCTATCAGTTGGCCCGGAAGACCGCTGTACACCTTGGATTCGGTGCGTTCGATGACATCATCCCCGCGCAAATTGCAGACCTGGCTTCGATCAATCCTCCATACTCTCCGGTTTTTGTCGGCGGTCTGGCCGGACAGGTGGGGGGCGTCGCGATCGCCCCTGGCGTCCCGGGGAGTGCTGTCGATGCCGCGTCCGCAGCAAACCAATCATTCCAGCGCGCGTTCGCTTCCGGGGCAGCGCCGTGCGCGGGCATTACCGTGGGTGCGCCAACCTGTCCCCTGGCTGTGAGCCTGAATACTTTCCCCACCGGCACGCTCAAAGTTCCTTATTACTACCAGTACAGTCTTGGGGTGGAACAGCAGGTCGGCCCGCACGGCGCGTTCCGCGTGGATTATGTCGGCACGCGCGGCTTGCATGAGCCTTACCAGGTACAGCTGAACGGCTATCAAAATGTTTGCCAAGGATGTTTCGCGCCCTATGCCTTTCAGCAGCCACTGGACCAGAGGTTTGGCAGTGTCAACGAGTTCCGCACCGATGCCAATAGCGCTTATGCCGGCCTGCAGACGAGCGTCACCGAGCAGTTCGCCGGCTTGACGCTGCGCGGCAACTATACCTTCAGCCATTGTCTCGATGAGGTGTCGAACGGTGGCCTATTACCTTTCTCTTCGCAAGGCATTCTGTCCCCGTTGCCCGGCGAACTGAGCCATCAGTATGGCGACTGCGACTACGATGTGCGCCATAACATCTCCGCCTTTGGTCTGTATCAGGTACCATTTCATTCCCATCGTGCAGCGTTGCGGCAGGCGTTCGGCGGCTGGTCCTTTTCGGAAACAGCAATTCTCCATAGCGGCCTCCCGTTCAGCGTCCTCAGCCAGCCCTACACCGCGGGCGGCCAGGGCATCTTTCAATCCAGTGGGCCCCAGTTCGCCGTACGGATTCCCGGCGTTCCCCTCTACCGCAAGTCCCCATATCCCAGCGTCACCATTGCGGGAACCAGGCAATGGTTAAACCCGGAGGCCTTCAGCTCTGTCGTCGATCCTTCCACGGGAGCCTGCGCCGGAGGAGACACGGTGGCAAATTGCCAATTTGGCGACTCCGGGCGCAACACTGTGCGGGGTCCACATTTCACTGACTCCGATATCTACCTGACCAAGCGAATAGCGCTTCGGGAAGGGGTTTCGCTACGGCTGGATGGTCAGTTTTTCAACGCCTTCAACCATCCGAACTTCGCTTTACCCAGCACGGTGGAGGCTGGAATTCCGGGCCTCTCTATCCCAGCAAAGTTCGGTACGTTGCAAAGCACAATTTCTCCACCCACGGGTTTGTTAGGTGTGGGTCTCGGTGGAGATAGCTCGCCACGCATGATCGCATTCCAGGCGCGCATCGAGTTCTAAGTGGTTATCATGCTCAAGCGTATAGCTTACGGGGTATTGCGGGCAGTTACATCTTTCACGGTAAAAGCATGCTCTACAAGCAAGCCTGCAACCAAGGGCGCATCGAAAGACCAAGTCATCAACCTGGGTCAGCTCCTACAAAACAGTGAGCCTTCTGTGAGGAAGACCGAGAGGTGATTTTTCCTCGATGCCGTCTATAGATGCAAGCCAGCTGCCAGAGTGCGGCGAAGAATCAGGCTCCGCCCAAGATGTGATATCAGCCAGAAAGTGTGGGAATGATGATCACCCCCAACAGGTGCTGAACTTGTACCACTCACTAGGTAAAAGTGTCGGCGGTTCCTCCGGCCAGGAACTCCCTCGCCTGCTCATCCACAGAGAGCAACGCACCTGTGTATTTCAGTATTTGCCGCGCGACGTCCTCCGCCGGCATTGGGGATAGGACGGTCATCCCTCCCACAACGTCACTCAGCGTGAGGTAAGACTCACGGCTGATATGGAGGAATTCCAGAGGATACTCAGGCTTTCGTGCGAAGGCCTGAACCGGATCCGCATCGAGCAAATAGATGATGTGCGGCCTCGGGACCAACTTCAAGATCAGACGAACATAGAGACGGATGGCCGGGTTGCGGAGCGCCAGGTTCGCAAGCTCGTCGTAGATGTAGCGGTCACAAATTACCAGATCCACGGGAGTACGCAGAGCTCGCCGAATTACGATGCGCAACGAAACCGCGTCTAGAAAATAGAGGCCAAGTCTCACCACCGTCATCAGCCGGGAACGGACGTTCTTGTCTCGCCGGACGATAGGGGCAGCCGGAGTTCCGATCCCTTTGTCGCCTTTGAACAGCGTGTGCCCTGTCACTTCGCGGATACGAGTAAGTCGCGCAACATCGTCCCAGAAAGTAATCAGGAGAACTCGCAGACCCGCTTCTTCAACCCGCGATCGAAGAGCCTGAATTTGCGTACTCTTTCCCGCGCCATCTATGCCGGAGAAGCTTACTACACGAGTTTGCCGGTTACGAACGCCTGCATTCATAACTCAGTTTGGCCGGCTCGAACTTGCTTTGGAAAGCGCTACTACCGTTCCAATGGCAGCCGCGCCTGCGGCGATCAGGGCTACCTTGATCAGCACGGAGTGGGCGCGCCTCTGTTTGGCCGGCGCGATCACTGCACCGGCAGGCCTGGAGGATGCAGCGCCCACTGTCTTCTCGTAGGGCGCGACCGCTGCGCCCACCGGTTGCGGCGCTTCTTGAGCAGGCTGGCTTGTTTGCGGCGTGGGCTGACCCGTTGGGCGGCTGTCCGTCTGAACCGGTCCTGCTGTGGCCGCGCCTCCTTGCTGGCTCGCGGCCGGTGGCGTCGTTTGCGCGAGGAGAGAAGAGGTCAGCATCATCACCAGGCCGGCGGTGATCTGCCGCTGAAGCCAATAGGCCGAGATGGTCACGTGTCTTTCCACTGGAGTCCTTGCAGACCCGCCGTTCAAGCTGCGCTTCCCACATTCCCGTGAAGCAAGTCTGCGGGCTGTCGAAAGCTGTTCACAGCATCATTGATCGTGTTATAGATTTCGAAGATCCGGTCGACTCCAGCGCTCTGCAGCGTCGCCTTTGCCTCTGGAAGCAGGGCAGCCAGCTTTACGTCTCCGCTACGTTTGATGGCTTCCTCCAGGCAGCAAAGGAGCGCGTGAATGAGATAGGAGTTCACCTGGCGGACACGAGAACAGTCGAACACGATGTGCGGGCGGTCACTGCTCATGCAGTTCGTGATCTGTCGAAGAAACAGTCTCCCCTGCCTCATGCTCAATATCTCCGGCAACTGTTCCACTACTACGGTACCGCTTCTACTTGGCATCCCCACTCCCTCAGGCATTCGATGCGCCAACCTGCTTTTCGTTATCATGAACCCACTCCTTCGCAATTAGCTTTCACTGTGCATAATGCGCGCAAGCTCTGCTTTCGGCCGGCGTATGACGTGCTTCACAAAATTTCGCCCGTAGTGGAAAAGGGTTGTCACGTTGGTGTTGTACCAACAGCATTCCGTCATCCTGGGCGATAAACCGCAGAAAAACCGCAAACTGGCCACTATGCTCGGGGATGCCAGCATGGCGGCTACCAGGCGGTGGTTTCCATCCAGAATGGTGAGAGGCTCGTTATCTTTCATACCGATGAGGATCACCGCTGGAGCGGCCGTCTCACCGCGCAGCATGCGATCGCGTATCGTATCGATCTTTGCGACGAACTGTCCGTCAAGGACGTCTCGCCGCTTCTGGATGCACTTGACGATCGCCCCGAGGGAAAAATTCCCGCCGGCGATCTTCCGCCATTGTGCGCGGGGGAAGACTTTGATTCGCCCCAGATCAGCCTCATCCATCTCCATCTCGTACCATTCTGTGTCTCGGGGAAGTTCGTTCCACAGGGCAAGATGGCGGATAAAGAACAGCGCACGCCGCTTCCCGTTTTCCACGGGATCCTCGAGGTTGGGACTGGCAACGATGCTGCCCAGCGCGTCGTGGTACTCCTGAAAATCGGGCTTGTTGAAATCACTCCTCAGGAATTCTGCAATTACCTCGTCTTCCGAAGCCCGGCCTATCAACCTGACTGGCCTCAGCTTCCCACGCTGCTCGGTGCTGTCGGAGTAGGTCAACGAGTCCACGAGGAAGGGAATTGCGACACAAACAAGCAGGGCGATCATCAGCACCAACTGCACCAGGATGACCTCCCTTAAGGAATCGTGAAAGCGACAGATTCCCGCGATGACCACTCCGCTAAACGCGAGCTGTATCCAACTGGTATTGGCAATTTTGTAAGACATCTCGTAGGTGATGATCACGGCGCTCAGGGAATAGATCACCGTTGTGACCGCGTAGAGCGCTAGCAGATAGGGAAGGTTGTGTTCCCCCGCGACTTGAAATTTCGACCCAAAGAATGTAGTCCAAATGGCCGCCGGTGCAAAGCGCAGGCCCAGGGCCAGTCCCGATCCGATCGACAGCACCAGCAGCAGCGAGGTGGCGATGACCTTCAAGTCCCTCCGCTCCTCCTCGCTGGTGCCCGCTACCAGGGGGAACATGCTGTTGACGACCGCCGAGGAGAAGGCATAGATCACCCGTCCCACCATGGCGACCGCCGCATAGAGTCCCGCGGCCTGGGGAAGAAAATAGTGCTTGACCAGCACAATGTCACAATTGTTGATGAGCACCTGGCCGGAGAAAAACACGATTGCCTGGGATGTCTCGCGCAGAGCATACAGCCAGCGGACCGGGATTGGCGTCCAACTCGCCCCTCTCGGCACGATGGCGAAGTAGGCGGCGGCCACGGCTACGGAGTTCGCCGCGATCACGCCCCTCACGCCCAGGCCCAGAATCATCAGGAGCAGCGAACCACCAAGTCGAACCACTCCTTCGAGAACAAGGTTGGTGGCCAGACGCCGAAAACCATAGGCGCCCTGCAGGTAGCCCCGCCGGCTCCCCAGCGGGATGTAGAACGCAGCCCCCGCGGCCAGTAAGGCAACAAGGATCGAACTCGGCAAATTCAGATAATCAGCAATTACTTTCTGAAAAACCAGTAGTAGCAGTGCGATCAGGATTCCGCATGCCCACGCTCCACGGTGGAAGAGTCGGTACCCCGCATACTTTCCATCAGCGGAGCTTTGTTGCGCTACGATCTTGGCGGAAATGATCTGAAACGACAGGGTCACTGCCGAAATCAAGGTGAGCAGCGTGTAGACCGCTGTGGCGTGGCCAAACCCTTTTGGACCCAGAAATTGCGCAACCGCAATGTTGTAGGCGAAGTTCGTCAGCGTCGCGAGCCCTGAGCCGGAGAGCAGCACGACACTCCCCGACAGAATGCGGGCCCGCAGTGCTTTGGGCTTGTCGGTGGGGTTCTTTAGCACATGAATGAAGCTCCGATTGCTAAGGCCATCAGTGAAAACCGCCCGGTAATATCACCGCGTGCTCCCGGGAAAAGCACTGCAGCTTAGACTGCAAAAACCAAGATAATGTTTCCGATGCGAGAAGAGACATTTCGGCTGCCCGGAACTGCGGATTACTGGAGTAGCGACAACCCCGAAAGGCGTTCGCGCCTCTAAGAATTAGCCTATGCCGCGTTCTGTAAGCGCTGCTCTCCTTTTGCTTTCTTTGCTCCAAGGGTGCCCTGGTTCTGATTCGTCGCCACCGGTCCGGTTGAAATACACTGCTACAGGTCCATCACCCGAGATACTGGCTACGTACGAAGCCTGGTTCGGGCACCCTAAACACATTTCCATCGGTTATTCGTCGCACGATCCAGCGGTGCTGCGCCGGCAAATCAACGAGGCAGCGGCCAGAGGTATTTCTGCCTTCGTGGTGGATTGGTATGGAGATCGGGAACCCTTCATCGATCAGAGCTACGCCCTGTTGCAGGCCACCGCCGCGAAGCACAAATTCCACGTCGCGATGATGTACGACGAGACCGACCAGGAAGACGGAGCGACCGATGAAGCCATCGCGGATTTCACCATGTTTCACGATACCTACCTTGCCCCGAATGCGCCCGGACATGACGCCTACCTGACCTATCAGGGGCGCCCCGTGATCTTCATCTTCCCCAAGGGCGGCCATACGAATTGGGACAAGGTACGTGCAGTCGTCAACCAGTGGGACCATCCTCCCTTCCTTATTTATGAGAACCCGCCGAGCGAGTATGCGGACGCGCTTGACGGCTCCTATGCCTGGGTAAGTCCTGGGCCGAAAGGGTGGACGGCGGACGGCAGCAACTGGGGAGAGGGATATTTGAGCAACTTCTACCAGACGATGGTGGCGAAGTACCCCAACAAAATCATCGTAGGTGGAGCGTGGGCCGGCTTTGACGACGCCAAAGCATCCTGGAGTCTTAACCGGCACATGGCTGCGCGCTGCGGCCAGACATTTACGGATACATCCAATCTCTGGCGCAAGTATGTTCCCACCGGTCAGGTGATTCCGTTTGTGATGATTGAGACCTGGAACGATTATGAGGAAGGTACTGCCACTGAACCCGGCATTCCGGCCTGCGACAACAACAAGCCAATGCCCGCCACCGACACGGGGCGCTAGTGTGCTGTCCCTGAAGTTCCTTGAAAAGTCTCTTTGGATTTGTACCAGGGCACGACTTTAGTCGCGCACGCGCTGGAAATATGATGGGCTTTAGAGCCGGTGTGAGAACTAAGCAAAGAAACCGCAGATCTCTCCACTGCGCATCGCTTCGGTCGAGATGACAAGTTTGTGGCGACCTCGGCGGCGTTTTTCATCACCTTGGGTGGGCCGGAAGGCCCATGACAACTCCGGTCGAGATGACAAAGTTGCAGGATTGGCGATTTTTCACACTTTTAAAGCCATTTTTCTAACAAATTTGTCATCTCGACCGGGAGCGAAGCGTAGTGGAGAGATCTGCGGTTTCTTCTGTCGGGTTCTAACACACCCTCTTTACCCCATGAGACCGTTCTTCGACATGTCGAATTTTTCAATGAACTTCAGGGACAGCGCACTGGTGCGGAGTGGCTGCGCTACCGCAAGTGCTTGGCCGTTGCCACAGGCGTCTCACCCGGCTCCGACTGAAGGATGCGTACTCTCCACCGCACTTCAGTCGGGGTCATGACGACGATATAGCGTCTGTGCACGCGCTCTGTACCCAGAACCTTGTCATGGTCAAATGCCTGCTGGTCGTACTCGGCATTATCGATCAGCCTTATCGAAAGGCCATCTGGTGAGTAGAAGTCGATATGCAGGTCGTGTGTACGATCCTTATATTGGGTATGGAGACCCAGGTTTGCCTGCTGCTCGATCGTATCCTTTAATTTATCGAGCGCGGCTCCGACAAAACTCTGCTCCAGCAAGTCCGGGCGATTCTGTTCGAGCGCGGCTCCCAGGCTTTGCCACGACTGCAGATAATCCCGAACAACCGCATCCGCGGTTTGTTTCTGCAGTTGCCTGGTCCCTTGCAGATTTGGGGGCTCTACGTGAACCGCTGCCTCGTCAGCCGGCAGGGCGTACGGAGCCGCGAAGAACAGGAGAACGATCAGCGCCCGTTTTACCATCGTCACTTTTCCCAATGCAGCTCATTGCCCATCACGACTCCGCTGGCCACGGAAATTTTTGCTCCACGATGGGCAGGCATTTCTATCTCAGCAATTCCGTGCTTGAGCGGTACGTCCGCCGTCGACTGGATGCCGCCATAACTTTCCGTGAAGGTGACGATCGTCCCGTCCGGCACCGCATTCCCGCTACAGTCACGCACCGGGTTTGTCTTGAGGTCGAGCTGCTGACCCGAAGGCTGTGCCGTCACACTCAATCCGCAGGGGTCGCCCGGCACCTGTTCGATCACACGGGTGCTGGCAACCTCACCGGCCCGCGCCACAAATTGATCGCTGCCTTCTTTGGCCGTGGAGTCCATCTGGGTCGAGGCGGAACCATCCTGGGCGACCACAGTCCGCTGCTGCAACGCGCTCGACGGATTCGAAAGCTGGAACGATACCGGCGTCGGCGCTGTAATCAGGTTGTGATACGCATCGAAGATATACACGGTGCCGCTGATGCCGTCCCGCAGCCCGACTGCGAGGCGAGAAGGCTTCGCCAGGAAACTGACTTCCGCGGTTTTACTTGCCGGCACAACGTCAAAAGACGCTGTCTCTTTAGACGATGCGCCGGCAAGAATGACGAGGTAGTGGCCGGCGTTGTATAAAGTCCCTGCCGCAAACGGGATTTTCTGTCCTGCTTGCACATCCCGTCTCAACACTTGCCCAAGTCCGACAATGTACATGACCGCTTTACCGCTGCCCGAACAGCTGATCGAGAAGGCGCTGCCCGCCTCCACCGTCTTGGGCAAGCTCATGCTTCCGCTTTGCGCGCCTGCCAGTTGCGTCGTGGCTACGGCGAGGCCGCCCAGCAAAGACGCGAATTTCAAGAGAACCCTCCCACGCTGTACGTGGTAGCGATCGTTCGTTGGCTACTGATCTTTCTGGCCAGATCTTCGGGAATGTGAATGTTGAACGGAACCGGGGTTCGGGGTAAGAGAGCTCGATCGATATATTGGTCCGCCACCCACACCACCTGGCCACTCTTGTCATAAAAAGTTCCCAGCACATGGGCGATATTCACGACCTGCCCGCTCTCATTGACGAGTTGGGCAGAAAGTGAGGCATCGGGCGCCGGGTTCAATTGCTGATTTTGGATTTCAATCACCGGGTCAGCCGACGCCGGGACGAGGGTCGAAATTGGATCCATGCGGATACTGCCTACCTGAGACAAGGTTGCGTCAGGGAAGTTGATCAGGAACGGAGTCACTTGCTTGGGTAGCAGGGTGTGCGAGATTTTATCGAAGCTGTCTTCGCTCGCGATCCGGGCTCCACTTTTCGACAGCAAGGTCGCCCTCACCGAGACGTAGGCGGGCACCACGTCTTCGTTGAGCAGTTCGCCTAAAATCACCACTCCTTCGGCGCGTTGCACCGGGTGCATATCCACGATTCGTATATGCGGCGCTTCCACATCCTGCACGCCCCAGCCGTCTCCCGGGCCGGGATAAATCACATCCCAACGCAGGTAATTCACCGCGATCACCTGCGGCGGCACTTGCGGTTGCTTCTCCAGGGGCCAATCTACTTTCCAACGGTCCCCCACTTTCACTACGCGCAGTGTTCGGGCGCTCACAAAGGTTCCCACCACTGTGGACCAATGCATGCGGAGCAGAATGGTCGCTTCCTGATCAGACGAATGCTGTGGCAATACGTCACACTTCAGCAGGGTCGCGTAGCTGCGCAAACTGGAGTAGTAGCCCGTCAGGTCGTGTACAAACGCCTGTTGCGTAAATTCGGCTTTATTGCCCAGGCCGGAGTAGGCATCCCCAAAAGCCTGGGAGCCTATCTCATCCGCCAGTGTTTCCACGGCCGCTTGCGCTGATGAGGACGAACGTAGCAAGCTCCTCCCACCGGCATACGCCACTGCAGCCTGCACGGGCCACAGGGTCCCGACCACTACAAAAACTACAGTCACCGCGCCGACGAGCGCAGCTAGTAGACGACCTTTACTCACGACACCATACTCCGCGCTACCAAATCGGGGGTAGCGATTGAACCCTTGCGATGCTCGTCGCGGCGCTTTTCCTCAGGAATCAAGATGACCAGAATCGCCAACAGGCTGCTGCCTAAAGGCAGAGTTCCCCAAAGCACACCTTGCCAGTGGGGAGGTATTTGCGGAGCGTTCATCGGAGTCGCTGGTGGCATGCCGTCTTTGCTCCACACAATGACGGTGTTGTCATCTAATTGGTCAACGCGCCGCCAACCCGCAAATTTCAAAAGTGGATCGTAGTATGGGTCGCGCACGAAAATCCACTTCAAGCCATAGCGGTCTGCGTGTCGCAACATGGCTCGCAGTGAATCCAGCCCCGCCTGGCCATAGTACTTTGAGCTGGTGAGTGGCCCGCCGCCGTAGCGGGTCAACTCGGGCAGCATGCGTCCGGAATTCCATTCGCCGTCCACGCTGCTCGCATCCGTCATCATGGCCAGCCGCGCAATCTTATTGCCGAAGCCCAGCGTCACATATCTGTATTGGTCATGCCCGTCCCGGTTGAGCCATGCCGCCACGGAATCAACTTTGAAATTGGAAGCATCGGCAGGCCGGTAGCTAACCCAGGCAACGGCCAGCCCACAGGTGACCGCGGCTGCTATTGTCAAACAGATCGCCGCGCGCACGCGAAAACGATCGATGAGTTCCGCGGCGATCAGTCCCACAATCGGGAGGCTGAGCAGAGTAGCCCAGTAGCTGAAGCGCTCCATCGTCAAAACTTCGAAAGCGCGGCCGAGAAGCAGATGGGCAACGGGAGTCGTTCCCCCGAGCCCCACCAGGAACGCTACCCAAAAACCAAACAGCAACGGACGAAGACGAACTATCGTTGCCCCGCGAAGGATGATGAACGGCAGAGCCAGTATCAACGCCCCATATGGAATGACGAAGTAATTCAGACCCCTCCCGGGGCTGAGGATGTAGTTTGCCCGGCTGGGGTGGGGAATTGGAGTCTGGGTCACGGGATAGTGGATCAATGCGATCCAGAAGGGGAGCAGCACTACGGCGATCGCAACGCCGACCACGATCGCGATGCTAACGGTGCGAATCAAGAACGCTCCCGTGGCGGTCCGATCGCCGTCCTCACCGTCCAGGAAAACAAGGACCAGCACCGGAACGGCAAAAAACAGCGACCCGAATAGGAGCGTAGCGTGGTGAGCCGCTGCCGCCGCCGTGAACAGCGCGCTTGCTTTCACAAACGAACGCCACTTCCCATGGCGCACCCACTCAAATAAATAGGGTAACGCATTCAAGTAAATCGGCGCCGCCGACGTTGTCCCCAACTGGCCGGCGGAATACACAAGGAAGCTTTCCGAACCGAGGAAGACGCTGGCAAGCGCCGCCAACGAAGCGGCCTGAGGGGCCACCCACAGCAGAGAAAAGCGATAGACCCCAACTACCAGCAGCAGAATGGCAGCCAGTTGGACTGCCATGTAGGCCATGTCAAGACCAGTGATCCGCGAGATCAGGGCCACCCACTGCTGCGGCAGCGGCGGATACGTAGTCTGCGAGAAACCCGCGTACCATTTCGCGTTCCAGGGATCGAACCAGTGGTGGACGTAGTGTGAAGCGAAGAAAATATGGAAGTTTGTGTCGAATGACTGCAGCGGCAACTTCATCAGCAGCAGTGGCAAGTGAACGACGATTGCTGCCATGAGAACAAGCCCTAAGGAAATTGGCCGCTTTGCAGGACTGAATACTTCAGGTGTTTCCACAGCCCCTCACGTGATGCTTTAGATAAGGTTAACGCAAACGAGGTTGCTCATCTTTGTTTTACGAGATGCTTGGCTCAGTCGCCCGCCGTGAGTTTTTGCCAGCCAACGCTCGAAGCTTTTTCTGTATCTAACATATTCTTAATGTCTCGATTCAAATGAAACGTTTATTTGCTGGACCTGCACTCTTGAAGTTATTTTTTCTGCCATCCTTGATTGCGCTTACCGGTTCAGGCTCGGTCCATGCGCAACTGTACACGGTCGAGCCGAATGCAACGGCCAAACCTCACGACAAGACTGGCCAAACACAAACGTCGACCCAACCGCTGGGCTGGGGATCGAATCTTCAAACCGCACGGCTCGCGCATGCGGCAGAACTGGCGCTGCAGCGGGGTGATCACGCATTGGCGGTTGACTACGCACAGCAGGCTGCGCAAGCTGACTCCAACGATCCGCAACTCTGGTTTCTGCTCGGCTATGCGGCGCGCCTGGATGCCAGGTTTTCGCTGTCGGAAACTGCCTACAATCGCGGTCTTCGGCTAAACCCGTCGGCTCTGGACGGGCTCTCCGGCCTGGCACAAACTTACAGCGTCGTCGGACGAACCGGAGACGCGGAGCGTCTTCTTAAGCAGGTGACCTTATCCGATCCGAGGCGCGTCGATGATGTGCAGCTCCTCGGAAGTCTTTACCTGAACTCCGGAGATGACACCAACGCGACCCTCTGGTTGCGCCGGGCTGAGTCGATGCGTGCCAATGCACGCGCGGAATTGCTCCTCGCTCTTTCGTACGAACATCTGAAGCAGATGAGTTTGGCCGGCCATTATCTCGATCTCGCTAAGCATCGGAATCCAGACGACCCTGACGTTCAGCGCTCCTTGGCGGCCTATTACCGCGAAACCGGTAGTTACGCGCAAGCCATCACCGCACTTAAATCGATACGCAACCCTAAGCCGGACGTCGTGGCTGAACTGGCATACACTGATCAGCTCGACGGGCAGTTAAGTGAATCTGCAAAGTTGTACACCCAGGCTGCAGACGCGATGCCAAAAGATTTGGGCTTGCAATTGTCCGCCGCCCAGGCGCAGCTCGTGGCGGGTTCCGTAAAAAGCGCCGAACCATTTCTTCAGCGTGCAGCAGCACTTGATTCTGATCACTATCGCTTACACGCCATCCGCGGACAGATCGCGCAACTCCAGGGGCACGATGAAGAAGCCGTTCGGGAATACACCGCCGCCCTGGCGCATTTGCCGGCAACGCCGGTCGAGGGGCCGCTCTACAGCATCCAGCTCCACATGGATTTAATGCAGCTCGACCGCAACCTCCGTGACCAGGAGGCCGCCCAGCGGCAGCTTGCGATTGCACAAACAGCCATCAAGAATCTCGACCAGCGAGGGCCGGACCGGCAACAGTTTCTGCGCCTGCGAGCTTCGATCGAAATGAATGGCGGCGAGCTGGACAGTGCACTGGGCGACATGAAAGAAGCCCTCGCGCTGAGCCCGCGCGATCCCAACAACCTGCTGCTCGACGGTGATCTGCTGATGAAGCTGGGGCGCACCGGCGACGCGATTGCCGTTTACAAACGCGTGCTCGCGATCGACGCGCGGAACCGCTTTGCACTCACTTCGTTGGGCTATGCTTCCCGCGCGGCCGGTCGCGACCAGGATGCGGAGAAATACTTTGAGCTGCTCGCGCAAGATTATCCTTCGATCGATGTGCCCTATCTTGCGTTGGGTGATCTGTACACGGCTCATCGCCAGTTTGGAAAGGCAGAACTCCCTTACAGCAAGGGTTATGCGTTGGCGCCCCACAATGCCCTGATAGTCGCCGGAGGGATGAATGCGGCCATTGAGGCACACAACCTTGATCTTGCCGGGAAATGGTTGAGCCGGGCTACAGGCGAAATGCAACAGGAGCCTCAGGTCCTTCTGGAAAAAGAAAGATACCTGAGCTTTAAGGGTGATTATCTGCAATCGGCCGAAGCCGGGCGCCAGGCAATCAAGGTGCTGCCTGAAGATCGCGATGCCGCGGTCTACCTGGGTTATGATTTGCTCCACCTCGACCAGTACGACGAGTTGTTGCAGCTAACTAAGAGATACAACCAGGTTCTTCCCCACGAACCGGATATTCCGCTTCTAGCCGGTTATGTGCACAAACATGCTGGAGATCGAGAGCAGGCGCTGCAGGATTTTACTGAGGTTCTGGCGCGCGACCCGAACGTGGTTACCGCGTACGTGAATCGTGGATACCTCTTCAACGACCTGCACCGCGCCGGCGCGGCGGCTGCCGACTTCGAGTCAGCCTTGAAGCGTGAACCTAAAGATGGCGAGGCACACCTGGGACTCGCTTATGCCGACCTCGACCTGCATCGGCCGCAGGCAGCGTTGCGGCAAACGCAACTGGCAGAATTGGAACTCGGCGATTCGAAGGTGCTGCACATGATCCGCGCGACGGCCTATGGAAGAGAAGGCCTGCTTTCCAAGGCCGTTATCGAATATCGTGCCGCCTTGAAGTTTACTCCTGACGATGGAGCTCTCCACTACGGACTGGGCAACACCCTTTACGCCCAGCGCCGCTATCACGAGGCCGTGGATGAATTGCTGATCGCACAAAAAGATTCTCCCGCCAATCCCGCAGCGTACGCACTGCTGGCACGTGCGTACGCCAACCTCGACGATCGGGGTCAGGCACTGCACTATGTCCAACTGGCCGAGCAGCACGCCCGCGATACCCCAGCGTCTGCCAGCGATCCAACCGGCGACAGCGAAATATTTGTCGCCACCGGCGAGGCTCTCAGCGCACTAGGAGATCAGAAGGGCGCGATGAACCGTTTTCAGACGGCGCTCACCACTCCCAACAGCAATCGGTTCGATGTACGTCTGGCGATCGCTCAGCTCATGGCTCAACAGGATCACTCCCAGGACGCAGAGCGGCAGATCGGCCTAGGCATGATGGAAGCCGAAGCAGGGCAGACCGTGCCGCCCACCGGGAGCCAGTACATTGCGGCCGCTGACGTACTGCGCCAGATGCACGAGTATCAACTTTCGCAAACCTACCTTGAACGCGCCAAGGCAGCAGGCGCATCAGACATAGCTGTGCGCGTTGGTTTGGCCAACAATTATCTTGCCCTGGGAGACACTGCCCGGGCCTCGGCTCAGCTCTCCGCGGTAAGCCACGTAACCGGCGACGAGCCCGACTATCAGTATCTGTTGGCCGAGGCCAACGTGTATCAGCAGGAGCACCATGGTACGCAGGCGCTTACCGCCTTTGCTCAGGCTGCCAGCGCTGCCGGCGAAGACCAGACCGCGGAACAGAGTCTTCTGCAAGCCGGCGCCAACGAGGGATACAGAGTCAACTCCACGCTGAGTTTTCTGTCGGACTTCCAGCTGCAACCGGTCTTCGAAGATTCCACCGTCTACGTGCTTGACTCGAAGCTCGATGCGCTCACGCCGGTGCCCAGCTCCGACGTCTCTCTGCTGCCCCCTCCCCGCTCGTCCTTAGCTACGCAGTGGACTAATGCCTACCATCTGCATTTGGGCGACTTTCCTACCGTTGGCGGGTTCTTTCAAATAAGGAATGCTCGCGGCGAAATTTCTGTGCCGGCAACCAGTTCGATCGTGAACCGCAACACCACCGACTACGCCATGAGTGTCGGTGTCGCCCCCACGATTCATCTCGGCGGCAACGTAGTGCAATTTAACAGCGGCATTCAAGGGACCATTCGGCGCGACTCGTTATCGCCGGTGCAGATGAACCAGAACCTGTTTCGCGTGTTCACGTATGTCTCCACCAGTTCGTTCTTTAATGCCGTGTCGGTGGACGGCTATGTCATCCGCGAAGCCGGTCCTTTCACGGAAAGCAATATAAATTCCAATTCGTTGGCCGGCGCCATCGACTTCCGCGTTGGCGAGCCATGGGGCAGAACCGCGTTGGTGACGGGTTGGGGAGCAAACGACCAGCACTTCACACCGGTGGCTATCGAAAATTACTACACCGCGTCTTACCTGGGTCTAACCCATCGCTTCTCAGACCGTCTGAATGTTGAAGCGGTCGCTGAGGATCTTCGCGCATGGCGAACCGTAGGCTCACGGTCAGGCATTGCACAAGCTTTACGGCCGGCGGGAACCGTCGACTTCTCCCCCACCCGTCATTGGGATCTGCAGGCATCGATAGCGTATTCCAGCACCAGAAGCTTTCATGTCTATGACACGATCCAGAGCGGGTTCTCCCTTTCGTATGCAACGCCCCTCCATCGCAAATTCGATGACGAGACTGGACAAGTACAGCTCCAGTATCCAATTCGCTTTTCCGCGGGGCTACAGCAGGAAGATTTCTTCAACTTCACAAGCGGGCGGAACGAGCAGCTGAGACCGTACGTGAGCATCACTTTGTTCTGAGGCAAAGGGCGATGAAAATCTGCTTGGTTGCGACATTTCCTCCTAGTGGACGGCAGTTAAACGAATACGCCTTTCACCTTGCCCGGGAACTGCAGCGTCACCCCGATGTCAAGTTGACGATTCTTGCAGACGAACTCGGTGATTATGAGTTCGCGACCGATGCCGAGGGTCATCCTTTGAAGGCCGGCCAAGGCTGCGAATTGCCCGGGTTCGATGTCGTTCGCTGTTGGAAATTCGGCAGCGCGACGACTCCGTGGCGCATACTAAAGGCGATTCGGAAGTTACAACCCGATGTGGTTTGGTTCAACCTCGTTTTCTCCAGCTTTGCTACCCCCGACAATCCGTTTGCCGCCTTTGCCGGCCTCAACGCGCCGGCTCTGGTCCGGGCTTCAGGTTTTTTCACCCATATCACCCTGCACCACATTGTCGAGCATGTCGACTTTGCCGCGGCCGGCGTACGTCGGGAGCGTCTCCTGCGCATGGGCTCTGATGTCGCTACCCGGGCTCTATTAAAGGCACATTCGGTGTCGGTGCTGCTTTCCCGTTACCGCCGAACCTTGATCAGCAAGTACTCGGCACAAAATGTTCTGTTGGGCACCCACGGAGCATTTGCCTCTATTCCCAGCCCTCCGGACTTTTCCAAGCGCGGTAATCCCGATCTTCGCATTCTCGCCATCGGACATTGGGGAACCTACAAGCGGCTCGAAACGTTGATGGAAGCCTTTCCAGCGGTCTTCAAGAAGATTCCCAATGCCAGGTTGATTGTTGCCGGTGCGAACCATCACACCAAGGCCGGATATTGGGAGTCGATCCGTGAGTCGCAGCCACCGCATCTGCCCATCGAATTCCGCGGATACGTCGCCGAAGAAGATATCCCTGAACTTTACCGTTCCACCTCGATCGTGGTGATGCCATACGATTCGGCCACCGGTTCGAGCGGGCCCGCCCACCAGGCCTGTGAATACGGCATTCCCATCGTCTGCGCCGACATCCCTGAATTTCGCGAGATGGCGGCCGATGAGAACATGGCCGCTCACTTCTACAAAATAGGGGATGCATCCCAACTCGCCGAGCGGTTGATCAATATCCTGCAGTCTCCTGAGTTGCAGGTACAAATGTCGCAGCGTAACTATACGGCTGGGCTGCGGATGAATATGTCTACCGTTGTGCGCAGCTACCTTCGCTGGTTTGAGCTTCACAAATGTAAGCGGATGGTTCTTTACCCCGGCGATGATGCGGGCCGGCGCTCTTTGCGCAGTCGCCTTCTGGAGCGGTCTTTGACCATCAGCGATGCTCGCTTCGGCCGCATCTTACTTACCATCTTCTCTCGTAGGGGCAGAGAAAAAGCCGTGGCGATCGTGGATGGCCTCAATGTTGGCGAAACCGATGCCGAAGCGACTGCGCTTGCGGACCAGATCGAGTGGCGTAAATCGAATCCCACAAAAAGACATGCGGATGGTGATGGCTATCGCACGATGCCAACGCTTGAAAGCTGACTTCTGAAGCACTGGCTTGGTAGGAGAATGCCTTGTTAGACCTGACTGTCGCCCCGTTTCTCTCTCGTTCGGGCCGCGTTGCGGCTCTATCGTTCTGCGCTGCGGTGTCTCTGTTGTTCGCCGGGTGCGGCGGTGCGACCTTCACTCAAAATTCCACCGGCACCAGTACGGCGCCAACCGTCACTATCACCGCCAATCCTGCCACAGTCACCTCTGGCAGTGCATCCAGCCTCACAGTAACGGCAGCGAACGCGACGCAGGTAACGGTTACCGGCAGCGATGGCAGCACCTACACCCTGCAAGCCGCCGGAGGGACACAAAGCGTCAGCCCGGCCTCGACCACCACCTATACTGCGACCGCGACGGGAACCGGGGGAAAAGCCACAGCAATGGCAACTGTAACTGTGTCGTCCGCCCCCGCGCCAACGGTCACCGTTACCGCCAGCCCCGCTTCGATCATCTCGGGAAGCTCCTCCACCTTGGCCGTGACTGCAACCAATGCCACCCAGGTCACGGTCACGGGCAGCGACGGCACCTCGTATACCTTGCAGGCTGCCGGGGGAACGCAAACCGTCAGCCCGGCCATGACCACGACGTACACCGCAACCGCGACCGGCGCGGGAGGGAAAATTACGGCCAGTGCGACGGTGACTGTGACGCCGCCCGCGGTCGCGCCCACTGTCAGCATGACTGCCAGCCCGGCATCGATCGCATCGGGCGCATCCTCCACGTTGATCGTTATGGCGGCGAATGCAACCCAGGTGACGGTCACCGGGTCGGACGGCAGTACCTATACCCTGCAATCGAGCGGGGGAACGCAAGCTGTTACTCCGGCTGCGACCACGACCTACACCGCCACCGCTACCGGAGCAGGAGGAAAAGCTACGGCGACCGCGACTGTAACGGTTGTTCCGCCTGCCGCCCCCACCGTCAGCATCACCGCAAATCCCACGTCCATTACTGCAGGAAATTCCTCCACTCTGACCGTGACCGCAACCAACTCCACCCAGGTGACGGTGACCGGGACAGACAGCAGCACCTATAACCTGCAGCCCACGGGCGGGACGCAAACCGTGACCCCGGCCGCGACCGTAACCTACACCGCCACTGCCAGCGGAATGGGCGGAAAGGCGACCGCGACCGCGACGGTCACGGTTACGGCGGCCGCCAGCCTTCAATCGATCGATCACGTGATCTTCATGCTGCAGGAGAACCATACCTTCGATAATTACTTTGGCATGCTGAATCCGTACCGACAGACCAACGGCTATAACGTGGGTGACGACGGCAACACCTACAATGTCGATGGCATTGACGACAAGCTCACCACCATCAGCAACGCTGACGATGAGGGTACATCGTTTCCGCTCTTCAAGTTCACCAGCACCTGTATCGACGATGAAAGTTCAGACTGGCTGGCGAGCTATGGCGACGTGAATACCTACGACTTCCTGGCTACGCGTCCTATCCAGATCGGTGGGTTCGTTCACAACGCAGAAGGCTACGCGAAGTCTTGCGCCGCCAGTCCCGCGGGTACTTGCTCCGGCGCTTTCACAGATTTAACCGGGCAGCGTTCCATGGGCTACTATGACCAGGGCTTCTTGAATTACTACTACTACATGGCCTCTCAGTTCGCCCTGTCTGACCGCTGGTTCTCCCCTGTCTCGAGCAAGAGCATTGCCAACCGCATTGCGACCTTTACCGGGGGCAGCACGCAGGGGTTGGTCTACGATCCAGGCAATAATGACCATCTGCCCCAGCTCAATGTACCCAACATATTCGAAGAGCTCGATCAGGCGAAGGTATCCTGGAAAATCTACTACACGGTGACCGACGACCTGTGCCTCGACGGTGACGACTGCTCTTCATCGGCCAACGCAAACTACCCGGCAACCGATTTTGAATCCCTGTCTTACTCGTATCAATATCTGTATCAAAATCCAAGCGGAGCCGCCTGCACTGCACCCACTCAGCCCTCGAGCGTGGTGGGGGATGCAGCGAATTCTTTCTGCATCGATCCCAGTCACATTGCTCCGTTGTCGACTTACTTCAGCGATCTTGCCAACGGAACGTTGCCAAGCTTCGCCTTTATTGAGGCCGGCTACGGCAACAATGACGAGCATCCCGGTTCTGGCCAATCGATTCTGGCTGGTCAGGCGCAGGTAGCCAACATAGTGAATACCTTTATGGCGAGCTCCGCGTGGAAGGATTCGGTCTTCTTTCTCGCCTACGACGAGGGAGGGGGGCCATACGATCACGTCCCGCCAGTGCCGAACTACTCAAACACCAATACCGACAGTTCGTTGGGCACGATCCCGGATATCTCGACCATTGCGGTCAATCCCGACGCTTACAACCCCTGTGTGCCTTCGGGGGGCATGCCGACCCTTCATTGCGATCTTGCCTCAACCGATCCAGGCGCGAACCCGGGAGATGCTGCGGCGGTCAGCGGCTTTGCCGCTCAACTTGGCTTCCGTGTGCCCAACATGATCATCTCGCCGTTTACGCGCAAGCACTTTGTTTCCCATGTGCCTATGGATCACACGGCGGTGATCAAGTTTGTGGAGAATCGCTTTATCGGCGCCTCGGCCCATTTGACACCCCGCGATTCCGCGCAGCCTAACCTCTTGAACTTCTTCGACTTCACGAATATTCCATGGGCGACTCCGCCGACTCCGCCCGCTCCGGTCACTGCCGAGTCGCTGGGCCACGACCCTTGTACCCCAGCCAGCTTCGCGCCCTAACAGACCGGAGGTCCTCTTTTGAAGAGTACGGACCAGCCCCACCCAGGTGAACGCCACCGAGGTCGCCAAATTTGTCATCTCGATCGGAGAGGTCATGGGCCTACTGCCCACACAAGGAGATGAAAATCGCCTTCCGTCCGGCGACCACTCTCCCTGGAGGCGTCACGGTCCCCTTTGTCATGTCTCAATCCCAATAGCCGATCCCAAATGGAAGCGCCGCCCTCCCCTTGTCATCCCGAGCGGTTGTGACTTAATTCGGTTTGCAGCCGGCTGCCCTCTCAATCCCACTAACAGCACTCAAACGAAGCGCCACCCTCAACTTGTCATCCCGAGCGCAGCCGAGGGACCTGCAGTTTCTACGGACCTTTCGTGGAAATGTTTTTCTGTTTTTCGACAGAGTTGTCATGGGCCTTTCGGCCCACCCGAGGGGATGAAAAACGCCACCGAGGTCGCCACAGAATTGTCATCTCGATCGGAGCGCAGCGTAGTGGAGAGATCTGCGGTTCTGCTTACAGATCCCGGAAGTGTTTTTCGACCGAGCGTACCCGGATTTCCTGCCTCGCGAAGCTGGCAACGACCACACATGCGGCTCGTCGTTAAGAGAGCCGCACGAGCTTTATCAAGGCCACGGAATTCAACAGGAAATCCTTGGGGCGAAAAGGAGAGGTTTCGCTGGTTCTCATACAGACTCTTCAGTCCATACCTAAGTGATTGAAAGCACATTTGGTTTACAGGCTGCGGAAAAGCTCCCCCGAAGTCCCGCAGGGACGGCTGAACTTAGCCCAGGACGTAGTCCTGGGTTAGCTTATGAGAAATGATTTAGTCCCGTCAGGGACGGCTGAAATCCGTCGCCGATCTCAGCCGTCTAGTCGCTGAGGGAAGCGCTTTTCCCTACGAACGGACTTTTTTTGCAATCCACTAAGTCCCGGAAACGACTTCGTAAGGCCGCATCATGTCGTTATCTTCATGCTCCAACATGTGGCAATGGAAAACATACCGGCCGGTATAGCCTTCAAAGCGAACCAGGATGGTGAGCACATCCCTTGGTTCCACGACTGCGGTATCCTTCCAACCCGCTTCGTTGGCCGCCGGGGGCCGGGGCGACCCAAGCAAGCCAAGCGCGCCCGTGCCTATGGTTGCGGGATTAAAACCCTGGCGTTCAAGAATCCTGAATTGCACCAGGTGCAAATGCATGGGGTGAGCGTCATCAGTGGTGTTTATAAACCGCCATTTCTCGACCGAGCCCAGTCGCACCCGTTCGGTTACCGGGTCGTGATAGCCCTTATTGTTGATGCGCACGCCCAGAGACCGTCCGCCGTCCATGCGTTCAGACAGCACGAAGTCGCGGATCACTACCGAATCTTTTTCATCCAGCGTGGGCAGAGCGATTTGCGGTGGCAGGCTGAAGATGCTCCCCTTACTGGAGAGCGGCCGGCTCACCCGGAATTGCATCAATTCGTACAACCGCGGATGGCGTGAATTAATTTGCTCCCAGCCTGGAAAGGGAGCTGGAGCGTCGTTGCCCAACGTAACGGTCTTCCCTTCGAGTCCGGAGAAGTCGACAATCAAGTCGGCACGCTCGGCCGGTCCCAATAACAACTTGTTGAGCGCCACCGGGCCCGGGAGAAAACCGCCGTCCGTCCCGATCTGGTGATATTCGACCAACGAAGGTATGTCGGTAGGCCGTTTGGCGAGGTTGAGATAAAGGCGAAAGAACCGCGAGTTGGCTCCATTCAACACGCGCAGCCGATACCGCCGCGGTTCGACCTCAAGATAGGGATAGATAGCTCCGTTCAAGACCGGCAGATCGCCGAAGAACTCCGGGCCCCACACTCCGGGAGGCAGCTTCGCACCATCCTCCATCGTGGGAACATAGGCCAGTTGCCCTTGCTCGGTCAAAGTTCGATCCTGCAGCAGAAGCGGTATCTCGTAGTCGCCCGAAGGCAGGTTCATCGTGCGCTCCTCTTCGTTGCGCAGCAGATAGAACCCTGACAAGCCTGCGTATACATTCAAACGGGTCACGCCGATCGCGTGGTCGTGATACCAAAGGGTCGCCGGTGGTTGGCAATTCGGGTAGGAGTAGAGGACCGAAGTTCCAGGGGTAAACCACTTTTCGGGTAATCCGTCGCTTACCGATTGCGTCCGCGAGCCATGAAGATGAGGTACCGTTCTCACCGGGGGAGCCGGCGGTCCAGCGCCATGTATCTGGGGATCGATATCAAACAGGTGACGCGCAGGCAGATGGTTCTCCCACCGGACCTCGATCAGTCCGTTCTGTTGCGCCTCGATCGTTGGACCGGGGTACCGCCCTTCGAACCCCCATAACCTCGTGGGTGGCAGCTGTGAATGAAGCTGCTGTTTGCATTCCAAAATGCGAACCCGATACCGGGTCTTACCCTGGCTGGTACTGTAAGGCCTCAACGTTTTGGGTAACGGCAGCGGGTCTATGTACCTTTCCAGCGAGGCCGGCGTACGATACTTCGGTCGCGTAGTCTCGCCGCCTCGCATCTTGTTCGCAACAGCGAGTGCGGGAACAGACGCAATGCATAACCCCAGAAAATCACGCCTGCTTTTCTTGCCCATCCTGCCTCGAGGAGGTGCCTTACTACTCAATCAACGGCGATAGCGCTCGTTACATAGTGGGTGCCATTGAAGCTTGCCGTCACTCTAACATGCTCTCCCAGGTGAAGATTGCGGCTTAGTGGGACTTGCGCGGGATCAAAAGATAATTGGTAACTCTTGTCGTTGGATGGATCGGCCAGCCTCATGAGCCCGGAGTGCAGGTCGAGCGAAGAGATATTTCCGCTAAACACAAAGCTTGTGCCGGGGGTGGCTTCAATTGCAATCTGACTGGCGATACCTCGACCCTGATTATCGGATGCAAACTTGACCGAGAGGAGCGTGCCCGCGACCAGGTCCGTCGGCCCCGAGGGCGCGGAGGTCTGCCCCTCCCGTGTTATCTGGGTACTGGGAGGCACCAGCAGTTTGAGGGGTTCGTGGGCGAGAGCACTGGTTACAGTCAATTCGTGGCTCCGGGAATCGTAGGACACCACTTGGCCCTGGCACTCACCTTCGGGGGGACGCGACAACATATGGATACTGAGAGCGAACACGTTGGTTCCGTCGAGCACTGTCTCCACCGAGGCCCGATCCCCGGAATGCAGGTCGCCCGGTGCAATTTTCGCTCCGTCACGATAAAGCTGGGTGCGGGCGTCGAACAGAAGCTTGATCGGCCGCCCACCCGGAACTTCCAACGTAAACTGGTCGCGCACCGGGTCAACGTTGCGAATCTCACCGCCTATAACGGTGGCCTTTCCTTGAGGCTCAGGCGGCAGTCCGTTCAGGGCACCGGAAATCTGTCCAGCTGCCGACCCTGATGGCGTGGGGCGCGATGGTGGAAGCTGGCCGTTGGCAATCGCAAAATCTACGATGAGAAGGCCGCCCAGAGCCGCTAGCGAGAGAAGACGATTCATTGCGAAACCTTGCTTTGGTTAGAAGATGCAGATTAGATGATGAATTAAAACCGCGGGTAGCTTATGACCCGTCCCGAGAACCTGGAAATTTTCGCTGTGCAGCAACAAAATTCTGTGTGTCGCATCCAAGTGGGAGGTTAGCTAAATTTGCTTCCAGGCCTTTCCGGAAGGTAAGAACCCAAAGATGCCTTCTCTATCGCCAAGGTTTTTCATCGTTCTGGCCGTTCTGTCGGTTCCCATGTCGCAGGCTTTATGGGCGCACGACCTGAGAGTCACGATACCGGGTCGTAGTGAGCTTACCCCCGTACAACGCCTGAACCGCGAAGGTGTGGATGCCATTGACAAACACCAGTACGCCAAAGCGGAAGCGCTTTTTTATAAGGCTTATCTCTACGATCCGGCCGATCCATTTACCCTGAACAACCTCGGCTACATTTCCGAACTTCAGGGAGAACTGGACCGGGCGCAAAAATTCTATGCGCTGGCATCGGAGCAGGGAAGCCGGGCCGTAATCGATATGAGCAACTCCAGGCAGCTTGAGGGCAAGCCGATGACGTATGCCCTCACCAGCCTGAAAGATGTGCCCATGCGCGTGAACCGGATGAATATTGATGCGATTGAGCTTTTGTCGCAGAGGCAGGATTTCGAGGCGTACGATCTGCTTCGCCAGGCGCTGGCTCTGGAGCCGATGAATGCCTTCACCCTGAACAACCTGGGAGTTGCAGAGGAAGCCACCGGCGATTTCGAGAACGCTTTGAAATATTACGACGCTGCTGCTGCGTTCCGCTCTTCCGAGCCGATCGTGGTGACTCTGAAGCGCTCTTCGCGAGGCAAACCGGTCAGCGAGGTGGCTGCAGAAAGCGCCCGCGAGCTGGAAAAGAAGATGCGGAACATAGGTAACGATGAGCAGCAAGCTACCATGCTGTCCCTCCGCGGCGTGGCGGCGACCAACCGCAACGACTGGCAGACGGCAAAGCAGGATTTTCTCAAGGCCTACTCGCTTAATCCGGAGAGCGCATTCTCGCTCAACAACCTCGGCTATGTAGCGGAGAAGGATGGCGACCTCGAGACGGCGCAGTTCTACTACGCCAAGGCGCGCAAAGCAGCCGACGCAGACGCCCGCATCGGTCTTGCGACCCAACGCTCCGCAGAAGGGCAGCAACTGTTTGCAGTGGCCGGGGACAGCGGCCGGCACGTCGACACGCAGTTGGATCAGTACAGCCAGGCAAGACGCCAGGAAACCGGTCCCGTCGAGCTCATTCCTCGAAACAATACCCCGGCGGACTCGGACGCCGCGCCCAGAATCTCTCCGGCCGTAGCGCCGCCTCCGGGTGCCGCACCGCAGCCACCCCCTTCATCACACTAGGTGATTCGCCTCTATGTCTAAACAGCCAACTTCCCGTGTCACTGGCGATGGAATGGCGATGCTGTCCCATCTGCTTTTATCCCCAACGAAAGAAGGCGCACTCTCTGCCATCCCGGCGGATCTGTCGTGGGAGGAATTCGAAGAGCTGCGGAAATTAGCCGACTCGAACCACGTGATCGTTCGTGGGCTGGAAATATTTCGCGCGCTATGCTGCAAGCAAATGACGAAATGCGCGCTGAGTGGGTTGTCACAGGGTTGTCCGTGGAGCGCCAGCGTATCGAACGCGCGGTGTCGTTCCTACACGCCATTTGTAGGGTGTTGACCGAGGCTGGCCACGACGCGACGGTGATCAAATCCCTTGATCACTGGCCTGACCTTGGCAGCGACCTCGATTTATATACAAACGGCGACCCGAGGGAGATATGCGCCTTGATGCAGGCTCGCTTTCAGGCGCAAATCGCGCCCCGTAGTTGGGGCGACCGTCTGGCGAGCAAATGGAACTTTCTCATTCCGGGCCTGGCTGAGGCAGTCGAAATTCATATGGGCAGATTGGGGCAAACCGGAGAACAAGTCTCGATTGCCTCCTGGCTGGCCTCCCGGGCCCGGCCGCTCGAGATTGGCGACCTTATGTTTCAGGTGCCGGCCGCTTCGGATCGTCTACTCATTTCAACCCTGCAGCGCATGTACCGTCACTTCTATTTCCGGTTGTGTGACATCGTCGATACCGCCGCGCTCTCGCACTACGAGCCGATCGACTATGTCGACCTGTCCTCTTCGGCGAGCAGAGCGGGTATTTGGGAAGGGGCCGCCACCTATATGGTCATTGTCTCGGACTATCTTGAACAGTACCGCGGTAACGGACTCGATCTTCCCTCATTTGTGAGGGACTCAGCCCGCTTTGGCGGCGAGGCGGTGTATTTCGCGCGGGGCTTTCTGCGCGTCCCCATACTTCCCCAATCCGTATGTCTCTACAGGTCGCAACTTACCGGCTTGCTGCGCAAGCGGGAATTGCAAAGCGGCGCGCGACTTAGCCTACTGCCCTGGCTTGCCACAGCCGCAGTGGTGGGGCAAAAGATAACCGGCAGCGATAAAGGCATCTGGTAGCAGCGAGAGCCCGGCTCACTGGACCGCCGTCTGGGTCTGCGTGGGGTTAGGATAATATCCGTTGCGCGTCCGCACGATGAGCTTGCCGTGATGCGGCGCCTCGGCCTCGACGCGGACAGTGCGGTATCCTCCGAGAGCGGGCGGCTTGGTCGAGTGGTACCCAATCGTGTACTGGTTCCGGATGTCGCGAGCCACTTCCTGGGCGATCCCGTCCACATCCTGCAGGGAATCCGGGAAGTACGCAATCCCCCCAGTTTCGGCCGACACCGTCTCCAGCGCGCTTCTTGCCATCTGTGACTCTTTCTTGTCGTCCCCAAAGAGCATTCCGATCGAATAGACCACCGGCCCTCCCAGGTTCTGCACCCGGCGGATGGCTTGCTCCAGCGTCTCGCGCGATGCGTTGTCCGCTCCGTCCGTAATAATCAGCACCACCTGCTTGGGCTGTTTCGCGTGGCGCGCAAGTTCATTGGCTGAGGCGACGACGGCGTCGTACAGGGCTGTGGTGCTTCGCGAATCGAAGTGCGAAAGCCCTTTCTCCAGCGCGTCCAGATTAGAGGTGAGGGTTTGATCCAGGTAGGCTTTGTCGGAGAAATTCACGATAAAGGCGGTATCTTGCGGATTCGAAGCCTTCACCAGGTCTAAAGCTGCCGTGTTCACCGCGGCACGTTTGTCGCGCATGGAGCCTGAATTGTCCACCAGTATGCCGATGGATACAGGCAAATCCTGGAACTGAAACGACTCAATCTTCTGCGCAACTCCGTCCTCATAAAGCTGGAAGTCTCCCCTGGTAAGATCCTTCACCAACCGCCCTTTTTCGTCGACTACGGTGCAATTGAGCAGAACCTCGTTCACGTTCTCCTGCAGGGTGTAGATACCGCTCTGCTCCTTTTTGATCTCCTTGCCCATGCTTGACTGGGCATTCGCCGGGGCGTTGTCCTCGGGATCGGGAGAGAGAACTGGATCGCGGTCCACGGCCAGGTTCGGTTGGGTTTCCGGCTTGGTCGGATCTGGTGCGGTCACGGCCTCTCCCGGCTTCGCCGGCGAGGCGGGCTGGGCAAATGAAACCGACGGCGTGCAACAGGAAGCGAACAGGGCAGCCAGCGGCAGGAAGCGAAGAAGATTCAATCGTACGCAAACCATGGGGTGCACGGATCAATCATGGATCAATGTTCACTTTGGATGCAGAGATTCGAGGATGGGGCTACTCTGCGCCTGCGAGAAGGCCGTGAAGCCCCTGCCCCTGTTATTTGCTTAGCGGATATGGCGTGGCGGGGGCCAAACAGGCTACGGAAAAGTCCTGTTTTGTATCAGGGCACGACTTTACAGGCCGCGGAAAAACTCCGCGAGAGTCCCGAAGGGATGGTTGAACTTAGCCAAGGACGCTAGTCCTGGGTTAGGTAAGCAAAAATTGATTCAGTCCCGCAGGGACGACTCAAAGCCAACCAGGATATTACGGGACTACTCCCACACCATGAATTTCCCAGGACTGGCGTCCTGGGCTAAGTTCAGCCATCCCTTCGGGACTCTCGGGGAGCTTTTCAGCAGTCCGTTTAGTCGTGCCGTTCACGCTCGAAAATAAGATGGGCTTTACAGGCTGCGGAAAAAGTCATGCGCGAGTCCCGAAGGGACGGCTGAGAGTAGCCCAGGATGAAATCCTGGGAAATCACGTGTCGTACGAGTAGTCCCGAAGGGACGGCTGAAATTACCTAAGGCCGCATCGTTATTGGGTTTCAGTCGTCCCTTCGGGACTGGATCATCTTTCCAAACCTACCCTGGATTTCATCCTGGGCTACTCTCAGCCATCCCTTCGGGACTTTCGTAGTGTTTTTCCGCAACCTGTTTAGCCCCCGCCAGAACCACCACAAATATGGCTTTTTCCGCAGCCTGTTGAAGTGGGCGCGAGGATGGCTTTGCAGGGTCCCATCCCCCGCCTGCCGCGTAAGGATGGGACCCTGCGGTACTACCAGCGAGTGACCGTCAAATTGTCCAGATACGCGATGGGCGAACCGCTGCCGCCTAGCCCATCCACCTGGAAGTTGGTCAGTAGCACCGGGCCCCAACCGAGTGCGAACGCCGAGTTCACCGTGCTGTTGATGTTCTGCTGCGAACCGTCAAGCCAGACAGAGTGATAGGTGACGTTGCCGGAGTTGTCGCGGGAATAGTAGACCTGCACGTGATGCCAAACGTTCTGGCTCCAGGAGCGCGGATTGCAGTACGCGCCCGAGTGCACCCATTGGTCGGAAGGCGCGGTAGGACTGCCGGCATTCTTGGTGAAATCCCAGGTGCTTGTGTAGCCATCGCACTGAAATCCAAAAATCACGGTTTGTCCGTTTGCCATCGTCTGGTTCATATCCAGCTCAATGTTCCCAATCTGGCTTGACGCGTAGTTAAGGTAGATCCAACCGTCATAAAAGAAGTTCATCGCTGTCTCATCGTCGCCGAATACTACGCTGTAACGTTCACCGCCAGAATTTGTAAATTTGGTAAGAAACTTCCGCGCATGACCGTTCTGTGAAGGCGAACTGACGATGCTCATGGTGCCGCTTGCAGTACCGGTGCCAGAGGCATTGTCGTAGGCCGCAATCCAATTGCTCAGACTCTCAATGCTGCTGACGCTGCTTGCATACGAGGGAACAAGAGAACTGGCTGCGGCCACAACGGTGATGGCAACATCGGTAACACACGAAGCTCCCTGATTACCCCAGGCCTTCACGTGTAATGTGTGGGAGCCGCTTCCGC
Source organism: uncultured Acidobacteriaceae bacterium (assembly GCA_963839025.1). Taxonomy (GTDB): domain Bacteria; phylum Acidobacteriota; class Terriglobia; order Terriglobales; family Acidobacteriaceae; genus PALSA-350. Next base: position 246,596 of record CAWITT010000028.1, read on the forward strand.
TCGAAACCTGAGCGTAAATCGAGGTGCTGTTCACAACGGTGGTGTCTGTGCTGTTGTCGAAGGAATAACCCATCGCAGCGACTGGCTGAGACGAGCAGGTCGAAGCATTGGCCGATAGCGTGAAGGGCGACGATACACTGGCGCCATTACCGGGGCTGCCGACTGTGACAGTTGCAAAAGTGGGCGTCACCGCCGTGAGTGCGAACAGGAGTGCGTAGGTTAAATCTTTCCTCATTTTCAAACCTCGCTACAGTAAGGTTCCTTACCGCTTGGGCAGGAACTCGGTTGCGTTCAAGAGGAAGAATTCGGCCGCGGCGCATCTGCAGCGGAGAAGTCGACCCGTTCTTTTGTGTGGGCTTGTCCGACCTTGTATGAGCGAGTGACAACGTGCGCCCTGCAGAAGCCAACAACTCCTTAGGCACACTCCTGCGGCCACCTGGACAGACGGCTCTGCAGGTCGAGTCCAAAGACGGTCAAGTGCTCATGAGGACGTAGATCTATCCAACCGGGACCATCTCGTATCTTGCCCAAGAACCCAGTTGGCGCCAGATCTAGATCTCAAGCGCACAAACACAGATAGTTGCTAATTTCTAGACGGATAATACACGAGCCTTTGTTCGGGTAAAGCTTTATATGGACTATTTAAAAAGAAACCTGTGCAAACATAGGCAACCTTTTCCGGGCTGTGCAAAAAAGACTTCGGCTCAAAGAATATATTGCGCACCACCTGGTGCTAATTACACGGAAGATGTATTTCCGGAAGTCTGAGGCAAGGGCTGGTGAAATGATCTTTCATGAAAATTAGCTGAAGTTACCCGGCTCAGGTAGAGGCGCAACCCTCGAAAGTGGCTGGGCATTTACAGAAACTTACTTTTGGACAGACCCGGCAAGCCTCTTCAAAGAAGTCTCACCTGGTGGCACATGGTTTTACTCGTACGAAGAGTCTGCGAACCCGATCCATCGTTTGTGCCAGCTATCTCCGGCGTGAGCGGCCAATTGAGGTTGGCGACGAAGCGCCGTGTAATAGACACGTGAATCGTGGCATATTTTCTAGGCGCTTAGGCATAATTTGCACACCATGACATCCTGTCAAGGCCACAACTCTAATTTTCTGTAGTTTCCACAAAAAAAGGACTTGTGCGCAGGCAACCCTTGTGTATTATCTCGTTATTAACTTCATTACGTTTTCTGCCGCTCGAAGTTGGGCCCCAGCAAGTGACGTGGCGTTCCGCATAGACAGTTAATGTCTCTGCTGTTTTTCACCAGCGTCTCCTGCACAATTGAGGCGTGTTCAGAGAGGGTTTTCGCTAATGGCGAGGCCACTCGAACATGCCAAATGAGGTTGTCGAGTTCCCGCCAGGCGTAAGTTGTCCTCCCCTCAGACAAGCCCACACATCCGAAAACTCGTCGGCTTTTCCCGCCCTAACCGGTGGGCGGAGCCTCACAATGGCCACGGCCGTGTCGTGCATGCACGCGCGTGAAATTCATTTGAATAATAGGTTTTCTTGATGAAGAAGTTGATTGTTCCCCCCCTCCTGGTGGCCTTCGCGGCCACGCTTCCGGCGTTCGCCGGAGTTGCCATCAACAGCCCTGGTAACGGCGCCGACGTTTCGTCTCCCTTCACCGTCTCTGCTGATGCTTTTACTTGTTCTTCGCAACCCGTGTCGGCGATCGGATATTCCCTCGACAACAGCACCGATACAAGCGTTGTGAACGGCACGTCCCTCAACGCACAAGTCGCTGCCGGTAGTGGCTCCCACACGCTGCATGTCAAGGCTTGGGGTAGCCAGGGCGCAGCTTGCGATACCGACGTCGCTATTGCTGTTACAGGCGGAGCCAACGCCTCTCTCGTTCCTGCGCTCTCGGCCAATGTCAGCAGCATCGAAGGTCTCAGCAACTGGATCGGTGTTTTTGACGTTGCGACCTCAGGCAGCGCAACCGGCAGCACAAGCATTGTCAGTTCGCCCTCGCAAAGCGGCCATGCCCGCGCGTTTACCACTAAGTTTTCCAACTCGGGCGGCGCACGATATAGCGTTTCGTTTGGAGACGATGAGACTTCGACCAACTTCTTTTACGACGGCTGGGTGTATCTGGATGGTTCTTCTGGACAGATCGCGAACCTTGAGCTGGATATGAATCAGACGATGAGCGATGGTATTACAGCGCTCTTCGGATTTCAGTGTGATGGTTACACCAGCACGTGGGATTACACAAAAAACGCGGGAACCCCTAAGGTGCCTATCGACCAGTGGGTGCATTCAGGTGCGTATTGCAATCCCCGTACCTGGAGCATCAAAACCTGGCATCACGTGCAGGTTTATTACTCGCGGGATGAATCGGGGAATATTACCTATCATTCTGTGTGGCTTGACGGAGCCCAGCAGGTCATCAACGCTACCGTTAACTCGGCCTTCGCACTTGGCTGGGCGCCTACTTTGACTACCAATGTCCAGATAGATGGTCTTGGGTCAACCGGCTCTCCAACCGTGTATCTGGATAACCTCACTATCTATCGCTGGTAATGCCCGAAGGCGGGTGAAGGAGGTGGCGCCAGGGATGTCGTTTCCTGTCCGCTGCCTCCCACCCGCACCGGGAGGTCTTGCTCGAACAAATAGTAAATGTGTCCTTCGAGCAACTCTGCAGGCCCAAAACTCGCAAAAAACCTGGCCAAGCAACAGTGATAGCGGCGAAAAAATTGCGCCGAACCGATAGCGTCTTCGATGCCATAGACCCAGAGTTAGTCTGTTCAACAATTTACAAGACCCCGGTGGCTCCCTAAGTCCTTGTATGCACAAACAGCATCCAGAATCACCGTATCCCAAAGAGTATCGCGATTCGGAATCCACCCCATCTACCTTCTGTGAGCAACACCGAGATGATCGACAAGCTCGACCCAGGGAGATTCCAACCGCCTCCAATGCACGCCTCCGCCACAAACTGGAGGAGAGATTGCCCTCGATTGTTTGGATTGATCTTGAAATCGCGTCAGGGATGCATACAGCGAACTTCATTGGGTCGAGACCCAATGGCCTTGCCGCAGCCCTAAAACCGGCCCAAATTGGCGTCAAGGTAACAGTGCTCGAGCGCACAGCCAGGGACACGAAGGGCACCGCAACCGATGCCCTTGGCCCCTTCGGTTTGGTTAAGAAGAGGCCGGCATGGGAGGAGTCTGGATTCCACCTATGCGCGCGATCTTGTCGATCATGATCGTGTGTTGCCGAATAACGCCTTCCCCCTTTTCGACGGCAGCCTTCAAGTCCGGATTGCGAGTTTTGCTTTGTTCTTCAATGAAATCTGTAAATCCTGATTGTGGTACTTAACCATTGCCTCCACATATGCACGGTCAAAAGCCGTGCCGGACTTCATCTTGAGCTCCATGTACTTCGCGTGATCTGAAATGGGAGCGCTGGTGGGCAAGCTGACACCCAGCGTTCTCGCTAACGGCTTCATTTCGGTGATCAACATTTCATGGTTATGGATCATCGTATCGGCGAACTCGGTAACATCCGGGTCTTTGCTTTTTGCAACGCCAGCTTGGCATAGTTCACTTCGGCCAAACCGCCTTCAAGAGCGCCTTGACGAATTACTTATCACACCAAGTGGTATCTTGCGGTTGTGAAGATATTCCCACAAGCGAGAGGGCCAGCGCTCCGCCGGCGAATAAGCTGACAACTACTGTTCTCATAGTTCCTCATTTCCATGCGGGTGGTTCATGAATTGCACGCGTTTTGCAACGTTGTTTTGGCCCAGGCTTTACTTTTGTGTGTCTGATGAGAAACACAAACGACGGCGGCGAGCGGAGGAAATCGCGAAAACCGGCGCCTCTTCCCGGTGACATAGTGATGCTAATTTTATCGCGATGGTAGCTTCTGCTATGCTCCCAATGTGATCGAAGCGGTCTTAGTTCTTTGCTGCGTGGCGCTCCAGCCCCTTTTTGATTGCCGCCTTCACATTCATCAAAATGGCATCGACCGTAGACGGCTTCTGAAGGAAACCGGCGAGCACATCTTCCCCAAATTGCGCGACCGCCTGGGAGGGATCATATCCGCTGGATAAGATCACAGGAAGCGACGGGGCGATCGCCTTGATCTGCCGCAGTGCTTCCTCGCCTCCCATGATCGGCATAGTAAGATCCAGTATCGCTGCTGCAAGTTTCCCTTGATGAATCCGCACCGCCTCGACACCCAGCTTGCCGTTTGCGGCCGTGATTACCTGGTAGCCATTGCGCTCCAGGATCGCCCGCGTGGTTTGTAGGATAAGTTCCTCATCGTCGATCACGAGCACCCAGCCCGTCCCAGGCATGTCAACGGCAGACGGCGCCTCGGTTTCCTGAGGTGCTTTTTCACCTTCGATCGCCGGCAGCAATAGGCGGAAAGTAGAACCGCTGCCGGGACGGCTGGAAACGTGCAGAATGCCTTGATGACCGCGCACAATGCCTTGCACAGCGGCTAGGCCAAGCCCTCTCCCGGTGAACTTGGTGGTGAAGAAGGGATCGAAAATCTTCATCCTCGTGTGCTCGTCCATGCCGCAACCGTTATCTCTTACTTCGAGAATTACGTACTGGCCTGCCGGGAGATCCGTAGTCGAATACGTCAGCCACAAGTCCTCGCTGCTTAAGTGCTCCGCCCACGTACGGACCCGTACATACCCGGTTTTGCCCTCGCCGATCGCCTCCGCCCCATTGATAACCAGGTTCATCAGGACTTGTTGCAGTTGGCCGGCGTCGACGTTTACCCGGGGAAGTGCCGGCCCCAGATCAAGTTCCAGCTCCACAGACTTCGGAACCGAGCTTCTCACCAGCTTGCTGATCTCCCTCACCAGTTCGGACAGGTTCAGGGGCCGCACATTCAGGCGCCCCTTGCCCGCATAGGCCAGCATCTGCCGGGTCAATTCCGCAGCACGCTGGCTGGCGCGGATCACGTCTTTCAGTGCGCTCTGGTATGGAGTGCCCGCTGGAGCATCTGCCAGCGCCAGCCCCGCATTCCCCAGAATTCCCGCCAGCAGATTGTTGAAGTCGTGCGCGATGCCCCCCGCGAGTATGCCGAGACTTTCCAGCCTTGCGGTCTGTTGAAGCTGTTGGTCGAACTGCCGCCGCTCCGTGATGTCGCGAATATTGAATTGGGCAACTTTCCTCGGGCCCTCCCGATAAACGTTGGCCACCACCTCAACAAGAACTTCCCTTTGGCCATCGCGGGCTTTGAGAGTCACTTCCGAGAAACGCATGACTTTTTCCTGCTGCAGCCGACCCAGTATCTGAGGCCCCGAGGGCAGGTACTTGAGCGGCTCCGTTTCCCAAAACTGGTGCCCAACCATGGCAGAACGGCTTACCCCAAGAAGCTGGGAGACAAATGGATTAACGTCAGTGATTTCTCCGGACGCGGCGTCAATAATCACTATGCCGTCCTGTGCCGCCTCAAACAGTCGCCGATATTTAGCCTCCGCTGTCCTTTTCCGGTCGGTAATGTCCTCGATACCGAGCAAGATCAGATTCCACTCATGGTTCCGGTGAAGGCGGCGAGCATTTACCTGGAACGTTCGTGGGCCCAGGCCCTCTATTTCGCGTTCCATCTCCACGTCCTGCAATTCCACCGTGCGGCCCTGTAACAGCTCATCAAGCAGCCGCGAAACGGTAGGTACATTCCAGGCCGCCTTGTCCACTTCGTAGATGGAACGGTTGACGATCTCTGGCTGCGAAAGATGAAAGGTCTCGAAGAAAGCGCGGTTGGCATTTTGAATGCGAAGATTCTCATCCAGCACAAGCAGAGGTTCTCTTACCGTCTTGATAATTGCTTCTGCGTAATCCCGCGCATGCTCCACTTCTTCCATTGCCAGCTTTAGCTGGTTGATATCCAGCAATTGCAGAACAGCGCCGTCGACATGCTCCTGTGAAGTTTTGTAGGGATGGATTCGCAGCGAAAACCAGCCGCCGTTCTCGTGCCGTACCTCACTATGGAACGGCTCGCCGGAATGAATCACTTGGCGAAGCAGGGAAGCCAGATCCGGAACATCAATACGCGATTTCAAGTCGGAGATCGGCCGGCCAATGTCGGTCGGTATCAGGCTCAGTACTTTTTCGGCGGCAGGCGTGTAACGCCGGATGCGGAGTTCGCTGTCCATCATAAGGATCGGCATTTGCAGGCTGCTCAGCAAATTGATCAGGTCATTGTTAAGCTGATTTAGTTCACTGTTACGCCCCTGCATCTCCTCGTTGGTCGTAGTCAATTCTTCATTCGAAGATTGCAACTCCTCCTTCGCCGTCTGCAATTCTTCGTTCGTGCTTTGCAACTCCTCATTGCTCGATTGAGCTTCTTCATTCGCACTGCGCAACTCTTCCACCAGGCGTTGCATGTAGGCGCGAGTGGCGGCAAGTTCAGCCACCGTATTCTGGTAGTCCTTGCCTACATCCGTGCTTCGCTGGCTCGGTTGTGAGGAGCGTCTGCGGGCCTGCTGCTCCGTCTCTTCAAGCAGGATGAGGAAATAGCGGTCACTCGCGGGCTGAGCCAGCGGCCAGATCACCAGGTTGACTTTGCGGAAACCGTCATTCCCGCGAATGTCGACCGCGTCTCTCCTCGTTTCGCGATTACTGTTGCGGGCCTCTTCCAAGGCGGACTGCAGCAGTCCCGCAATGTCCTCGCGCACCAGCCGGAAAATGTCGAGATCCGGATCGCCCGGTGGAGGCGAGAGATAAGGTCCAACATCACCCCGGAACTTCACCACCTGGAGATGCTCGTTGATCAGGAAACCGCTGGGGGCGTACTCGTCCAAAAGCATGCGATCCGCATGCCGGTCAACCAACACGGTTGCTTCGTTTTCTGGCTGCGATTTGGTAGCCACAGATTTCGGAAACGCTCCCCCACTGGGAAGATCGAAGTGCGGACGGGTCATCTTCAGATTTCTGCAATAAATCTTCTGCTTCGGATCGAGCGGAACGAAATACTCTCCCAGCGGTCCAAGACTTTCGGAATTGCCCAGCAGCAGGCACCCGGTCGGCTGCAGCGCATACAAAAAGATTGAGAGCACCCGCCGCTGCAGAACCGGTCCAAAATAGATGAGAAGATTGCGGCAGCTGACGAGGTCCATCTTGGCCAGCGGCGGATCCTTCGTAATATCCTGACGCGAAAAGATACAAAGGTCCCGCACCAGCCGGACAATCTGGTAGCCGCCCTCCACTTTGATGAAAAAGCGCTTCAGGCGCTGTGGCGATAAGGCGCCTGCGATGCCCTCCGGATACCTGCCGGCGCGTGCTGTCTCAATGGAGCGCTCGCTTACATCCGTCCCGAAAATCTGGATGGGGAAGCTCTGCTGCGTCCGATCAAAAAACTCCAGCAGCGCCATCGCGAGGGAGTAGACCTCCTTGCCGGTGGAGCAGCCGGGAACCCATATGCGGATTGCATCATCCGGGCCGTGATCCTTCACAATGGCGGGAAAGGCCTTTTCCGTCAAAGCTTGGAACACTTCGCTGTCACGGAAAAATTCGGTCACCGTAATAAGCAGGTCATCGAACAAGGCATCGGCCTCCGGCGGATGCTCGCTTAACATCTTAAGATAGTCCTGGATCCCTTCCGTGTGATGCAGTGCCATCCTACGCGACAGCCGTCGGCGTACCGTCGGCATTTTGTAATGCGAGAAGTTGACACCGGTCCGCTTCTGCAAAAAGGAAAATATTTTCTCCAATTCCGGGCCATCGCGGGGCTCGGTTGGCTTGTCCTCTCCAAAGTAAGAATGGCCGGCGATGCTGGCGAGTTCGCGCCCAATGCCATCGGCGCTCAAGACGAAATCGACCACGCCGGCGGCAATCGCGCTACGCGGCATACCGTCGAATTTGGCAGTTTGGTCCTGTGCGAAGGTGATGCCACCGGCAGCCTTAATAGCCTCCAGCCCCAGCGTCCCGTCCGAAGCTGCCCCGGAAAGCACCACCCCCATCGACCGGCTCTTCTGGTCTTTTGCCAAAGAGCAGAAGAAAAAGTCGATCGGAAGATTGCGGCCGGCGTCCTCCTTCCGCGGCGTTAACTCCAAAACGCCCTTTCTCACTGCTATCTGGGTGTTAGGCGGGATGATATACAGATGGTCCGGTTCAACCTTTTTTGCCTGCCCCGCCTGCTCCACAGGCATGGAGGTATGAGAACTGAGCAGGTCCACCAGCATGCTCTCGTGGTTGGGGTCCAGATGTTGGACCAGAACGTAGGCCATCCCAGTCTTCGGCGGTAATGCCCTTAGCAATTGCGTTGCCGCCTCCAATCCGCCCGCCGAAGCGCCGATTCCTACGATGGAACACCCAATTTCAACCGGCGACCGCTGTTCCTCTTCCGCGTCTTCTACAGGCAGACTGGTCTGGTTGAGATTGTCAGATAGCTCAGAGGTACGCGGCTGAGGTTTACCGGGATTGCGGAAGCTGGGCAGATCATCCTCCTGTTGCGCAATAGCTTATGCTGAAGCTCGATGATCTCGTTAATCTACCGGCCACGATCAGCCACCGCTAACTAATATTGGATGCGAGAAATCGCGATATTTGACTGGCGATTCATTTTGCTCTCCGCTGAATCTCGTCCGCATGCCTGCGACGCCCTTGTATTTCTCGCAGAGACATGTCGTTGGGAGGCTAAAAGCCGATGGACTGGCTTTGATCCCATGCGGGGGAGAGCCGGCGTGGGACTGACTCAGAAGAATGGAAAAGCAACATCGTCGCGAAACCAAAAACCGCAACGCCTACCGTAGCCAAACGTAGTCGCCCGGATGGCCGCTCTGTATCAGGATTTTGTGCGGAAAGGCCTGTTCATCCCACTTGAGAAGGTGAACATGGCTGGATCGCGTCAGGCAAGAATGGAATCTGGGGTGTGCGGTTCGCGGTTGGCTGGCTCGTTCCATGTGAGCTCGCATTGCATTTCTTCCATTTCGCCTTTTGACCTATAGGTGGGGGGCCTACTGTTTAATGGCGTAGCGATCGAGTAAGCCGTCGCCGAAGGTCCTCTTTGTTGGATGCTGAAGAAAATGTGATTCGCAGCACAGCCGAATGCCGGCGGTGAAAGGCGCTGCATGTGTGTCTTGACAAACGAACACCACAGCAATAAGTCTCAGGGCTGTTTGTCGTCGAAACGGCAACTTAAAAATCAGGGCTCAAAGCAAAATGGCCTACCGGTCATCCCCGGTGGGCCTTTTCTTTTGCTTCTCTAAGGAATGGGCTTATTTTCTGGTTGTGCCCTTTTCGTGTCCTGATTTTTGTGTCCCCAAGAAGAGACTGGCGACTGTAGCTCTTTGATTCTTCGGATGTTATTTTGGTGGACCTGATCGGGATCGAACGGATGACCTTTCCCTGGCGGCCCATCTTAGCGCCCGAAAACTTTCGTACCGTATTTTCGGTACTCCCATGTCCAGCTGGCGCAATCATATGCCTAACCGAACGTGGCTCAAGTCGGACGGCTTCGCCTCTAGCCTGTACGACCCCAATTCCACCTTTACATTGGCGCGGTATTGCCAGGAGCAGTCGCTTCCTTATGCAGACGTGGGTCTGCCCGTCCCAATCGAGACTTTTGTTGACCATGGCCTGGAGTTCCAAAAACGCTTAGTACCTCAACTCGAAGAAACCGAAGTAACCGCCGTCGCCCAGGCTACGGATGGTTTTGAGCTCACGACGAAAACCGGAGATACGGTCCGCAGCAAGCGCGTCGTCGTGGCCGCCGGCATCACTCACTTCAGCTATGTCCCGCCGGTCTTTGCCGGCCTGTCAAAGGAATTCGTTACTCACAGTTCGGGTCACAAAGAGGTGAGCGGCTTTAAAGGCAGCAGAGTTGCCGTCATCGGCGCCGGAGCTTCCGCCGTGGATCTGGCCGGCCTCCTGCACGAAGCGGGTGCCGATACGCATCTCATCGCCCGCCGCCCGACCATCGCTTTCCACGAACCCTCTGTGGAGCCCAGGCCCATTGCGCAACGGGTCCTCATGCCTCGCTCTGGTCTCGGTCTGGGATGGCGATCGCGGCTTTGCACGGACGCTCCGCTCCTCTTCCACTCCATGCCGTCAAAACTTCGTAGACGCGCCGTCCAGCGTCATCTCGGGCCAGCCCCCGGCTGGTTTGCGAAAAGCAGATTTGTCGGTTCGGTGACGAGCCATCTCGGGACAACGATGAAGCAGGCGCGTGCAAGCGGCAATTGTGTATCGTTAAAATTCACGCAACAGGATGGCTCCGACACCGAGCTCCCGTTCGACCACGTAATTTGTGCCACTGGTTACAGGGTGAGCCTTCAGCGCCTGGGATTCCTCGACCCTGGCCTCCGCAAAAAAATGGCTACGGCGGATGATGTGCCCGTCCTGGATCGCAATTTCGCCTCCGTTATCCCCGGCCTCTACTTCGTTGGTCTGGCGTCCTCCAACAGCTTCGGGCCGTTGTGCCGGTTTGCTTATGGCGCTAAGTTCACCTCGAAGCGTCTCGCCCACCATCTTGCCAACGCCGGTTAGTTTGAGTTAACCCCGTGGAAGGGATCTATCTCGTATGGTTTCTACTCTGCCCGCGCCAACAGGAGTGTGCGTCACCCCGCCGGTGACCAAACTGCTGATTAACAATCGCTGGGTTTCCAGTGAGTCAGGCAAGACCTTCCCGACCATCAATCCTTCCACCGGCGAAGAAATCTGCCAGGTTGCCGAGGCCGATGCCGCCGATATAGATAAGGCTGTGAAGGCTGCGCGATTAGCTTTCGAGGGGCCTTGGCGGAAGATGCGCGCCTCTGAACGGGGGGGACTGCTGTACCGTCTCGCCGATCTAATCGAAGCGAATGCGGACGAACTGGCGCGCCTTGAGACCCTCGACAACGGTAAGCCTCTTTCCATTGCGAAAACGGTCGACGTTGCCAAAACAATTGCCTGCTATCGCTATTTCGCAGGTTGGGCAGACAAGGTCCAAGGTAAGACGATCCCCGTCGACGGGGACTTCTTTGCTTACACCAGGCACGAGCCCATTGGCGTGATCGGGCAAATCATTCCTTGGAACTATCCGATGCTGATGCAGGCATGGAAGCTTGCCCCGGCGTTGGCCACCGGCAACACGGTGGTGATGAAGCCGGCGGAGCAGACACCCCTTACCGCACTCCGCATCGGGGAGTTGCTTCTCGAAGCGGGATATCCGGAAGGCGTCGTGAACATCCTGCCCGGCTTTGGACCCACCGCTGGGGCAGCCCTCGCGCGCCACATGGATGTAGATAAAGTTGCCTTCACTGGGTCGACGCAAGTGGGCCGCCTCATCATGACTGCGGCCGCACAATCCAATCTCAAACGTGTGACGTTGGAGCTGGGCGGTAAGAGCCCGAACATTATTTTCGAAGACACCGATCTTGACGCTGCGGTTGAGGGTGCCCATCTGGGCATATTCGTAAACCAGGGTCAATCCTGTTGTGCCGGATCAAGGGTCTTTGTGCAAGAGAAGATCTATGAGGCATTCGTAGAAAAAAGCGTGGCGAGGGCCGCGAGACGCCGGGTGGGCGACCCGCTTCACCCCAGCACCGACCAAGGCCCGCAGATAGATCAATCCCAGTTCGACAAAATCATGGGTTATGTCGATTCGGGCAAGAGGGAAGGGGCGACTCTTGCCTGCGGTGGCGAGCGCGTAGGCGATCGAGGATACTTCATCCGGCCCACGATATTTTCTGATGTGCGAGATGACATGCGTATCGCCCGGGAAGAAATCTTCGGACCGGTCATGAGCGTGATTGCCTTCAAAGATACGGATGAGGTAATTGCCCGTGCCAACAAAACAGACTACGGGTTAGCAGCAGGCGTGTGGACAAGTGACATCAAGAAGGCGCATGCGGTTGCCAACGGTGTGCGGGCTGGCACCGTGTGGGTGAACTGCTATCACGTGCTCGACGTCAGGGCGCCCTTCGGCGGCTTTAAGCAATCCGGGATGGGCCGCGAACTGGGCGAGTACGGTTTGCACGAATACACCGAAGTGAAAACCGTCATGCTCAAACTCTGAACAAGTTTCATTTGCTATACAGACCATCGTAAAGCTGGCGCACAATCCTGTAGCAATCACAGGCCGCCTCTTCCAGATCATCTGCTGAAAGAATCGTGACCTTGCCGCGGCTGTACGTGATCAACCCGCTGCGCTGAAACGAACCCGCCACCATCACGACCGTCGTCCTCTGCGTCCCCAACATTTGGGCCAGAAATTCCTGTGTAAGGTGGAGGGTCTCTTGCTCTACGCGGTCCCGCACCATCAGGAGCCAGCGCGCGAGGCGCGGCTCCGCTTCGTGGAGCTTATTGCAGGCGGCCAGCTGAGAGAGGGTGAGGCTTTGCTGTTGCACCATCTCCAGAAGCCGTGTACGTATCTCTTCCGACTCAAGGAAAAGCCTTTTCAATTCCGAGAATGGAATCCGGTATGCCGTCGCGTCCATCTGGATAAAACACCGGGCCGGAGAAAGTGCGGGTCCCAGCAACTGCAGGCCGCCCACCACTCCTTCCCGGCCGATCAACGCAACCTCGGCCACCCCGCCTTCGGCGAATTCCACGACAATGCTGGCAAACCCCGAAGTAATGAAGTAAGCGTACTTCGAGGCCTCTCCGACCTCCGCAAGAACAGTGCGGACAGGCAACGACATAAATTTGGAGGAGCGAAGTAGACGGTCTCGGCTTCCAGGCGTGAGCGAATGCAGAAGTTTGTTCGTCGGTGTAGGGACAAGTGGCATTGTCTGGCGTCAAGCTAAGGGACCGGGAGCTAGAGCCTCGCCGGACGCCCATCTTCTGCGCAATCTTGTAGATCTTGCCTGCAGTAAATGGCTTGCCGCACCAGAATACAGAAAGTCGTCTAATCCGTCGAATACCGCTCATAGCCAAGCGACCGGCAACGCAGCTTTATGGGCAGGCACGCTTTGTCTCAATCACCCTATGAAACTATCGCGCAACTCAATGCCGCTCTGTGGCAATCAGAGAAACCAGGGAGGATGTGGTTTGCGTTCAAAGATGCCGGCAACCGGCGCCTTCGACGCGACTCGGAGCGGAGGCGCGAGTAATTCAACTCATTTTGTCCACCTGCACTTGAATAAGCGTGTCAACAAGCTCAAAAAGATAAAAGGCCAAGAGTTCACCCTCGGAATCAACCAGCATTACGTGTTCCTCACTAATAGCAGGACTTGCGCCATGGAAGACTTTGGGACTCACACCGCGCTCCTTGAAGCGGACAATGATGGCTGACCTGTTCCCTGGCTGCAACATACCGTTGATTCCCTGTTGGAGGCGACCAACAATGGCCGACCAAGCAGCGTTCTTCTCAACACTCTTATAGCGCATGGGCAAACGTCGGTCTGTTCATTACCCGACACTTCAAGATAAAAACTTATGTGTTGCTTCTCTCTCTCTCGGGCAACAAACACCCGGTCTCTTCTTTTCAGTTCTTTTTCTAAAGATCAACAATTTGGCGTTATTTTTCGTATATCGCCTCCCGCAATGTTCGAAATAAAACAACGGGCTGTCTGACTCAAGGCGTACTATTGCGACACCGGACGGCGAGAAAGTCGCCCATTCTTCTCAGAGACGTGATCCTTCCTCCCAATGGGTGGCGGTTCTTTTGCGAACTGAAGCAAAGGACGGATCGTGACAATGGCAACCTCGAATCTTTTATTTGCTTCTTTGAAATCCCCAGCGCGGAAACAGCTCACGTCCATCTTTCGCCGGGTTGATCTCCCGGTCGACACCATGTTGTATGAGGCTGGCGAGCAACCGAAGGAAGCATTCTTCATCGGGTCAGGCTTTGCTTCGCAGACTATTGACCTTGACGATTCCGGTAGCGCGGGAGTCGGTCTGGTCGGTCGTGAAGGTATGGTCGGCTCCACAGCGCTGCTGGGGCCAGCCATGCTGCTTGGGAGGTGTTTCATGCAGGCAGAGGGAACAGGCTACGCCGCGCCGTTTCCAGCCATGCAGGAGGTATTTAGTTCCTCGGAGGAGATCCGTACTCGCATCCTGCAGTTTGTGCAATGCCAGACAACGACCGGAGCCTATCTGGCCGCCTGCAATAAGCTGCATGAGACCGAAGCTCGGCTTGCCCGCTGGCTCTTGATGGTTCAGGATAGGCTCGAAACGGATTTGCTTCCACTCTCTCAGGAATTTCTCGCCCAGTTGCTTGCCACGAGACCCATGACCGTCCCCATTGCCGCTCGTGCCCTGCAACGCAGCGGATTTATTGAATACAGTCAGGGTCAGATCCGGATTCTGAATCGCGCCGAACTCGAAGCGGCGGCATGTGAGTGCTACGGGCACATCAAGAGGGCGTACGACAACCTGTACTTTATAATCCAGGATCCCCTCACAAACTGAGCCGCAACATAGTTGGATGGCCACACATGGGGTCGTCGGCAAGTCGCTGCTCGTTCTAATATCTTCCTCGCTCTAAAAAGGCGCTCCTATGTTGCATAGCAGACATATGGATGTGACCAGAAGGAGCACACTGAGGGAAGTTGCTGGTAAGGAACAGACAATGGAGCCCTACCATTAACTGCATTTCGGCGGCGGTTTAACGTCGATCGTTCTTCTGATTCAATCTGTTTCACTTGCTTTTCCACGGAGGGTACGCGCAAAACCGAAGCGGATCTGGAGGACGTCGAACGGCAGACATCCAATAGCAACGGTCAAAACGGCACATACGATTGCGATGAAGGCGGCCCTACCAATGACCGGGCCAGCCGTTAGAATCCGCTCAGCGATCTCGCTGCCCACAGCAGTGCGACCCACCTCGCCGAGAGACAGCGAGACGCCTGAAGCACTCATGTGCTTCGTATACCCCTAGACCGTCACGCAACGATTACTGACTTGCCGTTCATGCCCATCAAGTCAGCCCGCGAGATGCGGGTGGCACCTGCCTATCATTTCCGATACGAAGCAGCCTAGGACGGACGCTATACAGTGTGCTCTGATATGGGCCATTTTTGATGTCTGGGCGGATTCAAGCTCAGACATCTGTGAGCCTCGGCTGTAGGCCACATAGGGTTCAGGGATCCAATCGGCATTGGAGGTACTTATGAAAGTCCTCAGCTTCATTCCTCGCAGTGACCTGCAAAGAAGAGTCGCGAAGGCCTTGGGCTTAGCAGAGTTTCTGGTGGATGCCGCCGCTGGCGCGAGCGAAACCCTTGAACTCACCAGGTTCGCCTCCTACGCCGGTATTCTGATCGATTCCGATTCGCTAGCTTTTCAAGACAGCGCGCTCCTCGTGAACGTGCTGCGCCAGGAAAACCCCGAGACGGCCATCTTCGTCGTCGCCCGGTATCTCGATTTGAGCCAGCGCTTGCGGTTATTCGAAGCAGGGGCCGATGATTACATCCGCGAACCCTTTTTTGCTTCCGAGCTCGCAGTGCGACTCGGCCTTTCGATTCGGTTGCGCCACGCGGCCTTCGATCAGGCAGCATCCAAGACCGTAAACCTACTCAGTTCCGGTGGCATTGAACTGGACCTGATCCGGCGAACAGCATTCCGCGCGGGAAAACCCATCGATCTGCGCCCTAAGGAATTCCTCCTTCTGGAATACCTTGTAAGGAACGTGAATCGCCCGGTCACCCGAACCATGATTCTGGAACATGTATGGAACTCATCCTTCGAGGGCTTGACCAATGTGGTAGATGTGCATATTAGTGCTCTGCGCAGCAAGGTCGATCGGAACTTCCCGGAAAAACTGATCAAAACCAATCGCGGAGTTGGCTACACCTTCGCCAGCATAGACTCCTTACCCCATGAGCTCAACCTTCATGAGCAGGCGGCGAATCGGCCAGGTTCGGCGACATCACGAGGTACCGCGGCTTGCTGGCCCGGCATGATCCGACCTTGGCCGCTGGGCGCCTGAGGTATTCCGCATCTTATCTGTGGACGGCAACGTTCAGCAGAGCTTACTCAATTAATCACCTCTTGTTACAGCGGCGCTGGGTGAACTAAACGGTACAAGCCGCAGATAGGAATCCCCCAGAGCGATTGTCGAGCTTGTAAAGCCGGCAACAGGAAGGCTATTCCGAGAGGCGGACGGCGATGGCGACTACTCGCCCTATGGTCTCTATTTCCTTTCGATATTCCCAGCGACGACTGGTTGCAGGCGAGAGCGGATGAGGGATCACCGTCAACCACTCCTTATCCAGTTCACACCAGCCGCACACATCTCCTTCCTTGCCTGTAAGAAAATAGATGGGGCGTTGGAATTCTTGGGTCCAGTTGTTTCTCATGGCAACCGCGCGGTCACGAGTGTCTATGTGAACGAGTGAACCCGGTGGAATCATGGGATCGAGGTTCAGATCGCGTTTGCCGATGATGCCTCGCTGGAATGGGGGGGATGGCATCACAATGTTCGGCGTTAGCAACATTGTTTCATCCGGGATTTTTGGAGGGAACTCAACGATCAGGTTCTCTTCAGCTCCAGGGTTGGTATAGCGCAACAGGTGTTCTGTTGGGACGCTGTAGATAATGGACAAGGCTACTAGTTTGCTGACGGTGACTTCGTGTTCTTCACGCTCAAGACGATTCAGCCAACCGCTGGAAATCAGATACGCGGGCTTGTTGCGATCTTTTGCTAAGTGGGCACTGCGTTCCTCAACCTCGCGCAGTGAGAGTCCCCACTTTTCGCGAATTGCGCGGAGCCTTGGCCCTATTCCTGCCTTTGTCATGTAACTGTCAAAGGGGGAGATTATGTTCACTGAATTTACCTCTGAAGAAAAGATGATCGACCACTGAAGAAGAAATGTCTACTCTCCCGTAGATATTTTCTCTGTATTTAATTCTGTTCGCTTTTGCGCATTCTCGGAATAAGTTGGGCACTAACTAATGCGGTCCGACTGTTTGCTAAGTGCGCATGCTGAGCGCTCGTGCCTTTGGAGGTAAGAGCTAGTGTCCTGTCCCTGAAGCTCATTAAAAACTTTCTTTGGCTTTGTATCAGGGCACGACGTTGGTTAGTCCTCACACACTCTCTTTAGCCCCTGGGGCCGTTCTTCAACGTGATTTGGATGAGCTGTTTCGCACGGCGGACAGAGCTTCATACCCTCGCTCCACCTGAATTCTTCTCTGAGATTCGTCAGACTAAGACGGCGGTTGGCAAGTGCTCTGGCATTCTGCGATCACGTCACTTGCAGGGAGTGGCGCGGCAGACTCGACAATCTTGGCGAATGCAGGCGAAGCGCATGGCTATCGAAACCCCTCGCCAAAAGTAGCGAAGTGGGGCGTTAGGGCACAAACGCTCTGCCCGTGAACGTTCTCCCTGTCTAAACTGTTGAGTTGATTGGTGGACCTGATCGGGATCGAACCGATGACCTCTTCCATGCCATGGAAGCGCGCTCCCAGCTGCGCCACAGGCCCACAAAGGGAAGGACCTCCTTTATTCTGCTGGAGCATGCTTAATCCGTCAAACGCTCCTCACGGAGCAACCGTGCCTTTATCTGTATCATCGGGGAAAAGAATGCTCCGATCCCTGTACTTCCCGAATGTCCCCGTTTGCACTCTGATTTTCTTCGGTGCCTGCTGCGCCGCCTTGGGCCAAACCCAAGCCCCCGCCCAGGCCCCAGCCACCCCGGCGGCACCGCGCCCGGCCACTGGCTTTGCCATGTCGACCTTGCGGCCGGCCTTGGCCAACGTACAAACCGCCGTGGCGAACCTCAGCATCCCGCGCTGGAAGACTACCTCAGCGATCCGGGCGGCCGCTCAGCAAGATGTCGCTTCCATCCAGCGTGACCTCACTGACACGTTGCCCGGGCTCCTGACCCAAGCAGACACGCCGGCCGCCAATGGGCAGACGCCCCTTTCCCCGGCCTTTGCCGTCTTCCGCAACCTCGACGCCCTCTACGACGTGCTGCTCCGAGTCTCAGAAACGGCCTCCTTCGCCGGATCCGCCGCGGATGCGGCCAACCTCGAAGACGCGCGCGCCCAGCTCGAAGACGGCCGGGCAAAACTCGGCGCCTGGCTGCTCCAGTCCATAGGCGCCCAGGATGCCCAGGTTGTCCGTCTCCTGACGCCCCCGCCCCCTCCGGTCCCGCCCCCAGCGCCGGCCAAGGTCATAGTCGACGATGGCCCCACTCCCGCTCCGACCGCTCCCAAGCCGCGCAAGAGAAAACCGGCCACTCCCCCGGCGACTCCCCCACCCGCACCACAGTAACCTCTTTTTAGGGATCCGGTTCTCCCTCCGGCGGTGTCTAAAGAAAGGAGTGCCAAGTGTTCTGACGGCCCCACGGGGAGACGCAAGTGGACGCTTCCTGCTATGGTATGGAGAACTTTTGCATGCAGGCAGGCATTGCTTTGGGAAATATCGCCAGCGTCCTCAGCGTTCCTTCGGAAGAAACCGGAATTGTCTCTGAACTGAAAGCCGGTTCCGAAGAGGCGTTTGCTTGGTTAATTGCCAAGTATCACCAGCCCATCTTCAGCCTGATCGCACGCACCATTCCAGACCCAGCCGACGCAGCCGACCTGACCCAGGATGTCTTCATCAAGATCTACCGCGGCATCGGTGGATTCAACGGAGACGCCAGCCTGCGCACCTGGATCTACCGCATCGCGCTCCGCGAAGCCAGCAACCAGCGCCGCTGGTGGGGCCGCCATAAACGCCAGGAAGTCACCATAGAGACCGAATTTGGCGAGAGCCACGATGGTCAGCCGCTTTGCCTAAAAGACACCTTGGTCGATAGTCATGAATCACCCTTTGACCGCGCAGCATCAGAAGAGGTGCGTGCTCGGGTCGAGGAGGAGTTGCGCCGCGTTCCCGAGCCATTCCATGCGGTTGTGGTTCTACGTGATATCGAGGGCTTCTCGTACGAGGAAGTAGCGGAGATCCTGGGGATCAATCTGGGTACCGTTAAATCTCGATTGATGCGGGGACGGGCACATTTAAAGGTTCGGCTAGCAGGTTTTGCGGAAGCGGCGGCCAAGAGGCCGGGTTCCGTCCTTCAGCCGATCGAGGCGCTCGCGACGAGCGCCAGGGGGGCCAAGTGAAGAAGTGCGCTCAAGTTCGCGAGCAGTTTTCCGCTTACCTCGACGGTGCCGTGACTGGTGCAGCCATGCACGAGATCGCTGCGCATCTTGAAGTCTGCTCCAGCTGTGCATCTGAATTCGCAGATTGGCGAAATGCCCAGCTCCTGGTCAGTTCCATCGGGCCGGCGAAAGCTCCGGCGAATCTTGGTCTTCGTCTTCGCGTGGCCTTGTCGCAGCAAGCGGCGAACACTGCCCAGGAGAAATTCTCCCGCGGCCGTATTCGCTGGCAAAACACCTTTCGCCCCCTGGTACTGCAGGTCACGGCCGGTTTCGCCAGTACGGTAGCTCTGCTGGGTGGGGTGGCGGTCCTGATCGGCATGTTTGCCTCGCCCGAGCCTCTATTGGCGCGTGACGAGCCGCTTGGCATGGCCTCGAACCCGCGCTTTCTTTACTCTTCGTTCGAGCCAGCCGGAGCGGTCGGGGATCGTAACAACCCCGTGGTCGTTCAGGCCTTTGTAAACGGGGAGGGCCGGGTATACGACTACAAAATCGTCTCTGGGAACACCGACAACAAGACCCGCTCCCAGCTGGAAAACGCCCTTCTTTTCAGCGTCTTTGCCCCCGCCCAAATTTTCGGGCAACCGGTCCGGGGCACCGTTGTGCTTTCCTTCTCCGGGGTCTCGGTCCGCGGCTAGAGCTGCACAAAAACCCCGTCTCCTGAAGCTGCCGTAAAAATTCACCTTTTGTATCAAGGCACGACTTGAGTCGGGCCACAGATGTTTGAACATCGCATGGGCTTTAGAAGGTGTGTGAGAACTACAGCAACGCAGTCTGCGCGCGAACCGGAACGAAAGGACCAAACAAAACCTGACGGGTGCCCCATGTTCGCGCAGCTAACGTGGGCCGAAAAAGACGGGCGAAGCCCCTCAAACGATTTCAATCATAGAGTGAAAGCATTGGAAGAGTTCATCTCGGCCCACGTACGCTGAGGTGAACGTGGGGCACCGGTCAAGTTTAGTTTGGTCCTTCAATTCCGGTTCGTGTTCCCACACACCCTCTTTAGCCCCTGCCACAGCCGGTGCCGCAACAAAACGAAGTCTCTAACCCGTTCAGTCGTGCCGTAAAAACTTCGAAAAACGACGTCCTTGCCCTGCCCCGCCCAAAACTAACAGAAGCAGCGAAGGAGCGAATGTCGCCCTCCCAGGATCCCTGGACACCCGTTTGACCCTGCCTCCTGTGAATGCATAGACTTGAGGAGGGTCAATCGCCGCATCTATGCAGTGTCAAGGCAAGCCGTCCACTATTTCCTATCGGGTGATCACCGCATCGTTCGCCTTGTTGATTACGATGGGCGTCTCGGCCGCCCTTGCTCAGATTCCCCAAAATTCCATTGTTCCTCCGGCGAAAGCTCCCGTTCTGGCGGATACCACGGGACCCGAAGTCAGCCTCCAAAATAGCGAAGCACTTTTCGATATTGCCGTAGCCCTGAATTCGTGCGGATACGACCAGGGCCTGGCAGCCTCAGATCCAATTCGCCGGGAGGTGCGGGACCAAGTCAATCAGGCGCTTCAGGCCTCCGCCGATGCCCGCGAGGCTCATGAGCAGATTTGTGCATTTATCGATCAGCATCGCCTCTCGAATACCGGTTCCGACTTGGCGCAGTACATCTCGTTGGCCCTCTACGTCACCCCCCCGCCCGACCTCACGCCGAACGCTGAGGGCGCCGACCTTCCGCCGGATGCAAGCGGCGTGGAGAACATCCTCCCTCTGCTGCGCAGCTTTACGCGGCTCGCTGACCTTCACGTCATCTGGGTGCACTTTCGACCGCTATACGACAAACAGCTGGCAGAGCTGCACGATTCGCTCACCAAAATGATCGACGACACGGGCATCTACCTCAAGACGCCCGTTGGCACCTTCAACGGAAGGCGCTTCCTGGTAGTCGTCGAGCCGCTGCTGGACCCGGCCCAGACGAACGCCCGCATTTACGGAGCCGATTATGTGGTCGTGGTGTCGCCCGTGAATGGAACCATCCATATGCGCGAGGTTCGCCACGCCTACCTTCATTACCAGATCGAACCACTGTTATACGCACGCGCCACCGCGCTTGACCGCCTTCTTCCTTTTCTCAAGATCGTGCGCGATGCGCCTTTGGATTACACCTACCGCAGCGATGTGGTTGCGTTAACCGTCGAGTGCATGATCCGAGCAGTCGAGGCCCGCACCATGGACACCGGCGTGACCATCTACAAAATTCCCTCCGATATCCGGCGCGCTGACCTGGAATCGGCCACTCACCAGCACAATGCTTCGGTCGAGGCAGCGGAAGCCGTCCGTCGCCATGCCGTCCAGGAGGCCATGGCAGAGGGATATGTGCTCACGGAATACTTCTACACTGCCTTCGCCGCTTTCGAGAGGCAGCCGCAGAGCTTCAAAGAAAGCATCGGCGAAATGGTCTACGGGATGGATGTGACTGCGGAGTCGAACCGGGTGAAACACATCGCCTTTAACCAGGAGAAATCCGCGGACATTCTTAGCCGCTCGCCAAGGGAGCTTAAGGGGCTCGACCTGGCAGAGATGAAATTGATGAAGGGGGACACAACGGGCGCGGGGGCGCTGGCCCAGCAGTCCGTTACCGACAAGTCCGGCGATCCGGCAAGAGCCAATTTCATCCTGGCCCGCGTAGCGATCATGCAGCGTGATGTTCCCGTTGCGCAACACGATTTCGAAGAGACCATCCGTCTTTCCAAAGATCCCCGTATGCTGGCTTGGTCGCACATCTATCTGGGCCGCATCTACGACATCCAAGACCAGCGGGACCAAGCCGTGAACGAGTATCGGGCAGCGCTCACTGTTCGCGACGGTCAAGCCGATACCCGGATGGCGGCGGAGAAAGGTCTAAAACAGCCCTATGCGGTACCGCAGCAGGTCCACACCGAGCCGGCAGGGGACGAAGACGCGGCGCCCGAAAACACTCCGCATTGAAGGTGCCCGAACCTGTTCTGACACGATGGTGGAGGGTATGGAACGAGGACGAGGTTCCTTAGCCACCCTTTCATTTACTTCGTCTGCCACCATGGTGTTAATCCGCCTGCGATCTCTCCCGCTATGCAATACAGTAGAAGATAGGCAACAAACCCGATGACGCAGCCACCCCCCGACGCGCTCCAGGCCACCTTGGGATACACCTTCCGCGATCCGCAGTTGCTCGTGAAGGCGTTGACCCATAGTTCGCTAGCGTACGAGCAGACTTTAGAGGGTGGCACCTCGCGCGAAGAAGATAACGAGCAACTGGAGTTTCTCGGCGACGCCGTCCTGGGCCTGGTAGTCGCCGAAATCCTCTTCCGCCGCTTTCCCGATCTGCATGAAGGCGAGTGGACCCGTCTCCGCGCCAGCCTCGTGAGCCGGCGTCATCTGGCGCAGGTAGCCACGGCACTCGACCTGGGCACTTATCTGCGGCTGGGGCGGGGAGAGGAACGAGGGGGAGGCAGGAAGAAATCTACCTTGCTGGCAAATTGCGTCGAAGCCGTGATTGCCGCGCTCTACCTAGACGGCGGCCTCGCTTCGGTCGAGACTTTCGTCCTGCAGCACGTAGTGGAGCCCTACGTAAACGATCTGCGCCATTCGCTCGATCTCGGCGTCTCTCTAGGCGACCACAAAACCGCACTGCAGGAGCTACTGCAGTCGCAGAAGACTGGGCCGCCCAAATACGTCCTCAAGGCTGAAGTCGGGCCCGATCACCGTAAGCGCTTCCTGGTGGAAGTAAGAGTGGCTGCGGGCACCAGCCCCAAACCACTAGCGCGCGGGGTAGGGACCACCAAAAAGCGTGCGGAGCAGGAAGCAGCCCGCCGGGCGTTCGAAAAGCTGAGAAAGCAGGTCGCGCCCCGAGAACCCATCGCAGAAGGTAGCGGTTCTTGAGTACCCAACCCCCAGCGGACTTCTTCCGGGTCGCGACCGAAGAACCGGTCGTCATCACCGCCCCCGCCGTGAAGAAATCGGCGGTCAGTCATACCCACCTCATCTTCCCCAACCTGCTCGACACTTTCCGCTCCCTGTTATCGATCATCGTCATCGCCCTCTTTGTCCTCACCTTTGTGGTCCAGCCCTTTCGCATTCCCTCTGAATCGATGGAGCGGACTCTGTTGGTGGGTGACTTTCTAATGGTCAACAAGGCTGTCTTCGGATCGCCGGGCTCCTGGCATTGGCTGCTGCCTTACCAGCCCGTGAACCGGGGTGACGTAGTCGTATTCCATTTCCCGCTCGACCCGTCCGATCACGTGGTCAAGCGCGTGGTGGGGGTTCCCGGGGACCGCATCCGTCTGCAAAATGGCCGCGTATTCGTCAATGGGAAGAAGCAGGACGAGCCCTTCGCCATCTTTGAAGGTGCGTATCAAGACAATTTCCGCGATCAATTCCCCGCCAAGCTCTACACCGATCCAGGCGTCGACACCCACTGGTGGATACAAATGCGTAGCGATGTCAGGAATGGGGAACTGGTAGTGCCCCCAGGCCTCTACTTCGTCCTCGGCGACAACCGCAATCACAGCCGAGACAGCCGCTACTGGGGTTTCGTCCCTCGTGCCAATGTGGTCGGCCTCCCGTTCCTCATTTACTTCTCCCTCCACCAGCCCTCGGCGACCGATACCAACACCTTGCCGGATGATAGACTCGGACACGAGAAGAGCCCACTGGACACCGTCATGGACTTCGCACGATGGAGCCGGATGTTCCGGGTCATTCACTGAGCATGGAAGCCACGGAAACCGAAATTAAAACCGAAAAGGCAAACGAAGAGACCCCTCTGGAAGCATTTGCCTCCATCTGCACTGTGCTCGTCATCGGGCTTTTCGCACTCACCTTCATCTTCCAGAACTTTGAGATCCCATCCTCGTCGATGGAAAAGACTCTGCTGGTAGGCGACCACGTATTGGTGGACCGGACCACGCTCGCCCCGCCCACTGCTTGGGCTCCCTTTATCTATTACCGCAATGTGCGCCGCGGCGACATCATCGTCTTTTTCAAGCCCGGCGAACCGGACCTCTACCTGGTGAAGCGGGTAATTGGTATCCCCGGCGATCGTATTCACCTGCGCAACGGCGTAGTTTTTCTCAACGGGCAGCCGCAGAAAGAACCCCTAGCCGCCATGCCGGACTACGGCAACTATTTCCCCTACCGCGATGATTTCCCCGCCGTCCAGCCCTCGCAGAGTGGAGACGTAACGCCCACCTGGGCTGCCGAGCTGCCGAATTACATCCAGGGAGAAGACCTGGTCGTTCCGCCCGGCCGCTACTTCGCCATGGGCGATAACCGCACCGTCAGCCTCGACGGGCGCTATTGGGGCTTTGTACCGCGCGCCAATATCGTGGGTCGTCCCCTGTTCGTCTACTGGTCGTTCATCGAACCGGACAACCAGTACGAAAAAGAGGGGTTAGGCGACAAGATCTCGTTCTATTTCCACGTGATCATTCACTTCTTCGACCAGACCCGCTGGCGCCGAACGTTTCATCTGGTCACTTAGGATGGGGGGCGAAGCGAAGCGTCCTTCGCTCCGGCGCTGGATCCTTCTGGCAGCGCTCTTCCTGGCGATCGTGGCCTTTGTTCTGCCACCCCTGGTAAACCTCAACCGCTATCAGCACCGGATCGCAGAAAACATCAGCCGCAGCATCGGGCGGCAAGTACATATCTCCTCCGTAAAGCTGCGCCTGCTGCCCCTGCCCGGCTTTGAATTCTCCGGCTTCTCCGTAGAAGAAGACCCGAAGTTTGGCGCCGAGCCCATCCTTCATTCCGGCAGCGTGGTGGCCTACCTGCGGATCATGTCCTTGTGGCGCGGCCGGCTCGAAGTTTCCCGCATCCATTTCGACGACGCCAGTCTGAACCTGGCCCGTCAGCGCAACGGCAGTTGGAACCTCGCCTCGATTTTGATTCAGGCAGCCCACATCCCCAACGCCCCCACCGGTCAGCGTTATGCCGGTAGTGCGCCGCGCTTCCCTTATATCGAGGCGGAAAACGCCCGTATCAATTTCAAACAGGACAACGAGAAAATGCCGCTCTCGTTCCTGAATTCCGATCTCTCCATCTCCCTCGATGCGGGCAATGACTGGGAGCTCCATTTGCGGGCGCAGCCAGTCCGCACCGATCTCAATCTCTCCCTGGCCGACACCGGCGTGCTCCGCATCGACGGCACCTTGCATCGGGCCGCCATGCTGGGCGAGATGCCGCTGAAGCTTAAGGTCGAGTGGAGCGGAGCACCCCTGGGCCAGCTCAGCCGCCTCACCCTCGGCCACGACATCGACTGGCGCGGCGCTCTCAACCTGGAAGGCGACGTCAGTGGAACCGCCAATCTGGCCCAGATCAACGCCCGCTTGAAGATCGCCGGCCTGCACCGCTCCGAATTTTCCCCCGTGCACCCCCTGGATGTTGCCGCCTCATGCCGGGCGCTCTTTCACAAAGAAGCGAGATCCCTCGACGAGGTGTCCTGTTCCGCGCCAGTAGGCGACGGAGGCCTGCTGCTATCCGGAGATATACAGGAGGTACAAACCGAGCCGCAGGCAAACCTGAAGCTAGAAATTCATCGCCTGCCCGCGGCCGCCGTGCTCACCGCCTTACAGGAGGTGCGGAGCAGCCTGGGCGCCGGGGTCAAGGCCGCCGGGGCGCTCAATGGCCATTTTCAATACACAGCCCAGAGGGGTGGCCCGCCGCAGGTTGTGGGCCAAATGGCGCTTGATTCACTGAGCCTCACGCCGAGCGATTCCTCCAGACCATTCGTTCTGGCCCCGGTGAGGCTCAGGTGCGACGGCCCGGAGCTGCTGCTGCAGCCAGTGCGGCTGGCCATGGGAGCGTCCTCTGCGATAACCCTGGACGGTCGATTCACTCCTGCAGGCTTTGATCTCCACCTAAGCGGCCTCAGCAGCCTGACCCGTCTGCAGGCTTTCAACCGCGCTTTTGGTCTATTGCAGACAGCCCGGATCGCGCTGGCCGGCGCCGGCACCGCCACTCTGGATCTTGATCTGCGTGGCAAGTGGCTACTGCCCGTCCCGGACTCGGACAATCCGATCGCCTCTTCCACTGCGGAAGGGAGCATCGCGGTCCGCAACGCCGAACTGTCCACCCCCTATTTATCCCAGCCGCTGCGCATTCTGTCGGCTCAGGGAGTCCTCAGCCCCAGCCAGACCGCCTGGACGAACGCAACCATCAGTTATGGGAAGCTCGAGGCCCAGGGAACCTTGGAATACCCCACGCTTTGCACCGCCGGAGCGCCGTGTCCGGGGCATTTCTCCTTGTCGGCTCCGACGCTCGATCTGGGTGCCCTTCAGTCCACGTTGTTAGGTACGAGCCAAGGTGGCGAGCTTCTGCGCCAGCTTATCGATCGTATTGACCGCCATTCCGTGAAATGGCCCGATCTCTCCGGCACCCTGCAAATCAGTGCCCTCTCGGCGGGCAAGCTGGTAGTGCATGACGCCATCGGCGCCCTTGACATTGGTCCCAACTCGATCAAGATACGATCCCTCAACGGCCGTCTGGCGAACGGTACTCTGCATCTTGCCGGGCTGGTCAATGCATCGGGGGACGAGCCTGACTATCAACTGGATATGCAACTTACCAACGCTGCACCCAGTGCCTTGGCGGCCATCTTCGACGAGCGTTGGGGCAGCGGAGTGGCCAATTTATCCGGCGACCTACACTTGGCGGGCTTCGACCCACAAGATCTGGCCCGTTCAGCCACCGGCACATTGCGCTGGAACTGGACGAAAGGAGGCTTAGCCGCGGACGAAGAACCGCTGCCTGTAGCTGTCCAGCCCTTTGTTCATTTCGATCAATGGACTGCGGAAGCCCTAATTGCCGACAGCACCATCAAAATAACCCACAGCCTCCTAGCCCACGGCCGCGACGCCATTCCCCTTTCAGGAACAATCTCCTTCGCCCGCGAACTCGACCTAAAAGGCGGCTCAGCAACCGACCCAGTAGCAATAACCGGCACCCTAGACCACCCCGAAGTAAAACCCGCCGACCAAGTAGAGAACTGACCTGCCCTGCGGGCAAGTTAAAGGAGCAATGAACAGTGCGGGCCACCGCGTACTGGACGGGTGCCCCATGTTCGCACCAGCGTACGTGGGCCGAAAAAGCCGGGCGAAGCCCATCAAACGCTTTTAGTCGTTCCGGGTAGGTTGTTCATTAGGAGAAGCAAGTGACTTGCTGGCGGCCAGTTAGGGTGGAATGAACAGTGCAGGGCCAAACAAACCTTGACGGGTGCCCCATGTTCGCACCAGCGTACGTGGGCCGAAAAAGCCGGGCGAAGCCCCATCCAACGCTTTTAGCCGTTCCGGGCACAGTTGTCCATTAGGAGAAGCAAGTGACTTGCTGGCGGTAAGTTAAGGGTGGAATGAACAGTGCCGGGCCAAACAAACCTTGACGGGTGCCCCATGTTCGCACCAGCTAACGTGGGCCGAAAAAGCCGGGCGAAGCCCCATCCAACGCTTTTAGTCGTTCCGGGCACAGTTGTTCATTAAGAGAAGCAAGTGACTTGCTGGCGGTGAGTTAAGGGTGGAATGAACAGTGCAGGTTTTCCACCCCCCGTCGAGTCCCGCAGGGACGGGCTGAACTTAGCCCAGCACGCAGTGCTGGGTACCGCCAGCTAACTGACTAAGTCCCGCCAGGGACGGCTGAACGACTCCGCGATCCCGTGGACCCGGGGTACCCGGCACCGGCACGTCCAAGCCGGGCACTCTCGATCCCACTAACCAATGCCCAATGGAAGCACCACCCTCCCCTTTGTCATCCCGACCGAAGGGAGGGACCTGCACTTCAGCGGACCTCTCCTGGAAATGTTTTCTCTACTCCGAAGCCGGAGCCGCAGTGAACGTCTGCCGATGAACACTAGCCTCCACCTCAGGAACCGTGCCATCATTCACCGCCACCTGAGACAACTCACCCTGCAGCAAAAACCGATGGCTAACGCTCGACTTCGCCGGGACTCGCAGCCGCTCCACCACAGTGGTAGTGGCCGAAGAAACCGACACCGGGACCAGCGCCTCAGCCGTGCCGCTATTAGCCACATCCACGGATACAATATAAGAACCCGGCACGCTGGCCTTGTTCGGATACACCCCGGCGATCGAAAAATCAGGAAGCCCGCGGTCGTGGTAAACCCAATTCTCGAAGAACCACTTCATATCCCGCCCGCTAACCCGCGCCAGCACCTGCTCGAATCCCGTTCCCGCCGTATCCGATCCCGCTTGATATTCGCGCAGGGCACGCCCCAACGCATCATCTCCGGCCAAGTCGCGCAGCATCCAGAAAACATAAGTCGCCTTGGTACGGTAATACACCGGATCTCTCGCCATAACCAAAGTCTGCTCAGCCGGTTCGGCCAGCGATAACGCACCGCGAGTATTATCCAATTGCTGGATAGCACTATCGCGGCCCCGCTTCTGCTCCATCCACAGGGACCCAAGGAACGACGGCACACCCTCCTGCAACCACGCATACGGCGACCGAAAATAAACGTGCGTAAGCGAATGGACAAGAACATCGGTCAGCTTCCCCGGTTCGCTGCTCTCGACGTTCGTAAACAGCACGCTGCCATCTTCAAACGGAGCATCGCCCGCCTCCGGCAGATCAACGATCTTCAGTGGACCGTGCGGCTCCGTCCCCAGCCAGCGTTCCACAAGCGGAGCCACCAGAGCAGCCGCTGCCATGTACGCCCCCGCGAACTCCACATTCTCACTGCGCGCAAACACCTGAACTCCGCTGCCCGAACGAGCCGTGCGCGTTAAAAGAAACAAACTGGGAGAAGCAAACCCCAACCGGGTGGCAGGGAACTCGCAGCTCACGATTCCCGGCACCGAAGCCGTGGGCATAGAACTAGGAGTCACCACCAAAGTCTCCCCATCCAGCACCGCCAGGTTAGGAGCATCCCCATAAAACTCCTCCGTGACCCGCATCGCCACCGTGGCTTGGCTCTGGCGTTGCCGTTCGGCTGCCGTTTCGGTAAAGAATTTAGCCCCGTCTCCCAACGCCACCGGCACCGACGCCAGCGGATACCACGCAACATCGCCCAACCCGCGCAGCCCGACAAACTCCTCAGAGACCCGGTCCCAATCCGAAGCTTCCGCCATCTCGACCGGTGTCCCAATTCGCTCCAGCCGCGCAGCCGAAAGCCCGGCCGTCCCCTCATATGTGAGATCCAGGGCAACTGTCTGTTGCGGAGCCAGTGGCTGGGGCAGGGAAATAACCGCCTCCTGCAGCGCCCCGGTATGGTCGATATCGCTGTCGACCCATCGCTGGGAAAAAACCGCCGGAGCATCCCCCACCCGCACATGCGTCCACCGCAAGCTCGAAGAAACCTGCACCGCCAGCCGGGCCAGCGGAGCCGCCGAGTCGTTCCGCACCTGGACCCGCGCCCGCACCGCCATGGCATGATCCCTGGGTTGCAGATGCACATCCAGATCGTAGGACAGGAACGTAATTGCCCCCCGTTCCGCATCGCTCACCTGCAGTGCCGGTGTCGCCGCCGCCTTCGCCGGGGTAACCGCATCCGTATCAGACCGGGAAAAAACAACCGTTTGCGCCGAGCCAAAACCGGCCAAGAACAACACTGCCACGGCGCCAAACCACAAAAACCTCATGAGCCCAGACCCTTTTGCTTCTTCCCCGGCGTCACAGAAGGCGCTGGATGGCTGCCGTTTAAGCGGTTGCGTCGCTGCCGTGCTGCCTCGTAGAGCACCACCGCGCCGGCCGCGCTCACATTGAGCGACTCCACCCGGCCTGCCATAGGAATCCGCAGCAGGTGGTCGCAAGTCCGCCGCGTCAGATCGTGCAAACCCGCGCCCTCCCGCCCCAACACCAGAACACAACCCACAGAAAAGTCGAACTGGTCGTAATTCATAGCGCCGCGCTCATCCAGGCCGATGATCCAAAGGTCACGCCGTTTCAGCTCTTCCAAAGTGCGCACCAGGTTCACCACCCGGGCGATCTTCACGTGCTCCGCCGCCCCGGCCGAAGCCTTCACCGCAACCGGGCTGAGCGGTGCCGACCGCCGCTCCGTAACCACCACCCCGTCCACCCCTGCGCCCTCAGCCGTACGCAGCAGGGCCCCCAGGTTCTGGGGATCTTCCACCCCATCCAGAGCCAGCAGCAGCCGGTTTTGCTTGGCCTCCGTAAGCAGGTCGTCCACGTCCAGGAACTGCCGTGCCTTCACGATCGCCACCACCCCTTGGTGGGCTTCGGTACGAGCCAGCTTCGTCAGTTGGTCGCGGGTGTCAAGACGAACCTTAACCCCGGCATCCCGGCAGGCCTGGATCAGCTTCTCCAGCCGCGCATCCTGGCGCTCCCGGGCGATGCAAATGTGGTCGAATTTCCGTGTCCCGGAGCGCAACGCTTCCTCGACGGGATGCAGGCCGAACAAAATCTCCATATCTACAAGTTTAGACTCTCGCCACTGCCGATAGCCTCCGGAGCCTAATTGCTATATCCTTGTAAGCACCCGGAGGGGCATGGTCCTCGCAGATAAACTCAGGAAAGTCGTCACCCAAGGCGTCTTTGGGGAGGCCCCCCACGTCTCTGAGGGTGAAATGAGTACCGCCTCGTTGACCGTCGCTGATTCATCGTGCACTGAAAATTCCCTCGTTGCTCAGGGACTCAAGCGCCACGATCCGGAGTTGCTCGATCAACTGATCGTCCAATATCAGCACCGCCTGCTGCGGTACCTCCTCTATCTCACCGGAAACCGGGATACGGCCGAAGACATATTTCAGGAGACCTGGATGCGGGTTCTGAAGCGCGGCGACCAGTTCAACGGCAAATCGCGCTTCGATACCTGGCTCTTCACCATCGCGCGCAACCTGGTGATCGACGTGCGGCGCAAGCGCACCATGAGCAGCCTCGAAGCAATGCGCGAAGCCGGCGACGACGGCCGCTCCTTCGACGTGGCCGCCGAGGACAAGTCCCCATTCGAGATGTATCAGACCGCGGAGAACGGGCAGCGGGTAGCCGAGGCCCTGCTGACGTTGGAGCCGCTCCACCGGGAAGTGCTGGTGCTCCGCTTCCACGAAGAGCTATCGCTCGAAGAAATTGCCCAAGTCACACATTCCCCGCTCTCCACCGTAAAATCGCGGCTCTACCGCGGCCTCTCTGCCCTGAAACCTCGCATTCGTGCCGCCGGGGAGGGAGAAGCCAGATGAACGTAACCCGTACAGGGGAGGCGCATGGGCGCCCCATGGACGCGGCGCGCTCGATTGCTCACCCCGATTACGATGCCAACCTCCGCCTGGCGCAAAAGACGCGCCTGAGGGTACGCGACGAGGTCATCTCCACCCAGGAGCGGCGCCAGCGTCAGCGTCACAGCGTCGGCCTTGCGCTCGTGGGTTTTCTGTCTTTGCTCGTGCTGTTGGCGCCCGCCATCTGGAGTGGTGTGGAAGACCTGTTGGGCGAAGAGCGTGTGTTTGATTTACACGCCGAGCTCGCGTTCCTGATCGCGATGCTTCTGGTGGCCATGCTGGCGGCGCTCATAGCCGTATGGAGAGGGCAACACAACGTGCAGCACGACCGCCGCGGTTTTGAGACCTTTCCGCCCACTGAGAGATGACGAGTAAGCTACACAACGCCCAAGCCACTTCCTCCATCACGGAAGAAGTGAAGCTTATCCCGCGCTGGTCGATCGCCGTGGCTTCGCTGGCGTTTGTCTTCATGCAGTACCTGTACTGGGTCATCCTGCCCGCGTACCGCGTCGCCTACAGAGCTCGCCCGGTCGCTGCTCCCATAGGAGTTCGGTTTTACTTCGCACTGTCCTGGAGCGCCCTGGCCGCGTTATACGTGCTGATGGTTGGGTACGTGAGCCGCGATGCGCCGCGCCGCAACATGAGTACCCGGACCTGGGTGATCATTTGCCTGGCCATGCCCGGCGGCATCGGATCGGTGCTTTATTTCCTGCTCCGCGAGCCTGTGGTTGCGCTTTGCCCCTCCTGCGGCTCCGGCATCCACGCCGAGTTCCATTTTTGCCCACAGTGCGCCTACCAGGTCTCCGCGGCCTGCGGAAACTGCTACCGCGGAGTCCGCGTGACTGACCTTTACTGCGTCTATTGCGGCCATAGCCTGGCTGCGGATAACATGCCGTCGCGGTTGCGTGCCTTCCAATCCTGAACGCCAATCCCATCACGATGACTGCGCTGATCGTCGACGACGAACGGCTTGCGCGCGAAGAACTCAAATACCTCTTAGACTCCGTCGGCGGAGTGGAGGTCGTCGCCCAGGGCCAGAACGGCATTGAGGCGGTCGACCTGATTCGTTCCCATCATCCGGATGTAGTATTTCTCGACGTGCAGATGCCTGGCTTGGACGGCTTTGCCGTGCTCAAGAAGTTGCTGGAGCGGGACGATGCCGACCGCATGCCGCAGATCATTTTTGCCACCGCCTTCGATCAATATGCGGTGCGCGCTTTCGACGTCAACGCCATTGACTATCTCCTGAAGCCTTTTGACCGTGGCCGCCTACTGCAAGCGCTCGACCGCGCCCGCAGCCGCTTGCAGGAAGTGCATCAGCAGGAAACCGAGCCCCTGCCGGAAAACGGAGCCGCGCGTCTCGATGCGTTGCTACGGCTGATTGAACAGCAACAAGTAGGAGCCCGTTCCCGCAGCGGCAAGATCGTTCTGCAAGCCCACAACCGCCTCTTCCTGGTGGACCAGAAAGAAGTCTGTTTCGCCGCGATAGAGGAGGGAATCATCTCCGTCGTGACCCCAACCCTGGAAGGCCATTCCAAGTGCCGGACAATCGAAGAGTTGTTGGAGCTCCTCGATCCCACCTTATTCTGGAGAGCCCATCGTTCCTTCGTGGTGAACATCAACCACATCAAGGAAGTCGTGCCCTGGTTCAAGAGCAGCTATCAACTGCGCATGGACGATCGCAAGCAGACCGAAATCCCGGTGAGCCGTGCCCAGACCCGTCGCCTGCGCGAACTCTTCAAGCTGTAGATCGAGTCAGCCGTTACGGTCCCTTACAGCGAATGGTGAAGATGCAGATGCAGGCTTTCTTCCAACACCACAAGAGCGAGCGTGGCCACAGACAAAACCAGCTGTGTAACTTCCGCGCGCTTCTGCTGCGGAGTCAGAGGCTTCTGTCGCCACTGCGACGCAGGCCGCCTGCGAAGGTAGCGAACATGCATCAGGATCGCAAAATTCAGCAACGAACCAAGGACTGCAATCACGATCATCGGGATGCGAATCGCATCGGCATGAAAAGCAACCATCGCTGCACCCGCCCCTGTACTCAACGCAAACGCTCCAATGCCGATCGCAAGCCGCAACCCATTAATCGCAACGATGGATGCGCAGATGCTCTGAAGCAACGCGAAAAAGAAGCTGGACCACGCGATTAACGGCCGATGTTGGGCCACTTCGGGCGCAATCAAAGGTGCCGGGACCGATTCCAAGGGTTGTGTCGACATGGGAACTCCGTCCACTTCCAGAAACAGAACAAGTCTATACGGAGCCGGTTTCCTTCACCACGAGTGAAGAGGAATTAATTATCACCCGCGACTCAACCGACTTCCTCATACGCGCGTCGCAGCATTTGCCGCATCGCAGAAACCATATAGGCGTTATCGATCCGCAGATTGCTATCGCTAACAATACCCGGATAATGATCAGGGATCAGCGACGCCGTGCTGCGGACTTCGCGCAGGGCCTTCATGAGAAGGTACATGTCCTGATAGCCATCATCTTGAAATGTCTCATGGAATCGTGGCAGCGGGGAACTCACATTGCGAAAGTGAATCGTGAACAGCTTGTCCCGCCGCCCGAACTCCCGGATCATCGACGCCGCATCCTTCCCCATGGTATCGCCGCCTTCGAGCCAGGTACCCAGGCACAGGCAGAGGCCCCAGTTCTTACTCCCCTTGGAGACGACATCCTCGGCATGTTTATACCCGGCGTAGTTGATGAAAACCTTGGCCACTCCATTCATCGGGGTAATCGGAGGATCATCCGGGTGATGGGCTAACTTGATGCCGGCCTTCTCCGCGACGGGCAGAACCGCGTCCAGAAAATATCCATAATTTGCCCAGATGTCCTCAGCGGAGTAGTCGCGGGCAAACATCCGCTTCTCGACCTTTTCCCGGAAGTCCGTCACGCTGAACTCGCGTGCGCTATACCCGCGCGCCGTGGTGATCATCTTGGTGGTGTAGGTATTTCCGGGATGGAAATCGATATGAGACGTGCGAATCCCCAAACGCCCGCAATCGGTGAGGAAGGTATTGAACTTCTCGATATCCTCGTCCCGCCCGGGCTCGCCCAGTTGGATTCTCTGCGACCGGTACATCTCCATCAGAGCGCAATCGATTTTCAGGCCATACTGAGCGAATCGGTCCTGCGTAGCTTTGATGAAATCGTATGATGCCTCGTCCCCAAAGTCAGCGTGCAGCCAGCGCAGCCCGATTTGTTTCAGGAACAGGAGCTCTTCGTCCGTAGTATGCCGGACGGTGAGTTTGACAGCGATCTTCGTCCCTTCGGGGTCTGCCTCATCCAAAGGGCCCGTCGCCCTGGCGGAATGGGGAAGCATTCCAAACGCCGCGGCCATGGCGGGCAATTTGAGAGCGTCACGTCGACTGAGCTTTCCTGGTTCAACTGGACTCATGGCACGGCATTAACTGTACTCCAAGCCGACCCAATTCCGGGAAAGCGCCGACTTTTCACGGATAGCAACCAATTTCTAGTCTCGAGGAGCCGACTAGCCTAAGGCCACGTAAGGGTGGAATCAACAGCACGGGCCGCCGCGCACTCGACGGGTGCCCCATGTTCGCACCAGCGTACGTGGGCCGAAAAAGCCGGGCGAAGCCCATCGAACGCTTTTAGTCGGTCCAGTTTACGGTTGTTCATTAGGAGGAGCCGACTATCCTGCGGCCAGTTCAGGGTGGAATCAACAGTACGGACCACCGCGCACTCGAAGGGTGCCCCATGTTCGCACCAGCGTACGTGGGCCGAAAAAGCCGGGCAAAGCCCCTCCAACGCTTTTGGGTCGGTCCAGGGTACGGTTGTGCATTAGGACCGGAGAGCCCATAGGCCCGCGGCCACCAAGGTGATGAAAATCCCCTTTCGTCCAACGGCCACTCTCCATGGAAGCGTCACGCTCCCTTTGTCCTCTCTCCATCCCAATAACCGATTCCCGATGGAAGCGCCGCCTTCCCCATGTCATCCCGAGGAGCCGACTTGCCTGCGGCAAGTTTAGGGAGCAATGAACAGTACCGGCCGCCGCGCACTCGATGGGTGCCCCATGTTCGCACCAGCGTACGTGGGCCGAAAAAGCCGGGCGAAGCCCCTCCAACGCTTTTGGTCGGTCCAGGGTACGGTTGTTCATTAGGAGCGAAGCCGAGGGACCTGCAGTTCTACGGACCTTTCGGGAAAATGTTTTCTGCTCTTCAACCGGAGCATACCCGGATTTCCTACCTAGCAAAGCGAGCAACAATCACGGATGCGGCTCTCCGCAAAGAGAGCCGCACGCGCCTCACCACGCCACTATACTCAACAAGAAATCCCCGGCAGCGCAGTGGAGACATCTGCGGTCCAACAGAATCCCATCGCTACGCAGGCTCAGAATCCCCTTTTTTTACGCCCCAAAGGCCCCCTAATAGCTTTTACCAGCAACTCCCAGCGGATAGCAGTCCTCACACTAAAAGCCCTGCGACTCAGCATCGAAATAGGATAAGCAAGTTCAAATGAAGCTAATGGAAGCGAAGAGACTAGACCTCTATCCGGGTGCGAAGCTGACCTTTTTTCTGCTGGTCGGACTGATCGTGGGAGGAAACGGGCTCCTCATCTGGCAATTTCATATCGGGCGCCTGCAAGCAGAGCGAGTTTCGCGTGTCAGTGCACAGATGGCGGCAGTCCTCCGCCTGCAAGGGGATCTATCCGCATTTCACGAAAGATTAGGCGAACTGGCACAGTCAAAAGATGCATCGGGTCTAAAAACAACGACTGAGGCCGCACGCGGCATCCTCCTCGAGCAAGTTCGACAAACAAAAAGCGCTCTCACACCTTTATCATCCACGGACAAAATAGATCCGCAACTACTGCCGACGCTCGATGCCATTGAAATTGGTCTGCCCTCGCAGCTGGACTCAACCGCGGGCCTGGCCTCCTCAGGCGACTGGAGTGCGATTGGCTTTCGCATCGATGAAAAATTCAACCCATTCGAGAACGAAGCTTCGGCGCTGGTGAAAATCGTCGATCAAAACTTCGCGGAAGAACTCGCGCGCTCTCACTCCAACATGGAAAGCGTACAAAACCGAATACTGATTTTGGTCCCCGCTACTGCCATATACACCTTTCTCATCGCCACGTTTTTTGCCTGGACCATATACCGGAAATTCCTGAACGTGCGCGTGGAAGAACGTGTCAGCGAACGGACACGCATCGCGCGCGACCTGCACGATACGCTGCTGCAGAGTTTTTACGGACTGCTGCTTCAATTCCAGTCGGCGATGTACTTACTGCCGGGGCGTCCAGAAGAAGCGCGCAAAAGGCTCGAAGGCGCACTCGATCAGGCGGAAGATGCGATCAACGAAGGCCGTGACGCTGTTCAGGGATTACGCTCGTCCACCTTGGAATTCAATGACATTGCCGAAGCCGCAAGAACTATCGGCAAAGCACTGGCGACCACTGAAAACCAGGCAACCACCGCCTTTCGGGTAGAAGTGGAAGGCAAGCCGCGGAATCTCCATCCCATCCTTCGCGACGAAGTCTACCGGATTGTAGGCGAGGCGCTACGGAACGCATTCCGGCACGCGCAGGCACACCGAATCGAAGTGCAAATCCAATATGACGACCGGCAATTTCAACTAAGAATCAAGGACGATGGAAAAGGCATCGATCCCGGCATTCTTAACGGAAAAGGGCGCGCCGGACATTACGGGTTGAACGGCATGCGCGAACGCGCGAAACTAGCGGGCGGCGAACTAGCGGTGCGGAGTGAGCCCGATGCCGGCACACAGATCGAACTGACCATTTCGGCCGCCGTGGCGTATGCGACCTCTCCTCGCCGTTTCTGGTGGCTGGAAAAGTTCTCCGCCAAAGGATCCAATGTCCAATGACTCACGGCAAACACCCGGCTCGCACTCGATGGATTCAGTGTGACCCTGTCCCTGCCGAAGCCCGGGCGCGTTGAGCCCTGTGATGCTCCATAATCGCCTCTAGCTCCTTCTCGAGTCCCGCGGCCGCTGCGGGAGCGGTAGATTCGCGCGTCAGCACGGAATGCACTGCCCGCGAATAAGCTTTGGAGACCGCCTCATAGTCCGATCCCGAAACCGTCGACGGGCGAAAAACAACCGTGCTCCCCGCCGTTTCCCCAGGCTTGCACCACCAGGGGTAGATGGTCCTCATCACCAGCGGAACTTCGAAGAACTCCTGCTTCCGGCCCGGCCGCTCACGATGAGCCGCCCTGAATTCCGCCTGCTTGCGAAGCATAAACCGGATGAGCTGGACGGCCTCAGCGGGATGAGCCGAAGTGCGGGAGACCCCCAAAGCGTAGGATCCCAACTCTGCGACGCGTGCCCTCGATCCGGCAGGGAGGCTGGTCACCCCAACCTTGTCGCTGAACGGCCGATTGGCTGCGCCCACCTCATACGTAAACGACCATTCCATCTCAAACGCAGCCATGCCGGAAACCCAGAATTTATTCTCCCCGTCCGTAGTGGTTAAAGAAACCACGCTCGGCGGCGAAATCCAACCCACCCAATGGGCGGCTCGTTCCCAGGCGCGGATCACACTTGGGTTGTTCACGCTGACCGTTCCGTCGGGCTCGATGATATGGCCGCCGCCTTCCGCTGCTTGCCATTCCAGCCCTTCGCCGGTCAGTCCTTCGCCTTCCGATGAGATCGCGCCCGACCACACAAACCCCCAAAAATCTTTCTTGCCTTGGGCGCGCTCCCCAGCCTGGATCCGCACCGCCATCTTCTCCAGCTCGTCCCACGTTCTGGGTGGTCTCTTGTACCCGTACTTGGCGAGCAGGTCGGTCCGATAAACCAAAACCTCCACATTCGGGTTATAGGGCATGGCCACAAGTTTCCCCTGAATCCTGTAGCTTTCGATGAGGTCGCGATCCTCCGCAGAAATCTCTGACGCAAAGTAAGGTTGCAGGTCGATCAGGTATTCACCCATCGCGCCGGCCCAGATCGTGTCCACGCTATACATATCAGGGGACGAGGCGCCGCTGCGGAGCAAATCCATGGCAAGATCCAGTTTCGATAAGTTGTCCTCTGGTGTGGAAAGGTCGTTGACGCGAATGCCTGTCTCCCGTGTGAACTCCTGCAAAACCTCCGAGATCATCCGATGGTCGCCAGGAATTCCCTGACCCTCCGCATCAAGATAGGTGATGGTCACGGGTTGCGCGGTCTTGCGGCAACCGGAAACAAGAAGTGCCGGAAGCACGACACCCGCCAAAAGAAAATGCCGGAAGCGAGGATAGGCAAACCGAAGCCGCACGCCGGAATTCATCCCATCACTCAAGATTTTGGTTCGGCGAATAACCGAAGCAGCTTTCACGGCCTTTGTGACGTTAGGTCGAGCGATCGAGTGCACTCTTGGCACATCCCTCAATTT
The DNA here is from genome assembly GCA_963839025.1 of uncultured Acidobacteriaceae bacterium. Taxonomy (GTDB): domain Bacteria; phylum Acidobacteriota; class Terriglobia; order Terriglobales; family Acidobacteriaceae; genus PALSA-350. The sequence continues at coordinate 285,086 of CAWITT010000028.1, forward strand.
TCTTCTATACGGAAGAATGCTAGCAGAAACCGCGAGCGGAATCCCCACGCTCATAAGCCGCGTCTCGCGTTCGTGGTAGACCCGAGAGGCTGTGACTTAATTGTCGCCGCTTGCATCAGTGCAGTGCCTTCGGCTTTCCACCTTCTCCTCTAGTCCCGCAGGGAAGGGCTGAACTTAGCCCAGCACGCAGTGCTGGGTACCGATGGCTTACAGATTTAGTCCCGCCAGGGACGGCTGAATGATTATGGTGAATGTCGCCAAACTTATCCGCACATATTTCGTTCCGCATCTGCCGCGCAGCATCCTGTTGTGCGTCTCGGAAAGCGGGACGCTCTGCTTGACAGTCATCTTGCCGCTATAGTAACTCTTGCCAACGGCGGAAATAGTTCTTCATCGAATGCACTAAGACTGATAGTAGAAAGCGGCCCAATCCGGCCGGCCTCGTGATGTCGTGACTCTGACTGCTAACCGAACTTCATCTAAGTGAGGTCCGTATGCCGTTCTGCTTGAGTGCCAACCTATCTAACTTGTGGAAGCTGGTAAGTCTGATGCTTTTAGCGTCATGCCTCACGCTGCGTGCGCAGACAGCCGGAGAGGGCACGATTTCAGGGACGGTGACAGATAGCACCGGAGCCGCTGTTCCGAATGCCCAGGTGAAGGCTGTCAACTTGGCCAGCAACGTTCCCACGGTGCGAACTTCTTCTTCCTCGGGGTTATTTACCATCTCACCCCTTCCTCCAGGAAGTTATTCCCTGGAGGCGACGGCGAACGGGTTTCAGACCCTGAAACGAGATGGGCTGACTGTCAATGCGCTCGGTGTATTGAATATCGACCTGGTTTTAACGGTCGGCCAGGAGTCGCAGACCGTCGTGGTGACGACTGCTCCACCAGCGCTCGACACGTCCACGGCGACCCTGGGCTTGGTGATGGAGAATGAAACCTACGCCAATCTCCCCTTGCAGATGAACAACTCCCAACGCGATCCGACGGCTTTCGGAGCACTCACGCCAGGCGCCCAGGGAGGCAGTCGTCTCCCGATCATTGGCGGCACCGGAAATTACCTGGGCCAGCTCTACCTGGATGGCATGCCCGCCGAGACCATCAGTCAACAAGGCGACAACCGGCTCGTCGGCCAGGCGGTCAGCGTGGAAGCCGTCGATCAATTCCAGGTGGTCACCAGCATGCCGCCGGCCGAGTATGCTGGCGCCGGCGCGATGAACTTTACCATGAAGTCCGGCGGCGCCGCGTACCACGGCCAGGTGTCGGACTTCGTCCGCAACACCATCTTCGATGCCTGGTCGTTTACCGCCAAGGCGGCCACTACCAAGAACGCCGCGGGTCAGACAATCCCTGCTCCCAAACCGGCAGAACATCAGAACGAACTCTCCGCGTCCATCGGCGGCCCTGTACCTCGCACCGGCCACAAGCTCTTTTTCTTCTTCGCGTATGACCGGTTCGCGGAGACCAAGGGCGCCGTTTATTCCCTGTACACCGTCCCCACCACGGCGATGCGATCCGGAGACTTTACCGAGTTGAATGGCAACGTAGGCGGTGGAGGACAGCAAGGTGTGGGTTCGTCCAATCCGCCGATTCTTTACGACCCGGCTTCCAACAAATGTGCCGGTGGCGGTTGCAGTCGTCAGCCGTTTACAGGAATGAAAAATGGCGTGCCCACCAATAACGTGATCCCGTCCGGCTCTATCTCTCCCATTGCGCAGGCGATGCAATCGTTCCTGCCGGCGCCGACCAACAATTCCGTCATCCAGAACAACTATCTCGGCGGGCAGCCCAGCGGATTTAACAACTTCGTAATCGATTATCGCGTAGATTTCGACCTTAGTGCCAAACAGCGGCTCTCCACTGTCGGGGCCATGGGAACGGTCAAATACCTTAACAACTACAGCGCTCCTTTTCTCCCGCCACCCTATGTGGGCGGCGACCTCGCCACCATCTATCCCAAGGTTTTTGATATCCAGCACACCTATACCATCAGCAACCAGCTGGTCAATCAGTTCAAGTACGGCTACACCCGCTTTTACCAGAACATTCATAACGCCACCCAAGGTGTGGCGGCATTCCAGCCGTCGAAGCTGGGCATCTCAAACCTGCCGGCGGGGCAGGCTTCGCAAGAGTTTCCCGGGGCAACCTTCGCGACCACCCCAGCCTATAGCGGCGTTGCGGCCACGTCCGGCGGCCCGGCAAGCGTACAAACGACCTGGACAGGCTTCAGCAATGCCATCGCTACCCAACTCACGATTCCCAATAACTTCACCATCGTCGACAACCTGCAGTGGGTGAAGGGCAGGCACGCGATGACTTTCGGGATCACCATCCAATGGCAGCAGATCAACAACGCCAACCCTGCCACCTTTACCGGAGTTCTCGATCTCACCTACAACGCCAACTCCACCGCAAACTTCGCCGCCAACTCCGATACGATCTCGACCGGCACCGCCACTGCACCGTCGGGTTATTCGTATGCCAGCTTCCTTCTCGGCGCAGTCGGCGGAACCCCCTCCATAGGATTGCAGCCCGTCAGTGAATTGGGCGGACGATATCGTCCCGTATCTCCATATTTCGAAGACAGCTTCAAAGTCTCACCCAAACTGACGCTCGATCTGGGACTTCGCTGGGACTACCTGCCGCCTTACCACGAGGTGAAGAATCGCTGGACCTTCCTGAATCCAAATCTGACCAACGGAGCAACCGGCACGCCCGGCCAGTTGCAATTCGCGGGAAATTACGGCGGCGCCGGTGTGAGTTGCGGATGCGCAACGCCCGTCCACACGTACTGGAAAAACTGGGGCCCGCGCGTCGGGCTGGCATATACGGTCAATTCCCAGATGGTCATCAGGGCCGGTTTTGCCGAGGTCTTCTCCCAGGGCGGCGGCGTCGGAGGACGCGGCGGCGCCTACCAGGGTACAGGGCAGACCGGCTTTAACGTGACCGCGACAGGGCCGGCTGAGGTGACCAGCGGAGCCACCGCCGGGCCCTCGTTCTACTTGAACAGCGGGAACTCATCCCTCTTTGGTCCCGGCTACGTGTACCCGAGTGCTCCTTCTCCGGGCCCCGCATCGCAGATCCTGAATACGGGCAACTATGTAAACAACGCCGGCGCCTTTGTGACGGCAAGCACAGTCGCGGTTGCCGATCCGTACCTCTCTGGCCGGGCCCCGGAATTCAGCTTCTACAATGCCGGCATTGAGCGAGCGATCACCAAAGACATGATCCTGGCGGTCAATTACGTTGGTAACCAAAGCCATTTCATAATCAATTCCACCAGTGGCGGAGCCAACGCACGCGGATATTGGGTCAACCAGCTGGATCCGAAATACCTCGCGGGTCTCGGCAATGTCACCGACACCACCGGCACCAAACCGATTCTTATTTCAGCCGCAACACCGGCGAACGTTGCCAAAGCGCAGGCAGCTATGCCCGGAATCTCGATTCCCACCTTTTTCCAGAATGCGGCAGCAGTCAAAACGACCAATACCATTGCTCAAGGGCTGGTTGCGTTTCCGCAGTACAGTGGAGTCACCGACACCTGGGGCACGAACGTAGGTAACTTCAGCTATAACTCAGTCCAGGTCACGCTGCAGCAACGTCTTAGCCACGGACTCACGTTCAATTTGAACTACACTTACTCCAAGAACCTTGGGGATGATGGCACCTTCCGCAGCGGCTTTCCCATCCCGGCGGCCGCGATCTCCGGCGGGGGCAAAAGTTGGGGTCAGGACCGGATCGACCGTTCTTACACCACCATCGCGACCCCGCAAAGTCTTCACGTCTTCGGCGTTTACCAGTTGCCTTTCGGCAAGGGGCACTGGGGCAACGATTCGTTTCTGGTGCGCTCCTTGGCGAGCGGTTGGCAATTGTCCAGTATCTGGACCTATAGTTCAGGTACGCCCATGGCGATTATCTGGACCGGATGCACTTCGACCAACTACCCGGGACAGGGGCAGTGCATGCCGGATCTCAACCCTAATTTTGCTGGTTTTCGCAATAACAATGCTCGCATTCATGGCAGCTATGGAAGCGGGCCGCACGGAACCACCGCCTGCAATTTAGGCATCGGGCCGGGCTGCGTGCCGATCCAGTATATTGATCCGAACGCCTTTGCCACTCCGGCCAATGTGTCTCCCACCAGCAGTCCGCAGTATCTGATTGGCAATGCGCCGCGCACCCGGGCGCTGAACCTCAACAACCCAGGCACCCAGAATCTCGACACCTCATTACGCCGCAGTTTCTCTCTACCGCGAGAAACCTCCTTCGTATTTGAAGTGGATTGCCTGAATACCTGGAACAAGGTGACGTTCGCCGCCCCGAGCCAAAGCTGGGCGGCAGGATCGACCACCTTTGGAACCGTCACCGGACTGGCCAGCAACACCAATCCGCGCGACTACCAGTTTGCCGCACATTTCAAGTTCTGACATCAAGGCGCCCGCATGCACCGCTTCTTCCTCCTCATCCTCGTTCTTCTGTTATCCCATCTGCGCCCGGCGCGGGCAGAAGACCCGCCAACCTCCTGGGTGGATAAAGACACGGGCCACCGCGTGATCCGCTTGACTCAGGAACCGGGCTCTTCCGGTTTGTACTTCAATGTCAACGCATATTCTCCGGACGGCAAGCTGATGATCTACGTGGCTCCGGATGGCATCCACGTGCTCGAATTGGCCACGCTTAAGACCAGCCTGCTGGTGCCGAATCCAGCCAGTGGCCCCCCGCTGCATGCAATCGTAGTAGGTCGAAAAACTAATAGCATCTTCTTCACCAAGTCCGATCCGGCTTCGCATGCGACTGCTGTTTTTAAGGCGGACATGGATAGCGGAGAAGTGAAGCAATTGGTGACGCTGCCTCCGCGGGCGAGTATCGCCACCGTTAATGCCGACGAGACGCTGGGAGTCGGCACCTACGACGAAACCGAAGCCGGCGCTGCGCAAGAGTACGGGCGTGCCCGTCCGTCGTCTTCTGCCGGTCAGGGAGCAGCACGCCCGCAAGCCGGCAATCTAGTGCAACCCGAGGGAAAGGGCGAGATGATGGAGCGCCGTCTCGCCGCGCGCATCCCCGTAGTGCTTTACAGTATCAACCTCGAGAACGGCAAGGTTACGCCCTTGTTTCACTCCACAGATTGGATCGGGCATATGCTGTTTTCTCCCACTGATCCAACACTGCTCATGTACTGCCATGAAGGCCCCTGGCACAAGGTGGATCGCATCTGGATGATCCACACCGACGGGACGCATAACACGCTTATCCACAAGCGCACGATGGCGATGGAGATTGCGGGTCATGAATTCTGGGGCCTTGACGGCCAGACCATTTGGTACGACTGGCAGTATCCTAGGGGTGAAGATTTTTTCCTCGCCGGCTACAACCTGGAAACGCACAAACGGATCGCCTACCATCTGCAACGAAATGAGTGGTCAATCCACTTCAACGTAACCGAAGATGAGAAGCTCTTCACCGGAGACGGCGGCGATCCCGGACAGGTGGCCAAAGCCCCTGATGGGGAGTGGATTGAGTTGTTCCACCCGGAGTTGATTCCAAGCGAGGGGATCAATCAAGCAGACTACTGGCAGCCGGGTGTCTTTCACTCCGAGCATCTCGTCAACATGTCTCGCCACAACTACCGTCTGGAGCCCAACGTCCGCTTTTCCCCGGACAACAAGCAGGTGATTTTTACCAGCAACATGTTTGGACCCAGCTATGTCTTTGCCGTCGAGACGGGAAAGAGCGGGCACTAATCTGGTCGTCAACCCAGTGCGTGAAGAGATTGGCAGTGTGGTCGGGTCCCTTCCCGTTCCTCCTTGGAACCAAAGAACGTCACCTTAAGTTCGTCCGGAGTTACTGCAGATCTGGGAACCTATGAGTTCTTCGTTGCCGGCCAGAATGAAGTTTCAGAACTTTATAGACGATCTAGACTTGTAGAGTGCCAATTCGCCGCAAGCTGCGCGTGCGGGAGACTGGTCAACATCGGAAGCAATTGCGCTGGACCATAAAGGCTAGGTGATACTAAGAAATGCTCGTCAACCGGCCCGCCTCTCTTCCCCGTTTCCACAGATGGGTCGTGTTGCCTTGAAGCCTAATGCATCTTTCGTGCTATTAAACCCATTGGCAATCAATGGTTTAGTAGAAAAAATAATCCTCCCGCTCGTGCTCAGCTCGATTTACCATGGTAACGTTGACTTAGAGGAGGAATGATGCATATGGGGTCCACCATCATGGAAAAGACCACGGCTCATTTGCCTCTGAGTTCGCTGTGCGCCCAGTGGCGCACCCAACAAGATTTTGACACCTTCGCTAAAATCGTCAGCTATTCGCTGGATGAGGGCATCGTAGAACCCGGAGACCTCCGAGATCATTTGGGAATAATGCCGGCGGCGGTGCTTGTCTGGGCAGAAAACAAGGGAGCACCGCATCCCTTGAAGCAGCAAGAAGTCGTAGCGTTCATAAATGCACAAGCCAACTTGCTTCCTACATCTTCGGACGAGACGACTGCGCAGAAGAAAGCCGCCACGGAAAATCTCCGCACCCGTATCAATTTGAACAATCCGCAAAGGGCCTGAGCTCAAGCGCTCAATCCACAAACCAGCCGAACCTCTTCTGCAGCTGATTAGCTCGAGTCACCTTCCCTTGACCTCAGCCCGTTCCCGAGATGAAACTCCGCAGGATTTGGCAGTTAGCCTCGGAAGCTGCGCGGCAATTGTTCACTTCGAGTCGCCGCTCTTCACCCCCTCGTGACCTCAGCGTTCCGCCGCCCTGATCAACTCTTTCAAGAAACCGCCGGCATAATTCCCGTTGCCTGTCCAACGGCAAAAAATAGGCATCACAACAGCATTTCCGGGGCGATGTCGACCCCAGGTTAGGACAAGTGCCGCACGACCAATGAAGGTCCGGATCAAGACAAAATCCGGCCTTTTGAACATTCTTCAGAGAAGGCCCGAATTCTTTGGATCCACCGCCGTGACCACGCGTTGAGATGTATACAACTGTTCAACCAATGCAGCAGCGCGAACAGTGATCAATTCAAATTGAAGTCCGAAGCCGCGCCACTCCTCGATGATGAGGCTGTTGGCCATTTCGTAATCTTCATTATGACCGGTGGATACGACAGAGGCGACCCCAACGAGGTCACCTCGCTCGTCTTCCACTTTAAAGAATAACCCTGCATCGATCGAAAGGCGCTGTTGAAGCTGGGAGTGAGCAATTACTTAAGGAGAATCCTCCTTCCGAATGAACGCTTCGATTCGATCCAGCTCTAGACCTGTCACTTCAGATAGGTGGGCGCTCTTCATGAAAAACGATTGGACTGTGGTTCGACAGTCGGACTAGTGTAGCGTAGTACGCGGAAGCGGATGCGCCTTTCTCTATCTAAGCTGTTTGAGGGGGGTCAACTTCTTGCAACAAAACCTATTTCGGGCTTTGAACGAGAGAGGTAATATCCTGCAAATTTCAATCCGAACCCTACTCGCGGGAGAACAGTGAACTGGTCAGTCGAACTCGAGAAAGGCAGGAGCATGCTAAAGCTCGATTGCCTTATACATCATGAGAAAAAATTCATGTTTTCTTTCTAGGGGCGCATGGTCGTTTGACGGGTATAAGTGTGCCTACGCAATCCCTGGTGGCGTTCTCTGTTAGGCTTCTTCGGCCCCTGCGCTCCAACCCCGGCTTCCTGGTAAGCATCAGTTCCGTGGTCTTGAGAGCAGAGCGGTCGCCAAACCCTACCCTCTCTCAGGATCAGCCAGATTTTCGGCAAACGATTCGCGAATTCCCCAAAAATACCCTGAACAAAATCGCCCCATCTGGAATTTACAGTCGGGTGAAAAGAATAGCAGCGGGCGCAACCCTTTCCGGTCCCAGCCTGCGGCAAAACCTTTTCGCGATTTTTCTCAGCTAAGGAACCCCCATTCGTGCGTCTTCATGCCTATTCGGCAATTCTCTCGGTTGTTCTTGCCATCGCTCCTTCCTGCACCGCGTTCGCGCAAGCCACGAATACCGCATCCGAGAAAACCGGCCAGCTGCGCCTACGCGTCAGGGACTCCCAGGGACATCCTCTGCAGGCACACGGTATCCTCTATGGCCCAGTGGCAGGCAAGAGTCACCCCGCCGATAGCGCCGCCGACGGATCCGTCACCATCCCGGACCTTCCCTTCGGCCGCTATCAGCTCGTTCTCACCCAATCCGGCTTCGCGCCACAAACCATCGACTTCCGCGTACACTCCCCGGCCGCAATCGCGCGCGACGTCATTTTGCTCGTGGAGGGCGCCACGACCACCGTAAATGTAATCGCCTCGACGCCGATCGGCCCGCTGGATGTGCCCCTCTCCGACGTTCCCCTCCAGGTGCAAACCCTGACCAGTCAAACCCTCAACGACACCAACGCCATCGACCTCACCGACGCCATGAAGCGTCGTCTCAACGGGGTGTACGTCAACGAGAATCAAAACAACCCCTTCCAACCTGATATCAACTACCGCGGCTATACCGCGTCTCCGCTCGTCGGCACACCAGCCGGCCTATCGGTCTACGTGGACGGCGTGCGCCAGAACCAGCCCTTCGGAGATGTGGTCCAGTGGGATTTCATCCCCAAGATAGCCATCGCCTCCATGGAGCTCATCCCTGGCTCGGACCCTGTGTACGGCCTCAACACCCTGGGCGGCGCCATCGCCGTGCAAACCAAGAGTGGCATCACCAACCGCGGCATCGCCGTCAGCGGTTATGGAGGAAGCTACGGCCGCCGCGCCGTCGATATGGAGTACGGTGGCAGCAAAGGCCCATGGAACTGGTATGCCGGCGGGACTCTCTTCCACGAAGATGGCTGGCGCGTTCAGTCACCCTCGAGCGTCAAGCAGAGTTTCGCCAAGCTCGGCTACAACTCGGGAGACACTGTCCTATCGCTCTCCGGCGGCTACTCCATCAACAATCTCATTGGCAACGGCACGCAGGACTTCCGCGCCATCAACCGGACCGTCGGTCTCAACCATGGTTACAGTAGTGTCTACTCGATCCCCGACTCAACCTACCAGCATTCTCCCTTCTTTACCCTCAATGCCGCCCAGGCGCTCAGCCATAACCTCACCCTCAACGCCAACGTTTACTTCCGCTATGCGCGCCAAAACAGCTCGAACGGCGACATCAACGACGACAGTTTTGACGAATCGCTTTACACGCTCAGCGCCACCGACAAGGCTGCCCTGACCAAGGCAGGCATTCCTTTCCCCACCACACCCATTACCGCGGCCAACACTCCCTTCCCCTACCTGCGCTGCATTGCGGCGAGCCTGGAGCTCAATGCGGGAGGAAGCGGAGAGCCTGCTGAGAAGTGCACCGGCATCGATACGGATGGTGTCACCCGCCAGAATTCCTATGGCCTCGATGTGGCGGCCTCCTGGAATACCGCGCACAACAGGCTGACCGTCGGCGCCGGCTTTGACCACGGCGGCCTCACCTTCATCCAAAACTCCCAGTGGGGCTATCTGAATACGGATGGCATCACCATCACGCGCGTACCGTCCTTCGACGACGGCAGCGAAGTCGCCGACGACGGAACCCTTGACGACAACCGCGTGAACCTGCACGGCACCACCCTCACGCCCAGCGTCTACGTCACGGATACGTTCAGCTGGAACAGGTGGGTCTTCAACGCCGGTGGCCGCTACAACCATACCAACGTGAACAACACCGACCGGCTGCCACCGTCACCGTCGGGGCGCCCCGGCCTCACGGCGGACAACGACTTCCAGCGCTTCAACCCGACGGCAGGCGTCATCTACAAAGTGAATCAAGGATTGAGCGGCTACTTCGATTACGGCGAATCCAGTCGCGCCCCCACCTCCACGGAACTCGGCTGCGCCAATCCTGACTTTCCCTGCGCGCTTCCGAACGCGCTCGTGAGCGATCCGCCGCTCAAGCAAGTCGTTGCCCGCACCTTTGAGTTTGGTTTTCGTGGAACCCCGGACGGCCCATTCCGCTGGAACGCAGGCTACTTCCACACCATCAACAACAACGATCTACTCTTCATCGCATCGCCACAGACCGGCTTCGGCTACTTCCAGAACTTCGGCAAAACCCGCCGCCAGGGAGTGGAAGCCGCCGTCACTGCGCACACGCACAACCTCGACGCCGGCGCCGACTACACCTTTCTGCAAGCGACCTATCAGAGCACGCAGGTGATCGAGTCAGACAGCAACAGCAGTAACACCAACGCGCTCGGCGGCGAGCCCGGAGTGACCGACGGCGGCCTGATCACCATCCTGCCTGGCGACACCATCCCGCAAGTTCCGCAACACCTGATGAAGCTCTACACCGACTACCATCCGCTCAGGAAGCTCAGCATCAGCGCGGACTTCAATCTCATCAGCAGTTCCTACGTAAGGGGCAACGAAAACAACCTGCATCAGCCCACCGGGCCCTACTATCTTGGCAGCGGCAAATCCCCGGGCTACGGCATCGTCAACATGGGGGCGCGCTACACCTTTAGTTCCCATTACGAACTCTTTGCGGAGCTGAACAACCTGCTGAACCGCCACTACTACACCACGGGTCAATTATCTGACAGCCCATATGATGACGGCGGCAACTTCATCGGCCGTCCCTTCACCCCCTACGCCTCGGGCGACTACCCACTCCGCAACACAACCTACTACTCCCCGGGAGCGCCCTTCACCGTCTTTGGCGGCTTGAAGGTAACCTTCGGCAGACGTTGAGAAATCAGGAACCGTCGGACGAAACCATAGGGGGTGCCCCATATCTCGCACGTTCTTTGCGAGATGTGGAAGACGCGGCCCTTCCTTTGTCATCCCGAGGAGCCGACTTGCCTGCGGCAAGTTAAGGGAGCAATGAACAGTACCGGCCGCCGCGCACTGGACGGGTGCCCCATGTTCGCACCAGCGTACGTGGGCCGAAAAAGCCGGGCGAAGCCCCCAAACGCTTTTGGTCGTTCCAGGGTACGGTTGTTCACTAGGATCGTTTTGACTTGCCCCTCTCTGTCTTGACCTTCCGCCGAGGGGGGCGCTCGATGAGGATCACCCCCTGACATAAATATTTTAGGAAAATGACTCAGACCCCGCTGTTGAAATCTACGGTCTGGCCCTCCGCGCAAGCGAAGTAGTAGTCTTCGTCCCCGCGGGTAACGACCGCTGCAAAATGCTTCTTATTGTTGGGGGATGGGTCGCCGAAGAGTTGATCGCCACAGACAGCCGAGCCGCCAGTGAGGTTCAATTCAGCCTGGAGCAATGCGGTCACATCGGAAGCCTCGGCGAGGGTCTTATTGCCACCGGCAAGTGCGCCATAAACGGCAAATTTGACGGCGAGCCCCGTCGTCGAATTAACTTTGTCGTTAATGGGAAGTCCGCCGCCATCACTGAAATTTATCGACTGCCCTTCCTGGCAGGCAAAGTACCGTTTGTTGACAAGCGCGCCAAAGTGTTTGGTGTTTCCGGGTGACGGGTCCAAGCCCAAAAGATTGTTGCCGCACATGGCGGTGCCGCCGCCTGGATTATTCAAGACCTTGCTCAACGCTGAAGTGACACTGACGCATTGGGCACTTTTCGCGTTCCCACCCGCAAGTGCTCCGTATACGGCGTAATCGACGATAAATGACATACTCATTCTCCTTTTTCTGTTAGCGGCGTCTTGGCCGAGTCGAAGGTGACGAGCGCATTGACGGTCGGAATCTTTGTCAAGTCGTTCGCGACGGCTTGGAGCATTCAGTCGTATTATTTGCCACTGTGATTGTTCTTTCTGGAATTTGTTGGAGATTCCTTATCATGCATAAAACCTGGCGCTCATCGGTTAGTGATGAGCGTCAGCAAATCGTTTCAACTCTAAGACGCGAGGTGGCATGAGCGCCGAGTCCCCGTGAGGCGCAAGTTCCTGATCAAAGAAGATTTGTGGATCAAAAGATTCGTCATCAGGCGGATTATAACCCCCACTCTCACTTATGGTGGTTGGTCCATCTGTGCCCGCAATGCCACCGAGCCCTGGCCACGAACCCCTGTCCAAGAAACCCTTCATGCCATCGCTCTCCCGTCTCGAACACATCGTTCGTGAAAACACTTTCTGCGCCGGAGCCGGCTGGAATCGCGTAGCCGGAGCGTACGACCTGCCCCTGAAAGCAGCACGTAGATTCACGAGAATTCGTGAATTCCCGATATCAGCGCTCAATGTTGTCCGTGCAACCGCTTTGTTTTGAGCCGTATCCGTTTGGCATGCCAAATGCAATTGAGTGAGTGTCAATAACTAGCCGGCATGATGGGACAGCAACCTCGGACGCACGGTCAGTTAGTCAAATTCATTCATAACGAGGAACTACATCATGAAAAGCCAAACCAGAGTGGTGCTCCTGTGTGCCGCCATATTCGCTACCGTGCTCGGTCTGTTCACCAGCAACCTATGCGCACAGTCCCTGGATTCGGGTTCATCGGACAGCGAGGCAACCATCAACCCGAACCTTCCGGCCCTGGACTGGACGCCGATTGCCAAGTACGACACCGGGGCATACCCCGCCTTGGCGATGCATGCGACGGGTCTTATCGTGGAAGTGCACACCACCGAGAGCCTAAGTCACAACGCGCTCTACTACCACATCGGAAAACTCGACCGTGACAAGGGCACAGTCACTTGGGGCAGCAGCTATCTCTTTATCTCTTCGGGGGCCTGGCCTGCTGTCGCGATCACCAAGGAAGGATATGTCATCATTACCTTCTCGGATGGCTTTTACAACAGTGGCTCAAACCTGAGATATCTGGTCGGCACCGTGGATCCGAATGGGAACACGAGCCAAACCATCAACTTCAAGACAAATAAGAGTGGTACGAAGTTCGACACCGGCTTTCACGATTCCGTGTCGGTAAACGGCCTTGGCGTGATCGCCGAAGCGCATCAATCCGGCCAGGGTGGCGACGGCATTTTCTATCGCCTTGGCCATCTTACGAATCCCAGCGCGGGAGATTTCAGCATTACATGGGACAGCGGGACCGGCGGCCAACGCTACGATAAGGGCGTCGACCCCAAGATCTCTGTCAACGATGACAATGATGTCGTTGAAGTGCATGGCGTCAACAACGAAAACAAACTCCATTACGGACGCGGTAAGGTGATGAACAACTCCTCGATCCAGTTCGAATCGGATCATCCCCGCCTCGACAGTGAGGGATAGCGGGCAAACGTTGTTTTGTTGAACAACTCTTCGATCATTGAAGTGAATCGGCGCTCCAATGCACGGATTCCGGGCACCGATGGAATCTACTATCGAACGGGCGCCTTGAGCGGCCAGCACCAGATTAGCTGGTCGGAACCTCAAATCATTGCAGGGACGGACAAGCACTACAACCCTGCCGTGGCGGCCAATCCCACGGACGCAGTGGTCTCGTTCGAAAGCGGTTCGGAAGGCGTTTTCAAATCGATCTACCTGCGTTACTCAACCGCCAAGCTCCCCTAGGGGTGAGGCCGCAAGGATAGCCCGTCAGCAGGCGCACAGCCGCAGTCGCTGTGCGCCTGCTGACTTGAAAGGAAAAATCATGATTCAGTACCTGCGACAATTGTTTGGAGAGCCGGCATGATTCCCGAAGCAGGGAAGTACGCATGGGTCACGCTCTCGACGGAACCGGAATACCTTCCCGGCGCGGTTGCGTTGGCGCGTTCCTTGCGCCAATGCCATAGCGAGCACCGGCTCATTGTCATGGTCACGCCGGCTAGCGATGCATCGATGATCGGCGTACTCGAGAGCGAGGGTTGTGAGATACGCACTGTCGAGCCGATCGTGATCCAAAACTCCCCTACGCTGCTGCCCGGTATGCCAACGTATGGACGAAGTTGCGGGTGTGGGGACTCGAAGATCTAACGCGGGCGATCTTTCTGGATACCGACATGCTCGTACTCAGGAACATGGATGAACTTTTCCAGATCGAGCTGCCTCCGGGAGGAATCGCCGCGTCTCCCGCATGTGTTTGCAATCCGCACCACAAATCAACGTACCCAAAGACCTGGGTGCCGGAAAACTGCTACTACACGTATGCGCGAGCTGACTCAGAGCGCTCGACTGGGTTTCGCATCGCCACGGACAGAGACTATTTCAACGCAGGGCTTCTGGTCTTCGAACCGAACCGGGCGACGCTTGCGGCGTTTCTGGAACGCTTAGCCTCACCGGACGCGCCGGATTACCCGTTTGCTGACCAGGATTTCCTCAACGAGTACTTTCGTGCACGCTGGAGGATCCTGCCCTATTTCTTCAACGCGCTCAAGACGCTACGCCTTTGTCATCCATCTCTATGGAACATCGCAGCGGTAAGAAACATCCACTACATTCTGGAGAAACCATGGCAGGCCGGGGATGCGCGGGACAATCCGTATCAGGACCTCGATTTACTGTGGCGAGACATTTACGAGGGGCAACGCCTTCCGTGCTTAACGAAGCGGAAGCCGCTATTCTTTTTAAGAATAGTCCGACCGGATAGGGGGCGCCCGCGGCGCACGGCACAATGCTGCTGTGGGTCAATGCGCCGAAGGCGTCAGCTAGCCCTTCCTGGCCCAATCCCACGGCACCCCACCCGCCTGCGAAATTCCGTATACTGGGAAACTGATTTCGCTTTGCCGGTATTCCTATGAATCGACGTGAATTTCTCCACACCACTGCCTTCGGGTTGGCTGCGGCCGCCCTCGCGCCCGCGCAAGAATATGATCGCGACAAACGTCGCCGAGTCGGTTTGATCGGTTGCGGATGGTATGGAAAATCGGATCTGTTCCGCCTGGTGCAGGTATCGCCGGTCGAGATCGTCTCTCTATGCGACGTCGATTCGCAGATGCTCTCGAACGCCGCCGACATGTCCGCCGTCCGGCAGCGTTCCAGGAAGAGGCCTCGCACCTACTCGGACTATCGAAAGATGCTTGCCGAGAAAGATCTGGACTTGGTGCTGATCGCCCCGCCCGACCACTGGCATGCCCTGATCATGATTGAAGCCGCAAAGTCCGGCGTGGACATCTGGGTGCAGAAACCGATTAGCCGCGACGTCCTGGAAGGCAAGGCCATGCTGGCCGCTGCCCGCCACAACAATCGCGTTGTCCAGGTTGGTCTGCAACGCCGGAGCACGCCTCACCTGGTCGAGGCAAAAGAGCGCTTCATTGACGAGGGCAAGCTCGGGAAGATCGCGCTGGTCGAGATCTACTGCTACTACCACATGCGCGCGACGGCAAATCCCCCGGATACCGCGCCGCCGGCGAATCTGGATTACGATGCCTGGACTGGTCCTGCTCCCATGCGACCTTATAACAGCCTGGTTCACCCCCGCGGCTGGCGCGCGTTTATGGAGTATGGGAACGGCATTGTCGGTGACATGTGCGTCCACATGTTTGATATGACACGGTGGATGCTCGGATTGGGCTGGCCGACGAAGATTGATTCCACCGGTGGAATCTTTGTCGATAAGAAGAGCAAGGCCAACATTTCCGATACCCAGACAGCCACCTTCGATTTTCCGGATCTTCGAGTGGTGTGGCAGCACCGCAGTTGGGGTGAGGCCGCGGATCCAAAGTATCCCTGGGGCGCGACCTTCTACGGCGACAAAGGAACGCTCAAGGCGAGCGTGATGGGATACGACTTTATTCCCCTCGGCGGCGGACAGCCGGTTCATAAAGACGTTACCTACGAGTTGGAACAATACCCCGAGGACAAGACGGAAAAGGAACTCGAGAAACACGTCGCGCCCGCCATCCGGCATCATATGCAGAACTTTCTTGCCTCGATCGACGCGCGCAGCCGTCCGGTTTCCGACATCGAGCAGGGCTACATTTCAACCGCGTCGTGCATTTTGGCGAACAACTCGATGAAGCTGGGCCGAAGCCTGGCGTGGGATCCAGAGAAGCAACTCGTGGTCGGCGATTCCGAGGCAAACGCACTGTTGCGCCAAGAATATCGAGCGCCTTACACGCATCCCGAAGCTTAGGAATCCAGTGACAGGAATCCAATGACAACTTGGAGTTGTCCCATCCAACGCTTTTAGTCTTTCCGGGTACGGTTGTTCATCAAGAGCATTTTGACTTGCCCCTCCGGGCAACATAAGGGAGCAATGAACAGTACAGGCCACCGCACACTCGACGGGTGCCCCATGTTCGCACCAGCTAACGTGGGCCGAAAAAGCCGGGCGAAGCCCTTCAAACGCTTTCACAGTCCGCGGAAAAACTCGGTTTTGTATCAGGGCACGACTTTAGGTTAATTCGGGGACAGAATACCCATTGCAGCGACTTAAGCCGTTTTTGCCGTGAATAGGTATACTTCACCGCATCTCCGGAAACTAGCGCGCCGGGTAAGGTGCTGGGCGAGTTATGAGCGCGAACTCACCACGAAACAAAACCAAGGGAAATAGGTATCGTGTCGACGCATTTCTCCGCTCCAGGACTGTGTCGCGAGCCGTGTGATGTTCCTCTGACATCTGTTCCAAAACAAATCATCACCGCATCTCCGGCCCCCAGCTACCGGTGTCGCTAAGCGTCGATATAGTCCTTTGACGGAATAGTCCTGATATGGAATACTTTTGTATGACCACCGAGGTCATCGTCACTGCGGATTTGAGACATGGTGGGATGGCCTTGGCATCGAGGAAGAAAAGAGTATCGCGGTCGTGGTTGCCATGCTCGAAGAGCGGGGCGCGACGTTACCGTTTCCTTACAGCTCCGGCATCGCTGGTTCCACAAAACTACGCGAACGTCGCGTGCAGCACGGAGGCAAACCGTACCGGGTACTCTATGCCTTTGACCCCAAACGCAATGCTGTCCTGCTGCTGGTGGTAATAAAACGGCGAGTAACCGCTGGTATGACACGCATGTCCCCAAGGCGGAGAAGCTTTTCACGGCTTACCTTAAAGAGAGCGGCCGGCGGGACAGAGGAGAGACCGAGGATGACTCGTAAATTCAGTGACCTGACCAGGAAAATGAGTGCGAAGGACCGGGCAGAAATCAAAACCCGAAGCAAGAAACTCCTTGCGGAGTTGCCGCTCGAGCAGCTCCGTTCTGCCCGCAGCCTCACTCAGACGAACATGGCGCAGATACTAGGCGTGAACCAGAGCGCCATTTCGAAGATCGAAAAGCGCACCGACATGTATCTGAGTACGCTGCGGAGCTACGTCGAGGCAATGGGAGGGAGCCTCGAAATTCAGGCGGTATTCCCTGAAGGTGCGGTCCGCGTTAATATTTTTGCGGCGGATCCGCGACACACGAAATAGGCCCTAAATGAATTGGTACAGCGTCGCTCCTGGCCTTAATGCGGCAACCGAGGGGAAATCGGAACATGATAGATATTTTCTCAACTCCGGTTCGGAAAATGCCTATGATCTCCCCCTAAATCCCTGCTCCAGCAAAACGGAACCCGGACTCGCTTTCAACATACGGCTTGCGTTGAGTGGTTACCGGGAATCAGTGGATACAGTTGCGGCTTGCTGCTTGCAGGTCCAGGAAATGGCGGTGTAATGGAACGTAACCGTCTCCAGCGGTTTGCCGCCTACACCACCTCCCACCGAGATGGAGGAGATGAAAGCATTCGTGAGCACGTAGACCCAGGTCGGCGTCACGTTGCCGTTATCGTTCTGGCCAACGGTGATGGTGACAGTGGGAATTGTCTTAGCGGCATTGCAGTTGTTGATGAGATGGCACGAGGCAAGATCCGGATACTTGGTGACCGTGAAGTCCTGGTGATGGGGCTTTCCCGAGGTGCGCTTGGCATTGCTTGGATCGCCTGTGATCTGCTGAGCAACGCCAAGGCTACAGGACAGCAACTCAATTTTGCCCACATAGTTGGTCAGCGAACACTCGCCCTTTATCGAATCGCCGCAATCGAGAATCAATACGTCCATCTGACTTCTCCTGGTTGGGGGATTGGGGGACATGATGGATATTTCCCCAACTCCGGTTCGGAAAATGCCTATCATGTCCCCCGCATCTCCCAGCTACCACCCCAATGTACCCGGCGGCCCCTTAAATGGCCCCTTGATGTCGGAGGTAATCCACCCGCCGTAGAAATCGCCGGGTTGCGGCACCACTCGCTCTTCGTTTACCCAACACTCGTCCACGATGCCAGGATAGAACGCGAGGTGGTCTTTCAAGGCGATGTAGGAAGAGGACGGTCTGGGATAGCTCCAGGCAACACTCCGGATCTCCTCACCCGACGCAAGGATGAGGTCCCAGTAGACAGCCACACCTTTGAACTCGCAAAAGGTTCTTCGGCCCGCGCCTGCCCGCAGCCACTTCATCATGACAGCGGTTGGAGGAAAGTAATAGACCGGTGGGTGGCTGGTTTCCAGGATGCGCAAACCGTGGCAGGTCTCCGCCAGCACCATGCCAGCGTGGACTACGCGAAGATGGCGCGTGGTTAGCTCCAAGCGGGGCGGCCGCGGGTAGTCCCACACGCATTCCTGGCGTAACGGCTGTTCAGTCGCCACGGTGTCTTTGTCCTCAAGGTAACTGTAAACTGCATTCCGGGTGCGGTTGCGACTCGCTGTTCACCCCGCGAAAACGGACGCTGGATCGAGAGTATGGCGCTTGGATGGGGAGATGCGGGACGGGGAGATGCGGGGAACATGATAGACATTTTCCCAACTCCGGTTCGGAAAATGCCTATGTGTGTCGTGTTGCGAAGCTGCATAGAAGATGAGGGTGGGCCCCTCGGGATCGGCTTTCAGGAGCGGGTCTCAAACCAGCCCGAGCCGCTGCGGTAAAGAGCCGTGGTGGTGAGCGTCGGGTCCAAAGTCCTGGGCAAGACCCAGGGCGAGGTAGGTGTCGGAAAGACGAGCGCAAGCAAACCCTCCGAAGACGCGTCGTTACCTATCAAGTGCTGTCGAAACCAGGGGTGATCGTGTTCTCTGGGACCAGCCCGTCAGGAGCCTGATGACTGGGCGGGCGACAGTCGGCGTATAGGGGGCGTGAGTCCGATACAGGCTTTTATGCGGAACTGCAGGAACGAGGTCATCGATGCCAAGGGAGAAGCACAAGGGAAGAAAACCACGAGGCGAGAGTTCCGATGCGATGGCTTGGGACGGACCGGTTTGTAGTAGCGACGAAGGCCCTGTAATGGGGTTGGAGCGAAGGGACCGGATTAGACAATCATAGGTTCGACACAACTGGAGACAGGATGACGTTGAGCTATATGAAGGCCACACCGCGAAGTTGCGCGATGGGTTTGTCTGATGGGCGCCGTGTGAGGCGAGAGTTTGACGCACGGTTCTGAGAGGGGCTGGGGTGAAATTCCCCGGCCTACTCACCAGATATTTTCCAACGCCTGTTTGGAAATGCCTATCATGTCCCCATAATTCGCCCGTCATCGTGGCGGCCTTAAGCATCGATGGCCTGCTCGGTCCTTAGCGGCGCAAGGCTTGGGCAATCGCACGTTCCGCAAGCGGCGCCATCACCGCGTACCCTTCCGCCGTAGGATGAACTCCATCCGACGACAGGCCGGGAAGCATGGCCCCTTTTGCGTCGGCCATCGCGCTGTAGTAGTCCAGATAAACGCAACCTTCGCGGGCACAGAAATCCTGTAGCCACTGGTTCAGCTCACGAATTCGCTCAACTGGCTGAATCCCCGGCTTCCACGGGTAGGCAAAGGCCGGCGTGATGGACGCAAATATCACCTTGATGCCATTTTGCTTTGCAATCTCGGCCATCGAAGTGTAGTTGTCCTCGATCATCTGCTGGGTGGTGGGGCCGGTGTTTCCTGCGATGTCGTTTGTGCCCGCCAGGATAACCACCGCCGCGGGATGCAGGTGCACCACATCCTGTTGGAATCGCATCAGCATCTGGGGAGTCGTTTGACCGCCGATGCCTCGGTTCACGTACGGCTTCCCGGGAAAAAACACTCCTGTTTTTTGCGAGCGCCCCCACCCGTCGGTAATGGAATCGCCAAAGAAGACCACTCTCTGTACATCCGGAGCCGGCGGAGGTAAAGCCTCATTCTCCGCCCGGTAACGAGCCAGGTTGGGCCAATCCTGCGGTCCCGCCTGCTGCGCCCAGAGATACGCCACACAAAGCAAAGCGCCGCACACCAACAGACCTCTTCTTACCTTCATGCTTAAGAGTGATACCAGCGGCTTGGCCGAAAGACAAGCCCAAGCCTCCTGGAGCAACGGCTGGAAGTCATCCCTTCCTTCGCAAGGGTCCGTATTGTTACGATCCGAGGTCTTGGTTCAGCCGCGCGTATTCCGATCTCGCCTGGCCCACGATCGGAAGATCGGGGTCGGCTTCTTTCCATAAGGGGAAGTCTCGTAGGCAGCTTGGGCCTTGATAATATCCCCGGAGAAGCCTCCGCTCTGCAAGGTTGCAGGCGCGCGAGCACTAGGCCGGCGCTGCGAACGGGTCAGTCCCTTCTGTCACGCCTCCCACTAAACCTTGACGACTTTCAGGATGAGCTTCCGTGCGGCGAAGTCAGAGGGGTTGCGAGTGTAGAGTGCCAGTCCATTGGCCACGGCGGTCGAGGCTATGAGCAAGTCCGCGAATCGCGCCCTGCTTGACTGTCCGGCTGCCCTCACGGCAGCGAAAACCCTGGCGTACATTCGTGCCGAGTCCGAGTGAAGAGCAGTGGATCCCAGGTAGCGGAGCCCTCGATATCACGCGGAATGCTTACTCACAGAAGCGTCGAGCACACCGCCGGTGATCCCGTCGATTTCCCGGTAGTCGATGGTTAACGTACCGTCACGACTGAGAGTAAGAGCGACGATACCTGCGGAACGAAGCATGCACGCAGTCTAACGCATGTTGTAGAGGTTAGTGCAACGCAACACCCCCACCGTACCCGGCCCACGCGCCTGCCAAAAGTAGAATCGTGGCATCAGATGTAACATGATCCAGTGGCCCGGGGGACGTCCCCATGGTTCCGGCGAGCTGATTTCCGCAAGGCTGTAAGCGACCAGAGAAAGGAAGAAGATGACGGTTTTTCGCAGAGAGTTTTTGAAGCTGGCGGCAACCCTGACGCCCGCCGCTTCGTTTGGCTTGCAGGCGCAAACGGCCAGCGCGCCGGGGACAGCCGCAAACGGGGTGATCGATGTGAAAGCGTATGGCGCCCGGGGTGACGGGGCCACGATTGATACTCCGGCGATCAACCAAGCCATTGATGCCGCCAGCGCACGGGGAGGGGCCACGGTTCGTTTTCCCGCAGGCACATACGCTTGCTACTCGATTCACTTGAAAAGCAACGTCGTCCTTTCCCTGGAAACGGGAGCGACAATTCTGGCCGCAGATGTCGCGCCAGGTGGCAGCACCACCAGCGGCGCATCCTATGACCCTGCCGAGCCCAATACTTGGGACAAGTATCAGGATTATGGCCACAGCCACTGGCACAATAGCCTCCTGTGGGGTGAGGGTATTCACGACGTAGCCATCGTGGGTCCGGGCTTGATATGGGGCAAAGGTCTTAGCCGCGGGGGCTCCGAGGAGCCGCGGGCGGAGACCCCGGGGATGGGAAACAAGGCGATCGCGCTCAAAAATTGCTACAACGTCCTCCTGCGCGATTTCTCCATCCTGAAGGGCGGCCACTTCGGTATTTTGGCCACCGGCGTCGACAACCTGACCATCGACAACGTCAAAATCGATACCGACCGCGACGGAATGGATATCGACTGCTGCCACAACGTGCGTGTTTCCAATTGCAGTGTCAACTCGCCCTGGGATGACGGTATCTGCCCCAAGAGCTCGTTCGCGCTAGGGTACGCGCGAGCCACAGAAAATGTAACCATCACAAATTGCTATGTCACCGGATCTTATCTGCTGGGATCCATGTTGGACGGCAGCTACAAGCGCCAGCCCGCGAATGTTAGAACTGCGCCGACCGGCCGCATCAAATGTGGGACTGAGTCGAACGGAGGCTTTAAGAACATCACCATCTCAAATTGCGTGTTCGATGCTTGCCGCGGGTTTGCTCTGGAGAGCGTCGACGGCGCATTGCTTGAGGACATCACGTTCACCGGGGTCACCATGCGTGACTGCACGAACACCCCGCTGTTCCTTCGCCTGGGCAGTCGCATGCGGGGTCCGGCGGGGGCACCGGTGGGAACGCTGAAACGAATCATCATCAGCAATGTCGTCAGCTACAATTCGGCATCCCAGTTCAGCGGGGCCGGCCTCATCATGGGGATTCCATCTCATCCGATTGAGGACATCAAGATCAACGATCTCTATATGGAACATCGCGGAGGGGGCACGTCCGAGATGGCCGCCCGGGCGGTGCCGCAAATGGAGGATGGCTACCCGGAACCCTACCGTTTCGGGGATATTCCGGCGAGTGGCTTCTTTATCCGCAACGTAAACAACATCGAGCTCACTAACGTAGAAATTGCGTGGAGCAAGCCGGACGCGCGGCCGGCGATCTATCTCGACAACGTGAAGGGCGCTGACTTCTTCCGTTTGAAGACGCCGCGCCCGCTCAACTCGCCTCTCTTCGAGCTGAGAAACGTGCAAGACTTCAGCGTCGGATTTTCCCGAAATGTCAAAGACACGCACTTGGAGAATGTCGAGCAGAAGACAATCACAGGCTAATGCGTTTCCGGAGCAGAAATTCTCCAGTTAGAGAGGAGTCAGAAGCGCGACGTTCTGCGATTAGTTCTTGAAGTTATTATAACGTCTACTACCTCTTGTAGCTTCAATCAATTTGCAGCGGTGTCACGGTACCCGGGGACGCCACATGGAACGCAGAATTTGCGTCACGGATCTGTGAACCAATACTGGATTGGAATTAGCACAACTTACTGGTTGAGCCTGAGAAATGCCCGGACAGGAAGCTGCAAAAACTTTGCCGAGAGGTCTGGGTTTGAGCCCCCAAAGGTGAGACCGTCAACGGCCAGAGCTTCGCCCGCCGGCGTTTGCCCCGCGCGGCGTCGTGGGTTCGACGTAGCCAACCGCAATAAGCTGGCGGCTGTCCGGCGGCTGCAGGCATTGCGCGGCGGCGGCTTCGGAGAGGGCCATCGCAACCAGGCCGCGTTCATCCTGGCGGCTTGTCCGCGGCGCAATGGCGCAATCGCGACGGATACACTTGTCCAGGTTGAAAAGCTGGCCCGCGATTGCTGTCCACCCTTGCCTCATGGCGAATGTCTCGCCGTGGTCAGGAGCGTCTGCAAAGACCGGTCGCACAAAATGAGCTACCGCTACATTGCCGATCAACCGGCAGTGACGCCGGAGGAGGCGCAATCGATCACCGAGCATCTGCGCAAACCTTTTCCCGCAGCCAATGAAAGCCCAGTGAGCACCCCCGGGAACGGCCCCACCGGCCAACGAGCCACACAGCGCATTGCGCCGCCTCCTCATCCGGAACCTGATGGAGGATCTTACCAGGCCATCACACGACCTATCCGGGCATCACAGCCCGCAACGGCAGCTGATACCATGCGATGCGGGCATGGCCCCGTCCAGCGCCGGAATGCAATGGCCATGCGGGTCGGTGGTCGGATGGCCAAGTCTGGTCGCCACTCGAATGACGACAGGAACCCGGTTCGCGTTACCCCACGAACCCTTTTCGATTTATCA
The DNA here is from genome assembly GCA_963839025.1 of uncultured Acidobacteriaceae bacterium. Taxonomy (GTDB): domain Bacteria; phylum Acidobacteriota; class Terriglobia; order Terriglobales; family Acidobacteriaceae; genus PALSA-350. The sequence goes on from CAWITT010000028.1 coordinate 308,579, forward strand.
GCCGGTGACGTTCAACTACTGCACATCGAAAAAGTGACGATCGGGATGCACGCCGGCGTTCTTAACGCCACCAACACGGTTGCACTCTACGATTGCCTTTCCACCTTCAGTGCAAACCACTTTGTGCCCCCTCGCAGCCTTCAAGGGGGGCTCAGCTTCGCTTTTTGATGCGCACCCGCACCAGGCGACGATTGCGGCCCCGTTCCTTATTTGCCTTGAGCACGCACCCGGTCCAGCTCCGTCAATTGGACCGACCAGCTGAGAGGAACCTTAATGGGAGGGAAACATACCCTCGAGGTACACGCCTGGTACTGGACACTGCCGGTGATATGAAGCACCGGATCCTTGGCGAACACGGCAAGCGTCTCCTTATTGACAACCGCCCCGACGGACGTATCCAGGGTAGTTGCGCTCGTAAACACGGGCTCGGTTTCGTTCAACACCGGAAAATTCATCATTTCCGGTTTCGGGTAGACCGTCGGCTTCGTTGTGTACAAGTCAGAAGGATCGATAGTGAGGGAAGCCACAATGTAGTGGTCTTTCTCCGCCCCGGGCGCATAGACGTGGGTATCCTGATCGGGTGTGATGGTTACCGCAAGCCGCACCAGTTCGCCCGGCGTAACCTCTTTGTCCGACTGCATGGTCGTCAGCGCGACATGCGGGGAAGGCAAGCTTCTGATCGGCTGGGGCAGAGCGACATCGCCAAAGATGTTCTGGTAAACATTGTGGGCGGTTAATCTGTTGATGTAACCATCCTCAAAGAACCTCTTTTCGATGACCCCCTCCTTGCTGATCAAGAAGTATCCCGGGACCGGAATGCCGGCCTGAGCTCCGGTGGCGTTGACATTGCGAATGCCAAAAGCATCAATCAGCTTGGACGAAGTATCCGAGAGCAGCGGATAGGTGATCGATTTCCGCTGCGAGAACTGAGCCAGCACCTGGGTAGAGTCATAACTCACACCCGCCACGCCGATTCCTTTAGCGGCAAACAACTTCTGCGCACGTTCCAGATCGACCAGTTGACCTTTGCAAAATGGGCACCAGTCAGCGGAGCGAAAAAATAGGAGAAGAAGCCCGTTTGGCCCGGCAAGAGTGGCGAAACTCTGTGGTTTGCCGGCTTGATCGGAAAGGGCGATCGTGGGCGCTTTGACCCCGGGCTGCAGTCCGATGATCTGTTGGGCAAAAGCCGTTCCGCAAACGAGGAGTAACAGCCATAAGGCACGCTGGATTTTCACTTGTCTCCCTTAAACCGCTGGTCGTTCGATGGTTGTAGGAGCTCGAAGTTACAAGGAATCGGCAGTTCCAGTCTTTTGACAAAGTTTCTGTATGAAGCAGAAATTCCGCATCGTATGGATTGGGTGCTGGTCAAATCGGGATTTCCGAGTCTCTGGCAAGCGCCCAAATTTCGGGAAAAAGAGCGCAGGAGTGCACGACCCCGGGGCGAAGCTCAGCAGAACTCGCCAAAGAAACTGAATTTCTGAAAAGCGGGTTGTCCGGCTCCTGTTCTCACTCCTTTCACCCTCATAGACCACTGAGTGTCAGGTAAAGTCATGAAACGTATCGGCTCGCTGCTTACACAAAGCTTTTCAAACTGGAACGAGAACAACGGTACGCGCATGGGAGCAGCCCTCGCTTTCTATACCATTCTTTCCATTTCTCCCCTGGTTATCTTCGTCATCGCGATTGTGTCGCTGGTCGTCAACCGCACCAGTGCACAAAATCTTCTTCTGGCTCAAGTACATGCCCTCATCGGCGAAAGTGGTCAGGACGCGGTCGAAGGTTTGCTGGCCAGCGGTCAGCGGCATGCAACCGGCATTTTCTCGAGCGTGCTTGGACTGGCCACCCTGGCCTTCGGCGCGTCGGGAGTCTTTACGGAGTTGCGTTCGGCTCTCAATACCATTTGGAACGTCAAGCCGGCGCCTGGCTCTGGGCTTTGGATCATGGTGCGCGAACGGCTGTTTTCCTTCGGCATGGTATTAAGCGTTGGCTTTGTCTTGTTGGTTTCTTTGCTGGCCAGCGCCGGTTTGGCGGCAACCACAAAGTTCTTCAGTGGCCTCCTCCCGATTGGGGGTGTTTTCTGGGAAGTGCTCAATTTCCTCTTGTCCCTTGCTGGAATCACCATCTTGTTTGGCCTGATCTTGAAGTTTGTTCCGGAAACCCAAATTGCATGGAGAGACGTCCGCGTCGGAGCCGTCGTGACCGCTCTTCTGTTTAACCTGGGCAAGTTTCTGCTGGCGCTTTACCTGGGAAAAACAAGCCCCGGCTCCTCGTACGGCGCGGCCGGATCTTTGGTAGTTGTTGTCATATGGGTATATTACTCAGCCCAAATTTTCTTCTTTGGAGCCGAGTTGACGCATGTGTACGCGCTGTCACGGGACGAGGCCGGCGCGGCGGATGGGTACCAAGCCAATAAAGCTGCGTGAGCATCGCCCCTAGAGGGCAGTGACCCAAGGTGCTCCGCGGACATCCCGCTCGGTCTCCTTCTCATCCATCTCACAGAACCCACGAGAGGAAACTCAATGTCCGAGCACCACCACGCTTCGAAGGAGCACGCACCTCACCCCATCCATGAAGACCACGCCAAGGGCCCTCACGATCCAAAGGAGATCAACCCCAAGATGGCCTCCGACATTGCTTATTGGTCAAAGGAGTTCGCTGTCACCGGCGACCAGCTTCACGAAGCGATCCGCTCTCACGGAACTCACGTTGACAAGGTGCGTGCCGCACTTCACGCCCACAAAACCAGCTGAGCCGTCGTCCCTGCGGGGCATGCTAAGGGAGCAATGTACGCCACGGGCCCCCGCGCATGCCCCACGTTCGACCGGCGCACGTGGACCGAATAAGACGAGCGATGCCCCTCACTTTGATTCAATCAAAGGTACGGTTGTTCCAGCCGGGTCACCCCCAACCCTAACGTGGTTGGTGTCCTGGCGTTTCTAAACGACGCCCGATGACATACACTCCAAAGCTCGCGTACCATGGACCTCCGTATGCGCGCGCGAACCCTCTATCTCTGTGTTTTCGCAGCCCTCTCGATTGTTCCGGTGAGAGCCTTTCCCCAGCAGATAACCGCGTCTGAGAGCGGAATCACCGCGACCGCCGACGGGCTAACTTTGCAGGTAAATGCGCTACGCGAGGACATCCTGCGCGTACGCATGTGGCAGGGCAACGCCGTACCGGAAGACGCTTCCTGGGCAGTGCTGCCCGAAGCCCGCACCAGCAGTGTTCCGGTAACTCCTCAAGCTCTCGGCTTCACGACCAAGTCCCTGAAGGTGAGCGTGAGCGATCATCTCCAGCTCACGGTGTCAGATCTCCAGGGCAACCTCCTGCAAAAGGATGCCGCGCCGGTGCTCTGGGAAGGAACCCGCTTCACCGTCAGCAAGCAGCGCAGCTTCAGCGACCACTTCTTCGGCTTGGGGGACAAGCCCGGACCGCTGGATCGCGCCGGCCAGGCATTCACCATGTGGAACACCGATGCCTTCGGATGGCAGGAATCCACCGACCCCATCTATAAGAGCATCCCATTCTTCCTGAACATAAATCACGGACGCACCCTGGGCGTATTTCTGGACAACACCTGGAGGACCAATTTCGATTTCGGCCGCGCAGACGAGAACCGCTACAGTTTCGGATCACTGAACGGGCCGATCGATTACTACCTGATCTATGGTCCCGATCCCAAGCAAGTGGTGACAAGCTGGGCGTGGCTCACCGGGCCCACTCCCTTGCCGCCCTTGTGGGCGCTGGGCTTCCAGCAATCGCGCTACTCCTACTTTCCCGAGACGCAATTACGCGAGATAGCCGCGCGGATGCGCAAGGATCGCATCCCCGCAGATGTACTCTGGCTCGACATCGACTACCAGCACGACAACTGGCCCTTCACGGTGAACGAGAAGGCCTTCCCCAACTTCGCCGGCATGGTGAAGGATTTGGGGAAACAGCAGTTCAAGCTCGTCGTCATCACCGATCTGCACATAGCCGATCAACCAAACGTGGGCTATGCGCCGTATGACTCGGGCATCGCAGGCGATCATTTCGTCAAGAACCCCGACGGTTCGATCTACGTAGGCAAGGTGTGGCCCGGCGCCTCGGTGTTTCCGGACTTTACCCAGGCGCGCACCCGGCAGTGGTGGGGCACTCTCTACAAGACCTTCGTTCAGGAAGGAGTCGCGGGCTTTTGGAACGACATGAACGAACCCGCCATCTTCGAGACACCGGGAAAGACCATGCCGGATGACGTGCAGCATCGCATCGATGAGCCGGGCTTTCGTAAGCGGACGGCCTCCCACCTGGAGATCCACGACATTTTCGGGATGCAGAACTCGCGCGGCACCTTTGAAGGAGAGTTGACGCTACGCCCCAACGAACGGCCCTTCGTCATGACGCGAGCCAGCTATGCCGGCGGCCAGCGCTACAGCACCACGTGGACCGGTGACAACAGCTCCACCTGGAACCACCTGCGTATGACCATTCCCCAACTCGTCAACCTGGGCCTCAGTGGGTTCTCGCTCGCCGGCGCGGATGTGGGAGGCTTTGCCGGCTCGCCCCCGCCCGATCTACTGACCAAATGGATCGAGGTTTCCGCCTTCCAACCCATCGACCGGGACCACTCGGCCAAGGGCACCCGCATGCACGAGGTGTGGGTCGATGGCCCGCAACAGGAAGCCATCCGCCGTCGATTCATTGAAGAGCGTTACCGGCTCATGCCCTATCTCTACACCGTCGCGGAAGAAACCTCTCACGATGGCCTGCCCATCGACCGCCCACTCTTCTTGGAATTTCCCCATGCAACGGAGGATGGCACTCCTTATGACCTGACGACCGGCGGAGGCGAGTTCCTCTTCGGCAGCCGCATTCTGATTGCGCCCAATCCATCTCCCGAAGAGGTGGCTCCTTATCCCGTTCGCCTGCCTCCCGGCACCTGGTACGACTACTGGAGCGGTAAGCAGTATGCGCTGGCCAACGCCAACGGAACGCTCGACCTCGAGCAGCGCGACAAGGTGCTGGCGCAGAAGCCGCTGATGATCACGCCCAAGCTCGATCAATTACCGGTTTATGTGCGGGGAGGCAGCATTCTCCCCATGGCGCCGCTGACCCAGAGTACTGCGGAATTGCCGCAAGGCCCGTTGACCCTGCGCGTATTTCCTCCCGCAGCCGGCCTGAATATCGTCGAGCCCTGTGCGGGTGAAGTGTACACCGACGACGGTCATACTTTCGGCTACCGCAACGGTGACTTTACGCGCATCCACTTCTCCTGCTCCACAGCGGCAGACGGATCGCTCCACGTGGAGATCGGCAAGCAGGAAGGCCGCTGGAAGCCCTGGTGGCACGCCTATCGCGTCGAAGCGGTAGGCTGGGCGCCCAAAAGGAGCCGCGCTTCCGTCGACGGAAAAATCGTTCCGCTGGTTCAAGTAAATGGGCGCTGGGGAGTCAACGTCCCGGCAAAGGCCGATGCAACGCAGATAGCGTTGGAGTGAATCCACTAGCTTCGAAGGCTTGAAACGAGCTTAGGGCCAGTCTTTGGCCCAATTTCGAACTCCTTGTAGAGTACCGAAGCCTTTGGATAATCCTCGAACGAGACCAAAACCGAGAATTCGAAATGTTCAGAGCGCCAAGGGCGATGTAGGCCCTCTTCCGTCTGAATTCCCTGCGCGTGTAACAGGGCGGTTACTGTTTTGAGGCGGGCGACGTCATCGGAGGAAACCAGAAGACGTCGCAATCGAGCTTCATCAAACCTTGCCATTTGCTGAACCCATCCTTTCCGATGCCCTACGGAGCAGCTTCGTGGTCGGCGAAACAGTAATACTTTCGCCAGCAATTGACACAGCGAACAGGCTTCAATGCAAACCAGCGCAGCAAGCCGTCCATGGGACCCAACTCGTCTCGGCGGAATTCTATCGAGCTACAGAGAGGGCACACTCGACTACGAAACAAAAGCCGTGGAACACGGCTGGTCCAATTGAGTTCTAGAACGCTCATTCCGTGCGCCCTCTCAAGTGCAAGGCCGGCAAGACAATCGTCCGGCGTTATTTTCCGTGGAAGCTCCGATGGTCCTGTTGCCTGTCTGTCTCGGGAGGTGCTCGTCTGGAGCAAAGATGCGTGAAGCTGGAGGCGAGGAACGACTAACCTTACTAAGCCTAAGCATACGCTCAAATGGGTGGTTGTGCGTGTGGATGGGAATCCGGTCTGACCTCAACCCCTTCCTTAACCTCACTTCCTCGGCCTCCGCGAACTCGCCCTCCGCCACCTCTTCCGCAAAGCTCGCCCAGGCCCCGCCTGCTCTGGCAAAGTACGTTTTTTCCCCGGGCGCTCAGGTCATTCTCAACAAGGCAAACTCCCTAATTATGGAGACCGGCCGCCGGGCACTCAGCACCGATTGCCTCCTGTTTGCCTTATCTGAAACCGGAGGGGATGACCGCGACACCTCATCACTGGTGCGAAATCTTCTCGGACGTACGGCCAACTATCGCGAAGTCTATTCGGAGTTCATTAAGAGTCGAAACCCGCGAACTAGATGTTCTTCTGATTTGCGGGATCGGCCGTGGGATCTTTCAGGAACTCCGCGGCAAAGGCCAGCCTTCCTTCACCCAGCAAGACCGCATCGGCCCTGATCATGGTCTCGGGCAACAGATGGGAAGAAGCGCGCCACTGCCTCATTTTCCGGCCAGCTTAGATGGCACCCTCGCTGGCTTCGAGACCGCGAAAGAACAGATCGGATCCGCCGCGGCTAAAATATTGGCTGAGGAGACGATGACAACAGGCTCAGAAGACCAAGAAACCTCGGAAGGCTTCGAAGAGAGGCTCCGGCTCATCCTACCTGAGCAATATCAGGACTCTCGTGACGACGTTCAGCCTGTGTCCATGGGATCGGCCCCTCTGAAATACGGGCCTGATGGCAAGGTGGCGTGGGGCGAGATCTGGGGATCGTTTTGCGACTTGGCCATGGCGGGAGGGCCCCCTCACAAGGGCGCCCTTCTCGAACCCGGCCGCAGAGAAGAGATAGGCGCTCAGGCCTCGCACTATGCAGACGTGGTGGACGAGATTTGTCGCGGCATCGCCATGGTCGCCGGTCTCTCAGCGGAACCCTCCGCCATGGTTGGATGGGTTCGCGTAGATTGCACAAGTGCCGGCATGGCGGGCTGGTTGGTTCGAGCCATCGTGATGGAGAATGTTTCCGCCCGCGTGGAACGGTTAGCGCTCTATTTGCCGGCCGGGCCGCACTACAGGCTTGAGAAGGAGATCAAGAACGTCGTTACCACCATGGCAAAAACCTGCCATTACTGGTTCGACCATACGTCGCTTGCACAGAGGCGGGCCATTACGAATTTATTCGCGAAAATGGAGTTGGAGTCGCCACTTATCCAACCGGCGATTTTGGATTCTGGCTTCCCGGTTGAGAGGCAGCAGAGGCTCGCCGCCGAGTTAGCCGGGTCGATCCACGAAGCAACCGGGATTCAATCTGACAGCCATACATACGCCAGTTGGCTGGGCCTGGATTGCCGTGATATCCGCGCAGCCATCTGGATGATGCGAGCTTTGGTCGTAAGCAATGTACTGTCACGCAGGGAAGGAACGGTGGTGTTCGTGGCTATCAATCCCGACAGTGACCCTCACGGCGAGACCGTCTTGCAAATCGTCGTCAGGACCCATCGCTTCGGCATTGCACGAAACATTTTTAAATAACAAATTGCCCGATCTGCATTCCTGGGAAGACCCCGTTCGCGCTCCAGGCTCCAAAGCGTTGCGGGTTGTACCGAACTACATGGTCTCGCGAAAAACTTCCAGCAGGCGCTTTGCCCCGCTCGGGTTGACACGAAACTTCTCGGGGTCGAGAGGCTCGTTCATGAAGGCGCTGTAGCCGGGAAGATTCTGATAATTCGAACTGTTAAGATTGCGGAACGCCATCGCCCAATCTGGGAATCTCCGCACCTCAATTCGTTCCCCGAGCAGGCGAAGAACGCCTTGATGCCGATCATCCGCACAGATCTCTTTGAATAAAGACTGGACGGCATCTTCCGGCCCCTCGAGCACCTGAAGAAAGTTTCCGTCTTTGTATAACAGCATTCCTGAAAGCTCAAGTCTCGTGTTTTTTTCCCGGCTTTGGTTCAACAAGGTAACGAGCGCGTTTTCGGAAAATAAATGTACGGCGGCACTGGCGTAAACAAGGGAAAGCATTGCGGAATGGTAAATCAGGAGGTGTGAGTTCAAAGATCCCTGAAAAGTCGTAAGCGAGACTTGCGACGGAAGGTCGTCAGGGGGTGGGAACAACCCCACTCAATAAAGAACGGCTTGAATGGGGCACCGTCAGATGGCTGAGCAATCCCTAAGTATCCATCGATACTTAGGTCTGGTAGGTTCTTCCTCCCGCTTCAACCTAATCGCTACGTCGGGAAGTGCTGAGGACTCAGCTCTCAGATCGCAGGAGGATTTACTTCCGTGTGGTTCTCACGACGTAAAGGTTGGCCCCAAGAAATGACGGGGGAGTTTCGATTTACACCCCTTGGTTCGATCCCTGTCTCCTTGGTTCCGTCTGGTAGGATAGACATATAGTCCGATGGACAGGCGCAGCCCCCTGTCCCCTCAAGCCCTGTCGAATCAGTGCTTTGTTAATCTCCCTCCTCATTCAGCGCATGGACAACATGGAACGACGGAAGAGGTACACCCTTGGCGACCAACGGATTTTATTCCAACCAGGTAACAAAGATCCGCAAAGTTGCCTTTATAGGCGACCATTTACCGCGTAAGTGTGGCATCGCCACCTTTACCACAGATCTCCTCTCCGCCGTACAAACCCAATTTCCCCAAAGCCAGTGCCTCTGCGTTTCCGTCAACGACATAGAAGACGGCTACGAATATCCGGAAGTAGTGCGTTTCGAAATCGAAGAGCAGGACTTGCCCTCCTATCTGCGGGCCGCCGATTTTTTAAACATCAGCGACGTGGACGTCGTATGCCTGCAGCATGAATTCGGCATCTTTGGTGGGCCGGCCGGCGGCCACATTCTAGCCATGCTGCGCGAATTAAAGATGCCCGTGGTCACGACCTTCCATACCATCCTGCGCGATCCAAAAGCCGACCAGCGCCGCGCCATGGAGGAACTGATTTCCCTTTCCACGCGGCTGGTCGTGATGGCCGGCCGCGGACGACAAATGCTGCATGAGATTTACCAGGCGCCCTTAAGCAAAATCGATCTCATCCCGCACGGTATTCCCGACGTTGCCTTTGTCGATCCCACCTACTTTAAAGACCAATTTGAGGTCGAAGGCCGCACGGTGCTGCTCACCTTCGGTCTGCTCTCACCCAACAAAGGCATCGAATACGTACTCAACGCACTGCCGGCAATTGTGGAGCAGTTTCCCGAAGTGGTGTACATCGTGCTGGGGGCAACACACCCCAATGAATTGCGGCATCATGGCGAAGCCTACCGCCTGAGCCTTGAAATTCTGGCCACCAAAAACAAACTGGAAAAACACGTCATCTTCCTCAACCAGTTCGTGGACCCGGAAAATCTCAAAGCCTTCATGGGCGCTGCGGATCTATACATCACTCCGTATCTGAATGAAATTCAAATTACCTCCGGAACCCTGTCGTTTGCCTTCGGCTCCGGTAAGGCGATCGTCTCCACGCCCTACTGGCACGCGGCGGATCTACTCGCCGAAGACCGAGGCGCACTGGTGCCCTTTGCCAATTCTTCTGCGATGGCCGAGGCCATCCTTGCTCTGCTGCATGACGACGCCCGTCGCAATGCGATGCGCAAAAATGCCTACCGGCTGGGCCGCGAAATGATCTGGTCAAATACCGCCGAGATGTATATGCACAGTTTCGAACTGGCTCGTTTGGAAGGGGCGCCCTTGTCGCGCAAATCGCTGGCGATGAAGACTCTCGATCAAAAACCGCGAGAGTTGCCCCAGCTAAAACTGACCCACCTCGCGCGCATGACCGATTCCACCGGCGTCTTTCAACACGCCATCTTCAGCGTGCCCAATTTCAGCGAAGGCTATTGCACCGACGATAATGCCCGGGCGTTCATTCTTGCCGTGCTGATCGGCGAACTCGCCGATGATGCGGAGCTGGAGCGGAGCCTGGCTAGCACCTGTGCCGCCTTCCTGCATTACGCCTTTGACGCAGCCAGCGGGCGATTCCACAACCACATGAGCTTCGATCGACGCTGGCTCGACGAAAAAGGATCAGAAGACAGCCATGGCCGGGCACTGTGGGCGCTTGGGCTAGCCGTGGGACGGTCGCAGCTGCGCAGTTTTCAGATGATGGCAGGCCAACTCTTCGCGCAGGCTTTGCCCGCACTCACCCACTTCACCTCACCGCGCGCCTGGGCCTTTGGCCTTTTGGGCATCCACGAATATCTGCGGAGATTAAGCGGGGATAGCCTGGTGAACCAGACCCGCGACGTGTTGACCGGCCGCCTCATGGAACTCTACGACCGCCACGCGCACGCGGACTGGCACTGGTTTGAAGAAGAATTGTCCTACGACAACGCGCGCCTGTCCCATGCGTTGATTGTGAGTGGACGCGCCTCCGGCCAGGAACGAGTGTTGCAGCGGGGCCTCGACACCCTCCGCTGGCTAAGCGGGCAGCAAACCACCGAAAAGGGTCACTTGCGCCCCATCGGCAGCAACGGCTTCTATCACCGGGGCGGCACACGCGCCAACTTCGACCAGCAGCCGATCGAGGCCCAGGCCGCGGTGGCCGCCTGCCTGGCAGCCTATCGGGCGACCGAAGACCTGCGCTGGTACGAGCAGGCGCAGCACGCATTCGACTGGTTTATCGGGGGCAATGATCTGGGCCTCGAACTGTACGTGCCCGAAACCGGCGCCTGCCGCGATGGGTTGCATATCGACCGGGTCAATGGAAATCAGGGAGCCGAGTCAACGTTGGCGTTTTTGCTGTCGCTGGTGGAAATGCGCCAGGCACAAAACATGCTCACTACCTTCAAACAGCCGGTCACAGCGGAGGAATATCCCCCTCTGCGCGTGGCCGCGAGTTAAGAAATGGGCTTCGTGGAAAATGGAATTGCACTGGCGCCTCTCCTACAACGTTCCCCCACCGTCCTGCGGCCAGATCCGGCCCGGGTCATCCTCCGCAAATTCGAACCCGGCGACGGACGACGCATGCGCGGCATCATCGAACGCATCATTGCCATCCCCGAGGCAGAGGTAGGCGCCCTGCTGGCGCAAGTCTCGGCCGGCTTTGCCCAACGTCATCGCAATTTGGAACAGCGCTTCCTCGATCGCTTCGAGCAATTGCGGGAAGTCATACCGGCGGGCCGGGTGATCTCCGGACAACGGCAGTTGCTGATCGGCTCCTATTTCCTCATGGAATATTCCCTGGAATCGGCTGCCCTCTTCAGCCCGTCGATGGTGCCGCACCCCGACCAGGCGAACCTGCCGCCCGGCGCGATCCGGTTCGTTCTCAGCCTGCGCGCCACGGGAGAAGGCCATGTCTCCTCCATCACCTTTCGCAGCGGGACCGTTCATCATGATCTGCGCATAGAAATCGATCCTGTGCGCAATCTGCTGGCAGAACCGCTGGCGCTGTCCCACTATGAGGCGCAGTTCGACCCGGACGAAGATCTTTCCGAGCGCATCATTTTTCCGTTCACGCCCGCGCAAAGGAACGGTATCGAGGATGCGCGCCTTGTGCACTTCCGCAACGACGATGGCTCCTATGCCTACTACGCAACGTACACTGCGTACGATGGCCGCGTAATCATGCCGGAGTTGCTGGAGACAAATGATTTTCTCCGCTTCCAATTTATTTCGCTCAAAGGCCCCGAGGTCGAGAACAAGGGCATGGCGCTGTTTCCGCGCAAAGTCAACGGCGCGTATGCGATGGTTTCGCGCCAGGACAATGAGAGCATCTTCCTGATGTGTTCCGACAATCTTCACTTCTGGAAGGAACGCCGTTTATTGCTGACACCGCTGTTTCCCTGGGAACTGGTGCAGATCGGTAACTGCGGATCGCCCATCGAGACCGATGCCGGCTGGCTCGTCTTGAGCCACGGCGTTGGCCCCGTCCGCCAATACTGCATCGGCGCGTTTCTCCTCGACCTTGAAGACCCGTCGAAGGTGATCGGGCGGCTCCGCGAGCCACTCATGATGCCCAATGCGAGTGAGCGCGAAGGCTATGTTCCCAATGTGGTTTATTCCTGTGGCGCTTTGGTTCACCAGGAGCATCTGATCATTCCATACGGTGTAGCCGATCACGCGACTGGCTTTGCCACGGTACCCTTAGCCGAAGTGCTGGCGGCGATGTCGTCCCTGTGAAACGCAGAATTGCCGTCCTATCCCCGATCGCCTGGCGCACGCCTCCGCGGCAATACGGAGCCTGGGAGACGGTAGCCGGGAACATCGCGGAAGGCCTCGTCGCCCGCGGCTGGGATGTGACTCTCTTCGCCACTGCCGACTCTCTCACCAACGCCCATCTGCATGCGGTGGTCGCCAGGGGATACGAAGAGGATCGTTCGATGGATCCGAAAGTGGCCGAATACCTGCACATCGCGGAGGCATTCGAGCACGCGGCGGAGTTCGATCTCATTCACAGCCATTACGATTTCATGGCCCTGGCGTATACGCGGTTGGTGAAGACGCCGGTGTTGACCACGATCCACGGATTTTCCTCCCCGCAAATCATGCCCGTCTACGAGAAGTATCGTAGCGGGCATTTTGTTTCCATCAGCGATGCGGATCGTTCCCCCGCCCTGAATTACCTGGCCACGGTTTATAACGGAATTGACCTCGCTCTTTACCCCCCGCGAACCCGGCGCGGGGAGGATCTAATCTTCATTGGCCGCATCCATCCCGACAAGGGTGTTCATCTGGCGATCGAGGTTGCGAAGCAGAGTGGGCGGCGGTTGCTGATCGCCGGCATCCTTCAGGATGAGACCTATTTCCGAAACCAGGTGCTCCCCCACGTGGATGACCAGAAGATTTGTTTCCTGGGACCGGTGAATGTCGAGCAGAAAAATGAACTGTTTGCGCATGCCTTCGCGTTACTCCATCTAAACACGATTCCAGAGCGCTTCGGGTTGGTACTGGCGGAAGCGAACGCGGCGGGCGTTCCCGTGGTTGCGATGGATCTTGGTTCCTGCCGTGAAGTAATCGAAGACACGGTCACCGGCTTTTTGGTAGACGGCGTGGCCAAAGCAGTTGAGGCACTTCAGCGGGTCTCGACAATCGACGAGGATGCCTGTTCCATGCGGGTCAGAGATAGATTCTCCATCGCAACCATGGTTGAAGGCTACGAGCGCGTGTACGCCACGATCTTCGCGGGGATCTGAGTATCGAAAGACTTCGAGTCGTGGTCGGTTTTCCAATCGACACACGGAGTTGCTTGGCACACAGCAAAAAGAGACGAATTTTAGAGGGTGCGTGAGAACTAGCAAAACCGCAGATCTCTCCACTCAAATTTGTCATCTCGACCGGAGCGAAGCGGAGTGGAGAGATCTGTGGTTTTGCTAGTTCTCACACACCCTCTTTAGTCCCTGCGCGCTGTCATTTGGAAAACAGATTTGTCGTGGCAGGGGCTTAAAGAGTCTGCGTGAGAACCGGCCTGTAGGACCAAGCAAGCAAGTAGGTAACAGAAGGTACCGGGCAAGTGGGTAACACTTTTCGTTCACGGCGCGGGGCAGGTAGAAGAGAGCATGCCCTGGAGAGTGACGGAGGTGGTGGACGAGCGGACGCGTTTTTGTTTTGGAGTATGAGGGTGGAAGTTTCACGATGGCGGAGCTGTGTCGGATCTATGGCATCGCTCGCAAGACCGGCTATCAGTGGGTGGACCGGTACGCAGTGGAGGGAATGGTTGGCTTGGTCGACCGTCGCTATGGAGCGGTCCACCACCCCAACCAGACCGCAAGCAGGATCGAGGAGCAGATTGTGCAGCTGAAGCAGTCGCATCCGAGTTGGGGCGCCAAGAAGCTACGGGCCCGTCTTGTGGCGACGAAAGAGGGAGTCCATTGGCCTGCGGTGAGCACGTTTGGAGAGATCTTGCGGCGGGAAGGTTTGAGCGCACCGCAGCACAAGCGCTTAAAGGTTCCTGTGTACAGCAAGCCGTTTGCGAAGGTAGACGAGGCCAACCAGACATGGTGCGCGGACTTCAAGGGCTGGTTTCTGACCGGCCAAGGAGAGCGAATTGATCCGTTCTTGACATACATTAGCGATGAGCATCGTCCTCCGGAGACTGTGCAGGCGGGTGAGCATCTGTTTCGAAAGTTAAACTCGTATCCGTAAGTTCGAATACAATGAACCGGTTCTAGACACGAGCCGGTCTTGGTGGCGAAAAGGAGAATAATGTCTAAAAAAATTGGACGCCGTTCGTTTCTGGGCATGGGCGCGGCAGCCGCGGGGCTTGGCCTCTTGGCCGATCTGGAAGCGTATCCCCAGAATGTCAACCGGAATTCCATTGCGTCGGACTTGAAAATCACCGACATGCGCATCGCCGTTCTGCGAGGGCCGGGTGGCAAGCCAATCCAGGAGGGTAATGGCGGCCCGAGCAGCGCGGGCGGCAACGGCGGTGTGGGTGGCGCTATGGGCATGGGCGGCCCCCCCAGGGGAGCAATTCCTCCTCCAACTCCCGGAGCGGGAGCGGCATCCGGCGGCACCATCGTCGTCCGCATCGATACCAATCAGGGAATTTCGGGTTACGGCCAGACCATCGGGGACGGCCCCCAGCCGAACTACGTGCTGATGCATAAGGGCCGGCTCCTCGGCGAGAATCCCTGCAACGTCGACAGAATCTTCCGCAAGATCAAGATGCATGGCGGATACAACCGTCAGGGGAGCGGCGTCAACGCGATCGAGAACGCACTGTGGGATCTGTGCGGCCAGGCGTATGGCGTGCCCATCTACCAGCTGCTTGGTGGCAAATTCCGCGACAAGATCCGCATGTACAGCGAGGGTGACCCGAAATCGAACTCCATCGCAGACATCGCCGCCGATTATAGGGAGAGAGTCGCCTCGGGGTTTACGATGCTCAAATACGACCTCCCCGTGGCTCCCATCCTCCGCGGCAAGCCGGGCACCATCTATGCTCCGAAAGGCTATTACGGGGAACCGGGCGGTGTCCCTCCCGAGAACTACTATGAGGGATTAGAGATCAGCGACAAGGGATGTGAACTCGTAGCGGACCACGTCGCTGCCATTAAGGAAGCCATGGGCGACGCTGGTGACACTCCCATGGGTCACGACCATTTCGGGCACCTCACGGTGAAGAGTTGCATCAAGCTGGCGAATGCGCTGGAGAGGATCAATCCCTCGGCTTTGGAAGACATGGTCCCGTGGTTCCGGGTAGAGGAGTGGAAGCTCATCACCGATTCGGTCAAGGTGTCCACCTTAACCGGTGAAGATGCCTACCTGGTGGAATCGCTCGAGCCGCTTTGCCAGGCGCGTGCCGTCGATTACATCCACCCGGATCACCTTGTGATCGGCGGCTGTCTCGAATTGAAGAAGACCTCCGACATGGCGGCCAAGTATTCGGTGGGGATGATGGTCCACAGCAACGCTACCCCGATCGGCTACGCGGCCGGCGCGCACGCGATCGCCGCCTGCGAAAACTTCCTCGCCATGGAATGGCACCAGCCGCAGCCAGCTTGGCACAAGGAACTAACCGACAAAGGGGACCTCGTGGTTCAGGGTTTCATCCCCGTTCCGACGGGGCCGGGTCTGGGTATCAAAGTCAATGAAGACGCGATGCGCAACCTCTGCAGGCAGGGTGAGTTCTTCACCGATCCTACGACGTATTGGGATTCGCAGGTCGGAGGAGAGAAGGCGTACACGTAAAGAGAGGACGTCAAGGCGAGCCTTGCAACCCTTTCCGATTATGAGTAAGGGCATATAGCACATCGGCCGTGTGATGAAGAACCAAACATGGGTTTCGCCAGACCTGATCGCGAGACCCCTGGCTTCCGCAACTTACCGAGAACTTGCGCGGGCGATTCGCGAAAGAGGAATTCCGCGCGGTTGATGGATCACTTCCAAGAACTTTATCGCTGCTAGCGAGTTGCCCAAATTGGCGGACGGGACGCGGCCAGCCGCCCAGTGGCTTTGGGCTACGCCCGAAAATGCAGTCACCCTCTATGCAGACGAGTTTCGTCATGCAGCGCAACCTGACGAGATGAGCCGGACACCGCTAAATACTTGGAACCCTTTTTGGGGGAAGGATTGAGCGGAAATTGACGTTTGCGGCGAGTGAGCGTACGAGAGACAATCTCGATGTCTTACGTATTAGGCAAACGGCAGCGGAGAGGCCATGAAAGTCCGGATCTTGTTAGAGCAAAGGTATAGATCGAACGCCCGGTCTGGCGGAGCATGTCGGTGCTATTGCCAGTTTCCCGAAGGCCTGTCAACCTCGAGGATATCGGAATCAGAAGTCGGGACGCGAGCGATTCTGGATCCTGTTGGAATCAGGCGATGTTATTGAGACTCAGGGTTCAATATCTTAGAGATCGAGCATCCCGGCTATTTCGAGGAGGGTGTCCTGGTGGCGCCTGATAAAACGTTACATCGTCCGGTTACGACACCTGATATCGCCGCTGGCGCTGTGGTTGCTACCAGGGTTGAGGTTCACGGTGAGCATCTCGCCTTCTTGAACTCGAATGGTGAGTTGGCTGGTCTATTTCTGTTCGAGAGTGTTGAGAGCTGGTCAGAACTCCCTGGGACTGATGTTCACTACATCGCGATGCAGCCCACGTAAAAGCCGCCGAAAGCGGCTCGCATCTTCTTTAGTGTTAGATCCATCTGCAATCGATGTTCTCTCAAACGGTTGTCCTGGAAAAACGGGATTAACTTCACCTGTTTACGGCCGTATCAATCCGGAAAGTTACCGATAACGACCTTTCGAGTAACTGCTGGGCCCCTCGTGAGCCGACATGTAAGATCGGAATCGAATCTGAGCACAGACATGCTGCTCCACCTCCGGAGAATGAAAGCGCCATGACTATCCTCGCTCGCTTGGAGCTCTGGAAGGAGCAAGGCGCAATATCGACTGAGCAGCAGGCTCATTTAGCGAGCCTCTCTCGCGGAGAACCCTTCTCCCTCTCGCTTGAGCTCAACCTTCTCCTCTATGCAGGCGTGTTGGCGTTCGTTGCCGGACTTGGCTGGACGATCTCCACTTGGTCGCAGCAACTCGGTGATGTACTCGTCCTGGCCATTCTCTCCATCATCCTCACCGCCTCTTTTTGGTATTGCTTTTCTCGCGCGCCAGCCTGGTCGGCTGCGGAGACGGCTGCACCGACTCCGATCTTCGACTATGTCCTCTACCTCGGCAGCCTCGTCTGGTGCGTAGAACTCGCTTACCTGGAGAACCGTTTCCACGTCCTTTCCGGACAATGGGATCTCTATCTCCTGGCCACGGCCCTCCTCTTCTTCTTCCTTGCCTATCGTTTCGACAATCGCTTCGTGCTGTCTCTCGCTTTGTCCTCACTCGCCGGATGGTTCGGGCTCACGATCTCGCATTGGCCGTCTCATCAGGACGCGGCATACCGGCAATATGCCTTGCTTTACAGCCTGTTCGTCGGTATCGCTGGCGCGATTCTTCAGCGCCTCAAACTGAAGCCGCATTTCTTTAGCACGTATCTGAACATCGCTGCCAATGTTCTCTTCTGGGCAATCCTTTCCGGGGTCTTCGATTCGCAAGGCCATGGCCTGTGGCTTGTCGGTCTGCTGATCGCATGTGGCGCATCCCTCGCCTGGGGCCTGAAGCGCCGGCAGTTTGCCTTCGTCGCCTACGCCGCCGTCTACGGCTACGTGGGAGTCAGCTCGATGCTCATCCGCAACGCCTCGGACTGCACCTTTATCCTGGCCTACTTCGTATTCACCGCAATCGCAATGATCGTGATGCTTGTCCAGATCGCGCGTCGCTTTGGGAGGCCGGAGTGAGAATCTACACGGAATCGAGCGAAGAGACCCTGCGTGCCCGCAAACTCCTGAAGCAGTGGACCGGCGACGGTTTCCTCAGCAAGGAGCAGTACCAGCGCCTTGAACAAGACACGGTCTCCGACCTGCGCATCACCAATATCTTTTTGAGGCTGGTGCTTTTCTTCTTCACCATGATCGCCGTAGCCGCCGCAGTCGCGCTCTTCTTCACCATCTTTCTTTCGCGGCCGTCGCAACAAACCACAGGCATATTCTTATTGATCTTCGCTGCTGTCTCCTACGCGGCCGCCGAGGTCGCCGTAGCCCAGGCCCGTCTGTATCGCTACGGGATCGAGGAAGCACTCGCCGTCTGTTCGGTTGTTCTTCTGTGCGTAGGACTGGGCTGCTTTTTTTCGGTGGCATCCGCCACTCCTCGCGCGAAATTCAGTTTGTGGTTCCCGCCGTTGGCGCCATTGCTTCGCTCTGGATCTGGTACCGCTTCAATCTCTGGTACGCATTTCCCGCCGCGATGATCTTCGCCATCTTCCTGCCCGGCTACTGGACCCCATCCCACTCGGCGCAGCATGTCTTCATCGCAGTGTTGTATGCAGCCGGACTGATCTGTATAGCCCCCATTCGCTCCCGCCACCGCTTCGATTCCCTTGAAGAGGCGTACTCGCTCTCTGAGGCGTTTCTATGGCTCGGCATATACCTGATCTTCAACCTCAAGATTTCAGATTTGAGCTTGCCCTCACAGTGGTGGAGCAACCCGCGGCCCGCCTCGGAATTCGCTGTGCCCGTTCTACTGGACGACGTGGGTGCTCATATGGTGCCTGCCGCCCCTCATACTCGCACGCGGCGTTCGCCAGAAGGATCGCCTCATCATCGCGGTCGGCGCGATTACTGCCGTCCTCACCTTTGTCACCAACAAACCGTACCTCGGCTGGCAGCGGCATACCTGGGACCCGATACTTCTCGGTATCGCACTGACTGGCGTTGCATTGTTCCTTCGACGCTGGCTCGCTCTGGGTCCGGGCGGAGTTCGCCACGGCTTTACGGCCGCGCGTCTGTCAGGGAAGGACAAACACGCGATGAGCGTCGGCTCTGCCGTACTCGGCCTGATAACACCTCAATCCATAACGCCAGCCCCGCAACCAACCAATCCAGACTTTCGCTTTGGCGGAGGAGGATCGGGTGGCGGAGGCGCTAGCGGCGATTTTTAAAGGGCTTGCCAGCCGATACAACCGGTTACTCTTGTTCAAATTAGCTTTTCTGATCGGCTGAATCGGGTAGCAGTAGTTAAAAACAAATCAGCTATCGGGCAGATCGCGATCAGTCGGGATGGGTAACCGTCCGGTGCTTACGCGGAGTTCCCGTGAAAGGGGTTCTGAGTAACTTCACCTCTTGACCGCACTAAGGTTTCGGCTTACCGGCTGGTTCAGCGGCATGGAAGTGGTAGACGAATCCAGCGTGGAGAAAAGCCACCCCACTCGTTCTGCCGTTGTAGAGGGGGCGTCGGCCGCGCCGTATTCGATTGCTCGAAGGTCAACAGAATCGGTGAGGCGGATGTCGAGGCCCGCAAGAAATTCCACCGCTCCATTCGTAACCCGCTGTGGGGTGACCTTGGGGTTGATAACCGCACTCACCACTTCGCCGCCAATCTCGAAATACGGCCGTGCGCGAATATGCGTGGGAACGAAACCGATGCGGAGGGCGGCGTCGGCCGTGACCCCGCCGTATATGGCTGGGCCATAGAGAACGCGGCCATCAATGCCCGCTGTCAGGCGGCTGTGGATAGGAAAATTGTAAAAAGCGCCGCCACCGAGACTCGCTGTTTCATTATCGAAGGCGAAGGGGTTCTCCTTGATAGGAGAAACCATAACTGCTCAGCGCCACCATGCCGTAAGCCGAAACCTGCGCTTCAGCAGGGGATGCGAACAGGGTCAGCAGAGCAATTCCAAGCCAGAAAACAAGCAGGCACAGGCGTGTCAAGAGGGCTCCTGAATGGCGTCACTTGCGGTGTCAGTTTAAAGGAGGGCAAGCCAAAAGCCATGTGCCCTCTTCGTGGACGAGACAACCGCCGTTATCTGTGCTTATGACGCTTGCTTTGTTCGAGTCTCGGTCGCGAAGAATGGAAAGAGGGTACACCTGCCGAAGTAAGCTCTGTTCCATTCCAGCGAAGCGCGCCTTTCGCCGTTTCCACCCACAATTCCGAGTTTGGAAGAGGAAGTAGACAGTTAATGGTGGCCCTGCGTGAAGTGCTGCTTCCAGCACATTAAAATCCATCATAAACATTTAGGCCGACGCGCAACTTTTTGGCAGCGGGCTTGGTCCAACAGAAATGATGCCGCGGCAAATGGAATCGACTACTTTGACCAAAGAAGAAGCAATCATCGCTCTGTGGAGCCTCGCATTGAACGAACCGGAGGACACGGGCGGAGACCTTAGCGTTCAGATCCGCGCCTGCGAGAAGATCTACCGCACACTCGGTCATGAGCCGGCTCTGCAGAGGCTTAGCGAGATCGCAAACATAGATCCGGAGAGGACCAAGGGCAGTCGACTAGACCAGGAGACTGCGGCAAAGCTTCGGAAACATCTCGCATCGTCGACAAGAAACGGACAGAAACAAAAAAAACATGAGCTGCCGATGCAACTGAAATAAAGAGATTGGCATCATGGCCGGCGGCGCTCTTCCCGGCTGAACAAAAGTATCAAAATCGAAGTTTCCCTCCCACCTGGAACAAACTCCTGGAAATAGAATTCGCCGCTGATAACTTTCATTGAAAGGGGAGTGATTTCCCCACCGAAAGATGGAGGACAATCCACAGAATAGGACGTAGGATTCGCCTACAGCTCGAGACGATGCGCATTTGCTGGGGGAGCTAGCGAGGGAATGAGCGAAGCAACAACGCAGCAAGCGGCGAACGAGAGCTCCATTCGCTATGCCGGGTGAGGCTTGTGGCAGCCGCCTTTGCAGGCGTGATGGTGAGCTTCTCTCCTATCGTGCCCTACACCTTCAGCCTTTTTCTGAATCCGCTGCACGCCGCGTTCGGCTGGAAGCGGGAAGCCATTGGCGGCACGTTTGCGCTGCGCAGCGATTACGGTCGCTGTGGTTTCTCCCGGCATTGGTGTTTCTGCTCGACCGCTTGCCGCCCCGGCGCATCATCCTTCCGTCGATTTTGATCTTTGCTCTGGCGCTTGCTTCACTCAGCAGGCTCGGACCAAACATCAGGCAGTTCTATCTCACA
>CAWITT010000029.1:0-24862 GCA_963839025.1 uncultured Acidobacteriaceae bacterium
ACCTCGATCTACACCAACGCGAGAAACATGGCGGACATTCTGCCGGAGAATGTGACGCTCGGAGGGATACCGGGACAGCTTACTTATCCCGCCCCGCGCGCCGCCGCCGGTAATTACGTAAGCTGTCCCCCTATTTCCCGAAGACCCGTGTCCCCCACGATTAGTAACGGGAAACGCCCCAGGGTCCGGTAGGCCTGCGTCGCGGCCCGATCAGAATTCCAGGACACTGGCCGACTTATCAGGACTGGTCCTTGCATCGCGTCTCAACTCTACGCAATCAGGATGAGAACCCTCGTGCTGGTTCTGGTTGTTATTTGTTACACCGAACGCTGCTTCGCTTCATTGAAAACCAGCGCGGATTTCTCTAACACCGCGCCCGAGGCGATCACGTAAAAGAGTACGGAGGGTTGCGCCATCCGCGTATCCGACCGCCGCCGCGATGGCCTCGATATCGTAACTGTCGCGATGAAGAAGGGACTGAGCGTGTTCCACGCGCAGGTCCTGGAAGTAGTCAAGCGGAGACTTGCCCAATATGGCATGGCAACGGCGCTGCAGGGTGCGAGCGCTAGTCGCGAGTGCTTTGGACACAACTTGCAGAGAAAAGCCATCCTTCAAATTAAGCCGGGCCCAACGTTCGAAACGCAGGATCATCGGATCTGCTTGGGCGAGGTGATTCGGGATGATGAACGGTGCCTGGGAAGATCGTAGATCGGCAGTCAGGTAGCGAGACACAGTGTCTGCCAGTTCAGGGCTCGCCTGCCGGATGATCCAGAGCGCCAAGTCGAGATGTCCCATGGCTGATCCGGCCGTGACGCCGATCATGCATGGAACCACCATACGAGATTCGTCTAGCTGTACGTACGGAAACCGCTGTCGGAAGAACGGCGCAAGCGACCAGGTGGTGGTGGATTCCTGCTGATCAAGAAGACCTGTTTCCGCGAGGATAAATGTGCCCATACACGCCGCACCGATCAGGGTACCCTTGGCGCTCCACTTCAGCAGTTGTGACTTGGCATCACGCATGTCCGCCCGCTCAAGTCTGGCGAAGAGCTCATCCGGTGTTCCGGCGAGCACCGCAGGGACGAGAACCCAGTCCGGCCTCGAAGCTGGCTTGATGGATTGGACAGGCACCGTGAGGCCCTGCGAGGTACGAACGGTTCGCCGGACGCCAACGGTCGTGACTTCGAAGCGAGGGGTTCCGTCGAACAGCTTGGCGGATAAGCTGCTCGCCGTGGAGAACGCATCCAAAGTAACGGACAGCCCTGTATCGAAGACCCCGTCGATTGCGAGTACAATTATCCGCATGGCGTAAATGACCTCAAAGTTGTCGTTAGCGACAATGTTATTGTACCGCGAAGGGGACTAGATTATCTCTTGTTGCAGGTGGTCTTCCGCACACGGCAAGCAGTCACAACCAAACTTTTCAGGAGAAATTCACTATGAGCGCCTTCGACAACATGCTGTTTCGTAACAAAGAGTTTGCCGCCCACGTTTCTTCCGCGGGCACACCCATGCCTTCGCTTCCAGAGAGTCTTCCCGGCGTGAAGGCGCTTATTATCACCTGCGCCGATATGCGCGTCGACCCGGCTCATGTGCTTGGGGTCGAATTGGGCGAAGCTGTAGTAATGCGCAACATTGGTGGCCGCATCACGCCGGGTCTAATTGAGCAGATCGGGATGCTAGGAAGGATCGGCCAGGTGGCAGGAGAGACTCCCGGCGGCGGTGGAGAATTCCACATCGTGATCCTTCAGCACACAGATTGCGGGATCACGCGCCTTGCCAAGG
Source organism: uncultured Acidobacteriaceae bacterium (assembly GCA_963839025.1). Lineage (GTDB taxonomy): Bacteria > Acidobacteriota > Terriglobia > Terriglobales > Acidobacteriaceae > PALSA-350. The sequence goes on from CAWITT010000029.1 coordinate 1,786, forward strand.
ACTCGGCTATGCTGGCGAACTACTTTCAGATACCCGAAAGTGAAGTGGAGACGAAGACCGTTCTCGATCCGCGCAGCGCCATTGCTATGGATGTTGCGGCGCTCAGAGCAATTACGGCACTACCTGCTTCGTGGATGATTTCCGGTGTCAAATATGACATCACCACCGGCCTGGCAGAGGTCGTGGTTCCACCTGCGCCGCTACGCACCGCTTGAGATTATGCGCACGCAAGAGATGTCGACCGCTCTTGTGTGCGCATAGGTACCGATAAACGCGCCAGGGTCCCGGTATCCCGGCGTTGAGGCCAGATAAAAATTCCTGGACACTGGCCGACCTATGAGGACTTACCTAGCGCCTACGAGCGCATCAGCGATCTGCATGATTTCAGAAACTTCTGGATAGTATGATCGCTGTCAATAGTCAACAATTCCCCTTGAAGTGTGTCGGACAGAACGATGAATTATTGGCTCACAACCCATTGGCCACGTCAGCAAGACACACCGAGCAGCGAACCGTACAAGGACGTATGGGTGAAGGACGGCCAGTGGGACGTCATTAAGCAGTTGGTTCCCGGAGACCTTGTCTTTATATATGAGTCGAGATCGGGCCCATTACCATTGGGTCATAATCCGGATGGAAGTACGGAAGTTTTATCGCCAGACGGAACTGGGGCTTTTGCGCGCCCGCGAGGATATGCAAAGTGTCAGTTCCGTTCCGTCTGGTCACGAAATCTGGTCACGAAATCGGTCAGATTCTTGCTATTGATCCTCTTTCCTTTCCTCTTTCGGGGCTTTGAGATATTGCGTTGTCACACTGTCGGGTCCGTGCTTAGAGCAATAGTTAGAGTTTGGTTCAGCTGCGTTGCTGCACTTTCGACATGTACTCATAGAGCACTCCTAGAACATCCAACAAGCTATTCGCCCCAGCAGCACCTTGCCAATGACATCAAGCAACACGAACGCGATCGAGGCGATCCCCGCCGTGAGTATGAACTGGGCAAGCCTTAATTCTTTAGCTTTGCTCGCGATGATTTGCTGCTGTGCCTTCAGCGTCTGCTGCCAAACCCGGATCTTATCCCAATATGCCGCTTCTTGTCGACCTTGTAACTCTTCGGGAGCGGTGAACAAATCCTGAGCCAAATCCACCATGATGTCAATGGAAAGCGGCGCAGCGATAACCCGCACCCGCATAGTCAGAAGGCATGCGACACTGCAGGCAATTAAGAGACAAATGGCAATTGCCAACAGCAGAAGAATGTCTGATCCTAACCAGCCGTCTTTGCCTAAGTTTTCGCTCTTCAGGAACGCGAGACCTGCGCCTAATAGCGCACTAGCTAAGATGCTGGTCTTCTGCGCTTTGTCCTCAATGACCGATATTATGCGCACGTTGTCTTTATAGTTTTCGGCACCCTGCTGCAGAATACTCCTGAGCGTTTCCTCGCGAAACAAAGTGTTTTCCATGGCCCCCCTACGTCCACTCGGTCTTTTCGGAAAGGCCGCGAACGATGATTGAGTTAGGTGTGGAATTGTAAAGCTAGTTGGGGATGCTGCGAAACAGCCGTTTCGCAGCATTTGTCGTTTGGACGAGGGGAGACTCGGGGAGATTCGTCGTCAGAGATTTGGGGCCCGGAGATTTGTAAGGCCAATCCATCCGCGGACTATGTAACGCCGTTAACACTTTAATCAGCAAAGGCCGCCCATGGCTGCCCAAGGTGAATGCGAGGAAAGAACTGGGCTTGCGGCAGAGAGACGGAGAACCCGTTGGGGAGATCCGCGGGGATCAGGACGAAATAACCCACAGCCGGACTGTCTTGTAGACGGGCATATGGACCGAGGAGGACCCCAGAATAGCCTTGTTTCAGCCAACCTTGGGGGCCTAAAATCATCACATGGCAAGCCAACACCGTCCAGGTAATGAACCGAGCGAAGATCTGAAGCAAGAGCTGGATGCTCATGTGCTCGACGACGAACTTCACCCGGATGATCGGATGGCTGCTGATCAGTTTCTTGCCGATCTGCGCACGAAATTTGAACCTCTCCCTCGGAAGTGAAACCTGTAGTTCTCGGCAGACTTGCCCGACGGGAGATTCTCGCGGCTACGTCCTTATATGAAACACGTAAGCCGGGGCTGGGAGCTGAGTTTGCCGACCGAATTGCGGAAGCACTGGAACGCATCCGGATGGCTCCGGAAGGTTATCAGATCATCCACGGTGACGTGCGGCGGGTGAATCTTCGCCAATTCAAAGACTGGGCTCTTTGGTTTCGAATCCTCCCTGACAATACCGTCGTCGTGGCATGTTTGAGCAGCAGAATGAATCCGCAGATCGTCAAAGAACGCGCGCTAGGAATCCTTCCTATTCGTCCGCCTAAGCCGTAGAGTTTCGTGGTCAAGAGATTTGCCGTCAAGAGATTTGCCGTCAGACCGGATCGGTGCTTTACGAAAACCAAACCGTCGCTGTCCGTTTACCCCTCTGTTCTGCTCCAGGCTCTGGGTATCATAGATGACAAACCCCTCGAGGCCCGTCCCTTCGCGGACGGGCATTTCTTGTGCACTGCAAAAGCGGTTTAAGCGGCCCAAGCCGCCAACAAAAGCGTATACTCCGGCGTGGCTGAATCGCCTATGGTCTGGCTTGCCCTATTACTTCTTTCCTTGGCGCCGGCGCCTGCGCTCTTCGATCAGGCCGCTTCGGCTCAGAACCTCAAACCCCCGCGTGATTGGACGACCTGGGGCTACGATCAGGAACGAACCGGCTGGAACAAGGGGGAAACTTCGCTGACCACAGGCAACGTCAAGGACCTCACCTTGCTGTGGAAGACCCAACTAAGCACGCCCCCAAAGAGCATCGTTCTTTCCACCCTCACCGCACCGCTCGTGGCCGAGGGAGTCACCACCTCCCAAGGCGCGAAAAACCTGGTGTATCTGCTTGGCGCCGACGACACGGTCTTTGCGCTCGATGCAGACACGGGAACACCCGTCTGGCAAAGGACCTTCCCCAACCCGGCCGCGCCTCTGTGGCCTGCCACCTGGTTGTGCTCCAACACTGTGAACGATACGCCCGTAATCGATAAGCAGAATGGCATCCTTTTTCTGATCACCAGCGACGGTCAGCTCCGCGGCCTGAATTTGAGCGACGGTGCGGACCGCATGCCAACGGCGAACATGGTCGAACCCTACGCCCGCGCCTGGAGCCTGAACCTCATCGACAACGTCGTTTACACCACGAGCGGACGCGGTTGCGGCCAGTTACCAGCAACCCAAGGCGCAAAGCCACCCGTGGTGCCCGGGAGTGTCTCGGCCATGGACGTCAGCGATCTCAAGCACCCACAGCTAACCCGCTTTTATACCAGCGGCACGAAATATGCGGGTCCCTGGGGTCGCGGAGGAGTCACGAAAGGCCCGAACGGCTCCATCCTTGCGCAAACCGCCGACGGCTTATACGACCCGGCGGCGGGGATCTTTGGCGAGACCGTGTTGAAGCTGGCTCCCCGGGCAATGCGCCTCCTGGATTCGTTCACGCCCGCGAATTGGCAGTTCTTGAACACGCAAGACCTGGATCTAGGTTCAGCCAGCTCCGCCGTCTTTCCCTTCGGCAGGCGCACGCTCATCGCGGTGGCCGGCAAAGAGGGTGTCCTTTATCTGCTGGATGCAGCCGATCTTGGCGGCGGCCCACCCAACCATGCCGCTCCTCTGTATCAATCACCCCAGCTCGCCAACGATGCTGCCGAAGGCAAGAATCCCGGCCAGGGAATCTGGGGAGCCATCACCACCTTTGAAACAGCCGACGGCAAGCGCTTCCTGTATGTCCCCATCTGGGGACCTCCTTCGAAACACGCGCCAAAGTTCAACGCGAGCGGCGGAGCGGCGCCCAATGGCAGCATCCTGGCCTTCCAGGTTGTCGCCCAGGGCGACAAAGTAGCGCTCCTGCCGCAATGGACCTCTCCCGACATGCACGTGCCTGATCCGCCCGTCGTGGCCAACGGGGTCCTATTTGCCATCCAGACAGGAGAGCAAACGGTCCAGAGCCCGTCCTACGTTCACGGCACGCAGGACGAAATCAACCACAATCCCCTCTCCGCCCAATATCGCTCCACTCCGGTCAATAACCTCACGCTTTTCGCGTTCGATGCGGAGACCGGGAGACAACTCTACTCCAGTGAAAAACAGGTTCCCGACTGGGTGCACTTCAGCGAACCTGTCGTGGCGCTTGGCAAAGTTTTCCTCGTTACCCACGATGCCCATGTCTACGCGTTCGGACTCAAACATGCTCACTAGGCGAAGTTTCACGTCTTCCGCGCTGGCCTTTTCCGTTGCTGGACTCCTCGGCCGCTCTCTTCTGTGGGGAGCAGCTTCCAAGTCCCTCGATCCCATAGATGCCGGCATGCGTTTTGGCATTACCGGAGCGTTATGGGGTGATTGGCCCAACGGAAATCTGCGCATGTCCACCGATCTCCAGCAGGTCATCTCCGACACCGCGCGCTTTGGCTTGCAAGGTATCGAGCCCTACGGAAGGCAAGTGGGAGGATTTCTTCACCAGCCCCTGGCGCTTAAACAAATGTGCAACGCGGCTGGCATAGAGCTGATCGACGTGGGAGATTTGCCGCCGGCGCAGCCCAGCCCGTCTCATCCGCCACCAAATCCCCCCTCAAGTCCATGGCTCACCAAACAAGGCAACGCCGAACTCATCACCCAGATGGTGGCCTTCGCCCGCGACTTTCTTGCCCCCTGTGGTTGCGATCATTGGAAGACAAACATGGGCAGCCGTCCGCCCGTTGGCCCCAGCGACGACCAGCTCAAAATGCTGGCCAACACGCTGAATGAAATCGGCCGGCAAACCATCACCCACGGAGTGAGGCTCGCTCCGCATCCCCATATCTGGGGACCGATGGAGCGTGAGCATGAAGTACGCCGAGTCATGGAGCTTACCGATGCGAAGTACGTCTGGCTCACCGCCGATACGGCACATCTCACCCTGGGTGGCGCGGATGCGGTAACCATCCTTCGCGATTATTTCCCCCGGATCGCCGAAGTGCACATGAAGGACACTTACTCCAGGTATCGCGGCAACAGCTGCGACGCCGACTCCGGCCGAACACCTCAAGGCAAGCCTCTACCACAATCTCGGAGCAGGCGGAGTGGATTTCCCCGCCATTTTCAAGCTGCTACGGGATCAGAAGTTTAAGGGATGGGTGGTCTACGATCTCGATGCGCCCCGCCCCGGTGACGGCACGGGCAGCATCGAGGACAATCTTGCGGCCAACGTCAACTATCTAAGAAACGTCCTCGGCGTCAAGCTACCGCCGCCACCGGGGCATGCATAATCACGACCGATACGGAATAACCTGAAGCTCCTTTTTCATCGGTGAGAGATACTCGATGCCGGTATCGGGGTGAACCAGCACCTGCTCGTGATCCCAGAAGAACAGATATTGATCCTTGTACTCGGTGGAAGGCCAAGGCATATAGAAGAAGTACTCCATCACATGGTGATGATACGGAGGAAGCGGAACATCCCACGTCCATAGCGGACCGTTCGACCCAATCCTCGGACCAAAGTAGTTTTCGTATTTCCTCTTCCGCGCGCCCTTCGCCATCCCGTGGCAATCGACGTTGAGAATGGGCTTGGTTGGGTCCAGGCCTTTCGAAAAGGCCGGGTAGTCCTCCGGCGGAGTCGAGAACTGAAGTTGCTCGTCTTTTACAATGAACCCTGCCGCTTCAAATTTTGGCTTGTAACTCGTCACGATCTCACGGGGTGTGAGCCCAACCTTGATCGTTTCTTTTAAGATTTCATCGACCTTCCTATACAGCTCCCAATACTTTTTGATCTCCGCCGGCGGCTCAGTCTCTCCTTTGCGCAAAACATACGCATAGGTTCCCTGACTGGGCGCGGCGATGATATCGCCTCCCTCAATCACCAGGTTTTCGTAGCCTGGAGTGCGCCCTCTTTGCGAAATCCCCGGCGCCTCTCGCCGGAAGACGGTTACCCCGCCTTCCAGTCCGTAGGTCCCACGGCTCGCCACGTCGCGATTCCGGGTCACTCCGGGCACGATGGCAGCGAAGGCTTTCTGTACTGCCTCGTCCTCTCTCGAGCGAATCAACTTGAGCTGTTCAATCTCAGCCTTGGTCATTCGGATGGTGTAATCCATCATCACGGATTCCGAAGACTCCAGGCGTTCTGTATATTTCGGACCGAGCTCCTGGGTCAGCAGGATGTAGTCGGTGTGGGACAATCCGTCGAAAGCCAGCAGGGTCTTGGTCGTCGTCTCATAGGGCCCGAGTTTTAGCTTGAAATTGATAGCAATGCGTTTCGGATCCCGTTCTTCAACAAACTTCCTCAGCCCCTTGAAGCGAAGGTCGTATTCCATCCGTTGATTCGGGCCTGATGGCTCCTTGACGAGTATGGCCGGCTCGACGATATCGTAAGCGCCGCAGGTCTCAACAGTTTTGGTGTCCCAGGTTACCCGCCAGGTAGCGGACGCGAACGAATCGCCCCATCGACGTCCCATGACCGCCCGCTCAATCCTGTTCCCGCCGCGGTCGGTAAACACGAATACTCCCGAAGTGCTGCCCAGATCTTCGGCGCCGAAGGGGTCCGGAATTGTCTCCCTCATCACATGGATCCACATGTCCACACCGTTCTTCTTCATCACCTCCGGAAGAACAAGGTCGAACTTTTCCCTACGAATCTGGTTGTTGGTTTCAATGTCTTCTTTCGACAGCGGGATCTCTTGCCGGTACGGCATTTGCCCGGAAGCAGCCGGATGGATCTGTGCGTGCGAGAGTACTCGCGCGTCAGCATGGAGACCGGCCAAGCCAAAAGCTCCTACTGCCTTTACAAATTCGCGGCGCTTCATGTGGGTTTCTCCCTCGAGGTGTTTGGAAAATTTATCAGAATGCCGATGACAACCCTGTGACTTCAAGCCTACTAAAATATAGGCACGACTACCCTGGTAGGCGCAGGAGCTTTCGTTGCGCAGACCACTCCTTGGCGTTCAGAAAAACCGAACGCTTGGCTACAAATGTGTTTTAGTTCAATGGGCGGGTCGTACTGCCGGAAAACGTAAAGCTGCTTGCGAATCCCTTGGATATGTTGTGTACAGTATATCAGATGACCGGTTGGCTTTTTTCTAATTGATTGTTCGCCCAAAAGCAAGGACTTTTTTCATTCCCTACAGCTGCATCGCCGGTCCCGCGAGTTGGCTCGCCAACACGCTGAATGAAATCGACCGGCAAACCATCACCCACGGCGTGAGGCTCACGCTGACAGCGGACGCAGCGTCAGCGTAGGATCTCCACCGGATAGTAGCGGTGTCCGCGCAGTACGCGATAGGTCTCGAAGTCTTTGCGATCGATGGTGAATATCCTCCGCGTACGTAACGCTTCCGCCGCGGTAATGAGCGATGCGTCTGCCAGATCCATTGGATGATCTGCGTATAGCTCCATGAGTTCGAAGGCACGGGTCAACCATGCTCGATCCAGAAACCACACTGACAGCCCGCCGTTTCCTACGAATTCCCTCAATCGATCAGAGCCGATGCTGTCCGGCCCGAGCATATGAAACGCCTCGGTGAGCACGGGGATGGTCGTGACGATGGATTCCCGGATGTCCTTAAGCGTGCCACGGCAGCGGATGTGCTGCTCGTCCTGGGGATCGAAGAGAGCGACCAGAGCCCCGGTATCCACCAGGATCATTTCCGCAGCTTCTTACGGATGGCCGCAGTTACGCCGCGACGCGTCTCCGTCGAGGGTGCGCTCGCATATCCCCCCGGCCCGAGATCGAGGCGCGCGTACAGGTCATAGGGCCGCTGCTCGGCCGCGTTCCGGACCTGCTGTTTCAGGCACCGAAGCCCCTCCTTCAACACCTCCGAAATCGGCAAGCCGGTAGCTTCGCGAATCTCCCGCAGCGTAGCCTCGGTCTCATCGTCAAGTCGGACAGTGCGTATCGCCATTGTGCCCTCGCATTACACGCTGTATTACAGGATCGGAGATTCTTCAACCCGGAGTGCCTTTACCGGGTTGATGGAGGCAGCCCGTTGCGCCGGGATGATGCTCGAAGCAAGAGCGCAAAGTCCAAGCGCGAAGATGAATACGGAAAGGAAAACAGGGTCCGATCCCTTGACCGGACAAACTCTAGCCATTTCAAAGGTCGAGGCGCAACGAGGCAGGTCAACGCCAAAGTGCGCACCGCTGGGGTCTTCACGGGGCTTTCAAAATCCATGGATGAAGGCCTCATTGATATCATGGAGGCGTGTTGCAAAAGAGGATTCAGGACAACCTGCGGACGGCCCCAAGACCCGATTGGCTCTTGAAGCTATTTTTGCTGCCTCTCCATAAATCGACACTTTCCCTGGAGATCTGCGCACCCCCCGTCGGCTTTTTCGCCCAACTCAACTGGTGCCTCGAGATCGCGTTCTTTTGCGAACAACATAAGTTGGTTCCTCTGCTCAGCGCCGTCAGCCCTCAGTATCGCGACCCGGGGCGGTCCCGAAATTGGCTTACTTATTTCTTTGACGTTGAACCAGTCGGGAAGCCAGATTTCGTTATTCGGGATTTACGCCAACTTAATTTTGACGGCCGTCGCGAGATTCCCACCATTGAAAGAGGCGCCGCCCTGAGGGCAAAATATTTGCCCGTCAGACCGGAGATTGCGCAAAAGGTGCAATCCTTTGTCGACGCGAACATGGCTGGGCGCAATGTGCTCGGCGTTCACTTCCGGGGAACCGATAAAACGTTGGAGGCGCCCAGGGTAGAGCGGGAAGTCATTCAACAAACCATAGAGCGCTTTCTGCAGAAGAATCTCTCCATCGACTGCCTGTTCGTAGCCAGCGATGAAGCGTCCTTCATCCCTTATATTCGGAATGCCTTCCCTGCCCTTCCGGTAGTGAGCCACGACGACATGTTCCGCAGCACCAGCATCCAGAACTTTTACCAGCAAGATCTCGGCGAGGGAAATTACCGCAAAGGCGAAGAGGCGCTTATCAATTGCCTGCTGCTCTCCCGTTGCAGCGCGCTGATTCGAACGACTTCCTTTCTCTCTGCCTGGGCCTCCATCTTCAATCCGGCGCTGCCCATTGTCTTGCTGAACGCGCCCTACGCAAAAAGTCTCTGGTACCCGGAAAAGCTCTTGATTCCCAGATCGCTAGCCGGCTACGGACCCATGAAGTGACCATGGTTTGCGGATGAAGCCGGCGCGAAAGCTTTGAGATAGCATTTGTGGTTTTTGCTGTGGTTTTAGCTCTGAACTGTGGAAGCCATGTATTTCCCTGTATGTCGATGAGTATCCTGAATCTCCTGTATATCTGTGTATCTGTGTAACACCTGAATCTCCGTCCCCGAGTTCACCCGATACACCGCCCGCTTCACTTCTGGGCCTTCTGCAGCGTTTGCGCGGTCTTCTGGACCTCTCCCCAAACCCGCAGCAGATTGCCGCTCCACAGCTTGGCGATCTGCTCTTCGGTATAGCCGCGGCGCACCAGTTCCAAAGTTACGTTGAACGATTCCGCCGCACTGTTCCAGCCGTCGATGCCCCCGCCGCCGTCAAAATCCGACGAGATGCCAACGTGATCGATCCCGATCAACTTCACCGCATAGTCAATATGGTCCCCCAGGTCCTTCACGGTGGCCCTGGGGGGCGGCGGGTACCTGGCGTCGATCGCGGCGAGGCGTTTGTCGTAGTCCGCGCGCTGTTCGGGGGAAAGAGCCTCCAGGCCCCCGCGCCCGAATCCGCGGCCCCGGACCGCCGCGCCTGCCGCCCCTTCCACCGGGCACGGGTGCGGTGACCCTTCGCCTTCTGCATTTGCCCTCGCACCGGGGGTAGCCGCTCCGCCAAATGCGCCGGTTGCGGGAGGAAGCTTGAAGTCCTCACGAAGTTTCGCCAAAGCCGCCTTGCGCTCTTTCGAATCCGTTCTGAGATACGCGGAGAAGCCCACCACCTGGATGACTCCGCCGTTCTTCTTCAGAGCCAACAACTGTTCGTCATCCATATTCCGGCTCACATCGGTGAGTGCGCGCACGCCGGAATGCGATGCAATCACCGGCGCTTTCGAAAGCCGGATAGCTTCCAGGTTCGCACCCTTCGCGGGATGCGACAGGTCGATCATGATCCCCAGCCGGTTCAACTCTGCGATCACTTCGCGGCCTAGCGGCGACAGTGCGTTGTTGTACGAATAACCTTGGACCTCACCGGTATTGGAATCGGCAAGCTGGCTGTTGCCGTTGTGCGCCAGCGACATGTACCGTGCGCCCCGGTCGTAAAACTCCTGCACGTGCTTGATGTCGGTGCCGATCGGGTATCCGTTCTCCACGCCGATCACCGCAACCTTCAGGCCCTTGTTGTGCAGCGCGATGACGTCAGCAGGCGTCAGCGCCAGGCCGATCTGCTTGGGCGCGATCTGCTCCGTCAGCCGGTGGATAGCGTCGAACTTCGCGATTGCCTCCTTGTAGGCGCGATCGTAGCCCTCCGGCGTGAGCGGTCCCTGGCCGACATAGACGATCATGAAGGAGACATCCATGCCTCCTTCCACCATCTTGGGCAGATTCACCTGCGTGGTCAGCCGCATGGTGTAGTTGCAATCCGCCGTGAAGTTAGAAGGGTCGATATCGTTGTGAGTGTCGAGCGTAATCACGTGGCTGTGAATCAGCCTCGCCTTGGCGATCAACGCTGCGTCGTCCGATTGCGCCGAACCGGCCTGCGCTGCGATAAGCAGAGCCGCACCAACGAATAAAGCCGCAAAGCTTTTCAAGATAACCTCCAGCCAAGTGAATTGGAATCGGTGCTCCGCCACACCATTATGGCACTGTACAGTTTGCGGCATTCCGGCTTGGCTATTTCGGCGCGATTATCCACTGTTTTGCTCGCGAGATCCGTTGAGAAAAGACCTACTCTGGACGAAGAAACGGAGTAATGACGGGGCTCCTGGATAAGTGTTGAGCGGGACAAGCAACATGCCATGACGGCTCCGGCCGTGTTTTGTTTAGAAAGGTTAGACAGGCGCGATGCGCTTGAGGAGGATGCTATAAATGGGGACCATCACGAACTTGCTGACTCAATCAGGGAAGTCCCACAGTCGATGGGGTGGCTACCTGAATCACGGTACATCGCACTTATTGATGTCTGCCCTCGGCCGTTTTACGGGGGTGCGCACATGCATGGTCTGGCTGCATCGCCAGGCGACGCCTGAATTGTCGTCCAACTTCGGTCCCACAATGGTCGATAACGTGGATGTCCATGACGCGGTCCGAAGGATTTCCCATGATGGCTTCTTTCCCGGACTGCGTCTTCGCGAGGAAGTGGTTCAAGACTTCCTGTCGTTTTGTTCGGCGGCGACTTGCTTCGGCGATGGCAAGGCTGAATTTCCTTTTCGCTATAGTGACAAGAGCACTGCCGAGCAGCGGGCTGGGCGGCCATTCACGCGCGGTGTGTATAACAACGCTTTTCGTTCCTCCCACCTACTACAGGCCCTGACATCGGATCCGCAATTGCTGGCCATTGCTCGCAAGTATCTTGGCGCTGTGCCGGTGCCCATTCAAGCGCGCATTTGGTGGAGTTTTCCTGGTCCGGCCGATGGCGAAGAACAGAGATTGGCGGGTCAGGGCTTTCATTACGACATCGACGGCTATCGGGGCCTGACATTTTTCTTTTATCTCACAAACGTCGGACCATCAAACGGAGCCCATGTGTATGTCCGTGGAACTCACGCCAAGAAGTTATGGAAAGACTCGTTTTGTATCCATAAGAGGCGCAGTGACGCTGAAATTGAAAAGTCCTACGGATCGGAACGTCAAATCCTTTTCTGCGGACCTGCGGGATACGGCTTTGCCGAAGACATATTCGGCTTTCATAAGGGTCTGCATCCCGAGAGCGGCAACCGCTTGATGATTCAGGTCGGCTACGGACTTCGTGACTATTGGGAAAACCAGGGACAGAACGCCAGGTCACCAAAACCAGTCCAGACGGAAATGATGCAAATCTGACCGGAACTCGCACCGGTGAATATTTCGCAGATCACCTTGCTGAAACTACTGCCCCCCGCAGCAATTTTCACGGGTCGAGCGCTTCCCCCATGCCGCCCCACCCGCACAAATGGCAGCTGCCGCACGCCTCATCTGCGCCACTAACGATAACGCAGTCCATTCACCCTTGAAGATAATCATCCATCGCCAGATGTGTTCGCACCTCGACCGCTTGCGCGGTAACCGGGGTGCACTCCGCGTGTCAGGCCGTGACGCTGTGCCACCCGATCCAGCAGGGAGAATAACTGAGCCCGCTCCTTTTGCGAGAGACCTTCGCAAGTGGCGTCGTCGTGCGCGCGTGCAATCGTCGCCAACTGCTTTAATGTGTGCTGTCCGGCTTCCGTAAGATGCAGCGCATAAACACGCCGATCCACAGCACTGGTTCGTCTTTCTACAAGACCCCGCTTCTCAAGCGTATCCACTAACCCCACCAAGCGGCTGGCATGCATGTTCAGTTTCTCGGCAAGGTCCTGTTGGCTAATTCCGGAGCTGTGCCCAAGCACGCGCAGAATGCCTGCATGTTGGGGCTGCAGATCCAACGAGGTCAGTCGCTCGGCGAAACGCGAAGCCACGTCAGCCCCGATCTGTGCCAGCAGAAAAGCTACTGACATCTGGGTGGACCCTGGACCAGTACTCATGCCGTGATGATAAATCACGCATATCGTTATTGACAGTAACGATTATTATTTGTAATTATACTTTCTACAGACCAGAAAATCTGAAATCTCGGAGGTTGTCATGACAGCTACAACATATCCTGCTTCTCCGCGCGCGGTCTCGCGTGGCCCTCACTCCGGCATGGTGGCGATCGTGGCCGCGTTGTTGTTCTGCGTGAGCGTTGTTCTCTTTGAGAGTGCGCATGGGCTGCACTTTCCCTACCCGGGTGACACCACAACGAGCATGACGTATTACTTCTCCCGGGCCGCAGCCCGGGTGCAACTCGGAGCTTTTCTCCAGTGCGGATCGGCAATTGCCCTCGGAATTCTTACCGCCGCTGCTACCAATCGCATGAAGTCGCTGGGCGCCTGTGGCATAGGCACTCGAATTGCCTTCTTCGGCGGAGCGGTCGCAGCCTTGCTTTCCTTACTTGAGGCTGGAGTGATTTGGATTCTCGCGCAGCCTGGCATAACAAACCTGTCTGCACCGGGTTCGGAGGGCATTCGCGCGCTTTACTTGTTCGCCTTTATGTTGGATGGCCCGGCGTATGCGGGATCGCTTGGGCTGTTGCTTGCCGGTCTGGCGGTAGCCGGGCTTATGGGCCGATTACTGCCCCGTTGGCTAGGCTGGACCGGGTTGGGAATCGCGGCGTTGGGCGAACTCAGCTTCCTCTCCATGCTCTTCCCAGCATTCGGCATACTGATTCCGATGACTCGCTTCCCGGGCTACCTATGGCTCATTACCGCAGGTTTCCTTCTGTCCGCCCGCCCGAAGAAGGTCTTGGGGGCAGCCCATTCGGGAGGCAAATAGAAAAGGAGCGGACCGAACAGCTGAAGAAAATCGGTGAACGTTCGGTCAGCCGTTTCGATCCGGCTGGGATGGCAGCGCACGGATTTTGTGCCATCGAAGACCTCGATTTCCAGGAGATCGCGTCCAGGTTCGGCGACGCGATTCAAGGACTCGCGCCCGGACACGCCGGCCTCCATGTTATCCACGCCAAGCACTAATGGAACTCGGTCACCCATTGTCCTTCGAGGAAGGCCGAGGCGAAGACTGGGCCGACTTAGGGACCAATTCCATTCTTCTGGCAGAGGCTGCTGACCGGATGTGGCGTTGGCGGCACGGTCGTCGTTGTTAGCGTACTCTTAAAGGAGTAGGTCCCGACGTTTTTCCTCGCCTTCAGCTGTTCAAGCTTCGCTTGAGACGAGCACCGTTCAAGCAAGCAACAGGACGACTGGAGTCTCTGTGAGCCTTATCAAGAAAGCCGACATACAGAATCATCTTGCGGCGCGGCGCCGTAAGACAGTGTTTCCGTTTGGGCCAGCCGGTAAATCCACTGTTATAAGTAAGTCAGGAACCGAAGTGCCCGCAGAGGTTCGTCACGATTCAGGCCTGGAGCCTCCTTCCAAAGTCCGTCCCATCAACCTTCTCACCCGCCCTGCCCGGCCAACGACGCCACGCTAGAGCCAGAGTCCCGAAGGAACGGTTGAACTTAGCCCAGGACGCCAGTCCTGGGTAATCCCACGCCGCAGGATTAGTCCCGAAGGGACGGCTGAAAATTGCCTACGGTAGCGTCCTGGCGTCCTTCATCCGTCCCTTCGGGATTTAGAGGCCCACGAGCGGGCATAGGCTCACATCTTTCCCTGGAGAGATGGGGGACGGCCCGAAATAACCCCTGGATGTCACGCGGTAACTTCTTTTGCAGTCTAGGAAGTGATCCTACCCTCCCGTGACACAGGGCGGCGTGTTAGGCAGACCTGCGGTGCTCACATTAGGCGCGCCCGGCCTCGATTTCACCTTGGCCGGAAGCAGTTGTACCGGTACGGTAGCGAGTGGAACGTCGTGCTCGGTCCAGGTCTTCTTCGCGCCGCAGTTTGCTGGTCTGCGGACCGGTGCGGTGGAGATTACCGGTGAGTCTGGAAATGTGTTAAGCACCACATTACTAGAGGGCAAGGGCTTGGGGCCGCAAGCTGTCATCGACACCGGGGAGCCGCCCATCGGGCTGCTGAGTGGGGCGCTCAATCTAGGAGATGCAGTCGCGATCGACGGTGCGGGCAACGTGTTCCTGGCCAACGCCGGCACTGCCCCAGCCGCCGTAATGGAACTGCCCGCCGATGGAGGACCATTGATACCAGTGGGCGCCGGTTTCACCCATCCCTCCGGGCTGGCCATCGATGGAGCGGGAAATGTGTACGTAACAGATGCAGGTTCAAGTCGGGTGGTCATCGTGCCCCCCGGCTGCGTGGCGACGAGTTGTGAACGCTATTTGTTTAGCGGGTTCGATGACCCTATCGGCATCGCGGTGGACGGGGGCGGCAATGTGTACGTCGCGGACACTTACAATTTCCGCGTCGTGGAACTGCCGGCCGGCTGCTCCACCGCAACCCGTAGCCGCGTTCTTGGCAGCGGGTTCGCATCTCCCAATGCGTTGACGGTGGACGCAGACGGCAACCTTTTACTTATCGCGTCCGGCAACCTTGAAGTGGTGAAATTTGCTGCCGGGAGTGGGGCGCAGTCTACCGTCATGACAGGTCTCCCATTCTTGGTTGAGGGGGCAAGACCTCTGATCGGGGATGAGATGGATCAAGATGGGAGCGCGGTCACTCGATGCGGAGCGCCTGCTGCGGGTCGAGCCGCGAGGCATGGGTGGCAGGCATCCACACGGCGAGCAGCGCGACCAGGCTCAATACGACCGGAACAGTTACAAATACCAAAGGATCCCATGTTTTGACGCCGAAGAGGAAGCTCGCGATCAAGCGGGTAAGCCCGAACGCCGCGCCGATGCCGATGACCACGCCAATGATAGCCAGGCGCATGCCATGCCAGACGACGAGCGAACGGATGCGGGAGCGGTCGGCGCCGAGAGCCATGCGGATGCCCATCTCCTGCGTGCGCTGCTCGACCGAATAGGCCATGAGGCCGTAGATGCCGATGGCGGCGAGGACGAGCGCCGAGCCTCCGAAGATGGTGAGGAGCAGCATGTTGAAGTCCTGGCGCGCAGTGGACTGGACGACGACCTCAGTCATGGGACGCACGCGGGCGACGGGAAATCCCCCGCTGGCCTGGCGGAGCTGATTGGTGATGGCGGAGATGTACTGGTGCGGATCGCCGTGGGTCCGTACCAGCCAAACCATGGGGCCGATGTTGGTGTTGAGAGCAGTCATCCCGTCCGTGACTTGGGGGCCGGGGATGATCATGAGCGGGCGGGGATCGTTGTTGAGGCCACCGTCGCGGGTATCCCCGACGACGCCAATGATCTGACGGGCGGCCTCAGCGAACTGGGGGCCGACGCCTTTGCCAATAAGCAGCTGTTGCCCAACAGGATCGTCTTTCGGCCAGAACTTTTTCTTCATGGCCTCGTTGATGAGAACCACGCCAGGGGCGGAACCGGTGTCCTGCTCGGTGAAGTCTCGCCCGCGCAGGACGGGAATGTGGAAGACAGAGAAGTAGCCCGGGGAAACGCTCATCCAGCCTGCGCCGCCGTTCCATGGAGATTTGGCCTCAGGGGCGCGGCCGATGATGTTGAAGGGCAGCCCATAGCCGCTTTCGAGAGGCAGGCAGCAGGTGAAGGCGGAGACTTCAACGCCGGGGATGGCATTCAAGCGCTCGCGTCCGTCGTACGCGACCTGGGCGACGCCGGCAGTCTTTTTGAACTGGTCGCCGGTGAGCGACATTTCGAGGGTGAGAACGTTGCGGGGATCGAAGCCGGGGTTGACCTGGCGAAGAGCAATGAAGGTGCGGATGAGGAGCGCGGCTCCGATAAGGAGGACCAGCGCGAGCGAGACTTCGCTGATGACCAGCAGGGAGCGGGCCTTGTTTTGCCGGAAGCCGCTGCCGGAGCGGTTGCTGCTTTCCTTAAGGGTGGTGTTGAGATCGGGGCGTGAGGCGCCGATAGCGGGAAAGAGCCCGAAGAGAATGCCGGTGAGGAGGGCCATGCCCAGGGTGAACGCGAGCACACGCCAGTCGACCCCGACGGCGGCTCCATGTTCGCCGATGCGGGGCAGGCCGGCCGGGCTGACGGCGAGCAGGGCGCGCACGCCGGCGTAGCCAAGAATCAAGCCAAGAATGCCGCCGACGAGGGAGAGGACGATACTCTCGGTCAACAGCTGGCGGATGATGCGTACGCGGCCCGCGCCCATGGCGGCGCGAATGGCGAATTCCCGCTTGCGGCCGGAGGCGCGGACCAGCAGAAGATTGGCGACGTTGGCGCAGGCGATGAGCAGAACGAAGCCGACGGCGCCCAGCAGGATGAGAAGGGAGTTACGAGCGCCGGCGACGATGGAGTCGCGCAGAGCTTGGACGCCGAAGCTGCTTTTCGCGTCCATATCTTCCGGATGAAGGCGGCGATACTGATCGGCGACGACTTTCATCTGGGCGTTGGCCTGGGCGAGGGTGACGCCTGGCCTGAGGCGGCCGGAGACATAGAAGTAGTGGCCCAGGTTGGTGCTGTTGGGATCGATCTGGAACGGAACCCAGATGTCGGCCTGCGGATCGGTGGCGAACGATTTTCCCAGGACACCGACGATGGTATAGGACTCGTTGCTGAGGGAGACGCTGGTACCGGCGATGTTGGGGTTGCCGCCGAACTTGCGCTGCCAGAAGCCGTAGCTGATGACCACGACGTGGCCGCCGTTGGGAGCATCTTCCTGAGCAGTGAAGGTGCGGCCAAGGATGACGGGCGCGCCGAAGAGGCGGAAGTACGCTTCGGAAACGTGGATGCCGTGGACCTGCTCGGGAACGACTCCGGTGAGGTTAAAGCCCGGACCACCGAAATCGTAGGCAGTGACATCCTGAAAGACAGTGGATTGGGCTTTCCAGATGTTGTAGTTAATCGGCGAGCTGCTGGTCCCGTTGCCCTGCGGAGAGGTGTTCATGAACTGCACGATACGGTCAGGCTCGGGATAGGAGAGCGGCTTCAGGAGGACGGCGTTGACGACGGTGAAGATCGCGGTGTTGGTTCCGATGCCGAGGGCGATGGCGGCGATGGCGGTCAGGGTGAAGGCAGGGCTCGCGACGAGCATGCGGAGGGAGTAGCGGAGGTCTTGCCGGAAATCACCCATGATTGGCGCCACCTTTTGGGTCTTTGGTTCGGGGATTTGGGTCGTACCGGGTGAGTATACGTCGCAGCCGCGGAATTGGTTCGCTCAGAATGAGAGTGGATCATCGGTACTACGGCCAAGTGGGGTTAGGTAGGATCGCTTGAACCCGTTTGCAGCGTTTTCGGGTTCAATGCGCATCGTCAGCGTTAGTAGCACCAGGTGCTACATTAAAACTGGACATGCCGGACACGCTCGCTCGCTCATCCTCTCAAAGGCCCAAACATTCTGAGTCTTTGAGTATCTGTTCGCAAAACAGGATCGAGCGAACATTGACGATGGTGAACAGGTTGCGTTTCGCAATCTCGCAAAGGCATATGCACGACTCACGACCATGCAGATGAACCAGCTACTATAAAACGAGCATTGGACGGAGATTTGTAATGGCAACCAGGCGTAAGTTCAAGAGCGATGCATTTGAGGCGATCCACTCTTCCGCCACCGCCTTACAGAAGGTCGGTGCGATCGACATGACAACGATGAAAAGCTTCGACGAATCCTGCCTGGCGCCCCCGCGAGCCTTGCGGCCCGCAGAAATCAAGCGACTGCGACTTCGATGCCGTATAAGTCAGCCGGTCTTTGCCCGTTATTTGAACACGAGCGAGTCGACTGTCGAAAAGTGGGAGACGGGAGCAAAACAGCCAAGCGGGATAGCACTCAAGCTTTTATTTGTGGTCGAAAAGCATGGACTGGAAGCACTTATCTAGCACGTGCAGTGGGTTTCATAAAGCAGGACTATGAGTTGTAACCCTCAACAAATGAGGAACATTCATACTCTCCTCCGTGCTCTCAAAGAAAAGTTTACGTCCCGTCCACGAAAACCCACGAAAACCAAGCCCTTTGGGTGAGCCGAGGCTTGGGCTCGTTTCTCAAACTATTCCGTCCCCATGATACAAGGTCGCGTTACTATGATGAACACAGTGTGATGCGTGCAGCAAATCCGGGAACTCCCACGACCCTGAAGATGAGGGGTCACATGCACACGTCCGAAGCTTGGCTCGGGTCCATCGAAGGAGCCGCACACCGTGGTAAAGCCATGGTCTGCGCATATGGAGGGTTTTAACATGTTCTCGGACGCAGCAAGGAATCAGCACTGGACGTCTAGGCGTAATGGCGGCCGCCAACATCCGTTCGCTGTGGCGATCTTGATGTCGATTGTGCTTTTCGCCATTACTGTAACAGCCGAAAGCAATCTGCCAGAGCAAGCGTTTCTTGGATCATGGCGACTGGAGACGTTCGAACGCAAAATGGCTACCGGTGACATCACCTATCCGTATGGCAAACACCCGGTCGGACAACTGAGCTATGACGCTCAGGGACGCATGTCTGCGCTCATCATGGGTCCTGACCGCACCCGATTCAAGGCGGACACACCTTCGCCAGGTACCCCCGAAGAGAAAGCGGCAGCTTTCGACTCATTTATTGCCTATGCCGGAACATACCGAGTCGACGAAACATCGCATACTATATTTCATAAGGTCGAGATAGCCAGTTACCCAAACATGGAAGGTTCGGAACAACGTCGTACATACTCATTCGCCGACGGCAAGCTAACGCTGGCCTTCAATGGCAGCGGTAACGCCTCCGGACCAAGAGGATCGATTAGTAGGCTTGTTTGGGCTCACTATTGACAGATTGGGGTAATGGGGGGACAGCTTACGTAATTACCAGCGGCAGCGCGCGGGGGCGGATGAGTAAGTTGGAGTGTACCCGAGAAAAGCATGACAGACGGACATAACCCTAATGCCATCGGTTTCGTCTGCTGTAGTCCGAGCGTCTTTTGCTGGGGTAATGGGGGGACAGCTTACGTAATTACCAGCGGCAGCGCACGGGGCGGATGAGTAAGTTGGAGTGTACCCGAGAAAAGCATGACAGGCGGACATAACCCTAATGCCATCGGTTTCGTCTGCCGTAGTCCGAGCGTCTTTTGCTGAGGGGTCATGTCCGTCTGTCATGCTTTTCCGTCATGCTTTTCCGTCATGCTTTTCCGAAATCGAGCGCGTGCTGTCTGACAGCGGAAACTCACCGCAGATCAGGCTGTTCCACTCTGTGCCCCGTGATGACAATCGGCGCGGCCAGAAAAATATTACTAAGAAAGGGACTACAATTCCGGCCATGGAAATAAAGTCTCTTAGCAACGTTCTAGCTCGAGTCTTCGCGCCAGATCCTACCAGGTATTGTCTGGGTTCATAGGATAGATGTGCGGCGGAACGACTACGGGCATGTCATAAGGTCCGCAGTAATAACAACTCCAATAAGGATCGTTGTTGTTGCCCTGGACCAGGGAAATCCCTGACCGGTTCGGATTGAGGAAGTAAGTCCGATACAAGCCGAGCGGCGAGTTTAAAGCAATGATCGAGCCTTGTTCTCCCTGAACAAGAGGGGCGAAGAGCCCGTACTTCGAGAAATTTTGGTTCACATTGCTGTAGTCTCCGCTGTTAGGACAATCTGTACTAAGCCCGGAAAGCCCGATCCCCCAGAAATCCCACCAGAGATCATGCGGATAGAGGTCCTTACGCGTGACAGGCGGGCCTAAGCTGCTGGCTGTCCCATCGATAAGTGAGCCCGGGAAGAAAGCGGTGGCATACGGATAGTTTCCTACCGTCCCCGTCACCGCGCAAGCGGCCGCATATCTACTGTAGTTGTTGTAATTGTAGACCGATTTGGCGTCATTGATGTTAGAGTCCGGGCTGGAATACTGGAATTGCAGAATGTTATAACTGCTGGCGATTAACTTAGTATAGATCTGGCGCTTGTAAGCGATAGCGATTTCGTCGAGCGCCTCGCCAAGGACATCTGAGGAGGTTGGGTCCGCGCCGGCCGCGGCGAGCAGTTGCTGCGCCGCGAAGAAATGATTTAAACGGTTGGGGTCGCCCGCTATCCGATTTACCATCTTGCCCAATCCGGCCAGATCCTGCAGATAGTTGTTGACGGCAGCGCTTGCCAGCATGGATGCCGCCTGTTCCACCTGCTCGGTCGCCTGTAGTGGCGTGCCCGACGTATTGTTGGTGGGCTCCGCGCTCTGGTTGACGATAAAGTCAAGCATGGCGATGCCAGAGCTGGCGACAATGCCAGACGGCGGCCCACCTGAAGCGTTTGCCACACCGCCGACAATGGGACCGGCGATCGACATCACATCCTGGAAGATGCTTAACCAACCCGGAGGAGCGGTGTTGCGCGTCAGGTCGATCTGAAGGTCGCTCTCCACCTGATCCTGAATGGCGGTAATGAAGGTACCGTTGACCAGAGTCGCATCTGTAAATAAACCAGCCTGTGCATTTTGGAAATTGGCCAGCTTGGCTTCCGCTGTTAGCTCTCCCATGAGCTCCGTCTTCATTGCTTCGAAGTCATCGGCTGTGAATGTAGTAGTGCCATTGGGATAACTCAAGGACTGGATGGTCGACAACCAGGTATTGAACTGAGCCGGGTCGTTGTCTTCCTCCACGTACTCAGAGCGAATGGGTATTGAACCCGGAAGTAGCCTGTCCGCTCAAGTACTGATACGCGGCGGTGAGCTGTGGAGTGGAATCCATTCGACCGGGAAAAAGGCCAAAAAGCGTTCGGCTGCACGCCCGCCGACGCCAACGTGCCAATCAAAGGGTCGGAAAATCCCTGATACAAGGTACCGTTGTACGGTTCCGTAGTATCCCTGGTGGTCGAGTTTGAGATAGCCTGCCAGGTTCGTCTCAAGAACGCCGTTGGTTGTGGGCGGATAGGCGTAGATCTGGCGGGAAATAAAGCTGCTGGCCTCAACTACGTTTCCGACAAGCAGGGGCGAATTAGTGTTGTTTGGTGAGTGTTGCGCGACCAAGACATAGTCGTCGGGTTGGGCGCTCGTACCTGTTCCCTGGGACGGCGTGGTATAGGGCTGGCGTCCAAGCTGCTCGAAAGTTCGGTAGTCGCCACCGAGGCTCCGAATCGCCGCGGCGACATCGTCGAGCACGTCGTTGACCGTGATGGAAGTAGTTGCCCCAATTTTCCTGGCGGGCCGCCTGTGTAATCGTACCTACCGTCGACAGAAAGAAAAGGCACCGGCGCGACTGACAATTGGTCGTCAGGTCAGCCGGTAGGTTGGGAAGATTTGCACCTCCGAAAACGATGTTAAAGTTGAGTGGATAAGTCTGGTCGAGGATGACGTTCGGGGTTCCACTCCACGGGCTGGCATCGATGATGAGCAGGTGAAAGCCGGCCGTATCTGGCGGCAGAGGTTTCGAGTCGCTTTCCCACGCGATGTTATTGGGTTCGCCTGTGCTCTTCCAATAAACCTCCTTGCCGCCGGTCATTGTAGGGTCTCCGGGCGTCAGGAAGATGATCTTGTTGGTGAGCGGTTTGATCACCTGTAATCGAAAAGCTGATACTTGGAGTCGTCGAGGCATAGGTGTACAAACCATTGTTGTCGCGTACCAGCGCACCGGCTAGATTGCCGATCTGGTCTTTAGTAGCGCCCAGAGGCGCGGTGCTGTCGAGCGTGTAACCTCCGATGAAGTTATCGAGGCAGTCGGCGTTGTTGCTGGACCGGGTTAAGCGCTACCGTTGAAAAGAACCGGTAACGAGTACTCCTCCATTGCAAAGGGTGGTAAAGCAATTCCCGACGAAAGAGTAGGCGACGTTTTCGCTGTTGCCATTTGCATACAACACAGGTGCGGCTACCCCAATCGACTCAAAAATTTCTCCCAACTCAGCGCATAAACGCAGGTCGGGAATCGCGCCGTACGCACTGTTGCACCCGGTGTATCCGATCCGTCCGAGACTCTGCATGATCAGGAGGCATCCAGTAGGTCCATAGCAATGGGAGGCGATTTGCACCGCAAGCTGGATATAAAAGAGGCTGGTGTTGAAGGACGAATCCGTGGGATAGGAGGCGTTGCTGTAGGCGGAACTATCCGATGTACTATCACGGCCAAGGGTAACGACTTGAAATCCGGCGTTGTTCGGACTACTGCTAAAGGCAGGTGTTCCGATGGTTTGCACACCGCCGGTGACGGCATCCCCGACGCTGATGCTGAAGTCCGTCGGGTTGACGCCCGTGGTTCCGGGATTCACGATTCGGGTCACCATCGGCTTGTAACGATTCCTCGTGGAATCGGCCGATGATCCAGGAATCGTGTCACCCGGCGGCTGGTATGTGAAAGCTACCGATTGGATTTTGCTTTTGAGCGAAACGGAGAGTTCATTAGCACCTGCCTTCACCAACTGCGCCGGCAGGGCGATCGTGATGGCATCTCCCTCTGCTTTCGATCTCGTTGAAACTCTACGACCAGCACAAAGAGAGGTGATGTTTACGCTATTCAGGGTCACGCGGAAGTCACGCGATA
>CAWITT010000030.1:0-398195 GCA_963839025.1 uncultured Acidobacteriaceae bacterium
AAGCCGCACCTCGGGAAGATGCGAATGGAACGGATTCGGGCTATGCGTCGCGCTCCACCTGGTTGGCAAGAAGGGTAACCCGGATTCCGCCGGTCACAAACCCAATCTCCGCAAGGTGGATCTCCGCTGTGTCGACGTGAACAGACCACGTCAGACTTTGAGTCGCTCGTTTATCACAAGTGCGTGGTTGATGGCTTCCTTGCGAAATCCCGCCCCCGGATCGCGTACGCGGAAATTCCCAAGAATGCCGGCACGCAATTTATTCACCTTCGTCCTTCAGAACTCCCGGGGTGATCGAGCCACAGCGGCAGCGACTGGATTCTCCATTCGAGCCCGAATGCGTTCCAGGCCTGGAATCATGACGCTTGCGGCGATAGCAGAGCGGCGAAGAAGGGGTTCAGCATGCGGCCTTGAGGATCCATGGCGCGAACGGCGGCAGAAAATTGAAACCATCGCTGGCCATACGCCGCTTCGACATGTTTGCGCTCTACGAAAGGGCTCTGGTTCAGTAAGGGGATGCCATTTCGTTGGTAGGCGAAGTCGTTAAACTGCTGGAGAAAGGAGTGCCAGGCTGTGTTGTCGGTACTGGCATGGATTGGATCGATGGAAAATACTTCCTGGTCGTAGGTGTAGGACAAAAGGGAACTGACATCGCGGCGAATGTGATAGGCGCCAAGCGGCATGTTGCAGCGGAAGCCCGTGGCTTTGAAATGCTGATCGGCGAAATCGAGGTAAGCGCGCAGGGTTGCAAGCCATTGAGAGCGCGGGAAGGCCCAGAAGGTAAAGGCATACCTGGCATCCTGCGGGGTGCTGTGATAGTCGATGATCTTATCCGGAGCAAGCAACGTTATGCCTCCGAAAAGATGAAGGGTGGCATAGAGTAACTTCGCGGCATCGAAATCCCCTTGTTGGGCGGCGTCGCGGAGAGTCTTGTCGGCAATGAACCGATCGATAAGATTGCCAACGTGGGCTGCCGCATAATTCCAAAGGGTTCGACGAGCCGCTGCTTCCAACGAAGACAGAATTCCCGCCTCGGCAACCCGATGGCGCTGCTGGAAAATGCAGGTTTTTCCCACCGTCCAGCAAATGAGGCCTTCTGAGGTATCGAGGAGATTGTCTACTTCTGCTTGCGTGAGTTCATCGACCGGACGCGGCAGATAGGTAAAATGAAGCGCCTCGATGGGCTTTACACGCAGGGTGACTTCGTAGACGATGCCGCAAAGGCCATAGCTCGAACGAATGGTGCGCAACAGATCGGGATTAGCTGCTTCCGATGCTTCCGCAAGGTCTCCGGCCGGCGTGACCCACTTCATCCCGATTACATAAGAACTCACCTGGCCAAACTCAATACCATCCAGAGCGTCTTTGCTGTGGCAGCACGCGGCCGAGCCGAGCGTCATGTTTCCGATTTCGATGTTAAGCATGAGTTGCAGGCCATGAGAGCGAAGAGCCACCGAAGCATCGAGAATTTGCAAACCTGCTTGCGCAGTAAAGCTCAGGTTCGTGGTGTCGACTCCAATCACCTGCGCCATGCGCGACATGTTGATCATGGTGCCATCCGATGAGGCGCAGGGGGTCAAAGAGTGGTAGCTACCCATCGCCCGGACGGGGCCCGGAAAGCGCACGGGGTCGCGCAAGATGGCTTGGATTTCCTCGACCGTTTCGACATATACGAGCTGCTGGGGAGCAACCAGGATGCTGCCGTCGTAATTCACTACCTGATTCGCCATCTGCGCCTCTTTAGAACGTCTTCATATACTCAATCAAAGCCAGCTTTTCGTTATCGGGCAATTCGGCGCCAAAGGTGTGACCGTGATCCTGGAGGAAGTCCGGCGACTGGTTCATCTTGAGAAGATCGGGGACGATCTTCGCCAAGTCATCGTCGTACTGTCCATTATTGTTGAGGATCTGGACGAGCCGCACCAGTCGGCGCGGGTCACTCAATAGGCGGTTGAGTTCTGCTGCCACCTCGGGAACCTGGACGGCCTGATAGATGTTGATGTTGGCAAGAAGATCCACGGGCGTTCCGGCGGGGACGCGAATCTGAATGTCTCTAACCTTCAGCACCGAGTCTGTTCCGGTGACTTTGATGGTTGCTTTTCCCAGCCGCTTCTCCGGCCAAAGCAACTTTTCAGCCGCATCGTTGAAAGCAGCCATGCGGCCCTGCACCGATGGATCGCCGGTAAACCTGCCGAGCATGTTGTTATGGAAGAACGGCGCCGTCGCCCACACGTTGATCAGCGAGGGCGTCCGGTAGTAGCCGCCATTTTGAATGGCGTAAGTGATCGGCTTGCCGCTGTCAAACGGGTTGGGCACAATCAGATTTCCTGGAGAGGGCAGTTGCTTGAAAGTCCGCGAAGAGAAATTCTGCCAGAGATGCCCTTGCTGCGGATTCGTCCCCAAGGCACGGTCGGCGTTGGTGCCGATGGCCATTCGCGGATCCGCAGACACGAGAGGGTAGCGGTCGTCGTCGGAAAGGAAGTTCTTGTCCAGAAAATCCGGCGACATCACCAGCTTCACCCAAGCCGCATTGGCTGCTGGAGAATGCTTGTCTTCCGCTACTTCCGGCGGCACTTTGCTGGAATGGCAACGGGCGCAGGTTTCGCCAAATGCCTTCTTGCCTAAGTCCAGAGTGCCTGGGCTCGCAGTGAGAAACGCTTGGCCCCCCGGCGCACTCTTCAAAGGATACGGTTGTACCGCGTCCAGGAAGTTAGCCGCATTGTCGATGCGGGCCGCGGTCAGCTGCCAGTCGACACATTCCTTTTGTGCCTTCGCTATGTCGAACGGGTGTTGGGTGGTAGGGGTCTTTGCATCCGACTCCAGGGGAAAGGGGCGCAGAACTCCGGTAAAGCTATCTTCGAGACTGTACCGATAATCAGGACAGCTTCCTATATTCATGTAGACGCGCAACCCTGCGCTGGCTGGGCCGATAGAGTCGGACCCGTCTTTCAAAATATGTGGCACTTGCTGGATAGTGCCGTCGTTCATGACTTCCGCGTGTTTAGGGCGCGCCGACAAGATATACCAGATGGAGTTGATGGCATTCGGGTTGTTGATGAAGTCCGTGCTGATGCGGCTGGTATCCGAAGTCCCCGCTTGCTGCGTATCGTAGGCCCAATAGAGAAAGTTACCAGGCGTCAGCCGGCCCTTGAACATCTCTCCTTCTTTGAGGTACTGATTGCCCAGCGCGGGCGCAAAGTTTTCCCACTGCGGATTTTCAGGGTCGGCGGGCGGATTGTCCGGGTTCAACGCAATATGGCACAGGCCGCAGGTGAGGCCTGATAAATAAGGTGGTTCAATGCGGGAGTCGGCATTGAGGAACTTCTGTGCATCCCATTTTGCCGCATTGAACTCCGGGTTCGGGAACAGCCGGATGCCCATGATGCCACTCGAGTAAGGATCGTCGCAGATATCCAACATCAATCCGTAAGCGTCCGGCTTGGTCGCCTGGTGGCACCCGGGGTCGTTCAGGGTGCCCAGCTTCTGGAAACGCTGATCGCGCGGGATACTGGTGATGTAGCGCAACATGTTTACGTCGATGGGCAAATCGAGCAGGTTCGCAATCAGCCACAGCCGCTTTTCCGCCATGCGCCAGAAACGCGGATTTCCCCTTGCGTTTTCGGGGGAGCCTTCTGTCCGCAAGGGATCGCCGCCGGGCCACAGATACCAGGTACACGCGCCTTGCTTCTGCGCGGCAGTCAGGTAATAGCCGTAGTGATCGGGAAGATTTCCCGGAATTCCATCGCAGGTCTGCGTATAGCCGGCGAAACGGACCTTCGGGTCGGGATAACTTTGGTTGGGATTCGATTCCGGACAGCCAGTCAGGACAAGGCACAAGATAGAGATCAAGCCGAGAGATGCAAAGGTTTTAACCAAAACTACAAAGTCTTTCATAACCCACCCGCTTGCTCTTGCGTTTCCGCCATTCCGCTTAGCCAACTATCGCATCCACCGTGTAGGAGGCAGCCGGTACGCTGTTCGCCAAAGTCAGATTGGAAGGGTGGTATTGCGGTCCGTTCTGACAGCGGACCACAACGCTATTCGACAGATTGGAAGTAGGGGCAATGGTTCTTGGGCAAGGAAATCCGAACAGGACCGTCCACGAGTCATGTATTTCGTCCAGCGCGTATTTTGCACCGAGAGGCATCGTGTATTGGGCCAGCACCGCCGGAGCAATTTCTGCGCCGAGGGCCGCAGCGTGTTGCATCATCCAGCCCAGGGTTATGTCGGAGAGGGTAGTTCCCCCATCTCCGGCTCCTGGCGAAACACCGCCGCCCACGTCGCTATGGCATCCGCAGAACCAGATTTGCTTCAACACCTGCCCGGGCGCGGTCGCTCCCGTCCAAAGGGTTGGAGGAAACTCTATTCTCCGTTCATCAATGGCGAGGGCTTGATAGGCGTTCAAAACGTCTGGATGAAGGCTGGTGTCGAGGAAACCGTATAGGAGCGGAGCGACTCCGCCGAACAGGGAAGGGATCCCGAGCGAGCCCACCGTGTCCCAGACGCCGACCATGGTAAGCTTCGCGTCGTACATGCCGTACTTGCCCAAGGTTGCGAGCAGGGCGGCTCGCTGGTCTTTATTCCGGTAGGCCTCAAACGCGGTGTTGATCAGGTTGGCATCAAAATTCTGGGTCGGCAGGCCACAAATTGCGATCATCCCCGCCAGGCTCCGCGCGGTGTAGGCGCCTCTGCTGAAGCCGAAGAGAAATATCTCATCCCCGGCTTCATAGACCTGGGCGATTTTTGTGTAACCGTCTTTGATCTTCTGGAAGAGGCCAAGGCCGAACGCCCCTCCGAGAAGGTGCTCGATCGGGTCGCCATCCGCCCCAACCCCATTGTCGTAGTAGGGCACCTGGTCGGCGGTGGTGAGCATCGAGTTGAAGAGTTTAAAGACGTTGGTATTGTTGGAAGTTCCATCCCACGTGCCATCGGCGCAAAAAACGATTCGTTTGCTCAAGATTCGCCCTCCGAGGCTAAAGTGAAACAATTTCCCGGTTCGTTACTAACGAGACGAAGGAAGTCATGCGGACAATGGGAGAATGCGCGCCTCACTGTGGCGCCAGATTTCCTGCCACCAAGCTTCACGGCAGACAACTATGCGCCGTTATTTCGCACAGCGTCAAGGGGAAAGCGGGGGTATGACTTACGGCTGACGATCCGACACAATTCTCCACGGCGATTACAGGTCGTTTCGACGGGTGTTGGAGGAGAGTAGCCTGTCGCGACAATACACTTAAGCGAATCCGCCACTTTCCTTGTGGCAGGCGTCGTGGCCGAATGCGCGGCGTCAGACCCGCGGTACAGAGCCGGATGGCGGCAAGCTACCCGCCGAAGAATCGCTATGGCGGCACGGCCGGCACCGGATTAACCGATGGCGCCGGTGCTCAGCCGAGAGTGTCAGAGACGAGACTAGCCCAAGTGACTGTTTCATGGTCGACTTTGACTGGTGACAGAGAGCCATGACCCTATGACGAAGGGTGGCGTCGAATCCATGCAACCCCTATCCGGACCTATGGCCGAACCGGCTTCCCGGCAAAGCGGCGTGAAGTGCCACTACACAGCAACTGTCCGGGATGCCAACTACCTGGAAACCTGGTCCAGCTTTGCCCGGAATGGGCCCAGAAGGCCAAGGCAGGCAAGTGTACGTGATGCCGACTATTCGGCAACGTAAAAACGTTTAGCGATCGATGGAGCGAATTGGCGATTTGGCATCAGTTGAGAAGTATGACTGACAAGATGCACGATTTGGTGGATCAATCGAACGGAAATTTGACTCGCAGCAGCAGTACGATCTACGGCAGGCGGTGTATCCTGTCTGTAGCGTGGGGAGGGTTTTATGGCCAAAAACGAGCTGTATATCGAAAGGCGCGAACAGGGGGATTTTGCGGTAAGAAGACCGGGTTCTGTAAAGGCAAGTGCAATACTTCCAACCCAAGCCAAAGCCATCGAGAGAGCTAGAGAAATAAATCCTGATGCGGCCGTACACGTTGAGCGCGTCCGTGAAACCAATCGTGGGGGCAGGGATAAATGGCGAAAAGCCTAAACTAACCACGCCTCTAAGGCCTTTGAAAGGCCACAACCTACCTACCTGCTGCCCCAGTATTTCGGTTTCAATTTTGGCTCGTCAGAGTTCGCAAACTAGCTCTTGACAGGTATCAAACCTACATAGTGTAACGATTCTTGATCCGTTCTGCTGCCTTGTCAATCTCAGGAAAGAGTGTGCTTTCGTTGATGCCAAGGCTTTCGAGTGCCTTTCGAATAACAGCCTTCTTACCCTTCGGAACAATGAATGGTGTTTCTTCAATCGGGTACGGGAAAAACATCTCTTCAGGCGGCTCTATACCGTAGAGGATGAAGGCCCCTGATTGTGCCAGAATGCGCCGGTTGCTCATCTTGGGATGAACGTAATACGGCTTGAACAAATCCACTGGGTCGATAATTGGCAGGAAATACGATTTTTCAGACCTGATGAATTGATGAAGTCTTTTTATCACATCGTCTTTGTTGAATTTTTTGATGTTTCTATCACTTGATATATCTCCTTTAAGCGACATCCTTAACGGATGAATCTTGGCCTTCTCCTCGGAAGTCATGTTGGCCAAATTGGCAAGGCAACTTACTGAATCGCTGTCATAATACTTCTCGCGCTCGGGCGGAATGGCGAAAGCTGTCACCTTGCCGTCACTCGACTTACTAGGGTCAGGTCCAGGATCGGTCGCAAAATAAAGTGCAACCAGCGCATTCAGCGATACATCCAGCAATCGAGTTGGTAGCCCAAAATGCTGCATTCGGACGAGCTTATCTAACATCGTTTCGTCCGGTGCAAACTCATGAGGCTGAACCGAGATCAGATCCCGAATCGCTCTTTTTTCGTTCTTCAAAAGTTCTTTGAGGCCAGGCCGAAATATACCCGCAACATTTTTCCAAGCAGAGTTGCGCTGGCCGCGATAGCAAATTCGGTAGTCAGAGTTGAAAGAGTACTGAGCAAATGCTTCTATGAAGTCCGTGAGAGTGAGCAGTGGAACGGACTTGGTGGTGCTTTTCTTCGCCATGCGGCACCTAAGTGAGAACTCGTTTTTGAGCACGGACTCGCTCTGGCGTCACCGCTCCGTATTAGTATTGCGCGGTCAAGGGAAGACCCGCAAGCAGGGCGCACCTTCCCCGCGCCCTCGATCTGATCGAACGTGATTCGGCGCTACCGCCCAATGCCTCGACACGGTTCTGTTAACGGTCGTTTATTGTTGCCTTAGTTGTCCATAGCTGGAGGAGTCTCTTTACGGTCAGTCCTCAGAAGTTGGCTAGTGTTCAGAAATCGACGCGGTCACTCTAGACTGAAACTAAATGGCCGATGCGTTCGTTTTGCGATTCGACTCTTGCCCTTCAGCACGTGGCCAGTTAACCAGCTACTGTTCAAGATGACACTGAAATCTCCCGGCCCCGTCAAATTGCCGGCGAGCCGACCACCCGTCGATGTGACCGGCCAGCAGAAGCGTGATGGGGATCGGTATTCTAACCTGCATGTTCAAAAGACTGTCAGACGACGAAACATTGCGAACCCAGGAAATCTCGAACACTCCGCTCTTAGCCTAGAATATGCCGTTTGTCACCGGCTCTTTTCTACTGCTCTGGCCGGAGCCCCTTCGGCCTTTGTGTATTGCGTTCCGTGATCTGGTTACAGAATCCGCATGGAGAATCGGCTCGTCATCCAAATGTTCGGTGAGCGCTACGCGAACCACAGGTCAGGACGTGTCTACGGAGTAAGCGTCCGCGTGGATTGCCGCAGTTTCCACTGATCGGGTAGCCAGGCGGAGAGTTCACTGATGGGCGCCGACGGCAAGTTCACCAGTAGCTGGGTAAGATACAGTTGCGGGTCTACATCGTGCCGGCGGCAGGTACTTGTCAGGCTGGCCAATATAGATGCGGTTCGACCGCCGCGTGGATTGCCAACAAACAACGAGTTCTTGCGGTTCAACACCACCCGCTTGATCTCCCGCTCGCTGATGTTGTTGTCGATGGGCACCGCTCCATCCAGGCAGAAGGCGTTCAACTCTGTCCATTGGCTCAGCGCGTAGTTCACTGCTTCGGCCATGGGGTGCTTGGGCAACAGCGACTCCTTCCAGCCGAGCAGCTTCTGCCGTAGTTGAATCAGCATAGGCGCAGATTGCTTTTGACGTAGGTCAAGCCGCTCCGGCGCGGAAAGCGCCGTGGCCTGCTTCTCGACCGCATATAGCGAACGAATCATCTCGATCGCCTCCCGGGCAATCTCGGGAGCGGTCTTCTCTGCCTCGACGATCTTTCGCCTGGCGTGAGCCCAGCATCCGGCGCGCGTAATCTCATTACCCGCCACCACGCCGTTATATCCGCCGTAAGCGTCAGCCAACAGAACCTGCCGGTAATCCTTAAGAAAATATTTCGGTCCGTCCCGGCCTCGATCGAGGGTGAAGTGGAAGACGTTGTAGGGGTGGGCATCGTCACCCAGATACACCCACATCCGGGCGTTGGCCGCTTTACCCCGGCTGAGCATGGGCATGATAGTGTCGTCGGTGGCCACCACATGGGAAGCCCGCACCTGCTCGGCCATCAGCTCATAGAGCGGCTCGACCAGATTGGCCACATCCCCGCACCAGACCGATTGCGTGGCTCTGGAAATCTCAAACCCCTGCCGCTCGAAAATGTCCTCCAGCCGATACAACGGCAAATAATCAGAGAACTTGCTGGTCACGATGAAAGCCAGCAGCCCAGGGCCGGCCATGCCCTTGTCGATCACGGCTTCTGCTTTGGCCGCTACTTCCATCTGCGGGCTGTCGCCCTTGTGCTCGCAATCGCTACAGGCATACTTTTTTCGCACATGATGGATGCGCTCGAAGTGACCGGGAAGATATTCCACCTGCCAGCTCTCATCAGAGCCAATCTCCTGGCGCTGCTGGCCGCAGCAGGGGCAAGCCCGCTGCTCACCGCTCAGCTCGTAGACGTGCGTGCTTACGGGAAGGTTTTCGAAGTTGGCAAGATTGCGCCGACCCTTGCGCCGCTTCACCCGCCGCAGTTGCTGCTCCTGCGCCGCTTGCGGTGGAACATCGTCGGGATGGGGCGGCTTACTCTCCAACTGCTCAGCGAAGTTTAGAAGCAACTGTAATAGTTCGCCCGTGGATCGAAGACGATCCGCGCGTGGCCCGTAGTACCACTTCTTGAACCGCTCCAACTCCTGTTGCATGCGCAACAGCTCAACGCGCAGTTCTTCGACCTGCTGCGCTTGCTCTTCAGCCCGCTGCTTCTCGCAATCACGCTCCGCCAGAAGAGTGCGCGCCAGCGCCAGTAGCTCTTCACGATCATCGGGTAGTTGGATGGTGTCAGCTTGTTGCGTGGCCACATCTGCAGTAAATAACTAACTCCCGCAGGTGTCACTCATAACCTGCTCGGGCTTATTATCTCGATTGGTTCCCGATCCACGCTCGTAGCGCTGCACTCGCTTCAGCTTCGATACATCAATCCCATCCAGTATCATCGCCAGCTCACTGCCCAGCAGCTCAACCGAGCGTGATCCCGTGTTCATCCGCGGAAACTTAAACACACCCGTCTCCAATCGCTTGTACCAAAGAACAAATCCATCCCGATCCCAAAGAAGAATCTTCAGCCTGTCTCCACGTCGCGAGCGGAATACGAACAGATGGCCTCCGAGAGGATCCTGACCGATGACTACCCGCACACGCTCGGCCAGTCGATCAAAGCCGCAACGCATGTCCGTCGCCTCGGCAGAAAGCCATATCC
The DNA here is from genome assembly GCA_963839025.1 of uncultured Acidobacteriaceae bacterium. Taxonomy (GTDB): domain Bacteria; phylum Acidobacteriota; class Terriglobia; order Terriglobales; family Acidobacteriaceae; genus PALSA-350. Next base: position 9,766 of record CAWITT010000030.1, read on the forward strand.
GCGCGGCCTGCGATCCATCCAACGCACGCAAGCTCGGCAGACCAATCATCCCTCCAACTCCGACAATAAGGCGCGCAGGTGACTGGCCTCGAATCCCGGACCGACAAAAAGGCTCAGCCCGCTCTGCAGACGAATCTCGATCGTCTTATCGTCTCCTGCTGACGACCGCCACCCCGGCTTAACTGGCTTCACTGCCACTTCCACAAACTTGGCCGCTTCGGCTTCGCGCACACGCTTCTTCCACGCGTAGAAAGCCCAGACCGCCAATCCCCGCTCGCGGCAAAATACCGCCGCACTCTGACCGCTCTCTAACTGCTCAGAAAGCAATCCACGCCACTTCGCCCACGCTTCCACACTCGGCTGCTTCATCCCTACAAAATCGCTCATCCCCCGTCATGGGACAAGATGCGGTTTACGTAGCGCTCACGAACCGATAAGCCAGTTTTCGGTTTCTGGGGGCCCAATGGCAAGATACAGATGATAGGACTGACGTGCAACGCCCTAGCAGCCTAGTCGGCCGGGGGTGCTCCGCTGGTCCGTTTCTCAGTCGTAAAGTGTCATCGGAAACAGTATACTTGCCTGACTAAACCGCTACCTGCGGTGTCCTGCAGGCCTGCTGCAGTGATTAGAGGCAAGGAATATAAGCCTTATGCAAAGCTTTTCCATAAACCGTATTCGCTGATTAATTTCACGGCGAGTGTATCTCCGGCCTACATCCGCGGCAGCTTCTTCGCCGTGAGCAATTTGATTTCGGTTATGTACCACTTCATCTAGCCGATTTGGATGCCGTTTGCGAAGCATGATCGATCTTTCAATACCCAGAATGTCGAAAATTAGCTGCAGATGGCTGTGCCTATAATGTGACCCGTCGTGCGGCATAACCTGAACTGCAGTAAGCGAGTCATTTGAGAAGGTTTTCTCAAATAGGGCAATACGATGCTCCCACTGTTTAGCGTCCCCCACAGCCCGACGAGACTTGATTTCTGCGTCCAGGAATAAGGCCATCAATGAGGGCCGCAGTTCAAGCATCTTGTGACCCGCGGATGCGATCTCTGCAATGGTTAACCGTGTGACAGCCCGGGCTGTATATTCATAAATTCCATAGACCTGGACAAACACCAATCCCTTTGCCGTCTGCCCGATATCAGATGGCCTTGTTGGAGATTTCCGAAAGTATTGCTTCACTGCGGTGAAGCGATCCATTACCTCAAGCTGCAGGTCCGGGAACATAAGGTATGCCTAAAAAGCGATCTCGACAAAACTCTATCCGGCCTTTTACAGCCGACCGATTGTTGGTAGCTCCTGTAGTGTGCTTTCGCAGTATTGGCGAGGCTAACCAAGCGTCTAGACCCGTTGCGTTGAGACGGTCTTTCTTTTCAAGAGCTAACGCAGCACCGACAGCAATACCTTCGTAAAGGTTTAATGGAGTAGTTCCTTTGCCCCCTGGCCGACGTATACCCTTGGGAAAAATCCGGGCGATCTCTGCGAATGTCCTGGTGAACAATTTTTCAGAGGCAGCGTAGTCGAACTTCTTTCCTGCAGACTCCATATAGTCGTTCAGGAAATCCCCGACATTATGGTCAAAACTTTTGTAGTTGTTCTTAAATGCAAAAAACCGCAGCACGCACTCTTCGGCAGTAGCATCTCGCTGTTGCAAGGGCGTCAACCGAACGGCTTTTTGAAAGTCTGTATTTTTGGCTAGTTCATCTATTTTGTCCGCAAACGCGCCCCAGAAAACACAATCACGGATTTCTTGAGGGCTGAGTGCCACTCCTCCAGTATTGAGCCGTTCAAATAGGTCATAGCGAACAACTAGGTCGCTCTTGTCATTTAACGTGACAACCTTACACGGTCTAGTCCAAAAGTGTTGCTGAACTACGGCAGGCAATTGGTCAAAATTAAACCCGTTAAAGGCGTCCAACTTTTTAAGGCCGCTCAACGTTAGACGGCTGCCGAGGCTCTGCCTCTCTCGAAGATCGTCATTCCCGGCAAAAAGCATAATTGTGCTTAGGCGTTGAACCCCGTCTACCACCTCCCACGTGTTGTCAGCATTCGTTGCCATGAACAGACTCGGAACTGGGATGCCCAGAAGAATTGACTCGATGAACTGAGAGCAACGCTCTGGACCCCAGCGAAACTTTCTCTGATATGCCGGAGAAATCCAAATTTGCTTTTGAGTCAGCATCGACAGTAGCTGCTGCATATGGATATCAAATGAGTCGAAATCGACAGTGCGGCGCTGGTTCTTTAGTTGCTGTTCGAGACCCATCGGTGATGAGTCGGGTTGGGGCTTCAGTTCCATCCTCTTTCCCCTCAGAAAAGATTCACTCAGGCGCAGCACAATACTACCCTCATTTTTGAGGGTAGTATTGTCGAGTCAACCGAACCAGACCGCCAAGAATGAGACGGGTGACTTCGAGCGCTTCACCGAATTTATGAAGCGGCTCGTAGCCGTGCCGCACTCCGAAATAAAAGCCAAGCTGGACGAAGGGAAAAAGGCTAGAGCACGAAAAATGCGAACGCCTAAGGCTTCCGCCTCCCGCGCTTCTGTCTTTTCGCCCAAACCGGCAAATTAGGCCGGCGTTTCTCCCACCTTGCCGGTCAGGCTCAGAATCCTTCTGGATCTGGTCTAGGATCTCAGCCTGTAGGATTTCATGCTTTACGTCTGGGACCGCCTTGGCACGAACGCTGCGGCTCTCCCGATCCAGCATCCCCATCACGATGACCTTGCCAGACCGGCCATCTACCGCACGCTGCATCTTCTTCCGGCGAGCAAGGTGCATGTTCTTTGGCTTACCGCCTACGATGGTTTCGTCCACTTCTACGGGACCGCGACCCTCGCCACCCATCTTGATGAAGGTCTCGGTGCGCATTGCCTTGCGGATGCGATGCAGCATGAACCAAGCAGACTTCTGGGTCACGCCAATAGCGCGATGCAGCTCGTAGCTGGAGATGCCATCCTTGGCGTTGCAGAGCAGCCAGAAGCAACTTCTCCAGGCCGATGGCGGAATCCTCGAATACCGTGCCTACTTTGAGGGAAAACTTTTGCTTTGCGTGATCTCCGTAGCAGCGATAGACCTTGGGGTCGGCGAGCTAGGTCACCTTCTCTGAATTGCAATAGAGGCTCCCCACAATGCCATCAAGCCAGCGCACGGCAATCACGAACAGGCGGCAGTTCTCGGGATCGGAGAAGTGGACGATTGCGTCCTGAAGAGTCTTGGGGGATGTGGGGACGTGTCACTTAACCACCGATCTCACTCCGCGTTCTCGGCAAGTGGCCGAAAAACCGGCCACCCGGACAAGCGAATCCCGCTGGAGTGATTAGGAGAAGGTACGGCCACTCGGTATTCGCAGGATCGTCTCACTGCTCGGCCATGATTGCTCTCGCGTCACAATCCCGGAGGTTCGTCGCCTACGAAGTGCGGGTCATATCCACTAAAAAGGAAGCACTCCAAGCGCTCGGCATCCCGAAGAACGTCACCCGGAACCCGCTTACGTTCCGCTCCAAGGAAATCGGCGAGTCCGTTGACCGCGGCGGCAAGTCTCTTGTGAATTAGAGAATCAGACCTCGTCAATTTGGCATAACGCGTTGCTACCAACCAAAAGGCTTGAAACTGCTGGATTGGGTACCTGCGCTTCTCTGAGGTAAGGCTCAACTGGAAATCCTCCCAGCGATCCATAGCCTCCTCTGCCAACCGGTCCTTTTCTGAAGTCGCCATTTCTCTGTCTTTTTCCCAGCTCCGTTCGATACAGTCTAATTCCTCCGTCTCTTCGGAACACTTCAAGCGGCCCGCGGGTTTTGGTCGAGAGCCGTGGCAATTCCTTCACCCGACAAAGATCGGGCGACCCACATATGACCCTTGGCAACTTACTCAAAATCCCGTTTTGCGGGATGACCCGCCCCTGGAATCACCATGTAAAATGCTCGGCAGGGTGAAAGAGGCTCCGCCCTTCCGTACATAAACCGGATAGTGTCGGTGTGGATGGGCTCTGTGCTCGAATCCGGTGTAACAGCCCATCAACGGAGAGAAGCCGCATTTAGTTTTAGGGAGTATTCGCGAAATTTTCAGTATTGAGCATGGTGTTTTGAAGAAGTACTCGCACCCGCGTGCTGTCGTCTTTTACAGCGGGGTCTTTGCGTTGTTGGCGAGTCTCGCCCTTTTGGCCGCCAGCTATGTGCGTCCAGTACGAAGCGCAGATTATCTCCAACAGGGGCGGGATGCTGTTCCCTGGGTGCAGTGGGGCTTGAGCACATCCTTGGCAGCCTTGATATTTTGCTCTATCGGGAGGTCTGCCCGCACGACAAAGATCGCCTTCGTGGGTGGCGCAACGGCTTCCTTCTTAGTGTGGATACTACTGGCCGAATCTCTCTTTTGACTGCTCCGTAGGCAAGTTCTCGCGAACGCGCGCCTCGCACGGCGGCCCTAATTGGACAAATGCCTGAAAAGTCGGATTTTGAGTAAGTTCCCCAGGGAAAGCGACGAAGCGGTGGCAGGAGTGCCACTTGTCCGAGATGCCGACTTCGGCCAAGTGACGAGAAGCGCGTTTCTCAGGACCGATCTGTTCGTAAATACTGCAAGCTCAAATTCTCGTGCGGATCCGCTGTCGCTTGGCATACACAGCAGGCGTTACTCCGACTATCTGACGGAAGGCACGAATGAAAGCTCCGATACTTTCATAACCGACTTCGAGCGAGGTCTCGGTCACGGATTTTCCACCGGCTAGCATCTCCAGCGAAATTAAGATCTGCATCTGGCGACGCCACTGTCCCGGGCTCAAGCCAGTTTCCCGCTGAAAACTCCGGAACAGTGAGCGCTCCGACAGGCCGGCTTCGCGAGCAAGCAAAGCGAAATCTCTGGGGGCATCAGAATTCTCCGCCAGCCGTACGGCCAGACGCTTGAGCGCCGGGTCGGTGGGTGCCGGAAGATTCAGTTTCACCTCCGGGGCTGCCGCAATCTCGTCCAGCAGGACATCCACCAGGCGTCGTCGAGCGTCGTTTCCGGTAGGCGTATCTATCCATTCCGTGACGCGTTTGACCACCTCGTAAAGCAAGGGCGTCAATGCCATGACCCTGGGCCGTGAAGGCAAGCTCCCGCATCTGTCAGCTTTCAAACGAAGCGTCCATCCGCTGATCTTTCCGCATGATCTCAGTGAATGCGGCATACCGGATGGAATCCAAACGCAGCGTCCGGGTGGACAAAGCCACGATCCTGCGTCAGTCTCCAGGATCGCAAGACCGGCATCCAGACCGCACAACTGTGCTTCCTCGTGGATGTGGGTCTGCATCTGGCGCATGGATGCCTGCGGGAGATGCCAGGCAGCGACTCCAAGCTCTTCGAGCAACTTTGGCAGGTTCAGATCATTCTCTGACATACAGAGTTAAGAGTCGCATACGCAGGCGGCCTAGTGTGGTTGTAGAGGAGAAGATCGATGAAAGCAGCCATTGTCGCAGCCCCAGGCACCACACCCGTGTTCGGCGAGTTCAAAAATCCTGTAGCGCAGGATGGATGTGAGCTAATCACAATCAAAGCCGCGGCCCTCACCCACATCACCAAGGGACGTGCATCCGGCTCGCACTACAGCGCCGAGAACCAGTACCCCTTCGTTCCCGGCGTGGACGGCGTGGGTACAACTCAGGACGGTCGTCGCGTCTATTTCTTTATGCCGGAAGCTCCCTTTGGAGCTATGGCCGAGCTGACCCTAGTCGATCCGCGCCGTACGATACTGCTGCCCGACGGTATCGATGATGTTGCGGCTGCGGCGCTGGCAAACCCAGGGATGTCCTGCTGGGCTGCTCTGGTGGAACGCGCTCGCTTTCAGCGTGGGGAAACAGTTTTGATCAACGGTGCCACCGGCTCTGCTGGGACGGTTGCTGTTCAGATAGCCAAACACTTGGGAGCAGCGAAGATCATCGTCACAGGTCGCAACGCCGACGAGCTGAATGCCTTGAGCCGCCTGGGAGCGGATATCGCGATTTCCTTCGAGCTGGGTCTCGCACATCCCGCTGGCGCAGAGGATTTCGAGCGTGCCCTGATCAACGAGTTCGCACAAGGAATTGACGTAGTGATCGACTATCTCTGGGGAACCAGTGCGCGCGCGATACTCATGGCTATACCGAAAGCCGTCGAAGATGCGCACCCCGTTCGCTTTATTGAGGTCGGTGAAGCCAGCCGGGAAGCGATGGAGTTACCGGGGGCTGCCTTGCGGTCGTCGGCCGTTCAGTTGATGGGAAGCGGATTGAAGTCGGTTCCGCTTCCGAAACTTATCGAAGGCGTTCGCAACACCTTCACTCTGGCAGCTCAGAGTGGGCTTTACCTTCCGACCTCAGCCGTCTCGTTATTCAAAGTCGCCGACACCTGGAACACTCCGGGGAAGCCACGGTTGGTGTATACGCTACCTTAATCGGTAGCGGAATATAGATTCCTCCGCGTAAGTCGGCCAGTCTTTACAAATCCAGTCCACTTGGATGTAAAACCGGCATTCCGTCAAGTGGCTGGGAAGCCGACTACACGGTAACTTGTCAATTGAACGCTTACGCCTGGTGCTTGGGAGCAATCGATCGGCCGGATCGCTTAGAGATTGCACTCTTCGGCAATCGCGGAACAGCCTGGACGCCCGCCCAAAGCGTTGCGATCGTTTGTTCGACCACGAGAGTCTGGTCTGGCAAGTCAGGCACAACCCCTTGGATGACCATGAGTGTGGCAAGGCCAAAGATCGCAAACCACCAAGTGTGGGCTACCACCATGTCATCCCTGTTTGGCAGTCCTTCTTCCTTGGCAACATCGAAAAAGAGCTGCACGAAACGTCCGAACAACGGCCTGCCAATGTCGTCGATGTATTGTCCAGCGCGGACGCCGTTGCGGTTCTCAGGCCCGAAGAAGACGTTACGAAACTGCTGTGGATGGGCAATGCAGAATTGAATCAAGCCGCGTGAAGTCGCAAAAAGACGCTCTTTCGGTGCACGATGTTTCGCGGCGATAGCATCGAAGTTCTGAACCATCAGCCCGATCGTCTCGCTGCTCAACTCCGCAAGAATGTGCCATTTGTCGGGGAAATGCTGATAGATCACGGCGTGAGTATAGCCGATCTCTTTAGCGATCTCGCGAAGCGTCACGGCTTCGTAGCCGCGATCGGCAAACATTTTGCTGGCAGCCGCAAGGATTTCGCCCCGCAACCTCTCCTTACGCTCTACCCGACGACTTGGTGATGTGGATGTCACTTCGATAGCTTAGTCCGCTTTGACGCTTCCTGCGACCGGATGTTGATTTTTAACCATTGTTAAAACCAATGATTATTTTGCAACCACTGGTTAGTAAAAAGCTCTAATCGTTAGGTCGCGGATTTGGATGGGCGGCCAAATACAAGGCATGAGGAGGATGCGATGAAAGTTCTAGTGATTGGAGCAGCGGGCAAGAGCGGAGAGGCGCTGGTGAATGAGGCGTTGGCGGCTGGGCACAAGGTGACAGCTTTCGTGCGCGGTGCTTCGCAGTACAAGAAGGCGAACGTCAGAGTTGTTGCGGGCGACGTGCTGGACGCGGCCGCGGTCGATGTTGCGGTCGCCGGACAAGATGCGGTTATCGACGCGCTGGGCGGCAAGACACCGTGGAAAGTGACAACGATGGAAACGAGCGCGGCACACAATATTGTCGACTCCATGCGGCGCAATGGCGTGCGGAGGCTGCTGAAGATTTCAGTGGTAGGTGCGGGCGAGAGCGTCAAGAACGCTGGCTTTTTCAACGAACACGTACTCATGCGGACGTTTCTGCGGGGTCTGCTGGTCGACAAAGCGGGTATGGAGACCGAGATCGAAAACAGCAACTTGGACTGGACGCTCGTGCGGCCGCCGATGTTAACCGACCGCAAGAAAACCGGCGTCGCCAGGGTGCTGAGCACGGAAGGCGGCGAGAAGGCACACAAGATCGGGCGAGCGGATCTGGCAGCCTTCATGGTGCAGCAACTGGAAAGCAGTCGGTATGTGCGCCAGGCCGTGACGGTGACGACCACATAGCAAGACCTCTGCGAGAACAAGCCGCCTCTCTGTCGTCGCGGCATCCGCCCGGCTGTGTAAAGGCCTGTAACGATCCATGCGACAGAACTGTGGAAACTCACAGGACTAGCAGAGTGCTAGCTGCGCAACTCACGAGCTCGGGCGTTCACCCCAGAGCACAACTTTGTTCACAAGAGGATACCAAGATGTCAAACTTCCCTACACCACTTGAAGAAGTCATTCATCACAACGTTATTAAGAACAATAAAACAGGCGGCCCGGCGCTTGATGTCGGGCAAATGAAGTTGCTCTGGAAAGCCCTGGGAGAAAACACGGGCTACACGTTCTCTATCTTCGAGAGCACCTTCGCGCCTGGCATGGGTATTCCCCTTCATAAACACCCCTTTCCAGAGTTTTTCTATGTGCTGGAAGGCAATTTGTCGATCGGGTATTGGAACAACCAGGGCTTCACTGAGTGGGACACGTGTGAAGCCGGAGAGAGTCTAACGGTGCAGCCCAATGCGCCTCATACATTCTTCAATAAGAGTGAACATCCTTGCCGCGTGTTGAGTGTGTCAACGTATCACCACGAGCGGATGATGAAGGATGCTGTGCATCCCGAGGGCAGGAAAGATTTTCTGCCCGCTCAACTCACTCAGGCCGACCTTCAGAAATTGACAAAATCGATGGAGAAGAATCAGACATTCCTTGTCGCAGACCATGCTTAGCATGGTGCATCAAGGATTGGGGTACACACCGCGCCTTTAACCTTTACGCGAGATCGCGCTAAACTGGTCCTTCCAAAAGACTCGAAACAGGTCTTGGCAAACCAGCCTTTTGTAGAACCGAGATTTATGGCAACCCAACCGGAGTTAGTGGAGCAACTGTTCGAGGCCGCCTTGGCGCACGAGCCCGGCGAGCGAGGAGCATTCCTCGACCAGGCCTGCAGCCACGATCCGGAGCTGCGGCGCAGGGTCGAAGAACTGTTGGCCGAGGATGCCGACGCCGGCAGCTTTCTCGAGCGCCCACCCTTTCAGTTTCTCCCCCAAGGCGAGATGGGCGCGCGCCCATGCGATAGCACCGGTCCCCTCGACCTGAGTCAATATGGTTTAGCGAAGCGTGGAGGCCGGCTCGCCCCCCATGAAATCCTGAATGATCGCTTCGTCATCCTGCGCTTCATCGCCAAGGGAGGCATGGGCGAGGTCTACGAGGCTGCGGACTGTCTCTTGCAAGGGTCCAAAGTTGCCGTCAAGACAATCCTCCCTCAAATAGCCCATGATCCCGCCTTGCTGCAACGTTTTGAATCGGAAGTATTGCTGGCCAGGCGGGTCAATCACTCGAATCTCTGCCCTATTTATGACATCTTTCATTGTCATCAACCGCCGCCGAGCTTCCTGTTCTTAACCATGAAGCTGCTGACGGGCGAAACCCTCGCCAAGCGGCTGCGCAGGGCTGCGGCGATCCCCATTACGGAAGCATTCTCCATCCTCAAGCAGATGGCCGCCGGGGTGGCCGCCATCCATGCCGGCGGCATCATTCACGGGGATATCAAGCCCAACAACATCATGCTCGATGGCGCCGGTTTGGACGTGCGCCTCTGCATTACCGATTTCGGCCTGTCTCGCGCGTTTACAGGGGACACCCCCCTTTCAGGGAATGCGTTGGCCGGAGGAACCCCCGACTATATGGCCCCCGAAGTACATCGGGGACTTGAGCCAACGCAAGCGAGCGACCTGTTCGCCATGGGGGTTGTTCTGCACCAGGTCTTTACGGGGGAGAGACCTTTTGTGACCCGCGACAAATCCTCTGTCGTCGTCAGCCCGCGATTGAACGCCTCGCTGGCGCCTTCATTTTGCGTCAAGCTGATCACCGACTGCCTCGACCACGACCCCCAGCGGAGAAGCCAGGCTTTTACGCGCGCACTCGGATCCTCCCAAATCCTGTACTGACCCCGTCCGCCTTCAGTGCGGCGGTAGCCCGAGGGCCTTCGGCGGCTGCCAACCGGTCTGTAAACGATGTGCAATCAACCCGTTGCCCCAGGGTCGCTGTCTCATACCAGGTTTCCGAAGAAGGTCTCGAAAACTCAATTGCCGTAACGGCAGCACCCCCGTGTGCACTACGTATATACGCCTCCAGACCGCCAGAAATGGGTTTGGGATGGGTTTAGGTTGGGATACGATGGTGCCTTGTAAAATTCGGGCAGCAATCTGTGTGAAGTCTGACAACACTGAAAGAAAGCCGCCCTGAAATTCGGCCAGGGTGTAGCTGAGGTAGCCAAGAGCGGTTTGAACAAAAGTTCTGATCCTCTGATACAGAAGATCGGTAAATACGTCGTGGTGGACGTTATCGGCTCCGGCGGGATGGGCATCGTCTATCGCGCCCATGACGCTGCGTTGAATCGAACCGTGGCCATCAAGATGCTGAAACGGGTGAGTGCGGCCGACAATAAGACCGCACTCCTGGAGCAGTTTTTCGCCCGTGAATTACGCGCGACCGCAAGCCTGCAACACAGAAACATCGTCACCGTTTACGAAAGCGGAGAGCATGACGGAAACCCGTACCTGGTCATGGAGTGCCTGGACGGTGAGCCGGTATCGCGAATCATCAACGAACGCCGCTCCATGCCGATCGTGGAAAAACTGGAATTGCTGGTGCAGCTATGCGATGGGCTGCAACATGCGCACGATCGAAAACCCCAGGTCATCCACCGCGACATAAAACCCGCAAACATTATCCTCTCCAAGGATGGCACGGCGAAAATCGTTGACTTCGGCATCGCCAGGGTCGTAGGAGTCGAGACTTCCACCCTGCAAACCGGCCAATTGTTGGGCAGCTTGCCTTACCTCTCGCCCGAGCAAATCAATTCCATGCCTATCGATTCCCGCACCGATATTTTTTCCGCGGGTGTCACGCTGTACGAACTCCTCACCTACGCCCTTCCGTTCGCGGGCTCCGAGCCGGCAGCAGTCTTTGTAAAAATACTCCGCGAGGATCCTGAGCCCCTGTCGAAGTACCTGAGCGAGGTTCCCCCCGGGCTCCAGGAGTGTGTAGACCGGGCGCTCGCCAAAAGGACGCAAGACCGTTATCAGGCGGCTGAGGAATTTGGCTTCGACCTGCTGCAAATACAAAAGAGACTCAAGCAGCGAATGGCTGCCGATTTGATGCAGAGAGCCGAATCGGCCATGCAGCGCGGCGACCTCGAACGAGTCAAGCTGCACCTGCAGGAAATCCTCCGTCTCGATCGCCATCACGATCAGGCCAACCGGATGCTGGCAGAAGCGCGTAAGGCGATTCAAGAGCAACAGCGCTCCGCGCAAATCGTTCAAATGCGATCGCAGGCCCAGGTGGCGCTGGCCGGCCAGCAATATGAAGAGGCGCTTGGCTGCGCGGAACAGGCCCTGCAACTCGATCCCACCGACCAGGTCTCGGTTGCGCTGCGGGAAGAGATTCAAAAGGCCATCGTGGTGGGTAAGGCGGTTCGCGATTCACTCCGTCGCGCCGAGTCAGCGGTCTATGCCGGAGACTTCGATGAGGGGAGAGAGGCTGTGGACGCGGCGCTTCGTCTCGACTCCAATAGCGCCGAAGCGCGCGCCTTATCGGAGATTATCGACAAAGAGCTTTCGGAGCGATCCCGCAGGCTGCAGGTACAGGGACTGGTGGACAGCGCGCGCCAGGGAATCGCCCAGCGCCTCTTTGGGGACGCGATCGATTCCTTAAAAAAGGCCGAGCAGTTGGATCCAGGCGACTCCAATGTGCGTGAGCTTTTGCAGTGGGCCAGCCGAGGCCAGGATCAGGAGCAGCGTCGTAAGGACCTGCTTGATCTGACAGACCAGATTCATGGTGCGCTGCGGGCGGAAGATTTTTCCTCCGCATACACCATCTGTGAAGTTGGGCTGGGCAGTTTCCCCAACGAACCGACCTTACTGCGTTTGAAGTCGATTGCCGAGAAGCAAAGAGATATCGCCGAGCGGCGAAGGTTCGTGCAGGACCAGAGCCTCGCGGCGAAAGAATTGCTCGATCGCGCCGACTTCAGCGAAGCCATCCGGATACTCGAAGCCGCCCTGCAAAAGCTGCCCGCAGAGCCCAACCTGGAAGCTCTTTTGGCCTTGGCACGGACCGAGTCGGAGCAGCAGTCTGTGGACCTGCAATCGCAGGCCGCGCAGGAAGCGGCAGAGCGCGCCCTGCTACAGCACCAGGCGGCGCAACACCAGGGCGAGATGGTGTACAAAGCCCTGCAGGAACGGGCGGAACTGGAGCATCTCGAAGATCTCGCCTCGCAACTGAGGCGGTTGCTGATGGGCGTCGAGTTCGACGAAGCGAACCGTCGATCGTTCGATCCGATATTCGAGCAAGTGCAGGCGCGGCAGCTGGCAAAGGAGCAGGTTTCAGCAGAATTGCAGGACTTGCGGAAGAGCGTCGAGGATTCTTTCGACCCTGGCTCGAGGGCCCGCGCCAAGACACGACTGCAGGAGGTCCAGGCCGAGTTCCCGCATGAACGAACGATTCGCGAGGCCCGCGAAGAGGTGGAGCGGGTCCTGGATGCGCGAGGGGAGGAACACGAACGAACCCTGGCGGAGCTGAGCAAACTAGCCGAAACGGTAAAGCACGTTCCGCTCAGTGAATCGACTGGTCTCCTCGGGCGCGCAGAGCGCCTATCGTCCAACTTTTCGATGGAGCCGCAGGTCGGCGCGCTGATTCAGCAGATCGAGTCCGAAGTGAATCGCCGCCTCGCTCAACGGCAAGCCCTGCTTGAGGAACTGGCGCAACTGGAGCATGCGTCAGCCCAGGCTCGGTCGATCAGCGGGCTATCCCAGTTGGTCAGCAATGCCCACTCGGTCGCATCGACCGCCGCAGGCGAGCCAGACGTCCGGGCCGGTCTCGATCGGGTGAAGTCGGTGGCCGAGGCTCGCCGTCAGACCATCTCCCGCCTGCTGGCGGAAGTCAATCAGGTTGCGGACCGCGCCCTGGTGGCTCAGGGCGTAGAGCAGGCCGAGCAGTTGTTCGCAGAAGCGCAGCAGCGTGCCTCCGCCCATCCCGAACTCGATGACCTGCAGGAGACCCTTGGCCGCGTCTCCGCCCAAGTGCACGGGCGCCGTATCGAACACGACCTGGTCTGCGAGGAGCTAAGTTCGCTGAGCGCTTCCGTCAGCCACGCGCTTACGCCGGCCGATCTGGATCTCATCCGGAACCGCGCGCTGCAGATAAGAGACAAACACGCCGCGGATCCGGCCATCGCATCTCTTGGCGTGCAGGTAGAAACGGATGTTCGCGGTGCGCGAGCAAAGCTGCTGCAGATCGAGCTGAGCCGTCTGTCGCAGGATCAGGCGGTTGAGCCTACCACCGTGCAGTTGGGAGTCACCGACTCCGCGTCGCTCGTAAAGAAACTGCAGGACCTGCTGAAGACTTACCCGGAGAGCGTGGAAGTCCGGGGAATGCTGCTCCGAGCAGAAGACAGCCTGGAGCGGGCGCAACGCGCGCGCAACAAGGCGGCGGCCCGCGCGTCTGCCATCGACCTTGAGGTCAAGGCATATACCCGGCTGCTGGAATCGCGCCAGGCCGCCAAAGCGCTACGCGCCCTCGAAGAAGCCGCCGCAAAGTATCCCGAGAGCGAACAGTTACAGGCTCTGCTGGTGCAGTGCAAAGAGCAGATCGAGGCGGAGCAGGAAATTGAACGTCAAGCGGCCGAGAAGAGAGCGGCCATGCATTCCGCCATCGACTATGCCGAGGATCTTCTCCGCAATCGGCGTTTTGTTGAGGCGGCGGCGCTGCTTGAGGTCGCGTGCCAGCAATGGCCAGGGGAAAAGCGGCTGGAGAAACTGCTGTCCGGCGCACGGAAATCGGCACAAAAACAAACCGACCAGCAAGCAGCGGAGCAAGCGAAGATCAAGCGAGGCCAAATTCAGGCTGAGGAGCACGCTGCCGGGATGCCCCGCAGGCGGCTGCTACTGGGCGTGGTGGTTGGCTGCGTCCTGCTGGCCATAGTTGGTTTCTGGATCAGATTCGCACCCCGGCCACGCATTTCTGTCCTGACCGTGCAGAGCATCCCCACCGGCGCTGAGATTGAGGTAGATGGGCGCAAGTGTGTTACGCCCGACTGTAGCTTTCGACTTTCGCCGGGAGCCATTTATACCGCCAAAGCCGGACTCAAGGGGTACGTCTCCAGCAGCCAGGCGATCGCCCTTACGCACGACCAGACAATTTACTTTGCCCTTGACCCGGAGACGCCCGCAACCCCCGCGGTTCTTCCTCCTCCTCCTGCGCCTGCGCCGATCCAAGCGCCGGTGACAGCCCGGCTCATTCTCAAGGGACTGCATTCCACCGACCAGCTGTTCGTGGACGATGCCCGGCTTGCTGCGAGTGGACCGCCGGGAACATGGGAGCTGACGCCGGGCTCGCATCGCCTCCGGCTCATGGCCGGCAATCAAGAGCTGGTCGCAGACCCGCGTTCTTTCAAGCCGAAGGCAACCGTCGTTCTCAACCGTTCCGATTTCAAGCCGCCGGCGCCCGCAACCTCGGAAGAGCAGCTTGCCTGGAACCGTATCAACAACACGAGCGACCCTTCGGCTCTGCAGGAATTCGTCCGCCGTTATCCAAATTCTTCCTTCCGGTCGCAGGCGGAGTCCAAGCTGGAAGCGCTCAACTGGGCAAAGGCAAACAGCACCGCGAGTCTTCGTGGCTTTCAGGATTACGTAGCCAGGTACAGCTCTCCGCCGGGCCCTCACCTGCCGGCCGCGATGGCAGAGATTGCGCGGCTGGAATGGGACGCCATCCAGAACACGACCGATCCCGCCTCAGTGAAGCGGTATTTGGAGCACAATCCCAGTGGTCCCTACCACGACCGCGCGTCTGCTTTGCTCGACGACCTTACCTTTCGTGAGGCACAGCGCAAGGGAGATAGCGCGACTCTCAAGGGCTACCTCGGGGCCTATCCCTCAGGCAGACACAAGGAGGAAGCAACAGCGCAACTGGCCAAATTGACTCCGCCGCCGGTCGCGACGCCTGCACCCCAGGCACCCGCGGCAGCCCAGACGCCAGCGCCGGCCCTTCCTCCTCCTCCGGTTACGCCGAAGCCTTCTGACAATACGGAGGACGTGAATGCCATTCATGCCGTCCTGGATGGGTATAAATCGGCCTACGACACGAAAGATCTGGCCAAGCTCCAGGACCTGTGGCCAGATATGAGTCCGAAACAGGTCAACGGGCTGCGCACAGCGTTCCGCGATGCGGGCAAAGTCACGCTGACCTACGCGATTTCCAAAGGTCCGGAAATAGCCGGCAACTCAGCCGTGGTCACCTTTCAACAGCAAATCGTCGCCAATGGCGCAGCAAAATCACAAGTGACGATGACCTTGAAGAAGGATGCAAGCAATTCCTGGCACATCACTTCTGTCCGTTAGAGCCTGCCGCCCCGGTCTTACATTGCGAAGCTGCTTGAGCGTCCTGTCCCGAAGTTCATTGAAAGAGTTTCTGTGGCTATGCATCAGGGCACGACTTTAAGATGCCGCGGAAAAACTCGGTTTTGCATCAGGACACGACTTTAAGACTAGTCGTGCCGTAAAAGCTTGAAAATAGGATGGGCATAAAGAGGCTGCGGAAAAACTCGGTTTTGCTGTGGTTCTAGCTGTGGCAGCGGCTAAAGCCCATCCTATTTTCAAGTGTTTACGGCACGACTAAAGTCGTGCCGTGATACAAAACCGAGTTTTTCCGCAGGCTCTTTAGCCCCTGCCACAGCTAGAACCACAGCAAAACCCCAGCAAAATCGCAGATCTCTCCACTACGCTACGCTCCGGTTGAGATGACCAATTTGTTGCAGGATCGGCGATTTTTCATGTTTTAAAGCCATTTGCCTAACAGATTTGTCATCTCACTCTCGACTGGAGAGGTCATGAGCCCGCGGCACACCCAAGGTGATGAGAATCGCCTTCCGTCCGGCGACCACTCCCCATGGAAGCGTCACGCTCCGCCCTGTCATCTATCACTCCCAATAACCGATCCCAAATGGAAGCGCCGCCCTCCCCTTGTCATCCCGAGAGTCGACTTGCCTGCGGCAAGATAAAGGAGCAATGAACAGTGCGGGCCACCGCGTACTCGACGGGTGCCCCATGTTCGCGCCAGCGAACGTGGGCCGAAAAAGACGGGCGAAGCCCATCCAACGCTTTTGGTCGGTCCAAGGCGCGGTTGTTCATTAGGAGGAGCCGACTTGCCTGCGGCAAGTTAAAGGAGCAATGAACAGTACCGGCCGCCGCGCACTCGATGGGTGCCCCATGTTCGCACCAGCGTACGTGGGCCGAAAAAGACGGGCGAAGCCCCCTCAAACGCTTTTGGTCGGTCCAAGGTGCGGTTGTTCATTAGGAGGAACCGACTTGCCCGCGGCAAGTTAAGAGAGCAATGAACAGTACGGGCCACCCGCGGACCTGACGGGTGCCCCATGTTCGCGCTAGCTAACGTGGGCCGAAAAAGCCGGGCGACCCGGATTTCCTGCCACGCTGCACTGGACAGGAGCACGTGTGCGCCTGTCCGCGAAGAAAGGCGCATGCACTGTATCAACGCCACGAAGTCCAACAGGAAATCCGGGGGAAGCCCCTCAAACGCTTTTAGTCGTTCCGGGTACGGTTGTTCATCCCGAGCGAAGCCGAGGGACCTGCAGTTCTACGGACCTGTCGGGAAATCTTTTTCTGTCTTTCGACCGGAGCATAGCGTAGTGGAGAGATCTGCGGTTTTGCTCGTTCTCACGCACCCTCTAAAGCCCCTGAGGCCGCTCTTCGACGTGTCCAAATTTTTCAATGAACTTCAGCGACAGGACACGAGCGCATCCCGTGGTATCCCATCCTTCGCAAAAAGCGCGAAGGATGGGCACCCGTACGGTTGTTGCCCTCAGAATACGTACGAAACGCCAATCAACGGCGAAGGCTTGAAGTGCAGGCCAGCATCGTTCAAGCGGAAGAGGACATTGCCCGTAACCAGCAGCCTGGCAGCCGGTCTCACCTTGGCGCCCAACGAAATGTTTGCCTGGTTCACGGTGGAGGTAAAGGTGGAGACGTTGGCGTGGGGTTGGTTCCTGTAATCGATGAAGGTAGAGTTTTCGATACGTGACGCATTCAGCAGCGACGTCCCGATGTAGTCGGCGGAGACACCGACCCACCGGCGTATCGATGCGTCCGCACCCCCAGAGTAGGTGAACACATTCGGCAGCTGCGCTTTCGTCACTGGCTGCGACGTGACCGTGCCGGCTAGAACAGAATTGCCATTTCCTTCAAACCCCCCGCTGACGTGGGGGGATACCCTGGCGGAATACGAGTAAATAACGAATGGCCGCAGGCCCCAGGTCCCTGAGCCTGTAAATTTGTAGGCGTCGCCGGTCGGAAGGCGAACGTCCAGGCCGACGGCGAGTGCGGACTTCTCTTTTTCATCACGCCACGCCACGTATTTACCACGAAGCCGCAAATCACCGATGCCCGTCGCGGAATCGCTATTCGTCAAAATTGCGTTGAACTGGTCGATGTAGGTTTCGCGCGGATTATCAGTAACCACAGCGAACGTGTGGTTCGGCGTCCCCATCTCAAAGTTGTAGATTTGTGCCTTGGAGGTCATTCCCACACGCACGTTCAGGATAGGGAGAGCGAGCGATACATCGAGCTTGTCTGACAGGCCGTAGGTGCCAACCATGGTGACCTGGTGAACCTTGATGTCGATCCGGTTTTGCGTGGCGATGATGTCGTTGGTATAAACCGGCTCGCCGCCTATGCATTCCGTACCCGGGACGGTCGAGCAAATCGTCGGCTCCAGCTCATGCTGAAAAACAGCGCCAAACGATTTTAGATTGACACTATCCGCCTTATCGAAGTCGAAATATTCATAGCTGGCGCCCACGAAAATCTTTCTCTTGCCGAGCGTCTCCGCCCGGTCTGCCAGCACGGGTCCAAAGCTGGTCGCTTCCTGCATCACGCCGTTGGCAAAGATGAACCCGGACACTGGAGAGGCTAGCGGCACCTGGCTGAGTTGCACGCCGATCTCTGCATTGATGGGACCGAAGCTATTAATGCTCGCCGCCTGGAAATGAACCTCGTGATACATCGTAGCGGTTAGTGGCCCGCCATTATCCGTGCCGACCAAGCCGCCGGGGCCATACACCTGCGGGACGATGCAAACCAGGTCGGACGATCGTTTGGCGGCTGACATCAGGATCTCCTGGGTTGGACAGGGGCTCTGAGCAAGGGCCGCTGTGGATACAGAAACTACCAGCAAACTGCACAGCATCGTTAAACGTGACATCTCGAATGTCTCCAAGTGGATTGGGCCCGGTTCACAAGAAAATGTGCCGAATGGCTATTACCCTGATGGTGAAGCGGAAGCGGATCCCGTAACGAAAATAAATCTGTACAAGTAGAAACATTCACAAGCCGTGACAGTGCAGTATCTGCAAGTGCGGTTTTATTAACCTTGGGCTAGTGTTTCTGCGTGCACAGATGATTGTCTCGGATCGACAAATTGTTTTCTTAGCGTTGGGTGAAACGATAGCACAACTCGGCTCGCTGGGGGTTCCCTTCAGAAGCCGGACACCGGGACGGAAGACTCCCTCAAAAGAGAGTTATCACCAGAACTCAGCCGCGATGATGTGGGGGTGGCCCGCCCGTCCACCAATAACCTCAGTCTCGACGACTGCCTCCATATTCATGCTCCGCCAATTGCGCGGCGCCTGGCGCGCGAGCTCAGTCATGTAGGCGGCCGAACTGACAAATTTGCTGGCGCTTTCCGTGCCCCCCGATCCGAGACCGGCAATGACCATCACCTCTCCATCTGTCATATTCGCTTGAAAGCGGGCGATGATGGCATAGTCATGGGTCATGGCGCTGATGGGCTGGTCAAAGTCCACGGTCCAGGGAGATCCGGCCTGATTTTTGCGATCCGCAATCTGCAGCACCTGTGGACTGGCCGATATTTCGCCGATCGATCCGCTGCCCGCGGCCCTGAGAGAGAAGCGAAGAGGGCTCAGAATGCGAAGACTCCAGGGATTGTTGAATCCGCCCACCAGGATGGCTGGGCCCTTGCGCAGATCGGACAAGGAAGTAGAACCGACGCCCGTGATCTGATACAGGTGATGGTGAGCATCGAGTACGTTGGATAAGTGAGCCATAGCAATGGCGTCGGCCAGCTCCAATTCGCTGGCGGGCCCATGCTGGTAGACGCTCAGGACAGGCGAGTTTTCCGACGGGGCCAAGTGCGGCTGGCCAACCACCACCAGCACCGGAGCGGGTGAATTGAGCAGCGGATACCACATCTGCGTGCGCTGATCGCTGGCTTGCCACGGGGAAAAGGCGGTCAGCAGAATCGCCGCCAGGAGTACCCCGGATGCGAGCGCCACCGCAGACAACCGCCACGGCGAACGTCCTTTCGCGGAGATGGCAGGGGATTCTGCCGCTGCAACGGAGAGTGGGAGACTAAACGGCTGCTTTGTTTCCATCCCACCGTGAACCACGGGGAAGAACTCCGGCACGTAGGATCCGGGCCGAAGATCGATGTAAACCTCTTCGGCAGAAACTTCTTCATGGTAGAACTGGGCGATACGCTTGCGAACTTCACCCGCGGTCACGCGAACAATAGGATCTGCATTGGCGTCGTAGTCCGCCGGGCGATGAAAGACCGCCACTCCCAGAACCCGCTCTTTCAAGGAATCGGCGTTGCCTGCC
The DNA here is from genome assembly GCA_963839025.1 of uncultured Acidobacteriaceae bacterium. Taxonomy (GTDB): domain Bacteria; phylum Acidobacteriota; class Terriglobia; order Terriglobales; family Acidobacteriaceae; genus PALSA-350. The sequence goes on from CAWITT010000030.1 coordinate 29,440, forward strand.
AGGGTTTCCCGGATGATGTGCTCAAAGAGCGCCGGGTAGCGTTTGCTGTTGCGAAAGTGCCGGCTGCCAAGCAGCCGATCCATCTCCCGCAGTACTGCGGAGTGCTCTGCTTCCGTGGTCGGTGTCCAGGGTGTCTCGGCGCGTGCAGTCAACGGCATCCCAAGCTCTTTTCAATTGCGGATGCCATAGTAGATCCGCGCGCAATCTTCTGTCACCCTCCGAATTCCGACGTATCATACCCCCCATCGCACCAGCGGGCAAACCGCTCCCCACAATGCCGGGAGTCTTAGGACCTGGGCCTTCGTAACGGTATGATACTTGCCCATTTGCCCGCTGAGAGATAAGGTGCTCCCGGATTTCGGGGACTGGTTCCGGACCGCACGGACCGGACCAACTGGCAGGCAATGAGACACACAGCATAAAGCCTGCCGGCTTCGAATGAGCTAACCGGAGGACACAATGAACCAATGGAAGACGAGGCGCAGTGCAGGGATCTGGGTCACGGTTTTGGCGTTGAGCCTTAGCGGATTCGCCCAGGTGGAACGCGGCACCATCACCGGCGCAATTACAGATGCCAAGGGAGCAGCGATTCCGGACGCGACCGTGCGGGTCACGGAGGAGAGCACCAACGAGACCGTCACTCTCCAATCCGATAGCGCGGGCGAATACACGGCCAGCAACCTGACTCCCGGAGCCTACACCGTCCAGGTCGAGAAGGGCGGGTTTGCCTCCCATATCAACAAGGGTTTCGTCATCCAGGTCTTCCAAACCGCGCGACTCGACGTCGTCTTGAACGTGGGCACGGTGAGCGAGTCTGTCCAGGTGACCAGCGCGTTGCCCTTGCTGCAGAGTGAAAATGCTTCGGTAGGGCAGGTGATCTCCACCCAAGCCATCAATGAGCTGCCGTTGAACGGCAGGAACATGTCCCAGCTGGCCATCATCGCCCCCGGAGTCACCGGCCTGAACTACGCGCAGAGCGGAACGATTGCCGCCGGCGCACGGCCGGACGAATTACGGCCGGGCGGCACCACCATCGTAGCCAACGGCGCCCGCGACAACGCCAACAAACTGCTGCTCGACGGAATCGATAACACCGAGATGATCGCGGAAACCTTTATCGTTCGTCCGAGCGTGGAGGGCCTGCAGGAGTTTGCCGTCCTCACCAGCAATGTGGGCGCACAGTTCGACCGGGGCATGGGTGCGATCGTGGTGACCAGCACGCGGTCCGGATCGAACGAATTCCATGGTTCCGGCTACGAATTTCTGCGCAACTCCTATGTCGACTCCAAGAACTTCTTTGTCCGTCCCGGCGCGCCCAACCCGGCCTACCGGCTGAATGACTTCGGGGGCAGATTGGGGGGGCCGATCTTACACAACAAAACCTTCTTCTTCGTGAACTATGAAGGCTACTTCGAACGGGCAGCATCCACCCTGATTTCCACGGTGCCCACGCTTGCCGAGCGGCAGGGAAACTTCCAGGGGGTCACCAACATCTTTGATCCGTTGACCACGACAGCGTCGGGCTCGACCTATACCCGCACTCAGTTTCCGAACAACATCATCCCCGCGGCTCGCTTCGATCCCATCGCGGCTCAACTCGTGAGCGCCTATCCCGCGCCTCAAACCACCGCGCTTTCGAACAACTACACTTCGTATCCCCTCAAATTGAGCGACGACAATCGGGGAGATGTCCGCATCGACCACCAGATCTCACCCAGCCAGAGTTTTTTCGCCCGCTATTCGGTCAACGATACCCAGATTGACATCCCGAATACGTATAACAGCGTGATCGGCGGCAATGAAAACTCATTCTCAGGCCACCAGGCAGACCGGGGCCAGCAAGGAGTGCTGGCGTACAACAAGGTGATTTCGCAGAGTATCGTTGGGGAATACCGGCTCGGGTTCAATCGATTTACCAGCTTTTTGATCGCGCCTGTGTTGACGTCGCCCATTTGGTCGCAGATTGCGGGCGGGGGACCAAACCCGGGCTACCAGCCAGTAGCAGCCGCGAGAGCGGGCAATTCGGCTCCCATTATCAGCCCGTCGGGATTTGGAGGTTTGGGCAATTCCCGGGGTGAGCCGCAGGTCCGCCGCGAGCACGGCATAGAAAACGTCGGCAATGTCTCCTGGCTGCGGGGAACACACAGCTTCAAGTTCGGGATCGACGTGATCAACCACATGATCAGCGAAACCGACACACCCCCGTCGCAAAGCGCTTTCGGCAGGTTCAACTTCGACGGCAATTTCACCAACAACCCAGCGTCGCCCACCGGCACCGGGAATGCCATGGCCTCCATGTTGCTGGGATATCCGACGCAGACCGCGAAGGATTACTTCATTCCCGGCACGGCCCATGTCCTCTCCACTGAATTCAACTACTACGCTTTGGACGACTGGCGCATCACCCGCAAGTTGACCCTGAACCTCGGCCTTCACTACGAGATTGACACCCCCTACCATGAAGCCCACAACTTCTGGGTCAACTTCAACCAGGCCACAGGAGCAGTAGAAATCGCCGGACAGAACGGAGTATCGAAAGCCGCCGGCTGGAACACCGATTACGGTTCCGTCGGCCCGCGTATAGGGTTTGCTTATAGCTACGACGCCAAGACGGTAGTGCGCGCCGGCTATGGCGTCTTCTTCGATCCTCAAACCCAGGCAGGGACGACCATCCGGCAGCAACGGCAATGGCCGTTCGACCTCATTTACATCATTACTCCCGGCAGCATCTTCCCGCAGAACACCGTTTCTCAAGGTTTTGTATCGATCGGGGATATTCCGCCCAGTGTCCTCGCCGCGCCGTACGGCACTTTGAAAGGCATTCAGCCCAACTTTAAGAACGCCTCCGGCCAGCAATACAATCTGAGTGTGCAACGGCAGCTCACTGGCCGCTCCACCTTCACTGCCAGCTATGTGGGTTCCAGCGGGCGCCACTTGTCATGGATTAACCCGATCGATCAACCGTCCCCCGGCCCGGGAGCCATCCAGGCACGCCGCCCGTACAACGCACAGTATCCCAACGTGACCGCGATCTCATTTTTGGAGTCAGTGGGAACCTCGAACTACAATTCGCTGCAACTCAGCTTTCAGCAGAGGCTCACCGCTGGACTCTTTCTCACCGCCAATTATGTGTGGGCGCACGCCTTCGATAACTCCTCCTTCGACGGAGGAGCCGATGGACCCATACCGCAGGATCCGACCAATCGCAATGCCGACTGGGCCAGTTCAGACAGTGACATCCACAATCGGGTGAACGTCTATGGAACCTACGAGCTGCCGTTCGGCCCGGGGAAGCCCTTTATCAACGGCAACTCTTTTGTGAATCGCTTTCTGCTGGGAGGCTGGCAGGTAAACGGAATTTTTGTCGGCCAGTCGGGTTTGCCCTTCACCGTGACAACCAGTGGCACTGCGACCAACACCGGCGCGTCTGCCAGCCGCGCGAACGTGGTGCCGGGCGTACCCCAATACCCGACGGCCAAGTCGGTGAGCGAGTGGTTCAATCCCGCCGCCTTCTCCGTGCCGACCGCCTACAACTGGGGCAATTCGAAGAGGAACATACTCCGTGGGCCGGATGAGGTGAACGTGGATTCCTCGGCGGAGAAGAAGTTCCCCATCACGGAACGAACTAATCTGCTCTTTCGCTTCGAGGCCTTTAACATGTTCAATCATCCTCAGTTCCAGATTCCGGCGGCCGTGATCGCCACCTCGGGAGTGGGATCCATCACCACCACCTCGAACACTGCGCGGCAATTGCAATTGGCGCTAAGATTGACCTTTTGACAGGAAGGGGGAAGCTCCAGTGTCCGCGTAAAAAGCCAAACCAACCGCGATCTCGATGGGTGCCCCATGTTCGCATCAGCGTACGTGGGCCGAAAAAGGCGGGCGAAGCCCCACCACCGTTTTGTTTTTTGTTGGGGCCGTCCTCGCAGTCTGCGGAAAGACGAAGGCTGCGGCAAGACGAGGGAAGTCCCGAAGTTACGGCTGAAAGCTACTCAGAATACGGTCCTAGGCACGCAACCATTGGCGACCTGTAACACCAAAGATGATCGAGGGCATCCATGACCATCGCTTTGACGAATATTGTCTCGGCACGAAGAGAGTCTTTGCTGCGATTCGCGCCGCCTCCAGCTCCCGATACGATCGCCACCGGCCCCGACCCGGTAGCGGACATACGAGCCTTCCAGATGGGCGTTCCCGGCTCCGGCGATGCCTATGTCATTCTGCAGGTCCGCACCCATTCGGGCTTGGTGGGCTATGGGGAGTGCAACACTCTTTCCGCCTCTGACCTCAAAGCCACCAGCCAAGCCGTGGTGGGCCACGCGCCGTCGGCCTACCAGGCTTTAGGCGGCCTGGTGCCCATACCGGCACGCGGAGGCTTGAATATGGCGCTGCTCGACATTGTGGGCAAGGCCACCAAGGCGCCGGTCTACCGCGTGCTCGGCGGACCCACCCGCAACAAAGCGCGCGCCATCACCCGCCTTTCCGGAACATCGGACGACGCCCTGCGCAGCGAGCTGGATAAACAACTCACCGCCGGCTACCGTGCCTTTCTGATCCCGATCCCGCTGCCCACTGCGCGCAACCAGGGCAGCGAGTATGTCCGCGTGGCCGCCGCCCGGTTCAAAGCCATGCGGGCCGCCGCTCCGACTGCGGACTTTGCCTTTGAGGGCCACGGTCAGCTGACCCCGGGCGATGCCGCCAGTCTGGCCGCGGAGGTGGAACCCATGCACCCGCTTTGGTTCGACGAACCCTGCCCGGTCTCGAACCTGGAGACGATCCGCAAAATCTCAGAGGAAACCGTAGTCCCGCTCGGTTTTGGGCGCACGGTTTCCAACCCAGGAACCTTTCAGGATCTGCTTCGTGAAGGCCTGGTCGACCTGCTTCGGCCCGATCTTCTCACCCACGGCATCACCGGGGTGACCCGCCTTGCGGCTATGGCGGAGACCTACTACGTGGCCGTAGCCCCTTATCACGAAGGCGGCGCGATCGCTCATGCCGCGGCGCTCCATGCGGCCGCCAGCATGCCGAACTTCTTCATCGCGCAATCCCGGACTGAGGGAATCGCCGCGCCCCACGACGGATTCTTCGCCCTGCCGAAGGGCCCGGGCCTGGGCATCGAGGTCGACGAAAAAGCGTTGGCAGGCCATGCGATCGCATAAATCGGCGAAAATTCCCGGGTACGGCAGCGACGATGGTCGCAGCAGTGCCGGGCTCGCGACAGTTCCGATCAAGGATGAGAAAGGATCACGATGTACTTTGAGGCTAGACAACATTGTCCGGTAACAGAGGTTCGCTGAAAAAGTTTCTTTGGCTTTGTTCAGGGCCCGACTTTAGAGGCTGCGGAAAACCCGGTTTTGTATCAGGGCCCGACTTTAGAGGCTGCGGAAAAACTCGGTTTTGTATCAGGGCACGACTTTAGAGGCTGCGGAAAAACTCGGTTTTGTATCAGGGCACGACTTTAGAGGCTGCGAAAAACCCGGTTTTGTATCAGGGCACGACTTTAGAGGCTGCGTAAAACCCGGTTTTGTATCAGGGCACGACTTTAGTCGTGCCGTAAGCACGTGAAAATAGGATGGGCTTTAGCCCCTGCCACAGTTAGAACCACAGCAAAACCGAGTTTTCCCGCAGCCTCTTTAGTCGTGTCCGCATGAGCCTGCGGGTCACCCAAGGAGATGAAAGAACCGGGTTATCGTCTGCGCTCTACTTGCTGCATGGAAGAGCCGCTCCCAACGAAGGGCACGGGTTTATCCGTAAATGCTTGAAATATGATTGGATTTATATGAACACTACGGGCCACCGCGCACTCGATGGGTGCCCCATGTTCGCACCAGCTAACGTGGGCCGAAAAAGCGGGCGAAGCCCATCCAACGCTTTTGGTCGGTCCAGGGTACGGTTTGTTCATTAGGAGGAGCCGACCTGCTTGCGGCCAGTTAAGGGAGCAATGAACAGTACCGGCCGCCGCGCACTCGATGGGTGCCCCATGTTCGCACCAGCGTACGTGGGCCGAAAAAGCCGGGCGAAGCCCCTCGAACGCTTTTAGTCGTTCCAGGGTGCGGTTGTTCATTAGGAGGAGCCGACTTGCCTGCGGCAAGTTATGGGAGCAATGAACAGTACGGGCCCCCGCGCACTGGACGGGTGCCCCATGTTCGCACCAGCGTACGTGGGCCGAAAAAGCCGGGCGAAGCCCATCCAACGCTTTTGCTTGTCCAGGGTACGGTTGTTCATTAGGAGGAGCCGACCTGCCTGCGTCAAGTTAAGGGAGCAATGAACAGTACGGTCCACCGCGGACTCGACGGGTGCCCCATGTTCGCACCAGCGTACGTGGGCCGAAAAAGCCGGGCGAAGCCCCTCCAACGCTTTTGCTTGCTCCAGCGTACCGTTGTTCATTAGGAGCGTAGCCGAGGGATCTGCAGTGCAAGAAGACCTTTCGTGGAAATGTTTTTCGACCGAGCGTACCCTGATTTCCTACCTCACAGGGGCTGGCAACAACCACGCATGCGGCTCTCCGAAAAGAGAGACGCAGGAACTTCATCAACGCCGCTACACTGAACAGGAAATCCGGGGAGCGGACTGGAGAGATCTTCGGGTTTGCTAGTGCACACACCCTCTTCAGCCCCTGAAGCCGTGTCGAATGTTTCAATGAATTCTGTTACAGGGACAATAGAGGGTGGCCCATATCTCGCGCTTTTTGCGAGATATGGGAGGGATGCGGATAGGGGCTTGCGGTGGGAGGCTCACAGCGGATCGCCTGTGGTGGCGATCCCTTTCTCGGCCAGGCCCTAGCCGCGTCATACGTCGTTGATCCCAACGGTCCGAGGTGGGCCAGGGACGCACTCCGCGCCGATTGGCGGCTTGGCCACGCGTGGAGTGGTTTGCCTTTCCCGCGATGCGGAGGGTGGATGGGCGCGTTCCCCTGCCGTCCAAGCCGGGGATAGGTTTCGACTTCAATGAAGAGTCGCTAAAGAAGTACCCGTTCGGAGGCACAAAACCGATGGAATTCGTTTGGCATCACGATGGTTCGGCGGCGGCGTTATGAATAATTGGTCTCGCCGCCGCTTTGTCAAAATGGCCTTGGCCGTGCCGCTAGCTGGGCTTTTCTCCCGCTTTCGCGCATTGGCCGCCCCTCACACCAACCGGGTGAAGATCACGGACATCAAGGTGATGCAGATCCAAAAGATCGCCGGGAATTCGCTGATCAAGATTGAGACCGACAGCGGCCTGACCGGCTACGGCGAAGCTGGAGTCAGCGGCCCGATGGGGCGTGCGCGTATCGATGCGCCGATCCCTCTTCCTGGCGGAGTGCAAGGGATCGGCAAGATGCGGGACCTGCTGATCGGCAAGGATCCACTGGCCATCGAAGTTCATTTCCAAAACATGACTTCGCTGATGCATTACTACATGGCCAACATTCCGACCGTGAGTGGCATCGATATCGCGCTGTGGGACCTGGCGGGGAAGATCACCGGCCTTCCTGTCTACTCGCTGCTGGGCGGTCCGTTTCGCGATTCCATCCGCATGTATTCGCACGGTGATGGTGTCGATATGGTGGACAAAGGATCATGCCGCGCCTTCGCAGACCGAGTCAAGGCCATGCCGGAAGGTTTCAATGCCTTCAAGTTCGGCGGCCTGGGCGTTCCCTCCGCGCGTTTCGCGCCCACCCTCGATCAGACACAGCTACGTTATATTGCGAAGGGCTACAGCAACATGCGGGAAGCGCTGCCTGAGAATATTGAGATTGCCTGCCACTGCCACGATGAGTTCGACGAACCGAGCGCCGTGGCGGTTGCCAAGGCGGTGGAGCCGATCAATCCAATCTTTATTGAGGATCTTCTATTCCCAACGTTCTCTCAGGCGTGGATGTCGGTTCGCCGCCAGGTGCGCGTGCCGCTTCTGACTGGAGAGAAGTTGGAGCTGCTGGATGGCTTCAAGCCCTTTATCGATAACGAGGCGGTGGACATCATCCACCCCGACCTATCGTTTGCCGGCGGATTTACCGGGGTCAAGAAGATTGCCGCGTATGCGTACCTTGCCCGGATGCCGGTTGCGCTGCACAATGTAGGGTCATTGATTCTGACTTGCGCCAATGCCCACTTCGGCGCGTCTATTCAGAACTTCTACCGTTCCGAAAGCCAGCTTGGGGAACACGGCAACTACATCTATGGCATGGCCGCGACGCCACTGGAAGTGAAGGACAGCCATCTTAAAGTCCCCACCGGACCGGGACTGGGGCTCGATATTAACCCTGATTTTTTGAAGCAGAATCTGTCCGAGGGCGAGGTGTACTGGGGGTAGGAAGTTTCGGTGATCGCGATGGCGCCGTTTCCTTGCATGTAGGTCAAACTGCCTAAACACGCCTTACACGCGACCGAAATCTCGTCAATGCCGAAGACAAGGCTGGACATATATCACAGTGTTAAGCGGCCTAAGTGAAACTAATCGTCGGTTGCTTTCGTCTAACCACATCCTACGCAGATCGAATTAGGGATGATGGTCAAAGTCCGCAGATTGCACGGCGTCGATTTTTATTTCGAGGACATAAAAATGATAGTGCCGGGCCGGGGCCTGCCGTTTCAGATGGCACCATAAGAGATTTATTTTGTTGATGTTATGAATAGTATGATTACCATGGTCACCGCGGTTTTCCACTGTTTGGTTACTTTTTTGCACTTCGTCATTGGAGGCTGCCCGGGCTACTCTTCTTCATAAGAAAACTTTAGTTTCTTAGTTAAAGACCTTAGTTTCTGAGTGAAAACTTAAGTTAGCTTGCCCATCAGGCCATCAGCGAGCTCGTATGGCGTCGGTAAGCGGACAGGAAAAATATCTTCCAAGCCCACTTACCTAAGAGTTGGTAAAGTCATTCGGCACCGTTTCATCTTTCATGAAAGCGTTTGGTTCGCGTAGTGTGGTTTTCAGCGCGGCCGTTAGTTTTTTCGCCCCCTGCTTTCGCCTATCACTTGCTCACGACGTGCCTTTAGGTCGCATGGACCACAACGTTTCGCAAAGATGGCTTTGTAACTAACACGACTTCAGAACTTTGTGGCGGCTGAGGGCTCTTTTCGATCTAGAGTTGGAACGGATTCAGCCTTGTAGTCTCACTGTAAAACGAATCCAGTAAAGACCTTCTTCGCGGAAGATCGAAGCCTGGAGTTCGTAGATTAAAAATCGCCTCTGATCGGCAGCACGTCGCGCCGCTCCAAACCCGTTGTGCTTCGCAGATCAGCTTCACTTAGTAAGTTAAAAAACACTTCCGATGGGAATTACCCGCCGTCTCGGAATCCACTGGAGCGCCCATATAAGCGTGTAGCATTCATTCGGTCCTAAGTCCCCCCCCAAATGAATATCGTAATCATCAATGATAATGCGCACATTAATGGAGGAGCTGCCAAGCTAGCCATCATGGCTGCTCATGGCCTGGCTGAGCGCGGGCACCGGGTATTCTTCTTATGTGCGGTCTTACCAATCGCTTCGGAACTCAAAGGTCATCCGAACATCACTGTAGTCTGTTCCGACCAGTACGAGATCATTGCAGACCCAAGCCGTACTAGGGCCTTCCTTCAGGGTTGGTGGAATCTCAAGGCAGAGCAACTTGCCCAGCGACTCTTCTCTTCGCTAGATCCAGTAAATACTGTGGTTCACCTCCACACATGGGCAAAGGCCCTGTCGTCAAGTACTACCCGTGCCGCGATCAATCGTGGTTTTCCCATGGTCTGCACGTTGCACGATTTTATGCTCGCATGCCCCACGGGAACCCTATTCAACCATCCGATGCAGGGTATCTGCAAGCTAACGCCCATGAGTTCGTCGTGTTTGCGGTCGCAATGCGATGCCCGCAGTTACCCACAGAAACTATGGCGTGTGGGGCGACAGATGATCCAGGCCGGCGCGGGACACATACCCCATGGAATCTCCGATTTCATAGCGCACTCGGAGCTGGTGAGCGACATCATGCGACCTTACCTTCCTGAGGGGTCTGAAATTCACTCCGTCTCTGCCCCTATGGACGTAGTCAAGATGGATCCTGCCTCACCGTCGGAGTATCAGTCATTTGTTTATTTAGGACGGCTGGTTCGTGAGAAAGGCGTGTTGATGCTGGCCCGGTGCGCGGCCGCTGAGGGCGTCCCTATAGTTTTCGTGGGGTCTGGCGAACTCGCCGATGAGGTGAAGGCGACAAATCGACAGGCCACCATCACAGGTTGGGTCGATCGCGAAGAAAGCGTCAGCTATCTCCGCAGTTCTCGCGCCTTGGTGTTCCCTTCGCTCTGGTACGAGACGCTTGGGCTCGTAGTCCTGGAAGCGGCGGCAAATGGTGTCCCAAGTATTGTCCCTGACACGAGTGCGGCGTCTGAAACTGTGATCGATGGAGTGACGGGCCTGCACTTCCGCGGCGGAGATGAGCAGGATCTTCGCGTAAGATGCGGCAGCTGCTGGACCCACAGCTTGCCTCGCGATTTGGGCGAGCGGCCTACGACCGCTTCTGGTCAAACGGTGCCGCTTCTCATAAGGCCCATATCAGTGCCCTTGAGGTTGTTTATAGCAAGATGCTCCAGCGCAATCGCAGGGAGCATGAGCACGAGGTGCAAGTTTTGGAGAGCGCTGTATGACTTCGACCCCCCTAGTTGTGGATGCAGCTCAATTAGTTCCTTTTCCTCGAAAATTGCCCCCAGGGGTGAAGCCGATCCGCGTGCTGCACGTGCTCGAAGCAACGCTCGGAGGGACCCTCCGTTATATTGAGAACATTGCCAGCGCGACCCAGGGCACGGAAATTGTCTCCGGTTTGGCTTACGGATCAGCTCGCGCGGACTCCCGCCTGCTACCACTCTTAGATCGAGCGAGAAGTATGGGTTGGCAAACTTATCCGATTGATATGCGTCGGGAGATCGTTCCGCGGAGTGATTTCGCCGCGTTCGTGAAGTTGAGGCACGTTATCGCCAGATTTCAGCCGGACATACTCCACTGTCACAGTTCGAAGGCTGGAGCCCTCGGTAGGGCCGCGGCATCATCTCGTTTGCGGCGCCCGGTGCGTCTCTACTCGCCAGCCGCGATCGCTGCTCCGTTGGGGTCAAAATATCTGAAAATCGAGCAGATGCTCGCCCATTATACCGACCGTTTCGTCGCCGTGTCTGACAGCGAGCGGGCAGAGATCGTCGGCTGGTCGTTGGCTAAGCAATCATCAGTCGATGTCGTCTATCCGTCGATCGATCCAACGCTCTTCCGGCCTTCGCCGCAGAATCAGGCGCGGCTTTCACTCGGGTTGGGCCCCGGTCCACTTGTTCTGGGAATGGGCCGGCTCACGGCGCAGAAGGACCCCGCCTCTTTCGTGGAGATTATCAAGCGATTGCGTACCCATCGTCCGGATGTCCAGGCCATATGGCTGGGTTCGGGAGAGGGGCGACAGGCTTTCCATAATCATGTAGCAGAAGCTGCGTTGCAGGACGTGATTCACGATGTCCCCTGGCAGCATGACGTCCGAAGCTACATAGCAGCCGCCGATGTGCTTCTCAGCACCTCGATTTTTGAAAGTTTCGGCTACATGGTCGCTGAGGCATTGGCGATGGAAGTACCAGTGGTTGCCACCGACATAACCGGAACTTGCGATATCATGCGCGGCGAGCTTCGGGATTGGTTGTATCAGAGCCGAGACTATGAGCGGGCCGCGCTTCTTCTCTGCGATCTACTGCGGAATAACGATAAGGCACTAGCCGTCGGCCGTCTCGGTCGGTCTGAAGTCACTCGCCGGTTCACGACTGACCACATGCGGGGCGCGTTAATAGAGAGTTACACCAGGGCCCTCGCGGCTGCCCGAGAGGATGAGACAGATTTTATTAAACCTTCGTTCTTGGACCGGTGGGCCGCTAGATCTTTACCGCGGAACCGCCGGATCAGACAGGCAAACTCGCCAAAGCCTTACTGAAGACTGCGGTGGCCAAAAACACTATGAGGAAATAGATTGGCAAACCCAGCGCTACCGCACCGGAGCCGAACAATATCTGTGAGCCAACAATCAAGGGAAACGCGAAAGGCTGGTGCAAAAGGTATAAGTGGTATGGATCGACTCGCTGGGCATTGCTGCGCGAAGATCGTCTCGTAATGAAGTTCGCAACGGATGCTCCGCAAAATGCGAGAGAAGCGGTAAAAAGGAGGCTGCTTATGGGGTAGGTGCTGTAATAGAGGTTACAAGCGTTGCCTGCAATGAAAGTGGCGACTGCTAGCCGTAACCAGCAAGGGCGATCGGATCCATGTCTCCACCGCCCTGCTACCCCGCGCTGTAGCCATGTAACGACCCACCACAATACCTAGGAAGAAATTGAAGCATTCGTTAAAGATGATGAAGTTCCAGGAGAATTCGGGAAGCCAACCTTGCAGAGAGGCGATATAGCTGATGATGGAGATAGCGCCTCCCAAGACCAGGAAGCCCAAGCTCCCCAAGCGCTGGAGTAGCCACATATAGGCGGGGAAAAGGGCATAAGCCAGCAGAATGGCCGGAATAAACCACCACGCTGGAGCGAGGAAGACTGGTTGCCAAAGGTGCGCGTGGGGGTTGAGCATGATTAGCTGACTCCACGCCAGGCCCGTGAGGTCTGAGCCGATGTTGCTCATCAGCTTACGGTGAATTTGTTGAAGGGCAGCGCTGCCTCTTGAACCAGTGAATGCGAGGGCTCCAAACATTAGCGCGCCAGCAGCAATCGAGACCAGGTAAAAGGGAACGAGAATCCGCTTTCATCTTCAGCGATCCAGCTCGGCCACGAGGAGGGCCTGTCGGAATGACCCAGAGATATGGCAAGCGAGAGCCCGCTGAGAAGCACAAATACGTTCACGGCTTCCCAGCCGAAACCGAATTGCGAGACCAATGGCATCGTAAGTCCATCGATGCAACGACGAGGACGAAGTCCATGTGGAGGCGATAAAATGCTCGACCACCCCGATATTCAACATCCGGTAGCTGAGAATGAAGTTTTGTGGGCCACCGAACGCGCCGGTCTTTGCCGCGGCCCGCAGCCAGTGAAAGCCGACAATTTCGACCGCGCATATGAGCCGTAGTAGATCGAGCCAGAGAATGCGATGTCGGCTCGATGAACCCGAGGCCTGCTCTGGTGTCATGGATAGCTGTAGGGGCATGGATTACAAGGTATAAGAAACGAGATCGATAATCATAGCGGCTTTTTGGTTATACAGTAGGGCGTTAGCTAACGATCCGGGGGAGGAACAGCATTGACGTGTTTCACAAAAATGTGATGGGGGAACGGCGGAGGAGCGAAGCGCGCAGTCATCTAATTACCTTTCCTGCTTAGGCCTAACCCATTGCGCTGGTATACTGACCTTCCTGCGGCTGGATCGCAAGGACCTTCAATTCTGACGGGAAGGTGCACATATCAAAATCGATGTGCTCGAGAGATCTGCTGTCCGGTTAATTAGGATAGTGAAGGAGTGACAATGCTCAATAGCGAGACTGATTCGAACCTGCAGTCAGCCGGTTTGACAGGCCCCTCCGGTTTTATTGAAGCGTTATTTCGCCACCGATGGAAGTTCCTCCTGGTCGTGTTGTGTGTGTTTGGATTGGCTGTCTTCTGGACCTACGGAACGCCGAAGCGGTTTACCTCCGAGATGGTGATTTTGGTTCAAAATGCACGCAGCAACGAAAAATCGTTACGTCGGGGCAAGGCGGGAACACCGCAGCCCCGAATGATGTGACAGAGGAGCAGTTGAACTCCGAGGTGGCTGTCCTGAATAGTAACGATCTTCTTGATGAGGTCGTCGATCGGGACTGGAGAAGTCGACCTCAGACCTCGATATCCCATGCTGAACTGGTTGCCCATCAAAACGCGATCCGCGGCCTTCGGTCTCGTCTGGATGTCAGCCCTATACGCAGTTCGCATGCCATCTCGGTCAAGATGGTGGCGACCACGCCGGAAGCTGGCTGAGGACGAGACCGTTCGGCTGCTCGATGCATTCCTGCGCAAGCAGAGGGATCTCGGTCGGCTTGCCTGGTGCATCCAGGATTTTGGGCAGCAGGTGGAACAATACGAAAAAAAATTAGCCTCCGCAAGGCATGACTTGGCACACTACCAAAATGAACATGGTTTTGTGTCTGTGGGTGTTCAGGAAGGCGCGCTAGAGGCGAAACTTCTGGACCTGCACGCAGCGGCACGCGACGCGGATGTTCAGATCAGCGAACTGCAGCGGCGTATCGACGTAGAGACTAAGCAGGTTGCCGAGACCCCCGAACGGCTGTCGACTCTCGACCAGTCTTCGACCGCGACAGGAGCGATCAATGAACTCAATGTATTGCTCGTGACCCTCCAAAACAAACGCGCGGAACTGGTGATGAAATACAAGTCGACCGATCGGCTGGTGGCTGAACTGGATCAGCAAATCGAAAACACGAAGGCGGGAATTAACAAGCGACTTCCGGGGGACCGCATGAAGTCTCTACGAACCTGAATCCGCTTCGGCAGGCGTCGCAGCGCGATCTCAGTGCCAATCTTGTCGCTCTCTCCGGGATGCGAGCACGGCGCGAGAGTCTCCAGGCGCAGATCGCCGCTGTGCAAGCTGATCTTAATCGCACCGAGCTGCAGTCGGAAAACTACGAGGCTTTACAGCAACGGGTCATAGAGCTTCAAAATGGTTATCAGGAGTTTACCCAGAAGCGTGACAACTCACTTGTAGGTGATTTGATGGATCAGCAGCAATGGCTGAATGTCGCGGTCGTCCAGTATCCGACTCTTTCGCTGACACCATCGCATCCACAACCAAAAAGGGACCTGCCATTTGGCTTTATAACTGCGCTTCTCCTTGGTGGATGCGTAGTGTTTCTTTTAGAAACAATGCGTGAAGAGGTGTCAACGCCGGCAGAGCTCGAACTTGCCTCGCGTTACCCAGTTCTCGCCACGGTGCCCTTTGCTAAACTACCCAGCCAGTTTGAACCACCATTAGCTGAGCCCGCGGAAAGAATCAATAGTTTATCCGTAGAGCCGGGAACTAGCCATTTTGACCAGGGGCTCGGCGCTAGCCCGGCGCGAGAGCGGCACGCATGAGCTATTCGTCCATTTCCCATGAAGCGGGGCAGGTGTCTGCGACCTCGGATGTTTGTGAGGCTCTCGCATATAGTATCTTGCCGTATCGCCGCAGCGGACCGAATAACTCAGCTGTCATTGCTTTTACGTCCGCAAATAGGGGAGAGGGGGTATCTTATGTCGTTCGATCAGTGATGCGCGCCATGAATGTGATCTCCCCAGGTAGAACGTTTCGAGTTGATATCGACTGGCTGAAGAACCAGCCACTACTTAGGCCGGTACAAGCTGCTTCGGAGGATCTGGATCAAAAGCAGAGCGGTAATTCCGGTTTTGAGTATCGCGGGCACGTAATTCAGCAGCTTCGGTCGCGTTTTCAGTTTTCGGCTATCGACTGTCCCGCGCTTGGCGAGAGCAGTGACATCCTGAGCATTGCGCCGCTTGTGGACGGCATCGTTTTGGTGGTTGAAGCGGATAGCACAAAAAAGACTCGTATCCGATATGTAGAACGACAGATCGAGCTGGCAGGCGGAAATATCATCGGTCTCGTACTAAACAAGCGACGGTATCCCGTTCCGGAAGTCATCTACAAATTGTTTTAGCTGTGGGAGAGGGAGCCCATGACAAAGTACAATTTCATAATTGCTATTGGCCTGTTGCTTGCGGCGGGATACGCGCGTCCGGATGATAAGCTTCACCAACGCCCAGCATATATTCTCCACCCCGGAGACGTTATTGAACTTGATTACCGATTGACACCCGAATTCAACCAAACAGTGACGCTGCAGCCCGATGGGCACGCCAGCCTCGATGTAGCCGGGGATGATCTATTGTCGGGCCTCACACTAGAGCAAGCTAAGGCGCGCATTATCGACAAGGTATCGACCGAGCTGAATGACCCGCAGTTGAATTTGGTGCTTAAGGACTTTCAAAAGCCCTATGTGGTTGTTGGTGGCGAAGTCCAGAACCCTGGGAAGATTGAGATGCGGGAGGATCTAACGGCCATGCAAGCTCTACTGTTGGTCGGGGGACCAAAGAGCAGCGCCGGAACGAATAAATATTCTGTTCCGTCATCTAAATCAGGAGTATGGGAATCGGTTCTGAATCTCAGCAACATGAAAAAGACAAGCGATCTCGAGCGAAATATTCAGCTTGAACCGGGTGACATGATGTTCGTTACGACGAGCCGGTTTGATAAGTTCACTCGAATCATGAAGACGGCAAAATTTTGGCCTGTTTCTAAATCCAACGGACTTTTAGAATTGGCAGGGAGTAACCTCAAGGCTTACATATTATCTGCTCGTCTAGTGCCAGCTGAAGGAGAAGGTAAGTTTGGACGGAGGTATAGCGCAGCAGATACAACCCCGGTCTAATCTGCTCAAGCGAGCGATGGGCCAGCATCGGCCGGCGAGTGCTAGGTTGATGCAAGGCCTGCTTTTGAGCATCACAGTGTGTTTGGGCTCTTGCTGTCCTCTCAGAGTATCCTCTTAATCTATCTATTTCCCGCGCTCGCTCTGTTTTTGGGATGGTTCTTATTTCGGGCCTCACCAGGACTCTATACAAGTTTCACGTTGTGGCTGTGGTTTATTTATCCCCTAGTTCCGGAGGTTGGTCGTATTTCCGTTCTGGAAGCAATGCAGCTTCACCCGTTTTGTTAGCGCCATATTTGGCCTAGTGCGTTCCACTCTACTTCCTGGTGCAGCGGTGAGAGCAGAAAGATACTAGAACGTCGTGCCGCGCCGCTGCTCTTGATGTCCTTGGCATTGTGTTATGGCTTGATGGTTGGGCTATCAAACTTTCCCATCATGGCTGTGCTGGGCAGGGATTGCTGACTTGGGCGGCTCCGCTATCTTTCGCGTTTTTTCCTTACATCAGCCGTAGCCACTTTCTTCAAGTATTCTCAGCCTTCCAGAACGTTATGATCTACGGAACTGCGGTAGCCGGGGCCTACGGAATATATCAATATTTTCGCGTTGCCGGAATGGGACGCACTCTGGATGCAAAATCTTGGCAATCCGACATTTGGAATTCCGAAGCCAATGCACGTTCGCGTCTTCAGCATTATGAATGCCCCACAGATATTAGCCCTGTTTCTGGGCATAGGCATTCTTCTAGCGCTCCAGTCGGAAAAAGCGGGTACGCTTTGTTGCCGTGCCTGTCGGTGTGCTTAGCCTGGCGTTGACTATGGCGCGAACCCGTGGGGTCAGCGTGGCTGTAAGGCCTCTTCGACCTAATCATAAAATCACCTTCTCGGCTCCGGCTCCAGGTTCTCTTGGTTGGCGCACTATCACTCATGTCCTTTGGACTTGCCCTACAAAATCCGAGCGTGGGCGATACCGTTTCGCGACGCTTGACCAGTCTTTCCGACGTTAGCAAGGACGATAGTTCGTGGTGAGGGGTCAAGGTTATGAAGCGCTTTTTAAAGGTATTACAGATTTCCCGTTCGGACTTGGCATAGGGGGGCAGGCAAACGGGAACGACAAGGTTGTAAGGACCAGATGGTAGGCAAAGGTGGGAGCTTTATGTTGCAGAACGACAGTTCGCTCGCGGCTATTATTCTTTCGTTGGGCTGGGCGGGAACCTTGCTGACAGGGGCTTCCTTCTTGCTCCTCACCGCAGCCGCCTGCCGTCTTAAAACAAAATCACCAGGGCCAGCACAGGTCATCAAGATGCTTTTTCTTGTGCTCTTATCAAGAATCACTCTTCGACAATATTGTGAATGGGCCGGGGGGTTTTTTAGCCTTCTCGTTATGGGGCTGGCCCTCGCTTTGGCGGCCGCCAAGGCTCCCGGTCATTATGTGAAGGCGGAGCCGCTCAGGGAATCCTATGCGTAACGTTCTGCGAGCCCGGATTTGCCGTAGTTGCCTCTTGGGTATTTGCGTGAGTACAACCCCAATAATTGAACCTGGCACGACGGTCCGCTCGGACCCAACTAGTGGGCGAGGCCTGCATGCAGTATTGCGGACTGTCGCCAACAAATTCGCGATTCTGTTAATCAATGCGGCAACTGGCATTATCACGGCTCGGGCTCTCAAGCCAGAGGGTCGCGGTGAACTCGCCGCGATGATAATCTGGCCACTATTTCTGACCTTTGTTACGACCCTTGGGATTCCCAGCTCGATTATCTACATGGTCAAGAGGCATCCTGAAGGCCAAGACGCCCACGTAGCCGCTGGCTTTCTTATGACATTGCTGCTCGGCGTGCTTGCAGCTGCCGGGGGAGCCGGGATTCTGCCCTTCTGGCTTGGCCACCAGTACAACACTTCCGTCATTCTACATGCTCAGCTTTTCTTGCTTGCGACGCCCCTGCTAGCGTTGACCCAGACCGGCCGGGCCGTTCTCGAAGCAAATTCCTTTTTTGGCTATTCGAATGAGCTGCAGATTGCTGTATTGGTTGTGACTCTCCTTGGCCTCCTGCTTCTGCTGCCTGCTCATCGGCTGATCTCCTGTTTACCGCAGCTCTCGCTTACGCAGGTGCGGCGGTGCCAAATTTTCTTTGGATGATCTACCGCGTTGGTATACCGATTAAAGGTCTATAAAAGAAAAGATAGAAGCCTGTAGTTCGTCGCTCCTCGGTTACGGTATCCGATCTTATGGGGTTGATTTGCTCGGTACATTAGCTTTGCAGGTGGATCAGGTTCTCGTCATCACCCTGTTGTCCTCTGCGCAGATGGGGACCTACGGAGTCGCTCTCAGTTTCTCCCGTATGTTCAACCTCTTTCAGGGTTCGATTGTCATGATCTTATTTCCCAAGGCCTCCGGGCGCTCCGAAAGCGAGGTCTTAGACCTGGTGGAGCGCTCCGCCCGCATTGGAACCTTGGTTACAGGGTTATTTCGTTCATTGTCGCTTGCGTCGGTTCAACCTTGTTAGCCCTCTTGTATGGCAGGGAGTACGCCGGAATCACAGGATGTCTTCGAGTGTTGCTCGTTGAAGTGACCCTGTCGGGTTGCGTTTTTATATTGGCGCAGGCGTTTATGGCGTTGGGTCGTCCGGGTGTAGTCACCATCTTGCAGGGGATCGGTTTGTTTCTGACTGTACCCCTAATGTTAGCGTTGGTGCCCCACTACGGTGTCATGGGTGCGGCAGTCTCGTTGCTGATCTCAACGATTGCTCGGCTCTTGTTTGTGTTTCTTGGTTTTCGGGTATTTCTCAACGTCCGTCTGCCCGCGCTACTACCGGAAAAGCAAGATCTTGATGCCTTATGGGGTCTTGTGTTCAAGCCAATTTTAGCGAGGCGAGCGTGACGCTTGAATACGAACTGTTCAGGCGAGCGCTCTCCGTGAGGAGGAGGAAGACGGTCTCTTGATGACGAATCCCACAATTAGCGCGCAAACTGCAGCTACAGGCGTCATGTGGATCTCCTTCGGTGTCTCGATGCGCTGGACCATCAGACTAGAAATCCCGACGAGGTGATTGTCGTGGTCCGTGATACCGATCAAAACAAAGAATGCCTTGGAAACGCGGCGACGTGGACCCGTTTCGACTAGGGTTGTTGTTGTGGCTGTTCCTGGCCTTATTGCGGCGCGTTCCGCGGGGCTAGACGATGCGTTTCGGACTTTGTAGCGATGACCGATGACGATGCAGTTCCTCACGCGGATTGGCTTGAGCGCATCCTCAAACATTTTATGAAGCAGTCGAATCTTGCCGGTGTCGGTGGTCGCGACCGTTGCCTCCTGAACGGGCGATGGATGAAAGAAGGAAGTTGCGTGTTGGCGAGATTCAATGGTTTGGCCGCCTTATCGGCAATCATCATCTTGGTTACGGTCCTCCCCGGATGGTGCAGGTTCTCAAAGGCGCGAACATGAGCTTCAGGATGAGTGCCGTTGGCTCGACTCGTACCTCGCCGGGTATGCGCGGTGCAGGTGCACAGCCTCACGAAGAGTAGTATGTTTAGCGTGGCGTTGCGCCGAAAGGGTTTCGATCTAATTTATGATCCGTTGGTGCTGTCGACCACTACGAGGGCGACCGGGCTGAGCCACGACATTATTCGTTGATGCTTTCGATACAGGATGCCAGAGCATTTAGTGACGTGGCGTTAATTGGGCGCTTGTAATTTCAAGAGGACAGTCGTCGGTCAGGCAGTTTATATTTTTGATTTGGAGTTTTTTCGTCGGGACTCTAATCACTCCCGGCTTGATACAAGCGGTTAGATTCACTTGGCACTGGGCCGTTTGTCGTGGCAACGCTTTTGGTTGACGCAGCAGGGAACTTTTCAAGCATACTTTTGGTTGTTACAGGCGGCCCGCAAGAGGAGATTCGGCGCCACAAACTGTGGCTCCAGTTTGCGCGCCAGTAGTCGAGATCGAGAGCGGGAGGCCTAAATCGGAGATGTACGACGAGGCGCGATTCATATTAGTGTTTACATCTGCACTCGGGACTCGGCCGCAAGCTCTCCGCGTTGCGCTCAACTCCATAAGGGTTTCCGTCGTTCCTACTGGGAAGTCATCGTCTCAGACGACGGCGGAGATGATGAAACGGAACGGCTCATTCAAAAAGAGTTTGAGTGGGTACGATACATTCAGGGGCCCC
Organism: uncultured Acidobacteriaceae bacterium; assembly: GCA_963839025.1. GTDB lineage: Bacteria > Acidobacteriota > Terriglobia > Terriglobales > Acidobacteriaceae > PALSA-350. Next base: position 49,978 of record CAWITT010000030.1, read on the forward strand.
GAAGTGGTCTCGGAGCTAATCGCAACCGTGCAGTCTCGAGCGTGACGGGCACTCACGTGCTTTTTCTCGACGACGATGCTGCAATGAGCCCGGACTTCCTGACTCAGATAATGCATCTACTGCGATCCTACGAGGAGCCGAGCGAAATCACCTCATTGTGACCGGGCTGGAATCTATTCGCGGTCGGGTAATTTTTCCGAGTGATATGGGTTTCCTAGGATACATGGGATCGACCCCGCAGCTCAGACTGTAGGAACCCTTTGCGCACGTCGGTCATAAATGCGACACTTTTCCCTGTCGCGCTGTTTAAGAAGATTGGCTTCGACGAAAACCTGGTGTATGGTTCAGACGAGTCTGACATTACGAACCGGGCAGTGGCTTTAGGCGACAAAATTGTGCTGATAAAGTCCGCCGTAAACCAGCATTTTCATTCGCCGCTTCACAGGGATGATTATTCGGCATTTAGGGAGGGATCGCGGCTGTATTCGACCTTCAAGCTTTACTATTTCGTGCAAGGCCGCCGACTAAAAGGTCTTTTATATGTCCCGTGCGCCGTTGCGCATTTGACGATGCACGGGCTGAGGCGCCGCGGAGTTCGTGGCTTGGTCGAGGCCTTTACTGCAATAAAGATCGGCAGCCAGATATCTTCAGCGCTATCTTTACCAGAAAACGGATATGGCGCCTCTGATTGTGACAGAGAAATCGTCACTGAGAATAAGCGTAACGCACGCGAAATTGTAGTATCACACTAGGAATTAAATAGATCGCGATGCGACAAAAGCGAATCTCTCCTTCAATCGCAGAAAGGGCGTTTCCCAGTAGCGGTAGGACAAAGCGGCGAGTAAGATTGTAAGCGGTACGCCGAGGCCATATGAAGCTATTATCAAATGGCTACGCATGTGCAAGACATCTCGGGCAAAAGTGACGCTCAGGTCGATACACAAGACGTGGAATATGTAAAGACCGTAAGAGATCTTACCAAGGTAAACAAGCGCTCGCAATTGTTCTGCGACCTTGACCCCATAGGCGCTCAGGAAGATAAAGGTTACTCCCAAATCGATCAAGAAATAGCCGGGAATACTTGCTCTTGGATCAGCATGAAACGAAGGCGTACCAGCATGGAAGAAGAAGTCAGCAGAGAAGAGCGCGATTAGACCCACTATCGCGAAAGCAGACCGGCGCCACATGGGCCACTCCAGAGCCTTCTGGTGTAAGACTACGCTAAGCAGAGCTCCGACAGCAAAAAAGCGAAATTGGATGAGTGAATTAGCCCATATCTTGGGAGACATTGTTACACCTTGGAAGGCAAGACGTAAGAGGCTAACTTGACAGATCATCCAGATGATAACAGAAGACCACACGATGGCTGTCCGATTGGCAAGACGTAGCAAAGTCGGCCAAAGAACGTAGAACTGCTCCTCGACGGAGATGCTCCACAAAGGAGTGGCGAAACCGGGTAAAAAGTATTGAATACCGCCCACCAGTTTCCTGACAAGAAATAAGTAGGCCCCCAATTCAGGCCACGAAATCCTGTAGGGATGATAATTTCTGCCATACAGGAAAGCTGCAAAGAGGGCGCCAAAGAAAGCGGCCAGATTCGGAGAATTCTCCTAAGGTAAAAAGCTTGAACGTGAATGCGTCCGGTAACCGCACGTTCACGCATCAGTAGCTCGGTGATGAGAAAGGAGCTTAAAAGAAAGAATAGCGGAACACCGAAGGCGCCAGCATGTTTGATTGACGAAAAAACTTCCGCGAACAATCCACTTCCTTTTGTGTCCGGCCAAGAATGCTTTATAAGGACGAGTAAGAAAGCACCGAATCGCAATACATCGAGTTCAGGTCTATAGTAGCGTCGGGATGGATGGGCTGCAATTGTATATGTCGAATCCATAAGCGGAGTTGCGTAGGTTCTCGCGAGATCGATTAGGTGTTACCAGCCATAACAGGTGCGTAAGAACTCTCAGGCTTAATGCTAGGGATGATGGGCCCGCAAAGGTTTTGAGAAGGCAAGGTCGCCAGAGGAAACATCGAGCAGATGGTTCATCGGCATGCGATACAAGCGTAAACGAGCCCCGACCCAAAGTAAATGGAACGGAAGAGGCGATTGTTGCGGCGCGGGAAGTGTAAGCCAGGTGGTGCCCAGACAAATGCCGCTCGAGGTACGGTGGCGGTCGCCTGCTACTGATTTTCCAACTTGTAGAGCAGGCATAATCTGTGTTTAAGATGGCAGCAGAAGGTCTGGCGGAACCTTCTCCGAAGTTCCATTCACCTCGGCTATTAATTTGGGTGCGATGGTCGGCTGGGGCTTTCAATCAATTAGCCAATTAGTTCTCGGTAAACAGCGGCGACCCGGTACGCCATCAATTTTCTCGAGAAGTGTTGGACTGCATATTCTCGGCACTCGGAGTCGCTAGGTAGATTCGTTTCCGCGCGAAGGGCTGCTGTCAGGGCTGCTGCGAGGTCATGTGAGTCTCCGGAGCGGAAGACTAGATCTTGAGACAGCCCTTCGACGACAGCCGGGAGGCCGCCTACGCGGGTCACCATAGCTGGCGTCCCAGCAGCCAAGCTTTCAGCTGCCACCAAGCCAAAGCCCTCAAGAGCCCTACTGGGCACCACGCTGATGTCGGCCGCTCGATAAGCAAGCGGAAGATCATCATCGGGGATAAATCCGAGAAAGCGGACGCTGTCACAAATACCGAGTTCACGGGACTGCTGTTCTAGCGTCTGCTTCATCGGACCAGTTCCACCGACACAGAGGAGAAGATCAGGTACGCGTTTACGTATTCGAGGGATAGCGTCAAGAAGTTGGCTTAAGCCCATGCGGTTAACCAGGCGTCGGACCGATAAGAGAATCGGTCTATCCAGCGGCCAGCCGAGAGTTTGACGGGCTTCTGCTCGGGTGCATCTCGTTTGAAACCGATCGAGATCGACTGCACCGGGCACGATTCGGATTCTGTCTTCGGGAACGCCGTAGTCTCTGCTGAGTAATGCTCCGAACTCCGGGGACAATACGATGACTCGGTCCGCCCGGCGGTACACCTGGCGCTCGATACTGTGCTTCACAAAAACAGCCAGTCCGGAAGCGCCCTCTTCTGTGATTCCGTCGACCAGGGTCCATGAAAATGCATCACAAATGGTTGGCTTGACAACTTGTCTATAATCGGGGCGGTGTAAAGGGCAAAATGGGATGCCAGGATTTCCGGCTTCTCTGAGTGTATCAGTCGGGTCAGTGTTCTACGGGCGCCACGTAAGCGAGCCGCAGAATTGAGCTTTCAGGCGCGAAAGCTTGAACCAGACCGCCGGTGACCCGATAAAGCTCGGCCGGACCTGCAACCACACCCTTAAAATCAACTCCTGCGCCAGGCAGTGAGACCGCCAAATCGGCGAATACACGGTCGGCTCCTCCACCCCTTTTGCCCGCCCACGTCAATCCTATTTGGAGGGAGGTGATCATCGGGGCTTCATCTCTTGAGTACCGTGTGCAGGCAGGGAAAAATGCTGAGTCCAATCCATCAACTCAAAATACATGAGAATGGCGCTCAGATCCGCGCGTGTCTCGGCGCTACTGAATCCTCAGTATTGTGATGTTTGGGCCGAGTGCCAAAGATATCGCCTGTGATGGTTGAAGAGTAGTTGTTGTGATGGTTCCTGAAGAACTCCATTGATAGGTGGTAACTGCCGTTGGGAAATGTCCGAGCAGAACCTGGATCATTTGCGGTGGGACCGTAATAGAGGCGCCCGTGTTCCCGTCCATTCCGGCTGCTTCGATCCAGAGCGCCAAGTAGTATGATCCATCGCGCTTTTGAAATAGAGATGTTTGTACCTGCGATGCGGCTCCGGAGAGAGCGTAGGAGAGTGCACCGGGCGTGAACGAAGCACCTGGATCGCTCAATAGTGTCAGAAGGTTCGAGACAGAATAGAACGCAGGCTTGGGTGAACCGTCCTGCCTGACAAGGCCGAAGTAGTCGCTGCTGGAGTAGTCCGCCAGTTCATAAATATAGGAACGCTTGGCTCCCGCCAACCAAAACTGAAGCAGAGCTCTCGGCAGGTATGTCGCCATTAGAGTCTCTCCCACTCCCTCACCGCCGTAATAAGGCGAAAGCTGAGACCAGTAGCCAGTCTCGGTTACCCAAACAGGCTTGTTTGGGACATTTATCGCCGCGAGACGCATGAAATACGCCGGATTATTTTCACCGCCAATCCCTGAATTCCCCGGATTCCACCCCCCAAAATAAGAATGAGAATCGCCGATATCACATATTGCGGAGATATTCCCCAACGAGGGGCGTTCTGTGGCTGTGCCAGTGAAGGCGCAATTACAGTTAGGCTCTGTTGCCCGCCCAGGCCGTGGATTGTGCTGTAAATGGCCGATTGCTGGGCCTCAATCTTCGTGGCCCATTCCGGATCTCCAGTTGCGTCGTATTCGTTCGCCGCTTCCGCAGCCTCCATGTCGTTCACCAATCCTGGGTATGCGGCAACCTGAGAAATTGGATAATCAATGGATGTGGCAATGAAATCGGTCTTGATTCCCATCGTTCCGAGCTGGTCGTGGATCGCGTAAAAGGCGCTTGAAGGACTGGTTCCTTGCCATGCCATCTGATCCCGCAGATGCCTCACTCCCAATTGGCCAAGATACGACAACATCTGTGGTGTTTGCGAAGTATAAACAGATCCGTAGTAGCTAAAGTGAACATTCAGGCCGACCGAATCCACAAAGGCGTCCGCAGCCTGCGCAGGAACCGCGGCCGTAGCTGCCGGAGCACTGATGGAAAATGCCGCACTGGTTGCGGAGGCGAGGCCCGGGCTCGTTGCGGTCAGCGTGTACCCGCTTCCGGCGGAGCTTACGCTAGGGTTGCTAAAGGTCGCAATACCATTCAGCGGGATGACCGTCAGCGTTCCCGCGAGGCCGCTACCACCCATGAGCGCAAGTGTGACGGGATTGGTGGCAGCTGATACCGTATTTCCGCTGCTATCCTCCACAGGCCACTTGGACGGCGGTGAAATCGCGGCCCCTGTAGTGCGTTCGAAGGTTGCTGGAGGAACGCCAGCTTCGCTGCGATGCCGCTGACAGGCGGCGCGGTAACCGTGAACTGCGTGCTCGAAGCTGATGCGAGGCTCGGACTCGACGCTGTGAGTGTGTAGGAGCCCGCAGCACTCACCGTGAGATCGTTAAAGGTGGCGACGCCGTTGCGAGCTGCGACCTCCAGGGTCCCGCCAAGTCCGTAGACGCCGGTAAGGTTGACTCTGATCAGATTTGTGGCGGAGGCAACAGTGTTTCCGTTCGCGTCTTCGACCACAACCCGGACCGCCGGTGAGATGGCGGCTCCCACTAAGGCGCTAGAAGGCTGCTGGAGAAACGCCAGTTTTGCCGCGATGCCAGTGACAGGGGGCGCCGCAGCAATCGTGAACTGCGTGCTTGACGCCGATCCGAGGCTTGGACTGGAAGCCGTGAGGCTGTAGGAACCCGCAGTGCTTACGGCAAGATTGCTAAAGCTAGCGACGCCGCTGACCGGGGTGCTCGTCAGCGTCCCCGTGAGGCCGGTTCCGCTTGCCAATGCGAGTGTGACCGGATTGGCAGCACTGGTTACGATGTTTCCGTTGGCATCTTCCACGGCAACTCGAAGTGGTGGCGCCATGACGGCGCCTACTAAAGTGTTCGAAGGCTGCTGGAGGAACGCCAACTTTGCCGCGACGCCATTGACCGAAGCCGCAGTAACCGTAAACTGCGTGCTCGCCGCGGAAGCGAGGCCTGGGCTGGAAGCCGTGAGTGTGTAGGACCCCGCAGTATTTACAGCGAGATTGTTAAAGGTAGCGACACCGTTTCGCGCCGCGATCTCCAGAGTTCCACCGAGTCCGTAGACCCCCGTTAGGTTGACCCTAACCAGATTGGTGGCAGAGGAGACAGTGTTCCCATTGACATCCTGCACGACGACCCGAACCGCTGGTGAGATGGCAGCCCCCACCACGGAGTTAGAAGGCTGCTGCAAGAAGGCGAGTTTCGCAGGAGCCTGAGCGACCGCACCGGCAGTGATGGTCAGCGCAGAAGAGGCCACTCCGCTTTGCGATATGCCTTCGACGGCAATCGCTTGCACTGTCGCCGTCACCTCAATGGAGATCGGTCCGGAATACGCCGAAGAAGCGCTGGACGGAGTCGTTCCATCCGTCGTGTAGTAGATCGTCGCGCCGGGCGTCGCGTCACTCATGGTAACGGTCTGGCTGCCAACATAGCTTCCCGTCGCTAGAGAGATCGTGGGCGTCGCAACCGGCTGGCTCAGCGCCAAAGTCCAATCGGCAGGCGCGGCGGTCAACGTAGGCTGGAACGCGGTGGGTGCTGTAGACAACCCATAGATACCCGAAACCTCGTTATACGGGCTTTGGGCAATGCGCATCGCCGCCGACATGGTGTCCGTAGGAGCGCTCCCACCCTTGCGGCGTCGCCATCGAGAAGAGCGCACCGCAAGCGCTACCATCCCCAGCGGAACCCCCAGGGGAGTTGACACACTTATCAAGAACATCGGCCAGGCTATAAAGTTTGGCGGTCTCCGCAAAGTAACTCTGAGGGGTCGAGACCCCTGGGGAACTGCCCTGGGCAATGTCGATGTACTGCTTGACGCTGGAAGCCGCAGATAAAAACCCGGTATCCCCCGCAGCGGACCCAAGATCCGTGGGCGACTTCATGTACGGAGCCACAGGCCAAACTGATCCGACGGTCGTGACCTCATTGACGGAGATCGGCGAAGAAGCGGAGAGACTCCCGCATGCACCAAGCATCGTCGTGAGGGCGATCGCAGGGTTGTCCGCACCAGAAGGCAGGCCCGGACTGCCGCCGCGGGCGATCACGTAAAGTTGCGATGAAGCGGATGGACAGTAATACGACGCAGGTATGACAAAATCACCTTCGCTGTCCGAATCAACGGGTTTGCCAAGCAAGGGTAGGGCGGCGGAGCCACGGCCCGATGTGCCGGCAGCATAGAGCTGCACCTTCGCCCCGCTGACCGGCTTTTGCCCCCCGTGAATCGTGCCGCGCAGCGCGACGGGAGCCTGAATGGCAGTCGAGGAACCGCTGAAGCCACAGCCGGCCACAAATGCGAGTGCCATGCCAACGAGGACCACACTTAAGAGTATCGGGAAACGAGGCTTGATCAGCCATTGGTGTTTGGAGCGTAGGGGACCCATGGGCCGGTGAGACAAGTCTGTGTGACGTGTGCGGCGTTCTGAAGCAGAAAGTTACGCTGTTGTGTAACTTCGGTTTGTTAAAGGTCGTTAATGCAACACTTTGCGGGAGTCGTACCGCGTTTTGGTGATGGCGGGCGCCACCCGCGATGCGGTTATTGGGGTTACAGACCGCCAGGAATACCGTCGTCCTAAATCAGATGGGTGCACCTGCTCAGATTCACTTCCAACGCAAGGTTTACAGAAACCCTGTCTCGCGGAGAGCACAGTCGCCTGTAAAAGTGCACCCGCACAGGCGTTGGGTGCACGATCGATGCCTTCTATTGAGGATTTTGGCGCTGCTCCTGGATTTCATGCACCTATCCCAAGCGAAAGGCACAGACACTCCCTCCCCCGGCAAATATCCCAAAACGCTGCGGGCGCATCACATCAGTCAAACCAAGGGATCGCGTCGTCAGGCGCGCCCCGGTCGCTGTTTCAGCAATTCTGAGTGAGGTGGAGTATGGCAAAACTTACGAGCGCCGCCCGGAAAGCCCTTCCCGCGAAGGCTTTCGCGGAGCCCGACAAGCGCAAATACCCAATCGAAAACGAAGCTCATGCAAGAAACGCCTTGTCCCGGGTCGCACAATCTGGGACCCCCGCAGAGAAGGCCAAGGTCAAAAGTGCAGTTAAAAAGAAGTATCCTGCCATTGGCAAGAAAGAGAAATGAGATCAGGGTAGGAGCACAATCGTTCCCCGTGAGGGACGCTGTGCTCCTTCCACAAATCGACTAAAAGAATGCGAATCCTCTCCGAGTTTGAAATTGAATTCACTCTACCCGGGCAAACTGCGATGATTGCTGTCCTGCACTTGCATCCATCGCTGTTGCCCTGGCTTCGATCCGGCAACGAACTCCTCGTTGAATCTTTGGGCATCCCGTATCCCCCCAACACCGTCATCCCCTCCACGGAATACATTGATTCCTTTGGGAATCGCTGCTCCCGCTTCCTGGCGCCCGCCGGTCACCTCCGGCTCTCCGGCTCGAACATACTGGAGGCCGACTCATTCGCCGATGTTCAGTACCCCGACGCAGAGCAGACGCAAATTGAGGACCTTCCCTCAGAGGCTTTGCAGTTTCTGTTGCCGAGCCGGTACTGCGAAGTCGACCAATTCGGCGCTGTCGCCCATAATCAGTTCCGATCGATCCAGGCAGGGTGGGAACGTGCGACAGCCATCCGCGATTGGGTGCATGACAATGTCAGGTTTGACTACAAAGCCGCCCGCCCCACCAAAACCGCCACCGATGTCTTCATCGAGCGAGTGGGTGTGTGCCGCGACTTCCAGCACCTCGCCATTACCCTCACCCGCTGCATGAACATACCGGCGCGCTATGTCACCGGCTATATCGGGGACATCCGTCAACCGTACAGCGGTGTGGGTGATTTCAGCGCCTGGTACCAGGTCTTTCTAGGCGGGCGGTGGATCGATCTTGACGCACGCCATAATTACCCGCGCCTTGGCCGCATCCTCATGGCCGTGGGCCGGGACGCGGCAGACGTAGCCATCACAACCAGTTTCGGCACTGCTAACCTGGTCAAGTTCTACGTCGAATCGAACGAGATAGATGTCAATGGGAACAAGGTCCCGCTGCCGCTTGACGGTGGGGCCGCCTTGGCCAGTGTCTCTGCCAGGAGCGACACAAACACTCCCACGCAGACGAATCCCTGTATGTCGAGCCCGGCACAGACCCAGTCTGCCATATCCTGAACGCTAAAATTAAAGCCGGCTACGGCCTCTCCCAAAGAGCAGAAAAAGGATAACGATCAGCAGAATGATGCTGATACCGCCGCCGCCGTAGTAGCCAACACCCGGGCCCATATAGTAGCCGCCACCGCCAAAGGCCAGGAGGAGAATCACGAGGATCAAAATGAGAGGCATAAGTGGAAGTTGACCATGCTCCTTAATGAATTGGACTTCTGGCCGGTAGGATGCAGGGAATCCGCGTCTCGTCTAAGCGGCCCGCACAGATTCGCATGCCACGAACCACGCTGAAGCCGACCGCAGGGGTGGGGGGTCTTTCGTAAGCATTAAGGCAAATTTATATTCCACGCTAAACTACGGCTGCCCACATCTATACAAGTGCAGGACCACTCCTGCAAACAGAACTACAGAAACGCTCCCCTTTCGTTACAACCGAAGGGCAGCGTTCCTGTAGTTCTCAAACACCCGCTTCCGCCCCAGGGCGAGCGGCACGGATCTTTGACAATTTGTAAACCGGACGCTCTCCACTGGGCACTTCCGAGGCTGCGGAAAAATGCCACGGAAGTCCCGGATGGACGGTTGAGCCTGCCCAGGATGCAATCCTGGGTACGGTTTGAAACTATGATCCAGTCCCGAAGGGACGACTGAAAGCTGCTCAGGATGGCTCTTAAGTGATCTTCAGCCGTCCCAACGGGACCCTCCCCACTGGGCACTTCCGTTTCCCCGCCGCCAGGGCGCCCAGAAGGCTTTCAGCGCTTATAGCGCTTTTAGCGCATTTTTTGCGGCAGTGGACAACACCATTCGCGTCACGGATCAATCAATCATCATCATCACCGCTATACTTCATTGCGGCTTTGACGAGTGGGCCTGGCGCGAGGACCTTGTCCTCGCCGGGATAAGGGCGGGTCCATCCTGTCGTTGCATACCAAGTCACATGGTTGAGAAAGTTTGGATCGACAGCGTCTGCCTTGTCGTATTTCCCCTTCATCACCTTGGCAGTCGCCTTTAGCCATGCTTTCTCCGTCGGGCTGAAGGCCACCTTCTCCCCGGACAGGCCGGGGCCTTGATCCAGAGGAATGACCGCCGGCAGGCACTCGTACGGGGTAAGATCCGGAGTGTTCTGGAACGCGTCGAACATGGGCGAGGCCACCAGGTCGAACTGCGTGAGGGGCCGCGTGCCTAAAATGTTCTCGATCGTACGATTGATATTTTCAGCGGTATATGTGGTGTGAATGGTCTTACCTTGCGCCGGCGTCTGCGAAGCAGCCGTATACGGACTGATGATGTAGATGGGCTGGCGATGGCCGTCAACATGATCCGTTCCTGCCTGCGAGTCATCCTCTTCCACAAAGATCGCTGAGCTTCCCCACACCTTACTGCGGCTGATCGCTTCCACCATCCGGCCCAAGGCAAGATCGTTGTCTGCCTGGTAGTTGATGGGATAAGGATGGCCCTTCGAGGCGCCGGCAGTGTGGTCGTTAGGAAGCCAAAGAATCGTCAGGTTTGGGACCTGGTTCGCCGCATCCATACGCTGAAGTTCTTTGATCCAATAATCCACCCGGTACTGATCCGGAATATCCAGGTTAAAAGGTGGAAAATGAGGATCCATAATCTTCGCCGCAGATGGAATGGCTGAGGTTACGTGAATCGCATCATCGGGCACGATACAGTCCGATGTCGGAGCCTTTCCCTCTTTGCAGAGCGAGGTTTTATAGAAGTCGACCCAGGTATAGGCGGAGCCATCTGCCTTGCGCGCAACCTTGGTGCCGGTGCTCCACTCTCCGTACATCCGCGCGGAGAGACCCTTCGCGGCAACAGCCGTCCAGAGAAAGCCCTGAGGTGTGTATGTCAGCGCGTCGTCGGCGTCCCCGCCCGGATAGGAGCGAATCCAGTCGGGGGAAAGGATGTCGTTGGAATAGAACGATCCGGACATGCCGATCCACGGGTGTCCATCGGCCGACTGGCGGCTCGGAGCATAGACGTTGTCGAGCAGCGGAAATCGCTTCACAAAGGCATGTTGATTCGGCACTGCCGAAGCAAAGACCGCAAGTTCAGGAGCACCATTACCCCAAGCCACATCCCCGAGCATTTGATCGTAGGTTCGATTCTCCTTGATGATGAGGAACACATGGGTGATGAGCGAGGGCTCACCGATGTGCTTCGGAACGGCAACCGGCGTCGCGTGAGGATCGATGACATCCTTCCCGACCTCGATGTTGGTAGTCAGGTTCCAGTGGTTATTCTCGAAGACCTGCTTGCTGAACTTCGCCAGGCTGCCGGCATCGGGCTCAGGAATCAGGTTCACGACGCCCATATCGGCGTGGGTGTTATACGCGACAACGCCATGCACGGTGGTAGTGATTCCCCGCGAGCCCAGGCCCTTGTCGTCCGCGATGACGAGTTGTTTCAGGGTTTTGTCGTAGCTGATCGAGGTGGGGAAGTAAGCGGTCGGGATGTAACCAATCACCGGGTTTGCATCGCGCCCCTGGAGATTGACCACCGCGACCGCGTTCGCCTGCCCGAGCGCGACATAGGCTCTGCCATCTTCGGTGACGGCCACTCCATTCGGGCCCGACCCAAAAACGCCGCCGGCAATCGGAACGCTGAGATTGATGGTTCTCCTTACCTTGCCGGTCGGAAGGTCGACGATGGAAAGGCTGTCGCTGTAGGCGTTGGCTACGTAAAGCTCGGAACCGGCGATGGTCATACCGGCCGGATGCAGACCGACAGGTATCGTGCTGACCTCCTTTTGCAACGTCAGGTCCACCACCGAGACGGTGCCGGTAATCGTGAACGCATCCTTCCGGTCTACGACAATCGGGGTCCCATCGGAAGTATTGGTGAAGTCCTCATGGGTGGCCGGCCGGCCGCCTTCGTTGCTGACATAAGCGTACTTGCCTCGAACCACAACGCTGTTCGGAACATTGCCGACCGGGATCTGCGCAATGAGCTTGGCCGGAGAGGCGGTCAGATCAATCACGCCCAAGGTGTTCGCGGCGTTGAGTGCGACATAGGCGCGTTTGTTGTCGTCAGAGAACGCAATGCCGCCGGGGTTGATGGATTTCTCGTTGTGGTAGGCACGTCCGTCAGCCGGAGGCGGAGGCAGGCTCACGCGCTGCTCATTACTGAGACATCCGGTCTTGTTATCTACACTTGCGATGGCAACGTAGTTGTTGTCCTGGCTGAAGAGCAGTTTCGACCCATCCGAAGAGTAGGTGATCCCGGCAAACGATCCGGTGCTGCGATCCTTGGCGGTGCCAGTCTTTTCCTCTCCCGGAAGAAACCGCTGGAGAACCTGCCCGGTCTGCGTATCAAAAACAATGATCGGCTCCGGCGACCCCATCAGCAGCACCGCTGCGCTATGCGTCATTCGATTGGGATTCAGCGCAATAGCCTTGGCACGTACCGGCGCTCCCAGTTCGACCAGCTTCCCCGCCGGCGTGAGCACCTGGTTGTCCGAAACCACAATCGAGCCATCCTTCTGCGGCCCGACCGTCCGATTGGGACTATCTACCCGGGAATCCTGGCCACCTTTGAGGCCGGACTTTTTCTCGGTCATGGGGACTTCATCTTTTGGCGGGGCTACCTGGAAACCCGGGCTTGCGGATTGCGGGGCCGGCGTCTGACCAAAGGCCAAGGCTGAGGCAAGCAGCAGGGGGACAGCCGCTAAGGAGAAGACAGGGGTTGGGCGCACGGCGAGAACCTCTACTCCGTGTATATATCACCTATCTGAATTCGTGGTGAATTCCTCTATTTTCAGCAGCATGCACCGGTTAGTCTCCCGGCCTGAACAGCAAGACCATTCCGGGAATGTTCCGTTTCGGGCGAACAGTCACCGCCCCAGGGCCGATTCACCCTTTCCGCAGCTCTTTCAGACCGCTACTATTCACTGCGATGGGCCCGGTTACAGAGACAGTTGCGCATTCACGGCTGCGGGAGCTTGCAGTCGTGATCCCGGCCTGGCAGCCGGATGGGCGGCTGGTGGAGCTGGTGCAATCTCTCGCCGGTGCGGGCTTTGCCGCGATCATCGTGGTGAACGATGGGAGCAGTCGAAAGCACGAGGAAGTCTTCGCCAGCGTGAGAGCCCTCCCCTCGGTGATTGTCCTCCGTCATGGGCGTAATTACGGCCAGGGGCGTGCGGTAAGGACCGGCTTGGAGTACGTGGTGGCTCGTCTGCCAAGCCTGGCGGGCGTAATCACAGCGGATGCGGACGGACAACATGTGGCCGGCGATATCGTGCGAGTGGCTGAGGCCCTGGCCGGGAGCATCCCAAGGCCCGTGCTTGGGACCAGGACATTCGGCGCCGGGGTGCCGCTGCGAAGCCGCTTTGGCAACCTCCTTACGCGGCATGTTTTCCGGCTGCTCTCCGGTGTGATGGTGACCGATACGCAGAGCGGTCTGCGTGGTATTCCTCGGGAGTTGTTCCCGGCGGTGCTGGGTGTCGATGCGGACCGGTACGAGTTTGCGATCAGCCTTCTGGTACTCTTTTGCCGCATCGGGGCGCCGCCCGTCGAAGTGCCCATCGCAACGATCTATCTGGACGGAAACCGCTCTTCGCACTTCCAGCCGCTACGCGATTCCGCCCGTATCTATTGGCATCTGGCGCGCTGCTACGCATCGACTTCCTTTGCCGTCCCAAAAGCTCCTCGTCGAGTTCACGGTCAGTGACGGCTCGCACTGTTCTCTTCCGCCTTCTCTGAAAGCGCCCAAGCCAGGTTGTTGCGCGTCAGCTGGAAATCCGGTTTGAGGCGAAGCGACTGCTGCTCGTTGGCAATCGCCAGATCCCACTGCCCCAGGGCCGCGTAGGCCGCGCCGATATTGTTGTAAGCAAGCGCCGAGTCGGGCTTGAGTGTAAGCGCCCGCTGCGCGTCGGCGATGCAGGCCGGGTAATTCCGGTTTTGATACTGATAAAGCGAAGCGTTGATCCAGTCGTCCGCGGTGGGGGGTGACAGCCTGGAGAGCGTGGCGCGCGCCTTGGGGTCGCCGGCTTGCCTATAAGCCAAGGCAAGTTGATCGCGGTTCTCGAGCCGTTCGGGGTTCAAGCGCACCGCCCGTTCGAGCTGACTTGTGGCGTCAGCCAATCTACCGGTCTGGTAAAGCCACCGGCCATAAAAGAAGTGCGTCTGATCGTCGGCAGGCGCCAGCAGAAGCGCGCGCTGAAAATGAGCTTCTGCCAGCCGATCGCGATGCAGAGCGCCGTTGGCAACGCCAAGATTGATCTCCAGCGCCGGGTAGTTGGGTGTGTAACGCAGCGCCCGTTCAAAGGAGTCGAGCGCGGATTGATACCTTCCGCTGCTTAACTGGGTCAAGCCATAGTTCATCAGTCCCCGGCCATTGTGCGGGCACTTCTCAACGTCGTCGAGCCACAGCGATTCTTCGCTGCGCCACACGCGATTGCGTTCATGCGCGCCGTACCCGTAGATGGCAAGCACGATGCATGCGGCAGCCGCTGACCAGCGCAGCACCGCGGGTCGATGATGGCCAACGGCAACGCATTCCACCGCCAGCCATGCTGCCCAAACCACCGCGAGCACGAGGCCCACGAAGGGCAGATAAATGCGGTGGTCGTTTTCCGGTTCCGCCAGCCGGTAAACCGATGTGGGCAGGGAAGCGATGAGAAACCACAGCAGCCCGTAAGCGATCGGCCGCAGCGTGCGCCGGCGCGCTGTGACCCACGCAGCGGTCGCAAGGCACACGAGGAAAGCAAACCCCGCAAGGGCAGGCGTGTTGATGCTTGTGAACGGTCGAAGGTCGGTGTCTACATTCAGATGGAGGGGCAGAAAGAAGGACCCGAAGTAGCGCAGTAGCACCCACGGCTGGGTTATCAGATACGAAAGTTCAGAAACCGTGGAAGCTACAAATGTCTTGGGCGTCATCACCGACTGCAGCGTCATGAGAGCACCGCAAAGCGCAAGCGAAGGGAGTATCGCGAGAATAGCTTCCTTATAGCGTGGCTTTTCCCGTTGCTCGAAAAGCACGATGTAGAGAAAGAGCAGCAGAGGGAACACTGCGGCCGGCGGTTTACTCAAGAGTCCGAAGGCGAGCGGCAGGAGGTAAAGACCAGTTTTTCTCCACCGGGGCATGCGCGCGTAAACAGCCAGCCCTGCAACTACCCCCAGCGTGGAGTAGATATCTCCGCGCTGAATGATGTAGTTCACGGTCTCTGCGATGGCCGGATGGAGTCCGTACCAGGCAACGGCGATAAGGCTTACGTAGTGATTGCGCGCCTGCGGCGATGCTGCCTCCAGAATAGAGCGATACAGCGCATACATCACCGCCAACTGCAGCAGGAAAACCAGGAAGGTAGAGAGATGAAACCAGAAGACGTTGTAGCCGCGACCGAGCGCGTAGTCGAACGCCAGAGAGGCCGAGACCAGCGGGCGATAGGTTCGATTAGGCGGCAAGACACTGAAGGTGTTCGCGTCGGTGAAGAACCTGGGAACGTTGCTCAGGCCGCGGATATAGGGGTTCTGGACAATCGTATGCGAATCGTCGAAGTGAAACGCATTGTGGAAGTGATTTGAGTAAGCTGCGCACACAGCCAATGCGACGGCGAGGGGGAGGAGGAACCACCTACATTGAGAGCCCGGCTTCATTTCCGCATTTGGAACTTACCGCCAGTATGTTTCTTGTTCGCGTGCGGCGCAAGAGCAATGACGTTCATATACTGGCTTTAGAAAAAACAAAGTTGCCGAAATGGGCCATTGCCAGAATGGCTTCAAGGCAACTCGCTGTATCTCATTTTCCCCATTGGCCGAGCGTTCATACATAGCTACTGAATTCGTGCGTGCGCGCGCGCCGCGGGGGAGACGAATGAGCCAGAGATTCTGGATAAGATGCGTGGTGACGGCCGTGGCCATCGCCTCGATAGTGGGCCGCTCCTACGCGTCCGAGGCGCCGGTCGCCGCGGACGCCTACGTGAACAGTACCTATCCCTCCGTGAACTACGGCGCTCTATCGAACCTCTATGTAAACGGGGGCGGTACCGCTCTGATGCAGTTCGATCTTTCTTCTCTTCCCGCGGGCACGACATCCGGGCAGATCGGGAAAGCCACGCTGCGCTTATACGTGAACCGCGTCAATATCTCGGGTCTGGTCGCCGTACTGCCCATCGCCACGGCATGGACAGAGTCTGGCGTCACCTACGGCACACTGCCCACGCTCGGGTCGCAGACGGCGTCCTTCACGCCCTCCGTGCCCGAACAGTTTGTCACCGTCGACCTGACCTCGCTGGTTCAGAGTTGGGTGACGACGCCCGCAGCAAACTTCGGCATAGCGCTCACCTCAACGGCGGGCGATGTGGTCTTCGACTCGAAGGAGAATGCTGAGACGAGCCACGCGGCGGAACTCGATATCACGGTGGTCACGCCGGGGCCTGCGGGAGCAACCGGACCGCAAGGTACTCAGGGCCCGGCCGGAGCCGCCGGCGCCCAAGGAAGTGCAGGACCCGCGGGTCCTACCGGACCAGGAGGCCCGCAAGGCATTCAGGGTCAGACGGGATCTGCCGGAACGGCTGGAGCCACCGGGGCCACCGGAGCGGTTGGAGCGATTGGAGCCACGGGACCCGCAGGCGCCACTGGTCCCATTGGCGCGCAGGGGATACAAGGAGTCGCCGGACCAACCGGGGCAACCGGCGCGGTCGGGGCAACGGTTCGGCTGGAGCAACCGGTTCGGCTGGAGCAACCGGAGCGACCGGCACCGCCGGAACGAATGGCGCTACTGGGGCCACCGGTGCAGCAGGCGCCACTGGAGCTGCTGGCGCAACCGGCGTGGCGGGCCCGGCCGGCGCCGCAGGGGCTACAGGAGCAACGGGTGCGACCGGTCCGGCAGGATCAGGAAGCAGCGGGACGACCTTCCTGTCGGGCTTTGTCAATCCCGGGCAGGACGCAAGTACCACATTTTACCTGCCGCCCATCGGATTCAACGAAATCATGACGGGCGCCCCTCCTAACGTTGAGACGATGTCTATGGCAGCACCCGCCACTTGCACGATGAACAGCCTGACGGTTGTGGTGAATCCCATGACACCTAACGGTTCAGACACGACGACGATCACTGTTTTCCAGAATTTAAGCGCTACCATGATGCACTGTTCCGCAACTTCAAACACATCCAAGGCGACGTGTACGGACACCACGCATACATTCTCCGTTACCCAAGGGGATGCTCTTGCGTACTCATTCGTCGAGAACAACGCCAACCCATTTAACACCATCACGGTTCTGTTGACGTGCCAATAGCGAGCGCCGGACAGAGCAGCGTCATGAGCCGGCAGGCATGGGTAGGCCTGCTGCTGTGTCTCATGGCAGCCAACGCGTTGGCGCAGAATGCGGCTCAACAGGCGGCGCTTGCGCGGCTTGGCCTTAGTAGCCGGACACAGGCGCATCCTCGAGATGCGCAACCAAGCGGTGTGGAAGCGACGACCGTGCCGCTCCTTACACCGCTCCAGTTGGCGTTCGACTCAGCCGGTAATCTCTACATTGCCGATTCGGGCGACCACCTGATCCGGGAAGTAGATCTGACCGGCATCATCAAAACCGTAGCCGGCAGTGGACAGGAAGGGTTTTCCGGCGATGGCGGTCCGGCTATCCAGGCGCAGCTCGATACGCCCAGCGGAGTCGCCGTCGATGCCAACGGCAACCTTTATATCGCCGACACCGACAACAACCGCATTCGCGAGGTGAGCGCGGGAACCATCCACACGATCGCCGGCTCCGGATCAGCAGGATTTAGTGGCGACAACGGCACGGCCAGTGCTGCGAAGTTAGACAATCCCACGTCGCTCGCGATCGATGGGCAGGGCAATCTGTATATAGCGGATACCGGCAACCAGCGCATTCGTGAGCTTGCTGGAACGACTATCACCACGGTAGCGGGGAACGGATTCGAAGGCTTCGCCGGTGACGGAGTGGCTGCCACCACGGCCAGCTTGGCCGACCCCCTCGGTGTCGCCGTCGATTCGGCGGGCAATCTCTACATTGGAGACACCAACAATCAACGCGTGCGTATGGTCTCGGCCGCGACCGGGAATATTGCGACCATTGCGGGCACCGGCGTCAAAGGCTACACCGGCGACGGTCCTGCGTTGACGGCCCAGTTGGCCAGCCCGAGCGGTGTCGCCGTCGACAACGCGGGCAACGTCTATTTTGCCGATGCCGACAATGATCTGGTGCGGGAAATCAGCGGCGGAAACGTCTCCACAATCGCCGGCACGAATCTCCAGGGCTACGCCGGTGACACGGGCGCGGCGACGAAAGCTGTGCTCGATACCCCGCGCGCAGTTTTGCTGGGCGGCTCCTCCATTCTGGTTTCTGACACGGCAAACAACCTGGTGCGCAGCATCCACGCCGGTAACATTGTTTCTTCCACTGGCGTCCCAGCACAGGTGTCGGAGTCGTTGATCGTAGGTGGCGCCGTGACCAGCGTTTATGGGACCGGTACGCTGACTGCAACCTTCTCCAACAACGGCGCCACGGCCACCGGGCAGGTCGCCTTCAACGACCAGCAGGCGAGCGGTCCGGTGCTGCTGGGGCAGGCGCAGCTTGCGAGCAACATTGCCGCCATCAGCACTGCCACACTCGGAGCGGGGACCCATTCGATCGTCGCCAGCTACAGCGGAGACGCGAGCAACAACCCGATTCACAGTGGCGCTTACATTTACGTGAAGAACGCCGCTCCGCTCACCGCGGTTGCAGCGAGCGTGAATCTTCTCTATGGCCAGGCAGTCCCAACGCTGACCGGAACCTTGAGCGGTGTGCTCGCGCAGGACTCAGGCGCGGTCACGGCCCTCTATACAACCCCGGCCACCAGCACCTCGGGGCCGGGCACATATCCAATCACCATCTCGCTCAGCGGTTCTGCGGCTGCCAATTACACGGTCGTGGCCGGCGCAGGTTCGGGCTCAGTCATCATCGGGCAGGCGTCTACCACCACGACCCTCAGCGCGAACACGACCAGTACTGTACCGGGAGCGAGCCTTACCTTCACGGCCTCAGTCGCTTCCACCACGGGTGCTACACCCGCCGGCAACGTTACCTTTTACGATGGCTCGGCGATGCTGAATTCAACGCTGGTTTCCTTGAGCGGTGGAGCGGCCACATTCACTACTAGTAAGCTTTCCGCCGGCGCGCATAGCCTCACTGCGGTTTACGGCGGCAATGCCGACTTCGTGGGCAGCACGTCGGCCGCGTTGGCAGTTGCAGAAATCACGCCTGACTTCACAATAACCGCTTCGCCTGCCACGCAGACGCTCCTGCCTGGGCACTCGGTCGACTACACATTGACGCTTATGCCCTTGAATCCGGCATTCCTTTATCCGGTCACGCTCACGGCCAGCGGCCTGCCTGCGGGGATAACCGCCACCTTCACGCCTGCGTCCCTGGCCACGGGAGCGGGCGTAAGCAGCGTCAAGCTGACACTGAGCGCAAGCGCTCAGGCGGAGGCATCGCCACTCAAGCGCAGGAGCCTGGCCAGCGCTTTGGCGTTGCTATTGCCGCTGTTCTTCTGGAGACGTGCGCGCTGTGCTGCACGGCGATTTTCGCATTCCGGAAAGCTGCTGGCGGTGCTTGCGCTGGTGCTCGCGGTTTCGGTCACAGGTTGTGTTGGCGGCGGATTCTTTGCCCATCCGGTCCAGAGTTACTCGGTGACGATTACGGCTGTCTCCGGGTCTGTTACCCATACCACCAGCGTCAACGTTACTCTACAGTAGCTGGTCCGCGGCCCGGGACAGACTCCAGCAAGGAGTTTCGAACTTACCTATAATCCGTGAAGTCATTTGTTATCGCGCGGAGATGCTCAGTGAAACAGCCAACGTTAACTCTGCTCTGCGTTTTGCTTAGCGTTGCGGTCTGGGCCCCGGCACAAACACGAGCGTGGCAGACGGGAACGCTCAGCAAGAGCGTTCAAATAAAGATGCAAGAGGGGAGCAGGGAAACCGGCAGTATTGCTGGTTACTTGAACGATAACCGGAACAGCTTTTCGACAGCCAACGTTCCTAACACCAGCAGTACACCCGATTTCGCGACCTACCAGGAATTCACAATCGAGGTTGAGCAGGAGCTATATGTAGTTCGCCAACTGCTCCCGCACCCGTGGTCGAAGCCGGCATTTCGAACTGTCGGCGAACACGTAAAGTTTGCGGTGGATGCACATGCTGTTTACCTCATCGGTGATGATGGTAAGCAGCACAAGACAGCCATGGTCAAAGTCAAGCCTAAGGTCTCGGTAGACCAAAATCGAAGACCCCTTATCCCCTCATAAAACATCCCGGGCTGACGAGTTTAGGCACGATGAACATCCCAGCCACATCTCGCGAAGAGCGCGAGATATGGGGCACCCTTTTTTTCGAGGACAACTTTATTGCGGGTAAAGCATGCTGGGCGGGATGTTGAAGGATATATTTGGCAGATACCGGGAATTTTTGGATTCCATTGCTATCGAGGTGATATGAGGCGTTTCGTTTGTCTGGCGGTATTGTTAATTCAGTCTATGATTGTGCCCGCGCAGCAGTTCTCCTCCGTTCCCGGACAAGCCCGATCGATGGTGGTCTCCAAGTTCGGGATCGTTTCCACCCCGCAGTTTCTGGCGTCCCAGGCCGGCGCCCACATCCTCGAACAGGGCGGTAACGCTATCGACGCCGCGATTGCGGCCAATGCTGTGATGGGGGTTGTCCAGCCCTATGTGAACGGCATCGGCGG
Organism: uncultured Acidobacteriaceae bacterium; assembly: GCA_963839025.1. Lineage (GTDB taxonomy): Bacteria > Acidobacteriota > Terriglobia > Terriglobales > Acidobacteriaceae > PALSA-350. The sequence goes on from CAWITT010000030.1 coordinate 70,587, forward strand.
CGACCTGTTCATGGTGTACTACGAGGCCAAAACCGGGAAACTCTACGGCCTCAACTCAAGCGGCTGGACGCCCAAGGCGCTTACCATCGAGTACCTCAAATCCAAGGGCGTCACCGAAATCAACCCCATTGGCGTTGAGACCGTCGACGTCCCCGGCGCGGTCGCCGGCTGGGACGCCATGCGTTCACGGTTCGGCTCTCTGCCCTTCAACCAACTGCTCGCCCCGGCCATTTACTACGCGCAGAATGGATTTCCGCTGGCGGAACGCAACGCACGCTACTGGATCGCCAAAAAACTCCTAAACCAACCCGGCTACAAGGAAACCTACGACATTTGGCCCGAAGCTCCCAGGCCGGGCGATCTCTTCAAGAATCCCGCGCTGGCCAATTCTCTGCGGCAAATCGCCGCTCACGGCCGGGATGCCTACTACAACGGCCCCATGACAGAGACGATGATCAAGTTCCTGAACGCCCACGGCGGCGTGTATACCCCCGAGGACTTCCGCGACTTCCAGCCGGAGTGGGTCGAGCCCGTCTCCACCACCTACCGCGGCTGGACGGTGTACGAGCTTCCGCCCAACGGCCAAGGGATCGCCGCCCTTTCCATGCTGAACATCATGGAGCAGTTCCCCATGGCCAAGTATGGCCATAACTCCGTTGACGCGTTGCACGTCATGATCGAGGCCAAGAAGTTGGCCTATGCCGACATGTACAAGTATGTCGGCGATCCGCGCTTCACTCCGATCCCCGTAAAAGAGCTCACTTCTAAAGAGCTCGCTGAGAAGCGCGCGAAGCTCATCGACATGAACAAGGCGGCCTGCCAGGTGGTTCCCTCCGATATCTCCTCGGAGCTGAACAAAGAGGGCCACTCCACTATCTACCTGTCCACCATCGACAAGGAGGGGAATATCGTTTCTCTCATCCAGAGCAACTACGCCGGCTACGGGACAGGGTTGGTTGGGCCGGGACTGGGCTTTTCCTTTCAGAATCGAGGCGCCGGGTTCCGGCTCACGCCAGGCCTGCCCAATTCGCTTGCCGGACACAAGCGCCCCCTCCACACCATCATCCCGGCCTTTATGGAGAAGGGTGACATGCACATCGGCTTCGGCATTATGGGTGGTTGGAACCAGGCTCAGGCACACGCCCAGTTCGTCGCCAACATCGTGGATTACGGTATGAACGTCCAGGCGGCGCTGGAACAGCCCCGCTTCTCCAAGGACACCTTCGATGGCTGCGACGTTCCGATGGAAGAGACCATTCCAGCCGATGTTCGAGCCGGTCTCACGGCGCGGGGCCACCAGATCAAGCTTTTTGAGCCTTTCTCCTTCTCCGTTGGCCAGGGCGCGGCCGTCGTCCGGGACAGCAGCCGGGCGGTAAACTTTGCCGCGGGCGATCCACGGTCCGACGGAGCAGCCATCCCTCAGGAGCCCGATACCAAGTAGGTTTTGAGGCCCCGATGCGCTGCGGCCATGCCGACGGAGTTCGTCGGCTGGTGTTGTAATTTTTTTGTACAAAAATGTAGTAACACAAATGTGGTGACGACCCGCTTTGAATGGGACGCAGCCAAAGCGGCCAACAATTTGCGAAAGCATGGTGTGAGCTTTGAAACAGCAGTCCGCGTCTTCGCCGACCCGGATGCTCTTGTGGAGCAGGATCGCTTCGAAAACGGCGAAGAACGATGGCAAACGATTGGGACGGTCGAGGGTGTCGTGATGCTTCTGGTAGCTCATGAACGAGCAGGAAGACATCGAAGTGATACGGATTATCACAGCAAGACGTGCCAGCCGCGGAGAGAGGAGACGCTATGAAGAAGAATCTGGTTAAATTCGAGATCGACTTGTCCAATCCACCCGCGCTGACCGCAGCGCAGAAGTCAGAGTTGAAGGAGCTTCGGGAGAAGCCCGAGAACGAGATCGACTATAGCGACATCCCTCCATTACCAACGGATTTCTGGAAGAAGGCGATACGGAATCCCTTTTATCGACCGACCAAAACTTCAACCACTGTACGCATCGATTCTGATGTGTTGCATTGGCTTCGCTCTTACGGGAAGGATTAGCAGTCGCGCATCGATGCCATTTTGAGGCGCGAGATGCTGGAGTCGTTGAAGGCTGCTACCGCAAAGCAGCAGTGATCTGGAGTTATGAAGACGGCGGCTACTTGGGACTGATTATTGCTTTCGCCAACGATGGCATTGCGGGTGTTCCGGGAGTGCTGCGCGTGACGGCGGAGAGCGCGGATTGAAAGGCGCTCAAGAGCGGCTGCCTCGATGCCGGCTATCCCGCACCGGGGAAGCTTCGGCAGCCGCGTGGTCAGCTTCCGAGATGGTCAACGGCAACGCGCGCCCGGGATAGCTTCGTTTTAGCTTGGCAGAAACGCGAGCGTGTGAACGACACTTACGGGGCGGGGCAGAAACTCTCCCTTTCGGGGACCTCCGGCGGATTGCGGGAGAGTCTTTCCGTCACCATCTACGATGGCTTTCCCAATCTTGCTATTTTCGACGTGAGTTATGCGAACGTGGGCAAGTCCCCGCTGGAGATCGTGAAGTGGAAGAATAATCACTATACCTTCGACGCACAACCAGCCTCGTCGCAGACGCCGTTTTGGTCTTTCCAGAGCGGCTCGTATGAGAAGCGTCCGAACTGGATTGTGCCTCTGCACAGCGGGTTTTCGCAGCAGAATTATTTGGGCATGAACTGCAGGTCCCTCGACTGAACCCGGGGTGACAAATAGAGGGTGGTGCTTTCCATGGGACAGTGGTTTCACGGATGGAGGGACCTGCTGTCTGTCGCCCCGATCACTTCTTTTTTGGCGGAACTTAGGGGCCTTTTTGAACCACCTCAGCCCTCTCGAGCGCGACTCTAACCTGGACCAGCACTTCTTTTGCTTCCGTCCTTGGCGCCCCTGCCAGATAGAAGTCTCTCAGCCTCACCAGGGCGGCCATCAACGTCTCGTTGCTTTCAACGAGCCGTGGCAGCCACGCTTCCAGCACGGGGTCCGCAGGGGACCCTTTGTCCAGATAGGTGTTGGCTTTTGCGGGCTGTTTTTTGGGCGAGTCCATTGACTTCAAACATGCTTGAATGGGTCCTTTCGTAGCAACGAACCATTGGTAAGTCCGCTAACCCGGGGTACTCTGTTCTGGTTGCAACAGTAATCATTGGGCCGAGTACCGCTTGCTCGAAAACGGCCTCGGTTACCTTAGAGTTACTTCCATAAAGCTCGTAAATTTCAATACAGAAACATCCAAACTTGCTTGTTTCACATACGGATTGGGAGCAGCTACAATGCTATCCATGAGAGCACTCGCCTTATTGCTGATGGCCGGTACGTCTTGCCTGTTTGCGCAAACTCCTGGCAGCGCGAAGCCGACGCCACACGTCGTGGTGATTGGTGTGAATGGTATGGAGATGGACGTCATTCGGCCTCTGATTCTCCAGGGGAAGATGCCGAACCTCAGCCGGGTCATCAAGCGAGGCGCTTACGGAAAGCTGCGCACCGTATCTGCTCCGAACTGCCCGCGGGTGTACAGCACGCTTTTTACCAGCACCACGCCCGAAGAGCATGGGGTCACCGGCTTCATCGTGGGCGGAGTCACGGCAAACACCAACATGCTCAAAGAGGAGCCGATCTGGTCCATTCTTTCCAAGAACCACATCACGGTGGGCATGGCGAATGTGCCCGCTACGTTTCCGGTGATGCCGGTGAATGGTTATATGGTCAGCGGGATGCTCACCCGCGGGAAAAACTGCGAGGATGGGGTGTTGTGTGCTCCGAAACTTTCTGAGGTGGAGGGCGGGAGTGCTGTTTACCCTGCGTCGCTCAAGCCTGAGTTGATCAAGAATGTGGGTGACTACTATGTCGATTGTGAGCGGATGCCTGGGGCGGAAGAGCTACAGGGACATGAGGCGGAAGTCATCAACGCGTGGCTGAAGAAAGTGGATTTGATTCGCAGCCAGCAGACGGATTTATTCAATTATCTTTTGCAGAATCATCCCACCCAATTCACTTGGCTGGGGCAGTCCTGTGAAGACCGAACCGGGCACTGGCTTTATCCCATTGCTCCTTACAATGCCGGGTATAACCCGAAGGTCAATGCTGTCCGTGAGGATGCTTTTCCCAACCAATACATTGCCTTCGATAAAGTACTGGGCGCTATCATGCAGCACATCGACGACAACACCTACCTCTTTATCGTGTCGGATCATGGTATTAAGCCATTGCGCGAGTTCGAAGACGGCGATTCCCATATGCACATGGATCATGAGAAGACCACGCCGGTAATTGCGAAACATGACTTTGCCGATGGAGATGAGGTTCCGGGGACGTTTTTTGCCATGGGACCGAATATCAAGCACGACTTGCGGCTGATGGGACTCGAAGCAAGCGTTTACGACGTTGCTCCTACGATTCTTCACTTGTATGGGATTGAGCAGCCGAAGCAGATGCGCGGGCATGTTCTTACGCAGATATTTGAAGGCTCTGAGAACACTGTAGCGGTGAAGTAGTAACACTACCTCTTGAGGGTTTGTATCCGGCGGCGGAGTCTTGTGGCAGCGGCGCTTCGGCCTAGACGTTCATAGGCTTGAACAAGCAACTGCAGTACATCTGCATTGGCGGTTTGGGTGTGGGGTTCCAGCAAGGCCACTGTATCCTCGTAGCGTTTCTCCGCAAGATATTCTGAGCCCAGCAAGCGCAATGCTTGCTGGTTGGCCGAATCCAGTAGAAGAACCGCTTCCAGTTGGTCTTGCGCACCTGACCGATAGCCGGACTTCAAGTCGATTTGGGCGAGCAAGAGGCGAGCGTCCACTTGCCCGGGAGATTGCGTAATTGCCGCCTCGAGTGCTTTGCGAGCGCCCTGCGGGTCGATTTTCTCAAGCAACGACTGGACATCCGAAGGACGGCCTTGGTCCAACAGCATCATCGCGGAATGGAGCAAGTTCTGTTCCTCGATTTTGTCCTTAGGGTCAGGCAGAGACGATAATTCTGGAACGTTGGTGGTCGTGCGCTCATCGCCGGGTCCTAAATAGCCCAAGGCTCGAAGTTGGCTCAGAGTAGCGCCCGACACTGCTCCAGTTGCCGGCGAAACGTGCGGAGGCCGCATGCCGGACGAAGCAATTTCCGTCCGCAGCTGTTGAACGGTTTTATTCCAAGGCTCATATGCGTTGTTGAGTTCTGCGGGGTCTTTGCCCAGGTCATAGAATTCCGGCCGGGGCGCTTCGATGAATTTGAAGCCGTTGCCGCGGACTGCGCGCAGCGGCGCCCATCCGAAACGCAAGGGATAATCTGTCTCCCCAAAGACCGGGTGGTCCTCCTCTTCTAGAGAACGGTGGGCAAGTGCAGGCGGAGGAGAAATGCCGAGCACCTGCAGGACGGTGGGCAGGATGTCCGTTGTTTGTACTTGAGGCGAAACCACCTTCTTCGCGCTCGCGTTCAAAGGCAGTTTCATGATCAGGGGCACATGCGTCGTCGCATCGTAGAGAAAGATTCCATGCGTCTGCTCGCCGTGTTCTCCGAGCCCTTCGCCGTGATCCCCCACCACGACGATCAGTGCGTTCCGGTACCGGTTCTCATGCTTCCAATAAGCGAGTAAGTTTCCCAGCGCGGCGTCAGCGTATGCGATCTCTCCATCGTAGGTTTGCGGATAGGGCGGAGGCGGTTCGTACGGGTCATGGGGATCGTACAGGTGGACCCAGACAAAGCGCGGGTTCCCAGGATGGGCGGCCATCCATGTTTCGGCGCGATGCACGACGTCCATGCCGCGGCGCTCCACAAATCCCCAATGCTCTCCGGCCGGTGCGTGTGCGGGGAAGTTGTCATAGTAGTCAAAGCCACGGTCCAATCCTGGCGCTACAGTGTGGGAGTCGAGAACGACAGCACCGATAAACGCGGCGGTTTGATAGCCATTTTGTTTCAGCAACTCGGCCCAGGTGGGAAGAGTTTTCGGCAGCGGGATCGCGAAATCGGTGACGCCGTGCACGCTGGGCAGCAGACCAGTCAGGATACTGGTGTGAGAGGTATTGGTGATGGGGCTTGGCGTAAAAGCCTGGGCAAAGCGAATACCGTCCAGTGCCAGGGAATCCAATGCCGGGGTCTGTATTTTGCCGTCGCCATAGCAGTGCACGTGGTCAGCCCGTAGGGTGTCGATCGTGACCAGATAAACATCAGGGGCAGGGTTTTGGGCATGCAGTGTCGGGCTGGAAACGACGAACACCGCAGCCGCGAGGCTTAAGACAGCACGAACGACCAAAGCAAGTTGCCTGTAGCGCAGATAAGGTATTGGTGCCCATCCAAGAAAAAGGTCTGCGGAGCATTGGTGACTTGGCCGATACGAGTATTCCAAACGGGGACCCCGGTGGCCGCATCGTGCGCAACCAGACTTCCTGACCCATCGCCGGCGAAGACCAGGCCTCCTGCGGTCGCCAGTACTCCGCCGCCCCCTCCGGAAGGATTGCTGTAACGGTGCCTCCACTTGGCTTCACCTGTCTTATAGTCGATTGCGGTCAGATAGCTCCCGGCCGAACCCATCTGCACTTCTTCTCTGCCGCCCAGGCCCATAGAGCCTCGCGGATCCAGATCGGTCAGGTAGAACATCGAAAACGAATTGTTCTCGAGCACGTATAAGAGGCCGGTCTGGGGCGAAAACGCGGGTGGCTGCCAATTGACGGTGCCGCTTGAGTTGGGCGACACCAGAGAGCCCCCGACGGTCGCGTCCTTAGATGGATCGCGCTGCGGATTACCGCCCGCGGTCGTTCCTTTGGCCCAATTCGTATCCAGGCCATACTTGCTGGTGACCAAGTGCTCGCCGGTGATCCGGTCGAGGGTGAAGTAGTACCCGTTTCTCGCCGCGGTCACCACCATCTTGCGCATCTTGCCGTGGAACATGCCGTCGACCAGGACCGGCGTTTGCGCAGAGTCATAGTCATGCATGTCATGCGGTGAGGTCTGGTAGTACCAGGCCATCTTGCCGGTGTCGACGTTCAGCGCGATCAGGGAACAGGTAAACAGATTGTCTTTGTCGCCGCGGGTGCCGGTGGTGAAGGCGGGCGTAGGATTGCCCGTCCCAAAGATGTAGAGATTGGTTTCCGGATCGTAGGCGCCGGTGATCCAGGTCTGCGCGCCACCGTGGCGGGCCGCATCCAGGCTGGCCCAGGTGTCCAGGCCCGGGTCGCCCTTCTCCATGGGAACGGTATAGTGCTTCCACTGCAGGTCCCCGGTCTCGGGATCGAAGGATTGCAAAAAGCCCGGTGAGTCGATATCGTCGCCCACGCCCACCAGGACGTGGTTGCCAATCACTATGGGAGCTGGAGTCGCGAAGTAGCCCTGATCCACGTCCGCAATTTGTTTATGCCAGCGCTCCTTGCCTGTCTTCGCGTCCAATGAGACCAGGTAGTCGTCCGGCGTTTCCATGAAGAGGTAGCCGTTCCACATGCCGAAGCCGCGGTTGCCGATGTGCGTGCCGCCCTTGGTTTTCCAGAAGTAATGCCAGATCTCATGCCCATCGCGGGCATCGATCGCCCAGCCATTGTCGGGCATGGTGACATACAAGATGCCGTTTACTTCGAGGGCCGAGCCCTTGACTGAGCCATCGTGGGTGGAGATGCCTCCGGGACCTTCGCCGCCCACGATCACTTCAGGCTTTTCGTAGGAGCCGAATGGTCCGCCTCCGCGCGCCGGCGCTTGGGTCTCCGCGCCTTCGCTCAAATGCGACATCCAAGCCAGCGTGAGATGCTTCACCGAGGAACGATCGACCGCGGTGAGCGCGCTGTAGCGTTTGCCGGTGTAATCGCCGTTGTAGGTGGGCCACGAATCTTTGAGCGGCTGCAGAAGGTCCTGAGGTGCTACTCCGATTTGACCGGCGACGATCGCTGAAAGCAAGAAGGGAAGTGGAAGCAGAAAGTTCCTGATCATTTCAGGGTCACCAGGTAAGCCGTGACGTTATGGATATCGGCGTCAGTGTAGGCCGGTAGCAGATCCTTATGTGCCTGGAGCGGGTCATGGACCACCACCTTGGGCTGGTCACCATGCCGTTGGAAGCTGAGGGAGGTTTCATCGGGCAGTTTCAGCACCACGATGAACTCGTCGATATGGATTAACTGACCGGTTACGGGTGGGCCGGAAGCAGGAGTAACCGTAGCTGTGACGTTTGTGTGGGGATTGGGCGGCTGTCCGCGCATGCGGCCGGTGATCCACAGATTCTGCAGCGCCTTGGGATCGCTGACTTTGGATGCGATGCCGCGAAGGTCGCCTTCCGGCGAATGACAGCTCTTACACTTCGCATCGAAGTAAGCCTGGCCTGCGGTGGCGTTGCCGACCACGATGTTCGCCGGCGTCTGCTGTTCGGGTGGTGTTCCCTGACGGCCGATCATCGCCACCACGCTTCGGACGTAGGCCGCAACCGCATTTGAGTCCTCGATGCTCAGCCCGATCTTGGGCATCCCCATGGCTTGGCGCGCGCCTTGAATGATGGGCACGATGCCCTCGCCGTTCTGATCGGCTAGGGCAACTTGAGAGCGCAGCAGGTTCGGTCCGCCCATATCGCCGCCGCGCAGATCCCGGCCGTGGCATCCCTGGCAGTTGATGGCGTAGAGGGTCTTGCCGCGCTCGACCAACGCTGGATCTATTGGCGCGCGCACCTGGCCGGGCACGAATCCTCCCTGCGGCCGTTGTGGTGGGTTGGCCTGTGGCGCAGGTTCCTGCGCCGATCCCAAATAGGCCATGGCGGTCAACGATGCCAAGAGGATTGCAGCCATCAGCCCGGACTTGACTCGCATTTCTCTCCTTGTCGAAATCCGCTGCCGTATACCGTAGAGTGGACTTGTTCGCAGAATAGGTTAAGGTTTAATTGCAGGTCAATATGCGAGACAGCCTCGAAATGGATTCTTGCCAAGCATACTCCCCCCGCATGCGCCATTGCCTCATGCTGGTGGTTCTGTTCCTCGTCGTCACAGGCAGCCCTCTGCTGCACGCTCAGCAAAAAGCGAAAATACCGGGCAACGACTGGATCCAACTCTTCAATGGTACTGACCTGACCGGCTGGACCAAGGTGGGAGCCGAAAGCTGGACGGTTGAGGATGGACTCCTGCACGGCAAGGGGCTCACGAAGGCCTACGGGTACCTGGAGACGGAGAAGGACTACAAAGATTTTCAGCTGTCGCTTCGTTTCAAATGCGTGGGCGATGGCAACAGCGGGGTCTTTTTTCATACCGGGTTCAAGCCGGATTCCGTCGATACGACGCAGGGGATGCAATTCGAGATTGACTGTACGATGATGCACCACACCGGCGGTGTTTATGGCGAAGACGGAAGAGGCTGGGTGGTGTGGCCTTCGCCTGAGAATGAGGGCGTGGTGCGGATGGGGGAATGGAACGATTATCTGGTCGAGGTAGTCGGTAACCGTTATCGTTCCCGCCTCAATGGAGTGCAGATGGTCGACTTCACCGATCCGAAACCAAGCTCCTTCGATGGCAAACTTGCGCTTCAGCTTCATGCCGGGGGCAAGGGCAATATGGAGTTTAAGGATATCTGGATACGCGATCTCTCCGCCCGTTAGGCGAGAGCAATTGGGAGAACCTATGCACCGCCGGGAATTTCTTCAAACTGCAGCCTGCGCACTTTCGGCGGCCCCGATTGCGCGGGCCTTTTCGGGCTTCGCTGCGCCCGCGCCGATGGCGCTTGGGCTGGTGATTAAGCCGCAGGGGGATCCTAAACCTGCTATTGCGCGCGTCAAAGAACTGGGCATTCCGACGTGCTTTTTGTCGCTCGATGCCTATATCGGAAAATTCAACCAAGGTCTGGCTCAGCAGATGCAGGATGCGCTGCATGAATATGGGATCATTGCGACGGCGGCGGAAGTAGTGGGCCCGGGCAAGTTGGTTTGGGACTTCAAGAGCGGCCCCGCGACGATCGGCGTCGTTCCACCGGCGACCCGCAGGGAACGGATCGATGCGCTCAAGCGGACATCCGATTTCGCGAAAATGGTAGGTGTTCCCAATATTCAAACGCATTGCGGGTTCATCCCTGAGAATCCGGGAGACCCGCTTTATGGGGAAACGGTGCTTGCGATCCGCGAGGTTGCGGAGCATTGTGCGGGTAATCAGCAGTCGTTTCTGATGGAAACCGGGCAGGAGACGCCAACGACCGTCATGCGGACCATCAAAGATGTGGACAGGCCGAATTTGGGGGTCGGGTTGGACACGGCAAATTTGATCCTTTACGGCAAGGCGAATCCGGTGGATGCGGTGGATATTCTCGGACCGCATGTCCGCAGTGTTCACGCCAAGGACGGCGGATGGCCGGTGGATCCCGACCTTCTGGGAAAAGAGATGCTCATCGGAACCGGCGTCGTCGACTTCAAGGTAGTTTTCACCAAGTTGAAGAAGTTGGGCTACAAGGGGGCGATTTCGATCGAACGGGAGACGTCTGGCCCCCAGCAGATCGAGGACGTAAAGCAGGAGAAGGCTTATCTTCAACGCGTGCTGAGTCAGATTTAGATGGTTGTTGCAGTTTTGGCCGTGGCAGGGGCTAAAGCCCATCTTTTTTCAAGGATTTACGGCACGACTAAAGTCGTGCCCTGATACAAAGCAAGAGTTTTTCCGCAATCTGTATCGACGTCCTTCTCACATCTCCCCGCAAAAAACGCGGTGAGATGTGGGTGGGATGTGGATAGTCAGCCTGGGCCCCTCGGTTTGAAGTGCGCATCATGACCACTCGTCGCGAGTATCTTCGTCTCTCTGCGTTTGCAGCCGTAGCAGGCTGCAAACTGACTTTTCCTGCGGCCGCTGCTAGCCGGTCTTCGGCGTTGCTTTATGGCGTTCAGATTGCCGGCGTGCGCCAGGAAGCTGAACGCGACTTACCGCAGCTTCTGCACGCACTCCGTCAAATTGGCTTTACCGAGGTGGAGCTGCATTCGATTGTTTACCACCAGCCCGCGGCCACGCTGCGCCATATGCTTGACGACGCTGGCCTTCATGCTCCCGCCGGCCACTTCCCTCTAGCGAGCATCGAGGCACAGCTTGATTACGCTCGCGAACTCGGCCTTGAGTACATGGTTGCCATGCTGCGGCCAAACCCGCAAACGCTGGACGAATACAGATCCATCGCCGTTCAACTGAATCATGCCGGCAGTCTTGTCCGCGGACATGGCATGAAGTTTGCGCTGCTGTTTCACAATCACGAGCTGAAGCCTCAGGATGGGAGCTCGGGATTTGCCGAACTTATCAAGCATACCGATCCGGCTCTCGTCTTTCTTGAGGTCGATCTTTATTGGATCGTGCAGGCTGGTCTGGATCCAGCAGATTTTCTGCGGCAGCACAGGGATCGCGTGAAGCTCCTTCACTTGAAGGACCGCTTGCCTGGTTTCCCAACCAGCTACACAACCGATCCGGCCTCGGATCACTCCACTGAGCTAGGCAAAGGTTCGATTCCGTGGCCCGCACTTCTCAAGCAAGCTAAAAGGCAGGGCATCCACTACGCTTTCCTGGATTATGATAGAACTTCCATTCCTATCCTCGACAGCCTGAAACAAAGCTTGACCTATCTCAAAACGGTGAAGGATTGATGATTGGCAAGCGGATTCTGATCCTGTTAGTCTGTGTCCCCGTCGCCTTTGCCCAGACCCAACCCTATTCCACCTGGCGTGAGTACGGTGGCTCTGCGGATGGCTCACAATATTCAGCCCTGCGGCAGATCAACCGTTCCAATGTCCAGAAATTGCAGGTGGTTTGGACCTATCCCACGGGGGACGACAGGAAGTATTCATTCAACCCTCTCGTCATTGATGGAACGATGTATGTTCTCGCCAAGGGTAACTCGATCGTAGCCCTGGACGCCGCAACCGGCCGTCCACTATGGACGCACCTGACGGATCCAAGCACAACTCTCATCACCAATCGGGGACTCAATTATTGGCAAAGCGCCGATGGATCGGATCGCAGGCTGCTTTTCTCTATTGAAAACCAGCTCCAGGAACTGGATGCTCGCACCGGCGAACGCATTATGAAGTTCGGAACGAATGGCGCCGTGGATCTGCGTGAAGGGTTGGGACGTGATCCAAAAAGCCTTACGCTGGTGCAATCCTATAACCCCGGGCGTGTCTTCGAGAATTTGCTCATTCTTGGGTCCGCGACCAATGAGGAATATAACTCGGGCCCGGGTGACATTCGCGCTTACGATGTTCTCACCGGGCATCTGGCGTGGACGTTTCACACGGTTCCCCATCCTGGCGAGCCGGGCTATGAGACATGGCCGAAAGACGCGTGGAAATCGGTTGGCGGCGCCAACGACTGGAGCGGGTTGTCCCTGGATGAAAAGCGCGGTATCGTGTACATTCCGACGGCCAGCCCTAAATACAATTTCTATGGCGCTAACCGGCCGGGAGCCAATCTATACGGCGATAGCCTGCTGGCGCTGAATGCGCGCACCGGCAAGTTGGTCTGGTATTACCAGATGGTGCATCACGACATCTGGGATTACGACAATGCAGGTACTCCCATGCTCGCCACGGTTCGACACAATGGCGAACTGATCGATGTGGTGGCGCAGCCCAGCAAGGTTGGATTCGTATGGGTCTTCAACCGGGAAACGGGCAAGCCGCTGTGGCCCATTGAAGAACGGTCAGTTCTCAAGTCGGATATGCCGGGAGAGGAAACATGGCCGACCCAGCCCTTTCCCACGAAGCCACCTCCCTTTGCGCGCCAGTCATTTACGGTGAAGGATCTAAGTCCTTTCCTCGAGCCAGCGGAGCGCGAACGATGGACTCGCGAAATATTGAGCGCTCATAACCAGGGGCTGTTTACCCCGCCGGGCTTGGGGAACACGGTGGAGATGCCGGGTAATAATGGCGGCGCTAACTATGGGGGAGCGGCGATCGATCCCGCCAATGGTGACCTATACGTGGTCTCTAAAGATCTCCCGGCCATGCTTAAGTTGGAGTTGGCTGGCAAGGTCTCGCAATCCGGTTCGGCGGCAGAACGGGGCCGTTCGCTTTTTGCCGCGAATTGCAGTGTATGTCACGGCGCCAATCGGGAGGGCAACCCGCCGGCGATTCCTTCGCTGGTGGATGTGGCATCGAGATTTTCCGATGATCATATCCAAAGCGTTGTGACCCATGGGCAAGGCCCGATGCCGGCTTTTTCTCAGCTATCGGCGACTGACATCACGTCACTCCTGGCCTATCTCAAGCATCCCGAACTTGCACCCGCGACCGGCGCAAATACTGCGGAAACGCATGATGTAGACCCGAAAATGGCGCACTATCGCAGTGGCTTCGGCTTCATGTTCGCGAGCAGTGGTTTGCCCGTCATATCGCCGCCTTGGACTTCATTAACGGCTTATGACTTGAATACGGGGACGATTCGCTGGAAGATTCCCCTGGGAGTGGTGCCGGAACTAGCCGCGAAGGGCTTTACGCAGACAGGCTCGCAGTTTCCCAAGGTGGATCCAGTGCTGACTGCGGGAGGCATTCTCTTTACCGGTACGCGCGACCGCAAAGTGCGGGCGATTGACTCGGCCAACGGCAAAGTTCTGTGGGAGGTTGAGACCGAGGCGGCGCTCGAGGGAATGCCCGCGGTTTTCGAAGTGGGCGGACGGGAGTATGTCGTTTTCTGTGCTGCAGCCCAAGCTACCACTTATACCCATGCCGTGCCCGGGCACCCGGCGTCGCAAGCGCCCATTCCGGGGGCTTATGTCGCTTTCGCGCTGCCTAAAGAGGCTGCGGCAAAGTAGCGTTAAAGGTCGGAAACCAGAAGAACATTTCCCCGAAAGGTCCGTAGAACTGCAGGTCCCTCGGCTACGCTCGGGATGAAGGGGAGGGTGGCGTATCCATTGAGTGCTGTTAGTGGGATCGAGAGGGTAGCCGGCTGCAAACCGAATTAAGTCACAACCTCTCCTAATGAACAACCGTACCCTTGACCGACCAAAAGCGTTGGATGGGCTTCGCCCGTCTTTTTCGGCCCACGTACGCTGGTGCGAACATGGGGCACCCGTCGAGTGCGCGGTGGCCCGCACTGTTCATTGCTCCTTTAACTTGCCGCAAACAAGTCGGATCCTCGTAATGAACAACCGCACCTTGACCGACCAAAAGCGTTGGAGGGGCTTCGCCCGTCTTTTTCGGCCCACGTACGCTGGTGCGAACATGGGGCACCCGTCGAGTGCGCGGTGGCCCGTACTGTTCATTGCTCCCTTATCTTGCCCCGCAGGGGAAAGTCAAAACGCTCGGGATGACCAAGGGGAGCGTGACGCTTCCATGGAGAGTGGTCGTCGGATGGAAGGCGATTTTCATCCCCTTGGTGGGCCGCAGGCCCATGACCTCTCCGGTCGAGATGACAGATTTGTTGAGCAAGTGGCCGCGGCTTCCGGTGCTTGTTGTTCGCGAGATGTGGGGCACCCACGATTTGTGGGTCAGGAAAGATCCGAAAAGCGTATTCGCCATCCGGGCCGGGAAGTCTAGTAACATTTTCTTGGGAGACTAAGACGATGGCTGTCAATCTCAAGTTTTATGGTCAATTGACCCTCGAAGTTCTCGCCAATCTTGTTCTTCCGTATGTGGTCTATATCTTGATGCAGTCCCACATCGGCCAGGTGCGCGCCCTGCTGTTGGCAACCGTGCCTCCCATCCTTTGGAGTCTGATCGAGTTCGCACGGAACAAAAAGGTGGATGCGCTGTCGATCCTCGTACTGGCCGGCATCGCGTTGTCCTTGCTTGCTTTTTTTGGCGGGGGCTCGGTGCGATTTCTACAATTGCGTGAGTCCCTGGTGACCGCCTTGGTCGGTCTTATTTTTCTGGGCTCTGCCGCCATCGGCCATCCGCTGATCTATCACCTGGCTCGCGCAACGCAGATGCGAAAGTCGGCCGCGGAGGGGGAACGCCTGGAAAAACTTCGCGATAACCAAGCCTTCCATCGCACCATGACCATCATGACTCTAGTGTGGGGATTCGGACTCATTGGTCAGACCGCCATTGCCTGCGTGCTGGTCTTCAGGATATCGATCGCAAACTTTCTTATCGTCAGTCCGATCCTCTACTACGGGGTGACCGGCTGCTTGGCCTTGTGGACCTTCTGGTATGCAAAGCGGGTGAAAAGCCGTCGGGCAAACATGGAACCGACACCGCAAGCCTAGGTTTCCCTGCTAAGCCGGCCGATCTCACTGAGCATAGCGGCGCGCTTGCTCTCAGGACCAGTGCATTGCGTGATGTAGGCAGCAATGAGGATGGGCGGCCTCTCGGGAGGCCATAGCACTGCGATGTCGTTGCTCGTGTGGCTCCCGTTTGAACCTGTTTTGTCGGCCGCGCGCCAACCTTGAGGTAAATTCGCCCGCAAGCGATCGAGGCCGGTGAGGTTCGCTTCCATCCAGCGCGTCAATTGCGCGCGCGAGGCCGGTGAAAGCACATCGCCGAGCAACAGAGATCGCAAATTGTGGACCATCGCTGCGGGCGAAGTGGTGTCCCGTGGATCGCCGGGCAGGGATTCGTTCAGGGCCAGTTCCATGCGGTCGAGCCGTGTGACCGTATCGCCGATGGAACGGGCAAAGCTCGTGATGCTTGCCGGACCGCCAATGCTTTCGAGCAACAGGTTGGCAGCGGTGTTATCGCTGCGGGTGAGGACCGCGTGACAAAGATCGCTGACGGTCATCGTGCTGCCCGCATGCGGTTCTGTCAGCGGTGAGTTCGAGAGCAACGGCTTCTGAGGGATGGCAACGGAGCGGTCTAACCTTTCTTTGTGTTGATCGACGCGCTTTAGAACGGCGGATGCCAGCAGGAACTTGAAGGTGCTGCACATCGGGAATAGCTCATCTTCCCGATAGCCCGAGTGTTCTCCGGTGGCTGTGTCTAATACCGCTACGCCGAGCCGGCCGCCATTACTGTGTTCAAGCTGAGCGAAAGACGCAGGTAACTTGCTGAGGCGTTTTGCCGTGGCGTCGAGATAGGCGGGCAACGCCAGGATAGCTGTTGCCATGAAACCTCGGCGGCTAAGCAATAGGCCCTCATTCATCAAGTTTGTCGTATCGAGCAAAGGACTAGCCTGCGGCTAGTCTAGCGCGGAATGAACAGTACAGGACCAAACGGAACCCTGACGGGGCACCCGTCAGGGTTCCGTTTGGCCTCAACACCAACTTGTTCATTTGGCTTTTTTCTAGTCCTCACGCGGAGTCTCATTGCCATCCGCCACCGAGTGCCTGGTAGAGCGCCACGTAACTTTGCAGTTCTGTTGACCAGGCTTGCTGCAAGTTTAGCTCTGAAGTGAAATATTGCTGCTGCGTCGTCAGTACTTCTAGAAAGTTGGTCGCTCCTCCCTTGAAGCGCACATTGGCCAGGCGGGAGGTCTCTCTGTAGGTCGCTGTTTGCTCCTGGATCTTCAGGCGGTATTTCTGCGCCTGAGCGTACGCCACCAAGCCGTTCGCGACGTCCTCGAACGCCTGTTGCACTGTTTGCCTGTAGGCCAACTCCGCTTCATCCCGCTGCGCTTTGGCCAGGCGGTACTTGTTGGTGAGGGCGCCTCCCTCGTAAAGCGGTTGGGCCAACTCACCACCAATTGTCCAGAATGTCGCCGGCCCCTGCAGGAAGCTGGTCAACGCTGTGCTGCTCGCACCGAAAGACGCGGTCAGCGGAATTTGCGGGAAGAAGGCCGCCTTCGCTACGCCTATGTTCGCGTTGGCGGCAACCAAGCTCTGTTCCGCCTGGAGAACGTCGGGACGCTGCTGCAAAATAGCGGAAGGCAAGCCCGCAGGAACCTCAGTCATGTGAGGTTCTTCGGTGATGGCCAACCCGCGCAAAATGGGTCCCGGATTTCTGCCCAGCAAGATGCTAAGAGCATTCTCCGTCTGCTCGATCGATTGATCGAGCTGGATGACCGATGCTTCCGCCTGCTGCACCAGCAGTTGCGCCTGATACACGTCGGTGATCGCGTACTCGCCCCCCTTGAATGCGATCTCGTTGATGCGCACACTGTCCTGGTCGGCTTGTACCGATTGCTTAGAAAATTCCAACTCCGCATCCAGCCCGCGCAATTCGTAATAAGCATTCGCAACCCCGGCGATTAACGTCGTCTGCACTAAGCTCCGGGCGTAACTTGTTGCCAAGAGACTGGCGCGGGCAGATTCCGTCGCTCTGCGAAATTGGCCCCAGAAATCGACGATGTATTGGAATTGCAAGCCCGCGGTGTCGATCGTCGGGGTCCCCGGGGTCGGCAACTGCCGCAGATTTTGCACTCCGAATGACCCGCTCAAGCTGGGAAGCTGGCCGGCGCGAGTGATGCCGAGAGATGCCTGGGCTTCCAGGATGTGGACCGCGGCGATCCGGATGTCGTAGTTATTCTTCAGACATTCATCAATCAGCTGCTGCAGTACCTTGTCCTGAAATACGGACTGCCATTGCATTTGCGCGAACGTCTGGTTTGTTGGCTGCGGGGGAAGGTTGGGCGCCAGGCCGCGATATTGACCGGGCACGTCCACCGTGGGGCGCTGATAATTCGGGCCGACCTTGCAGCCGCAAAGTGAGAGCAGCAACATCATGGCGCTGAGGGTTCGGGTTCGCATCCGAGTTCGCATCATGGAATCGGCCCCTTTTCCACTGGCGTCTTCTTGGTGAACAGCAAGCCAAATCGTTCCACAAGGTCGAAGGTTACCGGGATGAAGAAGATGGCCACCAGGGAGGCTGCGAGCATGCCGCCAATGACCACCGTGCCCAGCACCTGCCGCGACATGGCGCCTGAACCTTTCGCTGTCCACAACGGAATGCAACCCAGGATGAAGGCAAATGCGGTCATCAGAATAGGTCGCAGTCTCAACTGTGCGCCGGCCAAGGCGGCGTCCATGGGAGACTTGCCGCTTTCAAATTCAGCCTTGGCAAATTCGACGATCAGGATGGCGTTCTTGGCGGACAGACCAATCAACATCACCAGCCCAATTTGCGCGTATACGTTGTTGTCGAATTGGCGGAAATAGATGGCGAGAAAAGCTCCCAGCACCGCGATGGGAGTGCCCAACAGCACGCTTACGGGCAGCGTCCAGCTCTCATACTGCGCGGCCATAATGAGAAACACGATCACGAACGATAAGGCGAAGATCGCGATCGGGCTCACTCCCTGCGCGGCCTTGACCTCCTGGTAGGACATGCCGGACCAGTCGTATCCCATCTGGTTGGGCATTGTCTCGCGGAATACTTCCTCGAGCGCCGCTGTCGCCTGCGTGGAGCTGTAACCGGGAGCGGCCGCGCCGATAATCTGCACCGCCTGGAATTGATTGAATTGCATCACGAACTCGGGCCCGCTGCGCGGTTGGATCGTCGTCAACGTACTCAACGGAACGAGGTTGTTATTACTGTTGGACACATAAAACTTGCCCAGATTCTCTGCGGAGGTTCGATAGCTGCCTTCTGCCTGAACCCAAACCTGCCATTGCCGGCCAAAGCGATTGAAGTAGTTCACCAGCGCGCCGCCCATAAAGGTCTGCAGCGTTTCATACACGCTGTTCAGCGGTATCTGCTGCGTCATCACCTTGGCGGTGTCGACGTTGACGCCAACTTGCGGCACTTCGAGAAGGGCGGTGGTCAATACTCCCGTCAACTCCGGACGCTTTTTGGCAGCGGCCAGAAAAATCTGAGTGTTCTTGGCCAGAAAATCGACCGAGCTCCCGGACCGGTCTTCGAGGATGAATGTGAAGCCTCCCGAGCTGCCTACCCCCGAAATGGCAGGTGGGGGAAAGTCGAAGGCAATGCCGGACGTAACTCGAGACAAAGCCGCCGCTATGTGCCCCTTGATGGCAGCGTAGCTCTCTTCCGGCGATGTGCGCTCTGCCCAATCCTTAAAGGTGACAAAGAAAAACGAGCTGTAGGTCGACGTAACGCCGCTCAACAAGCTGTAGCCCACGACCGAGCTTACATACTTCACTCCGGGCGTGTGCATGAGGATTCCCTCCACTTCCCTGGAGGCCTCCGACGTTCGCTGCAGCGATGCTGCTTCCGGTAACTGCAGGGCGACAAAGGCGAATCCCTGATCTTCATCGGGAAGGAAGCTGGTGGGAACCTTCTTGCCCACGTAGGCCGCGGCCACGGCAATCACGACCAGCAGCAACATGGCAAAGGCTGCTCCACGGATAAGGTGCCGGGAAGCGCTGACGTAGTAGCCCGTTGCTTTGCCGAATGCGCGGTTGAACCAGCGGAAGAAAGCGCCCAAGGGACCGCGTGATTCCTTCTTGGGGCGCAACACCATCGCTGCCAGTGCGGGGCTCAGGGTCAAGGCATTGAAGGCGGAGAAGAGTACAGAGATGGCAATCGTCACGGCGAATTGCTGATAAAGGCGGCCGGTGATTCCGGGAATGAACGCTGTCGGAATGAACACGGCGGCCAGGATCAAGGCAATGGCAATGACCGGGCCGGACACCTCCTCCATCGCCTTGACCGTGGCGTCATGAGGACTGAGGCCCAGCTCGATGTGGTGCTCCACCGCCTCCACCACCACAATGGCATCGTCGACCACCAACCCGATGGCCAACACCATGCCGAACAGGGAGAGGGTATTGATGGAAAACCCGAGCAGCGGGAAAACAATAAAGGTTCCGATGAGCGAAACCGGCACCGCCAGCAGTGGGATAAGCGTGGCTCTCCAGCTCTGCAGGAAAAGGAACACTACGATGATGACCAGCACCATCGCTTCCATGAGCGTGTGTTCGATTTCCTTGATGCCGGAGGTTACGGCTGCGGTCGTGTCCAGGGCGACGACATAATCCAGATCCGGGGGGAACCTTCTCTTGGCATCCTCCATGACCTGGCGGATGCCCGCCGCGGTCTGCACCGCGTTTCCGCCCGCGGCCTGGCTGATCGAGATGATCGCCGACGGTTTGCTGTTCAGCCGACCTATGACTGCGTAATTGGCCGCGCCCAGTTCTATCC
Source organism: uncultured Acidobacteriaceae bacterium (assembly GCA_963839025.1). GTDB lineage: Bacteria > Acidobacteriota > Terriglobia > Terriglobales > Acidobacteriaceae > PALSA-350. The sequence goes on from CAWITT010000030.1 coordinate 90,471, forward strand.
GCGCCACTTCATTCAAACGCAGAATGCTTCCATCGGTGCCGGCACGCACGATGATTTGCCCGAATTCTTCCGCCGTGGGCAGACGCCCCGGGGCCCGCACCGTGTAGGTGAATTGTTGCCCTGGGGGCACCGGTTCGCCGCCGATTTGACCGGCTGGATTGACATTGTTCTGCAACTGGATAGCGTTGATGATTTGCGGCACGGTGATGCCAAGGTTCGCCAGCTTGTCGGGATTGACCCAGCAGCGCATGGCGTAGTCGCCGGCGCCAAAGATCGAAACGGATGCCACGCCGGGCACCCGCGTCAGCGCGTCCTTCAGGTTAATCGTGGCGTAATTGGCGAGAAAAAGATTATCGTAGCTTTCGTTAGGCGAGGCAATGGCCACCAGCATCAGGGGCGACGAGCTCGACTTCTGTACCGTCAGGCCGTTGCTGATAACGGATTGAGGCAGCTGATTGTTGGCTTGGTCCACGCGCATCTGGGCGAGAATCTGGTCGGTATCGGCGTTGGTGTCGATGCCGAAATCTACCGTGAGCGTCATCGACCCAGTACCCGCGCTATTCGAGTACATGTAATTCATTCCATCGACGCCGGCCATTTGCTGCGCGATCGGCGTGCCGACCGACTGGGCGATGGTTTCCGAGTCCGCACCCGGATAAAACGCGTTTACCTGAACCTGCGGATCGGTGATGTTGGGGAACTGGGCTGTGGGGAGGGTAAAAATGGTGATCCCACCGGCAATGACCATCAGCAGGGCAATGACGATGGCGACGATGGGCCGATTGATGAAAAATTTCGCCATGTCAGCGGCCCGGCTCTTTCGGGGCTACGTACGGTTTCTCCATCACCGGCGTACCCGGACCCACTTTCATATAGCCCTGGACGATCACCTTGTCTCCCGCTTTTAACCCTGAAGTAATGATCCAGTTCGGGCCTATCTTGTCGCCCACTTGAACTACCCGGAAAGCGGCCCGGTGATCGGGTTCTACGATGGCAACACGATACATCGTCTGAACTTCGATGACCGCGGCCTGGGGAATGATGATGGCGTTCTTGTTGAGGCTGGTTTGGAACCGGACGCGTCCGAAGCCTCCCGGGCGAAGGATAGCCTCCTTGTTAGGAAACTCGGCGACCAATTGAATGGTGCCGGTGTCGCTCGAGATACCGCGATTTACCAGGATAATTTTTCCTTTGTGGGGGAAGGTCTCACCATTGGCCTGGATGAACTCCAAGACAGGGCTGGCGACTTTTTTACCGGTGATTACCTTGTAGAAGGTAGCGGCCCGGCTCAGAAAGCTGCTCTCGCTAATGGCGAAGGACGCCCAGATGGGATCGATTTGCGAGACGGTTGTCATGATTGTCGACGTCCCAACCAAGTTGCCGATTTGCGCCGTCGTCAGCCCGGCGATACCGGAGAGGGGCGAGTAGACCTTAGTCCAGGAAAGCTCCAACTTTGCCTGCGCCAACTGTGCCTGTGCGGCCTCTACCTGCGCCTTGCTGGCAGCCTGGGTGGCGACGTCGGTATCGAGCTGCTTTTGGGGAATCGCGTTTTGTGCCGCCAGCGGCCGATCGCGGTTCACGTTGGTGTCGGCCTGGGAAAGATTTGCCACTGCGACGGCTACTTGCGCTATCGCTTGATCGACCGAAACCTGAAACGGGTGGGGATCGATCTCGTACATCAGTTGGCCCGTCTTGACGTAAAAGCCGTTCTGATAGTTCTGCTTGAGCAGATAGCCCTGGACCCTGGGGGTTATTTGGGCATTTTGCGGGCCCATGAGCTGGGCAATCCATTCCGAATAGATCGGGATGTCCTGCTCGACCGCGTCGGTGACTTCGACCTCAGGCGGCATCATGCGCCGCTCTTCTGGTTTCTTTTGGCATCCGGCGAGTGACAGGGCGAGGAGGCACACGCTGGTGAGCACTTTGCCGCGGGCCATCAGAGGAGATTCCGTGAGAGTTTGGAGCGGTCGTGCGCAGTCCCGCGACGGTTCGTTGCGGGAATGCTCAGGCTTAAGAGACATTACACAACTCCAGATAGCTCAGGGAGAGCTTCTAATGCGTTGTTGGGTTTGAGGTGCAGCCCATTATACGTCGGATCGAAATAGGCGAGACGCGAAGTGTCATGGATTTGTTCTCGATGCGGGGTCCGACGAAGTGTCGCCCCTCGTTTGGGTGAGGGCACCATCGTCTTCGCGGTGTTTTCAGGCCGTCCCTTCGGGACTCGACGAAACGGAGAAGACCGATAAGTTGCACTCTTCCCCCAACACGCAAGGCTGTCGCGCTTGGTGCAAGCTGGAACTGGTTATTTACCTAGAACGCCATTTCCGATCCTGCTATGATCTCGGTTGCAACTATGGGGATGTTCGCCCAAAAAACTGCTTTAATAACGGGCGGCAGCCGTGGCATTGGCGCTGCCACCTGTCGCGCCCTGGCCCGGCACGGGGCTTTCGTCTATATCAACTACAACAGCCGAGAGGCCGACGCGGAACGTGTGCTCGCTTCCATCCGTGAAGCAGGCGGCGATGGCCTCACCATTCGCGCCTCGGTTCGCGAAGAGGCCGATGTGGCGCAAATGTTCGCCACTATTCGCAAGCGCGATGGCCGCCTCGACATGCTTATCAACAACGCCGGCCTGCTGCGCGACGCTTATCTCGGCATGATGTCTTTGCAGGACTGGCAGGCAGTCATCGACACCAACCTTACCGGCCTCTATCTCTGCAGCCGGGCTGCCATCCGGATGATGATGGGCAAACGCTACGGTCGCATCGTGAACGTATCCTCGACCTCTGGACTTACGGGGACGGCGGGGCAGTGCAACTATGCCACCACCAAGGCAGGCATCATCGCGTTCACCAAGTCGCTGGCCTGGGAATCCTCGCCCCACCAGATCCGTGTGAATGCTGTGGTTCCAGGCGCGGTGGACACCGAGATGTTCTCGGCGATCCCACAGAAAGAGCGGCAGGCCATCCTGCAACAGGTTCCGCTCAAGCGCGCGGGCACGGCGGAAGAGATCGCGGAGGTTATCGTGTTTCTGCTTTCCGATGCCGCCTCTTACATTCAAGGCCAGACGATCGTCGTTGACGGAGGCCTGTCCCGCTGACTCCCCATGAATTGGAAAGTAGTTCCAATCTCTCCAGGTAACAGATCGGGTGTGCCGGAATTTATGTACCGGATGTTCGGGTACACCTATACGGACACGTCGATCTACGATCCTACGCGAATCCTCGACAACTACTCGGGTTTCGTTTGTGTTTCCCCCTCCGGTTCTGTTCATGGTCTGCTGTTGCTGTCCTTTGGCCTCCCCGGGAGACGGATCATCGAAATCGGCGAACTGCTGCTCGACGCTGATCTTTCCGAGTCAGCCAGCGGCAACATTTTGAAGCAATTCCTGGACGCGCTCCGCCAAGAGTTGTTCATGCTTGCCGATCAGCAGGGCCTGCGCACAGCTTATTCCCTGGAGGTGACCGAGCACCAACTCACCCAACGTCTGTCTCAGAAAATGGGTTTCATCATCGCCGGGGTGTATCTTGGCTACGTTCCCGGCTGGCAGCGGCAGCTCCGCACTCGCCCCGGGCAGAGGACGCCGGGGGCATCCACTGAGCATAACCGCAACCTGCGCCGGACCATGACCGTATCTGTCCGCCCCTTTCGTACAAAGACACCGCTGCAAACGGTTACCGTGCCGGATCGATTTGAGGAACTGATTCGCGAAATTTACAAAGATTTTCGTTTGGCCGTGGAGTATGTCCCGGCAACGCCTCCCGCGGCCACGGGCAAAGTGAGATCACGCGTCGACTTTATGCGCGGGATTGCTTCTATCGTGGTCGAGGAAACGGGCTCGGACACTCCCGATGCCGTGGTTGACCTGCTGCGCCACTACCGGAACGGTTTCGTCGATCTCATTCACGTGGTGTTGCCGCTCTCCGGTGACATTCATTCCGTGGTTGAGCGGCTGGTGGAAGCTGGTTGCGGGTTTGGAGCGTTGCTGCCGCAATATGGGGAAGATCCTCACCTGGTCATGCAAAGCATTTCCCCGGAGCTGCTCCCGGCGGTCGCGCAAGGGGTGCTTAGCCCGCGCGCCGCGCGCATACTCGCCGGTCTGCCATGAGATATATTTTTCTCTTTCCTGGTCAAGGGTCGCAGACCCACCGGATGGGATGGGAACTCTATCGTGACCTACCCGAATGCCGCCGTATCTTTGACCGGGCAGGCTCCACGATCACCGAACGAATCTTCGCCGGCAGCGCGAAGAGCCTGGAGGCTACTGAAAATCTTCAACCCGCAGTAAGTGTGGTGAATGCCGCTTGCTTGGAGGCGCTTCGCGAGCGGGGCTTTCAAGCTGCAGCCGTTGCGGGCCACAGCTTGGGAGAGTGCTCGGCTGCTTATGCAGCGGGCGTGTTCGAATTTGCGGATCTGTTGAAGATTACGGAGACCAGGGGCAGACTCATGGCGGCCGCTGCGTCTGTAAGTCCCGGGGGGATGACGGCGGTGTCGGGACTTAGCTCAGCCCAGCTTCAAGAGATTGTGGACGAAGCCGCGGGCGTGCTCACGGTCGCCAACGTTAATTCCGATGACCAGGTTGTATTGTCCGGTGAGCTTGCTGCCCTGGAGCGAGCGGAAAGTAGCGCCAGCCGGGCGGGCGCGCGCACGGTCAAACGGCTCCCGGTGAGCGGGGCTTGGCACAGCCCGTTAATGTCCTCCAGTCGCCCTTTGTTCGAGGAGGCGCTGCAAGCTTTTAGTTTTCAGGATGCGCAGGTGGATCTTTACGCGAATGTAACTGCCGAACCTACAAGATCGGGCGTCAGTATTCGGGAAAACCTCGTGCGTCAGTTCGATTCCCAGGTTCTCTGGGTGCAAACCATGCGCAACATGATCCGCGATTACCCCGACGCGGAGTTTGTGGAAGTGGGACCGGGCCGCGTGCTTACGGGCCTGTTACTCGGCATCGACCGCAGACGCACGATTCACTCGGTGAATTCGCCGCAGTCGCTGGCCACGTTTATTCGCCGTGCCGGTGGGTTGAGCCATCCAGGGTAGAGTTCTCTCGCAGACTCTTTAGCCCCCGGTACGGCCTGAGGAAAACACAGCATCTTCCGTAGTTCGTGGAGTCCGTGCGGCGCTAGTGTGATGTCCCTGAAGTTCATTGAAATTCGACACGCCGAAGAACGGCCTCAGGGGCTAAAGCCCATCATTTTTCCAAGCATTTACGGCACGACTAAAGTCGTGCCCTGTTACAAAGCATGAATTTTCCGCAGCCTCCAAAGTCGTGCCCTGATACAAAGCCAAAGAAACTTTTTCAACGAACTTCAGGGATAGTACGCTAGCAATGAGCGGCGATGACCGAGACGTTGCTGCCGCGCAGCGAAGCTGAGTTCACCATGACGGCTTTCATTGTCCCCGGGCGAATTTCTCCTGCGACTACATCCAAGTCGCATGCTGCATCTGGGCGCTCATAGTTAATGCCTGCCGGCAGGAAACCGGAATTCATGCCCAGCAGGGAAGCAGCCAATATCATCGGACCGGTGGCTGCGGAAACACCGACCAGCGATGACAACGCTCCGACCGGCACGCCGCGAGGGCCGAACACATTTCCGATGGCGCGAGCCTCGATCGCATCGTGCTGCGGATGCGACATTGCCGCTGCACCCACATATCCAATGTCTGACGGTTCCAGCTCGGCCATGGAGAGCGCGGTGCGCATGGCGCGTTCCATGCCTTCGCCCGAAGGATCCCATCCCTTCTCCAGCGGCCGGTCGGCGCAATTGTGATATCCGCGCAGTTCGCCGTAAACGCGCGCGCCCCGCGCTTCTGCCGACTCCGCACTTTCGAGTACCAGGAAGCTTGCGCCTTCACCCAGCACCATTCCGCTGCGGCGTTGGTCGAAGGGGCAAGAGAGCTCCCAGCCTCCCTGATAGGGCGCCACCAGTCTGGTCGCTGCGAAACTCTCCCAGAGGTATGGCTCCAACTCTTCCGCGCCTCCGGCGATGATCACATCCGCCGCACCAGACTTTATTAACTCGTAGCCGTAGGCCACCGCGGCCAAGCCTGATGCCTGGCCGAGGCTCATGGCCACATTCGGTCCGCGTACCCGGAGATTGATCGCGGCCAAGCCCGCACCGGCATTGACCACTGTATTGGGAAAGATCGCGGGATTCGCCTTTTGCGGGCAGTCGAGCGCCACTTCGCGATGAAATACCTTGCAGCTTTGTACCGGTCCGAACGCTGTGCCCACGATGATGCCAATCCGCTCCGCGTTGTCGCGTGTCACCCTTATGCCGGCGTCGTGGAGTGCAAGTTCAGAGCCGGCGATGGTAAAGAGTCCCAAACGATCGACGCGCCGTGGTCGATTTTTTATCGCGCGGGCCAAGCTGTCCCCGCACACCATTCCAGCTTGATGCGGGCCAAACGGACTTCCTTCGGAAGCAGGCGTCGATTGGATGCCATTGCGACAGGCGCGCAGCGCTGCGAGAAAATCGGCGGTGCCGCATCCTAAGGGGCTTACCACTCCAAGACCCGTCAACACGACTCGGCGAGAGGCAAGTTGTAAGGGTCTGAGCTCGGGCCGGTCATGACGCGCTAACAGCAACACCGCATTGTTCCCGCCAAAGGCGAAATTCTGCGACACAGCAACGGTTACCGGCTGCTTCCGTCCCTCGTTGGGCACGTAGTCCAGCGGACATCCGTCCCGCGCGGTGGTGAAGTTTGCCGTTGGCGGAACCACCCCGTGGTACACGGCCATTGCCGTTATCAGAGCCTCCACTCCGCCCGCCGCACCCAGCGTGTGGCCAAGCGCGCCTTTGACGGAAGACACCGGAATTTCCTGTACCCGCGCGCCGAACACCATGCTCAGCACCCGGGTTTCGGTCTGGTCATTCCCAGAGGTTCCGGTGCCGTGCGCATTCACATAATTCACTTCATCGACGTGGATATTTCCGCCGCGCAAGGCGTCCAGCATGGCGCGCTTCTGGTTCTGAGCCGTCGGGTCCGGAGAGGTTGGGTGATAGGCATCGGCGGAGAGCGCGTAATGCACGAGTTCCGCATAGATACGGGCTCCACGCGCCAGCGCCCGGTCCATATCTTCCAACACCAGCATGCCGGCGCCTTCGCCGGTGGTGAGACCGATGGGTTCACTGAAGGGCGCACATGGAAACGATGACACGTTCTTCATGCTGGAGAATCCGGCGAAGGAAAACTCCGACAGCGGATCGATTCCACCGGAGAGAACGACATCTGCCTTGCCTGCGCGGATCACATCCGCGGCGTAGCCGAGTGCAATCGTCGAGGCCGTGCATGCGGTAGAGATTACGGACCGCGGGCCCAAAAATCCGAATTCCGCGGTCAACTCATCCAGGCACACGTGCAGGGGATGGTTGAAGAGAACATGTCCCCGATAGCGACCCCTGCGAACAATTTCGCGATCGAACTGCTGGCCGGAAAGCATGCCCCCGAGCGAACTTCCGACGATGACTCCCACCCGCGTTGGGTCGACGCTGTCCTGGCGGAGTCCTGCGTCTTCCAGTGCTTCGCGCGATGCGACGATCGCCAACTGGTGGCAGCGGTCGAGGCGCCGCAGTCGCTTGCCGGAGAAATGCTGCGCCGGGTCGAAGTCCTGGATTTCTCCGGCTATGTTGGTGGCGTAGTTGTCAGTGTTCCAAGCGCGGATCTTGGCAATGCCGCACTCCCCTGTAATCAGGCGGCGCCAGGTTGCTTCTCGGGTATTACCGAGTGCCGTGATTGCGCCCAATCCAGTAATTGCGACACGCCGGGTAGCTACGGTAGACATACGCACCTTAACACTCAGAAAGGGTAGGGCTTCAGCCCCTACGTTCAGGTCATTAAGAAGAGTCGGCTTTAGCCGCGGAGGGAGCGTCCCTCAGCGGCTAAAGCCGATCCGGTTTGGAGGTGTTTACGTACGGGCTGAAGCCCGTACCCTTCCAAAGCTGTCCTGCTACGGAATCTGGACCCGATTGCTTTCTGTAAGCACAAACGGCGCGGATACAGTTCGTATGGGAAGGACTCCCACTTCGGAGTCCACTTCTAGATCCACTCCGGGCCAGCCATAGCTTTCATCCAAATAAGCCAAGCCGATCGTACGGCCACGCCGGCTTGAATAGTCGAAATTCACCACTTGGCCGATCGTATCGTCTCCGTCAAGCACTGCGGTCAGTGCCGAGCCAGCCTGAGGCTTCGCCAGCTCGAAGGCCACCAGTTTGCGGGTGATGCCGTCGTCCTTTTCTTTGACCAGTCGTTCTCGTCCCGGAAATTCCGCCTTGTGGAAGTCAATCATCCAGTGCAAACCTGCTTCCAGAGGGCTTGCCTCATCGGGCACGTCTTTGTCCAGATTGAAGGACCGGACTTCGAGACGCAGCAAATCTTGAATGTCGCGTCCACATAACACAGCTTCGGGAACCAGCTTCCGCAGTTGCTCAAACACCGGCACAGCTGCTTCGGGCGCCACCAGAAGCATGTATCCAAACTCGCCACAGTAGCCGATACGGGCCAGCAGCCCTTTGGCTCCGCCGGCGACGCAATCCGAGAACGTCAGCAGCCGCAGGCTGCGCAGGTCGAGATCGGCAAAGAGTGCCGAAATCTTCCACGCCTTCGGCCCTTCAATGCAGATGGCTGCATACTTGTCGGAGATGTCCTCAATCTCCAGCCCATCCACATTCTGGCTTGCGAGCGCCTCAAGGACGCGCTGCTTGCGTGAAGCTGCGCAGGTCACAATATATTCACCGAAGTTGTTGTAGACCTGGACGTCGGAAATGATCTTGCCGTCGCTATCCAGCACCAGCGTGTAACGGATGGCATTTTCCGGCAAACCTTCAATGTTGCCGCTCACGGTCTTGTCCAGCAGTTCTCGCGCGCCGTCGCCCTTGAGTCGAATCTTGCCGATATCCGAGTTATCCCAGAGACCGACCTCGTTGCGAATCGCGTTCGCTTCCTCTTCCGCGCCTAACGTCCTAACCGCCACGGCATACCCTGCGCGGTCTTCAAAAATTGCGCCGTACGCGGCAAACACGTCGTGTAGTGGGCTGTTAGGCATCGTACACCGCGGAGGCTGGAGCAGCTTTTTCAGCCGTGGTCATCAGGTAGTCAGCCAATGTATTGATCGACCGATAGACGTGATGGTCAGTGGTTTCGACGGTGACATCGAACTCATCCTCGATACCCACAATCAGCACCAAGGCGTCGATAGAGTCGAGACCCAAGCCCATGCCAAACAAAGGTGCGTCTTCGGTAATCTCGTTCGGCAGCAGGTTCAGGTCCAGTCTTTCAATCAGCACGCTCTTGATGCGTTCGGTTAGTTCTCTGCGATGTTCAACGATCGCCCTGGTCTGGATATTCACGCAGGTCTCTCCTCTGTTTATGTTATCCCCGTGTCGCCAACAACACGCCTTCCGCAACCAGATGCGATCCTACACGCGCGCTGACGACGATCCGGATCATGTCTTGAAATCTTTTCCCAATTTCCGCCTCGAGAATCATCTGGTCCCCGGGAAATACCTTGCGGAGGAACTTGAAGCGCTCAATCATGGCCAGAATCGAAAGCTTTTCTTCGCCTCCGGCAGGAAGAGGAGCCCGGGCATTCGCATCCGTCACCGCCGGCTCTTCCGTGGCGCACACCAGCGCCGCCAACTGCCCACAAGATTCCACTATCAACACACCCGGCATAATCGGTCTTCCCGGAAAATGACCCAACATGGAAGCGTCGTTCGCGGTTACGTTTCGAATGCCTTTGCCGCGGCGGCCAGGCTCTAACTCCGTCACGCGATCTACCATCAGGAACGGCGCAGCCTGCGGAAGCAACGCGGCAATCTCACCTGGGGAGAGAGTGCGAAGGTTTTTTTTCGGCTTGGCTGCTTCAGTCACTCTTCGGTCAACGCTTTCGGTAGATTTACTGTACCGTATTTATCTTGGGTTCCAGCGCAGCAATCTCGGAGCGTAACTCCCGCAACTGCCCGACCAAGTCCGCCATGCTTTGCTGGTCAGAGCCGGCCTGAGCTTTTTCGGCTTTCACTTCAGCCACTGCATCCTCGATGTCTTCCATCATCCTGGTCGTCAGGCGACGGGTTTCCTTGCCCGCTTCTTTTGCCATTTCGCTGCCGGTTAAGACGGCGCGCACAATCCCTAGGCGTACCTTCTGGCCGTTAAGCAATAGTGTGAAGCCGGTGGCGATTCCCACAAAAAGACTGAACATCCGCGTTCTCTCCTCTCAAACGTGCTAGTTGGGTTTCGGAGTTCGTGCTGAGGGGTTCTCCCCAGTCTGAATTCTCCATAGCCGCGAATAGAGTCCTTTTTTGCGGACCAGATCCTCATGACGGCCCTCTTCCACGACGGTCCCTTTATCAAGCACGTAGATCCAGTCGGCATGCCGGACGGTAGAAAGCCGATGCGCCACAAGCACGGTTGTCCGGTCTCCCATAACTTCCTGAAGTGCTCGCTGGATGGCTGCTTCGGTTTCGTAATCGATTGCGGACGTAGCTTCGTCGAATAACAGATTCGAACGGTCGGCCAAAATCGTCCGCGCGATCGCGATTCGCTGCTCTTGCCCGCCGGACAAGCTCTTCCCATTGTCCCCCACGCGAGTCTCATACCCCAACGGCAATTTTTGAATGAACCCATCGGCATGCGCAGCTTTGGCCGCCTTCACCACGTCGTCCATCGGGGCATCGGACTTTGCGTACGCGATGTTTTCCCGGACCGTTCCCGCATTCAAGAAGATCTGCTGGGGCACGAGCGAAATCATTTCCCGTAGGTTGTCGAGCTTCATATCGCGGATATCTACGCCGTCGATGCGGATGACGCCAGCATTCGCATCGTAGAAGCGCAAAATCAGCTTGATGAGCGTGGTTTTTCCGGCGCCCGTGAATCCAACGATGGCTGTGGTGCGCTGGGCAGCAATCTTCAGGCTCAGATTGCGCAGGACCGGCTGGCCGGGCACGTACTCAAACGACACATCCTCAAAGGAAATCTCCGCCGGGTGAGCCGGGATCGGCTCGTGGGGACCATCGATCAGCGCCGGCCGCAGTTTCATGAATTGCAGAATCCTATCGATGGAGAGGATGGTCCGCTGGTATTGCGCCAGGCTTGAGGCCAAGGTTCCCAAAGCCACCATCAGGCGAAGGGAACTGGAGCCCATGAGGAGATACGAGGCGATGGAGATCTTTCCCTTCTGCGCCAGCTTGCCGCCCCAGATTAACGTGGAGAGAAATCCAAAGCCCACCACCATCTGGATCGCTGGGACAAAGGCAGCGGTCAACTCAGCCCGATGTACCTCGGCGGATCGTGATAAGTCAGACAGAGTGCGAATGCGGTCTGCTTCCAAATCCTGCGTGCCGAAGACGGAAATGGTCGAGATGCCGGAAACGTTGACACGCAAGGCAGCCGCCAGCGCGTCACTGCGCTCTTTGGCTGTCATGTGACTCTGCCGGATCGGTCCCAAGATATAGCTGGAGACCAAGTAGAGTCCGGGAAGGATCGCCAATTGGACGCCGAACAGGGCAGGAGAATTGCGCAGAAACGTAGAGAATACGATCAGGCTGTTGGTCACGATCGTGAACAGGGGATCGATACCGGATTCAATGAACGATCCGACCTGGTCGATATCGGTACTGAACAAGTTCGTCCAGTTAGCGACCGGCTTCCGCTCCAGTTGTCCTACGTCCAACGTTTGTAAATGCTGGTACACCCGGTCCCGCAGATCATCTTTCACCGATTGCGCCAACCGCGCCGAAGTTACTCGGTGCAGGTAGCTCATCAGGGAGTCGAGCGTCCACACCACCAAGCAGACGCTGCCCAAAGCGTACAGTTGCGAACGGACGGTAAGAAATCCCAGACGCTTCCAGAACTTTGCGCCCTTACCTCCGGTAACGACATCCGTCGCGGCGCCGATCATCGCACCCGGCGCGGTTTCGAAAAGCCGGTTTACGAATGCCACCACCAGCGCGAGCAGGACCTGCCCCTGGTGACGATGGGTAAGACCGTGCAACTGAACTAGCGGATGGGGTTCCTTTAAAGGCTTGCGCGGAGCCGCGGCGACGCACACTGCCTGCTCCAGTGCGCGCCGGATGACGGTATCAAGAGAAGCTAAAGAGAACGGAGGCTTGTAGGTGAGGAGGACGCGCCCGGTGATGGGGTTCGCAGATACCGAAACCACACCCGGCTCTCGCGCTAACTCCTGATCGAAACACGCACAAAGCAGCTCTTTATCTAATAAAGAAGAAACTTCAAAACGCAAGCGTCCTGCGACGGAGGATCGAATTGTGATTTGTAGGCCACTTGCCATCGGGGTAGCCTAGACGCCGCTCAGGCTTTGCTAAAAGTGCTCTTGGCGGACGCGAGCTCTTCGCGCAGCTTCTGTATCTCAGATACAAGCTCAGAATAGCCCGACGGCGCAGCCGCACCGCGAAGGCCAGCTGCCTCTTGCCGGACCTTGCTCACTTGGACTTTTGCTTGCTCGAGTGTGCCGGCCGCGTAGTCGGACACATCCATGCCTACCTTCACTGCATGAACCAAAGCCGGGCGGGCAATGGTTCCACCAAAGAGGGCTGCGCCAGCACCAACAGCGAAGCTTTTCCAACTCCATTTACTAATTATCCAAGGCAGCATATGCCTCCTCTTTTCGATGTGGATTTTGATAACGGGCGGTCAGCAGGGTTCATATTGTCATAGCCGTAAGCGGGGTGTCAACCTGCGAACTCCACAGTTATTGTTAAGTTTTGATGGCTACTTACTCGGTGACGTGACGCGGCCCCAACGCCCGCGTTCGTTCGCCAAAACCTCTCTCAGTTTTTGCTTCACGAAATTACGATCTCCGCGTTGTTGCACTCGCGGCTTCTGTGAAGCCTCGAGCGCACGACCGGCATCGCGAACCAAATCCTCAATCCCTTCCAGGCCAACCGACACGCGAATCATGTCTTGCCCCACACCCGCGGCCTCCAAATCGGATGCAGGGAGCTGCTGATGCGTCGTGCTGGCGGGATGCAGCACCAAGCTCTTGGCATCCCCGATGTTCGCCAGGTGCGAGAAGACTTCCACGCTTTCAATAAACGCTTTGGCGGCAGCCATGCCGCCCTTGATACCAAATGTAAGTACAGCTCCGCATCCCTTGGGCAGATACTTCTGTCCCAGTTCGTAATAGGGACTCGACGCCAGGCCGGGATACTTCACCCACTCCACGAATGGATGCCGTTCCAGATATTCCGCCAACGCCTGCGCATTCTCCGCGTGTCTGGCCATACGCAGTCCTAAAGTTTCCAGTCCTTGCAAGAAGAGGAATGCATTAAATGGACTTAGACAGGGTCCTAAATCGCGAAGTCCTTCGATTCGGCACTTAGTGAGAAAGGCAACGTCTGCAAAACGGTCACCGAAAACCATGTCATGGTAGCCACGGCTTGGCTTGTTCATCTGGGGGCAATCGGAGTCTTTCCAGGAGAACTTACCTCCATCGACAATGACGCCGCCGATACTGGTGCCATGACCGCCGATGAATTTGGTCGCTGATTGCACCACGATATCGGCCCCGAACTCTATCGGCCGGCACAGAAATGGAGTAGCGAAGGTGTTGTCGATGATCAGAGGAATTCGTGCTTCGTGAGCAATCTCGGCCACCCGCTCGATGTCGAGCACGTTCATGCGCGGGTTGGCGATGGTCTCTGCATACAGGAACCGGGTTTTGCTGGTGATCGCATTGCGGAAGTTTTCCGGATTGTCCGGATCTACAAACACCGGCGTTAGCCCGAACCTGCGAAGAGTCGCATCAAATAGTGTGAAGGTACCGCCATACAAAGTGGACGCCGAGACGAACTCATCCCCCGCCTCGCACAGCGTGGTTGTTGCTAACACCTGGGCCGCCTGCCCGCTCGATACGGCTAACGCACCTACGCCGCCTTCGAGGGACGCCATTCGGTCCTCGAACACGGCGGTCGTGGGATTGCCCATGCGGGTGTAGATATTCCCGGATTCCTCAAGGTTGAAGAGTGCGGCCGCGTGCGCGGTGTCCTGGAAGACGTACGAACTGGTCTGAAAGATGGGCACGGCCCTGGCTCCGGTACCAGGATCGGGTTTCTGGCCTGCATGCAGGCATCGGGTGTCGAACGTCAATTCCGGGTCATTAAACATTGTTCCGCCATTGAAACGAGTGTTTTGTCATCATCCGCGTCGGAAGGGCGCGGCAGTTGCTTGATCTGCTCCAACAGACGTTCTGCTCCGACTTCATCGATCTGGATACCCAATTGCTGCAGGCGATGCGCCACCGCCCGTTTACCGCTGTGCTTGCCCAGCACCAGGCGTATGCCTTCGTGATGGCCGACCATTTCCGGCGCGTACGGCAAATAGGATTCCGCGTGCTTCAGAATGCCATCCTGATGGACCCCGGCTTCTGTCGCAAAAATATTGGCCCCGAATACGGGCTTGGTGGGGGCGGGTGAGATGCCGGTTGCATTGGCTACCAATCGCCCCAACTCTGTCATACGGCTGAGGTCGATTTTGGTGTCCCGGCCATACTGCGCAGCGTGCAGCCGCAGGGCCAGCACCACTTCTTCCATGGCGGCGTTACCGGCCCGCTCTCCCAGGCCGCCGATCGTAGATTGCACCACGTCGGCACCCTCGGAAACGGCGGCCAGCGTATTCGCCACCGCCAAGCCAAGGTCATTATGAAAGTGCACCGCCAGCAGCGCCTGATCCAGTTCGGGCACTTCGGTGCGGATGAGCCTTATGAGCTCGCAGGTCTTTTCCGGAGTCAGAATCCCCACCGTATCCGGAAATGCGACGCTCGTTGCCCCCGCCGAGATGGCGGCTCGATAGCAGCGGCAAAGAAACTCGGGCTCGGTGCGGCTCGCGTCCTCGGGGGCAAACGCGACTACCTGGAAGCGCTCGGAAGCGTACTGGACCCCGCTCTCGATCATGGCCACCACTTCATCCTGAGTCTTCCGCAATTTGAATTCGCGGTGCGATGGGCTCACCCCGAGAAAGAGACTCACTCCGCGCCGGTGCGCGGGGCGGCCAGCCAGCGCCTGATCCGCGGCGTCGATGTCGCCCGGCACCATCCGGCTGAGTGACATCACCATGATGTTTCCGGCGGCGCGGGCAATCATGCGCAGCGATTGGAAATCGTCGGGCGATGCCGCGGCAAAGCCGGCATCGATAGAATGCACCCCAATCCTCTCCAGTGCTTTGGCAATGGCGACCTTTTCGTCGGGGAGAAAATCCACACCCGGAGCCTGCTCTCCGTCGCGTAGTGTGGTATCGGAAACTAAGACAGTTCCCGCACGCCGAATGTGCTGCACCATTGCCTGTGCAGCGGCACGCCGTTTAACGCCCATTTATCCGAATCCCTCTGGCAGATTTATGGAGCGAACTTTACTATACTGGAAGCCTTTGCTTAACTTTTTATCACACTAAACTCGGTTTCGTTTACTCGATGATGGTTCCTGCTGAACTAAATCCCGTCAACCTTGCTGATTTGGCGGCGATGGCGCAGGCCAAGCTGCCCGCCATGGTTTGGGACTACTATTCGGGCGGGGCGCAGGACGAGATCACCCTACGGGAAAATCGAGCGGCCTATGAGGCCGTTTCGCTCCGGTACCGGGTGATGCGCGGGGTCAGCAATCGTGACTGCGGCACTAGCGTTCTCGGGCAATCTATACGTTTTCCCGTGCTCGTTCCTCCCATGGCTTTTCAGGGCCTGGCGCATCCTGAGGCTGAGATCGCAACTGCCCGCGCCGCCGCGTCTGCGGGCACGATCATGATCCTTAGTATGCTGTCCAATTCCGCCGTGGAAGACGTAGCCGAAGCGGGCGGGTCCGTGTGGTTGCAGCTCTATCTACAGAAAGACCGGAATGCCGTGCAGGCCCTGGTGAAGCGCGCCGAACGCGCCGGCTGTTCTGCGTTGGTACTCACCGTCGATTCGCCTTGCTTTGGCCGCCAGGAGCGCAATCTTCGCAATCACTTCGAGCTTCCCCGGAATTTACTGGTGCGCAACCTGCTTCCGCGCCGGATGGACCGCCTGCCCCGCTCCATGCCGAATTTGAACCAGTGGTCGTTCGCCGACAAGCTGGACCCGTCGCTTACCTGGCGGGACGTGCAATGGCTGTGTTCGTTGACCAGCCTTCCCGTGCTGGTGAAGGGCGTGGTCCGCGGCGATGACGCGGCGCTGGCCGCCCAGCATGGCGTACGTGGCGTCATTGTTTCTAATCATGGCGGCCGTCAACTCGACACGGCCCCCGCCACTTTACGCGTTGTGGAAGAGGTGGTCGCGGCTGTGGGCGATCAGTGCGCGGTGCTGCTGGATGGAGGCATTCGCCGGGGAACGGATATCGTGAAGGCGCTGGCGTTGGGCGCCGACGCCGTTCTGATGGGCCGCCCTATTCTTTGGGGGCTGGCGATTGACGGCGAGCATGGAGTTGGTATGGTTTTGGATATGATCCGCGAGGAGTTTGACGGAGCCATGGCCTTATGCGGCTGCGCTTCGATCAAGGATATTTGCCGTGACCTTGCGGTCACTCCCCACTCATGGCCCAAGCCGTAATGGAGAATCGCATGAACCCAGAGTTTGACGTTACGATTCTGGGGGGCGGCCTCGCCGGCCTCTCCCTGGCTATCCAGATCAAAAATAGGCGTCCCGAAACAAGCGTCCTGGTCATTGATAAGCATCAGCACCCGGTGCCCGAGGCGGCATTCAAGGTGGGCGAGTCCAGTTCCGAGAGCGGAGCTCATTACTTTGCCAATGTGCTCGGCATGAAGGCGCATATGAATCAGCACCAGCTACAAAAGCTGGGTCTGCGCTTCTTTTTCACCGCGAACGGAAATCAAAGCCTGACCGAGCGGGTGGAGGCGGGCCCTACTTTCTTCCCCCACGTGCCCGGCTATCAGCTTGATCGAGGGCGGTTCGAGAACCATCTGATGGAAGAGTGCCTGGTGCGCGGGGTAACCGTTCACGAGAATGCGTCGATCCGCGATGTGGCGGTAAGCAACGAGGCGATGGCCCCGCACACGGTTGCCGTGCAAACGGCAGATGCAAAGTTTGAAGTGACCAGCCGCTGGCTGGTGGACGCAGCAGGCCGGACGGGCATTTTGCGCAAGCGGCTGAATCTGGACAAGAAAACCGGGCACAACGCGAATGCTGCCTGGTTTCGTATAGAAGACGTGATCGCCGTTGAAGAATGGCACGATGATCCGGAGTGGCAGGCTCAGGTTCCCAACGCCCCTCGCTCCTTGAGCACTACCCACCTGATGGGCGAAGGGTATTGGGTATGGTTGATTCGGCTTGCGGGCGGCTCTACCAGCGTCGGCATCGTGGCTGATGCCCGCTTCCATCCCGTCGACGAAATCAACACCTTCGAGCGTGCGCTTGCTTGGCTCCGCCGGTTTGAGCCGCAGTGTGCGCGGGCAGTGGAAGCCAGACAAGATAAGCTGCAGGACTTTCTGACCATCAAAGGGTTTGCCCACCATGCGACCCGTGTCTATTCGCAGCATCGTTGGTGTCTTGCCGGAGATGCGGGTCCGTTCACCGATCCGCTTTTTTCCCCGGGCAGCGACTTCATCGCCTTCGGCAATGGCTACATCACCGATCTTATCTGCCGTGATTTCGCCGGCGAGAATCTGACGCGCCGCACGGAACTTTACAACCGCGCATACCTCTCCACCTATGAATCGTTCCTGTCTCTCTACGAGAATCAATACCCGATCATGGGCAATGCACAGGTGATGGCGGCCAAGATCGTCTGGGATTTCGCTGCCTACTGGAGCAACATTGCCCTGCTCTTCTTCCGCGGTAAGCTGGTTGACTTCGAATTTCTTACCTCCAGCCTTCCGCTCTGGCAGCCGATGCTGTCGTTGAACCGCGTCATGCAGGTATTTCTGCGCGCCTGGAATGAGGTCGAGCACACCCAGTGGCAGGCGCGGTATATCGATTTGCAGAAGATTCCTTTTCTCTATGACTACCTGCACCGCAACCTGGCGGTCGAGCGCACCGACGACGATCTGCGGCAGGTGCTCCGTAAGCACACCATGCTGCTCGACAACCTGGCTCTTGAAATGGGGCGGTACGCCATCGGAGACGGCAGCGATCACCACCGTAGGGAAAAGTTGCTGGCCGCGCTTCCCGAGCGGGCGCGGATCCGATTGCTCGCGGGCGATTCCTGTCCTGAGATCGCCGCAGATCTCGACTATATTTGGCTGGAGGCCAATGTGCCGGTGGAAGTGGGAGCTGCCGTATGAGGGAAAATTTGCACGTCGCGATGTCCGCGCAGGAGTATCACGAGTACATTTCCACCTCGACCGGGCCTTGGGATGAGTTGCTGCTTAGCCGGTTCTCCCAAGTCTATACATCGTCCCCGGCGGGCCGGGTCGTCGTTGACATTGGCACTGGGACAGCGGTCCTGCTGATAAGGCTTGCGGAAAAGCCCGAGTACTCGGATGCCACCTTTATTGGTACAGATCTCTTTGCTGACATGATCCGCACGGCAGAGGAGGCTGTAACCTTTGCAGGACTTTCGGACCGCATTCGCCTGGATGAGTGTGATGTTCATCGGCTGCCTTACCGCGGCGACTACGCGGATTATGTTCTCAGCCGGTCGAACATCCATCATTGGGCCGATCCGGTGCAGGCATTCCGTGAGATCTACCGCATCCTGAAGCGGGGCGGTATTGCGATGCTCCATGAGCCGCGGCGAGACCCGAATCCGCAAGTGCTTGAGGAGTTCATCCGCCGTCGCCGCGCTGCCGGCTTTGCCAGCAATGATCTCAGTGAGAAATACACGGTGAAGGAAGTGAGAGGTTTTCTGGAAGGTGCGGGGATAGGCGCTCACTCCCAGATCTTTGCGCCCGAGGAAGGTCCCGCCTCGATGGGCTTCGAGGTCTACATCGCCAAACCGGCCGAGTTTTAGTTGCTGTCTTTCTGACAAGAAGCCTGCATGTTTGGCATGAGGAGTAATGGGCTAAACAGGTTGCGACAAGACTCATGTTTTTTTATCAGGGCACGACTTTAGTCTTGCCGCACAGGGCAAAAAACGAGGCGGGCTTTAGAGTCTGCACCCATCAGGTTCTGTTTGGTCCTTTAATTCCGGTCGCGCGCAGACTGCGTTTCTCTGGTTCTCACAGAGGCTCTAAAGTCCATCATTTTTAAACTTAACGGCCCGGCTAAAGTCGTGGCCCGATACGAAGCCTACGTTTTTCTGCAGCCTCTAAAGTCGTGGCTTGTTTAGCCGCCGAGGCTGGCTAAAGGAACAAGACAGGATGTTGGATTAGTTCGCTACGGAAATCGGAGCCACAGGCGTCAGGGAATATAGCTCTTCGATTGCCTGGCGACACCACGGGAGCAGCTTTGCGCCTCCAGGTTCAAGCACCGGGGCACGGCTGAAAAGCCGCATCATTTGCGACCCTTGCTGAACCCGCAAACCGGGCCGCGGGATCCCCGCCGTCACCAGAAACTCCGATTTCCGTTGGCAGTCGCCCAACCGGATTCCGTCTCGAACAAACTGCACCTTGCCGCCCTCGCTAGAAAAAATTCCTGGCCGCGGACTGTCCAGTACCTCCACCCATTCCCCGCCGTTCGGAAACAGGATCAGCTGGCATCCTTCCACTGGTTCCCGGCACTGGGCCCCCAGTGCGAGCCCCTCTTCTTCCGACAGTGCGCCCAAGCGGGTCGCGAGATCGAGCGCGGCCAGCGGGGTGCGTCCCGCAATCTCCTCGGCTTGCGCAAGCAACGCTGTGGAACCAAGCCATCGCGGATTCAGATCCACCGCATACGCGCTTCGCATTTCAGCATCCGTCACAAAGTCAATCCCGAAGATGCCGCGAAAGCCGAAACCGGCCATCCAAT
The DNA here is from genome assembly GCA_963839025.1 of uncultured Acidobacteriaceae bacterium. GTDB lineage: Bacteria > Acidobacteriota > Terriglobia > Terriglobales > Acidobacteriaceae > PALSA-350. The sequence goes on from CAWITT010000030.1 coordinate 110,293, forward strand.
TGCCGATGCGCTCCGCCTGCTCCTGCACCTCGTTTACCAGTGCCGATGGCACTCGGCTGATCGCGTAGAAGTCGTTACCGCAAAACGTTCCGGGCCGCGCGTGGCACTCCTCGTACCCGACTAACTGCACGCTCGGATAACCGACGATGGTCCCATGTTCGAGCACCACGCCTTGCATCACCAGCGAAGGCCCCGCCATGTAGGGGGCAACCCATGCGAGCGCGTCCCCAAAACGCACGCCGGCCCGTTGATAATCGCTTTCCGAACGAATCACTGCCGTGCCCGATCCGGATAGCCCTCGGGAAAGCTGCGCCACGAACACCGGTCCCATAGTCTTCGCAAGCTCGGCAAAACTCATTTCGGCCAGTCGCATCCATCGCCCGGCGAGGCCCGGCAACCCCAGATCACGGAACACCTGAAACCAGTTCTCTTTCTCCGCCAGCCAGCTTGCTGGATGGTAAGGCACGGAGGCCGATCGAAATCCGGATTCCCGGACAAATTCATCCAGCATGCGCGAAGGCACCGGGCAGGCAATCGCGTATCGATCTTTGGGCAGGCGCTCGAGCACTCGGATGAGACCCCTTTCCTCATCCGACTCTTTGGGCTGGCCCACCGGCGCCGTCCGCGTATGCGTGATTTCTTCGAGCGTGTAGAAGCGGATCCCCGTCTCGTTCTGAATGAGGTCGAGTTCTCTCCCTTGATCGGAACACGCGACGACCGAGATCGGAGCGAACCGGTCGATGCCCACACAGTAGGCCCCCACAAGATTGCGCCAGAAAATTGCCGGAGGTTGGAAGGTGGATTTCAACAACATGAAGCGCCGGAAAAATCGAGAGTCATCTCACCTACTAAGGGGATTCGTTCCAGCCGGGTCGTGAGTGCCCTTGGGCTCCATCCACAGCCGGCCCACCACGATAAGAAGACCCAGCAGAATTGCGCAAAGAACGAAGACCTCGCGGACGCCAATGTGTTGGGCGAGTATACCGCTGAGGATCAACCCGGCGATCTGAGCAGTATAGATGGTGGAGGAAACCGTGGAGCCGACACGGCCCATAAGCGAGGGCGGCGTCTCCTTCTGAATGGTGGTCTCGGCAGGAATAAAAATGCCCGCAAACGCGAAGCCTATGACAAAAAATGCAAAATAGGGGAACCATAAACGGCCCCCTGCGGCCAGCAGCAGAAGACCGACCGCGATGCCGGCGAGGCCCAGATAGATCAAGACCGAGTTTTTTATATTTTTAGCGAAGATAGTCAGTACGTTGATGCCGGCGACCATTCCGATCCCGACGAGGGCACTCGCGATGCCAAAGACTTTACTGGACGCATGGAGAGTGTCGCGCACATAGAGCGCAGTCAGCGGCGCAAAACACCCAATGACGAACATTCCACAGGACAACGCAACGATGACAAAAAACAGGCTGGCATCCTGGATGATGAAGGCGAAGCCCTCTTTCATGTCGGACCAGATGTGGGCAAGTGCGGATCCTGGTGGCCGGGGGTGAATGGCGTGCGTCGCCGGCGAGGTTTCTGCAGGACGGACGAACTTGATGGTCGCGATCAGACAGGCGGACACGACGAAACTGGCGGAATCTATGAAGTAGCAGCACGCCGCACCCACCGAATCCACCAGGAGAACCGCGATGGGGGGGCCAATGATGCGCATGCCCAGCATCACCTGCTGCATCAGGGAGTTTGCCGAACGAAGGCCGCGAATGGGGACGGCCAATCGGATGGCGACTCCCTGGGCGGGACCAAAAAAGCTCGAGATGATGCTGATAGCGGCTAACGCAGCGTAGAAGTGCCAGAGCTTCGAAGCACTCAGCAGCACCAGAACCAGGAGCGCGCGAATCAAATCGCTCCAAACCATGGTCGGCTTGAGTGGCCAACGATCGACAAAAACTCCTGCTAAAAAACCCAGGATCGCAATCGGCAGGAGAAAGGCGATCTGAACGCCTGTGACCTCCTGGGCCGTCGCGTGGAGCTTGAAGGTCAGGTAGCTGATAACTGCGTAAAGAGCGAGAAAGTCGCCAAAGACAGAAATTATTTGCGAGTACCACAGGCGCCGCATCATGGGGATGCGTAAACAGGCTCCCATGGAAAGAGGTGACGAATCGGTGGCGGCGCCCGGCACGTTAGCAAGCGAGTTCGGCACTTTGGTGCTCATCCGGGATCTACCGATTCCTACCTATAGTAGCCTAAGCAGATTTGCATCCACTGTGGCGACAGGAAACTTGCTTGACTGGTTAGAGGGCGTGTTTCATCATGAGGCATACCAAATATTGAACAGGTTGTCTACTCCAATGCGAGAGAAGTTTACCCGGTATTTGGTCTTCCTGCTCTTCGCTAAGGACAAGCATTTGGTGTGGAAGAAACCGCCGGCCCTGTTTACGACGACGCTCCGTGGATCTGGGTAACGGCGCTGCTTGAGATCAAGGTATTTTGCACCGAGCCCACCTCGAGGTAGACTCGCTTACTCCCACAGAAGAATACGCCGCTAGGCTAAATTTCAGCGCCAGCGCGCTACACCGGATCGCTCGTCAGGAAGCGCTCGACCCGTTCGATCACAGCCTCGGTTTGCTCCCGGTGAGGTAAATGTCCAGTGCCGGGAAAAAGCTCATGCTGTGCGTGTGGCAATGCCGCGAGGATCGCGTCCAGATGCCGCTTGCTTCCGAAGGCATCATCTGCGCCCTGGAGGACCAGTACCGGACAGGAGATGCGGGCAAGGAAATCTGCGAAGGGAGATTCTCCATCGGTAAACGCACCTACTCCCGAAGCCCAGGCGTCGAAGACGTCGTCCGGATTCTGATGATACTGGGCCAGGCGCTGCTGTAGATGACTTCCGTTGTAAGCGGAGGCCATGCTCTGGATATGGCGCCGCGAACTCTCTTGCGCAATGACAAATGGGCTTTCGAGAATGAGCATTTTGACCCGCTGCGATATGGAAGCGTAGAGAATCCCCAGTCCGGCGCCTTCACTGTGTCCATAGACCACGGGCCAATCGACGTGGAAATGGTCCAGCAGCGCGGGGATCACGTCGTTGACTTCGCGCAGATAAGACTCGCGGGTGCGGAGAGGGATGGGGCCCTCGGAATTTCCCTGACCTGCCCGGGAATACAGCAGCACATTCGCTCCCGTGGCCAAGGCGAGCTTTTCCGGAAAGTCTTTCCAATACGGAACCGAGCCCAATGCTTCGTGCAATAACAGGATCGTTTCGGAAGCCGCGGGGTGCTGGTGCAGCGCTACTTCGACGGATCGTCCTAGTAACTCAATCAGCATGGTCTGTGACCGGAGTTCAGTGTTCATCCCCTGTACAATAAACCCAAAAGCATGGAGACAAGAACCTCTGGGGAGAGCCGCCGTGAACCCTGGAAAGCCTTTCAGGCGCGCCAGCGGAGCATGGAGGTCAAGCGCGATGCCGTGCTTCGGACCGCGGCGCATCTATTTCTTGAGCATGGGTATCAGAAATCGTCGATGAGCCTGCTGGCTACCCAGCTCAAAATCACCAAGCCCGCTCTCTATTATTACTTCCGCAATAAAGAGGAGATCCTGGTTGAGTGTTACCGGGCAGGGATCGCCTACATTGAAAACCTGCTCAAGGAAACGAGTGGGAACCAGGGAACCGGTTTGCAGAAGCTTTTCATGTATGTGGAGACTTATGCGGAGGCGGTTGTCTCGTACGACTTTGGCCGTTGCGTGGCGATGTTGGACGAGTCAGAACTTTCCTCCGCCACACGTCGCGAAGTGCGAGGGATGAAGCGGCGGATGGACTTGACTCTCCGCGGGTATGTCGAGGAGGGAATTGCGGACGGCTCGATTGGGCCCTGCCATCCTAAGCTGGTTTCGTTTGCGATTGCCGGGGCCATCAATTGGATCGGCACCTGGTATCGCCCGGAGGGAGAGCTGACTCCCAAGGAAATCGCCGCCGAATATGCTCGGATTCTGACCAGTGGGCTAGGTAAACAGAAGAGTCCGTGAGGGCTGAGGAAACCGCAGATCTTTCCACTGCATTTGGGCCGGTCGGAGAGCAGAGAAACATTTCCCCGAAAGGTCCGTAGAACTGCAGGTCCCCCGGCTTCGCTCGGGATGACAAGGGGAGGGCGGCGTTTCCATTTGGGATCGGTTATTGGGATTGAGAGATGACCGGGGGGAGCGTGAGGCTTCCATGGAGAGTGGAGTGGCGGGATCTGCGGTTTCTTCAGCTCTCTTCAAAAATGTCAGGCTGAATTCAACTTTCCTAACCTGGACAACGTACCAAAAGGTAGTACGCAGCCCAATTGACTTTCTGACCCATCGTTCAGTATTCTGCATGGGCAGTTGATCAGCAGAGGAGCAGGCATGCCGCTGGTTTCTGATTCCGTTGCCCAGGAAACACCCGCCGAGCAGGAAAAACAGCTCAATCGAAAATTCCATATTCGGCGCGCAGCCGTTTTGGGTGCGGGCACCATGGGCGCGCGGATCGCCGCCCATATCGCCAATGCGGGTCTTCCCGTACTGCTGCTCGACATGGTGCCGGAGAAAGGGGAGCGCAATCAGCTGGCAGCACAGGCGCTCAACAACCTTAAAAGCGCAAAGCCGGCAGCCTTTGCGATTCCATCCATCGCCGGCCGTATCGCTATCGGCAACTTTGACGATGACTTGGCCAAACTCCGTGACTGCGATTGGGTTATCGAAGCCGTCGCGGAAAACCTTGAAATCAAGCGCAACCTGCTCAGCAGGGTAGCAGGGCACCTGGGTCCCGAAGCCATCTTTACCACCAACACCAGCGGTCTTCCGGTCGCGCAAATCGGGGCTCAGCTTCCCGGCCCGCTACGGCGGCGGTGGTTTGGAACTCACTTCTTCAATCCGCCTCGCTACATGCGCCTGTTGGAAATCATCGCGACCCCGGAAACCGACACGGCGGCGGTCGCGGCCATAGCGGAGTTTGCCGATCGTCAACTGGGCAAGACCGTTGTACCCGCCAACGATGTCGCCAACTTCATCGCCAACCGGATCGGCACCTTCATGCTGCTGAACACATTCAAGATCATGCAGGAGCAAGGTCTCAATGTGGAAGAGATCGACGTCCTGACCGGCCAGGCGGTGGGCTGGCCAAAAACCGGCACTTTCCGCCTTGCGGATCTGGTGGGTCTCGACGTGTTGGCAAGCGTCGCGCGCAACTTTTCGAACTCTGCGAGTGATGAACGGTCAGACGTAAAGCTGCCGGCCTTCATCGAGCAGCTAGTGGCGCGTAAGTGGCTGGGCGATAAAACGAAGCAAGGCTTCTATAAGAAGGAACGCGGCCCGGATGGAAAGGAAATTCGCTCCGTCCTCAACCTGCAAACCCTCGAGTATCAACCGGCCTCCAAGCCTTCGTTCCCTTCGGTAGAACTCGCCAAAGGAAATGATTCCGTGACCGCGCGGTTGAAGGCGCTGCTGAGTGCGGACCCGGCAAAGGACCGTGCGGCCAGGTTCTATTGGCAAGCGCTCCCCGATCTTTGGGCCTACTCGGCCAATCGCATCGGGGAAGTGACCGAGACGATCGTGGATATCGACCGCGCCATCACCTCCGGCTTCAACTGGGAACTGGGTCCATTTGCGTTGTGGGATGCTGCAGGAGTTCCGCAAACGGTGGAGAAGATGCGCGCCGCGGGAGTAGCGATCCCGCCAGCGGTCGAAAAGCTTTTGGCGTCCGGCGGCGACTCCTGGTATCGCTCCGCCGGCACTTCTTACTTCGATGTGAAGACGGGCTCATACCGACCGGTTCCGGAAAATCTGGAACTGGCCCCGGTGGCCAGCTACCACCGGGAGAACGGTGTGTTTGCCGGCAACTCCGGTATTTCGCTGGTGGATGTGGGGGATGGCATCGGCTGCTTCCAGTTCCACTCCAAAATGAATGCGCTGGGAGACGACATTGTTTCGTTTCTGTTAAAGCAATTGCAGCCGGGCAGCAAGGCAGTGCGCAACTTCGACGGTTTCATCATTACCAATGATGCTGAAAACTTCACCGTCGGCGCCAACCTGATGCAACTGCTGTTGGCTATCCAGGACGAGGAGTGGGACGAGATCGAGCTCAGCGTGCGGCAGTTCCAGGCAATGACGCAGGCGATCAAGTTCTGCGAGCGTCCGGTGGTGGCTGCACCGTTCGGTCTGTGTCTGGGCGGGGGGACGGAAATCGCCTTGCATGCGGCCCTGCGCCAGCCGCATCTCGAACTCTACGCCGGCTTGGTGGAGACAGGCGTAGGCTTGATTCCGGCTGGCGGCGGATGCAAGGAGATGCTGCTGCGTGCCTTGGCAGCCGCGGATGCGGTGCGCAGCGACCCCCGCAGCGAATCGGCACAGGTGGTGGAAACGCTCAAGAACATATTTGAAACCATCGCCATGGCGAAAGTATCGACTTCGGCCCTCGAAGCGCGCTCCATGCGCATCCTCGAGGATATCGATTCCGTCTCGATGAATCGGAGGCGGCTGGTGAGCGACGCCAAGGCCCAGGCGCTGAGGCTGGCGCGGTCAGGATACGTCGCGCCGGTGGTGAGAACGGACATTCCCGCGCCCGGCGAGACCATTCATGCCACGTTGAAGCTGGGCGTTTACCTGATGCGCGAAGCGGCATACATCAGCGACCACGACGCGAAAATTGCAACCCACGTGGCGCGTACCCTTACCGGCGGCAAGATCAATGCCGGCACTTTGCTCACCGAGCAGTATCTGCTCGATCTGGAACGTGAGGCCTTCCTCTCGCTGTGCGGAGAGCCGAAGACTCTCGAACGCATCGCATTCACGCTCAAGACAGGCAAACCGCTCAGGAATTAGGTCCATACATGAAGGAAGCAGTGGTAGTCAGCGCAGTGCGCACAGCTGTTGGGAAGGCCCCGAAAGGGACTCTCCGCCATGCCCGCCCCGACGATCTTGGCGCAATCGCCGTCAAGGGCGCCGTAGAACGGTTGCCGTCGCTCGACCCCAAGCAGATCGACGACGTGATCATCGGTTGTGCTATGCCCGAAGGAGAGCAGGGAATGAACGTGGCCCGGCTCATTTCTCTGCGCGCCGGTCTGCCCATTGAAGCCGCGGCCATGACCGTAAACCGCTACTGCGCGTCGGGGCTGCAGACCATCGCCCTGGCGGCGGAACGCATTCGCGGCGGCGGCGCGGACGTGATTGTTGCCGGCGGTACGGAGTCGATGTCTTACCTGCCTATGGGCGGCAACAAGATCGCCGTCAATCCCTGGCTGATGGACAATCATCCGGCGGCGTACATGTCGATGGGGTTAACCGCCGAGCGTGTCGCCAAGCATTACGGTATCTCGCGTGAAGAATCGGACCAGTTCGCCCTCGGCAGCCATCGGAAAGCGCTAGCGGCGATTGAAGCCGGCCACTTTAAAGAAGAGATAGTCCCTGTGCCTGTGGTCACGACAGTGATGAACGGGGGCGGAAAACCGGAGAAGAAGGAGAGCGCGTTCAGCGTGGACGAGGGTCCGCGCGCCGATACTTCGATCGAGGCGTTGGCCAAGCTGCGCGCCGTCTTTCATGCAGCCGGAATCGTCACCGCGGGGAACAGTTCGCAAACCTCCGACGGAGCGGCGGCTGCTGTGGTTATGTCCGATACCCGGGCGAATGAAATCGGAGCCAAGCCGCTGGCGCGCTTTGTCTCCTTCGCCTACGCCGGCTGTCTGCCGGAAGAGATGGGGATCGGCCCCGTTTACGCGATTCCCAAGGCGCTCAAGTTGGCCGGCCTTACGCTCGACCAGATGGACCTGATCGAGTTGAACGAGGCCTTCGCTGCGCAAGCGCTGGCGGTGATGAAAACCCTGGGCATCGACCCTGCCCGCGTGAACGTCAACGGGGGTGCGATTGCCTTGGGACACCCACTGGGCTGCACGGGCGCCAAGCTGACCGTCAGTCTGCTGGGCGAAATGAAACGGCGCGGCGCCAGGTACGGGTTGGTAACCATGTGCGTCGGGGGCGGCCAGGGTGCTGCGGGAATCTTCGAGAATTTGCAAAATTAGTAACCATCACGCGAACGTAAGGGGGCCCATGCTATGCCAGTAGAAGCGCAAGTGAAGACGGCGAAACGAGTGACCGGGGGCAGCTTCCTCATTGAGGAACTGAATCCCAGCGATATTTTCACTCTCGAAGATCTTTCCCCCGAACAGAAGCAAATTGCGAACCTGGCGGCTGATTTTGCCGAAGAAAAGATCCTGAGCCAGGTGCATGAGATCGAAGCGAAAAACTTCGACGTAAGCCGAAAGTTGATGCGGGATTTGGGCGATCTGGGACTGCTTGGGATCGATGTGCCTGAGCAGTACGGCGGGCTCGACATGGATAAGATTACTTCGACCCTGGTCGCCGAGAATCTTAGCGGTTCGGGGAGCTTCTCGGTGACCTTTAGCGCCCATGTCACCATTGGGACTTTGCCCCTCGTGTGGTACGGAACAACGGAGCAGAAAGAGAAGTACCTCCCCAGGTTGGCGAGCGGCGAATGGATTGCCGCGTATGCGTTGTCGGAATCTTCCGCCGGCTCCGATGCGATGAATATTCGCACTCGCGCTACGTTGACGCCCGATGGCAAGCATTACCTGCTGAACGGCGAGAAGATGTGGATTTCGAATGCCGGCATCGCCAACCTCTTCACCATCTTTGCCAAGATCGACGGAGAAAAGTTCTCCGCTTTTCTGGTGGAGGCCGGCACTCCGGGGCTAACCATTGGCGCGGAGGAGCACAAGCTGGGCATTCGCGGTTCTTCTACCTGCGCGTTGGTTCTGGCGGATTGCCAGGTGCCGGTGGAGAATCTGCTGGGGCAGGCCGGCAAAGGCCACCATATCGCCTTCAACATTCTCAACGTGGGCCGTTACAAGCTGGCAGCGAGCGCCGTGGGTGGAGCGCGTATGTCGCTGCGAGACGGCATCCGCTATGCCAAAGAGCGCGTAGCCTTTGGCAAGCCGATCACCGCCTTCGGCCTGGTGCAGGAGAAGATTGCCGAGAGCGCGGCGCGGATTTATGCGACCGAGGCGGTGCTCTATCGCGTCGTAGGCGCCATCGATGCGGCCCTGGCCGAGCTCGACAAGAACTCACCGACCTTTGCTACCGATGTGCAGAAGCGGATTGAAGAGTTTGCGGTGGAGTGCTCGATTCTGAAATTTTTCGGCTCGGAGATGGTCGAACGAGTTGTGGATCACACGCTGCAGATTCACGGCGGCTACGGTTACGTAGAAGAGTATTCGGCCGAGAGAGCCTATCGCGATTCGCGCATCAACCGGATCTTTGAGGGCACCAACGAGATCAATCGGTTAATCACCACCGGCTGGATGATCAAGCGCGCTATGCAAGGCACGCTGGCGCTGCTGCCGGCCATTCAGAGGGTCATGGATGACGTGATGGCTGGACCTGTCGCGAAGGTAAGCTACGAGGGTACGCTGGCGGAAGAGCGCGCCCTGCTGTCGGGGGCTAAGAAGATTTCGCTCTTCTGCGCCGGGGCCGCTTCGCAGAAATTCGGCACCGATCTGGGCGAACAGCAGGAGGTGATGGGAGCTTTAGCCGATATGCTCAGTGAGGTGTTGGCGCTCGAATCGAGCATCCTGCGTACAGAAAAAACCAACAAGCCGCTCATGCTCAAGCTGACGAAGTACTACGCTGCCCACTCCTTCCGCATCATCGAGACATCGGCCGAGCGCATCCTCGCCGCGGTTGCCGAAGGTGATATGTTGCGTACCCAGATGACCATCTTCCGCCGGCTCACCAAGCATGAGCCGGTTAACACCGTATCCTTGGGACGCGAGATTTCCTCGGCGCTGGTCGAAGCAGGACGGTACAGGCTGTAAACCATGTTGAGAGCCGGTGTGGGAGCGGGCAACCTGCAGGTTCCTCCACTTCGCTTCGGTCGGGATGATAATTCTGTGGGAGCGGAGAGATTTCAACCTTGAACAAAATTTGTCATCCGAGGAGTCGACTTGCCTGCGGCAAGTTAAAGGAGCAATGAACAGTGCGGGCCACCGCGTACTCGACGGGTGCCCCATGTTCGCGCCAGCTAACGTGGGCCGAAAAAGCCGGGCGAAGCCCCATCCAATGCTTTTAGTCGTTCCGGGTACGGTTGTTCATTAGGAGAAATTTCATCAGCTGGTTGAAGTCGGGCGCTACAGGCTGTAAATGATATTGAGAGTCGGTCGCCTTTGCGCGCCGCGATCCACGTGAGGCCCCAGATGTCGTGTGGGAGCATGCAAAACAGACCACCGGCGCGTAGCGGAGTGGAGGGACCTGCTGTTTGAGGGAGTGATGCCATGCGTATTCTGACAGTCGTGCGCCAGGTTCTGGATGCGGAAGAGAGCGTGAGCATTCAGGACGGAAGCGTAGTGCTCGACGGCCGAAAGCTGGTGCTGGACACCATGGATGAGTACGGTGTCGAAGAAGCTTTGCGGCTGCGCGAAGGCGCAGCCGCAGGAGCGGAAGTGGTCGCACTTGCCATTGGCCCCGCGCGGAGCGAAGAGGCTCTTCGCTCCGCCCTGGCGATGGGCGCCGATCGCGCTATTTTAGTCGAGACCGAAACGCCCCTGGATGTCATTGCCGTGAGTTCCGTGGTGGCGCAGATAGCAAAAAGCGAAGAGATAGATCTGATCTTCTGCGGGGGGCAGCAAGCGGACTGGGACAGCCACGCACTGGGGGCGGCAGCCGCTGAACGGCTCCAATGGCCGCAGGCGACCTGGACGAGCGCCTTGACCCTGAAGGATGGAGTGCTGAGTGGCAAGCATGACGCGGATGGCGGCAGTGAATCGTTCGCCCTGCCGCTGCCCGCAGTCGTTACCACGCAACAGGGCCTGAATGAGCCACGCTATCCGACTCTGCCCAACATCATGAAAGCGAAAAAGAAAGAGTTGCGACGCGTGCCGCTCAAGGATTACGGTGTCACCGCAAAGCTAAGGGTAGTGGGTGTCGAAGTACAGGTGAAAGAGCGGCGTAGAAACATCATCGATGGCAAAGATGCAGGCGCTGCCGCGGCGAGATTGATCGACTTGCTACGCCACGACGCCGGAGTGATCGGATGATCCTGCTGGTTGCTGAATACTCCAATGGCAAGCTAAGCAAGAGCACTTTGGAAATGACCACAGCAGCCCGGGGAATGGGCCGCGAAGGACCGATCACATTGCTTGTTTTGGGGAGCGAGATTGCGTCCGTCGCGGCGCAGGCGGCGCTGTTCGCCGATCAGGTTCTGGTGGCCGATAAGCCCGAGCTCCTCCAGTACGACGCCGAGGTTTGGGCCGCCGCAGTGGCTCAGATCGCCAAGGAGGGTGAGGCGCACACAGTCCTCATCGGCGGCAGCCGCAGCGGACGGGAATACAGCCCGCGTGTTGCCGTGAAGCTGGACGCACCGTTGATCGAAGATGCCATCACCCTGGCGGATCGCGACGGCGCCCTCCTCGCCGCGCATTACACGTTTCTTTCCCGCGTCACCGAGACGGTGGAAGCGCGGGGTCCGGTCACCGTGGTGACGATCAAGCCGGGCTCGTTTGCGCCGGCGCAGCCCGCCGGCGCTGCGGGCGAACAATATGACGCGGAGCTCGATCTACCCCAGCCGCGATTGCGGGTTACCGGCAAAACCGCCGAGAAGAGTGAACGCATCGGGCTTGCCGATGCGGACGTGGTCGTCTCCGGCGGCCGCGGCGTGGACAGCCCGGAAGGTTTCAAGCAACTGGTTGTAGCTCTGGCGGACGAGTTGGGAGCAGCCGTAGGCGCCACCCGCGCCATTGTGGATGCGGGATGGCGTCCGTACTCGGAGCAAGTGGGGCAGACCGGCAAAACAGTGCAGCCCAAAGCTTATATCGCGGTTGGGATCTCGGGCGCGGTCCAGCATCTTTCCGGTATGAACAAGAGCAAATTCATCGTGGCGATCAATAAGGATGCCAACGCTCCCATCTTCAAAATCGCGGACTACGGTATCGTCGGCGATGTCCATCAAATCATTCCGGCCATGATCCACGAGCTGCGTAAGTAGCCGGCCATGCTGCCGCTCGCGCACAAGATCGCCTTCCTATTGTTTGCTGCAGTCACGGTGGCGATTGGTTTGCGGGGTTTCTATCGCGTGTACCAGCGGATCCGCGGCGGGCGCCAGGACTCGGACACACGTTTCGATCATCTTCCGCAGAGGATAGGGTATGCGCTGGTCACCACGTTGACCCAAAGCCGTACTTTCCGGCGGCGTCCGGTCATCAGCTTTTTTCACTCCTTCATCTTCTACGGGTTCGCGTTCTACATCCTGGTGAACCTGGTGGATGGGGTTGAAGGCTTCTTCCCCTTTGCCATTCGCTCCACCAACTTGCCCGGCATGGTTTACAACCTGCTGGCCGATCTGCTGAGTGCGTTGGTGCTCATCGGAGTGGTTGCATTGGTGATACGACGTTTCCTATTGCCCAGCCGCCGCGACTTCGCTTTCAACCCGCGCACTCTGCTGCACGAGGATGTGCAGCGTATCCGCCTGGACTCGCTCTTTGTCTCGGCCTTCATTCTCCTCCACGTGGGAAGCCGTGTACTGGGCGCGGGCGCGAAGCTTGCAGTAGAAGGTCCCGATCGCTTTCAGCCTTTTGCGACCTTGGTCTCGCATGCCTTCACTCCCGGCAATGCCGAAGCCGGGCGCATCTTCGGTTACTGGGGTGCGCTCGGCAGCGTGTTGGCGTTTCTGATGTACTTTCCTTTTTCCAAGCACATCCATATTTTTGCTGCTCCGGTGAAGTACCTGTTTGCGCGCCGGCCTTCCTCTGGGGTCCTGCCGGTGGAAGAGCTGGACCTCGAGTCGGAAAATCTCCGGGCGGGGGCCTCCAAGTTGGAGGACCTGGCGTGGCCGCGCCTGCTCGATGCTTACGCCTGCATCCAGTGCAACCGCTGCCAGGATGTTTGTCCCGCGACCGCGACAGGCAAAGCGCTCAGCCCGTCGGCTCTCGAGATCAACAAACGCATGGAGCTGAACGCCGCGGCGGGCCCAGGGCGGCCCCTGCTCACCTTTGCCCTATCGCCGGAAGCGGCATGGGCTTGCACCACGTGTGGCGCCTGCATGGAAGTTTGCCCGGTGCAGGATGAACCCATGCTCGACATCATAGACATCCGCCGGCACCAGGTGATGATCGAGGGGGATTTCCCTGCGCAACTGCAGACTGCCTTCCGCGGCATGGAGCGGACGAAGAACCCATGGGGGATCAACCACGACAAGCGCATGGATTGGGCGGAGGGATTGAAGGTGAAAACGATCGCCGAAAATCCGGAGCCGGATGTTCTTTATTGGGTGGGGTGCGCTGCGAGTTACGACCCGCAATCGCAAAAGACGGCTCGTGCGTTCGTCCAGTTACTCGAGTATGCCGGGGTCAACTTTGCTGTGCTGGGGAAGAAGGAATGCTGTACGGGCGACAGCGCGCGGCGATCGGGCAATGAGCTGCTGTATCAGCAGCTGGCGGGTCAGAATGTGTCCGTGCTCAACCAGGTAAAGCCCAAACTGATCGTTGCGACCTGCCCCCACTGCATGAACTCCATCGGCAAGGAATATCGTCAGTTGGGCGGCCATTTCCAGGTGATGCATCACACCGAATATCTGCAGACGCTGGTTGCCGCGGGTAAGCTTCATGCGGAGGCGTCGCCGGACACGGTTGCCTTCCACGACCCTTGCTATCTGGGCCGTCATAACGGAGTGTATGATGCCCCGCGCAACCTGCTCCACATACTCAGCAACAACCTGGTGGAGCTTGACCGCAATCGCGAAAACTCATTTTGTTGTGGCGCGGGCGGGGCGCAGTTCTGGAAGGAAGAAGAGGCGGGCACGGAGAGAATTTCAGACCATCGCTATCGCGAGGCGCAGCGGACGCTCGCCGGCGGGGAGAATGGGGTTCTGGCTGTCGGCTGCCCTTTTTGCAAGAGCATGTTGGATAGCACCGCTGCCAGGGTGCAGGGTGACGGGATTGCGGTGAAGGATGTGGCGGAGTTGTTGCTTGAGAGCGTAGAAAAGAAGATTGGAAAGGTTCCGGTGGCGGCGAGTGTCGATGTGCCGCGGCCAGAAGCTTCTGGTCCGGTGACGCCAGCGACGGTGCAAGCCGCGGAGCCTGTCGTACCCGAGTCTGTCGCGGAGCCGGCTGCGCCTAAAGTAGAACGCAAGAAATGGCAGCCCAAAGCACCCCCCTCTAAATGAAATCCGGGTACGCTCCGGTCCTAATGAACAACCGTAATTTGGATTGACTAAAAGCGTTTGAAGGGCTTCGCCCATCTTTTTCGGCCCACGTACGCTGGTGCGAACATGGGGCACCCGTCACGTGCAGCGGTGACCCGTACCGTTCATTCCACTCTTAGCTTGCCGTAGGCTAGTCGTGTCCTCGGGATGACAAAGGGGAGGGCGTTGCTTCCATTGAGTGCCGCTCGTGGGATCGAGAGTACCCAAGTCTCCGGTAAAAGTCTGGGGCACCCTCGCGTCCGTTGCGGGGACGGTTCCCAAAAAGTCACAGGCTCTCCGAATGAACAACCGTACATCGGATTGACTAAAAGCGTTTGAAGGGCTTCGCCCATCTTTTTCGGCCCACGTTAGCTGGTGCGAACATGGGGCACCCGTCAAGTGCGCGGTGGCCAGTGCTGTTGATTCCGCTCCTAACTTGCCGCAGGTCAGTGGTCTCCTCGGGATGACAATTCTGTGGGAGCGGTGAGATGGACCTGTTGTTTGCCTGCTCTCACGTGGGCTTTTGCGCGCGTTACCCTCTTAACTTGGTAAGGAAGCGCTCGATGACCTTGTCGAGTTCCTGCGCGTGAATGGGCTTGGAGAGGTAGTCATCCATCCCGGCTGCGAGAAAGCGCTCGCGGTCCCCTTGCATGGCATGCGCCGTCAACGCCACGATCGCGATGTGCCGACCCGTCGCCTTTTCTCGCTCTCGAATCGTCGCAGTGGCAGCGAATCCGTCCATTTCCGGCATTTGAATGTCCATAAGTACAAGGTCGATGGGGGAGCGCTCCAGGAGCGACAGCGCTTCGCGCCCGTCAGAAGCCACCACCACCGTATGCCCCCGTTTCCGCAGGAGCCCGGTCGCCACCGCTTGGTTGATCCGGTTATCCTCCGCGAGCAAGATGTGCAGCCCGCCTTGCCGCTGCGCAGTCACAATGACAGGAGCTTGTGGCGAGGCCGGGGCTTCGCGGGGTTGGGCACCCAGCGCGGAGACAACAGCGTCAAATAACTCCGAGTGCCCAATCGGCTTGCGGACGCAGTAGGCGACGCCAAGCTCGCGGCAACGCGCAGCATCGTCGCTGCGATCGGCCGAGGAAAGCATCATGATGGTGGCGCCTGCCAGTTGCGGATCGGCTTTGATCTGTGCGGCCACCGCGAAACCGTCCATTTCCGGCATGAGTGAATCCAGCAGCACCAACGGAAATGGGTCTCCGCTGCTCGAGGCATGCTTCATGGCCGCCATGGCCGAGATGCCGTCACTGACCGCCGTGGGACGCATTCGCCATTTGGTGAGTACGTCCTTCAGCATTTTAAGATTGGTGGCATTGTCATCCACGATCAGCACCGGCAACTGCTCCAGATTTACCGGGCTCGATAGCGTTTTGAGCGCGGGCCCCGAATACCTGTCAAGCCGGACCGTGAAGTGGAAAGTGCTGCCCACCTCCACCTCGCTTTGCACCCAGATCTGCCCATCCATCAGGCCCACGAGCTGCGAAGTGATGGCCAAGCCCAGACCGGTGCCACCGAATTTGCGCACCATCGAGTTGTCCGCCTGCATAAACTCTTCGAAGATGACTTGCTGCCGATTCGCAGGTATGCCGATCCCTGTGTCGCGCACTTGAAAATGCAAGATCAAAGAGGAGGAATCCGGCAGATCTTCCATCGTCTCCACCCGTATCGCCACCTCGCCGTACCCCGTGAATTTGATGGCATTCCCCACCAGGTTGGTGAGGATCTGCCGCAACCGGAGAGGATCGCCGATCAACACATCTGGTACTTCGGGGGCTACTTCGCAGATCAGTTCCAGTCCCTTCGCGCCGGCGCGCAACCCCAGCGCCTTCAAGGTAGCGGCCAGATTGTCCCGCAGAAGAAAGGGCATGGGGTCCAGTTCGAGCTTGCGGGCCTCAATCTTGGAGAAGTCAAGAATGTCGTTGATCATTTGCAACAAGGAGTCGGCGGAGCTCTTCACCATGCCGAGGTTCTCTCGCTGCTCGCGCGTTAAATCGGAATCGAGGGTGAGCTCCGTCATGCCGAGGATGCCGTTGATCGGAGTCCGAATTTCATGACTCATGTTCGCCAGAAACTCACTCTTTGCGCGGCTCGCCGCTTCTGCGGTTTCCTTGGCCTGGCGAAGTTCCGCGGCCGCGCCTTTCAGCTCGGTAATGTCCTGCACCACACCACCGACATAACGTGTGGAACCGTCGGGGGACTTCACCGGATAGTAGCTGATCAGCCAGTCCCGATTGGTGGCTCCCCCGGGGCTCGAGTCTCCATGAACCTCGGTATTCAATAACGGTTCGCCCGTAGCGAAGACCTGTTCGACGGAGGGGCCGATCTCGAGCGAGAGCCCAGGAAGAATCTCGTCCAGCGTGCGGCCCAGAAGCTGATCGATGGGTACCCCGTTGGTATCGGCGAGCAACTGATTGACCCGTAAAACGCGCAGGTCCCGGTCCAACAATTCGAGGCCGACCGGAGCCATCTTGTAGAGTTGGTCCATCTCCTGAAGCTGATCGAAGAGTTGGGCCTCGGCAATGCGAGCGGCGGTCACGTTTTCGTGAGAGACCAGCACGCGCATAGGGTCTTCTCCTCGCAGCCTCGCGGCCTTGACCAGAAACCAGCGCTTCTCTCCAGGCGAGTGAAAGGGATATTCCAGTAAAAAATCTTCCTGCTGGCCTTGCATCACGGCGCGAATCCCGGCGGCAACCGCTGGACCGTGTTCCCCTACGGTGGAGGTGCCTTCATCGATAATCCTCAAATAGTTCGCGCCCACGCCGAGATCGACGTGGGCGCGATGGGCGACAGCAAATTCCCGCCAAGACTGATTGATCATGAGGATGAGGCCATCCTGGTCGAGGACGGCGATGCGTGCGCTCATCGCATCCAAAATCGATTGCGCGATGGATCGCGCGAACGGTTCCGACTCCTGCTCCGCCGCCATCTTGAAACCGCCCCTGCGACCAATTTAAATTGACCCGGCGGGACCCCGTCCTGGCCGAACCTTATGCGCCAACATCGGGTTTCGAACGGGCGCTCCAGCATTGCCGGGTGATACCCTGGAAGGCCTTCAGGAGAATGGGATGAACGCGAAGCCAATTACGGTTATGGGAATTTTTGTAGCTGACCTCGCCTTCCGTACAAAATCTCTTCCGGTCTGGGGCGAGACGGTCCTGGGATCGGAGTTCCGCTTGGGGCCCGGAGGCAAAGGATCGAACCAATCGGTGGCCGCCGCGCGGCTGGGCGCCAGGGTCTCGCTCATCAGCAAGGTCGGAGATGACGCCTTCGCCGACATGGCGCAAAGAACTTACGAGCAAGAAGGAGTCGATACACGATTTCTCATCCGGTCCCACGGCCACACTACGGGCGCCGCAGCCATTATCGTGCAGGAGTCGAGCGGGGAGAATGCCATCATTGTCGCTCCCGGAGCCGCCGCCGCGCTCACTCGTGAGGAAATCGACCAGGCTCGCGATCAGATCCAGGCATCCGCTGTCTTCATGACGCAACTCGAACTGCCCGTTTCGCTGGTGGAGTACGGATTAAAGACGGCGCGCGCTCTCGGCGTGCCTACGATCTTGAATCCAGCGCCTGCCTGCGAATTGAGCGACTCGATTTTCGAGTTATGCGACTACATCACGCCCAACGAGAGTGAAGCTGCGACCTTGACCGGCGAGCCTGTTGTATCGATCGAAGACGCGGAAAGGGCGGCGGACAGGTTGCTCTCGCGCGGCGTGCGCAACGTGATTCTTACTCGCGGAGCGCAAGGGGCCATGGTGAAGACCCGGTCCCTCACTGAAAATGTAGAAGCGTTCGATGCAGGCCCGGTTGTCGACACGACCGGGGCGGGAGACGCGTTCAATGGCGGTTTGGCCGTCGCTCTCTCAGAAGGACTGAGCGTCGTCGAGGCCACCCGTTTCGGATGCGTGGTGGCCGGCTTCTCCGTCACCCGCTACGGTACGGCTCCTTCTATGCCGAGGCGAGCCGAAGTAGACAAGCTGATGCGTTAACCAACGATGGCCGCGCCGATCAAAATGAGGCCGGCGGTATAACCCGCGAGCATCAGTCCTACGAGGGTCATGGTGCCGGCGGAGGCTCCGCGGAACTCGCGCCAAACGAACACGCCCCAGAGTGCTGCGACCAGGGTGGCTCCCTGTCCGAGCGCATAGGAGACTGCCGGTCCTGCCACGCCGGACGCAATGACGTTCAAGCCCAGCGCAATCATCCAAATCGCACCGCCTAGGACGCCAAACCAGTGCAGTCCAGGCCTCGCGGCGCGATATTCCGCGAAGGTCGAACCCTGGGAGCGCATGAAGATGGTGTTCACGACCAGGTTGCTGGCCAGTACGCCAAATCCGAAAAACAGCAGAGCGGTGTAGGGCGTGAGATACCCGGGCGCAATGGGTTTAGTGTTGAAGTCCGGCGAAATCGACGAGGTCAGCTGGGGATAAAAGAATCCCATCAGGCAGCCTGCTGCGATGGCAAAGGCGAGTCCACGGCCTGTGCGCGTCAATCTTTGCCGGCTGACGCGGCGGTTGGCGAGCGCAGACATGCCCATGGCGAAGATGATCAGAAGCACCCCGCTACCTAACAACCAGGGGTTGCCCTTGGGAAGCTGAAAGTAGCTTTCGAGTGTGCCGATGACCAGAGCAAGCCCCACGCCTACTGGGAAGGCCAGAGACATGCCGGCGGCATCGATGGCGATCACCAGCAGTAGATTGGCCAGGTTGAACAGCGCGCCGCTGGCGACGGCGCGCAACGCGGGCCCTGCTGCCAGAGTGTGAAGGTTAGCGATGGAAGCGGCGCCGGCCGATCCGACGCTGCCCAGCGTAAAGCAGAACACTATGCCCAGGAGAGCTACGCCGATCGCGTAGTCCCAGTAATACAACTCGAAGGGCCAGCGCTCTTTTCCGGCCAGCTTTTGGGTGTTGGCCCAGGAGCCCCAACCGATCATCGTGAGGATGCAGCAAAGGATCGCGATGCCCGATTGGCTTACGATGAACATGTCCTGCTCCCCCGATCGCCGATCACGGCGGCCCAATTCACATTACAATAAAAAATCCTTAAGCAGCGAGAGGGGACAAATGAGAAAGCTAAGAAATGTTGTGCTGGCCTCCTTTCTGGCGACGACCGCCTTGTTTTCCATGCCGGCCATCGGCCAGCGCTACGTGATCGCGGATCAGGATGCCTCGGGCCCGGCGGGCTCTGACATGACGTCGCTGCTGGTGCTTCTGCAATCGCCTGAGGTCAAGCTGTTGGGCATCACGGTGGTCACGGGAGATGGGTGGCGAGACGAGGAGGTCGCGCATACGCTGCGCCTGCTCGAGCTGATTGGGCGAACCGACGTCAAGGTTTACGCGGGCGCCGAATATCCCCTGGTGCGCACCTTCGAGGAAACGAAAATCGCTTCCCAACTTTACGGAAGTGTGGCTTGGCTGGGAGCCTGGAGTTGGAAGCAGCCCAGGTTTCACGCAGCCAGCGTGATCCCGCCGATGCGGGAAGGGTCTCCTACCACGAAGCCTGCCGGCGAAGATGCCGTTCATTTCATGATCCGGATGGTGCACATGTATCCCCATCAGGTCACGCTTTATGCTGCCGGTCCGATGACTAATCTCGCGCTTGCGGTCAGGATTGATCCTGAGTTCGCTGGGCTGGCGAAGGAACTGGTGATCATGGGCGGCAGCTTGAACCCGCGGACCATCGATCCGGAATTCGTCAATAGCCCGCGTCACGAGTTCAATTTCTGGTTTGATCCCGAGGCCGCCAGAATTGTATTGCGCGCGCCGTGGCCGAAGATTACCGACACCACCGTTGATGCCTCGTTGGAAACCAATTTGAATGAGGAAATGCTGAGCGACTGGGCCAAGCTCAACAGTCCCGCAGCTCGGTATCTGGTGAAGTACACCAACCTCCGCAAAGGCTATCTATGGGATGAGCTGGCCGCAGCCGCTTGGCTGGACCCCAGCATCGTCAAACGGGAGCGGGAGGTCTACATGGATGTGAACACCATGCAGGGCCCCAGTTATGGGGACACCATCATTTGGGATGACAAAGATAAACCCGCGATCCCGCTGCAGAAGGTCCATGCGCAGGTCGATATCGATTTTCCCAAGCTCCAGAAGGCGCTGCACATGATGTTGGCCTCGCCTGCTCCTGGGGCGCAGAAGGCGCTCATGGATTCTGTCAAATAGACTGGCCGGACGCGGTGCAGTGGAGAGATTTGCGGTCTTCTTTCAGCCCCGCACCTTTCAACGAGCTGGGGTATCTCCAGTCGGCGCCAACGATTGCCCAGTAGAAATTGGGCCTGGAAGGACAGCTGAAATGGGGTGCCTACCTTATTCCACGCGAACACCCATGGTTGGTTCGCTCCAATCTTTTTCGTCAAACGGAGATGCGTTCGCCGGTGTCCCTATTTTCCAGAGCGGGCCGCGAGTACGCAGAAATGTGAAAAGGCCGGCGATGGCTGCGGCGTTCAGCGTTAGCAACGCGCCGGCCGGCGCGACGACACGCTTGACGCCGGGGATGCTCACTTTCAACGATGTGGCTGCCAAAAGCCAGAAGGCAACCTGGACAAACGCGAACGCGAGATACAAGACGGAGTGCGCGCCCAGGGCCAGAGCAGAGATGAGGAGTAGAACAAAGAAATACGGTACGAACAGGCGCAGCAGTTTGTGCGAGATCAGCTGAAAACACAGGCGGTTCTCGGAGCTGAGAACCCAGGGCGCCTCGACAAATAGTTGAAATTCGCCGGCCAAGGTGCGGACTTTTCTTTGGAATTCACGTCCGCGGGGTGCGGGCCAGTTGTCGATGACGACGGCGGAGCGGTCGAGCACACTGCGATAGCCTTGGCGCAAAATGGAAAGCGTCTGAAACAGGTCGGCCAGGATGAGCCCGGACGGCGCCGGTCTGGCGAGTACACGGCGGATGGCATAAAAGCCCCCATAGACGCTGGTGGACGAGTCGACAGTCGCTTCGCAGTTGCGGATCCACTGCTCGTAACGCCGGTAGCGTCCTCCGTTGGCGCAGATCGCCGGGTCGTACCCCTTCGTGCTCAAGACCAACTTACCAGCTACGCATCCGACGCCTGCATCCGCGAAATTAGAGAGCAATGCGGTCACGGCACCGGGCTGGATGCGAGGACGAACGTCCACAAACAAGATGATCTCGGAAGTGACCGCGGCCACTCCCTCGTTGAGGGCCGCGGCTTTACCCGCCCGCTCAGGGAGAAAGATGGCGCGCAGGCGCGGGTGCGCGGCTTTAGCAAGAATCGCGGGCGTGGCGTCGGTCGATCCATCCGAAACAACGATGATTTCTTGAATAAGATGCGGATCGAGGCTGAGCAGGTGGGTCAGTTGGCCGGGAAGCAGGGCCTCTTCGTTATGCACAGCCATCACTATCGAAACGGGTGGATCAGTCGCCGGCCAAGGCGCTTTGCGCCAAGGCAGGGGACACCAACGGGCGAGCACGCCGATCAACAGCGGATAGCCAGCATAGGTATACAGGATCGTAACCAGTGAAAGCCAGAAAGGAAGGATCATCGAGTTCTCCGTGAGTGAAACGGACGATGAACGGGAACAATAGGAGGGAACGCGCCGTCGCTGCTGATGGCGACTTAGCGGCTTAGTGCAAAATTCAACATAAGATACTTCTGCTTAAGCAAGAATGGTTCTTTCGGAAGACTTTCAAAGTGTGGCGGGCGTGCTATGGAAAATTAGCCGGGTTAACCGGACCTACTGCCGTCTCCGGCCGAGTAGACAACTTCCAATGCCTGGGCCGGAAGGAAAGCTGGAATTGGGTAGTCACATTTGTTTGCGGGCTCGGGGCTAATACTGGAGCATTCCATCGTTCCGCTTGCAACAAAAACTGCAGCGCCAGCCCATCCCGCCAGCGATATTGCAGTTCCCCATACGCAGCTTGCTGGCTCTCCCCCTGAGGGACAAAGAACCGCGACACCCTGAGGGTGCGATATCCAATCTGGAGCGTACTTTGAGCATTGAACCAGTAAGTTGCCCACGCTTGCCCGCCCGTGCCTTCCCGCCCGATCCAGGATCCCATCAGGTTTCGCTTGTTGCTATAGCAATCGCGGTAGAAGCCTTCATAGTAATAGTATTTTCCGCCTCTCGACTTGGACGTGATGTCGCTGCTTCCGCCTTCTACATGCAGGTCGAGTTTGGAGATGTGTGGGAACTTGGCTAGGTATATGCCTGGAGTGATCGCCGAGTGTCGCGGATTATCCACCGGCGAAACATCATCGTGGACCAGGGAATCGGTATACAGGGTTAACCAGTGCCTCAGAAAGGGGAGACGATAACGAAAGTCAAAACTACCATGACGGGCGCCGTTCACGTCGCGGGTCGCGCCGTAGAAAGTCCCACTCGAAGTGCTGCTAAAACTCTGCCAGAAGTTACCAAAAGTCAATGGTGTGGCACCGTCACCGGCAATGACCGCGTCTCGAGAAAAGCCTAGTTCGAGATTCTTTGTCGGAGAGAAGTTGATCTTCTGGCCGTAGAAGTAGGGCTGCCGCGGGTACAGGTGCCCGGATAACTTCCCGAAGAAATTGTCATATCGGATAGGACCAAGAAGCCTGGACAAGAGAGGAATATAGAGTGGCAAGGTGCGATCGATGCGAAACGAGTAAAACGGCTCGGCGTTGTCGCTGAGCATCATAGCGCTCGCCGAGCCAGGCCCCCACCAGTAGCTTTGCTTGCCAAAAGAGAATTGCTGACCCAGGAGCTCTACTGACGCGTAGGCATCCAGCAGACGAAAATCTTCCTGCGCCGGCCTTTCGTCATAAGTCTGTATCGGGGTATTGTCCTGAGCTGCAATGATCCCGGCAATCGCTGAGCTATATCCCGGCACGCTCGGACTGCGCTGGTATTCACCGCGGACAAAGAGGGACAATCTGCCATGCTCCGCCCGGGTTTCGAAGCCGGCGACCGGTTGCCAGCCTTGGCCGTAGGGGCGCCCAAAATCGCCGACAATGGTTTGCCCGAAGTGGTAGCTGTCGTTGAGCGGCGTGCCGCTAATGAATTGCGTGCGATGGTAGATATTTTCGATGAAAATGCCTCTACCCAACTGTTCCGATCCAAGGGGAACCTCGCGGAACAGTTCTTTCTTGATAGCCTCCACCAGTTTTTCTGACGACTCGGAGCTTTCGGAAGCATATTCCAGCATTTGGTAGATGGCTCTCCGAGTCCACGGTCGTAGGCCCATAAACGTATATTGGATGACGCCTTGGGCCCCCAGTCTTTCAATCGCCGGATAGACCCAGCTATCCAGTTCGACATAAGTCGAACTCACATCCGTGGATGCCTGGTCTTCGGGGTTGGTCTGGGAAGCGACGGGACTCAGCCGGTCCGGCGCTTTCGGGCCCTGCGCGAGTGAACCAAGTGTGAGGAATGAAACGACCGTAACCGTTGCAAGGCGTAGCTCTTTGGTCGTAGCGCTCATTACATCCTCAAGCTGTTTGGAGTGGTTTGCAGATCAACTTCGGTGACGTCACCGTGAACACGGGCGCAAAATGCTGTGACTAGAGGCAGCCTAGTTCGCGAGTATGCGGTTGATGAGTGCGCCTGTAATCTCAGCGCATCTGGTCCCTAGAAAAAGCTGGACCCTCTCCCTACCGCGTTCTGCCAGTGCACTCTGCATGCTTAAATCCGTCGCGATCCGCAATAAGGCCTGAGCAATCTCTTCTACGCTGAACGGATTGAACAGCAATGCTGCGTCCCCGGCCACTTCGGGCAGAGAGGCGATGTTGGAGCAAGCGACCGGACATCCCACTGCCATGGCCTCAACCAGTGGGAAACCGAACCCTTCATAAAAAGACGGGAAGACCAGTGCCGTGGCGTTCCGGTAATACCCTTTGAGTTCCAGATCACTGACCTCACCCGTAAACCGAACACGCCCGTCGAGATCGACAGAGACCGCCTTAAGACGGCTTTCGGAATTCAGAAACCCTTCGCGTCTTCCCACAATCACGAGATGATGTGGAATCAAATCCCGAATTCGACCGAACGCGGCGATCAACCTTAATAAATTCTTATGCTTCTTCACGCTTCCAACCGCAAGGAGGTAGGGGCAGTCCGGCACTTTCTCCGAGTTTGCCATGGGGAGACTCCAGTCACCCTTGAGCGGAGGATACGTAGTCACGACTCTGCCCTCGTCCACGTGAAGGTATTTCCGGACCTCTGATGCGGTAAACTCGGAGACGCATAACACTGCTGAAGCACGTTTGGCAACCTCGGACAACAAGTACCTCGCGTATCGGCGCTGCAGACCGTTTGCGAGCGTCTCGGGATGCGCCAGCTGACATAGATCGTGAATCGTAACCACCAGATTTCCGCGGTACAACAAGGGCAGGTTGTATTGCGGCGTCCAAAGCAGATCAAGATCGCGGTACTCACCACGCGCGGCAGCCCATTGTTCCGCTGCGCTAAAGATGCGCGGGTGGAATTCACGAAAGCGAATGCGCGAATCAAGAAGCCATTCTTCGCCCTCGAGGTCGCCGGCCTTCCCGAAGATCGATATTCTCGAAGTGTTCAATCGTGGAATGAGGCTCGGGATCAGGTCCTGCAGATAGCGTCCGATGCCCGTCATTCGATACATGCGGAGGTCGATGCCGACATGTGGCTCGTAGGTCATTCAAAGGGGTTGAGATACTGGTTCGAGAGCAACTTGGCCTCTGACCAATCGTGTAGCAGGCTGGTGAAAAACTCGATGGGAGTTCCGAAGGGACGGCTGAGGCGCCTCACTTCAGCGCCGATACGATTGCGTTCTGATAGTGCAGGAACATATAACCCTCATCGGGTGAAAAGTAAAACAATCCCCAGACGAACTGAGCCAGGTAAAACAAGATAAGCCCGTACGTTGCCGTTAACCTCTTGAAAGCGCCCGTTATCCTGGCGACGCACTCAGGAAACAAAACTATTTGATGAATCAGGAAATAGTAGGCAACGCGAGAGAATACCGGGTTTGAGCGGGACAAGTTGAGCAGGAGGACCCCGATCACAAAGAGGTTCAGTGGGACAGGATCTGCCTCTTTGTTTCGAGCAGGCAATCTCCAAAGAACAAAGCAAATTGCCAGAAGCACGTAAATCAGGGACTTGAGCAACTGCGCCGGGTCCGTCACAGCATCCTGACCGGTAAACAACTCAAGGTATGCCTGGTACTTGGGTGGGACGAGCGGGAATGCAACTGTTTGTAGAATTGCACCGAGGGCCGATGCGGGAATAAGTAATGTGGCAAGGATCAACAGCAGATGAACGGCAGTTGAATGCGTGCGTTTGATGGCCTTGTACAGGATTAGAAATGTCGCCCAGTATACGAGGGCGGAGTAGTGGAACAATACCGACAAAACGCCAAAACTCAAAACCTTGGAGAAGCTAACGTTCTCCTTGTCCCGAAACAAGCTCATCGCATAAAGGACGATAGCGATGGCGCAAACCTCCCGCATTTCAACAAACATGTTCAGGAAGCAGCTTGGAATAAGAACGTAGAGCAGGAGCGATAATTTGACGTGGCTGGTACTGTTCCTAATTCCGAGATACACAAAGACCAGTGTTATCAGGGAATATACAAAGAAGAGCGCGTGGTAATCGAAGCCAAGCGCGTTCAGAGATTTACACAGGAAAAGAAATGATGGCTCGATAAATGCCAAGTCTAGACTGGCACTGTCAAATGCCTGGTACAGCATTTGATAGTGCTCCAAGTCTGGCGTTATCGCCTCTCTACAGCCGGCAAACAGCAGCAGAACACCAAGGGCGGGCACAGCAAACAGCCGATTCTTAAAAAGTTCGCTGTGGAAGGACAGCAGCAGATACACCAACAAAAGAATTCCATATGGCGCCAGGTGCCCGATGTTCTCGAGATATGCTTGCATGGTAAAAGACTTACGACCTAATACACAATCTAATCTCTGGGACTGGCATGCAGGACATCCTTCTGATTTCGCAGAACGGAGGCATACTCGAAATATTTCATCAGAATCGTATAACGATCCGCACCAAGCAATCGGAGCGCCAGACGGAGTATTGTGTTGATGACGCGTATTCTGGTATCGGTGCTGGTATAAGCATTTCGGCCAAATTTATTCACCGAGTCTTCACCGCTATGCAGGTGATTACGTTTGGCCCATCTATAAAACGAGCCATGCTCGTCGAAAGGATTCGCGCCACTGAACGTGTCAAGATTGCCGGCATAGGCGGCTCTTTGTATTCTGTTGATTGTCACTCCATTGGTATAAGACCCGAAGGCGTATGGATGGTGACCGGCATGTTGGATGCCATTCCTCGAGAGGCGGTCCCGATACTCCAAGAACAGATCCTCGAGATCGGGTCTGGAATCGAAAGTAAACTGGTTGGAATGCCTGCTGATGCGTCTGTTGCCGTCAAGGTAGATTCCACTGAAGTGAAAAAATATGAGTGGAACCCCTTCATTCACTATCCAGGAAGGCCCGTCGTGTCGAAGTACGCGTTCATGAACGTTCCAATAAGCAACGTTACATCCCGGGTGCTTTAATATTTTCACCGAGTCGAAGTAGCAGGGAACGAGATTGATCCACTTCTGATCTACGAATAGTCCGGACCAGCGCTCCGTATAGCCGTGAGTGAGACAGCGATCTTCCCACCATGCAAGAAAACGGAGCGATTCGGCGTTATTTGATACCGCGACAAACCCGAGGTTAAACACTCCGTTTACCAGAAGCATGATCTCGGCATACGGATCCCCAACATTAGGCGAATTGCAATGAGGTGTGAGAACGATGCTGTGTGTACTGAGTGCATCGTATATTGGGTCCACTGGCGCGTAAATGAGGATGTCCGGGTCAAAAAAGACCAGCTGATCGATTCCCTGTGTGAGCAGTTTCTTCATGAACGTCGGCTTAACATTTGTGTTCAGCTCGACGATGCCGAACTTGAATGCGACCGAGCTGAAGTTGGCGATTCCGAGATCCTCGACTAGCATGAGTTGGAAGCGTTCGTGAGACGCCTCGAAACCCGCGGGAATGCGATCGACCAGTAGAACGAAAAACTCGTCATCCGGGTGATATGCCAGATACGAATCACATAATGTTCTGGCATACGGAAGGTAGTTCGATGAAACAATCGTGCAGGCGCCACGGTTCATGGGATGTCGCTCCATTCGTCCATGTCGAAAGTGAAGACTTTACGCGGCCGTGCCGGTACTCCTACCGCGATGGTAAAGGGTGCGATAGTGCCGACGACCACGGAATTCGCCCCGATGACACAGCCATCGCCAATGGTTGCTCCAGGGGTGACCACAACTCCGTCTCCCAGCCATACATTGCGCCCGATCACCACTCGCCGGCTATGATCCAGGGGGCGAAGCGAAGGTGCGATGTGGGGTGAACAATGGCCGTTCGAGTACTGGCCGTGATTATGGTCAGTGATCACAACCTTACTCCCCATCAGGACGTTCTCACCTATCTCGACACTATTAGTGGCGGCTATATGGACAAAGTTACTGAGACGGGCATGATCCCCGATAGTGATTCTCGGCGAGAAGGTTTGCTCGTTATACTGGGTAACGGCTTCGAGCCACAGCCCGGCTCCAGCCTGACAGTCCTCACCCATAGCGACGGAAGACAGGCCCCGCAAATGAGCACGCGGGCCAATTTTAATCTTCTTAACGCCAAGTGCTCGGGCGAGCATACGGTTTCGGATAGAGCCAAGAGCCACGCTTGCCAACTGGGAACCGAGTACGAATAATCCGTTGTCACGATAAGAGCGGATAAGGCGATTCAAGGTCTTCTCCGTCTCCTCGTCGTTCGTGACCGTTGCATGTTCCGGGCTCCGCGCTCCGCTACAGTCATAGCATCCCCCAGGCCCACAACGGGCATCGTGCCTGAATACTGGTGCTGTGGCAAATATCCCGTGGCGGATGTTAGCCCGTATAATTTAAACGTTAATCCCGGTTGTAGAGTTCAAATATAAAGAGTGCCACTTGGCCTTCATTTAGATAAAGCCGCAGAAGGACGGCAACTTCGTGACTCAACTCGACATCTTCATAGCGCGGCTGATCAAGAGATTTCTTACGCGTACGCCGGTTCTTCGGTCGGTGCGGCACTCTGAGCTGAGTATCCTTACTTCAGTCGATGACGATGCGCGGCCGAATGAATTCCTCCTCGACATCAGTTTGCGGGCGATTCAGGAGGCCCGGCAGAACGGCCTCGGTGATCTTCCGGACCTCAAGAAGCAGCTACCGGACGCCGTCTATTATGAGGTGTATCCCGGCGAACATTATCGTCTTCTTCATGTTCTGGCGCGGCACCTGGGCAAGCGCAGCATCGTCGAGATCGGCACCTTCACAGGTATGAGTTCGGCGTGTATGTTGCGAGGTATGCCTGAATCCTGCACGCTGACTACCTTCGATCTGGTGCCGTGGCATGAGGTTCGCTCGCATCTCGACGAAAAGAGTTTTGCTTCAGGAAGAATCACGCAGGTACTGGAGGACCTCTCGAATCCAGCAGTCTTCGAGAAACACAGGGATTTGTTTGCCCGATCGGAGATGATCTTTTGCGATGCGCCCAAGGATGGTGTTTTTGAGCCTAAATTCCTCGCCAACCTCGCCCGGATTCGGCCGACATCACCCTGTCTGCTCATTCTCGACGACATTCGGTTGCTCAACATGATCGACGTGTGGCGAGCGATAAAGTCTCCCAAGCTCGATCTGACATCGTTTGGGCACTGGGCCGGGACCGGTTTGGTGGATATGACGGACGGTTTCAAGTTCGAGATGTGACGGTTGTCCGGTTCAAGGTGGAGTGAAAGCGATGTCAAGGGACGCCGTAGAAGAAGGTCCGAATGTGCCGCGAGCAGAGCCGGGACGGTTTGCTCGGCGGGCTGCCAATGGCGCGGTCGCTTTGCTTTTGCGTCAGGGGCTGGTGTATGGAAGCAATATCTGTGGCGGGATCATTCTGGCCAGGCTGCTGACACCGGGCGAATTTGGCTTTTACGGGGTTGTGCTATTTTTCGTTGCTTTTCTAAATATTTTCGGTGGAACTGGATTTGCGGCAAACCTGATCAGGACGGAAGATCATCCTTCGTTGGAGGATTTCCGGGCTGTCTTTACCGCGCAGCAGGTGATCGTGGCGTTGGTCTTTGTGACTATTTGGATCACGGCGCCGTGGCTGGCAACTCATTACCACATGCAGCGCCATGGCAGTGAGTTCTTTCGGCTCATTGGATTGTCCCTCGCACTCACATCGCTGATGGTGGTTTCTCAGGTGTTGATGGAACGGGAGCTTGCCTTTGGAAAACTCGCCGTGATCGAAGTGACGCAGGCTGTAGCCTTCAATCTGGTAGCCGTTGTCCTGGCGTGGCGCGGTGTGGGAGTGCTGAGCTTCGCAATTGCTCTTGCGATCCGGGCAGCCTGCGGCGCTTTGCTTTCCAACAGGATCGAACCCTGGGCCATGGGATGGTTGTGGGACAAAAACGTGCTCCAACGGCACCTTCAGTTTGGACTGGCTCTTCAGACCAGCCAATTTGTCTCCTTGGTGAAAGACAGCATCACACCGGTGTTTGTAGGCCTCTATCTCGGTGCTGCCAGGATGGGCTATGTCACCTGGGCTATCACTCTGGCTGGTTATCCGACCATGATCTTGATGCCGCTCCAGCGCCTGTACCTACCCTTCTTTGCCCGCCTGCAATCGGATCGGGAGGAACTGCGAAGCTATGCGGGGCAGGCGACGTGGGTGACGAACGCGATCGCTGCACCTCTGGTGGTGGGCACCTGCGTGCTGGCGCATCCTATCACCGTGTTGATCTTCGGCACTAAGTGGCTGATTGCCCTGCCACTCTTCTATTGCCTGTCAATTGCGAATATAGTCGCGTCAAACTCAGCGCCTTTACTTGGCTTACTGAATGCTGTAGGGAGATCACATTTCACCATGGTTCTCGCGATTGTCTGGATGACGACGACCTGGATATTGGGTGTGCCGCTGATGATTAAATTCGGCCTAATCGGTTTTGGTATCGCGGTTATCGCGGTACAGGTCACGAATATTTCGCTCTACTGGGCAGTGTGGCACGAAGTATCACTATCGATCTGGCCCACTTTGTGGCCTAGCTGGCCAATCGCACTCGCTGTTGGATCCTTAGTGTTCAGTTTCCAGAAGCTAATACCGATCCAGGGAGTAACGACACTCGGAGCCGTCGCATCGGCGGGTTTAGCGGTGTATATGGCAGTCCTCTGGTTCGGCTTCCCTGGGCAGATGCGAATGCTGCAAAGACTGGCGGGCCGGACTGGATAAGGTGATTGGGCGGGATGGAGGGATCGGAGGTTCCGTCGCGATAGGTTGTTTATTGTCAGATCGCACGTGAAGCCGATTCGGGTTTGCTTTGTGCGTGGTGCCCAGCGCGTGGTCCGGGGCATCGGCTGAAACACAGGACGAACGTAAGAGGAGAAAAGACGTGCCCAGCATTTCGGCGGTCATCGTGACGTTGAATGAGGAAGCTAACATCACACGCGCCATTCGGTCGGTGAAGGGGTGGGTCGATGAGGTCATTGTCGTCGATATGATAAGCGATGATCGGACGGTGGAGCTGGCCGGGCTATTGGGCGCAAAGGTGTTTAACCATCCCCGGGTTGGTTTTGTCGAACCTGCCAGAGCGACGGCCGTAGGCTACGCGGGAGGGGAATGGATCATGGTCCTTGATGCGGACGAGGTGGTCTCTTTCCCCCTCAGCCGTGAATTGCGGCGGATTGCACAAAGTGATGACGCCGATGTCTGCCGGGTCCCGCGGCTCAACTACATCCTCGGCAAGCCAATGATTCATGGGCCACACGCTCCCGATCGAGACCTGCAAGTTCGATTTTTCAAGAAAAACCGTCTGCGCTTTTCGGATCGGATACATTCCTCTCCGGAGCCGGAAGCAGGCGCAAGGGTCTGTACGGTGCTATTTGCCGGCAATCGTGCGATCCACCATTTCCACGCAGCGACGGCAACCCAGCTGATTGACAAGATGAACCGCTACACGACGACAGATGCGGATCAGCTTTTCCGTCAGGGTAAACCCGCCTCAGCCTGGCGGCTGGTTATCTTTCCGCCGGCCTTTTTCCTCCGCGGGTACTTTGTCGATCAAGGCTGGAGGGACGGATGGCGTGGACTGTACTGGGCATTTCTGATGGGCTTCTATCGGCTGACACGAGAGGCCAAACATCTCCAGCTGTTCGAAGCCGGTTCCGCTGTGACCAGTGAATCTCCTTACTCCAGCGACGCAGATAAGTTGCTTGGGGCATACACCGACTCTGCGCCCAAAGAATAATTTATTCTCAATAGCGAGAACCTTGCGGCGGAGTTGAGGCGCCCAGATGGCAGGACGATAAAATAGCACGGTGCTCAGTGCCAAGCACCTCTGAATATACCGACGACGTCCGCATGGCCATCAGATCGGCAGTATATTCGGCGTTGACCGTAGCTTTGGCGGCTTCGCCGAACCGGGCTCTGAGATGTTTTCCGTCCAGGAGCAACTGCATGGCTTCTGCGAGCGCGTTTATATCTCGCGGCGGTACGGTGATCCCCATCCTGCCATCGATGCATACCTCGGGAACCCCAGAATCGATATTGGTGTTAATGACGGGAAGCCCAGCAGCCATCGCCTCGAGCTGAACTATACCGAAGGCCTCCGCCCGGGTCACCGAGGGAAGCACAAAAAAGGCTGCCGCAGAGAAGTAAGGCCTGACATCCTCCACTCGCCTTAGCATAGTGATCGTTGTATCCACGCCTTCGGCTGCGGCAAGGCGCATCAGAGAGTCGTATTGCGGGCCATCTCCGACCAGGAGCAGTCTAGCCTCTACATTTTTCATGGCGCGAATGAGAATGTCGAACCCCTTGTACGGAACGAGCCTGCCGACGGCAAGGATGATGTGATCCCCAAACTTCTGATGCAACTTCTGAACCGCTACGCGATCCGTGCAAACGGCGTCGCGAACATCGATCCCAAGCGGAACTATACGGCACTTATCACGGAAGGGCAGCAGTTCCGGGGAGGAGTTGAGATAGCGGGTGGAAGTGACGATGATACGGCTGGCACGTTCCATAAGACGAATCACGAAGGGATCGCTGAGCCGGCGCAGAAATTGACGCCCCATGGTGTCGGCATGGTGGGTAATCACAAGTTTGCCGGTGTGCCCGCTCAGGAGAAAAGCCAGCGCTGCCCCGGGGTTCGGCATATGAATGTGCACCAGGTCGGCGGGAGAGTGGCGGATGGCGGACAGCAAGCCTGGGCAGACCGGCATAGAGGCGATGGTACCGAGCCGGGCGACACGGGTTACGTCCACTCTTTCGATCGTGCAACATTCATCCCGCCGAAACGCATTGGCGGCAACCACGCTAACGTGCGCCGCTTCGGTTTGGCGGGTAGCCAGACTGCGGAGATGGGTTTCGATGCCACCGGTTTGTGGGGGATAGAATTTACCGACGTGTAAAATCGAAAGCTCTTTCATGACCTGGCCGTTTACCCGAGTTGATAGTCGTACAGCGTGAGCTCCAAGGAACGACGATGGTTGCGAACGGAGGGATGGTTCAAGAAGTGCCGCTGCGCATGGCTCGACGGGGCTGCGTGAGATATGGGTGCGGGTCGAGGACGCGCCTTCACCGACACATCGTCGTCAGGCCGGCTCACTTCTCCCTGTAATCGCGCAGCGAAGATCTCCGATCTGCTTGGCGATACGGGGATCCGATTGGATTGAGCGTTTCCACCAGGAGAACAGCACCGGAAAGGCTCCAACCAGGAAACCGGCTACCGCGAACATAAATACGAGGAGAGACCGTTTCGGTGAGGACTTACGGTCTGGCTCGATCGCCGGCTCGACCACCTGAATGATGGCTGCGTCTTTCGATTCATCCAGTTTTGCTGCGTCGTACTGTCGTAAAAGAAGGTCGAACATGGCTTGCCGGTATTTGAGTTCGTGCTCGGCGCGGAGATACTCCATACCGGCGCCGGGGACATCTCCCAACCCCAGGACAGTGGATCCCGGCAGGTGGCTGCGCTGCTCCAGTCGGGCCACCTCCTCCTTGAGAGAGGACAGTTCGCTTTCCGCCAATAACAAATCCGGATTGCGTTGGGTCGAGTAGGTGCGCAGCGCCTGAACCTGCACCTCCCGGGCGGAGACCTGGGCGCGAAGGAGCGCCAGGCTTTCAATCATTGTCTTGGCCTGGGCATCCAGCGCAACCAGGCCCTTGGTTTGCTGAATCTGTTGAAACGAGAGTTCCGCGGCCAGCAGTGCATCCTTGGCCTGCTTCAGCTGATCTTCATAAAACAGACGGCGTTGCGAGGCCTCGGTTACAGCGAGCGTTTTGGTAAGCTGGCGCAATTCATTCGTATAAGCGTTTGCCATGGCAGCGGCTCGTTTTCTGTCCTGATCGGTAACCGAAACGGAGATAAATCCGTTTTTTTCCGACACGATCACCGTAGCCTCGGCCAACTTCTTGCGGGCTGCCGTCATGTCCCTCGCACGATACAACTGCGCCAGATGGAACTGGTGGATAATGGCATCGGCAATCGGCCTCGAGCTGAGTAGACCGATGTAAATATCGTTTGGATTCTTCAGGCCCAGGCTCATCCCCGCTGCGGCGGCCAGTGATCCTGTGCCGGAGTTTGCCATTTGGTTCATGAACATGGCGGCCGATGGAACAGCTTGCTGCGGCGGCATGATTCTGGTGACGGCGGTATAGCGGACTGGCAGGATCACGCCGAGAAGGATGCCTGCGACCACAGCGGCAAGCACCACCTTCGCGATCAGCCACTTGCCGCGCGCCAGCTCGGTAAGAACTTCAATCATGGAGATCGCCGGCGCGGTGCCAGGTGTTTCTGCCCTGGACTCTTCTCCTGAGAACCGTAAGTCGATCATGGTGTCTGGCTTCACCCTGGGATTACCCTGAGCGAGGACGCGATGAGCGCGGATTGACTCTGGATTTGGCTCATAGGTGGGCCGTCGCTGACCGTCGAGATGCCTTGAGTCAGCAGACGGCAGGAACTCATTTCGCGATCACGGCGAGCGAGGCAGCGCTGAGAGCGGTTTGCGACGCTATCCCGGTGATCTCTTCGAGCTGTCGCC
This sequence comes from uncultured Acidobacteriaceae bacterium, assembly GCA_963839025.1. GTDB lineage: Bacteria > Acidobacteriota > Terriglobia > Terriglobales > Acidobacteriaceae > PALSA-350. Next base: position 144,515 of record CAWITT010000030.1, read on the forward strand.
ATCCCGAGCCCATGTTGAGCTTCACCGGGATCACAATCGCGTCTCCGGGCAGCAGGGCCGTCTTCTCAAAGCTGGCGTGGTGGTGGCTGGCGCGGCTTTGCCGGCTAATGACGGTTCCATCGGCACGGACCAGGAACATGCGTTTGACATCAGCATCCCGGGTTGCGCCCCCGGCATCGGCCAAATACGCGGTCGTCAGCTTATTCTTCTGGTAGCGGAAAGCGTTCTCGTTATAAACCGCTCCGCTCACCTGCACAGTCGAGAACTTGGGCGGAACGTAAAAGCTGTCTCCATCTTCGAGGGTGAAATCCGGAATATCGTCCAGCGTGCTGGCGTCCGCCTTCATTTCGAGCACCACGCGGCCGGTTGGCGCGATGGACGAGATGCGCGCGATCAGCGCCTGGCGCATGCTCAATTGCGACTGCTCTGCTTCTTTGTTAGCGGCCGGCAGAGAGTTGTTGGCAAAGTTCGACGAAAGCTCGCGCTGCATCTGCTCGGTCGACCGCTTCAGCTGCTCCTCCTGGATCTTTCGGGTGGAGACACGGAGCAACTGGGATGCGTAGAGATAGGAATGTGGGGTGAGCCCTCCTGCCTGCTTGACGGCATCCCGGAGAGTAGCGCCAGGGTTCACGCGATAGATACCGGGCGCATTGACTTCTCCGCCTACGCGGACGAATGTTGCGTGCTCCTCGATGGGCAACGGAATGTCCGTGCGGGAGAAGATGGTGACCACATCTCCCGCTTGCAGCAACTGATTATCCGGCGAAGCGTGGTCGGCAATGGCGTTGCCGAGGGAGAAGGCAATCAGGCGCGGGCTCAGGTCTCGTTCATCAAGGCGCTCGATCGAGGCGTAGTGCCAATTGATCTCAACGTTGTTACGTACGATGTCCGTTGTTTTCCGGTCATCCGCATTTCCCGTCCGGCTACCCTGGCTGACGGAGTTTTCGCGGCGGTCTGGAGCGTCGTCTCTTCCGTCCTGGGCGTCGCCCGTGTCTCCCACCGGCCGGGGCCCGATGTCGTCCCCCTCCGCATTGTCGTCCTCGGGCCGGTTGCCGTTATTCTCCGCGTTCGACCGGTCGGGCGGGCGAGTGGAATTCTCCGCCGATCCTCGAGTTTCGGATTCTGGCCGGGATCGATTTTGATCGTTGCCGGTAGCGCGATAGTTCGCCAGCCTCGGATCGCCAAACTCGTGCTTGCCGACCGGCAAGACAACATGGTTCTCCCGGTTCCAATATTCGCGGGTGAGCAAGAAATCGCGCGCAGGAATGAGGTCAGAGATGCGCATTCCCGGGTGCCACGCGTATCGCCCCGGCTGGGCAACGTTACCGCGCAAAGTCACCGTGTTTTCGAACTCCGGCGACACCGGCAATATCTGTAACAGATCTCCATCCTGCAACACGCGCTGCATGCCCGTCGCATCCAGCGGGAACTCTTCGACCCGCCGCTTGCTGTGGTCGTCCACCCGCTCCAGCAAGGCGCGCCGGGTTTCGGCCAAGCTAGTCAGCCCTCCGGCCGACTGGATCGCGGAAGCAACCGTCGTTTTGGGGCTCAGCTCATAAATCCCTGGCTCCTCGACGCTGCCGACGATGGCCGCTTGTGGCCCGACCGGCGGTATAAACAGAATGTCTCCCGGCAGCAGCGGCCGGTCATGGGATTTATCGCCCCTCTTCACCAGGTCGTAAATATCGAATTCCGTCACCACCTGGTTGTTGCGAATAAGTTGAACGTGACGCATGCTTCCCGTCGCCGACGGGCCGCCGGAAACAAACAGGGCATTCACCATGGTGCTCAGCGAGCCTACCGTGTAAGCCCCGGGCCGGCGCGCGCTGCCCAGCACGAACACCTGAATCGACCGCAACTGGCCGAGGGCTACGTTCAGATCAAAGTCCTTGAACAACGCGCCGATGGCCGAATGCAGGTAGCCATCCACCTGGTTATAGCGCAGGCCAGCCAGGTTCAACGCGCCCACCTTCGGGAGATAGATCTGGCCATCGCGGTCGATGGTGACCCGGGCGTCCAGATCGATCTTGCCCCAGGCGCGAATGAGTAGCTCATCGCCCGGTCCCAGAACATAGTCGGCGGGCACCGGCACGCGATCGACCGGGGCAAAAGTGGAGGGCACATCGTCGAACAGTTTCCGGCCGTAGGTCAGCAGCGGATGCCCGGTCACATCTTCGGCGAACAGTTCAAACTCCGTTTTGGTAAGTGGCGGCCGGCGAACGCGATTGGTCCCGTTCGTTTCCGTTGCGGATGCCGGCCACCCGTCTCGCCGTGGTTCGGTGGAGACCGACGGCATCATTTGCCCGGGATTGCATCGGTTGGATGCCTCACCCGAGTTGGCTTGATCGCAGGGGTTCGAGGGGTTCGTTCGGCCCGGCGTCGTCAACGTAGATTGGGCATAGCCCATGGGGGAGAAAAGCAGCAGTGCAATGAACAGCCATCGTTTCATAACGCGAGGGGTCCAATACTGGTACCAGGGGTCGCGGGAGCTTCACCGTCGCAGCCCGGCAGCAGCCCGCTCAGCCAGAGCACGGCATAAGCGGAGATTGCCTGCTCGCGGTTGCAATAGGACGGCTCCTTCTCTGTGAACAAGGAGCACAAACCGTGATGCGCGGTGACTGCCCCTATCAGCCCCAGCGTAGCCAGTGACGGCTCGATCGGGCGCATGGTCCCTTTCTCGGCGCAGCGTTTGAAGTAGGCGCACACCATATCGAAGATCGGCCCCAGGTGCTCGCGAATCATCTGGTGCGCCTCCGGCAACTCAAAGGCTGCCACATGCAGCAACCGGTGCAACTGCGGCTGGCGGTTCAGGTGATCGAGAAGAAATGTGACCAGCAGAGGCACCACGACGGTGGGCGCATCGTCCGCGGCCAGACTGATCTGCGTATCCCGGGCCAGTTTCACCCGTGCTACGTGCGATTTGACTGCCGCCCAAAACAGCTCCGGCTTACGGGGAAAATAGCGAAACAGGGTGGCCTCGTTCAAATCGGCAAGCTGCGCGATCTCGCGCGTGGTTGTGCCCTTGAAACCCTGGTGAGCGAATAGTTGCGCGGCCGCCTCTACGATGCGCACTTCGGTGACACTGGTTCCGGCAGACTTGTGTCCCATTCTGGTTTCCATCTTGGATTCCATCCTGTGGGCTTTCATGGCAAGGCGAGGGTGAAACTATTCAGCGAGATAGTCAACATCCGCGGCGTCCACTTCCACGGCAAAGCTTCTCATCACGACCGAAAGCGTGAGTACCACGCGGACGCTGTTTTTATGGCGCAGCACGATGCCTTCTCTTCCCGCCAAGGCGCCTTTGTTGATGCGCACCTTGGCCCCGACTGCGAGGTAGGGATGCGGCGTAGCATTGCGTAGCTTTAACCCTTCGCGCAGCGACTCAATTTCCGCATCCGGCAGCGCAGCCGGGATGGAATTTTGTCCTACCAGCGAGAGAGCCCCGGGTACGTTCAACGCGGCGGTGCGTTCCCGGCGCGAGATGTGGGCGAAGATGTAGTTAGGAAACAATGGCATCTCTACAGTCACTTTGCGATAGTGGCTCCATTGCCGGACCATTCGTGAGATGGGCAAAAGGTGTTCAATGTCGCGCTCTGCATAGTACTGAGCCACGCGCTTCTCATGATGCGATCGGGTAAAGACGGCAAACCACTGGCGTCGCTCGCCGATTTCGCCAGCCATGCTTTCTGAGCCTGAGCTCGGCCTGGCACTAAGATCGACTAAGTGGGTGCTCATTCTTACTCCGGTAGGTGGTTGATTCGAGACCAGGCAGAGCTTCGCCATGCCAGTGTAACTTATTCGTTTTTACTTTTTAACCTTGCCAGCATCCGCTGCGCTCACTAAGCAAGTAACTGCTTTCGCTTACGACTGCGGAAGTGCTGCACTCAAACTATGGGGTGTGCGATTGCAAGTCAAGACGATCGGCGGTGACTTGGTAGCGATCAGAATTGCATCTCCCGAAATGGGAAGAAGTGTCCTGTTGCGGTCATCATTCGTCATTGCAAGGGCATGCTTGCATATCCCGGCGTGTGCGCTATCCCGGAAGCACAAAACACATCGGCAAGTATCTTCGCGGCCTTAGAGTACGTTCGTAATGTCGCCGCGCACGGATAGACGAACCGGCGATAGGAATCCTGAGCCGCCGCGCCACTCCACCGGCTCCAGCAACTGAATGCTCGAGAATCGTTCCACCAGCGCTAACGTAGCGACGACGGTTGCCATTCGAATGAGGGGCGCTCCCACGCATGCATGGCGCCCCGCCCCCAGGCTGACGTGCCCGATGCTGGGCCGCATCACGGAGAGTTGGTGGGGATCCGGATAGCGATCTGGATCATGATTGGCGGCAAGCAAGCACAGGATCACGCGTTCTCCCTTACGGACCGCCAGTCCATTAATGGTTGTGTTGGCCAGCGCGCGACGAAACAGCAGACGAGTCAGCCCGGCAAAACGCAGCAACTCCTCCACGCCGCGGGCGACCAATGCGGGGCGGGCGTGCAGGCGATGCCATTGCTGCGGATGGCGCGCGAGGGCGTACCATGCGTTGCCCAAAAGACTTACCAGGGTGGAGGATAGCGCGACAAAGCCGGAGTCGCGCAGCGTCTCGGGACCGGTGGTGAACAAAGGCCGCAGTTTCGTGCCCGCGGCCTTCGCCATTCGCTTGGCTTGCTCATCGAAGGGGTCTGCGGCTGCCATCGAGACCTGGGCCGCGAGTGCGCGGAGATCCAAGTCTAAGACCGGCTGGGGCTGGGTAACCATATTTGCAAGCGCGAGGCATAATGGTTCGGCGTAATCATTGATCAGATCAAAAGCCCGGCCGGGCGCAAATCGAGCTGCGCGGTTTCTGGCTTGCGAAAGAATCAGCTTGCGCCATGATCGCAAGCGATCCGGCGAGAGTGCATCCCTCGTCTCCGCCCGCATCTTCAGCCGTGCGGGCTCGTCCACCGGCGGATCCAGAGTCGTGCTTGCCGGCCCTACCATCTGCAGATCCGCGCAGCCGAAGGCGGCAAGTACGTCCGCATAACGGCTAAGTACCCAGCCACGAAAGTGGCTATCAAAGTATGGTTCCGAAGGCTGCCGACAAAAGACTCCTGGATGGGAGTCCTCCTCCCAGGCGGGCCTTGTTGGGCCGTGCGGGCAAGTCACCAAACGTATCACCCCATAATACGTAAACGGAGTTGCGTCAGATTTATTCCCATCAATTTAGCGTCCCTTCATCGAGCCAAGACAATCATCTGACAGGTCCGTGACAACTTTTGTTACTAAGGTGCCTAAGCTGGTTAATCGGGGCCACAACTTGGTTTTAGTACACCCCATTTAAGAAGCGCACATAAGTCACAGCAACTGAGCGCAAATGCCGGAGGCCCAGCCTTGGATCCCGATAAAGCTTGGCGATCACTCTTGCTGCCAATCCATCACGAAAGAACCAACTGACTTGAAGGAGAAAACCCCAGTGAAGAAAGTAAGAAGTGACAACAACGCGGCGGTGAATCGCCGTTCGTTTCTAAAGGCTGGAATGATGGCCGGGAGTGCCGCCACCGTAGGCGCCGTGCTGGCGGGCAGTCCGAAGCCGGCGTTCGCGCAGGGCCGCCTCACCCAAGGAGACATAGCCATCCTGCGCTTTGTGGCTCTAGCAGAACTTATCGAATCTGATTTGTGGATACAGTATGCGGAGCTGGGTGGTCTCACTTCTGGCACACCGATTGAGGTGAATCCCGACCAACCGTTGAACGGGTATCAAACAGCTCTCTCGAACCTGGATGGGGATGGACCGCAATACATCACCAGCAATACCCTGGACGAGATCAGCCACGCCACTTTCCTGAATGCCTATTTGGAGTTGCACGGCGCGGAGCCAGTCAACGTAGACAAGTTCCGCACTCTGCAGGGAAGTACGGCGACCGGATCCTCAAACAGCCCTCGCCTCACCAACCTCATGCACCTCAACGTAGACACCAGTTGGTTCACCCGGTACCGCAGCACGCAGAACCCGGATTTCGGCGCCACTTTCCCACAAGCCGTCACCATTACCGACCGCACTGCCATTCCCGTGAATGACGATGATCTTAATGGGTCCGCCGATCATCTCCAGGTCATTGCGAACGTAGCGGCTTTCCATTTCGGATCCATTGAACAAGGCGGTTCCAGCCTCTATGCTGCTATGGCGCAGAAGGCGACTTCTGAGGAAGTGCTGCGGATCGCGCTTGGCATCGGAGGAGACGAGGTCGCTCACTTTTTGGAGTGGGTCGATTTCGCTGGCAATGGGGTACAGGACCCGGTCGCTCCGGTGTCGGATGGCGGCCTCACGTTTCCCGACTTCTTCAATCCCCCTAACCAGGCCATTCAACCCAGCTTGATCTTTCCCGTTCCCTGCGAGTTCATCAACCCTAACCTGCCGCACTGTGCTGTCATTCGTCCTCTACATGACAAATTTGCCGGAGCGATGGCCGCGATTGCCGGTCTCACTGCCAGCGGCCTCTTCCTTGGGCAGACCCCGGAATTCTTCCAGTTCGCTAATCGGCTGGCAGAAGTCGCAGACGCAGCGCGGCGGGAGTTTTAACATCTGATCCGCAAACAGGCCAGACGAGTGAAAACGGCTGGCCTGCTGCACTTCCTTATCCTTGATAGTTCAGAGAGCACACACAGCGGCGGCAGGTCGGATTCTTTCGCACGTTGAGGTTCTCTCTGAAATGCCGCGCCGCCTCACCGTTCACCACCTCTTCCAACGTGGACGTCGTGATGTTTCCTACGGCGCGATGGAAAAAGCAGGGCTTCACCGATCCGTCCACTTCCACTACGGCCGAGACCCAAGGCGCATTGCACATGGGAGAGAGGGCAGAAGCTTGTCCTAGATGCTCGCGAAACCGGCGAGGGATGCGCCTGAGCTTTTCCGCTGTCTCGGAGATAAATTTGTTGTTTATATCGTCGGCGAACTCCAAAATCAGCTGTTCGATTTCATCTTCCAGGGCGGCGACTTCGCCCGCTGTCAACGAAATTTCGTTTTGTCTTTCCCCTGGCCACACCAAGGGCCGGTTGAATGCCTCGGACGTGAGGTCGGCGGCAAGAAACGAGATGGAGTCGAAACCCAGCGTTTTGGCCGCGGTCACGGTGGCGCGAAGGTGGCGGTGATTGGCTTTCTGCACGGTCGTACGGCAGGCTATGCGTAGATCCGGCCGGAGAGATTTAAGGGCGGCCACGCCCTGGCTAATCACATCGGAAGCTCGAGCCACGCGCCTGACCGCATCGTGAATCGCCCGTGGGCCATCGAGCGACACAATCACTTCATCGAACAGGGTTGCGATTTCGGGCGCGCGCTTCAGCAGCAGCAGTCCCGTGGTCAAGAGCGTGAGACGTATCTCCTGCTCGCGAAAAAAAGTGCAGAGCGCGTGGAGGTCGCCGTGCAAGAGAGGTTCGCCGCCCGTTAACGCCACTTGGCGGACACCGAGATTTCGCAGCGAGACGCGATGGCGCTCGAGATCTGCAACTCTGACCTGTTCATGCGTTTCCCGTTTCCAGATATCACACATGATGCAACGGCAGTTGCAATGGCTATGGATGTTCAAGATCAAGATCGGCAGGGATGCCAGCTCATGCAGCTGAGGCACGATGCACCCGCTTCCCGCCGACGTGGAGGTTGCTTCCCAAGGCTTTCTCGGCGCTAGCCAGCAATTCGTCGATAGGGGCGCGTACCCATCTTTGATGGCCGTCTACTTCGAGCAGTTGCAGGTTCTGCCGCAATGCAATCGGCAGACGTTCGACGAGAGAGGGGCCGGCGAGCTGAACACGTCCGGCCACGATCACCAGTTCAATATCTGCGATGCTCAATTGGGTCAGGGTTTCCGCGGGGCTGCGCCCTACATCGCGAACCGCAATCACATCTGCTACGGAGCCGGGCCAAATCTGCCCTTCGCCCTGGCGCAGACGAAGAACATCCGCGGCCCGGTTGGTCACCATGGCGTAGAGAGCGTTCGCGTCGAGGCCGATGTGCTCATGGGCGAATCGAATCTCATCCAGCAGATCGCCCGCGGCGGTGAGCGGCGAATCGCTGCCCAGCACCACATTATCGATGGAACGGATAAACTCGAGCGACGGCAGCCGGCGGAAAAGGAAGCTGTTCGATGTGGGGCAAAGGATGAGGGCGGCGAGCCGCCGGTTGATGAGCTCGACGGCTTCCGGCGTGCAGGCGAGACCATGCACCAACACGGTGCGCTGGTCGAGAGCGCGCATACGATCGAGTGCGAAGACTTCGTCGGCGCTGGCGGCATCCAGCCCTTCCCCGGCATGGACAATGAACGGCAGATTTGCCTGGCATTCCGCGAATTTGTGGGCGAGTTGTGGCTCCAGTGAAAGCGAATGGGCCCAAGCAAAATCTGAAACGACACGAACAGGAAAGGCGGGGTCCACCAACTCCGCGGTGACCGGGTTGTGGTGGCAGACGGTGGTGACCCCGCAGAGCAGGTTGCGAATGGCGCCCCACCACAGGCGAACCGGCCTCGGCACTTTGCGATGCCGGGCGATCTCGGATGCCTGTGTGGCGTGGATATCCCAAGCCCACTGGGCTGCGTTTTGGTAGGGTCCGTGTCCAAGATTGGGAAAGAGTCCGAATTCCAGGTGATCGTGTGCATTGACCAAGCCGGGCAGCAAGAGATATCCCGAGAGGTCAAGGTCGCTTCCGGAACGGCCGCCGCGGATGGAATGAATGTATTTCCCTGCAATCGAAACTGACGTCGAAGCGGCTGCGCCGGGGCCGAGGGCGCAGCGGGCTCCGGTGATACGGTAGTGGGCGGCGGATCCTTGCGCGGGTTTCCTGTGTCGTGCCGAGCTCGGAGGTTTGCGCAACTGCAGCACATAAATTGCCGGTAGGGTGGTGGCTGAGTGATATAAATCAGGGCGGCCGCATTGCTCGAAGATTTGCTTCTCTTCTTGGCGGAAGGGCGCCTCGGCGAGAGCGAGCACTTCGAATCCGCGATCTTCGAAGATTTGGGTGATCTGTGGGAGAGACCATCCGCGCCCTTCCATCGCAAAGGGCCTTTTCCAGTTACGGGAGGCCTCTGTTTCCGGGTGCATATCGCTGAGGAATATGGTCGTGCCTGGCCGGGCAACACGGTCGATCTCCCGGGCGAAGCTTTCCAGGTTGTCGAGGTAGCTGATGACGAAGGAGGACAGCACTAAGTCCGCGACTCCGTTACCGAAGGGGAGAGCGTCGCAGCTTCCTAAACGAAGATCACATCTACCGCTAAGCTTGGCCGAAGCCGCCTGCAGCATCTGTGGGGAGATATCGACACCGAGCAGGTTTCGTGCGGCCCTGCCGGCTAGCAGTTGCAGCCATCGGCCGGTTCCGCAGCCGGCGTCGAGGATGTCTAGTCCGCGAACCTCCGGCAACATGGAATCGAGGATGCGCTGTTCGAGCGAAAGCAGGGGATTTGGCTGGGTGTCGTAGACCTCGGCCCACGAATCAAAAGCCGGCGAGGCTAAAATTTGTCTCATAAGTATGTAACTCCTACCATTGCCTTTCAGCCTGCATGCAAGCCTGGTCCAGGCTTCAACGATTCGTTCATTACAGGACTGCGCCTTTTACCAGCGCGCGCAAACCGGAACTGAAGGACCAAACTAAACTTGATGGGTGCCCCATGTTCGCACCAGCGTACGTGGGCCGATTATGAATTCTTCGAATGCTTTCACTCAATGATTGAAATCGTTTGATGGGCTTCGCCCGTCTTTTTCGGCCCACGTACGCTGGTGCGAACATGGGGCGCCCGTCAGGTTCTGTTTGGTCCTATAGTTCCGGTTCGCGCGCAGACTGTGTTTCTATAGTTCTCACGCACCCTCTTTAGCTCCTGCCGCCTACAGATCAAAAGTGAACTCGCATTTGTTATGGCTTGGGCCGTGGCAGGGGCTAAAGCCCGTCATTTTTTCGAGACCTTTACGGCACGACTAAAGTCGTCCCCTGATACAAAACATGAGTTCTCCCGCAGCCTGTAAAGCCCGTATCCTGATCCAAAACATGAGTTCTTCCGCAGGATGTAAAGGCTGCACCCTGCCATGGGCAAAGCGCGCATCTTCATAAGCTCTCCCGCTTTGGCTTACGCAGATTGATGAAGTTGTTGGCCCATTGCAATTCCAGAGGAAAGCTGTACACGCGCAGCGCATAGCGCCACCAGCTCAGCAGTTTTAACAGCAGGCGGCTCCACTTGGGCGCCCGGATGTCCTGCACCGTCGGCCAGCGGGAGGCAACCACGGTTTCAAAATTGTCGATCAGTTTCTTGGTTTTCGTCTTCAGCCATGGAGCGTGGGTATCGATGCGTAGCGTGTAATCGAGCCATTCTTTGCTGGCCCAGCCCGCAGGGCTGTCGGGAAAGGCAATTTTGTTGTCAACCTCCCCGTACATCGTTCCCGGCTGCGGCGTGGGCGTGTAGTGCTGCATGATGATCTCGGACGCAGGATTGATTCGCTTGAGTTTGCGAATGAAGCTCACCGTCTCCCTCGTGTCGCGTTCCGGATCTCCCGGGTTGCCGATCACGAACGAGAACTCGGGAATAATGCCGAACTGCCGCGTGCGATGGGCCATGGCCAGCGTTTCCTCGGTCGTGATGCCCTTCTGCATTTCCTTCAGCACCCAATCGGAGCCTGACTCCGCTCCGAAGAAGATCATCGCGCAGCCGGCTTTCTTGATGGCTGCCAGCGTCGCGTCTGAGTAGCGGGCCATGATATCCACCCGGGCCTCACACCACCAGCGAAGGTTGAGCGGCGCCATCCGGTCAGCCAGTTCGCGGGCATGATCTTCGCGCAGAAAAAAATTCATGTCGTAGAACTGGACCGAGTCCGCCCCATAGCGCCCCGCGAGGTAGTTAAGAATCTTGACCGTTCGCTCTGGAGATTCCATGCGTTCGGCTCTGCCATAGGCGGCATGCACACCGCAGAAACTGCAGTTAAAGGGGCATCCGATGCTGGCGTGATGTACTGCTGTGCGCTTGCCGAAAAACGAAGGCCGCAAATACTTCTCGACTGGGAGGCGATGAAAGGGCGACCAGGGAAAATCATCCGGCCCCCTCATCGGCCGCTCGGGATTGGTGCGATGGAAACCGAACGCGTCCTTATAGCAGAGGCCGAGAATAGAATCGAACGTTCGCTTCCCGCGCAGGGCGTCAATAAGCTCCAGCAGAGTATCCTCGCCCTGACCGCGAACCACAAAGTCGACGTATTTTGCATTGAGCGTCGTGTCGGGATAAAGAGAAGGGAAGTACCCGCCCCAGACGATGCGTACCCGCGGACGCAGCCGGCGTACTTCGCGGCAGGCCTCCATGGCCGCAACCATTTGTGGGCCCGGCATACACGAAACACCCAAGAGCTCGACCTGGTGCATGTCAATTGTGCTGACGATCGCTCCCGTGGGATCGTCCTCGAGATTGCCGTCGATGATTCTGTATTCCTCACGACCCTCGAGCACGGCGGCCAGGGCGAGCACCGCCAGCGGCAGCCGGCAGTTACGAGGCTTGGTGGCTCGGGGATGGAACAGGATGATCATTTGGCGGCCTTAGCGGTGTAGATTTTGAAGCGCGAGGGTTTGCGTGCCCGGCGAAGCCACGCCAGCAACGGCCGCAGGTGCCAACGGATTCCGTAAAAAGGCTCATGGGTTTGCCAGCGGACACCAAACCAGCGTTCGATCTCCTTCAGCCGTTGATCGGTGAGGTATTCGCGGCTCTTCAATTCGTCCGATGGAAAGCCATAGCGCTTGATGAACGAGTCGCGGCGTTCTTTCAGCATGGCGATCCCACTGCGCTCATCGCTGTACCAGGGAGTGTCGGCGATGATTACCGTCCCCCCCACGCGGACACACCGCAACGCCTCGGCAAATGTCTTCTCATAATTCTCGGAATAGTGAAACGAGGCATTGAAGATGGCCACGTCAAACTGCGAATCAGCGAACGGCAGGTTATCGAGTTCGGCCTGCACTCGCGGGAAGATAACCCCGAGCCGCCGCTGGTAATGGCGGGCGGCGCCAAGACCATCCTGATCGTTGGTGAGCAAGTCGACGGCCACGGGAAGATGTCCCTGGTTCGCCAAGCGATAGCTTAGCCAGCCATTACCCGCGCCCAGGTCCAGAACGCGCAGCCGCGGCTGCGACGGGGTAGTCATTCGCGGCAGAAGCTTACCTTCGATATAGCGAAAGGTTCGCGCCCGTATGGCCCACTGCGCACTGAGCCGTCCCGAAAGATCGCGATAGGGAAGCGCGAGGTAGTAGTCGTCGCTTAGGCTTCCTCGGCCTTCCGCTGCTCGAATCGATTCGTAGTCTTGAACGAAGCGCGCATATCGAGCCGCACGCACCGGCAACAAAGCTCTCCACATCCCGTGTTCACAAGCCAGCATGAAACGACAACCCGGGCACTCAACCGCGGTCTCGGGCAGGTAGCCCATAGAGGCGAAGCATCGTGGGCATCGCAACAGCACGGGGTGCCCCATATTTCGCGTAGCGAGATGTGGGTGCGGACCTTCCTTACCCGCGGACCTTTCGATATTCAGCAGCATCGCGGGGTCCGTTCAAAGTGGATAAGCATGTGGTCTCCAACGGTTCTGAACCAGGGCAGGCGAGCGATGACTCTATCGATACTGCGGAGCAGACCCAGCAGCCGCGGATATTTGCGGATTACGGGTTCCAGATACGAAGGCGGAACCGCCACTCCGATTCCAGTGCACGACCGCATGCGAAATGAGGGCGCAAACATCTTCTTAACCGCCCGCAATGTCGGGTAATTCACCTTGACCGTGAACTCTCCCACCTTCACGGTTGCGAACCCCGAGCATCTTCGAAACGCCTTGCTGAACTCTCCGTGGAGAGCAAACCAGGCCATCTCAAAAAGGCAATAGCGAGTGGAAAGGCAAATCAGCACCGGCGCCCCTGTCGTGACCAACCCCGCCAGCTGGCGGGCCGTCCACACGAGATCCGCAACACAGTTCAGCCCGGAAAAGTTTGAGAACGCACCGTCGAACAATTCTGCACGGTCAAGCTTACCCAACTCTTCAGTCGCGAGGAGGCGGAACTCGATATCAGCTTCCGGGTCTTCGGTCGCCATGCGCCGCCGCGCTGTCTCGATCATTCGTTGTGACGCATCGCAGGCCACCAGCGACACGTCATGCTGGGCCAGAAAGAGCGCATCTTCTCCGGTTCCGCAATTGAGTTCCAGGATGTGCGAGCCCGGTTCGAGAGTATCGATAAGAACGTCCCAAACCGCCCCCCGCTGGGCGCGTCCGATCAGCGAGCGGGTGAAGAGGTCATCGTACTTTGCGGCCAGGCTGTCAAAGGCCGACACTGTCTCATTTTCAACTGCGCAGGCGATCGTCATGCGTCCACCTCTGAAAAAGTCGAAAGCAGTCCTGCCCGCGTCTGCTCGATGCTGAGGCGGAGACTGGCAGCACTTTGGGAATTCTCCGTGGCCGTGCCGGCCAGACGAGCCAGCTGCACTTCTTCTTTCAGGAGCCTGTCCGCATAGCTGTAGAACTTCTGCGAGTGCCGGCCTTTGATCTTCAGTTCGCGATCGGAACTGGTTGCCCACGGCTGCAGTTGAACCAGGCGATCGGCCATCTTCTTGTAATAAGGAGTGCCCTTGATGGGATAAGACACCGTGGTGAAGAAGATATCGGGCTGTGACTTGCTCACATGACGAACCGTCGCCTCGATATCGTCGAGATTTTCTCCCTCGTAACCCCACATCAAAAACATGCCGCTCTGAATGCCGCGCTCCCTGCACATGGCCACGGCTTGCTGTACTTGTTCGATTTTGACACCGCGATCCATGGAATCGAGAATGCGTTGCGATCCACTCTCCGAACCGATCCAGATGCGAAAGCAGCCCAACTCCGCCAGCAGATCGAGCATTTCGGCGTTGAGGCGATCGGCGCGCGAGATGCACTCGAATGGTATGCGGAGGTGGCGCGAGCGCATCTCCGCCGCATAGTCGCGCAGCCATTTGTGGTTGATGGTGAACACGTCGTCCGAGACCCACACCATGTCTGGGGTATAGGTGTTCAGCAGCCATTCCACCTCGTCCACCACCAAGAGGGGGTTGCGCCGCCGGTGAGTTTGCCCGAACACCTGGTGGCTGCACCAGCGGCATTTGTAAGGGCACCCTCGCGCGGTGATGAAGTTGACCGAACCCTTACCGTGCGCGTCGCGCCACGTCTTTACGTAACGATGAATGTCAATAGCCTGGCGAGCCGGCCAGGGTTGGCTGTCGAGGTCCTCGATCTGGGTGCGTTGGGCGGTTTCGTGCATGTTCCCGGCCGCATCGAGGTAAGCGATGCCGTTGATGGTCGAGTAGCCGGCCCCACAGCGGAACGATTCCAGCAATTCCTCGACCGTCAGTTCGCCCTCGCCGAAGACGACGAAGTCCGCGCCTGCCTGCAGGTACTCGAGCGCATAAGCGCCGGGTTCCGGGCCACCGACGATCGTCCTCCAGCCCGCCTCCCGCGCAACCTTGAGCGTCTCGACAACATTTTTGCGTGTCATCAGGTTGGCGTAGATTCCCAATACCGAAGGCTTCTCGCTCCGCAAATGAGAAAAAAGCGCGTCTCTGCTGGAGAAGGTGGTATCGAACACCTCGACATCGAAACCCTTCCGTCTCAGGTGCGAGCACAGATACAAAATACCCAGGGGAGCATAGGGCTTCATGATCTGAAGCTCTTTGGGATCCTCGTAGAGGAAGTAACCGTGCGCGAGTAAAAGCTCAGCCATAGATTCCCTCCTTATCTCCCTTCGAGTTGAACCAGCTGTACCGGTTCATAGTGCGCAAAGGCGGTGGCCTCCGCGTTCCTGCTGGTTTTTTCGAGCGCCCATACTTTCTCCCAGAGCGACGGCCAGTTCACAGCAGATCCATGCCTGTGCCACGAGTCCACTTCGGCGTGGAGCGCATTGCGGATTGCGAGGTAAAACTCGTCTTTGTACGCTGCCTGGAACATCAGGCAGAGATCATCGCTGTCGGTCCAGTTTTTCTTGGCGCCGATCTGCTCCTGCACCCGGTTGTAGAACGTAGTGCCCGGGAGCGGATAGGAAAACGAAACCCCGATGTCATCGGGCCGCGTGCTGCGAACCAGTTCGATGGTCTGCTGAATGTCTTCCCAGTGCTCTCCCGGATAGCCGAATTGCAAAAAGTAGCAGGCGCGAATCCCTGCGTCCTCAAGCCGGGCACGCGCCGTCTCCACTTCGCTCACACGCAGGCCCTTATCCATGGAGTCCAGTACGCGTTGCGATCCGGACTCGACGCCCATCCACACTTCGGCACACCCCGCCCGTTTGAGGTTGGAGACAGTTTCCGGGCTCATCAAATCAGCGCGGGATTGAATTTTGAAGGGCAATACGCAATCCCGCGCCGTGACCTCATCCGCGAATTGTTTGACCCAATGCGCATTGAGGGCAAAAATGTCATCGCCAAACCAGATGTGTTGGGCTCCGTAAACTTGCTTGAGTTCGCGGATTTCGGCGGCTACCAGCTCCGCAGGACGAAGCTGAAACTTATTTCCAGAGATTGGCTTTGCGCACCAATTGCAGCGATACGGGCATCCGCGGCTGGCGACCACATTGCTGGAGAAATAACCATGTGCAGCGGTCCAGGCTTTCCGGTATGGCTCGAGATCGATCAGCTCGCGTGCCGGTTTGGTCAGGTTTTTCCAATTTGCGTTCCGCGTTGACTTCGCCGAACTCTGAACCAGCTGGCCCTCGGCACCCAGGTGGATCACTCCGGCTATTTCTTTGGGCAGTGGGGCCCCGCTGAGAATGGACGCACACAATTCCACCAGGCTTTGCTCGGCCTCGCCCACGAGCACGAAGTCGGCGCCGTTTCGTAAGTACTCGAGAGCATGGTCGGTGGCATCCGATCCGTGAGCGATTACGATTGCCCCTGCATCGCGTCCGGCCTGTGCCAGCCGCCACGCCAGTTCGCGCATCCGGGTCAGGCACATCTTCGTAAGAAAATTGAAGTCATCCTCATAAATCGCAAGAATCGCTGGTTTCTCCTGCCGCAACATCTCGAGGAAGCCTGTGGCCGGTTCTTGCAGCATGGGGTCGAATACGGCGGCGGAGAATCCATGTTCACGGAGCGCTGTGGCCGCATAGAGCGTACCCAACGGAGCATACGGCTGCATCTTTCGTACTTGCTTAGGGTCGTAAGCAAGGTGATAGGAATGTGCCAATAAAATATCCGCCACGTTTACCTCAAGCACTCGCAGGCAGCTTTGGCAGCTCCTGCCCAGTAATCAGCGACCGTCGCGATGCCCATCGTTCCGAGAGACGGGCAAGCCAAAGCTCCCAGGGAAACGCTCCCTGGTGTGAATTCAACCGCCACTGAATCGGCGATCGTATGACCGACTGCACCACTTGTCCGAGCGGCGAAGAAGTCTTGCTTCGCCGGCAAATCTTGCTGTTGAGCAGGAAATACTCCACCATCCGCTCCAGGCGCGCCAGTTCCTTCCCCTTGAGCCAGGGCAGCATATTGGCGCCCAGCGGCATTTCCATCCAGTCCTTCAAGGAGTGCGGCTCGGGCACGCCAAGTTCACGTAGCTGCGGCCATATCGGTATACCGGGATAAGGAGTAAAAATATTCGGCGAGAAGCTGACATTCGGGAACTGCCGTGCGATGTCGCTCATGGTTTGAAACGTGATGGCCCGATCGGCCTCGGTTTCTCCGGGATAGGCAAAGATGAGATTGAACGTTACTCGAATCCCGCCCAGATTCGCCTTGCGCGCCGTTTCATACATTTCGTCCACGCGCTGGTGGCGCTTATTCATCAGCTTCAACACCGCCTCAGAAGTGGACTCGGTCCCGAAGCCCATGTGCGACACGCCGCTCTTGCCCAGCAGGATCACGTCCTCTTCGCTCATGCGGCATAGGAAATCCGTGGACGCTTGAAAGGTCCAACGGAATTTGACGCCGGAGGCAATGATGCCGCGGGCGATTTCCAGCGCCCGCGGGAGCTGCACGGGGAAATTTGAGTCCAGCAACGCGACTTCTTCGATGCGATATCTGGTCACCAGATCGGTGAGCTCGGCGACCACCCGCTCAGCCGATAGCGCGTTGAAACGCCGCTTGTAAAACACCATGTCGGTGCAGTAATTGCATGCATAGGGACAACCGACGCTGGTGGCGTAGCCGATCTTCCTCGCGCCGCTAAGCTTCTCATAGGCGTCGAAATCGGTCAGATCAAACGCCGGGATCGGCAACGCATCCAGCGGTTCCACGCGGCGATCAAGGTTATGGGTGCGCCGGCCATTTCTCTTCCACGAAACTCCGGGAATCATATCCAAGGGCCGCTTCGCCAGCAGGGCCTCAGCGATTTCCACCAGGGTGACTTCCCCCTGCCCCCGCACCACGATATCCACGAACGGTTCGCTCAAGGTCTCATCCGGCAGTAGAGTCGGGTGCCAGCCGCCAAAGATAATAGGCAACCATGGCAGTTCGCTTTTGATCGCGGTGGCGATCTCCACCGCGCCTCGGATCATCGGGCCGGTTAGCACCGAGATCCCGAGGCACAGGGCATCGACGCTTTCGCACTCGATGTGGGTTCGATAATCAGGATCGATCGCCGCATCGATCAGTACTACGTCGAAGTTTGCCTGGCGCAGAGTAGACGCGAGAGCCAACAGGCAGAGCGGGGCGCCGAGGGGCGGCCCGTCGTAGGCCGGGTAGAACAGGATCACCTTTCCGCGGCTTAGCACGTGGCCTCCACTGCATTGGGCTCCAGCCGCTTCGCATCCACGGCCGGTTTCATGGCGGCGGTTCGTTGTTTCAATTTCTTGTTTAGCCACAGCTCAACCGGAAAGCGGTACGCACTATGATCGAGCCGCCAACGTGCGGGCAACGAAATGCATTTCTGCGCCAACCGGGTGATCGGCGTGCGCGTGTCTGCCGAGATGGGGATGCGATCGAAGGCGATGCGCAGATAGTCGCGCATGATCTGCAACTCCTCGTGGTCGCGGCCATTCAACCAGGGAAGCTTGGTGTAGCGGGGAAAGAAGTCGACCCAGCCTTCGAGCGAATCCGGTGTCTGGATGCCTAGTTCTGCGACTTTCTCCATGATCGGAGCGCCCGGGTAGGGAGTGAAGATATTGGTCCAGAACTCGGCTCCGGGAAGCTTACGGCACACATCCATCACGAAGCTGATGGTCTCTCTCCGCTCCTTGGCCCCTTCCCCCGGAAAGGCGAAGATGATATTGAACGAGGGGCGAATCCCCGCCTCGAGGCAGCGGGCTGCGCTTTCATAAATCGTTGGAAAATCCTGAAAGTCCTTATTCATGGCCTTCCAGACTTTCCGGGAACCGGATTCAGCGCCCTGGCAAATCTGGTGCAATCCGCTCTTGTGCAGCAGCTTCAGGTCTTCGAGCGAGAGGCGTGCGGTGAGGTTGGTGGTGGCCTGTATGCTCCATTTAAATTGTGCGCCGGCACGCACCAGCCCCTCAGAAATGGCGCGCGCCCGGTCCAGGTCGACAAGGAAATTGTCGTCAACGATCCAAAGCATCTCCAAGCCATATCTACGGCTAAGGTCAACAGTTTCTTCGACAAACTGCTCGGCAGGTAAGGCGTTCCACTTGCGGCCGTAGACGCCCGCATTGGTGCAGTAGGCGCAGTTAAACGGGCACGCGAGGCTGGAAGTGTACATTGCCCAACGTTTTCCGCATAACCGCTCATACGCGTCGAAGTCAGCCAGGTGATAGGCTTTCGGGGGCATATCCACCAGGGGCCGCAGATGCCGTTCGGGGGTAAAGATCAACTTGTTGTCGCGTTTGAAACCGATTCCGGCAACGAAATCCGGGGCGGATCCTTTGCTGATGTGGGTCACCAGTTCGAGCAGCGATTCTTCGCCCTGTCCGCGAACCACGTAATCAATGTATGGAGCTTGAAGTGTCTGGGTCGGCAGCAGCGAGGGGTGCCAACCACCCAGGATGATAGGGAATTCGGGGTCCCATTCCTTGATGGCGCGAGCAATTTCCACCGTCTCGCGAATCATCGGGCCAGTCACCAGAGATATACCGAGGCAGAGAGCGTCACGCACTTCTTCGAGTACGCGTTTTTTGTAATTTGGGGTGATGGTGGAATCGATCAGGCAGATCTCGTAGCCGGCGCGAAGCAACGGCGTGGCCACCGCAAGGATGCCCAATGGAGCGGTCGCGTCGGAGCTGGCGAACGACGGAAAGAAAAAGACGATTTTACGGGATTTCGGCACGCTTTCCTCGCTCTATTGGGACGATAGAGCCATTGCCGAGCTCAGTTGTCACGCAGATGTCAGCGGTTTGTAACTTGTTGTGCCACCTCGTCCGCCTGCCTCCGGGCACAGATAAGCTGGATTCATGCCCAGCTCGATAAAGCGTGCAGTGACGGTGGCTTTCCCGTGGCTGGAGATTGGCGGTTGTGCACTTCTTGCCGCGCTGTTGCTGGCAAAAGGAATCCTTCCCGGGTGGCGCGTTCTCAATACGGATTTTCCCAACTACTATCTCGTCGCCCGGCTACTGCGTGAAGGCTATAGTCTCGATCGAATCTACGATTGGGTTTGGTTGCAGCGGATCAAAGATCACTGGGGTTTGAATCAAACGCTGGTCGGTTTCGCCGGTCTCTCCCCTTTTTCCGCTCTGCCCATCGTGCCCCTGTCCATCTTTTCCGCCATTGTCGCCAAGCGCCTGTGGATCATCGCCAATGTGCTGTTCCTCGGCGCAAGCATCGAGCTGCTGAGCCGCGTCACCTCCTTGGGCAGGCGCCGCATTTGCCTGCTGGCGTTACTCGCGGTGTATCCTCTGCGGACCAGCTTTTTGTATGGGCAGATGCACCTGCTGGTCTTGCTCCTGGTGGTCGCCGCCTATTTCTTCTATTGCCGGGGAAGGCAGATTGGCTGCGCCGTCTGCATCGCCCTCGCTGGTGCATTGAAAATTTATCCACTCCTCCTGGGAGGGTATTTCCTTTGGAACAAGCAGTGGCGGCCGGCCTTCGGCTTGCTCTGCGCGACGCTTCTTTTGGTGGGAGCGGGTTATCTCTGGTTCGGCTCCGACGTCATGCACATCTACGCAATGCAGGTTTTGCCCCGGAGTCTGCAGGGAGAGGTGTTGGATCCTTACAGCGTGCATGCTGCCTCAGGCGCCGCTTTGTTTCACCGCCTGTTTATTGCCGAACCCGCTCTGAACCCGTCCCCATTCCTGAACGCCCCACGGCTCTACGCGGTTCTTTATCCTTTATGGCAATTGGCGATACTGGCGCCCCTGCTTGCGGTCGGCAATCTGGAATGGGCCACGTTCGTGCTTGCCCTGCTCATTCTTTCGCCGGTCCCGTCGAGCTACCACTTCGTGGTGTTGATCTTCTCTATCGTTCTGTTAGTAGACGTGCTCCTCATGCGCCGGCGCTACTACCTTGCCGCGCTCGCGATCGCGTTCTATTGCTTGATCTCCATGGTCGAGTTCTTAGCCTTCGCTCGCCTGTGGATTGCCGTATTGCTGTTACTAGTGTTCTTCATTGCTTTGTGGCCTAACCGCAGACCTCTGAGGGTCACGCCTCTCTGCGCCATCCTGGTTGTGATATGGGGAGTGGGCGCACTCGGGTACGTGCACCATTTCGCCAATTTGCAGCAGGAAATGACGAGGCGCATACCAATGTCCGTGCGGCCTTATCTTGCAGCCGACCTGCATCCTATGGCGAGCGGCTATGTGTTTACAGCCATGCTCCCGCAGGGATATCGCGTGCTGGATCAAGCGGGACAGGAGCTCTGGAAGGGCGACGGCCGGGCCGACCAACTTTCCGTTGCCGGCCCCCTGTTGGAACTCGCCGACGCTTCTGGGTCGCGAATTGTGATGGTCCCTTCCGGCAGGACATTGATTCCGGATGGAGAATCTCCCGCTATCTCCCCGGACGGAAATTCCATTGCGTTCCTCCGTGAGACCAAGGGGAAGGGAGCTTTATGGATTGCCTACCCGAGGTCACGAGTCCAGGTAACAGACAGTGCATTCGACGTTCGGTCTGTAACCTTCGCCCCTGCCGGTTGGCTGATGTTCGCCGCCAGGATGCATGGTCGAATCGGGATCTTCCGCATGCTTCCCGAAGGCCAGCCCATAAGGGTTTCTGCTACGGACGAAGATGCTGATTCCCCAGCGATCTCTCCTAACGGGCGCATGGTCGCCTTTACGAGACTGCAACATAATCGTTGGCAGCTGGGGTATGTGGACTTGCTTTCCGGGAAAGAAACCATGCTTACGCGGGCCGACTGCAACGCGTATGGTCCAGCGTGGTTGAGCGCCACGACGATTGGCTATGCCACTGATTGTGGCCGGGGTCTCGGTCTGACTGCATTGGCGTCGGTCATTCTTGGATCGCCGAAAATTGCCCAAAACGAGGGGACAGCTTATCCTGACGGTGCCGCGGCTAATCCGACTCGCGGACTTCGGGAGGCGCGTGGGAAACCCCATTTTCATCAGCTACCGCCGGGACGATTCTGAGGGCGAGGCGGGCAGGCTCTTCGACGACCTTTCCCGTGAGTTCGGCTCCAAGAACGTCTTTATGGATGTGGCCGGCATCCGTCCTGGGGTTGATTTTGTGAAGGCCATTGAGGCCAATGTGGCTGATTGCGGGGTACTCCTCGCGATCATTGGCCCCACGTGGACGTCCATTGCCAATGCTGGTGGCGTGCGCCGGTTGGACGATCCCGCCGACTTTGTGGTGTTGGAGATTGCGTCCGCCCTAAAGCGCGAGGTGCCGGTCATCCCAGTACTGGTGCATGGGGCGAAGATGCCCACGCAAGACCAGCTTCCGGAAAGCCTCAAGAGTTTCTCTCATCGCAACAGCGTCGAGTTGTCGCACGCCCGCTGGCCTTCTGACGTTCAGCTTTTGATCGAGGCGCTCAACAGCTACGTTGTGCCCACGAAGGAAACCGTGCCGGAGCCGGTCCATGCTACTGTTCCGGTCCAGCTGCCTGCACCGCATCAGCCGGGGCCTCCGACGGTAGACCGAACGGTGACCAAGCGATCCTCTGTGCCGTGGGTCGTGATTGCGGTTGTAGTTGTGATTGCGGCAGCGGTCATCGCCTACCTCGTGATGAAACCCACTCCAGCGGGCCCCTCAATTGCCGGCACATGGAAAGAACCGGGCCGCCACGCCGGCACCAAGGACACGCTTAGCTCGGTGGTAATTTCCGGTTCCGGGAGCAGCTTGACCATGCATGCTTTTGGATCCTGCCAGCCGCCTCCGTGCGACTGGGGCGTCCAGCCTGCGGTCATGAACGGGCAAACGGCGACCGCCACCTTTAAACTTTCTGACGACGCGGGGTCCGAAGATACAAATCGAGTCGCGTCGGTCAGTGTGAGTCCCAACGGCAGCAATGTCGACGTGGCGGTGCGCAACACCTTCACCGCGCAGGGTGGATCTCACAGCAATCAAACTCACCGCGTGTTTGTCCCCGGACCCTAGGGAGTTTGTGTTGGGGCTAGAGGAATCGCAAGTCCCTCTACAAAACCGGGCCTTGTATCATCGCGCGGCTTTATAGGTTGCGGAAAAACTCATGTTTTGTATCAGGGCACGACTTTAGTCGTGCCGTCAAAGCCTAAAAAAACCTGGGCTTTAGCCCCTGCACCCGTCATTTGCAAAGCAGATTGGCCGTGGCAGGGGCTAAAGCCCATCATTTTTCCAAGCTGCTACGGCACGACTCAAGTCGTGCCCTGATACAAAGCACGAGTTTTTCCAAACCTGTAAAGTCGTGCCCAGATACAAAGCGCGAGCCTTTCCCAACCTGAAAGTCGTGCCCTGATACAAAGCCTCGGTTTTGTGAAGAGGTTTTCCGCACAACCTCGACCCTACACATCTTCCCCCGCTGGCGTTTCGGGGGAGACCCGGAGAAATTCGTATAGCCGCTCCACCTCTGGGTCGGGCCTTTTTTGTTTAGCCGCGGCGGACTTGATCATCGATGCCAACTCGGCACGCGCCTCTGCGAGCTCGCCGGCGATCCAGTGCGCCCTCGCACGCTGGTATGCCAAGCCTTGCCGCTGGAGTTCGCGCTGGTCCTCCGGCAGGTTCGAGATTTGCAGCTTCTCCTTGGCCAGGTTGGCCAAAGTCAGCATGCGCGCGGTCTCGCGCGTTTCTGCAAGGCTGTCGAACAGGATACGCAGAGCCTCGCTCCAACCTCTCCAGTTTTCACATTGGACAAACCGGTTGGCCGCGTCGACCGCCTGGTCGATCGCCTTGGTGTAGGCACCCCCGGTCAACGCGATCCGGGCCGCTGTGGCAGTCGAATACGCTAACTCCAGGCGCAAACCATGATAGGCCTGGATGGCCTTTGCACGGTAAAGCATGCGCGAGGCTTCTTCCAGCCTTTGTGGATTTCCTGAAAGCAGGTCCGCCCAGTCGCGCAACACTGACGATAGGGCAAAGTACCATCGCGAGTCCCGGTCCGTCGCCGCTTCCAGATCCGCGAGCGCGAGGCGGAAGAGCACTTCTGCCGTATCCCTTTGGCCGCGGCATAACGTAACGTAGCCGATTTCGTGTTTCGCGCGACCGGTCTCACGGAGCGACGAACCCTCCGGAGGCTGTGCGTGTTGGGCCATCCGATAAAAGTCTTCCGGGCGCCGGGGCTCTTCCCCCGGGGCGAACGGGCCGATGCTGGAAAGAAGGGCGTCCCCCAGAGGAAGCGCGGGATAACGGCCGGCAAAATTGCCCATCAGCAGCAGGCGTTCCTGCAGGCTCTTGACCCGGGCAATGTATTGCTTGGCCAACTCCGGCCGCTCCCCTCGAACGCATGCATAGTAAGCGGCGTGAAGGCTTTCGTCGTCGCATCCGTCGGGCAGCTTCGGGCACCCCGCTAATGCCTCTTCGAGGTGGTTCTCTTCGACCAGGGTGATCAAGCCTGGCGGCCCAGGCCTGGAGCCTCGGAGCAACAGAAACGTCAGCGTGGGGCTGGGTTGGATGGTCTGCAGAAACTGCAGATGGCGGGGCTCAGAATTCGACCAGACAATCAGCGGCGATCCAAAGCGCGTGATCTGTTGAAAGAACCACATCAGCCGGTCGGCCATATCGGTAGTGGGCGCGTTCTCCGGCGCGAGGCTCAACTCCCGCAGAGTCGCATCGTCCGCTACCAGGCCGGCGCTCTCGTCGATGCGGATGACATTGCCGCGCCATCCCTTGAAGGCCTCCAGCGGCAGCGCGCCGTAAGTAGTGGCGGACGCATTCATCTCTTCCTGTGCCCCGGGCTGCAAGCGGCTCATCTCGAGCGCGACAGCCTGCCACAATGGGCTGGCCGCATCCTCAGCCGACCAACCTGCCGCCGGCACCCTGGGCCCATTCAGCGGCAAGGCCATCAGGTCCAGGGGACTGCGCAGATACACAGTCATCGAAGCCCAGTTGGCGAATGCAAACTCTGTCTTCACCTTCGCGCAGCGTATGCGCAGCAGGGCGGTCTCCGGGTCGCGGCTGGCGGCTGCGCCGAAGACATCCGCGTAAAAGGCCTCGGCGATGGAATCCGCGTCGTCGTTGTGCAGCTCGGCCAGGAATGACAAGACCATCGCGACGCCGTTGCGGTGCAGGCATAGCGCCGGCGATACGCCCCAGGAGTCCGCGGCGCCGGAATAGCAGCTCCACAGCAATGCCACGGTGGCTTGGCGGAAAGTCTGCCCCATGGTGGTCGCCGGCACATCGCCGGTCTCGCTCAGGACCGCATTGCCGTGCTCCTCGATGTGGAGAATGTCGACCCCGGTCACTTCTCTGCCTGCGGCAAACTCCGCCGCCGCATCCCGTTGCACGATTTCCGGAGTTCGCTCGAGAGCCTGGAGGGCGGCCGCCGTTCTACGGTTGGTGTCACCGGCAACAACCTTCAAGAGTTGCAGGCGGTTCCCGGTGGAAACCGGTTGCGGGGAGAAGTCACTCCATGACTGCACGATGGAAAGATCTCCGGCAGCCAGCAGGGTTCCCGATTCGTCGTAGAGGGCCCCCCACGGTAGCAGGTGCAACTCGGGGCGCGTGGTCTGAATCACCAGCCGCCGCGGTACTCCGGCACTGCCAAGAAACTCGCCCAGAGCCGGGCTCAACTGCACCAGCGAGCGGTAGAGAGATCGCGCCAGGGCGCGGATCGCGGTGGCCCCGCGGTAGCCCGTCTTTTCGTCGTGGTTCACGTTGCAGGCGCGCAGCTGACGGATAAAATCCCGCCACTGCTCGTCATTGATCGGGGAGTGGAAGCTCTGTGCCGGGTAGGTCTTACCGGCAATGGAGAGGAACACCCCAAACTCCCGTTCGCAGGTCAGCGGCAGGCTGCTCTCCATCGCGCCACTCGGCAACTCGAGTTGCACGATCGCGGTCTTGCGGTACAGCGTCATGGACACACGCTACCATAGCCCCCGCCGTTCGTGGCCGCTGACGGGATGATGTATCCTTGCCCTGCAAAAGGACGGAATTCGCAATGAGCGTGGGCAAGAAAAAAGATCCCAGCATCACCTATCTCAACAAACTTGGGTACAACGTGGTGAAGCTGCCGCGCACCGGTATCGAGCCTATGGACGTGATTGGGCTCGATCAGACCATGCAGTGGCTGGGCCCCATTGATTCCATCTGGACCAGCGCGATTCCCAAGCCGCAGCCCGGGCCGGCGAAACCCGCCGTGGCCGTGAACGGGCAAAAGACCGATGCCCTTGACCTCTCCGTCGGACTCAGCATCCTGGGCAATACGCTGGCAGCGTTCGGTGTCACGGTACCTTCCCTCGATGTCGCGTACAAGAGCGCGCATGCCGTGCAATTCAGCTACAGCAACGTCACCGTCACCGAGGTCCCGCCGTTCTCCGCGGGCAGTTATCTCGCCAAGGGGGAGCTGCAGAGCGACAATCCCGCGGTGAAGAATTATTTTCTGAGCGGCCAGGCGACCGCATACCTGATTGTGCAGGTGCTCAAATCGAATTCTTTAACTGTAACCGCCACTGATTCCCATGGTGTCGCGGTGGGGGTAGATCTGACGGCCTTGCAAGGCGTCGATGCCAAGGTGGGCATCAAGCCATCCGGGTCCAGCAACTCCACCATCAGCTTCACCGGCCCGGAGGCCATCACCTTCGGCTTCGCCGTGCAGCAGATAACCCGTGAGGGAAACGAGTGGTTGTTGCACGGCGTGGCTCCCTCGGGCAACATGGCCTTCGGTCAAACTCAGCCGAGCAATGCACCCCGCCCAACCGTCTTCGACACCGGCGCTCTCGACTGCCGCCTCGAGATCTGACCCCGATGAGCCCGATCGCCGGACAGCCGGTCCCACTGCTCGTCCACGGGCCCACGGGCAAGGCGGCGCCTGTGCTTCCGCCGGAGAGCCTACCGCATATCAGCGGCGATTTGCCGGGCGCCGCGCAGCGCGCTATCGATTCCACCCACCTGGGCACGGATTCGAGTGTCGGCGACCCGGACGACCTGACCCAGACCGGCTGGTGCATCGTGTTTGCGTCGGATGCCGATCCCGCCATCAAGGCCCAACTGCAGCCGCTGATCGACCTGCGCCGCAAGCAGGTGAATGACGACCATTTGTTTCAGGTTTTCGAGGGGAACGACGGCGGTGTCCGTCCCAACCAGACTGCCGACGATTGGGTCGAGTATCGCGGCGTCTCGCTTACCGCCAAGGTCGACCCTACCGCGGGCCTGCCGTATTACGTCTTACTGGTCGGCCAGCCCGACCGCATCTCGTTTGAATTTCAGAACCTGCTCAAGATGCAGTGGGCCGTTGGCCGGCTCGCCTTCGACAACATAGAGGACTACGGCCGCTATGCGCAGGCTGTTGTCCAGTACGAGGATCCCGGCCGGATTCCGGTGCAGCGAAGAAATGCCGCTGTCTGGGTGACCTGCAACGAGGGCGATGTCGCTACCGCGGTGCTCACCAACTCAATCTGCCCTAATTTCCTCGACGGCCCCAAGCCGCTCGGCTCAGGCGCGGCCAAGTTCACCCTCGACGGCTTCACCAGCACCACGCCAAAGCAGGCAACCAAGCAGCAACTCATCGAGATCCTCCGTGGCAACCTGCCGGGCGGCCCGCCGGCTGTGTTTTTCACCGGCTCGCACGGGGTCGAATATCCCATGACCGACCCAGCGCTGCAGCGCCGTATGCAGGGCGCGCTGCTTACTCAGGAGTGGGTTCCCGATGCGTCCGCCGGTCCCAACAATCTTTTCTCAGCCGACGATATTCCCGCTGACGCCAAACTTCAGGGGACGATGGCCTTCCTCTTTGCTTGCTACAGCGGCGGGTGCCCTGCCGACAACAACTACTACTTCAACCCCGACGGCTCGAAGATCCCGGTCGCGCCGGCTCCCCTGGTCGCCGCGCTGCCTCAAGCCCTGCTCAGCCGGGGAGCGTTGGCGGTGGTCGCGCATGTCGATATGGCCTTTCCTTATTCTTTTCAGGACGTCACGGGCACGCCTCAATTACAGGCCATCCGCGATCCGCTCACGTATCTCATGCTTGGCCGGCGCGCCGGATATGCCGCAGACTGCCTCAGCGATCGCTGGAGCCGGCTCTGCTCGCAGCTTGTCGATGCGGATGCCCGCGCTGCCACTGTGCCCTTGAGTCCGGCAGCTCGCACCGCCCTTACGATCGCCCGCGACGATGCGCGCAACTACATCATCCTGGGGGATCCGGCCGCTCAGCTCCGCGTCAAAGACCTGAAGTAGATCATGGTCTAGCCGCGCGTACCCATCACTGGTCCGCTGAAAGGCGCATGACTGGGATCGATTTCCAGCGACAACAAATTCGACGGTCTTACGGGATAGTGTGGCGGGGGTTCTGAGGCGTCTTTCTCAAAAAACACGCTATAAGCGCCGGCATCCGATGAGGTGAAGGTGAACTCGGCCTTTTGGCCCGAGGCGAGCAGGGTGGGCACAGATGGGGCGGGTGAAAGTAGCGCGACCGCTTCGGAGGAGAAGAAGAGAGCCACCGGCACGCCATCACTGGTCGAGAATGAAATCGAATCCCCTTTGACCGCGGGGACTTGAGGTTGGCTCGGCATAAACACGCCTCGCTCTTCTGTGAGAATGATGTCGGTATGCGCCATGCGCCCGAAATTAATTCAATTTCTTCGCGGTGTCTAGAGCCTTTTCGCTCTTTGCCTTATTCAGCGCGGATTGAAACGCAGGATCCGCGCGCAACTTAGCCAGCTCCGGACTGCGCTGGAACTCGGTGGCGTGATACCCCTGCGCCAGCGCTCGCGCAATGAGCGGAATGGCTTTGGCGCGCTGGCCTAGGATTTCGTAAGTCTCCCCCGCACGGTAGTTGATGTTTGGGTCGTCGGGTGAGAGAGCGAGCGCCTTGCGAAGGTAAACCAGGCTCTTATCCCCTTGACCACTGGACGCATAAAAGTCGGCAAGCTCCACGGTCAGTTGTGGGTCATTCGGACTCTTCGCCAGTTGTGCCGAAGCCTGTTCGATCGCCCTCCGGTACGCCTGCATGGATTCATCGCGCCGGCCACCCCAGAGGTAGGCGCTGCCAAGATTTGCCCAAACCCGGTAACTGTCGGGGTCGAGCGCAATCCCCTGCTTATAGAGTGCGGCCGCGTTGTCGTACTTGCCCTCCAGCTCAGCCAGGTTTCCAAGCGCGTCATAGGTGTCGACGTACGGTTCGATCCTGGCAGACTCGCGAAGGTTCGCCTCTGCCTCAGCCACATTCCCCAATTGCGTGTTCACTACGCCAAGATCGAAGTAGGCAATCGGATTGTCCTTCGCCAGATCCACTGCACGTTGGAATTGAATTGCGGCCTCTTTTAGATTGCCTGCGGCGAACTGCAGATTCCCCAACCGTACCGGCCAGCGAGAATCGTCCGGCGCAAGATCGATCGCCCGTTGTGCCGCCGCCAGCGCATCATTGGTTCGCCCAGCCATGTCGTACAGCTCGGCCTGCGCGGCGTACGCGTCGGCACTGTGGGGATCCAGCTCCAGTGCCTTCTGCACCTGCTGCATCGCCAGCGATGTGTGCCCCTCCATAGCCGCAATGCGGGCCATCGTGATGTAGGGCGGAGCGAGATTCGCATCCAGTTGCAGAGCCTTCGACGTAGCCTGCTTCGCCGAATCGAGCAGCTTCGGATCGCGATTGTTGCGGTACTGCAGAAAATACGCGTGACCCAGTCCCGCCTCGGCCAGCGCGAAATTCGGGTCTACCTTGAGCACATCTTGAAATCCGGTGACTGCCGCAGCAAGATTGGCCTCAGTATACGAGTGCTGCAGTAGATCCTGAGCCTTCAAATACTGGTCGTATTGGCCGGTCGCCACCCCCGTCGGGTGCGGGGCTCTCGCCGACCACCAGGCAAAACCCGCTCCTGTGAGCAGCACCACTGCCGCAACTCCAGTCCATAGTTTTCTCTTCCAAAACGGTCTGGCGGGGGGGAGCGCCGGATCGACTGGCAATGGCGCGCCCAACGATTCTGCGAGCGACTCTGCAAGTTGTCCTGCACTGGCGAAGCGTTTGGCCGGATCGACGTCCAGGGCAACGCTCACGGTGCGCAGGAAGGATTCGGAGAGGTCGGGCCGCAAGTCCGTCAGCGTGCGCCTTTGGGCGATTGCGGATGCGGCCTCTTTCGCCGTTAAGCCGCCCAGCCGCGCCGGATGCTGACCGGAGACGAGGTAGAAAAGCAGCACGCCCACGGCGTAAATATCCGCGGCTACGGTGGCCGGGCTGCCGCTGAATAATTCCGGCGCCATGTAGTTCGGTGTGCCGGCAATTACCGTCGAGCGCTGGGGCAGCGTACTCAACCCAAAGTCCATCAGCAGAATGCGGCCGCCTTCTTCGCGCATCACGTTGTCGGCCTTGATGTCGCGGTGGAGAATTCCTGCGCGATGCACCGCGCTCAACGCCTTGGCCACATCGAGCCCGATCAGCGCAGCTTCGCGGTAGCCAAATGGGCCTTGGGAGGAAACCAGAAATGTGAGCGTCCGGCCACGAACGAAGTCAGTCCAGAAGCCCACCCGCGCGTCATGCCGGTCGACTCCGTATACATGCACGATGTTGGGGTGCTGTACCGCGGCTAAGGCGCGCGCCTCGCGCAGGATGGCGCGGTACTCATCGTCGCCGTCCACGGAACCAGGCAGCAAGAGCTTCAAGGCCACTTCCCGTTCGAGGTCCGGATCCCAGGCCCGGTAGACTTCGCCGAAGGAGCCTCGGCCCACCCGCGCCACGAGGCGGAACCTTCCCCAAGCCTCTGCTGCAGGAGGCACATCGGCCGCACCAGGCTCGTGGTCTAGAGGTAATGTCGGATCGTCTTGCATACCAGGCCGCGCAAATTCAGAGCCGGCCGGGGAGGGAGGCCACTCAAAATTGGATTATAGGGTCGGCACAGAGATCGCTTCCAGGTTTCTGTCTAGCGCCAGTTTCCTGAAGGAGTCGGTCAGATCCGTTGCGCCACGACTAGACCCATTCCAAACCACCACCGCCAGCGCGCGCCGGTTGCTCTCCGTTGCCCAAGCAATGGCTTCGTCAAGAATTCTGGAGTTGGCCGCAGCGTAGGCGTTCTTATCGCCGGGTTGCAGATTTAATTCGAGAATGTGTTCGCCTGGCAGTTGGTCGAGAATCGCGTCAAAACGCCGGCCCCATTCTTCGCCCCGATCCGCAGCCGAGCCGGCGCGGAATTGCCGGCGGGAGAAGGGAAGCACTACACGCCGATCGATGCCAAGATGTGCGGCCGTCTCCAGGGTGAGAATGTCGGCTCCGCAAGCAGCCGAACACACCACCGCCCGCGCGGCCGTTGCGACCATAACGTCGCGTAGCCGCGCCGTTACGACGGTTTCGTTCTCAGCAGGGAATCGATGCTCCTCCGCGTCTTCCGCATCGATTCTTCTACCCGCAACTGCGAGCACCGTTCCTTCTGGATCCATCAGCAGGTGCGCCTCGATTCTCTTCGTAAAAACTCGAACCGACCACGAACGCCTTGGGAGAGCCAACTCAACCGCGATCTTGACAGGGAAATCGAACGTGACCTATACGCGATCTGGATGGGTGCCCCATGTTCGCACCAGCGTACGTGGGCCGAAAAAGACGGGCGAAGCCCATCAAACGCTCCTAGTCCTTGAGTGAAAGCATTCGAAGAATCCATATTCGGCCCACGTACGCTGGTGCGAACATGGGGCACCCATCCAGATCGCGTGTGGGTCGCGTTTGATTTTCCTGTCAAGATCGCGGTTGATTCCTGTTTTCCCTAGAGGCGTGAGCCTCTCCAGTAAGAGCAATTGAAGTATCTTACGCGGCTCAGGCCCACAGGCGTAAACTCAGGCAATCTAAGGAGATTGGTCCTGCACATCATCTTCATCAGCTATCGCCGTGAGGACTCGGAGGGTGAGGCCGGGCGGCTGTCTGACGACTTGGCAGAGAGCTTCCAAGAGGACTCGGTGTTCATGGATGTGGACGCGATTCAGCCAGGGCGCGATTTCAGGAAGGCCATCGACGAGAGCATCGATAAGTGCAGTGTGCTGCTGGCGATCATAGGACCTGGTTGGCTGGAATCGAAGACCGGCTTGGGACAGAAACGCCTGGAGGATGACAGCGATTTCGTGCGGCTGGAGATCGCCTCGGCCCTCCGGCGGGATATCCCGGTGGTCCCCGTGCTGGTCAGGGCCGCCAAAATGCCAAGAGCGGAGCAACTCCCCGAAGACCTCCGCGAACTGGCTTACCGCAACGCGGTGGAGTTGACCCACGCTCGCTGGAAGTCCGATCTTCAGATATTGATCCGGGCTTTAAAGCCTTACCTCCAGCACAAAAGTGACCCTCCCCCAGCACCGGCAAACGCGCTGGACAGAACCGTCCTCGATCGGGTGACCCGCGACTTGGCAGCATTCATCGGCCCCATCGCCGAAGTTGTGGTGAAGCGCGCCGCGAAGCGCTGCGCATCGCCGGCGGATCTTTGTGGGCTGGTCGCCCAGGAGATTGACTCGAGCACCGATCGGGCTAAGTTCCTGGCCGCCTGCCGGCGATAACTTCCGGTCTTTATTCCTCTTGCAGCATGGCCAGCGCCTTCGAGAGGCTTACCTGCATGCGATTGAACGACGCGGTCACACTGGCAATCTCATCTTTGCCAGATACCACCAGCGGGGGTACGTCCTTTTCTCCTCTGCTGATGCGGTCTCCACTCTCGGAGACAGTTCTGAGCGGACGGACGACGAACCAGTAGACTCCGGCATCGATCGCACAAACCGCCACCAATAGGGTCAGAGCGAGCGCGATGAGGAGAGACCGGAAAGCCTGATGGGCAATCGCGATCGGCACCGACATCGGGACTGAAATGATCTGTGCGCCGACAATCTCGTCCGGCTTCCAGCCGAAGCCATTGGCAGAACCATAGACGGCGAGCATGGCGCGTGGTGCAGCTGAGGGCGAGCTGTGACATTCCAGGCATTCGGCGGAGACTTTAATCGGGTGGGCGATAAAGAGCGCCTGGCCAGCGGGAGTCTCACGCTCGCCCACGACCTGTTGCTGTCCGGGATGATCGCGTAGCTCATGAATGACATCAGCCTCCCAGTCGGAGGCGCGGTCTTCGAGGTTGGTGGGGTTCAGTGCCGCTTCCTTGTAGGAAAAATCGGGGTAGCTCTTGCGCACATTGTTGAAGGTAGTTGTCGCCGCGTAAAAGGGGATGGTTTCCGCGAGAAATCTCACCTTATGGCGTGGA
Source organism: uncultured Acidobacteriaceae bacterium (assembly GCA_963839025.1). Taxonomy (GTDB): domain Bacteria; phylum Acidobacteriota; class Terriglobia; order Terriglobales; family Acidobacteriaceae; genus PALSA-350. Next base: position 177,120 of record CAWITT010000030.1, read on the forward strand.
TTCTGCTCCAACAGCGGCTTGAGGTCATCGGCGGTGTAGTCGCGGACGGCGCGGTTGCTGGTCATCATCAACTCACCCTGCGCCAGCACTTCGCGGCGGGCATTGCTGATGAGGAAACTGTAGGCGAGCTCGCCGATGATAATGCCACCTGCTCCGAAGACAACCAGTAGTATCAGATTGAACTTGGCTAACAGCTTCATTTAGGCGCTCCTACTCCAGCGTATCCGGAAGAGGGTATCACCACCGAAGAAGGTTAGGCTGCGACGTTTCGCCCGAGGTTTTCCGTTTACGGTATTTTCACCCGGGATGTGTGTACTGGGTGCATGCGTGACCAAACAGCACCATCACAGATCCACCTTTGCTTCCTGAGAACGGCAGCCGGCACCTTGGGCCTCTTGCTGGCGATTGCCCTTCTTGCCTCACCCTTCGCCCGGGCGCAGTTCGATACTGCAAGCGTGCTGGGAACCATCAAAGACGCCAGCGGAGCAGCGATTCCGTCGGCCTCGGTTACCCTGATCAGCCCGTCCAAAGGTGTGAGCGTCGTTCGCGATACCGATTCCAATGGCAATTACGAATTTACCAACGTGCAGCCGGGTGAATATTCCATCACGGTGACGGCGGCTAATTTCGAAAAGGCAAGCACCGAGCCGTTCACGGTAACGGTGGGCGCCAGGCAGCGAGTCGAACTGGCGCTGAAGGTGGGCGCCGACACTCAGACCGTCGCTGTTTCCGGAGCGGCCACTCTGCTCGAAACCGATACCAGTGATCGCGGCGAGACGGTGGGAACCCGGGAGGCAGTCAACTTACCCCTGAACGGCCGTGCTTACGCCGATCTTTCGACCCTGGTTCCGGGGGTGCGTGAGTCGCTGCTCGAAGTGCTCTCGCTTCCCAGCCGCGACGCCTCGTACAACATTAACGGGCTGAATTCGATGGTCAACAACTTCCAGCTCGACGGCATCGACAACAACGCGTACCAGAGCGCCAACCAGGGCTATTCGAACGAGGCGATCATTCCTTCGCCGGACGCCATCCAGGAATTTAAGGTCGAGACGGACAATTACAGCGCCGAGTATGGCCGGGCCGGCGGGGCCATCATCAACGCGACCATCCGTAGCGGCAGCAATCAATTCCACGGAGTGGCTTACGACTATCTCCGCAACACGGATCTGAATGCGTATGGCCCGTTTATCGGCACCGGCGTGAAGCCGACGCTGATTCAGAATCAGTTTGGGGGCACATTCGGCGGCCCCATCAAGCGAGACAAGCTTTTCTTTTTTGGCGACTACGAGGGCTTGCGGCACATCGATCGCTCCATTCAGAGCGCCGTGGTGCCGACGGCTTCGCAGGCGCAGGGAATCTTTACCGATGCCAACGGCAAAGCAATCCCCCTGCAAAACCCCATCACCGGCGCGCAGTACCCTAACGGAGTCATTCCCGTATCCGACCAGAGCCCGTTCGCAGCCAATGTGCTGAGTATTCTGCAGGCGGACGCCAAGCCCAACACGGTCGTCGCCGCGGGCGGTAGCAATTTCGTCTCGGCCCCGACGAATACGGTGAATGTGAACAAAGGCGACGGCCGTATGGACGCCTACCTGAGCCCCCGGTCATCGGCGTTTGGGCGCTACAGCCAGGCGTCCTGGGTTTACTTCCTGGCCCCGAATATTCCCGGGCTGGCGGGAGGAAACAGCAACGGCACGCTATACGCCTACACCAAACAGGTCGCCGTGGGTTACAACTTCATCCCCAAGCCGAATCAGATTCTGCAGCTCCGCCTGGGCCTTACATGGACCAGGAGCGGTAAGGCGCCGGTCAATATCGGCGCCACCAACCTGCTGGCCGAGTACAACATTCCCAACATTCCGACGAACCCGACCATCACTGGCGGCCTGAACAGCCAGGCGGTCACCGGCTATACGCAGTTCGGGCGGCAGACGACAAATCCCCAGTTCACCAACCCCTACGATGCCAATCCCAAGGTCAACTACAGCATTATCAAGGGCCGCAACAGCTTCAAGATGGGAGGGGAATACGGCTACTTCAACATGGCCATCTCCGACTTCCATCCCCAGTTCGGCGAGGACTTCTATGGTGGGCAGTTTAGCCGGGCTACCGCGACGCAAGCGACCGATGCCGTGCACATCCAGGCCTATAACCTTGCCGACTTTCTGGTGGGGGCACGCAATAGCTACCAGCTGAACAACCTGGCTACTATCCAATACGAGCGCCGCTGGTACATGGGCTACTTTCAAGACGACCTCAAATTCAGCAATCGCCTGACCTTCAATCTCGGTCTGCGCTACGAACTGGTGACGCCGAACTGGGAGCAGAACAACCACTTGGCAAACTTCGATCCGACCAGCAATTCGCTGTTGCAGGCTTCGGGCGGATCTGTTTATAACCGTTCGCTGGTCAACATTGATAAGAAGGATCTGGCTCCACGCTTCGGCTTTGCCTTCCAAATGGATCAAAAAACCGTGATTCGCGGTGGCTACGGGATCGGGTTCATGCACTACTTCCGCTTCGGAGGAGAAAGCACCCTCGGCTACAACGGCCCCTACATTGTGGATGCGACCATCAACCAGACTCCGCCTTTCCAGGTCAGCGGCGCCACCCAACAGCCCTGCACGTCGTTGACGCAAAATCCGGCAACCTGCTTCCGCACGACTCAATCCGGATACCAGACCAACTTTGCCAGCGCGCAGAACTTTTCTACCCTGGCTGCCCAGACGCGCTACATCCCGCGTAACTTCCCCGCAGCGTATGTGCAGGCATTTCACCTGACCGTACAGCGGGAGGTGATGAAGAACACCACGCTCGAGGTCTCGTATGTCGGCAACCACGGCGTGCGCATTCCTGTGCTGACCGACTTCAACCAGGCGGCGACGGAACCGGCGAGCTGCAACACGGGCGTTGGCTGCCTGACCCAACAGCAGCGGCGGCCGATCTCGACCTTCACCAACATCCTCACCGTGTTCCCCAAGGGCTTCCTTACCTACAATTCGTTGCAGACCAAGTTGGAGCGGCGATATAGCAATGGGCTGTACCTCATCAATTCGTTCACTTGGTCGCAGGCGTTTAACAATGCCTCAGCCGATTTGGAGACCTACGGCGGCGACTCGGCGTTGGTGAACTTCTACAATTCGGAAGGAGACCGCGGCCCTTCGAGCTACAACCAGCCATTAAACGATACGCTCTCGGTGATCGCAGATCTGCCCTTTGGCAAGGGCAGGATGTTCGGCGACGCTGCTCCCGCGTGGCAGCAGGCAACGTTGGGAGGTTGGCAGCTTACTGCGATCAATTCGGTCACCAGCGGCCTGCCCATCAACCTCACCTATGCCCCCTCCGCGCAGTATGTCGTGTCCAGCACCAGCGCAGCCTACGCGGTGCGCCCCAACCTGGCCAGCACGCCGAAGGCAGTCTACGCGCCCCGGTCAAATTATGTGAAGACCAAAAGCGCGCTCAGCGGCACCCTGCTCGCGAGCCAAGTGAGCATTCCAACGCCCAGCCAGTATTTCGGCAGTGCCGGACGCAACGACCTGCATGGGCCGGCTTTCGGACAACTCACTCTGGCTCTACACAAAGCGGTGCCTCTGGGCTGGGAGAACAGCAATCTTGAGTTCCGGATCGAAGCCTTCAACGTCTTGAATTCGACGAACTTCCAGTATCCCGATTCAGCGGTCACGGATGGAGCAAGCTTCGGGACTTATACAGCATCGAACGTCTACCCGGCACGTCAGGTACAGTTAGCCTTGCGATTCGCCTTTTAGGATGGGCTATATGAATCAGTCTGGTGTGTTGTGTCTCGCGCTTCTCTCTGTCATTGGCCAGTCATTCGCGGCGGCTCAAACCGCTGCGAATGATTCGGTCAGAATGAATCAAATCCAGGTAATCGGTTCCCATAACAGTTATCACCAAGGGATTGCGCCCAGCGAAGTGAAGCTGATGCAGGCGAAGAATCCAAAACTCTATGCAGGTTTGGAGTATCGCCACCGTCCCCTCGATCAGCAGTTCGATTCGGGCATACGGCAGATCGAACTGGACATCTTTGCCGACAGCCAGGGCGGCCGTTACGCTCATCCCGCGGGGCCGGGCGCCGTGGCCGCGGCCGGTCTGCCTGCGGATCCGGACTTTGATCCCCAAGGGGTCATGAGCAAGCCCGGTTTCAAGGTGATGCATATGCAAGACTACGACTACCGCAGTACCTGCCAGCCGCTGGTCGCGTGTCTGCAGGTGGTTCGTGAGTGGTCTCGGTCCCATCCAAAGCACCTGCCTATTTTTATAATTTTGGAAACCAAGCAGGAGGATCTGCCGCCGCAATATCACGCCACCATCACGGAGAAATTTACCGCTGCCACCTTCGACGCTCTGGATGCGGAGATTCGCTCGGTGTTTTCGCCAGGCGAGTTCATCAGCCCGGACCAGGTGCGCGGGAAGCACGCGACCCTGGAAGAAGCTGTCCTGAGCGATGGCTGGCCGACCTTGGCGGTAGCACGGGGCAAAGTGGTGTTCCTGATGGATCAGCGTCCGATGGGCCCGCTCTACCTGCAGGGTCACCCTTCGCTTCGTGGACGTGTGCTGTTCACGAATGCCGCGCCTGGTCAGCCTGATTCTGCCTTCACCGAAGAGAACGAGGGTACGCAGCAAGAGATTGAACCTCTGGTACGCAAGGGGTACCTGGTGCGGACCCGAACCGACGAAAACACAAAAGAAGCGCGAACGAATGACACCGCGAAGCGGGATGCTGCTTTGGCCAGCGGAGCACAGCTACTCAGCACAGACTATCCGGCTTCGGAACCGTCGCAATGGACGACCTACTCGGTCAGTTTTCCGGATGGGGCTGTCGCCAGGTGCAACCCGGTCAACGCGCCCCCTTCATGTTCCAATAAGGCCTTCGCGGAACCCGGCCAATAGACGTTAGCGTCGGCATCGAAACCCAACCTAACCACAACTCTTGATGGGTGCCCCATGTTCGCACCAGCGTACGTGGGCCGAAAAAGACGGGCGAAGCCCTTCCAATGCTTTTAGTCCGTGAGTGAAAGCATTCGAAGAATTCATAATCGGCCCACGTACGCTGGTGCGAACATGGGGCACCCATCGAGAGCTGTGGCTAGATGGGGTTTTGATGCCGACCGTAGCTCCCCCAGGGTAAGATGGGCGGGATCGTGGCAGCCGTCCTTACAATTCTCAGAAATGCTGCGGTGCTGCTATGCTGCGCAATCGGCCTCAGTGCCGCCGCGGCACCCGCTGCGGACCAAGCGAATCCGTGCAGATCGTGCCACGCTTCTGAAGTCGATGGCTTTGCCAAGTCAACCATGGCGCGTTCCATGCGCGCCGGGGGAGTGGAGCCCACCGGGGTGGTCCGCACGCCGGCAGCCACTATTACCATGTCCTCCAAGCAAGGTGGAGCATGGCAGACCCTACAGAGCGGTTCCTCTTCCACCAGCTATCACGTGGATTACGTCATCGGTTCGGGAACCCATGCGAACGGATACATCATGGATCTGGGAGACCACCTCTTTCAGTCGCCGGTCGCTTACTATCGCAGCCGCAACGCCTATGATCTGGCTCCCGGGTATGAAGGAACAAAAGATCCCGACTTCACCCGGCCCGTCAGCGAGGGCTGCCTTTTCTGTCATGCGGGAAGCTTCGATGCCGTGGCCGGAACCGAGAACGGCTACGCCAGGACACCGTTCTCCCATTTGGCCATAGGTTGCAACCGCTGTCACGGTCCGGCCGCAACCCATCTAGCGAATCCCGGCCCCCACACGATCGTGAATCCGGCGCTCCTGGAGCCTGCCGCCAGGGACAGCGTATGCGAGCAGTGTCATCTCAAGGGCGTCGCGCGCGTGCTGAATCCAGGGAAAAGATTCACTGACTTTCAAGCCGGCGAGCGTCTGGAAGATACCTTTACCATCTACCATGACGAGATACCCAAAGGCGCTGAAGGAGCCTTCCGCGTGATAAGCCACGCGGAGCAACTGGCGGTCAGCGAATGCAAGCGCAACAGTGGCGATCGCCTGTGGTGCGGCACCTGTCATGATCCGCACAATAAGCCCGCAGACGCCATCACCTATTACCGGGCAAAGTGTCTGCAGTGCCACGCGCAAACCGCGCTTGCCGCTGGGCATCCGCCCAAAACCAGCGACTGCATCAGCTGCCACATGCCCAAGCGAGGCGCCGCCGATGGCGGACACACCGCATTTACGGATCATCGCATCCAGCGTCATCCCGCAAACCCAACAACGGAGGAGGCCGCGGCCATTGTTCCCTGGAGAGCGCCTTCTCCGGAGCTCGCGACTCGCAATCTAGGAATTGCGTCTGTAGAAACTGGATTGGAGCGTCGATCCGCCAAGCTGATTGTGAGTGGATATCGCATGCTGACCGAAGTTCAGGCGCAGTTCTCCCAGGATAGCGATATGTACACCACCATGGGGAGTGCGCTGCTGGCGGGGCGGCAATATGGCGAGGCGGTCGAAGCTTTCAAGTTGGCGGTACGCTTTGATCCCAAGTCTTCACCGAAGGAAGCAAACCTGGGCCAGGCCTATGGTGCTCTGGGCGATCGAGCCGCGGCTGAAAGCCATCTGGAGAAAGCCGTCGTGCTCGACCCGGTCAACCTCAGCGCTGCCTTCCAACTTATCGGCATGTACAACGCAAATGGCGAAGGCGCCAAGGCGCTGCAGCTATCGCAAAGACTGTCCAGCATGGTGCAAGAAAAGAAATGACGCGACTTCAACTGTGATACATCAGCAGGATTCCTTGCTCAATGGCCACCGTGGACGCTTCTGTGCGATCGCAGACCTGGAGTTTCTCGAGTATGCGATTGACATGATTGCGCACCGTAAACTTGCTGATCCCCAGCGCCTGGCCGATGGCTTTATTGGTCAGCCCTTTCGAGAGCAGCTCCAGGATTTCGATTTCGCGCGCGCTTAGGTCGTGGCGCTGCTTCCGCTCCAGAAGACGGTCCGCTATTCGTTTCGGAAAATAGGTGTGTCCGGCATGCACCGCCTTGACCGCGGCGATGATCTCATCCCTCGACGTGTCTTTCAGCAGGTAGGCCATCGCGCCCGCTTCGACGGCACGATAGATTTCCTCCTCAAACTCGAAGTTGGATAGAATCACGACCCGCGGCGGAGAGGGTAGCTTGTGCAAAGCGCGCAAGGTGTCGATGCCATCCATATTCGGCATGCGGAGATCGAGCAGCATCACATCGGCCGGTTCGTTCGCCAGAAATTCGAGAGCTTCGCGGCCGCCGTGCACTGCGCCCACAATCCGCAGCCCTGCTTGCTTGCGCAGCATGCTGTTCAGTCCCGCGCGCACCACAGGATGGTCATCCACCAGCAGTAAGCGGATCGCCAATTTGGCTACGTTTTTTTCAGCTACAGCCGTCATCCCTGCCGCAGTCTCCCGTCGTACTCTCGCCGGCGGATGCGCGTAAGGCGTTTGGCCAAAGGCGCGATCACCTCGACCGAGGTCCCTTTCCCCGGCGCACTCCGGATATCGAGAGTCGCGCCGATGCTTTCCGCGCGTTTGCCCATTCCGCGAATGCCGAAACTCGCCGAGTCCCCGCCCACGGCGAAGCCCTGCCCGTCATCCTCTATCAGCAGCCGCCACGCAGTCGACTGGTACACCAGCGAGATCACCATGGTCGATGCCTCAGCGTGGCGCACCGCGTTCGCGACCGCTTCCTGGCCGATCCTGTAGAGTGCGTCCGCCATGCGAGGAGGAATCGACCGCGGGTCACCGCCGCCCAGATTGTGTATCTGTATCTGAATCGGTCCTCCGTTGGCGATCCTGGCAGCGCATTGCTCAAGTGCCGGCAACAGCCCAAGTTTCTCGACGGTCTCCGATCTTAACGCAGAAATGCTCCGCCTGGCTTCGTCATGACTGGTGCGCACCAGTTCGCTTGCCAGGTCGAGGTGTTCCCGGAGTTCTGTTTCATTGCCTACTTCATCGTGGATCGCCTGCAACTGGAAGCCGATGCCGGCGAAGCTTTGCGCCAGGGTGTCATGCATCTCGTGCGCCAGCCGCTCCCGCTCTTCGAACACGGCCCGCAGCTTCATCCGCTCGATTCGCCCGTGAATCGTCTGTGCCGCAAACACCATCAGCATGAGCACAATAATGACGGCCACAATATGTTCCGTACTCCACCACGGAGGCCGCTGGACCACCTGGATATCGTCGATTGCCGGCAGTATCACCGCGAATGGTGTTTGGTTTCTGGTATAGGCGGGGTCGACGACGCAAATTCCATGCAGCAGCAAGCGGCTCTTTTCTTCGAGCGTCCAAGGGAACGATGTACGGCCCTTTCCGCTCACAACGGCGCGAAACTTCTGGCTCCCGCTCGCCAGGGTCAATATAAGATTTTGTTGCGGCCCTTTTTCTTTACGCTCCAGCATTCCCTCGATTTCAACAAACACAGCATCGTAGCTGCCTGAGGCGGCCTGCGAAGCCGTCACGGCAACTGGGGGAACGGGCGAGCGCGACCACAACACGCGGACGCTCGCGTTCTTGAGTGAGGAGCTGAAATCCCCCGGCGCCAGGTCACCGCTGGCTTCCACTTCATCCCCGATCTCGAGCGGCAGCCACTCATCGCTACGCGCAATGGCCAGCCCACCTCCCGCGTCCTGAATAAACAACATCGGGGACGTCAAGGTGACGATGCCGTGCACTGTCACCCGGGCAGGCTTGTCAGGGGCCAGAAGCCGCAGGTTGGCAATCGGTATTGCGTGGGGATCGAAGTGGTGGTTCTTCGTCTCCCGGTTAATTGCCTCCAGATCCCGGTCGAGAGAGTCCGGTGTGGCCCCGCCAGTGGCGTCTCTCGGAATACCGATCGGAGGCGGATCCGGACCGATCATGGCGACTTCATCGGCCCGGCTCACCGGCCGCACCTGGACGTTGCGCCACAATGCGCCAGTGGCGTAAGACTTGAGGCCGAACCTTCCCGACAGCAGGCAGTCCGGGTCGCGCATGGCCGCGGTTGTCATCTCGCCGGAAAGCGAAGTAGCTGCGACCGCGAAATCGCATTCATAGGCGAGGAACTTCAGGTGATACCACTGTTGGGCGTCGACCCGTGGTTTCACAGGCACTGAGCTGTATTCGCGCCAGCCAAAATCGGCGCGACCCAGGATGACTGAGCTATCGAGATCGCGAAGGCCGGCGAAGTATCCGTTGTAAGCGTCGACGCCTTCCTCTTCATTCCTGGCGCGAAGAATCAGGCCGGCGTCTCCGTATTGTCCCAGCAATTGCACGTCGGCTTCGACGGAGTAGTTCTTCCATTGGATCGACCCGTTCATCAGCTTCGCGCCGCGCTCATCCGAGTTGTTACGCATGGCCCCGTCCACTGACTCCCAGGTGCCCCCAAAAGCCGTCCAGTCATCCCGGCGATCGAGCGACGCGGTGAAAGGCGAGGGGGTGTCGCGGTGCGAGGACGACCATCGCCAAAGCAGGAAAAAGACCGAAACAGCGACGGCAACAAACACCGTGGCCCACAGCACGATGGCGCGGCGCGAAGTAAACGCCCTTTTCATTGGTCCGCCCACCAGTGTGCGGTCAACACCAAACGCATTTCAGGCGCGTCGATGTTTTCGCGAGTGAGCAGTTTCGGTTGGACAGTCCTCTTCTCCGCGACCTGGTCACCACGTAAGTTCGCGTCAATTTGTTCGATAGCCAACCGGCCGATCTCGTAGGTGTCCTGCGCGATGACGGAATCGAGACCGCCGTTGCGAATGGGAGGCAGCATGTCCTGGTCAAAACCGATCAGGCGGATTGTGCCCGCGCGATTGAATTCGATTAACGCATAATAGGCGCCGCGGGTGGCTTCGGCAGAGAGCGCGACGATGGCATCGAAATTGACGCCGCTCTGGAGGAGCGATTCTGCCGTTTCCTGTTCCTGAGCGGCGCTGCTCTGGCCGGGCCGGCGGGCTACGAGATGGATTCCAGGGAACTCCGTCGCCAGCGTGTCTTCGAAACTCCGGTCGCGCAAGCTCATGCTGCGCAGTTTCGGATCGAGGCCGAGAACAGCCACGGTGCCTTGGCCGCCTAAGATAGCTCCCAGCCGGCGGGCGGCGAGCCGGCCGCCGGCAACCTCGTCGTTCAACACGTACGACAGGTTGCTCGCCGGATCGATGCCCAGTTCGGTTCCCACCACCACGATGGGGATATGCGCAGTGAGGGCGGTTTTTATGGGCGTGCGTAGCGCAAGGGTTTCGTCGGGCGCGAGCACGACGCCGCGGTAGCCCTGGGCCACGACTTTTTCCAGCAGCGCGATCTGTTTCTGAACATCGTGGTTCCGGGTGGGGGCGTTCCAATAGACGGTCATGCCCCGCGCTCGCGCGGCGTTCGCGGCTCCGGCGTGTTCAGGTTCCCAAAGAGCTGTGCCGCAGGCCTGCGGGATGACGGCAATGGCCATCGGCCCACGATTGCACGATGCGCATGATACAAGCAGCATTGCAGCAAACGTTATCCGGAACACATCCACGAGCGGGCATCCCCCAAACGGATCATGGTACACCGCAGCGCACCCACTGGAGAGTCCGTTGAACTGCTCAAGTCGGAGCCGAGGAATCTGCAGTTCAGCGCTCAGTCGGAAATTGGCATGGTACACATGACCCATTGCGCATCGTCTTCATGGAAGCATATGGTTCTCCTGCTCGTGGAGGCAGTAAAATTGCCGCCGCCAGAAATCGTTTTCTTGCGTGCAGGCGCACCCTCGCCGGGCTTGCAAGTTTGATGTCATTTGGAGGTTGGTATGAAACGCACTCCGCTCTGCGCGGCTCTGTTGCTGGCGCTCACCCTCGGAGCTTTTTCCAGCGCCTGGGCGCAGTTTAACGCCACCATCTCCGGCACCGTCGTGGATCCTGCCGGCGCGGCCGTCCCCGGAGCCAACATCACCCTGACCAACGTCGGCACGGGCGAGGGCAAGACAGCGACTTCGGATGCCTCCGGCTTTTACCAATTCGTCAGCCTGGCTCCCGGCAATTATTCCGTTAAGACCGGTGCGAAAGGTTTCGCGGATTCTCAATCATCCTTTTCGCTTGAGACCAACCAGACACTGAACCTTCCGGTCAGATTGACCGTCGGTACTTCCAGCGAGACCGTGCAGGTCACCACCCAGGCGCCTCTTCTCGATACCGGTGACACTCGCCTTCAGGAAACGCTCTCCACCCAGACGCTATCGTCCCTGCCGCTCGCCGGGCGCAACATGATTTCGCTGGTGACCCTCGCGCCAGGCGTAACAGGTCTGGGCGTGACCACCAACGGAAGCCCGGGATCCGGCCGCGACAACTATTCGACGGAGACCCAGGTCGATGCAAGCGCTAACGGCCAAGGCGCGGTGGGGAACATGTACGTGGTGGACGGGCTCGACGTCACCAGTTCCATTCGGCCGGGGGTGCTGAACATGACCCCCAATCCGGACTCGATTCAGGAGACGACGATCCAGAGCAATACCTACAACGTGGATTACGGTCGAGCCAGCTCCATTCAGATGACCATGACGACCAAGTCGGGCACCAATCAATATCACGGCAACGCCAGCGACTATTTCTCCTACCAGGGATTGCTGTCACGGACGGAGTTCACCAAGAAATACGCCCCTTTTCACGCCAACAATATTTCGGGAACCATCGGGGGACCCATCGTTCCCAGGCACGACATCGGCTTCTTCTTCTTCGCCATCGAGCCGCTCCGCTCCTCGAACGCGGTCACGACCAACGTGAGCTTCGAGGATCCCCAATTCACGGCCTTCGCTCAAAAAACCTTCCCCAACAGTCTCGGGACGGCGCTGCTCACCAAGTACCCCGTGAGCAAGATTTCCAGCCAGGCGGTCCAGTCGACTGCGGCGACCTTATATGCAGGCACCTGCGGAACCGCGGCCACTTTTTTCCTGCCTTGCACGACGGCCATGGTCGACACGGCGAACTACACCGACACTGCCTATCGTAATGGCCTGCAATACAACTTCCGGCTCGACAAGGCCTTCGCGGCGGACCGCCTGTACGGAAGCTTCTATCGCACCACGTTGAACTCCAACACGACCAACGTCCGTTCCGCCTTTGCCAGCACCAACAAGTATTACCAGTACGCCATCCAGGTGAATGAGACCCACACCTTCAACCCCAGCACGTTAAACGAAGCAGCCTTTGCCGGGATGCGAGTGGAAGGAATCTCGCCCACGACCGGACTCTTTTCCGTTCCCGTGGTCAACGTCACCAGCATCGGGAACGGCTTCGGAGCGGGCTTCGCCCAAGGCGATTTCATCCAGCACAACTATCACTGGCGTGACGTTCTGACCCACACCTTCAAGTCCCATGACGTCAGGGTGGGATATGAAGGCCTTTTCGGAGACGATGTCGAAGTTTTCAACGGGCCCTACGATCAGCCAACCTTCCAGTTCAACGGTCTGCTGCAGTTGGCGAGCGACAATGTCTATACGGAAACGGGTCTTGCGTATGATCCGATCTCCGGCCAAAGGTCCCAATACAACTGGAATGCGGCGGGGATCACGAACGGCGTTTTCGCCCAGGATACCTGGAAGGTGCGGCACAACGTCACCGTAAACTACGGCATTCGCTGGGACGACTACGGCAATCCTTACTCGCGCAGCGCAAGTACCGCGTTCGGAAACTTCTTCTACGGTCCGGGCCAAACGCTTCAGCAGAGAATCACCAACGGCTTTGTGCTGGAACATAAACATGCGCTGAACCGGGCCATCACCGACGTGTTTAGCCCACGCGCCGGCGTGGCTTGGGACATAACCGGCAATGGCAAATGGCTGGTGAAGGGTGGTACGGGTATCTTTCACAACTGGCCAACGCTGGCGAATCTTCAGGAACAGTATCGCGGCAACCCGCCAGGCAACATCTTCCCCACCTTTTACAGCGGTCAGACGCCGGCCCCCATCTTTGCCCTGGGCACCTCGAACACCAAGCCTTTCAACTATCCGGCTCCGGTTCTTCCTGGACGCCCGCTCAACGCGCAGGGTGGAATCAACGGCCTGCAGTTCACCATCGGCGGCATCGATCCTAACCTGGTATCACCCGTGGCTTACATCTATTCCGGCTCGCTTGACCGCCAACTACCGGCAAACCTCGTGGCCTCGGTGTCGTATGCCGGAACGACCGCAAGGAATCTGCTTTCCGGCGGTGGTCAGGTTTACAACGTCAGCTATGGACAGGACATCAACGAGCTTCCCGGTGACCTGATCCTCCATAACAGCACCACGCCGACGCGCCTGAACACCAGCTTCGGGCAGGTCCTCTACACCCAGAACGATCGTGTCTCCAGCTACAACGCCTTTATCCTTGCGGTTCGCGGGCGATTCTCCCGCGCGTTTTTCAACGCCTCCTACACCAGGTCATCCTCGAGCGACGATACCCAGGTCTACCCCACTTACATCAACCCGCATCAGTACTACGGTCCTTCGCTGTGGGACATTCCCAGCCGCTTTTCGCTGGCCTGGAACTACCAGTTTCCCGATGTGAACCACGCGCAAGGATTGGTGGGACGCGGCGCCAGTGGTTGGCAACTGAGTGGAACGACCATTGCGCAGTCCGGAAGCCCCTTCACCGTGTGGAATAAAGCGGCCTTCGCGCCGCTGAAAAACGCGGCTGGGACATTTACCGGCTACGCTCCCGGCAGCGGTGACTACAACGCCGACGGGGATAACTTCGACTTTCCCGACGTGGCTACGTATAAGTACTCGACCAGCCGCAAGAGCTATCTGAATGGCTTATTCCCGAGTGGCACCTTTAACAATCCTTCGACCTTTGGTGCAGAAGGGAACGAGGCCTATAACCAATTCCGGCAACCCGGGTTTGCGCAATGGGATGTCGCGCTGCTCAAGAACACGGCCATCACCGAGCGGGTAAATTTTCAATTCCGCGGAGAGTTTTTCAATATCTTCAACCGGGCCAATCTCAACACCGTGGATGTAAACATACCGGATGGAAACTTTGGCAAGGTCACCGCGCAATACACACCGCGCTTTATTCAGTTCGGAGGCAACCTCACCTTCTGATGTTTTACCCTTAAGTTGTGACTCGGATGTATGCCCAATTGCTCTTCGCGACAGCAGCTGCATTTCTGCTACCGGCGGCGCTTCCTGCGCAGGCTGGTGGCGAGGACGCGACGGCCGTGGCCAGGGAGCTGCAACAGAACCATTACCCGCAGGCGGTGGTGATTGCCGACAAGATTTTGATCGCTCACCCGTCAGACTGCAAGGTGCTGACTCTGCGCGGCATTGCGCTCAGCCGCGAAGGGCAGAGAAGCGGCGCACAGGAATCGTTCGAAAGGGCGCTCCAGTTCTGCCCGGAGTCACTCCCGGCGCTCGAGGGGGCGGCCCAGATTGCCTACTCCAGCCATGCTGCGGCCGCGGCCGATTTGCTTCATCGTATTTTGCTGCAGCGCCCCGATGACCAGACGAGCCACGCCATGCTGGGCAGTTTGAGCTTTCAGCACGGGGATTGCGCTGCCGCCATCGAGCACTTCGAACGCAGCTTACCGTTGATACAGAAAAGCGGGGAAGCGCAGCGTGAACTCGGCTCCTGCCTCTTCTCTCAGGGGGAACATCAAAAGGCCGAGGAAGTGTTTCGCCGTCTCGCCGAGGAGGATGCGAGCGAGAAGAATCTGCTGCAGCTCGCGTTTGTGCAGTGGAAATTAAAAGACACAGACGCGGCGCTGGCCACCTTGCAACCGCTCTTGAGTGCGAGTTCGAGCAGCAAACCATTCTCGCTGGCCGCGCAAATTGCTGAAGAACAGGGCGACACGCCCCACGCCGTAGAATGGCTGCGTACCGCGATCCTGAAAGACCCGAACGAAACAGCAAATTACCTTCTTTTCGCAACCATCTCTTTCAATCACGCCTCCTATCAGGTGGGTATCGATATGGTGGACGCGGGGCTTAGGCAGTTACCCGATGCCGCGAAGTTGTACCTGGCCCGCGGTGTGCTTCAAGTGCAACTTTCCCACTTTAGCCCGGCAGTCGCCGATTTTGAAAAAGCCCATGCTCTCGATCCCAAGCTTTCCTTCGTTGGAGATGCTATGGGCATGATCCGCAGCCAGCAGCATGACTGGGCTGGTTCGTTGGCCATCTTTCAACAGCAAGCGGCTGAGCATCCTCAGGATCCGCTGCTGCAGTATCTTTACGCCGAGACTCTGGCTCAACAGGGCGGCAGCCCGGACGCCACCGCCGACCAGCAAAACGCAATCCGGGCCATTGCCGCGGTGAAAAAGTCTCTCGCGATCGAGCCGGACTATCAACCGGCACGCGATCTTCTCTGCACACTGCTCTTGCGGACCAATCAATACGCCGCAGTGGTTGACCAGGCCGCGATCGCGTTAAAGAACGACCCCACCGATCAGTCCGCCCTTTACCAGGAGATTCAGGCGCAACGCCGGCTGGGCAACAAAGACGCCATTGCGCCGCTGGTGAAAAGGCTGGACGATTTGAAGCGACAGCAGCAAGTGGCTCAGTCGCAGTATTCATTGCAGGAAGCAAACACCAGCCCAAGCACCCCGTAGCCGAGGCTGGAGGAGAATAGTTATGAGCATTCTAAGTAAGCTATCCCGTCGCAGATTCATATCCACCGCCGCTGCTGCAACTGCTGCGACGGCTCTACCCGGCTTCGCGCGTCAAGCCAACACGACTGCGGCCGCTCCTGCTCTCGACCCCAACTGGAAGAACGCCGGGGTCATCGCAACGCGCAACTCCCCATACGCCAAATTGAAGAGTGTGCCGGTGCAAGCGGTCACAATCGAGCCGGGCTTTTGGTCCAAACGGCGCACCATCAACGTGGAATCGAGCATTCCCAGCATGCGCCAGGAACTCCTCGATCACGGCCGCATGGACAATTTCCTGCGGCTCGAAGGGAAATCGGAGAAACCGCAGCATGGGCCGGTTTTCTCCGACTCGGACCCATATAAGTGGATCGAGGCGGTTGGATTCGCTCTACAGTCTCAGCCGTTGCCCGAACTTCGCGGACAGACCGAGGAGATGATTCGGGAAATCGCGGCTGCGCAAGAGCCCAGTGGCTATCTCAACACCTATTACGTCGAGGACAACAAAAGCCTGCGCATGCAGTGGAAGACGCAGACCACCGGCCACGAGCTTTACTGCATCGGCCATCTGCTGCAAGCCGCGATCGCATACTATCGTGCGACCGGCGATCCCACTCTTTTGCAGACGGGCATGAAGTTTGTGGACGGCTTCCTGTTGCCAGGGTATGGACCGGGGGCGAACCAGGGGCCCATCGTTGCCGGTCATCCAGAGATCGAAATGTCGCTGATCGAGCTCTACCGCACTACCGGCAATAAGCGCTATCTCGACCTCGCCGGCTATATCCTGCAAGGCGACCCCAGGGTTCCTCTCACCCCGCGTCAGATTACTTACATGTTTTGCGGCGTTCCTTTCCCGACGCGGACGAAACTCGAAGGCCACGCGGTGCGCGCCATGTATGCCTGCTGTGGCGCTACCGACTATTACCTCGAAACCGGCGACCCCGCGTATTGGAAGACGCTGAATGTCTTGTGGAACGACCTCTCGGCGCACCAACTCTATGTCACCGGAGGAGTCGGGGCGCGTAGCGATGGCGAATCGTTCGGCAACGCGTATGAGCTGCCCAACGATCGGGCCTACGGCGAGAGTTGCGCCGCCATCGGCAACATGATGTGGAACTGGCGCATGCTCTCCGCCAGTGGGGAAGCCAGGTTCACCGATGTTATGGAGCGTGCGCTCTACAACGGAATCAATTCCGGAATGTCGTTGGATGGCAAACTGTATTGCTATCGCAACCCGCTGGCTTTTAATCCTTCGACCGGTGATAAGATTCGCAACCCGTGGTACGACACAACGTGCTGTCCTCCGAACCTGGAGCGGACCTTCGCATCGCTCCCCGGCTATTTTTACAGCACGTCTCCGGACGGCGTGTATGTGCACCTCTACGACAACTCCGAAATGAAGTGGCATCTCGCGAGCGGCACCCCCCTCGTTCTTCGCCAAACCACCAAGTATCCCTGGGAGGGTGCAGTCGAGATATCCGTCGCCCCAGCCTCCCCTGAGGAATTCACCGTCTTCGTCCGTATCCCGGGCTGGTCGAAACGGAGCAGCGTGCAAGTCAATGGCAAAGCGGTCGAGGGTGGTACGGCGGGGCAGTATCTGCCGGTACGTCGCCGTTGGAGCTCGGGCGACAAGCTGGTGCTCTCCTTCGATATGCGCCCGCAGGTCGTGCACGCCAACCCTGCGGTTGCGGACGACCGCGGCCGGATCGCCTTCCAGCGCGGGCCGATCGTTTACTGCATGGAGCAACTCGATCAGATGGAAGCTGCTCAGGACTCAAGCGCCTTCCCGCGTTACACGGCGCACCTTACCGAGACTACGACTGAGCGCTACGATGGCGGCTTGCTGGATGGGGTCGTAGTCTTGGAGCATCCAGGTTCCGTGCTGCCCGCGGCTGCGCCCGATCTTTATCAGGCGACGCTTCCGCAGCCGGCCGCGGGTACCGATACCAAACTGAAAATGATTCCGTACTATGCATGGTCCAATCGCGAGCTGTCGGCCATGCAAGTGTGGGTCCCTTACGAAAAGGTGTAACTATGAGCGACTTGACCCGCAGGAAATTTCTAAAGGGGAGCACAGCGGCAGCAGGGTTAGCCATGTGTGCCCCTATGCCCTCGATGATTGCCGGCGCGGAGGCAACCAGCGCGGTCAAGCCCAAGCTCAGCCAGTTTAACTACAACCAGGTCACACTGCTGGAAGGGCCGATGCTCGACCAGTTCAACCGTAATCACAAATTCTTTCTGGCTCTCGATGAAGACGGATTGTTGAAGCCCTTTCGTGAGCGTGCCGGCATGCCGGCCCCAGGGCCGGTCATGGGCGGATGGTACAACGACAGTCCTGACTATGATCCGCCCAAGAACATGACGGGTTACATTGCCGGTCATAGCTTTGGCCAATATTTGTCTGGCCTCGCCAGGGCATACGCCGTCACAGGAGACAAGCCAACCCAGGCGAAAGTGCAGCGGCTGGTCAAAGGCTTCTCGGCGACAGTGACGGAAAAGTTTTATAACGATTATCCGTTGCCTGCCTACACGTTCGATAAGACGAATATGGGGCTGCTGGATGCCCACGCGTTTGCAGCGGACCCGATGGCTTTGCCCGTGCTCCGTCATGCGACGGATGCGGTGCTGCCTCACTTGCCCGCCGGAGCGCAGACGCGGGTGGAGGCTTGCGCAGTGCCGCACAAGAATATCTCTTACTGCTGGGACGAAACCTATACACTTCCTGAAAACTTTTACATCGCTTATTTGCGCAGCGGCGACCCCCGCTATCGCAAGCTGGCGGAGCGGTTCCTGCAGGACAAGGATTACTTCACCCCGCTGGCTGAAGGGGACAACAATATCCTGACCGGGCTGCACGCTTACAGCCATCTCAACGCGCTCTGTTCCGCGGTTCAGGCTCATCTGGTGGACGGAAGCGCCATGCATCTGCGAGCCGCGAAGAATGGCTTCGAGCTCATCCGCACCACGCAGAGCTTCGCCACTGGCGGCTGGGGACCGGATGAAACTTTTCGCAAGCTGGGCAGTCCGGATATGGCCGACAGCCTTACCAAAACCCACTCCAGCTTTGAGACTCCCTGCGGTGCGTATGGCCATTTCAAGGTGACGCGCTACCTCATGCGCATTACGGGAGACAGCCGCTACGGCGACAGCATGGAGAGCATTTTGTACAACACTATTTTGGGAGCTAAACCGATACTCCCGGATGGCACGAGTTTTTACTATGCTGACTACAACAACTCGGCGACTAAGTTCTATCACCAGGATAAGTGGCCCTGCTGTTCGGGGACCTTCCCACAAGTGACTGCCGACTATCACATAAGTGCATACCTAAGCGATCCGGACGGAGTGTACGTGAACCTGTATGTGCCCTCTCGGTTGAGTTGGAGCCAGAACGGGACCCGGTGCACGCTGACGCAGAACACGCAATATCCCTATCAGGCGGAAACGACCATGAGCCTGCAGCTGGAGAAGCCGGAGGCGTTTGCCATCTATCTGCGCGTGCCTGCCTGGGCTGGGCCGGCCACAAGGTTAGCTGTGAATGGGAAAAGCGTCGCGGTGGAGCTAAAACCCGGAACCTTCGTCCCCGTGCGCCAGACCTGGAAGAACGGCGACCGCATCGAGTTCAGCATCGATCGGCCGTTGCGGCTTTCGCCGATCGACCGGCAACATCCAAACCTGGTGGCGGTGATGCAAGGGCCGCTCGCTCTGTTTGCGGTAGGCGACGTTCCCGCCACCCAAACGCGCGCGGAGCTTCTGGCCAACGCCCACAAAATGCTGCCCTACCCAGCCATCAAGAACGAAACCTACCGGCTCTATGTGCCGGTAACCGCATAGCCGGACTCTGGAGATGAACACAAGGGTCGCGGATAGCGGGATTTAAGACCCGCATGAAAACCCGACTCAACCGTGATCTCGATGGGTGCCCCATGTTCGCACCAGCGTACGTGGGCCGAATATGAATTCTTCGAATGCTTTCACTCAAGGAGTAGAAGCGTTGGATGGGCTTCGCCCGTCTTTTTCAGCCCACGTACGCTGGTGCGAACATGGGGCACCCATCGAGATCGCGGCTTCCGAGTGCTTATGCGATAAACTCGGCATACTCGGTCAGCCCGATCCCTGGAGAAGCCTTGCGCAAGGGAATCCTTTTCAGCTCGCTACTATTCGCAATCGCAGCGCTGCCGATGGCGACGCGTGCCGCCAGCGCACCTTCTGAGACGTTAAGCGCCCCCGGCCTCAGCCAGCCGGTCGAGATTATCAAGGACCGATGGGGCATTTCCCACATTTATGCCAAGAACGAGACGGACCTGTTTTTCGCACAAGGCTACAACGTCGCCCGGGATCGATTGTTCCAACTGGAAATGTGGAGAAGGCAAGCGACAGGAACCGTGGCAGAGATCCTGGGTAAAGGCGAACTCCAGCGCGACATCGGCAATCGCCTGTTCCTGTTCCGCGGTGATCTAAGCCAGGAGACCAGCTGGTACCACCCTCACGGCACAGCCATCATCAAGGCCTTCGTCGACGGCATTAACGCCTACATTGCGGAGACCGAGCGAGACCCCGCGCTGCTCACGCCTGAATTCAAGATGCTCGGCATTAAACCCGGAAAGTGGACGCCGGCGGTGGTCATCTCCCGTTTCAACGGCCTGCTGGGAAATGTGGAGCAGGAAGTGAGGCTGGCCTCGGCGATCCAGGCGATCGGGGTCGACAAGGTCAAGGACATCATGTATTTCCAACCCTCCGATCCGAAACTGGAAATGGATCCGGCGATCGACGCCTCCCTGCTGTCGAGCGAGATCCTCGGCGTTTATCACGCGTTTCGCACCCCGCTGAGATTCACAGCCGACGAGCTGTTGCCCGAGTACCGCAACCAGAAAGCCACTCTGCGGCTGGACCAGGAAATCGAAAACGCAATCGACCCCAGCGACCTCCGGCAAGGAATCGGCAGCAACAACTGGGTAGTGAGTGGAAAGCTCACGGTGAGCGGGTATCCGATGATGATGAACGACCCGCATCGCGATCTGAGTGCGCCGTCCTTGCGCTACTGGGTCCATCTCGTAGCTCCGGGGTGGAATGTCCTCGGCGCCGGTGAACCGGCTCTGCCGGGTGTGTCGGTCGGTCACAACGAATTCGGGGCGTGGGGACTCACAATTTTCGGCACCGACAGCGACGATCTCTACGTCTACGACACCAATCCCGCCAACCCATTGCAGTACAAATACGCGGGCGCGTGGGAACCGATGAAGGTCATCAGGGAATCGATCCCGGTGAAAGGTCAAGCGCCGGACCCGGTTGAGCTGAAATACACCCGGCACGGCCCGGTGGTCTTCGAAGACCGGGTGCACCACAAAGCCTACGCGGTGCGCGCAGCTTGGCGGGAGATCGGCTCCGCACCGTACCTCGCCAGCCTGCGTATCGACCAGGCCCATACATTTCAGGAGTTTTCGGAAGCCTGTACCTACAGCCGCATTCCCGCCGAAAATATGGTCTGGGCTGACCGGGAAGGCAACATCGCATACCAGGCAGTGGGCATCGCGCCCCGGCGGCCTAACTGGAGCGGCCTGGTGCCCGTACCCGGGGACGGCCGCTATGAATGGAATGGCTTTCTGCCCATCAAGGAGCTGCCGCACGTCCTGAATCCGGAAAAGGGTTTCTACAACACCTCGAACGATTACCAGATTCCCCGCGGCTGGCCCTACAAAGACGCTCTGAATTACGTGTGGGCCGACCCATTCCGGGGGCAGAGTGTGGCTGAATTTCTGGGCTCGGGCCGCAGATTTACTGTGGCCGACATGGTTCAGCTGCAGAACAACGATCTCTCGATTCCAGCCCGCAGCCTGGTTCCTCTGTTGCGCAATCTCGAGATGCGGGACCCGGTTGCAAAGCAGGCCGCTGATCGCTTGTTGCACTGGAACGATGTGCTGGACAAAGATTCGATTGCGGCGGGCATTTATGAAAAGTGGCAACGGCGGCTGGTTGCCAACGTGAGGGAACTGGCGATCCCGAAGGCCGCTCAGCCGTTTTTCGCCACCACGGTGCCGCCGATGTCCAGGATTATCAGCTGGATGTACGCTCCCGACGGGCGATTCGGCGCGGACCCGATTGAGGGTCGCAACGCGCTTCTGGTCAAAAGCCTGGAGGAAGCGCTGGCAGAACTAACCAAACGCTTCGGTCCGGACATGGAGAAATGGAAGTTGGGCGCCTATCATTACGCGCGCATCTACAGTCCAATAACGAATGCAGTGAAACCTGATCTCGAAGAGCAGTTCGACGTAGGAAATTTGCCCCGCGGCGGGGACGGATTCACAATCACGGCGACCAATGGTCCTGGAGACAACCAGGTCGCCGGTGGATCTTTCAAGATCGTTGTCGACACAGAGAACTGGGATAACTCGGTTGGCCTGAACAGCCCGGGTCAATCGGGCGACATCCACGACCGCCATTATCGGGATCTTTATGAATTGTGGGCTCGGGGAGAATATTTTCCGATTTTCTACTCGCGTTCTAAAGTGGAGTCGGTGGAGGAGAAGAAGTTTGTACTTGCCCCGCCACCCGGAGAGGCTCATCCAGGGCGCTGATATATCATCGAAGCAGCCGATATTGTCGCCTTTACAGGTTTTTAATGGCGGATCAGTCCAATAAGCGTAGAGGGGAAAACCAGATGAAACAGTTATGGATCGCGGGGCTATTGATGGCTCTCGCGGCGACCCAGGCAGGTGCGCAGGTCAATGCAGGCGAACAAAAGCCTGAGTCAGTCCTGCCCTTCAAGATGGATAAGGTAACGACCCTGAATCTGCCCTGGCGAATTGCCTTCCTGCCTGACGGGCGCATGCTGATAACCGAGAAGGTCGGCGCTCTGTGGCTGGTCACACAGCAAGGAGACAAGACCCCCGTATCGAACGTGCCGGCTGTTCTTTGGAAGGGACAAGGTGGCATGTTGGGTGTCTATCTCTCGCCTCACTATGCCAAGGATCACTTTGTCTACCTCACCTATTCGGAGCCGCAGCAGGGGCAAGACGGTTCGAGCCTGGCGCTTGCTCGGGCCAAGCTGACCCTCGGCCAAAATACCGCGAGCCTCGATGGGCTCAAGGTGATCTGGCGCGATGGGGAACGCGGCAATGGTGGGCAGTTCGGCGCCGCGGTAGCGTTTTCCCCGGATGGCAAGTATCTGTTCCTTTCCTCTGGCGATCGGCAAAGGATGACGCCGGCCCAGGATCCCAACCAACCTTTGGGGAAGATCCTGCGCCTGACCTTGGATGGCAAGCCTGCTAAAGGCAATCCGATGGCTGGGAAGACAGGCGCTGCTAGCGTGCCCATAATCGACCCACCGAAAGATACCGAAGCCGCCAAGACCGCTCCGGTGCTGAGAACGTATAACTTCCCCGGCCCGAACCTGACGCCGGCGGAGACCTGGAGCAGCGGGCACCGGACGCCCTACGGTCTGGCCTTCGCCCCGGACGGACGGTTGTGGGAAGTTGAGCATGGCCCCAAGGGCGGCGATGAGTTGAACCTGATCGAGCCAGGCAAGAATTACGGGTGGCCGCTGGCCTCCTACGCGACCAACTACAACGGAGTCCCCATTCCAAGCCCCGATACGCGGTCTGATTTGACCAAGCCTGTCATCTACTGGACGCCGGTGATTGCACCGGGCAACCTCATGTTCTATAAGGGTGCGCTGTTCCCGCAGTGGAACGGTTCGGCTCTCATAGGCGGCATGGGGAGCAAGTCGCTCAACCGCATTACCTTCGACGGCCAGGGCGGAGCTAAAACTGCCGAACGCTGGGATATCGGTATTCGTGCCCGTGATGTGGAAGTCGCTCCCGACGGCGCGCTGTGGATCCTCGAGGATTCGAAGACAGGCGGTGTGTACCGCGTGACGCCGACGGGGTCGTAAGCCGTCTCTTCACTCATGCCGCAACGCCTGTATGGGTTGCCGTCTAGATTCGTTTGATGGTTGCAAGCCAGGCCGGAACGCCGTGGGTGTGGAATCTCGTATCAATCCGGTCCGGTTCGATAGCGGCCACGTTCCACCCATGGCTTGGGTGGAACGCTGCTCTTAGCTGCTCCTGGCTAACGGGGTGTGGGCCAGTTTCGGGACCCTCGTCACCGAAACACAACACGTACAGGGTTCCATCGCGCTGCGTCACCGACGCTAGACTTGCCGCGTATTTCGGCCCCTCGTCTCCGTCGCACGTGTGGAATAGCCCGCAATCCAGCACGGTTTGGAACTTTCGCTCCAAACGGTCCAGTTGGAAGGCGTCGGCCCATGCGAATTCCACTTCCAGACCACGGGCTTGGGCGTTCGCGCGTGCCGCCGCTAGAGCCGTCTCTGCCACGTCAACCCCCAGAACCGGCAATCCCATCGACGCCAGCAGAAGAGCGTGCTCGCCGGTCCCGCAGCCCGCATCGAGCACTGGTCCTGCGAAAACGCCTTTCGATGCCAAACGCGCGATCGCTGGCTGCGGTTGGCCAATATCCCATGGCGCGGGGCCGTCCTGGTAGGACGCGTCCCAGGGCAGTCCCGTCATGCGTTCGTGACTGGTTGGGCTCCGGCCCCCGAACGGATCTGGCATCCTCGTCCTCTACCCCAATGATACCCGGGTTATGGAAGCTGGTACGACCGCACCGCCGGGAGCGCCCGGGACTTCCACCGCTCGTAGAGCACCGGATACACAATGAGTTCCATCAGAAATGAGGTGACCAAGCCGCCTACCATCGGGGCTGCAATCCGCTTCATCACGTCCGCACCGGCGCCGGTGGACCATAGGATCGGAGCCAAACCCAGGAACATGGTGGCCACCGTCATGAACTTTGGCCGGATTCGCCGTACCGCTCCTGCGAGCACGGCTTCGCGCAAATCCCCAGGCGTCAGGATCCGCCCCCGTGCGGCGCGCTCCCGCCAGGCCAAGTCCAAATACAGAACCATGAATGTGCCAGTTTCCGCATCCACGCCCAGCAGCGCAATCAGCCCCACCCAAACGGCCGGGCTCATCGGATAACCCAACAAGTAGAGGCTCCAAATCGCACCAATCGCCGAGAATGGCACCGCCAACAGCACCAGGCCGGTCTTTGCGGCAGAACGCGTGCTCCCATAAAGAAGCACGGCGATGAATAGCAGAGTCAGGGGCACAACCTTCAGCAGACGCGAGTTTATCCGCTGATACGCTTCATACTGCCCGCTCCAGGAGAGCGTGTAACCGGCAGGAAGTGCCAGTTTTTTCGCCAGGATCCCTCTCGCTTCACGGACATAATCCGCGGGATCTCGCCCGTCGAGGTCCAGGTATACGTATCCAGTCAGCATGGCGTCCTCGTCACGAATCATGGCTGGTCCCGGTAGAACCTGAACCGACGCGAGTTGGCCCAGCGGCACCGGGTCATTGCCCGATCCAGTCACCAGGACCTCGCGCATCGCGTCGAGATTGTCGCGCTCTTCCCGGGGGAGGCGTATATTCACCGGATACCGGGCGCGCCCCTCAATTACGGTGGTGACATTGTCGCCACCGATCGCGTTTTGCACCGCTACCTGCGCCTCTTCCATCGATATGCCCGCGCGCGCCAACTTACTCCGATCCCATTGCACGTCGATGTACCGGCCATCGTTCATGCGTTCCGCAAAGACGCTGCGGGTACCGCGAACTTCCCGCAGTAATTTCTCAACCTGGGTACCGAGTTCCTGGATCGTTGGCAGATTTGGCCCTGCGATCTTCAATCCCAGAGGGCTGCGCATGCCGGTAGCCAACATGTCGATCCTGCCCCGGACGGGCATGGTCCATGCATTGGCGACACCAGGAAACTGCATCGCCGCATCGAACTTATTGATCAGTTGCTGTTGCGAAAGCGGACGCGGCCACTGTTCGCGGGGTTTGAGCACCACCACGGTTTCCAACATCGAGAGCGGAGCCACATCGGTGGATGTGTCCGCGCGGCCGGCCTTTCCCAGCACGTGGTCCACCTCCGGCAGGCTCTTGAGTCGAGCGTCGGTGAGTTGAAGCAGCCGCTTCGCTTCGGTGATCGATATGCCGGAGACCGTAGAAGGCATGTAGAGCAATACCCCTTCGTCCAGGGGTGGGATGAACTCGGTGCCCAGGCTGCGGTAAACCGGAACGGTGAGGGCGGCCGCCAGCAAAACAATCAATAGCACCAACCCCTTGTAACGAAGCGCATACAACAGCACAGGCTGATAGAGGCGAATCAACAGGCGGCTGATCGGATTTTGTTCTTCGCGGCGAATCCGGCTGCGGAGCAACGAATTGAGCAGGCGGCCCCAGTCGCGGCGGCCCAAATCTGCCAGAGTCAACCGCAACGCGGGATCCAGCGTGATCGCGAACAATGCCGCGATCAGCATAGTCAGGCTCTTGGCGTAAACGAGAGGATGGAACAGCCGCCCCTCCTGCCCTTCCAGCGAAAGCACGGGGAGGAAGGCAACCGCCATGATGAGCAGCGCGAAGCACGCCGGCCGGCCGACTTCCTTCACTGCACTCAGGATCACGCCATCTTCATCGCGCGCCCCGCCTTCGGCCTGCCACTGTTCTAATTTTTTATGCGTCTGCTCCACGACCACGATGGCTGCGTCGGTCAACGCGCCGGCCGCAATCGCAATCCCTCCGAGCGACATCACGTTGAACGAAAGCCCCATGAGATGAAACGGGACGGCCACCGCAAGTACTGTCAGTGGGATCGTAAGGATCGGAATCGCCGCACTGGGCGGATGCCACAAGAACAAAAGGATCACCAGCATCACGGTGAGGATGATCTGGAATAATGTCGAGCGCAGGTTGGCGATGACGCGGTGAACCAACTCGGAGCGGTCGTAGACCGGAACCACGCGCACTCCGGGCGGCAACCCCGGGGCTATCTGCTCCAGCTTGCGCTTGACTCGATCCGTGACCTCGACAACGTTGGCGCCTTGGCGCATCACGACGATTCCGGAGACCGTCTCACCGCGGCCATCGAGATCGGCTGCTCCACGGCGCATTTCAGGACCAAGTGTGACGCTCCCAACGTCTTTTATGCGCACGCCTTGAGCTGATCCGCCGCCCGTGATTACGGCCTCTTCCAGATCGCGC
The DNA here is from genome assembly GCA_963839025.1 of uncultured Acidobacteriaceae bacterium. Taxonomy (GTDB): domain Bacteria; phylum Acidobacteriota; class Terriglobia; order Terriglobales; family Acidobacteriaceae; genus PALSA-350. Next base: position 203,738 of record CAWITT010000030.1, read on the forward strand.
GCACTCTTTACATAGCCGCGCCCCCGGATCATATACTCAGCCCCGCCAAATTCGAGTAAGCGGCCGCCGGTTTCGACATTGCTGCGCCGTACGGACTCGACCACCGCCGAAAACGGAATGCCCAGGGCTCGCAGGCGATCGGCATCCACCGTAACCTGATATTGCTGCACAAAACCGCCGACCGAGGCGACTTCCGAGACTCCCGGAACAGACTGCAATTGATAGCGAAGAAAGAAGTCTTGCGTTGAGCGTAATTGCGCCGCAGACAACTTTCCTGAGTCGTCGATCAAGGCATATTGAAAGCCCCAACCCAGGCTGGTGGCATCCGGACCGAGTCGTGTCGTGACTCCAGCGGGCAGCGTGGAAAGCACTCCTGAGAGATATTCCTGGGTTCGCGAGCGGGCCCAATAGAGGTCGGTGCCATCGTCGAAGACGACATATACGAATGACGAACCGAAATCCGAAACCGCACGGACAGCTTTGACCTTGGGCATGCCCAGCATGCCGGTCACAATCGGGTAGGTCACCTGGTCTTCGATGAGATCCGGAGTGCGGTCCCAGGTCGAATAGACAATCACCTGCGTATCGCTGAGATCGGGCAGCGCGTCCAGCGGAATTTGATGAATGCTCCTCCAGCCCCAAATCGCCAGCGCCAAGGCCATTCCGATAACGGCGCCGCGATGGCGCGCAGAAAGATCGATCAACCGCTCGATCATGGCACGCTTGTGGCGGTCTTCATCCTGCTTTCCGAATCGAGCAGGAAAGCGCCGGCAGTGACCACGCGGTCACCGGCCTTCAGGCCATCACGGATCTCGATGCGGTCGCCCTCTTGCCGGCCGGTCTCAACGTCGCGCACTTGATATTGTCCATCGCCAAGCGCAATGTAGACGCGCTTCCGGGCTCCAGTGTCGATGACGGCATCGGCACTCACCGTGATCGAGGAGCGAGCCGCGCTCTCGAGGTCGATATCAACAATCATCCCGGGAACCAGTGCGCCGTGCGGGTTGTTGACTTCAAGCCGCAACGTTCCGGTACGTCCCAGCTCCTCAAATTGAGGAGGAACGGCCGCGATGGCCGCTTCCATCGGTGGCAGGCCTTGTACTGTAATGTGCGCCTTGGTGAAGGCGCCCGACGAAGCGGCATCTCCGGAATAGATGTCGGCAAGAACCCACACCCGGTCGAGATTGGCGAGGCGGTAAAGCAATTCTCCTTTCGAGAATCGCTGGCCGACAGCCACATGGCGCTCGAGAATTTGCCCATCCGCGGGCGCGGTGAGATCTATGTCGTAGAACTCATGCCGGGTTCTGGCGAGTTGCTCAATTTGCCCCTCGCTCATCCCGAGAGATTCCAGGTTGTCGCGCTCGATCGTGAGTTGTTGCGTGGCCAGGGAAACCGAGTCGGCTGATGGAGCGGCGCCCTTCTTCAACGCATCGTAAGATTCCAGCGCATAGACATATGCCTGTTGCGGCGCCGAGACGTCTTTGCTGAAGAATGCTGCCAGTGTCTCCCCGCGCTTCACCCGCGTCCCGGTGCGGTCGGAAAATACTTTACGAACCCAGCCATCGACGCCGGCCGAAACGCGATAGGTCCGGCCCTCATCCGGCGCTACGCGACCCACGGTATGAAGCCTTTGCGGAGACGAGCCCAACTGCACTGTTTCGGTCCCGAGCCGAACCGCCTGCTCCTGGTCTGAGGTCAAGTGAATATCCCCAGGAGTTGTCGCAGCGTAGACCGGCTCCAGATCCATTCCGCAGTCCGGCGCTTTTCCGGGCTTGTTCGAGCGGTAGGACGGATGCATCGGATCGACATAGTAGAGGACGTGGCCCGAATTGGGGCGCGCGTTCGAGGCCGTCTCACGAGCAGAAGCCGGATGCGAATATCTCCCGATGGCGTATGCGCCGCCAACCAACACCACCACCGCCACGCCAAAGATCCAGCGCCGACGCTCCGAGCGGTTGCCGGTTTCATCCATGCCGGCGCCTACTTCATTGCGATCCCGTGGGGGCGGGCTGGGCCGGTTGAGAAGGCCGTGTTGAAGTCCAGCTTGAACCGTTTGTCTTCAACCAAGGTGTCGTGCGTGACTTTGAGCACGTGGACCTTGTGGTCTCCTTCATAGTGAATGAGGCCTGCGTCGTCTTCATTGAGGAAGTAGTCCGTGACCACCAGGCGATTGTCATCGCTGCTCAACACAATGTTGTGCGGCCCGGCGTTCTCGCCAAAGTTGGCAACCGACAACTGCTTCAGTTCGGCGCGGTTCGTCGTGTCCAACATGACTATTTGGCCTGCCATGAACGTGCCGACGATCAACCGGTCCCCACACTGTGGCGTTGCCATGATCTGTCCCATTCCGCCGATGACCGGGGTACTTACCTGCGGGTACACAGTGCTCAGGTCGAATGCCGAAACGCCTGTACCCTTAATCGGATCGATAAGATAGATGTGGCCGTCAAACATACCGGTGGTATATCCGTAACCATGCGGATCTTTCGGCAGCATCTTGACGTCCATCGTGCCCACCGCGGGGCCGCCACTGGGTGACTCCAACTGCACAGTCTTGGTGATTCTGCGGGCACGATAATCCCAGATACGCACTGAGCCTCGCAGAACCACCCCTGAGGAACCATTCAGCGAGCTGCTGGGTAAAAGAAAGTCCGCTGTCATCATTAAATTAAGATCAGGACGCGCGGAAATACCGTGGGGATTAAAGCCATCCAACGGCGGCTTGGAGGGCCATTCCCGGAACAACGAGATGGTACCGAAGTGGTTGGCGACGTAATGCAACCTGCCGTCGAACTCAGCCACCCGGCCGGGCTCCGATCCGTCGGCCGCGCCCATCTGTGTGATGAGAAAGCCGCCGTCTTCGGTCGGCATAAAGTCATCGGTGATGCTCGATTCCACAGCTTTGGTGGAGAACAGGAACCGTGGGTTCTTCGCCTCGCTTACGTCGAAAAAGAAGATTCCGTTCTGCCCCTTTAACAGGCTGAGCAGGCCACCGCATCCCAGGATGGTCTTCGTCGAGTTCAGGTGGCAGTGATGGGGCTCGTTGCCAATGTTACCGGGAGGGGGCAGCGGAACAGTCTTGATTACCTTTCCGTATTTTGAAGACTGCTCGTCAAAATCGATCACCGCAAGAAAATCCGGGGCGACATGAGCTTGATCCTGCGCCCAGATATAAAGGACCTTGTCCACTCCGGGGCCGTGACCACCGCGACTGTCTTGCTCGCCCCAGCCTCCGAATTGAGCTACCGCCATGGCCGATGTACCGAACATCAGCAGGGCGGTGAATAACAACCGTGCGGTCATCACCGCAGTTCCGCTTTTTTTCTTCATAACAAAAGTCGTCCTCAAGGCCGCCGAGGCCTTGGTGTCAAGGTCCAAATTACGCTCACTTGGGGGAGGAACGCAGTGTATCACGTTGATTCCGCTCATTTCTAATGAGAAACAGGCCTTCGAAATGCAAAGCACCAAACTGAGGCTGAGCATCGTGCCACGGGGAACGTGATGTCGCTCATGAATCACAGGTTCACCCGGGATCACGCTGTAACGGTCATGGCTTCCTCCAAGCAATATTTGCCTGGTTTCGCGACCGTTTTCTCCTGAACCGTATTTCAGTGTTGATTAAATCAGACAGCCCGCCAAGCGGTACGCGCCGGCGTCCCTGCGGTCGAGCGTCGTGGCCTTATGCTTTATAGGCAGAGGTGAGCGTTGGAACTGAGGCATCTTCGTTATTTTGTGGCGGTGGCCGAAGCACGAAGTCTGAAGCTGGCGGCCGAAGAGAAGCTGCACACGACCCAGCCCTCTCTGAGCCGGCAAATCCGCGACCTTGAGAATGAAGTGGGTGCGGCGCTTTTCGTGCGCGGCCCCCGGGGTGTTGAACTCACACCTGCAGGCCGCATATTCCTAGATCACGCGCGGGTCATGCTCGCCCAGGCCGAAGCCGCCGTGCACTCGGCCCGGTACGCCGCGAACCTGGTAAAGCCGTCTTTCGCTTTAGGTTTCATGATCGGCCACGACTCAACCTGGATCCCCGCGGCCCTGAGGCTACTGCGCGATGAATTGCAGGATATTCATGTAGTGATCTCCACCCAGAACTCTCCTCAACTGGGAGCCGCTGTTCTGCAGGGCAGAATCGACTTGGCGTTTCTTCGCCAGGAAGATGGAAGCCCTGACCTCGAGTTCCGCCGCCTTCTCGAAGAGCCGTTCGAAGTGTTTCTGTCTCGAGATCATCCTCTCGCCGCGCAGAACAGGATCAGCGTTCAGGAGATCGCCGAGGAGACGTTTCTGAGCATATCCGGGACCGCCCTGAGCGTTCTCGGCAAGCCACCCGCTTTGCGGCTGACCATCGATAGGTTTTTGAAGGAGAGCGGCCTGACGATCCGGCCTAGCCACGAGGTGGACAGTGTCGGCGCCGTGATGTCTCTCATTATGTCGACCGGAGGAGTTGCGCTCTTACCCGCCTATGCCAAGACCTTTCTTCCCGCCTCGGTGACCGCTCGTCCCCTGGAAGGCGTCACGCCAAAGATCGATCTCTCTGTCGGCTATCGCAAGACCAATGCCTCTCCTATTCTTAGCTTATTTCTTTCGAAGATCGACGAGCTCACGGCCATGCGATAGAAATCCTGTTGCCTGGCGGCCCATAGGTCTTCCCATCGTGGGCGTTGGTGAAGCCCTGGCCGCCAAGGAATCCCCAACTGATGCCCATGTTTTCCATGGTCGTAAGGAACTTGCTTTCCGGAGCTCCCGCTACACCGGGCGCCAGCTCCGTCATCAGCACAGGGTATTCGGAACGGAGCGTCTCAATGATCTGGAGAAGCTGGCGGGTGCGTGGTTCACCGCCCAACGAAGACACGCCCAGTACGTCCCATAGCTTGTGGCGTCTGCGATGAGTAGCGTAAGGATGAAAACCTACCGAAGCCTTGGAGTAGTCCACCTCGGGAAGAGAACGGATCAGAGCAAGAGGATCGGAAACGTGGATGAGGTTCTCGATGGTCCACAGGATGATATGCGTTTCCGGCGCAAGAGGCCGGACGGCCGCATACATGGTTCGTTCGTATTCCGCGAGCCCGCTGTATTGCCAAGGTTCATTCTTCAACTCGTAGAAAACGTGTGTGCGATCTTTGTATCTTGGTGCGACCGCCTGCCAGAAGGCGGTGTTGTTGGCGACGTTCTGGTTCCCGCAGCACTCGGAGTGGTTGTCGATTAATAGGTACAGACCTTCGCGCCCTGCCATGTCAACCATACTGTCCAAGCGGGGGAGCAGGGTTTTCAGGTCCATGATTTGCGTGCTTTTGGGCCACCCACCGAGGAAGGCCATCACGCGCACGGTATTGAAGCGCCCTACGTCGCGCATCGCTCTCCACCAATGGACATCGGTGTAGTACGGCGAGAAGTGATCGTGGACATAGCTATGGATCATGCGGAGGAGCGATCCGTCGTCAGCCAGAACCGTTCCGTTGCCAACCCTTACGCGTCCGCGGGCTTCCCTCTCGTTACTCATGCTTTAAAGGGGTACTGACTCCAATGTCTGCGCGAGCACCCGAATCGAAGGACTAAACCAACCTCGATGGGTGCCCCATGTTCGCACCAGCGTACGTGGGCCGAATATGAATTCTTCGAATGCTTTCGCTCAAGGACTAGAAGCATTGGAAGGGCTTCGCCCGTCTTTTTCGGCCCACGTACGCTGGTGCGAACATGGGGCACCCATCGAGGTTGGTTTAGTCCTTCGATTCGGGTTCTCGCGCAGAAGCCACTTCTCAGATCCAGAGGGCTGCGGAGCCGCCTACCCATTCCAGGTTGCGGTTGTGGTCGACGCCCATCATCATGCCCCGTCCCATGCGGAGCAGCGGCAATACCGGCGTGAGCTCGCCCCCTTCAGGCCAGACATACATGATGCGAATCTCGGCCTGGGTCATTCCGTGCGGTGTCGCGATGACCGGCTCGAAACGCATCCTCTCTTGCAGAATGTAGTGGGAACGCTGCTCCGCAGGTATGGCGTTTACATCGGCCTGCGTGGGCTGGAATTTGATACCGGCTCCCGCAAAAGAGTAGAGCGGCTTCAATACGTAATTTTCGCTGTCCGGAGGCACGGTGCTGTTCTGGTCAAGCAGCCAAGTCTTCGGTACACACCTGTGAGCTAAGTAGGGAATCGAAAACTTACTGATCCGGTAATACCAGTTAGGATGTCCCGCCCATTCCACATCGAGCGGCTCAGTAATATCAAACGGGAGCTCGATGTGACTGCGTTCCAGCTCGTCCATAATGCAGCGGTTGTAGATGCGGTGCACGGGAATCTCGCGGCCGGCGCTTTCGTAGTAGAGCCGCCGCCCGCGCTTCTTTAACTTGAGAATATCGACGATGGCAATGCCGAGATCGTGTTGCGTTACCAGAAAATCGCAGAACGTCTTTTGCTTCTCAGGATGGATTTCGAGCAGGATGACATTTTCCGGGTCGTGGCCGCCGACAATCACCTGGCGCATCAGTTCCTGGTAGCCCCCGTGGTCGTAGCCTCCGAGATAAATTTCCAACCCATCACTCAGCCCATAGGACTCAATGTACTGCTTCGCCAGCACTGGCTGATACCCGTAGAGGGAAGGGAAGGCCTGCAGCTCAACCAGTTTGGGCTCCAACTCCCCGTTCGCATCGCGCACCAGGCCGAAGTCGACTTGCAGAAACATGGGCCGCGGCGATTCATTGGCAACGTTGTAACGCGGGGGCACCGTGACGTCCGAAGCCCGGCGATACTCCGCATTATCTACCAACTGCAGAACCAGCTCGCGGCCGTACTCCGTCATCCGGTCAAGCAGGGCCTTGGGAAAAAAACACGGCGTCTCGGAAACACGAAACGCAATCGGCGCACCCGTGCTCGCCGCCAGACTCTCAAGAAAGCGTTGGTAAGTTTCGGGACGAAAACTTTCGTTGAAGGCCGCGCGCAGAGCGGGGATCATCGTCAGGCCTCGATCAGAAAGCGGCCCTTCTCCATGATCTGCCGGCCGTCCACCCAGATATCGAACTGGCGGCCCACCACATCGATGTGCGTGCTTGAGAACCATTGCGCGCCGGTGTGCTCCCCGTAAGGATTGCCAAAAGCAATGTGAATGCCGGGGAATTTCTCGTCCTGCAGGATCTGGCCGATCACGTTGGTCAATTCAATATTGGTTCCGATGGCAAACTCGCCCACGCGATCACTGTTTTCGTCGGTGTGCGTGTACGTCCAGAAATCCTGCTCCAGCGCCTTATTCTCGCTATAGACCTCGCTGATGCGGTTGCTGCGCACCCCGACGGTCAGAGGCTGATGCTGGAGATCGCCGTACCGGTCGCATAGAAAATCCCCCACCACGCCATCGACGACGTAGATCCCGTTTACCTCGCCGGGAGAGGTAAAGATTTCGCCACCCGGCAAATTGCCCCATTTGTCGCGGCTGATAATGCCGCTGGTCTTGAGCCAGCGGTAGGCCGGGTTGAGGATGCCGGTGAAGTCGCATCCGGCGGCGGTTCGGCCGGTGATCTCCTTTGCCCCGCTGACAATCTCCAGCACTTTCTTGCTCAGCGCATCCACCCGGTTGTAGTCGGCGCGCATGCCTTCCAGCATCATCTGGCGATTGATATTCACCATATGTGCGTGACGCATCCGCCGCCGGTTGACGATCGCTGTCATCTCCATACGGGACTTCAGCTCGTTCCTCTGCACCTTCACGGCGAAGATACTGACATCGCTCGATTCCATATCATCCGCGATTTCGGGTGGCAAGGCAGTCAAAGGGCGCGGGGCGAGATCTTCCAGCACAAATACCCTGAAGGGGCAACCAACCTTCACCAATTCTTGCGCCATGCTGGCGGCGATGTCGCGGCATGCATGATCGGTGATGAGCGTGACCTTTTCGGAAGGCTGAATGCGCAGGCAGGTGTTCACCGCGTTGCGAGCGCCGGGAGAAAACTCGGGATCGAATTCGATCTGCGTAATGTCGTTCAAAACGGTTTGCGTCAAACTGCTCCCTTTCACGTACTCAGCGATGCATACTTTCCAGCGATTCTACTTCCTGCATGACCCCCACACGGGTTTCCGCCACGATGTAGTCGACCACCTTCTTTAGATCGCCCGTCTCCTCGAACACCTTGAGTTGCCGGTCGGCGCCCGTGCCCATTCTCAGCATCTCGTGGATGTAAGCGATATCCCGCTCGCAACCCAACTCTTTCGCCGCATCGGAGACAAGATCGATATATTCGAGCATCAGATCGCGAAACGGCACTTCTTCCTCCCGGCCGAAGTCGATCAGCTTGCCGTCGATGCCATAGCGGGCCGCGCGAAACTTGTTCTCCATAATCAGCGCCCGGCTGTAGATGCGATAGCTCTTGTTCCTGGAGTGCAGGTCATAGAGCATCCCCACGGTCGCCTGAATCAGCGCGGAGATGGCCATGGTTTCATCTAATCTCATGGGTATGTCGCACACCCTCACTTCCAGGGTGTCGAAAAACGGGTGGGGGCGAATATCCCACCACACCTTCTTGCCGTTATCGACGCAATTGGTTTTGACCAGCAGGTTGATGAACGTCTCGTACTCGGCCCAGTTGGCATAGGTGTCGGGAATATTGGTGCGCGGAAACCGCTCGAACACTTTCGAGCGATACGACTTGAATCCCGTGGCCATCCCTTCCCAGAAAGGTGAGTTCGACGACAGGGCCAGAATGTGGGGCAGAAAGTAGCGCATCGAGTTCATGATGTGGATCGCCGTATTGCGATCCTCGATGCCCACGTGAACATGCAATCCGAAGACGAGATTCGCCCGCGCCACCAGCTGTAAATCTTCCACCACCCGTTTGTAGCGCTCGTCGGGATAGATTTCCTGATCCCTCCAGTCGGCGAAAGGATGGGTGCTGGCCGCAGCCAGCAACATACCGCTTTCACTGGCCAGCGTGATCATCTGCCGCCGCAAATCGAGAATGTCTGCCCGCGCTTCCTCCATGTCCCGGCAAACCCTGGTGCCCACTTCTACGACCGCCTGGTGGAGCTCAGGTTTGGCGCGGTCATCAGTAGAAACTTTGGCCTTGTGGAGAATCTCCGAGTGGATGTGGGAGCGGAGATCGCGCGTTTCCGGGTCGATCGTCTGATACTCCTCTTCGATGCCGATGCTGAAGCTGGGGCGATTCATCCGAGTACCTCCTGGCCGACCTGCGTGGCGTGGCCGTTCCAAGAGGCGGTTGAGGTCCCGCCGCCCAGAAACGCACTCCAACGGAATTCCGAGATTTTGCCGGTATGCGTTCTTGCCTTTTCCATAGCGAGTTCGGCCACCTCGTTCACAATCCAGTCGAAGTTTGCCGGCCCCACGGAGTGTATATCCGCATCGGGCGCCGGATTCATGAAGTCGATGGCGTAGGGGATGCCGTCCTCGCAGGCAAATTCAACCGTGTTGAGGTCGTAGCCCAGGGCGCGGCAAAGGGTGAGGCAGTCGCGCTCCACGCGATCCAGAAGCTTGGGGTCGACCGGCGCGGGATCCTTGACATAGCGCTCGTGAAACGGCGCTCGCGGATCGTATTGCATAATGTGGACCTTCTGCTGGCCGACGCAATAGCAGCGAAAATACTCTTTGAAGTTCACCGCTGTTTGCAGCGTCATGCACAGATCGCGCGTGCGGTCGTAGGCGTCGAAGAATTCGCCCGGCGAGTCCACCTTGTACACATCCTTCCATCCCCCACCGTCGAAGGGTTTCAGGAATGCCGGGAAGCCCACGTATTCGAAAATGCTATCCCAGGGAAGAGGAAACTGCAGGTTGCGCATGGAGCGATCGGTGGTGCCCGGCGGCTGGTGTTTGTGGGGCAACAGCACGGTTCTGGGAATGGCAACGCCCAGCTTGGTACCGAGGGCGAAGTTGAAGAACTTGTCGTCCGCGCTCCACCAGAAGGGGTTGTTGATGATGATCGAGCCCGAGAGCGCTGCATTCTTCAGATAGCCGCGGTAGAAGGGAATGTCGTGGGAGATGCGATCGACGATCACGGCGTAGGGGGAAGGCTCCGCCATCCGCACTTCGCCGATACTGGCCAGTTCCGCCCTTATTTCCGGGTCGTTGAAGGAGTTGATCTTGTCGACCAGCGCGGGCGGGAAGGTCGACTCCATCCCGAAAATAATTCCGATTTTCTTCACGGCGGCTCCTTGGCGCAGATAAACAACAGGCCCGAAGACCACTTCCGGGAACAGAAAGCCAATTCTAAGGCATTTTCCGCTACTCCAGGTACATTCTTGCCATCGGACGCCACCAGGGCCAGTCGTGATAGCTGCGGTCGCCCCAGACATAGAGCTCATGGCGAATGCCCTTGTTGCGCAGGACTGCGGCAAATCGCTCATTCTTTTCCCAGCACATGTCCCATTCGCCGGTGGAGAGCACGGTGCGGATATGGTTGTACTTCCAGGGATCCGTGCAGTTGGCGAGATAGTCGGGCGGATTGTTGAAGTACAGGTCCTGGCTGTACCAGCCGTCGACAAAATCCTTCATATCGAAGGCCCCGCCCATGGTGACGATCCCGGTGACCATCTCGGGGTGGCGAAAGCCGAAGTTTGCCGCGTGATAGGCGCCGAAGCTGCAGCCGGTCGCGATCAGCCGCGGGGTCTGGTTCTTCAATCGCATCAGAGGCAGAACATCGCCCACGATGTAGCGCTCGTATTGCCTGTGGCGCTGCACTCGCCAATAGGGATCGGCCTGCTTGTTGTACCAGCTCTCGGCATCGACGCTATCCACGCAAAAGAGCTGCAGTTGGCCGCTATCGATGCGGTCGGCCACAGTCGCGACCATACCGTTGTTTTCGTACTCAAAGAAGCGGCCCATAGACGTGGGAAATACCAGCACTTTGGTCCCGCCGTGGCCAAAGCACAGCAGTTCCATATCCCGGCTCAGATCATGGGACCACCAGCGATGATATTCGCGCTGCATGCTTTTGCTAATCTACAGAATGCCGACGGAACCCGCCAACCGCCCAGCTCCGCGTCTTCTCCGGCATCAAGTGGAGGGCCGATCTCTGATCGTCTATATCCCTCCTACCTATGAGGCGGAAAAGGAGCGGCGTTTTCCCGTCCTCTATATGCAGGACGGCCAGAATCTCTTCGATCCGGAAACCTCATTTATCAAGGGAAATTATTGGCGCATGGCCGAGACGGCGGATGCGCTGATCGAAGCCGGCGAAGTGGAGCCGCTGATCATCGCCGGCATTTACAACGCCGGGGACCGGCGGATCGATGAGTACACGCCAGGCAAAGACAAGCGCCTGGGAGGCGGCCACGCGGACGTATACGGCCGGATGCTGCTTGAGAAGATAAAACCCTTTATCGATGCTCAGTACCGGACGCTGCCTGGCGCCGAAAACTGCGGCCTGGGAGGTTCTTCGCTGGGCGGGCTGCTGAGCCTCTACCTGGGTTTGCGCTACCCCGGTGTCTTCTCCCGGCTCGCCGTGATCTCCCCCTCGGTTTGGTGGCGGCGGCGGGTGATTCTCAAAGAGGTGGCGGGGCTTCCCCAAAAGCCTGCGTCGCGTATTTGGTTGGACATCGGCGGTAAGGAAAACCAGCAGGCTGTGCCCGACACCCGGGCGCTGCGCGATGCGTTGATCCGCAAAGGCTGGCGACTAGGGGCAGACCTGGCTTATTTCGAGGCCGAAAACGGGGAGCACATGGAGTCCGCCTGGGCGCAGCGGACCGGACCTATGTTGCGGTTCCTATTCCCCGCCCGGCCTTGAGGCATTCCCGTAACTGGAAACTGCTATTTCCTTGCAATTTGATGTTGCCGCCGTGGCCCCAGTAGGCGCACAATGATCGGTTGATTGCATCGCCGCAATCTTGGAGTATCCAAGGAGGCGAGTTATGGGTGAGATTCCCAGCAAGCCGATTGTCCGCGTGAAATTCTGGTTCACGCTCGCCGTACTCATGTCAGCCAGCCTTCCTGGGTTGGCGCAAGTTGCAGACAGCCCTGCGCCGCCCTCGCCGACGCCGGACCGCAAAACGCTGGCCCTTAAAGAGCTTCCGGTGGATCAGAAGGCCGATATCCTCATGGCCCGCGGAGAGTACGCGGCAGCCATTGCCGCTTATCAGCAAGGCAACCTCAAGTCCGCGGTTGTCTGGAACAACATCGGCATGGCGTACCACCATCTTTTTGCTTTGGAACAGGCGCGCAAAGCTTACCAGCAGGCGATCACCATCAATCCGCGCTTTGCCGCGGCTTCCAACAATCTGGCCGCCGTATATTACGGCCAGCATAACTTCAAAGACGCGGAACACTGGTACAAGCGGGCGTTGAAACATACCTCGGAAAGCGCCGTCATCTACTGCAATCTGGGCACCGCTTACTTCGCCGAGGATAAATACAAAAAAGGGGTCAAGATGTACCAGAAGGCGTTCTCGATTGACCAGGGGGTCTTTGCCCCGGGTCAGGCGGCCCTGGTGGAGGGGGGCGGCTCCCGTGAACAGCGCGTGGCGATCAATTACTACATAGCCCAGACTTTTGCCAGCGCGGGCAAGCAGGAGCAGGCGCTTCTCTATCTTCGCAAGGCCATGGATGAAGGCTTCAATGACCGCAAGCGTCTCATCGAGGATAAGGAGTTTGCCACCCTGCGAACGACCCCGCAATTTCAACAGCTGCTTGACCAGGAAAATCTGAACTGAGGGTACCCGCTATTCCTTCGAGCGCAGGCGTGCCTCAGCCTCATGGGGATCCCGTAGAGAACTGCAGGTCCCTCACTACGCTACGCTTCGGTCGGGATGACAAGGGGACGGTGGTTTTTCCACCCAACATCGGTTTGTGGGATCGACAGAACTGCAGGTCCCGTCCGCCACAGACGAGACCTTGAATGGAAGCACCGCCCTCCCCTTGTCATCCCGAGGAGCCGACTTGCCTGCGGCAAGTTAAGGGAGCAATGAACAGTGCAGGCCACCGCGGACCCGACGGGTGCCCCATGTTCGCGTCAGCGTACGTGGGCCGAAAAAGCCGGGCGAAGCCCCATCGAACGCCTCTAGTCGGTCCAGGGTACGGTTGTTCATTAGGAGGAGCCGACTTGCCTGCGGCAAGTTAAGGGAGCAATGAACAGTGCAGGCCACCGCGGACCCGACGGGTGCCCCATGTTCGCGCTAGCTAACGTGGGCCGAAAAAGCCGGGCGAAGCCCATCGAACGCTTTTAGTCGGTCCAGGGTACGGTTGTTCATTAGGAGAGGTTGTGACTTAATTCGGTTTGCAGCCAGCTACCCTCGCAATCCCACTAACAGCACTCAATCGAAGCGCCACCCTCAACTTGTCATCCCCCGAAGCGTAGCGTAGTGAGGGACCTGCAGTTCTCTACGGAATCCCCATGAGGCTAAGGAGACAAAGCCGCCAGTTCGGCACGGCTTTTTCGATCACCCCGAAACCCAGCTTGTTTCCGAAATGCTGGTCGATGTGTGTGCGATGCTCAGGCATGCACCTCGGCCGGAGTTAGGAAGGCAGCTTTATAGTCGTGTGCGAAGTCAGCGAATGGGCGCGGAGCCTTGCCCGTGCATTGCTGGACAGCGCTAGAGATATTGGAGGCCTCCCCGCGACGGTAATGGGCATAATCCTCGATCAGGCCGTCCGCCTGCCAGTCCGGCATGCCCATCGTGCGCAGTGCATTCCGGAATTCCCCCTCTGGTACGTCAACAAAGGCGACAGTGTGGTCGAGCGCCTGCGAGAGCTGTTCGGCCATTTGGGAATGGGTCAATGCCTCCGGCCCGGTAATATCGTATGTTTTGCCCTCGTGCTTGGTTTGCGTCAATGCGGCGACGGCGACGGCAGCGATGTCACGCACGTCGACCAGGCTTACCCTCGAGTCGCTTGCGGGGGCAAAAAATCGGCCTTGCGATGCAATGGATTGACCGATCATCAACATGCCCTGCATGTAGAGGTTAGGACGAAGATGGGTGAACGACATGCCCGACGCGCGAATCGCGTTTTCGACGGCGGCATGGTACCGCAGAAAACGCAACGGAGAATCTGCCGAGGCGTGCAGCTGCGAGAGATACACGATATGTTTCACACCTGCTTCGCGTGCCAGGCTCACAAACCGGAGCTGCAGCTCCTCAACGCGTTCCGATGAATTGGTGACCAGGAATGCCCGCTGGACCCCGTCTAGAGCTCTGCGCAAACTCTCAGGATCCTCGAAGTCTGCTTCGGAGAATTGCAATTCGCAGTGAGGTGCGACACTCATGCCCGCGCCGCGCTTACGAACCATGGCCCGAACACGCTCTTTTCTTCCCGACAACCTCTTCAGAATTTCCGTTCCGTTTGTTCCCGTGGCACCCGTTACAAGAATCATGATGATGCTCCTTACTTCCCTTCTGGGTGAGAATGGACCAAGGGAAGTCCCAGTTGCCCGGTGCAAATCCTGGCGTGCTTGGGCAAGCAACAGTTCGATTTGGAACCAAATCCCTAACGTGTCTGCGCGAGAACCCGAACCGAAGGACCAAACCGAACTCGAACATGGGGCACCCATCGAGATTTGGTTTGGTCTTCTCGCGCAGAGTTGACCTTCGCAGGCTGCAGACCTACACTCAACTTCAAATTTAAAAAGTAAAAAGGTTGGTCATGACTCGAAGAAGACGCATTTCTCTGCCGGCTTTTCGGCTAGCAATTCAACTACCAGTTCTGGTTGCGCTGGCTGGCGGCTTGAGCGCCATGGCGCAAACGCAAACTTGGTATCTCGATCCCAATCACACCTCCGCGCAGTTTTCTGTTCGCCACCTGGGTATCTCGACCGTTCGCGGAACATTTAACAAAACCACCGGTGTGGTGGTCGATTCGCCGGATCTTAGCAAAGCGTCTGTGAATGTAACCATCGACGCCAGTTCCGTAGATACCCGCGTGGAAATGCGGGACAAGGACCTGCGCAGCGCCAACTTCTTCGACGTGGCCAAGTATCCGACAATCACTTTTCAGTCCAAGCGTGTGGAAGCGGCGGGCGCAGGCAAGTTGAAGGTTACCGGTGACCTGACCATCCATGGAATTACCAAAGAAGTCGTTCTGGACGTCGACGGCCCTACACCGCCGATGAAGGACCCGCGGGGCACGTCGCATCGTGGCCTTTCCGCCACCATGTCGCTCAGCCGGGCCGACTACGGCATGACTTTTGACGCACCGATGGTGGGTGATCAAATCTCGCTGCAAATAGATTCCGAGATGGTGGACAAGGCGCCGGGCCCACCGAGGCCGGCCGCAGGGACCCCTCCGCCACCGGCGCCTCCGGCGAATTAGCGATCGTCCACACCTAGCTCTTTGAGCGGGGCGGCTGACAGGTGCCCCGCTTGACCAGCCGCGTGGGCACGACCACTTCGGGAAGAGAGCGCGGAGGCGATGTCTTAATCTTCTCCATCGCCATGCTTGCCAGATGCTGTCCAATCGCCTCGGCCTCCACTCTGACTGTCGAAAGGCCAAGCCCCTTGTAGGGGCCGCGCTGATCGTCAAACCCCAGGAGACTTACCTGGTCCGGAACGCTGATCGAAGACTGCTGGAGGCACTCCCAGCAACCATAGGCCACCTCGTCCGTGGCGGCGAAGATCGCCGTGACCGGCTGCTTCTCTTTAAGAATCGCGGCAGTGCAGCGAAATCCGTTGATAAAGCGATCATCCGAGATCCCCGCCCGCTGCGCTCTCGGTTCCAACCCGAACTCACGCATGGCCGCCACGTAACCCTGGTAGCGATTACTGAACCACGGGAACGATGTGTCCCCGATGTACCAGATATCCCTGTGCCCCATCTCGATCAGGTAACCGGTGGCCTCCCGCGCCGCTCGTACATCGTCGAAACGCACCTGATCGAGCGGCTCTCTCTTCCGCTCGCTGACAAGGTTGTTGACCATCAGCACATACGAGAGATTTAGCTCCGCCAAGGCGTCAAGCAAGTTCGGGTAATTGACTCCTCCAAGCACCACGCAATCCGCCGCTCCCCGCGATCGTATCGCCGGCTGAAGAGGGATGCGTTCGGGGGCCAGCGCTGGACCGTATTGAAGCTTGGAAAAAAGAACCAGCGCCCCGGCATTCTCACATTCGCTCGTCAATCCCTCCAGCACTCGCGAGTGAAATGGATCGAGCAGATCCCGGTTGCTCAGGAGGAATGAGATGGCGGGCGTGGCGCGGAGTGCCCGGCCAGTGGCTCGACCAGGTAGTGGATAACCAAGATCGGCGATGGCCGCTTCCACCCGGGCGCGTACCAGAGGTTTGACTGTCGTGCGACCGTTCAGGACGTTCGACACAGTTCCAACCGATACCCTGGCTCTCTTGGCAATCTCTCTTACCGTCACGGGCACCGATTTATGGTATCTCAAATGTCACGAAAAAATGAACGTTCATAAAAGGCTTGCTGGGTTCACCGGGCGATCCACTGGTGACGAAGTCTTCCTTGACAGTCTCAGTTGCGCATAGGTATAAAGACTGCTCTCTAAATGAACTTGTTCATTGTTTGTTCATTTCGAGCCTGTGGGAACGCATTAGGAGGATCCAGAATGAACCATTCAAAGAGGCCGCTTACGCATCGGGCCCCCGGGTACCGTTGCTCCTTATCTGGTATTTGCGCAGCCGCATTCCTCGTTCTACTCACTTCGCTTCCCGCGACGCGTCTGGCGTGGGGCCAGGTGCTTTACGGGATTCTCGTCGGCAATCTGACCGATAGCTCGGGAGGAGACGTCACCGGAGCCTCAGTGCAGGCGACGAACTTAGGGACCAACATCACGACGACCGCCACCAGCGATCAGTCCGGTCACTATCTTTTCAATAACCTCGCACCGGGAACGTACTCCGTTACTGTGATTTCGCCTACGTTTGAGAAGACGACAGTCGAAGGAGTGCTGGTGGAGGCGAATACCGAAAGACGAGCAGACGTCCGCCTGCAGCCGGCATCGGTCAGCCAAACGGTGACGGTGATGACTGCTCCCCCAACCCTGCAGACTGACAGGGCGACGATTTCATCGCAGTTGGAAACGCAACAGATACAGTTTCTTCCGGCGGGGCCGAATCAAGGCATGCGAAACGTGCAGAGCCTGTACACGATCATCCCGGGACTGTCGCCGCCGGTTTTAGGCCACTCCGAGTCGGGCACGCCCTCGGACACGTTTGACACCAACGTCAACGGAGTTTCCAACACCAACAACAACACCCGCATTGACGGCGCCAGCTCCATCTATGCCTGGGTGCCCGATGTAGCGGTCTATATCCCCTCGACCGAAGCCATTCAGTCGGTGGACATTGTTACGAACAGCTTCGATGCGGAACAGGGCCTGGCAGCCGGCGCGGTGGTAAACATTTCCACCAAGTCTGGGACCAACAAGTTCCACGGGAATGCGTGGGAGTACAACACCATCAGCGCCCTGGCGGCGCGCAACTACTATCTGCCGGTCACGCAGCGGGCCGTACCGAAATACATCCTCAATCAGTTTGGCGCCAACGTTGGCGGACCCGTTGTAAAGAACAAAGCTTTCTTCTTTATCAACTGGGAACGGTCGCGCCGTTCGGTAAACCAGAGCGGCTTTCAGACCGTGCCAACAGCGGCCATGGCTGCAGGGAACTTTCAAGGCACCGGCGCAACCATCTATGATCCAGCCACAGGCAATGCGAACGGCACCGGCCGCACCCCTTTTCCGAATAACATCATCCCGGCCAGCCGCTTTTCTTATGCCGCGCAGCAGATGCTCACGCTGGTGCCAACGCCCAACGTGAATACGACCGCGGTTTCGAGCAACTACTTCACCAGCGCCAGCGGCGAGTATACGCGGGACATCTACGATAGCCGTGTGGATTACACGATCTCCCAGAAGGCCACCCTATTCGGCCGTTATGGTCTCCAGAACTCGACGGTCTTCGACCCTCAGCCTCTGGGTAAAGCGGGCGGCACGCCGGTCGATGGAGGCCAGCCCGGTAACTCGTTCAGTATCTTCCAGGCCGTCGGCATTGGCGGAACCTATGCGTTTTCGCCCACCCTCTTTGCGGATGCCAATGTCGGATTCTCTCGCGTGGGCTTGAAGACCGCCAACACCGATCTCAACGAGAACTACGGGCTCAACTTTTTAAAAATTCCGGGCACCAATGGGCCAAGCCCCCTGCAGGCCGGCTATCCGAGCTTTAACTTCAGTGGACTTTCGGCCCTGGGAAATCCCTCTGCCCCTAACCCCCAGGTTTACCACGACAACACTTACACCGTCGCCGCCAACATGACCTGGGTAAAGCACACCCACTCGATACGCTATGGCATGGAGTTTCAGCGCTACGAGATTAACCACTTTCAGCCCCAGAACACCTACGGCCCGCGGGGTGGTTTCACTTTCAGCGGAGGAGCCACTTCTCTGAACGGCGGCGCGGCCACCAACACTTACAACAGCTTCGCGGATTTTCTGCTGGGCTTGCCCACCAGCTTCGGCAAAGACACGCAGTATCTGAATCCGGGCACACTGCGCGAAAACGTGTGGGCGTTCTACGTGCGCGATCAGTGGCAGCCTACGAATGCCATCACCTTTACCTACGGCCTCAGGTATGAGTTCTATCCCATCGCGACCCGCGACCACTTCGGAGGGGACTACTATCACGCCGACGACGGCAACGTTTATCTCGGCGGATTGGGTGGAGTACCCCGGTCAGCCGGAATCGACGCCGGCAATGGAAACTTCGCGCCCAGGTTCGGCCTGGCCTACCGGTTCAATGATAAAACTGTCGTTCGCGGCGGTTACGGCATCACCGTCAACCCGGACAGCTTCCGCAACATGGTCGTCGCCTATCCCGCGGTGATTTCGCAATCTTACTCCGGGGCCAACTCCTATCAGGCCGCCGGCACGCTGGCCACGGGCATTCCGCAAGCCACTTTTCCTGATATCAGCGCCGGTATTCTCAAACTGCCGCTCACGCTCACGACGACTACGTATCCCCGCAAATACAGGCGCGGCTACATTGAGTCTTATAACGCTGCCGTCCAACGCGAAATCGCCTCCGGCTTTACTCTGCAGTCAACCTACGTCGGGACTCTGGTCATCCGGGAAGTGGTGCAGCTGAATCTCAACGCGGCGAACCCCGGAGGCGGGACTGCCGGGGGCGCCCTCTACCAAACGCTCGGCACTACCGCCGCCATCTATCAGGAAACCCCCATGGGGACGGCGAACTACAACGCGCTGCAGAACACGCTTAGGAAACGGTTCACCCACAGCGGCGGCTCGATCGGCATCAACTATACCTATGCCCGGGGAATTGACAACTACGCCGACAACTCGGACGCCACGCCGCTCGTCAACTATCTGCCCCTTTACGGCAAAAACCGCGGAGTGCAGGGATTTGATCGAACGCATAATTTCCAGGCGTTCGGGAACTCGCCCCTTCCTTTCGGCAAAGGGCAGCGGTTCTTGAACCAGGGGATTGGCGGCCAAGTTTTGGGCGGATGGCAAATTGACAATATCATTAGCTGGACCAGCGGGGTGCCGCTAACCGTGAGCGCCTCTGCCACATCGCTGAACGCGCCCGGCAACACCCAGTTCGCGAACCAACTGGTTCGAAGAGTGAAGGTCCTTGGCGGACACAATGCGAGTCATCCTTACTTCGATCCAGCGGATTACGCCCCGGTCACCACTGTGAACCTCGGTACCTCGTCGCGCGGCTCCGTGCGCGGCCCAGGGTATTTCAATTGGAACGTGGGTCTTTCCCGTAGCTTTGTCTTCGCCGATCGTTACACGTTCCAGGTACGCGGCGAAGCGTTCAACCTCACGAATACTCCCTTTTTCGGAAGCCCGGGGTTGAACGTGTCGACGGTGACCACCTCGAATGGAGTGCAGAATCTTAACGGTTTCGGCGTGATCTCTTCCGCGTCGAACCAGCGCACCATGCGCTTCTCTGCGAGGTTTAGCTTCTAAGATGCCTGGTATGAAATGGCTCGCACGGATACTTTGGCTATGCAGCCTGTGTGCTGTGGCCGGCGCGGAGGAATTGCCGAAGCTGTTCCTCGTCGGCGACAGCATCTCCATTTACTACACGCCCCTTCTTCAGGCAGATTTGGCGGGTGAAGCCAGTTTGAGCCGCAAGATGTCGACTGCGCCGGAGTCGATCCCGGTGCAGCTCGGGGACCCGAACGTGCAGGGTGGCAATTCGCGCATGGTGCTCGAGTACCTTCGCGGCCGCTTTCATGAGGCGGCATTTGACCCCGAAGTCGTGCTGGTGAATTGCGGGCTGCACGATATCAAACGAGATCCAAAGACGAATGTAATTGCTATCGACACCGCGGAGTACGAGCGGAATCTGAAAGCGATCGAGGATCTCGTGCGGTCCCATCACGCCAAGCTTGTCTGGATCAGCACAACGCCAGTAGACGACGCGCGGCACAATGCGCTCTCCAAACAGTTCTTCCGCTACAACGCAGACGTGGTGCGGTACAACGAGATCGCTGCGAAGCTCTTCAAGAGGACTGGTGTGCCGATCATCGACCTTTACACCTTTACGGCCCACTTCGGCAACGGTCACTACATTGACCACGTTCACTTCGATGAACCCACCCGAGCGCTGCAGGCGGCGTACATCGCCGGCTCTCTCGGTTTGTTGCTGCAAGCCAGGCACTGAAACTCGGCAGTCGATGGTGAAGACTGATGCCGTCCGGTGTTTATGAGACAAGCGGAGCATGGATGGACGCGCCGCGGCGGTTTTTAGTTCATCTTCATTCCGGGCATTGCGGAGTGGTCCATGTTGTCGTGCCCTTGGTCGTCATCGTCCGTTGCCCAGATCTTCTTCGCGTCGGTCTCGTTGGGATAGACATGCACCATCCAGCCAAAGAGATGAGGACGGAACTGGCCGCCGGCAGCCTCACAAGCTTCCCGGGTGGTGATCGAACCCAGCAATCCGAACTTAGCGTCGGGGCCGAAGTAGGCCGCCTTCTCTCCCGCCGGCGCCTTGCAGAAGTTGATGTGTTGATGCCAGTGCGCAATGCTCAGCGGAACACGCTCGTTTAAGTCGTCTTCCGTCGCATCTACCCGGGCGGTATACATCGCACCGACTAACTTGTAACCCCCGTCGGGCGTCTTCTTGTACAGCAGGGAACTCGGTTTAGACGGGTCGAAGTGGAACCTTGCCTCGAGAGCATACCCATACTTGGTAAAGTGATACTGGGCCTGAGGCACATTGGGGAGAAATATCTCGTAACCGTCGGCCAGAGCCTTGTGGTAATCCTCGTAGGGTGCGATTGCCGATTTTGCAGCCGCCACGATAGCGTCGGCCCTCTGCTGGTCGCCGGGCTGCGGAGCTCTCAGCGCGGTCATATACATATGGCCGGCCATATGTTGCATAGCTCGCGATTGGTCTCCGCGTACGGCCGTTACCACGATGACTAAACCAAGCGTCAGGCTAGCCAACACCACAGCCCGAACAAGCCAAACAGAACGAGCCATCGGCATCTACCTCGTATGAGCTACTTACTATGACGAAGAATCCGGAACTAAGTTGCGGTCGTCAAGCAAGAAACTGGACCCCGGAAAGACGGGCGCAGGCCTCCATCAGAGCGTCCTGCGTGCCCGTATTGTGGGTTGCGGGCAGTACGGGACGCACCTGCTGGTGATAAAAGTACTGTCCGGTAACCAGCACGGGTGGATCATCGCTTACCGCAAGCCAAACCTGAGTCCGGTGCCCGGCATCCAGATCGTCCGGCGCTCCCGGACCGCCCATCTTGGTTGCTACCCAACCTGGTTCCAGCGCGTTGGAGAGAACTTCAGGCCAACGGCGGGCGACCGCGAAGGCCAGCAGCACATTATGCAATTTGCTGTCAGAGTAGGCCTGCTGCCCCTGCCACCGCTTCCGCTCCCAGGTAAGGTCCTTGAGGCTGGTATCGCCGCTGCGGTGAAGTCCTGAGCTGAGGTAGACCAGCCGCTTCGGCTTTTCAATAAGCGCGGTCAGAATGTAGGGCGCCAGGGAGTTGATGGCGAATACATGCGGCAGGCCGTCTTCTGTCTCGATGCGCTTCGGTTCCTGATAGCCAACGGCGGCGTTGTGAATGACAGCGTCAAATGTGCCAAGCCGGTTTACCTGCTCGGCCACGGCCCGCGTTTGGGCGATGCTGGCTAAATCACCAATCACCACACTTTCTGCTTCGGGCACGGCGGCCAAGGCCTGCTGCCCGCGCTCTGGACTGCGAGCATGCAGCACCACACCGTGCCCCTGCTCGATGAGAAGTTGTGCCGCCATTTGCCCCAGCCCGTCTGAAGAACCGGTGATAAAGACCCGTGCCATAATCAAACCACCTCCGCTATGTTAAGGATGCTGCGGACTTTACGCCGGGTGCATCGCTTGCCGCGTACCCCACACAATTAAGAGAGGACAATGAAAAAGACGAGTCTTTTCAAACAATATTTGCTGGCTGAGGAGATCCTGATGATCCCCGTGGCCCATGATCCGCTGTGCGCAACCATTATCGAGCGAGCCGGTTTCAAGGTGGTGGGTTGTGGCGGGTATGCTAACTCGGCCGCGCTGCTGGGGGCTCCTGACATCGAGTTGTTGACGCTCACCGAGATGGTGGACGCGGTGTGGCGGATGGCCGATGCGGTCGATCTGCCGGTGTTTGCCGATGGCGACAATGGTCATGGCAACACCACGAATGTCGCGCGGACGGTGAAGCAGTTTGAAAAGGCGGGTGCTTCCACCATCATGCTGGAAGACCAGGTGTCGCCCAAACGCTGCGGCCACATGTCGAGCAAGCATGTGATCCCGGCCGATGAATTTGTGGCTAAGATCCGCGCGGCCGTGGACGCGCGCACCGATCAGGATTTGACCATCCTCGCCCGCACCGACGCCATCGCCGTCAAGGGTTTGCCGGACGCCGTCGAGCGCGCCCAGATGTGCGTGGAGGCCGGCGCCGACTGGGTATTTTTGGAGGCTCCTGAGAGCATCGAGCAACTGGGACAGATTCCTGGCTTGGTCCCCGTACCTAACCTTGCCAACATGCTCCCGGGTGGCAGGACACCGATTCTGTCTGCTTCGGAGTTGCAGTCCATGGGTTTCGCTGCCGTGGTCTTTCCGAATGTGTTTACTTACGCTTTCGCCAAGTTGGCCACGAACATCGCTACGGAAATAGTGCGCACCGGGAGCATCGCTCCCTTCCACGAACAGATGATCGAATTCGAGGAATTCAACCAGCTGGTGGGCCTGCCCAAAATCCGCGAAGCAGAGCAGCGTTACTATGCTCACTTCGAAGACGCACACCTGAGAGGGGCTTAGCCCAATGCCGACTGTTATTCAGCACGTCCTCTCCCGGCTGCAGTCGATCGGCATTACTGACGTGTTCGGTGTTCCCGGAGACTTTTCCTTTCCCATCTGCGATGCGATCTCCGAGAATCCGCGGATGCGTTGGATTGGCTGCTGCAACGAGCTGAACGCGGGCTACGCCGCCGACGGATACGCCCGCATCAAGGGCTTTGGCGCCATCAGCACCACCTACGGAGTCGGGGAGCTGAGCACCATCAATGCCATCGCCGGCGCTTACGCCGAACATCTTCCCTTGTTCCATCTGGTGGGCGCCCCGGGCATGGGCGTGCAGGCGGGGCGAGCGATCATGCACCACACGCTCGGCAACGGGGAGTACAACCTGTTTCAACGCATGACCGAGCCCGTGGTTTGCGCGCACGCGGTCATGCACCCGCAGAACGTCGCGCACGAAACGGAGCGCTTGATTGCCGAGGCGCTTTATCATCGCCGTCCGGTGTACATGGCGTTTCCCGCCGATCATGCCAACCAGGCCGTGACCAGTATGGCGCATCCGGTGCCTGCACCTGGGAGCGACCCTGACTCATTAAGCCAGGCAGTGGACGCCATCGTGGCGGCGCTCGAGAAGGCGGGTTCGGCTTGCATCCTGCCCGGCATTCTTTTGTCCCGCCTGGGGCTGCAGCCGGTCATGCAGGCGGTGGTCGAAGCTGCAGACCTGCCCTTCGCGACCATGTTCATGGATAAATCGGTACTCAACGAGCAGCATCCGAACTACATCGGCATCTACGACGGCGCGTTGATGAATGAGGGTGTCCGCGGCTTGGTAGAAAACTGCGACTTGGTGTTGGAAGTCGGCACCACGCTGTCCGACTTTAATAGCGGCGCGTTCACGGCCAAGCTTGATCCGGCGAGGATCGTGAACATCCTGCACCATCGCACGCGCGTTGGCGGTAAGACCTATCCCAGCGTGGAGATCGGCGATATTCTCGCCGCCCTCGCCACGCGGTTGACGAAACATCACACCTGGAAAAGGCCCGCAACGGAATCTATCGGCAAACTGAGCGGCAAGGGAAATGATCCGATCACGGCCGCCGCGCTTTACCCGCGCTGGGCTAATTTCCTGCGCGCCAATGACATCCTTGTGGCGGAAACGGGCACGGCCTCTATGGGGTTAGGTTTCGCGCAGATGCCGGCGGGCGCCTCCTTCCATAATCAGACTCTGTGGGGCTCGATCGGCTGGGCCACGCCGGCCGCGTTCGGCGCCGCGGTGGCGGCGCCCGATCGCCGCACGATTCTGTTGACCGGAGATGGGTCGCACCAGCTTACCGCGCAGGAAGTGTGCCAGTTCGCTCGTCTCGGACTGCGTCCGGTGATCTTCGTCCTGAACAATTCCGGCTACCTCATCGAGCGGCTGCTGTGCAAGAATCCCGGCGATCCGTATAACGACATTGCCCCGTGGCGTTACGCCGAGTTGCCGCGGGCGCTGGGCTGCGATGACTGGTTCACGGCGCGGGTCACGACCTGCGGGGAACTCGATCAGGCACTGGAGACGGCCGGGAGTGGGAATACCGCCGCCTATGTTGAGGTGGTTACGGACGCCTATGCCGCTTCGCCCTTGGCTCTCAAGCTGCACGAAAGCTTGCGGAGTCTTTACAAGGCCTAAGGCGACTGCTCTGCGATGAAACAAAAACGGGCCCGACCGGTGACCGGATGCGAGGCAATCGAATAGTCTTGCGTCGATGACAGCCGATGAACCAGCAAGATCGGGACACCGGGAGCCGTAACGCCCAGCGCCATCGCTCACCCAAGAAACGCCACTCCACGTCGAGTGGCGTTTTTTGGTTAGAGAGTCTGGACGAGTGTCTCTGTCGAAGGTGAAGGAGCCTTACAAGCTGCGGAAAATTCATGCTGTATCAGGCCACGACTTTCAGGCTGCGGAAAACCTCATGTTTTGTATCAGGGCACGACTTTAGTCGTGCCGCTCAAGCCGAAAAATGAAGGGCTAAAGAGTCTGCGTGAGAACCTGATCTCTAGGACCAAACAAAACCTGACGGGTGCCCCATGTTCGCGCTAGCTAACGTGGGCCGAAAAAGACGGCGAAGCCCTTCCATCGTTTCTAGTCGTAGAGTGAAAGCATTCGAACAGGCGGCGGAAAAAACTCATGCTTTGTATCAGACCACGACATTAGTCGTGCCGCTCAAGCCGAAAAAATGAAGGGCTAAAGAGGCTGCGTGAGAACCTGATCTCTAGGACCAAACAAAACCTGACGGTGGCCCATGTTCGCGCTAGCTAACGTGGGCCGAAAAAGACGGGCGAAGCCCTGGGCGAAGCCCCTCCATTGTTTCGGGTCGTAGAGTGAAAGCATTCGAACAGGTGGCGGAAAAACTCATGCTTTGTATCAGGGCACGACTTTAGTCGTGCCGTTAGCGGCTACAAAAATGATGGGCTTTAGCCCCTGCCATGGCCAAATTCATAACAAATGCCGGTCCACCTTCGACCGGTCGGGGGAAGGGGCAAAGATCTGCGTGAGAACCGGATCTGGAGGACCAAACAGAACCTGACGGGTGCCCCATGTTCGCACCACGTACGTGGGCCGATTATGAATTCTTTAGAGTCGTGGGTTGATACAAAGCAGGAGGCTTTCCACAGCCTGTAGAGTCGTAGCCGGAAGCCAGTATGCCTAGGTCCCCGTTGGACCGTTTCCGCTTGGTCCTACAGCTGATACCTGTCCAGTCGATAGACTGAAGTACAAGGACTCAGTGATGAAGAACGACCTGGTTGAGTTCGGCGTGGGCTACGCCCTTATCCTGGCAGCAATCTGGACCGTGTCCCCCTGGCAAAGGGGATTCTATTGGGCCGCGATCGCGTGGATCATCGTGACCACCTGCATGCACCGCCCGACATGGAAGGCGGTGGGCCTGGGATTACCAGGTCTGGTTCGATCCATATGGGTGGTAGCTGCCGCCGCCGTGCTGGCGGTCCTGGGTGTCTACGCCGCCGCCCGCATGCATACGCTTCACCGGTTGCACGGCCCCACGGCGTTGCTCACGGACTTTTGGGGGTACATGATATGGGCCGTCATGCAGCAGTTCGTGCTGCAAATCTATTTCCTGCTTCGCTTGATGCGATTACTGCCAGGTAAAGTCGCGCCGGTCATCGCCGCCGCCGGGCTATTCTCGCTGGCCCACCTGCCCAATCCGGTGCTGGCCCCGGTCACCATGGTGTGGGGAATCGTAGCCTGTGTCCTGTTCCTGCGCTACCGCAATATCTATACTCTCGGCCTGGCTCACGGCATCCTGGGTGTTTGTGTCGCAATCATTGTGCCAGATTCGCTCCAGCACCACATGCGGGTGGGTATCGGTTACTACCGCTATCATGCTCCTCATCATCGCAACCATATGGACCAGATGGTGTCCACCGACATGTGGGCGATTGCCGAAGCCCCGACCCGCCGCTGCTGACGCCACGCTAGGCCGTAGAAGATACCGGCAATCGCCGCCAGCAAAACGTAGCGCCAATTGAAAAAAGCGGTGCGCTTGTTAAAGTGCGAAAGCCCGAACAAGATCGAGGTAATCACCAGCCCACGTGCCGCCCCAACCCGACGCTCGAGGAGGTTCTGCATCCAGCCGCGGAAAAAGAGCTCCTCCGGAACGGCGATAAAAAAGAAAGTGAACAGCGGCGCCAGCAAAATCTGCTGGAAGGAGGGAAGTACGGCGTGGACATGCAGGAAGCCGAGCCATAAGCCCAGCAGAATGGCGATAGGGGCGAAGGCGCAGAACGCAAGTAAGCCAATACCTACATCGCGCAGGCGGAGACGAAGATCGAAACCCACCCGGTTCAACTGCCGGATGACAAGAAAACCGTAGATGCCGGCATCGAGCAGCAGAATCTTATTGAAGACAGCGAGACGCGGGCCCCACGCCGCCTCAAACCAGCGTAAGTCCACCGCCAGCCCGAGCAAGCCCAGGATAAGAAAGTCCCGCCACTCCCCTTTTTGCTCCGGATCCGCCAAACTCGCCGCATAGAGCAGCAGGTTGATGCTCACCGGCAGCAGCGTGTAAAGCGAAAGCCAGGGCCAACGAAAAAGGCCGGCGGACAGGGAGACCAGCGCGTAGGGAATACCCAGAAGAGCCGGCGCCAGGAGGCGCAACCTAAGCGGTAACTTCCCCGCGAGCCGCACGACGCCTGGACAAAACGCGGCGGCAAAAAAAGGCAAAAGCGTAAGCAGACCAGCGAGGGCCAGCATTCATCGCCCAAACTGCCGTAGGTGATGGTCCGCATGCAAATATCCCCACCGCATCCAATCCCCAGTCGTCATTTTGCCGAATATCGGATGGAGCGCCAGAGGGGCGGGCAGACCCTGGCAGAAACGGCCTACCGTCGACAGCAGCGCAGCATGATCCTGAGCGAAGTCGGCGGGAGTGGAACCGCCTTTCCCCTGATCCATTTCTGGCCGCGTGGGGACCCCTTTCGGCCACTGCATCGGCGCATTCAACGCCAGCCATTTCACCAGCGTTCTCTGCACCAGGCTGGTCGCCGGCGTCGCGGTCCTCAGCCCCAACGCCAGCTTGTAGGAATCATTCAGGTGGCAGATCATCTGGTGAACCGACATCACTCCCCATCGCCTGGTGTCCTGAGGCGATAGCTGGGCCAGCCGATTCCGGATCTCCTCCTGGTCTCCCGGATTGCCTAAGCTCTTCCTCACGTGGCGTTCATCCGGTGGCACGCAGATTCCATCTTGCCGGCGATCGAATCGGAATAGAAATTCACCCCTCCGGCCGCATCCCACCAAATATATTGGGCCGCCGCATAGCGTGCGCCCGAGCCTGAGGTGACGTTGGCAAAAATCATCGACATGCCGTTCACCGGTACGATCACCAGGCTGTTTCCCGCCCCATTGATATATTCAACCGAAAACACCCCCGCCGGCAGACCCATGCCTGAGCCCTTGGCATCGCACTGGTATTGCACCGTTTTCCGCACCAGCGGTTGCGTGCCTTTCAAGTGAAGGGTGAGATCGGTTGCCCCCGCCAAGGTGCTCGATCCCACCATTGCGATTGCCATCAATATCCACTTTGCCTGCATCCTATCGCTCCCTTACGTACCGATTTCCATGACGAAGTATTGCGCCGTTCCCGGCCCGGGATTGTGAACGCCGTGTAATTCATTGGAATGCACAAACGCCGCGGACCCGGGTCCGATCTGCGTCGTCTTGCCCTCAATGGTCAGCGCGACGGAGCCCTTGATCAGCAAAAACATTTCCTCATGCTCGTGCCGGTGGGGTGGATGAGGCTCGCTCCCCGCCGCAAGTGTGGTCTCGTGAACTTCAAGATGGCATCCGGAGTGGGTAACGCCGTGAAGGATTGCCCGGGATTCGTTTTGTCCGTTTTTCTTTACCGGCAATTCGCCATAAGGGGTGACGAACGAGGTGAGGGTAGGGGTGTCTGCTGCGAATGCCGAAGAGGCAGCCAGCAGGGGAAACGCCTGCAGAAGAGCACGACGGGTTGCGTCCATAACACTACCTTATAGGCCTTCCGGATGCGCCAAATCAAGACAGGCTATATCCGTGGCTGGTAAGATCTTCGCCATGCCATTTACACCCAATCGCCGCAGCTTCATTATTGCCAGTGGACTTACCGCGCTTGCCTCCACCCGGGTGTGGGGTGCGAACGACACCCTTCGCGTCGGAGTCATCGGAGCCGGCGGCCGGATGAGAACCATCCTGGATAGCGCAGAGAAATCCGGCGTTAGCTTTCAGATTGTCGCCGTGAGCGATGTGTATGGGCCGCGCAGGGATGAGGTGAAGCAGCGGTCTAACGGTCTGGCAAGCACCCATCTCGATTATCACGAGGTGCTGGCCAACAAGGATATCGACGTGGTGATGATTGCGGCGCCTGACCATTGGCATGTGCGCATCGCCTGCGATGCCTTGGCGGCGGGTAAAGACGTCTACCTGGAAAAGCCGGTTACCCACACCATCGAAGAAGGCGCCACCCTCTTGAAGGCCGTCCGCTCCAGCAAGCAGGTTTTGCAGTGCGGCATGCAGCAGCGGAGCTGGACTCACTTTCGCAACGCGGTCGACCTGATTCAGGGAGGCAGCTTGGGACGGGTCACCCAGGTGAGGACCTATTGGTGGCAAAACTACAAGAAGGCCACCTGGACGCCCAAGCCGGTCGACGTCCAGGCACTGGATTGGAAGATGTGGCTGGGAGGCGCTCCCGACCAGCCCTTTAGCGAAGAGAAGTTTTACCGCTGGCGCTGGTACTGGAACTTCGGCGGCGGCGGCATGACTGACCTGTTCACCCACTGGATCGACGTAGCGCATTGGGCGATGAAGTCCGACACCCCCCGTGAGGCGATGATGTTGGCGGACAAATATGTCTTCATGGATTGGGATTGTCCCGATACGCTGCAGGCCGCGCTTCGCTATCCCGGCTGGGATGTGGTGTACGAGGGCATGATGAGCTCCTCGATCGATGATGGAGGGCTGGAATTCCGCGGCACCGAGGCAACGCTCAAGATCAACCGCAGCGGCTTCGGTATTTATCGCGAAGGGTTGGACGATCGGAATCCCATTCTCAGCGAAGACAGTTTCCGCGACGGAACCATTGACCACGTGGAGAATTTCTTCACTTGCGTCAAAACCCGTCAGGAACCGAACGCCCCGGTGGAAACCGGAATCGCCGCCGCCCGCGCCGGCCATATTGCGAATCTGGCCTACAAGAAGACGGGACAGATCTCCTGGCCACCTAAGGGCTCAGCGTAGTGGAGAGATCTGCGGTTTTGCGGATGCCCAATGAGATTCCTTTTAGCCCCTCCGGCCCTCAGCGCGCGTCGGGCAGTAGACCCTTCTCCACCAGCACTGGCGGCTTGCGGTGGTGGGTAGCTTGCTCGTAGGCATACGCCCAACCGAGCAGGTCGCCGTCTTTCCAAGGGCGGGCTGAAATCTCCAGTCCGAAAGGCAAGCCATCCGGATAAAAGCCACCCGGCAGCACCACTGCCGGCACGCCGATCATGTTCACCCAACTGGTATCGCTGTGCGGCCCGCCGCTGATTTTCCCGTCCTGAGGCATGGTCTCGTCCGGAGGCGGCATCTGCGCTGCCGGATAGACATAGCCGTCGAGATGCAGCCGATTCAAGGTCTCGTTGTAAATCTCCAATGCTTTACGGCGAGGAGTCCAGTAGTTGGCCTCGGCTTGCGGATCGGTCTCGAAGATGGCCTGGTGCGCCCGAAGCTTGCCTTTCCGCGTCGTGGCTCCGTCAAGGTCCGCGGAGCCGTCGACAATGGTAGGTGGCAGAGGGGATCCTATGACCTTTTGGTACTCCTCAGCCGAGCGATACTGAGCGGGACCATAATCGGCAAGAAACTTCTCCGTTCCTTCCCGGATGTAGGGAAGTGTGAAGACAAACGAAACCGTCTCCGCAAAGCTATCGGGAAGAATGGAGTCGTCGAATACCACCTCTGCACCGGCCGCACGCAGCCCTTCCAAGGCCTTCAGGAACGCTGCCCGCGTCTCCGGCCGCAGCGGGGTCTGCGCTGCGGCGCGATCTGCAGCGATCATGCTGGGTGCTTCCGAGGATGGAATCCCTTGGAAGGGCACACCGGCTCCCTGCAGAACAAAGGCGGGCACTCCGAAGCGCTTTCCCTTAAGCGCCCCGGGCTTCAGGAAGCCCGTGTAGGGACCGGGCTCCGCCTGCGGATTGGCTTCCGCCATAGCATCGAGCGCAATGGTCGCATCGGTGACGTCGCGAGCGATGGGCCCGGTGTTATCGAGCAGCCAATCCAACGGAGCGATGCCGGCGATGCTCACCAGGCCGCGGCTGGGAAATACACCCACCACGGAGCTGGTAGCCGATGGCATCCGGATGGAATTGCCGGTGTCCGTTCCATTGCCCAGGACGGCAAGATTCGCGGTGACCGCCGTGACCGTACCACCCGAAGAACCACCGGGACTAAAGCGCACATCGTAGGCGTTTCCGGTTCGGCCATACGAGGTGCTGCGAGTGGTATCGCTGGCGGCGAAGTCCGGCATATTGGTTTGCCCCAGAATCACCGCTCCCGCAGCGCGCAGCTTGGCGACGATGTCCGCATCTTTGGGCGCCACCAACTCGTGGCCGGGAATCGTGTAACCGCGCCATCCGTTGGTGGTGACCAATCCCTTGATCGAGGTATTCGCTTTGGTCACGATGGGGATGCCCCATAAAGCGCCGTGGGGCATCCCTTCCGCGTCTTCGCGAGCGGCGATGGCCAGCGCCCCCGCTGCATCGACATTTTCTACCGCGCGGTAGATGCCGTTGTACTTCGTAATCCGCGCCAGGTACCACTGCGCAACTTGGGTGACGGTGTACTTATGGTCGCGGTACATCTGTTGCAGCTTGGGGACGGTAACTTCGAGCAGGTCGCGATCCATAGCACTCTGCGCTGTGGCGGTGGAAGCGGGTAACAAGGTGAGCAGCAGCAGCGAAGCCCCAGCCAGGCTCATTCGTCCAAGAGTCATACCCAAATGACCATTCTCCGTTTTGTAGTGGTGTGTTTGTTGGCCCTGGCTCCTGCCGCGAATGCGCAGAAGACTACTTTTAAAATTCCCCCGGTGAAGATACCTCTTGATGTCAAAGGTCAGCCTATTGCGATTACCGCCTCGGCGATCCTCACCATCTCTTCCCGGGACCGCAATCTGAGGATATTCAATTTGCAGCTCACTGGCGATCTTTCCGACCTGCAGCGCAATTTGACTGGCCTGCTGAGCGCTCAGTTGGACAAGGATGACCGCTGTGGAGAGCGTGTGGCCGTTCAAAACGCCACTCTTAAGCCCGCTGAACCGGCCAGCATCGCTGTGGTGCAGCTGCACGTGGAACGTTGGGTCTGCGTCAAAGTCCTGGGTAAGCAGGCGGCCAAAAAGCTGGTGGGGGGCGATGCCCAAATCCCAATCAGGCTCACGCCCGTGATCGACAAGGATAGTACGGAGCTGCAACTGCAACCGGAAGTAGGGGAGATCCAAGCGGACGGCTCACTGGGCGAGCTGCTGCGCTCAGGAGCGCTCGGCGACGCGATACAGGAAAAAGTCCGTAATTCCATTCTTTCCGCGCTGCACAAAGGCACCGACATGGCGGCGACGCTTCCGCTCGCCGTGCAGGGGTATGTGACCATCCGGAACGCGGAGTTCAAGGACGCGGGTGACGGCAGCCTGTTGGTCATTCTCGACGGGGAAGCGCACATCACGCAGGAACAGGCGAAGCAGCTCTCCGACGAGGTGAAAGAACGCCTGGCGGCTTCCCGATAAAGGGCTCGATCGCCTGAGAAAACTGATGCTTTGTATCAGGGCCCGACTTTAGATGCTGCGGAAAACTCGGTTTTGCTGGAGTTCTAGCAGTGGCAAGGGCTAAACAAGCTGCGGAAGAACTGATGCTTTGTATCAGGGCCCGACTTTAGATGCTGCGGAAAACTCGGTTTTGCTGGAGTTCTAGCAGTGGCAGGGGCTAAACAAGCTGCGGAAGAACTGATGCTTTGTATCAGGGCCCGACTTTAGATGCTGCGGAAAACTCGGTTTTGCTGGAGTTCTAGCAGTGGCAGGGGCTAAACAAGCTGCGGAAAAACTCATGCTTTGTATCAGGGCACGACTTTAGTCGTGCCGTAATGCTTAAAAATATGATGGGCTTTAGCCCCTGCCACGGCCCAAGCCATAACAAATGCCATTCCACGTTTGACCGGTTACGGGGTAGGGGCTTTAGAGCCCACGTAGGAACTGAATCTCAAGGACCAAACAAAACCCGACGGGTGCCCCATGTTCGCACCAGCTAACGTGG
This sequence comes from uncultured Acidobacteriaceae bacterium, assembly GCA_963839025.1. Taxonomy (GTDB): domain Bacteria; phylum Acidobacteriota; class Terriglobia; order Terriglobales; family Acidobacteriaceae; genus PALSA-350. Next base: position 236,724 of record CAWITT010000030.1, read on the forward strand.
GCCGAATATGAAACCCTTCGAATGCTTTCACTCAAGGAATAGAAGCGTTGTAGGGGCTTCCCCCGGATTTCCTGTTGGACTTGGTGGCGTTGATACAGTGCATGCGCCTTTCTTCGCGGAAAGGCGCACACGTGGTTCTGTCCAGAGCAGCGTGGCAGGAAATCCGGTTCGCCCGGCTTTTTCGGCCCACGTTAGCTAGCGCGAACATGGGGCGCCCGTCGGGTTTTGTTTGGTCCTTGAGACCCAGTTCCGCGCAGGCTCTAAAGCCCCCTTCCAGGACAAATCTGCTTGGCAAATGACGGGGCAGGGCTAAAGCCCATCCTATTTTCAAATGTTTACGGCACAGTCGTGCCCTGATACAAAACCGGGTTTTTCCGCAGCCTCTAGTCGGGCTGTCAGGTCTTGAAAATGATCGGCTTTAGAGGGTATGTGAGATCTGAGGTTTCGCTAGTTCTCACATACCCGCTAAAACCCCCCTGTTTTTTTACGGCCCGGCTAAAGTCAAGCCCCGAGACAGCATGAGTTTTTCTTAGGCAAGTTAGCCGCTATCCGAGGAGCTCCGGGCTGCGCTGCGCGGTCTTGCCGATGAGTTCTCCAAACAGGGTGTTCGCCCAGGCGAACCAGGCCCGCGTAAATTTCTTGGCGTCGTTGCGGTTGTAGGACTCGTGCATAAACCCCGTCCCAGCCGAAGCTGCCTTAAGCATCTGAATGGACCGGGCGATCTCTTGCGGGGAATGGCTGGTAAGCGCGTAGACAATCTGCGACATGGGCCAAATGAAATCGGGCCCGATATGCGGTCCGCCGATGCCTTCCCCGGCGCTGCCGCGAAAGAACCAGGGATTCTGCTCGCTCCAGACAAAGCTGCGGGTTCTGGCGTAGAGTGCGCTGTCGGGAGAGCTGTCCAGATACGGCAAGCCAAGCAAGCTGGGCACGTTGGCGTCATCCATCAGGACCCGGCCACCGTACCCGTCCACCTCGTAGGCCCAAATTGTGCCGGCGGCCGTAGCAACCACCGCGTGCTGCCGCAGCGCGCTCTCCACTTCATCGGCGAGAGCAGCGGCTTGGTTGGCCATGCCTTCGTCGTGCAGGATGGAGTGCGACATCGCCGCCAGCTGCCGCAACGAAGTGACGGCGAAGAGGTTTGCCGGCACCAGGAACGGGAAGATGCAGGCGTCGTCAGAGGGGCGGAAGCAAGAGGCAATAAGGCCCACCGGCTTTACCGGGTTGCCGATGCCATTCACTAACGAATCCGTCGGATTGCGCGCGGTGCGCTGGAAGCTGTAAGGGCCGGGTCCATCCTTGCGCTGCTCAACCCGCATGGTCGCGAGAACCCTGCCCATCGCTTCTTTCCAAGCTGAGTCAAACGGCCGGGTGTCTCCAGTCTGCTTCCAGTAGCCATGGGCCAGGCGGATGGGGTAGCAAAGTGAGTCCAGCTCGTACTTGCGCTCACCGACCCCCGGCTTCATTTCGGTCTTGTCTTGCAGGCTCCACTCGAGCGGCGCAGCATTCAGGTCCGCCATGAAGGAGTTCGCGTAGGTATCGATGAGCAGACACCGCGTCTGGCGACGGATGACCCCCTCAAGCAGCGCCCGCAGCCGGTCATCCTGAGCGGCAAGCGGCAGGTAGGGCCAGATCTGCGCGGAAGAATCGCGCAGCCACATGGCGGGAATGTCTCCGGTGATCACTACCGTATCCGGTTTGCCCTCGAATACACCGGGTTCTACTGTAGTGTCGAGGGTGTTGGGAAAGCAGTTGGCGAAAATGGCTGCCAGCTGTAGGTCGCGAATACGGCGATTGGTAGCGGTAATGTAGTCCTCTACAGCGGTGCTGCGAAACTTACGCGCGGCGGGAAGCGGGCGTTTGGATTCGGCAGCTGAGCCTGTCTGCGCTCGCAGAAAGGGTGGGAGCAGCGACATGCCAAGAACAGCTCCCGTCTGCCTCGCTAGCGCTCTTCTCGTCAGCTTCAAGTTTTTCTCCTCGCCAAATAGCAAGGTTACCAGCCAGGGAAGCGAAAAGGACGGTGCCCCATGCAAGGCCGGTGTTGGCTTGAGTGGGGTTGTCCAGCAGGTATAATCGCCGTCATTCCAACAAAGAGGAAAGTATGAGCACATCTGTTACTGCGCCGGTAACGCCCGAGCGCATCCTGCAGTTCGCTTGGGGCTATGTTCCACCGCTGGTTCTGGAAGCGGCCATTCGCCATCGCGTTTTCGACGTCCTGGATGGCGGTCCAAAAACGCTATCCGAACTTCGCGAGGCAACAGGCACTTCCGAGCGTGGACTGAGCGCGATCATCCATGTTTTGGTAGGCATGAACTTCATGGCTAAGGAGCAGGATCGTTTTTCGCTTACGCCTGAAAGTTCTGCATTTCTGGTCAGCACCAAGCCTGGCTTCCAGGGCGGACTGATCCGTCACACCAGCCAGCAGTTGCTTCCCAAGTGGCTCCACCTGAATGAAATTGTCGCGACCGGTCGGCCTGCGGCCTCGGTAAATCAGGAGGGAACTGGGGGCGACTTCTTCCAGGCGTTCGTTAACGATATTTTCCCTTTGAGTTATCCGGCAGCGCAGACCCTCAGCAAACATTTCCTCTCCAACGGTGCGGGGCCGGCAGTGCGCGTCCTTGACCTCGCCGCGGGTTCGGGAGTCTGGGGCATCGCGCTGGCGCAAGGTGCGGAAAAGGTCAGCGTCACCGCCGTCGATTGGCCAGAAGTGATTCCCACCACCAAAGGGACCGTTGGCCGCTTTGGTGTGGGTGATCGCTTCTCCTTCATCGCAGGCGACCTGCTGGAGGTTGACTTCGGAAGCGATCACACGATTGCGACGCTTGGCCACATCCTGCATAGCGAGGGCCGAGAGCGCAGCCTTGCACTGATCAAGAAGACCTTCCATGCGCTCGCGTCCGGAGGGACCATCGCCATCGCTGAATTCCTGGTGAATGCGGATCGAACCGGCCCCGTGAACGGCCTGATTTTCGCGGTCAACATGCTGGTGAACACCGATACCGGAGACACCTACTCCTTCGAAGAGATCGGAAGTTGGTTGCAGGAAGCCGGCTTTATGGACGTACGCAAACTTGAGTCGCCTGGGCCATCACCGCTGATCCTGGCAACAAAACCGTAACAATGCAGAAGCGTCACGGAACCAGAACAGGGGAAGACCCCCTGTCCTGGTTCCGAATCATCTCTACAAACCCAGGACTATTTACCCGCAGTTCCATACATCGGCGATTCAACCTTCTTGAATCCCGGGGGGACCTGAAAGTTGGACTCCGCTACGGCGGCTTGCGAAAAGTTCGATTTCTGCATCGTCATTTCCATCAGCGTCGTAGTCGTTGTTGTCTGCGTCCCGTCGGTCGTTGTCGTGGTGGTTGGGGTTGTGGATGCAGGTTGCGCAGCCTTCTTGCGGTGGAAGCCCCCTAACATCGAGCCACCCAGAGCTGCCCCCAACATCCCTGAGGCGGTTGTGGGCGGAGTATCCGATGTAGCCGCAGGCGGGGGAGCCGCCTGAGCTGAATCCTGCGCAGCGGTCGGACCAGTTGCACTCCCACCCATGCGCGTCACCTCCATCACCCGGGTGCCATGCAGTTTTGCCATCTCTTTCGCCATCTGGGTCATGGCTTCCTCAGATCCTGGCTTGCCGCCGAACATTTGCATCATGGCGGGGCTCTGGCTCGACTGGCGCATTTGGATCATCTGGTCTCGGAACGCCGACATGTCCACTCCAGCCATCAGCTTCTGGCCGAACCGCAGGTCGAAATCCTGGATCTCCTTCACTTCCGGCGGATCGGGAGCGATCCAGGCGTCAGTTGTGACCGTATAGGTCATGCTGTTCACGGATTCCGTGGGAGGGGCGTTCGGGTCGGTCATATGCATCTGCATGGTGACCAACTGCTCCTGCGCGGTAATCCCGTTGATGTCTTTCGTCATGCCCGTATTCTTCGCCGAGACGTCGAAAGTAGTCTTCAGATCGGTCTTCTGCGGTGGTGGCTGCTGGGCCTGCGCTTCTTTCGCCTTGTCCTGCGCTTGCTCCATCTGTTTTGGCACATTGGCGAATGCCTGCCGCATCTGGGCAAACGTCGTCACGGTGTAGGTCTTATTCGCAGTATTGATGTGGGTGATCGTTTCCCGGTCAAGATCAGTGATTTCCGTTGAGTCCTTGCTCACCACCACCTTCTGGTTGCCGTGGACCATGGTCGTGGTCGTGATGGGGGCGAACATATTACTGATCGACTTGCTGAAAAAACTGACGGACTTGAGCCCGTCCACCATGCTGCCGCCCGTGATCTGAGTGGTCTCCTGATAGCTCGCGTCGGCGAAGCCGTACTGGTTCAACAACAGGATGATTCCCAGGCCTGCTGTCTTGCGGATATCCATTATCTGTCTCCCCTGCTTTCTTCATCCTTGTCTTGTAGTTAACGCAGCCGGAGGGAGCGCGTCGGCAAATTATAGGGCTGTGCAGCAGCTCTTAACCAGAACATTCTCACCCAGGAGGGGCCGTTGGACTGCGGATCCTGCCCTACGGCTGAGCGGGTTCCTTCCTCCGATGGGTCTATGTCCTCTGCACGTTAGTCATATCAAAAAGGTGTTTGATTGTAACACCACATTCATCGCTTGTTCACATATGCGCAATCGACCTGGGATTAGTTTCATGGGATGATCCCCAAAAGATTAACTGTCGCACCAAAATTTCTGGCGGCCTTCCTGTTTCTCTTCGCAACCTCTCACCTTTTTGCTCAATACGATAACGGGAGCGTAGTTGGAACCATTCGCGATTCGAGTGGCGCGGTCGTCTCCGGCGCAGCCGTCACGGTTACCAATAACGCCACCGGGGTCACCACCAAGACCGCTACCAACGGTGAAGGGGACTATGAGGTCCCTTCCTTACATGTCGGCGTCTACACCATCTCCGCGTCCGCGCCCGGCTTTTCCCCGGCGGTTGCGAACAACATCAGCGTATCCGTCGGCGGCCGTCCGCGCATTGACCTGTCCCTGCAGACCGGTGCAACCCAAGCCACCGTCGAGGTGTCCGACGTCGCCCTGCAGCTTGAGACCGAAACCAGCGAACGCGGCCAGGTCGTCACCAATTACCAGAGCGAGGCGCTGCCGCTGGTCAGCCGAAACTACTCCGATCTGCTGGCCCTGGTCCCCGGTTCCCGGCAGGCCCCCAGCGCTGCCACCACCAGCTCGCTTGGTTCGCTGATCCGCGCCGGCGCTTATAACGTCAATGGCCAGCGAAGCATGTTCAACAACTTCCTGCTCGATGGTCTCGACAATAACGCGTATGGCGAGAGCAACCAGGGCTTCGACAACCAGATCATCGCCGTCCCGCCGGACTCTGTCGCGCAATTTCAGGTGGTTACGGATAACGAGAGTGCCGAATATGGCCGCTCCTCGGGCGCCACAGTCAACGTGGCCTCGCAGTCCGGAACCAACCACATCCATGCGACCGCCTATGAGTTCATCCGCAACACCGACCTCAATGCAGCAGGCTTTTTCAAGCCCCTTATTGTCGGTAGCGCGGGCGCGATCGTCCCCTTCCGCAAGCCCGTGTTCAACCGCAACCAATTCGGGGGAAACGTCGGCGGTCCCATAATTAAAGACAAGTTATTCGCGTTTCTTGACTACGAGGGGTTTCGCCAGGTCCTCAAGCCGCTCACAGTGCTAACGCTGCCCACCCAACAGGAGCTGACCGGCAATCTCGTTGTTCCCGTGAAAAACCCCATTACCGGGGCCGCGTACCCGCTCAATCCCCAGACACACCTCACGGCGATTCCATTCTCCCAGTTCAATCCGCTGGCTCAGCAGATTGTTACGCAATTCCAGACGCTGCTCTGTCCACAACTGTCCGGCGGGTCCGGCTGTTCACTCCCGCTCAACGGCGCATCGACGACTGGTCTAGCTTCCAACGATTACGCCGTGCAGGCGCCTTTTACGGATAAGTCGGACAAGGGCGATCTCCGGTTGGATTGGCAGATCAATCCGCTGAACTCCGCTTTCCTGCGGATCAGCGATCGCAAAGAAACCGGCGTCAATCATGCGACCATCCCCATCCCGCTCGACGGCCAGGGCAACGGCAACATCCGGATTCTCGATCAACAGATTGCCCTTGGCTACACCCGGCTCTTCGGCGCCAACAAGGTGGTCGATGTCCGCCTCGGCCTGGATCGCACCAAGGCCGGCAAATACAACCTATCGATTGGAAACACGGCCTTCAACAATATCCCCGGCCTGCCAACCACGAACCCTGTCGTCGCCGGTGGCTTGCCTTCCATTGGGATCACAGGCTTCAGCGGCTTTGGCCGCCAGAGCACCAATCCTCAGTGGCAGGACCCAGCCCTGATCGACCCTAAAGTGAACTTCACTTGGGTAGAAGGCCGTCACTCCATGAAGTTCGGGTACGAGTACGAGCACGTCTGGATGGCTGTCAACGATAACAATCCGCTCTATGGCTCATTCACCTTTGGCGGTGGCTACTCGAATGGCGGCGGCTCGACAGTCACCGACACTTATTGGGCAGATTTCCTCTTCGGCGCCACCAATGCTTATTCGCTGGCGAACTTTTACGAAACCCACCTGACGCAGAACATCCACAATCTCTATGCGCAGGATGACTGGAAGGTGATGCCGAAGCTCACCCTGAACATCGGGTTACGCTGGGAGTATGGGGAACCGTATGCTGAGCTCTACAACCGCATTTCGAACTTCGATCCTGCGTCGCAGACGGTTTTCACCACCACTCCGGGAGCGGTTGCCGGCAACGGTATCACTCCGGTCAACTTCGGTGGAACGTACGGCAAGACGCTGGTCAATCCGGATCACACCGATTTCGGACCGAGGGTGGGCTTCGCTTACTCGCTCGATCCCAAGACCGTTTTCCGGGGTGGATTCGGCATAAGCTACGCCCATTACACCCGCGCCGGGTCAGGCGATATTCTTGGCATCAACGCACCACAAGCGCAGTTTGCCTCGGTTACCCAGATCGCGCCGAGCACCAGCAATCACTGCTCCACTCCGCTGCCTGCCCAGATCATCCCCAACGGCTCGACCACGCCCTCGTGCTTCGCCACTGCGGATCAAGGCTTCCCAACCGGTCTCACCACCAGCTTCAACAAAGCGACCGACAACATCACCTACGTTCCTAAGAACACCAAAGATAGCTACGTCGAGAGCTACTTTCTCAGCATTCAGCGCACATTGTTCAAGAACGGATTGCTCGACATTGCCTACGTCGGCAATCATGGGGTCAAGCTGCAGGGCATCCTCAACGCGAACCAGAAGAATCCTTCCCTTGGTTTCGCTCGTCCCTACGGCAACTGGCCCTCGGACATCACAACCGCGCTCAACCAGTTCTGGTCGAACTTCAATTCACTTCAGATCAAGTATGAGCAACAACTGGTCGGTGGTCTTACCCTGCTCAACAGCTTCGCCTGGGAGCACGCACTCGACAACGCTAGCGCCTCACTTGAGGCCAATACCCCTTCGCCGCAGGATGCCAACAACATAGCCGGTGACTACGGCCAGTCGGATTACAACCTGCCCGTTGCGAATATCACCAGCCTCGTCTACGAGCTGCCTTTCGGCCAGGGCCGCCAATTTCTCTCCGGCAGCAACCCCATCATGAACAGTGTTGTTGGGGGATGGCAGGTAAGCGCGATCAACACCGCGCAGTCCGGTACGCCGTTCAATCTCACGTATAACCCCAACTCGGCCCAGGCTCTCTCGCCCCAGATTCCGGTCGGCTCAACCTATCGCGGAGCCAACGAGTATCGGCCGAATAAGGTCCCCGGTCAGGCGGTCACGCAGGGACGTTCCAACCGCGCCGCCAATACCGGCTACGTCAACTACGTCAACCTGAACGCCTTCGTTCTGCCTCCTATCAAGGATGCCGCCGGCAACACGCTTAGTCCGTTCGGCAATGCCAGCCGTAATCCGGGCCGCACGCCGGCCTTGTACCAGACTGACATTGCGCTCAACAAAAACTTCAACACCCCGATCGAGAGCCTGAAGGTTCAGTTCCGCACGGAGTTCTACAACATCTTCAACCACACCAATCTGTACCTTCCCGGGAACGGCACAGGAAACGTGGGTGGAGTGATCAGCGGAACGCAGGGCACGACCAGTGGCACGTACGGCACGGGCGGTACGGTGCCGCTCAGCAATATCAGCGGCGGAGCTCTGAACGCAAACACCGGTCAGATCACCAGCACCTTTACGCCGCGCGTTATTCAGTTCGGCTTGAAGATAATCTACTAACTTACGAGAAGCTTCCGGTCCTCGCCCGCCACAGTGCTCCGTCGATAGGGTCAACCACCCCTTTCTCCGGAGGCTGTGCGGCGGGGAACTCGTTCTGGACCGCCAACATCAGGGCCTCCCGGACGGGGGGCACGTTTTCCAGTATGCTGCCGGCGAAGGCAATCGGTGGTGTCCAGTCGTCCATCGAAGTCTGCCGCAGCCGCCTTATCACCAGCCGCACCAGGTATCCCAGCTGCTCTCCTTGCCCACGCAATACAGCCAACGCGATCTCGTCTCCGGCCTCCGCGCACTGCAAGACAATGCTGGTTAAAGTGGAAAAATCTGGTGTCGGCTGGCTATTGGCATATTCCACCAGGTGTTCCAGAGAGGACAGCTGCCAAAAGTCCATCACCGCGGCCAATAGTCTGGTTTCCTTCTCCTCGTCTTTGGTGAGAAAAATAGCGCGTAGGGCGTCGACTCCAATCATGTGCCCGGATCCCTGGTCGGCCAGCACCGGCCCCCATCCTCCGGCGGAAATCAGCCTCCCGTTCTGGCTGCGGCCGACCACATTCGACCCTGTGCCCGCCAGCACCAGAACTCCGGCCTGACCGGGAAACGCGGCGTCGAGTGCGATCTCCACGTCACCCAGGATGAGCAGTTCGCCTCCCACTCGGGCAGTGATCGCCTCGCGCAACCAGTCGGTCACCAGCAGGACACTCTCGCCGGCTGTCCCCACGCAGGTGCGCGTGATGCTGGCCATCGGGATGCCCGTTCGTTGCGTCAGTTCGCTAAGCGCTGACTGGAGGTTCTGGCATGCGGTGGCGGCGTCCACCCGCAGGCGCTTGATGGACCCCGTGCGCACTCTGGCCAGCTCGCTGGTTTCATCGGCGAGTACGTAGTCGGTTTTCGTGCCTCCTGCATCGACAGCGAGGAAAAAACTACGCGGCTTCAAAATAAGCCTCGATCTCCTCCAGCGTCTTGCCCTTCGTTTCGGGAAGGAAGAAGGCTGCCGTTATCAGATAAATCACGGTGAAGCCGCAGAACAGGAAAAACATCATGGAATAGCCGTACTTGCCCACCACCGGCAGAAAGATGCCGGCCAGAGTGGTCGAGACCATCTGGTTGATAACCAGCGCAATGCTCATGCCATTGGAGCGGATGCGGGTTGGCATCAGCTCAGACAGCGCCAGCCAGACGCAAACCCCGGGACCGAGTCCGTAGAAGGCAACAAAAACGTACAGGCCCAACGCCACCAGCCAGCCATGCGTCGCGTCCGGCAGGGGAGCAATATATGCGTGCTCAATTTCGAGCGGAGCGGTGCGCGCCGTGGCGAGGTCCACAAAAGGGTTACGAAAGAACGCTTCCACTTTGGTCGAAGGCAGGCTGCTCTGCCGGTCGACGGTCACCGGGGCCTGCGCCGCGTCCCCGGATTGTAGGGCTCTAGTGGATGCGTCAAAACCTCCATAGGAGTAGATCACCGTAAAGGAAAGCCGGTCTGTCGCGAAACGGTTGGCGGGCACCAGACGCTGGGCATCGGCGCTATTAAAGTGCAGCAGAAGATTCTGCTCCGGCCCCACCATGGACTGAATCGCCTCCCGTGCGTCGTACCGGTTCTTTTCCAAGCGCAGGAACATCGTGCCCACAAACAGCATGCTTACGATGATGCCCGACGTTCCTACAACCAACAGGAACTTGCGCCCTTTGCGGTCGACCAGCGTCATGCCGACGATGGTCATGAGGAAGTTCAAAAGCGTGAACAGCACGTAGCCCCAATGCGCATACAGATCGGACAAGCCGCTTTGCAGCAATATGTCTGTGTTGTATCCGATGATGGAGTTGATACCGGTCGCCGTGTTGCAGAAAAGAATCACGCAGGCCAGCAGGAAGGGAAGGACATACTTCCGCCGCAGCAGGGAGTCCTTGATGGTGACAGTCTTGGCAGTGCGTGAGATCTCTTCCATCTCCTTGAGCTCAATTGCGGCTTGCTCGCTGCTTCGCGATCGCAGCAGTGCGGCCAGAGCCTCTGGTGCGCGCCCGCGCTTGAACAGCCAGCGGGGCGACTCGGCGACGAACAGACCCCCTGCCAGGAACAGAATGCCGGGCGGCATCGACATCCAGAAGATGCGCCGCCATGCCTGGTCTTTGACCGTTAGCAGTTCCGCCGGCGAGGTGGAACTGGCGAGCCCGGCCACTCGATAGCTGTAGTAGATCCCAATGACGGCGGCTAAGAATATGCCCAGGGTCAGCAGCCACTGGAAAGCTCCCGTTCCTTTTCCGCGATCCTCGGCCGACAGGCATTCCGCAAGGTAGAGGGGGACAACGATACCCACGAATCCTCCGCTGACGCCTTGCAGCAGGCGCCCCAGGAAGAGTGGGGCGAATCCGTGGGAAAGTGCGATGACCGGAATGCTCACCACGAAGATCGTCGCGCTGATCAACATCAGGGGCTTACGTCCCAGCCAGTCCGCGATCAGCCCGGCAAACAGCGTCGAGATGACGCTGCCGAGCAACACGGCCGCGACGATGATGGAGAGTTGGCTGGCGTTGAGGCCGGACGTTGCCTCGAGATAAGGCAGTGCGCCGCCAATGATGCCGACGTCGATTCCATACAGCAACCCGCCAAAACCCGCTACGAGCAGCAGAAGACGGTTATAAGTGCGGTTGGACATTAAGCAGACCAGGCCAGCTGGATTGAACCCCAAGCTGTCAGAATACCCTGCAAAACTCCAATTGGGGGAAACTCACCTAGATCACACGGAACTTGATGGGTGCCCCATGTTCGCATCAGCGTACGTGGGCCGATTATGAATTCTTCAAATGCTTTCACTCAAGGAGTAACGACAATGAATGGGTTTCGCCCGTCTTTTTCGGCCCATGTACGCTAAAGCGAACATGGGGCACCCATCAAGTTCCGTGTGGCCCTTAAGTTCCAATTCGTGAGTAAGGGTTTGGGGCATGCAAGCCTAACGAAGTCTGCGCTTGGTTTCCATCAGTGCTTGCTTGGCGGCCATATCGCTAGCGATACCGAACACCATCAATTCCAATGGACCACCACCTGAACTGGCGAACGATTGGGTCTGCGCCAACCTCACCGGGATCGCGTCTCCAGTATGGATCTGGGCCGTCTCCGACCCGATAGTTACGCTGCCATCTCCCGACAGCACGTAGTAAATCTCAGTCATGTCCGGCTTCGACACCGGTCCTACCGAAGTTCCGGCAGGCAGAAGCAGATGATCCACATACGACCAGGTGCTCAAAAACACCGTCGGATCGAGCATCCGGCGATATTGCACCGTACCCTTGCCGCCATCCATATTTTCGACCGGTTTCAGCAGCGATCGATCCATGTGCATGGTCATGAACGTGGGGATCGGATCCAGCGGAACCCCCACCCTGCCATCCTCGAGATTGAAGGCGTCGTAAACCCCCTTCATGGTCCCGACATTGAAATTGATCCACTCCACCGGCTTGTCGCTGGCGTTATAGATGGCGTGCGAATGGCCCAGCCGCGTGGGGGCCCCTGCCGGCCCTTTCAGCAGCGAGGTACGCCCATCAATCGTGAACTGGGCTTCGCCGTCGAGGATGATAAACATCTCCTCGCATTGGTTATGAAAGTGGGCGCCGATGCCGCTCTTGGGCTCGATAATCCCGCGGTGCATAAAAAACAAATTGGTCTCGAGACTCTGCGCGTCGAACAGCGGGTGGTAGTCCAACACACCCGGGCCATCGTGCACCGCCTTCATGGTGCGATTCTTGGATGGATCCGCGTGGGCAATGCGTTGATCGAGCGTTGGCTGAGGTACCAGCGGCGCCTGTTGAGCCAGCAGGGAAGCCGACGTCACCAATCCAAATAACAAAAGGTTCTTGATCATGCACGTTCTCCAATCTCGACCACCGGCGGCCGCAATCCCAGGCGAGATAGAAGGATATAAATCAGGAAGCCGGCGGCAAACGCGTAAAGTTCCGAGGGATTATCGGCTTTGACCCAGGTGGCTGGAAGTCCTGGAATGTATTGCGGTGAGCCGATCAGGAAACCCACCACCCAGGCAATATAGCCGGCCCAGTTGATGCCAAGCCGGGGACCAGACCAGCGCCGGCCCGCCAGCACATAATCCGCCAGCATGGCGCCGCAGATCGGACCAAACGACGCGGCCACAATGCTGAAGAAGCCGACCAGGTTATCGGCGACGCCACTTATCGCCAGAATGGCGCTCAAAGTGACGGCCGCCATGGTCGAGACCGGCCGCGAAATTTTGGGCAGCATGGTGCTGAAGCTGTTGGCTGCGATAAACGAAGAAAAGCAGGTAGGCACCAGGCAAGCGGCGGCAAAGAGGAAGAACATCACCGGCGCCAACCCGCCAACGCTGGCAATCGCTGTCGTGTAGTCGTAGCTGACCGGGCCGGCACTCCGTCCCAGGTATCCGGCCACCGAGAGAACCGAAATTCCCCCCGCGATCACGGCCCCTGCGGCTATCCCAGTAAGTCCGCCCAGAATGACGTCCTTCCGGTTGCGGTTGTTCATTCCGAAATCCGTACCCGCTGCGCCCGCGGTCGCGAAAAAACCGATGGTGATCATGAGCGCGTTGAGAAAGCCGGCCATCGAATCATGTTGCGGAGGCTGGTAGTGCGGAATTCCGCTGCGGTTCGCCCAAAGCACCACCAGAATCATGAGGAACGGAATCCAATTCAAGTACTTGGCCAGCTGGCCCACGTAATGGATTCCCTTCACAGCCACCCAGCCCAAGCTATAAAGCCAGATCAGCGCGATGACGCTATAGAGCACCCTCGATGTCTGGCCCAGACCCTTCATGATGAAGCCGGTGGAGATCGCCGCATCGACCGCGACCCAGCCCACCTGCAACAAGCCCATCAGGATGCCGGGAATAAGAAATCCGCCAGTAGTTCCAAACGTGGAGCTGCCCACCACGTAAAGCGTGCGCCCCGTCTGCATGCCCAACATGGCCGGCGCATAGTAGTAAAGCCCGAAACACAGCAGCCCGGCCACCAGCAGACCCCATAGCACAACGCCGACATTCGCATACCCAAGCGTCGGCCCCGACAGCTTGAGGTAATAGCCCACAAAAAGAAAAATGCCGAAATAGCTAGGGAAAGTGCTCTTGTACCACGGCACCCGGGCGGTGGCAGGTACGGGAACCGAGCGGCGGACGTATTCCGGAACGTTAGGGTCCATGCAGCTCCTTAAACCGTGGTGTAGTCACGCACCGAATAGTCGGCAAAGTGGCTTTCCATCTGCGGCCATACTTCCTGATGCAGGTTGGCCGCTACCCACTTTTGCTGCAAAGCATGGGTTTCGAAAGTGATCGTGAGCCGGTATTCGTCACCGCTATGGTTCGGGCGTAGCAACTCCACGGCGCGAAAACCCTCCTGGACGGAGATGGCGGGCCGGAAAGTCTCGGTGTAGGTCTTTACCAGGCCCTGTTCTGCGCCTGGTTTGAGCTTCATATCCACGAACAGAACAAACATCGTCACCTCACCACTTCAGGTTGAATACTTCGATGGCCGTACCGCCCAGAACTTTCTCATACACCTCGGGCGCCAATTCCAACGCCTTGTATTTCGCGTACTCCACGGGAACGTTGCTGGGCAAGTCGGCCCCCAGCATCACCCGATCCGCGCCGATGGTGTCGATCATCCAGCGAATGTCTTCCCCGATGCACCAGGAAGTTTCAAGATATAGGTTGCCGCACACTGAGGCCGCGACCTGCGCCTCAGCGGTAAACACCGCGAACCCGGCATGGGCGAGAATGATCTTCAGGTCGGGGTATTTGCGTGCCGCGGGAATACAAAGCGCCGGCAGCGCGAAAGGAATGCCCGGCCCGGTGTGCACCATCGCCGGAACCCCAAGCTCGTGAGCGATGGCGAAGACGCGGTCCCCATCCGGCGACAGCGGATTCACCCCATGGCCAATGGTGTGCAGCTTGATTCCGACAAACTTTAGGTCCTTGATGCAGCGTTCAATTTCGCGTTCGTAGGCATCGCCTTGCCCGTGCGGGGTCACACTCGCTATGCCGAAAAAACGGCCCGGGTGCCTGGCGCACATATCCGCGATGCGGTCGTGGGTGTTGGAAGCGATGGTCGCACCCGGATAGGGCTGCACGATGGTGGCATCCACGCCGCATTCGTCCATGCGGCGGAGAATATCTTCCTCGGTCGCAAGCAGGCCAAAAACGCAGCATTCGCCCAGGTGGGCATGGGTGTCAATCTTCTTCATTCATTCTCTCCGTCATAGGGTTCAGTGGGCATGGGGCATCTCGCCCAACTCGGTGTCGAGATTGTTTTTTTGCGCGGTGATGCCGACCACCATCAGTTCCAGGTCGCCGGATCCATTGTTAATTAGGGAATGTGCTTCGTTGAAGCGAATCGGAATGCCGTCGCCTTTGTGGATGGGCGCGGTCTCACCGTTCACCTTCACCTCGCCATCGCCATTGAGCACGTAGAAAATCTCTTCGACCCCTTTGTGGTAGTGCTGGCCCACCGAGGCACCCGCCGGAATCAGGATGTGATCCACGTACGCCCAGTTGGTCAGGAACACATCCGAATCGAGCGCGCGGCGATACTGCACCGTGCCTTGGCCGCCGAGATAGTTCGCCATGGGGTGGAGCAATTTCTTGTCCAGGTGCATGGTCATGAAGGTCGGGATGGCATCTTTCGGGGCTCCGACCCGGGCGTCATCCAGGTTGAAGGCATCGTAGTGGCCTTTGGTCAGGGCCACGTTAATGTTCATGAATTCGACCGGCTTGTCGGAGGGGTTGTAGATGGCGTGGGAGTGGCCCATCCGGCAGGGCGCGCCCACGGTTCCTGAGAGGACCGAGGTTCGTCCGTCGATCGTGAACTCTGCCTGGCCGTCGAACACGATGAACATCTCTTCGGTGGTGTTATGGAAATGGTGTCCCACGCCTCCGCCCGGCATGATTTCGCAGCGGTGCATGAAGTTGAGGTTGACGTCCATGGCGGAGGGCGGAACCAGAAGCTCGCAGGCCATGTCGCCGGCGCTGTTGTGGGAGCGGCTACGGTTGTACTTGCTGGGATCGGTGTGACCGATCCTGGCCGCCAGGGGAGTTTGTGCCCACAGCGAAGAAGAGGAAAGAACCGCAAGGGCACAGAGAATCCGTAACGGAGGCACGGGACGCATCATAATTGTTTCCTCGCACGCTTGTCAGTGCAGACGCAAGCCGCCCAAGAATAAAGTTCGAGGGTGGCACCGTCAAGGCAAAATGTAAGGAAAGTAAACCGAAGGTCCGGTTTTATGGTTTCTGTTTCGAAAAACGTGCAGTGGGGACTGCTAGGCCTTTCGCAAATCCAGGGAGAGCTGATCGGCCGTGGTGAGCACTGCGGCGATGATGGCCTCCTCGTGCGCGCTGTCGCGCAGCCGCGTCTTAGGCATAGACGTACTCATGGCTGCGGAAACCTGCCCATTCGGCCCAAAAATCGGCGCGCAGAAGCAGATGCCGTCATAGGCGCACTCTTCGCGGTCGATGGCGTATTTCTGCACCCGTATGCCGTCGTACTCCCGGCTCAACTGCTTGCGGTCGGTGATGGTGTGCTTGGTGAAGCGATAGATTCCAAAGCTCCGTAGCAGTCTTTCCCGTTGATCCTCCGGCTGAAACGCGGTGATCGCCTTGCCCAGGGAACTGGCGTTGGGGGGAAGGATATGCCCGACAACATTGCTCATCCGAATCACGTGGGGACTCTCCACCACTGCGATCACCTCAACCCGGTTCTCAAACAAGGCCGCCAGGGTAGAGGTCTCGGTGAGTTCCCGGCTGAGCGCCTCCAGGTACGGCATCCCGATCCGATGCAGCTTACCTAACCACTGCGTCGGCGTAACCGCATGGATTCCCGGGGCAAGCATGTATTGGCCGCGCCCATCGACCACCACGCAGCCAAGGGTTTCAAGTGTACGCAGAATCCGAAACGCAGAGGTTTTGGAGAGCTCAATTTGCCGGCCGATCTCGTTCATCGACAGCGGCCTCAGTTCTGACTGAAGGAATTCCAGCACCTCCAGTGCCTTGCCGACGGCACGTGAGAAGTACTGGTCGCCGGTGCGCGACTCCGTTACGTTCTCAGTCTTCACCAGCGTAGGTGTCGCAGATTTTGCCGGGCGGGTGGTTTTAGTCTTCAGCATAAGGGCTCAATAAACCGATGATAACGGAACCGAGCCGCCCGGTGGGGGAGATGCGGAGCCCGCTCGGTGGGCAGATCATAGCGGAACAAAGAGCGAGTTGTCGATTGCGGTCAACGATTTCGAAACTATTTTCAAAAAACGGTTGCAGGCCGCCGATGGGCGATGGTAAAGATTGCGCGCTCGTTTTTCGACTGCGCTGCAGTCGCCAAACGGAGAACGCGAGCTCATCGGATCGCTGTTTATCCGATAGGGCTGGATAGCGGAACGACGGTCCATTTGTCGAATCTGATCAGCTTTTCCGAAACTTTGTTCAAAAAAGGTTGCCTATCGTTACTTCGCGGTGCTATACGTTTCTCCGCACATTTTTTGGAGGCTAGACCGTGCTCAAAAAATACAAAGCGCAGTTTGCGCTTGCTTGGGTAAAAACCCTTTCTTGTATCGCTGTAATCCTCTTGGCCGGCTCGCAATGTCAGGCGCAGATGGCATCCGCCGAATTGGCCGGAAATGTTCTGGATTCTTCCGGCGCCGCTGTTCCCAACGCGAGCGTCACCGCCACCAACGTCGGCACAGGGATTACGCACAGCGCCGTAAGCGGAAAAAGCGGGGACTATGTGATCACCGACCTCCCCCCGGGCGACTACACCCTCTCCGTGGAGTCCGCCGGCTTCCGCAACCTCCTACAGTCCGGCATCAGCCTCGAGGTCAACCAGCAGGCTCGCGTGGATTTGACCTTGCAGGTAGGGCAGGCAGCCGAAACGGTCAGCGTGACCGGCCATCCACCGCTGCTCGAATCCGAGTCTTCTTCCGTGGGTACCGTCATCAACCAGCAGTTGGTGAACGAACTCCCCCTGAACGGCCGCAACTTTGTCCAGCTTGCCACCCTCAGCCCGGGCGTGAATGGCGTGGGTCAGTCGACCACCGGCACCATCATGGGCGGAGGTCGCCCGGACGACCGCCGCGCCGGCTCCGAGATCTTCTCCAACGGCAACCGCGAAGGCGACAACAACTTCCTCTTTGACGGCGTGGATAACAACGAGCGCCTGACCCTGTCAGTGACCCTGCGCCCGGCCGTCGATGCGGTACGGGAGTTCAAGATCCAGACCAACCTCTACAGCGCCGACGTGGGCCGCAACTCCGGCGCGGTGATCGACATCATCAGCAAGTCGGGGACCAACACTTTGCACGGCAGTTTGTTTGAGTTCCTACGCAACTCGGATGTCGATGCGCGTACCTACTTCAACACCGCCGGCACCAGCTTCCCCTCCTTTCGCCTGAATCAATTCGGCGGTTCTTTGGGCGGGCCGGTGGTCATCCCGAAGCTTTACCACGGCAAAGACAAAACCTTCTTTTTTGTGGACTATGAGGGCTTTCGCAACACGGTGCAAATCTTCGAGCGGGGAAACATCCCCACCGCGCGTATGCGCACCGGCGACTTCGGCGAGCTGTTGCCGGGCACGCTCATTTATGATCCGGCGACGACCGCCTCCAACCCTGCCGTACCCGGCAATTTCACTCGCACGGCATTCCCCAACAACGTGATTCCGGCATCGAGGTTTGATCCCATTGCCGTCAGGATGATCAACGCCTATCCGACGCCGACCAGCACCGCCAGGCTCAACAACTATTCCATGGCTCGGATCCAAGTCCAGGACTACGACCAAGGGGACGCCAGGATCGACGAACAGATCACGGCCAAGGATTCGATTTTCGCCCGCTGGTCGATTCAAAACACCACTACCATTTCTCCCAGCACCTACCCGCAGTCCACTATCCCAGGCATCTCCACCCCGGTGAGCCTCAGCGATGAGGCGTCCTTTGCCGGAACCTCGTTCCAACCCACGCAGCATGTGGCGACCAGTTATGTGCGCGTCTTTTCGCCAACATTGGTGAACGATTTTCGTGTCGGCTTCAACCGCTACCGCCTCGACTACGTGCCCATCAATTTCGCTCAGGGAGCGGGCCTCGGCAATGAGCTGGGCGTTCCCAATTCCAACGTCACCCCGCGGGAGCAAAACCTGCCCATCTTCTCTCCGGCCAGCTATCTGGGCGTCGGTCAGACCCGTTCGCTGCCCCTCTACCGCCGGGAAAACACGTTTCAGGAACTGGACAACCTGACCTGGACCATAGGCTTGCACACCCTCAAAATCGGCGCCGACTTCCGCCGCCGGCAGTTGACCATCTACCAGACCAATCAAGGCAACGGCCGTTTCAATTTCTCTACCGGCTTTACCGATTTCCCCACCACCGGCAAGGGCGGCGACTCCGCGGCCAGCTTCCTGCTCGGCTATCCCACCCTGGACGCGCACGATTACAACTACCAGTTTCCCGGAATCCGGCTCAACGAGGCCGGCCTCTACTTTGCCGACGACTGGCGCGCCACCAAGAATCTCACCATCAACTACGGCATGCGTTGGGACTACTTCAGCCCGCCCGACGAGGTCTTCAATCGTTGGTCGAATTTCAGTCCTGCCACTGGCGCGTTCCTGGTCGCGGGTGTGAATGGCGTCGGAGTGAATGCCGGCGTACTGAAGTACTGGCCGAACTTTGGTCCGCGCCTCGGTTTCGCCTACCAGATGTTGCCCCACACGGTGTTCCGTGGAGGCTTCGGCCTCTTCTACAACGCCTCGGGTAGCGAGGCAGGCAATATGCGCCTGGCGCGTAATCTGCCCTTTGGTTATACCTACCAAATCTCGCCGGGAGACGTGGTGTTAGGGCCCAGGGTCAGCCAGGGCTTTCCCGCTTTGCCACCCATCGTGATTCCACCGCCGGCGAACGGAGTCGTTTACGGCGTGGCACCGCACTTCCGTCCTTCGTATGCTGAGCAATTCAACAGCGTTGTGGAACAGGAGATTGTTCCCTGGGAGATGGTACTGAAGTTCGCCGGCGTGGGTAACCTCGGCCGTCATCTACAAGACACCTGGAACGCCAACCAACCGATCCCCGGCTCAACCTCGACTGTCTCACGGCGCCCGCTCTACAGCATCGATCCCAATTTGAGCGACGTCGACTACTATATTTCGGACGGTTACGCCTCGTACTTTGCCCTCCAAATTACCGCCGAGAAACGCATGAGCCACGGAGTCAGCGCACTGCTGGGCTACACCTACTCGCACGCCATCGACGATGTTCCGTTGGAATTCGGGGGCGGCGATGCCGGCCCCAATCCCCAGGATCCCCGCTTTCCTCATGAGGTCAGCAACTCGATCATCGACCAGCGCCAACGCCTGACGCTGAGCTATCTATGGGCATTGCCCTTTGGGAAAGGAATGCCGTTCCTCAACACCGGTGGTGTCACCAACCTCATTCTGGGTGGCTGGCAAACCAACGGTATTCTATTCACCCAGACCGGCCTCTTCTTCTCACCCGTGTTAAACACCTCCACCACCAACACCGGTACTTCGAGCCGTCCCGACCGTATTCCCGGGAGTCAGGTCACCTATCCCAAGACCATACTCAACTGGTTTCTGCCCACAGCCTTCTCCACTCCGGCGCAGTATACCTACGGTGATGCCGGCCGCAACACGCTGCTCGGACCCGGGCGCACGAACTTCGACACCTCGCTCTTCAAGACCTTCCCCATTCGCGAACAGTTGGTGTTGCAGTTCCGGGTAGAGGCGTTCAACGTATTCAACCATCCACAGTTCGGGTATCCGAACGCCAGCATCGGCAATGCGCAGGTCGGGCAGATCACCTCGATTGTCGGCAATGCCCGTAACCTGCAGGGGTCACTCCGGCTGCAGTTCTAAGGAAAGCAAAATGACTTTTTCGATACACAAGTCGAACTTCGCCGTCGCGCTGCTTGCGGTTTTGCTGGGCCCCATGGCTTTGGCGGCGAAATCCGATCTGCGCGCTTACTTCATCGATGTCGAGGGTGGCCAATCCACACTCTTTGTCACCCCGACGGGACAATCGCTGCTCATCGATACCGGGTGGCCGGACAACGAGGGCCGCGACGCGAACCGGATTCTTGCCGCAACCAAAAGCGCGGGCATCAGCAAAATCGACTATGTGCTCCTCACGCACTATCACAATGACCATACCGGCGGCGTACCCCAGTTAACCGCGCTCATCCCGGTAGGCACGTTCATCGACCACGGTGCCAACATCGACACCAAACCGGGGGCCCCTACGCTCGCTATCTACGAGGCCTACCAGAAGGAACTGGCCACGGGTAAGCACAAGCACATGGTCGCAAAGCCGGGCGACGTGCTGCCCATCACCGGCATGAAAGTCACCGTCATCAGCAGCGACGGCAACGTGATCGACCACAATTTACCCGGGGGCGGGGAAACCAACAAATACTGCGGAACGCCTGAGACCAAACCGGCCGACCACAGTGAGAACTCGCATTCCCTCGGCGTGCTCATCAATTTCGGCAAACTCAAAATCCTCGACCTCGGCGACCTCACCTACGACAAGGAGCTTCTGTTTATGTGCCCCGTCAATCGCCTGGGTCACATCGACATCCTGGTGGTCTCGCATCATGGGCTGAACGCGAGTTCCAGTCATGCGCTGATCGATGGCATACAACCCCGCGTGGCCATCATGAACAATGCCGCCACCAAGGGCGGTGCTCCGGAGGTGATTGACGAAGTGCTGAAGGCTCCAGGCCTGGAGACGCTGTACCAGGTTCATTACTCCGACAAAGGGGCCGCAGAGCACAACACCGCTGCCGAGTACATTGCCAACCCCCAAGGCACGGATGGGGGGAATTACTTTATGTTGACTGCGAGCCCAAAGGGCAGCTTCACGATCTACAACTCGGGGACGAAGCAGACCAAAGACTATGCGGCCAAGTAGGCGAGTTCCGCATTGGGCCTCACGTCTGGCTCCAAACCATGAGCCTACCTGACTCGCTTGGTACATTGAGTCAGGAAAGAACTCCCAGCCTGCCGTGTGGAGGAGCAGACGTCTTGATTGCCGTGGATTGGGGTACCAGCAACTTCCGTGCCTTTCGGGTGGATGCGGAGGGAGCTATTTTGGAGAAACGCTCCTCGCCCCAGGGCATTCTCCGTGTGGGCGAGGGAAATTTCGAAGACGCTTTACGGGCCGAAGTCGGCGCCTGGCTGGAAGAAGGCGAGAAGCATATCCTGTTGTGCGGCATGATCGGGAGCAGGCAGGGTTGGGTTGAGGTGGAGTATCTCCCTTGTCCCGTCGGCATCGAGGAGTTGGCGAATGCCGTCGCCCCAGTGCCGTTCTCGGGGGCAGAAGTACGCCTGGTTCCCGGGGTCATCGGACCCGACGCGGCAGGTGTGCCGGAACTGATGCGAGGGGAAGAAACCGCGGCCGTGGGCATGCTTGACGCGTGCGGCGGAGCCGGCTTGGTTTGTTTTCCCGGAACCCACTCCAAATGGATTCAACTCAGCGATCGCAAGATCGTCAGCTTCACCACCTGCATGACGGGGGAGCTTTATAGCGCCCTGCGCAAGTGCACGATCCTGGAGCGCACCATGACCAGCGGCGCCGAAATCGACAAGGCGGCGTTTTGCCAGGGGGTCGACCGCTCCGCGGACTCCGGCGGATTGCTTCATCATCTTTTTGGAGTGCGCACGTTGGCCTTGATGGGCCAGCTCAAGGAAGAAACATCGGCTTCTTATCTCTCGGGGCTCTTGATCGGCCACGAAGTGCGAGCCGCGATGCCTCGTGGGGGCAGCGTACACCTGGTTGGGGCAGCGCATCTTTGCAGTCTCTACGCCGAGGCTATTGAGGCTTGCGAAGGTGAGGCGACGGTAGAGGACGAGGATGCGGCCGCGCTTGGCTTGGCCGCGATCGGCAGGAGGCTGCATTGGACGTAAGAGCATGGCTCGAACGTAGCCCCCTGGTTGCCATTTTGCGCGGCGTACAGCCGTCGGAAGTCGAGTCGATCTGCTCTGCCTTGGAGCGCGCGGGCGTTTTCATCGTGGAAGTGCCGCTTAATTCGCCTCGCCCGCTGGAAAGCATCTCCATTCTGGCCCGCAACTTTGGCGATCGGATGTTGATTGGAGCCGGCACGCTGACCCAGGTTTCCCACGTCGCAGAAGTATCCTCTGCCGGCGGCCGCCTGATCGTGACTCCGCATGCGGACACCGCGATTGTGCGTGCGGCAAAGCAGGCTGGTCTATTTGCTGCCCCTGGCTTCTTCAATCCAACCGAAGCCTTTGCCTTGCTGGAAGCCGGCGCCGATGCGCTCAAGCTCTTCCCCGCGGAAGTTTTAGGAACGCCCATGCTCAAGGCCCTGCGGGCTGTGTTGCCCAAGTCGGCCATCGTGGTTCCGGTGGGAGGAGTCGACGCAACGAATGTCGCCCCCTGGATGGCCGCGGGAGCCCTGGGTCTAGGTGTTGGCTCCTCTATATACAAGCCTGGAGACGACGCCCAAGCTGTAGAGCAAAAAGCCCTCGCCCTGCAAGCCGCCCTGCGCGCGTGGAGCACGAACGTTCGATGAACACGAACACCCGCAGGACCAAACCTGACCCGTCCGGGTGCCCCATGTTCGCACCAGCGTACGTGGGCCGAAAACGATGGGCGAAGCCCTTTCCAATGCTTTAGCTCCTTGAGGAGATATTGAACATGAAAAGAAGAGACTTCTTACGATCCCTAGCAGCCACCGCAGTCGCGGGCGCCACACGCGCCGTCCCGGCCTGGGCCGCCCCTCTCCCCAAGATGAAGATCACCCGGGTCCGAGCTTATTTGCCGCCCCATCCCAACCCGCTCTTCAACCAGAGCGACGTGGTGGTGACCATCGAGACCGACGCCGGCATCACCGGCATCGGAGAGGGCGGAGTAAAGGACACCCTATCCCAATCCGCAGGAAGGCTTATCGGGAGGGACCCCCAATACATCGAGCGCCTCTGGCAAGACATGAACCGTGCCTTCTTCTATCCCGCGGGAAGGGAAAGGACCGACGCTATCGGCGCCCTGGACCTGGCGCTTTGGGACATCAAGGGCAAAGTCCAAGGTCTGCCCGTCCACCAGCTGCTCGACGGCATGGTTCGTAACTACTGCGATTGCTATAACACCGCCGGCATCATCCCCGGCGTAACCAAGGAAACGAGCCTTAAAGACCGCGCCCGGCTTACGATTGAGGCCGGTTATCGCGCCTTCCGCTTCGGGGTCATGGAGGCTCCGGCAAACGGCACCTACGACACCAGGGAACGCGTCAACCATATCCACGAACAATGTGCCGAGGTGCGAGAAGGTGTGGGCAAAGATGGCAACTGGTGCATCGATTTCCACCAACGCTTTGATCTCCCGGACGCCATTCGCGGCTGCAACGCCATCGAAGACCTGGCCCCGTTCTTCGTCGAAGACCCCGTCCGAACCGAAGCGTTTATGCAAGACCTCCCCATCCTCCGCAGCAAAGTCAATGTTCCGCTAGCCGCCGGGGAGGAATGGGGAAACCGTTGGGACTTCAACAAAATAGTCGAAGACCACACCATTGATTTTGTGCGCGCCACCCTACCCAACGTGGGTGGCATTACAGAAATGATGAAGATCGCCGCCATCTGCGAAACCCACTTTGTCGGCATAGTCCCTCATTTCACCGGACCCATCGCCACCGCGGCATTGGTCAACTGCCTGGGCACCTTTTCAGGACCCGTACTGATGGAGTACAACTACCAGGGCCGCACTTTGGCTCATCTCCCGGAGTGTCTCGACTTCAAGGACGGCAAGCTATATCCGAACAGCCGTCCGGGTTTGGGTGTGACGCTGGACTACAAGCAGCTCACCCAGATAGCCGAGATCACGGAACCGGTCACGGCACGGGCGCAAACTTATTTCCGGCCCGATGGTTCGATTACCAACTGGTAGAGGCGTCATGAAAACAGGATCCTTGCTGCTGGCGGCCATGCTGGTGCCCTTCTCCGGGCTCTCCCAAATGACCGCGCCTCGTACGCCGCTGGCGCAAAGGATCGGCCACACCGATCTGAGCAAGGTGGAACCGGCGCACTCCCACGGCAGCGTCGGCTTACGCAAGTGCCAGACCCTCGTGCCCGCCAGTGCCATGGACGTAAACCTGAATTTCGTCTTTCGCTGCCAGATGCAGCCGGGCGGGGGAGTAGCCGAACACTTTCACAACACCGTGGAAGAAATGTTCACCATCCTCGATGGCGAAGCGGAGTTCACCATCGACAGCCACACCTCGCGGGTCAAGGGTCCGGCAGGAGCGCCCCAGCGCAGGGGCCACTCCCACGCGGTTTACAACCCAACCAATGGACTGGTCGACTACTTGAACATCAACGTGTCCATGACCAAGGGCCACTACGATGCGTTCAATCTGGGCGACTCCCGCGACAAGGTTGCCACCAAGGATGAAATCCCGCAGTTCATGCTGATGCGGCTTGACCGGACCTTGCTGCAACCGGTTGCCGGCTACCATGGCGGCCAGGGCACGGTGCAATACAGGCGAGCCCTCGACTCCGATGTATTTGAGACCAACTGGGCTTACGTGGATCATCTTTTGATTCCGCCTGGGGCCTCAGAGGGATTGCACTACCACACCGGAGTGGAAGAGATTTATTACGTCATGGATGGTTCCGGCAAAGTGCAAGTGAACGGAGAAACCGAACCGATTCATAAAGGAGATGGAGTGCCCATCCTGTTCCGGGAACCGCACTCATTCACCAACGACGGCTCGTCGGATCTCGAGCTGATGATTATCGGTATTTCCGCTGTGAAGGACGCGTTGGACACGGAACTGGGCGAACCCCACCGGCCGGGTCAATAAGGCGCTCGAATGATGAAACAGAGCACTGCCGCTCTACCCCTCGAAGCGAGCACGAAGCCCGCGCCCGCCGGATCGAGCACGCGTTGGCTCGTAGTCGCTCTCCTTACCCTGGGCGTCATCATCGCCTACACCGACCGCATCAATCTCTCTGCTGCGCTCCCCGCCATTCGCATGAGTTTCCCCCTCTCGGCGGAAGCGGCCGGGATCCTGCTGTCGGCCTTCTTCTGGGCCTATACCTTGCTGCAAACGCCGGCCGGCTGGGTGGTGGATCGATTCGGTCTTAAGTGGCCCTACGCGGCAGCTCTCTTGGTATGGAGTCTGGTAACCGCAGGGAGCGCCCTGGCCACCTCCCTTGCCGGCTTGATTGCCGTGCGCATCGTGCTGGGCGCCGGCGAAGCCATCGTCATCCCCGCCAGCATGCGTTACATCCGCGAACATTTTGCCGAGCGTGAGCGTGGCCTCCCCATGGGCGTTCTCATGTCCGGCACCAAATACGGCCCGGCCATTGGAGCGCCGATTGCCACCTATCTCGTCCTGGGCTACGGCTGGAGATGGATGTTCATCCTCAACGGAGCGCTTTGCATCCTGTGGCTGCTTCCGTGGTTGTTCCTTGTGTCCGACAAGAAGAGCCACGCGATTGCACCGGACACGTCCGGCGGCAAAGCAGTTTCCTGGGGCACGCTTTTTGCTTCGCCGCTGATCTGGGGCACCTGCGTAGCCACGTTTTGCTATATGTACTTCGTTTATTTCTGCATGACGTGGATGCCGACGTATTTCAACGCGCGCTTCGGTCTTTCCTTGACGGCGTCGGGCTGGTACACGTTCATGTCCTTTGCCGGAACGGGGACCGTTGCCATTTGGGCCGGTTGGGCTGCGGATCGAGCCATCGCTCGTGGCGGCAACCCCGTCACTGTACGAAAAGTTTTTACCATCGCGGGTTTCGTGCTCGCCTTCACGGCTGTCTTCGGAGCCTTCTCGACCTCCACAGCGGTCACTCTTTTCCTGGCCGTGTTCTCGCTGAGCGGACTGGGGTTGGCCACGGCGAACTATTGGGCTTTGACCCAGACGCTGACGCCGCGCTCGGTGTCCGGCCGGGTGGCGGGCATCCAGAACACCGCGGCGAACATGGCGGGTATCGCCGCTCCATGGATCACCGGGCTGCTGGTGCAAAAGACGGGAAACTTCAACGCCCCCCTGATCGCGATTGGTTTCTGGTTGCTGGTAGGAATCGGATGCTATCTCTTTGTGGTCAGGGAAAAATATGCGTTGCGCTAGCCTCCTGCTGGGCGTTTATTTTCTCGCCGCCCTCCCTCTCACCGCGCAGACAGGAGCCAAGGACGGGGAATGGCCCACCTATGGCGGCGACCTCGCCAACACCCGATATTCCAGTCTCGAACAGATCAACGCAGCTAATTTCAACCAATTGCAAATTGCCTGGCGGTTCCACACTGAAAATTTCGGCCCCGAGCCAGAATACAAATTTGAAGTGACCCCGCTGATGGTCAATGGCGTCCTCTACACCACGGCCGGAACCCGCCGCGCGGTGGTGGCGCTCGACGCCGCAACCGGCGAAGTGCTCTGGATGCATGCCGAGCACGAAGGCAAGCGCGGCGAGCTAGCCCCTCGGCGGCTCTCCGGCCGAGGTCTGGCCTATTGGACCGACGGCAAGGCAGAGCGGATTTTGTACGTCACGCCGGGTTATCGCCTGTTGGCGCTCGACGCCAAGACCGGCATACCGATACCCACATTCGGCAAGGATGGCGTGGTCGATCTGCGGCTCAATGACGATCAGGAGATGGACCTGGTCACGGCCGACATCGGACTGCATGCTACCCCGATCGTGGCCGGCAACACCATCATCGTGGGCGCCGCCCATCTTTCCGGTGAGAAGCCCAAAAGCAAGGTCAACGTCAAAGGATACGTCCGCGGCTTCGATGTAAAAACCGGCGAGCGGCTCTGGATATTTCACACCATCCCGCGCCCCGGGGAATTTGGTTATGACACCTGGCAGAAAGGCTCGGCTGACTACTCGGGAAACACCGGCGTCTGGACGCAGATCAGCGTCGACCAGGACCTTGGCCTGGCCTATCTGCCGGTAGAGACGCCCACCCAGGATTATTTCGGCGGCGATCGTCCTGGAAATGGCTTGTTCGGGGAAAGCCTGGTAGCGGTCGACCTCAAGACCGGCCAGCGCAAATGGCATTATCAGCTGATTCATCATGGTATTTGGGATTTCGATATCCCCTGTGCCCCGGTGCTGGTGGATATCACCGTTAACGGCCAACCGGTCAAGGCATTGGCGCAGGCTACGAAACAATCCATCCTTTATGTATTGAATCGCGAGACCGGGGAACCAGTCTGGCCGTTCGTCGAGCGGCCTGTGCCCAAAGGGGATGTTCCGGGCGAATGGTATTCACCCACCCAACCGATCCCCACGAAGCCGCCGTTTTATGGCAGAAACGGTTTCACGGAGAGCGACCTTATCGACTTCACGCCTCAGTTACGGGCAGACGCACTCAAGGTCGCTTCGAAGTACAAACTCGGCCCTATCTTTACCCCAGCGGTCGTCAGCAAAGCGGAAGGTCCGCTGGCTACCTTGATACTTGGCCACTCCATTGGCGGGACGAACTGGGCTGGAGGATCCTACGATCCGCAAACCCACATTTTCTACGTTTACTCCCAGGGGTTGCTAGGAAGCTTGGCCCTCGTTCCAACGAAACCGGGCAGTTCAGATGTGAGATACGTCGGGGGTACAGCCCAGGCGACTGACGGCGGATTTCATCGCCTGACCGTTCACGGCCTGCCGCTCAACAAGCCTCCCTATGGCGAGATCAGCGCCATCAATCTGGATAAGGGTGAAATCCTATGGCAGGTTACCCACGGCGAGACGCCGGATGAGATCCGTAATAGCCCGTTGCTGAAGGGGGTGAATATCCCCCGCACCGGCCGAATTGGGGTCATTGGCGTGCTGACCACCAAAACCCTTGTGATTGCCGGCGAAGGCGGAACCTTTACCAACGCGGAAGGCAAACAAGGCGCCCTGTTGCGCGCCTACGACAAAACCACCGGCAACGATGCCGGAGCCGTGTACATGCCGGCCGGGCAAACAGGTTCGCCCATGACCTACATGCTGAATGGCAAGCAATACATCGTCCTCGCCATCGGAGGCCCCGAACACCCGGGCGAATTAGTGGCCTTCACCCTTCCAGCACGCTGAGAACCACAGGGTCACAAGAAATGTGAGGGTGCCCCATTCAACCCGGTGTTGACTTGAGCGGCGTAGTTGTTCCCGGGATGCAACCCGCGTTGCTTGCAGCGCGTCGAATCAGGCAAAATTACAAAGATCGCTCCGAACGCCCCCAGGGGAGTCCTTTTGGAAGCTGCCGCATACCGACGTTTGCTGCTCCGCCTTGTCGCCCTTCCAATCATCGCCCTGGCGCTGCTGGCGATAACCTTGGCTTACGGATTTCAGCAGGTACAACAAAGTGATCGCCGGGTTGACCGTTCCGATCAGGTGATTGCCCATGCCAACAACCTGGTCAGACTCATGGTGGATGAAGAGACCGGGTTGCGCGGATTTCTCCTTACCCATGATCCCGTCTTTCTAGAGCCCTACAACCAAGCCAAGCAACAGTTGGAGCCAGAGTTCACCACGCTCTTCAACATGGTGAGACGTGATCCTGAACAAACGGCCAGGTTGCAACGCGTACAAACGGCGGCCCGCATGTGGCAGCAATCCGTCGCCCAAACGTTTGCGCTTTCCGCGTCTGACATAGAGCCGCAGATGCTCGAGCGTAAACGCGAAATGGACGCGGTGCGCGCGGCCGCCGATGATTTCCTTGCAAATGAGACCAGCATCCGGGCAAGCCGTTCCTTTATCTCTCTCCGTGTCGATAGGCTGAGCCTCTACGGGCTGATCGGGCTCGCCATTGTTCTAGCCGCGTTGCTGGCATGGGAAATCCGCCGGCTGTTTCAGAAACTTGCCGCAACCTACAACCTGCAAATCAGGGAAGTGCAGCGTCGGCGGGACGAGTCCTATGCCCGGGAGCAATGGCTAAATACCACTCTTCGCAGCATCGGGGACGCGGTCATCGCCTGCGATCCCGCGGGCAAGGTCGTCTTCATGAACGGAATCGCCGAGCAGCTTACTGGGTGGAAAGAGGCTGAGGCGCACGGCCTTTCCTTGGCGAACGTTTTCGTCATCTTGAACCGGCGCACACGCGCAGTTGTGGAGAACCCGGTCGAGGTTGTCCAGAGGTTGGGTAAGATTGTCGGCCTGGCCAACCACACCATCCTGGTCAGTAAAGATGGAAAAGAATTCCATATCGACGACAGCGCTGCGCCCATCCTTGACAAGGACCAGCGCATGATCGGCATCGTCCTCATCTTCCGCGACATCAGTGAACGCTACGCCTCTGAGCAGGCGCTCGTGCGCGCGGAAAAACTTGCGTCTGCTGGGCGCCTGGCCGCAGCTATCGCCCATGAAGTCAACAACCCTCTGGAGGGCTTGGTCAACCTCATTTACCTGGCGCGCGGTGAGGAGGATATGCAGAAAATCCGGAGGCATCTCAGCGAGGCCGACCGCGAGCTGCAGAGGATTGCTCATATCACGCGCCAATCTCTCGGCTTCTATCGGGAAAGTTCTTCGGCCACCCTTTTCCGCCCGGATGTGGTCATTCGGGAGGTCTTCGACTTCTACTCTTTCCGTGCAGCCCAGGTACACGTCAGCTTGCACGTGAACATAGAAACCGAGCAGAAGGCCTGGGGAAATGCCGGAGAACTGCGTCAGGTAATCTCCAATCTTCTTGCCAACAGCCTCGATGCTTGTTCACCGGGCGATGCTGTTTGCGTCCGGGTGCGTGCTGTGCGCAACCCCCGCGACCTCGCTTCACCGGGAGTCCGTATCCTGGTGGCGGATACCGGCTGTGGCATCGGCTCTGAAAATATCGACCGAATCTTCGAGCCCTTCTTCACCACCAAAAAGGATACGGGAACTGGACTGGGGCTGTGGGTCTCTCGCGAACTCATCGAGAAGTACGGGGGCCATCTTGGTGTGCGCTCTGCTACGTCCGGGCGTCGTACAGGCACGGTGTTTTCGTTATTTCTGCCTGGATCTGTCAGTGCTGAGCTTCAGTAACAGAATATTAATGCTGTAACTTCGGACAGCGAGAATAGTATTGCGCAAGTATTGCGCAAGGTTCCAGCCACCTAAGGAGAGCTAATGGCGACGGCAGATACCCTCTTTTATTACGAAGTCGAGAGGGCCCCAGATGAAAGCGCGGGTCCCGTTACCACTGTTGTTTGCCACGGCCGGGTGGTCAGCGAGACCGCGGGTCAGCTCAAGGAAGCGGTGAAGCCCCTGATCCCGCTGGGCGGTCGCATCATCCTCGACCTGACCGATGTGAGCTACATGGATAGCTCCGGGTTAGGAACCTTGGTTGGGCTCAAGGTGTCAGCGCTCAAGGAAGGCTACATCAAGCTGGAGTTGCTGAATCTCTCTCCCCGGGTGAAGGAACTACTGCGCCTTAGCAACCTCGCCTCTTTGTTCAGTACGTAGAACCTCCTTCCTCAAAATTCCGAATGAGTAAGAGAAGCAGCCCATCGAGGCTGCTTTTTGCTGAGGGCTAGACACAGAAGGGTGCCCCCTATCTCGCGCTTTTTGCGCGATGTGGGTGGGATGCGCTGCACAAAGCAGGAGTCCAGGGACGCGATCTGGGACTTCGCCCACGTTACCATCCCCAATCGCGCGTAACTCGCAACCATAACTCAGAAGCCAATAACTCACACAGCTTCAAGTTGCGACACGCAAATTACCACCCGAAAGTACCGTTTTCGCGAGCGGACAATTTGCGTATTTTCAAAACAGTCAACTACGGCGAGCATCGCGCTTTCCGAGCCCAGTCCTTTACCAGCTAGCCCGGTCGAGAGCGGAGGCGCAGATGTGTACAGTAAGCGCATCGAGAAAAGTGTGCAAAGGCGCAGCGGCCCTATGTCTGACCGCGGTCAGCGGCATCATCACGGGTTGCGGATTTAGCCTTAACCAGGCTGCTATCACCAGGATGTCGGCCATCGAGGCCACCGGCAACAACCTGCGCGTCACGCAAACCATGCAATTTAAAACCGAGGCGCCGGTCACCTGGTCGGTGAACGGAATTCCCGGCGGTAATGCCGAGATCGGCACCATTTCCAGCACCGGCGTCTACACCGCACCGGCCGTTGTCCCCCTGCCCAACAACAAGGTGACCATCGGAAGCTCCGCCGAGATTTATCCCTCCCAGGGAAGTTATGGCGTCTCCGTGCTCAATCCCATTCCCATCGTTACCACGATCACGCCCGGCCAATTCTCCGAGGGTAAGGCGCAGATTGTGGTCAACGGATCAGCCTTTGTCTACGGTGCGCAGATCCTGTGGAATGGCGTAGCGGTTCCCACCACCTACCTGTCGGGCACCCAGCTGATTGCTGTAGTCACAGAAAATACTCCCGGCACGTATCCCGTTACCGTCACCAATCCCGATCCTGGTTCGGCGTCCTCCAAAGCCGTCAACGCGCTGGTGCAGCCGGGTCAGGTTGTGATCCAGTTGCAGCCGTCAGAAACCAGCGTCCGGGTCAACAACACCATCACTATTACCCCGACTGTGACCGGCTCGCAGGATACGGCGCTCACCTGGACGGTGAACGGCATAGCCGGGGGCAACACGCAGATCGGCACCATCAATGCGCAAGGCGTGTATACCGCGCCGGCGGTGGTTCCCAATCCAAACCTGGTCGTTGTCCAAGCCACCAGTGTCGACAATCCCAACGTTGTCACCATCGTGAACGTGCAGGTGCTCAACCCTGTGCCCATTCTGCTCACGGCGACACCTTCGACCGTGAATATCGGTTCGAGCGGCGTAGCCCTCTCCGGGGCAAGCTTCATCAATGGCGCTACCGTGCTCGAGAACGGCACGCCGATTCCGACGCAGTGGGTCTCCGGTACCCAACTCACCGCGACGGTTGACCCCAATGTGGCCGGTCCCTTCGATCTGCAGGTGCTCAATCCGAATCCAGGCGCCGCAATCTCTGCCGATGTAGTGGAGCAGGTTCCGGGCACACCGCCGGCACCGCTGGTTCCGCTGGCGGATGCTTCTCGCTTTCTGATGCAGGCAACGTTTGGCGGCTCCCAGGCAGACATCAACCACCTCTCGACGATCGGTTATAACGCCTGGTTCACCGAGCAATTCGCAGTCCCCAATACGCTGCACGAGCCCTATGCGGAGCGGGAGATCATGCTCAACAATCAGCCGGCGTGCGCAGCCACCGACGCTACTTGCAACCAGAAGCTATTCCTGCAGACGAGCGGCGATGCCTATTTCGAGCAGCCGTTCTGGGCCACCGCGCTCACCGGCAAAGATGCCTTGCGTAAGCGGGTGCAGTTCGCGCTCAGTGAGCTCTTCGTCATCTCCAGCCAGGATGCAGTGCTGCAACAAATGCCGCGCGGCATGGCCAGCTACTACGACATGTTAGGCAACGACGCCTTTGGCAACTTCCGCCAGCTTCTCGAGGATGTCACCCTAAGCCCCGAGATGGGGATCTACTTATCGTCCATCGTCAATGAGGGCAACTCCACCGTGGACCCGGACGAAAACTACGCCCGCGAGGTGATGCAGCTCTTCACCATAGGTCTGTGGCAACTGAACCCGGATGGCTCGCAGAAGCTCGATGGCAGCGGCAATCCCATCCCCACCTACAACAATAACGATGTCATGGGGATCGCCAAAGTCTTCACCGGCTTTAGCTGGAACATGGCCGGCAACACCAGCAGTCAGGCCTGGTCCGGCTACGGCGCTTCCTATGCGGGCCCCGGATTCGGGCAGGATCTTCTGCCCATGGTCGCTTATCCCACGCATCACTCCGTTGCCGAAAAGGATTTTCTGGGTACCATCATCGCCGCCGGTTCGTCGGATCCAAACGCCGACCTGAAGACGGCACTCGACGCGCTCTTCAATCATCCCAAC
This sequence comes from uncultured Acidobacteriaceae bacterium, assembly GCA_963839025.1. Lineage (GTDB taxonomy): Bacteria > Acidobacteriota > Terriglobia > Terriglobales > Acidobacteriaceae > PALSA-350. The sequence continues at coordinate 269,797 of CAWITT010000030.1, forward strand.
ACTCCGTCGTTTGTTTGTAAGCAGCTGATCCAGCGGCTGGTCTCCAGCAATCCGAGTCCGGCCTATGTCCAGCGGGTAGCGGCGGTATTCCAGGACGACGGGACGGGAACCCGCGGAAACATGCAGGCCGTCATCACCGCGATCCTGATGGATGACGAGGCACGCAATGCCAATACGGCCGCCGCCTCCACGTATGGCCGGGTGCAGGAGCCGATACTTCGCTTCACGCACATGGCGCGGGCGTTTACCGCGGAGTCGCGCAGTGGCGCCTTCGATGCCGGCGACACGTCCGATCCGGCTTACGGGTTCGGAGAAATGGCCTCGCGCTCCCCCAGCGTCTTCAACTGGTTTGCTCCCGGCTTCGTGCCGGCCGGCACCAGCATTGAACAGGCTGGCCTTACCGCGCCGGAAATGGAAATCACCGATGTCACCACCGTGATCGGCTATCTCAACAGCATGCAAGCCGCAGTCTCCGGGGGCTACGGCAACAACCAGGACATTTATATGACGTTGGCTACCGAAACCAATTTAGCCAACACGCCGGATCAACTGCTGGATCGAGTGAACTTGCTCCTGTTAGCGGGGCAGATGTCTTCCACCCTGCAGAGCCAGATTCTAGCCGCCGTCAATGCTATCCCCGTCCCCGCGGGAGGCGATCCTGCAGCGATGAACAATGCGCTTCTGGCGCGCGCCCAAACCGCTGTCTTTCTAACGGTTGCCTCGCCGGAATACACGGCCCAGCACTGATCCAGCACCGATGAGGAGCTTATGACGAAAAATGATCATTCGCGGCGGCAGTTCATGAAGACTGCTTCCTATGCAGCGATGGCCGGGGTCTCGGCCAGTCCCACGCTGCACAGCATGCGTGCCCTGGCGGCGATGACCTCGCAAACTGCTCCCCCGCCCTCCGGCTACCAGGCCCTGGTGTGTGTGTACCTGGCCGGCGGCAACGACGGTCACGGGACTTTGATCGCGACCGACCCCGATTCCTTTGCCGCCTTCACCGCGGCACGGAGTGGAGCTACGGGACTGGCCTACGCGTTGAGTGACTTGTTGCCGATCACCCCAACCACGTCGCAGTCGGGCCGTACCTTCGCTCTGAACCCTTACCTGACCGGGGTGCAGAATCTCTTCAACGCCGGTCGCGCGGCTCTCGTGGCCAACACCGGCACCTTGATTCAGCCGGTCACGAAGGCCCAGTACAACAACAATTCAGTGCCTCTCCCCAGATCGCTGTTCTCGCATTTTGATCAGACCAACGCCTGGGAGGCGATCGCCGCCGACGGGGCCAATCGGGGCTGGGGCGGCCGCATGGCCGACTTGCTCGAGAGCATGAACAGCGACGCCTCGTTTACCTGCATCAGCACCAGCGGCACCACTCTGTTTCTCGCCGGGCAGACGGCTTTCCAGCTCCGCGTCAGCGCAGCCGGCGCTCTGGCTGCCAACGGGCTGACCAATCCACTTTTCGGTTCCGCGGAGGGCACGGCTGCGTTGCAGACGATTATTGGCGCGGACAACGCCAACCTTTTCGCTAAGGAATATGCCGTCGTGGTTCGCCGGTCGTTGGCGGCGCAGGCAGCCTTGGCCGCTGCGATGGTGCCGGCTGGGCCAACAGGAGTGCCGAACCCGCCTCAATTTTTAGATCCAGCGACCGGAAAGCTTACCGACAACCAACTCGCCCAGTCGCTGCAAACGGTCGCCCGCGTCATGGCCGGCCGCACGGCGTTGGGTGTGACCCGCCAGATCTTCTTTGTGCAGCTAGGCGGCTTCGATACGCATGATACCCAGGCCAAGCGGCTTTCGACTTTGTTGAGCCAGTTGGGAGCGGCCTTTGAATATTTCGACCAGCTGATGATTACGGCCGGCCTCAGCAGCCAGGTGACGCTGTTCACCGTATCGGACTTCGGCCGTACCCTCACAGCAAACAGTGACGGCACCGACCACGGCTGGGGCAGTCACCACATCGTGGCGGGCGGAGCGGTGGCCGGTCAGAATATCTATGGCCAGTACCCGATCGTAGGCGCGAATATGGCCAATGACGTGGGGGCGGGCCGTCTGATTCCCACCACAGCCGTCGAGCAATACGGCGGCACCCTGGGTCGCTGGATGGGTCTTTCGGACAGCCAAGTCCGCGAAGTCTTCCCCAACTTCGGAAATTTCGGAAGTAATCCCTACCTGGGCTTGATGGGCTAGCTGGGCGGGCACAGAACCTCAGGACCAAACCGAACCCGATGGGTCCCCATGTTCGCACCAGCGTACGTGGGCCGAATATGAAATTCTTCGAATGCTTTCACTAAAGGCCTAGAAGCGTTTGAAGGGCTTCGCCCAGGGCTTCGCCCGTCTTTTTCGGCTCACGTACGCTGATGCGAACATGGGGCACCCGTCCAATTTCGTTTGGTCCTGTAGCTTTGCCATCCCCGCGAATTCCTTTCACAGAAAAGGTTGAACCAGCCGCGCCAACTCGTCCGGTTCCGCCAAAAATGCATCGTGGCCGTGGGCGGAAAGCAGCTCGCGGTACAGGCAACGAACGCCGGCCTCCTCCATGCGGACTCCCATGGCGGCAATCTCCGCGGCAGGAAATAACCAGTCCGACGAAATACCTACCAGCAGAACCTCCGCCTGGATACGGCTGAACCCGGGCGTGGGATCAAACGTATCCATCGTCCTCGTGATGGCCAGATAGGCATTCGCATCGAACCGGTCGACGAACTTTTCCCCCTGATAGTCGAGATATCCCCCCACGTCGAATCGCTCACCGGTAAGCCCCAGCCCGCGTTCATGAGCAGACACCCAGGGATTTCCACCACTCCGGTCGGGCTTACGATCAAATCGCTGCTCGAACAACTCCGCGGATTTATAGGTGCAAACTGCCAGAGCCCGGGCCAGCGCGAGTCCCTCCCGCGGTGGCAGGCCGGGCGGATAAAATCCCCCCTGCCACGCCGGATCCAGCTGGATCATCTTCCGCTGTAGATGATTTAGGCCCAGCCCCATAGCCCCCAGGGGTGCTGCTCCAATGGAAATCGCCCGCTCCACCAACTCGGGAAACTCGATCGCCAGCTGCAAAGCCTGCATACCGCCGATCGAGGCGCCCATCACCAGCTTGAGCCGACGGATATTTAGCTGCTCCAGCACCCGCGCCTGCAACTTGACGATATCGCGCACGGTAACCAGGGGGAAGTTCGGTCCATAAGCACGCCCGCTCACCGGATCGATCGAAGCCGGCCCGGTCGATCCATAACACGACCCCAGCATGTTGATCCCGACAATGCAATCGCCGCGCCCGTGAAACAAACCTCCGTCAGAGAACAGGCGAGGCCACCAATCCGCCACCCGCGCCGAGCCAGACAGCGCGTGGGCCACGAAGATGACATTGTCGCCCGCCGCATTGGGTTCCCCGTAAACGGCATAGCGGAGAACCGGAGACGGCAACACTCCACCCGCTTCGAGGGAGAAAGGCTCCCCGGGAGTGAAATCCCCCTCGAAACTAGGTGCAATCAATGTAGCGCTCGAGCTCATCGTGCGCTTAGTTCTTCCACCGGCCGCGCCGAATGCCCGTTGGCTACCTCGATGGCGTCGTTGAGGTCAGCCAGCAGGTCGCGGACGTCTTCAATGCCCACCGACAGCCGCACCAGTTCCGGCGTAACGCCGGTGGCCCGCTGCTCGTCGACGGTAAGCTGGGCATGGGTGGTAGAGGCGGGGTGGATCACTAGCGACTTGGCATCGCCAATGTTGGCCAGCAACGAAAACAGCTTCAGGGAATTGATCAGCGTCTTGCCCGCCTCGAAGCCGCCCTTGATGCCAAACGTCACCAGCGAACTCTGGCCTTCCGGCATGTACTTCTTCGCCCGGGCGTAATACTTGCTGGAGGAAAGCCCAGGATAGTTGACCCACTCGATGCCAGGGTGATCGGCCAGATGCTTCGCCACGGCCAGCGCGTTCTGCGAGTGGCGCTCCATCCGCAGGTGCAGCGTCTCCAAGCCCTGCAGAAACAGGAACGAATTAAACGGCGCCATCGAAGCACCGGTATCGCGCAGGCCCTGCACCCGGGCCTTGAGGATAAAGGCCAGCGGGCCGAACGCCTCGACATAGGATAGGCCGTGATACGAAGGGTCGGGCTCAACAAACTCGCGAAAACGTCCCGAAGCCTTCCAATCGAATTTGCCGCCGTCGACGATGACCCCGCCGATCGACGTTCCATGGCCGCCGATGTACTTGGTAGCCGATTCCACAACAATGTCCGCACCCCACTCGATGGGACGGGTAAGAATCGGGGTGGCGGAGGTATTGTCGATCATCAGGGGCACGCCGTGCTCGTGGGCGATACTGGCCAGGCGTTCCACATCGGCAATGTCGAGCTTGGGATTGCCCAGGGTTTCGGTGTAGACCGCCTTGGTCTTCTCGTTGATGGCGCTGCGCAAGCCGTCAAAATCGTCAGCATCCACAAAACGAACGTGAATGCCGAGCCGCGGCAGAGTGTAGTGGAACAGGTTGTACGTTCCGCCATAGAGGGAAGTGGTGGAGACGATCTCGTCTCCCGCGCCCGCCAGGGTCAAAATGGCCAGCGTTTCGGCTGCCTGGCCGGAGGAGGTGGCCAGCGCAGCCGCTCCGCCTTCGAGTGCGGCGATCCGCTTTTCGAACACGTCTGTGGTCGGATTCATGATGCGGGTGTAAATGTTCCCGAATTCCTGCAGACCGAAAAGCCTGGCGGCGTGATCGGCGTCCTGAAAGAGGTAAGAGGTGGTCTGGTAAATGGGGACGGCGCGCGAACCCGTGGAGGGATCGGGCTGCTGCCCGGCATGCACGGCAAGTGTTGCGATATGCGGCTGCTTGGTTTCTGACATCTTCGTTCTCCTAATGAAATTCGCTGCAAACGAAAGGCCCGCAGTCGGATGGACCGCAGGCCCTGGAAACCTGGTCTGGTACCGTTTAGCCTCTCAGCCGGTCTCCTGTGCCTGATGGACGCGCATACAGCAACAGCGTCGGCGAGCGATGAGGTTGAGGCGGCCAAAACCCATGATGCACAAGTATCAAACCAACCGACACCGGCTGGCAAGTGGACCTGGACAATGACCTGTGTCGCCCCCCGATACGCCTCAGTCCCGCTTCCGTTCATTTTCGTTCGAGCAGCGCAAGAAGGCCCTGGATGAGACCGCATTTTTAGCCGATCAACAGAAAGGATGGCTGGAGCGGTACTCTTACGCAAAAGTGTGATCTATCACCGCAATTTTTAAGGAGTACTATGGGTTCCGCGTCCATCTGACCCTGTCGTCAGGAAAGGAGGCAGAAATGAGAGACCTTCAACGTCGCAGGTCCTCCGGCCTCTGCTTTTTGTTTGCTGTACTCCTCGTGGTGTGTGCTCACACCACCCTCGCCTCAACCCCCAACTCATCTCCGTCCGCCACAGAAACACCCACCGCACCCTCCACCCTCGAGCTCTCGCCGGAAGTTGAAGGCGATCTCCTCATGGTTCATCGAAGCTACGCTGCGGCCCTTGAGTCTTACCAACGCGAGACCCAGCGGTCTGCTGTGCTTCTGAACAAAATCGGCGTCGCCTACCACCACATGTTCGCACTCGATCAGGCCCGGAAATATTACCAGCAGGCGCTGGTCATGAATCCTGGTTATGCCGAAGCGCTCAACAATCTCGCCGCTGTTTACCACGGCCAACACGACTACAAGCAGGCGGAGCGCACCTACAAACAGGCGCTCAAATATGCCCCAAATGCAGCCATCACCTACTGCAACCTGGGCACCTCCTACTTCGCAGACGAAAAATACAAGCAAGGCATGGAGGCCTACCACCAGGCGCTGCAGCTAAATCCCAACATCTTCGATCCCCACCAGATCCAAATCGTGGAGGAAACCAGCTCGCGGCGGCAACTGGTCGCCGTCAACTACTTCCTTGCCAAGACCTACGCTGCCCAGGGAAAGATGGAGGAAGCCGTTAGCTGCCTGCGCAAGGCCCTGCAAGCCGGCTTTCATGACAATAAACTGATCATGAAAGAGAAGGAATTTGCCGCGCTGCGTTCCACTCCGCAGTTTCACCAGCTGATGCTGGAACAGAACGGAGGCGAGTAGCCGGTACGCCCACTCAACCCGAAGCGACAAACGCGGTGATTTTCGCCCACCGGTTGCATCGAACCCTTCGCCTGGAAGAATCGATGAAACCGGCGTGAAAATCACCGCATCGGTTTTTAGGATACTGTTAAACGCGGGGCCGATCCTCGAGCGCAGTCACGGTCTGCTGCTTCTGGGGGCCAGAGAGGGGCGCATGACCACGCAGGCCGCAAATCGCGAGCGCGCAGAAATGGCCGCGGAGCTTCTACCGTACTCCGCGGAGTCTGGCCGGCCTCTGCTTGCGCTGCTCGATGAGTCTCCCGTCCTGCTGATCTTTCTCCGCCACTTTGGCTGCTCCTTCTGCCGTCAGACTCTGGAAGACGTGTCCAGAATCCGGGAGACCCTGGATGCCCGGGGAATTCGCCCGGTCTTCGTCCACCTCGGATCGCCGGAGCGAGCCAAGCCCTTCTTTGACTACTACCATCTTTCGGATGTCGAGCGAGTCAGCAATCCAGATGCTTCGCTCTATGCCCTGCCGGTTTTTGGGCTCCAGCGTAAAAACGTCTTGTTTCAATTGCTGATTCCCAACGTCTGGAAGGCTTGGCTCCAAGGCGCTCTCCTCAAACACGGCATCGGCTTGATCAAAGAAGATGGAGACCAGATGCCGGGCATCTTCTATATACGCGACCGGGTCATCGTTCGAGCCTTTCGCTATCGGACGATCGCTGACGAGCCAGACTACATGCGTCTCCTTGCCTAAAATTCTGGTTTCGCCTGCAAGCCGTTTTTGTGGCTTGAGTGGATGGTTCGCCGATGCTCGCTCAGCTACCCACGAAGGAAACAAGCACAGTTACCAGTGGTGCGGGTTGTGGCCCCCGGTTATAGATTGGGTACCCGTTACAAAAGAGTATCCATTAGTGGTATTTAGGTTTGATCGACTTGGGGACCTGGGCTAAGCTACAAATTAGTTAGCCGGTTCTGGCACCGGGATCGTGACGCTTAGCGATAGGCGGTTGCGAATAATACCTCAATCATCTATCTTCCCACCGCTCGCTTCGCGAGCCGCTAAATCCGAAGCATGTCACGGTTCGTCGACGTGCCAACCGCAAACTACTTGTCTGATAACGAATGCTTCCCAAAGTTGGGCGTAGCTGTGCATTCCTACAAGAAGATTCCTATGATGCGGAAAAATACTAAAAATCTGAAACGCCGGGTCTTGCTGATTGATTGCGGTCCACAGTTCGGTGGCATCGAAACCTATCTCGTAAGCCTGGCGGATCTCCTCGCAGGGGATGTAGACCTGTATGTGCTGTGCGTGCATCCGGAGTTGAGCACGCGCCTAGCGGATCGAAACGTGAAAGTGATTCGGCTCCCATATTTCATGGGAGAGTTCCTGCCGTTTCGCTTTCTGGCGACACTCCTCGTGGTCCCGCTGCTCCTGCTGCGGTACCGCATTCACACTGTGCAGTTGAATGGTTTCCTGGACAGCGTCCTGCTCTTTCCCGCACGGTTGCTCGGGCGCTCCGCCGTGTACACCCGGCACGGACCGTTTGAAATTGAGCTTTACAGCTGGGTGCGGCAGCCGGTGAAACTGCTGGCGCGCAAGATGGCGCGCTGGAGCGTGCACCTCACCACCCATGTGGTTTGCGTCTCAGAAGCTGTGGCCGAAAGCGTCCAACCGGTATTGCCGGATACGCGCTATTCGGTGATTGCCAATTGGGTGGCTGGACAAGCGCCGTTCAACCCTCCGCTTCATCTGCCATCGCGTGCCCGTGTGCTCTGCGCCTCGCGGCTCGAGCACTACAAGGGAGTCCATCTGCTGGTGGAGGCCGTGCGCAGCCTGCCCCAGGTCGAGCTTACCGTCGTGGGCGAGGGAGGCTATCGGGCGGAGCTGGAGAAAATGGCTTCGGATATGCCCAACGTGCGGTTCGCGGGCTTTCAGCGCAATCTGGAAAGCTTCTATGAGAATGCGGACATATTCGTGATGCCCTCCATGGGCCCGGAAGGTCTACCCATGGTATGCCTCGAAGCGATGGGTCACGGCATTCCATGCGTCTTCAGCGATCTTGGCGTGCATCGCGAGATTACCGATGATGGCAAGGCCGCCTATTTGTTCCGCCGCGGGGACGCCGCGAGCCTGTTGGCCGGCTTGCGTCTCATCCTCGATTCTCCTCAGAAGCGTTGCGAGTATGCTGAGGAAGCTCATCGCATCGTCGCCGAGCGTTATAACGAGGGCACCGTGCGCGACGCATATCTTCGCGTGCTGGCAGGGTGACAATCGCAGCGCTTGTCACCCTCCGGTAAAACAAACGAGGTTTGCGAACGGTCGTAATGCTGGGCGCATGCGCAAATCGGGGTCCAAGGTTGCTATTGCAAGAGTGGGTACCCATTACGAAAGTAGTGACCAAGTGGTTATTTTATTTTTGATCAAGTATCCCGTCTGGGCTAAGCTCATCTCGTAAGCAGCTCCAACCCTGAGTTGGATATGGAACTGGCAGCATTCACAATTTAGTCCCGTTCAAATGGGGCTTGTGCCTCCACAATAATTGTCGCCAGGAAAATGTTTTTCCTGGTTTGAATCCACTCCAAAGTGGCTGCGAAGACCGGTCCGCTCGGTTGACGGAAAAGTTCCCCTCTCCTTCGGCTTGTGTCTTATTGCCATACGGTGACTTGCCCTTGAGGGAGCCAACGCATGTACCCAACCACTTATGATTCCAAAATGTTCGCGGTTAAGCAGCAAGACGGTGCCGTGAATATTGCCATCGCCGACGACTATCCTGTGCTGCTGGCCGGTATGCGGCAGGCCCTCGCGCCCTGCGAAGAGATCGTGGTCGTGGCCGAGTGCACGCGCGCGGCCGACTTGTTGTCGCAGCTGCCGTTGAAAAAACCCGATGTCGTGCTTTTCGGTTGCGAGACTCATCCCGACCATCTACCCCGGCAATTGCACGCCATGCTCGAGCAGCACGCGGATGTAAAGGTGATCGTCTTCACCGGCAACCCAAATCTGGATTTTCATGAGATCGCCCTGCGCAACGGAGCCAGGGGTGTTTTGTTGAAGCAGTGCACCCCGGAATTGATCACGCGATCGATAAGGGCTGTTTCCCGCGGAGAACTGTGCTTTGATCGCGCTTTGACTCACCGCATGCTGAGCACCTTTGTGAAGCGCAGACCCAGCGAGATTCCTCCGGAAGTGGCGAAAATTTCCTCCCTCACCGGACGAGAGAATCAGATCATCGGCCGTATATGCGAGGGCATGCGCAACAAGGAAATTGCCCGCAAGCTCTACATCAGCGATGCCACGGTCGCCCACCACCTTACCTCGATCTACCGCAAGCTGGGCCTGGCCGATCGCACAGAACTTTTGTTATTCGCCCACCAAAATGGTCTCTCGACGTTGAGAGCCTCCTAACCTGGTTTCTTCGCGCGGATATCTTCGTGATGCCCGTGCCCAGCCCTGAAGGTCTGCCGATAACCAGCCTGGAGGCTGTGGGTCATGGGCTGCTGTGCATCTTCCGCGATCTTCGCGTGCTCGCGGGGTGATAGCCTTGAACCAAAAGGAAATGTGACTCCCCTGTGATCGGAAAATTCGTAATCCGTGCGCGGAAGAGTCCTCTGGTACGGAATGCCTCCTGGTTGTTTGCCGGCCAGGGCCTCTCATTCGTAGCGCAAGCTTTTTATTTCATCGCGCTGGCGCGCTTGCTGGGCACCCGGCAGTATGGGTTGCTGGCGGGTGCCGCCGCCCTGGTAGCCGTGGTGAGCCAGTACAGCACCTTGGGTTCCGGTCTCCTGTTCCTGCGCTATGTCAGTCCCGATCACAGCCGGTTCCGCATTTATTGGGGCAACATCCTCATGTCGGTGTTCCTGCTCGGCTTGCTGCTGTCTGCCGCCATCACCTTGTCTGGCCGCTGGTTGGTGGGCGCGGAAAGCGTGCCGTTGTTATTCCCCATTGCCATCGCCGACTGCTTGTTTGGCCAACTCAGCGGCTGCGCCGGCCAAGTCTTTCAGACCTTCGAAAAGATGAAATACAGCGCAATGCTCACCCTTCTGGGGAACATCTCGCGCTGTCTGCTGGCTGCGGGCATGATGCTGACCTTGGGCAGGGCGTCTGCCTGGCAGTGGGCAATTGCATCTTTGGTTGTCTCTTTTATTTCGGCTGCCACCGCTTTTGCCATCGTAACCAGGTTCTTTGGGCTTCCGTCATTTTCACCGTCGCTGTTGGTAAAACGTGCGGCAGAAGGCTTCGTCTTTGCCATCTCCGGATCGACCACCGCGGTGTACAACGATATTGACAAGGTTGTGATCTCCCATTACGGGATGAACCGGGCCAACGGTATCTACTCGATGGCTTATCGCGTGGTCAACATCGGGACGATGCCGATCATGGCCATTGTGACGGCTGCCTTTCCGCGTTTCTTTCGCGAGGGCGTGAACGGCATTGCTGCCACTGTCCCTCTAGCCCGGCAACTCCTCAAGCGGACCGCGGCGCTGGGTTTCGGGATTTCGGCCGCGATGTTCCTCTGCGCTCCGATCATCCCGCATCTGGTTGGCAAGTCCTATGCGGAGTCGGTCACGGCGTTGCGGTGGTTATGCCTCATCCCATTTTTCCGCTGCTTTCACCTCAGTGCAGGCGACGCGATTGCCGGAGCAGGGCTGCAAAAATTTCGCCTGGTATCGCAGTCGATCGCTGCGGGCGGCAATCTTGCTCTCAACCTGTATCTGGTCCCGAGGTACTCCTGGTGGGGCGCCGCGTGGGCATCACTGGCAACGGACGGAGCCCTCGGCGTGATGAATTGGGCGGCACTCATTTATCTCAGCAGGCGACCCATGCCGGTGCTTCAGATGGCGGAGTAAGCCACTCCAGCCTGGCGTTCTGGGAAGATGCAAACGTGCAGCATTCCATTCACTGCTCAAATTGACTGCTCAAATTGCTGTGGAACGGAAACCGGAGATAGTCCGGCGATAGATTTCTTCGAGCTTGGCCGCCTGAACAGCATTGTCGAAGTTGGAGCGCACCCAGCGCATTCCTTGCTCGCGAGACTGGCTCCAGAATTTGTCGTCACTTAGATACCGCAGTAGCTGGTCCGCCAACCCTTGCACGTCGCCTTCATCGGCAAGCAGTCCTGTCACCCCTTCACGCATGGTTTCAGGAATGCCCCCATGACGAAAACTCACCACCGGAACCCCCATCGACTGTGCTTCGAGGAAAACAATTCCGAACGCTTCGCTCTGACCATCCGGGAGGGTCACGCTCGGCCCGCAAAAGACGCGGGCTTTTTCGAGCCATAACGTAACTCTGCCGGTTTTAGCTCTCCCAGAAAGGCGCACCTGATCTCCAGGGACTTGGCAAGTAGCTCCAGTTGCTCGCGGCACCTTCCGTCACCGATCACGACCAAGTGGGTCCCGGGACGTTGCCGCTGGACCAATTGCATGGCGCGGATGAGGTAGTCGACGCCCTTGTATTCGATCAGGCGGCCAACAAAAAGCACCAACTCCTGATCTTTCTCAGCGAGCGGCAATTTGGGTGCGAACGCCTTACAATCTAATCCCGCGAAGTGCACAAGCAACTTTTCCCTGGGAAATCCGGCTTTTAACGCGGACCGCCGGCTATATTCGGAAACACATACAAAAGCCGAAGCCCGTCTCCACAAGTTGCGCCGATGAGCGAGGAACGGCCACTGATACCACCTGCTGCGCAGATCTGCATCTGTCATCAGCTCTGCTCCACCATGCAGATGAAGGATCAGCGGAAGATTGAGCCGCTTGCTAAGAAAGAGGGCGGGCGGCCCTCCCTCGGCAAAGTGCGCATGGATCAGGGTCGCGTCCAATTCTCGCAAGTGAGCGTGATAGTTGTGCCCGATCCCGGTCCAGCGATAAAACTCGCGACGCAGCTCTGGAGACTGCGGACCGGTCGCTTCGCAGCAAAATTGGTTTTTGGCCGAGATCGAGATTCTTCTCTGCCGGCAATAGGCCGGCATAGGTGGAGGCGAAATTTTGAAGCAGATCCACCTGTGCGGGAATAAACGTCTGAGTCGATGGCAGCACGTCGCTCTGCAAAGACGAAAATTCTGTCGATCTCAGGCATGCGCCGCGGGACTGCCCGATGCGAAGCTAGGTTCTTCCGCAGTCTGTAAGACCGGCCTATTTCTGAACGGGGCGTTCGCCCGGCAAGCATGTCGGCGTAAATGTCCTCTAACAGGGCTGTTTGTTTGTGAAGTCGAATTTGCGGCGATAAAGCGTTGGGCAGCGAGGTGATAGCGCTGCCATAAGTCATGGTCTTCAAGCAACTGCAGGATGGCTGCGGCTAGCTTTTCACTGTCTCTTTCCGGAACCAGGGTGCCGGTAACGCCATGGGCCACGGCCTCCGGTATCCCTGCATGAAAGGTGCTTACAACCGGTACACCCATGGCTTGCGCCTCCAGCAATACCATGCCTAATCCCTCAACATGTCCATCCCATGTTGTCACACTGGGCAGACATAAAAGACGAGATTTTTGTAGCGTCTGCCGGACTGGCGGCGGAGGATTGCGCTCCCAAAAATTTGCACTTCACTTGAAGCTCCGTAGCGAGCCGCTCCAACTCGGGTCGCAAAGGCCCATCACCAATGATCGTCAGTTCGGTTGCCGGTCTTTTCGCCTGAACCGCCTGCATGGCGCGTAGCACATACTCACAACCCTTCATTTCAACCAGCCTGCCAACAAACACAACGGAGTCTGGTTCAGCTGGTTCGGGCGGTGGAAAGAAGAGCGATCGATCGATACCCATATAGTGAACCAGCAACTTCTCCGCGGGGAATCCGGCTTCGATTGCCTGTTTGCGCATAAAGTCCGAAACGCAGAGAAAAGATTTCCCTTCTCGGCGAGCTCCCGGTAAACGCCAATTCGCGGTTCTTGAATGGGAACGCAGGAACCGCCATGAAGGGTCACAATGAGCGGACACCGAAGCGCCTTCTGTAAAGGGAGCAGCGTCTTGCCGCCACTGGCAAAATGGGCGTGAAGCAAGTCGGGCTGCAGGTGCTTCACTCGCGGTGGAACAAGGGAGCAACCGCAATGCGCCGGTAGAATTTGGCTCTAAGGTCAGCCGGTTTCGACGGACGAGGTGATAGCAAGAGCGGCGGCTTGTCCAGCGGAAGACCTCTGCGTGCAGGCTCCAAACCTACAAGATGGGGGGAAAACCTGCTAAGCGCGCCCATTTGCGCAAGAATAAAAGTCTCCGACGGAGGAAGAAGCGTCTCTTTAAAGATCAAAACATTCGGCATCTCAGGCGCTCTGTATCGACTGTTCAAATTCTTCGGGATCGGAAACCGGCGATCGTCCGGCGATAGATATCTTCGAGTTTTGCTGACTTGCACAGCATTGTCGAAATTGCCCCGCACCCACTGCATTCCCTGCCCGCGAGACTGGCTCCAGAAGGAATCGTCGCTCAAATATCTCAGCAAGTGGGCCGCCAATCCTCTACGTCGCGTTCATCGGCGAGCAGTCCGGTCACCCCTTCCCGCATAGTCTCAGGGATGCCTCCATGGCGAAAACTGACCACCGGTACCCCCATCGACTGCGCTTCGAGAAAGACGACACCAAAGGCTTCGCTCAGGCCGTCCGGCAGAGTGACGCTGGGCGCACAAAACACGCGAGCTTTTTCCAACCAGCAACGAATCTCAGGCGATTTCATCTCTCCCAGAAAATCGCATTTGATTTTGAGGGACCTGGCAAGCTGTTCCAGATCGCCCCGCGCAGTGCCGTCACCGATGACGACCAGGCGGGCCTCCGGGCGCTCGCGCTGCACCATTTGCATAGCGCGGAGGAGGTAGTCGCAGCCCTTGTACTCGACCAGCCGCCCAACAAAAAGGACAAGCTCCGGATCTTTTTCGGCTGACGGCAGTTCAGGAGTGAATGTCTTGCAATCTAGCCCGGCATAGTGGACGAGCAGCTTGTCTTGGGGAAAGCCTGCCTTCAACGCACACTCGCCGGACATAAGCGGAACAACAGAGAAACGCCGAGGCCCGCTTCCACAAACTGCGGCGATGAGCGAGGAATGGCCATTGATAACACTTGCTGCGCAGACTGGCATCGGTCATTAACTCTGCCCCACCCCACAAGTGAAGGATCAAGGGAAGATTGAACCGCTTGCTCAGAAAAAGGGCAGCCGGCCCTCCTTCGGCAAAATGAGCATGGATCAGGTTCGCATCCACGTCTTTCAGACGAGGGTGATAGTCGGATCCTAACCCGGTCCAGCGGTAAAACTCGCGTGCGACTCTGGAGACGCGGGATCGGTCGGCTCGCAACAAAATAGGCTTTTGGCCGAGGTCGAAGTTCTTTTCCGCCGGCAGCAGGCCGGCATAAGTCGGCAGCAAAGTTATGAAGCAGATTTACCTGCGCAGGAATGAAAGTCTGGGTCGACGGCAGCACCCGCTCCGCAAAGATGAGTCACCTTCCCGACTTCAGACATGGGCCACCTCGCGCCAGAAATCGTCCACCAGCTTCGAGACAACAGAGGGATGAAACGCGCGGGCGCGTTCGATTCCGCGGCTCGCCATGTCTTGCTGCAGGGACTCGTCACTCATCACAGTGGCAATTGCCGACGCGATTTCGGCCGGGTCGTGAGGGTCGAAATAGTAGGGGGCATCCCCCCCCACTTCGGGCAGCGAGGTCACATTCGACGTCAAAACCGGGGTTCCACTGGCCATGGCTTCGAGCAGAGGGATACCAAAGCCTTCGGCAAACGAAGGAACGATGACCGCGCGAGCGTGGCGATAGAGGTCCCGAAGCTCCGCCTCGGCCAAAAAGGGCATAAAGGTAACCAGGCTGGCGATACCAAGCTCACCCGCCATGTGTCGATAGTAGTCGAGTTCTCCCGAAAGCCCCACAATTTTCACCGGCACCGGCGCGGTTCGGGCAAGATCGACATATTGCGCATAACCGGCAAGCGCACCCGGGGCATTTTTGTGTGGGGCTTCGGAGGTGACCATGAGGAGAAAGTTTTCCGCGTCTCTCAAGGGAGCCGGCGCAAACCAGATCTCGGGAATAGTGCAGGGGATCACCCGGACGTTCGCCTTCGGAAACACGCGGAGAATTTGCGAACGTGAATATTCCGAGACGGTAAGAATTACTTCGGCCCGTGACACCGAGGAAGGTATCTGCTTGCGCAGATATACATCCATCAGCCTCGGTTTAAGATCGCGCTGCTGAAAGCCTTGCAGAGGAATGGTGTCGTGTAGAACCAGGATGAGGCGCACCGACGAGGGAAGGAAGAAGGGTGCGGTATTTTCTGGTGCGAGGAACAGATCGATCTTGTGCCTACGCAAAAGGCTGGGCAGCGATACCTGCTGCCAAATGCGATGCCGGTGAGATCCTTCCTGGATGAGCTTCATGCCGGAGTGATTGGGAGCTGTGGAGGCGAAACCGGCGAAATTATGATGCGCGGGCCAAGCAGATTGCGCAACTGAGTCCCTTACCGAGGCCTCCGTTTGGAGCCAGGAATGCTTCGGCGTCATAACCAATTTTTAACATGACCATTTCCTTTGCGATGTTGAAAGTCGATATTGCTGGGACGAAGACACAGACAAATCGGATGGCTGGACGTGCGCGTGCAGGTTGTTTAGGGTTTGGTGAAACTGACAACGATATTGAAGGAACGCCGCCCATAGTCCCGATCAAGCTCTCTGCTAAGCGCTCGCTGAAGCCATGAAAATCCAGGTATTTTGCCTGTGCCTCTGGAGAGGGCTATTGCCCAGGAACACAGGGGATCGAAAAGATATCCAAAATAAACCACTTTGGAGACCTTGAGTGCGCTGAATTTTAGCTTGAGTTCCTCCAGCGAATAATGCTTGTGACCCTTGCGAATGTCGCAAAAGCCGTTATGAACGCCCTTATACAAGCCCAAGCGCGAGAGTATCCGGTGAATCGTCGGCTTTACCTGGTATGGATCAAGGCAGGCAAAGGTTCCGCGGTGAGGAACGGAAATAATCATGCTGCCGCCCGGCCGAAGAGCCGAGACACATTTATCCACGAACACGGACTCTTGTTCCAACAGGATGTGTTCGAATACGTCCGCCGCAATCACCGAGTCATACGATTCCGGCGGCAATTCCATCGAGGTAAAGTCCGCACATAAACACTCGATGTGGGAAGGGAGCGAGATGGGTGTTTTCAGGTTCCAGTCAACACAGGTTACGCGCTGGGCCTTGTCCGCAAATGGGTAATCCGAAGTAATAGGGCCACAGCCAACGTCCAACAATCGAGCAGGTTTTTCGGATAGTAAGGAATGAATAACTGCGGTTCTTCCACTTAACCCCATATCTGGGCTCCCGCGGGTAGGTATAAATTTCATTGTGCCGAATGCAGGGTCGCATGTCTATGCGAATGCAAGGGCTCACAAGTGACGGGTTACTTTGTTGGTACCGGTGGCCTACGCTTCTACCACGAGCGAATGCACTTCCATTCTCTCGTTTTTGGTGGCTTTTGGTTTTTCCGGTTCGAAGTATTTTTTAAGCCGAAATAGAGGGCTCTCGAAAAAGTAGAAAGAGAGCGTCGCGATCACCACCACGATGGCAAATTCGCCGACTAAACAGAGGATTGCGACAAGTAAGGAGCCGCTCTCGATCGCTCGAATTCCGATGCGGGAGCGGAGGAACCAGGCACACACCACCGAATGGAGCAAGTAGACGCCATAACTGATTTTGCCCAAATAGCGTAGAGCCGGGGTGGAAAATATCCGCGAAATGAGGATTTTGTCGTCTAACAAAACGATCAGCAGAGCAGCTCCGCCCATCGCTTGTACGGTCTGCGACACGTTATTCCAAAATCCGATGGGCAGGGTGAGGCCGAGCGGAAGAAGACAGGCGACAAAACAGCGTAGGGACGCCAGGAGGCAATTTTGTCCCAACGGCAAGCAATCAGGGCCCCAGCGCCCAAAGCATCCAACTGTAAAAGCGTGTTGTGGAATTGCAGCGCACCGGTGAGCCGGAGACAGATCGCGCCGACGATCATGGCGACGCAAAGCCGTTCCAGTGCGCGGCGCGAAATTACGCTAACCACGAACGGCCACACTAAATAGAACTGTTCTTCCACCGCAAGCGACCATACCGGCGCCAGAGGAGATGGCTCCACGGTGTGTCCGTAGACGATGTTGGAGAGATAGAAGATGTAGGGCCACCAGCGGACTGCGTGCTGGTGCACCACCCCCGAGAACATGACGAAAAACAACAGCGCGTAATAAAGGGGATAAATCCTGAGCGCCCGGCGGACAAAAAAATTGCGGAAAAAGTTGGGAGTATCTTTGGTCTCGAGCAGGATGCGCGTGATCAGGAAACCTGAAAGCACAAAGAAAAGTTGAACTCCCAGGCTTCCATAATTGTCGATCCAACTGAAGGCGGGAACGCGGGTAAAGGCAATCGCCGAGTGGGCAAGCAGCACAAGAAAGACCGCCAGACCTCGCATACCATCCAGCTGTGGAATGTTTTTTTTCAGCAAGGCCTCTCCCTTCCCGGGACACGGTCGGGCCTTCAGGCCCGCGGAAAAACTCATGTTTGAAAATAAAATCTGCTTAGCCCCGGAGGACATAGTGAATTCGACGTACGTCTGTCGGAAAGCTCTATCCCAAAATCCGGATTTTCACCAATTTTCACGCAGCTGCAGAACATCAACGTCCATTCGATAAGAAACTATCGCGTGAGCGCGTTTGTCGTCTCCCGATTCAGACCGACACAAGCGATGACGATCAGTACCCAATCCAACGTGTCCGAGCTCATGAACCATCCAGCGTCAATGTTGGTGAAGGCGCAATCACCAGGATCGAAAGAAACCAGCCAACGCGGGGCGAGTAGTACGGGGAACGCAGCAGCCGCAGACCCTTGAAAAAAGGCGCGGAATATAAACCAAAAGACGATGGCCACGCCAACAAGTCCCATCTGAAGCGCTAATTCCAGCACCCCATTTTCTGCGTACCCAATGCCTGGCCAACCGATCGCGATGCCGATGCGCTGCGATTCGAGGCTGCCCGGAAACCAGAAGCCTCCGAAACCATACCCAAACCAGGGACGCTTCAAGATGGTCTGCCACACCTCGGAGTAGATCTCCGTCCGCCCGGTCATGGATGAGTCTTTACCCAGTAGCAGCGTTAATTGCGGGCCAGAAGTAGACGATGGAGACCCCCACTGCGAACATGGCCATGCTTGAGAACACGATCATGAGTGTCAGTTCGCGGCCTCTGACTCGTCTCAGAAGGTGCATCCAGCCGATGAAAAGGATCATGCCGATTGTGTAGCCCCAGGCGCCGCGAGATTGGCTCATGAAGATGAGAAACACCTGCAGCGCACCGTACGCTATCTTGCGCCAGAGGCTGTAAGCGTCAGTGAAGAAAACCGGGGAAAGTAAGAAAGCACCAACTGATGCCGAGCGTGTTTTTGTGGTTACAAATGCCCTGCCAAGCCGCTCCGCCATATCCTTGGAAAAGACCGTAGGAAGGAAGCGCGAACACGAACAGAATGTCCAGCAGACCGGCGACGACCCCCATGAACATCATCAACTGCATAAGCCGCTCGGCCGTGTACCGGACACTCAGGTAGCAGGCAAACAGTGTGCACAAGCCGACTTGTATGCACATCTGCAGCGTGATCTGTGCGGAGGCCGACCACCTTGCAGACGCCACGGCAAGCCCCAGCATCAGCGGGATCGCCAGATTTTTTCTCACCACGCTGCAAAACTTCGCGGTAGCCCACCGTCACAAAGGAGAAGAAAAGAAAAATGTGAAGGTAGAGCCAGATGTGTGCGCCGCGTGTCAAGCCCCCGGCGTAGCCGCTCTGGTATGAGATCGAGGTCCGCGCAGGTCCAGCGATATAGACCCACTGCCTGGCGATTAAGCTGAGCAGCGTCCAAAACAGCAGCCAGGTAAGAATTTGCTGAGAAATCGGCGCTTCCGAGGCCTCGCTACTAAGCGAGCGGAACCTGGAACGGCCAGACACGGACAGATGAGCCAGGCGCCTGGGCGAAATGCCACTTTGGCGGATATGTGCTCATCCCTTTTGCCCCCGTAAGGCCGTCAGTGCCTTCACCGTGCTGCTGTAAGCGGGTTTTGGCCGATAGTCCACATCGAACAGGTTTGGGCGCGACTCGAGACCATCCGGCCTCTTGGGCAAACCCGGTTCATCATTCAACTCCTCGAGCGTGATGACTTTGACGAACGGTCCTACGAGGTCGATGAACTCGCCATACTTACGGGCTACGGTCTGATCGATCATCGGTCCGGAAACGTCCACATCGTCTACATCGAGTTCGGTAACCATGATCTCCAATCCAAGGTCTTGCACCTGTTTGAGGAACCTGTTCATGCCGGGTTTGTCCAAAGGCGTGTTGCCCCGCAAGTGTCCTTGGACGCCAAGCGCGGCGATCGGAACTCCTGCGCGCTTCAGCCGTGTCAGCAGGTCGAAAAGAGATTCCCGGCGGCCGATTTCCTCTGCCGTGTCGTGCTCGATGTAGCACTCATTCAACACCAGGCGCGCTTTTGGATCGGCGGCATGCGCGGTCTGAAAGGCAATATCGATGTAGTCTGGCCCGACAAAGTCGAGCCACGGTTTGCGCCGCAACCCGTCGGGCCGGTGGTCCGCGAAGATCGGCTCATTGACTACATCCCACGAGTACACGCGGCCGGAGTAATGCTTCACCACCCGCGTAATGTGCTCTGTCATCACTTGCTTTGCATTTGCCGGCGTTACATACCCTGCGAACCAATCGGGTAAGGCATTCCACCAAACCAGGCAGTGGCCGCGAAAGAGCAGGCCATGCTGTTCCGCCCAGGAAACGGCTGTGTCGCCGAAAGAAAAATTCCACGTATCGGGCGTGGGACGCAGAAATTGTGAGAACTTCAAGTCGTTGCCGTCGGCGATCAGCGAAAAAGTATTGGCAATGATCCCTGCGCCCACCGGGTCGTAAACCAACTGATGCTGCACGGTAAACGTCCCCAGGATTTTGCCGCTATCGTGCGCCGCTCGCTTCAATGCAGCGGTATCGTGCCCTGGGGGCGCTGGCGTCGCCCTAAGGCCAGCCGTGCCGGCCAACA
Source organism: uncultured Acidobacteriaceae bacterium (assembly GCA_963839025.1). GTDB lineage: Bacteria > Acidobacteriota > Terriglobia > Terriglobales > Acidobacteriaceae > PALSA-350. The sequence goes on from CAWITT010000030.1 coordinate 289,903, forward strand.
ATGCACTCCCGCCGTATAGGAAGGAACGCCGGCTTATTCCTTCACTCAAAGATCGACTCCGGCAGGATAAAGCCGCGCAAGAGGCCTCCGGTATGTGCGAAGCAAAAGCTCGCATCGACAAACTGGCCTCGCGCCGAAACCAGCAGGGCACGCGCCAAGTCGTAGCTGACCAAACCAAGCCCGAGCATGAAGAGCGAGTGACGGCGTACCACGTAGCCCATACGGGAGCCGTAGTGTCTTGCCCGTTCCCGCGAGACAGTGCCGCTCAGCATGTCGCGCCGCGGATGATGGATGTGCATGGAGCGGTCAAATCGTCCCCGAAAGCCGGTCGCGAACAAAAGCAGGATATAGTCGGTTTCCTCGCCGGTGTCTAGCCTCGGATCGAAGCGCGGTCTCCGGCTACGCGCCAGGCCTGAAATAAAAAGGCTTGAGCAAAAGGTCGTTCGCAGCGCGTTGATGGGGCTGATATCGCAGGCGTCCTGAATCCAGCGGTTCCCGCTTGATATTCCGTCGTTGTCCAGAGCCCCGACCGCCAGCACAGCGTATTCGTTGTTTTTCCGGAACCAGTCATCTACTTGGTCCAGCAGGGAAGAGGGGTACCAGCAATCATCATCGGGGAACGCGATAATGTCTCCAGTAGAGGCTTCCAACCCGGCATTGCGCGCCTTGGACCGGTTTTTCTCTTTCATTCTCAAGTGCAGAACAGCGATTTCGCCAGTCATTGCTTGCAGTAAAGGAACAACGCGATCGTCATCGTTTTGATCCACCACAATGAGTTCCACGTCCCCGCGCTTTTGGTTGACGACGGATGCGAAAAGCTCAGACAGTTCCGTGGTGCGTCCCATGGTAGGAACGATCAGGCTAAATCTCGGCATAGAGGAATCTCCGTTATTGCATGCCTGTTACATGTTTGGGGTGGCTCACCATCCCGCCCGGTGTTCCCGGGGTGAAGAAAACCCGCACCTCTGTGGTTACATTTAGGGTCTCGTCGTCACGCACGAACGGTTTGTATCGCCACAACCTCACCGCATTCATCGCCTCAGCTTGCAGCGAGGATGGCCCCGAAACCGCACTTATAGGAAAGACATTTCCGGTTTTCGATATCACCACGCGCAATACGACAAAGGAAGCTTGCAGCAAGTCGGCTGGCGCCATCGGACTCACCATGGTGATACAGTTAGCCTCCATCACCTTGGCTGATACCTCCATCCTCGCCATGGGAGCTCCAGCCTGCATGGCATTCGCCGGCGCAGCCAAAAGGGAGACCGCTATCGCTACTGCGAGGAAGCTGTTCATTAGTGGGCGTACACAGCCGCGCCGGCGGTGGAAGCAGTAATGGACCCAGCGTCCAGGGCCAAATTCTTCATCCAGCTGAAGGGCACATAGACTATATCGTTGGCCTGAAGCGCTACGTCGGCCTTTTTACCCTTCTCGATGTCACTCAGCTGAATGGGCAGTTGCACCTGGCCGTGGTCGGTGGTGCGGAGCAGGACAACATGAGATTTCACCGATGTCTTGCTGGCGGAGCCCGCCAGCGCCATCACCTGCAACACGCTCAGGCGTTCGTCATTCGTGGCAATGGAGTACCCGCCCGGCCTGTTTACGTCGCCCAGCACGTACACCACGGGGGCCTTGGACACCAAAACCGTGTCGCCCGGGTAGACCATGACCACATCGGATAGGGCCACATCGGCCTTGTTGGAGACGTTATATTTAATTTGCTCGGTCGATCGGTGGCGCTTCACAGTTACATTACGATCCGCTGTCTCACTCAGGCCACCTGCCATAGCGAGAACTTTCAGAATGGTCTGTGGCGTGGTGATGGGATAAGTGCCGGGCGTACGCACCTGGCCCAGTACGGACACATCCTGGGTGGCCAATTCCTGGATCCTGACGGTTACTTGAGGCTGACGCATAACTTTCTTGTCAATCAGCGCCTTCTGGATAGTTGCGGCGGCCAAGGCAGGCGTTTCGCCGCCCACATGAATGTTCCCCAGATAGGCGAGCGGCACCGAGCCGTCATCGGTGACGCGCACCTGTTGCTGCATTTCAGGGGTCTCCATCACGTCTACCTGAATCAGGTCCCCCGGCCCGATAAGCAGGCTCTCTTGTTGCGCGAAACAGGGAACGGCAAGTGTTCCAAGTAAAAGGAAAGCGCCAATCGACTGGTGTCTACGCATGCTGGTTGCTCCTGGTCGGGGTCTGGGTGTAAGGCTGCGGTTTGTAACCGTAATACTGGTACTGGGCAGCCCCGGAAGCTTTCACACCGTTCAATACCAAGCCAAGCCGGCGAACCCCTTGTGAGCGCAAGATCAGGCAGGTCCGTTCCAGCGATCTGCGGTCGGTCTTGTTGTAGCGAGCTACTACCAAGGTGAAGTCGGCATCCCGGCTAAGCACAGCGGAGTCGGTCACCGGCAAAATGGGTGCACCGTCGATGATGATGTAGTCGTACATCCTGCGCCATTTGCGCACCAACTCAGCCATGTTGTCGGTGGCCAGCAGTTCTGCGGGATAGTCGGGCAGAGGACCGGCCGGCAGCACATCGAGGTTGGGAATCGAGGCGATGGGCGTTTGCGTCGCCGCCGCTACGTCGTCAATATTCTCGGCGTCCAGCAGGGAGCTGAGCCCCCGGCTGTGGTCCATATGCAGGCATTGGTGCAGCACCGGTGTGCGCAGGTCGCCGTCTACCAGCAAAACCCTCTTGCCGCGCTGCGCGAAAACGATCGCGAGATTCGCGCTGAGCATGCTCTTGCCTTCGCCCGGGACCGAACTTGTCACCAGCAGCACCTGGCCGCAGGGTCCGCCGTTACTGCCCTGCATAAGTGAGGTGCAAAGCACGCGCAGCGCCTCGGTGTACGTAGCCCGCGGTGAGCTGGCGGCCACCGTCGCGTTCGCATTCCTAGCGGTGCGGGCAGAGGAATCAACCGCGGGCGCAACCCATGAAGAGGACTTGGAGTCTTCCAGGCGTTTGCGTTCGGTTTTTCCATCGTGGAAAGGGAGTACGCCAATGGAAGCTTCCGCAAACATCATCTCCATCTCGCCCAATTCCTGGATGCGGGTGTCAGTGGCATCGCGCAGCAGCGCGCCGCAAATCCCGAAGAGAAGGCCGCCGGCCAGCGAAACGGCGGCGAATTTAAATGCGCTGGGCTTCGCCGGGCTGGAAGGTACGCGCGCGGAGTCCACCACAGTAATATTGCTCGAACGCATACCGGCAACCAGGTCGGCTTCCTTCATGCGACCGACCAGATTTTGATAAAGGGACCGGCTCTGATCTGCTTCCTGCACCGCCACCTGGAACTGGATGGCTTTGTCGTTCAGATTTTCGGCCTTTTCTTTTTCCTTGGTATAGACGGCACGGTCCTTGTCTTCGACTTGCTGCGCTATCTGGTAGTCATTGCGCACCCTTGCAGCCACGCGGGTGGACTCGGAGCGGATAGATTTCTGCGTGCTGTCGAGGCTCGATTGCAGTTCGGCCAGCTTGGGATAGGCCGGACCGAACTTGGCGGCAAGCTCATTCAATCGTGCTTGCGTCGCCGCTTCTTCACTGCGGAGGCTTTGCAACAGCGCCAGCGAACCACTCACACCCGGTGACGAACCGTTGAGCATGCCATTCCCGACAAGCCCGGAGATAAGCTCAGGATCGCCACCCTTGACGACTTGGTAGAGAGCGCCCTTCATGATGCGTGCCGACTGGGCCTGCTCCAACTGGGTGGTTGCCTGCTGCAGCCGGTCGAGCGCTGGGGTGAACACTTGCGGGCGCCCCTGGCCGTCCGTCTGCCCGGTCGAAAACACACCCGAGGCCCGCTGCAAACTAACCACTTTCGCCTGTAACTGCTCGCTGTGCTTGCGCAAATCGGAGAGCTGGTTTCCTAGCCATACACTGGCTTCGCGCGTGGCATCGTGACGAGTCTGAAAGTTATAGTCGGTCAGGTCGCGCAGCAGTTGATTGACAACTGCTGCCGCAGTGTGGGGATCGCTGCTCAGATATTGGACGTCAATCAAGCGAGTTCCAGCGATGGCCTTTACCGCGAGGCGCGATTGAAAGGTCTTCACTACCTGCGTGCGGCGCGCCGGCGCGTCTTCCAGCGGCACGTTCGGCGGATCCGGTATGCCAGGAGGCAGCGAACAACCCCCTGACCCATCCGATGGGACTGAAGTGAGGTTGAAAATCCGGGCTCTTCTCCAGGTTCAATTCCTTCACCACTTGCAGCGCCAGCGTATCCGACTGCAGAATCTGCGCCTGGGTCTGCAGGGTGATGTTTGAGTCGACAGCGTCCGGCGCATTTTGCGGCCCCATCATCGTGTTCATGCTCAGGGCGTCCGCGGCTTCCTTCTGCACCTGAATTTCAGCCGACCCCAGGTAGAGGCGCGTGGACGTGGCGAACAGAATGGCCGCGGCTCCCATGGCGAACACGAAGTCCGCCAATAACGATCCAGCGGCGCCGGGACAAAACTCCCCCGAGGTCCTGGATGGTCATTTCCTTGCGCGGAAGCGCTGGCGCTAGCGCCGGCGTACCGGCGATCAGCGCGGGAGTAATCGCGAAGCTTTCCTTATTGGGCATCAGTTCACCTTGGGCTACAGTTCTCAGATGGTGGGAGTCGAGAGACGCTCAACTTCGTGGGAGGTGATGCTGGGCCGGCTATCGAGGGGCCTGTCGTTCTGCATGAGGGTGAGTTCGGTAAGTTCCGCGGCAAAGCGGTCTTCGTTGACAAAATGCATGAAAGCATCGAGCACCGAGCGCCGAATGCGTTGACGAAGGATGATGCTCGCAAATTCAAGGTTGCCGATGAGGTAGCGGCGCCACATTCGCCGCGGCTCGCGGCACAAGCGGTAGAGCCACTCGCAACCCATATTCTGCGTCCACCGCGGGGCGCGGGGAACAATTCCACCGACGATCTCGAACGAGCCGCCTACACCGATACACACCGGGACCGAGAGCTGCAGACCGTGCTCGTAAATCCAATACTCCTGCTTGGGCGCGCCAAGGGCGACGAACAGGATATCTGGCCGCGCGGCAGTGATCGCATCGGCAGTCTGCTTCAGTTCGTCAGCGTTGCGCTCGAAGCCGAGTGGAGGGCAGTAAGTCGAAAGCCGCAGATTTGGGTGATCGCGCTGCAGCGCCTTTGCCGCGAGTTCAGCCGAGCCCGGCCGCCCTCCCAGCAGAAAGACATGCAAGTCAGCCTCGGCCGCCTGCCCGCATAATGCTTTGAAGATATCAACGCCGGCGCAGCGCTGCTGCAGAGAGCGTCCATAAAGGCGCGCCGCCATCAGGATTGAGATTCCATCGGGGATCACCAGGTCGGCGTGATCGTAAACTTCCTGCAGCCGTCGTTGCTTTTCCAGCAGAACGATGTGTTGCGCGTTGGGAGTAATCACATACGCGGGCCTTCCGCGGCTGCCCGCGTGGGCGATGATCGATGCACACACCTGCGCAAGAGAGCAATTGTCGATCAAGGCATGGCCTACGCCTATTCGAGCCACATGAGGCCCGCGAAGCGAAGTGCGCGAGGATGTATTAGGCGCAAACCATTGCGTGTTGACGTTCATGTTTCTTCTCGAGAATCCGGATGCGACCCCAATATCCTTGGCTCGTTCTGAGTCCACGACACCCATGCCGTGCGCCGGCGCCGAGGGAAAAGGAAAAGGTTCAGGGCCGGCCGGGCTCCTCAGGTCGGTTTTCAGTGGGTGATTGGCTCCAGTGTGGATGCGTCTACCTCAATGGCTACGTGATGATGGATCAGCTGCACAGTAAGTATGAAGCGCCACTCGCTGCTTTTCCTTACCAGGAAACCCTCCACGCCTCGCATGGAACCACTCTTGATACGCACCCGCTGGCCTTCGACCAGCCCCGCATAGGGTTCTGCCTTTTGTTCCAGCAGGCTGGTGCGCAGAAATTCAATTTCGCGGTCCGGTAAGCTGAGTGGCTCACGACTGTTACCGACCAGCTGGCGAACTCCGGGTGTGCGCAGAACCCGGCCGCGCTCTGCCTGATCGATGCGCACGAAGAGGTAGGTTGGAAACAGAGGCAGTTCAACTTTGACTTTCTGCCGGTTTTTCCAGATGCGTGAAGATTGATAAGTGGGCAGGAACGTTTCTATGCCTGAAATGTCGAGGTGTCTTAACGCGGCTTTCTCGTGCTGCGGTGTCGTAACCGCGGCAAACCAGCTGCGGGACTGTTGCTCTTCGGAAGTCGGGGGCGAAGAAAATGGGTTTGTCATGATCGGGCCCAATACCACGGTGCGCGTTGCTCGTTTCCGGCGCTAAAGCAAGGCTTCGCCTATCTGACTTAGCAGTCGTTTTTTGCACAGTGGCCGCAGCCGTAAGCTATGAATGCCGAGGCTTTGACCAGTTCAAGCTTATCGACCTAAGGCAACACTTGAATATCGGAAGGATGTGCCGTTCTAAATGGCAAGGTCTTCGAGTCAGAATTAGAAGGTTTTGCCATTGACGGCTGGCGAGGAATGGGGTAAGCGTGGCCGGTGCTGACCTTGGACGGCTGTGTCCGCGCGGGAACCATACTGGTCCAGGTTGGTTTAGGCCTCTAAAAACCTCTGTCGTGGCGGAATATTCGGTGGAAGGAAAAAGTTAACGGCGATTCTTCTTGTTCCCTTTCATCGAGTCCCTCCCCCGAAAGAATCGATGAAAGCGTTCTTGAAGAATCGCCGCTTGAAAAGAGCATACTTCTTTCACCGGATTTTGCTATGAATCTTGCGTAATCCAAGCCCGCCTTGTAGTAACAGCAGGTGGTAATGACTCCCATCGCCGCCCCCATCTTCTTTCTTATGAATGCGCGACGGTTTCAGATCCCAGACTCGGCTAGGCAAGGTGTTATTACCTGTGTTTTATATACGCGCCCCGCCATGAAAAAAGTTTCATCTTTGATTTTGCGTGAGCGGCGCGTCCGGCCCGTCTTCGCTGGTCAGCCGTCTCCACAGGATGCGCAACGTAGCGACCGCCGGAACCGAGACCAGAGCACCGATGACCCCCCCGATTTCTCCGCCTGCCAACACCGCCAGGATCTGGACCATGGGTGAGATCTCGAGTGACTTGCCCATGATGCGCGGGGCGTTTACGTAATCCTGCAGCAAACGCCAGATTGCCAGGAAGGCCAACACCCACACCACGTGCTGACCGGTGAGAACGGCGATGACGAAGACAATGATGGCGGCAATTGCCGGCCCCACCACCGGAACAAACTCGAAGATGCCGGCCAGAGGACCCAGAATAAACGCGAACCGCAGCTGCAGGATGCTTAAAGCCAGCGTGTAAGCAATTGAGGTGAGGGAAGCCAGAATGAGCTGTGCGCGGATATAGCTGCCCAGCATTACGTTCACGTCGCTTACGATTCCACGAAGCGTCTTCTTGTCTTCCTGAGTGCGGCCCAGCGCCACCAGGTTTTCTGCAATCGATCCGCCATCCTTCAGGAAGAAGATGCCAAGGATCGGGATGAGGATCAGCCACCAGATGTGCTGCGCGGGCTCTGCCAGCTTCTGGCCGATATTCCGGCCAAATCCAAGAATCACGTTTTTGTGGGATACGAGAAAGTTTTGGATCTGGGCTTGCCGCGCTTCACTCCATCCATGCTGCTGACCCACCTCGGAGATCAACTCGCCCGAGCCCGCCTTGTCCAGAAGGGTCGGAAGGCCGGTTGCCAGCGCGTTGCCTTGTTCGGCGATCCTGGGGCCAACCCAAAAGCCAAGTCCGACGAGGAGGGCTATCAATATGAGGTAGACCGCAGCGATGCCTGCCATGCGGTTGCCAAAAAGCTTTTCCAGCCTGCCGACCAGCGGATCGACAAAGTACGCGAACAGAATCGCAAACAGGAAAAGGGTGAGCGTATTCCGCGCACCATGGAGGAACGCCAATCCCAAAGCGAAGATCAGCAGGGTACAGAGAATTCGGGCTGTCTTCGGGTCCCAAATCTTCTCAAGCATGCTTCATCTTAGACCCTCGGATCCCGATCACCGGGCTTGCGGGTCTATTTTGAATTGTAGAGGTCGACGCAATAAGGCATAGGGGTGCCGATATCGGTCAGGGCCGGTTGCTTGTACGAAACGCAGGTTTCTCCCGTTTTCATATCCAGCGCCAAAATGTTGTCATCTTCGACGAACGGAACAAACCGCTGCTGTCGCGAGCACCCCATCATTGCCAACAACATCGTAGCTGCGAGAATCTTCACGTGAGGCCCCTTGAGCTGCTCCAAGTCCAGTTGAACGTGAGAACGCCTCTCGGGGAATGACACTTTGGAGTAGTCGCAAGAAATGTGTTTCAAAACGAGAAAGCACGCTTACACCCGGCCATAAGATAGACCTTCACCACTAAGAACCTCATTAACTCCAGAGTGTGACTTATTTAGTTGCCTTAGGAGGGCGAAAGTGTATTCCGCGCCAGCTTGAGCACGATAGCCTCGACTTGGCGTTCGTCACCGCTGTTCTCTGCAAGGGCGTCGAAAAATTCGAAGGAGGTGAGCGCGGCCAGCACGGCGCCTCGTTGCTTCGCCTCTTGTCCGGTGCCCAGTTTTTGGGCGATCCTTGTGGCAGCCATCAGCCTCCGCCGATTTCGCGCCTCAATCACAGCGCTGAATTCCGGGTCGATGGCGGCGATTCCATGTACACGCCGGATAAGCACCCTGTTCTTCGACCAAAAGCCGCAAAACAAGTTCACAAAGCTTTCCAGCATCGCGGTCCCGGTGGGCTGTGTCATCGCATCTCGCATTTTCTCCATTCCGCCATCGAGGGCGATTACGTCAAACAGCGCCTCCAGTACCGCTGCCTTGGTTCCGAAAAGATTGTGGATCGTCTGACGGGTCACTCCGCTCTCAGATGCCAGCGATGCCATCGTCCATTGGCGATAGCCGTTTGCCTCCAGTTGCGCTCGCGCAGCCCGCAGGATCGCAGCCCGGCTCTCCTCCATCTGCTCCAGCCGCTTACCCAGCTCATAGGGTCGCTTGCTCACAAGGAAATAGTACGGGGATCTATTAATTTGACAAATTGTAAATCCAATATGTAGGCTTCTCATCAGCGCAGGAGGTACACCATGGGCGCGCAAATTCAGGCAAGCTTTGACGTCGGGAAGAGAGAGGACATCCGTTTCCCGGTGGCGTTGAAAATCGCATTCTGGTTCTCAATCGCGATAGCCGTAGGCGCCGTTCTCCGCCGTCTCTTCGCGCTTTCCACTCCGCCTAGTTCAACAGCGCCTCCTCAGTTGGCAGCCCTTGACGCCTACTTTGTGTCGCACGCCACACTCACCTACGTCCACATCCTCTGCGCGCTCGCTTTTGTGTGTTTGCTGCCGTTGCTCTTCTGGACGCGCACTGCTGGTGCGCGGTTCATTGAGCGGGCGTTCTTCGTTCTCGGACTCGTGGTTGGCACTACGGCCTATGCCATGAGCGCGCATGCTGTCGGTGGTTGGTTGGAGCGTGCCGCTGTGCTGTTCTTCAACACGCTTTTTCTTTTCGCGCTCATTCGCGCCTTCCTCTACTGGCAACGCGGAGATCAGGCAGACATGCAGAGATGGACGCTTCGTGCCGTCGCCGTTTTGCTCGGCATCGCCACGACTCGGCCGGTCATGGGAATCTTCTTCGCCACATCAAGACTCACTCATCTAACTCCGCAGCAGTTCTTCGGCATTGCCTTTTGGATCGGATTCTCCCTCAACGCCATCGTCATCGAGCTGTGGCTCCGCCGTCGACCAATCCCAACGGCTGCCTGATCCGGCGCACGTTACAGATGGGCGATGGGGTCCCGGAAGCGTGCAGAGCTAGCTCCGGCTGCCTCCTGGTGCCATTGCGTGACTTGGCGAACAGCCTGAGCCAGGGAGTTCACCACCGCCGTGGGGCGGCCGTTGCCGAAGCGGGTGAGGTCGGGAGCGGGTTCGGGGTCTTCCGCTGGATTCCAGAGACCGATGACCACCCGGTTCTGGGGAAGGTGGGAGCGGACCCGCTGGCAGATGGTGCGCGCCTGCGAGAAGGCAAACGGAGGCAGTGCAGAAACGAAAATAACGGTGTTTGGCTCGTTGGCCAGCGAGTCAAGGATGTCATCGGAGACGGAGGCAGGAAGGTAAAGCGTTTGGTGGGAGGCTCGCTCCAGCACCTGAACGAGCATATGGGTGGTCAGCTCGTCCGCCTGATCGCCGGCGCCTATGCAGACCACGGCGAACTCCTGCTGCATGGGATAGTGCGCATCGAGGACGGCGGCCCTCTCTACCGATGGATGGTTGGTGAGTTCTGCGATTAACTCACCGATGCTGAGAAAGAAGAAGTTGCTACGGACCTCTTCGAATCCGCCCTGGTGGCGGTCTTGTTCAACCAGCGCCAACGCGGGGATGACGACCGAATCGTACAGTTCCACGAGGGTTTTGCCTTCCAGGAAGCGGTTGGCGACCACCCGCGCTTCCTGCTGGTCCATAGCGAGAAGACGCTCGTAAAAGAGAGCATCGGCGGAGAGCTCAGCATCGGCGCCGAGCAACGCATGAAGGAACGACATGCGGGGAACATGCCGGCCCAGGACCACAATGCACACGGTGAGCGGGGTGGAAAGGATCAGCCCTGGCCATCCCCACAGCAGCGTCCAGAAGATGGCCATAACCAGCAACGCAAGGGAAGAAATTCCAGTGCGTGAACTGAAGACCCAGGGTTCCACTACGTTGGTGGCACTGAGCTCGAGCGCGAGAAAAAGGCCGATGACCAGCAGTGGCGCTCCCCAGGAGGGAGATGTGCCGACGCAGACGATAAGCGGCAGTATGAGGCCGGCAGCCGTGCCGACATATGGAATAAAGCGCAGAATCCCGGCGAGCACCCCCCAAAAGGTCGCATTGGGCACGCCGATGAGGAAGAGACCAGCGCCAAAGAGCGCTCCATAGATAGCATTCACAGCAACCTGAAACAAAAGGTACTGGCTGATGCGGGTCGCCGCATCCTGTAAGGCTTGGTTCATGAGCCGGATCCGGCTCATACCGGCAAGCAGCAGGATGCGCCGGCGGAGGCCGTCGCGCTCCATAAGGAGGTAAACGGTGAAGACGATGACCACGCCGAAGGTCGCGAGCGGGCGAAGAAAGCCCGCAACCAGCTCCTTGGCGACCCGAAGTTGGCTGCGGTTGGGGTCCACGATACGGACGGGCTGAGCTTGCGCGGTGGGCTGCTGCTGACCGGGCGCGGTATTGCCGGTGGCGATGTCTCCGCCGATGCCCTCGACCGCGGTAAATGCGTCTTCAAAAGACTGGGCCGCAGGCGAGTGGATGGCGGCAATCTTTCTTTGCACGTTGAGGCGATAGGCCGGGAGCTCACGGGCAACGTTGAGCAGCTGGCCGGCGACCACGTAGCCCACTCCGCAGATGAGGGTAAACGCGAAAAAGCCTGTGATGGCGACAGCCACTACGCGAGGGACGCGTCTGGCCTCCAGCCGTGCGACTGCAGGGGCTAACAGGAATCCCAGCATCAGGGCGAAGGCAAAGGGGACCAGGAGATCGCGGGCGAAAAACAGGATGAGGACGGTGGCCGCGAGCCCGAGCAGGGGATTGGCCCTGGAAACCTCGGTGCTGCGAGCGACGGACATAATTCCTCTGGGTGCCCTCACAATTGGGCTTTTCGGAGCAAGCATACATCAAGACTGAACAGTCAGCCGATGTGTGCGTTGGACATGGAGACATTGGCTCCGGACAACGCCCAACAGAAACCGGCGTACCGGGTGGTGGAAGTGAGTTCTTCTCGCGGTCCTCTCGCTCCTGTCGGGAGGTGGCAACGCCCGAGCCTATCGCGTTTATTTAATCTTATGGATTCAGCGTATAAGGGCATTTTCCACAGAAAATGCTGTTTATTAACGCCCCATTCGACACGTTGGTAATTTATCCTCGCTGAGGAGCTTAGGACGAAAAAATGGCGGACGACGAAGAGATCTTCAAGCACGTGATGCAAAAGAAGATCGGTGAGGCCGAATACTGGCGGGAGATCAAAATCGTCGAGGAAGGTCCTTATGTCTTCCGCGTTGTTCAGGAAGTCCAACTCGGTGTGGTCGACGATGCCGGTGCATTGAAGCCGGTACGGCCAATTCCGCCCCGGCGAGCTGAGTGGATTTGTGCCAGCAGAGAAGCCGCCACTGAGCAGGCGCTCCGGTGCCTGCACCAAAGCCAGACGGACAACTGGTTGTTTCCGCCCTCCGCAACTTCCGCCGCCTAACACCTTTTTTTCGCGAAATCAGCCAACTAACTGCACCGTGTGCGAATAAGCGCACTGGGTGGCGCGTTACGCTCTGCTTGGACGACCGAAGCGCTATCGCGCGTGGCCGCCACAGGCCCAGTACGCGGCTCCAAAAATAACCAGCAAAACAGCGAAAATCGTTAACGCGCGAAGCGAGGGCAGCCAATTCATTGCCCTACAGCATAACCCCTAGTGAGAAATCTGTTCCAGTGCCAGATCCTTGGTCCGGGGCCCCATGGAAGCAATCACGATCATCACGATCACCATGGCTACTGCGATGAAGACGAAGACGCCGGTCGTGCCAAATCGCCGGAGCAGAGCCGCGATGAGAAATGACGTGAAGATGGCCGACAAACGGCTCCAGGAGTACACGAAGCCGACCGCCCGGGCGCGGATGCTGGTGGGGAACAGCTCCGTCTGATAGGCGTGAAAGCTGTAGGACATGATGTTGTTCGCCAGCGTCAGCGCAACTCCCAGAGTGATCAGAAGCATCCCGCCGGACACTTGGCTGAAGATCAGCCCGCACAGGAGGATACCCCCCGCGGCGGCCACGATGACCGTTCGGCGTTCGAATTTGTCACCAATCCATAGGCCAATCACCGGCCCAATGGGCGCAGCAATCGCGATGATGGAGGAGTAGAGCAGGCTGGTGGTGACCGTGATGCCCTGCTTGATGAGCAGGGTCGGCACCCAGTTGGCGAAGCCGTAGAAACCGACCGTCTGGAAGATGTTGAAGACGATCATCATGGTGGCGCGCTTACCGTACGGGGCCCGCCACATGTCGCGAAAGCCGCCTCCGGTGCTGACAGATGCTGCCGGAGCCGGAGCGGGAAGGGGACCGCGATACTCCTTGGCAATGGTCGCCTCGAGTTTCGCGAGCACCCGGTCTGCTTCCTCCAGACGCCCCTTCTGTGCGAGCCAGCGCGGGCTCTCGGGTAGAGCCCGGCGGATGAACCACACAAACACTGCCCCGTGCGCGCCGATCAGAACCACCCACCGCCAGCCATCCAGGCCCCACGGCTTGTGGGGCACCAGCAGGTAAGAGAGAAACGCCACAATCGGCACGGAAAGGAAACCCACCGCTTGCTCGCAGGCAAAAGCGCGGCCGCGGATCTGCCTGGGGACAAGCTCGGATATGTATGTGCCGATGGTGACCAGTTCCACGCCGATGCCAAGCCCGGCAACGAAGCGCCATAAGTTCAACCCGGCGGCGGTGGTCTGAAAGGCCATGATTGTGTTCGCCGCCGTGTAGAAAAGCAGTGACCAGGTGAAGATGGCGCGGCGTCCGAAACGGTCGGCGAGAAACCCGCATCCGATGGTGCCAAGGAAGAGGCCAGCGAACAGGGAGGCGATGAAGGCAGCCACCCCCGTCGTCCCGAATAGCCCGGCAGTGGTGGGGGTGAGGATGCCGCTCTTGACGATTCCCGGCGCGACATAGCCGGAATACAGCAGATCGTAGAGTTCGAAGAAAAAACCGAGGCTCAGCAGGACGACGAACTTCCACATGGTCCAGGTAGCGGGAAGACGGTCGAGGCGCGCGGCGATCGCGCCCACAGCCGTGGAACTCGGCGAAAGCGTGCTCTTCATTGATTGACGGGGACCACCGGGAGGGAGATGAAGCTGGCTTTGCCGGCCTCGTGCCACACCCTTTCCGTGGCCGCTTGATAATCACCGGGCTTGGCTTCCAAGATGTTGGAAACGAAGCGCTGCGGGTTACGGTCATAGAGCGGAAACAGGGTGGACTGCACCTGCACCATGATTCTGTGGCCGGGCAGAAAAGTATGGTTCACCATAGGCAGCGCGAACACATAGGGCAGCGGTTCATTCGGCTTAATCGGCTCCGGGTGTTCAAAGCTGGTCCGGTAGCGGCCGCGGAAGATATCCGTCGCCAGGGGCAGTTCGTATCCGCTCAGGTCAACGGGCGGCGCGATTCGATCCGGCTGCACGTCGATCAGTTTCACTACCCAATCCGCATCGCTGCCCGTAGTGGATGCGACGAGATGCACAACCGGCTCACCGGAGAGCTTCATCGCTTGCTTGAGCGGCTCCGTCTCATACGTCAGCACGTCTGGCCGCCCGTCCACAAAACGCTGATCGGTCACCAGCCAGGTCCTCCAGGCGTTCCCGTCGGCTGGATCAACCGGGCGCGGCCGATAAGGAACAGGGTTTGCCGGATCAGAGGTGTATTCATCGAATCCCTGGGCGTCTTTTGCCTGGGGTGCGTCGAAGGATAATTGTCTTCCCTGGGCGAGATAGAGGGGCCGTGAGGCCACGGGACATCCCTGCTCACAGCTGGCGGGAAAAACGCTCGGCGTTTCCCAGCGATCTAAGCCCGTGTTGTAGATGTAAATGGCGGGTGTATCTGCCTTGCCTGCGTCCGGCTTCAGATATTGGTTGAAGAACGGTAGCAGCACGTCACGCCGCCATTGCGCCGCAGTATCGGTCGCCCAGGTCAGTGGGCCCAGGCTCCTTCCCTCGCGGTTGATTTGGCTATGGCACCATGGCCCCATCACCAGGTAATTCATGTTGTCCGGAGTGTGTTCGGCCTTCAGCGCACGGTAACTGTGGATCGCTCCCCACATGTCCTCCTGGTCCCAGAGGCCTTGTTCCCACATGGTGGGCACCGTCAAGGGCTGCTTGGCGATGAGCTTGTCGAGAGCCTGGCTTTGCCAGAAGCCATCGTAGGCCGGGTGCTCCAGAACCACCCGCCAGGAGGCGAGCTGATCCGCGCCCAGGCTTCGCGCAAAATCCTCCGTCGAGCCGGCCCGCAGGTAGTTGGTGTAATCATCGCGGCCGGCGTGAGGCACTTCCACACCCTCACCCCGATTGGTGGTCTGTCCTACGAAGTAGTCGATGCTTGGCTGGCGGAAGGCTCCGTAGTGAAACCAGTCGTCACCCATCCAGCCATCGACCATGGGGCTCTCGGGGGCGGCGACCTTGAGCGCGGGGTGGGGATGCAAGAGCGCCATCACCACGGTGAAGCCCTCGTAGCTTGAGCCGATCATGCCCACGCGCCCGTTCGATTCGGGCACGTTCTTTACCAGCCAGTCGATGGTGTCGTAGGCATCCATGGTGTCGTCGGCGCCGCTCGGGTTATAACCGGAGTTCACCGGGGGTGGCGTCATCAGGTACGGTCCCTCGGAGCCATACTTTCCCCGCACATCCTGATAGACACGGATATAACCCGAGGCCACGAAGACTTCATCGCTGAGCGGCAGGGCTTCGATCATGCGTCCGCTCTTCGATCGCTCCGCTCGTTTGGCCGCGTTGTAGCAGGTGCGGGTCAGCAGGATGGGGGCGCCCTTCGCGCCCTTGGGCACGACGATGACGGTGTATAGCTTGACGCCGTCGCGCATGGGAATCATCACCACCCGTTTGTCGTAGTCGCTCGGCCGTTCTGGCGCTTTGAAGTTGGGGGTGAGTTCGTCCGCCGGTAGCTTCGCTTGCTGGGAGAAACCGCTGGTCGCTGAAACGATCAGCAGAACTGCAATCATGCTGCCTAATTTGCCCATAACACCTTTCGTCCGAGGTCCGCTCGCTTTAGGTTCCAAGCCGTGTCAGGCTCTCCTGATACAGCATGAGTTTTGCCGCAGACTGCTCGGGTCTGCGGTAGGTAACCGTTCCCTGTACCATAACCTGTTGGACGTGGCTGGTGTTCTCGACGGGTCGTCGCACCGTGGCGGTTTTCCTTCTCTGCATCCGCAAAAAATCCTGTTTTTGGATCCCCGAGTATACACCGGGCGTGATTTCGATCGGCAGGCTCTAGGAGGTAGCGGTCAGCTCACCTTCTCCGTACTTCCCGTCGGGATTTGTCACTCGAACTCTATAAGACCGCTTTGTGTCAAGCCCGCTCAACACATCAATATCCAGCCGGGTCGAGTAGTCCGCATTCCCCGGGGTTGCGAATCTTGGATCGACCGGATAGGGAGGAGCCGTCACTGTCACGTCCGATTTAGCCATGTCGAGCTGCGGCAAGTTCGAGGGTGCCGGCCCGGGGACCGAAGCCGGTTCAGTGACCAGGACAACAACGGCCAGTTTCGAAAAGCCGGAACCCAGCAAAGTCAACGTGCCGGTTGGTGATGTAGCCGGAGCAGTTGGAGGCGGGCCGGCCGGGGGAACCGCCTGAGCGTCCGCGCCAGCAGCGGCGGGCGGAGGCAGCGGCTTATAAGCTGCCGATGCCACTACCGGCCCCGGGCTTGATACCGCTCTTGCCCCGAGGTAGGCGAGAGAACTCAGCCCGCTCACGATCAGCAGGTTTGGCGGGATTGTCGGAAGCGTTTGAACGGTGCAAGGATCGGAAGCCAGTATGCTCGACAGATAGGCCGCGATGGCCACCAGCGTCCACGAGAAAAACTGCAGCCGCCCCGGAGCTACTACTCCGCCCGCGGAGATCAGATCGGATAGTTGTGGGTTCAACGGGCCACCGCCCTTTGTCCCAACGACCCGCGTCGAAATTTGCGATGCGACTGCCGTCCCCGCACTCAACGATATAGCCCACGGAAACTGGTCCGCGATGTCAGGCAAGCCCGGTAGACCCTGCACCCAGGTGTGCGCAAACCATAGATAGGTGTATCCGTAGATCGTCGCAAAGGTCCACAGCAAGAATTGAAATTTGGATAAGCTGTAAGTCTGCGTCTCACCGTCGATGACCAGCTTCAGTGCGGTATTTTTTACGCAAGCCGTCCGGTTCCTCAGCCATCGGAAGCGGCGGGCAGGGGTTTGCGAAGCCGGTTGGCACTGTGGGTCCAACTCGCTCGCTAACATCAATACGACAATAATCAGGATCACGGTCAGAAACAGAGCGATCAGAAATACATAGTGAGGGCTAACCTTCAACCATGCTCTTAGGCTCGCCACTAACTCGGTGCCTGCTCCGCAACAGTCTGACGCTAAAGACGACCAATATGGATCGACCTGCGCAGTTACTTTGCCGTTGTCGACGGCAACGAACATCATTCCCCGTGCGCCGTTTGGATAGTTGTTCCACTGCAGTTTTACGGCGAGAGGCGGAGTTACAAACGTCGGCACTAAGGCTTTGCCTGCGCCCGCTGTGTAAATGAACTCTACCGCGGGGTTGATCAATGGACCCCCGTAATGCGCCGGGTTATCGTCATGAAAATGCCCGGCGAAGATCCCAACCACCTTGGGATTGTCCAGCCCATTGGCCATCCAGGCACTGCGCGCGTCGTCCGTTAAAAGCCAGGTACTCCGGAATTCGCAAGTCCCTCCCGAAGCCTTCTCATCCTGCCTTCGCGGGAGATAGGGATCCTGTAAATCGGGCTCATGCGTAAACACAAGATACGGCCCGGGGCCGTGAACCAGGCTACTGAAGGCGGCAATCGCCTTTGCCTTCGCATCCACACGGCTGCCGCTGCCGCCCTTGAGTTCATTGCAATAGAAGCTCTGCGACCCGCTGCTGGTCGTTCCCCGACTGACAACCACTGTTTCATCGATAGCTCCAGAGGTCGAGTCGGTATAACTCTGTGGCTTGAATCCCGCGCTGTCTAAGCCAATCAAGGTGTAGCCTCGGGCGGTGGCGGTTTGTTCGTTCAAATCCACCGCACGGCCGTGCGTCAAGGTTCGCAAGCCGGCAAGGAACAGCTCATACCGGTTGAGTGTTGCGGTGTCTTCATCCGTAAGATCGTTATTTCCGGGCAGAAAGTAGACGGGTACCGCGGCCGGTAGGGAATCGAGCAACTTGGCGATGACGGCTTCGGCGGTCGCGAAATCCATCTGGGGAATCGGTCCGTAGGAGCTTGACGGATCCCCTGCGTCGCTGCACTTCGAGTTTGCATCCGGAGGAGTATGCGTTGCCGGCGTTCCCTTTAGGTTGACAATGCCCAGGTCGCCGGTGAAGACCAGGAAATCTACCTTATCTCCGCTCTTCCATCTCCGGTTTGTTTCATCGATCGCCCATTGCAAGGCCTTCAGATTCTCGTCGTACTCCCGCTGCACATAGAGGCCTGAGCACTTATACCCCGCGTCGAAGAGGTGAACATCGGAAATCTGGGCGAACCTTAGCGGGCCAGCGGAAGAAAAGCTCACAGGTGCAGTCACTGGCACAGTCTTGTTATCAACCGGAGAGGCAGAGGGCGGCGCCGATGATAGTGCTCCGCGTGCGCTCAAGCTAGCGGCCAAAACCACTAAGAGCGCAGAGATCCACGCTGATGCAAGTCTTTTAAGTTTTCCCTTGGGCAGGCAGTCGGGCATGGTATCCCTTCTTTCAGAAGCAAAACAAAGGCTGATCACAGTGACAATGAACTCATCGCAGTAGCGTTGCCGCGAGCTTACGGTGGCCCCTATTCTTGGTCTATGGGATCATACTCGAAATATCTTTTCTGCTTTGTGGATTTGCAAGGAGGACGGTTGCCGAAAAGAGTCTGCGTGAGAACCGGAACTCTAGGACCAAATAGAACTTGATGGGTGCCCCATGTTCGCGCCAGCTAACGTGGGCCGAAAAAGACGGGCGAAGCCCTTCCATTGTTTTTATTCCTTGAGTGAAAGCATTCGAAGAATTCATAATCGGCCCAAGTTAGCTGGCGCGAACAGAATTTCCAGTAAGCTGCCCTGGACACGACAACTTGTGCGGCTTTCAGTGTGGAAAGCCACATGAAGTGCGCCAACGCCAACAAGCTTCACAGGAAATTCGGGGGAACATGGGGCACCCGTCAGGTGTTGTTTGGTCCCACAGATCCCCTGCCTTCGACCCGAGTACGCTGGCCAATGTCAAAGGCCAAGGGAGGGCCTGCAAAACACTGAGATAATCGATCCATCCGAAGACGACTTCGGAACCATAAAGGCTGCCGATACGTACCAATCAACATGAGGCGAACTATGCCAAAGCTTCTTTCCGATCTCAAGTTCGCTTTCCGGCAACTTGGCAAGTCTCCGGGCTTTACTGCGACCGCGGTGCTCATGCTGGCCTTCGGCATTGGCGCGACAACCGCCATCTTCTCCATTGTGGAGGGCGTTTTGTTGCGGCCGTTGCCTTTTCCCGATTCGAGCCGGCTGGTGATGTTGGCCGATCGCATCCAAGGAGCCGACGTAGGCGGCAATGGGGAAGCCGGGGTCACGGTGCCCGATATCCGTGCCTACACGCGAGACACCCATTCCTTCGCCGCGCTCGGCGCATATCAGTACGCGGGCTATGAACTCTCCGGCAATGGCGAGCCCGCGCAGGTAAGCGCCGCACGTCTGACCGCAGGCGTGTTCTCTGCGCTGGCCGTTGCGCCCCAGCTGGGGCGGGTGTTCACCGACGACGAGACAGAACACAGCCAGCAGGTTGTGGTGCTCAGTTATGCAACCTGGAAGACCCGCTTCCATGGCGACAGCCAGGTCTTGAATACCAAGGTCCTATTGGACCGCAAGCCCTACGTCGTAATCGGCGTGATGCCGCGCAGCTTCGAGTTTCCTTTGAATGCGGGACAACTGAATCGCACCGAGTTGTGGGTCCCCTTGAGCTATACACCGCAGGAACTTACCACCGGAGCGGCAGCGAACTGGAGCTACCAGATGGTCGGACGTCTGAAGCCGGGCATTTCGCCGTCACAGGCGCAGAGCGATGCGCAGCGGGTCGCCCAGGATATTATGCGCAACTTCCCGGCGATGATTGCGAGCCTCCGTATCAGCTCGGTAGTCCGGCCTCTACAGGAAGAAATCGTGGAGCAGGCGCGTCCGCTGTTGAAGACTCTCTTCCTGGCCGTAGCGGTGGTGTTATTGATCGCCTGCGCCAACCTGGCTGGGCTCATGCTGGTGCGCGCCATTCGCAAGCAGCGGGAAATTGCCGTCCGACTCGCGCTGGGGGCAAATACGGCGGCCCTGCTGCGGCAGACGTTGCTCGAGAGCCTGGTGTTGAGCGTGAGTGGCGGCCTGGTGGGTTTGGCTCTTGCCGCGGTCGCCTTGCGCATAGGCAAAAGCCTTTTGCCTGAAAGCTTGCCCCGCATCCGCGAAATCGCATTGAACTGGAATGTGGTGGGGTTTGCCTTGCTGCTCGCGGTTGTGACAGGGCTGCTTTGCGGCTTGGCCCCGGCTTTTGCCGCTCTGCGGACGAACGTCAACGGCACCCTGAAAGAAGGCGGCCGCAGCGGTTCGGCAGGCGGGGGACACGCGCGTTTGCGCTCCACGCTGGTGGTGGCAGAGATTGCAGTGGCGCTTGTTCTGTTGACTGCCTCGGGGCTTCTGCTGCGCAGCTTCGAAAAGATGCGCTCCGTCGATCTTGGGTTCAGACCCCAGCACGTTACGACCGCTGCTTATTCCCTGCCCCAAAAGCAATACCCGACGCAGCCCGCGGTAGACACCTTTAACAAGGAGCTGCTCCGCCGCCTCAGGGAGCTTCCCGGCGCCCAGAGCGCAGGCCTCACCACTTTTCTGCCCGCTTCGAACAACAACAACAGCCAGGCTTTCGTTCCCGAGGGTTACCTGCCTCCAAAGGGCGCGGGTATGAATCTGGCTACGGCCGCGCAAACGATCGGCGACTACTTGCCGGCGATGGGGATTCCGTTGCTGGGGGGACGCTTTTTCACAGATGCGGACAAGGCCGGCGTGCAATCGGTCGTGATCGTGAATCGCAAGTTGGCCCAGCACTTCTGGCCCAACCAGGATCCGATTGGAAAGCGCCTGCGCATCGGCACGCCGGAGATGAAGACTCCCTGGATGGTCATTGTGGGCGAGGTGGCCGACATCAAGCTCGCTGCCCCGGATGAGCCCACCAGAGAAGAGTATTACCTCCCGGTCGACCAGTTGGAAGGCGACTTCGGCTCGCTTGCGTCTCCGGGCGACCTGAACGGCAATGGCGGCTACATCGTGCTGCGTTCTACCTTTGCCCCGGAACAGATGGAAAACGCCCTGCGCGCGGCGGTGCGAGCGATCGATCCGCAACTGGCACTGACACAGGTGCAAACCATGGAGCAGGCCGTTTCTCAGACCGAAGCGCCCCGGCGGTTCAATACCGTGCTGATCAGCAGCTTCGCCCTGGCTGCCGTATTGCTGGCGGTGCTTGGGATTTACAGCGTCATCGCCTTCTCGGTTGCTTCCCGGGTACAGGAGATGGCGATCCGTATGGCTCTCGGTTCGCAACGCCTCGGAATTATCCGCCTCATTTTGATATCGGGCGCGAAACTCGCCGCCATAGGCTGCGTACTGGGCCTGGTGGGTGCGGTCGTCGATTCGGCGCTGCTGCGATCTCTGCTCTTTGGCGTGAGCCCATTCGATCCGGTGGTGCTTACGTTGGCTGCAGTGGCTGTGCTGTTGTTGGCCGTGGGTGCGTCTGCGCCACCGGCGCTTCGTGCCGCCTCCACCGATCCCATGCAGGCTTTGCGCGGCGAGTAATTTTTTCCGGGGCTGTCCGGTCCACGCGCTTCAGGAATGACATCCAATGGCTACTGAGGTGGACAGATGGGTGTTCCTGAGGCAACTCTCGCCGGCATGCAGAAGACCAACGATCTATTTTGCTCAAAGGCGATTGCCTTGCGCGATATGAGTGTGTTTGACCACATCTATACCGCGGCGGCTCAGATCCTGCCCCCGGGCGCGGATATGCTTGGCGGCCTGCCCGCCATCAAGAATTTCTGGTCTCAGACGGTGACGGGTCTCGACGTTAAGGCCGCGACGCTTACCACCGTTTCCGCCGAGGCCGTTGGGGATGATGTTGTGGAAATCGGCCGCGCCGAGCTGACTCTCGCCGGGGGGCAGAAGGTTCCAGTCAAATATGTTGTCCACTGGAAATTTGAGGGCGATGCCTGGAAGTGGCATACGGACATTTGGAACCTGAACCAATGACCCACCAATTCCACAGGCTGAAGGGTACGGGCTGAAGAGTCTGGGTGAGAACCGGATCTGACGGACCAAACAGAACCTGACGGGTGCCCCATGTTCGCGCCAGCGTACGTGGGCCGGAAAAGACGGGCGAAGCCCCTCCATTGTTGTTACTCGTTGCTTGAAAGTATTCGAAGAATTCATAATCGGCCTACGTACGCTGGCGCGAACATGGGGCACCCGTCAGGGTCTGTTTGGACCGTCAGATCCAGCTCTCACTCAGACTCTTTAGTCCGGCCCCGGGGTGTTGAGTTTGTCCTGACCAATTTTCTGCCGTCCCTACCGAACTACTCGTGCCGCATACGATTTTCCCAGGACTGGCGTCCTGGGTTCCAAATTTAATTTGAGAACCATGTGTGAGGATTAGCGTGGAGTGGTTATTCTGGTTCGCAGGGTGGCGGAGGCGGCACACGCGGTGTACGATCAGTGGCATCCCCCCCGAACAGTCATAGTTTCAAGACGTGCGAAGCCTGCTTGGCATTGGCAAGAATCAGCGCGTCCGACGCTGACCGCTGTCGAGCCGGAGTTCGGCGTTAAGCCATTCACGGGTGACATATGAAAGCATTCTCCTTGCTCTTGGTCCATTTTCTTCTTGCCTGCACCTTGGTGATGCATCCGGGTTTTCTTTCCGCTCAGACCCTGAACACGACAAGCCCGCTGCACTACATACCTCTGCAGACTCCATGCCGGGCAGTGGACACGAGGTTGACGGGAGGGCCCATCGCAGCAGGCACCACCCAGAACTTCAATCCTGCCGGGGGTGCTTGCAGCATTCCCATGCCGAGCGACGGCACGATTGTGTACGCGATGAACGTCACCGTGGTGCCGCACGGATCCCTCGGCTACTTGACGGTCTGGCCCTCGGGCGGGCCCACACCCGTGGTTTCGACATTGAACTCCTTGGATGGAAGGGTCAAGGCAAACGCGGCCATCGTCGCGGGAGGGAGCGGCGGGGAGATCAGCGTGTATGCCGACGGGACCACCGATGTGGTGCTCGACGTGAGCGGCTATTTCACGACGGACCCAGCGTCGTATGTCTTCGTTCCGATCACACCCTGCCGCGTTGTAGACACCAGGATCAATAATGGGACCAGCTTCGGTGCACCGTCGCTGGTGGCTGGCCAGCAGCGCACATTCGCTCTGGCCAACAGCAACTGCGATCTGCCGGCGGCGGCACTTGCGCAGGGCGGGGCGGTCTCGATGAACGTCACCACGGTTCCGATTGGGGGCGCAGGGGTCTCTTACGTGACCGTCTGGGGAACGGACGCGAGCGAGCCTCAGACCCCGAACATTTCTACATTGAATGTGCCAACGGGAACGGTGACGGCGAATGCGGCCATGGTTACCCTTAACCCTTCCACCTCAGAGTCGGTGTCGGTGTTTGCCACCAACAACACGGATCTGGTGTTGGATGTGACCGGCTATTTCGCGCCCGCGAGCCTCGTGCCCACGGGATTATCGTTGTACATCGTGCCGCCGTGCCGGGTACTCGATACGCGAAACGGGACTGGGGCAATTCAGGCCACGGTGAAGGTTCCCTTTAGCAACAGCAGCTGCAACGCACCGCAAGCGGCGCAGGCGTACGTGATGAATGCGACGGTCGTTCCTCCGGGGACGCTTGGGGCGCTTGTCCTATGGCCGGACAATGTGACCGAACCGGTGGCATCGACGCTGAATGCTCTGGATGGCTCCATCACGTCCAACATGGCGATCATTGGCACTACGGACGGCTCCATCGACGCCTCGGCCTTCAACCCGACGCAACTCGTTCTGGATATTTCCGGCTACTTTGCTTTGGCGCCGAACGCCAATCTGCCGAGTGTCGTTTTCATCGGCGACGACATCACGGCTGACTGGGCGACCAGCTCGCCTGCGTTTGCGCAACACCCGAACTGGATCAACAAGGGAATCGCGGGGCAAACCTCGGGCCAGGTCTTGGCAAGGTTCCAAACCGATGTGGTCGATCTGCATCCTTCGATTGTGAACATAATCACCGGAACCTACGACGTCTCGACTCCTGGCTGGGACCCAGAATGCGGTTCGAGCAACACACCAGCAACGGCCACCTGCGCTAACCTCACTGCCATGGTCCAGATGGCGACAGCGGCGGGTATCAAAGTCATTGTTGGAACGATTCCCCCGTATGGCAACGACTCTTCGAGCGTTGCCTTCGCCAATTCCGAGTTGTTTGACCGTGGGTTAAGACAAATGGCAGGGGTCGGTGTTGGCGGAACCCTCGTCACAATTTTCAATAGTCCCAACGTCGCGCTCGTGGATGAGGGAAAGGTCGAAGTGTCGTCTAACGGCATTGATCCCGATGCGGCTGGATACACCACTATGACAAACCTCGTCCAGGAAATGATTAATCTATTCCCGGTGACGCTGGTGTCGGGCTACCTGGGTAATCCTGGCAGCGTCAACACCATCGCGCCCGGGGGAACAATTCAGTTCACTGCCTACGGAGTTTATAGCGACGGGAGTACAAGAGCGGTGGACCCGAACATATACTACGGAGGGCCTGCAAATTTTTCGAGCAACAATGGGCTGGCCATGCAGATTAACCAGACCACCGGCCTTGCAACGGCCGAAGAGCCCGGCCAGGCTTGGATCTTTGTCCAGAGTGGCGGGATCGAGTTCTCGCCGTGGATTGTGACGGTTACCAACTGACACGTTATGATTCTCGGCGCGCACTGCGCTGAGATATGATGCCGGAGTGCTGAACCGAAGATCTCTGCTCAAGAGTCTCGCGGCCCTCCCTCTGGCGTCCGCGCTGGGGAAAGTCAAGATCACCGGCTTCGAGATTCACAAGGTCTCGGTCCGGTGGCGTGACTTGATGTTTGTGGAAGTGCACACCGACGCGGGGATCACAGGCCTCGGCGAAGCAACGCTCGAGAGCCGGACCGATATTGCCGAAGCCGTCCTGCGCTGGCTCGAGCCGGAGTATGTAGGTCTCGACCCGGCTGGGCCGGAAGCGCACTGGGACCGCGTCTACTACATTGCCACCCGCTGGCGCAACGGCCCCGCGCTGATGACTGGCCTCTCTGCCATCGACACGGCGCTTTGGGATATCGAAGCCAAGCGCCTGGGAGTACCGCTGTATGCGCTGCTGGGTGGGCCTATCCGAGACAAGATGCGGGTCTACTACACCCACTGGGACGCCTCCCTTCCGCCCGGCAAGCGCGACCTCGCCGCGGTCACAGAGCTGGCGACACGCACCCGGGAACAAGGCTGGACCGCGATCAAATACACCTTGCCACCGGCCTCCACCGAACTGGAGCGGATGGATCAGGATGTCGCCGAGCTGGCCGCGATCCGCAAAGTCTTCGGCAACCAGGCAGACATCGCACTCGAATGTGCGGAGACGTTTACCGTGCGCTCAGCAATTCAGTTTGCCAACGCCATTGCACCGTGTCACCCATTGTTTATGGAAGAGCCGACACTCCGCGAAAACCCGGTGGGGTTGGGCGAGGTCGCCGCCAAGAGTCCCGTTCCCATTGCCACCGGGGAAGGCATTTTCTCACGCTTCGAATTCAAGCAGCTGCTCGATGCGAGGGGCGCCGCCATCATCCAGCCCGACGTTATGCATGCCGGCGGTGTGACCGAGCTGCGCAAGATCGCCAATATGGCGGAAGCCTACGGAGTCGAGGTGGCGCCCCACCAGTGCAGCGGGCCCATCGCACACATGGCTTCGATGGCTACGATGTCGGTGTGCCACAATTTCCTGATCCATGAATGCGAAGGCGCGGATAACGACTTGTTCGTCGAGATGACCGAGGGAACTTATCCAGTACAAAAGGACGGCTACGTGCGCCTGCCCGATGCGCCTGGATTGGGTATCCGGGTGAACTTCGCCGAATTCAAGAGGAAATATCCTTATAAAGCGATTCGCTCACGGGCCCAGCTGAAACTGTAATGGCCGCGCTGGGTGAAAATTCGGCGACGTGACGAAGGTCCTGTTTTTGTCTCGCTTTTCCACAATACGGGCGGCAACTCGAAGCCTGAACACCGACTCCTATTTATTAACGGGAGAGAAATCTTCCAGAAAGGAGAGAGTAGACTATGGCCTTCAAGAGTATCGGCAACGAGGCTCGCGAATGGCAACAAGGAAGCTCGTACAGCAAAGGCGACTCCGGAATGGTGAGGGAAACTCGGGCTGAACCCGGATAGGACTTCCCATACCATGTCGCAAGCGTTGTGATTCGGATAGCCGATCCGAATCTCCAAACAATTCGGATAGTAAGGGGCGGGACTCTTCTGAGATTCCGCCCTTTACGTTTTTGGGACAAGAATCCGCGTGGGAACTGGATCTCAGGACGAAACAACGCTGGACGGGTGTAAAAGCATGTGCAGAGTTCGTAATCGGCCCACGTTAGCTGGTGCTAATATGGCCCACCCGTCCTCCAAGATCCGGTTTTCGCGCTGCCCCGCCAGACCTGCAACAGCTTGGGTTGAGCTAATCCCGATACAGCTCCACGCGGGACGCTATGCCGTCGTCGGCCTCGAGCAAGCATTTCTCAGCGACGGACTTTAGCACGCCGTGATCAACGAGCCACACCTTTACCTCGTACCGGTCCTTAAAGACCTTGTAGGGATGTTGTGCTGCCTCATTTAGGGTCATCCAGTAACGCCCAGCCACATACCTTAGGAAACGCTCCTTGGTCATATGCTTTCCGCCCCCTCTGGCGTATTCATCGGCTAATCAGGGAGTTACCTCATGTCGGTCTTGCCGGATGCCCGCAGCGGGGTAAGATTGGCCCGAGGAGAATGCCGGTCCTGCCATGACTAAAGACGATATTCAACTGATCTACGAATTTGACCGCTGGGCGACCAACCGGGTATTTCAAGCGGTCTCCACTCTCAGCGCGGAGCAGTTTACCCGTGATCTGGGCGGCAGCTTCCGTTCTGTACGAGACACGCTTCTGCATATCGTCGCCAGTGAGTGGACCTGGTTGCGGTGCTGGAAGGAGCCTTCCCCAACCTCCGCCATGCTCACGGACTTTTGGACGCAGCACGATGGCTTGTTTACGCCCGATGCGTATCCGGACCTTTTAGCAGTGCAGCGGAAATGGGCGGAAGTGGAGGGAGAACAAGCCGACTTTGTGAATGGCGTAACAAACGACTCCCTGCAAAGGATAATTCCTGTTCGCACAACCCAAATCACCTTGGCGCACCTCATGCAACATCTGGCCAACCACTCCACTTATCATCGGGGTCAGGTGTCCCTCATGATGCGGCAGCTGTTGGCTAAACCTGTAGCCACCGATTTCGCCATGTTCTTGATGCAAACCCGCAGCTAGATACCCGCAGGCACAATTATTTCTGAGTGGTGTGGCCCTTCTTGCACAGCTTTTGCGCCTTACTGAGTGAAGGCGTTCGCTGCATCCCATAAAGGGAGAGTTCCATGCGGCTGCCTCTTCTGGGGCCCGGTTGTAACTGACTGAAGTTACAGGAGCTTATTGTGAACCTGCTCGCGCCCTCAGACGTCTCGGAAGTGCCCGCTTCTCAACTCCCCAAGGTTCTCGCGGATCCTTTGGTTTCAGTGATCATCCCCTGCTACAACGGCGAGGCGTACCTCGCGGAGGCGATCGAGAGCGCTTTGGCGCAAACCTATCCGCGAGTGGAAATTATTGTTGTCGACGACGGCTCGACCGACAGCAGCCCTGCGATTGCGCAGAGATTTCCAGTGCGTTATTTGCGCCAGGAGAATCGCGGCCTTACGCCAACCCGCAACCGGGGGATGAGGGAAAGCAAAGGCGACTACATCGTGTTTTTGGATGCTGACGACCGCCTCAGGCCGCAAGCGATCGAGAGCGGCATTTGTGTCATGGCCGAACATCCAGAATGCGCGATGGCGGTGGGGGATCACGTCTTCGTTTCCAGCGATGGCGGGCACCTACGGAATTCTCGCAAGGACTGCCTCACCACCCACCATTATGAAGCGCTGCTGAAAAGCAATTTCATCGAAATGATCTCATCGATCCTGTTTCGCCGGAGTGTGGTCGAAGAGGTGGGGGGATTCGATACCGGGCTTCGCGTAGCCGAAGATTATGATCTCTACCTGCGTATCGCCAGGAAATATCCGGTTCGCAGCCACAGTTCGGTGGCCGCGGAATACCGGCTGCACGGGACGAATGCCTCACGGAATTCAGAGCTGATGCTTACGATGACTCTTGAGGTGCTCCATAGGCAGGCGCCGTATGTGCGCGGCCACGTGCGCCGGTTGTCTGCATTCCTCGATGGAATTCGCGTGTGGCGGCGACAGTATGGCCGCCAGCTTGCCTCGGAATTGGCGTCGTCCGCTTCCACTTTGCGTCCGGATCTTTTCCGGCGGAAGCTGCTGGTTCTGGGAAGATACTATCCGCAGGGTTTGTTGATGTTTCTGCTGCTGCGTGCCGCCGCCACGATGCGGAGGCAGTGGCATTCAGGCCAGCCCCCAACTCCAAAGTCCCTGTACGCGTCTTGACACCGGGCACGGGCGCAGCCGGTAATGAGAGCAGGGAGAGCCTGCTCGATGCACGTAGTGGATCTGATTCGCAAAAAACGCGATGGTGGAATTCTGACGGACGCCGAAATGGCATACCTGGTCGCTGGAGCGGCGACCAACTCCATTCCCGAGTACCAGCTTTCGGCGTGGCTGATGGCGATCTTCTGGCGGGGCCTTAACCCGGAAGAGTTGCATAGCCTTACCACCCACATGCGCGATTCGGGCCGGGTGTTGAACTTCCGCAGCCTGCCGGGAGCGAAGGCTGATAAGCATTCCACCGGGGGAGTCGGAGACAAAACCTCCTTTGTGGTGGCGCCGATTGTTGCCGCCGCCGGCCTGGTTGTGCCCATGATCACGGGCCGCGCCCTCGGTCACACGGGCGGGACCCTGGATAAGCTCGAGAGCATTCCCGGCTATCGGACCCAGCTGGAGGCAGATGAATTATTCGCGGTCTTAAACGGCTGCGGCTTGGCGATGGTCGGCCAGACGGAATGGTTGGTGCCCGCGGACCGTACCCTCTATTCTCTGCGCGACCGCACGGCAACGGTAGATAATCCGTTTTTGATCTGTGCGTCCATCATGAGCAAGAAACTTGCCGCAGATCTTGACGCGTTAGTGCTGGACGTGAAGACCGGCTCAGGCGCCTTCCTGAAGGAACAGGACGAAGCCATCCAGCTCGCCGAGCTGATGGTCGCTACGGGAAAGCACGCAGGAACCAATACCGCCGCCCTCATCACCAATATGCATCAGCCGCTGGGACGAATGGCAGGCAACGCAGCGGAGATTGTGGAATCGGTCGAAATCCTGCGCAACCAGCGCCATCCGCTTACCGAGGATGTACGGCGGCTTTCGCTCGAGCTCGCCGGGTGGTTGCTCTATCTGGCAGGGAAAGTGCCGCATCCTGAGGATGGTGTGCAACTCGCAGAGGAGCTGTTGGCCGGCGGACTGCCTCTCCGCAAATTCAGCTGCATGATCGCAGCCCAAGGGGGGGATCTCGGGTGGTTTGAGAGTCCACAATGGCTGCATCAGCCGGCCTACCAGTACGCGATCAAGTCCCCGTCCGCCGGCTACTTGTCCAGCGTCGATTGCTTCCAGGTAGGTTTGGCGGTGCAACGCTCGGGAGCGGGCCGAAACGTGCCGGGCGAAGCCGTGTTTGCCCACGCCGGCGTCGAGACCCACAAAAAACTCGGCGCCCACGTGACGGCCGGCGAGACTTTGTTCACCGCATATGTAGAGGACGAGGCGCGCTTGGAGTTAGTAGCGGCAACCCTGAGTAGAAGTTTTATCCTGAGCGCAGAGCCTCCCCCACCGGAGCCGCTCGTGTATAAAGTGATCGCCTAATGGGCCCAAATTACCTTCAGAAGACTGGCAAATTCCCTGCATCCAGGCCATCAGTGCCCGTATTGTAAGTCGTTTTCCAGCCCTGAGCCATGGACCGGATGGTAGGGCTCGACGGATAGAACATTGCTAAGAATACTGCGCTCCTGGGGCGTGAACTCGGATGCAAATTGGCCCGAGGTCATCATCGCCGCACGTTGTTCCGGCGGGTATTCGCGCAAATCACGAACCGCTTTTTTCACCAGCCGCTGCCGGTCTGGAGGCAGGGCGTGAAATTCCTGCACCGAAGCGCGCACCTGCTGGCGCATTTGCGGGCTCAGGCGTTCCATGGCCTCGATGCGGTCAACCGTACGCTGGCGTTGATTGGCAGGCATACGGTTGATCTGCCGCAGGCGGTCGAGCAGCTTTTGCTGGGTTTCGGGGGCCAGGCTCTTGAATCCAGGTTCGCTCTGTAAGGCTTTCTCCTGCTGTTCAGGAGGCAGGCTTCCATGCCGTTGCAGCCAGGTACCGAGATGTGGCTGCTGGTTATTTTCAAATCGGGGGTGGGCCGTCTGTGGCGGACCCGGCCGGGCAAAGCAGGGAACCGCCAACGCCAGCAATGCCGCAAATAGACTGCGAGCAAGTTTCCCGGTGCGGGACGTCCACTCGAGTTTTTTACGGCTTTCCATGGGTGCTACTCTCCGAAGCGATTCAATAGAACAGCGTATACGGGCGCCTCGTAGCCGCTTCTAGCGGCGTCAGTTTGCGTGGCCGGTCGCGCTATCTTCGTCCCCATCCAAGGCATTCAATTGCTGGAACAGCTGGGCATTTCCATCATAAGACTGCAGGTCGCGGACCGTTGCTGACGTCTGCGGAGGCGGCACCGGCTGGTTGTTGAGTAGAGCAAAGGTACCACCGCCCACCACCAGAACCGCGGCCATAGCTCCGGCTGCCAGCTGACGCACCTGCAAATTGCTGCTGTAAAACAACCAGGCCTTAGCCCGCTCAAAAAAGCTGGCCGGCGCCGATGACTGCTCTTCCCGCAACCGGGCATACAGCTTGGCATCGAAGAACGCGCTCGGCTCCGGGGCCTGCCATTGGTCAAGCAGCTTCCAGGTAGCGTTGAGCTCGGCCCATTCGGCAGCACACTCGGCGCACTTTGCCACGTGCTTGGAGGTCTCTTCCGGCAGGGGCCGGGACTCAAAGACCAATTCGGCCAAATGGTTCTTCATTTCAGGGCAAGTCATATATCTTCCTCAATTCCTAAGCAAAATCCTTCAGGTTTTCACGCAGGGTCTGGTAAGCCCGGAACAGCAGGGACTTGGTAGCCGATTCGCTCAGCTTCAGAACCTGACCAATTTCTTTGTAATCCATTTCCTGGTACTTGTGCATCAACACTGCGCTTCGCTGCCGTTCGGGCAGCGCCATCACGTGCTTGCGAATCGCTCGCATTCTCTCTTCGCGCACCAGCTCCTGCTCTACGCTGAGGCTGCTATCCGCTACATCAGGGCTGGTGCCGGTTTCCGGGTCGGGCTGATCCAGGTACACATTTTGGGCTGTCCGCTCATACTTGGTATCCCGCGCATGGTTCACGCCTAAATTGGTCGCAATGCGGTACAGCCAGGTGCTGAACTTTGCCTCGGCCCGGTAGGTTTGCCGCGAGCGATAGACGCGAAGAAAAACCTCCTGGGCCAACTCTTCGGCGACTGCCTGATTGCGAGCCATCCGGAACATGAAATGGACCATCTGCTTCCGGTATTTCTCGATCAGGATGCTGAATCCTGAATCGTCGCCCTCTCGTACGCGTAACATGATTTCCGCGTCGGAGAGCTGCGACCAGTCAACCCCGGGCGTATGGACCGACGCACCCTGTTGCACGCCCTGGAACCCGTTCTGCGTAATGGCTACGGTACCCATACCCTTTGTAACCCCGTCTTCTTGACTAGGTTGCGCGCCGTCGGGAGAGTTTTCCACTGTGTTCTCTGGTTCGCCCGGAGCGGTTTCCGGGGAGGAAGGAGGGCCTTGCCGCTCTGGGGGGAGAGAAGCCATAACGTGAATGGATTGTACTTGTTGCCGCTGGCATTGGTCTCGCCCAGTTTTGTGGGATTAGGATGCGCTTCGGCCCAGGCGGCTTTGGGGGTGAGGGCAAGGTTCATGTAAACTACGGGTTGCCCTCGGGGCGCTTAACTCAGCGGTAGAGTGCCACCTTCACACGGTGGAAGTCGCAGGTTCGAATCCTGCAGCGCCCACCAATAAGACATTCAGAAACAACAGTGTGCTGGAACATCAGTTTCCTGCGCTTGGGTCGCGTACGTCACACGTCAGTCGTAGACCTTGTAGGACTACACGAGACAACCTAGAACGACGCAATGGCAGCAAATACTGAATCTTTTTGGGGTTTCGGCAGATCTGCTGGCAGCGGGAGAGGGATTCGAATCGGACCGCAACTCCACTAATTTGCGTAGAGATCTGACTACAGTACCAGGTATATATCAAAAGTTTATTTCCATTGGGCAGCCGCGATCGTCCAAGGCTGGCATCAACCTTGAAATTGCAAGGGAAAAATGGTATTTTTTCTTGCAGAAGTGCGACCAGTGATATGCCGCAAACGATTGAAAAAAAGGTAGCTTACCGTATTCGAGGGAATGGTGTAGGGTGGGCCTTCTCTCCCCGAGACTTTCTCGATATCGGTGAGCGCGCCACAGTGGACTCTGCGCTGCATCGCCTGACGTCGCGCGGGGAGGTTCGTCGCGTTATTCGCGGTATTTACGACTATCCTCGCTTCAGCAAGCTACTGGAACAGAAGGTCAGCCCGGACATCGACCAAGTGGCGCAAGCGATCGCCAGAAAATTTCGCTGGCGAATTCAACCGAGCGGTGCAACTGCCATGAATCTGCTTGGGCTTTCGACGCAAGTGCCCGGCCGCGTGGTGTATCTCTCCGACGGCCCCGATCGCAGCTACAAGATCGGCAATACGACGCTTGCCTTTGAGCACACGGCGCTCAAAGAGGCCGGATTCAGGCTGATGGAGACAGGTCTGATCGTCCAGGCGCTCAAGTCGCTGGGTGAGGAAGGGGTCACGCAGGAGGTCATCAACCAAATTCGCAAGTGGCTCCCGAAGCCGCTCCGAAGTAAAGTCCTAGCCGATGCGCGAACCGCGACGGGCTGGGTGTACAGCACAGTTCAAGACCTCGTTCGCGAGGAAAACGGCACAGTGGAAGCGCCCAAAGAAGACGCCCTTGGATAGGATCGCTGTCGCGCCGGCTTCGGACAGGCGCGACCTTTTCACCGCTGCCGCGGGTCGGTTGGGGATGAATCCAGCCATCGTTGAAAAGGACTTCTGGGTTTGTTGGATTCTCAAGCGGCTCTTTTCCGAGCCACGACTTAAGGATCAGATGGTCTTCAAGGGAGGAACCAGCCTATCCAAGGTCTACGGGCTCATCGATCGATTTTCGGAGGACATCGACCTCATCTTGGACTGGCGTCTGCTGGGACACGGGACAGAGGAGGGTGTTAGTCGTGAAAGCGCGATCGTTTCCCGCACGAGACAAAGCCGCTTCAGCGAGGAATTGAATGCGAAGGCGGCTGAATACCTGCGGGCAAAGCTGCTGGGGCAACTCAATCAGCTTTTCGCAGAGGTGCCGAACGTCGTGGCGGAGATCGATCCAAACGATCCGCATACGGTGAATGTGGGCTATCCGGCCGCCTTCTCGATAGCCTACATCCGGCCCCAAGTTCGCTTGGAAATCGGGCCGTTGGCATCCTGGGTGCCGTCGAGTGCGCGGATCATCCGCTCCTACGCTGCGGAGGCATTCCCGAAAGCCTTTGCCGATCCGATTTGCGCGGTCGTGGCAATCCACGCGGAACGGACATTCTGGGAAAAGGCCACAATTCTTCACCAGGAGGCGCACCGCGCGGTAGCAATTCCGGTCCGGTATTCCCGGCACTATTACGACCAGTACAAACTGGCAAACAGTGCGGTCAAGGATTCTGCGCTCTCGGACCTTACCCTACTCAGGAACGTCGTCGAGTTCAAAGAGCGTTTCTACTATTCGTCGTGGGCTCGCTATGACTTGGCTCAACCGGGCACATTTCGTCTGGTACCAGCTGCAACTCAGACATCCGCCCTTGCCCGAGACTACAGAGCGATGCGCGAAATGTTCTACCGGGAGCCTCCGGAATTTGGAGTGATTATAGAAGGCCTTGCCGCGCTGGAACTAGAAATCAACGCTCTGCAACCCGTCTGAAGCTATTTGGGGGATTTGGATGATGGCGAAGACCAGAGTCAAGACACAGAACTCGGGGTTCGACTTCCTACGTGTCCGCAAAATGCTTGAACGCGCTAAAACCCTTCCCAAATTTATAGCAGATGATCCGACTTTCCTTGAGCTCACGGGCTATCCACATTTTGAGAATGTCGCGAGCAGCGCCCAAGCGAAACCTCTTTTTTCCCCCAAGCCGGAGCGTTCAAATTCACCCATTCAGAGATTGGAATAGAACAGGAAGATGATGAAGCTGACCTCAATAACGCCTCTCCAGATATTCTTCTTCATCTTCCTTGCCTCGGGGTGGGATTAGCTTTTTACTCTCTCAGCTTGACCCATCGTCTACCGGAACGACCGAAAGAATGCCCGCAGGTCGCCGGCCAGCAACTCCGCCTGCTCCCAGGCTGCGAAGTGCCCACCGCGCGGCATCTCCGTCCATCGTTGAACGTTGTAGCCCCGCTCCACCCAGCTGCGCGCCGGGATGAAGATCTCCTTGGGGAAAATGCGCAATGGCGCAAGGGACCTTGATGAAGTCGCTCTCGCCGAACGCCAGGGGAGACAAGGCATTCTCAAAGTACATCCGAAACGAGGAGTAGACCGTTTCAGTCATCCAGTAGAGGGTGATGTTCGCCAGCAATTCATCGATTGGAATCGCATGACGAGGGTCGCCGTCGCAGTCAGACCATTTCTGGAACTTCTCCAGAATCCAAGCGGCCAGACCAACGGGCGAGTCGTGGAGCGCATAGGCCGGCGTAAGCGGGGTGGTGCGTTGTATATGCGCATAGGCGCCGTGCTGATCCACCCATTCCGCGGCGCGCTTGAGGCCGGTCTGTTCTTCTTCGGTGGGGCTTGCACCGGGCGGGAGAAACGGACGGTAGCTGCCGGGGATGTAATTAAGATGAAGGGCGATCAGGCGCTCCGCGTGACGCAGACCGAGCGCCGTCGTGACGCCCGCGCCGATGTCCCCGCCCTGCGCGGCAAAGCGTTCATAGCCCAGCCTGGTCATGAGTTCGGCCCAGAGGTCAGCGACCGCAAGAGAGTTCATGCCGCGGCCAGGTTTGCCGGAGTAGCCATAGCCAGGCAGTGAAGGCACGATCACATCAAAAGAATCCGCTGCCGGCGCACCGTATCGCGTCGGCTCGGTAAGCATCGGGATGATACGCAGGAACTCCAGGAAGGATCCGGGCCAGCCATGCGTGAGGATGAGCGGAATCGATTGCGGGCTTTCGCCTCGTACGTGAAGGAAATGGATTTCCTGGTCAGAGATCGCTGCTTTGTAGTGGGGGAAGGTTTTGAAGCGCTCGATCTGGTTTCCCCAGTCAAACTCCCTCGCCCAGTAATCGCAAATCTCGCGCATGAACTTGAGATTGGTTCCAAAAACCCAACCGGAGTTCGGAAGTTCGTCAGGCCAACGAGTGCGGCGGAGCCTGCTACGAAGGTCCTCCATCGCGCTCCCCGAAAATTCGGGAACGAAGCTTTCCACCGCCAACGATGTCACACGCTCATTTGAACAGAAACGCGGGTTATCGACGATCGCCAGGGAAACCAGCAATCGCTACTTGGTTGCGCAATCCCTCCGCAGCGTGGCGGAAAGACTCCCAATCAGCCACTTCCCATCGTTGTGGACGAGGCTAAATAAATCCGTCCCGCAGTGGTCCAACTTACCGTTGATCCGAAACTCGAATGGAGCCCACACCACTGCCAGATCGTTATCGATCCGCACCAGGGGATCGTGAATACGCTCGTCAATGTGGGTCGTTCCCGCTTCCAGGTTTTTGCCAAACTGCACAAATGTTTCCTGCGCCAGTGTGCCGTATTGCATCGACACAAACGTTGCCCCGGGGATTGCGGCCGCCACGACCTCAGAACCGTCTCGTTTCGCCATGCCATCAAACATCAGGTTTATCGGGGCAAACACGGCGTGCTCGTCCGGTACCGCGGGACGCGTCAACAAAACAAGGAGACCCACAGCGAATACTCCGCTGGCAATCGAATAAAAGATTTTCGGTCGGAAAATATTCATAGCGCTCTCTTTCAACCAGCTTTCCAAGACGGTCAAAAACGGCAGTTCCCGGGGTCCGCAAAGTCAA
Organism: uncultured Acidobacteriaceae bacterium; assembly: GCA_963839025.1. GTDB lineage: Bacteria > Acidobacteriota > Terriglobia > Terriglobales > Acidobacteriaceae > PALSA-350. Next base: position 326,066 of record CAWITT010000030.1, read on the forward strand.
TCCGGCGCGCCGTGCCTGTCGGAATGAGTTGAATGGCAATGGTTCGAGCCACCGTGTCTCCTTCGTTCCGGACGACATGGGCATGGTCGCCGTGAGGATCGACAAACGTCATGCCCTTTTCGTAGATGTGGGGCTTGCAGTCAAGATCGGGAGCTTCGTACTCGGTCACGGTTCCCGCTGTGACAATGATCAGGCTGTGCCCAGGGTGAGTGTGCCAGCCGGTGGTGCCTCCCGGCTGCCAGACATTGCTTTGAACATAGAGATCCGACGGTTCCGTCATCTTCTGCCGAGACAGCCACGCCTTGGCCCGTCGATCGTCCTCAAGGGAGTTCGGGATGACGGGTCGGCTCGAGATGTCCATTTCACTGAACAGGCCGCTCATGGTGGTGGAGGCCGTGAACCCGGCAGCGGGTGTCGCCCATGCCGTGCCTGTCTGCATCGGGCGCGAGAGCGCTACGACTGTGATTGCGGCAGGGAAAAGCAGCAGGCGTATCCATTCTCTCGGCAAGTTCAACTCCTGTTTTCGACTCGAGCCACACCGACACAATGGAACAAACCGGGAATGTTCCCAAGCTGTAAAAGACGGAATTGCCATCGTTTCCTTGGTCTGCCGCGAAATGCGGCCCTTTGCCGTGCTCTCATCATGGATTGGGACCGAGGGATCTGCGGACACGATTTCTGCGGCAGAAAGCAATCTATGTCACGGTTCGATTCCCTTGCTGCTGTGATCCAATTCCGTAATGAGCCAAATCGCGACCGTTGAGTTTGTTTTCCTCTTACTTCTCTTCTTCATCGTCGCTTTTGGGATACTCGCTCGAAAGCTTTCGACCCCTTATCCCATCATCATGGTGGTTGGCGGGCTGCTGCTCAGCTTTATTCCCGCGGTTCCTGATATAACCCTTGAGCCCGACCTGATCTTTCTGGTCGTATTGCCCCCTCTGCTGTACGCGTCTGCGTGGACCACCTCGTGGCGCGACTTCAAGTACAACATCCTCAGCATTTCACTGCTCGCTTTTGGTCTGGTCGCCTTCACGGTGATCGGCGTCGCCCTGGCCGCCCCCCACGTATTCCCCGGTTTCGACTGGAGACTGGGGTTGGTGCTGGGAGCGATCGTGGCTCCTACCGACGCCATCGCCGCCACTTCTATTGCACGGCGTGTCGGGTTGCCCACCCGTATCGTCGACATCCTCGAAGGCGAGAGCCTCATCAACGACGCCTCGGGACTCCTCGCCCTGGAGTTCGCCGTCGGAATCCTGGTTGAGAAGCGCATACCGACCGTCTCCGCCGGTCTGATCACCTTCGTCTGGCTTACAGCGGGTGGAGTCGCGATTGGGTTGGCGATCGGCTGGATTGTCGACCACTTTGAACGATGGATCGATGATGGCCCCATCGAAGTCACGATCAGCATCCTGGTGCCTTATGTGGCCTATCTGGCTGCCCAGTGGGTTCATGCTTCCGGTGTGCTGGCCGTGGTCAGCTGTGGATTGTTTCTCTCGCGGCGGAGCGCCCAACTCCTCTCGCCAACGGTTCGTATTGGCTTGTCGTCTGTGTGGGAATCCTTGACGTTCATCTTGAATGGACTGGTATTTGTCCTCATCGGGCTCCAGTTTCCTACAATTCGAAACTCGATTCGCAGTTACCACCTATCGACCATCGTGATGTATGGCGCGGTGTTCAGCCTGATCCTCATTCTGCTCAGGCTGACGTGGGTTTTCCCGGGGTCCCACATTTCTTACTTCCTCCGTACCCGGCTTGGCCATCGGACGGAGCCCCCGCCGGAACCCCGGCAAGTTTTCGTGGTTGGGTGGACGGGTATGCGAGGCGTGGTTTCATTGGCTGCCGCTCTTGCCCTTCCCACGTTGTTGCGGGACGGCTCGCCCTTTCCTCACCGGGATTTGATTATTTGCTTAACATTCTGCGTGATTTTCGCCACCCTGGTCCTCCAGGGCCTCACTCTGCCGCCTCTTATCCGTCTGCTTGGCCTATCCACCGGGGCGGGCCCGGACTGCGAGGAACTGGAAGCGCGGCGGATCGCAGCCCAGGCTGCCCTCGATCAGTTGGAGAGTGCGAAACTCCGGGATCTTCAGGAAGCCGCGGAGATCTATGACGACCTGGCCAATCACTACCGGCACCGGCTGGCGAACCTCAAGGTGGATGTAAATCCCAAGGATGCGACCGCCAACCAACGTCACCGAAACCTGTTCCTGGAGGGAATAGCTGTGGAACGCGCGACCGCCATCAGGCTGCGAGATGAGGGTCGCATCGGCGATGCTGTTTTGCGCCGCATGGAGCGCGAACTGGATCTGGACGAATCCCGCCTGGCAAACGATGCCGATTGAGTTCTTCGGGGCCGGTTTTTACAGGCTGCGGAAGAACTCATGTTTTGTATCAGGGCACGACTTTAGTCGTGCCGTAAAGGACTTAGGAAAGACTTGGGCTTTAGAGGCTGCTGAAAAACTACCGTTTTGTATCAGGGCACGACTTTAGTCGTGCCATAAACACTTGAAAATAAGATGGGCTTTGGAGGCTGCGGAAAAACTCGGTTTTGTATCAGGGCACGACTTTAGTCGTGCCGTAAACACTTGAAAATAGGATGGGCTTTAGCCCCTGCCACAGCTAGAACCACAGCAAAGCCGACTTTTTCCGCAGCCTCTTTAGCCCCTGCCCCTGTCACTTGCCAAACAAATTGCCGTAGCAGGGGCTAAAGCCCTTCATTTTTTCGGCTTGAGCGGCACGACTAAAGTCGTGCCCTGATACAAAACATGAGTTCTTCCGCAGCCTGTAAAGTCGTGCTTTGGCATAAAGCAAGAGTTTTTCCGCAGCCTCTTTCGCGCTGTCTATTCTCGGTTATGGTGGAAGGGCACAGTGGCACTTCATCCGCTTTGCATTGGGAGTTGTGGTCCATGATGGGCGTTCGATCTCTTATTCGTGGTGCAAGCGTACTGGCGGTGCTGCTCTTTGCCGGTCAGTTGGCGGCCTTCCATTGCCTGGCGGCCGAAGACAATCCCGAGAAAGGCTCGCTGAATAAACAGGAAAGATTGGAGTGGTTTCGTGACCAGGGCTTCGGTCTGTTCATCCACTGGAGCGTCGACAGCCAGTTAGGCGTGGTCATTAGCCATTCGCTCGTGGGCGCTTCCCCAGACTTCACCAACCGGTTCTTCGAGGATCTGCCCAAAACCTTCGACCCGGACAGGTTTGCTCCGATGGATTGGGCCCGCCTGGCGCGGTTGGCCGGAATACGGTATGTGATGTTTACCACCAAACACCACTCCGGCTTTGCGATGTTCGACACCACGACCACGCCGTTCGGCGTCATGCACACGCCTTTCCATCGCGACATCACCAAAGAAGTGTTCGATGCCTTTCGTTCGCAGGGCATTGCCACCGGAGTCTACTACTCCCCCGATGATTTCTGGTGGCTTCATCAAAACGGCAAAAGGATCGAGCGGCAGGTTGCCGGGGTCCAGCCGCGAAACAATCCTGGTTTGATGCAGTATGACCAAACGCAACTGCGTGAGTTGCTGACGCACTACGGCAAGATCGATGCGCTGTTCCTCGACGGCGAGGCGGAGGGTCTGCGCGACCTGGCATGGAAGCTCGACCCCGATATCATTGTGACGCGTGGAGCAATCAAGACCCCGGAGCTCACGGTCCCCGGAATGCCGCTGCCGGGTGCCTGGGAGACCTGCATGACCATGGGAACCTCGTGGCAGTACCAACCGCAGAATGAGCACTACAAATCCGGCGGCCAGCTGATTCGCCTGCTGATTGAGACGCGCGCCAAGGGTGGAAACTTCCTGCTGAACGTTGGGCCGAAACCCAATGGCGAGCTGCCTATTGAGGAAGAGGAGAGGCTGCGGGAAATAGCCCTGTGGATGTTTGTCAACCAGGAGGCCATCTACGCGGTGCGGCCCTGGGTGATCACCAACGAAGAAAATATCTGGTTCACGAAGAAGAAAGATGGGCAGGCGCTGTACGCCTTGGTGGAGACAGACACTCCCTGGCCGCGCGCAACCTGGAAAGAATTCACTCTGCACTCAGTGCGGGCGACGGCGAAGACCGAAGTGAGTGTATTGGGCCAGAACGATGAGGTGGTGGAGTACCACCCGGACATCACGCCGAAATCGACCTGGCGCCAGGAGAAAGATGGTCTGCACGTGCGCGTGATGCAGACGCAACGGCTGCAGGATAACTTCCGCTGGCCCAACCCGGCGGTCATCAGGATTACGAACGCTGAGCCGGCGTTAACACCGCCCCACGTGCAAACCACAGGATCCGAGGTTGCGCCTGACGGCCGCGAAGAAACGCTCCGGGGCGAAGTGCTCGATTTAGGCGACAGCTCATCGCTCGAAGTGAGGTTCGAGTATCGGCCGATCGCCGGGGAAGACGTAAACTCGCGTTCTGCCCCGTGGATGACCACGCCAACCCAGATAGTTTCGAAGCCCGGACCCTTCACGGCGAAGGTGAGCGATCTCGCGAAGGGTGCTTACGAGTTTCGCGCGGTGATTCATCACCCTTTGCTGACGCTGTACGGAGCGGAGATTGCGATGAAGCGCTAAGGTTGCAGTCGCCTCCAAGTGAGAAATCCGGCTCTATGCAGCGCGGCTGTAATCCATACCCGTGGGCCTGCGCTTAGACACGATTAGGGCATTCAGCAGACCGGCCGGGAGAAGCCGGCTCACGGTTACGACAACAAAACCTGCGAAATAGTGCGTCCGCAGAATCCCGAGCTTGCGCCGCTTATCCCGATTTGTCAGCCAACTTTTGCGGATAAGTTCGCCAGCGAGCCGGCGTCCGAAGTAGCGCTGAACAAATCTGACACCCCGGTCACGCTGACGCAGCTTCCTCCGATCACCCTGGAGGTGTGGCAGCTCCAGTTGTAAGACACGATAGCTCGCTACCATCATGCGCTCCGCGTCACGGGAGAGGCTGGAGTCGTGAAGCCGATACTCAGAAACAATCGTCCCATGGACGAGGAACTTGCTGTGCCGGGCTATGCGGAGATAAAGCTCATAATCTTCGGCGCCATTCACGCTCTTGTCGAAAACGGCTGTCTTAGGTAAAGCGGAATGTCTATGGAGTACGGAGCATGGCGTCTCGATGAAATTGTGTTTCAAAAGCATGAGGTAATGATTGCGCCCAATAGCATGCTTCTTCGAGCATCCAACTACCGTTCCGTTTGCCTCGATATATCGGTGTTCGCCTACCGCCATCGCACACTCAGGATGCTGTTCAAGAAGCCCTACCCCCACTTCGACAGCGTTTGGCAAAAGCCGATCATCATGATCAAGAAACAGGACGTATTTGCCCTGACTGTGGCACAGCCCGGTATTGCGGGCAGCCGAGACACCCTGATTCTCCTGATAGATGTAAGTGACGGGGTAATTCTGAGCGATGGTTGAAGTTGAATCTGAGGAACCATCATCGACGACAACGATTTCTATCTTGAAGTAGGTTTGCGCGAGAGCGCTGGTGAGGGCCTCGGCAAGATAACGGGCAGAGTTATAACAGGTAACTACTACGGATACTAATGGCGCAGCCTCGGCATTCTCCAAGCCGAGGGCATCCCGCTTGGGACCAAAGTCACCATGCGTTGCCCCGACAGCGCCTGTACCGCTCTCTGAATAAATCATTTCTCCCTGTGCCGATTCGTTCTCTGAAGCTGGCCCCACCCGAGTGCAAGCGTGTCCGTCAATCGCAACCCCGGGATATTACAGGGCCGTATCCTCCCAGAATGGGCGAGGCACCCTCGTGCGTTACTCCGATGAGTACACCACGAAAAGAGTTGTCCATGGCCGCCCTGACCCGACCCTGCCCGATAAACTGGCAGTCCCGTCCCCGCTGTTACAGGCATACTTAACAGCGTCCATGGAAGGTCCCTGCCACACCTGTTCGAAGCTAGAACCACCCCATTTTGCGGCTACTGATGGCATGATCCCACACGTTGGCCGGGATGAACAGGACGAAGAAAAAGAAAGCTAGTGGCAGGTCGCAGAGATAATACTCCGGATGCGGCTGGCTTGGATCGATGCGAGAAGCAGTTACTGGGGTGACGGCTCCAAGGCGCCGGAAGTCCCGTGATTGCCTTGAATATCCCCTTCGCGCGATTCGAAAGCATGCCAGACGAGGTCTTTATCGCGAATGTTGCCCGCTAGCATGTTGTTTGTCAAAGGCATGCGAGCGGCCAGTGTGCGAAGGAGGTTGGGTGACAGCGTCCGGCGCGCGAGCAGCAAATCACACATACGTTCTGGAACAAATGCGCGACTCATCGGATGGGGAGTGCCATCTTCGAAGGTTAGCCGCAGGGTGCCGCGACCGACCTCGTGCTCGATAAGGTAGGCGCGCGTCGCAGTCCCAAGCGAGAGCGCCGGGTGAGCTTTGCTATTTACCTGCCAATCGATGTAGGTGGTGCGATTGCGGCGCCGCCCGCCGATCAACGCCAGCCAGCTTCCATCAGCCGCCTGGAGGCCGGCCAAGAACCCGTCCTCCAAGCGCTGCGCGGTGCGGAAGCGCCCCTTCGCAATCCAGGAGTAAACGGGATACAAGGAAGCCCGGTTGAACGCCAGGAAATCCGATTCTGAGAGATTGGCTTCGGGCACGAACTTTGCCCCTAAGGTGGATTCCGCGAGGCGACGGAAGTGGCGGAGATTACGACGTGTGTGGGAACCCATCCCGGCTAGCGTTGTGTCAAACGTAGACCCGATAGGAAGAGTCCGGCGCGCGATATGGTGCCGGGTCGCGCAGGTGAGACCACTGCGCTTCTGCCACGAAGTGAAGTCTCCGTTACGCAGAGATAGATAAACCAGGTGCGCGCCGCGATCCAGGAGGGACTTCGCAGCCTGCCAGGCCACCGCGGATCTTATCGGCTCAGGAGCAAGCACTGACCGCTCACCAAACAGGTCGGCGGGGACGAAAATACCGCTGGAGACCGGGCCAAGACCATATTCGTATAGAAGCACAGCGGCCAGAAGCTCCCTCGTCGAACTCTGGAAAAGGAGAAGGCGCGGGACCCTTCCCCAAAGCCGGCTGGCAGACAGAAAGAAGGGAAGGTAATTCATAACTCCGCTCTGCCCGCAACGCTCCGCGAGATCACAGAGGGATGGATGGAAGGCCAGTACATTCTTGTAGCCACGAATGACGGCAGACGGGGAAGGATAATCCGTGACAGCGACGAAGCCGCTTGCTGACCCCGCGATGGCTCTAGTGGACATCAAGGGATCCCAACCATCGGGGAAGTGCGGACGAAGGGGACAACGGCGATGTTCACGCGCGTCCTCCTTTCCTTCCATACTCTACAGGGGTGTTGTGGACTTTTGTATTAACTTCTTTGCTACTTCTGCCGCGATCAAGCTTCTGCTTCCTCAACCGTGTTGGCCACCGGAATCACCGCGTCCACCTTCGTGAGCTTGAAGAGTTCCAATACGCGGTTGCTCACGCCGGCGGCTGTCAAGCGTATGCCTTTGCCGTGGCAGCGGACATAATGCCTGACGATCATGCCCAAGCCGGTCGAATCCATGTAGGGAACCTCGGTCAGATCGAGGATGTTGAGGGCCGGCGGCTGCTCGTCCGGCGTGGATTGAAAAGCGAGCATGTTGCCCAAAGCTTCGGGCGTCAACGTCCCGAACATGTCGCGAGCGGTAAAGGGTCCGCAAAGGCGGAAGACCACAGTATCCGGAGCTTTGCCTTCTCTGCGTTCGATGGTAAAGGGAGAATTTTTCCAAATCTGAGATTGCGTCATGGTCGTGCTTACTCCCGTTCGGGAAGCTTAGAGCATTCTACAGCGCTTATACTGTAAGCCTAGAGGTCCCCAATGTATTGCCAATGGATGAAACGTTTGAATTCGGCTCGTGCCTGGATGCTTGGAGCAGGTTTGGTGATAGCCGGGGCAGTTTGGCTTATCGCACGATAGCCTCCGATACACTACATCCAATCACCCGATGAACCATTTCCGCGGTATCTTGCTTGTCGTTTCCTTGTTGACTGCGGTTTCGTCGCATGCCCAGACGCCAATTCTCACCACAGACTGGATCGCCGGTGCTGGAAGGAGTGTGGACGAGGTTCCCGCCTTCGCATGGCTTCCAAACGGCACCGCCATCCTTGACGATGTGCAGCTACCCCCATCGCAGCAGACTTTTGAAATTCTTGACCCCGTGACAGGGAAGCGGCGAACGGCCCTGGACATGAGACAGGCCGTCGCTTCGCTAAACTCACTGGCGCCCGCCAACGAAACGAAGGATGCGCTTCCCTGGCCCATCAGCTTCAATTCCTCAGGGAAACAGGCGATCTACCTTTTCGACGGAGATATCTTCCTGCTGGATCTGGGTTCCTCGGCCTTCACCCAAATAACGAAGACAGCGGACGAAGAGAAAAACCCCCAGTTTTCGCCCGACGGCCGGTATGTGTCCTTTGTGCGTGCCAACAACCTCTATGTCTGGGATATATCCCTAAAGAAGGAAAGGCAGCTCACCCACGACGGTTCACAAACCATATTAAATGGCACGCTCTCGTGGGTTTATTGGGAAGAGGTCTTCGGACGCCACGATACAGCCTATTGGTGGTCTCCGGACTCGCAGTCGATTGCCTATCTTCAGACCGATGAGGGCGGCGTGCCAGTGAGCACCTTCGTGGATTTCTCACCGGCAAACCCGCGCTTGATTCATCAGACCTATCCCCGGCCCGGGGATCACAACCCTGTCGTGCGGGTGGGCGTTATTGCCGTAGATAAGGGTGTGAACCACTGGGTTAAGGTGACGGACAAGCCCTATGAGTGGCTGTTGCGCGTGACTTGGCTGCCCGACGGAAAGCACCTCAGCTTCAAGACGCTCGATCACAGCCAAAGAGAACTGGGTCTCTACCTCGTCGATCGGCAGGGAGGGGACGGAAAGCGCCTGCTTACGGAGACCGATCCGGCTTGGGTCAATGTAAACGATGACTTGTACTTCTTGCGCGACGGTCACTTTCTTTGGGCCTCAGAGCGCGATGGCTTCATGCACCTTTACCGCTATGCGGCGGATGGAAGCCTGGTCAATCAGGTCACCAAGGGTGATTGGGCCATTGTCTCCTCCCACGGCGGTGCGTTCTGGGTTCACCAGGGAGTCGTGGGAATCGATCAGGAGAATAACTGGATTTACTTCACGGCCCTCAAAGATGGTTCCGTCCAGCGGCAGTTATATCGGATCGACGCCGATGGCAGAGGGCTCAAGAAGATATCCGCGGAGCCGGGCACGCACGAAATCGGCATGTCGCCGGATGCCCACTACTACTTCGACGCGTACTCAAATATTCGTACCCTTCCGGCGCTTCGGCTGTACGCCGCGGACGGAGAGATGAAAGCAACCATCGCCTCGCCTCGTCCCCAGCTTCTGCCTGCTGACTTGCAGTATCCGGAGCTGACGACGATTCCCGCAGGCGATGGGTTCCCCATGCCGGCCCAGATCATGAGGCCAAAGAACTTCGATCCCGCCCGCCGGTACCCTGTGATCTTGCACGTCTATGGCGGCCCTTCCGCCCCCACCGTCAAGGATGCGTGGCAGAGCGAGACGCTCTTCGACAACGTACTCGCCGCCAAGGGGTACATTGCTGTGGCGATGGATAACCGCGCCGCCACTGCGATCAGCAAGACGCTGGAGAATACATTGGCTGCGAGCCCGGGTGCGGGAGAAACGGCAGATCTGGTTGCCGGCATTCGTTGGCTGAAGGCGCAGCCCTGGGTGGATGGCGACAGGGTCGGCGTATGGGGTTGGAGTGGAGGCGGGACGATGACCCTCAACCTGATGACCAGATCAAAGGAAATCAAGGCTGGAATCGCCGGTGCGCCGGTGACGGATTGGCGCTTCTACGATTCGAAGTGGGGCGAGTCATTCCTGCAACTCCCGCAGAACAATTCGGCGGGTTACGATGCTGCTTCTCTTATTCCCCGGGCGCGCGACTTGCATGGGTACCTCATGCTTGTCTATGGCACGCATGACGACAACGTTCATCCTCAGAACGAGGAGGCATTCATGAATGCGCTCATCGCCGCCGGGAAGCCTTATCAGGTGGAGCTGTTCCCTATGCGGAAACATGGTTTTGTCGATCTACCCGCGCTCATCCAGCGCTACAACGCCATGGTTGCCTTCTGGGAAAATAACCTGTGAAAAGTCCCCGCGCTCACTGGATCTGCCGGACCAGCAGAACTCGACGGGGTGCCCCATGTTCGCGCCAGCTAACGTGGGCCGAATATGAATCCTTCGAATGCTTTCACTCAAAGGTCTAAAAAAAATTGAGGCTTCGCCCGACTTTTTCAGCCCACCTTCAGGGATGGCGAACGACTTGGCCGTCCTTCATGACAAAGTCGACTTTGCGCAGGATCTCGATATTCTGCAGAGGGTTTTCGGGAACCGCGATCATATCTCCAGCCAGGCCGACCTTGATAAAACCACGTTCCTTCTCGAGCCCGAGCAGATCGTAAGCGTCCGCCGTCCAAGCACGCAGAATATCTGCCGGCGGTACGCCCGCCCGCTGCCAAACCTTAAGGAAGTCGAAAACCATGTCGGCTCGGTTTTCGCCAGGGAGTTCCACCACAACATCGGAGCCAAAGGCCATCTTCACACCGATCTTGTGAGCATCCCCCAGGCGCTTGATGATTTTGTCGCTTGTAGCTTTTGCGTTGAGGGGAACCATTCCACCGAAAGCAATCATGTGCTCCAGGGGAAAATCAGTTCCGACGAGATACGTGCCCTTCTGCTTCATCAGGCGTAGCTGGTCGTCGGTGAGGTCAAAGCCGTGTTCGATAGAGTCAGCGCCGCCGTTGATCACGTTGTCAGCCGCTTTGCCGCCGTACACGTGAACGGCCACCTTAATGCCCGCGTTATGCGATTCATCGACCGCGGCGCGAATATCGTCTTCGGTGTAGAAGTACGCATTGTTATCGGCCGCCAGCTTGATCACCTTGGCGCCGTAAAATATGTTTTGATGGACCGCCTTGCGAATCTCCGCTGGGTTTTCCGCGTCAATGTACTCGTTTAGCCAAAAAGGACCGGCTTCCGGTGCATACGCGTGAGATTGACCGCCAAACTCCGTGATGATTTTGCCGCTGCCGATGATGGTTGGGCCCTTGAACCAGCCGGCTTCAATCGCTTGGCGGACAGCAGTGTCCGCATAGTTACCGCTGTTGCCAACGTCGCGAAGAGCAAGAAATCCGGCATTGAGCAGGAGTTCCGCATTGTGCAGGCCGCGTGCCGTGCGGAAGCCGTTGCTTTCGTGAACCAGTTTGTCTTCCCACAGCGAGCCACCAGGAGGATTGACTGGCAGGTTCATGGTGATATGCGTATGGGCATCCACCAGCCCCGGCAGCACCCACTGTTTCGATAGGTCGACAACCGTTGCGCCCGGAGGTATGGTCATTGCGGAACCAATCTCGGATATCTTGCCATCCTTGATGACAATGACCTGATTGTCCGTGACCGATCCGCTGACGGTGTCGATAAGATGGCCGGCGCGGACGACGACGGTCTGAGCGAAGCACGGGCTGGTCAGTAAACATAAGGCAAAAATTTTGGCGAGCTTGGTTGACGTTCTCATGCTCTATTTCTATCGGATTCCGACTTGACCGTGTACGCTCTCGATCAACTTCTTTGAGTCGTAGCCGACGCCCTGTTTGAAAACAGTTTCGACATTCTCGATATCGTCGATGTGCTTGGAGGGATCGCCCTTGATCAGCACCAGATCAGCCTGCTTGCCCGCCGCCAGGGTGCCGATGCGATCCTGCCGCCCGAGGTACACGGCGCCGTTTTGCGTGGCAATCTGAATGGCTTGTTCCGGAGTAAAGCCGGCCTCGACCAACAGCTCGATTTCTCGCTGATCGCCGAAGCCGGGCAGCACGCCGCCGTTGCCTGTCGGATCAGGCCCAGCCAGCATCAACCCGCCCGCCTTCACAAAGGCCACCTCAAAATCCATTTCCTTGCGCACCAGCGCCGTCATCGGCGAGTTCAAGGGAATCCTGGCGCGCATCGCGAGATAGCTCTGCGCAGATTCGGAGGACATGGCATCCAATGTGCGCTGCTGCAGCGTCGGACGTCCTGGCATGAGTGCGTCAAATACCGGCAGTGTCGACGTCACCGCAACGTGATGCGACACCAGGGATTGAATCAGTTGCTGAACGCGCGGGCCACGCACATCCACTTTCAGCCAGCTCTCGTCTCCCTTGGCCGGGCAAACATCGGGCTTCTTGTTGTCGACAAACTCGGTATCGGCGAAGACCGGGCCGTGTTCTAAATCGTCGATGCCAAGCTCGATCGCTTCGGGCCAAGTCACGGAACAGAGATGCCCGGTGAGTTTCATCTTCAGCGCATGGGCTTCGCGGATGCCGGCCCCCAGTTCATCTCGCGTGATGTTCATATAGGCCTTGAACGATGTCGAGCCCTCGGCGGCCCAAAAGTCAACCATGCGCTTGGCGTCATCCGGCCCGGTGAGTTCGTGCATTTGCGCGAAGATGGTGGGTGCGCCTTCGAGATAGGGCGCGGTCGCATCGATGTTGGGTCCAGGCATGGCGCCGGAGTCGATGCGGCTCTTTACCTTCAAGTCGGTATAGGGCTCAACGCTGCCCGTGGTGCGCATGGTAGTGACTCCGGCCGCCAGGTAGAGCCGGGGTGCAGTGTAGGGAATTTCGGCGACGAATATGCCGGGCTCGGGGATCGAACCGCCGGCTGCCTGCACGGCCATGGAATCGGTGTAGTAGAGGTGGTCGTGCAGACCCACCAAACCTGGGATGACGGTGTAGCCGGGGAGCTCCATATGCTGAGCGTTCTGCGGAACGACCGTACTGCCGGCAGGGCCAATGGACTGAATCTTGCCCTGCGCGACGACGACTGCCTGGTCTTCTCGCACCGCGCCGCCGGTTCCATCGATCACTCGGACGTGATCAAGAACAAAGACCGGTGCGCTCACGCTTATATATGGATTCTGGGCCATTCCCGAGGCGGCAAGGAAGGCACACAGCGGGAGCAGCCTACTTGGTCGCATTGGGCTTCAGGAACTCGGCGATATGTTCGTTGAGGAACTTTGCATCCGCAGGATCAGCGGCTGCTCCCGCCGGATGTCCCCAGAGCGAAGGTATCGGGAGCAGGGTACAGTGGGGAATGAACTGCGCTTCGAAGCGGGCATCCGTCACGGGAAAATAGAGATCTGTCGCCGACGGCATGTACAGTAGGGGAACTTTGATGGATCGAAGCGCCTTTTGTACGTCACCGCCGAAACCCGGCGTGGTGCCGACGTCATGTTTTTCCCACGTGCGCATTTGCAGAATCAGGTTATTCGCGTCTGCTCCGGGAATGAAGCTCGTTCTGTAATGTTCCAACACCTGCTCAAATGTCGTGCCAGGAGGGTTCTGCGTTCGCCATAGCTCCTGCCTCCACCATTCCTGCGAGAAGAGCCATGCGGCCCACACCATGGAAAACGCCTGGATGCCCTTTGTAGGTTCAGCTGTGTAGTCACCGCCGTGAAAGGTTTCGTCCGTGCTGATAGCGGTGATTTCACTTTCCAGGCGCACGATACCGTGACCGTAGGTCTTCGCGGTGCCCGAGGTGGCAACGACACGGTCCATGTAATCCGGATAGGAGACCGCCCATTGAAACGCCTGCTGTGCGCCCATGGAGAACCCAATGACGGCCACCAGGTGCTTCACTCCGAGCTCCTGGGTAAGGAGCTGGTGAACAGCTTCGACATTGTCCCGAATCGTCGTTACAGGGAAGCGCGGGCCGTGCAGCGGTTCGGGTGTATTGCTTGGGGAGGAGGATCGCCCGTTGCCGAACAGTTCCGACGTAACGAGGAATAGGTGGTCAGGGTCGAGCGCCTTGCCCGGGCCGATCAGCCACTCATAGCCGTGCAGGTTCGCCATGTAATGCGAAGGCATCAGAACGGCGTTGTCTCCGGCCGCGTTCAAGTGCCCGTAGGTCCCGTAGACAATCTTCGCTTCGGGCAGCACGACACCGCTCTCGGTGTGGAAGTTATGCAGCACAAAGGTGTGTTCCGTTACCGCGGGCTTTGGCGGTGCGGTCTGCGCGACGCCGCTGAGGCAACAGAGACCGAGAACGCTCGCTACAAAAAATCTCATCATCACATCCAATGTCTGCATGAAGGGTACGTGCTTTAAAGGTCGCAGCAAAGCTCATGTTTTGTATCAGGGCACGACTTTGGTCGTGCCGTTAAATCAAAAAATGATGTGGGCTTTAGCCCCTGCCTCTCTCATTTGCCAAGCAGATTTGCCGTAGCAGGGGCTAAAGAGGCTGCGGAAAAACTCGGTTTTGTATCAGGGCACGACTTTAGTCGTGCCGTAAACACTTGAAAATAGGATGGGCTTTACAGGCTGCGGAAAAAGTCATGTTTTGTATCAGGGCACGACTTTAGTCGTGCCGTAAACGCTTGAAAATAAGATGGGCTTTAGCCCCTGCCACCGCCAGAACTACAACAAATATGCCTTTTTCCGCAGCCTGTTTAGCCCCTGCCACAGCTAGAACCACAGCAAAACTGAGTTTTTCCGCAGCCTGTAAAGCCCATCATTTTACGGCATGACCAAAGTCGTGCCCTGATACAAAGGACGAGTTTTCTGCAGCATCTACACCCGTATGTAAGCCCTACCATCATGCACGGCTTTTAGCCGCTGAGGAATCGTCACTTTGTAAACAGGGCCTTGGGGCACATAGCATGGACCCCCACGTTCCCGTCCACCAACTGGGTTATATCCACGTCCACGGCCACGCTGGTCAGCTGATAGGCATCATCGCGGCTGAGGTGCTTCTGCTCCACCAGAAAATTGATCATGTCGCGCACCGCAAGAGTCGTCGCCTCCTTCAAATCTGGACTGAACCCCATGCTGATGTAATGCGTGGGAGTCTCGGCTCTCGGCCACAGCAAATGCTGATCCTTGTGAACGACAAATCTAAAGGTGCCAGTCAAATATGTCTCGAGCGCCGTGATATCGACCTCGCCGTTACCCTGTCCGGCGTGTCCATCCCCCACTTCAAAGAGCGCTCCCTTGGCATGCACCGGAATGTATAACGTCGTTCCAGCAACCAGCTCCTTGTTGTCCATATTCCCGGCGTGCATCCACGGCGGACTGCTATCAATGCGGCCGGCAGACTCCGGAGGCGCAATGCCCATGCTGCCGAAGAAGGGATGCAGCGGAATCTCGATCCCCGGAGCAAACTTCGCGATCATCTTTTCCCGGTCGAGCGGGATGATCTTGACTCTCCCGTAAGGATAGTCGTTGGGTAGAAAGCCGCGCCCGGCGCCGAAGGCGTTGCACGACCACGGCACGTCGAGGTCAATCTTCAGAATCTGAACTTCCAGCACATCGCCCGGCTCGGCCTCGGCTATATCCACCGGCCCCGTGAGAATATGGCCTCCCGGCCCTTTGTCTTTATTTTCGGTTTGGTAGATCTCGGTGTTGTAGGCAGGAACATCCGACGCAGCAACGCCTTCCTTGATCACGCGATCGGTTGGGCCACACGTGGAGAGGGTCTGAATTTTAACCGTATCGCCGGAGTGAACAGTCAGCACCGGTTTGGCTTTCGCCGAGTAGTAACCCCACACTACAGTGGAAGGCGTGGCAGACAACGTGGTCTGCCCGGCGGCAACGCCGGCCAACAGGATCGGCGCTGCTGCAGCTAAAAGACGCTTCATCGATGGCTCCATCAAAATTGAATTTTTGCTGCCAGCTGAATAATACGCGGCGCTACCGAAGTGCTTTGGATCGATCCAAAGCCCGGCGTGCCGTAAGCCACCAGAGGGTCGTTATATTGGGGATGGTTGAAGGCGTTGAAAAACTCGCCCCTGACGTCCAGGGTCCTGCTTTCCGACCAAAGTTTGAAGATGCGCGAAACAGTCAGATCCGTGTTGTTCTGGTACGGGCCACGCACCACGCCGGTGCTGCTGTTGCCATAGTCGGTGCCGCCGTCAAGAGCAGGAGCCGGGCAAAAAGCAGCGCTGTTGAAGTAGTTGTTGAGCCGGCTGAACAGGCTCCCGCGGGTTTCGATCTGGCCGTTGCGAATACCCGGGCAGAGCTGTGCGCGTGACGTGCTGACCGAACCGTAGATGGAGCCTCCGAGGGAATCGGTGATCGTAAGGCGATCTCCGCTCTGGATCGTGGTGACGCCGGAAACCGCCCAACCATTGACGGCCTGCCGCACCATGTAGTTGCCCTGCCCCAGCATCGGTAGCTCCCAACGGTAAGCCAGCGCCACGCGGTTGGTGCGGTCGAAGGCGGCCGGTCCCCAGCGTTGATGGCGATCGTTGGAATTGTTGCTGTCTCCGCTGCCGCCTTCAAAAGTCGCGTTGTAGCCCAGACCCTGCACATCGGTCATGACCTTGCCCCAGGTATAAGCTGCCTGTAACAAGACGCCGCGGCTCATCTGACGCCGCACACTGACCTGCATGCTGTTGTACATAGAAAAACCATACGATTCGATGCGGGTCAGCCCACCTGGGGAGAAGCCGCTGTAGGGAACGCGCGCCGAAGCGTTGGCTACGGTGTTAACGGTGATCCCATTGATGGGGGTGGCTGCGCTGGCCAGCAAAGCCTCGTTGATATTGCGGCCTTCGAGCAAACGAGTGCCCCGGGTCCCAACATACGCAAGATCGAAGACGGTGGACGGTGTCAACTGCCGCTGCACGTCGAGGTTGTACTGCTGGGTCATGGGCGAATCGTAATTTTTGGCGATGATGTCCGCGCCCAACTCCGACGTGGGTGTGCGCAGCGGGAAGGAGCCCGGAGTGGGAGCCGGATTGAACGGGTTCTGGAAAGTAGCGGCGCTGTTGCCGGCGCCCGACAACGCACGGATAGCCACGAACGGCGGCCCGGTCAACACCTGCAACGTGGAGTTGCCGTTGGGCCGGGTGTAGTAAATCCCGTAGCCGCCCCGCACCGCAGTCTTGGATGATACCGTCGGCGTCCAGGCGAAACCGAAGCGCGGCCCGAAGTTATGCATGGGCAGATCGTTGGTGGTGACGGAGTGGCCCGAGAGACGCTTGATGCCGGTTGGAACCGAACCAGGGAAATTCGACGGCACGACAAACCCCGCATACGTGCCGGCAGCGGTTGCCGGAGTGGCGGCGAGTAGATCAGGAAAAGCGCTGCTGAGCTTTCCCAGGGCTTCTCCGATATTGCTATTCAGCTCCCAGCGCACCCCAAAGTTGAGGGTAAGATTCGGCCGTATCTTGTAATCGTCCTGCAAGAACGTCGACATATCGTAAGCGCGGAAGTATTTCGTGAGGTCGCCCGCGAATCCATAGCTCAGGAAGATATTGCTGTTCCCGCTCCCGTTCTGGGTGCCGCTCTGGCCGAGTAGGAAGTCAGAGAAAGTAAGAAATTCAATCTCGCCACGGCGTGGGCCATCGTCCGCAAAATCGAACTGCTGGCGTTCGAACTCGAAGCCGGCGCGCACGTTGTGACGGCCATGGTTCCAGGAAACCTGGTCGCCCAGCTGGTAGGTGTTCACCACGGAGTCGGAAAAGTCATTGAATCCACCACTCAAACTGAACAGTCCGTTGATAAGCACGAGCGGCAGGTAAGGAAAGCCCGGATCACCGGGGGTAACACCGAGAGAAGCATCCGAGAGTTTCGTCTGGCTCTGCAACACGCCGGTGTTGCGTATGAACGCGACTAAGCCTTCGTTGAGGAAGTGCGGGGTCAAGGTGGAAGTGAGCCGCAGCAAGCCGATATCATTGGTGAACTGCGTCTTCAACGCGAAGCCCGGGGGGCAGCCAGGGCTGCAACTGCTGAACGGATCTAATTGCGGATCGCGGGAATAGAAAAAGCGTTGGCTGAGACGATGCTTATCCGAAAGCTGGAAGTCGGTGTTGACCAGCACCTGATCTTCGGTGAACGTGCCTGGAATGCTATAAGAGGAAAATCCAAAAGCGGTACCGGCCTTGACGGTGTTAGGGGTGGGGATAAGGTAGCCTCCGCTCGAATTTTTCATAGTGAGCAGGGCGAGAGATACGGGGTTGATGTTGGAACCGTTGCAAGCCACCTGGGTGCCGCCGTAGGACGTGGGCTGATTGCAAAAGATACTGCCGATGGCTGCTGCGGAGCGATCGTTGGTAATCGCCGGCAAGGTATTGCTGGAGAAGGAGCTCGAGCTGAGGCCATTGATCTGCCTGGTCCCCTGGTAGGAGCCGAAGAAGAAGATGCGATCCTTCCTGATAGGCCCGCCGATGGCGCCGCCAAACTGGTTTTGCTTCATGTCCGCGCGGGGCAGCCCCTGCGAGCTGAGAAAGGTATCGTTGGCATTCAGCTTGTTGTTGCGGAAGAACTCAAAGACCGCGCCATGAAACTGGTTGCTGCCGGACTTGGTGACCACTTCGACGTTCGCCCCAGCGTCCCGGCCGAAGCCCGCGTCGTACATGGTGGTCTGGATCTTGAACTCTTCGATTGCGTCGGGGTTGGGGATCGGAATACCGCCCTGCTGCACGAAGTCGCCCCCGCGGCCGCTGCCGAAGTTGTTGATGTCCGCCCCATCCATAGCGAAGTTGTTGCTGATGTTGCTGGCGCCGTTGACATAGACGTCAATCGTCCCGCGGCCGAGCTGGGAGGCGTCATTCACGGCTCCCGCCACTCCCGGTGACAAGGTGAGGACCTGGGTGTAGTTGCGTTCGGTGAGGGGCAGGGATTGGATTGTATTGCCCCGGACTGTGGTTCCCAGGGTGGCGTTTTCGGTCTGCAACACTTCCCCCGAGGCTGTCACCTCGACGGTTTCCTGCTGCGCACCCGGTGACAGGGCGAGGTTGACGGTATTGGTCTCTGTCACGGTAACGATTACGTCATCGGGCACACCGGTTTTGAAGCCTGGGGCGGAGAACCGCAATTGATAGGCGCCGGGAGGCAGCAGGTTGAAGCGATAATTGCCGCTCTGATCCGTCGTAGCGTTAGCTTGGATTCCGGTTGCTTTGGAGATCAATGCGACGCTGGCTTTGGCAATCACGGCGCCGCCGACGTCGGTAAGGCGTCCGCTGATGGCTCCTGTCGACTGCGTTTGGGCGGAAGCAAGCCCTGACGACAGGAATGCGCAGGCGGTTAGGACCAAGCTTAGTAGGCTACAAAAAGACCGTTTGTGACACTGCATGAATCCTCCTAAATGAATGGATGGGCCGGGTGTTCTTGGGTGGACTTGCCCTTACAGAGCCAACATTGCGGCTTGCAGGATCTTCCCGTTGTGAGGCGTGCATCGATCTTGGACTAGCCACTGAGTCGGTGACAATCAGGCCGGACCCTAATTTTCCAGGAAAGATCCCCTAGTCTCCACTAAGGGAGAGGCGGCAAGCGCCTCGTAGGCTGCGGAAAAAACAACGCGCGAGTCCCGGAGGGACGGCTGAGAATAGCCCAGGACGAAATCCTGGGTAGGGTTAAAGACATGATGCAGTCCCGAAGGGACGGCTGAAAGTAGCCCAGGATGAAATCCTGGGTAGGTTTGAAAGTATGATCGAGTCCCGAAGAGACGACTGAGAGCCAATAACGATGCGGCCCCAATTTTTTCAGCCGTCCCTTCGGGACTACTCGTATAACATGCGATAACCCAGGATTTCATCCTGGGCTATTCTCAGCCGTCCCTTCGGGACTCGCGCGGTGTTTTTCCGCAGCCTGCTAGTGTCCTGTCCCTGAAGTTCATTGGAAAAATTTCTTTGGCTTTGTATCAGGGCACGACTTTAGTCGTGCCATAAATGCTTGGAAATATGATGGGCTTTAGCCCCTGAGGCCGTTCTTCGACGTGTCGAATTTTCCAATGAACTTCAGGGACAGGACACTAGGGCATAACGATGCCGTTGCGCAAAGCATAGCGAACCAGGTCTGAGGTAGACCGGAGGGAAAGCTTGCGATTGATGTTGCTCCGATGGGCTTCGACCGTCTTCACGCTAACCCGCATGGCGACAGCCACATCCTTGTTACCTTTGCCTTCCACCAGCAGCTGAACCACCTGCCGTTCGCGGGTGGTCAGTTCGGGAAGGGCCTCAGCCGGTTCTGTGCCCGGGCCGCGGCTTAAATACCCCTTGAGCACAACCTCGGTGACATTTCCCGTGAAGAAGGGCTTGCCGAGAGCGACCGCTTTCACGGCGGCGATCAAATCCTGCTCGGCGTCGCTCTTGAGCACATATCCTCGGGCGCCGCTTTCGAGCACCTCGCGGACGGCTTGGTCGGTGTTGTGCATGGTCAGGAGCACAACTTCGACTTTAGGAAAGAAGTGCAGGATTTCGCGAGTAGCGGTAAGCCCGTTGAGTTCCGGCATGGCCAGATCGATGACCAGCACATCCGGCTTGGCCTTGGCCACCGCCTCAACCGCTTCCCGTCCGTTGCTAGCCTCCGCCACCACCTCCCACCCGGGCTCGGTTTCCAGCAAGTCGCAAATTCCGCGGCGCATCAACGGATGATCGTCGGCCACCACCAGGCGGAGATTACGCACAATCCCTCGCGGGCAGGGACGCGACCACGATCATGCCTCCGGTCACCGTCCGCACATCGAGCTGGCCGCCCAACTCCTTGACGCGCTCCTTCATCCCGGCAATACCGACCCCTGCATGCGAATGCGTGTCAATCGCCTGGGGACGGACGCCGCTAGGACGGCGATCCTTTACGCTGAGATTGATCGTTCCGGGCCGGCGGGAGAGACGAATGTCGACCACCTTGCTGTTCGAATGACGAAGCACATTGCTGAGGCTTTCCTGCACCACGCGGAAGATTGCCATTTCCGCCATCTCCGCTAGGCGGCCTAGCTTGGGCGAAATGCGCACGTTGACGCGAATGCCCGTGCGCTCGGTAAACCCCTCAGCCAGCCACGAGATCGCAGGCAGAAGACCCGCCTCCTGCAGCAGAGGAGGGTGCAGCAGGTACGAGGCGCTGCGAATCTTCTGCGTGCATTGCCGGGTCAACTCTTTGATGGTGTTCAGCAGCGCCTGCAATTCCGGGTTGTCCCCCGGCAACTTACGCTGTAGCTTGCCCAGGGTCAAACTCAGGAGCGCCAATTCCTGAGAGGTGGCGTCGTGCAATTCGCGCGCGATCCGGCGCTTTTCCTTTTCCTGCAGATGCATGAGTTCGAGCGAGAGCTGCCGCAGCGAAGATTCGGCTCGGGTCCGCTCCGTAATATCCACATAAAGCCCATAGACGCCACGGAGTACGCCGTTGACTATCAACGGTATACCGTGAATATCCACGTCGATCCACTCCCCGTCTTTGCGCCGGCGGCGGGTGACCATATGGGTCTTCTCTCCGTGGAGAACGGACAGGGTAAATCGCCTGGCCTCGTCGAGCTTTTCTCCGGTGGCGATCAGTTCATCGAAGCTGCCCCGCACAATTTCCAGACGGCTGTAGCCGAACATTCTTTCGAACGTTGGATTACAGTCCTGTGCCTGGTGGGACGCGTTAAGGATGACGATGGCGATCGGGCTGTGCTCAATCAGAAGCTGCAAATAGGCTCGATCGGAGTCGCTGGTGTTGAGAGCTGATTCTTGCGGAGGGGAGTCCCACTGAATCTGCATTTGATCTCCACTTCAGAAAATCCATGAAATCAAATCCCGGTGACCGTTTGGCTGGATGGAGAACTACGCGGACGGGTAGAGTCGCATGTTGAAAATCTTGTTTTCCGTGGGGAGAACTGCAAACATCTTTACGTAAAGGGACAGTGAAGGCTCTATCAAGGCCAGATTACAATCAAAGCCCTAGGGGCCGCAAGAGGCGCGGGGGCCGCTCCTTTTGAACGGGTGATACTTTCTCTCAAAACATTTCGATGAAAGTCCCACTGAACGGCAGATAACCCCCGCTGTTCAGCTAATCTGGACGTCTCTTACTTCGAGACGAGGGTAGAGATTTCGAGCGCTGGGTCCGCGTCATCGAAAGTAACGCTAAGGCGCCACGCGTCGTGGCTTATTCGCAGATGACGATATTTTCACGGAAAGTGCCTTTCACGCGCGCGTTTTGTCGAGCAGGGCAATGATTTCCTGCGTCGAGCCGGTTTCACCCAACCTGGGAAAGATCCGCGTGATGCTGTGGGTATGAGCGTCGGCATGCATATCGGTCATGGCGTCGACGGCAAGGGTTACGTGGAATCCCTGTTCGTGCGCGTGGCGCGCGGTCGACTCAACCCCAATGCTGGTAGCGACTCCGGCGATTACGACCTGGGTGACGCCCAGGTTCTTCAGGTAATCGGCAAGGCCAGTGCCGGTGAAGGCTCCCCAGGTTTGTTTGGTCACGGTGTGATCGGTCGGCTGCTGATTCAGTTCGGCCACTAGATCGGTCCA
This sequence comes from uncultured Acidobacteriaceae bacterium, assembly GCA_963839025.1. Taxonomy (GTDB): domain Bacteria; phylum Acidobacteriota; class Terriglobia; order Terriglobales; family Acidobacteriaceae; genus PALSA-350. The sequence continues at coordinate 348,329 of CAWITT010000030.1, forward strand.
CCCGGCGGGGAACTGGGTGACGCTGCGGGTCTGCTCCGCACGCCCCGGCGCTCCACCGGCAACGTTCACCAGCACCACCGGCAAGCCGTGGCGGCGGAATGCGTCCGCCAATGCGGAGGCAAGCTTCACCACCTCGCCGATCGGGTGCGCGGCCGGCAAGCCGACGATGCCCTTTTGCAAATCGATGAGGATGAGAGCAGTGATTGGGTCGAGCGTGGTTACGGGCATGGTCTTCTCCTTGGGTTAGGCATCTGCCAGGCGTTGGAGCAGTTCGATCGCTGCGGCGAGTCGCTCCTGCTCTGCCGGCGCGAGTTTTGCCCGGAGGGCGCGGAACAACCAGTCTTCCCGAGCCTCACGTGCGGCCTTGATCCAATCACGGCTGGCGTCCGTGATGGACAAAATGGTCTGCCTTCCGTCGGCCGGGTCGGCTGAGCCAGTTACATGGCCCGCCGCCTCTAGAGAGGAAATAGTCGCGCCCATGGACTGCGGACGGACCCCTTCAGCCCGGGCAAGGGCGGTCACGGTTGCGGGACCGTCGCGCTCCAACCGGAGCAGTACAGACTTTTGCGCCCCGGTGAGATCTGCCGCGTGTGCCTGTTCTCGTAGCCGCCGGCTCAGCTTGCTCAGCACCACCCGAAGGTCGGAGGCCAGCGCCAACGTGCCGGCAACCTCGGGAGCAGCCTGTGACTTCATCCATTCACTCTACTAAATACGAAGGAAAACTACCAAGTTTAGCTTATTAAAATCGTCGGTTACGATAGTAGAAAATGTGGGAGGCCGCTCTGCACACGCACCTTCGCCGGATCTCCATCTCCTGCTTGTTGCTCCTCTGCTGCTCCTGCGTTCTCGCGCAGCGAGCTTCGATGTCGAGCTTCCAGATTCCCAGTCACGGAGCCCAGTTGAACGCGTTCGTCTACGTGGCCGAAGGCCCCGGCCCGCATCCGGCTGTGGTATTGCTGCATGGGTTTCCGGGTAATGAGCGCAACCTGGACTTGGCGCAGGACATTCGGCGCGCGGGCTGGGACGTTCTGTACTTCAATTACCGCGGCGCCTGGGGCACTCCCGGAGATTTCTCGTTTTCTCACGCGATCGAAGACACCGCGGCCGCCGTTGATTTTCTGCGATCAGCTCCGATGGCGAAGGCCCTGCGCCTGGATCCAACTCGCATCGTTCTTATTGGGCACAGCATGGGCGGATTCATGGCGGTCGAAGCTGCGGCGGCTGACCCGCGAATCATCGGGGTAGGTCTCATCTCCGCTGCCGATATGGGGGGAAAGGTTCCGCAGCCTTTGTCGAAGCAGCAGGAACCGGCAGCGATCAAGGCGTTGAGCGCCGGTTACGATCACGAAGGGATGGCGCCCCTCAGTGGATGCACCCCGGAAGGGCTGGCGCAGGAAATGGTCGCCAACGCAGCCCAGTGGAGATTCCTGTCCAAGGTTAGCGCACTGCAAAGCCGGCCGATGCTCATCGTAACTTCCGACGACGGACTCGCTCAAGAGGACGAGGCACTCGCTTCAGCCGTGCGGCAAACCGGAAACCGCCGGGTTTTCACCCTCCACCTGTCGACAGACCACGCATACTCGGATCAGCGGGGCCAGCTTTCGGGTGCGGTCCTCCGATGGCTCGCAACCGTGGCCCCGACCTACTGATCTAGCGAGTGGAGTGGGCGTGGTGATGGTGATGGCGTCGGTGATGGTGGTGGGTCGCTGCGAAAGCAGAAGCGCTAAACAGCAAAACCATGGAGAACAACAAAGCCTTCTTCATGCCCCCAATCATAACCCTGATTTACAGAATTGCTATCCGGTGGGGGTTACTCTTTTGGGTTACGCAGGCTCGGCGGTATCTCCTTCGGAACTGCGCCTCCGCCCAATGTAATAAGAGAACGCCATGGCTACGAGCAGGTAAACGAAGTAGAGATACGGCAGCCACGAATAGGGAGGATCGGGAACCGGATAAAGCGTTCCCGCCAAGGCCATCACCATCGAAATGCCGCCCAGAATTGCGATCACCAGCAGCGACAGCGACAGCGCGCCTTGCCGTTTAAGCATCAGCGGCAGTGCAATACAGGTAATTCCATAGATGGTGATGAAGCCGTAGACCGCAAACGATCCCAGCCACCCATAGATGTCTGTGCCGGCGTAGCCAAGAGTAAGAAGAACCACGGCTGGCAGCCCTATGGCCCCGGCAGATATCAGCACCGCCACATGGGGAGTCTCGTTGCGTTGATGGGTTTTGCTCCAATGAAGAGGAACCAGCCGGTTATGCGCCATGAGCAGGAAGATGCGCGCGGCGGCTGTGATGCACGCCAGCACGCAGGCAAACATACTGATCATTGCTCCGGCGTCGATGATGAGGCCAAGCACGGGCGCCGCCACCTGGCTGGCCAGCACGTGCATCGGAGCATCGGTCTTGTCTAAAGCCAGCCCTGCTTTACGAAAGCCAAGTACCTCAGCATAGGCAGCGAGCACAAAGAAAACGCCGGCACCCACGGCGCACTGCAAAACCGCGCGCGGAATCGTGCGCAGCGGCTCCCGCGCTTCGTGTCCGAGTGCGGTTGCGCTCTCAAAGCCGACAAAGCTGAAGATCGCCAGCACCAGTCCTAGCCGGATGCCGGAGAGCGAACTGCCCTGCAGGCGCAATTGCGGCCAGTCGAGGTGCAGGCCGTTCTTCCACAAAACCATCGCCAACACCACCACCACGCAGGCGGCCGATGCGCCTTGAAGCCAAAGCATGGCCCGGGCGGAGAGCTCCACATCGCGGTAGGCCATGGTGGCGGCCACAGCCACACTCAGCAGCGCCAGCAGGTCGGGAGTGATGGTGTGGCCGGCAAAGGTCTTCAGCAGAATATTCGAGTATTGAACGAAGCCGCCGACGATCGACGACCCGGTGGCTATATATCCCAGGACCAGGGCCCACGCGGCGATGCCGGCGATCGCCGGAGGGAGGGAATCGGTGGCATAGCTATAAAGCGAACCGGGAGACGCGGACCGTCTTCCGAGAGCCCCGATCAGCAGGGCAATCAGCGTAATCTGCACCGTTCCGAAGACATAGGCGACCCAGGTGCCGTTGCCGGCCAGAGCAAACACCAGCGGAATGGTCAGGACCGGTGAAGTGACGGGCGCGATGGCAGCAACCGATTGCGCCAGGGTTTCCCAAGGCGTGAGGCTGTTATGGCGCAAGCCATATTCCACTTGGGTCGATGCAGGGGCAGCTATGGTCTCGGGCGGCAGTGGTGCGTCTCCAGAAAACCGGTTCAAAATGCCTGAAATTTAAGCGCGACGTTCAGGAAGGGCCTGCGGAACGATGTAGTTAGTTTGCGGGGAAGTGAAGGGCGAGTCAAACTATTTATGAGAGGGCTCAGGGTGGGAATTCAGCTCGCGGAACAGGCAATGGGTCTTTACGATCTACCCCGGAACTCGAGCCTCCATCTGGTTAGCCTTTCAGAAAATGAGATCTACCGGGTGGAAGCGCCTTCCGGCAAGCGTTGGGCTTTGCGTCTGCAGCGGCCAGGATACCAATCGAAAAGATCCCTAGCTTCGGAGATCGAGTGGCTAGCCGCCCTGCGAGCAGATGGCGTGGTGGCCACTCCTGTCCCGGTTGCCGGACGCAATGGGGAATGGGTTCAGAGACCCGGCGAATCGCACAACGCTGTTCTTTTCGAATGGGAAGATGGCCGCGCCCCGCAAATCGAAATGGACCTTCGCCAATGTTTCCGGACCCTGGGGAAGGTCACCGCACAGATGCATACGCACAGCAGAACCTGGCAGCGGCCGGACGGCTTTGAGCGGTTCACCTGGGATTTTGAGGCCGCGTTAGGGGAAGAGCCGAGATGGGGACGTTGGCGCGATGGCTTGGGCATGACGCCGAAGAGTCTCGAGCTGTTCGGTCGCACGGCCGACCTGATCCGGGAGCGCCTGGCGCACTACGGCAACGGGTCGGACCGTTTTGGTCTCGCACACTGCGACCTGCGGCTGGACAATTTGCTGTTATCGGACGGCGAAATCAAAGTGATTGACTTTGATGACTGCGGCTTCGGCTGGTACATGTACGATGCCGCAACCGCGCTCTCGTTTTACGAGCATTTGCCGCAGGCGTCCAGTTTGATCGATGAGTGGTTGGAAGGGTATCGGACCGTGAGCCCGGTGAGCCACGCGGAGGAAGAGGAAATTCCGACCTTTTTGATGCTCAGGCGCCTGCTGCTTGTGGCCTGGGTAAGCTCGCATGCGGAGACCACTCTTGCGCGGACCCTAGGGGTGGGTTACACCGAGCAGACAGTACCTCTTTGCGCTGCGTACCTCAGGCGTTTCGGGTGAGCCACGACCAACTGCAGGTCCCTCCACTTCGCTACCCTTGTCATCCCGAGGAGCCGGCTTGCCTGCGGCAAGTTAAGGGAGCAATGAACGGTACGGGCCACCGCGCACTCGATGGGTGCCCCATGTTCGCGCCAGCTAACGTGGGCCGAAAAAGTTGGGCGAAGCCCATCGAACGCTTTTAGTCGGTCCAGGGTACAGCTGTTCATTAGGACCGAAGCGTAGCGAAGTGGAGGGACCTGCAGTAAAGCTTAGTCGAAACGCACCATGATCTTGGAGAACCGGTTAGGGTTTTCGCTCCAGTTCTTAATCATGGCGGGGGCCTGCTCCAGAGGAACGATAGCGCTCACGGCTTCGTCGACAGGGAAGCGATGCTCCTCAAGCATTCGGATCACTTCCCGAAAATCTGCGGGAAGGGCATTGCGCGAGCCCAGGATGTCGAGTTCCTTTTGCACGAACAGCTTGGTTTCGTAGGCCACCGGCTCTTTGGCGTAGCCGATGTAAACCACGCGGCCGGTAAAGGCGACCTCGTCGACGGCACTGCGAAAAGTTTGCGGCAGTCCGATGGCTTCGATAATCACATCCGGGCCGCGGCCGCCGGTAAGTTCGAGCAGCTTTTCGTGGAGCGACTCTTTGCTGGTGTTGACGGCGTGGGTAGCGCCGGCATGGAGCGCGAGCGCCAGCTTGGCATCATCGAGATCGACGGCGATGGTCTTTGCTCCGCGGAAGCCCGAGGCGGCGATGGCTCCGAGGCCCACTCCGCCGCAGCCGAAAACTGCCACTGCGTCGTCCGGCAGTAACACGGCCTCGGCCTACCGCGTGGAAGCCGACCGTCAAAGGCTCCACCAGGCAGAGTTCCTTGATGGAGAGGCGGGCCGGATAGAGTTTGGCAGCGGGGACTGCGATGAATTCCGTCATGGCGCCATTGCGTTGTACGCCCAGGGTTTCGTTGAACTGGCAGGCGTTTGGCCGTCCGCGGAGGCAAGCCGGGCATTTACCGCACCCGAAATAGGGTGAGAGAGTAACGTCCGTTCCCACGCTGAGTTCTGGATTAGCCTTGTTTCCTTCAGCGATGGTTGCGGCAACCTCGTGACCAGGAATGCGGGGAAACGTAATGAGCGGGTTTTTACCGCGAAAGGAGCTGAGGTCTGTTCCGCAGAGCCCGATCATGCGGACCTTCAGCAACACCTCATCATTGGTAGCCACGGCATCCGCCACCGTCTCGATTGCGACATTGCCGGGCTCTCTCATCACGAATGCTTTCATAGCGCTCTACCCGTCAAACCAAAAGAGAGGGATGTCAACCCGACGAGCATAATCCTACCCGCAAGTTGCTGCTGGCGCCAAACCAAACTCGACGGGTGCCCCATGTTCGCGCCAGCTAACGTGGGCCGAAAAAGACGGGCGAAGCCCTCCAATGTTTCTACTCATTGAGCAACTGGCGCGAACACGCACCCAATCGACCCTTACTCCTGATTCTCAGGGCGTCCCGAGGGCCATTCATAATTGAATGCCGGCGCTAAGATGGCGTGCACTTCGGCCAGGAGCGCCTTGTCGCTAGCAGTATCCAACAGCTTAAGGCTGGCTTCCAGCTCTTTCCGGCTAGCGATCCCGACCAGGGTGCTCGACACATACGGGTGATCCAGGCAGAAACGCATGGCCACCTCCGAGATATTCGCGCCGTGTTCCCGGCAATACTCCGCCGCTTTTTTCCCAGCGTCGCGTACTTCCTGGGACGCGGGATGCCAACTCGGTGGACCCTGATCAGTCAAAAGCCCCATGCACAAACCAGAAGCATTGATCAGCCCCATATTGCGCTCCTGCGCAAAGGGCGTCAGAACCTCATCCATCCGCGTGTTCAGCAAATTGTAGTGGCAATATGTGAGGAGGAAGTCGACCGGCACCGCCTCAGCGATGCGCCTCAACAACTTGGGTGGAAATCCGCTGAACCCGATATAACGCGCCTTCCCCTGTTGCTGCAACTCCCGCATCGCCGGCAAGGTCTCGTCCATCACCTGTTGCACGTCGCCAAACTCAACATCGTGCGCCAGGAATAAATCGATGTAATCCGTACGCAACCGTCGCAGTGACTCATCCATACTGGCGAAGATCCGCTTGGCGGAAAAATCGAACTGGTCCGATCCGTATCGCCCGCACTTAGTGGAAACGATGACAGATGCGCGCCTGCCTGCCAGCGCCTCCCCCAGCCTGGTTTCGGCGAGGGTAAGGCCGTAATAGGGGGACGAATCAAAGAAATTGACGCCCTTGTCGAGGGCCAGGTGAACCGACCGAATCCCTTCCTCGGGATCGATGTTGCCAAATACATTTCCCAGTGCTGCCGTACCGAAGCCGATCAGGGAAAGGTTAAGGTCAGTGCTGCCGAATTTTCTATATTCCATCGTTACTGGTTGACTCCGCTGGCGAGAAAGCCGCCGTCAACCACCATAATCTCACCCGCCACAAAGGAGGACGCATCGGAAGCCAGGTATACCGCCGCCCCTACCAACTCTTCCGTCTTGCCAAAACGGCCAATGGGCGTGCGGATCTTGAATTCACGACCCCGCTCGGTATTATCCAGTAGCTCTGCATTGAGATCCGTACGGAACAGTCCGGGCGCGATCGCGTTGACCAGCACTCCACGTTTGGACCACTCCACTGCCAACGCTTTGGTCAAGGCGCCCACCGCCGCCTTGCTGGCGCAGTAAGCCGCCACTTCGAAAAGTCCAACGAAGGTGGAAAGCGAAGCGATATTGATAATGCGGCCCGATCCGCGGCTGAGCATATGCTTGCCGAAAATCTGGCAGGCTCGCAGCGTTCCGGTCAGGTTGGTGTCGATAATCTGGTGCCAGGAAGCTTCCGGAAAGTCGACCGTCGGCGCCCGCTTGGTGATCCCCGCGCAATTTACCAGGACGTCGACTTTGCCGAAGCCCTCGACGACTTCATCGCGCAAATTTTCGAGGGTCGCTCGATCGTGCACGTCGGAGAGGCAGCGCATGGTTTTGCGGCCTTTGGCTTCGATGGCCGCAGCGGTTTCCTCTACTTGTTTCTGCCGTCTCGAGGACGCGACTACGTCCGCGCCGGCCTCTGCCAATCCGAGTGAAAGAGCATGGCCAATGCCTGTGGTGCCGCCGATCACAACGGCGGTTTTACCCGTAAGATCAAATATGGAAGCGCTCATGGGAGATGTTTCTTTCAGCCGTTTATGTTAGCTTAGACAGGTGGTTGCTGGTTTGACCCCCGCAACGGTAAGGGCTACATTGAGTCTATATCTGGGAAGAAATGGCTGACGAAAAAATACTCAGGATCGATCCGAAAGACAACGTACTTGTAGCGCTGACGCCACTATCGAACGGGCAAACTGTCTCGTTCTCGGGCGAAGAGTACGTCCTGCAATCGGACATACCCGCCAAGCACAAATTTGCCATGCGCGATCTCGCCATCGGCGACGAGGTCATCATGTATGGCGGAGTGGTGGGGCTCGTGCGCCAGCCGATCCCGCGCGGCGGGCTGCTCAGCACGCGAAACCTCCAGCACGACGCTTCCGGTTTCGGTCCGAAAACGGAAGACTATGTCTGGACACCGCCCGACGTTTCTCGCTGGGCTACGCGCACGTTTGATGGCTACCATCGTCCGGACGGCCAAGTCGGCACGCGCAACTACTGGCTGGTGATTCCCCTGGTCTTTTGCGAAAACCGCAACGTAGAGGCACTCCGGGATGCGTTCGAGGAAGAGCTTGGTTACGGACGCCCCAAACTCTATCGCCAGCAGGTGCGGCAGCTCATTGACCAGCTTCAGCAAAAAACAAGTGAGCGCGACAACCCCGCGGCCAGCCCAGCGGCACAGATTTTTCCCAATGTGGACGGGGTAAGGTTCCTGGTGCACGAGGGGGGCTGTGGCGGGACGCGGCAGGATTCGAAGGCGCTCTGTGGGCTGCTCGCAGGTTATATCCATCACCCCAACGTTGCCGGCGCGACGGTGCTGAGTCTCGGTTGCCAGAACGCTCAACCGTCTATCCTGATGGACGAACTTCGCCGGCGCGACCCCGATTTGCAAAAGCCGGTTCTCATGTTTGAACAACAGAAGTCCGGCCTGGAATCGGAAATGCTTTCCGAGGCGATTCGCGCCACGTTCGCCGGCCTCGTCGAAGCCAACCGTCTCACCCGGAAGCCCGCCCCGCTGAGCAAGCTCACCGTAGGTCTGGAATGCGGCGGTTCGGACGGATTTTCCGGCATCTCGGCGAATCCCGCGATCGGCCATGTATCGGACCTGATAGCCGCGCTGGGCGGCAAATCCATCTTGTCCGAATTTCCCGAACTTTGCGGAGTCGAGCAAAGTCTCATCAACCGCTGCGTGGATGCGGCGCAGGGCGACCGCTTCATCCAACTCATGCGTGACTACGCGGCGCGCGCCAAAGCAGTCCACTCCGGCTTCGACATGAATCCTTCGCCAGGAAACATCAAGGACGGACTCATCACCGACGCGATGAAATCGGCCGGGGCAGCGCGCAAGGGTGGCACCGCTCCGGTGTCCCAGGTGCTTGACTACCCGGAATACGACCACACCCCGGGACTGGCGCTCCTGTGCACTCCAGGCAACGACGTCGAGAGCGTCACGGCGCTAGCGGGTGCGGGATCCAATGTAGTGCTGTTCACCACCGGCCTGGGAACCCCAACCGGCAATCCCATCACACCGGTGATCAAGCTTTCCTCCAACACGATCCTCGCGGAGCGCATGTCGGACATCATCGACATCGACACCGGGGCCGTCATCCGTGGCGAATCCACGATTGAGCAGGAAGGCGCGTCGATTCTGGATCGGGTGGTCGAAGTGGCCAGCGGCAAAGCACGAACCAAAGCCGAGCAGCTTAACCAAAACGACTTTATTCCCTGGAAGCGCGGCGTCTCTCTATAATTACCCGTGCTTAAGACCGGCATCCTCAATCCCGCCATCACCTCTCTTCTCTGTCGCATCCGGCACACGAATACCCTGGTCATTGCTGACCGGGGTTTTCCATTTTGGCCACAGTTGGAGACCGTCGACATCTCTTTGGTCGACGACATCCCTCAGGTCCTTGATGTGCTCAAGGCCTTGCTCCCAAACTTCGTAGTGGCGCAAGCCTTCATGGCGGAAGAATTTCTTGCAGTCAACCAACCGGCGGTCAAGGATGGATTTCGAGCGGCCCTAGCAGGTGTGCCGACGATCTACGAACCGCACGTGATCTTCAAGAAGCGAGTGCCGAACGCAATCGGATTGATCCGTACGGCCGACACCACGCAGTACGCGAACCTGATCTTAGAATCAGGCTGATGTTGAGGACCAAACAAAACCAGACGGGTGCCCCATGTTCGCACCAGCGTACGTGGGCCGAAAAAGACGGGCGAAGCCCATCAAACGCTTTCACTCCTTGAGTAAAAGCATTCGAAGAATTCATAATCGGCCCGTTGGAAAGAGCTCAGGCAGGCTTCTTTGCCAACGCACGGCGTAAAACCAATTCCAGCGCTTGCTTCTGCTGCTCGTACTCTGAGTCGGACAGACGTCCTTGAAGATGATCCGTCTCGAGCGAGAAGAGCTCGTCCTTTAACGCCGCCAAAAGCCCCCCGCCTGAGGGACTCTGAACCGGCAAACTAGAGACGGCGTCCTCCGAAGGACGGCGAAGCATGAAACCCGCGCCCACGGCAAAAGCCAAAGAGATACCGCCCAAAATCCACCACTTATATTTGTTCAGAGGATCAGGCGTATCGATCGGCACGCCCAATCCGCCCCCGGGACGGTTATCGGTTGCTTGAGCATTCGCTCCTGTCTCGGTCGCCCCGCCGCCGCTGTTACTCTGGCTTTCCGCCTGCGTGTCTCGAGGCATAGCGCCAGTGCCGGAGACAGTGAACCCGATGGGTTTCGCGGCACTCGCATTGCGCACCAGATAGGTGAGCGCGCCAGGAGTCTCATTATTCAACGATTGGAAAGCCACGCCCCCGCCTGGCGTAAAGCTCATGCTCTTGGGCATCATCACCACAAAGCTGTCTGTCGGGCTCGCGAACCGTTGGGCAAATGCCAAGCTGCCGGAGTAAGGCAGATGATAGCTGACCTGAAATTGCGTGACCCCTGGCCGCAGAGGAAAAAGAAAAGCATAGTGGCCCTTGTCTCCCAGGGGGACAGGCGAAGACTGCACCGGCATACCGCCGGGCGCCTCGGCGGCTGAACCTTCGATCTGCGCATCCGGCGGCAGATAGAACTCGTAAGAACGCTTGCTGAACTGGGTGCGAGGCGGGTTGGAGTCGTTCTTGATAAAGAAGCTTTGCGTCACGCGAAGCCCCTGTGGGTCAGTCTCCACGCGCATCACGTCGGCAACCGTATTCACGCCTGCAACCACAGCCGCCACGTCGTACACCTGGGCATTGACGTTGGGTGTGTTCGGCGGAGCCGGCTGAAAATACGCCGCGCCTTGATGGTCAATGCGGAGCAGATGCATACCCGGATCGGGGGCATCGATCGAGAAATGACCCGTGGCGTCGGTGGTCGTTTTGGCGATCTCCTGCATGCGCTGGTCGAGCGAGATCAGCGTGACCGCGTCTCCGGCCGCCGGTGTGTGGGTCGTGCCATTCGTAACAGTGCCCGTAATGGTGGCGGCAGAAGCCCCAGCCGAGAATGCCAGCAGGGCAAAAATCAAAAAATTCGTTCTCATACTCTTACTCGGGAAGGAAGCGCGGCCTGCAACTCCAACTGCTCGATTTCCGCCAGCACCGCGGCGGTTTCATTTTCCAGGGAAGCACGCTGCGCTGCGTAATCTTCCGCCGTGTATTTGCCGGCGCTGTGCTCAAAATTCAGATCGCGCAGGTTCTCGTATAAAACATCTTTCTGTTCGCGCAGAAAGTCGAGCCGCGTCTTCGGAGTTTGCCGCGCCGTGTGCCGCTGGGGATAAAAGACGAAGCTAAAGATGCCCAGCAAAAGCAGGGCGCAGGCAATGGTGCTCATATTTCGGTCTCGCGCCGTATGCGATCACGGACATCGGCAAAGCCGGGCGTATCCGGAATCGCCGGCATGGGCACGGTGCGAAGTTTCCAGTTGCGCACGACGAGGAGAACGCACCCGATGCCAAGAAAAAGAACGACCGGCGGCACAATCCAGGCGACATGGTTAAAGGCCGTGAATCTCGGCGAAGCCAGTACCACCGGTCCATACTGCGCCTGGAACTGATGAAAGATCGTATCGTCGCTGTCGCCCTTGGCGATGCTGGCGGCCAGTTGCGCGCGCATGCTTTCCGAATCCGGGCAGCCAACATGGTTACATTCGCCCAGCAGCTGGTTGCAGCTGCAAACGCACATCATCTGGTGGCTGTCCTTATCGAACCTGGCAGCGGAATCGGTGGCGCCGGCAGTGACCGCAATCAGAATACAGAGCAGCACCAGCTGCGAAACGCGAATCAATTTCCGGGTCAATCTCCACTCCTGGCAATCGCCACTTCCGGCTCACGCTCCAGCCGCGGGGTTGCGACGGGCGGGCGCACGGCGCGGGACGATGCGAGAGCCGCACTGAGATTCGGCGCCAGGGCCACCAGCGTGCCAAGTGCCACCACCACGACCCCAATCCAGATCCAGGCCATGAGCGGGTTGAGAAAGACCTTGATGATAGGCAAGCCACTCTCAGGATTTTTTCCGGCGTAGATCACATACAGGTCCCAAGCCAACGTGGAATGGTTGGCCACCATCGTCGACGGCTGTTCCGAAGCCGTGTAGAAACGCTTTTCGGGCGCGAGCTGCGTGATCTTCTTGTTGCCCCGGTACACATCCAGCAGGGCAAACTCGGTATCGTAATTCAGATTGGAATCCTGGGTGAAACTCTGGCACACCAGCCGGTACGGGCCAATGGTCATGCTCTGGCCGTTATTCATTTCCTGTTCGTGGCTCTGGTTGAATGCGCCGCCGGCGATACCGATAAAGATAATCACCACACCGAAGTGAACGATGTAACCGCCGTAGCGGCGGGTGTTGCGGCGGGCGAGTTGCACCATGGACGCAAAGATGTTTTTGCCGGTGTGCTTACCGATAACGTGGGCGCCGCGCAAAAATTCCGAAGAAATGGCAGTGACGACCCCGGCGCCGAGCGAGAAGGCCATCAGCGAGTAAAAAGTGGCCTGATCGTTCCACGGGCGAAGCCCAGCGGCCATAAGCACGACCGCGGTGACGGCCACCGCCACACCGGGCAGGATAAAGTTGCGCCGGACACTCTTGAAGGACGCGCTGCGCCAGGCCAGCAAAGGCCCGATGCCGGTAAGAAACAGAAGAAAAAGGCCGATCGGCAGGGCCACCCGATTAAAGAAAGGTGCGCCGACGGTCACCTTGTTCCCCTGCACATACTCAGAAATGATCGGGAAGAGCGTGCCCCAAAGAATCGTGAAGCAGGCTGCCAGCAACACCAGGTTATTGAAAAGGAAGCTTGACTCGCGGGAGACCAGCGATTCGAGTTTGTGCTCTGACTTGAGGTGATCGCGCTGCAGCAGGAAGGTGAACAGGCAGACCGAGAGCACAATGACCAGAAACGCCGTAAACCAGGTGCCGATGGACGACTGGGCAAACGCGTGAACGGAGCTGACCAAGCCAGACCGGGTCAGGTCAGTACCCAGGATGCAGAGCATGAACGTGCTGAAGATGAGCCACACATTCCAATTCTTCATCATGCCGCGCTTTTCCTGCATCATGACCGAGTGTAGAAATGCGGTACCGGTGAGCCAGGGCATCAAAGAGGCGTTTTCCACTGGATCCCAGCCCCAATATCCGCCCCACCCGAGCACGGAATAAGCCCAGTGCGCGCCTAGAAAAATACCGCAGGTCAGGAAGAGCCACGTCACCATCGTCCAGCGGCGGGTGATGTGAATCCACTTCTCTCCCGGGTAGCGCATCATCAGAGCGCCCAGGGCAAAAGCGAACGGCACGCTAAAGCCCACGTATCCCAGGTAAAGCATCGGGGGATGGATCACCATCTCGGGATACTGCAGCAGGGGATTGAGCCCGAAGCCGTCGGCCGGCGTTTGCCCCTGGACCAGGGCAAAGGGCGGGGCAGCAAAGTTGAGCAGAAGCAGAAAGAAGATCTGGATGCCGGCCAGGATGGTGGAGGCATACGCGGTCAGTGCGACGTCCACCTTATGCCGCAGCCGCAAAACGAACCCATACGCCGTGAGCAGCCACGCCCAGAGGAGGAGTGAGCCCTCCTGGCCGGACCACAGAGCGGCGAACTTGTAGGGTCCGGGCAGAGCGCGGTTCGAATGATGCAGGATGTAGGAGACCGAGAAGTCGTTATTGAACGCGGCGTAGACCAGCGCAAACGCTGCGCACGTAACGGCAAAGAAGCTGCCGATGCCGGCGCGACGGGCAGTTTCTGCTAGCCGTTCCGGAGACATGCGGCCGCGGGAGCCGGTAGCCAGCTGCCGCAATGCGACTCCGCCGGCTAACAGGGTGTAGCCGCTCAGAGCAAGCGCAAGGAGGAGGGAAAAACTTCCAAATTCCGGCATGAGAAGGTCACGAATCCTTCTCGATTGTCGCAGACGCGGACACCGAACGGCAAACGCGAGAGACGGCCTACGCGGAGCGGAGCATGCAATCGCCCATCAGCTCCCGTACCAGCTGAATCAGGCTGGCGGGATCGAACGGCTTCAATCGGAACACTACGTTGAGACCGTCGTAGCAGGCTTCGGCATCCGGGAAGCCGCTCAGCACCACCACCGGAGTCGTAAAGCCCTGGCGTCTTAACTCGCTGACAAACTCGAAACCAGTCATGATCGGCATTAAATGATCCGTAATGATCAAGCCGATAGACCGTCCGGTTTCCGGATCATTCAAAAGCTCGAGCGCCTGCTGGCCCTGTGGCGCAATACAGATCTCTCGGCCGCTCGCCTCGAGAACTGCCCGGCGGGTGACCGACTGAATATGGTTATCATCCACCAGCAATATGCGTTGGTTCATTCCCACTGGCCCAGTTACCCTCTCGACAGATTCAGTCGTTGAGTAGATGAATGGCCAGTGAAAACGGTTGCCCATAGTCAGTGCACTTTCCGCCTGCTGGCTACTCCCACAAACGTGGCACTGCCCTAGACCGGCCCGAAATGAAAATGAAGCTCCTGGACGCTGGCGATCGGGGTACCGTCCTTGGTCGCGGGGCGAAAAACCCAGGTCTTCAGGGTTCCGATCACACTGGACTCAATCCCGTATCCAAGGGTGTGCAGAACCGCCAGATCGGCCACTTTGCCGTTCGGGTCGATGGTGACATCGACCACAACATCGCCCTGGATGCCGTGGGGGAGTGCCGATAGGTCAGGCGCAGGGCTTGGAGAGTAGGTGGTGAGAGCGATTTGAATCGAGCCCGAACCCCATGAGTCGGAACCCGTGGTTGAGTCTGGGGTGACGGCAGCGGGGGAAGGGGCAGCCTCAGTGACCGTGAGATGGGGAAGAGGTGGAGGAGGAACGACCGGTGACGGAGGCGCGGAAGAGGCTTTGACCTTGGGCTTGGTGTGGGCGGGAACCGTTGGGGCCGGCGCCCGGCCAGGAAGATACGCGAGTTCCAGGTGCGTCCCGGATGCAGTCCCGGGCAAAGTGAACACCCGTACCGGATGATGGTGCAGCGAGATGAAGAACGCCCCCACCACCAAGACGTGCGCGGCCAACGAGAGCCACGTGGAGCCCGCAAACCTGCGCCCGGTTCGAGGCGGAGAAAACATACCACCATTTTAACCGGGTTACTCGTGAACCGGCAGCTCGTCGGGCATGGCGACAATGGTGACCCCGCCCGCGGCGTCCCGCTCCAGCACCGGCGCGTACACGCCCAGGAGCCGCCGGGTCCACCAGTCGCCCGTTTTCCGCTTCTGTTCCATGGAAGTGAACCAGTATTGCCACAAGACGGCGCGCACCTGGCGCGGCGGAGCTTGCGCGAAGGGGTTCCCGGCAAACAACGCCAGCACGTCCGGGTCGTTGGCCAGCAGGCGTTGTTCTGTCCTCGGGACCAGGGGATTTTGCTGCCACGATCCGAGCGAGGCAAACCAAAGATTCCAGTCAAAGCGGGGCTGGTACGGGGCGTAGATTCCCGGAGCCTGGTTAAGCGCCTGCGGCTTGAAACGAAAAGGATAGGGAACCCAATTCCGCCCGTCCGTCGAACCCTGAAATTCGATTTCGTAACGGCCGCGGGTCATCACCGCAAACAGACCGTATTGATTGGCGATGCGGAAGGGCTCCAGCATGGTTACCGGCTCCATGGGCAGGGGCAAGCGTCCGAAAACCATGGCGATGAGCTCCACCGTGGTTACGTAACCGACCAGGCAGAGGACCACAATATTGACCGCCAAACCGAAACTCGCGAGCGGCCTCGAACGGGGTTGAATTTCGTCCCGGGGTTTGAGCGCCCGCCGGAAGCAGCGATCGTCCAACAACAGAAAGCCAAGCGTCAGAACCAGGTAATTGAGAAAGGTGTAATTGGCGGTGAAGATCACACCCAGTTCCCACGGCGTCACGATGAGAAAGCAGACAATGCGCCAGCGGCGGGGAAGGAACAGCATCCACACGATCACCAGTTCCATCGCCAGGGTGGCGAATGCTGTTGTCCAATGGAACCAATGCGGCAGGTGCTGGATGTACCATCCGATCCAGGTGGGCAGGGGACCGTTCTGGTAGTACTCGTCCATCGCGGTCAGGTTGCGCCATTGCGTGTCCCCGCTCAGCAGCTTCACCAACCCTGATTCGAAGTAGATGCGAAACCACTCCCACTGCAATAGGAACAGACTGGCGCGTGACGGGGGATGGTCCTGGCCGAGACCCGGGCGCAAGCCTGGAGGTGCGAAGAACAGCGCAAGAAATCCCGCCTCGAGCAGCATGCCGTCAGATTGGTAGGCGGAAAAATCCTGGGCTGCGCCGATAAAGGAGAGGAAGCATACAAAGCAGACCAACAGCATGGCGCGAGGCCAGAGGTTGGCCGTGAGCGCGATCGAGGCAGCCACGCCTACCCAGCAAATCGCCATGATCATGTGCGAGCCGCTCGAAACCCACAGCAGAGTCGGGGCAAACCACAGCCGATGCCATGGCCCGAACGACTGCGCCACCGCTTCCAGGTAGCGATCTGCGGGTAGGATGCCGGCGGGTCCAATCAAGCCGCGGATCTGCAACAGCAGAGACACAAATGCGGAGCAGTAAATGAGTCCCAGGGCGCGCAGGACAATCCAGCGCGGTATGAGCCGATCGGCCGCGCCCTGTTCGGAGCTGAACAAGTATTGGACGGTGAAAGGGATTTTCGCCGTAGTGGTTACGGGCTGCTCCACAATGCCAATAGTCTAATAGGCCGGCCCAAAATAAGAAGGCGCACCGTATATGGGTGCGCCTTCCGTTCAGGTGCCCGTTCCAGCACCTATCCCCAACCGGGGAGAACCTTGTTACATGCTGCTGAAAAACTCATGCTTTGTATCAGGGCACGACTAAACAGACTGCGGAAAAACTCATGTTTTCTATCAGGGCACGACTAGGACAGGCTGCGGAAAAACTCATGCTTTGTATCAGGGCACGACTTTAGTCGTGCCGTAAACGCTTGAAAATAAGATGGGCTTTAGCCCCTGCCACGGCCAAAACTGCAATAAACATGACCCTCTTTAGCTACCCTCATGGACCACGATCTTTCTATGGACCGGCTTAGGCTTGGCCACTTCGGCCGGCACCGGCGTTGCGACGGACGTTGCCGCCGTTGCGCTGCTAGCCACCATCGGGCTTGGCTTCGCCGCGGCTGCCTGCACCGGCGCTACCGGCGCTACGGACGCTACGGGGGCTGCGGGCGCCACAGGCGCAGGCGTCTTCGCGATAAGCGGGGAGGGCTTGCTGGCGACCGGCGGAACGACGGCGGAAGCGGTAGCGACTTCTAGAGGAACGGCCGCCGTCCGGGTGTGCCGGGTCCTCGGCTTGGGTTCGGCCGGCGGCGCTCCCGGCGCGTTCCCAGCAAGCCATGACTGGGCTGCGAGGATGGCCTGGTCGCTATTCGGCTGGGGGATGGTTCCTGGCGAGGGAACTATCTGGTCTGGCGTGAACCCATCGGGGTACGGCCTGCCGGTGCGGTCGGCATCGATGGCGGTGGTGAGATAGATCTCAGCGCCGTCATCGAGTTTAAAAGGCTGGACCGCGGTGGACTTCCCCGCCGTGCGTGTCCCGAAAAATCGGGTGTCGGGCCGGCCATGGAAGGCGATGGTGATAGCTTCCGCAGAACTGGCCGTGCTGCTATCGACCAGAACGGCGACCGGTGCGGTCTGAGAAAGGGACGAAGGTCCTTCGTGCAACTCGAGCGACACTGTTTCCACTCCCGCCGGATTGCGGGTTCCGGTCTTGCCATCCTGGTAAAACCAGGTCATTTTTCCGCCCGAAGCGACGAATGCGCCCACGGCGCCGTCACCCAGAATCGGTCCAATGCCGGTGAGCATGGGCCACATATTGCCGCCGGTGTTGCCGCGCAGGTCAACGATCCATCCCTTGGGGCTCTGTCCTGAAAGGTCGTTCAGAATGCGGCGGACATCCTCCGCATAAATCAGCAAGCCCTCATTATCCTTGGCCGAGCAGCGGGGGAGCACGATGTAGCCGAAATTCTTGCCCTGCACGGTTACGATATGACCCTCCGGCAGGCGGCGGGTGATAAAGGGTGTGGGCACCGGGGTTGCCGTCCGGGCGCCGGCAGGCGCGGTGTTCTGGGCTTCTCGCTCTGCCTGTTGCATCAGTGCAATCTGGTCGGGATACAGACCCGCGGGCAGGCGAATGTGGCTTCCTGGATCGCGCAGCTGCACCAGCGCCCAATAAATGGCCGGGTAGGTATCAATAGGATTGAAGGCTCCGCCCGCGCGTTTGAACGCTTCTGTCCGGAGTGTGTCCCAGTCGACGTCCTGGGCATGCAGAGCATGCTGCCGCATGACGTCGATGGCGTTATCCAGAAACGAAGCTGCATCGGGAGTGATCGCAGTGGGACTATTCTGCGGTGCAGGAGTGGGTTTCTTACCAGCCAGCATTACCGCCGGGCTGAGGAGGAGTAACGAGCACGCGGAAAGTCGAATGAGGTACTTCATAGCAGAGCAAGACTAGCAGTTCGCCGGCCAGCCTTTGATCGCACAAAGGTTGCAGAATCCGCCATTTGCAGGACTTTCGGCTACTTACGGAAGTTGTAGGGACGTGGCGCGCAACGGAGGTTACATATTGCCCGTGTGTGCGAACCGAATCTGCCGGAGCAAACAAAACTAAGGGGTAAACAAATCTAGACGGGAAAACAAATCTTGACCGGTAAACAGAACTCGACGGGTGCCCCATGTTCGCACCAGCGTACGTGGGCCGAAAAAGACGGGCGAAGCCCATCAAACGTTTCTACTCGTTTAGCTAAAAGCATTCGAAGAATTCATATTCGGCCCACGTACGCTGGTGCGAACATGCGGCACCCGTCGAATTCTGTTTGGTCCTCTCAACCAGATTCTTCATCGAGTTCAACGCCTCGTAAGCCTTCGAGCAAACTCGTACCGTAAGATTCACTGTTGGTTGATTAAGTTACGAGTCGGTAAGGTGGACCCATGCGTGTGAATCCCGTCTTTTCCCTCTTCGTGCTGGTTTGTTTTTCCTGTTCCAGCTATGGGGCCAATATCGTTGCTGATACTTCGGGCGTGCAGCCAGGTCCGATCACGGTGTCCTCTAGCCCTGGGTCGCTCGATCTAAGTTGGCGCGACAGCAATGGGCATCGATGGCAAACAGCGTTCTCCCTCGATACTGCGAAGCCGTTGATCACCGCGATTGCGGTGGACGGGAAGGACGTGGTCACGCTGGCCCATCCGGTCTATCGCTGCTCCACCGGGAAGCGCACCGGAGGCTGGGACGCGTTCTTTGACTTCCCCCCGGCGAACCCTGCGGGAACGCGGCGCTTCATGCAGGAGTTTCACCCAACCGCGGTAACCGCGCGCACCGCCGGCGATCGGGTGGAAGTTACCTTCAACGGCATGCAGTTGGGCATTTTTGCGGGTTCGCTGCGCTATGTGTTTTATCCAGGCAGCCCATTGATCCAGCAGGTCGCGCTACTGAGCACCCAGGAGCCCGACACCGCCTACTTTTACGACGCCGGATTGCAAATGGCCTCCCGGCAGGACATCCGGCCGGGCGGCAACATGGGCTCGTCCATCGCGTACTTCGATGCCGACGGGAAGTTCACCGAGATCACCTCGCCCTACGGTTCAGAGCGGCATACGTTGACAGTTCGGTACCGTGCGGCTGCGGCAAAAATGGGCGCAGGAAGCATCGCGGTCTTTCCTGCACCCCATCGCTACATGATGGCGCGCGATTACACCACGAACCAAGGCTATCTCTGGTACACGGCGTGGCGGGGACAAGTCGGGCTCGGGGTGCAGCAGTATCCGGACGACAACACCGGCATCGACCCATGGATGAATGCGCCGCCCGGCACGGTGCAGGAGATGGGACTATTCCTCCTACCAGGGGCGGAGAGCACGGCAGCCACCCTCCGAAGCGTCCTTGCTTATACGCATGGCGACCGCTTTCCCCATCTCGATGGATTTGTCACATTCGCCCCCCACTGGCATCTTGCCTACACGGTGCAGGCGATGGAGAAGGGTAGCAGTTGGGTGCCTCCGTTCAAACCCAAGATGCAGGAAGCGGGCATCGATGCGGCCATGATCATGGACTTCCATGGAGATGGGCATCCAGCCGGCCTGACTGAGTTGCGGCTGCACGAATTAGACGAGTACTACAAGATGTGCCGCGCGCAGTCGGATGCCAAGTTTCTGTTGATTCCAGCGGAGGAGGCCAATGTTTACCTGGGCGGACACTGGGCGCTGGTTTTTCCAAAACCGGTGTTCTGGATGCAAGGCCGCACACCAGGCCAGCCTTTTGAGACCGCTGATCCGAAGTATGGAACGGTCTACCGGGTGAATTCCCCAGAAGACGTGTGGAAGATGGTGAATGCGGAACTCGGCTATGTGTACCAGACCCATCCGCGGACCAAGGGTTCCACCGGCTATCCGGACAAGATTCTCAACACCGATTATTTTCGTGACCCTCGTTACCTGGGGAGTGGGTGGAAGTCGATGCCCTCGGACCTGTCGCTGCCGCAATTGGGGCAGCGCGGTTTCAAAACAATGGACGATCTCAACAACCTGGGATTGCACAAGCACATGCTGGGAGAGATCGACGTGTTCCAGTTGAGCTCGACGGATGAGCTCTACGGTCTACTGAACCTGAATTACCTCCGTCTGGATAAGCTGCCGGACTTTGATCACTACGATGAGATCCTGAAATCGGTACAAAAGGGAGACGGGTTCATCAGCACCGGTGAGGTGTTGCTGTCCAACTTCGCGCTCTCGGGGAAAGGAACCGACGAAGTGCAGGTGGACGCTAAGGTTTCGTGGACCTTCCCACTACGGCTGGCGGTCATTGTGTGGGGAGACGGCGCCAGCACGCATCGGGAAACGATTGATCTTGCCTCGACCCATGGATTCGACGAGCACGCGTATCACTGGAGCGTGAAAACTCCGCGCTGGACGTGGGCGCGGCTGGAAGTCTGGGATGTAGCTGGCGATGGGGCCTTCACGCAGCCCAAATGGCACGTATGGCAGGAGCGGTAAACTCCGGGCAAAACCTGATCTATAGGAGCAAGCAAAACTTGACGGGTATCCCATGTTCGCACCAGCGTACGTGGGCCGAAAAAGACGGGCGAAGCCCATCAAACGCTGCTACTCATTTGGCTAAAAGCATTCGAGGAATTCATATTCGCCCAAGTACGCTGGTGCGAACATGGCGCACCCGTCCAGTTCTGTGTGGTCCTATAGATCAGGTTCTCATGCAGACCCTCTAGCCTCTGCCCGCTCCAACAGGACTAGCGGCTAACTGGTAAAGCGAAGTCAATGCCGGCGGTGCGGTTGGTTTCGACTGTGGCCTGCACGTTGAGCAGGGACAACGGTATTTCCTTCCGCAAGTCGCCGTCGAGAGCGAAGAGAGTGGTAGCGGTCAGGGCGTAGTTCTGCACCTGTACAGGCGGACGCCCATCCTTGAAGATCAGAGTCGTCATGGGCTGGTCGCGTGGCGGCTCGGGGGGTGGCCCAGCTGGCCCCTGGTACTCGGGCCGGAAGGGCGAAGGGCCATTTTCCGCCATCTGCCCATAGTCGAGCGGGGGCGGTTCGCCTGCTTGCGGCGGCGGTTGATAGACCCCCTGATCACCCGATTCATCGTCGCCGGAGAAACCATACCCAAACGGGAACAACCACGGGTAGCCCGCGTAGACGATCGGGTAGTT
Source organism: uncultured Acidobacteriaceae bacterium (assembly GCA_963839025.1). GTDB lineage: Bacteria > Acidobacteriota > Terriglobia > Terriglobales > Acidobacteriaceae > PALSA-350. Next base: position 369,922 of record CAWITT010000030.1, read on the forward strand.
TCGACGGTATCCAATGCCCCGGTTAGGCGGATAGAGCGAAATCCCCCCGGGCCGATGCCCCGGCGGAAGCGGCTTGAAGGTAGGAGAATGGGCTGGTCCTGAGAAGAATGTCCGCGAGGGAGGAGCAAACGTGTGCGCTGGGGTTGAGGCTGTCGGCGCGCCGTGGGTTGCTCCCCCAGTGTGTGCCGGCGCTCCGCCGCGTTGAGCTTGCAGCAGCACAGTCGACGCAACGAAAACAAATGTGACTAGCGCGAAATGTGATACCTTGCGCCGCATACCTTAATTCTACCTAAACGCGCACCTCTGCCTCAGTCCTGGCAGATTCGATGCGGCAATCAGCCATTAGGAGCAGTCCTTAGAGGGCGGCGGGAACACCCGTCCGGTAGGACTTTTCGGCGGCCACGGCCATTTCAACCGCCCGCAAACCGTCTACCCCAGTAATCTGCGGTTCGCGGCCACTCAGGATCATGTCGACAAAATCGAGCGCTTCGGTGACGTAAGCCTGGCGAAAGCGCGATAGAAAATGGTCCTCGAGCTGATAACTACCCTCGTTCGGCTTGAAGAACGTAGCGCTATTATCCCGAATGCCTCCAACCAGGATCGACCCCTTGGAACCGACGATCTCGGTGCGAACATCGTAGCCGTACTGGCATTGCACATAAGACTCGATATTCCCGATGGCCCCCCCGCGGAAGCGCAGGTTCACCGTCCCGGCCACGATGTCTCCAAACTCCGCAATCTCAGGCCGAATCGCTACGGTGGCAAAAGAGTGCACCTCGGCCACCTCGTCCTGCGAGAGCCAACGCGCCAGATCGAAATCGTGAATGCTGTTGGAGTAAAACAGCATTCCATTGATGCGGGACTGATAAGCCCTGAGGGGCGGCGGCCCTTTGTCACGCCCAATGGACTTAAACACCACCAGGTCTCCGATCTCGCCCGCTTCGATCCGCTTCTTGGCGGCCAGGTAAGCCGGATCATAACGGCGCATAAACCCCACCTGCAGCCGCACCCCAGCTTTAGCCACCGCTTCCAAGGCGTCGCGGGTGCTTTCGAGGGTTAGTCCGAGCGGCTTTTCGCAGAGGATGTCCTTGCCCGCGCGGGCCGCGGTCTGCACCGCCTCGGCATGGAACTTGTCCGGGCTCGCGATCACCACCGCCTGGATGTCGCGGTTTTCAAGCATCGCTTCCAGGCTGGGATAAGAGTGCTCGATCTCCAACTCCGCGGCCACTTTGCCGGCTCGGGCAACATCGATATCCGCCACGGCTACCAGTTGAGCGTTGGGAACCAGGCGGCGAAAATTCTCCGCGTGGCGCTTCCCCATGTCTCCGACCCCTAGTACTCCCACCCCCAACTTCCCCATCCATGCAGCCCCTTGACGAGAAGAATCGCCCTCAGCATCATAGGCAATATAAGCGCTTAGCGAAAGGACTTATATTTTCAAATCAGGGGATTCAGCGATGACTGCACAGCGCTTCAAGTTTGCTTCGGCTCCAAATAGCTGGGGAGTTTTGGACTATCCAAGCCCTTCATGGGAACAGAGCTACCAGACAATGCTCGATGAGATGGTTTCCGCCGGCTACACCGGCACGGAACTGGGACCTTACGGTTTTTTGCCCACGGATGCGAACATTCTGCGGCCTGAACTTACGCAGCGAAATCTAAAGCTGCTGGGTTCGTTTGTGCCGGTGGTGTTGAGCGACCCGGCGTCGACCAAAATCGTAGTCGAACGGATCCGCGTCGTGGGCGACCTGCTTTCTGCCTTGGGAGCACCATTTTTGGTGCTAGCCGATGCCCAATCAGAAGCGCGAGACCGGATTGCCGGCCGCGTGCCCAGGGATGGCAGCCAAGGCTTGAGCCCGGAGCAATGGAAGCAGGTGGCCAAGGTAGTGGCCGAGGCAGCAAACGTGGCAGAGGGGTTCGGACTGGAGCTGGTTTTCCACCCCCATACTTCCACCTACGTCGAGACGCCGGAAGAGACCGAGCAGCTCTTCGACGCGACGTCGGGATCAAAAATGGGGCTCTGCCTGGACACCGGACACTGTGCTTTCTCTGGAGGCGATCCGGCGGTGGAAGCGGAGAAGTTTCGCGAGGTCCTCAAATTCGTTCACATCAAGGATGTGGACGCTCGGGTGATTGACCAGGTCCGGCACACCCAGATGACCTTCGAGCAGGCCATTGCGGCCAATGCATTCACCATCATCGGACAGGGGTCGATTGATTTTCCCGCGTTCTTCAGGGTTCTGGAAAAGAACGATTATTCAGGGTGGATGGTGGTGGAACAGGACGTCACGTACGGGGCGACCGTAGTGCCACCGGTGGTGAGCGTCGCGGCCAGCCTCCGGTATCTGCAGGACGTGTCAGCGGCGTTGGAGGGTTCGAAAACCAGTCAGTGAGTGCGACCGGGGACAGGCGGCCGCACTCACTGCTCCCAGCTCACTCCGAGAAGTTTTGCATATAGGTGTCTCCAGGGAGACCCGCGCGCTTTGCCCTGCTCAGCATCTTTTCGGCTCCATCATGATCCATCGCGCCGCCGACCGTGACCACGTAAGCGGTGCCCTGTGGGTGGGGCTTGAATACCTCAGGGTGCAGGTCTGCATGTTTTTCGCTAAGTTTGCTTACCATGTCAGCCGCCATCGTCTCGCTCCTGTAGGTGTAGGCGACTACCCGCCAGACAGGATGGTCTTGAGGAGTTGCGGTGGCCACCGCGGCCGCTTTGGACGCGGATGGTTTGGACGCGGATGCCTTGGGCGCGGCTGCTTTAGGCGCGGACGCCGTCGGCGCGGGGACTGGAGCTGCGGTGTCCGGTGAAGGAGTGGGCGCCGCCGCCTCGGTTTGCGTTGGCGCGGGAGCCGGGGTGGAATGGGGCCGAAGCCACAACCAGCCTACGATCGCCAGCACCACCAGGGCCAATACCGCGTAGAGGCCATAAGGGGTCTTTTTCGCAGGCTCCAGGTCATCCATCAGCCCGGCTGTGGGGATCCCCTGACCTACAGGGATCTCACTCTCCATCGGAAGCGGTCTTGCCACCGGCGGAATCGGGGCGGCGGCGGCGGAGCCGGGGCGACCGGGTGCTCCGCTGTTGGGAGCCTCTCCGCAGGAACCTCGACCGGCACTGGCACGGGCACGGGCGGCAGGGGCGACGGCAGCGGGGGCTGCCGCGGGCGTGGGCGGTGCAGGCGCCGGAACTGCGGTGGTCACCGGCAGAGTAGGCCTCAGCGCACTCCCGATTTGCGCGAGCGTCCAGCGCCTGGCAAAGGAGTTACGAATGATCTCCGCAAACGGCGCAGGGATGCGATTGATTTGCGCATCGGTCGCGGTGAGCGCTTTGCGCTGCGTAAAGGCATGGAAGAGTGTGGTGCCGATACCGGCAATGTCCTCGGCTTGGCCGGCGGCGTTGGTGTGCAGACAGTCGCTACGCAGCTTCACTGTCTCGGCAGTGGCCAGCACGCTGGCGGCTTCCACGTGACCGTGGGACATGCCGGTCTGGTGAATCGCAGTGAGCGCTCCCACCAGGGCCTCGGCCACTTCGCGGCCTTCCTCCGGGGAAAGGGCTTGACTCTGCAGCACGTCGGAGAGGCTCTGCTCGATGGGCTCCATGAGGGCGTAGACCAACACCGTGCCATCCAGGCTGGTCTGCCCGACCTGGGTGATGTGGACCAGGTTTGGGTGCGTGAGGTGTTGCGCCGCCTGCAAACGCGCGAAGACCTCATCCGCATCGGTCAGCGCTTCGGTAACACTGACGGTGGCACGGGCGCTTTGCGGATGACCTATCTCCGTCTCAAACCAGGCGCTACGGCCTTCGGATCGGACCAGGCGCAGCAAAGGGTATCGCCCATTTATGGTTTGACCTTCCAATTCATTCCAGAACTGCATAGTGTCCTTAGTTTCCCAGAAATAGGGTAGGAGGGGGCGGACAGATTTGTCCAACCGCACATGACAATCAGCCCGGGAAGGGCCCGGGCTGATTGTCACGCTTAACCGCCGATCTTTAGCTTACGCGATTCTTTCGATGTTTGTTTTTGCGGGGGTGCTGGTGCGCGCTAGTAGGGCCATGCCTTCGCGGGCCATTTCCCGAGCCATCTTACGCAGTTCTTCGGGGCGCTCGTTGTGGATGTTCGTGAGCTGCTCCAGGGCAGCGGCAGCGCGCAGCTTGGCGATTCCCTGGAAAGCGTGCTCGCTGGAATTGCCACAAGTGTGCACGATGCTGTCGCAGGTTATCTTGAACACATCTTCGCCCTGGATCACGAAGGCCACAAAATATTTTTCTGGAGGAGGAATTGGGGTGTGAGATGCCATTTGCACTTCCTTATTTTGAATGCTCTACATTTTGCATACTAGAAGCCCCCTGAGGATGCAAGCAGATTCCGTTGCGGAACCGCAGCGGTTAACCGGCTTAGCCTTATTTTCTGCGTAGCAGCGAGGCGTACAGCGGAGCGCCCCACGTCCCTATTGCCAGCAGGCTCCCAAACAGCACCACCGCGTCGATGCTCTCCCGGCCCTCGGGCGACCAGTAAACGTTGGCGAGATTCAGCCACAAAGCGAACTCATCCAGGGTAAGCGCAGCCCCCGCACCATACAAGATCGATAAGAGCCGTGATGCGAAAATCGAGACCGGGGTGTTTTGGTCGCCGACATCGTAAAGATAACCATAGCCCACGCCCAGCAGGATGAGAATGCCCCAAACCAGGTGATGGATGTGACGGCCACCCATGGTGACGTATTGAAACGGACCGATGTGGTGCTGAATCGAAGCCACCAGCAGGCGGACCGCAAGAAATGTAATGAAGAAGCTGACCGACGCCAGCAGCATCCTGCGGTGAGGACGGTCGGGCAAATTTTGGTGGAGGATGATACCCAGCTGGGTGAGATGAAGCAGCAACAGCATGATCGCTGTCACCACGAGAATGAAACCCAGCAGAATCCATTCGCCCGACCAGTGCATAGACATTAAATCCTTGTCAGGAAAACAGAAATTCTTTCGTGCGCAGATCTTTGATGTTATCCCGCAGCTTAGCCGCCTTTTCAAACTCGAACTTCTTGGCCGCCTCGCGCATATCCGATTCCAGCTTGCCGATGTAGCTGTCTAGCTCCTGCTGGGTGTTGAATTCGGGGATCGCGTCATCCTGGCTAGTGAGGTCGGCGTACTCCGCCTTCAGGATATGAACCAACGACATGTCCAGCGAACGCATGATGGAAGTCGGAGTGATGCCATTCTCCTCGTTGTGCGCCTGCTGTACGGTACGCCGGCGGTCGGTTTCGTCGAGGGCGCGGCGCATAGAGTCGGTCATCACATCGGCGTATAAGATGGCTCGGCCCTCCAGGTGACGAGCCGCGCGTCCGATGGTCTGGATCAGCGACCCGGAGGAGCGCAGAAAGCCTTCTTTATCAGCATCAAGAATCGCGACCAACGAAACCTCTGGCAGATCAAGCCCTTCGCGTAAAAGGTTGATACCGATCAGGACGTCGTATTCTCCCCGCCGCAGATCGCGCAGCAGCCGCACCCGTTCCAAAGTTTCGATCTCCGAGTGCATGTAGCGGCATTTCACCCCCACCTCGGAGTAGTAACCGGCCAAATCTTCCGCCATCCTCTTGGTGAGCACGGTTACCAGAACGCGCTGATTGCGTTCGACGCGGGTGCGAATCTCCGCCAGCAGATCGTCGATTTGCCCGCGAATGGGCCGGATCTCCACTTCCGGATCGACCAAGCCCGTGGGGCGGATGATCTGCTCCACCACGACCCCCGCAGACTTGGTGAGCTCGTAGGGACCAGGGGTCGCGGAGACGTAGATGATCTGGTGGGTGCGGGTCTCGAATTCCTCAAACCTGAGTGGCCGATTGTCCATCGCCGAGGGAAGGCGGAAGCCGTAATCCACCAGGTTTTGCTTGCGCGAGCGGTCCCCATGCCACATCCCGTGCAGCTGGGGGACGGTCACGTGCGACTCGTCGATAAACACCAGGTAGTCGCGGGGGAAATAGTCCAGCAGGGTGGGCGGCGGCTCTCCCGGCAAACGGCCGGAGAAATGGCGGGAGTAGTTTTCAATGCCATGGCAGTAGCCCATGGACTTGATCATCTCCAGATCGAAGCGGGTCCGCTGGTGGATGCGCTGCGACTCAACCAGCCGCCCTTCCGACTCGAGATGCTTTTCCCACGCCTCCAGCTCTTCCAGGATGGAAGTGATCGCCGTCTTCTTGCGCTCCGGCTGGACTACGTAATGCGATTTCGGATAAATGGGCAGGCGCGCATACTTCTGCCGCACAGTCCCGAAAAGTGGGTCGATCTGCGACAGGGCCTCGATCTCGTTGCCGAATAGCTCGATGCGGTAGGCCATTTCGTCGTAGGTGGGGTACACCTCGATGACGTCGCCGCGAACCCGGAAAGTGCCGCGCCGGAAATCGCCGTCGTTGCGCTCGTACAGTATTTCCACCAGCCGGCGGGTGATATCTTCGCGCCGAATTTTCTGCCCCTTTTCGAGCAGCAGCAGCATGCCGTAATAGGCCTCGGGCGATCCCAGACCGTAGATGCAGCTGACCGAGGAGACAATGATGGCGTCCCGCCGCTCGAACAGCGAGCGGGTGGCGGAGAGCCGGAGCTTGTCCAGCTCTTCATTGATGGTCGCTTCCTTCTCGATGTACAGGTCGCCGGAAGGAATGTAGGCCTCGGGCTGGTAGTAGTCGTAATAGGAAACAAAGTACTCGACCGCATTGCCGGGGAAAAATTGTTTGAACTCGTGAAAGAGCTGGGCAGCCAGGGTCTTATTGTGAGCCAAGATTAGAGCCGGGCGATTGGAATGCTCGATGATCTTGGCCATGGTGAAGGTTTTGCCCGAGCCGGTGACTCCGAGCAGGGTCTGGTGCTGCTCGCCGGCGGCCAATCCGGAAACAAGATCGTGGATGGCGCGGCCTTGGTCGCCGCGGGGACGGTAATCGCTGACTAGCTGGAAATCCATGAATACCTGAAACCTTGATTATAGCCGGGGCAAGGGAGGAAAGATGATCGGGCCGCGCACCGAACGGCGGGTGAGCACGATCAAGCCGCCGATAATGACGCCGACCAGCAGGATCAGGGGCAGGAAGATGACGGGCGGGAATACGGTGTGCGCCGGTTGGGAGGCGCCGGAGTACAGGCGGCCGCCGAGGATGAACACGTGGCCGCCGATCGTGGCTCCGCCGCTCATCGTCAGGTTGCCGCCGAAGATCAAAACACCGCCGGCCACCGAGCCGCTGAGAGAGACATTTCCGGCGAACACCCGCACGCTGCCCGTAGCGCGCCCGGCTACTTCGGCGGAACAGAGGAAGCAGCTGATGTTGTGAACCGATTGCCCCGGGGTAACCACCACATTGCGGCCGAAGTGAAGCAGGTTATGGTGGGGCGCCGGGATCAGAGCGAGGATCAGTGCGCAAAAAACGAGACACCGTGGAAGCATCCGTACGATTCCTCGGGGGGCTGATTCTATTCGACCACCGAAGCTTGGGGCAGAGAAGTGGCTAGGCAGCTTCCGGCGCCCTTCAGATTGTCTTTGAATTCAACGTTGTGGGGTGCTTCGGTTCATACAAGCCTAGTTCGCCGCCTCCGGGAAGCTTGATCCTGGTAATCGATCCCCAGCGTTCGTGCTTGACCGCGGAGCAAACGACGCCCTTCTCGTCCAGGATCATCATCTGGGTCTCCAAGTTGTCACACAGCAGATAGAGTTCATGGCGGTCGTTGGTCTCCGCGGGATGGATCGCCGCTTCCGCGGCCGGCATAGCGAAGATCAACCAACCCTGACCGGCGTCGACGGAGGGGAACCCAAGCACATCGCGAAAGAAGATGCGGTCTGCCTCGGCATCCTGGCTATAGACGATGACGTGCGCAGCAGTAATCATGGTGCGGCCAGTCTAAGATAAATTCCGATGCTCCGCTCGACTCTCTGCTATCTCGCTTTGGCCGCATGCCTTGCGCATTGCGCGGCAGCCGCCCCCACCCTGGGTTATAAGATCGTCGCCCGCTATCCGCATTCGACGGAAAGTTACACCGAGGGCTTTCTTTACCTCGATGGTTTGTTTTACGAGGGCATCGGGTTGGAGGGACACTCGGCGCTGCTGGCTATTCAGCCGGAAACGGGCAAACCGGTGCAGAAGCGTGAGATGGCGCCGCAATACTTTGGCGAAGGCATCGTCGATTGGGGGCCGAACATCTACCAGTGGACCTGGAAGTCGCAAATTTGCTTTGTCTATGATCGGTTCACTTTGCGGCCGGTAAAGCAGCTCAGTTACAACGGCGAAGGTTGGGGCATGACGAGAACGGCCAAGGAGCTGATCACCAGCGACGGGACTGCAACCCTTCGTTTTCGCGATCCCGAGACCTTTCGGGAAACTCACCACATCGTGGTGAAAGACGGCCCGAAAACGATAGAGGAGCTAAACGAACTGGAGTTCATCAAGGGCGAAATCTACGCCAACGTCTGGCACTCGGACCGTATCGCGCGCATTAGTCCGCGGGACGGACACGTGATCGCGTGGATCGATCTTTCAGGTTTATTACCGGCGAGTGAAATGGTGGACGCCGAATCGGTGCTGAACGGGATTGCCTACGACCCGCAACGCGACCGCCTATTCGTTACCGGAAAGCAGTGGCCCACTGTCTTTGAGATCCAGGTTGTTCCCCAGGGGGGAAAATAGAACCTTAGAGTTTTGGCGGCCGCCGCGAGGCATGCCAGAAGTGAATGACCTCGATCGTTTTTCGCTGCTCGTTTACTTGATAGTAAATGCGGATCGGAGTGTGAAGGATCGAGCGGACTCCTGAAACTTTGGAGGGCGTTCCAATGTGGGGAAATGATGTCAACAAGTCGGTGTGAGCAAGGAGAGCGTTGCAGAAGCGCTCAGCTACTTCAGGATCGGCCACGGCGATATACTCAAAAATTTCAAAGAAGTCACGCCATGCCCGGGGCGAGACAATTACTTGGAACATCGCTTGGCTAGTTCTTTACGGAGTTGCTCCATCGCAATCCCCTGTCCGGCTTTGAGCTGTTGAATACCCTCTTCAATGGCCGCAATCGTCTCAGGGTCTTCTTGTTCCGTAAGTTCCGGCACTGGATGATCGATATCGATTTTGGCCATAACTTGAACGTAAGGGAAAACAGGCGCTTGTGCAAAGGAAAAATGGTCCGGCCGGTTCCTGAAGTTCTTGGCTGGGCAAGAACCAAATTAGCGATTCGCTGACAGACACGCTTCGATTGCATGCTGCCACTCAGGACCACTCTCGCCATCCTTCTTCCCCATCGCGTCCACCTTTTCGTTGGCTACGGGGTCCACTGCAGTCCGGGCATAGGTTACCTCCACCTTGGTGCTCGACGGATCGAGCGGCATCAAGCGAACGTCCACGGTAGTAACCATCACATCAGGGATGAACGCTACGTACTGCATGCGCCCTTCCGTCAAATCGAACACCGTGTTAACCCACACGCTCTTATGCGGGCCGTGCTGAACCTTGAACACCGCCCCCTCTATGTCTTTTCCCGGTCGAGGGTACAGAAATTCAGGATTCCACTGGGGACCGGCCCAGCACCGCTCCCCGTCAGGACCGAAGAGAGAAGACGCCCGCTTCATGGGCGCGCGGACCACGAATTGAAAACTGCTTACGACGTGCGCCGGCTCAGTCATAAAAAACCATCCCCAAAAACAAAATTATTCCGCTTTTCATTTGCGCTCCTTCAGCCGGTGGCTATCGGAGGCACGGAGCGTCAGCCCATAAATATTCCTAAACTGCTCAATCTCCTTCAGCGTTTGCGCCGAGAACGCGGACTTGCCTTCAAACGCATGGAGCACAATTCCTTCCAGCAAATCCCCCAAGCTCATGTCCTTGAGTTCAGCGACCGCTTTCAACACCTTGACCAGCCGCTTCTCCATACGGACGCCGGTCTGCACCCGCTCAACCTCGACAGAATCTTTCGCTTCCATGTGTACCAATGTACCACGGTAACAACCAAGCGAACTTTCCCGGCCACGGACCTCGACCGTTTTTGCCCGTAGTGCAGCAGACTCACGTGGGCAAATCCAGCCTGTGAAATGATTTAAGAGAAGGAGATCCAAGCGGATGACTTATGTAGCAGATGCAAAACGGTATGACGGAGCGCAGTTTCGGCGGTGCGGGCGATCGGGGATCGTTTTGCCGCCTGTTTCTCTAGGACTATGGCAGAACTTCGGCGGCGCCGATGTCTTCGAAACCGGCCGGGCCGTCGTCCGCCGGGCGTTCGATCGCGGAGTGACGCACTTCGACCTGGCGAACAACTACGGGCCGCCCTATGGCTCGGCTGAGGAGAACTTCGGCGAGATCCTGCGCAAAGACTTCCGCAGTTACCGCAATGAGCTCCTGATTTCGACCAAGGCAGGATGGGACATGTGGCCCGGACCCTACGGCCTGGGCGGCTCGCGCAAGTATCTGCTGGCGTCCCTCGACGAAAGCCTGAGCCGCATGGGGCTCGAATACGTCGACATTTTTTACTCCCACCGGCCAACGATGGATGTGCCTCTGGAAGAAACCATGGGCGCGCTGGTACAAGCCGTACGCCAAGGCAAGGCGTTGTATGTGGGCATCTCCTCGTACAGCCCGGAACGGACACGCCAAGCCGCGGAGATCCTCAAAAGCGAAGGAGTTCCGCTGCTGATCCATCAACCGTCGTACTCGATGTTGAACCGCTGGGTGGAGCAGGGATTGCTGAGCACGCTTGACGAACTAGGTGTGGGCTGCATCGGATTCTCACCCCTGGCTCAGGGGCTGCTGACGAACAAATATCTCAAAGGCGTCCCGGACAGTTCCCGCGCCAAGGGAGAAGGTTCATTTCTCAAGGGCTTTCTGAGCGAGGAAAACCTCAAGCGGGTGCGGGCCCTGAATGACATCGCTGAAGGACGCGGCCAAACCTTGGCCCAGATGGCGATCGCCTGGGTGTTGCGCGACCAGCGAGTCACGTCGGCGCTGATTGGGGCGCGTAACGTGCAGCAGCTCGACGACTCCCTCGATGCCGTGAAGAATCTCCACTTCACCGACGCCGAGCTTAAGGAAATCGATCGCTACGCGGAGGAAGGTGACCTCGATCTCTGGAAAAACGCCCGCGAGGGGGCGGCTTAGGGTAGTCTTCGCCGTGCCTTGACCAGCACATCGACAGCTTCCGGCCGGTCGTCCCAATAGTCCAGCCGAATCCTGCCGTCCGGGAGTTGGCTCACGGTCGCGGGTGTCGCGCTGGCCGTGCAGTACCACCCGGCCGGCAACACCACCGCGTTGCGTGGCCGTCCGAGGCTGCGGTCAAAGACCAACTCATCGGCGGCCACGCGATAACTTGCCGGAGCGGTATAGGTTTCTGAGATCCGCAGGCGGATGGACTGCCCAGCCGCCACCGGGCTGAACTTCACCACCACCACCTGTCCCTTGGGATCAATCGGGTCATCGGAAGTCAGTTTCGCTGCCAGCATGTCCGCGCCGCTCATGATCGTGGATGGCAGCTTCTCGCCGGTATCCAGAATGTAGGCGGAAGGATCAGAAACTTTGCTGCCTCCGCGGACCACATTCACATAGTTATCCACGCCCTGCCGGCTTTCGGTGTAGTCGTGATAGAGACGAAAGGCGTGGGTTTCGGGCTGCTGGAGAAAGTAGACAATATCGCGGTCCTGGTGCGCTCGTTCTGAAAGCCGCGCGGTCTCGGTTTCCCCCGGGAAGGGAGATTCCCAGCTGCGCTCCGTAGAAGGCGAAGCCGCGGCCACGATCTGGGCGCCCTTTGTCGCCTTCAACAGCAGCGGCGCTTCCCCGGCCCCGGCGTGCATAAAGCTGATCGCCACCCGCCCATCCTGGGCGCTCAAAATCTGCGAAGGGACGTTGCACTCCACCACCTCATATCCGGGTGGCAGCACAATTTTGTCGCGCGGAATCCCAAGCCCTCGGTTGAAAACGATCTTGTTCCCTTCGCGGTAGTAGCTCTTGGCGTCCTGGTACGTTTTCACGATCACTATGCGGCCCTGTCCGTTCTCGGGCACCGGCCGGGCCAGCGTGACCTTGATGTAATCGGTGTCCGCGTCCGCATCGGACATCAGCGCGTCTTTCCGTGCTTCGCTCCCGTGCACAACCTCAAAGTGCAGCGCTTTGCCGGACATCGCGTCGTAGACGTTCTCATCGCTGGCAACGCTCCCCTTGCGGATAGGGTTGTAATAAAACTTCGCGCCCGCGGCCGTGGCTGTGACCTCGTAGTAGATCTTGAAACTGGCTGTTTCCGGCTGCAGTAACTCATACCGTGTATATTCATCGGCTTCGGTCTGGGTACCGGTTTGCGCACTAGCAGCCACACTGAGCAATACGAGAAGCGTCAAGCAAACCTGGTTGCGTCGAGGCATGGCACGATCATAGCGTCGAAACAGCGAAGTGGCGGCAGATTTCACGGCTGTACATAAGGCCCTTTTATCGGCGGGAAAGGCTGGAAACCTTCGCCGTGGAGACTAGGATGGCAACTCTCGAAGTCGTTTGGAAAGGCACGAGCTTCGCCCAGACGGTAGCCATATACCGCTTGATCCGTGCCAATCCGTGCCAGGGCGAGCGGGCTTTCAAACCCGCAAGAACGCTCCACGAGTGGGCTGTAACAGCTGAATCAGGAGTACAACCAAATCTACGAAAACGCTCGATCCTTTTAGGCGTCGCGCTCCTAAGCTTGGTATCGGCCCTGACTTTACAGGCTGCGGAAAGACTTATGCTTCGTATCAGGGCACTACTTCAGTCGGGCCGTAAATGCCTGAAAAAAAGATGGGCCCCTGTGCGCTGTCATTTGCCAAGCAGATTTGCCGCGGCAGGGGCTAAAGAGTCTGCGTGGGAACCGGATCTGAGGACCCAACAGAACCTGATGGGTGCCCCATGTTCGCGCCAGCGTACGTGGGCCGAAAAGACGGGCGACCCGGATTTCCTGCCACGCTGCACTAGACAGAGCCGCGTTTGCGCCTTTCCGTGAAGAAAGGCGCATGTACTGTATCAACGCCACGAAATCCAACAGGAAATCCGGGGGAAGCCCATCCATTGCTTCTAGTCCTGGAGTGAAAACATTCGAAGAATTCATATTCGGCCCACGTACGCTGGTGCGAACATGGGGCACCCGTCAAGTTCTGTTTGGTCCTAAAATCTAGTTCTCGCGCGGTGTTTTTCCGCAGCCTCTTTAGCCCCTGCCACGGCAGAACTCCCACAAACATAATCTCTTCGGAAATATGTTTGGTCAGGCCTTGGAGTTTCCACATTTGTCAGCATCATTTGCAGCCATTTGCCGCTTGATCCGTAGCAATCCGTGCCATCCGTGCCAGTCCATCCCAATCCGTGCCAGCCCATGCCAATCCGTGCCAGTCCGTGCCAGCCCATGCCAGTCCGTGCCAGTCCATGCCAGTCCATGCCAGTCCATCCCAATCCGTGCCAGCCCCGGACTTCAGTCCGGGGGAGCGGGTTTTCAAACCCGCGAGAACGCTTTATCTTGCAAAGACCGGGCTTTAGCCCTGGTGAGAATGCCTCAAGCTGCCCAATCGACTCGCACATTTTTCGTGACTTCGACGACAGCCGGACGTCGCGCACTTTTGCAATCCGATCGGATGGCTCAGCTTCTAGTGGATGTCCTTGCGGAGAATCGACGAAAGGGGCGGTTTCTCCTGCATGAATTTGTGATCATGCCCAATCACTTCCATCTCTTGCTAACGCCGGTAGCGGAAATACCGCTGGAAAAAGCATTACAGTTCATCAAGGGCGGTTTCTCCTACCGCGCGAAACGGGAAATTAATTTCTCTTTAGAAATATGGCAACCAAGTTTCGTGAATCACCGCATTCGCGACGCAGAGGATTACAAACACCACCACGCGTACATTTGGGAGAATCCCGTCAAAGCGGGCTTGAGCGAAAGGCCGGAGCAGTTTGCCTGGTCATCGGCGTCTCTGGGGATGGAATTGGACGCCCCGCCACACTCTCTAAATCCCAGGTCTTTTTAATTCCTTTACCGCATGACCAAAGAAGCTGCGGAAAAATCCGCGATAGTCCCGAAAGAACGGTTGAACTTAGCCCATGCCATAAGCGTTAACCTAACCACGACGGTAGAAATTGACCCTCCCGGTCGATTCCTGGCGATGACTTCTGGTTAGCCGCATCCGGACGCTACCACTTCCAATGGCTATTTGTAAGATTGTTTTGCATGCGCTGGGGATGGGCACAATCACCTCTCCCGTCCCATCGCAACACCCTTCGACTGGGCCGTCATCACCATGAGCCCGCCTCGGGTAAATTCATAATCCTTGCCAGCTTCGGCCATCGGGCGGAGCAGCGCAACAGGGGCTTCCAGGGAGGCGTCAACAGCAACATAGCCACCATCTCACTCTTTTGCTCCAGTGCTTTTTCCGTCCACTCTGCAGCCTTATCGACCTCTCCACAGAGAAGATGGTAGATGGCGAACGCAACCGCCGCTGAATTCGCCCGCCCGTCTCCCAGTCCTCTGACAAACTGCGCAGCCCTCTCCGTGTCCCTGTTTTTCACCAGCAGACTAACCGTAACCGGACTCCAGGGCGCGAGACGGATCCCTTTCTCTGCAAAGGCCAAAGCCTCGGGCAGCGGCGCTTTGATAACGTTCGAAGCCAGCAAAGTATAGGCGGGCGAAAAGTCAGGGTCCAATTCGCGGATTCTTCGCGCCTCCACCAATGCTTCATCATCTTTGCCGGCTGCGGTCAGCGAAACCGCGAGGCCAACTCTGATGATCAGATTGAGGGGATCCACTTCCAGCGCGCGCCGGTGCTGATCGACCGCCTCCAGGGCTCTTCCTACCTTACGGAGATAGAAATACCCGTACCAATGCCGCAGCTGTGGCGACACTGGTTTTCGCGAAAAAGCGATATCAAACCGTCGTTGGGCTTCTTTCCAGTCAAAATCAGCCCAGACGGCGAAAATGCCCAACCATGCATGCGCTTCGGGTAACGACGGGACCAGTTCCAGGGCCTTCTGTGCTGCCTGGCGCCCACGGTGACGTTCCAAGTCCCAGGGCGAGGGCTACGGCGACCTTGACCCACGAGGGAATGTATTTTGTCGGCCTATTTAAAAATGCGTTGGCCTACTATCGTCCAATCAACTCCCGGCTATCTCTCGCCTCTGTGCGAAGCTCGTCGCTGGCATTCGAACGTTCCTGACTTAGACAACTCTGCCGAGACATTTCGCTGCTGACGCGACTGGTTGTGTGTGGGAGTTCCCTCACCCTCGTCACCCCGCGTTGATACAATTCCTTAGAAATCATTTAGAATTCTAAATAGTTGCAGCATCATCAAGGAGACTTTCATGGCCACCGTCGCACCTCGTTTCTCACCCTCCGACAGCATCGTCCTGCTTGTCGACCACCAGACCATGACCATCGATTGGGTCAAGAGCCTACCGAAGACCACGGTAATCGCCAGCTGCCGTGTCCTCGCCCGCATGGGCGTCACCTTCTCCATGCCACTCTTCCTTACGACCACCATGGAGGAGTACGTAGGGTCTACGCTGCCTGAGATTCAAGAGGTCGCGCCCGACGCCTTCGCCGCGCGCTTCAAGCGCGGCGGCATCCTAAGCTGCTTCGACCAACCTGAACTCGTCGCCTCACTTAAAGCCACGGGCCGCACCAACTTGATCCTGGCGGGCCTCACCACCGATATCTGTCTATTCTGGGCCGCCCGGGATGCCGTTCGCCTTGGCTACAACGTGAATGTCATCGCCGATGCCTGCGGCACCATGTCCACGATCGGCGACGACACCACCTTCGATCGGCTCCGCAGCCTCGGTGTGACTGTCAGCGTGGTCAACCAGATCGTCACCGAGCTCGAAAACGACTTCGGCAGTCCCGACGGCCTCAAAGCCCAGCAGATCCTCTCCGACGAAGTCATCTCCAAGCTCACGTAGGGTTTCCATCCTGCCTCGCCCAGAGTGAAGGCTCCGGGCGAGGCCTTGAGAAAGGTCAACCCGTGAACGCTCGAGCCTCTCTTATCATCGTGACGACATTCGCTCTGGCGGCATTTGGCGCCAGCCTTCGCCTTACCGCTCAGACTGTGAACCCACCGTCGTACACACCACAGGTGTGGGACATCGACTGGTCTTATCTCGCTCAGCCGGCGATTTCGCGCTCTTCCGAGACAGACTGGAGCGACCGCTTCCATTACATCTCGCTGGGCAACAACAGGTTCCTCTCTATCACCGGGCAGCTCCGCGAGCGCGGCGAGTATCAAGACCACCCCGCCTTTGGGGCGCAGCCCACAGATAACGGCTACCTTTTGCAGCGCTATTTGTTCAGCTCCGACCTGCACCTCTCCGAGCATTTTCGTACTTTTGTCCAACTCGAAAGCGGACTCATCAACGGTCGTGACGGCGGACCGCGCCCCGGCATCGACCAGGATAAGCTTGACTTCAATCAGGGCTTCATCGATATCACCCCCTTGAAGCCGTCAGATGATTCCCTCACTGTTCGTGCCGGCCGCCAGCTCATTTCGTTAGGTTCCACTCGCCTTATCGCCACCGGGGCTGGCCTCAATGTCGAGCAGCCCTTCGATGGTATTCGCCTTATGCTCCACGCAGGACGCTGGACCGCCGATGGCCTCGCTGTCCGACCCACGGAGGTGAAGACCGGTATCTTCGACAACGAACCGAATCCTGTTGAAGAGCTTTGGGGGCTCTACCTGAGCCGGGCTCTTCCGCCACTCCATGCCAATGTCGATCTCTACTACCTAGGCTATGACCACAAGTCGGTGCGATACGCGCAGGGCACGGGGCGCGAGCAGCGCGAAACGATCGGTGCCCGTATCTGGTCCCGCACTCCCACCTGGGACTACGACTTCGAATACACTGCTCAGTTTGGACGTTTCAATACCGGCAACATCCAAGCCTGGGGCACGGGTTATCACGTCGGCTATACCTTCCATCACACCCGCTTCGCCCCGCATCCTGAACTCGACGGAGGCGTCCTCGGCGGGGATCACAATGTCCACGACAACACGCTGAGCACCTTCAACCCACTCTTTCCCAACGGGAATTTCCTAAGTCAGAGCATTCTGCTCGGCCCCTTCAATCTCATCATCGTGCGTCCCACCTTCAAGACAGCCCTGACCCGCAAAGCCAGCACCAACACCAACGTCGAACTCCTCTGCCGCCAGGCCACAGAGGATGGCGTCTACAACATCGCCGGCATCCTCACACATTCTCCAGGAAACTCAACCGCAAGATTTATCGGCACGCAGATCCAGCAGGAGATCGATTACGCCTTCAGCCGGCATCTCAGCGGCTCGCTAGCCTACGAGCATTTCTTCACTGGTGAATTTCTCAAGCAGAGCCCGCCAGGGCACAGCCTGAACTTCATCTCTCCGCAGCTGACCTATAACTTCTAATCCGCGCGGGTTTTGTCATGCAAACACCTCTTCAGCAAGCGCTCGTCCTCGCAATCGTTCTCCTCAATTCCTACTGCTTCGGCGCCAACTGCGTGGAGCGTTTCGTCAACTATCAGACCTGGCATCTCGTCCCCGCCAATGCTTTCCAGGCGTATCACAGAGCGCAACAGCCGCTGATCCAGGCCTTTGTGGTAGCGCCGATGTCCATTGGGTTCATGCTCCAGATATGGCTTGCTTTCAGGGTGCCGGCCGGCATCGAACCGTGGGTCGCTTGGGTGATGGTCGTTGCAACCGCAACCGGGGTGGTCTCCACCTTGCTGCTTCAGCTTCCGATCCATGCAGCTTTCAACCGGAGCGGCTACTCGCCTGGACTCATGCGGATGCTACTCCGCACAGATTGGATCAGGAAAGCTGCGGATGCTGTCCGGCTGGCTGCAACTGCGGATCTGCTGCATCAGCTACTTAGCGCTCATTAGGCCCAAGACCACGCAGCTTGCGCAGTAGCTGGGCCGCAGTCTTCTTTTCTGCGGTGGAAAGACGATGCATTGCTTCCGTAAGCTCGGTCGCATGCAACGGGGCAATCTTCCTCGCCAGCGTTCGACCCTTTTCGGTGATAACTCCCATCACCACGCGCTTGTCTTCGCTTCGCGACTCGCGTGCGATCAACCCGCGCTTCTCCAACTTCTTGACAGTGTAGGTCGTGCTTGCGCCTGTCAGCAGAATCCGCTCGCTCAACTCACCTAGCGGGGTGGGTCCCCCGTGCCAAAGCACCATCAAAACTGAGAATTCAGTCATGGTCAGGCCGTGCTTCTGCATTCGCGGGCGCACATAATCATCGACAAACTTGAACGCTCTGCCGATCGACAAGATGAGTTGCAGCGACGCCGCCTCATCCGGTGCAGATCCCTGTGGCCCTCCCGGGCCGGAGCCGTCGCTCGATGGAGATCCTTGCATGTAATGATCTTATCGCTCTGATTATTCTTCTCGGTTGGCGCAGTTCATCAAGGGCGGTTTCTCCTACCGCGCGAAACGGGAAATTAATTTCTCTTTGAAAATATGTTTGATCAGGCCTTGGAGTTTCCACATTCGTCAGCACCCTTTGTAGCCATTTGCCGCTTGATCCGTGCCAATCCATGCCAGTCCATGCCAGTCCGTGCCGATCCGTGCCAATCCATGCCAGTCCGTGCCGATCCGTGCCAGTCCATGCCAGTCCGTGCCGATCCGTGCCAGTCCGTGCCGATCCGTGCCAGTCCGTGCCGATCCGTGCCAGTCCGTGCCAGTCCGTGCCGATCCGTGCCAGTCCGTGCCGATCCGTGCCAGTCCGTGCCGATCCGTGCCAGTCTGTGCCAGTCTGTGCCGGTCCATGCCAGTCCGTGCCAGTGCAGTGAGAGTCCATGCCAATCCGTGCCAGCCCCGGACTTCAGTCCGGGGGAGCGGGTTTTCAAACCCGCGAGAACGCTTTATCTTGCAAAGACCGGGCTTTAGCCCTGGTGAGCATGCCCCAAGCTGCCCAATCAACCCGCACCTTTTTCGTGACTTCGACGACAGCCGGACGTCGCGCGCTTTTGCAATCCGATCGGATGGCTCAGCTTCTGGTGGATGTCCTTGGAGAGCATCGCCAAAAGGGGCGGTTTCTCCTGCATGAATTTGTGATCATGCCCAATCACTTCCATCTCCTGCTAACGCCGGCAGCGGAAATACCGCTGGAAAAAGCACTACAGTTCATCAAGGGCGGTTTCTCCTACCGCGCGAAACGGGAAATTAATTTCTCTTTGGAAATATGTTTGGTCAGGCCTTGGAGTTTCCAAATTTGTCAGCATCATTTGCATCCATTTGCCGCTTGATCCGTGCCAGTCCATGCCAGTCCATGCCATCCATGCCAGTCCGTGCCAGTCCATGCCAGTCCGTGCCAGTCCGTGCCAATCCGTGCCAGCCCCGGACTTCAGTCCGGGGAAGCGGGTTTTCAAACCCGCGAGAACGCTTTATCTTGCAAAGACCGGGCTTTAGCCCTGGTGAGCATGCCCCAAGCTGCCCAATCGACTCGCACATTTTTCGTGACTTCGACGACAGCCGGACGTCGCGCGCTTTTGCAATCCGATCGGATGGCTCAGCTTCTAGTGGCTGTCCTTGCGGAGAATCGACGAAAGGGGCGGTTTCTCCTGCATGAATTTGTGATCATGCCCAATCACTTCCATCTCCTGCTAACGCCGGCAGCGGAAATACCGCTGGAAAAAGCACTACAGTTCATCAAGGGCGGTTTCTCCAACCGCGCGAAACGGGAAATTAATTTCTCTTTGGAAATATGGTTGGTCAGGCCTTGGAGTTTCCACATTCGTCAGCACCCTTTGTAGCCATTTGCCGCTTGATCCGTGCCAATCCGTGCCAGCCCGTGCCAGTCTGTGCCGGTCCATGCCAATCCGTGCCAATCCGTGCCAGCCCCGGACTTCAGTCCGGGGAAGCGGGTTTTCAAACCCGCGAGAACGCTTTATCTTGCAAAGACCGGGCTTTAGCCCTGGTGAGCATGCCCCAAGCTGCCCAATCAACTCGTACCTTTTTCGTGACTTCGACGACAGCCGGACGTCGC
Organism: uncultured Acidobacteriaceae bacterium; assembly: GCA_963839025.1. Lineage (GTDB taxonomy): Bacteria > Acidobacteriota > Terriglobia > Terriglobales > Acidobacteriaceae > PALSA-350. Next base: position 389,879 of record CAWITT010000030.1, read on the forward strand.
GCACTTTTGCAATCCGATCGGATGGCTCAGCTTCTCGTGAATGTCCTTGTAGAGAATCGACGAAAGGGGCGGTTTCTCCTGCATGAATTTGTGATCATGCCCAATCACTTCCGTCTCCTGCTAACGCCGGCAGCGGAAATACCGCCGGAAAAAGCATTGCAGTTCATCAAGGGCGGTTTCTCCTACCGCGCGAAACGAAAAATTAATTTCTCTTTGGAAATATGTTTGGTCAGGCCTTGGAGTTTCCACATTTGTCAGCATCATTTGCAGCCATTTGCCGCTTGATCCGTGCCAGTCCACGCCAGTCCGTGCCAATCCGTGCCAGCCCCGGACTTCAGTCCGGGGAAGCGGGTTTTCAAACCCGCGAGAACGCTTTATCTTGCAAAGACCGGGCTTTAGCCCTGGTGAGCATGCCCCAAGCTGCCCAATCAACCCGCACCTTTTTCGTGACTTCGACGACAGCCGGACGTCGCGCGCTTTTGCAATCCGATCGGATGGCTCAGCTTCTAGTGGATGTCCTTGTAGAGAATCGACGAAAGGGGCGGTTTCTGCTGCATGAATTTGTGATCATGCCCAATCACTTCCATCTCCTGCTAACGCCGGCAGCGGAAATACCGCTGGAAAAAGCACTACAGTTCATCAAGGGCGGTTTCTCCTACCGCGCGAAACGGGAAATTAATTTCTCTTTAGAAATATGGCAACCAAGTTTCGTGAATCACCGCATTCGCGACGCAGAGGATTACAAACACCACCACGCGTACATTTGGGAGAATCCCGTCAAAGCGGGCTTGAGCGAAAGGCCGGAGCTGTTTACCTGGTCATCGGCGTCTCTGGGGATGGAATTAGACGCCCCGCCACACTCTCTAAATCCCAGGTCTTGTTAATTCCTTTACCGCATGACCAAAGAAGCTGCGGAAAAATCCGCGAGAGTCCCGAAAGAACGGTTGAACTTAGCCCATGCCATAAGCGTTAACGTAACCACGACGGTAGAACTTGACCCTCCCGGTCGATTCCCGGCGATAACTTCCGGTTAGCCATCCGGACGCTACCACTTCCAAAGGCTATTTGTAAGATTGTTTTGCATGCGCTGGGGACAGACACAAGCAGCTCTCCGGTCCCATCGCAACGCACTGGGCCGTCATCACCATGATTCCGCCTCGGGTAAATTCATCATCTTTGCCACCTTCGGCCATCGGGCGGAAGAGCGCAACAGAGGCTTCCACGGAGGCGTCAACAGCAACATAGCCACCATCACATTCTTTTGCTCCAGCGCCCTTTCCGTCCACTCTGCAGCCTTATCGACCTCTCCACAGAGAAGGTGGTATATGGCGAACGCAACCGGCGCTGCATTCGCCCGCCCGTCTCCCAGTCCTCCGACAAGCTGGGCCGCCCTATCCCTGTCCCCGCTTTTCACCAGCAGACCCGCCAGCAGGCCAGCCGAAATCGGATTCCAGGGCGCGAGACTGAACCCTTTTTCTGCAAAGGCCAATGCCTCGGGCAGCGGCGCTTTGGTAACGTTCAAGGCCTGCAAAGTATAGGCGGGCACAAAGTCTGGATCCAATTCCAGGATTCTTCGCGCCTCCACCAATGCTTCATCATCTTTGCCGGCTGCGGTCAGCGAAACCGCGAGGCCAACTCTCATGACCAGATTGAGGGGATCCACTTCCAGCGCTCGCCGGTGCTGATCGACCGCCTCCAGGGCTCTTCCTACCTTACGGAGATAGAAATACCCGTACAAATGCCGCAGGTTTGGCGACACTGGCTGTCGCGAAAAAGCGATATCAAACCGTCGTTGGGCTTCTTTCCAGTCGAAATCAGCCCAGACGGCGAAAATTCAACGCCGCGATGGCACGCGCTTCCTGCTCGAACCGGGAAGTGTGCTGGCCCTTCATCTGCTTAATGGCGACGATGCGACCAAGACGTGTGTCGCGTGCCTTCCACACTTCACCCATGCCACCGGCGCCAAGCGGCGAGAGGATCTCATAGGGCCCCAGCCGATCTCCAGGAGCTAACGGCATAGCGGGTTTCACGATTGTACCGTGGGGCGGCAATGTGGGATCTGAATAGGGAATGGCTGACGGGCCAAACGGAACGAATTCTTTAAGTTAGTGCTTATGGGACGGCAGTCCTGAGTAGCGGATCGTGCGAGGGCAAGTGGCATCCGTGCGTGGAAGGGCAAACGCCGGACATCTGACCTACTACAGTCATCCGTAACAGGGAGCCATAGGATGTCACGGATCTCTGTGAGGTTGCAGGACGCCGGGACGCCAAATGCCACCTAAGGCTGCGGATAGCGTTTACCGCCCCCCAGCTAAAGCGGCAGATTTGACTTGCTACCGGTTCGCAGCAATTCCCCAACTAACGTTCGAACGGGATCTGGACCTCTGTGCCAAAATGGGAATATTGATTTACACTGGCGAGCATGTTTTCTAGGCCAATTTGCGACCACAAGCTGGATCGAAGTCACAATACATAAAAAGGCGTATTAGCATCCCGTTTGAGTTCGTATCAAAGTCAAGAAATGAAGCGCAATCGGCCCCGGGCCCAATCACCAAAAAGAGAAACACCGATGGAACGCCCTAAAACAATTCGCAAATTGGCGAACAAGAGAACCGGACCAGGCATCGAGGAGAATGAAACCAAGATGCGGGAACTCGTCGTGCTTCTTGCGCTCCGCTCGGAGGGCGACCCGAACATCGGTGGAATAAAGTTCAATAAACTCTTGTTTTACTGCGACTTCCTTGCCTACCTGACGCTGGGAAACCCTATTACCGGATTTGAATACTTCGCCCTGCCAAATGGCCCCGCGCCGAGGCACAAGGTAGGCCTTTGGAGCAAAATGGTCGCCCGCAAGGACATCGCCGTTCGTAAGGAGCCGGCCGGCCTGGAGAGCGAGAGAGAGATAACGCTAGCGCTTCGCGAACCCGTGATAAGCGTTTTTTCCAAAGAGGAGATCGACCTGATTTATCGCGTAGTCGACATCTTCAGGAAATTCACCGGAAACGATCTGAGCCAAATATCGCATAGTTTTCCCGGGTGGCTTCTTGCCCGAGAGCGCGAGACTATACCGTACTCTGCTGCTCTGATCGGGAACCGGCCGCCGTCGGGAGACGAGATTAACAGAGGGCTAGAGATCGAACGCTCACTTGCGTCTGCCTAGCCGAACAGCTTAAATGCTGCCCAATTACCACCAAAACTGGGAAATTGTTGAAGAACAAAACTTTAGGCGTGAGCTGGCGATTTTTCACAAAAGCCCCCAAAGAGCCGACAGCTTCGTAGAAGCTGCGAAATGGGCGCTTTCACGCAATCCCAGATCAGGGACCGCTATCGGCGAGAAAGTCTGGTTCTTGCCAATGGCTAGAGGCAGCTTCGTCATTTACTACACGTTTGATGAAGAGAAGGTTTACCTTCAGTCTATTCAACGAAGTTCTGAAATTGATAGATCCGAGCTTTGACCTCCGGTTTCTGGAGCGGAACCTGAGGGCTTGGGCTGCTGCTCAAGCCGCGGTGTCCGCGCCCAGTGGAGCCGCCACAGCCAGCGCGATCGACTGCACGGACCGCAGTGTGACCAACTGCTGAACGGGTCAACGCAGCTTGCGGTACTGCTCGGGCGTCAGCCTCAGGTAAATCCCGCCCCTGCCCATTTCGATGGATGCTCGAGCATCTGCCGGATCTCCAAATCTACCCCATGCGGTCTCTTGCGAAAATGGGGAGGTCCGGGACAGCTGACGGAGTAACCCCCAATCCGCATTATGGTGGTTGTTCCATCTGTCCCCTCAAGTTTCACGAAGACGTTTGGCTATGATGCCCCCTCGGGTTGGACCGAAGCGGGCCAGCAGACCAACCTCAAAGGGCATCTTTCGTGGCACTATCGCAACACGGCCGCCGGGGGAGCGGGAGCGATCTACGGTTACGACGCGATGGGACGGGTAACGCTACAGTATTCCTGCACACCGTGGGGTTGTCCAAACGATGCCTATGACCGCGGAGTCGGCTACGGTTACAACCTTGCCGGCATGCTGACGAGCGAGGGTGATGGCACAGGCCAGACTTACTCCTACCAGCGTTCGGCTGCCGCTGAGATCACCGGGATCACCGACTCCTCTTCGGCCAATCTGATCATTCCCGGTTCGGTCCAAAACACCCCCTTCGGTCCGACAAGCTACGTTTTGGGAAACAGTGTGGGGGTGGTGAACACCTACGATGGGATGGGAAGACTGAATGGTGGCTGGGCGTGTGCTGGTTCTCTGCAGCCCGGTTGTGCGGGGTCGGGTGCGGTGCAGATCTACGGGTACGATGTGCAGCGATCGGGGACCCATGTGACGCAGACGTGCGACACGGTGCTAAACCTCTGCAACAGCTTCGGCTATGATGAATTCAACCGGCTGAATGCGCGGACGGTAACCCAGGGTACGGTGCAGAACTTTACCTATACTTATGACCGGTATGGAAACCGGTGGGCGCAGAACGCGCCGCAGGGCGGTCCGGCGCTGAGCATCAGCATGAGTTCGGCCAGCAACATCATCAACACGCCGGGCTATGCCAATGATGTGCCGGGCAACATCACCTATGATGGCAGCCATAGTTACACATATGATGCGGACGGCAATGTGACTGCGGTGGATAACGGCCAGACGGCGAGCTACTATTACGACAGCCTGAACCAGAGGGTGCGGATTGTGGCTCCCCGGGGGACGTTCGAGTTCGTATTCGATGCGCAGGGCCGGCGACTGTCGAGCTGGTCGGGCCAAAGCCTGGTCTCGTCGAATATATACACGGATGCCGGTCCGCTGGCGATCCGGACGGGAGGGCAGACGGAGTACGAGGCGCAGAACTGGCTGGGTACGGAGCGGATGCGAATCGGCCTCAATGGCACGGTGGTGGCAACGATGAGCTCTCTGCCGTGGGGGGACGGGCTTACTCCCGACGTCGACAACGGAGACCAGCATGATTTCGCGCAGCTGGATCGTGATTTGGAAGACGAGACCGAGCATGCGCAGTACCGGCAATATTCGACTGGCCTGGGCCGCTGGCTAAGCCCGGATCAGTACACCGGCAGCTATGATTTCACCAACCCGCAGACCTTCAACCGCTACAGCTACGCCAACAACGACCCGGCCAATTTCGTGGATCCCAGTGGGCTGGAAGGTAAGCGTGCAGCAATCCGCTGCTGTGCGTCGAGATCGCGGTCGGACTGAAATCGGTCTGGAATGGTTGTTTGGCGGGGACCCAAGCTTCCACGGCTCGCTTAAGCCGCGGCCCTCTACTAACGTAGGCTGGGATGGGAACTTCGGCGAAAGCTTCGGCATTCCCACTACCGTCCCGCAGGGCAATCTGGGCCTAGGTATGGCTCTCGGTTTACCAACACAAGGATGCGAGTTCGGCGCTTGCGGAGCAGGGCCTACAGGATTTCAAGCGGGAGTCATGGCCGCTCCAGCTCTTGGTCCGCTCGCAGCTTGTATTGCAGCAGAGCCATGCGGCACCATCCTCTTGGGTGTAGCGACGGCAGGTGTGCTCGGCTATGACATCTACCTAATGGGCAGTAAACAATCCAATGAATGGACGGATAAGGCCAAGCAGTTTGCACCTCAGGACCCTTGCACATGGTTACAGGTCCAAAAAGGCCTAGCGCAAAATGCTGATTCGGCGACACAAAAGAAGATCGTACAAGCCCAAAAGTTCTTGGGCTGCCGCAATGTGAACAAACGAAATCAATAACTCTGCGCGGCGGGTTGGAAGGCGGCACATGATGACTGAACTAAAATGGTATTTCACATCCTTGCTCGTGGCCTCTCGTGCTGCCGGGAAAGAGCATTTGGCGAGGTGGTATCACTGTCTTCTCACTGCGATCGGCCATGATGATGCATACGCCAAGGCTACGAAGCTGGGCCATCAATGGGAGGATACAGAGAATGAATACAAAGGCGTCGGGCAACTGTTGCTAGTGCACGAGACGCCAACGGATGGAGCAGAAATCCTATGGTCCGAAGAAGAGATGCGTTCGGAAGAGGTCGAAGGTTTGTGGCATGACGCTAGGGCAAATGGCAATGTCTCGACGCCGAGCCAAAGCGGCTGGTATCTCGGCAGAATTGTCTTAGCTGAAGTTCATGATGAGGGATCTCACGGAGGTAACATTCTGATCTGGATAAATTCTTATCTGATTAAGGCTCCGACCTCTGAAGAGGCATATGAAAAGGCTTGGCAGCTAGGTGTCGAGCACCAGGATGAACCCGGTTCTCATCTTTGCGACGGTCAGAAAGCTCACTGGGAATTTAAGGGAATACAAGCTGTAATTCCACTTCTCGCCGAGCCGGTAGATGGTGCAGTACTGTGGTCTGAGGACCTATCGGCGACTACCTCCGAACTGGAGCGGCTGATCCCAAACAAATCTCTTCTAGGTGTGTTTGAGTGGGAGGGGAACAACAGCTCCATCGAGCGTGAGATTTCCGGCAGACTCGAAAACTAATCATGCGAGTTCGGGGGGGAATTCGGGGGACATGATAGGTATTTTCCACTTCCCCCACCGAGAATATACTGCCTGCCTGGCGGCTTGGCCTACGATCGAGACAGCTCCCACCGCCAACAAAACATGTGGGGGGGACTAGTGGCCTGTCGCAGAGTAAACGTTAGTGGATTTATAGACATCTAAGCGGGTATGTCCATTGATGCGGTGATGCTGGGGAAGTTGTGGGGACAGGGGAAGTTGTGGGGACAGGATACTTATTTCCCGGCTATGAATACGTACGCAGTCACCGCGTCGAGATCGGGATTGCCGTACATCTGTCGCATCTGACATAATTATGTCATGCCAGTGCGAACCACGGTCGACATTCCAGACCCGCTGCATGAGCGGCTACGGATCCAGGCAGAGAAATCGGGCGCTTCCATTCGTTCCCTCATCGTGCGGGCGATTGAGCAAAATTATCCTGCGGCGCAAAAGAATGGTGAACTTCTCACCGGACCGCTGATGCACGGTCGGGGTAAGCTTGGCGACGCATTTCCAGAAGATGAGAACCCGCATGACCTCATTTTTTCCTGACCTGAATGTCTGGCTTGCGCTCTCCGTCGGGGACCATGCGCATAGCGCTGCGGCTTGGTCGTGGATGAATCCGTTGCCCCGGCAATCACGGATCATCTTTTGCCGGTATACGCAGATAGGTCTTCCAGATTGCTCACGAATCCCGCGGTCATGGGGGAACAGACGTCTCACCCTGCGCAAAGCATGGAGTCTATACGACCGGTGGCTCTCTGATCCGCGAGTAGACTTCTACCCGGAGCCACGGGAAGTAGACGCAGAGTTCCGGCGCGTATCGGAACCGTTCAGCAACAGGCCGGCTTCCAAATGGATTGGAGACGGCTGGCTACTAGCCTCTTCGAACGGTTTGCAGTCCACACTCGTTACGTTTGATAAGGGTTTGTTTAGCCATGCCCGAAAACAGGGCTATTCCGTTGTCATGCCGGTTTGAAAATCCCCCCATTCCCGCCAGGCCACCGAAGGCCACGGGGAAAATACAGGGGAGACACCGGAACATAATACCTATCCGTTCGTCCCGAATCGCGTTCTAAATCTCTAAGTGGGCAGTAACTCGAAACCGAGTTTTTTCCCCGCGTTGCGCACACGGTCATCCAGGCTTAAAAGGCGGAGACCGGCCAGAGCCGCGCGCGCGGTCAAAGCCGACGCGAGATGAATGGCATCCAGAGTTCGAATAGGCCCCGCAGGAAACGGCTGTCGCGCACGATCTACAACTTCGCCGGCAAGATTAAGGACACGCCATTGGAAGCCGCGGCGGTCAGGTAAGCATGCCGGTCGGCGGCCTCGGCTGCATTGAGCTCGCCGAGTGCGACCGCCCTAAGAAGCACGCGATCGCATTCAATCAAGGTCAGATCAGAGGCAAAGATGACTGTGGCGCGGCTCAGGAATTCTCGGACTTCAGGCGCCGCTGCTTCGTCGAGGAGCCAGGCCAGCACCGCGCTTGACTCTGCATACAGGTTCATCGCTGGCCGCGTTCAGCATCGAAGATCGATGCCGCATCGCCCCTGCCGCGTCGCACACGCGGCAGGGGCGGGTAAGAGTTGCGGTCACCGGGATTCCCAGGCGTAAGCATTCCGCGCTTGGCAAGTGCGAGAACGCCTATCGGAAGAGACGTTTCCGCGATACTTTGGCCGGGCGGCGACAGCTCGCCAATGACCTCACCTCGATCCGTGATAAGCAGGTGTTCTCCTCGCCGTACTTCGCGGAGGTGTTCACTCAAGCGATTCTTCAATTCCCTGATTCCGACGGTTTTCACAACCCAAATGTAGCCCCGTGTGGCTACAT
>CAWITT010000031.1:0-21641 GCA_963839025.1 uncultured Acidobacteriaceae bacterium
GCACCTCGACCCTGATTTCACCCTTTGCTGTCGGGCGCAGATCCTCGTTAAACGTCACGACCATCCGGGCTCCGTGGCGGCTCAAGCGGCTTTCTACCTTCCTTCCGCCGCTTTCGACGGTAGCCTCCGTGCCGGATCCGGCGATCTCGCAGGAACGGCAGAACAATGTTCCAGAAAGCACCTTGATGGCAAAGACCGTGCCGCCACCCCGACGCCGCAAGGAGAACGTACCCCAGCCCGTGCCCGTGGCCCAGAAGCTTTCGAAATCAGGATGAACAATCTTCGGCATCGCGATCACCGATCCGAGGACGCCGTCATAGCAGAAGCCGCTCAGCGCGAGGAAGGTCGACCACGACGACATCGCGCGCGCATAGTGATGCCCACACTCCGCTTCATCCCAGGGATTCCTCTTTTCCCCGTCATAGCGTAGCCGGACATTGTTCACGGTCTCCACGCCCTCCTCGACCATGCCCCACGACATCATCAAGGACGCTATCAGGTATTCAAGGCCCGTCCACGCCTCGGCGAAGTAGGGGAATGGAATGTGCGGGCGTTCGGCTTTTCCATAGTCGCAGACCACGACCGCCGCCTCGTTATTCAGAGCGTAAGTTCGTTCCACGTTGTCGTGCGCGGCCAAACTTGGCTTATGGTTGTATCGATAAATGGACTTCAACGCCGTTCGTATGTTCCTCGCTGACACCAACGGTCCGAGACCGCCTAAGTCAGCAAAGTATTGACCAATGAGTTGATCGACGAGGCAGCCGGCGCCGACCTGATATTCAGGAGCCTCCGTGTCACCCGCTCCCATACCGCTGCGCAGATGATCGGCAATCTCATCTTTGCGGAATCCCCTTACCTTCTGGATATAGAATTCGCCATTGAACAGATTCGCATCGATCCATTGGCTGCCCTGTTCGAACAGCGCCCTATATGTCTTCGCGGATGCCGCATCGTCCGCAGCGCGCGCCATCTCTTCGCCGGCTCGTAGGGCCCCGAGATAATAGATACCGCACATTGGATTCGGACCGTAAAACTCCACATCGTACGTGTTGTGTTGCACACCTTCCAGAACTCCATCCTTATTGGCGTCCCATCCGCCGGGAACCCATGCAAACTCCAGCGCCCGCTTGGCAAGTGGCCAGGTGGAGCGCAGCAATTCGTCGTCACCGGAGATTTTCCAGTCCAGCCAGGCATGGATAATTTGTCCCATCTGACCGTCCGCCGCATCGACTTCCGAGCGGCCCTTACCGTCGGGCAGCATCTGACGGAAACGCATCCCTCCCAATTCGTCCATCGAATAGCCAAAGGCGCTTCGCCGCAGCGACCTGGCAAAGGAAGGAAACAAAAAGGGAGTCGCCATCTCGTAGTTCCACACATGGGTACAGTTGCCGTAGCAACAGCCGCGCGCATCGTCGCTGCCCTCAAAACCGTGAAACTCGCCGTCTGCCGTCCGGAAGCAGGTGGTTGTCGCCAGCGTGGAGAGGTTCGCACTGGCTGCCTCTTTTACCGCGGCAGGCAGCGTGCTGGCGCGCAAGGCGGCCGTGAACATGCGGGTGCGTCCTTCCAGGCTTTCGAGATGTTGCGCCGTGTAGGTCACAGCTTCCCAAGCGTCGTGGAAACGGGCCGCATAGTAATTGCCAATGATTGTCTTTCCCTCGCCCGCCGGCGACGCCCAGCCACACCACTCCGGCGTACGATTGGGGAATCGCCACCCCAGCAGAAATTGGAAATTCGCGGATTGCCCCGGCGCGATGGTGCGCTGCAGGCAGAGCACGCCAACTGCGTTGTGCGCCTCAGGCTGTTCGCCCAGATTCCCCGTCTTCGAAAACTGATCCCAGAAAAGCAAGGGGGAGTTCCACCACCGCCCCAGAGGCCATCCCGCCCATTGCGAAACCCGCACGCCGGAATCGACAGTCGCAGCCAACACGAAATCTCCAGCCATCGGATCATCACCCGCCAGGCTTGGGTTGGTCATCACGAACCCGGCAATTCCGTCGCTGCTACGATACTCGTTTTGCCGCTCACCGTTCGTCCTCTGGATCGCCGCTCCGCGCCGGTCCTCTTTGGCGCCCACAGGGTTGTCGATGGAAAACGCAATGCTCACTTTGGCCGGTAGACGACCGGGGTTGGTCACACGATAGCGCAGAATAGCCACCGGCAATCCCGAGTCGTCCGGCTCGTGAGGGATGAAGGGCGAAAAGGCATCGAGCGCCACTCTCACCGGCAGCACAGGATCCTGAAAATCGATGTGCGCCAGCGGATATTCCCCGGTAAATGTCGCCGATGCAAGCCGGCTCAGCCCGGGAGCATTGTTTGAGGCCAAGCCATCCTGCCCTTCATACGGCGGCAAAATGCCTGACTCAAGCACGCGCGCCACAGGCTTCCCGGTACCGGCCTGCGCCCATATGGAGGGGAAAGCGTAGGAAGGGTTATATCCCTTATTCGGCCGGTTGAATATCTCCCAGTTGATCAGTTGCCCGCGACCGCCCAGTCCGATGCTACCCGCGGCCACTCCGCCCAGCGGAAAAGAGATCATCTTCAACTGCCGTCCGCGAAACTGGCGAGGATAGTTGAGGTCTTCGGCCGCCCCGCTCTCCTTTCTTGCCCCACGAGACTCTTCCGCCGTGGCCAGCGTCGTCCAATGCTCTGCCTGAGTAACCGCACCCACCGCCACTGCCGCCTGCTTGAGGAAATTCCTGCGATCCAGCGAACGCTTCTCTGACATACCCGCCCTTTTGCTTCGGTGTTTGGAGTAGGGTCAGAACTTAACCCGTGCGCCGAATTGCATCGTTCTGGGACTATTCTGCTGCCCGCTGACAACCCCAAAAGCCGATGAATTGATGCTGAGGTTAGGGGGAGAGAACTGCACGCGATTGAAGGTATTGAACACCTCCGCGCGCAACTCGACCGTGATTCCCTCGCGAATCAATGTGTCCTTAATGAGTGACATGTCCCAGTTGTTTATCCCTTCCTGAAAGAGCGTCGGGACGAGGCGGGGAGCGGTTCCGAACGTGAACGGTGCATTGAACGTAAATTGGCTGGTGTCAAAAAAACGATTGAGCCGCTGCGTGACGGCGCCCCCGAGGGTCGGATTCTTTCCCGTCCAGTTAGGCCTCTGAGTTCCATCAAAACTTCCACTACTGTTTCCCCCGGATACCTGCAGGGGAGTTCCGCTCTGGAAGGTTGTCAGCCCGTTAATCTGCCAACCACCGACGGCTCTCCCCACCACGCCCCCACCGTTCACAAAAGGCTTGCCGGGTCCAAAGGGAAGTTCATAGATATAGGAAATCACAACGGTCTGCGGCGTATCGAAGCTAGCCACCGACCGTTCCGCGCGGGAATCGTAGAAATTCTGCGGGTTCGAGGCTGAGAACGACGATCCCGAGAACCCATTCGGAGCGGGTATCACATCATCTATTTCCTTGGCCCAGGTCCAGGAGGCCGAAACCAATAAACCTTTGGACATACGCTTCTGAAAAGACAGGAACATCGCGTTGTAAGACGATTCCCCGAAAGTTTCTATCCTGCTGGAGACGTCGGTATATTGCGGGAACGGGCGTAAAGACTGCCCCAATGTAATCGTGGGGCCCGCCAGGGGCCCGGACGTGATGATGCCATAGTAGGGATTGGCTACCGGACCGTTCAGGGCCGCTCCCAAGCCGAAGTACTTCGGGTTGAGTTGGTTATACTCATGAATTCCATTCAGGTGAACACCGCGAGAACCCGAGTAGGCGATCTGGACAACCATGTTCCCCGGCAACGATCTCTGAATGTCAAGATTCCACGACTGGAGGTACGGCGTTTGGTAATTGCGATTGATGAAGTACACAGTTTGGCCAAGGCCAGTGAGAAGGCCTGCCGAACTGCCGCTTGGTGCACAGAAACCGGTGGGAAATGGATTCGACAGAGTCGCTGCCGGCGTCAGGCCGTTATTGTTGCTTGTGTTCACCTGCGTGGAGCAGAAGAAGCCGTACTGCGGCATCGAGTTATTGTTGCGACCGTTTCCCCAACTGTTACCGAAGAAGATGCCGTATCCGGCTCTCACCACCGTGGATGAGTTCAGGCTGTACGCAAACCCTACACGAGGCGCGAAATTCTTGTTGTTGCTTTGCCAATCGCCTCTCGAAACGCCGTTGACACCAGGAAATTTAAGACCGCCCGTAACCGCGGTGCCATTACTCAATGCGGATGTAGTCGTGAAGTCGAAGTTCGACATTCTATTTTGGGCCTCGGTACGAGGGGATTCAACGTCCCAACGCAGACCAACCGTCACCGTAAGATTTCGATTTACTTTCACATCGTCCTCGGCGTAGACGCCGTAATAGGGCTGCTTGTAATTTCCAATAATCCGGGTTGGGTCCTGGGTACCTGAGCTCATTGTGCCGAGAAGGAATGAGGCAAAACCGAAACCGGATGTGGTGCTGGCGGAGAGTGGATTGGGACCCTGGGTAAAGGCGTTGGTCGATGCATAGCTTCCCGTCGTGTTATCCACCGTGTTCACCGGATACAGTCCAAGACCGTAGAGTCCACCGATTTTTAGAGTATGTTTTGACCAGACCTTGGAAATATTTGCAGCAAATTCGTATCGATCCGTGCTGTCGTTCTCGTTATAGTAGTTGCCTAAGCTCGACATTTCCCCCGGGCTGATCGATGGAAAACCTAGATTGCCGGCGCTGTGTGCCGTCAGATAGGCCGGAAAACCCAGAGTGGTTGGATCGAATCCGTTCGACAGGCCGCGCGACAAGTAAAACCAGCGGGCCCATGATCCATGGAATTCCCCAAAGAAAGTCGGCGAAAAGGTCCGAATCACCTTTCCCAGCGCATACGGATGATGCTGTGGTTTTGTCACGTATCCCGGGCTTGCTATATTGCTCGATCCGAAGGTGGCGGGAACAATCCAGGGGCTGAGCTCCTCGATTGAGTACCGGCCCATGATCTGGGTGTTGGCATTCAGCTGGTAATCGCCCCTTCCCGAGAAGTTGTTCGTGTGCTGAATGTTTCCACCGCTGAAAATAAAGTTGTTGAGTCCGGTGCCAGGATTTCCCGCTTGATTCGGCGCTGGAAAATACTTTTCGATCGCCAGCGCGACCGGATCCAGCCGTCCCTGGGGGATCTTGTTGCCGGGGAATGCCGTTCGAATATAGTTTCCCGGGCTGCTGGGGTCCGGTACAGTCGAATTCGGATCGTAAATGGTCAGCAGAGCTCCCGAGGCGTTAAACGTCTGCGAGAAGTCGCCGCTTCTCTGCGCCGCCGTGGGAACACTCGTGGTTACCACGTCAGGAGTAATCTGCCTTAGTCCTTCATAAGCAAAGAAGAAGAATGCCTTGTTTCTCAGGATCGGGCCGCCGACCGTTCCGCCGAATTGGTTATAGCGGAGCTTTGCCCGTGGCACACCCGCCCGGTTTGAGAAGAAGTTATTGGCTGAGAAAATGTCATTCCGTATGTATTCAAACGCGCTTCCATGGAATTGATTGGTTCCGGACTTGGTGGAGATGTTAATGACACCGCCTGCGGAGTTGCCGTATTCGGCGCTGAAATTGCTCGTTTGGATGCGATATTCCTGCACTTCTTCTACGCCAGGAGTATATTCGGGCCCGTTGAATGCGAGATTCGTGTCATTACCGCCGTCCAGGAGAAATTGACTCTGGTCCGGCCTTGAACCATTGATCGAGAAGAATTGGTAATGACTTTCGAGGACCGGATTCGCTGTTGTTTGCCGTGTCGCCACCACGCCCGGCTCAAGCACCATGAGTGAGTTTGAATTGCGTCCGAGCATGGGGAGATTCTCAACCTGTGCAGGAGCAACGACACCACCAATCGCATCCGTCGAGGTGTCCAGAAGCGGAACTTGCTCCGTAACGGTCACAGTTTCCTCATTGGAGCCCACTTGCAACTCGAAGTTCACGGTCGCGGTTTGAGCTACCTGGAGCAGAATGCCGGTTCTGCTCAGAGGACGGAACCCGGCGGCGTCAATCGTGATCTTGTACGTTCCGGGCTGCAGAAGCGCGGCAGTGTAGGCGCCCGAATCGTCTGTGGCGGTCTTCCGCTCGATTCCGGTCGCTTCATTGGTAATCCCCACTTTCGCTCCGGCAACGGCAGCGTGATGCGGGTCTTCGATTGTGCCCGTAATCTGCGCGGTCACCTGGGCATGCAGTGGTCTCAATGCAACTGAGGTCAGCAGCATGGTAACTAGCGAGAACAGAACCACTTTCCTGATCATACGAACCTCCAAAATCGCTGTTGCGTGCACAGTGGCAAGTTAGCCCTCTGTTCCGAAGGCGATACAACTTCGGGCAAGCCTTTTCAGTCACGTTATTTCCGGGGCGGCCTTAACCTCCACAATGAGGTGTCCTTCAGTCGGCGGTGCCGGCCACCGCCTGGAGACAATGCGCTCTCGCGTGACCTGGGTCGTCAAAAGCGCGGCGAAGCTCGAAAAAAGAGGCTATTCGTGTATCGTCCTGTTTTCCCCTGAATCTTTTAATGGAATCTGCGATTGTGTTAAACGTTTCAACGGCAGACATTAAAGTGCTCGTCGCGCGCAATTGTCAAGCGAAAAAAACAACAACACAGCCTGTCCTTGTCTTGGAGTGCGCGGGGCGAGAGAGATTCTCCCCTCACATATCTCATGGAGATAGAGAGCGAATCGCGCACCTTTTTTATGATTGATCCTTCCGCGAAATTGAAACAATTTCGGATCGATTCCGGTTGGGCAAAGAGGATGAAATACGTCGACACTCCTATAATCAGCCATCGGACGCGGGTTCTCGATTTTCCAGCTTGTCCGGCCGCCGAACCAAACTAAATGCGAAGGATTCTTTGGATGAACTAGAATGTTGAATTGTTTAACCGCCTGCAGGATTGAGATTCACTGATGTCGACCATTGTGGAGGTGGCACGCCGCGCCTCTGTTTCCATTGCAACGGTATCCAACGTTATTCGGGGCACCAAGCCGGTCAGCCCCGAGTTACAGGAGCGGGTCCGCGCCGCAATTCGTGAACTGGACTATTATCCCAATGCCATCGCGCGCGGCCTGAAGGTGAAGCAAACTCGAATACTTGGAATGGTGCTTCCCGACATTACGAACCCATTCTTTCCGGGAATCATCCGAGGCGCGGAAGACACTGCGTTTGAGCGCGACTACTTCCTGATCACCGCTAACACCGATGAACAGATCGATCGAGAGCGCCGAATCGTCGCAGCTCTGCGATCCTACCGTGTGGACGGCATCCTGCTGGCCTCTGCGCCAGGAGGCGACACCAGCCACATTCGAAGTACGATTGCATCCGGGGCTTCGATTGTGTTGCTGGATCGGCCGGTTCCTGCCGTGAGTGCCGATGCTGTACTGCTGGATAATGTTGGCGGCGCGAGAGAGTGCATGCGGCACTTGATCCAGAGGGGCAATCGCCGAATTGCGATCATCACTGGTCCATTGATAACGCAAAATGCGCTTGAGCGCCTTCAGGGCTATAAGGAAGCGCTGAGCGAAGCGGATATCGCCGCAGACCCTGCGTTGATCCTCGAGGGCGACTATCGCTATGAATCAGGCAACCGGCTTGCCAAAAAAGTAATACAAAGCCAAATGAAGGCTACGGCGCTCTTCGTGTGCAATGGCGTCATGACGTTTGGCGCCTTGGGTGCATTTGACGAACTTGGAATTCAGTGTCCGAAGGATATATCGCTCGCCACATTCGACGATCTTACATTGGACCATCCAGCGTATTCGCACCTCACTGCGGTGGTGCAGCCAAGTTACGAGATGGGCGCCCGCGCTGCCACCATCCTGATGGACCGCATCGAAGGCAGGTTGGCCGGACACCCGGTTACAGTACGAGTTGCGCCGACTCTCGTGGTCAGGGAATCAACCCTTTCATCCAAACGATTGGTGGACAATCGCCCCTTTAGCAGCAAGACGGCCCTGACGGGTGACAGGCCCTGACGGGGTCACGGTGCCTGTCACCACCCGCTCCGTTTGCACCGGCACCGATTTCTCCATCGCAACGCTCCAAGCTCCGGCAGGCAATGGGTAGTCGAGGTTTGACCCGCAGTTATAGATCACCAGAATCTCGGACCGCGGGTCGCCAGACGGCGTCCCCTGAATATCGTCGACGATCCCGTCATTGCTGCGTGGGATTCGGGACCGGTCCCCGAAACTCCCCACTTGCTGTTAAGTCCTACTGATCAGTCCCAGCACGCAAAGATTAACTGGACTTTATAAAGACTTTGTCGTAACGTTTCGCACAATCTAGCTACGACCCGAATTTACGCCGAGTACGTCGTCGCGGCCCACCACCGTTCGAACCGCCGCCCTACCCAATCTCAACATAGCTGATGCGGACAGAGGACAACCATGAACTCAAGAATCCCGTTGCTCGTTCAATTGATGTTACTGGTCATCCTGCCCCCTGCGATCGGCTCAGCATTGAGCCAGGACGCCCCCACCTACCACCTCGAAAATCTCGGAACCCCGCTTGGCGGCACGTTCGCTGCAGCGACGGGGATAACCCCGCTGGGTCTCCTCGGAAGCGGCTACGCAGACCTGACGGGAGACACCAGTAAGCACGCAGTTTTATGGTTTCTCGCCTCGCACAAAGATTTGGGAACCTTTGGCGGAGCCAACAGCGCCCTGCTCAAGGACCTCTCTGGCTTCTCGGAGAAGGCTGAGCCGGATCGTTTGGGGCAGGACTTTTGCGCGACAGGCACGCATCATGTCTGTGTCCCGATCACAGTGGAAAGAGATCTTGCGGTTGCGCTTCCGCTGCTGGGCGGCCACAATGGCGCTGCCTTCGGCGACAACGGAGTCGGCGAAGTAGCCGGAACTGCCCAGACCGAAGAGCATGACCCGACTTGTCTGGTTGACGGCCAGCCCGTTGAGCCATTCTTCCAGGTCCTTCGCGCCGTGCCCGTGCTCTGGAAGGACGGAAAAGTCAGCCGCCTTCCCCTTCCTTCCGGCGATTCGGACGGAAATGCGTCCGCGATCAACCATTTTGGCGGCGCCGTCGGCTCAACAGGAGATTGCGAGGCCAACCCGTCTGCGCATGCCGTGCTTTGGCGCGATCGGAAAATGACCGATCTGGGCAACCTCGGCGGGCGGATGAATAACATCCCCCTGGGTATCAATGACCGGGGACAAGTAACCGGCTTTTCCGACCTGCCTGGCGACCAGACCAGCCACGCGTTCCTATGGCAGGACGGAGTGATGCGGGATCTAGGCACTCTCCCCGGGGATGACTCCAGCTACGGCAGCGCCATCAATAACCTGGGCCAGATCGTGGGTTACTCGTGCGATATAAATTTCGACTGCCGGGCATTCCTCTGGGAGAAGGGAAAGATGATCGATCTGAATACGCTGATTCCCGCATCCTCGCCCCTGTTTCTCGTCCAGGCAGTTTCCATCAATGATTTCGGTTGGATCGTAGGCTTCGGATTCGATCAAAGTGCCAACACCTTACCGGCTTTTGTGCTCCTACCTCTTCCCGCCGGCCAGGAGGCATCCTCCTCCGCCGTGCACACCGACGCCGCGGCTCCGCGGGTTTCCATGCCCGCCAACCTGCGCGCGCTCATGGAGCAAAAGACGAAGTGGAAAGGAGTGCCGCGGATCGCGCAACCTTAGCTAACTCCCCGGTCGCGTTCTCTCGGCGTGTAACTTCAAATCTCGGACCGGCCGCTGCCATACCTGGGAATTTGTTGTCGGGAATTTGTTGTCGGACGGAACGGGTAATTTGCGAAACCATAGTTGCCGCATCATTTGCTGAAACTCAAGTCCATTGTTGGCTGCCAGGACACGTTCTATCCCGGCAAAGATGCGCCGGCAAGGAAATGCACCTCAAGGTCCGATTTCACGTTCTGGCCGTATTGTCGAGCAGACGGAGGTTGATTAAAGCGAAGCGAGCTCTTCGTTGCACATAATCGCCAATGTGCGTTTCGAGTGAAGATCGATCTGGAAACGTGCATTGATGTCACAATTCGAGAACGGGAGGTTGCCGCCTCCTGACGCCGAGCCGATTTAGCGTTAGCGACGGTCAAAGACTCTTAGCATTTCTTATATATCAATTGAAGTTATATCAATTGCGGATATATCACCTGATGATGTATCGTGTCCTGTATGTCAGCGCCGATCGATCCGCATGCCGAATTCTTGCCCCTCCCTCCTGCGGCCTTTTTTATCCTCTTCGCTCTGGCTGAGGGCGACAAGCATGGTTATCGGATCATGCAGGACGTCCGAACGCTTTCCTCGGAATCTGTTTCCATGGGACCGGCAACTCTTTACACGACCATACAGCGGCTCGTGGATCGAGGCTTTGTTGTTGAGGTGGAGTCTCGGCAGCACACCAGACGTAGGATGTACCACCTTAGTTCCCAGGGAAAAGGCCTCCTCCAGGCGGAGTTTCAGCGACAGGCGGATGTGCTGGCCCTCGCAAAGCGACGGCGTCTTTTCGTGGGAGGACGATCATGACTCGAACCATCTTGAACTACAGGAGAGCGTCTCTCTTTCGAACGAGCTGCTGGATTTATTCACAGCTACTCTTCCTCTATCCTGACGATCTTTATGCGCGATACGGGGAGGAAATGCGATGGGTGTTCCGTGAGGAACTCAAGAGAGCTGTACGACATGGCTTGAAGGAGTACATGGCACTCTGGCGCACTGTTCTACACGATACCGCTCTGCAAATGGGATCTACTCTGGTGAGTCGCTTGGGGATCGTGGGCGTCGCTGTTACAGGTGCACTCGCCATTACGCTGGCGGCTGCGTCCTTTTCGCTTCCCAGACGATTACCAGAGATCGGAGAGCCTTGTCTGCCGCAGGTCGATGCCGCGAGTATTGGGACTCACCCGAAGCGAACGGCAAACAGCAGCGCGACTCTCAAGAGCGGCCGAAGCGATGAAACGGCCTACTTACCTTACGTTCCTCCAAAAAGAACTAAACGCTAACGATAGAGCTTCGCCGGGCATGGCACGTACCTTGTTGTAATCCTCGACTGCATCTGGAAGATCGTGTCTAGCGGTTATAACGACTCCTGGAAGGGCTATCTATGAAGCTGCCACTGAAATTGAACCTGAGTGGGCTGATGAGTTGCGTATGCATGATCGCACTCCTATTTGCAGGCTGCCTTTGCGCACAGGACATCACTGGCAGTTGGCAGGGAACAATTACGACGCCGCAGGGCACGCCGCACCGCATCATTCTGCGGGTCATACACGGTGACGGCGGGGCATTCAAAGCAAGAATCTACAGCATCGATCAGGACTTCACTGGAGATTGGGTCGACTCAATGACCGTGCACGACTCGACCGTCCAATTTGCGGTCGGTATGCTCCAGCTTTCTTACGATGGTAAGCTCAGCGCCGACGGTAAAACCATTAGTGGCACATGGGCACAGGGCGGTTCGACTCTTTTTACCTTCCGAAAGACCACCCCGGGGACCGCGTGGCCCCTACCCCGCGACCCCTCACCCCACACTGTGAAGCTTGTCACCGTTGAACAGGGCGTCCAGCTTGAAGTGCTCGATTGGGGTGGTACTGGGAGGCCTCTCATCTTCCTCGGTGCTCTGGGCGACACCGCGCACGAGTTCGACCATTTCGCGCCTAAATTTACGGGCAAATATCACGCGTACGGCATCACCCGCCGCGGCTTTGGCGAGTCCAGCGATCCTACGCCCAACGACGACAACTATTCGTCCGACCGTCTGGGCGACGATGTTCTTGCCGTCATCGCTGCCCTTCATCTGGACAAGCCAGGCTTGCCTAAGCCAGTCCTGGTCGGTCACTCAATTGCCGGCGAAGAGCTAAGTTCTGTCGGCAGTCGTCATCCCGACACGGTAAGCGCACTCATCTACCTCGAGTGCAGCGGTACCCACTCTTTTTACGATCGCGCCCACGGCGACCTGCATCTCGACATGATCGATGTCCGCAACAAGATCGAGCAGCTTCTCCCAGATGGTGGCGACCCATCGGGCCCGATCCAACCAACAGAGGCTCTGTTGGCCGCTCTGACCCGGCTCGAAAAGGAGCTACAAGATCAGGTGAAGCTGCAAAAAGCCGTGGCGTCCCCAACCCCCGATCCCCCGCGCCCACCTGTCGCGCACCCCACCACCGCTAGCGCCTTCGCCGCGATCGTCAGCGGTGAGCGTAAGTACACCGAGATCAAGGTACCGTGCCTTGCATTCTTCGCGGTGCCGCATGACATGAGCAGGGTCTTCCCGGAAAACGCCGCTCTCCACGCCGCCATCACCGCAGCCGATCTCGAGAGGCAGACCAGACTGGCCAATGCCTTCGAAGCGGGTGTTCCCTCAGCCAAAGTCATCCGTCTGCCGAACGCGGATCACTACATCTTCCGATCCAACGAAGCAGAAGTGCTGCGCGCCATGACCGACTTCCTCGGCAAACTGCCTCAAGACTGATAGCCAATCCGGTCAGAAGCCAGACGAGCGCACTCATTAAGCTGGGACGGACTTGTAAGCGTGCTAAGCCCGGTTGGCAACAGGTGAAGCCGGCTTTCGGATTGCCCGTCATCTGTCCGGGCCTTGTCCTGTCAGGGCTTTGACCGAGTCCGTCATGACTCCATCCGGCTGCAGGCCGAGTACGACTATTTAATTCAATGAGTTAGCCGTAGATCCTGCCTGGCGCCCTGAACTAGGCGCCCGTTTGCGCCGATAACGACGCAGACGCCCGCTTTCTGGCTAAAGATCGATCCTGAACGGTAAAGGCTTTCCGATGACCACATGCTTTACGACGGTCCGTTCGCCGAAGGCTTTGTGAATATGCTGCTGTTCGCAGGCGGGCATCTGGAGGACATCCTGGCGCTTTTGTGGCTGCAGGGGATGCCCGTCGCCTTCGGGATCCGTTCGGTCCCGTTCCCGGTTCCAGCCGCCATCGGCGGCCTGGTCTTAGCGCTCTTTCTTACGCTGCGGTATCCGCTAAAATTCAACGCAAAAATTGCTGCGTGGCTTGCCATTTCGATGGGGATCCTGTTGTTTGGCGGATATTTCACGTACACAGTTCTGGTGCGCAGCCAGGAGAGCCTGGCGTGGATTGCCCACACCAACAAGGTTCTGAGCGTGAGCGACGGGGTCAACGCCGATCTGGTGCTGGCCGAAGCCCACTCCCGAAACTATCTATGGACCGTGAATCCGGCGGACCTGGAGGCCTGGAGGGAAGACGTCGCGAAAGCTAGACGGGGCATCGCGGAACTGCGCTCGCTTACCGCGGATAATCCTCACCAACAGCTGGCCCTGGATCGCATCGGGCCCCTGTTCGCCACGACCGTCGAAACCATCCAGGGGCGCCTCGTTTGGGAACAAAGCCATGGGCGGCAGGCCGCTTTGAGTTCCTTCGCGGAGCTCGAGGGATGGAACACGGCACGACCGCTCACTCTACTGCTGTTGAATTTTTCCGATGCAGAGCGGGTACTCTTGCGCGAGAGAATGCAAATCGCGGCTATGAACCTTGACCAGAGCAGGTTAGTGGTTGTCCTGGGCCTAGGGATGATGTTGTTCTTTTTGGGCATCACCGCCAGGTTTGTCGCACTGGAAGTGCACGCGCGAAAACTGGCGGCCAATCTGCGGGAGAGTGACGAAAAACTCCGGCTGCTGATATCGGGTGTTAAGGACTACGCCATCCTCATGCTCGATCCAGAGGGCCGCGTCGCCAGTTGGAATGCGGGGGCGGAGAAGATTAAAGGGTATCGCGCGGACGAGATTATCGGGCAGCATTTCTCGCGCTTTTATCCAGCCACGGATCAGGACAAGCCGGCGCACGAACTGGAGGTCGCTGTCGCCACCGGCCGGTTCGAAGAAGAAGGCTGGCGCGTCCGCAAGGACGGCTCGCGGTTCTGGGCCAGCGTTGTGATCACTGCCCTCCATGATGAGCAGGGACGTTTGCGGGGTTTTGGCAAGGTGACTCGGGACATCACGGAGCGCAAGAAGGCATCGGACGAAAGACTTCAGTTGAATGCCGAACTGGAAAGCCGCTCCCAGGAGCTGATGGAAGCAAACCAGGAGTTGGAAGCCTTCAGCTATACAGCTGCGCACGACCTTCGCGCACCTCTGCGTCACATGGATTCTTTCGTTAGTTGTCTGCATGAGGATTACTACGAAAAGCTGGACGAGGAAGGTCGCCGTTGTGTGGATAAGATTGCGAAGGCAGCGAAGAGTATGGGCAGATTGCTGGACGACCTGCTGGCTTTCTCCCAACTCGGCCGGACCGAAGTGAAGAGCGGTCCCGTGAGCCTGAGTCGGTTGGTGGAGCAGATCCAGCAGGAACTGGAGCCGGAATGGAAGGGCCGCGCTCTGACCTGGGAGATTGGCGCCCTGCCTGAGGTGGAGGGCGACGCGGCCTTGATGCACCAGGTGGTCTTCAATCTAATGGCCAACGCGGTCAAATATACGGGTAAATGCGATCAGGCACATATACAAATTGGCGCCATGGAGGACGTCCCGCAACACGTAACCATGTTTGTGCGTGACAATGGCGCAGGCTTCGACATGCGGTACGTAGACAAGCTCTTTGGCGTCTTCCAGCGTTTGCACAAAGCCCGGGATTTTGAGGGAACCGGAATCGGACTTGCCATTGTGCGCCGCATTGTTGAGCGACATGGTGGCCATGCCTGGGCCGAGGGCGAAGCCGGCAAGGGCGCTACCTTTTACGTTTCCATGCCAAGAGGAGTTGATTGATGGACAATCTCGGATACATACTCATGGCCGACGACGACGAAAACGATACGAGTCTGGCGCGGCGCGCCCTGATGAAAGATAGGCTCGCGAACGAACTGATCGTCGTCGAAGACGGGGAGGAGGCCCTGGATTTCCTGTATCGCCGAGGCGCCTACGTTGACCGTCCGGCCGAGGATCCAATTGTGATTCTTCTGGATATCAAAATGCCCAAAGTGAACGGCCTCGAAGTGCTGGCGGCGCTGAAGAGCGATCCCAAGTTGTCCCGCATCCCGGTGGTGATGCTTACTTCCTCGAAACAGGGCCCGGATATCGACGAGTGTTATCGCCTGAAAGCGAATGCCTACGTGGTCAAGCCGGTGGACTTTGCTCAATTCTCGGAGGCTATCAAGACTATTGGCAAGTTCTGGGCAGTGCTCAACGAGCCTCGATAGTCCCCGCCCGCATACGGAACTCGGGCTGAAACGGGGATAGCTTACGCAGAAAATGGCGGTGCGGCACGTTCTGTGACTAAGAAGGGACGACATGACTAAGAAGACTAAGAAGGGACAGACGGAATGTTTACCTATGAGTAAATTACAATATCGCCCTAGTAAACGGCCCGTCTGGCCCTTCTTAGTCCGTATGTCTTCTTAGTCCCGATCCTTAGCGAACCCCGCTCCCCTCAAATCCCCAGTTCTGTCTGACCATGACCACTAAACTCTGACCACTAAACTCGAAGACAATCCGTGCGGCTGGGAGCCACTAAACAGAGGTGGTCATGTCTTTTTCTGTCCGATTTCTATCCGTATCATGCCTTTAATCGCTTAAGATAACCGCGTACCGTCGGGGACGCGGCCCATGGGTACCTTCGATCGTAGAACAAGCACTTGCCGGAAGCGCGGAAGAGCTTGCCCTAGCGGAAGATCCTAGGTCACGGAGGCTCTCTATGTCGGCTGAACGTGAATCATCTCGCGGGGTCATGGAAAGCCGCGGTTCTTACAATCGCCATGCCCGAGTTCCAGCAGCTGGCGGTGATCTGGCGTTGCCCTTCCTGGAGCAGGCGGCTCGAGACATTACGCTTGAGGAAGGAGATCAGCCGGTCGTCATTGCCGACTACGGGTCCTCACAGGGGAAGAACTCGCTCGCTCCCCTGCGGGCGGCAATCCAGGCGTTGCGTACCCGCGTCGGCCCCGATCGACCGATCTCAGTCGTGCATGTCGACCAGGCGGCAAACGATTTCAACACGCTCTTCGACGTGCTTCACCGTGATCCGGAGCGCTACTCGGTAGACGACCCGAACATATTTCCTTCGGCGGTTGGAAGGTCGTTCTATGGGAGTGTGTTTCCGAGAGAACACGTTCATCTCGGGTGGTCGTCCTACGCGGCATTATGGTTGAGCCGCGTTCCTATGCTGATTCCCGGGCATTTCACGCCGTCTGCCAGTCAGGGCGAAGTACGCAAAGCATTCGAACGACAAGCCGCTGATGACTGGAGATTGTTTCTGTCTCTGAGAAGCGGCGAGTTGCGAGCCGGAGGCCGCCTGGTGGTTGTCTTACCAGCCTTGAACGAGGAGGGTGTGACCGGATTCGAGCCTCTTTTCAATCACGCCGATTCGATCCTCGCAGAGATGGTTGCAGAGGGCACAATCACAGATGACGAATGCGCGCACATGGTCCTTGCGTCCTATCCCCGGCGAAAATGCGAGCTGCTGGAACCCTTCCATGCTGACAGCCGGTTCTGCGGCCTGACCGTTGAGCAGTGCGAGTTATTCGGCCTTCCCGACGCTGCTTGGACAGATTACGAGCACGACGCAAACAAGGAACTTCTGGCCAGCCGCCACGCGGGCTTTTTCCGTTCCGTCTTCATCCCCTCACTGGCGCGCGCTCTCACCAACTCCGCGAAGGAAGGTGTTTTTGCCGACACCATGGAGCGAAAGCTGGTGCGGCGCATGATAGAGCAACCCGTTCCATTGCACTCGTTCGTGCAGACGATGGTGCTCGCAAAGAGAGACTAAATGTTTCGACAAAGCAGGCCTGGGCAAGAGCTCACAGTGGCGGGAACGAACGACCAGTCTGGCGCCCGGTTCTTTTATGGCTGGTGGGTAGTATTCGCCTGCGCGGTGGGGCTGTTCTGGGGCGGCCCGCCTGTCATCGTCTTTACTTTTCCGGTTTTTCTCAAGCCGATCATGCATGATTTCCATGCCGGCCGTGGGGCGGTGTCATTTGGTTTTACCCTGCACCTGATGACGACGGCAGTTGCCGCCCCGCTCGTGGGATGGCTCATCGATCGCTACGGTTCACGCAAGATGATCCTGCTAGGTGCTTCGATATTTGCCTCGATTCTGCTTTTGAATAACTTCCTCGCGACTAGTCTCTCGCGGTTTTATTTTTTTAATATCGCGTTGGGTTTCGTGGGGAATGGTGTGGGACCGTTGCCTTATGGGAAGGTGGTGTCGCTTTGGTTTGACAAACACCGAGGTCTGGCTCTCGGACTGATGATGATAGGGATTGGTTCGGGTGCGATGATCATGCCTTCGTTCGCGCAACGACTCATTGCAGGATTGGGCTGGCACACAGCGTACGCGATTCTTGGAGGCGCGGTCGTGCTCATTGCTATACCGGTGGTAGGTTCACTTCTCAGGGATAGGCCCCAGGATCTGGGGCTGCTGCCCGATGGAGCGCGCCGCGAGGGAAATGCAGCCGGCGGCGAAGCCACTGCGATGGGCCTCAGCGCACAGGATGCGTGGCGTACGGGATCGTTTTGGCTCATGATCTGCGCGTTCTTCCTGGTAAGCGCGAGCGTGCAGGGCTGCGTGATTCATCTGGCTGCGATGTTAAGCGACCGCGGCATTAGCTCCGAAACGGCTGCCCTGGGCAGTTCTCTGGCCGGCGCTGCCGTGTTGTTGGGCCGGGTAGGAACCGGCTACTTGCTCGACCGATTCTTTGCCCCGCGAGTGGCGGCTGTCTTTTTTTGTTGTGCGGCAGTTGGGATTGGTCTGCTTTGGATGAGAAGCACGATCGCGATCATGTTTCTGGGTGCGCTCTTTGTCGGTTTGGGCCTGGGTGCGGAAGTAGACCTGATAGCGTACTTGGTGAGCCGCTATTTTGGCCTGCGCGCCTTCGGTAGAATCTTCAGCTACGCTTTTGCCGCCTTTGCTTTGGCAGGAGCGTTGGGACCTCTGATCATGGGGGCTGGTTTCGACGCGACGGGCTCGTATCGCAGGCCCCTGGCGTCATTTTTTGTGTCCACGCTGATCGCCGCTGCGCTCATGACCCGCTTGGGCCCATACCGTTACAGAGCCGGTGCGGCGGAAGGTTGACTGAGGATCGGCGGCAGATGGCCTTCCATGCTATTCTCCAGTCTTGATCATGGTAGGGCGGCGCAAGAGGTCGTGTATCCCGGTGCGCTGGGTTGATATCTTCAGCCCATGGCGGCGATGCGAAATGTTTCTATATGCGTTGGTTCTCTGCACGATCGTCGCTGCGTGCAGTCAGACCTTGAGCCAGGAAACGACCGCTAAGACCGCTGCGCAAACGGATACAACTTATATTGCGCCGGATGGAACTGCCCATATCAGCCGCGTCGTTCCTGTTCCCAGGACGGTCAGCCCGGAAGCACAAAAGACTATTGCTGCCCCGCATTCCGATGCCCCCGTGCACCAAACGCTCGCCCAGCGTCGCGCCGACACAGATGCGAGCCACGCGCGGTTGGCAAAGGAAACGCAGGCGCTGTACCCGGTAGATATTTCGCCCGGAACCATCGCCGGTGTTCCGGTAAAAACCATTACGCCGGTGGGCGGTGTGCCGGCCGGCAAGAAAGATCGTGTTCTTATCAACATTCATGGTGGGGGATGGAACACGGATTCCGGCTCACTCACCGAGTCCATCCCGATCGCCAATTTAACCAAAAGCAAGGTTGTGACGGTCCTTTACCGTCTTGCGCCCGAGCATCCTTTTCCCGCCGGCGTAGACGACGTGATTGCGGTCTACAAGGAACTTCTTAGAACGTACAGCCCGCATAAGATCGTCATTTTTGGTACCTCAGCAGGAGCCTTCATGACGGCCGAGGCCGCGGTGAAGATCAAGCTTCTCGGTCTCCCGCTTCCCGCCGCGCTGGGCGTTTTTTCCGGTGGCGGAGACTACAGCATGCCCGCGGACTCGCAATCTTTATACGCAGTGGGCGGCCTGAAAGGCCACCTCGATCCTCCTGTGCCTGGCACTCAGTGGCCTTATTACGTGGGGTCGACAGACCCTAAGGATCCGGTTCTCTCCCCTATTTATGCCGATCTCCGCGGTATGCCACCGACACTGTTCGTGACGAGCACCCGCGACCTGCTCCTGAGCAACACATCGAACCTGCATCGTGCTTTTCTTCGCGCGGGTGTGGACGCGCGCCTGATTGTTTACGACGGGTTAAGCCATGCATTTTGGTACAACCCGAACCTTGCCGAATCGAAGGAAGCCGACAATTTTATGGTGCGGTTCTTCGAGACCCATCTCGAGAAATAGGCACCGGGTTCTTGGCGTACACAGCGGTATTGGGCGGGCAAATCGCTGACTATGCTCAGACTCCAACCTCGATCTACACCAACGCGAGAAACATGGCGGACATTCTGCCGGAGAATGTGACGCTCGGAGGGATACCGGGACAGCTTACTCATCCCCGCCCCGCGCGCCGCCGGCGGTAATTACGTAAGCTGTCCCCCTATTTCCCGAAGACCCGTGTCCCCCACGATTAGTAACGGGAAACGCCCCAGGGTCCGGTATGCCGGCGTTGCGGCCCGATCAGAATTCCAGGACACTGGCCGACTTATCAGGACTGGTCCTTGCATCGCGTCTCAACTCTACGCAATCAGGATGAGAACCCTCGTGCTGGTTCTGGTTGTTATTTGTTACACCGAACGCTGCTTCGCTTCATTGAAAACCAGCGCGGATTTCTCTAACACCGCGCCCGAGGCGATCACGTAAAAGAGTACGGAGGGTTGCGCCATCCGCGTATCCGACCGCCGCCGCGATGGCCTCGATATCGTAACTGTCGCGATGAAGAAGGGACTGAGCGTGTTCCACGCGCAGGTCCTGGAAGTAGTCAAGCGGAGACTTGCCCAATATGGCATGGCAACGGCGCTGCAGGGTGCGAGCGCTAGTCGCGAGTGCTTTGGACACAACTTGCAGAGAAAAGCCATCCTTCAAATTAAGCCGGGCCCAACGTTCGAAACGCAGGATCATCGGATCTGCTTGGGCGAGGTGATTCGGGATGATGAACGGTGCCTGGGAAGATCGTAGATCGGCAGTCAGGTAGCGAGACACAGTGTCTGCCAGTTCAGGGCTCGCCTGCCGGATGATCCAGAGCGCCAAGTCGAGATGTCCCATGGCTGATCCGGCCGTGACGCCGATCGTGCATGGAACCACCATACGAGATTCGTCTAGCTGCACGTACGGAAACCGCTGTCGGAAGAACGGCGCAAGCGACCAGGTGGTGGTGGATTCCTGCTGATCAAGAAGACCTGTTTCCGCGAGGATAAATGTGCCCATACACGCCGCACCGATCAGGGTACCCTTGGCGCTCCACTTCAGCAGTTGTGACTTGGCATCACGCATGTCCGCCCGCTCAAGTCTGGCGAAGAGCTCATCCGGTGTTCCGGCGAGCACGGCAGGGACGAGAACCCAGTCCGGCCTCGAAGCTGGCTTGATGGATTGGACAGGCACCGTGAAGCCCTGCGAGGTACGAACGGTTCGCCGGACGCCAACGGTCGTGACTTCGAAGCGAGGGGTTCCGTCGAACAGCTTGGCGGATAAGCTGCTCGCCGTGGAGAACGCATCCAAAGTAACGGACAGCCCTGTATCGAAGACCCCGTCGATTGCGAGTACAATTATCCGCATGGCGTAAATGACCTCAAAGTTGTCGTTAGCGACAATGTTATTGTACCGCGAAGGGGACTAGATTATCTCTTGTTGCAGGTGGTCTTCCGCACACGGCAATGCAGTCACAACCAAACTTTTCAGGAGAAATTCACTATGAGCGCCTTCGACAACATGCTGTTTCGTAACAAAGAGTTTGCCGCCCACGTTTCTTCCGCGGGCACACCCATGCCTTCGCTTCCAGAGAGTCTTCCCGGCGTGAAGGCGCTTATTATCACCTGCGCCGATATGCGCGTCGACCCGGCTCATGTGCTTGGGGTCGAATTGGGCGAAGCTGTAGTAATGCGCAACATTGGTGGCCGCATCACGCCGGGTCTAATTGAGCAGATCGGGATGCTAGGAAGGATCGGCCAGGTGGCAGGAGAGACTCCCGGCGGCGGTGGAGAATTCCACATCGTGATCCTTCAGCACACAGATTGCGGGATCACGCGCCTTGCCAAGGACTCGGCTATGCTGGCGAACTACTTTCAGATACCCGAAAGTGAAGTGGAGACGAAGACCGTTCTCGATCCGCGCAGCGCCATTGCTATGGATGTTGCGGCGCTCAGAGCAATTACGGCACTACCTGCTTCGTGGATGATTTCCGGTGTCAAATATGACATCACCACCGGCCTGGCAGAGGTCGTGGTTCCACCTGCGCCGCTACGCACCGCTTGAGATTATGCGCACGCAAGAGATGTCGACCGCTCTTGTGTGCGCATAGGTACCGATAAACGCGCCAGGGTCCCGGTATCCCGGCGTCGAGGCCAGATAAAAATTCCTGGACACTGGCCGACCTATGAGGACTTACCTAGCGCCTACGAGCGCATCAGCGATCTGCATGATTTCAGAAACTTCTGGATAGTATGATCGCTGTCAATAGTCAACAATTCCCCTTGAAGGGTGTCGGACAGAACGATGAATTATTGGCTCACAACCCATTGGCCACGTCAGCAAGACACACCGAGCAGCGAACCGTACAAGGACGTATGGGTGAAGGACGGCCAGTGGGACGTCATTAAGCAGTTGGTTCCCGGAGACCTTGTCTTTATATATGAGTCGAGATCGGGCCCATTACCATTGGGTCATAATCCGG
>CAWITT010000032.1:0-21298 GCA_963839025.1 uncultured Acidobacteriaceae bacterium
GGGAGTGATTCCAGCATGCGAATCCAGTTTGATCGATAGCAGCTAGCCTGTGGGTTTCTGCACGTCCACCGCTGCATTTACAGTTCCCATGCGGCCAGTCGACATGTCCCATAGACCCAAATACAAATAACTGCTGCCGCGTGGCAGGTTCACCGGATGGGAGATATTGACCGGGGCATTCGGCTCGCTTCTCGCTTTCTGTTCGTCAATCCCCAGCGTGAACTTCAACGCGCTCCGCGACAACAATTCACCGTTTTGGTTGTAGACAAACACCGCCGTACCCAGATCGCTTGTCCCCACGTTGCCCCGCGGATTGGCCGCATAGACATCTTTCACCGGCAGGGAGTACTCCACGATATAACGCGTCTGGCCTTTTTTCGGGGGAGAAGCCCCCGGTAGAGGAGGCGCCGCAGGAGGCGCGGGCACCACGCGAGCGGTGAAGATAATGGGCTGACCGCGGTCGTCCGGTACCTCGAGTTTGTTTCCTCCTGCTCGCAGTGCCGTTCTGATCTTTGTCTCCTTTGCCAGTTGTGGTTTGTTGGAGCCGTCGTCGAAATAACCGTGCCGGTAGCTCAGCTCGTACTGTGCGTTCACGAGCTTCACTTCGACCCGATGCCACTTGTTGTTATTTTTCAGATTGTTCGGCGTATAGCTCAGGGTGTAAAAGTCCCCGTCTGTTGCCAGGATGCGCTGTGCGGCGAGAGCCAGGCCATTTGTGTTCACAAACGCCGTGCCGCCGGTGGCCGCTGCATCCTGCCGCATCTGCATTTGCTGGGCGGCCGTCGCCAGGGCTTGGCGGCCAAAGACAACCGTCAGCCCGCGGGCATCGATTGGATAGATCGCGATCCGTTCCGACTCGAGCAGGTCGTATACTGCGCGCCGGGCGGCGGGGTCCATGGGGACCGCCATGGCATTGGGTCCGAGGAACATATTCGGTCCGCTGGTGAACCAAAGGAGATTCTTCCTTCCGGGAAGATTTTCCATATAGGCGGCGATCTGCAGCAGTGTGTCCAGGTCGCTTGCCATCCACGATCCTGGCTGTTGCAACCGCGGAATGGCCTTGCGGATGGCCGCCAACAGCAACGCATGATCGTCGGTGAAGCTCGCCAGTTCGACGGTGGCCGGGCCTGCGCGCGTAAACACGGCCACTGGCTCCCCAAGAGGCAGATTGTTCACCAACTGCTTCATCTGCTCGAAAAGATACATCTGGTCGACGATGCCGATGGTGGTGGTGTCGAAGAGCAGCACATTTATCTGGGCCGGTGGATGCTGCAGGTACTCATTGCTGAAGCGGCCTGCGCTCGCCGAAGTTTCGATCAGATGGGATGTCCTCTGCCGGTGTTCGTCGAAAGAGGCCAGCTTCTGGGGCTTACCATTGTCGAGTAGTTGGAAATCGTTCTGGGTGAGTCCCGTGACTGGATTGCCCTGATGGTCCGTCACCGTCACGTCGGTGAGCACGACTTGCGAGTTGACCTGCAGGCTGAACGGGGCCTGATTGGAAGAGCTAACTTGATTGGCTGTCTGCGCCCAAGCCGATGACGACATGGTTAAAACCAGCAGCCAGATTCCCATCGCCGCCAGAACTCTCATGGGAGCCTCCGGAGCCCTACACAGTACTTATTCTATGCTTTCGCCTTATGAAAGTGCCAACGGCGTCACCAAACTGCGACCACCTTTCAAGGAATAAGTCAGCTTCACAAAAGGACTTTGTAAAGGAGACTCGTGACGCCGGGAGCGAATCCAGTGTCGCCTCCAGGTGTGGGCTAGAACACGAAACCTATTCGCCCGCTGGGATATCGCGGGCAAAGGGAGTAACCACCATACCTGTATGTGGTTTTTATCACCTCTGGCCCGGGACTTGGATAAGCAGCACGCACAGGCTCGCGCGGAGCCGCATCGTAATATGTATCCCAGCGCGATGCCAATTGGCCCACCGCTTCAGGCATAATAGGCGCACTCCGCGAACAGGAACTGAGAGACATAGAGTCTTGCATAGTCGTAGTGCTTGATCGCGTTCGCTACCTCTTCGTTGATCGACCCCCCTCCACTGAGAGCGATGATGGCCGCGGCAGCGAGAGGGTTTCTCATCCACTTGATCTCGTACTTCTTCCGCTCCCCTAGCTTCTTCGTGTCTCCAGTTTGTGAGAGGCGGACTGCGTCTTCAGGCGTCTTTTGGACATACCAAGTCGGATATCCGGCCCTCCAATCAGCATTGCCGAATCGTCTCCGGTCATTGTTATCAAACGCAACGCATTCCTTACAGAAAGGCGCTACACGTTCCTTTCCACTCTCCAGCCCTGCCCGGAACCTCTGACGAACGCTGTCGTTCTGCTCCCACTCCGCCAGCGCCGCGAGCGCGGCTTGACTGCCCACGTAGATCCAGAGAGAAGCCGCTTTGGGGTCAAAGTCCGCGCCCGCTTCACAGATTTCTAAGCGGGTCTTTGTCGACCCTTCCGGTCGTTCAAAACATCGCTCGTGATAGCGACGCAACCATACCTCGTCTTGGGTAAGTTCGAACATAAGCCGCACCATGTACAGATAACGGGCCGCATCCCGAAATCCGGCTCCAGAGAAGGAACCCCGGTACTGGCCAACAAAGCTCCCGTCGCATGGGCATCTCCAGCCGGTCCTCTCGAGCGCTTCGCCCACGAAATGCATTTTGGAGACGATCCGGTCCTTCTCCGGCGCCATCGGGATTCCACTCCGAAGGTACGCCCTTAGTCCGTAGAACCAAGGATGGGTTTGATCATCTGAGCCCAGAGGATAATGGCACCGTCCATCCTTGCCGAAGCCTCTCGCGATAAAGCCGGGAACATCCGAAGCCGATGCGCATTTCATCAATCCCTGCGACAGCAGGCGCGCATGTGCCCTGTCTTGCGGAGAATGGGTCCGGCGAGCGCGCTCACAGACCGCAGGAAGGTACAGCCCGGTAAGCATCGGGCCGTTCTCGATGGGAGTCCACCAACCGAGTGCGTTCGGCTTGCCAAGCCGGCAGTCTTCCGGAGTAGGCAGATCGCCTTGAAAATCCAGGATGATTCCATCCCGGGTGATGAACTTACTCCAAAGAACAGTGTGCGCTTGTTCCACAGCCTGGGACAGAGTTCGGTCGCTCGGGATGACATCACCCGGCGCCACCTCGGGAACGCTGGTCAACAGCTCGCCTGATGCCGAGCCCGGTGCGCCCGCCATGCCGGCGAGCGCACCGGCGGCCAAACCGTAGTAGAGAAAACCTCTCCTGGTAGCAATGCGATTTGCTTGCTCTGACTTCATTCGAATCCTCGTTGGTGAACTCAAGCGCGATCTCAATCGCTAAAAGTAGAACTTCAAAGCGAACTGAATGGTTCGGGGGTTGTTGTTGGCCGCAAGCGAAGTGACTGTTCCAAAGGTCGAAGAGTCGATGTTCGTATTCGGACCTCCGAGAATGGCCGAGTTGGTGAAGTTGAAAGCTTCGGCGCGGAACTGCAGACGGCGGT
This sequence comes from uncultured Acidobacteriaceae bacterium, assembly GCA_963839025.1. Lineage (GTDB taxonomy): Bacteria > Acidobacteriota > Terriglobia > Terriglobales > Acidobacteriaceae > PALSA-350. The sequence goes on from CAWITT010000032.1 coordinate 3,474, forward strand.
CTCCGCGGATGCCAAAGTCCTTCATAATTGACAGATCCAAGTTTCCGAAAGCTTGCGTACGCGTGCTCGGCAGGTTACGCGGCGCGTTGCCGAAAGTGAATGCGGGAGCATCAGCGAATGCAGCCCGATTGAGCCACATATTGATGGTCGGATGGCCCAGACTGGCATTACCAATCAAGTTAGGGATGCTGCTCCCGTAGGTGGCTGCGTTCTGCGTGACGCCGATGCTTTTGCCACTCTCGACCGTGCCGATCGCGTTCAACTGCCATCCCCCAATGGCTTGCCGGACCAGGCTGTTGCCGAAATGGTTGAATGGGAGCGCGTAGCTGCCGGAGATCACGAGTCTGTGCGGCAGATTTTCCGTAGAAACGGACCGTTCCAAGCTGATATCGCCCCAATAGCGCACAGCTTCCGAACCAGTCTCATTGAAATTGTTTCCACCATTGCCCGAGTTATCGTCGATGAGTTTGGAAAACGTGTAGGAGAGTAACAGGCCCAGAGAACGCGCATATCGTTTTTCCACGCGTATGGTTCCCGCATGGTAGATCGAATCTGCTCCTGCTGCGTATCCAGTGACGGCAGAGAATTGTGGATATGTGAACAGGAGGGAGGCTTGCGGCACCGTCGCCTTCCCAAGCGCGAGGTTTGACGGGATTGTGCCGTAGAACGGATTGGCAACCAGTGTCTGCAGTTTTGTTCCGAGCGCAAGGTACTGTTCCGGCAGGTAATCGAAATTGCGACTCAGTGGGAGACGCACGCCCCGATTTCCCATGTACCCTAGCTCAACCAGCCAGCTCTTGGGCAGTTCGCGTTGCAGAGAGACATTCCACTGCTGGGAGTAGCCTCGACTCAGATGACGCACATTCCCGCTGATGCTCTGCCCAATGAGCGTTAACGCGCCTTGGCTGCTGCCAGAAGGCTGCACCGCTGGACCGGGAAAGGGATCCGAGAGACTGGAGGAAGGCGTCAAACCTCCGTCCGTCGAAGCGAGAAGGGGAGTGGTGACGCTATACCCGCTGCTGGGTAGACCCGTGTAAAGACCAGTTGTGGGCAGATAAGTAATCCCGTAACCGAGACGCAACTCAGATTTCGGATAGAACTGCCACGCGATTGCCAGCCGGGGCTGAAAGTTTGTCCATTCCGCATCGCGATGCCCACGCGATACACCGTTGACTCCCGGGAAGATCAAACCACCCCGCAGGGTCAGCCCATTGACGGTTGACACAACATTCGGATCGAAGTTGCTGATCTTGTTGTAGCGGTCGGTGATGCCGCCTTCGTACTCCCATCGCAGCCCGAGACTGGCGTTCAGCGTTGCCGTGAGCTTCCAGTCGTCTTGCACATACAGGGCTTCGTTTTTCTCTGTTTCGGTGGTGAAGGCTCCATAGCCAATGGTGCCGCTCGCCGAGGTACCGAGGAGGAAGGATGCGTAACCAAATCCAGAGGTGGCGCCTGTGCTGTTCGGATTCTTCCCCTGCGTGAAACCACGGTCGAAGGCCAGGCTCAGGTTCATGCCGGGTTGGGTGTTGTTTAGCTGATAGATGCGATTTTCAAAGCCAAACTTCCAGGTGTGGCGGCCGCTGATCCAGGTAAAGGAACCCAGGTAAGCGAAGTCCTTATCGGATTGAATCAAATGATCGCCGGTTGTCCCGAGCTGACTGACATCGGTGTTGGTAATGAGGGGGAACACCGGGATCTGGGTCTTGCCTTGCAAACTGGCAGGGAAGCCCAGGGTCCCCAGATCGAAACCGTAACTCCGGCTGAGGCGGTGCGGCATGTAGAAGTTCAAACCCGCTCGAACGTCGTAGAACTTCGTGGAGCCAATCGCATCGGAATAGCTAACGAACCCGCTGTGCCGGGTGGTGACCTGGTCGCTGGGACCAGGCTCTGCGATGTTGTTGAAGAAGTTCAGATTGCTGAGATTGATGATGTTGCGCGTGTAGCGGCCGGCCAGGCGCCTGGTGGGAGTGATGTAGTGGTCGACGCGCACGCCGAGCGTAAGACTATCGGTGGGTGTTTTGCTCGTGCCAAAAAAGTTGTTCGCTGTTCCGTTCCCCGTTCCCGTGGTGTTCGGTTTGGGAAAGTATTGGGATATCGTTTGCGCGACCGCGGATATGCGGCCCGCTGGGATCTTGTTTCCGGGGAATTGTGTCCTTAGGTAGCTGCCCGGGTTTGCCGGGTCAGGCTGGGTGCTGTAGGGATCATAGATCGCGACCAGTGCGCCGCTTGCGGTTGTCGTCTGGCTGAAATCGCCCTGCCGTTCAAGATCGGTGGGCACTGTCCGGACAATCGTGGACTGATTGCGTTGACTGTATTGTTCCCAGTTGAAAAAGAAGAAGGTTTTATCGCGTTTGATGGGGCCGCCGAGAGTACCACCCCATTCGTTGAAGTGAGTCGGCGATCGCGCCACATGGTTCCGTTTATTGAAATAGTTGTTTGCCGTGAAAATCGTGTTCTGCAGAAATTCGTAGAGATCGCCATGGAAGGCGCTGGTTCCGGACTTGCTGACAAGGTTCATGATGCCGCCTCCGGTGCGGCCCAGCTCGGCAGCAGGATTGCGCACAGTGAGCCGGAATTCTTCCGTAGCATCTACCGAGAGAGGCGACTGCATACTGCCGGACGTAAAGTTGTCTGCGGCGATGCTATCCACCATGTAGTTATTGGTGGATACGGGACCGCCTGCGATCGCGGCCCGCCCCCCGGAAAAGGCAGAGTTGGGCACACCGCCATAGGCTCCGGCCGCGCGGACCCCTGGAACGAGGAGCGCAAACTGGAGAGGATTGCGGCCCACTGTCGGTAAATCGCGAATCTGCCGGCTCTCAATGACGGTGCTCAGGGTCGCGTTTTCGGTTTCGAGTAATGGCTCGCCCCCGCTCACCGAGACCTGTTCGGATACGTTGCCAAGCTGCAAGGCAAAGTCAACTCGCAGGCTCTGGCCGTCGTCCAGCTTTAAAGCCGTGTAAGTGGCTCTCTTGAACCCGCTTTGATCCACCGTCACTTCATAGACGCCGCGGGTGAGCAAGGGCGCGGTAAAGTATCCATCGTCGCTCGTCTGCAGCGTGCGCAGCACCCCGGTTTCTACGTTCTTGACGAGAATCTGCGCCCCGGTCACGACTGCGCCCGTGGAGTCCACGACTCTCCCGGTGATCTCCGCAGTCTGCGCGCACGCGAACCTTGAAGATGCGGCGATGACGGCGATCGCGGCCAGCATGCGGAGGTTGCGGCGGGTTCCCGCGTGGCGCTTGATATGTCCGGCTCCCGTGATGATGGCAGCGACTGCAGCGAGTGCGCCCCCGCAGATTGCGCGCTTCACCGTTGATGATGGCTGACCTGTATGGAATGTCGTCTTTGTCGCTGGTCTCACGTGGTCTCCTAAAATTCACACTTTTTGGTTTCATCGCGGGCGATCCATCGCGGCGTTTCATGACGAGTTGGTGTGGATGCCATGCAGAGAAAGGTCTAGGGACACTGATCCGACACAGTCAACGTTCCTCCTGTCGGGAGACGGTTCGTACCTGTTCGAACAGGCGTCATCTCTTTATTTTTGTGTCACTTGAGCGGCCAGAACCGGTTTGGTACAATCCGGGTCATGAGTAGCCCACTCGGGCCTGTGGAGAAGAGAAAGGCACTATCGTTCGTTGAGAACAGCGAAACCTTCGCTAGACAGGATCAACTCAAAGCTTTTCTCCGTTTCGTCTGCGAGTACGAAATATCGGGACGCGGTGCTGAACTCCACGAATACCTCATCGGGACCGAGGTTTTTGGGCAAAAGGACGGTTACTCGACCGCTGAGAACTCCGTCGTGCGCCGGCGTGCGCATAGTCTGCGCCACAAACTTCTGGACCTTTACGCAGCGGAAGAGAATGAGGATCAGGTACGAATCCTTCTCCCCAAAGGCTCCTACCGTCCGCAATTTGTCAGCAAGAGTATTGCAACGACGGCTAGTCTTGTGCCCCAGGAGGAGGGGCTGGAACTGCTGTCGCCACGGTGGGAAAAACCACCTGAAGAGGAGCGAAGGTGGCGGCCTGTGGTCGCGATTTGGATGGCCGCCGTCGCTGCCTGCTTGCTCTCCGGACTAATCGGCTTCAAATTGGCCCGGCCGACGAGCGAGGCTGGTGTACCGCCCATCGTGCGAGAAGTTTGGGGGCCTATTCTGAACCCGGGTGCAGAACCCATTGTCTGCATTGCGACCAACGCCCAGCTACAGCTTTTTGCTCTGCCTGAAGGCTCAACCGATGCTCCGGATGTCGCCAAACTGCCCGAGGTTCGGGCTTGGTACAGTGAACACTACCGCCCGCTGGGAGCGGATCACCTCTACTATTATGCGAATTCCAGCACTCCCGTTTGGGGAGACGCTGCTGGAGGAGTGTTCGTCTCGCGAATGCTCACCCGCGCGAAAGTAGACTTCCAGCTCCTGCCCGAACGGGTTCTGGATCCATTCGTCCTTCGCGATCGCAACCTCGTGCTCCTGGGAAGGCCGGCCAACAGCCCTACTGCCAATCTCCTCCTGGGAGGGCTCTTCTACAACATGAAGTGGTTCGCCGATATTAAGGAGATGGAGGTCTTTACCGTCGATCCTAAAGACCACTCTGAGACGCATCTGGTGCATCGCAAAAATTCGATTCACGGTTTGATTACGGTCATCTCTTCTAAGAGCCGGGAAGGCGCTGCGATCCAGGCGGTGATTATTTCCGGGACGAACTCCGCAGGTACTCTTGGGGCAATCGAATTCTTCACTTCTGCAGAAAGACTCCAGGAGCTAAAGGATCGTTTGCTGCAAGATGGGCATCGTCACTGGCCAAAGACCTATCAGGTCTTGGTATCCACTGAGGCCACGTCCGAGTCTGCACAGTTCTTGCCCTTCAAGAGTTCACTCGAATCGTATCGAGTGATCGAGCAGTGATGCTTGCTGCCTAAAATCAACTCCACCGATTCGGCCGATTGATTTGCTCTTGCCACGGGCGCTCGTCGGGTCGCTCGCGAAAGCGTGCGTGGTGAGGTCCCAATCGCCCGCCCGAACGTGTTTCTGACGCGGGTCCCGGTCGCCGCGAGCTAAATCCCACCATTTAATTTTTTCAGCGTGGCCTCCTGCTGTAACAAAACGCGGCGTTTCGCCGATGAAGTCATCGTCTGCGTCAGAACGAGCCAAACCGCGTCGTTCTGCGACGGACCACGTCCCACTGGAGGCCCACGTTGGCATCTTTCGTGAACTCGTTTGCTCGTTTAGGCAGAATTTCCACGTTTTTCCTCGTCGCCCTGCTTGTCTTCCTGATCGCCTGTGGCGCCGCTGCGGATGCGCAGGCAGTCTATCTTGCCGGAGCGCAGGTTCCGTTGGCCATCGGCAGCGTCACCCACCCCTACGGAATGGCGGTGGGTGCGAACGGCAACATCTACGTCGTGGACAATGCCGGAAACTCGCTTTCGAAACTGACAGCGTCGGGAGTGCTTACTTCCCAGGCCACACTCCTGAGCGGAAATGGCAGTCCTTACGGAGTCGCGGTGGATGGCAGCGGCAACCTCTACATTACCGACAACGAAAACAACCATGTATGGAGGGAGACTCTGAATCCGGACAATTCCTACAGTCCAAGCCTCCTCCCGTTCAGTGGCCTCAACAGTCCCATGGGCATCGCCGTGGACGTTAACGGCAACTTATACGTCGCTGATTCCGGGAATAACCGGGTGGTGAAAGCGACGCGGTCGGGCAACACCTACACCCAAAGCATTGTGCCCAGTAGTGACCTGTCGTTCCCGGAGGGGGTGGCGGTCGATGCCTCCGGGAATCTCTACATCGCCGATAGCCACCACTTCCGCGTCCTCAAGGAGGCGCCCTCAGGGAGCAGCTGGAGCGAGAGCACCCTTGCCAACCTGGAGCTTTATGGCGCGCCGCCGATCGGCATTGCCGCGGATGCTGCGGGAGATGTCTTCATCCTCAATTACCAGGATGACGAACATTACTCCGTGGTAAGAGCGACGCTTTCGGGCGGCGCCTATACCTTGAGCATCGTGCCAAGTTATGGGCAAAAGCCCTATGGGATAGGGGCCGACACGGCCGGCGATGCCTATGTTATCTCTCCCGGATCGAACCAGCTCTTCAAGGAACTCCCTCTGCCGGTGAACTTCGGCGCGATTGATGTTCCGGGTCCGAGCGGTGCGATTTCTTTGGTCTTTGGCTTCGTTCAGAACACCACGCTGGGCACTCCGTTAGTGATAACGCGGGGAGCCGCGGGGCTGGACTTCACGGATGCCGGCACCGGGACCTGTGCGCGGGTAACAGCCCCTCCCTTCGTCTACGGCGAGGGCGAAAGTTGCACCGTTGACGTTCTGTTCCGGCCGCAGTTTTCAGGAAGCCGGTACGGCGCGGTGGTCCTGAAGGACACGTCCGGCAACCCGCTGGCGACGGGATATGTCTCCGGTACGGGAGTGGCGCCCCAGATCAGCTACCCGCCCGGGAAGCACGTGTCCGTCGGCAGTGTTCTGGCGAACCCTTCCGGCGTGGCGGTCGACGGGCTGGGCGATGTCTTCATTGCCGAGAGCGGCACCGGCAATGTGTATAAGGAGACTTTGACCCAACCCGGTTATGCCGAGTACACCTTCTTTCAAACCACCATTGCCACGGGACTCGACCACCCGACTGGGTTGGCGGTGGATGGGGCAGGGAATGTGTATATCGCCACTTCGAGCGTGGTCTTTAAAGAGGCGCCCGCTCACGGCGCATACGTGCAGAGCCGGATCTTCACCGATCTAACCAATATCGTTGCGGTCGCCGTGGATGCCGGCGGCAACCTCTATCTCACTTCTTCCTCGTTCGGGAACGTACACAAAGAGACGCTGCAGACGGACGGCACTTACAAAGAATCGGCGATTGGGTACGGGATCACCAGTCCCAGAGGGGTGGGCGTGGATGGAAAGGGAGATATCTTCATCCTCGATGACAAGCGCAATGTGCTTTACACGGAGACGCCGCAGGCGAATGGAAGCTATCTGCAGAGTCCGTGGCCCCTGGATATCGCTCCGGCGCAGAACCTGACGGTCGATAGCAACGGGAATGTTTACGTAGTTGATAACGCTCGCGGCCAGATCGTCAAGCTGGCGCCGGAGATGAACGGGTTCTACTTGCAAACCACGATAGAGTCTGGCTTGATTCAACCCCTGGGGCTGGCGGCGGATGGACAAGGGAATCTCGTTTATTCCCAGGCCACCGGGCTGGTGAACATGATCGATGTTTCCGATGCGCCGGTGATTACCTTCGCCACCACCAAGCCCGGCTTGACCAGCGTAGATAGTCCGAGGTACCAGACCATTGCGAATGCGGGCAACGCTCCTCTGGTTTTCCGGGTTCCGGCTACGGGCACCAATCCAGCGATCATTGTGGGTGTAGGCGCCTTTGCCCTTGATGGGGAATCCACTTGCCCGGTGATCGGGGTTTCCGGCGTGCCCAGCACACTGGATGCGGGTAGCTCCTGTGTCTGGGGAGTCAGCTTTACGCCTACGTCCCGCGCACCCTATCTCGGATATCTTTATTGGACGGACAATAATCTGAACGCGATTGTCGCAGGGTCAGGGCAGGAGATCACGCTGCAGGGGACAAGCGCGACCGCGGATGCGAGCCGGACCAGCTTGCGAGTTGGGCCGAACCCGGTCAAGGCAGGTCTTGGCGTGACGGTGATTGTCACCGTGGTTGACAGCTTTGACGCGGCGACGACTCCCACGGGTGCGGTGACGGTCACCGACACGATCGGTAGCCAGGTGGTGACCCTCAACGGCGGTGCGCCGGTGACGCTCAGCAATGGAAAGGCAACGCTGACCATGATTCCGAGCGTCGCCGGTGCACACACCCTTACCGCGCACTATGGAGGGGTCAACAATAGCTTCTTGTCGAGCACGGGTCAGGTGAGCCTCACCGTCCAGTGATGACGGTTTCGCCCACCTCTTGCAGCACTGCAAGGCGCGAAGCGGCTGCTCCCACGCGCCCTGCTGCGTATTGTTCGGCGTGATGCTGATCAGGCTACTTTCCTGGATTTTGGGAGGTCGGGGGCAGCTTTTGCTTCATCCTCTTTGCTCTTCTTGGCCGAGTATTTCTCCTTGCCCGTCTTTGGCTCCTTGGGCGCCTCTGGCTCACGCGCGCTCTGCTTCAGGATGGGGATACCGGCTGCCGTGATTTTTTTTGCCGCGCCGAGCTCCTCTTTCAGATTCTGATTGAGCAGTTTGGCTACTTTGGGTATTCCCAACGCGGTTGCCATCGAGATGCATGCTTCGTAGCCGGCGATCTCGTAGTGCTCCGTGCGCAATGCCGCTCCGATGATCCCAGAATCGAACGAGGCGCCTTCTTCATCCTTCTCCAAAGCGTCCTTACCTTCTTCGATGACGCCTTCCATCCCGTTGCAATGTTGCCCAGTCGGCTTTTCACCTAACTCGAGGAAGACCTTCTTCAGCCGTTCCACCTGACCTTTTGTCTCCTCGAGGTGGGCTGCGAAGAGCTGTTTCAATTTGGGACTATTCGCCCCTTTTGCCAGCTTGGGTAAGGCCTTTACCAGTTGGTTTTCCGCGCTGTACATATCGCGAAGTTCGTCGATGAGAACATCCTTTAATGCCATTCGGTGAATCTCCTTGTGGTACTAAGATGCAGAAGCGGAGCTTCAAGCATACTCGCGAAAGTAGAACCCGGGCAGGGGGCAACATGTTCCGCGATGAGTGAGAAGACGGTCGACCAGCTGTTCTGGGGCGGGTTGGGGCAGATTGTGACAGTTGCGAATTGTCTAGCGAGTACAGATCACCTTTGAATGCTGCTTTGTAGTCACGACCCATATTTGGGAAGAGCGTTGTGTCGTGCCGACCAGACCACACGGTTCGCAGATTCCTGTTACGCGGCGCGCGCCGAGCCTACAATCACACGATAGCGAACACCCGTTCCTCCTGGTAACGAGTTGTTCGGAAAAAATCGCGCATCGGATTGTGGTCAAAACAGATGAAGATTACGAAACTCGAGCCGTTCATCCTGCACGCGCCGGTAACGCGCGACATGATCGCTGACAGCACGCATACGCTCACTCACTGGGGTGCTCCCGGGGTTGCGATCCACACGGACGCGGGACACGTCGGTTATGGGTTTTCGGGAACGCACGCGCATCTTGCGACGGATCGCTTGATCGTCGACTGCATTGTCAACAGCTATGGTCCCTTGTTGATCGGCGAGGATCCCCGCGAGGTGGTCGCACTTTGGCAGAAGCTGCATGGGCAGGCGGAGATTTACTGGGTTGGACGCGCAGGCATCACGCATCTCGCCTTGGGCGCCGTCGATCTGGCTCTCTGGGATCTGAAAGCGAAAGATGCCGGCCTACCGCTGTGGAAACTGCTGGGCGGGTCTGCCTCCAAGAACGTCGAGGCCTACAACACCGATGGCGGTTGGTTGAACTGGCCGCTGGAAACGGTGGTTAACGATTGCCGCCGCTTAGTAGAGGAAGAGGGTTATCGCGCCGTCAAGCTGAAAGTCGGCGGTGGGCACCCGCGGGAAGACCTGCGGCGAGTGGAGGAGGTGCGGAAGGCCCTTGGTCCGGATATCCGGATCATGACCGACGCGAACGGCCGGTGGAGTCTGCCCCAGGCGATCCAGACCGCCGGGCGGCTTGCGGATTTCGACGTCACCTGGATTGAAGAGCCCATCTATTTCGACGACGTCGAGGGGCACCGGCGTCTTGCGGAGACCATCCAGACTCCTATCGCTTTGGGAGAGCAGCTATACACCCGATCTCACTTCCGGGATTTCATCCATGCCGGCGCGGTGCACTACGTACAGCCAGATGTCGTGCGGCTTGCGGGCATCACAGAGTTTCTCCAGGTTGCTGACTTGTCTTACTGTTACAGCCTCCCGGTAGTGCCCCATGTCGGGGATATGTGCCAGGTTCACCAACACCTATGCTTCGCGCATCCCGCGTGCTCGCTGCTGGAATATATCCCGTGGTTGCGGGACTGGATGGCCGAGCCTGCCAGGGTCGAGGCTGGCCGCTTCGTCGCACCTGAGGCGCCTGGAGCGGGAACCACGCCAAACCGGAGAGCCTTTGCGGAGATCAATCGGATCCAGGGGGCTAACGATATGCCGACCCTGTGAACAAACCGATCGCGCCCCGTACCGTTTTTCCATACATCCGCCAAGTTTTCATCCGTTCCTATCCTGTCCTTCTTTGTGCTTCAATAACCTTCACACCGGCAAGAACCCGAGGCAGAGTGAGCACAGAACAGGAACTCCGTCAAAAGCTACGAAAAATCGCTGCACTGTTCGAGGGTGCGACGACGAGTGGCGAGCAGGAGGCTGCCGCAGCCGCCATCGAGAGGGTGCGTGCTGCCCTGAAGGCCGCTGAGCAGAAGGAAAGGTCCGTCGAGATCGATTTTCGTCTACCCGACCGCTGGAGCCGGCGTCTCTTTACCGCCTTATGTCGCCGTCATGGCGTCACGCCCTACCGGTATCCGCGCCAGCGCTACTCTACGGTCGTTTTGCGCGCTCCGGCTTCGTTCATCAACAACGTTCTTTGGCCGGAGTTTCTTGAAATCAAGAGCGCTCTCGACGAATATCTCGACGCAGCGACCGAGCGCATCATTCGCGAGGAAGTGTTTCGCGTTTCTGAAGAGGCAGAGGAGCGGGTATCCTCGTAAACGCACCTACAAATTCCCGTCCGCCTTCTTGGCATCGGAGGATCGGTACGCTGCCACAAAGCGCACGTACCGAAGTTTATCCTCCTTCAATCCGCGGAGATCGTCCTCCTGAATGCGACCCTCCTGAAACAGTCTCGCGAAGACCCCCGGCAATTGCGAATAGCGGTAGTCGTACTTCTCATCGATCGCCTTCCGGCTCTTGGTCAAATACGCCTCTAAATCCCAAAGGTCCGAGGGTTTTTCTATACCCGCTGCCATCTTCTTTGCCCTTTGAGTGATGGCATCCAGCTCTCGCGTGAGCGCTCGATCAAAAATCTGGCGGGCGATTTTCTTCTCCGAAGGCGACCAAGTCACATGGTGATGATCGCTTCCGCCGTACTGGACCGCTGGCCCATGCCCATTTTCCATACCAAACTCCTCCGTGCAGTTCCGGTCAGTCTAGCAAAGACCCGGCCGCGGGCATCAAACCAGATGCAGCTGAGTTCGCCGCTCCGCCACCCGCTTCATCAGGTTCGTCTTGAGCTTAAACCTGAGCAGCAGCTCCTGGAGATAGCGATCGAACTCGGCGCCCTTTCCGCAAGAGTGCAGTAGGGAACCGGCTTTCTCCAGCAACGCTACTCCTGCGTCATAGCGATTTTTACGAGCATTCGCAATTGTCCGTTCGGCCTGCGCGAGATAAACGCGCGCCGCGTCTTCGGGATGCTCCTGCTCGCGCAGCGAAGCAAGCGCCAGCCAAAGATCCTCCCGGCAGCCTCCAGCGACGGCCGCTTGCCAGGCGCCTTCAGCCTTCTCCTCATGCAGCATAATTTCCACGACCAGCGAAGCATCGACCCACTGCCCCTTCTCCGCGGCTTCCAAGGATTTCCGCTGCATAAGAGTCCACGCCTGGGCGCGCCAATCCTCCCACTCCTCGGCGGCCCGGGCGAACCGTTGCAGCGTCTTGTAGCTTTCCAACGACGGCCGATGGCGGAACTCCACCCAGACAATCCGCAATGCGTCTGCATGGTAACCGCGTCGCTGATGTTCCTCGGCGACAAACAAGCGCAGTGTCGAAGTATGCGGACCCTCGCCGCGAGCAGCTCCCCGCTGCGCCCAATCCATAGCTTCGTCATGCTTGCCGGCATCGCGATACAACTGCGCAATCCGCAGGTACGCATAGTTTGAGCTGAGATCGCGCGCCACGACCGCCACCTGGGCCTCCACGTCTCCGGACTGGCGGGCGAGCGACTCCATGATCCTGGTCAGCTGAAAAATCTGCTTCCGCGGGACGCCGGTCTCTTGCCCGGTAACCTGCGGGAGCTTCGCCCACTCCGCCTCGGCCTTCTTGCGAAACGTCGCCAAGCCTCTGGCGCCGAGCACGTCTGCGTAGCGTTCCGGACTCTGGTACCACTCGTCCCACTGCGAGGTCCACTCGAGCATAAAGAGCTTTTCCCCCAGCGCCACGGGATCCGGAGGCGCCGCCGTGCAGGCAGCGAGGTGCAGTTCCCGCATCCTTTCCCGCAGCTCGCCCATGTACCCGCTGGAGTCATCCACATTCTCGACCGCTGCGCCAAACTTGCGCAGTCCCCACTCGCTTAGTTCGATCACGGCGGGGGCGTGGCCGCGCTCCAGCAGATCTTCGACTTCGTCCAGCGCTGCCTGCACGCCGGCGGCATACGCGCGCATGTCCCGGCGTTCCATGAAACGCCGCACCTGCAGCGCCTTCTGGAGCGCTGCTTTCGTTTGCGCGATCAGTCCACTGGAATCGAACCGCCGGGCCGCTGCCCGCACCACTTTTCGTTGGAACGCATCGTCCTCTTCTGCCCACTGGACGATCCACCCAACCAGCGTCTCCTTCTCTTCCTGCTGGAGAGCCGCGGCGATATCCTGGGTGCTGATCCCGGCAGAGGAGCTCTTCTTTTGTGCTTTCGCCGGCTTCGCCTTTTGCTTCAGCCATGCCAGCCCCGCCGCCACGCAGTGTTTGCAGAATTCTCCATCGCCGCCGAGTGGGCAGCTACAGCGATAATCGAGCCTGTTTTCTTTGGTGCCGAACACGACGTCATAATCCTCGTTGCCTGCCACGACGGCGCGGATCCGGCTTCCGTCTAGTTGCAGGGAAGTGACTTTACCTTGTTGAAGGTAAGCCAGGCCGCGTTCGTAGTAGCGGTCTTCGGCGAGTCCTCGGATCAGCGCGGATGTGAGAATGTTCTCGAGAGCGCCAGTATTCTCCATGTCTTCAGAGTAGTTCAATGCTTGCGTACGCGCCGGGTTAGCTCGGGTCCGACATCTGGCCGGCACCGGTCGCGAGAAAAAATGCGCTAAAAGCGCTATAAGCGCTGAAAGCCCTCTTTTCGGTCGTAGGGTGCCGATCCGTTCTCGATCGCGGCGGGTCTTCTGCGATTTTTACCGACAGCCCGTTTTGGGTTTCCGGTTTGAACTGGTCTCATGGGCCTGCGACGGCGGTGGAGTCATGAGACCAGTCCTAAGCGGAGGGACGTGCGCGTCCTCCGGGCTCTGGTGTCCGGTTGTGTTTGCCAAATTGTCAAAACTGCTGAATCAAGAGGACGCACTGGGCGCCACCCTGCTCACGCGGATTCTGGCTCTCCCCAGGCGCGCCCTTGCGGGACGCGGGAATGCTGCGGAAAGGCGTAAGCATCCGTTGCTTTTGAAGCTCAGATTGTCGTTTGCGATCAGGGAATCATCATGCTGACAAAGGCTGATGGTTTCCCGGTGGTTGGCGGCAGATGCACGGGTAGAGGGTACCGGTGCAACACCAAGCAGGGCTGTCGTACAAGACTGCCCTGACATGCAAATTTCTATTTCCACTGTAGTACGGTTTTTGGGACGCGTCGAGGGGGTAAGAAGTATCTTTGGTAACCGTTGCAGTGCGGGCGTGGTCGGACCGTTAGCTATCCGCAGTGATTCAAGATCTCTATGCTTTCCAAAGGGACAACCAGACCTTCCTCCACACCCGCTTTGGCTTGAGCGGCGACGTTCTGAAACCCTACAAACAGACGCTGGAGCGCCGGCTCTTTCCGGATGTGTTACGAAACCAGGATGTGTCGGTTACCAAGGCGAAACAGGCCATTTCCGCTTACCGCAAGGCGATTGGCGAACGAGCCGGGCTCGCCGAGCTGATGGTTTTCTATTGCGAAAATGCTGCTGGTTTCTGCAACGAGTTTGGTAATGATGATGAGAGCTACTTCGATGCTCTGATCCGCATGTTCGAACAGGCTCTCGTGGTTGCCGCCCAGTTGCCTGCCGCGGACCGCGACCCGCTCATGCTTCGGCTCGACCGGGTGCGGACCATCAGCCACAACCTGGGCTATGGTGTTGGCGATGACGTGGACTACCTTCTTGCGGAGCGCGCCGGCGAGTGAAGGCTTGACCGGATCATCGGATCGAGGGGTTCTTGCGGCCTGAACCGACCACTTGCGGTCTAACAACCCATGCGCTTTCGCCGGCAAAGACAGGGCGGTGGGGTCACGCCCTCGTCCTTGCATTCAGGTCGGATGGCAGGCTATTAAGCGGTTGATCTCCGTTCATGAAGTTGATGGCGTGATGGCGCCACCGTCGAGAGCCAGGTACTAGCCACATCGAGCAGCTCCTGCTCTTGGGAAAATGTTGTTGGGTCGGTCTGCCTGAAGGTTCCTAAGTAGGATTCAGTTCTCAACCAGCACCGCAGCGGAGGGAAGTGCCCTACTCGCCTTCTCAATTTCGTCCGCGATTTGATCTTGCGACATGCGTGCCTCAAGAATTACGGGCACTTCATCAGGAATAAGATCTGCGACCTCCGCAAATGCGCGAATGGCAGCAAAGGATAAAGGATCGTGGCGGCTAGCGCTGTTCACCTCGCTCAAATGGACCTGGCATAAACGCCGTGAGTACTCGCGGAGTATGCGGTACGCCTCAGTCATCGTGGTGTCGCATTGTCGTGCATGGCCGATATCAAAGCAAAGCCTAGCTTCGGGCAGTTTTTCGAAGATGGCTTTGAGTTCTTCGAGCGTTCGGCCGATCGGCTTTCTCCGGTCCATATTCTCGATGGCAAGTTGTTTCCCGAAACATCTCCACGCGGCAAAATCATGAATCGTATCAGGATGAAGAACGATCGGCCAATCGCCAGGGACAAAGGCACGCAAGAGCGCGATGATTTCGACCTCCTGCTCGGCATCAAAGCTGCTAGGCGCATGAATAGACTTGTATTGGTAGGAAGCGAGCGGCAGTGTCGAGAGCGCAGACAGTAAGGGTTTTAGTTCCCGATAGCGCAAAGCCGACAGCTCAAGCGAATTAACCGGCTGTCCCTTCAGTTCTTCGAGCGCTAGCCGGAAGTCAGAAAGCGCTAAAGCCCCGGTCGAAAATCCAATAGGTCGCATTAGAAAACTCCGTATCGAATCATCAAGTCGTACAGTTCAGACTTCGGATCGAGGAACAATTCCGTCAAGGCTGTCCCAAATGCACGCCTTATCTCCCGTGCTTCCCGGTACGCGGGATCGGATTCCAAGCTTGAACTGTCCAGCTCCTTAAGGTGCTTTCTTGGCGATTTGCCATCTAAACCCACTCGTTCATCCGCCAGCAAGCCAATAAAGCGATCGTAGGCATCGAACAGCCTCTTTAGCGGCGCAAGTAAAGAGTGGTACCTGATCAGCAGGCTGGCAAGTATCTCCAAAGGTGTCTTCCTCAGGATAGAGCGCAGATGCTCGATCAGCAGCTGTGGATTTCCTGAAGCGGAAAGCGTCGCCCAATGTTCATCAGAAAGGTCGAGTTCACAGCTGAGGCAAGCAAGAAGGCCGGACGCATAAATGAGTTTTCGGGAAAGCCCCAATTTGATGCTTCGGAGGGCATATCCTTGTTTTGCCCGCGTCTGTTGCTTGTACGCGAAGTCGACGACCACGGTTCGCCAATAACGAGCAATGTCGTTCAGGAGAAACAGCGGTACACCCCGCTCCTTCGAGTCCTGCCAAAGGCCATGATCTTCTTTCAAATAGCGGCTAAGCACATTGTTCAGAACTCTATTCCAGGCCTCATCTCTGCCGAGCGGCTTCGATTCGAGCAGGAGGAGGATACGTCGGGTTGTATTCGAATTTGAGTCGTCCTCGCCCCCAATCCAGTGAAGGATTTGATGGCTAAACGCCAAATCTCCAAAAGTTCCCTCGGGTCCCGGCGCCTTCGCCCGGATCTCAGTAAGGCGCCGCTGTATTTCTTGCGCCGTATTGGCGTGTTGAGGGTCGGCGATGCCGTCGATGAGGAGAGTCCAATCGACGTCACTTTCAGATGTGGCCTCATCGCGACCGAGAGAGCCAAAGACCACGATACTGGTGTCCTCCGTGTCGAGCCCAGCGAACTTTTCCGCTAGGACTCGCCGATACCGGTGTGCGAAGGTTCGCGCGGCGGCAAGGTTTTGCCAATTCGCCCCCACCTCAGCGGCAAGTACGTCAATAGGATTTTCGGCACTTCCTGGGGACTCTTGATCTTCGGCCATTTGTCGTCAGACAGGACCTTCCGGGTCACTGAAGGGTATCAAAAGTCGGTGGTACACGGGACAAAACGAAGCCAACCCGATGCCTATCGGGCGGCGCTGGCAAGAAAATGTTGCCTTTCAGTGTCGCCCGCTGTCAGGCACGCCCAGTTTAGGTCGTCCTGGCGAGTTGGATGGGCTCGTCCGCCCGGTTTTGTTCCACCAGGAGTGCCGATGAGCAAAGCACACCGATTGTCTGTGATGAGGGATTATTCGTCTGGCCCGCAACTCGGGCGTCGCCGCCGGCATCTTCGACCGCGAAGGTTTGCGGTTTTTTGTCGGTGCGGGCTTGCAGACATTGAACGCGTTGCCGGCGAGACGCGTCCGTGGCAGGCAACTCGCGCTGCCCGACTCCGCACCACTCTTTTCAGACCTCAACCAATGGATGCTCAAGCTCCTGCTCGCTCCGCTGGTTCACGAAGACCTTCTGCATGCACCACGCCAGGAGTACCGCAACGCTTCCCAGTTGGCCGGGGCCGCCGGAGTCTCCGTAATGAGCGCTTTCCGTTTCGTGCGCCAGTTGCGGCAAGAGCGCTTTCTCGACGAGGACGCCGGAATCCTTCGCCTGGTCCGACGGGACGAGTTGATGCAACGCTGGAAGGCTGCGCATCTTGGCACCTTGCCGGAGTTGCCGTTACGCTGGATTCTTCCCGGCAAGATCGCTGCCCAGTTACAGTCGGCGCTGAGCTCCTACGTCGACTCTCCGAACGTGAAAGAGAAACCAGGGTTACGAATTTGTCTCGGGCTCTTCGCCGCCGCCGAGCAACTCGGCCTGGGATTCGTGACCGGGGTACCGCCGTCCGTCTACCTTGAAAACCTGGACCGGGCTGTGTTGTCGCGTCTGGGACTTTCGCCCGAGGTCGGGGACCGTCCGCCGGATGTTTATGTGCGCGTTCCTGCCGCGCGCGAGTCAGTCTTTCGCGCGGCGGTCTTGCGCGATGGTGTTCCTGTCGCGGACATCCTTCAGGTTTGGCTCGATCTGTCCGCACACCCGGCCCGCGGAGCGGCCCAGGCCCGGGAGATCCGGCGTCGTGCGCTGGCCGCGATCTTCAAGGAGAAGTCCTAGTGCCGGCAAGCCAGGACATGGAAGGTTTTGCCCAATTGATCGAGGCGCTGCATCCCTGGCTCGATCGGGTCGAGGTGATTGGGGGATGGGCTCATCGTCTCTACCGCCTGCATCCACTGGCCCGGCGTTTGGACTATGATCCGTTGGCAACACTCGATGCGGATATCGCCGTGCCGGCCGAACTCCCCGTTGCCGGGCAGGACATTTACAAGCGCCTGATTGCGAGCGGCTTTCAAGAGGAGAAGCTCGGGGAAGCGCGGCCCTCGGCTGCGCATTATCACCTGGTCTCGGGAAGGGCCGGTTCTACGCTGAGTCCCTGACGCCATTGCAAGGCAGCGCTGCCAGGCGCAATGGCGAGCGAGATGCGACTGTGCGGGTCGCTGGCGTCTCCTCGCAAAAACTTAGGTATATCGATCTGCTGCTGATTGCCCCGTGGACGGTGGAGATCGGCATGGTAGCCCGTCCTCCAACCCTCCAGGTCAGGCGCGTCCAGCTTCCCGCACCCGCAAGCTTTCTTGCTCAAAAGGTGCTGATTCACCATAAGCGCGATCGCGCCGACCGCGCGAAAGACGCATCCAAACTCGGGTAAACGCGTATGGTGTCCCCCCATCTCCC
>CAWITT010000033.1:0-12850 GCA_963839025.1 uncultured Acidobacteriaceae bacterium
GTAGATCGTCTACTTCGTTTTGTATAGCGCAGGGAGCAGCCTTGCCCACTCAGCAGATTTAGAAGTACGTCAGCTCTGAGGACGAAAATTGGGAAGATGCGGTGACAGGATACTTATCCACCAGCCGACCTTGCTGGGGGATACGTATCCTGTCACCAGCTCACCCCCGGTCCGGGAGGGGCTTAATTTGTAGCTTATTTCAATGATCGCGGTAATTGACCGGTGGCTTTTCTCCGTCGGGGATGAAGCTATGGTAGGTTTTGCCGGTTAATTTGCGACCGAAATCGGCCCGAGCAGCCTGCACCAGTGCCGGGTTCGAAAAGAGATCGATCGCGGTAAGTGCGAGCGCCTTCGACGCTACCACCATGCCGTTCTGGCCAATGCTCATGCCGGCCGAGGCCGCGGCTTGCCAGGTGTGGGCCGCTACCCCGGGCACGAAGGTCGCCGTTTCGAACCCAATGGTGGGCACGTTCCAGCTCACATCGCCCACATCGGTGGAGGCGGACGGAGCATTGGGATCCACCGGCCGCAAGGGCTCAATCAAATCAGACTGATCCAGGCTCGGAACGGTATCGATGCTCAGGGTCTTCTGCAATTCGACAGCAAACGCCTTCTCAGTATCACTGATCGTGAAACCACCCACTTCCTCCAGGTTTTTCTGCGCCACAGGAGCCAGTGCATCGTTGCCGATGATGTTGGCGTCGCTCAGAACGTCAGTGACTTCCACTGTCGTGCCAGTCATGAGCGCCGCCCCCTGAGAGATCTTGAGGATGCGGTCCCAGATATCTGTCAGCACCGTGTTCGACGGATTGCGGGCCATCAGCTCCATCTGGGCGAGATCCGGCACGACGTTCGCCGCGACGCCTCCCTTGGTAATGATGTAGTGGATACGCGAGTTGCTAGGTACATGCTCGCGCATGAACTCAATGCCATTCCCCATCAGCATGACGGCGTCCAGTGCGGAGCGGCCGCGCTCCGGCGCCATGGCCGCATGGGCGGCGACACCGTGAAAGGTGAACCTGGCCGACAGCACCGCCAGCATGCCGCCGTTGTTTACGCTGTTGTGATCCCCGGGATGCCAGTGCAGCACCACATCCACGTCTTTGAACAATCCGGCGCGCAGCATGAATACTTTGCCCGAGCCGCCTTCTTCTGCAGGCGTGCCGTAGTAGCGCAATGTCCCGGAAACGTGATTCGCCACCATGTACTCTTTTACCGCGACGGCAGCCAGCGCCGACCCCGATCCAAGCAGGTTGTGCCCGCACCCATGACCCGGCGCGTGGGGAATTACGGGTGAACGCTGGGGAACCGGATTCTGCGACAACCCGGGCAGCGCATCGAACTCACCCAGGATCGCAATCACCGGCTTCCCCTGCCCATAGCTCGCGATGAAGCCCGTTGGCTCATCGGCCACGCCCGACTGCAGCGAGAAGCCCGCGGCTTTCAGCTGCGCCTGCAGCAGCTCGGAGCTCCTGTTCTCGTGATATCCAAGCTCGGCGTAATCCCAGATTTGCTTCGAGACCTGCTTCCAGTTCGCAGCGTTCTGCTCGACCAGTTGCTCGACCTGCTTGTGCGCATCGGTTTTCGCCTGCGCTCGGGCAGGGGGAGCAATCGACAACGCGAGGCAGCCGGTTAAGGCAAAGAGGGGCCGGCCGAGCAGACCGCGCTTTTGCAGATAAGATCCAGAGGACGACCGCCTCGGCATCGCTAGTCTCCTTCTTGAGAGGGACGTAACTCTCCGGTCCAAAGTATGAAACACGAGGCTGCCACCCTTTCAACTTCATCGAACAGCCGCTTTGCGTCTTCGAGACGGATGCCCGAACCTCGCCAACTGATGAGTCGTATAACATAAATTTGAACCGAGTTCAGCTAAAACTCGCGGTGTCGCATGCGGAGAGCAACACTATTTCGCTTCTTCTTTCGGTGAAACCTCTCAGCAAACCGGTCGTGGGCCTGACTAACCCAGTCAACAGCGCCCTTGTCGGAACAGCGCTGACTTTCAAGGCAACGGTTACCGGTGCAGCAGCGACGGCAACAGGAACAATCGCTTTACTGGATGGCGGCTCCCAGATCGCACAGCAGGCTCTGGATGCCTCTGGCAATGCTGCCTTCAACTTGTCTAATTTGACAACCGGTGTACATGCGCTCAGCCTCAGCTACCCAGGAGACGCGAATTATACTGCCGGGACCTCAGGCTCGCTGGACCAGTCCGTGACGGACTTTCAGTTAGCGCTGACAAGTCCATCACAAACGGTCTCTGCCGGCTCTACCGCTACTTATACATTGACCATTACGCCGCAAGCAGGCTTTACCGGAAACGTCACCTTTAGCTGCTCCGGCCTTCCCCCACTCGCGACCTGTACCGTAGCGCCGGTGAGTGTAGGGGCGACGGTAGCCACAGGGACGGTCACAATTAGCACAACAGCCGCCACAACTGCAGAGAACAGAATGCCCGCAGGCATAGCTTGCGCGTCCGTCCTGCTCGGGTGTCTTTCCCTTTGGGGTCGAAGGCCGAGGCACCGAACTCCTGGAAAGTGGCTCTTCACTGTATTACCCGGCTTCATTCTTACTCTCGTGTTTGGGTCCATCGCCTGCGGAGACGTTGCGAAGAAAAGTGTTCCTGGCACCCCTAGCGGTACGTCGACGGTCACGATAACTGCAACTGCCACGCAAAACGGCGTCATCGCCAGCCACAGTTCAACAGCAACACTGATCGTCCAATAGTGGGGAGTGAGGGCTGCTGGACCGATCAACCGATCCCACGGGTCAATGACCGCGCCGTTCTTCCGGTTGTTCGTCCAAGTGAACCGGACAGCCCGGTTGACTGAACTTGCTACGCTTGTTGCAACAACTCGGTACGGTATTCCGGAGCAAGTGCCTTGGCTTTCTCCATGAACTGGTGCTGCTGTTCTTTATCAAGCTTTGGGGGAGCCGTCGTACGAGTCGCTACGGGCACGCCTACCTCCTTGAAGAACTTCTCCTGCCCAGCAGGTGAGCAAATACAAAGCATACGCACCGGCAGCAAAGAGGAGTTGTGGAACTGATGCGGGGCGTTCGCCGGGATGTTGATGGTGTCGCCGGAACGCACGAGGGACTTCTTGCCGCGGAAGGTGGCTTCCATTTCTCCCTCGAGCAGAATGAAGGTCTCTTCAAAATCGTGCCTGTGCGGTGGCGGACCGCCGCCCGGCGGGATGTGCATGTCGATGACGCAGAAGCGACCGGCAGTCTCCTCGCCCGAAACGGTGATGGTGTAGGTATCGCCTACAAGACCGATGTGGGGCAAGGACTGATCGCTGTCCGGACTCGCATGCGTAAGCTTGCGCTGCACATCATCGGGCGGAACAGGCGGGTATTGCGTGGTTGGCTCAGACATGGCGGTTCTCCTGTTCGAATCTTGAAACTTCAATGCGAGGATTGGACTGCCGAATACTGCAGAAGCCCACAGCGTGGTAGAAGAGAGGCTTGCGCCAGCGATGGTGGCGAGCGCGAGGGCGGAGCGTCGGGTGAGGTCCGGCATGGTCAGGCGGCCTTGGCCACGAACCCCTGAAAAAGACGCATGAATTCTGCCGGCTGCTCTTCCGGGATGAAGTGGCCGCACGCGGGAATCGTGATTCCGGTCACATTCTTGGCGACGGCCTCGACCATTTGTGCAACCTTCGCCCCAAGCGCTTTTTCGCCGCCAATGGCAAGGATTGGAATTTCGATCTTGCTGTTTTTCAATGGCGTGGTCTGTTGGATGGTGATGAAGGCGGCACGGTACACACCAAGCGCTCCGAGGACACCTTCCGTGCCGGTAAAACTGCGCAGCGTTTCTTCGATAGACGCTTCGGTGATGGACGCGGGGTCTGCAGTGGCCCCTTCGTAGAACCAAGTCAGAAAGGCGCGCTCGTGGCCCACGATGAGACGTTCCGGCACACCAGGCGCCAAAGGAAGAATCCACCACCACATCGAACCCTTTGCCATCGCCTCAGGCGTGTAGACAATCATCTTTGTCAGAAATTCTTCGAGCATGGTGGGGACCTCCATGTAGACGAGCTGAGCGATTTCTTCGGGATGATCCGCAGCCCAAAGCAAGGCCGGGTGCGCGCCCATGTCGTGTGCGGCAAGAATCAGTTTCTGCCCATTACCGAACTGGATCTGCTTGACCAGGGTGCGAAACTCTTCCGCAAGGGCACGGGCATCATATCCGTCGGTTCCGGATGGCTTGCCGGAATCCCCATAGCCACGCATGTCCGGCACCAACACGGAATAGCCTGCCTCCACAAGAAGAGGCATGACCTTGTACCAGCAATAGCCGGTGGCCAGAAATCCATGCCAGAGCAACACGGGCTTCCCCCGTGGATCGCCACCGAACCAATAGTGCAGGTGTATGCCGTTGACCACAGCGGTTTCGCTGCGAAACCCGGCAATTTCCGGCGTGACTGTTGGCCCCATTCTCATCCTCCTGGTTTCCTCGCTGGTCCTACGTGGCTACGATCTCCACGTCTTTGCGGTCTCAGTCGCGAACTCCTCATAGCCGCGCGGCGTATGACCAAGCAATTTTGCAAGCTTGGTGACCTCCGTTCCGGTCGAGGCGAAGCCACGGTCGAAGTATCCCTGAAGCATCATGCGGAGGTCATAGGCGCTCCAACCCGGCATCCGTGCGCGCATGCCTTGTTCCCACTGATCGAAGTCATGCCCCGTGTATTTAATTTCTTTGCCTAGAAGTTTCCCCCATAGAGCCGCGTTGCCTGGGCCACTGATCAGCGTGGGCGCGACAATGTCGTAGGTCTGCCCCTCATGCCCCTCGCTGGTGAGCGAGATCGCCGCTGCTTCTGCAATATCTCTCATGTCCGCTGCGGCGATGCCTGCCGTGCCGAGAGGCATGGGGTAAACACCCGCTTCGGTAAGGGCTCCCTTCAGGCCGAGATCATTCTGGATGTAGTAGCCGGGCCGAAGAATGGTGTACGGTACCCCGAATTCACGCAATGCGCCCTCCACGGCGAGCTTCGACGCGAAATGCGGTACGTCGCGAAATTGATCGACCTTGAAGACAGATAGATACGTCACATGCTTCAGTCCCAGACGCTTGGCGATGCCATAGGCAATGAGCGCCTGCGTCAACTCGTCCGCAACTACAGCGTTTAACAAGAAAAGCTTATCGACGCCGCGCATCGCCTGCTCGACCGATACCGGGTCAAGCAAGTCGCCAACGGCGATCTCCGCGCCCGACGGCACTTTCTCGGCATCTGCCTGTTTACGAGCGAGCACGCGGACTTCAGCGCCCCTCTTCAGCAACTCAGAAACAACTCTGCCGCCGACATTTCCAGTTCCACCTGTCACCAGAATCTTCATTTTGTCCTTCACTCTCGATTTGCTCTTCTTGGCGGACATTCCGATTGTTGACCCGCATCCCTAAAGATGCTCCCTTGGTTGGTGGTGAAGCCTACTAATGTGCAAAGTGGTTTTGCCTAAACGCAACGGAGAGGAAACCCAGAAGCTATTGCACGGCGAGGGGACGAAACATACAGCTCGTCGTAGAATGCGTTTATGGACGTAGCGGACCTGAATGATATCCGCATCTTCACAGTGGCGGGCCAGGAAGGCACCCTGACGTCCGCTGCCGTGAAACTGCAGCTACCGACTTCTACGGTAAGCCGCGCCCTGACGCGCCTGGAGAAGAGCCTGGACGTGCTGCTGATACGGCGCAGTTCGCGAGGACTGGTTCTAACAGATTTCGGTAAGGAGTATTTGCAGGTCTGCCGACGGGCGCTTCGCACCCTGCATGAAGGAAGCGAGACACTGGTAGCTCGGCGCGAACGGCCCAGCGGTCTCATTAAGGTAGCCTGTCCTGTAACGATGGCGCATCTGATCTTCGCACCCTTACTTGGCGAATTACTGAAGCGATATCCGGAGCTGCGGTTGCAAATCGAGCCATACACCCCGGAGGCGGATCAGGAATTTCGCGAGGATATCGATGTCGTGTTCAAGGTGAGGACACCGCGAGACACCCTCCGGCGCATGCGTAACTATCCGAGCACAAAACGCGGGCTTTTTGCGAGCGCTCAGTACATCAAGATGTTTGGCATGCCCTCCCGGCCGGAGGAACTGCCGGCGCATTCTTGCTTAGGGGCCGGAGCGTGGAAATTGAATCGCGGCACCGCTACGGCGGCTCCTAACATCCAATTTAAAGTTGTTACGAACGATCCTACCGTTCTACTGGAACTTACGCTAGGGCATTGCGGCATCGCGCTTCTGCCGCTTTATATGGGCCAGTGGGCAGAGTTAGGCAATAACATCGTGCAAGTTCTGCCACGTTGGATCGGCCAACCGGTCACGCTCTGTGCGCTCTTCTCAGGGCAGTCCCGCCTGACTCCAAAGGTTCAGGTTTTGCTCGACTTCCTTGGGGAATATATTGGCACTTCCCGTGACCCGCGACTTCATGGAGTTGATCCGAAAGGACTGTTCACCTCCCCGCTATGAATGAATTCCGCACTTCTCAGTGGCCGGCCCGTCTGAGTGCGTTGCCGAATGAGAGCAAGGCGGGACGCTGATTCCCGGGCCGCGCGGTATCCCCGCCATGCGGAAGGGGTCCAGCTGGCTCAGTACCGATGCGCTATAGAGAGAGCAAGTGAGTAGGAAAGGTTCATCCACCCCAGTCCCACTCATTTCCTCGCTCTTTACCGGACGCGATCTAGAGCGTGGGATAAGATCGCGCCCGGGGCTAACCTGCTCCAGAAGCGACGCGACATGCAGAATCGTGAACTCGGCTTGCCAGCTACCAACGATCTGCACGCCGATCGGCATGCCATCCTGACTCGTGCCGAACCGCATGGAAACTCCCGGCAGGCCGGTCACGCTCAGCGGCGTTGTCGCGGACATGATGCCCATGACGTTTACAGCCTGGCCGTCGATCAGCAACTCCGCCTGGCCATGCCTGAAGGAAGGCGTAGGCAGTACGGGAGTGAGCAATACGTCGTATTTCTGGAAGTACTCGGCGTAACCATCCTTCAGCCGCTCCGCCCCCTGCGCGGCTCTGGAATCGTGGGTGCTCAACTCATGGCGAGAAGCCGGGCAGATATTTCTCTCTACGACAGCCTCATTGAAAGTTACCGCATAGCAGGGCTGCTTCCCGCTTAACGACAGATTCGTCCCGAGAAATGCGCTGCTCGGTAGTTGGGCAGAAGGCTACTTATAAGCTCGATTTGAACGAAATATGCGAAAGCCAATCTCATCTCGCACTCTTATCGAAACCTATGCCCTGGAACAGGCGGCCGAGACGAAGCCCAGGTTCGCAAGCGCCTCACTGTATAACATCCGCGGTGACTGAGCATGTCCCGCCGTTGACCGGCGCGAGCAGGTTCCCGCCGGAGTCGGTCAACTTGGTACCTAGCTGAAGCGCCAGTGTTCCACTTGTCGGATTAATGTTACCCGTCGCGCTACGGGTCTGCCCCGCGGCGAGCGGTACCGGATCGAGCGTTACGGCGAAGCCTCCGAGGCGAACTGTGGTCGAATTTGCGCCGCTGTTATGTGTGACCGCGAAAGCTGTGCCCTGGCCAGCCTGGGCGTTCCACACGTTGAACCAGCTGGAATCGGCATCGTCGAACGTGATTTCCAGGTCGGGCGGAGATGTCAAAGAGGGCGGCGTATTCGAGCTGGAATTTGCCGAGAGACTGATCTGAACATTCCCGTCGGAAGTGGTTCCATTGGTGAGTTGGAACACGCACGGGCCCGTCAATTGCAGGTTGCGCTGCCCCACCTGGTTCGAATCGGGCGCGTCCGTGCTTTGCGGCGCAGCCGGCTCGCCATCTGCCTCGATGGCAGCCAGCAGGCATTTGTGACCACTCCCGGCGCCGGTGGCCGGCGCCGTGAAGGTCAAAGGCCCGATCAGAGCCTGGGCCCCCGCGGCTACGGTGATGCCCGTCGAACTCATATTGTTACCGACATAGTTATTACCCGTAATCGAATCCCACTGTACGGAGAGAGCCGATGGGTCGGCGAGATAAACGAGACTCTTGACGCCCCTTACGTCACAACATCCCAGGTCGTTGTGTACTCGCACATAGACGTCGTATTGCGAGCCCGGCGTGATGGTGGTCTCAGTCGAGGTTGCATTCACGTCCACCACCGTGCCTTGGGGCACGACAAAGATGTCGGGACTTTCCCAAAAAACCTGGTTGCCCAAGGTCGATGGCGTCGCACCGAAGTCCTGAGGATTGTCTTTTATATAAGCGTGGCCCGAACCCAGACAGCTTCCGGAGGTAGAGCCCGTAACGTTTCCCAGCATCAAGTCCGGGTTGAGATAACTCAGCGTGGCTTGTCCCCACGATTTCAAGTTATTTGTTTCCGCGGTTCCGAAGCCGCCATTGTTGCTGCCGATGTAAACAATGCCGTTCGGTTGCAGCGTAGGAGGCGCGCAGATCGGGCTGCCAGCCTGGGTGTCGCCCGGGCAGGTGGACGCCAGAACCTGTGTGACGACTTCGGCATTGGTCATGACCGCTCCTGACCCGTTCCCGTATCCTAAAAGCCCCCCGCTCATCTGGGTCCAAGTTCCTGCCAACCCGAACATGTCGGGGGCGACCACGGCGAATTGATTCGGCTGACCGGGTGGCACCCAACTGAGTTCCGCGACCATCGAAAGGGTTCCGTTGGGATTCACCTGCGCGGAGATATTTCCATAGTCGAAAGGCTCAAGACCGCCCGGCCTTTGTGGCGGATATTCGGGCCGACATACAATCCCCGAGACGGGGGGACATAGAGTCAAGCAGGTTGGCATGTAGTTCTGCTGCGCCACATCGATATTCCAAATACAGATGGCACTCTCACTCCCGCTGCTCTGAATAGTGAACTGCACCCATCCAATATTCGTGGCGTTTGGGTGTCCGGGGGGTGATTGAAAGAGGTTGGTTGAGCTTTGTAAGCTGAACTTGTTTGCCTTGGAGTTGCCCTCGTTCGGCAGCGGGACATCCGTGAGTGTGGAAATTTGGGGAATCGTTACGTCGATTTGTCCGAACACAAGGGGAATTGAGGGATCCAGAGTCTGGCTCATGGAGAAGTCGGTAAGCTGAACATTGGAAACCGATTGGGGATGCGGCAAGTTGGCCAGGGATGCCGGGGTGGCACAAGGAGTGCTCTGCCAGCCGCTTCGTGTATTCACGTAACAGCCCACCACCGGAGGGGGCGGGGCCGGCAATGCCCGAGGCGGGTTACCGGTGGTGGTGATCGCGGTGGGGCAGACAAGGTTGGCATCATAATGCACTGCGGCGTGGGGTTCTAACCTGACCCCCGCTCCGACCACTGCTCCGAATACCTCTGCATTGACATAGACCTCCGCCTTGGGCGCATACAGCAAGCCTGTCAGTGAGCCGTCTCGCCCGATCTCGACCTCGTGCTCACCCGGGAAAAGAAACCATAACAGTTCGCGGAGGAAAGACAGTAGCGGATCCCGATGTTCGTGATTTCTTGCGACGATAAACTGCAGGTCCTCGGTTCTCCCGTGAAGGTTTGCCGCGCCGCGGATGCGGAGGTGGCCGGTGACGAAAATCCTGGCGTGTCCAGCGGGCGCAACGCGAATCTCCGCAGCCCGATCCAGATCGATATCGGCGGCCACATAGTCTCCAGGTTTTAGGGTAAGGATTTCATGTTCATGGAGCTTTACACGGCCAGGAACGTGCGCTCCCAGCGGGAGCGCCCTCGCGACGGGAGGCGCGGGGACTTCCGGCCAACTCGCCGGAGAGTGTTCGACTACGGAGCCGTTGATCGTGCCCCCTCTTCTCTCGATCAGGCCTGCGGCGCGAACCGTTCCCTGGCTGCCCACGTTCGTGCCTCCGTATGCACCGAGTCTCGAGTCATACGAATCGACCAGGGAGTGTTCTACGGAAATGACGTTGCCAATGTTGGCGACCACCGCATCCGTCCGGGCCAGACAGGGCACAGACGTAGCATTGGCGCCGAAGCTTCGAACCGAAACCAACGCAAATGTAATTAGCAGCAAGGCAGAGGTCCGCGGCACGATCAAAAACTCCGCCGTTGTTTTCCTTAATTTTTTTTGAGTGCTTGACATGTGAGGCACCGTGGACGTGTGGTGAGATGGGCACGTCATCTGTAGGACACCATCGGGCAGCCCGAGGCCGATGACAAGCGGCAAAGCGCCGAATCGCTTTAGATTCCGCGATTTACCCTCGAATACCGCCCTTTACCGTGCCGTGACTCGGGAGCAATGCTGCACATGCGCACACAGATCGCGTCCTCTGCTATCGTCATCAACATCCAGCGAACGCGGGCTTCCCGAACTCTCCGCCGTCGCTTCGGGAGTACCTCATGAGCGCCTTCTTGCAGGACCTTCGCTACGCCGGCCGCATGCTGGTCAAGTCGCCGGGCTTTGCAGCAATCGCTATCCTCACCCTGGCCCTCGGAATCGCCGCGGATACGACGCTGTTTTCCGTTGTCAATGGCGTCCTTCTCAACCCGCTGGCCTATCCCCACTCCGGCGAGCTCGTGTCCATCAACGCCAATGAATCCGTGCCGCAGATTCCCGTCAGCTATCTCAACTTTCTTGACTGGCAGCGCCAGACCCGCACCCTCTCCTCAATGGCTATGTATCGCCACGAAGACTACAACCTCACCGGTCAGCACGGCCCCGCGCAACGCGTGAACGGATTCATGGTCTCCGCCCAGTTCCTCACCACGCTCGGCGTACCTCCCGCTCTCGGCCGAGACTTCAACGCGTCCGATGACCATCTCGGCGCCGCCCCGGTCGCCCTGCTCAGCGATGGCTTCTGGCACCGCCGCTTCGGGGGATCACTCTCGATTCTCGGCCAGCCCATCACGCTCAACGGCACGGACTACACCGTCGTCGGCATACTGCCTCCGGGTTTTCTCTTCTACGGCATCGACCGGGATGTCTACGTCCCCATCGGCCAGTGGACCGATCCCTCGTTCCGCGATCGCCGCATCGATGAAAGCGCCCACGTCGTCGCGCGCCTCGCCCCCGGCGTCACGCTCGCCGAAGCGCAGGCCGACATGGACACCGTCGCCCACAACCTCGCCGCGGCCTACCCCGAGGTCGATAAGGGATTCGGCGCCGGCATCAGCCTCATTTCCATGAAGCAGGACATCGTCGGCAACGTGCAGCCCCTGATCCTCGTCCTTCTCGCCGCCGTCGGCTTCCTTCTCCTCCTCGCCTGCGCCAACGTAGCCAGCCTGCTGCTCGCCCGCTGCATGGCCCGCTCCGCGGAGTTCGCCATTCGCTCCGCGCTGGGAGCCGGCCGCGCCCGCCTCATCCGCCAGCTCCTCACCGAAAGCCTTCTCCTCGCCGGCGCCGGCGGCCTCGCGGGACTCGCCCTTTCCTTCGCCGCCACCAAAGCCATCGCCGCCGCGCTGCCGGCCGAACTTCCCCGCGCCTCCGATGTCTCGATCGATACGCGCGTTCTGCTCTTCACCCTCGCCGTCTCACTCCTCACCGGCATCGTCTTCGGACTCGCCCCCGCCCTGCGCGCCTCGCGCACGAACCTTCAGGACGTCCTCCGTGCCTCCGGTCGTGGATCGAGCGGCGCCCGCCATCGCCTGCAGGAATTATTTGTCGCCGTCGAAGTTGCCATGGCGCTCGTCCTCCTCGTCGGCGCCGGACTCATGTTCCGTTCCCTCGCCGCTCTCTGGCGCGTTGACCTGGGCTACACTCCCAGTCACGCCATTACCTTCTCCGTCTCATTCCCCTCCAACGCCAAAACCACCGCGGTGGAAACGCGCGCCCGTCTCCGCGAGTTTGATGCCACCCTGCGCGCCGTTCCCGGTGTTCAGGCAGTGTCCGTCACTCTCGGCTCGCGGCCTATGATCCACGACTCCTCGGTGCCTTTCTGGATTGAAGGCCGTCCCAAACCCGAAACCGATAACGACATGCCGCAATCGCTCTTCTATTTCGTCGAATCCGGATTCCAGCGCGCCATGGGCATGACCCTGCTGCGCGGCCGCTGGATCTCCGACCAGGATAACGAGAACACTCCCGCCGTTATCGACGTCGACGACGCGTTCGCCCGCACGTATTTCCCGCACGAAAATCCCATCGGGCAGCATGTCCACATCGTTCAGTTCGACACCGAAGCCGAGATCGTGGGTGTCGTGGCCCACATCCACCAGTGGGGCCCGGGCGGCGATCCCCATGCCGCGATCGAGGCGCAGTTTTTCTATCCTTATATGCAGACGCCGGCCAAACTCATGCCTCTTCTCGCTAACGTCACCGCTGTGGTTCTGCGTACGGAAGGCGATCCCAGCGCGGTCATGGGCCCGGTCCGCCGCGCCCTCGCGCAGCTGAATCCCGATTACGTCATCTACGCCGTCTCCACCATGAACGGAGTGGTCGCCGATACGCTCGCCGCCCGGCGCACGTCGATGATCCTGCTGAGCATCTTTGCCGCTCTGGCGCTGGTCCTCGCCTGCATTGGGATCTATGGAGTCATCGCCTATCTGGTCGGCCAGCGCAGCCACGAAATCGGCGTGCGCATGGCGCTCGGCGCGGAGCGGCGCCACGTCCTGCTGCTCATCCTGGGGCAGGGCGCGCGCATGGCGGTCGTGGGTGTTGCGGTCGGCGTCTTCCTCGCCTTCTCGCTCACCCGGCTCATGAGCAGCCAGCTCTATGGGGTTTCCGATCACGACCCGCTCACCTTTGCCGCGGTCGCGCTGGCGCTCCTCGTCGTTGCCCTCATCGCCTGCTGGCTGCCGGCCCGCCGCGCCATGCGCGTTGATCCCATCATCGCCCTTCGCTCCTGGTAGCCCGGAGCGGTTCTCCGCCGCGACCGTGGAAGGTTCCTGCGGCGGGAACTACGGCTGCAATGCAGGACGTCCTCCCCGCACGAGTTGCGGCGGTGAATATGTA
>CAWITT010000034.1:0-24891 GCA_963839025.1 uncultured Acidobacteriaceae bacterium
AGCGAAGCCGAGGGACCTGCAGTTCTACGGACCTTTCGGGGAAATGTTATTCCGTTTTTCGACCGAGCGTACCCGGATTTTCTGTCGAACCCCACCCGAGTGAACCCCTCCACCGCTCAACAAATTTGTCATCTCGACCGGAGCGTAGCGGAGTGGAGAG
Organism: uncultured Acidobacteriaceae bacterium; assembly: GCA_963839025.1. Lineage (GTDB taxonomy): Bacteria > Acidobacteriota > Terriglobia > Terriglobales > Acidobacteriaceae > PALSA-350. The sequence continues at coordinate 161 of CAWITT010000034.1, forward strand.
ATCTGCGGCCTTTGCTAGTTCTCACCCACTCTAAAGGCCCCTACCCCATGTTCTTAAGCATGGGCGGCCCGACTAAAGAGGCTGCGGAAAAACTCGGTTTTGTATCAGGGCACGACTTTAGTCGTGCCGTAAACACTTGAAAATAGGATGGGCTTTAGCCCCTGCCACAGCTAGAACCACAACAAAACCGAGTTTTTCCCCAACCTGTAAAGCCGCCCCATGCGAAAGAAATCACAACACGGCTTGAAGCCGTGTGGGTCGTATAAAGAAGGGCCGATCTAAACTCGTGATTTGGACAACTTTGGGTCTGATTAGGCTGCGAAAAACTCTTTCTTTTGAAGGGTACGGGCTTCAAAGCTCGCGGAAAAGCACCACGTAAGTCCCGTAGGGCCTACTGAAGCCCTAAAGCGATGTGCCTCAGGTATTTTCTCCACTGGCTAGGTGAGTTTCATCGCTTCGGGATCCCAATGCACCACGGCGCCGCGCTCGTAGCTGAGGTTACTGAGCAGAGCGGCCCCCGCCGCGCGAAAACCGAAGACCGCATCTTCCACTACCGGTTGGCGCGAACGCACGGAGGCAAAGAAATTGCGGAAGTGATCGTAACTGTCGCTGTAGCCGTGCGCGGCTTCGTATCTCTCGTACCCCAGTTGCGGCGCTCCCATGGGGTGGGTACGGGGATATTTTTGCCAGTATTCTTCCTCGATTCGCTTTTGCATCGCATCGGTGAAGGTTCCAATCATGAGGCCAGGCGCCTTCTGCAAAGGCACGCGGCTTACGATGACACTGTTTCCGGCAATCTCTAATGTGCCTTCCGAGCCAGTGAAAATCAGGCCTTCGTTTTCTTCACCACCGTCTACGAAGTTCACGCGCAGGCTCAGATTGAATCCCTCAGGATAGTCAAAGAGGGCGAGCATGACGTCGGGCACATCGCGACCGTCCTTCCAGAAGCGTATCCCTCCGGTGGCCATCGCGCGCGTGGGCCCCTTGGAACCGGTGATGAAATGGGTGCCGCTAAATAGGTGCACAAACAGGTCACCGGCCACACCGCTACCGTAGGCCTTCCACTTGCGCCACTGGAAAAAGTGTTCCGGGTTGTAAGGAATCTGCGGCGCCGTACCCAGAAAGCGCGGCCAGTCGCAGGTTTCCGTCGAGGCATCCAGAGGAACCGTGTAGTTCCAGGCGCCTATCGACGAATTGCGGTCCCAGCGGCCACTCACCATATTCAGCTGGCCGATTGCGCCCGCAGCAAGCAACTCCTTTGCCTTGGCATAAATCACTGAACTGACGCGCTGGCTACCAATCTGGATGATGCGGTTATGGGCACGTGCAGCCTCTATCATCTGCGGCCCGTCGGCATAGAGATGAATCATCGGCTTCTCGCAATAGACATCTTTGCCGGCCTTCATCGCGTCCACGGCGACCTGCTTGTGCCAGTGGTCGGGCGTGCCGACGATGACGGCATCGATGTCCTTGCGTGCCAGGATCTCGCTGTAGTCTCGGGTGGTGAAGAGGTCAGGGCCCCAGAGTTCCTTACTGTGCTCGAGCCGGCCGTTGTAGCAGTCCGCCACGGCCACCAGCTTCACGCCGGGGACCTGGACGGCGACCTTGGTATCGCCCTGGCCTTGGCCGCCCGCGCCGATTAAAGCGATCTGGATGTGGTCGTTGGCCGCAACCGGCTTGGCGGGTTCGGTCTGGGCTTGGGCCAGCAAATGGGTTTTGGGGCCTAGGAGGGTTTCGACGGTGGCCGCCGCTCCTGCGACTTTTAGAAAATTCCTTCGGTTTAAATCGAGCACATTCATCCTCACAGCTCAAATATCCGCCGTCTGTAAAGATACAGCTTTGAGGACTGGTTAAAAAAGGTGTGCCGCCAAGAGGCGGATTACATTACGAAAGCCAGGTTCTCGAGTTCAGCCTGCATACGATCCAAATTGCAGCCCATTTCCTCCAGGCGGGTGATCGCCCTGCGGGCAGCGGGAGCATTGACTCCATACCCGCGGCCGGTGAGAAACCCGCTGAGAACGTCGGCCGCCTGCCAGGAATCAATCCCCGACTGCAACAGCTCGTTGCGAAGGTTCGACAGCTCGCGTGCGGAAAATTTTTCGACTTTTGGGTTTGCGGCCATTGTGCTTCCTCTCTCACTTCTTGCTGTCTGAGGCCCAGGCAACTTACACGCTACGGCGGTCTTCGTACATGAGAACCCGCAAGTATGCCGGCTCGTTGCGTTCAAAAAGATAGAACGTCCGCTCGCTGATCACGGTCACGAATATCTCGTTGGATGCAGGTAATCCTTGCTGGATGTATCGGACACGTGATTCGGTTCGATGACGTTCCCGGCACGGGCAAGTGCGCATTTCGATCGATCGCTTCGCTTCTGGGAAACTGCGTTCCGAAAGTGAATAACCGCTCCCGCTCCTCATCATGCTCTTTAAACTAATAGACTAATTACACAACGAATCGTAAGCACCGTTTCATGCGCCTGGAGGCTCAGAAGTGGCGCGATCCGCGAGCATGATGGGAATGCCGTCCTCCACCGGATAGTAGCGGCCGCAACCAGTGCAGTGAAGCCAAGCGTGGGAGCGCTCGCCGGGGCCGGCGGTAAGAGGCTTATGACATACAGGGCAAGCGAGAAGCTCGAGCAGTGCCTGGGAAAGCGCCGGCGCCATCTGATGATTCTAGACCCGTTTACCATGAACACATGGCGATAGTTCTGGACGGTACGGCGATCGCGGCCGCTATCAAGGCCGAGGTGAAGGACGAGGTGGTACGACTGGCCGCGGAAGGCATAAGGCCCGGGCTGGCCGCGGTTTTGGTGGGGCATGTTCCGGCTTCAGAAATTTATGTGCGCAGCAAAGTGAAAACCTGCGAGGCGCTGGGGCTTTTCAGCGAACTGATCACGCCGCCGGACACGGTGACAACGGAAGAGATGCTGGCGCTGATCCACGGGTTGAACGCCCGCCAAGACATTGACGGCATCCTGGTTCAGCTGCCGCTGCCTGCGCAGGTGAATGCCAAGCTGCTGCTCGAGGCTGTGAGCCCGGAGAAAGATGTGGACGGTTTTCATCCTGTCAACGTGGGCCGCGTGCAGACAGGGCAGCCGGCGCTGGCTCCGTGCACTGCGGCCGGTATCATTGAGATTCTCAAGCGCAGCCGGCTGCAGATTGCGGGACAGAACGCCGTGGTGGTGGGCCGCAGCGATATTGTGGGCAAGCCGACCGCGATTCTTCTGCTGGCGGAGAATGCCACAGTCACGATTTGCCACTCGCGCACTCGCGATCTGGCCTCGTTGACCCGGCAGGCAGACATTTTGGTCGTAGCCATCGGCAAACCGGCATTCGTGACGGAGGAGATGATCAAACCTGGGTGCACGATTGTGGATGCAGGTATCAACCGGGTGACAGATCGGGCGGAGTTCGAACGCTACTTTGCCGGGGATCTTCGGCGCGAAGAATCTTTTCTGCAAAAGGGTTCAAGCATTGTGGGCGATGTGCTTCCCAAAGCCTACGACCTGGCGGAAGCCTATACGCCGGTACCCGGCGGGGTGGGGCCGCTGACCATTGCCATGCTGATGTCCAATACCGTACGTGCCGCCAAGCTTCGCCGCGGATTGCCGGCTTAGGATGCTGCGGGTTGGGTTGACCGGAGGATTGGGCAGCGGCAAGAGCACCGTGGCTGGCATGTTTGCCGAGCTGGGCGCGGCGGTCATTGGCGCGGACCAGTTAGGGCGCGAGCTGATGCAGCCCGGAGAGCCGGTGTACACAGCGATCGTTGAGAAATTCGGCCAGTCTGTCGTTCGCTCCGATGGCTCGCTCGATCGCAAGGCGCTGGCCACGTTGGCCTTTCAACAAAATCAAGCCGACGCACTCAATCGCATCGTGCATCCCGCCGTGGTAGCTGCGCAACAAGAGTGGATGCGCGGGGTCTTTGCTGTAGACCCCACGCGTGTGGCGATCGTGGAGTCGGCGCTGATTTTTGAAGTCGAAAGGTGGGGCACGGCTCCGGGATGGGTGGATCGGTTCGACAAGCTGATCCTGGTTACGGTGCCCGATCCGGTAAAGATTGCCCGCTTTGTCGCGCGCACGATGGGCAACGAAGGGGCAGAGGCGGATGCCCGGGCGCGCATTGCTGCGCAGATTCCCGATTCGGAAAAGGCCCCACGTTGCGATTATTTGATCGAAAACACAGGGCCGCTCGAACAGACACGCGCCGTGGTGGAAGAGATCTACCGCGAGCTGGAGCGGGATGCGTACCTTAAGCGTTGTTGAGAACGCAGACCGTGGGTTTACCTCTCGCTACGGGTTAAGGAGTAGAGGATCTCAACCCTGCCGAAAATGATCTAATAGAGGCTAGCTCGCTATGAAGATTCGCTCCTTCATCTTGATTGTTTTGCTGGTAGGCGCCTTCGTCTATCTCACCTCGTACAGCAACCTCAAAATGGTTCCGCGACCGGAGATGAAGCTCACCGAGGCGGACGCGCAGCCGGCATATACGCCGGAAGAAGCCAACCGCATCGCTGTGTACAAGCGAACGCTGCCGTCAGTGGTGAACGTAACTTCTTCCGCGCTGGCCTTCGACTTTTTCTACGGGGTGGTGCCGCAAAGCGGCCAAGGGTCGGGGTTCGTGCTCACCAAGGACGGGCGCATCATCACCAACTACCATGTGATCCAAAATGCGCAGAAACTGGAAGTGACCACCAGCGATAAGCACAACTACAAAGCGCAGATTGTTCTGCAGGACAAAGCGCACGATCTGGCGCTGCTGCAGATCAATGCCACCAACCTCACGCCCTCTATCCTGGCCCAATCGAGCGATCTGCAGGTGGGGCAGAATGTCTACGCCATCGGGAATCCGTTCGGACTGAATGGCACCATGACCACCGGCATCATCAGCTCCATTCGTTCGGTGCAGGAACCCGAGGGTCCCACTATCGATAAGGCGCTGCAAACCGACGCGGCGATCAATCCAGGCAACTCTGGTGGGCCGCTGTTGAACTCGCGCGGGGAAGTCATCGGCATGAACACGCTGATTGCTACCGGGGGCGCGGGACAGAACGCGGGCATCGGCTTCGCCATTCCTATCGATACCATCAAGGCAGTTTTATCGGATTACGCCAAGTACGGACGGGTACGACGGCCTTCCCTGGGCATCTCTTCCCTGGCCATCGGCCCGGACTTGGCGGAGCAGATAGGATTGCCCGCCGACTACGGTGTGTTGGTGCAGAAGGTGATCCCGGGAGGAGCGGCGGAGCGCGCCGGTCTGAAGGGAGGCAATCAGCAAGCGTACCTGGGCAATACCCCGATCAACCTGGGCGGAGATTTGATCGTAGCCATCGATGACGACCGGGTAACCAATCCGCAGGACATCTCCGAGATCATGGACCGTCACCAGGCAGGCGATACCGTCACGGTGACCTTTTATCGCGGATCGCGGAAAATGCAGATAAAACTCACCCTTGGTGAGGCTCGCTCAGTTTCCGCCTGAAGACACATAGCGGCGTCCGGCGAAATGATACTTGCCGGAAAGGACCCGGTCGATGGCCTCGGCGTACGCAATGTGCTCCTGAGCCAGGATGCGTGCGGCCAGGGAACGCTGGTCATCGTCCGGTAGTACCGGGACCGCTTTTTGCACCACGATCACGCCGTGGTCGAGTTCTTCGTCCACAAAGTGCACCGTACAGCCGGACACGGCTACCCCATAGTCGAGGGCTTGCTGCTGCGCGTCCAGGCCGGGAAAAGCCGGCAACAACGAAGGATGGATGTTGAGAATGCGTTGGGGGAAGGCGCGCACGAACTCCGCTGACAGCAGGCGCATGTAGCCGGCCAGGCACACCAGGTCGACTTGGTGGGTGCGGAGACAGGCGATGATCTCGGCATCATGCTCGGCGCGCGTTCGCCCGCGGGACTCGATGATTTCGGCTGTGAGTTCGGCGCGGCGAGCGGCCAGGATTCCCGCCGCATCGCTGCGATTCGAAATCACGACCGCAATGACCGCGTTGGCGATGCGGCCTTGATCGATAGCTTTAGAGATGGCAAGAAAATTGGACCCCCGCCCGGAAATCAGGATGCCCAGGCGGTGCGCTGTCATGTATACAGCACCTTGCGGTCGCCCTTGACGGTGCGGCCGATGACGCAGAACTTTTCTCCGGCCCGGTCGAGCATCGATTTGGCGCGGCGGAATTTGTCTGCCGGGACAATCGCAATCAGCCCGATGCCCATGTTGAAGGTGCGCAGCATCTCTTCCTGCTCCACATTGCCCAGTTGTTGCAGGTGGGCAAAGATGGGTGGGAGATCCCAGGACCCGGTCTCAACTACGGCAGCGATCGTTTTCGGCAGCATGCGAGGCAGGTTTTCGGTAATGCCACCCCCGGTAATGTGCGCCATTCCCACCACAAGATCGGCCGCGGTGAGCTTCTTGATGACTGCCAGGTAGCTGCGGTGCACTTTCATCAGTGCGGCTCCAGCCTTATCTTTCAACTCATTCACGTACTGGTTGGGCGCGTAGCCGGCGACTTCAAAGAAAAGCTTCCGGGCCAGCGAATAGCCGTTGGTGTGCAAACCGGTGGAAGGAAAGCCGATGAGCACATCGCCGGGCTGGATTTTGCTGCCGGTGATGAGCTTCGCCTTGTCCACGGCGCCAACAATGAAGCCGGCTAGGTCGTATTCTCCATCGGAGTAGAAGCCGGGCATCTGCGCCGTTTCTCCTCCGATGAGGGCGCAGCCGTTGGCTCGGCAGGCATCGGCAATGCCGCTCACCACATCCTGGGCGACCTCGCCGTCCAGCCGGCCGGTAGCCAGGTAATCGAGAAAGAAAAGTGGGGTCGCGCCCTGAACGGCAATGTCGTTAACGCAGTGGTTGACCAGGTCGGCGCCCACGGTTTGGTGCATTCCCAAGGCAAAGGCTACCTTGAGCTTGGTTCCGACGCCATCTGCGCTCGAAACCAGGATGGGATCCGCGTACTTGGCAGTATCGAGCCGGAACAGGCCGCCAAACCCGCCGATATCGCCCAATACCTGTTTGTTGAAGGTTTTTTGGGCGAGGTATTTGATCCGCTGCTTGGTGCGGTCTCCCTCGGAAATATCCACCCCGGCGGAGGCGTAGGTGGCAGCGGGTTTTTTTGATTTTGGCGTAGCTTCCGGCAAGGCGTTTCCAGGTTGGAGAAGAGCCAGTTTACCATCGCCCTATACTGAACACATGACGCGAGAACTGAGTCGTTCCCGAGAATTGCAGCGGCGCGCAGAGCGCTATCTTCCCGGAGGGGTCAATTCACCGGTGCGCGCCTTCCGCGCGGTGGGAGGGGATCCGCCGTTCGTGGTGCGCGGCGAGGGCGCTTACTTGTGGGACGCCGATGGCAATCGTTATCTGGACTACTTCGGTTCCTGGGGACCGATGATCCTGGGTCATGCCTACCCTCTGGTCGTGGAGGCAATTCAGCAGGCGGCGGCCCGGAGCGCAAGCTTTGGGGCTTCCACCGCGGCCGAAGCTGACTTGGCCGAGTTGGTGATCTCGGCCATGCCATCGATCGAGAAATTGCGTTTCGTCAACTCGGGAACCGAAGCCACCATGTCCGCTATCCGGGTGGCGCGGGGGTTTACCGGCCGAAAGTACGTGATCAAGTTCGAGGGCTGTTATCACGGGCACTCGGACGGGCTGTTGGTGAAGGCGGGATCAGGGCTGGCTACGTTTGGGCTGGCTGGATCCGCTGGGGTGCCGCAGGAGATTGCCCACTGGACTCTTCCCTTGCCTTTTAACGATTTAGAAGCGGTGAAAGAGGCGTTTGCCCTGCACCCGGAGGAGATCGCGTGCGTGATCGTGGAACCGATGGTGGGGAATATGGGGTGCGTCCCTCCGGCTGCCGGCTACCTGGAAGGCTTACGACGGATTACCCAGGAGAGCGGGAGCCTGCTGATCTTCGACGAGGTCATGACGGGTTTTCGGCTGGCGTTGGGTGGGGCCCAGGAGGTGTTTGCGATTGATCCCGACCTCACCTGCCTGGGAAAGATCATCGGTGGGGGATTGCCCTGCGCTGCGTTTGGCGGTAAGGCCAGGATCATGGACTTGCTGGCGCCGCTGGGACCGGTCTATCAGGCAGGTACTTTGAGCGGAAATCCGCTGGCGATGGCCGCCGGGATTGCTACGCTGGGTTATCTGGGGTCCCATCGGGAGAGCGTCTATGACGGGCTCGAAAACAGGAGCGCTGCCGTCGCCTTGGGGATCGCGGGCGCGGCGCGGGAGGCGGGTGTTGCGGTAGAAACCAACCGTGCGGGATCGATGGTTACGTGGTTCTTCACGGGTGGTCCGGTCACGGATTTCGCTGGGGCGGCCAAGTCGGACACGGAGGCTTTCGGACGGTTTCATCGGGCGATGTTGGAGCAGGGGGTATGGCTCCCTGGTTCGCAGTTCGAAGCGGCTTTCCTCAGCGCGGCTCACACGGAGAGCGACATCGACTATACGGTCGCGGCCGCTCGTAACGCCTTCGCATCGATGCAGGTGAGGGCCTGAAAGCCGGTCACGGCCACTTCTGCGCGCCATGCAGAATACGGGCGATATAGATGATGTCGCCGGTCACGATGTAGACGACTAGATACGGCAAAGAAGTCAGTACCAGCTCGCGGGTGCCCTGTTTTTTTGCCTGGTCGTCCACGGGCTGGAAGAGTCAGCAAAGATGCCGAAGCGTCATAGATTGCCTGCACAATGCGCGGGGCATGCCCCGGCGCTTCTTCAAAGAGAAAGTCCGCAATGCGTCTAAGGTCGGCTTCTGCTTCCTCCGTCCATCTGAGTTGCATTAAACGGGCGATTGTTTTCGAGTTAGGTACTTGTCAAGGCGTGCACCGACTTCTTCATGGCTCAAGGTTTTCCCGCTCTCGATTTGCGCCAGGCCCTTGTCCACCTCAGTCAGGAACCATTCGTAGTGGTTGACCATGCGCTCGACGGCTTCCACCACTAAAGTCTCGCTGTCCTGGCCCAGCTCCGAGGCAAGGCGGGAAAGTTTGCTTGCAGGTCGACGGGAAAGTGAACTTCCATGCTCTCAAGGGTAGGAACCGGGCTGGGCCTGTGTCAATGGATTTCCCCCTTCTGGATGACGACTGCGGCTATGGGTTTTCTATCGCCAGACATCCACGGTGACAGTCTGCATCGTAGTCCCGGCCCAGGATTCGAACAGCATCGCGGTGGCGGCCAAGGTGACGGACCGGTCAACGCCCACATGTCTATGGCCACCGTCGTGGAGCAGGATGTTGCTGCCCTTGCGCCGGCGCTGATTGCGGCGAATGCCGGTTTGCACCCTCGCTGCCAGCGAGTCGGGTTCCGTCGCATCCCAGTCGTGCGCGGTCACATTCCACATTACCGGCGTTAGCCCCAGTTCGGCAGCCGCGCGGAGCACATCCGGCCGTCGCGCTCCGAAGGGCGGTCGAAAGAAACGCACGGATTCCCCGGTCGCGTCCTCGATGGCCGCGTTGCAGGCAGCAAGTTCCTCGCGCACCCGCGCAGGCCGCTCCCAGAGCAGCGAAGGATGGGTCATGGTGTGGTTCCCCAGCGCATGGCCCGCTTGACGCAAGGCGCGGGCAATTTCAGGATGCCGGCGGACAAAGCTGCCGATCAGGAAGAAGGTTGCCCTCACCTGGTGGCGAGCCAGCAATTCCATGAGCTGGAGCGTATAGGGATCATTGGGGCCGTCGTCGAAAGTGAGCGCGACCTGCCGGACGTCAGAGCCGGCGAGAATGGTGCGCCCGAAAATCTGTGAGGTGGGCCAGTTGGCGGCATAGGCATATCCACCCGCCGCTAGACCGGTGATCAGACCTGCGGTGATGAGCATGCTTCATGAGTTTAACTGTGTTATCTTCGGCTTTTCGGCATGGCAGAGCTTCTTGAGCCGCCCAGATTCATCGCTGTCGAAGGACCGATCCGCGTCGGCAAATCGACTTTGGCCAAAATTCTGGCCGAAACCCTGCACGCCCGCCACATCGTGGAACCGGAAAATAACCCTTTCCTGGATCGCTTCTACCAGGAATTGAGCGGTATGGCCTTTCCCACGCAGATGTGGTTTCTGGCGGAACGGTACGAGCAGATGCGCCAAGCGGCGATCGACCTGGCAGCCAGCGAACCCTGGCCGATCGTGGCCGATTACCTTTTCGAAAAAGACAAGCTGTTCGCCTACCTCAATCTCTCCGACGCCGAACTCGAGCTGTACAACCGCTACTACCAGATCTTTCGGCGAGAAGTGCCTACCCCGGACCTGGTCATCTATCTGCAGGCGTCACCCGAAGTGCTGATGCAGCGCCTCAAGCGAAAAGGGGTGGAGCAGGAGCAGGCGATCAGTGAGGTCTATGTCGAGCAGTTGGCTAAAGCTTATGAGCACTTTTTCTTCCACTACACGGCCAGTGACCTCCTGGTGGTGGACACCACGGAGATCGACTTCGTCAATCGGCCGCAGGATCTGGCCCGGCTGCTCAAGCGGCTATCCGAGCCGATCAAGGGCAAGCAGTACTTTCTTCCCCCGCCGCTTTGAGGACGTTTTCTCCGCCAACACGTAGCGCGCGAGACGATCCGCATCCTTCGTGATTCCGATCCTCGGGGTGATCAGGACTTCGTCAGCCACGAAGCCGTCGTCCTGAATCTGGAGATCGGAGTCAGGCGAGGTGAAGTCTACGCCGTTGTCACGATCCCGGGTGATCCCGAATGCACGGCATAACCGCCCCGGCCCGAAAGTCGAGGCCTGCAGTCCGCAAACCGGATCAAGGGCCCGGAACAGCACGCAGCCGGCACGCCCCTCCGGTTCGCAGGAGACGTTGAGGCAATAGTGCATGCCGTAGACGAAGTACACGTAGGCATGGCCGGGGGGCCCGAAAATCACGGCATTCCGCGCCGTTTTGCCGGCAAAGGAGTGGGCGGCCCGATCGGCCTCGCCGAAATAGGCTTCTACTTCGCTAATCCGGCCCACCATCCCGCCCCGCACCAGCAGCTTCCCCAGGAGCTTTTGCGCCACCAAGTCTGGAGAATCCTGATAGAAGCTGCGGGGAACCAAGGCTGCCGGGCCGCTGGCATCAGCCATGGGCCGCTTTGACGGCAGCAAGGACTTCTTCCGCGTGCCCCTCCGGCTTGACCTTAGGAAAGATCTTTAGCAGCTTCTGATCGGGGCCAATAAGGAAAGTAGTCCGCTCTATGCCGATCACTTTCTTGCCATACATGTTCTTTTCCTTCAGAACGCCAAACTGTTTGCAAACTACTTCGTCTACATCTGCAAGGAGGGTGTACGGCAAGTCGTACTTTTCCTTGAATTTTTTCTGCGCCTTGGGCGTGTCGCGTGAGATACCCAGAACGACAGCTCCGGCCTGCTGTATCTTCTTGAAGACGTCACGAAATCCGCAAGCTTCAATCGTGCAGCCGGGGGTGTCCGCCTTGGGATAGAAGAAAAGCACGACGGGCTTGCCGGTGAAATCCTTCAGGTGTACGGTCTTGTCTTCATCGGTTTGCAGCGTGAAGTCGGCTACGGTGTCGTTCACTTCCATGAAAAGAGTCCCTCCCCACAACGAGATGCGATGCAACGAGATTATTCCATGACGACAAAAGTCGCGTGCAGCTTGGCGGTGCTGGCAGTCTTGGCCGCCACCGCATGGGCGCAGTACCCCGGACGTGTCGAAAGCAAAAAGAAAACGGCCCCCACTGTGCGTGCCGTGGCCGTACTCGAGTGGACCGGGGAAGTCGGGAAGCCTAGCGCCAGCCGGATCATTCCTATTTCCGTCTTTGACGGCGAAAAGTATCAACCGGGTGGGCTGTACCTGGCTAAGCCGGAACCTCTGGCCCTGGAACCGGGAACGGAGTACGTGCTGCAGGATGCAGGGGTGGCCCGGGGGCTGTTCGATGTCAACACCGCCCAGGACGTGCAGGGCTACTGGTTCGGCTATGGCGCATGGAAACCCATGGCTGCTCCGGTCAAGCGGGCGGCGCGGCCTGCCAAGCAAGGCAAGAACACCCATGAGGTGACAGACGCGGCGGACGGGAAGCCTCATTTCAAGGGCCGCGATTCTAGCGGCGGTTCTGGGTCGTCGGACTCGTCTTCGTCCAATAGCTCGGGCTCCGGCAATTCGCAATCCTCAGACCCCGATCGCCCTACCCTGCGCAGACGCGCGGATTCGTCATCGGATTCCTCCTCATCCTCGTCCTCGACCAATTCCTCAGCCTCCAGCAATCCACCGTCCGACCCGGATCGGCCCACTCTGCATAAGCACTCCGACTCATCGAGTGGGGCCTCAACTGCCTCCAGCAACACAACCGGGCCGTCGCCCGAAACTCCTCTGGGTGGGGCTGATCCGGATCGGCCGCACATGGCGCACGGCCAGCAGACGCCTAAGGACGAGTATCAACCTGCTCAGCTGACGGGCGTCCCATCGAGTCTGCAGCAAATGATCGCGGTTTCCGATACCGGGGAGGGCGAACCTCATCCGTTTTTGTATCTGTGGCCCGACCCCGGGGACGCGGCAAAGATGCAGCAGCAAATGGAGCTTGCCGCCGGGGACGCGGTCGCAGCCAGCGAGCCTCCAGCGAAAACCCCGGCCAAGCCGCATGCCGCCACGACATCGACCCCGCGAAAGAAGCCGAGCACAACGCCACCGCCAACCACCCCGAAGTATGTGTTTGCCAATGAGCGCTTTAAGGCCTATGAGCTGACTTATAGCGGCGGAGCGACGCTGGTGTTTTCCGGGGAAACACAGAATCGCGCGGGCAAGGTGAAATACGTCACCCTCATCGCGCAGCCGGATTTTAACGGGGTGCCTAAGGTGCTGTTCAAGTCGGTCACGGATGACGACCACTTGGATGTGACACCGAAAATGCGGTTGGTCGACGCTGTGGATGCGAGAGCGAATAATCGAGGAGATCTGATTTTTGAATTGCGCAGTAGCCGCGATCGCGAGTTTGTGATTTACCGTATCGCGGGCGGCCTGGCGGAACAGGTGTTTACTACCGGTTCGCTGCCGAATTCATAGGGTTGAATCGGAACTGAAGAACCAAACGAAACCTGATGGGTGCCCCATGTTCGCGCCAGCGTACGTGGGCCGAAAAGGACGGCGAAGCCTTTCCAATTTTTTGCTCGTCGAGTGAAAGCATTCGAAGAATTCGTAATCGGCCCACGTACGCTAATGCGAACATGGGGCACCCATCAGGTTTCGTTTCCGATTCTCGCGCAGACTCTAAAAGCTCTGCCCTTACCAATCAGGGGGTAGGCAGTTTTGTCGTGTCCCAGCCTCCGCCCAGCGCCTTGATGAGCTGTACGCTGGCGGCAAACTCGCGGGTGGTGATGTCAGCGGCAGTTCGCTCGTTCGACAACTGTGTTGTCTGTGCCGTGATCACCTCTAAATACGTGGTGACGCCGCCCTTGTAGCGATTGGTCGAAATCTGCAAGGAACGCCGTGCCGAGTCTACTGCCCTTTGCTGCGCTACCGATTCGCCGTTGAGAATGCGCAGGCCGGAAAGACTGTCCTCAACTTCCTGGAAGGCTTGCAGCACGGTCTGCCGGTAGTTGGCCGCATTCTGCTCATAGGTGTCCTTAGCTTCTTCGGTCAGGGCATGACGGCGGCCGGCATCGAACAGCAACTCCACCGCCGAGCCTCCAAGTGACCAGAGCGAACTTGGCCCCTGGATCAGGGTGCTTGCGCTCCTACTCTCAAAGCCACCGGTGCCGGTGATATTGATGGTGGGGTAGTACGCTGCGATCGCGATCCCTATCTGGGCGTTGGCCGCGTTCGTGCGCCGTTCCGCAGCGGCCACGTCAGGACGACGTTCCAACAACTGCGAAGGCACACCCACCGGCACCTGCGGCAATGGCAAATCGAGCGGCGCAGGCGCCAATCCAAAACTGGAGGCCGGAGTTCCGGTAAGGGTGGCGATGGCATGCTCATACTGAGCCCGCGCGACCCCTACATCAATAGCCTGAGCCCGAGTCTGATCAAGCTGGGTTTGCGCCAGTGCTACATCCGAGTCGGTGGCGACTCCGCCGGTGAAGCGGGTCTTGGTCAGTTGCAAATACTGATCGAATTGCTGCACGGTGTTGTCGAGCAGCCGTTGCTGGGTATCCAGGCCGCGCAACTCGAAGTAATCCATCGCCAGCTCTGAGCGCAGGCTCAAATCGACATTGGCCAAGTCAGCCGCTGTGGCCTGGGCAGTCGCCCGTTGTGCCTCTACGGCGCGGCGAATGCTTCCCCAGAGGTCTGGCTCCCATGCGACTTGGCCCTGCAAAAACAGATCGTTGTAAGTTGTCTTACTGCCCGGGACATACAGCGGGCGGTTCTGCGACTGGCGATCGCGGGAAGCCGAGGGCCCAACCTGCACCGTCGGATAGTACTGGGAGCGGTAATACTGGATCGCCGCCCGGGCCTGCATGTACTGCTCATACGAAGCTTTGAGCGTCTGGTTGGAGACCGCAACCTGCTGCTCTAGCTTGTCCAACTGCGGGTCCTGATAGATCTCCCACCAATTGGGCCGTATGGCGCTGTCGTTCGGAGTGACCTGCTTCCATCCGCCGTTGGGAAGGTCGGGCGGCGGCACGACAGCGCTCTCCTTGAAGGCTGGGGCCGTCGCAGCATCGGGCCTATGATAATTGGGGCCGACGGTGCAACCAGCCAGCAAGGCAAGAAGGCTTCCCGCCAGCAAAAAACGGCCTTGCTTCATTCGGGCCCGCCCCCTGCTTTCGCTGGGTGCACCACACGTACCGGCTCCCCATCGATCAGCGAATCGGTCGGATTTTCGATAACGCGCGACTGAGCGTCGAGGCCATCGACGACCTGGACAGTCGACCCATCATCTTCGCCGAGCTTCACGGTGACGAGCTTGGACTGATCTCCGTTCGGTCCCGCGACGACCGTCCCCACCTGCAATCCAGAGCCGCGAAAGATCAGTGCGGAAACAGGAATGATGAAGGGGACAACGGCGTTTTGTACATCCAGGTGGACGGAGGTGTAGGCCCCAGGCAGGAGCTTGCCGTTGTGGTTATCTACATCGATTTCGACCAGCAGGGTGCGTGAACTGGGATCGATCGCCTTGGCCGTGCGCACCAGCTTGCCGGTAAAGATCTGCCCTGGAAATTCGGTGAGCGTAAGCCGCGCCTTGGTGCCCTGGACCGCGACCTGAGAATAGACTTGGGGAACATTCACGTACACACGCAGAGTGCTGATGTCGGAAATGCGAAACATCTGCGTGCCCGCGCCCGCGTTGATCAGCTGCCCCACATCGACCCCGCGCGCGGTAATCGTTCCGCTGAACGGGGCATAGATTTTTTCGAACGATTGCAGTTCCTGCAGCCGCTCCACATTCGCCTGGGCCGACTTGACCGCCGAGCTGGTGGAAGCCGCCTGGCTGACGAAGGTGTCGGTATCCTGCTTGGAAACCGCATTTTGCGTGAGCAAACCCTGATACCGGCTGGAGTTGGTTTTGGCCAGGCCCGCAGTAGCTTCCGCTGTCGCCAAATCTGCGCGTGCCTGCAGCAGCTGCTTGTCGACCTCAGGGGAACTGATCACCGCCAGCAACTGTCCCTTTTTGACATGGCTGCCGATGTCGAAATACCACTTGCTCAGATAACCATCGGTCCGGGCATAGAGCGAAGCATCGCTGAAGGCATACATGTTGCCGGGCAGAATGACTTCTCGCTCGACTTTACCCTGCTGTGGGGAAATCGTGATCACGGTAGGTGCGGCGAGCGTATTCGTCCGGTTCTCGAGGGTGGTGCGGGCGCGCACCCGGGGGACAATGCCGGCGATCCCCACCACCACCGACAGGATGACAAGAACCACGATCAAGATAACGGCTACGCGCCCGGACAGCGGCGGAGCATCAGGAATCGTACCGTGTTCCTGACCCGCCGTTTGCGCCTGCTCGTTTCTTCTTTCCTGATCCATTTCCACACTCTCTCCGGGGTTATTGCTAGTCTTCCAGATCTGTCGGGCCTGCGGCAGCCGCGGTCCGCTTTCTACGAGCTGCCAGCCATCCGTGGATGACGCTGAACAAAGTCGGCACGAAAAACAGGGTGGCCGCGGTCGCCAACAGCAATCCGCCGATGACCGCCCGGCCCAGCGGAGCATTTTGTTCGCCCCCGTCGCCCAAGCCGAGGGCCATGGGCACCATACCAATCATCATGGCTAACGCGGTCATCAGCACCGGCCGGAAGCGGGTATATCCCGCCTGCAGCGCGGCTGCGTACGCATCGCCCGCGTTTATTTCCATTTGCTCGCGGGCAAAACTGATCACCAGGATGGAATTTGCCGTCGCCACACCCATGGTCATGATGGAACCAGTCAGCGCCGGCACACTGATGTGGGTTCCGGTAATGAACAACATCCAAACGATGCCGCATAACGCGGCCGGCAGCGCGGCAATGATCATAAAGGGATCAAGCCAGGACTGAAAGTTCACCACGATGAGCAGGTAAACCAGCAGGATGGAAAAGGCCAGGCCGCTGGTCAGGCCGATAAATGAGGAGTTCATCGTCTCCACCTGGCCGCGGATTTGTATCTGCGAACCGCGGGGCAGTTCCTTGCGATGCTGGGCGACGATTTGGGCAATCTTTTCCGACACGCTACGCAAGTCGCTGTTCACCACGTTGCCATAAATATCCAGCGCCGGAGCGATGTTGTAGTGGCTGATAGTGGTGGGCTCTGCGCCGCGAACGATGTTGGACAGATTACCCAGAATCTGGATCGGCGCGACTCCAGAGGCGGTCGAAGGAGTGGCTCCGGTTCCCACCGGGGTGAGGCTGGCTGCGCCTACGGAGAGAAAAGGGCTAGGGCTCACCGTGTTCAGAGTGCCGCTGCCCGTCACGGGAATGTTTTCCAGGTCTATCAGAGATTGCAAGTCGTACTGTGGAGTTTGGGCCGAAATGTTGTAACTGACACCATTTCTCGGATCCAGCCAGAACGTAGGAGCGGTCTGATAGCTGCCGGCGGTGGAGGCGAGCAAGCTGCCGGCCACATCCCGCTGGGTCAACCCGATGTCCTGCGCTTTGGTCCGGTCGACATTCACCAGAAAATGTGGGGTGTTGAACGGCTGCTGAATCCGCAGATCGGCCGTACCTGGCACGTAGCTAACATCCTTCAGCAGGCGATCAATGAATTCGCGATTGCCCTGAACGTCGTGCCCGACGACCTGGATGTCGATCGGTGCGGGCAGACCGAAATTCAGGATCTGGGTCACCATATCCACCGGCAAGGTGTAGAAAATCGTGCCCGGGAACTCATCGTTGAGCTTGGCGCGGAGATCCTGCACATAGTCATCAGTCGGATGGTGCTTTTCGGTCAACTGCACCGTAATGTCGGCGTCGGCCGCGCTCACCACCCCGCTGCTGGTGTAGGAGAGATTTATTCCAGAGAACGGAATGCCGATGTTGTCGATGATGCTGACGACTTCTTGTTTGGGGATCTCGCGGCGAATAGCATTGTCGATTTGATCGCACAGGCGTGCCGTTTCTTCGATACGGGTGCCGGTAGGTGCGCGAACATGGAGTTTAAATGAGCCGGCGTCCACGGAAGGAAAGAAGTCCTGTCCCAGCCAGGGGTAAAGCAGGGCAAACGAGCCGATCGTAAAAACGAAAAACAGGATAAGAAAGATCGTGCTGTGCCCGATGGCCAGCTGCAACACGCGAAAATAAAAAGTGCGAAGCTGCTCAAACCTGTGCTCGAACGCCAGCTGGGCGCGCACCAGCGGATTGCGGCTTTGATATTTCTGCTTCTCGCTCGCCGGGTCATGTTCCTGCAGCAGGTACTTGGCCATGGTCGGAACCACGGTGCGGGAGAGGAAATACGAAGCCAGCATGGCAAAAATGACGGCTTCCGCCAACGGCACAAAGAGAAACTTGGCGACCCCTCCCATGAAAAACATGGGCACAAAGACAATGCAGATTGAAAGGGTGGAAACAAAAGCGGGAATGGCGATCTGCGCGGCGCCGTCCAGGATCGCCTGCTCCACCTCTTTGCCTTCTTCCAAATTTCGATTGATGTTCTCGATCTCTACCGTGGCGTCATCGACCAGGATGCCGACCGCCAGCGCCAGCCCACCCAGGGTCATGATGTTGATGGTCTCGCCCAGCGCGCTGAGCACAATCAAGGAGACAAGAATGGAAAGAGGGATGGAAACGGCAATGATGAGGGTGCTACGCCAGCTGCCCAGAAAGACCAGGATCATGACCCCGGTGAGGCAGCCGGCGATGATGCCCTCGCGCACCACACCCCCGATGGCGCCGCGCACAAAAATCGATTGATCGGACAACGGGGTTATCCTCAACTGCGGGGGCAGGGATGACGCAATGATCGGCAGGAGGGTCCGGATATGCGAAATGATGTCCAGGGTGGAAACGTTCCCGTTCTTCTGCACGGTCATCAGGCTGGCGCGCTGGCCATCCACGCGAACGATATTGGTTTGCGGCGGAAAACCATCGCGCACATGGGCCACGTCTTTGACATAGACGACTGCCCCATTGATGCTCTTGATGGGAATATCGTTCAGCCCCTCGATCGTCGTGGGGGCGCTGTTGGTAGCCAGTTGATACTCGAAATTGCCCACCTTCATGGTTCCCGAAGGCAAAATCAGATTCTGGACGCCGAGGGCATTCACGACATCGTTCGGGGATAGCCCCCGAGCCTGAAGCGCCTGAAGGTTCAGATCGACCATCACCTCTCTCTGCTTGCCGCCGTAGGGAAAGGGGCTGGAGGCGCCTTCGACGGTAGCCAGCTGAGTGCGGATGAAATTCAGGCCGAAATCGTTCAGTTGTTGTTCGGAGAGGCCCTCACCCGAGAGGCCAAGCTGCAGGATGGGTACGCTCGATGCGGTGTAGACGATAACGAGAGGCGGGGTGGTGCCTTGGGGAAGCTGCCGCAGCTGCGTCTGGGAGATCGCCGTGATCTGCGCGATGGCGGTGGCCACGTTCACGTGCGGCTGGAAGTAGACTTTTTCCACCGCCACGCCGTCCAGCGTTTGCGATTCGATGTGCTCGATATTGTCGACCGTGGTGGTCAACGTCCGTTCGGTCAGAGTGACGATGCGGTTAGCCAAATCCACGGCTGATAGGCCCTGGTACTGCCAGACAATGCTCACCACCGGAATATTAATGTTGGGAAAAATATCGACCGGGGTGTTCAGGATCGAGAGTGGCCCAAGGATCAGCAACAACAGCGCGAATACGGCGAAGGTATAAGGGCGCCGTAACGCGAGACGAACAATCCACATTTGCTACTCACTCCATAGGGCGGTTGGAATGCCCGGCAAAGACCTGGCAAGCCCAGGCGGAAGTACAGGCGAATAGGTTGTTAACGCGTCTTTCGGGCTTTCCAGGAAGTTTGCTGAACCCTCTTTGCGGAATGGGGCTTTGGGGCAAAATTCACGGCCACACTCAAATTATACGGTTTTGCACGACGAAAGTTGCATTCGAGGGGAAAACCGCTTTGCTCCCCACTCCCACAGTGTGGGATGTTCTGTGTGGGAAGTTGATTCAGAATCCGGAAGCGTAGATCCCTGTAACATTTTGTAGCCAAACGCTTCCCATCCGCTATTCTTTGCCAGTAGACGTAAAAAAGCCGGACAGGCTTGACCTGTCCGGCTTTTGAGGTGAACAGACCTACTTCGCGAGGGCGGACTCGAGCGCGTCGCTGGAGATGCTGACGTTCTTGTCCGGATAGTAGGCGTTTGAGATGTACTCCTGAAGCATGCGATGGGTGTTGAAGAATGAGCCATTGAGCGCAATCGTGGAACGCATGATGGTGCGCCATTGCTCCGGGTTGCCGTAATAGAGGGGAAGGATGGTTGACTCCAGTCGCTCGTAAAGGCTGGCGACCTCGTCTTCCGGTGAATCACTGTCGGGTATGGCCCAGCCAGTGACGCCTTCGATGCAGCCCTCCACCCACCAACCGTCAAGAACACTAAGGCTGGGGACACCGTTGAGCGCCGCCTTCATGCCGCTGGTGCCCGATGCCTCGAAGGGACGGCGCGGAGTGTTCAACCACAGATCGACACCCGCGGTGAGCATGGACGCCAACTTCCATTCGTAGTTTTCCAGGTACACAATCTTGAGCGCATCCGAATCCAAGCTGTTTGCCACCTGGAAAATCTCCTGGATGAGCTTTTTGCCTGGTTCATCGTGAGGATGGGCTTTGCCACTGAAGAGAATCTGCATGCCGCGGAATTTTTCCGCGAGGCGAACCAACCGCTCAGGATCGGTGAGCAGCAGATCGGCTCGCTTGTAGGTAGCCACGCGGCGGGCGAAACCGATAGTGAAGACGTTGCTGCGCAGGGTGATCCCGGTGCGCTCGGCAACCATGTCGATGAGGGTGCGCTTCGATTGCGCGTGTGCCCTCTCGATTTCGCGCAAGGGAACATCGATGGCATAACGAAATTGAAAGTTGTCTTTGCGCCAGCGCGAGATGCTGCGATCGAAGATGGCCTGCATAGGAGGAGCGGTCCAGGTGGCCGCGTGCACTCCGTTGGTGATGGCGTCGATCTCATAATCCGGGAACATCTCCCGCGAGATTTTGCCGTGCTGCATGGCAACACCGTTGACAAAGCGTGACGAGGCCAGCGCCACATACGTCATGTTGAGCATGCCGTCGTGGAAGCCACCCATCCGCTCCAAAAGGCTGGCAACTTGCGGGCCGAGAATCCGGTACGCCTGCTCCTTGGAAAAGCGATCGTGTCCGGCGGGCACCGGGGTGTGGGTCGTAAATACGCAGCGGTCGCGGACAGCCTGTTTGTCCCGCTCTTCAATGAGGCCGTTCCGCTGGCCACCCAGTTGAAGTTCCATCAGGCCCACCGTCAGCAGCGCGGCGTGGCCTTCGTTCATGTGGTATACGTTTACCTCGTAATTCAAAGCTTCGAGGATGCGCACCCCGCCGATTCCCAGAACCGCTTCCTGGCGCAAGCGATAGTCGGTATCGCCACCATAGAGATGGTCGGTAAGCACCCGATCGCGAGAATCGTTTTCCGGCAGATCGGTATCGAGGAGGTAGATCGGGATGGTATGCCCGGTTACCCCCTCGAGATCGTATCGCCATGCGCGAACGACGACAGGACGATCTTCAATCACTACCTCAACGGTGGCGTCTTCGAGCAGGAGCATTTTTTCGAGCGGCCAAGGTTGGTCTTCGGCGCTCTGTAATCCCCTGGCATCGAGATGCTGTTGAAAGTAGCCTTTGCGGTGAAGTAGGGTGACGGCGCACAGCCCTAAACCAAGGTCGGCTGCGGACCGCATGGTGTCTCCTGCGAGCACTCCGAGTCCGCCGCTGTAAGTGGGCATGTCGGGTGCGATGGCGATTTCCATGGAAAAGTACGCTACAACCCCTCCGCGTTCAGAGAGGCCCATCGAAGAAAAATCGCGCTGCTGGTTCGAAAAATGCATCCTGCGTCTCTCCCTGTTTGCCACTACGTGACCTGGCGCTAACTGAATTGAAGTGCAGGCCTACGCTGATTCTTTCCCGTCAACCGTGCCTATGGTTACTGCTTGTCCGAAAGTACGTCTATTCTAACCATCGACTGCCTGGCTTTTATCACCAATCAAACTGATACTTCTGTCGAATCCACTAGTGCTTCTGTGGGAGCGCATTTCGCTCGATTTAATTTTCAGCAAGCGCATTTTGCATTTATTGGGGGGTTCTTGGCCAGAACCTTATTTGTCACTTGGCTTAACTTGCTCCAGATGGTTTCCAGCCAATCGAGGTGTTGCGGCTTCATCAGCACAGAACGCAGGCAAGTGACGTTACCGGTTTGGTCAGGCCATGAACCAGGCGGGAAAAATCTTCCAGGTAGTTGCACCAGGGCGAGATGAAGATCTTCGCCGGCCGCGGCGGCGAAGATTTCCTGCGCCAGACGGGACGATGCGGCCACGCTGCCATCACGCACAGCCCAAACCAGGATGTCGAGCTGTGGCGCAAAGGCCGACACCCAGCGCTCATCCGCGCTTATTTTCTTGTGCATTCGCATCGCCGCCTCGCGGCTATCGCTCAGGCCCTGGGCAAACTCTCCGTCTTTGATGAGCGGCAACAACTGCTGCGTTGCCCACAATGCGACCGCCGATGCACCGGCGCGTGAGCACTCCAAACTAATTTCGCCCAAATGAAGATCGTGAGAAGTGAAGTAAGTATACGGCGAATCGTGTTTGTAAAAGCGGCCAATCGCCGGCTCGCGAAAAAGAATGCATCCACATCCGTACGGTTGTAGCCCGTGTTTGTGCGGGTCTACGACGATCGAGTCGGCCTGTTCCAGGCAAGCAAACGCGCGCGTGGCCTCCTCGTCCAAAGACGAGATGAGGGTGAAATATCCTCCGTAGGCGGCGTCCACATGCACGCGAAACGAATAACGTTCGCGCAGCGCGAGCACTGCGTGCAGAGGATCGACAGCGCCGGTAGCAGTCGTACCCAGCGTCACCACAACGGTGCCAACGTCTCCTCTTTGAAGAGCAGACTCAAGCGCCGCCAAGTCCATCCGGCCCCTGTGATCGGACGCCACATTCGTGAAGGGCAAGCCCAGGACAGCGCTGATTCGGCCGTGAGTGTAGTGCGCCTGCTCCGAGGCGACGATGCGCTTGCCGGGAGCCAGTTGGCCTGCGACCCAGAGCGCCTCCAGGTTGGCAAAGGTTCCGCCGCTGGTGAGATGTCCCAGAAAATTTGTCCAGCCAAACATTGCGGCAATTGCGCGAACCGCTTCCACTTCCATGCGCGAGCTGGCACGGCCGCCGTCGAGTGCGTGATTGTTTGGATTGAGGTACATGGCCAACGCATAAGCGGCGCTGGCGAGCGGGTGAGGCGGCTTGAGCATCTGCCCGGCGTAAAGAGGATGGAAGTAGGGATAGTTGTCTGCCATTCTCTCCGCGACTTGGCTCATGACCGCGGCCATGGCTTCGATCGCGGGCGCTGGCTGTGCGCGGACGGGCAGATCCTGGAACGATGCTTGGAGTTGCGGGAGTGCGCCGGCTAGTAGCCGCAAGGCTAGGTCTTCTTCAGCCATAGGTAATGCATTTAACCACGTGTGCTGGTGTTCATCCTCTCGATCCACCGATCTCTCTTCGCGTTTCCGGAAAGGGACTGACTTTCCGGGTTGCGGAAAAGTTGCTGGGTGAGGTTCGCTCCCCAAAGCGCTTAGAATCCGTACCGTTGGTAGCGACTTATATACAGACGAGGTTTTTCTCAGCTCGTTACTGCTGCTGGCTACGAATCTTTGCCCAGTGCTTCGAGCGCATCACAGGCAGCCTTCAATCCGTCTTCCCTGCGCAACTGCTCGCCGATCCTGGCCGCACGCCGCCGCATGCGCCTCTTTTCCAGGAAGATCGTGATCTTGCGCGCAGCCAGTTCGGCGGTGTAACGGCGGCGGCGGATCACCCGCGCCACGCCCAGGCGGCGCACGCGACGCGCATTGTCCGGCTGGTCGTGGCTATAGGGCATCACCAGCATGGGCCTGCCGGAGCTCAGTGCGTGCGCGGTTGTGCCCACCCCGCCCTGGTGAATGATCACCGAGGCGCGAGGGAAAAGTTTGGAATAGGGCGCGTAGTTGGCCACACACACATTCTCTGGAATCTCGTCGGGAAGATTGCGCGGGTCGCTGCCCACCAGCAACACGGCGCGCTGGCCGGTCAACCCCGCGGCCAGCACGCTTTGCTGGTAAAAGTCTCCGGCATCGAGAACCGCTGCCGAGCCCAGCGTAAAAACCAGCGGCGGCGGCCCCTGCTGAAGAAAGCTTTCAGCTCCATGGGCAGATCCCGATGGCCCGCGTCGCCATCGTAGAAAACGAAGCCGGTCACCTTGGTGGCAACCGGCCAATCGGGCTGGGGCTCGCCCAACAACGGCGAAAACATGGCCAGCACCAGATAGGGCGAATGCTTGGCTTCGAAGATAGGATCCGGGCCACGGCCCAGTCCCAATTCGGACCGTAGCTGATAGATCGGCTCAGGCCAGCTCCGCGTTACCCAACGGGCGAAGCGGGCGATCACTCTTCCCATTCCGGGCAAGGCCGGTTGCAGGCGTGCCAACATGGGATAAGGCGGCAGCACCGGCGCATCGTAGCGGGAAAAAAACGACAGCGGCGCCAGCACATGCGAGGCCCACGGGATCCCCGTGACCTCGGCCACGATGGGGGCCTGGTAGACCAGTTCCCAGCGAGCATCAGGTCGGCGCCCCCTTTCCCTTGGAACGGCTGCGAGCAATTCCCGGTAGCTTTGGCGAATGGCGGGAAACAGAATCTCGCGCAGGGTGCGCTCCGTCCCCTTGCGAATATCCATCAACATGGCCACCAGTTGGTTGTCTTCCGGATCGAGGATGGGGCCGACGGGGCAACTCCAAGCCCAGGGAAACGATTTTCGGACGGAAGAGGGCTGAACCGCGAGAACGGGATGATGGCCCCGGCGCTGCAGCTCGAACGCCAGGCGATGAGGGGATGGATATCGCCGAGGGTGCCGAAGCTGGTGAGGACAATGCGCATGCGTCGCTTCTTGCAGTGTAAATGCGCGTTCCCGGAGGCGGCGCCTAGGGAGGCTGCTAGGCCGGAGGGGGAGGTTGCCAGGCCGGAGGGGGAGGTTGCTAGGCCGGAGGGGGAGGTTTTGCGCACCGCGAGACGATTGCTATACTGACTCTTGTTGCTTGTGCCGTGTCGCCACCCTGCGGGACTCAGACACAATGAGGCGGAAGCAGCGCCCTCGAGTTCCCCGAGGCCAGATAGCTCAGTGGTAGAGCGCGGCCCTGAAAAGGCCGGCGTCGGCGGTTCGATCCCGTCTCTGGCCA